>NZ_JBBOUE010000001.1:622500-4277883 GCF_038005925.1 Bacillus sp. EU55
AACGGTTTCTCAGCAAGAGTGGATTTCTTTGCTTGATTACTGCACTCAATCGGGCATTCCGATTGCGAAGATAGGGGCGGTATCTGAACGGAAGGAAGCATGTGTTCTTTTGACAGCCAATGATCAGAGACAAATCGTCCTTGAGAAAAAAGGATACAATCATTTTAAATAAGACGGGTGACTCACTTTGAAGACATTACAATGGAGAACGAAAAACCCCGAAGAAACGAAAGCCGTAGCCAAGCTTGCCGCTTCTTTGGCAAAGCCGGGAGACATTTTGACACTGGAAGGCGACTTAGGCGCGGGAAAAACGACTTTTACAAAGGGTTTTGCCGAAGGACTGGGAATCACGAGAGTGGTAAACAGCCCGACTTTTACAATTATAAAAGAATACCATGACGGTTCGCTTCCTCTATATCATATGGATGTGTATCGTATGGAGGATGAAAGCGAAGACTTAGGGCTTGAAGAATATTTTGAGGGACAAGGCGTCTGTTTAATTGAATGGGCTCATTTAATTCAGGATCAGCTGCCTGCTGAACGGCTGCAGATCGTTATCAAGAGAGCCGGTGATGAGGCAAGGGACATTACCTTTACGGCTTGCGGAACACGGTATGAAACGCTTTGTGAGGAGATAAATAAACATGACAATACTGGCAATTGATACGTCAAATTACACGCTGGGTGCCGCGCTCGTTCGTGACAAAACGGTGATGGCGGAGTATATTACATATTTAAAAAAGAATCATTCCGTGCGGGCCATGCCTGCTGTCAATTCATTGCTGAAGGATTGCGGCCTAACACCGCAGGATCTTACAAAAATAGCGGTGGCGAAAGGACCGGGATCGTATACAGGTGTCAGAATCGGTGTGACGCTGGCAAAAACATTGGCATGGTCGCTGAAGCTTCCGGTTTCCGCTGTCTCGAGTCTGGAGGTGCTGGCGGCTAACGGACGGCACTTTCAAGGACTGATCTGCCCGTTATTTGATGCCCGGCGCGGACAGGTATATACGGGACTTTATGAATATCAGGACGGCCGATTACAATCCGTTCTTCCAGATCAGAATGTCCTTTTGACTGATTGGCTCGGCATGCTGAAAGAAAAAGCGTCTCCGGTTTTATTTTTAGGGCACGATACAGCGATTCATGAAGAAACCATTCTGCATGAGCTGACATCTCAAGCAGTGATAGGAACGGCTGCACAGCATAATCCGCGGCCGTCAGAGCTGGCGTTTTTAGGCTTGGAAAAAGAAGAAGCGGATGTCCACAGCCTTGTTCCGGATTATTTGCGTCTGGCAGAGGCTGAAGCGAAATGGATGGAATCTCAAAAATAGGGTGATAGGGATGAAAACGAAAACGGCGATTCGAAGCATGCGGCCGGAAGATATTGATCAAATTTATGAAATTGAAACAGCATCCTTTACTTCTCCGTGGACGAAGGATTCATTTTATCATGAGCTTTTGGAAAATCCGTATGCCCACTACCTTGTCATTGAAAAGGACGGCTGTCTGGCGGGGTATTGCGGAATCTGGATTATTATAGATGACGCGCAGATTACGAACATAGCCATTAAGCCGGAATATCGGGGCCAATCATTGGGAGAAGCGCTGTTTCGCTCTGCGATAGAATTGTGCAGAGAAAAAAAGGCAAGAAGGCTCTCTCTCGAAGTCAGGGTCTCAAATCATCCCGCCCAATCCTTATATAAAAAATTCGGTCTTCAGGCCGGTGGAATCAGAAAACAATACTATACAGATAACGGGGAAGATGCGTTATTAATGTGGGTGACATTACATGAGTGAAAAACAAGATATTTATGTATTAGGAATCGAAACAAGCTGTGATGAAACAGCGGCCTCAGTCGTAAAAAACGGGAATGAAATTATTTCAAACGTCGTCGCTTCTCAAATTGAAAGCCATAAACGTTTCGGCGGGGTCGTGCCTGAAATAGCGTCCAGACATCATGTGGAGCAGATCACCCTTGTGATTGAGGAAGCTCTTTCAAAAGCGGAGATGGGCTTTGATGATCTTGATGCGATTGCCGTAACGGAAGGACCCGGACTTGTCGGAGCCCTGTTAATCGGAGTCAATGCGGCAAAGGCGTTAAGCTTTGCCCATCAAATACCGCTAGTCGGTGTCCATCACATTGCGGGTCATATTTATGCAAACAGGCTGATAGGAGAGCTTCAGTTCCCGGCGCTTGCTTTGGTTGTGTCAGGCGGACATACGGAATTGGTTTATATGAAAGAGCACGGTTCATTTGAGGTTATCGGTGAAACGCTGGATGATGCCGCAGGCGAAGCTTACGACAAAGTGGCAAGAACGATGGGGCTTCCTTATCCGGGAGGGCCGCAGATTGATAAGCTGGCTGCTGTGGGAACGGATTCCATTCCGCTTCCGCGTGCGTGGCTGGAAGAAGGGTCTTACAATTTCAGCTTCAGCGGCCTAAAATCAGCCGTGATTAACACGCTTCATAACGCCTCGCAAAAAAATGAGGTGATTCCTCCGGAGGATCTTGCAGCAAGCTTTCAGCAGAGTGTCATTGATGTACTGACGGCAAAAACCTCTAAGGCCGCGAAAGAATACGGGGTTAAACAAGTGCTGCTGGCAGGGGGCGTAGCCGCTAACAAAGGGCTGAGAGCCGCACTTCAGCAGGAATTCAGCCATTCGGGAGATCCCGAGCTTATCATCCCGCCGCTTTCTTTATGCACGGACAATGCAGCGATGATTGCGGCTGCCGGAACCGTTGCTTTTGAAAAGGGGATTCGGGGCTCATATGATATGAACGGACAGCCCGGTTTGGAATTAACATCCTTTGATCGTCTCACGTTGTAAAACGTGAGGCTTTTTTTACTTATTAACAGATAATTCTAACATATCCACAGGATTGTGAGTATATCCAGAAATCCAGGCTGGATAAGGGGCTGTAAGTTGTTAGTAAAGTGGATAAAGTCAGAAAATTTTGTGGATAGTGTGTATAAAACGCTTACTTACATGGCTGACAAGGAGGATAGCTGTGGATAAAAAAGCACCCCTTAAAGAGGTGCTTGACTTTTTCTATTCTTCTGAGGAGAGTTCCTCCCATTCTGCTAATAAGTTCTCGAGCTCTTGATTCAGAGCTTCATTCTCCGCGTGAATGGTCTGTACCTTTTCATGATCCTGATACACGTCAGGATCGCACAGCAGCTCCTCATTGGCGCTGATTTTCTCTTCGGCGGATGAGACGGCTGCTTCGATTTCTTCAATGCGTCTCAGGCGCTGCCGTTCTTTCTTCTTCCATTCTTTTTCTTCCTCGTAAGTTCTTTTCGTATCCTGTTTGACCTTGCCGGCAGGCTGAGCCTGCTCCTTTTCCTGCCGCTTCATTTCTTCCAGTTCCAGCTGCTGGGCTTTTTTCTCGGTGTAATAGTCATAGTCTCCCAAATATTCTTCTGCATGATCAGGTGAGAGCTCCAGCACTCTTGTGGCGATCCTGTTAATAAAGTAGCGGTCATGCGAGACAAATAACAGTGTTCCCGGGTAGTCGATCAGGGCGTTTTCCAGCACCTCTTTACTGTCCAGGTCAAGGTGGTTTGTCGGTTCATCAAGGATGAGAAAGTTTGCTTTTTGAAGCATCAGCTTGGCAAGCGCGACTCTTGCTTTCTCCCCGCCGCTTAACGAACGGACCGGTTTCAGGACATCGTCTCCGCTGAACAGGAAGTTGCCGAGGCATGTCCTGATCTCTTTTTCCGGCATGTCCGGATATTCATCCCACAGCTCGTCCAGCACGCGTTTGGACGAGGTCAGTTCAGCCTGCTCCTGATCATAATAGCCGATTGTGACATTGGAACCGTACGTGATCGATCCGGATTCCGGACTGATTGTATTCATAATGGTTTTCAGCAAGGTTGATTTGCCGATTCCGTTCGGTCCGACGAGGGCGGCGCTTTCGCCTCTTGTCATGCCGAAGGTCAGGTTTTTCAAGAGCGGAGGCTGGCCGTCATAGCTGATGGAAACATCCTGTACGCGCAGGACGTCGTTTCCGCTCTGTTTTGTAATGTCAAAACGGAAGGCGGCTGATTTTTCATCCCCGAGCGGCTTTGCCATGACGTCCATCCGTTCAAGCTGTTTTCGTCTGCTTTGGGCTCTTTTCGTTGTAGAAGCTCTGGCCAGATTGCGGTCGACAAAATCTTGAAGCTTGGCGATTTCGTCCTGCTGTTTTTCATACAGCTTCAGGTCTTTCTCATACTGCTCAGCTTTTTGTTCTAAATAGGCGCTGTAGTTGCCGAGGTATTTTTTGCTTTCTGTCCGTGAGACCTCGTACACTTGGCTGACGACTTTATCAAGAAAGTATCTGTCGTGGGAAACGATCAGAATGGCGCCTGAATATCCCTGTAAATAATGCTCAAGCCATGTAAGCGTATCGATGTCGAGATGGTTCGTCGGTTCATCCAGAATAAGCAGATCAGGCTGGGTCAGCAGCAGCTTTCCGAGCGCAAGTCTTGTTTTCTGACCGCCGCTCAGGCTTTGCACTTTCACGGAATCGTCAAATTTTCCGAAGCCGAGGCCGTGAAGGATAGAGCGGACGTCCGCTTCATATTGATAGCCGCCTTTATCCTTGAAATCCTGCTGAAGCCTGTCATAGGTTTTCATCAGCGTCTCAAGCTCCGCCGGGGCGGCCGTGGCCATCTTTTCTTCAATAGAGCGCATCTCTTTTTCCATTGCTTTCAGGAAATCAAAAACACTCAGCAGTTCTTCTTTTATGGTAAGCTGGGATTCCAAGCCTGTGTGCTGGGCAAGATATCCCATCGTTAATTCTTTCGGTTTGATTAATTCACCCTTTTCATATGAAAGGTGACCTGCGATAATTTTAAGGAGAGTTGATTTGCCGGCTCCGTTTCTGCCTACTATGGCGATGCGATCCCGAGATCTGACTTCAAGCTTTATATTGTTTAAAATAGGATCAGCGCCAAAAGATTTGGATAGCTGATTAATTTGTAAGATCATCATATTATTTCACCTCTGTTATAATAAGTTAAGTGTAGCTTATCAACCTGCTGTCAGCAAACAATACATCAGAATTGGAACATTATAGGATAAGACATCAGGGAGAAAATAGTGTATGATCAGAAGTAAGGAGAGTTTAAATATGAATGGATTTTCTCATTTTAATGAAGAAGGCCGTGCCCGCATGGTGGATATAAGCGATAAATCTTCAACAGTCCGTACTGCCGCTGCGATATCCAGCGTACACATGAAGCATGACGTGTACAGCAGAATCAAAAACCGCGAGATCGGAAAAGGAGACGTGCTGGCTGTCGCACAGGTGGCAGGAATTATGGCCGCAAAGCAGACGTCAGCGATTATCCCGATGTGCCACCCGCTTTCTTTAAGCAGCGTCGACATTTCATTCGGCTGGGAGGAAAAGGATTCCGAAGCCGTTCTTCATATACAGGCAAGCGTAAAAACGAAAGGGAGTACAGGTGTGGAAATGGAAGCGCTAACTTCCGCTTCAGTCTGCGCTTTGACCGTTTATGATATGTGCAAGGCGCTGGATAAAGGAATGGTCATCGGCCCGACCTGCCTCATGGAAAAGACAGGAGGCAAAAACGGTGATTTTAAAAGAGATGCATCTGAGTATAAAGTGGAGGACCAATCATGAACAAGGATCAATCAAAAATTCCACAGGCGACGGCAAAACGGCTGCCGCTTTATTATCGCTTTTTAAAGAATTTACACGCGTCAGGAAAACAGCGCGTTTCATCAGCTGAACTGAGCGACGCGGTAAAAGTCGATTCGGCCACGATCCGCCGGGATTTTTCCTATTTCGGGGCGCTCGGCAAAAAAGGATACGGCTATAATGTGGATTACCTGCTGTCATTTTTCAGAAAAACACTGGATCAGGATGAAACGACGAACGTCATTTTGATCGGTGTCGGGAATTTAGGGACGGCGTTTCTTCACTATAATTTCACAAAAAATAATAACACAAAAATATCTATGGCTTTTGATGTGAATCAGAGTAAAATAGGAACTGAGGTAGGCGGTGTGCCTGTCTTTGATCTTAATGATTTAGAGCTTCACATTAAGGATGAACCCGTGGCGATTCTTACCGTTCCCGCGGTTGCCGCCCAGTCAATCACCGACCGGCTCGTGTCGCTCGGAATCAAGGGAATCCTTAACTTTACGCCGGCCCGTTTGAATGTGCCGGATCACATTCGAATTCATCATATAGATTTAGCTGTAGAGCTTCAATCATTGGTTTATTTCTTGAAGCATTATTCTGTTTTGGAAGAAATTGAATAGCGAAAGGAGGAGCTGCACATGATCGGTCCTGGAAGCCTGGCGGTTATCGGTGTGGTAGCGGTGATTATTTTCGGTCCGAAGAAGCTTCCCGAATTAGGAAAAGCGGCGGGGGACACGCTTCGTGAATTTAAGAACGCTACTAAGGGATTAGCCGGTGAAGAAGAGGAAAAAAAGAAAGAAGAACAGTAAGATAGGATGACGCGTATGAGAGTGAATCAAATGACGCTTGTGGAGCATATTGCCGAACTTCGGAAACGATTGCTGATTGTGGCGTTATCCTTTACGGTTTTCTTTATTGCCGGCTTTTTTCTGGCAAAACCTATCATTGTGTATCTTCAAAAAGCCGATGAAGTAAAAGAGCTCACCCTTAATGCTTTTAACCTGACGGATCCGCTGTTTATCTTTTTGCAGTTCGCGTTTATCATCGGCATCATTTTGACTTCGCCGATTATTCTCTATCAGATTTGGGCGTTTGTCAGCCCGGGTCTGTATGAGAAGGAGCGCAAAGTAACACTCAGCTATATTCCGATTTCGATCGTGCTGTTTGTCGGCGGTGTGTCGTTTTCTTATTATATTTTATTTCCGCTGGTCGTTGATTTTATGAAGCGGGTCTCGAATGACCTCGATGTCAACCAGGTGATCGGGATTACCGAGTACTTTCATTTTCTGCTGCAGCTGACGATTCCTTTTGGGCTGCTGTTTCAGATGCCGGTGCTGATCATGTTTTTAACGAGACTCGGTGTGATCACGCCGATGTTTTTATCGAAGATCAGGAAGTACGCGTATTTTGTGCTGCTTGTGATCGCCGCGATGATTGCGCCGCCTGAGCTGCTGTCTCACTTGATGATTACGATTCCGCTTTGCATTTTATATGAGATCAGTATCCTGATCTCAAAAGCGGCGTATCGGAAAAGGCAGACCAGCAGTGAATCCGATCAGGACGTATCAGCATAAAAAAGCCATTTCTCAATGATGAGAAATGGCTTTTCTTTTATTTTTGGTTTTTCTTCACTTTAAATGAGAAAGCGAACATTTTAAACGAGATGCTGATATTATAAGCGGCGAAAACCATCAGCAGTATGGAATAAAAAGACCACATGCTTCCCGGAGAGCTTGCGGCCAAATACGTAAAGATACAGCCGACTGCGAAATAAATCAAGCCCCAAGTCATTGGGTTCCTCATACAAACAATCCTCCAATAATTAATTGCATTTGCTCACTATGCTGTTCAATATATTTTTGGGCGGGGCCGAGCTGCATGACCACGACAATGGTATTCATCATGACATGGGCGAATATCGGCACAATAATCCGTTTCGTCTGCACATACAAGAACGCAAAGGTAAAGCCCATGGCCGTATACAGCAGCAGGTGCGTGAGGTCTTGATGCACAATGCCGAAAATGACGGAACTGATCAGTCCGGCGATAAAGAAATTCGTTTTTTCATATAATACACCGAAAATGATCTTCCGGAAAATGATTTCTTCAAGAATCGGCCCGACGATAGAAGAAACGATAATCATGAGCGGCATGGCTTTAATAATGCTGAGAATGGCTTTCGTGTTTTCGGAACCGCTGCCCACATGAAAGACATACTGCTCAATCATTCCGGCGATTCCCTGAGAAAATAAAGCGAGCCATATTCCCGCTACCGCCCAGAGAACGGACATGCCGGCGGATGCTTTCTTCCCGTTTCTTAATGTCTGCTTCGGCGCGGTTCTCAAAATCAAGAGAACGATAATCAGGCAGATAAAAAAGCTTACGACGGAATAAATCCCCTGAGCCATGGTGAGATTCGCATTCGTAGGGTGCCCGCCCGCATAGCCGAATTTGTACATTAAAGGAATGCCGATCAATGCGGAAAGCTGCATGATAACATATGTCAAAATGATATACCAATACTGTTTTCTCAAATGATATGTACTCCTTTATCCTATAAAATCAACTTATTTGTTCTTATTGTAACACAAGTGAACTTGACGTGAAAAAAGGAGAAAATCAGTGTGAGAGAGAATCATGTAAGCGTGAAAATTTCAGTGTGAGAGAGAATCATGTAAGCGTGAAAATTTTTTATTCTTATGACTTGAAATTGGAAGTGAGATTCTTTATTATAATAACTGTGTTAGCACTCTTTAGAGCTGAGTGCTAAAATTACATATTCATACTATTGAGGAGGTTATTACATTGTTAAAGCCATTAGGTGATCGCGTTGTCATTGAACTCGTAGAATCTGAAGAAAAAACTGCCAGCGGAATCGTATTACCGGATTCTGCAAAAGAAAAGCCGCAAGAAGGCAAAATCGTGGCAGCCGGTTCAGGTCGCGTGTTGGAAAGCGGAGAGCGCGTTGCTTTAGAAGTAAAAGAGGGCGACCGCATTATCTTCTCAAAATACGCCGGTACTGAAGTGAAATACGAAGGTACTGAATACTTAATCTTACGTGAAAGCGACATTTTAGCTGTAATCGGCTAAGCAAATAAATATTTTTAAAAATTCGAGGAGGTTTCGTTAACATGGCAAAAGATATTAAGTTTAGTGAAGAAGCACGCCGCGCTATGCTTCGCGGTGTCGATGCGCTTGCTGACGCTGTAAAAGTAACTTTAGGGCCAAAAGGACGCAACGTGGTTCTGGAGAAAAAATTCGGTTCTCCGTTAATTACAAATGACGGTGTGACAATCGCAAAAGAAATTGAACTTGAAGATGCGTTTGAAAACATGGGTGCGAAGCTTGTAGCTGAAGTAGCCAGCAAAACAAACGACGTTGCCGGTGACGGTACGACGACTGCGACTGTACTTGCGCAGGCTATGATCCGCGAAGGCTTGAAAAACGTAACTGCGGGAGCTAACCCTGTCGGCGTGCGTAAAGGTATGGAACAAGCCGTGACTGTAGCAATCGAAAACTTAAAAGAAATTTCTAAGCCGATCGAAGGCAAAGAGTCTATCGCTCAGGTTGCTGCGATCTCTGCTGCTGATGAGGAAGTCGGAAGCCTTATCGCTGAAGCAATGGAGCGCGTAGGAAACGACGGCGTCATCACAATCGAAGAGTCTAAAGGATTCACAACTGAGCTTGAAGTTGTTGAAGGTATGCAATTCGACCGCGGATATGCGTCTCCTTACATGGTGACTGACTCTGATAAGATGGAAGCGGTTCTTGACAATCCTTACATCTTAATCACAGACAAAAAAATCACAAACATCCAAGAAATCCTTCCTGTGCTTGAGCAAGTTGTACAGCAAGGCAAACCATTGCTTCTGATCGCTGAAGATGTTGAAGGTGAAGCTCTTGCTACACTCGTTGTCAACAAACTTCGCGGCACATTCAACGCTGTTGCCGTTAAAGCTCCTGGCTTCGGTGACCGCCGTAAAGCAATGCTTGAAGACATCTCTGTTCTTACAGGCGGAGAAGTAATCACAGAAGACTTAGGCCTTGACCTGAAATCTACTGAAATCGGACAATTGGGACGCGCTTCTAAAGTTGTGGTAACGAAAGAAAACACAACAATCGTAGAAGGCGCCGGCGATACTGAAAAAATCGCTGCACGCGTTAACCAAATCCGCGCTCAAGTGGAAGAAACAACTTCTGAATTCGACAGAGAAAAATTACAAGAGCGTCTTGCGAAACTTGCCGGCGGCGTAGCTGTCATCAAAGTCGGCGCTGCGACTGAAACTGAGCTGAAAGAGCGTAAACTTCGCATCGAAGACGCCCTCAACTCAACTCGCGCAGCTGTTGAAGAAGGCATCGTATCCGGCGGTGGTACAGCGCTTGTCAACGTATACAACAAAGTCGCTGCAGTGGAAGCTGAAGGCGATGCGCAAACAGGTATCAACATCGTGCTTCGCGCGCTTGAAGAGCCGATCCGTCAAATCGCGCACAATGCTGGTCTTGAAGGATCTGTCATCGTTGAGCGCCTGAAAAACGAAAAAATCGGCGTAGGCTTCAACGCTGCAACTGGCGAATGGGTAAACATGATTGAAAAAGGTATCGTTGACCCGACAAAAGTGACGCGTTCAGCCCTGCAAAACGCAGCTTCTGTAGCAGCAATGCTCTTAACAACTGAAGCGGTTGTCGCTGACAAACCGGAAGAAAACGCCGGCGGTGCAGGAATGCCTGACATGGGCGGCATGGGCGGTATGGGTGGAATGATGTAATTATTGCCTACTAGAAATAAAAAAAGGCAAACTTCTTTCCTGAATATAACGGATGAATTAGAGGCTTTCCATGAGTTCTTTGAACTGTTGGGAAGTCTTTTCTTCCATGTTAGGGGTAATATGGTTTGGATTAATTATTACAGTAAGCCAACAAGCGGTATGAACAAGCAAATTCATCATGAAACAAAGCAATTAATGTATTTGGAAAAAAATAGAAATTAAGATAATCACAAAATTTCCTCTGTAAACCAAAATCTTCTTTAGACAGTAGCCCCTTTTAAATATAATATAGTTTATTTCTCTTTTGCTTTACTTATATTTGGATTATTTGATATTAGGAAATAATTTATGATTAATACTTAATTGTAAAAAATAGGAGTGGGAAGATGGGTACTCATAAAGCTAAGGTTATTTCTTTTATCAACTTAAAAGGAGGAGTAGGAAAAACTTCTACAGCTATAAATGTTGCAGATGCTCTTTCACGAGAGGAACATGATGTGTTAGTAATTGACATGGATCCTCAGTTTAATGCTACACAAGCTTTGCTAAACCACCAGTTTAGGCATCACCCAAAAAAAATAGAGGCTACAATGCTAGAGGAGGTTCTCACTGAACTTAATGAGACATATGATGAAGAAATAAGCACGAGTTCAGGTCAAGATGAAAATAGAGATCAAGATGATGATCTAAATCAAGATGAAAATTATAGAAAAGAAATATCATCTCAGTTAATATATAATAGATTAAAGGAAAGAGGAATGACAGTACGAACGTTGTTTACTCAAGAAGGTTTAGTTAATCCATTAGAAAATCCGTCTCTAATTTATAATATAAAAAATAGTTTAGATTTAATTCCTGGAGATTTAGATTTGTTTGAGTCTTTGTACGGAGATACCAGTGGGAAACATAATGTTTTAGAGGATCATTTCGAAACATATGAATTAAGAAAGGATTATGATTATATAATTATTGATTGTCCCCCTAACTGGACTATATTAACTCAAGCAAGTTTATTTGCTTCTGACTATTACATAATCCCAAGTAAAATTGATTTATTTTCAAGTGTGGGTATTGGATTACTAGAGAATTTAGTTAAATCTACATTTTATGAGAAAAAGTCTGGAATATATAAAATGTATACCATGTATAGAAGAGATTTAGGTCGTAAACATATTGAATCTCTAGGAGTTTTATTTACTTTAACACACGATATGACTATTGCGAGTAAATTAAAAGAAAGACTTCAAAAGAAAATACCACAGTCTTTCTTTGAAACAGAAATACCTTATCATTCATCAGTTCCTTTGAAATTTTCTTTATATGATGAAAGTGGGAGTAAACATGATACTCTAAAAAACTCAGTTACAAGAGTTGTCTCAGAAATAACAGGGAAAATATCATCTTTGGAGGGAGTATATGAAAACAGTTGACAGTAAGAGAGATTTTAAACAAGAGCTAAGTGTAATAAATAAAAACAAATTTACTCTCCAGCAAACTAAAAGTTTGTATCTGGGGCTACTATATGAGTTGATTTCGAGTAGAGAAGTATTTTCGAAAAACAAAGATTTAGAAGATTTCTTAATAAATGTTTTCAAAAAAAAGTACAATAGTTATTTGTTTAAAGCTAGACCTTATCTAGCTTCACGACTATTAAAGGATGTATCTAAAGAGTATGATTCTTTTAGGATATCAGCGTCTATAAAACTAATTATATTGTATCTCGAAGAAAAAGATTTAAACAACCATAATAGTATCCCTAAAGAAAAAAAGTCTTCAACTAGTTTAGAAGATGATGTTATAGGTTGGTTTAATTCTGTTAACAAAGGAAGTAATGGAAATTGATGAGGTTGGAGGATATTTTTCAGCGAGAGTTTGAAAAAATGAAAATACTAGACGGTATTAAGCAACAATTTTTGTTGACTAATGAAAATAAAATGAAAAAAATTTTTGGGTATATCTTTTCGATTAATTATTTTAAAAATAAAATCGAGACACGAAACTACTTCGGTTCAGAATTCAACATGTCTTTTTCATTACTCCTCGAATCAATATATGCTCTTTTTACAGGACAATGCAGAAGTGCCTTATTGCTACTAAGGTCTGCACAAGAAGCAAACTATAAATTTGTGTTGGAAAGAGAAAGAGAATTTATGTTAAATAATAATTCCTCTATATCATTTGATCCTTTAGATTTCCGATTTGTGGAAACTAAAAGGAAGTTTATCAATGATTTACAATATTGCTTAGATAAAAGTGACTATAAAGAATATTATAATTCGGTTGAGCGAAATTTAACTCTTTATAAACGGCTAAGTGGGATAGTTCATTCTAAATCAAAAAGTTTACCTGTAATGAGTGTTGAGTATTTTTCTAATCTTCATGAAGAAACAATTGTAAATATTGATGAATTCTTTCATTTATATTGTTCTGTGTTAAATGAAATTTTTCTTTTGAATTTCTTTTTAATCCGGGAAAGTTTAAATAAATGGGATTATTATACTCTATATAATTTATTGAGAATCTTATATGGGGAGAAAAGGACACGAACGCTCATAAGAATTGTAAAGAAAGATAAGTAATTTTATAACTGCTGTATAAAAATCAATCGCAAAATGTGTATTTTAGAAATAGGCAAGTAACTATCCCAGCTCTAAAATGACCATCTTTTTTAGAGCTGGAGTATTTTCAGAAAATGAAAATCAAACGGCGAGAACTCTTGTAATACTATAGTTTGATCGTTTATTTAATTTAAATGCATAAATACATTCAATTAGAAAGGGTTTCTTATCGGTCTGCGATAGTAATTGGTGATTTTTTGTTTATAAGGTAAAGCAATAAATTCATTTGTTCCCATAATTCACCTTATATGTTACGACGATGTTTTCTAACTATTTCCTTCAAGCACCATTCTCAGCTGCTCCACCTCACCCCGAATCCCAATCCCAGGCTCCCACGAATCAATCAGACGAATTGCCTTCTGATTGGATTCCATCGCTTTCGTTTTCTCTCCTTTTCGGTACAACAGCTGTGCCATTCCGTAGTGATAGTAGATCAGTTCAACTTGATTGGCGTTGTGTTTGTCATAGAGCATTTGTTCAAAGGCTTTTTCCGCTTTTTCGAGTTGATCACACTTCACGTAAGCCATGCCGAGGTTGAAATAGGCTTCTATCGTTTTTTCGCCGCCGTATGCGGCGCTGGTTGTGTTTGCCGCTTCGTATAATGTGATGGCTTCTTCGTAGTGAGAGCGGGCGAAACTCAGGTCGCCGCGGACCAGAAGAACCCTGTGCCGGATAATGGGCGAGACGGGCTGATCTTTGATGCCGTCCAGCATTGCTGCCGCTTTTTCCGGTTCTCCGATTTTTAACAGCAGCCTCGATTGCAGGGCGGTTCCCCATACTTTCAAGTCGTCGTGATCCGGTGCGCCTGATTGTTCGAGTATCTTCAGGCCGGCTTCTATTTGCCTGAGAGCTCCGTCTGAATCGTTGACTTCCATCAGCGCCCAACCTGCCGTATCGATCCGAAAGTAAGCTTCCCGCGTGTGTTCGCCTGATTGACGGGCGGCATCGGCGGCTTTTAATCCGTATTCGATTCGCAGGGGCAGGTTGATTCTGCTTAGAAAATGGCTGATACGGATGATGAGTTTGATCAGGATGTCATGTTGTCCGGTTTCGCTCGACCATTCGATGACCTTTAGGATGTTCGGCCATTCCTTTTTCATTTGCTCTAAATTCCGTCCCAGCAGATAGCTCCAATAGACAGAATTGGGCCGTTCCCGTTTTATATGGGTTTCCGCATAATCAATATAATAATGCGCCCAGCGGCTGCGGGCTTCTTTTGCAAATTCGTGATTTTCGGATAAGTGCTGTTCTCCGTAAGCGACAACGGTTTGATGGGCTGCATATTGAATACTTCCTTCGCTTCGTTCCGGCTGTATTAAAGCATATGACCGCATTTGCTCAATCGCGTAATGAAACCGCCGGACGTCTAATCCGGCCGCTTGAGCCAAGCTTTTCTCATCAGGGGGCTTAGCGAAAAAGCAAAGCGTCTGCCATAGTTTTCGTGTGTCTTCATGACATCTGTCCCATGTGCGGCCAAAGAGAACCTCAAACAATTCCAATAATGAGTAACCCGCTTGTTTAAGTTCTTGAATGAGCTGCGGAGCGGGGATGTCGTCGTCTGACATGTATGCAATGCTCAGTGCCATGGCCTTCGGGTTGCCGGCGGCTGCCGAGACGAATTTATTCTTAAGGTCAGGCGATAGCTGCAGCAGCTGCTCCAGCTTTTCCCGTTTATGCGGGAGGTTGCATGTTTGCAGACAGCGGTGCACTTCTTGATGGAAAAATTCAAGGGCATCCGTTTGTTCAAGGCCGCTCAGCTGGATGGCCGCCAGTTCCCCGAGGCCGTCCCGGTATGTCTGTTTTACGTTTTCCCGTGCCGTAAGGAGGACTTTTACGCCTTGCGGAAGGCCGATGATAAATTCGTGAATGTCACGTTCCGCTGTATCAATGCTGTCAACGATCAGCAATACTGGTTTTTCGTTTGAATGAGCGGCTAATGCATTGCGGACGACGAACCGTTTTTCGTTGATTGATTTGTCGATTTGTTCTGTGCGTCCGAGCTGATAGGCGATCGTGTTTAAAAAATCGCTGAAGCTCAATCCTTTCCAATCCGCACTGATCCAGATGATGCTGTTGAATGCCGGCCAATCTGGTGAACTGCCGGCACAAAGGTAGGCTGCTTCAAGAGCGATTGTTGTTTTTCCCATGCCGGCCCAGCCCGTGATTAAACAGACCGGTGACGGAGACAGCATCCATTGCCGGATTGCTTCCATATCAAAGCCGCGTCCGATAAAGTTCCCGGTCCGGCGTGACGGTAAGTTATGCGTAACGAACTTTCTTGTTTGCGCATTCGTTTCGTGGCTTGGTCTGTCATGAAACAGCCGCTTTACTGCTTTTTCAATATCTTCATCACTCGGCGCTCCGAATGATCCGTCTTTCCGGAGTATTTTTGCTTTTTTTAGACAAGACGCCGTCCAAACGGGCAATGCGGGTTTGATGACGGGAATGGTGGTGGTTTCCAGAAGGCCGATCAGCCATTCAGGATCCATGTCAGTCTTTTCTATAATGATCCAGATCATTCCGAACAGCTTTCCGTCGTCAATTCGTCCGGGAATGTAGTTTGCGCCCATCTGTCCGATCCAGCTTTTGATCGTGTTAGAGGAAACGCCTATTCGGAGTGAGATTTGATCTATATAAGACTGTCCGGATTTTACGTTCTTTGTCCTTTTAATTTTGTAATCAAGATGATGTTTCAGCGATTTGACGGCAGGTGCCAGCAGTTCTGCAAATTGTGTCCGGTTTTCAAGTTCAGCCATTAGCCTGCACCTCCTATTAGTACTATTTTATCAATTCAGTGTTTTTTGTATATGAAAAAATAAAAAGTACAGTGCCGCTGTCCTTTTATACAGCAGGAAAGGCTGTTGTACGTCTTGAAAAGCAGATAAAATAGGGGCAGTGATAGAGAAAATAAAAATGTATGCACTTACATTTCAAAGCAGAGAAAGGAATTTGCCAAATGACTCACACAGTGCCTCAAAACATGAAAGCGGCGGTTATGCACAACACAAGAGAAATCAAAATCGAAACTTTGCCCGTGCCTGACATCAATCATGATGAAGTGTTGATTAAGGTGATGGCTGTCGGAATTTGCGGATCTGATCTGCATTACTATACAAATGGCAGAATAGGCAATTATGTAGTGGAAAAACCATTTATCCTCGGTCATGAATGCGCGGGAGAAATTGCCGCCATCGGATCGTCTGTCGATCAATTTAAAATAGGAGACCGGGTCGCTGTCGAACCCGGTGTCACATGCGGACGCTGTGAGGCGTGTAAGGAGGGGCGTTATAACCTTTGCCCGGATGTACAGTTTTTGGCTACACCACCAGTAGACGGTGCGTTTGTCCAATATATTAAAATGCGTCAGGACTTTGTTTTTTTAATCCCAGACTCACTTTCTTATGAAGATGCTGCTTTGATCGAGCCGTTTTCTGTCGGCATCCATGCGGCGGCCAGAACGAAGCTACAGCCCGGATCAACGATTGCGATTATGGGGATGGGCCCTGTTGGGTTAATGGCTGTTGCCGCAGCTAAAGCATTTGGGGCAGGCACAATCATTGTCACCGACTTAGAGCCGCTGCGGTTAGAAGCTGCGAAAAAAATGGGAGCGACTCACATTATTAATATACGTGAACAGGATGCACTTGAAGAGATTAAAACGATCACGAATGATAGAGGCGTTGATGTTGCTTGGGAAACAGCAGGGAATCCAGCGGCATTGCAATCCGCACTGGCTTCTGTGCGCCGGGGCGGAAAATTGGCGATTGTCGGTTTGCCTTCACAGAACGAGATTCCGCTCAACGTGCCGTTTATTGCGGATAATGAGATTGATATTTACGGGATCTTCCGTTATGCCAATACGTATCCAAAGGGAATCGAATTTCTTGCTTCAGGCATTGTGGACACGAAGCATCTAGTAACGGACCAATATTCGCTGGAGCAGACGCAAGATGCGATGGAACGGGCCTTTCAATACAAAAATGAATGCTTAAAAGTGATGGTGTATCCAAATCGCTGAGTGGACGGGGAGGATCTTTGCATTCTCCCTCTTGCTTATCAAAAATGAAAACGGATTCTTGGGGTGGGAAATGATGATTGAAACAGAAAAAGAAGCGGCAGTAAAGACGAAATATCGCGGCCTGTCCTGGATGGAACGGATCGGCTACGGATTCGGCGATATGTCGTACAATATTATCTTTCAGTTTGTAAACGCATACTTATTATTCTACTATACAGATGTCGGCGGCATTAAGCCTGCGGTCATCGCAGCTTTGTTTCTTATCGTAAGGGTGCTGGACGCTATTTTTGACCCGATTATGGGCGTGATTTTAGACAAGACGAATACAAGATGGGGAAAGGCAAGGCCGTATCTTTTGTGGGTGGCGTTTCCTTTTGCGCTATTTACGTTCTTATGCTTCACGACCCCTCATTTCGGCGAAACGGGGAATATGGTTTATGCGTACATCACTTATATTCTGCTTGGGATGTCCTTCAGCATGCAGACGATTCCGGTCAACAGCTTAACGGGGCGGATGACGAATTCCGTGGAGGAACGGACGGTTCTGACGACGACCCGGATGATTTTGGTTTATATCGGAATTCTGTTATCGATTTCCTGTGCGACACCGCTTGCGGACGCCATCGGCGGGAAAGATCAGGCGTTTGGATTTCAGATGACGGCGCTCATCTATGCGGCGGTGAGCATCGCATTGAATCTGTTCAGCTTCTTTACTGTGCGGGAACGGATTCAGCCTGAAAAAAGAAAAAAACAAGGAATGAAAAAGACGTTGTCCGTTTTGTTCCGAAACAAGCCTTTGCTCATTTTGGTTTCTGCATTTTTGGCGTTTGCGATTGGGTTTAACATTAAGCTCAGCACGATGGTGTACTATTTTACGTATAACGTCAGCCATAAGGAATTTGTGTTTTTAGGAACCGTGTTGTTTTTCGGCGCAGCGCTGATCAGCAATCTGTTTATTCCTTTCTTTTCTGAGAAGCGGGGCCGGAAGCAGGTTATGATCATCACGGCGGCGCTATCGCTGATTTCTTATGCGGGCCTTCAGTTTACATCGTATTCTTCGCTGCCGCTTATCTTCTTTTGGCTTTTCGTTTCGGGATTTTTACGACGCCTTTAAATACGCTTGCTTGGGGAATGGTTGCCGATTGTGTCGATTATGCGGAATGGAAAACCGGAGTCCGGGCTGATGGCGTGGTGATTTCGAGCATGAGTTTCATCAATAAGCTCGGAGTTGCGTTAGCCGGGTCATTTTCGGCCGTTTATCTCGGAATCGCCGGATATGCCGCGAATACCGATCAGACAGCCTCGTCATTGAATGCGATTAAAAATATGAATGCGCTCATCCCGGGATTGTTCATTCTGCTGTCTATTATTCTTATTTCTTTTTATCCTTTAACTGAAAAAAAATATCAGCAGATGATGTCTGATCTGGAGCAAAGGGCTGCCAGATAAGTATACGTAAAATTTAAAATATTCTATGTAAACGGTTGTATTTATGACAGAAAGCACTATACTGAAACTATAATCGAGAATTGATAAATGAGTGTGATAATGTGGGAAGCCAATCTGTTATTTGTATTGGAGAATTGTTAATTGATTTCTTTTGTACCGATGTGGATGTTGATTTGACGGAAGGACGTAATTTCTTAAAAAGTGCCGGCGGGGCACCGGCGAATGTGTCGGCAGCGATTGCTAAGCTGGGCGGAGACGCGGCTTTCAGCGGAAAAACAGGCAAAGATCCGTTCGGGTATTTTCTGAAGCAGACATTGGACGCCGTACACGTCGATACCTCTATGCTCGTCATGGATGAGAAAGCGCCTACAACGCTTGCGTTTGTTTCATTAAAACAAAATGGGGAGCGCGACTTTGTGTTTAACAGAGGAGCGGACGCTTTGTTTACGCTGGAGGATATTGATCTGGAAAAGGTAAACGATGCGAAAATCCTTCATTTCGGATCAGCGACAGCATTGTTATCTGATCCGTTTTGCTCAGCCTATTTACGGCTGATGTCGATTGCGAAAGACAATGGACAGTTTATTTCCTTCGATCCTAACTACCGTGAGGATTTATGGAAAGGAAGAGTTTCAGAGTTTATAAACACCGCAAAAAAAGCCGTTGCCGTAAGTGATTTTGTGAAAGTCAGTGACGAAGAGCTTGAGATCATCAGCGGTGCGAAGAATCATAAAGAAGGTGTTGCGGTTCTTCATGAGATCGGAGCCGGCATTGTGGCGGTGACACTCGGGAAAAGCGGGACCCTTCTTTCAAATGGGAAGCATCTTGACATCATTCCGAGCATTCCGGTGACATCAATAGACTCAACGGGAGCGGGAGATGCGTTTGTCGGCGCGGCGCTGTATCAGCTGGCGCGCACCGATGAGATTCAGACGGCAGCCGATGATTTTGCGAAGCTGCGTGATATTGTCTCATTTGCCAATAAGGTGGGGGCGCTCGTGTGCACCAAAATCGGTGCGATCGATGCTTTGCCGAGCTTTAAAGAGGTTGAAGTATCACTGTAAAGTATGGAGGATGTTTCTTGAAAGTCATCGGACTTCGGGAAGCATCCTCTTTATTTAGGTCTGAAACCCTTTACGATATACGGTATACTTTAGAAAGGCATCCAGTAAATTGAACCGCTGTGAAGTACATACAATCACGTTTTTATCAGTTCTGAGTAAAACCAAGTTTCTGCTGCTGCCGTCATGTATAGTGTGACGGCCTATGATATTGAACCGCGGAGGAATGTTTTTCATGAAACATGTTTTTCTTATTGTGCAATGCGCGTTTTCTGTTTTTTGTTTTCTTTGTCTTGCCGCTGTCAATTGGTATCAGGGGAGTGAGCTTGTTTCTGATTCGTTTGATTGGAATTATACGGCTAAATTCTCAAAGCTTTTGAATGGGACGGATACGATTACAAGTCCGGAACAGATTTCGCAGCTGGATTTCTTTGTGTATGCGGCGAAGCATTATCCGTTAGTGAGCGGGTTGATGATCGGGCTTTTTATTTATTTTTTGTTCTCACTGTATCTGGTCGTGAAAAATTTCCGCCGGCACAAATGGGTTGAATGAGACTATTTTCATATAAAATACATAAATTCATGAGAAAATGAAACTTTTTTCAAAAAAAACAGTATATATAACTATGAACTTGTTACTATTTAATTTTGGGAGGAAAATGAAAAATGAGTATTTTAGGAAGATTTAAAGACATCATGTCAAGCAATATCAATGCGCTGCTGGATAAAGCTGAAAACCCTGAAAAAATGGTTGATCAATATTTGCGGAATCTGAACAGTGATTTAGGAAAAGTGAAAGCGGAGACGGCTTCTGTCATGGCTGAGGAACAGCGGGCGAAAAGAGCGCTAACAGAATGCCAGGCTGATGCCGAAAAGATGGAAAGTTATGCGATGAAAGCGTTGCAGGCCGGCAGTGAAGCTGATGCGCGGACATTTTTGGAAAGGAAAGCGGCTGTTGAATCAAGACTGACTGAGCTGCAAACGGCTTATCAGCTCGCTTCATCCAACGCGTCTCAAATGCGCAAAATGCATGACAAGCTTGTCGCTGATATCGGAGAGCTTGAGTCGCGCCGAAATGCCATCAAAGCGAAGTGGTCTGTGGCAAAAACGCAGGAGAGAATGAACAAATTGGGGTCCTCTGTGTCAAATGCGGGCCAATCGATGACAGCTTTCGGCAGAATGGAAGACAAGGTCAACCAAGCGCTTGATCACGCCAATGCGATGGCTGAGCTGAACGCGTCTCCGAAAGACGATATTGACGAGCTGGCGGCTAAATATGACAGCAATCAAAGCAGTGTCGATGATGAATTGGCGGCGCTCAAGCAGAAAATGCTTTTCAGTAAAGATCAATAGACAGCGGGCTGCAGCTTTGTCCGATATAAAGAGAAAGTGAGAGAAACAGAATGATCATTTCTTATAAATGCCCGAACTGCGGCGATGATATGGTCTTTGACAGTTCATCCGGCATGCTGACATGTCACAGCTGCGGGCGGCAGGATCAGATTGAGAGCCTGCCAAAAGAGTATATAACGACGAGATTTTCCGAAAATGAGGCGAATGAGTACCGCTGTGAGAATTGCGGCGCGGTATTAATGACTGAGGCGGAAACGACGGCCACGACGTGCGGGTTTTGCGGAGGAGCCGCCGTTCTCGCCGACCGATTATCGGGAAATCTCGCGCCTTCGATGGTGATCCCTTTTACGATCAGTAAAGAAGAGGCCATGAGCGCTTTTAAAAAGTGGTGCCGAAACGGCCGTCTGACACCGAAAGGATTTATGTCTGCCGATCGGGTGAAGAGCATAACCGGCATGTACGTGCCGTTTTGGATGTTTGATTTAAACAGCAAGGTTCAGGTCAATGCCGTTTGTACGAGAGTGCATCACTATGATGATGGAGAATACCGGGTGACGGAGACCGAGTATTACAACGCGTACCGCGATATCAATCTTGATTATCTCAAAATTCCGGTCGACGCTTCAGAAAAAATGAATGATGAATTAATGGACAAATTGGAGCCTTACTCATACAGTGAGCTGAAGGAGTTTAATACGGCCTATTTAGCGGGATATATAGCGGAAAAGTACAATTATACCGATGACGATCTCTTTCCGCGGGCGAAGGATAAAATCAGCCATTATATTGATTCTTATATCAGATCCACCTTCTCCGGATATACGACGGCTGACATTACGGATGAGCAGATTCAGACCGATAAAATCAGCAGCTTTTACGTACTGCTTCCGGTCTGGATGGTCAGCTACGACTATGAGCGGGCTGAGCACATTTTTGCGATGAACGGGCAGACGGGCAAGGTTGTCGGCAAACCGCCGATCAGTGCCGGAAAAGTGGCCGCGTGGTTCGGCGGCATAACCGCCGGTGCGTTTGTAGCATTAAGACTCGTCTCACTTATGATAGGAGGCGGTTTTTGATGAAAGTATCGATAAAAAAAGCGTGTCTCTTCTGCTTCGTCCTTTTTCTGATGCTGTCTTTTTCTTTACATACATCGGCGTCTGCCGCGGAACAGAAGCAATATGTTTATGACAATGCTCATTTATTAACGAAGGATGAAACGAAGAAACTTGAGGAATTGGCCGGGAAGCTGGGGGCAAAGCGCCATACTGCTTTTATCATTCTTACCGCAAACGGAACGGGCGGTAAGGACATCGAGCAGTATGCCGGTGATTTTTATGACAGTCATTTTAGCGGAAGTACGGCGATATTGACCATTGATATGAAAAATCGGGAAGTATTTATCTCCGGATATAAAAAGGCGGAGACGTATTTGAATAACAGCCGGCTGAATACGATCAGGAATACGATCTCGTCAGATATTTCCGCAGGCCATTATGAAAAGGCGTTTCAGACCTACATCAAGATGGCTTATAAAGATATGGGGAAAAGCCCGGACGACAAGTCTGACAATCTGCTGCTCACATGGTGGTTTCAGCTCATTATTGCCGCAGCCGCGGCCGGAATCGCCGTCACTGTGATGGTGTACAATTCCGGCGGCAAGGTCACCGTCACCGGCAGCACGTATATGGATCACGATACGTCTGAAGTGCTGAGCCAGCACGACACATATATCCGAACCGACGTTACAAGAGAGAAAAAGCCTGATAAAGATAATGACAATGACGGCGGAGTCACGAGGGGCGGCACGAGTTACAGCGGAAGCAAGGGAAGTTTTTAAATTATATGTAAAGGATTTGAGCATACATGGGTTTTTTTAGAAATCAGTTAGCAAATGTGGTGGAGTGGGAAGAATTCAGAGACGACATGGTTTTCTATAAATGGAACAACCGTGAAATTAAAAAAGGCAGCCGTCTGATCATCCGGCCGGGACAGGATGCCATCTTTTTATACAACGGGAAGATTGAAGGGATTTTCCGTGATGACGGCGATTATGATATCGAATCAGAAATCATTCCGTTTCTATCTACACTAAAAGGGTTTAAGTTTGGTTTTAACAGCGGCATGCGGGCTGAAGTGCTGTTTGTGAATACGAAGGAGTTCACCGTGAAGTGGGGCACAAAAAACGCCATCAACATTCCGGCGGCAGGTATGCCGGGCGGTATGCCGATCCGCGCAAACGGCACATTTAACTTCAAGGTCATTGACTACATCGGATTGATTGATAAGATTGCGGGTGTCAAAGACAGCTATTTAGTGGAGGACATTAAAATCCGGATTACGTCTATTCTCGATCAGCTTTTGATGAAATGGATCACCAGAGAAGGAAAAGACATGTTCAATCTGCAGTCGAATTCCTTTGAAATCGGAAAAGGGATTCAAGAAGATCTTGATATGCAGCTGATCGGAGACGGCATGTCGATTACGGGCTTCAATATTATGAGCTTTAACTATCCGCAGGAAGTTCAGGATATGATTACGAAAAACGCTTCTTACGGCATGGTGGGCGATGTGAACCGCTATCAGCAGATTTCCATGACGGACGGAATGTCATCCGGCAAAATGAACGGAAGCGGCGCCGCCTCAGACATGGCGGGCATGATGATGGGAATGAATGTGGCAAATCAAATGATGAACCAAATGAACCAAAATCAGCAGAACCAGCCGCAGCAAGATCAAAGTCAGCAGAATCAGGGGACGGCACCGGCGAACGGCTCGGAAGGAGCGGATAAGCCGAAATTCTGTCCGAACTGCGGAACGAAAACGGAAGGCGCGAATTTTTGCCCGAATTGCGGACAGAAGCTTGCCTGACGATATACGAAAAAGAGGCCTTTTTGGGGCCTCTTTTTTTTGTCATGATTTCATCGTTTGAACGATGAGGGATGTCAGCGCTTTAGAACCCTCAGGTATGAGATGGACGCCGTCCGGTGTGAAGTATTCAGGGTGCTGCAATGCTTTTGCGTGCCAATCGACAAGCGTCACATTTTTCCGTGACTCGGCCTGCCGGCGCAATGATTCGTTTACTTTGCTTTCCCACTGCCGCGGCACACGTGTGTTGACAAGATAGATCTCGGCTTTTGAAAAGGAGCTGATCAGTGATTCAATTTGGCTGTTGGTGAAATAGCCGTTCGTCCCTAACTCGATGATGACCGCTTTGTTCGGCTGATTAAATGACGCATATTCCGAAGTGAGCCGGAGTGCTTGAGAGACTTGTCTTCCTACCTTTCCGTCGATGGTGACATGAGGGAGGGACTGCCGCAGGTATGACGCAATGTCCAGCATCACCGAGTCACCGATGGCCAGCACGTCTTGCTGAGGCTGTGTTTGTTTTGAATCAGCCGTTTTTTGAGATGACCGTTCCTTTTTCTCTTCGTTTTTCTTTGTATTTGATTTGTCTGTTGGTTCTTTCTTGTTTTTGTCTGACGCGGTGTCCGTTTTTTCGCCGCCGTGTTTTTTCTTGCTGTCTTCTTCTTTTGCAGGCTGATCGTGATCGGCCGTTTTGTGCGAAGAGGCGGCGGTTTCTTGCTGATCATTTTGCGCGTACGTCCATTGCGGCTGTTTTTTCTCTTCGGCTATCCCTGACAGCCCGCCCGCAAATACGAGAATGGCGGCAAGAATGAGGCCGAGCGACATTCTGCTGATGACAGAGGACGTCTTCCATTCCAGAAAGCGGTTCAGAAACACGCGGCGTAAAAATGGCCGGAAGCCCGCAGTGCGGATCGGCTGTTCAATGAAATGGTAAGATAGCTCGGCAAGAATGAAAGTGGCGCCGATTCTGACGGCGCAGTGCCAATAAACCGGATTTCCGATTTCCTGTACGGGTGTGCTCAGCACGATAACCGGGTAATGCCAAAGATAGATTCCGTATGATCTCGTTCCGATCCAGCGAAGCGGCTTCCATGAAAGAACATGTCCCAAAAAGCTGCTCGGATGGCATAAACATGCGACAAGAACCGCTGCGGTGATGCTGATCAAAAGCATGCCGCCCTTGTACAGGAAGGGTTCATATTCATCCGTGTAAAAGACGCAAAGCAGCAGCGCGGCAAAAGCGGCAAGCTCCGTCCCGTGAAGCAGGTGTTTCATGCTGCTCGGCAGCCGTTTGGAAGATAATCGTTTCATCGGCCACACTAAAGCTAAAGCGCAGCCGATCAGCAATTCAAATGAGCGGGTATCCGTTCCGTAATAAACGCGGCTCGGATCTCCGCCGGGCACATACATCATACTCATTACGACTGCCGAACATAACGCGAGGAACATGACCGCGGCCGCAAGCCGGGCCCGTGTTTTACATATGTACATTCCCGCAAGCAGCAGGAAGGGCCATATGATATAAAACTGTTCTTCAATTGCCAGCGACCAAAGGTTTTTTAATGGCGAAGGGGAGCCGAAGCTGTCGAAATAAGAAAGTTTATGAAAGATAAACCACCAATTGCTTATGTAAAAAAGTGAGGAGACCGCATCTCCGCGTACGGTATGCAGGAGCTCGCTGTTAAACAATACGACCCAAATGACTGTCGTGATAATCATGAGATAAGCCGCCGGCAGAAGCCGCCTGATCCGGCGCACCCAAAAATCACGCAAATCAAGGGTGATGGCATTGCCTTGGGCAGGCAATATAATAGATGTAATTAAATACCCCGATAAAACAAAAAAGATATCAACACCGATGAAACCGCCGTCGGCCCAGTTAAAATTCAGATGATATGCGATAACTGCGAGGACGGCAAAGGCGCGAAGTCCATCCAGTCCGGGAATATAGCGGTGATGCAGTGACTTGTCTGACATGGTATTCCTCCAATAATGTGTGCGGAAATTCTCGCTGTTTTGCGGATGGCTATGGCAGATTTCTGTACAGTCTTCCATTTGTTCCGTTAATTAGACGCATTCGGAAGGGGATTTTGTTTCAGAAAAAATGAATGAAATGCTGTGATTTTCTTAAACTTTTCAGCCCCCGTCCGGCGTCTGTTATATGAAAAGGGTCCCTTATGCATCTTGGCTGTTGCAGGACGAAAGAAAAAATCCATGATCTGCGGATATCATGGATTTTTTTCTTTCTTTATCTGATGTAGCGGTCTCCGACAAGCAGCTTGGAGATGACGGAGGTCGGTATTGTAAACTCTGTAACGCCCATATATCCGGGTGCTGCTTCATATTCGTCAAATGAGATGACAAGTTTGTGCTTATCTGTAATATAAAAATTCTGGTCGGCGCGGATGGCTTTAAAAGGCTCCGTCATATCATCATCTTCGACCCAGTATATTTTATTCGGATCTTCTTTCATCTGTTTTTTCATTTGTTCTTTAATATTTTGGCTGATGACTTTAATATAACGGTCATCTTTGAATAAACTCTTTAACGTAAGCACGGCCTCATTTTTTTTATCAATCGTGATGTATCGGCTTTGCGTATAAGCGGAAGCTTGTGTTTTTTCGATATCACGGCGGACTGAGATCAGATCCGCTGTATCAGTCACGGTTTCATAATCGCTATAGATGCTGAGGTGGCCTTTTTTGCTTTTTGAGGCCGCCTTCATAAATTCCTGATACAGCTCTTTGCTTTCTTTCATATAATGCCGGTTGATGCTGTCTTCAAGTTTATGATTGGAAAGGCCGGACAGTGCGGGTGTTTTCACATCAATGCTTGATTGATTCTTTTCTTCTTTCATCTCCACGAACGTGATGGCTTGGACGACTTTGCCGATGACGGGGATTTTGGACATGGCCTGTGCGGCATCCGGATTGATATTGACAACGGCGGTAAATAAGACGGCCGCAGCGACTGCCGCGGATGTCGGCCACATCACGATTCGTTTTTTCTTCGGTTTTGGCTGAAGGGCTTTTTCGACAATGATGTCCAATTCTTTAGGAATGGGCACACTTTTGTACTCTTCCCTTAATTGCTCTAATCTCTTTTCCATTAAGAAAGATCCTCCTTCGTCAGTTGAATGCGCATAAGCTTCAGCCCCCTGTAAAGGCGTGTTTTAACGGTATTGATGTTTTCCCCCGTGATGTCTGCGATTTCTTCTAATTTCAGGTCTTCAAAGAAACGCAGAATGATAATGGTTTTATATGGATGCGGCAGGTCGTCAAGCGCTTCGTGAAGGTCTGTGTCTTTGTAGTGATCTTCCTTTCCGCGGCTTAAAAACTCGATCGTTTCATCGTCCATCACTTTAAGCTTTTTCTGTTTGCGGAGAAAATCAATGGCCGTGCGCACTAAAATTTTATAAAACCAGCTTTTGATGACATCGGGGTTTTTGACGGATTCGACCGATGTCAACGCTTTTTGAATTGATTCCTGAACAATATCTAACGCGTCATCCTTGTTCTTTACATAACTGTACGCAAGCCGGTAAAAGTCTTCTTTGCGCTCAGTTATGCACGTCACAAGCGACGCTTTGGCTGTTTCGTTCTTCATTGCTTCAAAGGGCTCCTTTTTAAAAAATACGTATCATAGGCTGCTGCCTAAGGATAGACGGGACAGGGTGAAAAATAGTTTGCGCAGAGCGGCTCATTTTTAAAAGGAAAAGGAAGGGAAGAGGAAGAGACGAAAAAAAGAGCCTGAACGGCTCTTTTTTTCGGATGTGTCTGGTATTTTGCCGAACGGCTTAGTTCGGTTTGACTAAGATTTTCACTTGGTTTTTCTCTTTGATTAAAGCGCCGAAGCCTTCTTCAATCAAATCGTCGAGCACGATTTTTTTCGTGACGAGCTTATCTGCTGAGAAGTAGCCTTCTTTCATCAGTGCGAGAACGGAAGGGAAGATATCACGGTATCCGATAATGCCTTTTACGGTCCGTTCTTTGATGACGATATCGTTCGGATGGATTTCCGCTCCTTTTTCCCAGATGCTGACGATAACCGTTTCACCGGAAATGTTTGTTGACTGGATCGCCTGGCGGAGAACGACAGGAACGCCTGTCACTTCATAAGAAACGTCAACGCCGCCGTTTGTGCGTTTAGCGATTTCTTCAACGACATCGTCCGTTTTTGACGGATCAATGATGATAGCGCCGAGTTCTTTCGCTTTTTCCTGACGTTCCGGTGAAAGTTCGACCGCGTAAATATCCGTTGCGCCGGCCGCTTTCAGGGCTTCAATCACAAGCAGTCCGATCGGTCCGCAGCCAAAAACGGCTGCCGTGTCGCCCGCTTTTAATTTGCTTTGGCGGACGGCGTAAAGCGCTACCGCTGACGGCTCAACAAGCGCGCCCTGTTCGTAAGAAAGCTCTTCAGGAAGCTTAAACAGCAATTCTTCGTCAACGGACACATATTCAGAAAATCCGCCGCCGCCTCCGGCTAAGCCTAAGAATCCCATTTGTTCATCAAGGTTATAGGCTCCCTGATGTCCGTGTGTGGCAAAAATCGGTTCCACGACGACACGGTCGCCGACGCTGTAATTTTTGACGCCTTCTCCTACTTCCACGACTTCTCCTGAGAATTCGTGACCCATCGTGACGGGCGCCATTTCGTTTGTTAACGGATGAGGTTTGCCGACCGGAATAAAGATCGGGCCTCCCAAATATTCATGAAGGTCGCTTCCGCAAATCCCGCACCATTTGACTTTAATTTTGACTTTACCCGGTTCTGCTTTAGGTTCATCAATGTTTTCGATTCGAATGTCTTTTTGATTGTGCCATCTTGCCGCTTTCATTGATTATCACTCCTAGTCTGATTGAAACGAGTATAGGTACATGATCAATATGAACCACGGTTAAAAGGAATAAAGTGCCTGCTTCCTAAAGCCTGATTTCTCAAAATATATCATATTATGCAACTATCAATAGGCCTTATAAAAAGTCCATATTGAATGCAGAAATACTCTATGAATATTATAACGCTAATGAATTAAATTTTGTAGTATAATTTACCATGGAATTATATAGAACAGGAAATTGTGCCGTCATTATGTGCATGTCTCATCACGTTGTAATGAACATGTAAAGTGATTGAAATATTATAATCGTCTTTCTGGTGTATAATTTTGCCTAGAATAAAGAATCAGGAGGACGAAAGCTTGAAGAAGTTATTCTTAGCCTTATTGATTTTAGCAGGAAGCACGCTGGGAGCGATCAGTTACTCTTCTGATGCAAGTGCTAAAAAAGTGAACGGAAATATTACATGGTATAATGGAGTCGGTAAAAAAGGATCTTCCGGTAAAAAACTGGGACACTGGGATTGCGCGACAAAATTAGGATTTGACGTTCCGAGAAACGGAACGAAAATCAGAGCTTATGCCAAAGCAAAACCGAAAAAGGTTATCACCGTATACAAAAATGATGTAGGCCGAATGCCGAATGCCGTATTGGATGTCAGCCCGAAAGCGTTCAAAGCGCTCGGATATCCATTAAGCAAAGGAAGAGTATCCGGACACTACAGCTATTAAAATAGACCATCTTAAAAAGCAAGGACACTGATTCTTGCTTTTTCTGATTGACGGAGAGATTGATAATGAAGAAGAAACGATGGATCTGGATGTTGCTGGCCGCCGTTTTGGCGGCGGCGGTCATCGCGGCCGTTTTACTGATTAAAGGAAAAAGCGACGGCGGCGGAAAAGCCGTTGTCTCCGGCGGTCATGACAAGCTGCTTGTTTCCATTACAGACAAAGATCTGATGACGAAATATTACGAGGACGGCCGCGTGCTGTACGAGGAAAAGCTTTCGGCATATCCGGCGTTTGCGCTGGATGACGCCCATCAGTTGCTCTATTTTGTCGGGAATAATGACCAAAATGAGATGCGTCTGTATAAGCTTGATCTGAAGACGAAAAAGAAGACGGTGCTTTATAAAGGAACGGCAAGCGCTGACAGTCTGTTTTTATCAAAGGATCTGTCGCACATTTATTTCCGTCTCGGAAAAGCAGATGAAGATATTTTTCGTCTCGCATCTTTTGATTTGAAAACGAAACGTTATGAAAATCTGTATCCCGCCGCCGATGAGAAAGACGACAGTGTGAGCAGCTTCTTTTATAATCGCAGCCAAAACGATTTTGCGCTTCTGCATTATTCCGTAAAAGAGGATTATCAAAAAACGGATGAGGCAAATGAGAAGGGGATTGACCCTGAACCGACGAATATCCGGTTTGCAGCAGGAGCGGGCGAACACCTTCAGGATCTGACAAACCTTGAACAGTTTATCAGCGACGTGGCGGTGTCACCGGACGGAAAGAACCTTGTCTTTACATCTTATACACAAAAAGGGACGGAACAAAAAGCATCCATCCGTCTGATGAATGTCAAAACGAAAAAAGATGAAACGATTATCTCAAACGGGAAGGACTTCGCTCCGCTGATTGATGCCCAGCCTCAGTTTTCTAAAGACGGCAGCATCATTTATTTCATGGCGGAAGCAAAAGGCGCTAAGCGTCTGAAGGATGAAACGGGGCGGAATGCGAAGGTCCGGACCATTTATGCTTATCATTTGGATACGAAAAAATGCGAAAAAGTCTGGGAAAATGACAACGGCATTATCAACAGTTTTTCCGTCATCCAATCATGAAAAAAACACTCAGCGCCTGCTGGGTGTTTTTTAATGAACAAAGCTGGCTGCGGCTGAGGCGAGCCATTTGAAAAAACGGAGAATCGGAACGGCAAAATGGAGCGTTTCGATGAATGACTGTGCGGCAAGGTTCATTTTCCGCCGTTTTGCCATTTCCTTCAGATCTTTCTGCTGCCGATCGTTTTTCATGTTCATTGCTCCTTTGCATCATAAAAGGACATGATAACGCAAAGGCCTCTCATGAGACATGGAGGCCTTCTCTATGTTGAGACTCGTAAAAGGGAGGTCTAACTTGATGCCGTTTGATTATTGTTTTGGAGATTTACCAACGAACGGACGCCGTCGATCATTTTACTGCCGCAAAGGGGGCAAGTCGGGGTATCACTGCCGGCAAAATTCTTTCTGCTCCAGCCGATACAGTCCTCTTTTGTGCATTCCCACGTACTGACATCTTCTTTAGGCAGCGGTTCCTGATTACGTTTGTTGTAGTAAGACATAAAGTCACTTCTTCCCTTATGAATTTTCGTGCACTCCTTCATTGTCTCATACTTTTCCCTAATCTCCTAATTCCTTTTTCTATCCAGATTTCCAATGAGGGTGCACCGTCTTCCTGTTATTACAGTATATGCAAATAAGTGTCTTCTTATTTTTTCTTTTTGGATAAATAAAAAAGCCCCTCTCAGAAAAGGGGGGATGTTTGTTTACTGCTTATCCGTGACGTCCATCGGTCTCATCATGTCGTAATCTTCGTGCTCTAAAATATGACAGTGCCATACGTAGCGTCCGCTGTAAGGAGCGAAAGTCGCCGCGATTCTGATGACCTCTCCCGAGTGCGCCTGCACGGTATCTTTCCAGCCTTTCTCACTTGGAGGAGGCGGGACGGCGGGGCCTGTATACACAATGTCGCCGAATTTGTTATAACGCTCTAAGTCAAAAGGACGCCGGTCAAGGATTTGGAAGGAAACAAGGTGCAGGTGTATCGGATGGGTTCCCCCCATCGGATTGATAATCGACCAGATTTCCGTTGTGCCGAGCTTCGGCGCTTCTGTCACAGGATCATGCCATCGCTTGTTATTCAGCGTCAAAACGGGCCGGCCGTATTTGTCTTGCGTATTTGTGAGTTTAAGCGTCCTGATATTGTGTATTCTCTTTGATGTCACATTAGGCATTGTTGAAAGATATTTAGGCTTACGGCTTGTGTCTTCTCCCTTCAGCGGTTTTGTGACGCGGAATTGCATCACATTGGCGTCTGTATCCGGATCGGCGTCGCCCCCGCAGCCGGTGCCGTTCGTTAAAATGATATGTTCTCCGTCAAAGGCGGAGAAATCGATGAGCACATCATACCGCTCTGCCGGGGCTAAGCTGATAGATTGTGTTTTGACAGAGCGGGGAAGCAGTCCGCCGTCAGAACCGATTTGGATAAACTTCCCGCCGTTATTGAGCGAGAGAGAAAATGTTCTTGTATTGGAGGCATTAAGGATGCGGAAACGATATGTCCGCGGTTCAACTTCCATATACGGCCACGCTTTACCATTGACGAGAATGGTATTTCCGCAAAAAAACGGGACGATGGAAGGGTCGGGCAGCGTTTCGGAAGGGTTAGCAGGTCCGCTCGGATAAGACAAGGAACCGTCGTCATTTAACGTGCGGTCCAAAATCATAAGCGGTACGTCGTACTCTCCGGAGGGAAGCTTCAGCTGCTTTTCTTTTCGCTCGCGGATGATATACATCCCGGCAAGCCCGGCGTACACATTGAGCCTCGTAATCGCCATGGCGTGATCGTGATACCATAACAGAGCCCCGCGCTGTTTGTTTGGATAATGGTATACCTCTTTCTCAAAATAAGGACCCGTTTCCTTAAAATCCTTTGTGAACCAAGCTTCCGGGTAGCCGTCGCTGTCCGGCGGGGTTGCTCCTCCGTGTAAATGGACGACGGTTTTGACATCGGGTTCCTGATGGCCGCTTTCTGAATGGTGAATGGTATGATCCACAGGCAGAAAATGCTTATCCGGCAGGTCATTCATCCATTTAATATAGACGTTCTCATCTTGGTTCACGTCGATCGTCGGGCCGGGAAATAAACCGTTATACCCCCACAGCCGGGTCGGCGGGAGATCGCGGTGCAGCTTGTGAAAGCATTCCTTCATGGTGACTTCATAATACGTGCTGCCGTCTGATTTCTTCTGCGGCTGGAGTGTTTCGATAATCGGCAGTTCATCTGCAAATTTTTCTAGTGCCATTTTTCATCCTGTCCTTATCATTTATTGAAATCCTGTACTACAGTTAATGCTGCCTGGAACAGGTTGGTTAAAAAAACACCCGCCCTTTTTTGAGGGGGGTGTTTGCGGTTATTGCGCAACCCGGCTTTCGGAAGCGCTCTCTTTCGGTTTTTGTTTTTTGCGGAATACATATGAGGCAAGCACCAGCAGAGTAATAAATCCTGTCAGCAGAAATTCAGACCGCATTGAACTGATAAACAGCATAGATAACAAGATGGCGCAAATGGCGATGATCGTCAGGTAGGTTAAGTACGGATAGAACCACATTTTGATTTTAAGAGATTCAGGGTTTGTCCGTTCGATTTTCTTTCTCATTCTCAGATGTGAGACGGCGATGACGAGATAAACGAGCAGTGCGATCGCCCCTGATGAATTGACCAGAAATAAGAATACGGAGTCGGGTGAAAAGTAGTTCATAACAACGGCAATATAGGAGAAAAAGGTGCCGGCGATAATGGCTTGAACCGGTACGCCTCTTTTACTCAATTTCATAAAACGCCGCGGCGCTTCATTTCGCTCTGCCAGTGAATACAGCATCCGTGACGTCGTATAAAGCCCGGAGTTCAGGCAGGACAGAACGGCTGTCAGGACGATGAAATTCATGATTTGAGCGGCTGCGGGAACCCCGATATGGCTCAAAACGGCAACGAAGGGGCTTTCCAAAATATTGGCTGAATCCCACGGCAGCAGTGTGACCACAACCGCAATGGAGCCGACGTAAAAAATAATGATCCGCCAAACGACTGAGCGGGTCGCCTTTGTGACGGATTCGACCGGATTTGACGTTTCTCCCGCTGCGATTGCGACAATTTCAGATCCCATGAAAGAAAAAATGACAACGACGATGCCGAGCAGAACGGAACTTGGACCTTTAGGGAAAAATCCGCCGCTGCCCGCCAGATTTTCCAGCCCGACCGGCTTGCTGCCGGGGACGATTCCGAAAATGAACGCAAATCCCGCGATTAAGAAGACAACGATCGTCGCTACCTTCACTAAGGAAAGCCAGTATTCAAATTCGCCGAACGATTTAACTGAATAAATATTCGTCAGTGTTAACAGCACGGTCAGAAGCAGACTCGTCAGCCATAACGGAATGCCCGGGAACCAGTACTGTATGATTCCGGCGCCTGCAATGGCTTCAATAGCAATGACGATGACCCAGAAAAACCAATACAGCCATCCGATCGTAAAACCGGCCCAAGGACCGATGGCGTCATGCGCGTACTGTGAAAACGAACCGCTTGTCGGGTTGACGGAGGACATTTCCCCCAGCATTCTCATAATAAAAATCACTAATAATCCTGCTAAAGCGTAGGAGACAATCGCTCCGGGTCCGGTGGAATGAATGACGGATCCGCTTCCGACAAATAATCCGGCGCCGATCACGCCGGCAATTGAAATCATAGTCATATGCCGGGTTTTTAATCCCTTTGATAAAGAGTTAGGCTGATTCATTCTTTGCCTCCTTTTGGCTTGTTTATGCTGAATATTCCGACAAGTATTATTCTATCATAAATGCCACAGACAGTTGAAAGTGATGTAAGAAAATATGACATTTTTTCTCGTCCGTACAGCAGAAGGTGCCGGAAGGAAAAGAAATAATTTTCTGTTATTTTTGTGTTTTAATGGGTTTGAAAATAATTCCATGAACATAGGGTGGCGAGAATCCTTGGTACGATTGGGATGAGAGGGGTTTCGTGAATAAAAATAAGTTTCCTGAGCGCATAAATGTTCCATGCTTACTATTTTTCTGTGGAAAGTGAATCATGTTTCTATAGACCCACTGTGTCTTTGCTTTGTATGATAATGAAGGAAAAATTGAACGGGAAGGAGGATTTTCAGTGGAGAGATATCATGAATTGAAAAAAGGCGAAACCGGAGCGATTGTCAGTATTGGCGCATATGCGGCATTGTCGGCTGTGAAGCTTGTGATCGGTTATTTGTTTCACTCAGAAGCGCTTCAGGCCGACGGTTTAAATAATACGACTGATATCGTGGCATCTGCGGCTGTTTTCATCGGTTTGCGCATCTCTCAGAAACCTCCTGACGAAGATCATCCTTACGGCCATTTTCGGGCAGAGACCGTCGCGTCACTCATCGCTTCCATTATTATGATGCTTGTCGGAATGCAAGTGCTGTTCAGCGCCGCGCAATCTATTTTTTCCGTTAAAGAGGAAACACCGGATATGATAGCCGCCTGGACGGCCGCGGGGAGCGCCGTCGTGATGCTGATGGTCTACCGCTATACGAAAGGGCTTGCCAAAAAGGTAAACAGCCAGGCCCTTTCAGCTGCGGCCGCTGATAATAAATCAGATGCGCTCGTCAGTATCGGCACGTTTATCGGAATTTTTGCTTCACAGTTCCATTTGGCTTGGGTGGATACGGTTACCGCGTTTATCATCGGGGTGATCATCTGCAAAACCGCGTGGGATATTTTTAAGGAATCCTCTCATTCGCTGACTGACGGTTTTGATGTCAAACATATTTCTGATTATAAAAAGACGATTGAACAGATTGCGGGCGTCAGCCGTTTAAAAGATATTAAAGCGAGATATCTGGGCAGCTCCGTTCATATTGATGTCGTCATTGAAGTGCCGTCTGATCTGAACATTAAAGAGAGTCATGAGATCGCAAATGAGGTAGAACGCAAGATGAAAGAGGAACATGCCATTGACCATTCACACGTTCATATGGAGCCTCTCCAGCTGAAATAAAGCTTCCTTTCTAAAGGGAGCTTTTTCCTTTTTCAGACTGGAAACAATTCGCTGGAAACGTTTTTTTATACTGTTTATATTTTGTGGTAAAGTTAGGTTACGATAATTGAAATTTGAGAGATGACTAGGAGGAGAAGAATGGCTTATAAAGAAGAGCTGCATCCGCTGCTGGAGAAAGCCGTTGAGCATATTGAAAACATCATCATAGGAAAACGGGATATCGCCATACTCAGTCTGGCCGCCATTCTCGCAAAAGGGCATGTGCTGCTGGAAGACGTGCCGGGAGTCGGAAAAACGATGATGGTCCGCGCTTTGGCCAAGCTGATCGGAGCTGACTTTAAGAGGATTCAGTTCACGCCGGATCTTCTGCCGTCAGACGTGACGGGTGTCTCTATTTATAATACGAAAACGATGGAATTTGAATACCGCCCGGGACCGATCATGGGGAATATCGTGCTGGCTGATGAAATTAACAGAACCTCTCCGAAAACGCAGTCTTCCCTGCTTGAGGCGATGGAGGAAGGGAATGTCACGATTGACGGAAAGACAATGCGGCTGGCTGAGCCGTTTTTCGTCATGGCCACACAAAACCCGGTTGAATATGAAGGAACGTATCCGCTTCCCGAAGCCCAGCTTGACCGGTTTTTATTTAAGCTGCGCATGGGCTACCCGACTGCCGAGGAAGAGCTTCAAGTTCTGTCTTTGCAGGAAGGGCGCAATCCGCTTGAAACAATCGAGCCCGTCATTTCTAAAGAACAGTTTATCAGCCTTCAGCAAAAACTGGAGCAGGTGCGGGTGGATGATGGAATTAAAGCATATATCGTCGGCATTACTCAGCATACCCGCCGGCATCCGTCCGTACATCTGGGCGTAAGTCCGCGCGGTTCAATCTCATTAATGAAAGCCGCGCAGGCGTACGCGCTGCTTTATGACCGCGATTACGTCATTCCTGATGACGTCCAGTATTTGGCTCCGTATACGCTGCCGCACAGAATGATCCTGACCGCAGAGGCGAAATTTAACGATGTGACGCCGGAAGCGATTATAGAAGACATCATGCAAACGGAAAAAGTGCCCGTCCAAAGGATGTCGGTCCGCTAATGAGAAAGAAGATGCATTGGCTTCTATATGGCTGGAAGCTGCTTATGTTGGCCGTACTGACGGCGGCTGTCTTTTCTTATGCCATGTTTCAGGGCGGATTTGTGAGCTGGTTTTTATTTTATGCGTTTTTGCCGTTTACCGTTTACGCCGGGCTGGTCGCTGTGTACCCGCTGCGGGCGTTTCAGGTGACGCGTGACGTGTCCTCCGCCCAGTTAACCTCAGGCGACAGGCTGTCTGTCACCATCAGGCTGACGAGGCGCCTGCCGTTTCCGCTGACATATATGGTCATTGAAGATGTGATGCCGGAAACGCTTGGTGAGAGGCGCAGTGCGAAACAGCTTGTGTTTCCGTGGTTTCAAAGGAAGCTGATGTTACAATATGAGCTGCCGCAGGTGCCGCGCGGAGAGCATCATTTACATACGATCAGAGTGCGGACGGGAGATGTTCTCGGGCTTTTGGACAAGACGGCGTCGTTTTCCGTAACGGATACGGTTCTGGTTTTCCCGGCGTACGGGCCTGTTCACTATAAGCCGCAGGCTGCATCAGGAGAAGAGGGTGCGGGTGCCGGCGCTCCGTTTCAGGTACACCGCACAGCAATGGCCGCGAGCGTCAGAAATTATCAGCCGGGCGACCGGTTTTCCGCACTTGACTGGAAAACATCGGCGCGGCGAAATGAGCTGATGACGAAGGAATTTGACCCGCTGCAGAGTATGAATATGATTCTCCTTTTGGACTGCAGGCCGTCCCCTTCGTTTGAAGCCGCGGTGTCAGCTTCGGCATCCCTGCTTTACACGGCGCTTGTGAAGGGCTCTCCCGCAGGATTTATTTCATTGGGGAGCGACCGGACTGTATTTCCCGTCCGGGAGGGAGACCGGCATTTCAGAAAGATGCTGCGTTACCTGGCATCAGCTTCAGAATCGGAAGAAGCCGATGAAGGCGGGCGTTTAGGAAAAGAACTGGGTAAAGCTTCCATTGCCGTCGTGACGGGCAGTCTTACAGAAGACCTTCTCAAACAGGCTGAGCCCGGCCGTGCTGACATGACGGTGTTTTTGGCGAAAGAAACGAATGCCGCGCTTTCGGAGAAAGAACGGAAACTCGCTCTCATCTTCGCTCAGAAAAATATTAAGGTGCAAATGATCAGGGACAAACGGGTGTCCCATGTTGTTTAGAAAGAGAGGTGGCGCGCCATGCCGCATGACGAGAACCAGGGAAGCAGGCTGAGTCTGCTGCTGTTTTATTTTCTCGCTTTTTTATTGTTATGGGAATGGCTCAGGCCGCTGCACAATTTTACGGATACAAAACATACCGGTTTTTTCATCGTTTTTATCGGTTTGGCATTTCTGCTGTCATTCTTCCGGATGAGGTGGTACGTCACCGTGCCGTCCTGCATTCTGTTTACGTTGATCAGTATTCACATCCTGTTTTATAAAGGTTCTATTTTTCAGCCGGAATGGCTCGTTTCTTTTTTGCGGGACGTGATGCAAAATGCCCGCCACATCGGGACCGGAAGATGGAATGATATGAATCCGTCATTCCGCACGTTGCTATTTTTTGTGCTTTTATGGCTGCTCGTGTATTTGCTGCATTACTGGGTGATCTATCAGCGGAAAATCTTATTCTTTTTTATCATGACGGTGGCGTATATCACGGTGCTTGATACGTTTACTCCTTATGATGCCGCGTACGCCGTCATCCGGATCGTCTTTATCGGCTTTTTGATGATGGGGCTTTTGTATATGGAGCGCATCCGGCTTACGGAACATATAGCATTTAAAAAAAGATTGATACTCAAATGGTTTCTGCCGCTGATGCTGTTTATCTGCGCTTCCGTCGTGTTCGGTCTGGCGGCTCCGAAATCAGACCCGAACTGGCCGGACCCCGTGCCGTTTCTTAAAAAAATAACAAACCACAAAGAAGTGCCCGCCGCCGAAAGCAAAATCGGCTACGGCAATCATGATGAAACATTGGGCGGCCCTTTTCAGCAGGATGATACGCCGGTTTTCACATGGAAGGGAAAAGAACGGGCGTACTTCCGGGTGGAAACGAAGGATACATACACGGGGAAAGGCTGGGTGGAGACCGATCAGGGCATGTCCTATAAACTGAACGGCGGCAACGTGGAAGATATATGGTTTGACCGGAGTGTGCAGACGAGACGGTATACGGCACAGGTGTCCATTGATGAGAATTATCTCTATAATCACGTCATGTATCCGATCGGCGTCTCCAATATTAAACCGAAGCACTCGATTCAGCTTGAAATGAACGGAAACACCGAGCAAATTACGCCGGTCAGTGAACAAGTGGGCAACATCCGCAATATGGGACGGTACACGGTGACTTTTCAGGCGCCCGTCTTTAAGCTGAATGATCTCAGAAAAGTGAAAGTGAAACGATACCGTGAGCAGAATCAATTCAATGACCGGTATTTACAGGTCCCCGACAGCCTTCCGAAAAGAGTGAGACAGCTTGCGGACAGACTGACGCGGGATCATCATAATATGTTCGATAAAGCGAAGGCGATCGAGGATTATCTCGGATCTTCCGCATTTTCGTATAATACACAGGATGTCGCCATTCCGGAGCACAATCAGGATTATGTCGATCAATTTCTGTTTGAAACGAAAAGAGGATATTGTGATAACTTTTCATCGGCTATGGCCGTGCTGCTCCGATCTGCGGGAATTCCCGCCCGCTGGGTGAAGGGTTATACATCCGGCGAGTATAAAGGCGCAGGCGACCATAACGGCCACATTTATGAAGTTACAAACAACAACGCCCATTCGTGGGTTGAAGTGTATTTTCCCGATCAGGGCTGGGTGACGTTTGAGCCGACGAAAGGCTTCACCAATCCGACGGAGTTTACGTCAGAGCAGAATCAAGCAGCTGGAAAAGACAGCGGAAGCTCAGCGGGGAATTCGGATACACCGTCTGACAAGCAGCGTCAGGAAACAAAGCCTGAAAAAGAAGAAGTACCGAAAAAGCGGGAGCACAGCGCGGCGCCGCAGCCTGTGATCCGCAACAAAACCGCGGCACAGCTGTGGCCGTATGCAGCCATCGTCATCGTGATTTCAGCCGCGGCGGCACTCGCCTGGCTGCTCCGGGCGCGCTGGATTCCGCACGTTACAGCAGCCAGATTGAAGCGGCGTACGGATGAAGACGTCTTTTTCGACGCATATGCCGCGCTGCTCCGCCAGCTGAAACGAAAAGGATTCAGCAGGGGAGACGGAGAAACGCTCCGCGATTTTGCCGCGAGGGTTGACGAGGCGCACCATACAAACGACATGTCCGAGCTGACGCTGCGCTATGAGCGGGCCTTATACCGCAGGGATAATGCCGCAAAGCTTTGGAATGAATCGGGACAGTTGTGGGAAAATATAATTAAAAGAAGATAGTCTTGACCGCATATCGTCCTGTTGTTAGAATAAATGAATGTTAAATGGGAGCCCGGGAGCGTTAAAAAGCCGGGCTTCCGGACAAGTCTTGCGCGACAGAGGGCTGAACGTTTGTCCTCCGTTTTTTCTGTGTCAAAAACTTAGAGGAGATTAGGTGACAACCATGACGAAGTTAGTGAATGAAATGATTCTTGTTCTTGATTTCGGCAGTCAGTATAACCAGCTGATTACCCGCCGGATCCGTGAATTTGGCGTATATAGCGAGCTGCATCCCCATACGTTGACAGCTGAGGAAATCAAAGAAATGAATCCAAAAGGAATTATCCTTTCAGGCGGACCGAACAGTGTATATGATGAAGGATCTTTCCGCTGTGATGAAAAAATCTTTGAACTCGATATTCCTGTATTGGGCATCTGCTACGGCATGCAGCTGATGACTCATTACCTCGGAGGGAAAGTCGAGGCGGCAAGCCAGCGCGAATACGGAAAAGCCAACATTCAGATTCAAGGAACTCCTGACTTGTTCAAGGATCTTCCGGAAGAACAGGTTGTGTGGATGAGCCACGGCGATTTGGTTGTAGAAGTTCCTGAAGGCTTCACTGTTGACGCAACAAGCCATCACTGCCCAAATTCAGCGATGAGCAAAGCGGACAAGAATTGGTATGGCGTTCAGTTCCACCCGGAAGTGCGCCACTCTGAATACGGCAATGATCTTCTGAAAAACTTTGTATTCGGCGTTTGCGATTGTGAAGGCAAATGGTCAATGGAAAACTTTATCGAAATCGAAATGCAAAAAATCCGTGAAACAGTCGGAGACAAGCAGGTTCTTTGCGCGCTAAGCGGCGGTGTTGATTCCTCTGTTGTGGCTGCTTTGATTCATAAAGCGATCGGCGACCAGCTGACTTGTATTTTCGTCGATCACGGCCTGCTTCGTAAAGGCGAAGCTGAAGGCGTCATGAAAACGTTCAGCGAAGGCTTTAATATGAATGTCATTAAAGTTGATGCGAAAGACAGATTCTTAAACAAGCTGAAAGGTGTTTCTGATCCTGAGCAAAAACGCAAAATCATCGGCAACGAATTCATTTACGTGTTTGATGATGAAGCGGACAAGCTGAAAGGCATCGATTACCTTGCGCAAGGAACGCTTTACACAGACATTATTGAAAGCGGAACGGCAACGGCGCAAACGATCAAATCGCATCACAATGTCGGCGGACTTCCTGAAGATATGCAGTTTGAACTGATCGAGCCGCTGAACACCCTTTTCAAAGACGAAGTGCGCGCGCTCGGCACAGAGCTCGGCCTTCCGGATGATATCGTATGGCGTCAGCCGTTCCCGGGCCCTGGACTTGGCATCCGCGTACTTGGTGAAGTAACGGAAGAAAAACTTGAGATCGTTCGTGAATCAGACGCGATTCTGCGTGAAGAAGTGGCGAACCACGGCCTAGAGCGCGACATCTGGCAGTACTTCACGGTTCTTCCTGATATCCGCAGCGTAGGCGTCATGGGAGATGCGAGAACGTATGATTACACAATCGGTATCCGTGCCGTAACATCAATTGACGGCATGACATCTGACTGGGCGCGTGTCCCTTGGGATGTGCTTGAAGTGATTTCAACACGGATCGTCAATGAAGTGAAACACATCAACCGCGTCGTGTATGACATTACGAGCAAGCCGCCTGCAACGATTGAGTGGGAATAAGAAACTAAAATGATTTGAATTGAAAAAGCCTATTTTACAGTGTTTATTGTGATGATAAACTTGTGAAATAGGCTTATATTAATTTGATCCCCCCCAAAAACTCCCCCCAATAAGACATATTTACTTATGATATTCCAATGCATTTAATTCAATTTATTGTAGCAATGAATAATAATGATTTTTTATGATTCAATTTGGAAGTTCCACTTATTAGATGATATAATAATATTAAAGATTCTATAAGATTCTTCATTTGGAAGGAGTTTTGACTATGGCAAAAATGGGACGAAAAGTATCTTATAATTTGACCTTAGCTAATGAAGAAAAAGAAAGAAAAGTTCGTGAGAAATGGGAAGAAGAAGGGGGGAGAGTCACTACTGCTTATGTTTTGAATAAAGCAATGGCTTTGTTGTATGAGAAAGAATTCCCTGAGGACGTAGATAATAATAAAAATGATAAAAAATAATTTAAAATCATAAGTATATTGACTAATCCGATAAGGTACTCTTATCGGATTTTTTTATGTGAATTCAAGAAGATTTAAGATGATTTAAGAAGATTATGGTTGACTTTGTGATCCTCAAATAATATTCTTTAAGAGTATTAAAGAATATTTGATATTCTTTAAGGATATTTTTCGAGTTTGGGGAGGTGTTAATTAAAATGTTTGAAGAAGAACTTGAAAATTTGTCAGAAGAAGAACAACTTGAGGTCATTGAGTATTTAGGTGAGTATATGGAATCTGTTGCTCTTGGAAACGGTGATTATCGTATTGGTTCAAATGACGAGATTATTGTTGAAGACTAATTTACAAAAGGTAAGAAGGGATGAAAAATGATACAAGGATTACCAGAGCAAGTTTTGAAGAAGGTTCATGCACAAGAAGGAAAAATAAGAGGAACAAAAAATGTTCCTGACAATATCTTGGTAGCTAATGCAAAAAAAGAGTTAGAGGAAATTTTTTCTGGTGCTGGACGTGTAAACCCTAAATACGCTAGAGAGACATTGATAGCACTGAATTATGCAAAAGAAAATCACCATTTTACTACAGGGAGATCTATGCTAGATGACATTATCAATCATAAGAGAATTGTATTTAACAATTATCTTATCGAGTATCGGTGAACTAAATAGAGAGTGGCTAAACTAGTTACTCTCTAATCTATTGCAAAATCAGAAGAAGTGTCTCTGGAGGGGAAGATGAAAAATAAAATTAAAGTAGTAGTCAAATTTATTCTTGAGACCATAGTTATTCTATTACCGCTATGTATCTCTTATATACTATTAAGCATGTGGTTATCTAATGTTACAGATTTCGGTAGAACATTTGTGGTTCCTTCTGGAACAGATTTTAAAGAAGTTTATGGGTCAGCAGTAAAATACGGCTGGATAGAGTTTGGTCAAGGGTATAAGAATTACGATTTTGAAGTTGCCAAAGTTTTTTGGGGAGGGTTAATATCTGTAATTCTTCTAGTTTTAATTGGCAAGCTAATTTACATAGGACTAGTAAGGTTGCTAGAGAAACGAGTAAAAATAAAACGTTTAATTGAGAATGGGTGAACGCATGAATGTTCAGACCCTTACCAATATGTTGAGTAGAAATAAGAATGATTGGAAGCAAGTTGTTTATCCACAGAAAAAAAATAAATTATTAATATATTTTCTTGTAATATTCATTCTTATGCTGACTATATTCTTGGTTCAAGTGTCAAATGCCATTCCTCCGTTAATTATCAATGTTCCATTGATTTATCGTTCAATAAGTTTTAGTTGGCTTGGTGAGCAGATAATACTGGTTCTATGGGGATATTCTATTTATAAAGCAATTAGGTTTTACTCTAAGCTAGTTAAAAGAAATAAGTCTTGGATTGCGAATAATCTAGCTTACATGATGGGTTCCTTAAAATTATATGATGAAGAATTCTTTGAAACGACCAATAAAGACGACAAAGTCATTAAAGAAAAGCGAATTGTAAGAGTTATACGCATTTTTTATAGAGAAACTGAAAAACATGTTTGTGTGAGAATAATGCGTGATGGTGACCGTTTTACAAGTGAGGCAACTAAATTAGGAGAAAACTTGGAATCTAGTTTAGGACTAGAGCTAGACTCAACTAGTCAGACTGTAGATTTTGCTGAATATGTATTTTTAAAGCATAAAGATGAACGTATAGATTTAAATTCTACTGTAACTACCGTAAATGATTCAGATGAAATCAAAATAACTGGAAACATATCTTATGAGCTCCATAAGGTTCCCCATTCCCTCATTGTAGGAGGTACTGGATCAGGAAAGTCATTCTTTATTTTAGGGAAAATTGTAAGTTATTTAAAGCTATCTCCACAGGCTGATTTACGAATCATTGACCCTAAAAAAGCTGATTTGAGTTTACTTCGATTTGTTACAGGGTTTGAAAGTAAGGTTGCAACTGAAGCTAATCAAATATGTCGAATGTTACGAGAAACTGTCGAATTAATGGAGCGAAGATATACAGATTATTTTAATGATGTATCAGCATTTGGGAAAACGTATAAAGATTTTAATTTACCTGTAGTAATCGTGATATTTGATGAATTTTCCGCGTTTATGCATTCCGTAGATAAGAAATTAGCTAAAGAAGCCCTAGACTACGTTTTTACTCTGGTTATGAAAGGCAGACAAGCAGGGGTAATGATTGAAATACTAATGCAACGACCATCAGCAGATGACTTACCAACAAATATTAGGGCACAAATGGGCTTTAAAGCTGGATTAGGTGCTATGGATTCGATTGGCTATAACATGATCTTTGACACGAATAATATTGAATATAAGACAGTTACAGAAAAAGGTGGAGGTTATATTCAAATAGATGGACAACACACTGCTCCTGTTTATTTTGAAACTCCCTATATAGATAAAGATTTTGATTTTATAGCCGAAATTGAAAATTTAATGAAGGAGGGTTGAATATCAAAGTAATTGTGAATCGACATTACTGTTAATGGTGGTACAGAATAACAAAGATTACTTTGGCTACCTGGAAAGAGAATGGATGGCAGTATTAAAATGTTTCAGCCTCACCCCACAATTGACCGTCATTTTTTGTGAAGGGTTGAGGCGGTGGCAGAGCCATCCGAACGGAGTGACCGAAAACGTTCACGAAAAATGATGGCCTCATGTTGAGCGTTCTTTGCTCAACATGATTTAACAGCCAAAAAACGCTGCACCCGTTGAGTAACACGGGTGATTCTCCCTCAGCGGAAATCGTGGGAAACGTTGGGGCTCTAGGCATGAAAAGCTGTCGGAAATCCCGAGACTGGGGATTAACTAACTGTAAAATTTTAGTAAAAAGGAGCTGGAAAACATGGCAAAATTAATCTTGAAGTCTTCAAAACTAATCTCATTAAATGATTCAGAAAATATCGATTTAGGTGAGTTGCATTTTGATATTTCACAATTCAAAGTTCCCTCAGCTATGGTAGTGCAGAAAGATGATTTTACATCTAGAGTGGCAAGAGAGAGAAATGCAAATGGTGAACTCGTAGAAACTGGAGAGTATACTATTACTTTCAAAGTCTATGACAGAAATTTTATAGAAATGGTCTTGGGGAATGGTAGTACAGAAATTGGTTCTCCTATCACTGTAGTAGTTGAAAAACAAGATAGCTTACCTATCTTTGATAATTATGAAGATGGTGAATTTATTCCGATCACTTTTAAAGGGCTTAATGTGAAACCACGAAAGGTTCAAAAGAAATCTTTTGTGGGACAAGGAAAACCTATGGTAGATACATGGCAATATTCTGAAATAAAAATTGAGGCTGACAGTTATACTATTGGAGAAGTCAATGAGCCGAAAGCTAAGTAATCAGTGTTTAATTGATTATTTGCGATTTTCAATTCCAAATAGCGATTTTACGATAATTGCTAATGAAATATTAGGAATCCCTATCTCCGAATTCTCTTCGGAGGTTAAGGGATCACCTTACCCCACTTATGATGAATCTATAAGTTTTGCAAATATTAAACTTCATTCATCTAAAAATCATAGCAGTATTCTTGTAGATATGTCAGGACAAGCCTGTCGGCAATATGAAGAATATATGTCCAGGGTAGATGGGTGGCACTGGCATGGATTCATTTCATTTATTTTAGATAGGCAAGGTAAAATAACAAGAATTGACCTCGCTTTAGATATTTTTGATGATTCAACACCAAGCGTTAAAGTATTACAAGACTATATAAAACGAGGGCAGTTGAGTACAAAAAGTCACAAATTCATTGAAATCAACAGTGGTAGAATACTTGATGGAAAATTGACAGGTTTTTCATTGTATATTGGCTCATCTCCTCAAATATTGAGAATTTATGATAAGAAACAGGAAAGAAAAGATAATACTGATGAGGTTGTAAATGTTGAAAAGTGGGTAAGGTGGGAACTTGAGTTGACTGACGGGAAGGCTATGCAAGTAGGCTTTCATATGACTGGTGGAAAGCCTCTTAGTGTTATAGTCAAAGGAATTTTGTCAGCTCACTATTGTTTCAAAACTCAGCCTAAAAAAGCTAGTGATTTTCATAATAAAAATAGGTTGCCAACTATGAAATGGTGGCAAAAATTTATAGATGGCATTGAAACGATACCTTTAAAAGTAACTCGTGACAAGATCACTTTAAAGAAAAAGAAAGGCTGGATTGAAAAGTCTACCGTAAAATCAATCAGTATGGTTTATGAGTCATTTGCTAGATTGTATGGGGAAGAATATGCTGATCTCTATTTGAAAGAGTTAATACATATTGGGAAAGGAAAAATCACTGAATCTGACCAAACATTAATCGAGCAACGTGTATTAGAACTTATGAGCGAAGATGAATATTAGCGTGGAAAGGGAGTGTTGTAATGGGTACAACAATATGTAAAGATGATCTAATTAAACTGGGATATAAAAAATATCAAGCTATTTCACTAATTAGGCAAGCAAAAGCAATCATGGTGCAAAAAGGTTGTCCTTATTATAACAACAAAAGACTGGGGAGAGTTCCTAGAGACGTGGTTGAATCAATTTTAGGAGTGTCTCTTATAAAAGAAATGAGCAACTCCCAATGAAAAATAAAACGCAACAAACAACGAAATATCCTGGTGTATATGTTGATGATAAAGGAAATTACTTTTATCAATCAGAATTTGGTATTGATCGGGTTACAGGAAAACGAATACGAAAAAAAGGAAGAAAAGACGTTAATGGCAAACCCTTTTCTTCCGCCTTCGAAGCTAACAAAGAGTTAACTCGATTAAAAAGAGAATATCATAAAGTCAACAGTTACGCTAACTATAAAATGACTTACGAGCAATTTATGAATAATGTGTATATACCGTACTATCAAACAGACGTTGAAGAAAGTACATTCTCTGTTAAGCAAAGAATTTTGGAAAAGATAAGGGATAGATTTGCTTCTATCCCCCTTCGTTCTATTTCAGTTGAGGACGTGCAAAATTTTCGCACGTGGTTATTAACAAGTCAAAAAAATGGCGGAGCTGGGTATGCTCAGTCTTATGCTAGTCTAATTTTTGGGGTGTTTCGCAAAAGCTTGGATAAAGCTGTGGAAATGCAATATTTGGAGCATAATATTTCGAAAAAAGTTAAAGCAATCCCAAAAGGAAAAGCAATTGTACCCTATTGGACCAAGCTAGAATTTGAAAAAGTGATAAATCAAATCTATATTGGTGATTTTTATGAACATTTGAATTTCGTTATGTTGTGGGTCTATTATATGTCAGGGATTCGTGTGAATGAAGGAACAGCTTTATACTGGAATGACATTGATTTAACAAAGAAACGTATACGAGTTCATCATATGCTTATCATGAAAAACAGAACGGATTGGAAACGAAATTCATATACAAAAACAGAAGATGGAAAGAGAATAATTGCGCTTGATGATGACACTATAAAAATTTTAAAAGATTGGAAAGATAGACAAACAGAAGTTGGTTTAGGTAAGGAAAATAATTTTGTTTTTAGTTATGATGGGTTACCGATGATTAAATCAACGATAGCTCGAATTATTGCACGTTATTCTAAGCTTGCAGGAGTAAAAAAGATACAAGCTAAAGGGTTGCGGCATTCCCATGCTTCATACCTTATTAATGAATTTAACGTTTCGGTTCTTGTTCTATCTCAACGTATGGGGCATTCAAGTCCAGAAATCACTTTAAAACATTATGCTCATATGTGGAGTGGTGCTGATACTGCAATTGCTGATGCAATGACTGGAAATATTGAAATCAAAACTGCTGAACGAACAAAAATCAAATTTAATGGAAATCAAGCATTAAATAAGGTTAACGTAAGAGGGAAAACGGCTATAAAGGAGCAGAAGGAACTTTATAATCATTTGTCTAAGGAGCATTGAGATATGGCTAATACATATAAGCTTTCACTTAAAAATGGTGAACTAGTGGTGTTTACATCAAACATGAACGAACAGGAAATAGACAGATTACCACAGTTTGCTAACCAGCATGATTTCTTTAGCTATTTTAAAGAAAAAGGCATCATACTTCATGGAATCGTTAAACCACCATTGGTGAATGGTGAGGAAAAAGAGTAGTATCCCACCGAGAACCCCACCAAATTAATTTATACAGTTGAGAAACCTAGAATTTTAAAGGGTTTTTGGATACACTATATACAATCGAGTGGGAATAAATGAAGATAAAAAACGTCTCTTTTTAAAAAAGAGGCGTTTTTTTTCATCTTTTTGAAACCGTTTTGCCCCGATTCATATCTAACAGCATAGGAGGTGGATAAGGTGAAGGAAGAACGATTGATCAAAAAGGCGAAAAAAGGCGATGCCGCAGCCTTTGAAAAAATGATCACAGCACACCAGGATACTTTATATAAAACAGCTTATCTCTATTTGCATCACAAAGAAGATACGCTGGACGCAGTGCAGGAAACGGCTTACAAGGCTTTTCTTCATATCGCGCAGCTGAAGGAGCCGAAATATTTTAAAACGTGGCTGATCCGGATTTTGCTTAATACGATTTTTGCAATGAGGAAAAAGAACGGAGACGTCATCCCGTTTGAGCCGCAACATGATACACGCGCGGAGAATAAGAACATTGAAGAATACATAGATCTTCGGAATGCCCTGGAAACGCTTGACGAACATATACAGCTGACCATTCAGCTTTATTATTTTCAAGATTTCTCGATTGCCATGATCGCTGAACAGACCGGTATGGCGGAAGGCACTGTAAAAACGCATCTCCACAGGGCGAGAAAAGCATTGAAGCAGGAGCTGGAAAAGGAGGATAAACAAATATGGAAAAGCATCAAATGAAGCAATTGTATCAGGACATTGACGTGCCGAAAGCTGAATTGAAAAACGTGATACATAGCGCCGCTGTCCGTGCCGGAAAAGAAGGCGCCGTCAGACGGAGATGGGGACGAAAAGTGATAAACGGCCTCGCGGTTGCTGCTGCTTTGTTTATTCTGTATCTGTCCTCAGGCTTGTTCATGCCCTCCGTTAATACGGCTATGGGAAACATCCCTGTTGCCGGGCAGATTTACAGGGTATTTCAGGATAAGGCAGGTTCTGCGCTGTTTAAAAGCAATCTGGTGACAAAACTGAACGAGAAAGCGGAATCGCGCGGGATTACGGTTACAGTGAAAAGTGTGTATTACGACAGCGGACAGCTCGTTTACAATTTTACCGTTGACAATTTGAAATCTGATGAGGAGGATATTCCTTTTCAAGTTGATTATAAAGACACCCGGAATATATTATCTTTGGATTATGACAGTCAGGGCATGAAAAAAATGAAAGACGGGCAGTACGGGGGGCAGTTTCGCTTTTTTGCGGACGGCCCAAAGCTGAAAGACGGTGATAAGCTTCCGCTTGTCATTAAACAAATCAAGGATATCCCCGGAAACTGGCGCTTTACACTCCCGATTAAAAAACAAAAGTCCGTTTCTCTTGAAGGAACGAAAGCTGTGAATGTAAACGGGTTATACCGCTTTTTCGATATCCGGGCGGAAAACGGAACGACGGGATCGGCTCTCCTGTATTCAGTCGACTTTCAAGATGCAGCTAAAAATGATGCTATCTCGATTCGCGAAGCAACGGATGATGCAGGAAACCATTATGAAATGATGATGGCGGCTATTGAACTTGGCAGCAGGAAGAACCTTCCCGGCGGCGGGAAAAGAGTACGCGGCCAAACTCAATTCAGCAAACCGATAGACCCGAAAGCGAAAACACTTTTCATAACGGGTGATGTAAAATCAGAATCAGAGCCGGGAGAAATCGTCCCTCTGAAAACAAAACTGCCCGCCAGCTATGAAACGAAACATCATCATGTCGGCATCACCATCAAAAAGATCAAACAGCAAGGCAGACGGGTAATTGTCGATTATCAATTCAGCGGAATTGATGTAAGCAAAACGGATAAAGATCAGCTGATGAATGTCGGTGAATCAATCGGTCTCGGCAATACGAAAAAAATGAAAACATGGCCATCGCTTAATGAGTATGAAAAAGGCTATTATCTGAAAGGGAATAAGGCGAAAGTCACGAATCTTAAAACGGGTGAAATGGAATCCGTTTTTGAATTAGATGATTCATCCGATAAAGAATATTCATTGCGCGATTTCTCATTCGGTTCGTATGCTTTGTATGTCAATCAAACGGTTATGAACTTGCTGGCGGATGACAAGGGGATCACATTCTCGGTGCCGGTTCGGCCTGCAGACGGAAAATGATGTCAGGAAGGCGGCTTTTGCCGTCTTCCATTATTGGTCAATTAACGAATAAACTAATTTTTTTAAACAAGATTGTTCGTTTTTTTTATTGAGTTTTCAAAATTGAATTGATACAATAGACTCAGAAATCAAATATGCAGATATCGTATAATGGCGGGGATATGGCCCGCAAGTTTCTACCAAGCTACCGTAAATGGCTTGACTACGGATCAATCTCAATCGTTTGATATAAATAATCCATTCTTATTTATTCAGACTGAACGTATGTAGTCAAGCGTCCCAAATGTATTTGGGGCGTTTTTTATTTGGCGGATAACGGGCAGAATAAATGGGAGAGAATGAAGGAGGCAAATGGCTTGAAGCAATTTTTTCAGTTTGATGAGCTGGGGACAAGCTATCGTAATGAAATCATCGGCGGTTTAACGACCTTTTTGTCAATGGCGTACATTCTGTTCGTCAATCCGCTCACATTGTCTTTAAACGGTGTGAAGGGATTTCCGGAAGCATTAAAAATTGATCAGGGCGCGGTGTTCACCGCTACAGCCCTTGCATCTGCGGCCGGATGTATTTTAATGGGGCTCATTGCAAAGTATCCGATCGCGATTGCGCCGGGTATGGGATTAAACGCGTTTTTTGCTTTCTCTGTCGTCCTCGGCATGGGGATTTCATGGCAGGCTGCGCTTTCCGGCGTCTTGATATCCGGAATTATCTTCGTGGCGCTTTCGCTGACGGGACTGCGGGAAAAAATCATTAATGCGATTCCGCCTGAGCTGAAATTGGCGGTCGGCGCGGGTATCGGTTTATTCATTACATTTGTCGGTTTGCAGGGTTCCGGCATTATTGAAGCGAATTCATCGACTTTGGTGTCCTTCGGCAATATTCACAGCGGGCCTGTGCTGCTGACGGTTTTCGGTGTTATTGTGACGGTCATTCTGATGGTGCTTCGCGTAAACGGCGGCGTATTTATCGGAATGCTTCTGACGGCGGTTGCCGGTATGATCTGCGGGCTGATTCCGGTTCCGACACACATTGTCGGCAGCGTGCCGAGTCTTGCGCCGACTTTCGGACAGGCGTGGATGCACCTTCCGGATATCTTCTCCGTACAAATGCTGATTGTCATTTTAACTTTCCTGTTCGTCGGATTTTTCGATACGGCCGGTACGCTGGTAGCTGTAGCGACACAGGCAGGACTGATGAAGGAAAACAAACTTCCGCGCGCGGGAAGAGCGCTTTTGGCAGATTCAACATCAATCGTTATCGGAGCCGTGCTCGGTACGTCTACAACGACTTCTTATGTTGAATCAAGCTCGGGCGTTGCGGCGGGAGCGCGCTCCGGCTTCGCGGCTGTTGTGACGGGCATCCTCTTTTTGCTGGCGATGTTTTTCTCGCCGCTTCTGTCAGTTGTCACCACGAATGTGACGGCCCCGGCTTTAATTATCGTCGGCGCGCTGATGGTGGCGCCGCTCGGTAAGATCGCTTGGGATAAATTCGAGGTGGCTGTGCCGGCATTTTTAACGATGATTATGATGCCGCTGACGTACAGCATTGCGACGGGGATTGCGATCGGTTTTATTTTCTACCCGATTACAATGATCTGCAAAGGAAAAGGAAAAAGCGTGCACCCGATTATGTACGGGCTGTTCGTCATCTTTATCCTGTATTTCATCTTCTTGAAATAACGGAAAAACCGGCTGAGGACAGCCGGTTTTTTGTTTTTGTCCTATTCCGTAAAACCAATACATAATATAAAACGTCATGTGGGTGTCCGGGTGAAGAAAACCGCTTGACTGATGAAGGACGCTTCGGTACCTTATATAAGTGTTTTATTTTCTTGCTTAACAAATTCCGCCGTATTTTTTTGATAGGAGTTGCTGACATGACGGAAGAAAGAAAAGAAACGTTGGAAGAAGAAAAACAGCATCAGGGAACTGATGAAGAACCGCTCTCGAGAATGTCCAGAAAAGCGGGACGTTATCAAAAGCAAAAGAAGAAAGAAAAGGAACGGCGCCCGGCTCCGGCTTTTACGGAAAAACTCGCTTCTGTATGGGCCGCGGTCAAACGTTATTGCCGTTTCGCATTGCGCATTTTGACTTCACCGGTGAAGGTCGTTGGAGAAGACGGCTTTTCCCGCTTTAAATATGCTCTTATTTCAATGCTTGTATTCAGTATTTTTTTCTCAATCGGAAATTGGTTTCAGCTGAGGGCGAGCCAGCAGAGACCGCTCGGATACGGGGAACGGCATCACACGTTTTTTGACGGCTTTACCGTCGTTCTCGTGTATTCGCTCGTCTTTTTTGCCGCTGCGGCCGGCGCGGTCTGGCTTGTATCACGCTATCTGCTGAAACAGAAAATTACGATGCGGGACGCGGCCGCGGGAGTCGGCTCACTCCTGGTTCCGGCTGTCGTCTGCTCTATCGTGTGGATGATTTTCGCGATATTGAATCTGCCGGTTATCACCGTGGTGTTTACGGCGCTGACCTTATTTCTGGCTGCATCGGCGATGGTGCAGTTTGTGCAGATTCTGTACAAATCGGCTGAGAATCCTGCCGTCGACGTGATGTACTGTATTTCTGCGGCGGTCATCATCATGCTCGTCTTTACGGCTGTGACATGGCCGCTTATTTCAGAGTACTTTACTGCCTCGCTGATCCCTTTATAAGTCGAAATTTGTCTTTCACAATGTTTACAAATATTTTTAATAAAGCGTGTTGTTTTGAAAAGCCGTCCGATATATGATGGGAGTAACAGAAATTGGAAAGCGGCATTAATCTTTATGATTCGGAAAGGATGATGAGGATGGCCCCGTTGTTGCGAGAAGCCATTAATCGGAAAAAACAGCATCTGAGGACAAAGCTGATCCGCTCAGGGTTTTATCAAGACCATGTTCAGGAACTGTCCGGGTACACGCTTAGTGAACTTGAGAAGGAATATGAAGCCGTCAAACGATTGAAAAAAGCCGAGCTTCACTGATAAGAGCTTAACAGTCTGCCTTGCGGGGCGGGCTTTTTTTTCTTTTGAAAATGATGAAAAGAGGGTAAACTATCCTTAATTGAAGGATTGATGCTTTTCAAAGTATCAGAGGAGGGGAATCAGTGATGCAGACGATTTTATCCAACAGTATAGGTATGGTTCTCATTATTCTCATCATTAACATTATATATGTCTCTTTCTTTACGATCAGGATGATTCTGACATTAAAGGGACAGCGCTATTTCGCCGCAGGCATCAGTACGATTGAAATCCTTGTGTATGTGACCGGCCTGAGTCTCGTGCTCGGCAATCTGAATCAAATTCAAAACGTCATTGCCTATGCGCTCGGCTACGGCCTCGGCGTCATAGTGGGAATGAAAATTGAAGAGAAACTGGCGCTCGGCTATATTACAGTCAACGTCATTACGAAGGAGCTCGATCTGGACCTGCCGAAACAGCTCCGGGAAAAAGGATACGGGGTTACAAGCTGGGTTGCGGGCGGACTTGAAGGAGACCGGACCGCCATGCAGATTCTGACGCCGCGCAAATATGAGCTTCAGCTTTATGATACGATTAAAACGCTTGATGAAAAAGCGTTTATTATCGCCTTTGAGCCGAAAACGATCCACGGCGGATTCTGGGTGAAAGCAGTGAAGAAGAGGAGAATTAAGGAATGACAAAGCCAAAAAAGAAACGGTTTGAAGTAACGGAAGATGAAACGATTGACACCATTCTCACTTTAATGAAGGAAGAGGGTTATATGCCGGTCCGGCGGATGGAAGAGCCGATCTTTACAGAAAAGAAAGAAAATGGATCAATTCAAGTCGTTCCTTGCGGGAAAAAAATCGTATTTGAAGGGAAATTGATCTAAACACGAACATTAAAAGAAAGAATTTTTATATCGTTCGATAATGTCGTTGACATTATCCAAGTCCGTTGTTAAGATAAACATGAAATCAAAACACGACCTCATATAATCTTGGGAATATGGCCCATAAGTTTCTACCCGGCTGCCGTAAACGGCCGGACTATGCAGGAAAGTGATAAACAGCTGACATGGATATCGCAGAAGCGAACGACTGACGATACGCGCGCCATGCCCGGTTTGTATTGCTTCCTCATAGTTGCAATATAAGCCGGGCTTTTTTTTCTGAAAAACAAAGCATGAGAAGGTGGGAACAGAATGCAGCCGCTAGCAGGAATCATCATGGGAAGCACCTCCGATTGGGAGACAATGAAACATGCATGCGACATACTTGACGAACTTCACATTCCTTATGAAAAACAGGTGGTATCCGCGCACCGGACGCCTGATTTGATGTTTGAATATGCAGAAAGCGCCAGAGACAGGGGCTTAAAAGTCATTATTGCCGGAGCCGGGGGAGCGGCGCATCTGCCGGGAATGACGGCGGCCAAAACGACGCTGCCGGTGATCGGCGTACCGGTTCAGACGAAATCGCTTAACGGGCTTGATTCTCTTCTGTCTATCGTACAGATGCCCGGCGGCGTGCCGGTCGCGACGACGGCGATTGGGAAAGCGGGCGCAGTGAACGCGGGTCTGTTAGCCGCGCAAATTTTGTCGGCATTTGACGATGACATTGCGGATAAACTAGAGGCGAGAAGAAATGCGACAAAACAAACGGTGCTGGAAAGCAGTGATCAGCTTGTCTGATAAAAAAACGATTTTTCCCGGCGCCGTCATCGGCATTATCGGAGGCGGACAGCTCGGAAAAATGATGGCTGTCGCCGCAAAACAGATGGGCTATAAAGTCGCTGTCGTCGATCCCGTGAAAGACTCGCCATGCGGACAGATCGCCGATATTGAGATTACCGCCCAGTACAATGACCGTGAAGCGATTCAAAAATTGGCCGGAGTCAGTGACATCATTACGTACGAATTTGAAAATATCGATTACGAGGCGCTCAACTGGCTCAAAGAACATGCATATCTTCCCCAGGGAAGCGAGCTGCTGCTCATCACCCAAAACAGGGAAACGGAAAAAAAGGCGATCCAGTCAGCAGGCTGTCAAGTCGCTCCTTATCGGATCGTAAACAGCGGACGGGAGCTTGAGGAAGCCGTTCAGGCACTGGGGCTCCCGGCGGTGCTGAAAACATGCCGCGGCGGATATGACGGCAAAGGCCAATTTGTCATTAAGGAAGAAGGACAGACAGATGAAGCGGCTGCGCTGTTAGAAAACGGCACGTGCATACTTGAAAGCTGGGTATCGTTCCGGATGGAGCTTTCCGTTATCGTGACGAGATCGGTGCACGGTGAGATTTCAACCTTTCCGGCTGCTGAAAATATCCACAAAAATAATATTCTGTTCCAAAGCATCGTGCCCGCGAGAGCGGAGGAAACGGTTCAGAAGCGGGCAGAGGCGCTTGCCGTTCAGCTCGCGGAGAAATTGGAACTTGTCGGGCCGCTTGCGGTGGAAATGTTCGTCACGGAAGACGGAGACCTTTTGATTAATGAACTGGCGCCGCGTCCTCACAATTCAGGGCATTATACGCTCGACCTTTGTGAAACGAGCCAATTCGAACAGCACATCAGAGCGGTCTGCGGACTTCCTCTCGGCCGAACCGATCTGCTCAAACCGGGAATGATGGTGAATCTTCTCGGTGATGAAGTGAAGCTGGCGGAGGAGCATACGGAGCTTTTAAAGGAAGCCAAACTGTACCTGTACGGAAAACATGAAATTAAAAAAGGCCGCAAAATGGGGCATATAACGTTTTTGCGGGAGCCTGATGAAAAATGGATTCAGGACATCACGAACATATGGATGAAAAGAGACGGAGGACGAGCATAATGATCGAACGTTATTCAAGACCTGAAATGTCCGCGATCTGGACGGACGAAAACAGATACCAGGCATGGCTGGAAGTCGAGATTTTAGCCTGTGAAGCCTGGGCTGAGCTTGGCGTCATTCCGAAAGAAGATGTTAAAGTCATGCGCGAAAACGCGTCTTTCGACATTAACCGCATTTTGGAAATCGAGCAGGATACGCGCCATGACGTCGTGGCATTCACCCGCGCGGTTTCAGAATCATTAGGCGAAGAAAGAAAATGGGTTCACTACGGCCTGACGTCAACAGATGTCGTGGATACCGCTCTTTCCTATCTATTAAAACAGGCGAATGAGATTTTGCTCAAGGACATTGAGAGATTTGTTGACATTATAAAAGAAAAAGCAAAAGAACATAAATACACGGTCATGATGGGCCGCACGCACGGCGTACACGCGGAACCGACGACATTCGGCCTGAAGCTCGCGCTTTGGCACGAAGAAATGAAACGCAACCTTGAACGTTTCAAGCAGGCGAAAGAAGGGATCGAAGTCGGGAAGCTTTCCGGCGCGGTCGGCACATATGCAAATATTGATCCGTTCGTAGAGCAGTATGTCTGTGAAAAACTTGGCCTGAAAGCGGCGCCGATTTCCACTCAGACATTACAGCGCGACCGTCATGCGGATTACATGGCGGCACTGGCTTTGATCGCGACGAGCATTGAAAAATTCGCAGTGGAAATCCGCGGTCTGCAAAAGAGTGAAACACGTGAAGTGGAAGAGTTTTTTGCGAAAGGACAAAAAGGTTCATCGGCTATGCCTCATAAACGGAATCCGATCGGGTCGGAAAATATGACGGGCATGGCGCGCGTGATCCGCGGGTACATGCTGACGGCATACGAAAATGTTCCGTTATGGCATGAGCGTGATATTTCTCATTCATCAGCTGAGCGCATCATTCTTCCTGACGCGACAATCGCGCTGAATTACATGCTGAACCGATTCAGCAATATCGTCAAAAACTTAACGGTATTCCCGGAAAATATGAAACGCAACATGGACCGCACACTCGGTTTAATCTACTCTCAGCGCGTGCTGCTCGCTTTAATCGACACGGGTCTGCCTCGTGAAGAAGCATATGACACGGTTCAGCCGAAAGCGATGGAAGCGTGGGAAAAACAAGTGCCGTTCCGCCAGCTTGTCGAAGCGGAAGAAAAAATCACGTCCCGTCTTACACCGGAACAGATTGCCGATTGCTTTGACTACAATTATCATTTGAAAAACGTCGACTTGATCTTTGAGCGTTTAGGTTTATAGAAGAAGCCAGCCGGGGGCGGCTTCTTCAGCCGCTATAGATTGAATATTCCCAACATTCGGGTTAGGAGGCCTTCCGTGAATATTATGAACAATAATCTTCTTTATGAAGGAAAAGCGAAACGAATTTATCAAACAGAAGACGAACAGATTCTCCGCGTGGTCTACAAGGATTCCGCAACAGCCTTTAATGGTGAGAAAAAAGCGGAGATCAGCGGAAAGGGCCGTCTGAACAATGAAATTTCAAGCCTGATTTTCAAACATCTGCATGCTAAAGGAATTGACAATCACTTTGTAGAGCGCCTTTCAGAATCAGAGCAGCTTATCAAAAAGGTAAGCATCATTCCGATTGAAGTCGTGGTCAGAAACTTTGCCGCCGGAAGCATGTCGAAACGCCTCGGCATCCCGGAAGGAACTGAGCTTCCGCAGCCGATTATCGAATTTTACTATAAAGACGACGCACTCGGTGATCCGCTCATTACCGAAGATCATATCTGGCTCTTGAAAGCGGCGGTTCCTGAGCAGGTCAAAACGATCAAATCGATTACAAAACAAGTGAATCCAGAACTTCAGCATATTTTTGAAGACTGCGGTGTCAGATTAATAGATTTTAAGCTGGAATTCGGCTTAGACGCAGAGGGACGGGTGCTTTTAGCAGATGAAATTTCTCCTGACACGTGCCGTCTGTGGGATAAAGACACGAACGAAAAGCTTGATAAAGATTTGTTCAGACAGAACCTGGGAAGCTTAACCGACGGATATGAAGAGATTTTCAAAAGACTGGGAGGCATTTCATCATGTATAAAGTGAAAGTTTATGTCAGCTTAAAAGAAAGTGTGCTCGATCCTCAAGGAAGCGCGGTGCAGCATGCATTGCACAGCATGACCTATAATGAAGTGCAGGACGTGCGAATCGGAAAATACATGGAGCTGACGATCGAAAAATCTGACCGTGATCTTGACGCGCTCGTGAAAGAAATGTGTGAGAAGCTCCTAGCCAATACAGTCATTGAAGACTACCGATATGAAGTTGAGGAGGTTGTCGCACAGTGAAATTTGCGGTGATTGTGTTACCCGGCTCCAACTGTGATATTGATATGTTTCACGCCGTAAAGGACGAACTCGGCGAAGAAGTCGAGTATGTCTGGCACGAGGAAACAAGTCTTGACGGATTTGACGGCGTGCTCATCCCCGGCGGCTTCTCTTACGGCGATTACCTGAGATGCGGCGCCATCGCCAGATTCGCAAACATCATGCCGGCGGTGAAAAAAGCGGCTGCTGAAGGCAAACCGATTCTCGGCGTCTGCAACGGATTCCAGATTCTGCAGGAGCTCGGACTTCTGCCCGGCGCCATGAGACGCAACAAAGATTTAAAATTCATCTGCCGCCCGGTTGAATTAATCGTGCAGAACGGCGAAACAATGTTCACATCTTCTTATAAAGAGGGACAATCGATTACGATTCCGGTTGCCCACGGCGAAGGCAATTTCTACTGTGATGACGAAACGCTTGAAAGATTAAAAGAAAACAATCAAATCGCCTTCACATACGGAAGCGATATTAACGGAAGCGTAAGCGGCATTGCCGGCGTCGTGAATGAGAAAGGCAACGTATTAGGCATGATGCCTCACCCGGAGCGTGCGGTCGATGAACTGCTCGGCAGCGCAGACGGTCTTGCATTGTTCCAGTCTATTGTGAAAAATTGGAGGGAAACTCATGTCGCTACTGCTTGAACCAAGTAAAGAACAAATAAAAGAAGAGAAACTCTATCAGCAAATGGGTGTCAGTGATGACGAGTTTGCACTGATTGAATCGATTATCGGAAGATTGCCGAACTATACGGAAATCGGGATTTTTTCCGTGATGTGGTCAGAGCACTGCAGCTATAAAAACTCAAAACCGGTTTTACGCAAATTCCCGACTAGCGGCGAACGCGTGCTGCAGGGTCCCGGAGAAGGCGCGGGAATCGTTGACATCGGTGACAATCAGGCGGTCGTGTTCAAAATTGAATCGCATAACCACCCGTCAGCACTTGAGCCATACCAAGGTGCTGCGACGGGAGTGGGCGGCATCATCCGTGACGTTTTCTCAATGGGCGCCCGTCCGATAGCTGTATTAAACTCTCTTCGATTTGGTGAACTCACTTCACCTCGAGTGAAGTACTTGTTTGAAGAAGTAGTGGCGGGAATCGCGGGATACGGAAACTGTATCGGCATTCCGACCGTCGGCGGAGAAGTGCAGTTTGACCCGAGCTATGAGGGCAATCCGCTTGTCAATGCAATGTGCGTCGGCTTAATCGATCATAAAGATATTAAAAAAGGCCAGGCGAAAGGTGTCGGCAACACGGTCATGTACGTGGGCGCTAAGACGGGGCGCGACGGCATCCACGGCGCTACTTTCGCATCAGAAGAAATGTCTGATTCGTCTGAGGAAAAACGATCCGCGGTGCAGGTCGGCGATCCTTTCATGGAAAAACTTCTCTTGGAAGCCTGCCTTGAAGTCATTCAGTGCGACGCGTTAGTCGGCATTCAGGATATGGGGGCGGCCGGTCTGACCAGTTCAAGTGCGGAAATGGCAAGCAAAGCCGGCTCCGGCATTGAAATGAACCTTGACCTCATTCCGCAGCGGGAAACAGGTATGACCGCTTACGAAATGATGCTTTCCGAGTCTCAGGAACGCATGCTTCTCGTCATTGAACGCGGGCGTGAACAGGAAATTGTCGATATTTTTAATAAATATGATCTAGAAGCGGTTTCCGTGGGTCATGTTACGGATGATAAAATGCTCCGCCTCCGCCATAACGGAGAGGTTGTTTGCGAACTTCCGGTCGACGCGCTGGCGGAAGAAGCGCCTGTGTACCACAAGCCGTCAGCGGAACCCGCGTACTACCGCGAGTTTCAGGAAACGGAAGTTCCCGCGCCTGAAGTGAAAGATGCGACAGAGACGCTTTTTGCCCTGCTGCAGCAGCCGACAATCGCCAGCAAAGAGTGGGTGTACGATCAATATGACTACATGGTGCGTACAAACACGGTGGTCGCTCCGGGATCTGATGCGGGAGTGCTCAGAATCCGCGGCACAAAAAAAGCGCTGGCGATGACGACGGATTGCAACGCCCGCTATTTATATCTTGATCCGGAAGAAGGCGGAAAAATCGCTGTTGCCGAAGCAGCGCGCAACATCATTTGCTCAGGTGCAGAACCGCTTGCGGTCACAGACAACCTTAACTTCGGAAATCCGGAGAAACCGGAAATCTTCTGGCAAATCGAAAAAGCAGCCGATGGCATCAGCGAGGCGTGCAATGTGCTCAGCACACCGGTTATTGGCGGTAACGTATCACTTTATAATGAATCGAACGGAACGGCTATCTATCCGACGCCTGTTATCGGCATGGTCGGCTTAATTGAAGATACGGCTCATATTACGACACAGCATGTCAAACAAGCGGGGGATCTTGTATACGTGATCGGCGAAACAAAACCTGAGTTTGCCGGAAGCGAACTGCAAAAAATGACAGAAGGCCGCATTTACGGCAAAGCGCCGCAAATCGATCTTGATGTAGAGCTGTCACGCCAAAAAGCATTGCTTGACGCGATTAAAAAAGGCTTCGTACAATCAGCGCATGATGTGTCTGAAGGCGGCTTAGGCGTAGCGGTTGCAGAAAGCGTCATGACGACGGAAAACCTTGGCGCACACGTGACTGTAGAAGGGGAAGCGGCATTATTATTCTCTGAATCTCAATCACGCTTCGTCGTTTCGGTGAAAAAAGAACACCAAGCTGCGTTTGAAGCGGCTATGGCCGATGCGGTTCATATCGGCGAGGTAACGGCTGACGGACTTCTGGCGATTCAAAACCAGGACGGACAACAATTGGTTCACGCGCAAACGAAAGAACTTGAGCGCGCGTGGAAAGGAGCTATTCCATGCTTGCTGAAATCAAAGGCCTGAATGAAGAATGCGGTGTGTTTGGCATCTGGGGACATGAAGAAGCCCCGCAGATCACGTATTACGGCCTGCACAGCCTCCAGCACAGAGGACAGGAAGGCGCGGGAATTGTCGCAACTGACGGTGAAAAACTGACGGCGCATAAAGGACAGGGGCTTATTACCGAAGTTTTTCAAAACGGCGAACTGAGCAAAGTGAAGGGAAAAGGCGCGATCGGGCACGTCCGTTATGCGACGGCAGGCGGAGGCGGATATGAAAATGTCCAGCCGCTCCTGTTCCGTTCGCAAAACAACGGCAGCCTCGCGCTCGCCCATAACGGCAACTTGGTCAACGCCACACAGTTGAAGCAGCAGCTTGAAAATCAAGGGAGCATTTTTCAGACTTCCTCCGATACGGAAGTGCTGGCTCATCTGATTAAACGCAGCGGACACTTTTCGCTGAAGGATCAAATCAAAAATTCGCTGTCTATGCTGAAAGGCGCTTATGCCTTTTTAATCATGACTGAAACAGAAATGATCGTAGCGCTTGACCCGAACGGACTCAGACCGCTGTCAATCGGCATGATGGGTGATGCTTACGTCGTCGCTTCAGAAACGTGCGCATTCGATGTGGTCGGCGCGACATACCTTCGCGAGGTAGAGCCGGGCGAAATGCTGATCATCAATGATGAAGGCATGAAATCAGAGCGTTTCTCCATGAATATCAACCGTTCCATCTGCAGCATGGAGTACATTTATTTCTCAAGACCTGACAGCAATATCGACGGCATTAACGTGCACAGCGCCCGGAAAAACCTCGGAAAAATGCTTGCCCAGGAGTCCGCGATTGAAGCGGATGTCGTCACAGGCGTGCCTGATTCCAGTATTTCTGCGGCTATCGGCTATGCTGAGGCAACGGGCATTCCGTACGAACTCGGTCTCATTAAAAACCGTTATGTCGGCAGAACGTTTATCCAGCCGTCACAGGCTCTGCGCGAGCAAGGCGTGAGAATGAAGCTGTCCGCCGTCCGCGGTGTTGTTGAAGGAAAACGGGTCGTCATGGTTGATGATTCCATCGTGCGCGGGACGACAAGCCGCCGGATTGTCACAATGCTCAGAGAAGCGGGAGCGACAGAGGTGCACGTCAAGATCAGTTCACCGCCGATCGCTCATCCGTGCTTCTACGGCATCGACACATCAACCCATGAGGAGCTGATCGCTTCTTCTCATTCCGTGGAAGAAATCCGCCAGATCATCGGTGCTGACACGCTTTCTTTCTTAAGTGTAGACGGATTGTTAAAAGGAGTCGGCCGAACATTTGAAGACACCAACTGCGGACAATGCCTCGCTTGTTTTACGGGCAAATATCCGACGGAAATTTATCAGGATACAGTGCTTCCTCACGTAAAAGAAGCGGTGCTGACAAAATAAAATGTGAAAATGACATAAAGGCAGCGGGAATTCAGGCTGCCTTTCTCTTTCTGCCTTTTAAGGAGAAACGAATTGACAAGGAGTGATAGGGATGTCTGATGCTTATAAAAATGCCGGAGTTGACATCGAAGCCGGATACGAAGCCGTCAAACGAATGAAAAAACACGTGGAGCGCACGAAAAGGCTCGGCGTTATGGGAAGCCTAGGCGGTTTTGGCGGAATGTTTGATCTGTCAGAGCTTCCGTATCAAAAGCCTGTTTTAATTTCCGGAACAGACGGTGTCGGCACCAAGCTGAAACTCGCATTTTCAATGGATAAACATGACACGATCGGCGTCGATGCGGTCGCGATGTGTGTAAATGATGTGCTTGCCCAAGGAGCGGAGCCGCTGTTTTTCCTTGATTATTTGGCGGTCGGCAAGGCTGATCCGGTAAAAATTGAGCAGATCGTTCAGGGCGTGGCGGACGGATGCGAGCAGTCAGGATCAGCGCTTATCGGCGGTGAGACGGCGGAAATGCCGGGGCTGTATACGGCTGATGAATACGATATTGCGGGCTTTTCAGTCGGCGTCGCGGAAAAAGACGAAATCGTCACCGGTGAACATATCGAAGAGGGGCATCTCTTAATCGGACTTACTTCAAGCGGCCTTCACAGCAACGGATTTTCCCTTGTGAGAAAAGTGCTTCTTGATGACGGCGGACTTGATTTGGATACTGTCTATGAACCGTTTGCGCGTCCTCTCGGAGAAGAATTGCTGGAACCGACGAGAATATATGTGAAGCCGGTGCTCAAGGCGGTGAAAAGCGGTAAGGTGGACGGCATGGCGCATGTGACAGGCGGAGGATTCATCGAGAACATCCCGCGGATGCTGCCGGACGGATTGAGTGCGGAAATTGATCACGGATCATGGCCGATCCCGCCGATTTTTCCGTTTCTGCAGGAGCACGGCAAGCTGAAAGAAGAAGAAATGTTCAATGTTTTTAATATGGGCATCGGTTTTGTCCTTGCCGTTAAAGAAGAAAACCTGACAGACGTCATCGACACGCTTGAAGCTCAGGGCGAGAAGGCTTATCTGATCGGCCGGGTCAAGCGGGGCGAAGGCATTTCTTTCGGCGGTGCGGCTCTTTCATGAAAAAGTTTGCGGTATTTGCTTCAGGAAACGGATCGAACTTCGAGGCCATTGCCAAACGCATGAGAGAAGAGAAGTGGGATGCGGAGCTCTCGCTTCTCGTGACGGATAAGCCTCAGGCAAAGGCGGTGGAAAGGGCGGAGGCTTTACACATTCCGTCATTCGCCTTTGAACCGTCATCTTTTGAAAACAAAGCGGCTTTTGAACGGGCCGTTATTGAACAGCTGCGCCTGCACGGGGCGGAATTAATCGTTCTCGCCGGCTATATGAGACTGATTGGAGATACGCTGCTTGAAGCATACGGGGGCCGCATTATTAATATACATCCCTCGCTTCTTCCGGCATTCCCCGGGATTGACGCTGTCGGACAGGCGTATCGGGCCGGTGTGAAAGTGGCGGGCATTACCGTTCATTACGTCGACGAAGGCATGGACACCGGACCGATTATCGCGCAAAAAGCATTCGAAATACAGGAAAACGATACGCTTGAAGACATAGAGCATACAATACACGAGCTTGAGCACAAATGGTATCCGAGCGTTGTGAAACAGCTGCTGGGACTAAATAACAGAGGTGAAAAGGCATGACAATCAAACGCGCACTAATCAGTGTTTCTGATAAAACAAATCTCGTACCTTTCGTAAAGGAACTGACAGAGCTCGGCGTCGAAGTCATTTCGACCGGAGGAACAAAAAAACTACTTCAGGAAAACGGTGTGGATGTCATCGGCATTTCAGAAGTGACCGGATTTCCTGAAATTATGGACGGACGGTTAAAAACGCTCCATCCTAATATTCACGGCGGACTGCTTGCCGTAAGAGACAATGAAGAGCATATGGCGCAGATCAATGAGCACGGCATTGCACCGATTGACCTTGTGGTTGTCAACCTTTATCCGTTTAAAGAAACGATTTCAAAAGAAGATGTAACATACGATGAAGCGATAGAAAACATTGATATCGGCGGCCCCGGCATGCTGCGCGCCGCATCGAAAAACCATCAGGATGTGACGGTCATCACAGATCCGGCCGATTACAGCTCCGTGCTCATTGAGATGAAAGAACACGGCGGTGTTTCGCTTAAAAGAAAACGCGAGCTTGCGGCCAAAGTATTCCGCCATACCGCGGCATACGACGCATTAATCGCTGATTACTTAACACGCGAGGCCGGTGAGAAAGACCCTGAGCAATTCACCGTTACATTTGAGAAAAAACAATCGCTTCGCTACGGTGAAAACCCTCACCAAGAGGCTGTTTTCTACCAAAGCGCACTTCCTGTCTCCGGTTCCATCGCGGCGGCAAAACAGCTTCACGGCAAAGAGCTTTCTTACAACAATATTAAGGACGCGGATGCGGCCGTTCAAATCGTCCGGGAGTTTACAGAACCCGCAGCTGTTGCCGTTAAACATATGAATCCGTGCGGAGTCGGTACGGGAGCTTCAATTGAGGAAGCATTCAATAAAGCGTATGAAGCTGATAAAATCTCCATTTTCGGCGGCATCATCGCGCTGAACCGTGAAGTTGATCAGGCAACGGCTGAAGCCCTTCACGGCATCTTTTTAGAAATCATTATCGCCCCTTCTTTCAGTGAAGAAGCGCTGAACGTACTGACGGCGAAGAAAAACCTTCGTCTTCTCACGCTTGACGTGACCGCATCAGGGAAGAAAGAAAAACAGCTGACATCCGTACAGGGCGGCCTTTTGATTCAAGATTTAGACGTCCATGGATTTGATGACGCCGACATCAGCATCCCGACAAAAAGAGAGCCGAACGAGCAGGAATGGGAAGATCTGAAGCTCGCCTGGAAAGTCGTCAAACACGTGAAATCCAACGCGATCGTTCTTGCAAAAGACCATATGACGGTCGGTGTGGGCGCAGGACAGATGAATCGCGTCGGTTCAGCTAAAATCGCCATTGAGCAGGCCGGAGAAAAAGCAAAAGGCAGCGCGCTCGGATCAGACGCGTTTTTCCCGATGCCGGATACAGTCGAAGAAGCCGCAAAAGCCGGTGTCACGGCGATTATTCAGCCCGGCGGATCGGTCCGCGATGAAGATTCGATTAAAAAAGCGGATGAATACGGGATCGCCATGGTATTCACCGGCATCAGACATTTCAAACATTAAGAGGGGGAACGAAGCGTGAATGTATTGATTATCGGAAAAGGCGGCAGAGAGCATACATTGGCTTGGAAAGCGGCGCAAAGCCCGCTTGTTGACACGGTGTACGCCGCGCCCGGAAATGACGGTATGGCAGACTGCGCGACGCTGGCCAACATTGAAGAAAGCGATCATGCCGCACTCATTGCGTTTGCGAAAGAACATCATGTCGGGCTGACGATTATCGGCCCTGAAGTTCCTCTGATTGAAGGAATAGCGGACGAGTTTGAAAAGGCCGGACTGCTTGTTTTCGGACCGTCTGAAAAAGCGGCAATCATTGAAGGAAGCAAACAGTTTGCCAAGGATTTAATGAAAAAATACGGCATTCCGACGGCGAAATATGAGACGTTTACTTCATTTGAAGAGGCGAAAGCATATGTGCAGCAAAAAGGCGCGCCGATTGTCATTAAAGCGGACGGGCTTGCCGCCGGAAAAGGTGTCACGGTCGCGATGACGGAAGAAGAAGCGATTGAATGCCTGCACGATTTTCTTGAAGATGAGAAATTCGGCGAGGCGAGCGCATCTGTGGTCATTGAAGAGTTCCTCGCCGGCGAAGAATTTTCTTTAATGGCGTTTGTAAAAGGGGAGGCCGTCTATCCGATGGTAATCGCTCAAGATCATAAACGCGCCTTCGATGGAGACAAAGGGCCGAATACGGGCGGAATGGGCGCCTACTCACCGGTGCCGCACATTTCCGATGATATCGTCAGAAGCGCAGTCGAAACGATTGTGAAGCCGGCGGCAAAAGCAATGGTGAAAGAGGGACGCTCCTTCACGGGCGTGCTGTACGCGGGGCTGATTTTGACGGAAAACGGATCAAAAGTCATTGAATTCAACGCGCGCTTCGGAGATCCGGAAACACAGGTTGTCGTGCCGAGAATGGAATCTGACCTCATTCAGGTGCTCTTAGATCTTCTGCATGAGAAGGATGTTGACCTAAGGTGGAAGGATACGGCCGCTGTCAGCGTTGTGCTGGCTTCTGAAGGCTATCCGGAAGGCTATGCAAAAGGGACGCCGATCGGCAGTTTGACGTCCGCTGAAGACAGGATCGCTGTTTTTCATGCCGGAACGAAAAAAGACGGCGGCCAATTTGTTACAAACGGCGGTCGGGTCGCCAATGTCACCGCATTTGCTGAGACATTTGAAGCGGCGAGAGATAAAGTGTACAGCGCCGTTTCAGGGCTGACAAAACCCGGACTGTTTTACAGAAGCGACATCGGCGCCCGTGCGCTGAAAGCTTCTCAACGATAGAAAGCAGAACCCCGCAGCACCCGAGCTGCGGGGTTTTTTACGTAAGCTGAGGACGGCCTAGGTTGTCGGCTTGCCAGTCATCGATGAAGGCGTATAGACGGATTCTTCTCAGACTCGCTGGACAGGAGAAAATAAATGGGGCTGGGACAAAACCCACCTCTAAGACGAAAAAAACGGTGAAATTTTACGACGAGTAAACTTTCACCGTTTTTGATTATTTTACAATAAAAAATAAGGACAACTTCTGATAAAATTAAGTTACCATACAAAATCTAATCAGAAAGAAGTGTCCTTATGTTTAAAGATTATACCATGAATCAAATCGTTTTGCCTTTAGATTTAGAAGTAAAGTTACAAAATAATGATATTGCCTACCATGTCCATCATTTAGTGGAAAGTATCCCTCAAGAAGCGTTTGAACCATTTCTTCGAAATGAAGGTTGTCCTGCCTATCATCCACGCATGATGCTTAAAATTATTCTATGTGCCTACACTCAATCTGTCTTTTCAGGGCGTAAAATAGAGGCCCTATTAAAAGACAGTATCCGTATGATGTGGTTAGCTCAAGGGTATGAACCAAGCTACCGTACAATTAACCGATTTCGTGTTCAACCAGTAGTGAAAGATTTAATCCGTCAATGTTTCATCCAATTTCGCTGCCAATTGATTGAAGAAAAACTGATCGATCAAGAAGCGATATTTATCGATGGTACAAAGATTGAAGCGAATGCGAATAAATTTACGTTTGTCTGGAAGAAAGCGATTGAGAAATTTCATCAGCGTTTAATTGATAAGTCAAACCAGTTGTACAATGAGTTGCTTGAGAACGAAATCATACCCCAAATGGAACGGGAAAGTGATGAACAGCTATCATTTGGAGAGCTCACTCAAATGGTTCAAAAAGTAGACGAAGTAGTGACCGAATATGATAAACAAATAGAAGCATCTTCAGACGTTACGGAACGAAAAGCCTTACGAAGGGAACGAAAATACCCGAAACAAGTGCGTAAACAGTTGATTGATTTTATCCTAAGAAAACGGAAGTACCAACAGGATCTTAAAATCTTTGGACCACGTAATAGCTATTCTAAAACAGATCTAGATGCGACATTTATGCGAATGAAAGATGATTATATGAAAAACGGGCAATTGAAAGCTGGTTACAATGTACAAATCGCAACGGAAGGTCAATATGCGCTTGCTTATAGTCTATTTCCAAACCCAACAGATACACGTACGTTAATTCCATTTTTAGATGAGATCGAGCAACATTATTTCGAGTTACCGAAACATATAGTTGCAGATGCAGGTTATGGTAGTGAACAAAACTTTAGTGATATTCTCTCAAACAGAAACCGAGAAGCACTGATAACATATAACATGTTTTTGAAGGAACAAAAGAAAAAGTACAAACAAAATACATTTAATCCTGATAACTGGGTATATGATCAAGAAACCGATACATATACGTGCCCTAATCAGAAACGTTTAGAATTTCAATATCATTCTGTCCGAACGGACGCTACAGGTTTCCAAAGGAGTTTCAAAGTCTACGAGTGCGAAGACTGTTCAGGATGCCCATTCCGTTCATCATGTACCAAGGCAAAAGAAGGAAACAATCGAAAACTAATGGTGAACAAAAAATGGGAACAGCAAAAAGAATATGTGAGAGCGAAGCTTTCAGAAGAGAAAACGAGTGCCATCTATCGAAAACGTAAAACCGATGTGGAACCAGTTTTTGGATTCTTGAAGGCTAATTTGCGTTTCACTCGATTTTCTGTACGAGGAAAATCGAAGGTAGCAAACGAAATGGGTCTCGCATTAATGGCAGTGAATTTAAGAAAATTCACTGCCAACTTCTAAGGTAATAGAAGAATTTATACATAAAAATAAAGAAAGATGAATTTGAGTACCCCCAAATTCACCTTTCTCATTATTTGAAGCTAGTTTTGTCCCAGCCACATTTTTCTTGCTGATGGCTGTCATCCTGATTCATTCCGGTTTGGAACATATATGTCACCGGGCAGAAGCGGAGGATGCCGGACGCCGCTTTCATCGCGCCCATTATCATACAGAAGAGATGCATCTTGCACCAAGGTTTTCTCGTGTATTTCGCTGAAGCAGCAGACAAAATGGTGAGGCCGCAAGTGATGCGCATAACGGCATTTAATAAACTGATATTCGGTTTCATCATTTCAGCTCCCTTAGAAAAAGTTTTTCATTCATCTTCAATAATTTGTAACGTTTTAGCCGTGCGATAATTGTGCGGATGTGATACGATGGGTCTAATATAAGCGAAGGAGAGTATGTGAATGTCCGAACGTACCTTTAACTGGAAAAATAAAGACATCAGATCACAGGCGGATGTTGTAGACTCAAAGCTGCTTCCAACGCTACTTTTACGGGATGCTCTCGTATTAAATCCTTTTTTAAAACAATGGCTGAAAAAGAACGTCTGGATTTACGGAGACCGAATTGTATATGTTGGTCATGAGCTTCCTGATGCAGCTGAGCACATTCATACCATAAATTGTGAAGGAAAATACATTGTGCCAGGTTACATTGAACCGCATACACATCCTTTTCAAATATATAATCCCCAAACGCTCGCCGAATATGTGTCTCAATTCGGAACAACGACGTTTGTTAATGATAACTTGTTTTTTCTTTTGCACAGCGGTAAAAAGAAAGCGCTTACTATATTGGAAGAACTGAAAAAACAGCCGGTGCAATATTTCTGGTGGTCCAGATATGATCTGCAGACTGAAGTGCTGAATGAGGATCAGCTTCTTTCTTTTGATGTCCGAAAGCAATGGATTGAGCACCCGGATGTCATTCAAGGCGGAGAATTGACCGGATGGCCGCGCCTCATGGACGGCGATGACCTGATGCTTCATTGCATGCAGGCGACAAAGAAACTGCGCAAGCGGATAGAAGGGCATTTTCCCGGAGCCTCTGAGAAAACACTGACGAAGATGAAACTGTTCGGAGCTGATTCCGACCACGAGGCGATGAATGGCGGCGAGGTGATGAGACGGCTTGAATTGGGCTACTATGTTTCGCTCAGACATTCATCCATCCGCCCTGATTTGAGAACGATTTTGCAGGATCTCCATCAAAAAGGCTTCCGGCATTATGATCATTTCTTTTACACGACGGATGGAGCGACGCCGCATTTTTATAAAGGCGGCATGACGAATGAATTAATCAAAATCGCTTTGGAGGAAGGAGTTCCGGCGATTGACGCCTACAATATGGCCTCCTTTAATATCGCGAAGTATTATCAGATGGACGACTTTCTCGGTGTGATCGGTCCGGGCCGGCTTGCTTCATTGAACATTCTCGATGACCCGATGAATCCTGACCCGGTCACGGTGATCTCCAAAGGTATCCTGGTGAGGGAAGACGGCCGAAATATGAATGCGTTTACAGAAACGGATTGGAAAAAGGGCGGTCTTGTCCCTCTTGAGCTTTCATATGATATGACGATGGATGATTTACAGTTTTCAATGCCGATGGGTGTGTCCATGCGCAACGCGGTCATTATGGAGCCGTATATGATTGCGATTGATAATTCTGTTGACCAGCTTTCTTTTGATCATGATGAATGCTATCTCACGCTTCTCGATAAGCATGGAAAATGGCGGGTTAATACAATGCTGAAAGGTTTTGCCGATCGGGTGCAGGGCTTTGTCAGTTCCTACACGACAACAGGAGATATTATCGCTGCCGGAAAAAATAAGGAAGATATCCTGCTCGCTTTCTCACGGATGAAAGAAATCGGCGGCGGAATCGTGCTTGCCGAAAACGGGAAGATTCTGCATGAGATTCCCCTCGCCTTAAACGGTTCTGCATCCGCGGAGAATTATGAAGAAGTGCTTGAGAAAGAGCAAAAACTGAGGACTTTGCTTGAGGAGCGGGGCTACCGATTCTGCGATCCGATCTATACGCTGCTCTTTTTGCAGAGCACACACCTGCCTTATATTCGCATTACGCCGAGAGGAATATTCGACGTGATGAAAAAAACTGTACTCTTTCCATCGATAATGCGTTAAAATATAAAAGCAGGGAGCCGACATATGAAAAGATGGAAAACCGTTTGTATGCTTTGTTTTGCGTTTTTGCTGCTTGCCGCCTGCCGGCAGAATGATGCCGATCAGGTGAAGCCGAAAGAGGCGGAAGCTCCTTTAACGGGGTTAAAAACTGAGCGGAAGCTTGCAGAACGCCGTCCGATTGCAGTTATAGTGAACAATCATCCGAAGGCGAGGCCCCAATCCGGGCTGTCAAAGGCGGATGTTGTCATCGAAGCGCTCGCGGAAGGCAGGATTACGCGGTTTCTCGCGATTTTTCAGAGTGAGATGCCGGAAACGGTCGGGCCTGTGCGGAGCGCGAGGGAATACTTTGTCACCCTCAGCAGCGGGTTTAACAGCATATTTATCCATCATGGCTGGAGTCCCGGCGCTAAAAAGCAGCTGGAGTCCGGTGCTTACGATTATATAAACGGTTTGGATTTTGACGGAAGCCTGTTTTGGCGGGCCGATTTCAGCAAGCCGCCCCACAATTCCTACACGTCTTATGACAATATCAGAAAGGCGGCGGAACAAAAAGGATACAAGCTGAACGGAAAAACAAAACCGCTTCCATTTCAGACATCAGAAGCAAAACCCGGAAACGAAACCTACAATATTCGGATAGATTATGGAACACAAAACGTTACAAATCTTGTCGAATACGATTATGATAAAAAAGCTGATACTTATACAAGAAGCTCTGATGGTGTGAAAGCGACAGACCGGGAGACCGGAAAGCCTTTAGCCATGCGCAACATTTTTATTGTTGAAGCCGGCCATCGCATGACAGACAAAGATGGAAGGCGGGCCATCGATATTCAATCAGGAGGGAAAGGCCTCCTGATTCAGCACGGCGATGTTATTGAGTCAGACTGGGAATACAAAGACGGCCGTATTCTGCCCGTTAAAGGCGGTGAGATTCTTCCGTTTGTGCCGGGAAAGACATGGATTAATATCGTTCCTGATCTCGATGCAGCTTCCATTAGTAAAGGAGAAGGTGTTTGACGATGCAAATCGATAAATTACGCGGAAAAGAACTGGACCAGTTATTTTTATCTATTTTATCGCTGAAAGATCTGGAGGAATGCTATCGTTTCTTTGACGATCTTTGTACGATTAATGAAATTCAATCGCTGGCGCAGCGTTTGGAAGTGGCAAGAATGCTCCGCGAAGGAAATACGTATCACAAAATTGAAAGCGAAACGGGTGCTTCCACAGCGACGATTTCCCGAGTGAAGCGCTGCTTAAATTACGGAAATGACGCCTATGAAATGGCGCTTGACCGTGTAAACAAAGGGGAATCTTCCTCAGCAACGTAAAAAACCGACCTGCCGGTGACGGCAGGCGGTTTTTTTATGCGTGCTGATCCATAAGGCCGGGAAGTTCCCTCAGGCTTCCGTCTTTCTCCCGGTATACGATGTGTTCAGCTGAGAAATGAATCGGCGAGCTGATGCCGGCCGCCGCGGCTAGGTGAAACAGCCCTTCACGCAAGGAAAGCACGTAGTTGCAGACGCGGTGCTGTTTATCCTCGATACTGAGTGCGCGCTGAAGTTTTGGATCGGTTGTCGCCACTCCGACAGGACAATGATTGGTGTGGCATACTTGAGCGCGGATACAGCCGACTGAAAACATCATTCCCCGGGCAATATTGACAAAATCTGCGCCTAGCGCGAGGGCGACGGCAATCTTATCCGGAGTGAGCAGCTTTCCGGATGCGAAAATTTTCAGCTTATCCCTTATACCGTATGTCTTCAAAAGGCCGTCAACAAGGGGGAGGCCGGTCAGAATCGGCAGGCCGACGGAATCCGCCAGCTCATGAAAAGAAGCCCCGGTTCCCCCTTCACTGCCGTCAATCGTAATAAAGTCGGGATGTTTGCCTGATGAACTCATGCAGGAAATAAGATCTTCAAGGTCTTTGCGGCTGCCGGGGACAATTTTGATGCCGACCGGTTTTTCACCTACAGTCCTTAATTTCTCAATGAAATCAAGCATGTCCGGTACATTTGAAAATTCGTTGAAGCGGTTGGGGCTGTCAATGGATTGTCCGGGCTGCACATTCCTGATGGCGGCAATTTCTTCGGTCACCTTTGAGCCGTCAATATGCCCGCCTCTTGCTTTCGCCCCTTGCGCAAGCTTTAATTCAAAGGCTTTAATCTGCTCGAGACGGCTTTTTTTCTTAAATTCTTCCCAGGAAAATTCTCCTTCTTCGGTGCGGACGCCGAACAGCCCCGGGCCGATTTGGCAGATAATATCCGCGCCGCCTTTCAGGTGATACTCTGACAGGCCGCCTTCGCCTGTATTCATCCATGTGCCTCCGGCTTGGTGCAGCCCTTTTGACAGGGCGGTAATTGCCCGGTCGCCAAGTGAGCCGTAGCTCATCGCTGATTGTCCGATTAATCCTTTTACATAAAACGGCTTCTTGCATGTGTCACGGCCGATTACTTGCACATCGTCCGGATGCAGGTAATAAGGGTCTGCTTTCGCTTTTTCACGGTGCTCGCTGCGCTTCAGCAGATTGTCTTTGTCAATCTTGTATACCATCGTCTCGATCTTCGGCGTCTGATCTGTGCGCAGCTCCTCCCTTTGTTTCGGGAAGAGGGCGTTACGGATATAATAGCCCGGCTGATCGAAATCCCGTTCCGATCCGAAGCCCATCATTCTGCTTTTATACTTTCCCGACATGACTGTCTGTTCATATTCTCTCCGGGAAAACGGCTGTTCTTCGTTATCATTGCTGAACAAATACTGCCGCAGCTCAGGCCCGATTTTTTCAAATATATAACGCAGCTTTCCCGTTACGGGATAATTGCGCAGCACTGAATGCTCTTCCTGCTTTTCATCTCTTATGTATATCCAAAGAAACAATGCGGCGGGAACCAAAATAATCAAAATTAATATACAAATCAGTACGATAATGGCCTGTTCCATTGAAATCAGACTCCTTGCCTTTTTTCTCTTTGACATTCCACATTTTGTATTTTTTCAAACATAGCCGTATCCCTGCAGGCGGAGCGCAATCTTTTTTTGTGAATCAGGTGAATGACGTCTTTTTCCGTTTTTCCGGGCCAAATGAATTTGTTATAATGTTTAAATGGCAAGAAACGAATGGAGGAACGAAAACGCATGTACGATGTTAACGAGTGGAAGCACGTTTTTAAACTCGATCCGAATAAAGATTTACCGGATGAACAGCTGGAACGGCTTTGTGAATCAGGGACTGACGCCATTGTGATCGGAGGAAGCGACAATGTCACCGAGGACAATGTGCTGAGGCTGATGTCAAAGGTGCGGCGGTTTTTAGTGCCGTGCGTACTTGAGGTGTCGACGATTGATTCCATTGTGCCCGGGTTTGATCTTTATTTCATTCCGAGTGTGCTCAACAGCAAAAAGGCGGACTGGATTGTCGGCATGCATCATCAGGCGATGAAAGAATACGGAGAGCTCATGTCAATGGAGGAAATTGTGACGGAGGGCTACTGCATCGTCAATCCTGATTGTAAGGCGGCCGCTTTGACGGAGGCGGATACACATATAGAAACAGAAGATATTCTCGCCTATGCGCGGGTCGCGGAACATTTGCTTCATCTCCCGATTTTTTATCTGGAATACAGCGGGATGCTGGCGGACATAGAAACGGTGGAGAAAACGAAGGCTGTGCTGGACAAGTCCGTCCTGTTTTACGGAGGCGGCATTAAAGACGCGGAAACGGCGGAACGGTTCGGCCGTCATGCCGATGTCATCGTTGTCGGAAATGCCGTATATGAAGATTTTGATCAGGCGCTTAAAACAGTGGCGGCTGTAAAGACAAAGTAGCCAAGCGGACGAAATTGATTTATGATAGAACATATGTTTGATAGGCGGTGAACGGATATGAATTACATTAGCAATCAATTATTAAGCGGATTAAATCCCGTTCAGCAGGAAGCGGTCAAGACGACGGACGGTCCGCTGCTTCTGATGGCGGGCGCGGGAAGCGGAAAAACACGTGTGCTGACGCACAGAATCGCATACTTAATGGCGGAAAAACACGTGGCGCCATGGAACATTCTGGCGATTACATTTACAAATAAAGCAGCCAGAGAAATGAAGGAGCGGGTGGAGAGCATTCTCGGACCCGGCGCGGATGAAATCTGGATATCCACCTTCCATAGCATGTGCGTGCGGATTCTGCGCAGGGATATTGACAGAATCGGCATCAACCGAAATTTCTCCATTCTTGATACGGCTGATCAGCTTTCCGTTATTAAAGGGATTCTGAAAGAGCGGAATATCGATCCGAAAAAGTTTGATCCGAGAAGTATTTTAGGCTCCATCAGCAGCGCAAAAAACGAGCTGATCGAACCTGAGGAATTCGCAAAAACGGCCGGCGGCTACTACGATCAGGTCACGAGTGACGTGTATACCGATTATCAGAAAAAACTGCTGAAAAACCAATCGCTCGATTTTGATGATTTAATCATGACGACGATTAAGCTTTTCGAGCGTGTGCCGGAAGTGCTTGAGTTTTATCAGCGCAAATTCCAGTACATTCACGTAGACGAGTATCAGGATACGAACAGGGCGCAATATCTGCTTGTGAAGCAGCTTGCGGCCCGTCTTGAAAATATCTGCGTCGTCGGTGACTCCGACCAGTCCATTTACAGATGGCGCGGGGCGGATATCGCGAATATCCTTTCCTTTGAAAAAGATTATCCGAGCGCAAACGTGATTCTGCTCGAGCAAAACTACCGCTCAACAAAGCGGATTCTGCAGGCGGCTAACGAAGTGATCAAAAACAACTCAAACCGCAAGCCGAAAAACCTGTGGACGGAAAATGACGAAGGCATCAAGCTTTCTTATTACAGCGGCGACAATGAATTCGGCGAAGGCCAATTCGTCGCGGGCAAAATTTATGAGCTGAACAGTTCGGGCCGGCGGAAGCTTTCCAATATCGCGATTTTATACCGGACAAACGCCCAGTCGCGCGTCATTGAGGAAACCCTTTTAAAATCCGGACTGAACTACAATATCGTCGGCGGAACCAAGTTCTACGACAGGAAAGAAATTAAAGACATTCTCGCATACCTGCGCCTTGTGTCAAACCCGGACGACGACATCAGTTTTACGCGGATCGTCAATGTGCCGAAGCGGGGCGTCGGCGCAACTTCACTAGAAAAAATCGCTTCATATGCGGCGATGAACGGAATGTCAATGTTCCAGGCGGTCAAACAGGTTGATTTCATCGGCGTCAGCGCGAAAGCGGCAAACGCGCTTGACGGCTTTGGCGCGATGATTGAAAATCTGACGAACATGCAGGATTACCTGTCCATTACAGAACTCACGGAAGAAATTCTCGAGAAAACGGAATACAGAGAAATGCTGAAGGCCGAAAAATCAATCGAAGCCCAAAGCCGCCTTGAAAATATCGACGAGTTTCTTTCCGTGACGAAAAACTTCGAACAAAAAAGCGAAGACAAGTCTCTCGTCGCGTTTCTGACTGATTTGGCGCTGATTGCGGATATTGACCAGCTCGACCAGAAGGAAGAGGAATCAGGCGGAAAGGATGCCGTCACTTTAATGACACTGCACGCCGCTAAGGGGCTTGAATTTCCTGTCGTGTTCTTAATGGGCATGGAAGAAGGCGTGTTCCCGCACAGCCGCTCCCTGATGGAAGAAGCCGAGATGGAAGAAGAACGCAGGCTCGCATATGTAGGCATTACGAGGGCGGAAGAAGAACTGTATTTAACGAATGCCAAAATGCGCACCTTATTCGGCCGCACCAATATGAATCCGGAATCCCGCTTTATCAGGGAAATACCTGGCGATTTATTGGAGAACCTAAATGAGAAGAAAACACCTCGCATGCAGCCGGGAAGAAAAGTGCAGCCAAAACGCGGGCCCGTATCCCGTCCCGTTTCCTATGCGAACAAAACAGGCGGCGACTCGCTCAGCTGGGCGGTCGGCGATAAAGCGGGCCATAAAAAATGGGGCACCGGAACGGTTGTCAGCGTAAAAGGAGAAGGCGAAAGCACCGAGCTTGATATCGCATTCCCGAGCCCAGTCGGCGTGAAGCGTCTGCTTGCCGCTTTTGCGCCGATTGAAAAGCAGTAACCTGAAGAGGAAAGGAAGAACATGATGGACAAAGAAACAGCGAAACACCGGGCAGAAGAATTGCGCCGCACCATCGATCAGTACAGTTATGAATATTACACCTTAGATGAACCGAGCGTGCCGGATTCCGAGTACGACAGACTGATGCAGGAGCTGATTGCCATAGAGGAAGAGCACCCGGAGCTCAGAACGCCTGATTCGCCCACACAGCGGGTCGGGGGAGCGGTGCTTGAATCGTTTCAAAAGGTGCAGCACGGCACGCCGATGCTCAGTCTCGGCAACGCATTTAACGATGATGATCTCCGCGATTTTGACCGCCGCGTCCGTCAGGCTGTCGGTGACGGCGTCGCTTATAATGTGGAGCTGAAAATAGACGGTCTTGCTGTTTCTCTCCGTTATGAAGACGGCTATTTCGTCAGAGGCGCGACAAGAGGAGACGGAACGACGGGCGAAGATATCACGGAAAACTTAAAAACGATCCGCAACATTCCGCTGAAAATGAAACGGAATCTTTCCATAGAAGTGCGCGGAGAGGCGTACATGCCGAAACAGTCATTTGAAGCGCTCAATGAAGATAGGCTGAAACATGAAGAGGAGCCGTTCGCCAATCCCCGGAACGCGGCTGCGGGCTCACTCAGACAGCTCGATCCGAAAATTGCAGCGAAACGAAATCTTGACATCTTCGTCTACAGTATAGCGGAGCTTGACGAAATGGGTGTGGAAACACAGAGTCAGGGCCTGGATTTTCTGGATGAGCTCGGTTTTAAAACAAACCAGGAACGGAAAAAATGCGCCACGATAGATGAAGTCATTGAAATGATCGAAGAGCTGCAGGCGAAGCGGGCCGATCTCCCGTATGAAATTGACGGGATTGTCATCAAAGTCGATTCGCTCGATCAACAGGAAGAACTCGGGTATACGGCAAAAAGCCCGCGCTGGGCGATTGCTTATAAATTCCCGGCGGAAGAGGTCGTGACAAAACTGCTCGATATCGAACTGAATGTCGGAAGAACGGGCGTCATTACGCCGACCGCCGTTCTGGAACCGGTAAAAGTCGCGGGAACGACGGTCTCAAGAGCATCCCTTCATAACGAAGATTTAATTAAAGAGAAGGATATCCGCATTCTCGATAAAGTGGTCGTCAAAAAAGCGGGCGACATCATCCCTGAGGTCGTCAATGTCTTAATCGAACAGCGGACCGGGGAAGAAAAAGAATTCAATATGCCTACCAGCTGCCCTGAGTGCGAGAGCGAACTTGTCCGCATTGAAGGGGAAGTCGCGCTGCGCTGCATCAATCCGGAATGTCCGGCGCAGATCAGAGAAGGCCTGATTCACTTTGTCTCACGCAACGCGATGAATATTGACGGACTCGGAGAACGTGTCATCACACAGCTTTTCCGTGAACATCTCGTCCGTAATGTCGCTGATTTGTATAAGCTGACGAAAGAGCAGGTCATCCGGCTTGAGCGGATGGGGGAAAAATCAACTGACAATCTGATCAGCTCCATCCAAAAGTCGAAAGAGAATTCGCTGGAACGCCTGCTGTTCGGTCTCGGCATCCGTTTTATCGGCTCAAAAGCGGCCAAAACACTCGCCATGCATTTTGAAAGCCTGGAAAATCTGAAACAAGCCACGGAAGAAGAGCTGCTTGCGGTAGATGAAATCGGCGAAAAGATGGCCGATGCCGTTGTCACCTATTTCCGTAAAGAAGAAATGGTTGAGCTATTGAATGAACTTGAGGAACTCGGTGTGAACACACTCTACAAAGGCCCGAAAAAAGTAAAAGCGGAGGACAGCGACTCTTATTTTGCCGGCAAAACCATCGTGTTAACCGGAAAGCTTGATGAGCTGTCCAGAAATGAAGCCAAGGCGCAGATTGAAGCGCTCGGCGGAAAGCTGACGGGATCTGTCAGCAAAAAAACAGACTTGCTGATTGCCGGAGAAGCGGCCGGAAGCAAGCTGACAAAAGCGCAGGAATTAAACATTGAAGTATGGAATGAAGCACAGCTATTGGGAGAGCTAAAGAAATAAGAGGAGTGTTTTCTATTGAAAAAGATGTTGGCATTGGCGGCGACGGCAACGGCGGCAGTACTCATGCTGTCGGCCTGTTCGCCGAGTTTCGGGGGGAACAAAGAGGAAGAGATCACGCAGAAAACGGCAAAGTCTTCTGAAAAAGCGATCATACCGAAATATAATATCTCTGATTCCTACTATAAAATGGTGCTTCCGTTTAAGGCCGGAAAAGCGCGCGGCCTGACCGCGGACCGGCTGAACACGAGGCTGGACATCGATGAATTCGAGACGGGTCTGATGCGGCTCGCTCAAGACACGTTCCCGACGGATGACTATTTGTATCAGGAAGGCCAGTATTTAGATGAGGACACGGTACTCAGCTGGCTTGACCGCAAAAAAGAGGGCAGTGATCTGAAAAAGGCGAAAAAGGCAGACGCCAATTTCCAGAATCTCGGCTTAAACCCGGTGCTGCCAAGCTCGGGATCGGCAAAAGAGAAAAATGAAAACAGCCCGATTTACTTAGCGTCTATGCTTGAACAGGATTACTTAGTAAGAAAAGATAAAAATTCCATCCAGCTTGGCGGTGTCATGATCGGTCTCGCTCTCAACTCTGTTTACTATTACCGCGAAAACACAGGTGATCCGCAGCAGGAAGTGGAGCTCAGCGACAAAACGATCCGCAGCCACGGTGAAGAAATCGCCCAGGAAGTCGTTAACCGCCTCCGGAAAATGGATAACCTGAAAAATGTGCCGATTACCGTCGCCCTTTATAAACAAGCGCCGAAAACATCAATCGTACCGGGGAATTACATTGCGAAAACAGAAGTCAAGGCCGGCTCATCCACCATTTCAAACTGGGATGATGTCAAAGAAAAGTACGTCTTCTATCCGGCGGATACAGACACGGCAAAGAAATACCCTGATGATTCCGAAGTGTTTAAACGCTTCAAAAACGCCATCGACAGCTACTTCCCGAATTACACCGGAGTCGTCGGAACGGCAATGTACGAAAACGATGAAATGAGAAAAATGAAGATTGAAATCCCGATGCAATTTTACGGGAAAAGCGAAGTCATCGCCTTTACCCAATACTTAACAGGTGAGCTGATGGATTATTATTCAAAAAGCTCAGTTGATGTCGAAATTAACATTACCTCGTCTGACGGACAGGAAGCGCTGATCGTCCGCAATGCGGGTGACAAAGAACCGACCGTCCATATTTACGATTAACCAAGATGCCCTTGTTCATTTCTGTATGAGCAAGGGTTTTTTATTGTGAATATCGTTGGAGCGAGGAATGAGGTATGTTAAGATATTTGTATAATTAGGGATTAACAGGAAAACGTATTTCATTCTAAGCGGATGTTACGAATCTGCTGTGAAAAAAGAAGGGCAGGAATGTTGATGAATGACATTTGCTGAGTACACACACCGCCTACAAACGTTATGAAAAGGGTGAATCAGCATGCATAAAGATATTAAAGCGATTTTTGAGGAAGAGAAGGTGCTCGCTGAAGCAGGTGAAATATACGGCTTTACCAAGTTTCAATTTATCGCGGACGCAGAGAACTACGTATATGAAATTGTGAAAGATAACGAACCTTATATCTTAAAAATTACGCATACGATCAGAAGAACACCGGAATATATTCTCGGAGAAATGGAATGGCTTCATCATCTGGCAAAGGGCGGGCTTTCAGCAGCGAAACCGATTCCTTCATTAAATGGCAAAGATGTCGAAGAAGTGCCGGATGGAAAAGGCGGAGCATTTTTAGTAAGAGTCTATGAAAAAGCGCCCGGACGCAAAGTGGAGCAATCAGACTGGAACGGGACTCTGTTTTACGAGCTTGGGAAGTACACGGGGAAGATGCACCGGCTGACGAAAAGCTACCGTCTGAGCGATCCGTTATATAAAAGGCAGGAATGGGATGAAGAGGAGCAGCTGAAGCTGAGAAAATACGTGCCCGCAGATCAGCACCTCGTATTTGAACGGGCGGATGCTCTAATGGAAAAACTGCGCCGTTTGCCGAAGAATCCTGAAAACTACGGCCTTGTGCACGCCGATCTGCACCACGGCAATTTCAATTGGGACAATGGGAAAATCACGGCATTTGATTTTGATGATACCGGCTACAATTGGTTTGTGAATGATATCAGTATTCTGCTGTACAACATGTTGTGGTATCCGGTCATCCCGTATGAAGACAAGGCCGCGTTTACGGGTGAATTCATGACTCACTTTATGAAAGGCTACAGGGAAGAAAATGACCTTGACCCCGCCTGGCTTGAACACATCCCGGATTTTCTCCGGCTGCGCCATATGCTGATCTACGGATTATTGCATCAGGCGTTTGACCTCAATTCACTCGGGGACGAGGAACTTGAGATGCTGAAAACCTTCAGGCGCGATATCGAAAACGAAACCCCGATTACGGAGTATAACTTTTCTGCATTCGTATAAATAGAAAAACGCCGGCTGAATCCAGCCCGGCGTTTTTTTTATAGCGTATCACACTTCACTCCGACGACACCCTGAATTTCTTTAATATCATAATAGACGTCAGTGGTGTATCGGTTTTTGTGAACACTGACTTTCACTTCCATAATCGGAAATTCTTTTTCGTGCAGATCATCAATCCGGACGGAGTGAATGCGGAGCTGTTTGCTTTTCATTTCCTTTAAAATCTCGGTCATTTTGTCTTTATCGGAAAGAGACATTCTCACGCGGATATCCTTCTCCTTCAAGCGGTTGGGACCGATTTTTCTGATCAGCCACGGAAGAAATTCGACACTGATCAGGATAAACAAGAGGCTTGCGAACGCCTCTTTATAAAAGCCGGCGCCTGTAGCCAGACCGAGCCCGGCTGCGCCCCAGATGATGGCCGATGTCGTCAGGCCGGATATGACGTCATTGCTTTTACGCAGGATCACGCCCGCGCCGATAAAACCGACGCCGGAAATGATTTGGGCGGGGAGGCGGAGCGGATCCATCATGATACGGTAATATTTTGGGAAATGATATGCCGCATTAATGCTGACGATCGTCAGCATACAGGAGCTGACGGCGATGACGATACAGGTTTTCAGTCCGAGCGGTTTGTTTTTCAGTTCGCGTTCAAGACCGATGATCATGCCGATCAGCGTGGCAATGCCCAGCTTTAATAAAATGTCTGGTTCGATAGGCCAGCTCAATTTGCACAGCACCTCCGCAATTTTTCTTATAATAAATTGATATGATTTTCTCACAGTATTTATAGCAGGACAAGTGCGGAAGAAAAAAGCCGTCAGGGATAAAATCTGACGGCTTTTTGTCTATTTCTTGTTTTTCAAAAGAGCTTCCATCCGGCTGAACAGCTGATAAGAAGCATCGGCCGGTTTTTTGGTCAGCAGGCTGACGGCAATACCGGCAATCAGACTGAGGAAGAACCCCGGAATGATTTCGTATACGCCGGTTGAAGCGGCAAGCCCTGTCGTGATCCAGATTAAAACGGCCGCGGCCCCGGTAATCATCGCCGCAAGCGCTCCCCATTCATTCATCCGTTTCCAGTACAGACTGAGCAAGAGCGCCGGGCCGATAGCCGAACCGAAGCCTGCCCACGCATATCCGACCAGATCAAGAATGGTGCTGTTCGGATTCATGGAAAGCAGGATGGCGATAACGGCCACGATCAATACCGACAGGCGTCCGGTCATGACCAATTCTTTATCGCTCGCTTCCCGTCTGAAAAAGGCGCGGTATAAATCTTCCGTAATGGCGCTTGCCGTTACGAGAAGCTGTGAGGAAATGGAACTCATGATCGCCGCTAAAATTGCGGACAGCAAGAAGCCCGTAATCAGCGGATGGAACAAGATTTTAGAAAAAATAATGAAAATCGTTTCCGGATCTTTTACGGAGACCCCGAAGTGATGAGAATACGCAACCCCGATAATCCCGGTAAGCAATGAACCGACAACTGAAATAACCATCCAGCTCATCCCGATTCTGCGGGCGGGTTTTAAATCTTTCACTTCTTTAATCGCCATAAATCGTACGATGATATGAGGCTGGCCGTAATAGCCGAGTCCCCATGCCAAATAAGAAATAATGCTAATGACGCTCGCGCCTTTAAAGATATCCAATAGTTTCGGGTTAACGGCGTTGATCGAATCAATCGTCGTTGAAACGCTCCCGAGCTGGGTAAAAGCAACGATCGGCACAAGCACTAATGCCGCAAACATGATCGCTCCCTGTACAAAGTCAGTCAGACTGACAGCGAGGAAACCGCCAAACAGCGTGTAAAGCACAACAACACCGGCCGTTAAAAACAAACCGAATTTGTAGTCGGCGCCGAATGCCGATTCAAATAACCTGCCTCCGGATACCATCCCGGACGATGTGTACAGCGTGAAAAAGATCATAATAATCACGGCGGAAACAATTTTCAGCAATGATGACGAGTGGCGGAACCGTTTATCGAAAAAATCGGGAATCGTAATCGCATCATCCGCAACTTCCGTGTAAGCGCGCAGCCTCGGAGCAAGCAGCAGATAATTTGAATACGCGCCGATCGTCAAACCGAGCGCCAGCCATAAGGTCGATAACCCCGTTGCGAACATTGCGCCGGGAACTCCCATCAGCATCCATGCGCTCATATCGGCCGCACCTGCGGACAGCGCCGTTACGAACGGGCCTAGTCCTCTTCCGCCCAGCATGTAATCATTAATATTCGTTGTCTTCCTGAATGCGTACCAGCCGATTAACAGCATGGCAGCAAAGTAAATGCCAAGAGATATAATTAATTCAATACTCACGTTTTTGGACCCTCTCTTCTTTCATGTAAATGTTGCATCACCTCTGCAGATTAGTAGTGCCGGAATATGCGCCGGCGATCCAGCCTTTAGTCATCATTCCATGCGGATCGCATGATTTAGTGCTGGCTATGGTTACTAAACCTAACAAAGTATCCCCGATCAATCAACTCTCGAAACCTGGCCCGCTCAAGGAAAAAATCCCCGCCAACATAGAACAGCTTAGAGATGAAAACGCTACCAATAAATTATAAAAGTAAAAATTTTCTGACATATAATTCGTTTCTCTTTCTCCCCGATTTAGGATAAAATAGAGAGGGTTTCATCATGCCTCAGAAGGCGGCGTTTTGTTGCTTTAGAGGGCTCATTTTTGATATGATCAGTATTATATGACGAAACGGAGAATTATGCGGAGGTGGATCTTATGTCACGAATTTCTATAGAAGAAGTAAAGCATGTCGCTCATTTGGCGAGACTCGCCATTACGGATGAAGAAGCTGAAATGTTCACAGAACAGCTTGACAGCATCATCTCGTTTGCCGAGGAGCTTAATGAAGTGGACACGGATAACGTGGAACCGACAACACACGTGCTGAAAATGAAAAACGTAATGAGAGAAGATGAAGCGGGTAAAGGCCTTCCGGTCGAGGATGTCATGAAAAATGCTCCCGATCATAAAGACGGCTATGTCCGTGTGCCATCTATTCTGGATTAAAGGAGGGAGACAGTATGTCATTATTTGATCACAAAATCACAGAATTGAAACAAATGATACATAAAAAAGAAATCAAGATTTCCGATCTTGTTGATGAATCTTACAAACGGATCGCATCCGTGGATGATAAGGTGCAGGCGTTTTTACAGCTTGATGAAGAAAGAGCCCGCGCTTACGCGAAAGAACTTGACGAAGCGGTTGACGGACGGTCTGAACACGGTCTTCTCTTCGGAATGCCGATCGGCGTCAAAGACAACATCGTGACCAAAGGGCTTCGCACAACATGCTCAAGCAAAATCCTCGAAAACTTCGATCCGATTTACGATGCGACGGTCGTGGAGCGCCTTCAAGCCGCTGAAGCCGTCACGATCGGAAAACTGAATATGGACGAGTTCGCGATGGGTTCTTCTACTGAAAACTCCGCGTACAAAGCGACGAAAAACCCTTGGAATCTCGATACGGTTCCCGGCGGATCAAGCGGCGGTTCCGCAGCTGCGGTTGCCGCGGGCGAAGTGCCGTTTTCACTCGGATCTGATACGGGCGGCTCCATCCGCCAGCCGGCTTCTTTCTGCGGCGTCGTCGGATTAAAGCCTACATACGGACGCGTGTCGCGTTACGGTTTGGTCGCTTTTGCGTCTTCACTGGACCAGATCGGGCCGATCACAAGAACCGTAGAAGATAACGCATTCCTGCTTCAGGCGATTTCAGGCCCGGACAAAATGGACTCTACGAGCGCCAATGTCGAAGTGCCGGATTTTCTTTCTTCATTAACTGGCGATATTAAAGGCTTAAAAATCGCCGTACCGAAAGAATATCTCGGAGAAGGCGTCGGCAAAGAAGCGAAAGAATCGGTTTTAGCCGCTTTAAAAGTGCTTGAAGACCTCGGAGCGACATGGGAAGAAGTATCTCTGCCGCACAGCAAATACGCGCTTGCGACGTATTATCTGCTGTCTTCTTCCGAAGCGTCTGCAAACCTTGCGCGCTTTGACGGCATCCGCTACGGATACCGCTCAGACAATGCGGACAACCTGATCGACCTTTATAAACAGACACGCTCTGAAGGATTCGGCAATGAAGTGAAGCGCCGCATCATGCTCGGCACCTTCGCGCTCAGCTCCGGCTACTATGACGCGTATTACAAAAAAGCGCAAAAAGTGCGCACGCTTATTAAGAAAGATTTTGAAGACGTATTTGAGAAATACGATGTCATCGTCGGACCGACAACGCCGACACCGGCATTCAAAATCGGAGAAAAAACCAGCGATCCGCTCACAATGTACGCCAACGATATTTTAACGATTCCTGTCAACCTCGCGGGTGTGCCGGGAATCAGCGTGCCGTGCGGATTTGCGGACGGGCTGCCGCTCGGATTGCAAATCATCGGAAAACACTTCGATGAAGGCACTGTATACCGCGTCGCTCATGCTTTTGAGCAGGCAACAGATCATCATAAAGCGAAACCTGAACTGTAAGGGGTGAAATGAAGTGAACTTTGAAACGGTAATCGGACTTGAAGTCCATGTGGAATTAAAAACAAAATCTAAAATTTTCTCAAGCTCACCGACGCCATTCGGCGCGGAAGCGAATACCCAAACGAGCGTCATCGACCTCGGCTATCCCGGCGTGCTGCCCGTTTTGAACAAAGAAGCGGTTGAATTCGCGATGAAAGCCGCAATGGCTTTGAACTGCGAAATCGCAACGGATACGAAGTTTGACCGGAAAAACTATTTCTATCCGGACAACCCGAAGGCATATCAAATTTCTCAATTTGACAAGCCGATCGGCGAAAACGGCTGGATCGAAATCGAAGTCGGCGGAAAAACGAAAAAAATCGGCATTACCCGTCTTCACCTTGAAGAAGATGCGGGAAAGCTGACGCATACGGGCGACGGCTATTCCCTCGTTGACTTCAACCGCCAGGGCACGCCGCTTGTCGAGATTGTATCTGAGCCGGATATCCGCACACCGGAGGAAGCTTACGCATATCTCGAAAAGCTGAAATCAATTATTCAATACACAGGCGTTTCCGACTGTAAAATGGAAGAAGGTTCACTGCGTTGTGACGCCAACATTTCCCTCCGTCCGATTGGCCAGGAGAAATTCGGCACAAAAACGGAGCTGAAAAACCTGAACTCCTTCGCGTTCGTGCAAAAAGGACTTGAGCATGAAGAAAAACGCCAAGAGCAGGTGCTTCTGTCAGGCGGAGTCATTCAGCAGGAGACGCGCCGCTACGATGAAGCGACGAAAAAAACCATTTTGATGCGTGTCAAAGAAGGTTCGGACGACTATCGCTATTTCCCTGAGCCTGACCTTGTCGAGCTCTACATTGATGACGAATGGAAAGAACGCGTAAGAGCAACCATTCCTGAGCTTCCGGACGAGCGCCGCAAGCGTTATATCGAAGAGCTCGGCCTGCCTGCTTATGACGCAATGGTTCTGACGCTGACGAAAGAAATGGCTGATTTCTTCGAAGAAACGGTCAATAAAGGCGCAGAAGCCAAGCAGGCATCAAACTGGCTGATGGGTGAAGTCTCAGCTTACCTGAACGCCGAACAAAAAGAGCTTGAGGATGTCGCGCTGACTCCTGAAGGCCTTGCCGGCATGATCAAATTGATTGAAAAAGGAACCATTTCTTCTAAGATCGCGAAGAAAGTGTTTAAAGAATTGATTGAAAAAGGCGGCGACGCTGAGAAGATTGTGAAAGAGAAAGGCCTTGTTCAGATTTCTGACGAAGGCGTGCTTCTGAAGCTTGTCACTGAGGCGCTTGACAACAATCCTCAATCAATCGAAGACTTTAAAAACGGAAAAGACCGCGCGATCGGCTTCCTAGTCGGACAGATTATGAAAGCGTCCAAAGGACAAGCCAACCCGCCGATGGTCAACAAAATTCTGCTTGAAGAAATTAAAAAACGCTAATAAAAAAGCAGCCCTTAGGGGACTGACCCCTGTTTTTGAGACAGGGATCAAAACACCTTCATACAGCCAATTGCCGATATTGTATCGGCGATTGGCTGTTTAGTTTCGTTTGAATACGAATATTGTTATAATAATGAATGTATTCTATGGCAGTGCGTTCTACGATGGTCGTCGTAGTTCGATCAATGCTGTTAAGATAGAACGTTTCAGACTTTAGTGAGGAATGAAACGATTCGATGGAGGCATTATCAGCGGGCGTCCCTTTGCGGGACATGCTCATGGTAATGCCTTTTGTTTTAACAGCTTTCTGATACTCATAAGATGTATAAACAGAACCTTGGTCACTATGTAACACGCAGTTCTCTGGCAGTGCGGGCAGCTGATCAAGTGTGTGTAAGACAAAGTCTGTGTCCTGTCTATCGCCAATTGTAAAAGCAATCACTTCTCCATTGTATAAATCCAATATACTGGAAAGATACAATTGTTTCTGCCCATAAGGCAAATATGTGATATCCGTTACTAGCTTTTCCAGAGGGCGTTCAGACTGAAAGTTTCGATCCAATATATTCTCGGCCACGGCATATGGCTGCCCATCTTTCTTGCGCTTTTTCACCTTAACCCGGCATTGCCACTGATTCTTCTGCATAATGCGCTGAACCGTTTTATGATTCACACGCATTCCCTTTTTTAATATGGCTGTGATTTTCCGATAGCCATATCGAAACTTGTGTTCTCGGCACAACGTGCCGATTTGTTTTTCTAAATGGTATTTAGGGTTATCTTTCATCAGATTCTTCTTCCAACGATAATAAGATGCTCGTGAGATACCTAAATGAATACAGATATCCTGTATGGTCATTGTGCCGCGCAATGCTTCTACAAGCTCGACTGGCGTTTCGCTATCAGCTTCCTTTCCAATTCGTTGCACTTTTTTAAAACTTCATTCTGTTGTCTCAGATAACGATTTTCTGCCTGCAGTTTCTCTAATTCGGAAGAATACTCCGGGCCTTTTCCGTAAGTGTATTGCTTTCCGACAGGCTGTTCGAATCGATGTGTATCCCCAGTCTTATGCCATCTAACCCATGTCTGAACCTGTGTCTTATTCTTAATATTCAATTCCTGCATGATCTCTTTCATAGGCACGCCTGCCAATCTCATTTCTACAGCCTTCTGTTTCACTTCAACCGGATAACTCACTCTTGTCCCCATAGAAAAAACACCTCCAAGTCTAATTTCGGCTAACAATCATCCGTTTTCAAACTTGAAGGTGTTTTTTGTTTGTCTCATCTTATGGGGTCAGTCCCTAGAGGCTGCTTTTTTTATAGTCAAATCGAGATAAAGACAGAGATGAGGGCCCGAAGCCTTTCAACTTCTTTGTCGCTGGTTCCGGTCAAATTGGACAGCATGCCTTTAATAATCGGCTTGCGCGGTTTATCCTGAGTCAATTCTTCCTCGATAACATCAAGTGACACGGTGATATCCTCGGGCAGCGTGCTGTTTTCTTTCACTTTCTGAATGTCCTCAAGCAGCTGGTCTTTTCCCGCAGGCATCGGGTTGAAAATGTCTTTTGACACAATCGGATTGAGTGCTGAGCGGCTCAGCCCCTGTACAAGATCATCTAGTCTCTCGATGATAAAGGCTGATATTTCTTCTGCACCGATATTAAGCTCACTGTTAAATACCATCACATTCATATAGGAATGCACGATGCCTCTTGCCATGATGGACAGATCTGCGACATACCGCTCGATTCCTTCGCCATAGGATACCAGCAAGGCGTTCCGGTACAGCTTATCCGTCTCCATGGTTACTTTGTAAAAGTATTGCTTGATTTCTTGATTTTCCGGAATGATATTTTCGGTAAGCAAAAGAACGATAAAATCTTTATGATCGCGAAAATCCTCAAATTGAGCGCCAATTTGCTTTTTTAACACTTCCTTAGGGGGCTTTCCGGCGAGATCTTCTTCTATATTTTTCATTTTGTTCATAGACATACCGATATAATATTCACAGGCAGATAACAGCAGCGCTTCTTTCGATTTGAAGTGCAAATAAAAAGCGCCCTTCGAAATGCCGCATTCACTGGCGATTTCTTGGATCGTCGTAGCTGCGAATCCTTTTTTCGCAAATAAACGAATGCTGGTTTTTATGATTCTCTCTTTTTTTTCATTCATGACGTGCTTCCCCTTAATCCTTGAAAAATTTAGTAAAATTTTCTGGTATATGAGTTGACGATGTTGAGTTATACCGTTTAGTATTATATAGAATGACCAGTCAGTCAATAAAAATTAACGGAGGACATGATGAACCACATTATTAACTTTGTACTGAAGAACAAATTCGCAGTTTGGCTGATGACGATTATCGTTACTGTAGCAGGGCTGTATGCCGGTATGAATATGAAGCAGGAATCCATACCGGACGTCAACATGCCTTACCTTTCAGTAAATACGACTTATCCCGGAGCTGCTCCGAGTCAAGTTGCGGATGACGTGACAAAACCGATCGAGCAGGCGGTCCAGAATTTAGAAGGAGTGAGCGTCGTAACGTCCACATCCTCTGAAAACGTCTCATCGGTTATGATTGAATATGATTACAGCAAGGATATGGACAAGGCGAAAACCGAAGTCGCTGAAGCGCTGGACAGTGTCAGCCTTCCTGACGACGCGAAAAAACCTGACATTTCCCGTTACAGCCTCAACTCTTTCCCGATTTTGACGCTCAGTGTGACAAGCGGCAAAAGCTCGCTTGAAGACCTGACCAAAAATGTGGAAAACACTCTCGTTCCTAAGCTTGAAGGCATTCAGGGCGTTGCGTCCGTGCAAGTTTCCGGACAGCAGGAAGAGCAGGTGGAATTCTCTTTCAAAGACAAAAAAATGAAAGAGTACGGACTTGATGAAGATACCGTCAAGAAAGTGATCCAAGGCTCTGACGTCAATACGCCGCTTGGATTGTACACATTCGGCAACAAAGAAAAATCAGTTGTCGTTAACGGAAATATTACGTCAATTAAAGATCTGAAAGATATGAGAATTCCGGTCACATCTTCTTCTGCCGCTCAAGGTCAAGCGGGCGGAGCCGGTGCGGCATCTGCGGCGGACGCTCAGGCTATGCAGCAGGCACAGCGAAGCGCGGCAGCAGGGGTGCCGACAGTCAAGCTTTCTGACATTGCCGACATTAAAGATGTGAAAAAAGCTGAATCCATTTCCCGCACGAACGGAAAGGACAGCATCGGAATTAATATCGTAAAAGCCAATGACGCCAACACGGTAGAAGTGGCCGATGCGATTAAAGATGAACTGAATCAATACAAAAAAGACCACAAAGGGTTCAAGTACAGCTCGACTCTTGATATGGCAGAGCCGATTACAGAGTCGGTGGATACGATGTTAAGCAAAGCGATTTTCGGCGCGATTTTTGCGGTCGTGATCATTCTCTTATTCTTAAGAGATATTAAATCAACGATGATTTCTATCATTTCCATCCCGCTGTCACTGCTGATTGCGCTTCTTGTGCTGAATCAGCTTGATGTCACATTGAACATAATGACGCTCGGTGCGATGACGGTCGCCATCGGACGGGTAGTCGACGACTCGATTGTCGTGATCGAAAACATTTACCGCCGCATGAGGCTGAAAGATGAACCTTTACGCGGGAAGCAATTGGTGCGTGAAGCGACGAAAGAAATGTTTAAACCGATCATGTCATCAACGATCGTAACCATTGCCGTATTCCTGCCGCTTGCCATGGTCGGCGGACAGATCGGCGAACTGTTTATGCCGTTTGCATTAACAATCGTCTTCGCGCTTGCCGCATCGCTGTTGATTTCGATCACACTGGTGCCGATGCTTGCGCACAGCTTATTCAAAAAATCGCTCACAGGTGCGCCTGTTAAAGCGAAAGAGCATAAGCCGGGCAGATTGGCCAATTTCTATAAAAAAGTGCTGAATTGGTCATTAAGACATAAATGGATTACATCTATCATCGCGGTTCTGATGCTTGTCGGCAGTTTGTTCCTCGTACCTCTGATCGGCGCGAGCTACCTGCCTGCGCAAGCGGACAAAACGATGCAGCTCACATACACGCCTGAACCGGGCGAAACGAAAAGCGAAGCTGAAAAAGCTGCGCAAAAAGCGGAAGACATGCTGCTTAAACGCAAACATGTCGATACCGTTCAGTATTCATTAGGCTCGCAAAGTCCGCTCGGCGGAAGCTCAAACGGCGCATTGTTCTACGTGAAATACGTGGATGACACGCCTGATTTTGACAAAGAAAAAGACAATGTCTTAAAAGAAATCAAAAAAACATCCAGCCGCGGCGAATGGAAATCACAAAATTTCAGTTCGTCAGGCAACAACAACGAATTAACGTACTATGTGTACGGAGATTCAGAGTCTGATATTAAAGGCACGGTCAAAGACATCGAAGGCATCATGAAAAAGCAGAAAGATCTGAAAGACATCAACTCAGGCCTTTCCAGCACATATGATGAGTACACGTTCACCGCTGACCAGGAGAAACTCAGCAAGCAGGGCCTGACGGCTTCGCAAATCTCCCAAGCCCTGATGTCCCAAACGTCACAGTCTCCTTTGACAACGGTGAAAAAGGACGGCAAAGAGCTTGACGTCAACATCAAAACAGAAAAAGACCAGTATAAGAGTGTAAAAGAATTAGAGGATAAAACCATCACATCGCCTGCAGGCCAAGAAGTAAAAATCGGCGATGTGGCGAAAGTGAAAAATGGCACGACATCCGATACCATTTCCAAACGCGACGGCAAAGTGTACGCTGACGTAACGGCAACCGTCACTTCTGACAACGTCACGAAGGTGTCATCAGCCGTTCAAAAGAAAGTTGACAAACTGGATAAGCCGGACAATGTATCGATTGATACCGGCGGTGTATCAGCGGATATTGCTGATTCCTTTACGAAACTCGGCTTAGCGATGCTTGCCGCAATCGCCATCGTATACCTCGTTCTTGTGATCACGTTCGGCGGAGCATTAGCACCGTTTGCGATTCTGTTCTCGCTTCCGTTTACAGTCATCGGCGCATTAGCCGGCCTGTATGTATCCGGAGAGACGATCAGTCTGAATGCCATGATCGGTATGCTGATGCTGATCGGAATCGTCGTCACAAACGCGATTGTCTTAATTGACCGCGTCATCCATAAAGAAGCGGAAGGCTTATCGACGAGAGAAGCGCTCCTGGAAGCCGGCTCTACGAGATTACGTCCGATTCTGATGACGGCGATCGCGACAATCGGCGCCCTGCTTCCATTGGCACTGGGCTTCGAAGGCGGAAGCCAGGTCATTTCTAAAGGACTCGGTGTCACCGTTATCGGCGGTTTAATCAGTTCGACTCTGCTTACCCTTCTGATTGTGCCGATCGTATATGAAGTATTGGCGAAATTCCGTAAGAAAAAACCTGGAACGGAAGAAGAGTAAGACAGCGGGCCTTGGCTCCTTAAACGGAGCCGGGGCCTTTTTTGTTGCGATTTTCTCAAGTCATAGTATAATTAAAGGTTGTTAGTGTTAATAATGGATCGGATACTCTTAAGTAGGATGATGAGATAATGAAACGTGCACGCATAATATACAATCCGACTTCAGGACGGGAGCTTTTTAAGAAAAATCTTGCCCAGGTCCTGCAAAAATTTGAACAAGCCGGTTATGAAACCTCCACCCATGCCACCACATGCGCGGGGGATGCCACCCACGCCGCAAAAGAAGCCGCTTTGCGGGAGTTTGACCTGATTATCGCTGCCGGCGGAGACGGAACGATTAATGAAGTCGTCAACGGCCTCGCGCCGTTAGACACACGACCGACACTCGGCATCATTCCGGTCGGCACGACAAATGACTTCGCCAGAGCGCTGGGCATTCCGAGAGAGAATATACTGAATGCCGCTGATACCGTCATTAACGGCGTGGCCCGCCCGATCGACATCGGACAGGTGAACGGTCAGTATTTTATCAACATCGCCGGCGGAGGCCGTCTGACGGAGCTGACGTATGATGTGCCAAGCAAACTGAAAACGATGCTCGGCCAGCTTGCTTATTATTTAAAGGGAATGGAAATGCTGCCTTCACTTCGACCGACAGAAGTCGAGATTGAATATGACGGCAAGCTGTTTCAAGGCGAAATTATGCTGTTTTTAGTGACGCTGACCAACTCGGTCGGCGGATTCGAGAAACTGGCCCCTGATTCCAGCCTGAATGACGGCATGTTTGATTTGATTATTTTGAAAAAAGCCAATCTCGCGGAGTTTATCAGAGTCGCGAGCATGGCGCTCAGAGGCGATCATATTAACGATCAGCACATTATTTACACAAAAGCGAACCGTGTGAAAGTCAATGTATCAGAAAAGATGCAGCTGAACCTGGACGGCGAGTACGGCGGCATGCTGCCGGGCGAATTCGTGAACCTGTACCGGCATATTCACGTCATCATGCCGAAGGAGAAAGCGGAACAGCTGGATGATTAATACGCGGACAAAATCCTAAAACAGTATTCGTTTTAGGATTTTGTCATCTTTTCAGCGTGATCGGAAACCTTTGAAGGCTGACATTGAATTTGAAGGTTTGCCAGCACGCTGAAACAAGGCTATTGGTAAAACTAGAGGTGATTATAGATGAAAATGAAACCCCCGATAGAAAAAAATGAATACTATGATGTGACATTTGAGGATTTGACGCACGAAGGAGCGGGCGTCGCAAAGGTTCAGGGCTTTCCGATCTTCGTGCCGAACGCCCTGCCTGAGGAAAAAGCGCAAATCAAAGTGACACGCGTCAAAAAAGGCTTCGCTTTCGGCCGTTTGATCGAGCTGAAGGAAGAAAGCCCGCACAGAACGGATGCCCCGTGCCCAATCTACAAACAATGCGGCGGCTGCCAGCTTCAGCACATGACCTATGAAGGCCAGCTTTTGTTTAAACAGAAACAAGTCAAAGACGTCTTAGAACGGATCGGCAAGCTGGACCTCTCAAAAGTCACCGTGCACCCGACGCTCGGCATGGAAGACCCGTGGAACTACAGAAACAAAGCACAGGTGCCGGTAGGAGAAAGAGAAGGCGGACTCGTCGCCGGATTTTATCAGCAAAGAAGCCATGACATCATCGACATGAGCGCCTGCCTGATACAGCAATCCAAAAACGACGAAGCCGTCCAAGCCGTCAAAGACATCTGTGCAAATTACGGCGTCAAAGCCTACAACGAAGAACGCCACAAAGGCTGGCTCCGCCACATCATGGTCAGATACGGCGTCGTCACAGGCGAAATGATGATCGTTTTCATCACAAGAACAAGCGATTTTCCGCACAAAGCGAAAATCATCGAAGACATTACGGCGCAATTCCCGCACGTCAAATCCATCGTGCAAAACATCAATCCAAACAAAACAAACGTCATCTTTGGGAACGAAACAAACGTTATCTGGGGCGAAGAATACATCTACGACCTCATCGGAGACGTCAAATTCGCCATCTCCGCCAGATCGTTCTATCAGGTCAACCCGGAACAGACAAAAGTGCTCTACGACAAAGCGCTTGAGTACGCGGAGCTGCAAGGGGAAGAAACCGTCATCGACGCCTACTGCGGCATCGGAACGATTTCTCTATTTCTGGCAAAGCAGGCGAAAAAAGTGTACGGCGTTGAAATCGTGCCGGAAGCCATCGAGGATGCGAAACGCAACGCTGAGCTGAACGGCATCACAAACGCGGAATTCGCAGTCGGAGAAGCGGAAACAGTCATTCCAAAATGGTATGAAGAAGGCATCACGGCCGACACCCTCGTCGTCGATCCGCCAAGAAAAGGCTGTGACGAAGCCCTCCTGCGGACAATCATCGACATGAAACCGAAGCGGGTGGTGTACGTATCCTGCAATCCAGGAACGCTTGCAAGAGACCTGCGGGTGCTTGAGGATGGCGGGTATCAGACGCGAGAAGTGCAGCCAGTGGATATGTTCCCGCATACGAATCATGTGGAGTGTGTGGCTGTGCTGGAGAGGAAACAATAAAGAAATTATAGAATTTAAGCACTTTCACAGACATACCAAGATTGCTGGGAGGGTAAAAATATTCCTTGTGGATACAATTGATAAAAAGGTGTTACTGAAAATAGCGCTTTTTTATTTTTTAGACATTCAAGAACATTGAGTGTCTATTTTTTATTCATTTTTCTTGATAGGGAGCAATACAATTATATCCACAATATATCGGGGTGTGCTTAACATATACACATCTATAAATTTATATAATTTGTTATTAATTGTGTCATTTTAATTAATCACCGTTAGGAGGAAAAAACAATCCAATTTTTATTGAATGTTAATAGTAATCGTAGGATAATTAAGGAAAAAGAATTATTATTGAGGTGTAAAATGATTAAAACTTTAGTTATCCAAAATTTTAAGTGTTTTAAGGAGAAATTTGTTCTTGATTTGAAAGAGGGTATCAACATTTTGGTTGGTAATAATGAAGCTGGAAAATCAACTATTTTAGAAGCAATCCATCTTGTGCTAACAGGAGTATTTCGTGGAAAATCAATAAAAAACAATCTTACTCAATATATGTTTAATAATGCTGCAGTTGCCGAATATATTGAAAATGTAAAAAATGGAACTGATACTACATTACCTGAGATTTTAATTGAGTTATATTTTGACGATCGATTTCCAGAATTAGAAGGAGATAAGTACTCGGAGAAGTCTTCAATCCCTAGGGCCCAAGGAATATCAATTACTATTCAAATTGATGAAAACTATCGTGACGAATATAATAAATTGGTTGAAAGTAAAGAAATCTATTCATTACCGATTGAATATTATGAAATTGTCTGGAGATCATTTGCTAGAAAAACAATCACGAGTAGAAGTATACCTATAAAATCAGCATTAATTGATGTAGGGTTTAGTAAATTCAGTAATGGCTCAGATATGTATATATCGCGTATTATTCAAAATTCTTTAGAAATCATTGAAAAAAATAGTGTTTCCCAATCATTTAGGAAGGCTCAAGAATTGTTTATGCAAGAAGGGTCAATTCAGCAAATAAATGAAAAAATCACTAATGTTTCTAGTTTAAGTAATAAAAAAGTTGAACTATCTGTAGACTTAGGTACACGGTCATCTTGGGAAGGAAGCCTTATCACAAGGTTAGATAGTATCCCGTTTGATTATGTTGGTAAAGGAGAGCAAGCCATAATTAAAACAGAACTAGCCCTAAAGAATAAAATTGCAGAAAAGTCTTCCGTAATATTAATTGAAGAGCCGGAAAGTCACATCAGTCATACTAGATTAAATCAATTAATAAGTAATATAAAAGAAAACTATGGAGATAAACAAATTATTGTTTCTACGCATAGTAGCTTTGTATCTAATAAATTAGGATTAGATAATTTAATTTTGGTAAATAATCAGCAAGTAACTAGATTCAATAAATTAAGTAGTGGTTCTAAATTATTTTTCGAGAAAATTGCAGGTTATGACACCCTGCGATTTATTCTATGCAAAAAAGCTATACTAGTTGAAGGTGATTCCGACGAATTAATAGTACAAAAAGCATATATGAGTTTAAATAATAGTCGTATTCCTATTCAAGATGGTATTGAGGTTATTTCAGTTGGAACTTCTTTCTTAAGATTTTTAGAAATCGCAGATGAATTAAAGATACCAACGCTTGTAATAACAGATAATGATGGCGATATTAAAGCACTAGAAAGGAAATACGATAATTATATCAAAAAAAAGAAAAAAGATTATGTTTATATTTCTTATGAAGAGAACGAATTTAATGGATCTCTCAAAATAGGTAAAAATGATTACAATTACAATACTCTTGAACCTGCAATTATCCGATGCAATACACTGGATAAGCTAAATTCTATTCTAGAGACCGATTTTAAAACAGAAGATGAGTTAAGAGTTTATATGAAAAGAAATAAAACAGAGTGCGCATTAAAAATTTTTCAAACAACACAAGCCATTGAATTTCCAGCATATATTTTAAAAGCATTAGAGGAGCTGAATAATGAATAAAAATCAATTTTTACTTGCTTCTGCTGGTGCAGGAAAAACTACTTATCTTGTAAAATTAGCTCTTCGATCTGAAGGGAACATTCTAATAACGACATTTACAGAACAAAACAAAGAAGAAATTCTAAATAAAATAAAAGAATTAAATAATGGATTAATACCTTTTAATATCACTGTTCAAACATGGTTCTCATTTTTAATCCAACACGGAGCAAAGCCATATCAAGGTTGCTTAACTGAAAGAGATATAACCGGAATGCAACTAGTCAATAACCCATCTGGTGTGAATTATTTTTACAAGCATAATAAACCTGTTTATTATGCTGAAGCTGATGTGGATAATCATTATTTCACAAAAGATTACCGGATTTACTCAGATAAACTATCAAAATTTGTTATAAAATGTAACGCACTTAATAACAATGCTGTCATTAAAAGGATTAGTAACATTTATAGTCATATCATGATTGATGAAGTTCAAGATTTAGCAGGCTATGACTTAGAAATAATTAAACAATTGTTAAATTCGGCCTCAAGTATCATATTAGCGGGTGATCCACGTCAAGTCACTTATCTAACGCACTTTTCTAGAAAAAACAAAAAATATCAATATGGTAATATCAAGTATTATATTCAAGAAGTTTGTAACAAAAAGAAAGAGATCTGCCATATTGACGAGAAAATTTTAAAAGATTCTTGGAGAAATTCTCAAGAAATATGCACGTTAGCTAATAAAGTATTTCCTGATTTTCCACCTTCAAAATGCTTGCATGATAAAGTATCTGAACATCAAGGGATTTTTTTTGTTAATAGAAAAGATATAAACTCGTATTTAAAAACATATAATCCAGTCCAACTTAGAGATAGCTTATCAAAACAAGTCAACCCTGATTTCTCTGTATATAATTTTGGTGCTTGTAAAGGGAAAACTTTTGATAGGGTTTTAATCTACCCGACTTCAGACATGATTAGATGGCTTCAGGACAATTCAATACCTTTAAAATTTAAAACTCAATGTAAACTATATGTTGCTTTAACACGGGCTATTTATAGCGTAGGTATTGTATGTGATAAAACACTTATTGTTTCAGGTATTAAACAATATAGTCTGTAAAAGAATATTGATTCTCCGGACTTACCCATGTAATAGTTTTATCGTTTTTAATTTTTTACTACAAAAATTCAATGATTTAACATATGGGTATTTCAGGGAATTTACCAACCTATACTTACTCAAATAAAACCTATCTACATTGATAATTTTGATGAAGGGAATACCATAAAGGAAAAAAGCCCCTCTAGGAAATTAGAATATATAGTGAGAGCAAATTAAAGGAATGATGCTTGTATAAATATCTCTCTAATCGTTCAACCACTTTTGTGTAGCACATTATAATATTGAGATTCATCACTCACGAATTTGATTAATCATTACAGATGCCGTCAACTGAATAACCCATTGAAAACCCAGTAAAACATTTTTTTACTTTGGTATAAGCATAAGGAGCAATTTGAATGTAATGAGTTTAGTACAAGTGTGTTCAAAAAACAAGAGTTGCTCAGTTTGTTTGAACTTGTATCTGCTATGTACAAAAAATGAGAATATCACCCATATTGTTCAAGAGATGCTTTCTTAAAGTATGAAATAACATTCCATTTTAAGAACCTAAAACTATGAGGTTTTCTTCTGGTTGATATTAAAAAATAGTGATTCCGTTACGTAGTAAAGAAGTGACTGACTACTTCATATATATTATACTGATTTTAAAATGCTATAGTTATATCTTTATATAAAATTTTTTGAAAGGAAGTATTTATGGCTGTATTTAAAAATTTAAGATATTTAAAACTAGATATGGAGAAAAAAGGTTGGTGTATAGACTCTTTTGAATTTAACTATAAACAGCAATACTTTATAGTGCTAATAAAATTATACGAGGATGCAGAAGCAAAACCGGATTATGCACTTTTAAAAATTGAGTTTTTAAGACAAGGAGATTTTGATGATAGTTTACTAGTACATGCAAATTCAGCGAAGCTGTTTGTTGATGCTAAAACTTTAAGAGAGTATTTTAATATTGATTATAGCGAAAACCTTGGGTGTATACTTCAACAATTTAATCAGCATTTTTCAAACTTTATCCCTACTAAGGTGATCGAAACCAAATCAAACATCCAAAGAAAAGCAATGGTATGTTCACTAAACCAAAGTGAAGCCGAAAATCCAAATAAACTCTATTGTTACGCAGTAAAAAGAAATCCTAAAAAAACAGACGGCACATTAGGGCAACGAAGTCCATTTAATGATAATAAAACTAGACTTTTAAGGCCAGAACTATATAAAAGATTAAGGAATGATACTAATTTAAGTTTCTGCTACTCTGTTGATCCCAATGATAGCAAATTAGATGAGGATATACTTTATAATTGGACGAAAAATAAAAACAAGTAATCACTCTAAAAATTATTGGTTACTGTTAAAAAAAGAATGTACTAGGGAGTTCGTTGAATTGTTTGCAGATTTGCTTGTCATGTTTCTGGGATGCTACGTTTACTTCATTTCCTCAGGAAGAACTGATAAAGCTTACAATGATCAAAGCAATTATAGCGCACCGTCAGTTTAAATTTCATACAAACAATCCCCTCTCTGAATTTGATTGCTGGTATGATAACAGAATATCCATCTGCCCAATTTCAGTATAAAACTTTGCGGATAATAATGCCAACTCTTCCATAGGAGGTGAGGGAGCGCCTTTTCATGACTTTCTAGGTCATCGTAGTTTCCTGCGATCACAAAATGGCATTGTATGCGGCGGACTGGGTAAAGGTTGTGCGTTTTATAAATGTAATCCGCCTGAGAAGAATAGTGCATGGATACGTGGGTTTGTTTCATATGATAAAACTTCAGCCATTTTAAAATAAAATTCCGTCCACTCAATTTCATCTAAGATATAGGGAATCGTGTTTGCCGCTTTTGGGCAGAAAGTAATGGGACTTAAGAAATTGTCTTGTTTGTATTAAGCATTTCAGCGTCAGTCACATTAAATATTTGAATATGCCGGTTCCACTCATTAATTTTCATCCTAACGTGTGAAGACAAAATCGTGCCCAAACTTCTAACCCTTCCTCTTCTCACTAATTATGTAAATTTATCAATACTAAAATTTAATAGGAAGGGGTTGAGTGACCGCAAAAAAAATTTTCGGTGCAGTCCGTAAAAGGGAGTTTGGGTGTTATATTTGGTTTTGTGTGGGTTAGTGCAATCTCAATTTTTGAATTGGATTGCGGTTATTAAGACTGAGCAGTTTCGCCGTACTCTTTTAGCAGTTTTTCTGTCTTATGCATTTCTCTGAGCATAGGAGTCATGTAGTCGTTAGCTGTTCAAGATATGCTCTTGTCAGAGTATCAAGTTTATTTTTAACTTTAGAGAGGTCTTCTTCGAATTGTTCCTTTGTTGAATGTTTGATAACTTCTTTCGCCTCTTCGTACCTTTTTAATATGTTTTTCACCATTGGAGTTGGATTCTTTTGTTTAATTGTTTTTATTGATGTGATTATTAAATTGATTTGTTCTGTTAATTCTTTTCTTACTGTCAAGATGATGCTCCTTTTAAATCTCTATTACATTTCAGATTTGCTATATCTGTTTAATGGTTTGTTAGACTACTCATCTTTATAATTTAGAGCAATTTTTACAACCTGTTCCGCTGTGTAATCTTCATTGCTCCAGAAAATTAAATCACTTGGTGCCGGATGAGGAACATTTTTCTCTAATAAAGCGAGATATTCACTGACTTTCTCATCATCTAATGTTGGGTTCATTAATTCCTTTACAAGCAAGATCAACTCTTCTTTTGTCAGTTTATCCATTGTTTACCCTCCGATAGATTGTATCTCCATTGATTTTTTTTACAAATAACTTTATTTCTTCTGGTAATGTTATAGGTTGTTTGCATAATGATAGATAATTGTCTTGAGAAAGGTTAGCCTCGTTATAGAGTTTATTAATTGTATTTATAATCAATATATTCATATAGAAAACCTCTGAAATTTCTTTATTTTAGATTGGTTTATAAAAAATAGCTCAGCAGAGTAGGGCTGAGCTATTTTTTAATTATAGACCGAGGTAACTAATTACAAATTCTTTATCATCCTCATCTTCAGGCAAAATACCAAGGTTTTTATATTCCCATATTGCGATTCTTTCATATCCATCTAATTCTGATGTTAAAATATCATCATAATTATAATCTAATTGGAATTCTCCGCTGCTATCCAATGTTAGTGTAAGGTTCGTCCAAACATCATCGTTATTATTTCTGTGTTCAGTTTTTAATTCTTCAAAAAGTTCTCTTAGTTCTCTTAACAACGTCTTGAAAATATCCTTGCTTACGTTGTAATGGCTAGGTATATCTTGTGAATAAATAATTTGATTATTTTCTGGTGTTCTGAAGTGAAAAAGAACCATTGTGGAATCATCTAATACTTCTGCATAAAGATATATCTTTGTCCATTCACCAGGTATAATGTCATTTAGTTTTTCTCCAATAAGTTGATATAAATCTTGCATTCTCTTAGTTTCCATTAGGTTAACCCCCTCGCTGATTTTTAATAGAGACACTTATTTCTTTTCTGCTCCCAATTTTGTAAGTTACATCGAAATATGATGGTCTAAGTGAATCCCCAGAATAGACAGGTTCTATTTGAACTGCTACTTTTTTAGGTGGTTTCTTGCTTAGAGCTTTTGCCCACTCCTGTTCCATCTCATACCATTTCCCGCCGCTCCTATTAATCTGAGAATTCATCGGCACGATGTTGTCGAATTGGCCTGAGCCTTTGAATTGGGTGGCGATTAGGTGGCCTCCGTCGTCATCTGTCAGACGGTCTGGTTTACCTGCTTTTGACTGTGCATATTGGTTGCGTTTTGCTTCTCCCAGCTGCAAGTCTGCTTTGACACTTGTAATTCTACCATAGTTGTCAGTGGTGTACGTGTAGCCTTCCTTTGTTTTGTAGATGACATTCGGCTTCAATACTTTCTTTCTAGTCCATTTCGCAAAATGCTCGCCGTATTTGACCGTTACCGGCGGTACATGCGGTGCCGGTGTCCGTCTGCCGCTTGCGGAGGTTCCGTACGGCTTCGGCAGGATGACCTTGGCGAATTTCTGAAGTCCTTCTTTAAGTGTGACCCCGTTGACTGCGTTGTAAGGAACGCCTGCCGGCACTAAGTCGTGACGCGGATGATACGGGAGAATATCAGCCAGGGTCAGATCTCCGATTTGATTTAGCTTGGTTTTGACGCGTTTTTTTGATACTTCCATGCCTGTGTTTACTTTTTGTTTGAGGTGATCAACGGTTTGTTTTGAGACCGTTATCGCTTTTTGTGCTGTGGCGGATTTGCGTGCTGCTGTTTTGACTTTGGTTGTCACTTTGGCGGCTGTGCCTGTTTTTGAGACGGCGCCGACGCCTTTTGTGCCGACGACTGATGTCACAACGGTGCCCACTGCATATGACACCCATCTTGCTCTGGAGTAGGTGTCGCCATTCACCATGTCTTTTTGGTACGATTCTTCGATTGCCGCTGAAATGGCTTCATACGTTTTGATCGGGTGAGCCACCGCTCCTGTAATGGCTTCAACCGTTCCGCCCGGATCTGTGACCATATCCCACAGGCCTGTGACCGCGTCTTTTCCGGAATCATAAAGGCCGACGGCAACGCCTTTGAAACCGTCTGTAAGTTCACGCGTGTTTTCAATTTGAGTGAAGTAGCGCTGCTGTTCTTTTGTCAGGTTTTTATAGCCGATTGTTTTGGCCATTGAGTAGAATTCATCGGCATTCGCATAATCGTAGTTTTTCAGTCTTTCTTTCAGTTTTTCAATCTCCCGCTCTTTCGCCTCTTCCTTTTTAATCGTCAAATAAGCATCCGAATGTCTTGCGATATCGCCTTTTTTCTTATGGATGTCGCTTTCGCGATACGCTTTGGCGTTGTAGTGAAGCGGCGTGGCGCTTTTTCCTTTGCCTGTAGCGTTTTGGAGCTGCTGGAAGTCGGCCTGAATGAACTGTTCGTTCGCTTCGGTTTCTGTGTATTCCTTCGTTAGATCGTGATCAAGCTTCCCGAGCTTATGTATGGTTTCGCTTCTTTTTTTGTCAGCTGAAGAAAGCTTCTGATCTGTGCTTTCGGTTGAAAACAGATCAAGCGAGATGATGTCTTCGATCTCTCTGAGGATGGACCCCATGTCCTTTTTTTGCCCTTCCATAATTGCCTTTGATTTACTGAGGGCGTGGGTGAGCTCGTGCTCCAGAAATGATTCCTCCACATGCGAATTGGAAAGTCCGGCGTCTTCGATTTTGCCGGGAAGGCTTGTGAGAAATGCGATTTTCATGTCGATCAGATCAAGCCAGCTGTCTGTGACGCCGGCGTGATCCTGGAAAAAGGCTTTGATATTATTGGCACCCCGGCCGGAGAAATCGCCGTCACCAAGATCAGCCATACCTTGAAACGCTTTTTTCAGATTAACCATCTGGCCGCGCAGTTTTTTGTATTCACCCGCGCGCTGTTTGGCAGCGGCGAGGAGGGTGGTTGCTTCGAAAACTTTCATGACCATATCCTTTCTTTTGTTCGATATCAAAATTTTACCACGTGAGTCGGGATATACAGTGTAGGAAATAGGTAATAAGAATAAAATGAATCTTTTGGCTTGCGACTTCCTTCCTGTATGAAGGGAGGCTTTTTATGTTTTGTATGATAACCCTCACATTCAGCTTACTGCGCTCCGGTGATTTTAAGCGTGCCTGTTTTTTCTAATGTCTTACACTCGAAACAACCCAACCGCTGAGGTATAATAGAAGCAGAGTATTTATCATACAGATTCAATTCGTGAAAGAGAGTGGAACAAAATGGGCCGTAAGTGGAACAATATTAAAGAAAAGAAAGCATCGAAGGACGCAAATACGAGCCGGATTTACGCGAAGTTCGGCCGTGAGATTTATGTGGCGGCAAAACAGGGCGAGCCAGATCCGGAATCGAACCAGGCGTTAAAAGTGGCGCTTGAGCGCGCGAAGACGTACAGTGTGCCGAAAAATATTATTGAGCGTGCGATTGAAAAGGCGAAAGGCGGCGCGGAGGAGAACTTTGACGAGCTGCGTTACGAAGGTTTCGGGCCGAACGGTTCAATGATCATCGTTGACGCGTTAACGAATAATGTAAACCGCACGGCGCCTGAAGTGCGCGCCGCATTCGGGAAAAACGGCGGAAATATGGGTGTGAGCGGGTCTGTCGCTTACATGTTTGATGCGACTGCCGTTATCGGCGTTGAAGGCAAGACGGCGGATGAAGCGCTGGAATTGCTGATGGAAGCTGATGTGGACGTGCGCGATATTTTAGAAGAGGATGACAGTGTTATCGTGTATGCCGAGCCTGACCAATTCCATGCCGTGCAGGAGGCATTCAAAAATGCCGGCGTTGAAGAGTTCACGGTTGCCGAGCTGACGATGCTTGCGCAAAATGAAGTCGAGCTTCCGGAAGATGCGAAAGCTCAATTTGAAAAGCTGATCGATGTGCTGGAAGACCTCGAAGACGTACAGCAGGTTTATCACAATGTAGATTTAGGCGAATAAAGACAAACAGGCCGGGGCGGCATAAGTTCCGGCCTTTTTATTTTGCTTACGCGGTCGGCCTGTATCGTATGTCTCCGTAAGCAATTATTGATTATTTCGCCAAAACTGGGCGGATGCCCATACGTTTCCTTCCGGATGTCATAAACTGGACTGTAACCTATGTGAAGGAGCGATAAGTCATGAATGAAAGAAGACCGATTTACGGCGGCGGCTTTGGCGGCGGCTATGGAGGCTTCGGAGGCTACCCGGGGTACGGTTTTGGCGGCCACGGAGGCTTCGGAGGATATCCGGGATACGGTTTCGGCGGAGGCTACGGCTACCCGGGATACGGTTTCGGCGGAGGCTACGGCTACCCGGGATACGGTTTTGGCGGTTACGGCGGTTTTGGCGGCTACGGCGGTTACGGCGGCTACGGGGGATATCCGGGGTACGGTTTCGGCGGCTATGGCGGAGGCTACGGCGGCTACCCGTTCCATCATCATCATCGGGACAGCCAATATATCTGACCATTCGGGAAAAAGCACTCTTGGAACAGCAGGAGTGCTCTTCTCATGTTCTTGCAGATGTGTTACGATTGGAGCAAAATCATCAAGTACATAAGGCTTTCTGTAAATCATGAGCAAGCTCACAAACCTTTTCTTTCTGTTGTTTATAAACTGAAAAGCATGATCTGTAAAAATCTCTTTATCGGGAGGTTTTACATGTGAGAAGTGAAGACGAAATGATGAAATTGATTCTTGATATTGCGATGAAGGACGAGAGAATCCGTCTTGTCACTTTAGAGGGATCAAGAACCAATAAAAATGTACCGAGAGACAGATTTCAAGACTATGATATTTCTTATTTTGTGACCGATATGGACTCCTTCACATCTGACGACAGCTGGCTGGATCAGTTTGGCGAAAGAATGATGATGCAAAAACCTGAAGATATGGAACTTTTCCCTCCGGAACTCGGAGACTGGTTCTCCTATCTAATGCTATTTAAAGATCATCATAAAATCGACTTAACTTTGATCCCTCTGAGTCAAACAGAGGATTATTTTACACAGAGTGATGGTTTGGCGGAAATAGTATTAGACAAGGATGACCGAATCAATAGTAAGGTTATTGCGAGTGATGAACAATATCATATAAAGAAACCGACCTCCAGAGAGTTTGATGATTGCTGCAATGAATTTTGGATGGTTTCAACCTATGTGATTAAAGGATTAATGCGTAAAGAAATACTGTTTGCGCTGGATCATATGAATGACATTTTAAGGCCTAATGTTTTGCGTATGATTGCGTGGAATATCGGGATAGAGAATCAGTTTTCATTAAGTGTAGGGAAGAATTATAAGTATATTCAACATTACATGAATGCGAAAGATTGGGAAATCCTGCTGAATACTTATGCCGGCAATACTTATGAAAGCGTGTGGAAGGCATTGTTTGACTGCCAAGGTCTCTTTAGAGCATATTCAAAGTCAGTGGCTGTTTTATTGAGATATGAATATCCTGAATATGATCAACAAATTACGGAATATACATTAAAACATTATCAGCGCTTTCAAGCAGATTTTTCATTATGATTGTTTCACTTCAAATTCCAGATGAGTTGCATTGAGTCCGTTTTTAACGGGCTTTTTTATTTTCTTACAGGGCATAAATGCCGGTACGGATTCATACCTATTAAGGTCATGTGTTTAGGAAAGGAGGATCGTAATGAAAGAAAATCAGCCGTTTACACCGGTCAAATCCTATAAACCCTTCCACAGCCGGTTTGATCCCTGCCCGCCGATCGGGAGAAAATATTACAGAACGCCGCCGCATCTTTATATGCGGTTTCAGCCGTATCACTTGGAGCAGTTTTCTCCGATGGAGGCATTGAGAAAAGGGACCCTTTGGAAGGATCTTTACGATTTCTATGATAATCCTTATCGGGGGGGAATCGAATATGGCGAAAAAGATTGATGATGAATACTATCGGCTGCTGGAGCAAATTCAGGCGGCGGACTTTGTCTTGGTGGAGCTGACGCTTTATCTGGATACGCATCCCCATGACCGTCTCGCGCTTCAGCAGTTTCATGAATATTCCCGGTACTCAAGACAGCTGAGAAAGCGGTTTGAGCCTGAGTACGGACCGCTTCTGCAATTCGGCGTGAGTCAGGTCGGCGCTCAATGGGACTGGGGCCGCGGTCCTTGGCCATGGCAAGTATAAGGAGGGATCTGTAAATGTGGGTATATGAAAAAAAACTGCAGTATCCGGTTAAAGTCAGTACATGCAACCCGATGCTGGCTAAGTTTCTCATTGAACAATACGGCGGGGCGGACGGCGAATTGGCCGCAGCGCTCCGGTACTTAAACCAGCGCTACACGATTCCTGACAAGGTGATCGGCCTGCTGACGGATATCGGCACGGAGGAGTTTGCGCATTTAGAAATGATTGCGACGATGATTTATAAGCTGACAAAAGACGCGACCCCGGAGCAGCTGCGTGATGCAGGGCTCAGTGATCATTACGTCAACCATGACAGCGCGCTGTTTTATCACAATGCGGCCGGAGTTCCGTTCACAGCGTCTTACATACAGGCGAAGGGAGATCCGATCGCTGATTTATATGAGGATATTGCGGCTGAAGAAAAGGCGAGAGCGACGTATCAATGGATTATTGATATTTCCGATGATCCTGACCTGAATGATTCACTCCGTTTTCTGCGTGAGCGTGAAATCGTCCACTCTATGCGTTTCAGGGAAGCGGTTGAGATTTTAAAAGAAGAACGTGATAAGAAGAAAATTTTTTAAACGGCCCTCAAACATGACGGCTGTTTTTTTCCTTTCAGCGTTTGGTCTATAATAAAGGTGTCGAATATTCTGATTACAGGAGGATTTTATGACACCATTTACGATCACGGAGGAGAAGGCGGGGGCATTCCGGGTCACCCCCGCCCGGAAGGATGATGAAGAAGAGGTCATGGATCTGCTCGTGCAAGCGGCAGAATGGCTTCGCGATAAAGGGTCGAACCAGTGGAGCGGCCTTCTGCAAGGGGAAGATACCCACAATATGCGGGAGGCGATCGCCAAAGGGTATGTTTTTTTATTCAGGCAGAATGAAGAGCTGGCCGGCGTCGTCATGCTGCTTCCCGAAGCAAGCGGGTGGGACAGACGTCTTTGGGGCGATGAAGGACATGAGGAGTCCGTATATCTCCACCGGCTGGCGATTAACAGGCGGTTTGCAGGCGAGAGGCTCGGCCGGACAATCATGACTTGGGCGGAGACGGGTGTGTCTTGTCCGGGAAAAACGAAAATCCGGCTCGATTGCGTGTCCGAAAACAAGGCGCTTCAGTCGTTTTACAGCGGAATGGGGTACGAATCAAAAGGACTCGCGCCGGGTTATCATTTGTTTGAAAAAAAGATGAGTAAATAAAAAGCTCCTCATGACGGAGGTGCAAAAGACATGGGGTTTTTTTATCTGATCTGTCTGGCCGCATTTTGTCTTAACTTTGCCGTATCGGCTGTGCTCCGTAAGAAATGGCCGAAAAAGATGTGGCCTGAGTGCCTTTTGGCGGTGCTGGGCCTGACTGCTTTAAGTACGGTTGTTTACAGCATTTTCGGTGTCGGCGGCTGGGAAGGAATGGGCTTGGGGCTTGCCGCGATGTTTGCGGGTTCCGGAGCGGCCGCCGGTTATGCCGCTGAGGTGTGTTTACGGGTCGTCAGATCGAATCAAAAACAGTAAGCAGAAGTGAAAAAACGCGGCCTCGGCTGCGTTTTTTTGTGTGTTGCCGGCCGCTGTATAGAAAACAGGCGAATGTCCATAATGGTAATGACTTTTAAGAAGAAGGTGCGAATATGGGACATTTACTTACAGTGGCTTGGGAGTTAGTATGCGGTTTGGGTATTTTATTTGTGATTTTAAAATTGCTTGGAAAAACTCAATTCTCGCAAATTACGCCGTTTGATTTTATTTCTGCGCTCATCCTCGGCGAACTGGTCGGAAATGCGGTGTATGATAAAAACGTCAGGATTATTGAAATCATTTTTGCTTCTCTGTTATGGGGAGTTTTAATTTATCTCATCGAACTGATTACGCAGAAAGTAAAAAGCACCAGAAAGCTGTTGGAAGGCGAGCCGAGTATTATCATACATAAAGGAAAACTGAAATATGATGTGCTGAAAAAGAATAAGCTGGACATTAATCAATTGCAAAGCCTTCTCAGACAGGCGAATTGCTTTTCCATACAGGAAGCGGAGTACGCGATTTTAGAAACAAACGGGATGGTCAGCGTCCTGCCGAAATTTCAATATGATACGACGAAAAACGGCGACATGCAAATAAAGCCGAAGCAGGTCTCTTTGCCGGTCACGCTGATTATTGACGGCGAAGTGCTGTATGAAAATCTGAAAGAAGCCGGGCTGGAAGAAAAGCAGCTGAATCAGGAGCTGAAAAAGCTGAACATCAAAAAAACGGAGGACGTGCTGTATGCGGAATGGAAGCCCGATAAACCGCTGTTTGTCCTGCCGTATGAGGAGAAAAAATAAAAAGAGCATTGCCCTGGGGCAAATGCTCTTTATTATTTTTCGTGTACGCCTGTTTTAACGGCTCTGACATGATACATACCGACATCCGTCCCAAGCATATAATCAGGTTTCGGCTTGCCTTGGTTTGCTTTGTGGGCCGCGATGTGGTCTTCGCTTTTTTCCCATTGTTTCCAATGATCTTCTGACTCCCAGCGGATTAACACGACGACTTCTTCATCACCGCGGCGGACTTTTTTTTCCAGGACCGTTACGTCTATCAAACCTTCCTGCTTTTCAATCACGCCTTCTGAACTGAAGCGTTCGATTACTTTGTCGGCATGTCCTTCTTTTACGGTCATTTTTCTGATTTGCACGAACATCTGGCATCTCTCCAATCATTTCTACGCTTTATCCAACATTTTAAATGAAAATGATTCTCAAAGTCAATTAAGATGCCTGACGGATTACGATTTCAGGAGAAAGACATGACCATCCTCATCTTTAAATTGCACGAAGCTGCCCCATTCCATTTGTTTCGGTTCATCTAAAAAGGTGATGCCGTTCTTTTTCATCTGTTCGTATGCGGCAAAGACATCTTCACACTCAAATACGATAGAAGCCTTCATATGCTCGGCGCCTTTCATCATCGATTTCGGATAAATAACCAAATGAGTGGCGGCTCCTTTGGGCGCTACCTCAAGCCAGAAGGCGCCCGGGCCCATCGGATGCTCGGCGACGGTTTCAAACCCCGCTTTTTCCGTCCAGAATGTTTTCGCTTTTTGCTGATCATCAGTGTATACGGCGACTGTCGCGATTTTTTTGATCATCATACTGACCTCCTGTTTCATTTCTTTTATAGTGTATCCTCCTGCCGAAAAAAGCAATCAAAAGCTTTAATGTGCAGGTTTTTTTAATTTCTCTAGTGCGATCGGCGATTCCGATTTATAATTTAGACAAAAGTACATATTCTTGAAAGAGGAGACGGCAGTGAACAAAGACCAGTTACTTCATGATTATATTATTACACATTCGGCAGAGCTGACGGAAAAATGGCTCAAGCTGAGACGGAAGCTGAGAGGGCGTTTTTATTCTGCGGATCAATTAAGTGAGGAAATGAAACGGCTGCTGATCGAGCAGCATACCTTTACAAACACGGTCATCGCAAGCGCTTTTTTGGAAGATCCGGCCGTTTTTCAGCATAACAAAGAAAAATGGGCCGCACAGGTAGCGAAAAGCAGAGTGGAGCAGGACGCGGAGGTTCATGAGGTCGTTGAGGCGATCGGCAATTCAAGAACCGTCTTTTGGGAGGCGGTCACCCGTTTTATGGATGAGCATCAGGACATCGTAACAAACGAGGATGCCCGCCGCTGGAATCACCTTGTCAACAGCTCGTTCGATCAGCTGATGACGGATTTTACTGAACAGTTTCAGACATTAATGATCGCAAGGCTGTCATCTCAGCAGGAGCTTATTTCCGAATTGAGCTGTCCGGTTATTTTGATCGCGGATACGATCGGCACTCTGCCGCTCATCGGATCGATTGATACGAGACGGGCGCGCGTGATTTTGGAGACGGTGCCGGAAAACTGTGTCGCCAAACGGATCACAAACCTTGTGATCGATCTGTCCGGTGTGCCCATTGTCGATACGATGGTGGCGCAGCAATTGTATATGCTGTCGAAAACGTTATTTCTCCTCGGCATCAGAACCGTGTTTTCCGGCATTCGGCCTGATGTGGCACAGACTTCTATCCAATTAGGGCTTGATTTTTCAGAGTATCAAACTTACGGCTCCCTGGAGCAGGCGCTCGCCAGCATGGGTGTCACATGTGTGATCGAGGAAGCAAAAGCATAGAAAAAAGGTGCTCCGTCCAGAGGCGGGGCGCTTTTTTTGTCAGCGGAAAACAATTTAAATAGTCTAAAACTTAGTTGACGGCTAGGGATAGTTTGAATTATTCTTATACACATCGAACCGGCACAAATAGCTGATCGTACACAAACGAAAGCTGGCCGTTCTGCCCAAATCTGATACCGGTATAATTGCCCATCAGTCAACTGAAGGCATATTATTTCCCTTTTTTGAAAGGGGATAATATGCCTTTTTTTTATGCGGAAAAAGAGAGGAGAAATCAGGCACATGAAAAAAACAGCGGCATTTTTAGTATTGATCTTATTGGCAGGGGCGCTGTCAGCCTGTCAATCTGAGTCCGGCAGCGCGTCAGCAGACGGAAAGACCGTTCAGCTGCTGAATGTATCGTATGATCCGACACGGGAGCTGTATAAAGAGTATAATCAGGCCTTTTCTTCCTATTGGAAAAAGAAAACGGGTCAAGATGTAACCGTTCAGCAGTCGCACGGAGGTTCGGGGAAGCAGGCCAGATCCGTAATAGACGGACTTGACGCTGATGTCGTAACGCTTGCTTTAGGTTATGACATTGATTCGATAGCAGAAAAAGCCCGACTCATTGATCAAAACTGGCAGTCACGTCTGCCGGATCAATCAACTCCTTACACGTCAACCATCGTATTCTTAGTCAGAAAAGGGAATCCGAAGCACATCACTGATTGGGCTGACTTGGTGAAAAAGGACGTTTCGGTCATTACGCCCAATCCGAAAACATCGGGCGGAGCCAGATGGAACTATTTAGCGGCATGGGCATATGCGGATGAAACGTATCATCATGACGACACGAAAATCAAACAGTTTATGAAAGACCTCTACGGCAATGTGGAAGTGCTTGATTCAGGGGCGCGCGGAGCCACGACCAGTTTTACAGAAAGAGGGATGGGGGATGTGCTGATCGCCTGGGAAAATGAGGCCTATCTCACACTGAAGGAATTCGGCAAGGAGAAATTTGAGATTGTCAATCCTTCAATCAGCATTCTGGCTGAGCCTTCTGTCTCTGTCGTCGACAAAACCGCGGATAAAAAAGGAACAAAAAAAGCGGCTGAAGCATATTTATCCTATCTCTACAGCAAAAAAGGGCAGGAGATCGCCGCGAAGAATTTTTACCGGCCCCGCGATAAAGAGCTTCTGAAAAAGTATAAAAAACAATTCCCGCAGATTAAAACGGTGATGGTCGAAAAGGAATTCGGCGGCTGGAAAAAAGCGCAGGAAACCCATTTCAATGACGGCGGAACCTTTGACAGCATCTATGAGAAATAGAAAGAGGAAACGAGTATGAGAACGTTACTTTTCAAAAAAACAAAACCGTCCGTGATTCCGGGGTTCGGATTAACGATGGGATTTACATTTTTATATATGGCCGTTTTGGTTATCGTGCCGCTGTCCATGGTGTTTTTTCATACGATGTCAATGGGGCCCGGGGACGTCTGGCATATCATTTCTGAGCCGAGGGCCGCGGCTTCCTATCGGCTGAGCTTCTTGACGGCGGGCTGCGCCGCTTTGATCAATGCGGTTTTCGGCGTTGTCATCGCCTGGGTGCTGACGAGATATGACTTTCCGGGGAAAAGGCTGGCTGACGGCCTGGTTGATCTGCCGTTTGCGCTGCCGACCGCCGTCGCAGGCATTACATTAACGGCAATGTATTCACCGGACGGCTGGATCGGACAGTTGTTTCCTTTCCGTATTTCCTTTACACCGATCGGCATTGTCATCGCATTGACGTTTATCGGTCTGCCTTTTGTCGTCAGGATGGTTCAGCCCGTCTTAGAAAATCTCCAAAAGGAAACGGAAGAAGCATCTGCTTCACTTGGAGCTTCGAAATGGAAAACCTTCCAAAAAGTCATTCTGCCGGAGCTTTTTCCTTCTATTATATCGGGTTTCGCATTATCTTTTGCCCGCGCCCTTGGGGAGTATGGTTCTGTCGTTTTTATCGCGGGCAATATGCCGTTTAAAACCGAGATTTCCCCGCTGATCATTATGACGAAATTAGAGCAATACGATTATGCCGGGGCAACGGCTGTTGCGGCAGTCATGCTTGTCATCACATTCTTTATTTTATTCGTCATCAATGGATTGCAATGGCTCACCGCGAGAAAATACGCAGGAAGGTAGGGGATATGCCATGCAGCTGGAAACAGCGAAAACAGCCGGGCCAAAGCGGGAGATGCGGGAATCACCCGTTGTGAAATGGGTGCTGATCTCAGCGGTCCTGCTCTTTTTGTCCATATTTTTAATCATGCCGCTTGCATTCATATTTATTGAAGCTTTTAAAAAGGGAGCGGAAGCATATATCCTCTTTGTCACGCATCCGGATTCCCTTGCCGCGATGAAATTGACGCTCCTCGTCGTTTTCATCACGGTTCCGCTGAATACGCTGTTCGGCGTCGCCGCGGCGTGGGCTGTGACCAAATATGAATTCAGGGGGAAAAGTCTGTTTATGACACTGATTGATCTGCCGTTTGCCGTGTCTCCGGTAATCGCGGGCTTAATCTTTGTCCTTTTGTTTGGGCTTCACGGCTGGCTTGGTCCATTTTTACTTGATCACCAGATAAAAATCGTATTCGCTGTCCCGGGAATCGTGCTTGCATCCTTGTTTGTGACGCTCCCTTTCATCGCCCGGGAATTAATACCGCTTATGCAAAGCTTAGGAAATGCTGAAGAAGAAGCCTCCGTCACGCTAGGCGCGGGAGGCTGGAGAACGTTTTGGCATGTCACGCTTCCTAATATCAAATGGGGGCTGATCTACGGGGTGATTTTAAGCGCGGCCCGGACAATCGGCGAATTCGGCGCCGTATCAGTCGTTTCCGGTCATATCAGAGGTGTTACCAACACGCTCCCGCTTCATATCGAAATTTTGTACAACGAATATCAGTTTACGGCCGCTTTTGCGGCGGCCTCCGTCATGTCGGTTTTTGCGATTGCGACACTGTTTTTGAAAAACATCATTGAATGGAAAGCCGGTTATCGTTCTGTCAAAACCGGATGAGGAAGGAGTCATTATGGAGATTACGATCGACAGTATTTCTAAGCATTACGGAAACTATCAGGCATTGCGGGATATCAATCTTCACGTCAATAATGGCGAGCTGGTTGCGCTTCTCGGTCCGTCAGGCTCAGGCAAAACATCATTATTGAGAGTCATTGCCGGTCTTGAGCAGGCGGATGGGGGACGTGTCCTGTTCGGAAAACAAGATGTGACGGATACGCATGTGAAAAGCAGACATGTCGGTTTTGTGTTTCAGCACTATGCGTTATTCAGCAAGATGACGATTTTTGAAAATGTCGCCTACGGATTAAAAGTCCGTCCGCGAAAGCAGCGTCCCGCCAAAAAGGAAATTGCCGAAAAGGTGAGAGAGCTCCTGGCGCTTGTGAAACTGGAACCTTATGAAAAGCGCTATCCCTCGCAGCTGTCAGGCGGACAAAGACAAAGAGCCGCCCTCGCACGCGCCTTGGCCGTAGAACCGAACATTCTGCTGTTGGATGAACCGTTCGGCGCGCTTGACGCCAAAGTAAGAAAAGAGTTAAGACAATGGCTCAGACGGCTTCATGATGAATTCGGCATGACAAGTATTTTCGTCACTCACGACAGGAAGAAGCGCTTGATGTGGCCGACCGCATCGTCATTATGAATGAAGGTGCGATTGAACAGATCGGAACGCCGCAGGAGGTGTATGATCACCCCGCAAATCCGTTTGTGTACGACTTTCTCGGCAGTGTCAACGTATTTGAAGGAAGAGTGGAGGGAGGAAAGCTGATCACCGGAAACGCGGCAATACCTGTCGGGCATGCTGATCAGGATAAGGGGATCGCTTATGTGAGGCCACACCATTTTACCGTAGAAAAAAAACCGTCCGGTCTGCATTCATTTGAAGCAAGGGCGGCTCATATTCGCGCCATCGGACCGTCCGTCAGATTGGAAGCCGTCCGTACCGACACAGGCCAGCACTTGGAGATTGAGCTCTCAAAAGAGCAATATGACGCCTTGGGGGCGGGCGTCGGCGACACGGTTTATGTCAAAGCGAAGGAAGTGAAAGTTTTCGCAAAGAAAACATATCCGAAAATTGTGTAAATGCTGTTGATTTCTGAATGAAAACATAATAGTATAATTATATATTTCTTATCAGAATAGTATGAATTAAAACACTCATTGTCAAAAGACGAACGGCCAGACATAAAGGGGGAGCATGATGACGTCCAAAGGAAACGTAGATCCGCATGTGATCGAAAAGATTATCAGCGCGCTGGAAACGCTCGATTTCGGGACAGTTCAGATTACGGTTCATAATTCCCAAGTGACACAAATTGATAAGGTGGAGAAATATCGATTTTCCCTGAAGAGCAAAGAAGTAAAACAATCTTAAAAAACAGCCAATGACAGGAGGCGGTACATATGAAGCATTCAACTGTTCCTTTCCGGGAGAGCCGGTATCTGCACCTGCCCGAAGTGCGCTTTCTGCATTGGTGCACGAAGCAATACGGCATTAACAAAGGCGTGCTCAATACAATTGACGGCTGGTTTTATGATGCGGGCGTCATTCCGATTCCCGTCAGGCGTCTTTATGTGCTGGCATTCCTCGATTTCGCGAAAACGCCGGGGCAGAAGGGGAAAATCCGATTCGGGCACGGCGGCTTGACGAAAAAACTGCATGATTTCATGGATATGCAGGAGTGCGCAGCAAAACGTCAGGCCTGATATCCTTAAAATCTTCTTAAAATCATGCAAATTTCTCCCATTTTATTTATAATAGACCTATCACGATCATTTTTTGGGAGGACTTTTGACATGCAAACTGCTGCTTATGAGAGCAAACAATCTATTATGCAGCGCATTATAACGGTATTTGTATTTACACTGTTAGTTGCGACAATCGGCCTGTATACGGGCCAGTTCATTCCGCCGGCATTGATGCTGCCGCTGTCGATCTTAGAGGTCGTCATGATCATCGCCGCGTTTTGGCTGCGCCGAAAAAAAGCCGTCGGATATGTGTTTGTGTTTTCATTCGCTTTCATTTCCGGAATGACGCTGTTTCCGATTATCAGCCATTATGCGTCCGCAGCGGGGGCCTATGTCGTATTGGAGGCATTCGGTTCTTCGTTTGTGATTTTTGCGGTGCTCGGCACGATTGGCGCTAAGACGAAAAAGGACTTGTCGTTTTTATGGTCCTTCTTGCTTGTCGCTGTTATCGCGCTTCTTGCAGTGGGGATCTTTAATATTTTCAGCCCGCTGAATTCCGCCGCCATGATGGCGTATTCCGTCATCGGAACGATTGTGTTTTCAATGTATATCTTATACGATCTGAACCAGATCAAGCACCGGGACATCACGGCTGACCTGATTCCTTTGATGGCATTGACGCTTTATATCGACTTTATTAACCTGTTTATCAACCTGCTTCGGTTTTTCGGGATTTTAAACAGTGATGATTAACCGCGCGAAAAAGGCGCCCTGCTAAAAGGGGCGCCTTTTTATGTTCTGCCGCCGGAAAACAGCAGAAGCTTATCAAATAAAACTTCAAGCATTTTTGTCAATTCCGCTTTTTGTTCAGCGGTGAAGCTTTCCATGACTCCTGAAATATTGGAGAAGTGGCCGGGAAGAAACAGCATCAGCTTTTCTTTTCCTTCTTTTGTGAGTTCGATGCTGATTTTTCGTCTGTCGCCGGTATGCCGGCTGCGGTTTACAAAGCCGTCCCGTGCGAGTCCGTCGATCAACCCGGTGATGGTCGCTTTGGTGACATTGGATTTTTTCGCCAGTTCCGTCGGGCTCAGGCTGTGGCCGGGTGCGTCAAACAGAAACATTAAAATTTTGAATTTCCCTTCGGACAATCCGTGACTTGAGAAATAATGCTCCATGACCTGATTCATTTTTTTAGACATATCAAATAACGTCAAAAATGTTTTCAATGATTCAGCATCCATATCGGCGTAAATCTCAGCGCGTCCGGCAATCTGCGAGTAATCCGGCAAATGTCTCAACTCCATTTTTGTAAGCCTCCGTACCATTTTAGTGATTCAAAGTATAAGCTTGCCGGATTCAAAAGGCAACCTATAAAGATTGACAGTTTTTCAGCTCATATAGTAAGGTGGCTAATAGTTAATGAATAATAAATAAATAGAGAAGGCGGTATCGTGATGAACCATGAAGTGAAAAAGATCATCATAGCGGGCGGAGGGATCGGCGGCCTGTCCGCAGCGATTTCTCTCGGCAGAGCGGGTTTTGAAGTGACCCTTTGCGAGGCGGCGTCCGGCATGCGAAAAAGCGGAGCGGGCATTCTCCAGCCTCAAAATGCGCTGCGGGTGCTGCGGGAAATCGGTGTGTATGATGAATGCTGCCAACACGGCTTTCAAACGGAATGGCTGAAGCAGCATGATGAAAACGGAACGCTGCAGTTTAAAGTGAGTGAGGCGTTTTTAAATGATTCACTGCCGGGGCGGAATAATATATTGCGCCAAACGTTAAACGATATCCTCAAAAAGCATGCTGAAGCGGCGGGGGTCACGATTCTTCTCGGTAAAAAAGTCGTGTCTTACGAAGAAACAGCAGATGACATAACGGTGCATTGTGCAGACGGAACCGCGATGACGGCTGACATCCTCGCCGGCTTTGACGGCATCCGCTCCGCTGTCCGCAATCAAATGCTGCAAAGAGAAGTGAAAACGGAGTATCTCGGCATGGGAGCGCACAGATTTTACATTTCTTTTCCCGAGCCGGTTTTTCATGATTCAACACTGATGTATAAAAAGGGGCAGACGCAGGTCGGGGTCGTGCCGCTCTCTGAAAAAACAGGATACGTATTTATCATCCGGCCGTATGACGCTGACTTCAGGGATGACGAGGACACGCGTTTTGAACGGGTGAAAGACTTGCTGCACGGATTTCCGGGAGTAAAGTTTGTGACAGAGAATATGTCAAAGGAATATCCCGTTTTGTTTCATAAGATTGAGCAGATGGCGGTTAAAGAACCGTGGCACAGAGGCCGCGTCGTTCTGGGCGGGGATGCCGTCCATGCAGGAGCGCCGACATTGGCGCAGGGAGCGGCGATGGCGATTGAAGACGCGATTGTGCTTAGTGAAGAACTGCAAAAACACGAAAACCATGAAACTGCATGTCAAGCATACTTCGAAAGACGGGCGGAGCGGGCATTGCAGGTGCAGAATCTCTCATCTGAAATCGTCCGCCGCGAGATAAAGGGAACGCCCGGCGTCCAAGACATCATCAGTGAATGCTATCGATTGCTCAAAGAGCCTTATTAAATAAAGAAAGTCCAGAACATGGCGTCTGGACTTTTGTCAGTCTTGTTCAGATTTATTCCGTATCCGCTCAATCACCTCATGCAGCCCCTCAGGCTTGTGAAACTCCACCGGCGAACTGCCTTTTTCAAACGAGATCGTCTCCGCCTCAATGAGCGCGACATAGCGCCCGTTCACTTTTGCGAGATGGATGGATTCGCCGAAATCAGCCAGTAATCCTTTAATCTCTGTTTCTCCGACTTTCATTTTCAGCTCGGCTTCCGGCGTGTGTTCAATGATCTGCGCGGATGCCTCGATGACTTGATGGGTGTCGAGGCGCTCCTGAATTTCCCGCTTTTCACTCGCTTCCCAAATTTCAATGTCGTGCTCAAACTGCTGAAGCTCTTCGCTGTTTTCTTCAAAAGTTTCATACACGTGCTCCTGCACCATGTTCATGACTTGGCTTTTCATGATTTCCGGCATCGATTCGCCGTATTCGACAAATTTGAGAAAATCTTCGAAATAACGGGCGTGCGAGGCCTGGTGGATTTTTAGCTCATGCTCTTCCGTCATGCCTTCTTCCGGCATATACGGATATTGAATGCTTTTCATGTTTTTTGTCGTGATGGCCATTTCGACCTTTTTAATGAGAGACGAGGCGTCTGAGATGCGGGCGACCTTCGGCTCGAAATCGCATTTCATCATAAAGACGAATTTGTCTTCAAAATACTTGCGCGGAACGGCCGATGCCACGATAAAAACACCGCCGCGCACGGCGCTCGTGTCAAGGTAAGTGCGGACGAACTGCTCGCTTGCTTCGATAAATGCTTCCTTCGTATCCGCAAGTCTGGCGCGGTTGAAAAGGTTGTAATTCGGATTTGAATCAAGCTCATGGCCCGGCTCCGTGATAAAATGGCCGATTTTTGTGGGGACCTGCTCGGATTGCGGATGCCGTTCGGCTTTCCGTTTGACGATTTTCTTCAATTCCCCGTCAAGAAAATCCTTCAGCTCGCTTTCTTCAAATTCTTCCGTGTCAAGGGTCTGGAAATGTTTGAACTGTTTGTTTGCCTGTTCGTCTTTTCCTTCCACTTGAATGACATAAAACGATAAAAACTTGATTTCAAAATCCATATGTGAACTCACCTTATTTCTGTATTTAACAAGCCTCTCCAGTATAGAAAAAACCGTTATCGATCGTCAATCCGATGATTGATCCGTGACGGCGGATAATCGGCCGGTGAAAAGGGCAATGTAGTTGGAAGGAACGCATCAACGTGTTAGAAAGGGTGTTATTCATGAAGGAAACAGGTCCGATTCCGCAGCCGAAGACATTCGGCCCGCTCGGCAATCTTCCTTTGCTTGATAAAGACAAGCCTACAATGTCGCTTATCAAACTGGCAAACGAGCAGGGGCCTATTTTTCAGCTGCATACGCCGGCGGGCGCCATTATCGTCGTGTCCGGCCATGAACTGGTGAAAGAGGTTTGTGATGAAGAGCGGTTCGATAAAAGCATTGAAGGGGCTTTAGAGAAAGTCCGGGCGTTTTCCGGTGACGGGCTGTTTACAAGCTGGACGCATGAGCCTAACTGGCGAAAGGCGCATAATATTCTGATGCCGACCTTCAGCCAGCGCGCGATGAAAGATTATCATTCGATGATGACTGATATCGCGGTGCAGCTGATTCAAAAATGGGCTAGGCTGAACCCGGATGAGGCCGTTGATGTGCCTGCTGATATGACCCGCCTGACGCTTGATACGATCGGGCTTTGCGGCTTTAACTATCGGTTTAACAGCTATTACAGGGAAACGCCTCATCCGTTTATCAACAGCATGGTGCGCGCCCTTGATGAAGTGATGCACCAAATGCAGCGCCTTGATGTTCAGGATAAGCTCATGATCAGGACGAAGCGCCAATTTCATCATGACATTCAGGCGATGTTTTCGTTAGTAGACAGTATTATCGCAGAGCGCCGGTCAGGCGGCCGGGATGAAAAGGATCTGCTGGCCAGAATGCTGAATGTGGAAGACCCGGAAACGGGCGAAAAACTTGATGATGAAAATATCCGGTTTCAAATTATCACGTTTTTAATTGCCGGCCACGAAACGACCAGCGGCCTGCTTTCCTTTGCCATCTACTTTCTGCTGAAACATCCCCGTGTTTTGGAAAAAGCCTATGAAGAAGCCGATCGGGTTTTGACCGATCCCGTTCCTTCATATAAACAAGTGCTGGATCTTACTTATATCCGAATGATTTTGCAGGAGTCATTGCGCTTATGGCCGACCGCGCCTGCGTTCAGCCTTTATGCGAAAGAGGATACGGTGATCGGCGGGAAATATCCGATCACGCCGAAAGACAGAATTTCCGTCTTAATTCCCCAGCTTCACCGTGATAAAGACGCGTGGGGAGACAATGCGGAGGAATTTTATCCGGAGCGGTTTGAACATCCTGATCAAGTGCCTCAACATGCGTATAAGCCGTTCGGAAACGGTCAGAGGGCGTGTATCGGTATGCAGTTCGCCCTGCATGAAGCAACTCTTGTTCTGGGGATGATTCTGCAGCATTTTACCTTTATCGATCACACCGATTATGAGCTCGATATTAAACAGACACTAACGATCAAGCCCGGCGACTTTCATATCCGGGTGCGGCCGAGAAACAAAGGAGCCGTTGCGGCAGCCCTCCCGGCGGCTGAAAAAACAGCGGAAGACGTCAAAAAAGAAAAACGGGATACAAAAGGCGCATCCATTATCGGGCTTGATAACCGACCGCTTCTGATTCTGTACGGCTCAGATACGGGAACCGCAGAAGGCGTGGCGCGGGAGCTTGCTGATACTGCCGGGATGCACGGCGTCCGGACTGAAACGGCGCCTTTAAATGACCGGATCGGAAAACTGCCGAAAGAAGGAGCTCTCTTGATCATTACGTCCTCTTATAACGGAAAGCCTCCGAGCAACGCGGGACAATTCGTTCAATGGCTTGAAGAAGTCAAACCCGGGGAACTGGAAGGCGTCCGATATGCCGTCTTCGGCTGCGGTGATCATAACTGGGCGGCGACATATCAGGCCGTGCCGAGGCTTATTGATGAGAAGCTTGCCGAAAAAGGGGCGGAACGCTTTTCCTCCCGAGGCGAAGGGGACGTCAGCGGCGATTTTGAAGGAAAGCTTGATGAGTGGAAAAAAAGCATGTGGACGGACGCCATGAAGGCATTCGGTCTCAAGCTGAATGAAAATGCCGAAAAAGAGCGGAGTGCGCTGGGCCTTCAATTTGTCAGCGGGCTTGGCGGGTCTCCTTTGGCACAGACGTATGAAGCGGTTTACGCATCCGTTGCGGAAAACAGGGAACTTCAGGCGCCGGAAAGCGGCCGGAGCACAAGGCATATCGAAATCACTCTGCCGAAAGAGGCTGCCTATCATGAAGGGGATCATCTCGGCGTGCTGCCGGTAAACAGCAAGGAGCAGGTCAGCCGTGTTCTCCGCCGGTTCAATCTGAATGGGAATGATCAAGTGCTGCTGACGGCCAGCGGACAGAGCGCGGCTCATCTCCCGCTCGATCGGCCGGTCAGGCTGCATGATCTTCTGAGCAGCTGTGTTGAATTGCAGGAAGCGGCATCAAGGGCTCAAATCCGGGAAATGGCCGCTTATACGGTCTGCCCGCCGCACAAACGGGAATTGGAAGATTTTCTTGAGGAGGGCGTCTATCAGGAGCAAATCTTAACATTGCGCGTCTCGATGCTCGATCTCCTTGAAAAATATGAAGCGTGTGAACTTCCGTTTGAGCGATTTCTGGAGCTTTTGCGCCCGCTGAAGCCGCGGTATTATTCGATTTCAAGTTCGCCTCGGAAACATCCCGGGCAGGCCTCAATTACCGTCGGCGTCGTTCGCGGCCCCGCCCGGAGCGGTTTTGGTGAGTATCGCGGAGTCGCTTCGAATTATTTAGCGGATCGCGGCCCTGAGGATGGTATCGTGATGTTTGTCCGCACTCCGGAAACACGATTCCGGCTGCCGGAAGATCCGGAAAAACCGATTATTATGGTCGGTCCCGGCACAGGAGTCGCCCCGTTCCGCGGATTTCTGCAGGCCCGGGCGGCGTTAAAAAAAGAAGGAAAAGAGCTGGGGGAGGCTCATCTGTATTTCGGATGCAGAAACGATCATGATTTTATTTACCGTGACGAGCTTGAAGCTTATGAAAAAGACGGAATCGTGACGCTTCATACGGCTTTCTCCCGCAAAGAAGGCGTACCGAAAACGTATGTGCAGCACTTAATGGCGAAAGACGCCGGCGCTTTAATTTCCATCCTCGGCCGGGGAGGGCACCTCTACGTATGCGGCGACGGCAGCAAAATGGCGCCCGATGTAGAGGCAACGCTGCAAAAAGCGTATCAGTCGGTCCACGAAACAGACGAACGGCAAGCGCAAGAATGGCTTTTGAACCTCCAGACAAAAGGCATTTACGCAAAAGATGTTTGGGCGGGGATTTGAGCGATTTGATGAGAAGGACTGGATGACTCCAGTCCTTTTTCCTTCAATAAAATGAATTGCTTTCCAATCGATATACATTCGGTTTGTCAGCAATCTGAAGGCTTTGTTGTGAGATCTTATAACAAGATAAGGATGTCTCACAGTGGTGGAAGGATATCAGCGCCAAGAGTCCCATCTGCTGTTTCCAGGACAAAATAGTTGCGCCTATTTTGGATAAAACCTCTTTACAAATATATGGAATTGGAATATACTCTGTTCCACAAAGTACTTTGCGAAAAGAGGAGCCTGTTTTATGTCAAATCAGAATTTTCGTGAATCAGAGATAGCCGAAAACTTATCTCATATCAAGGTCTTGACGAACTACAAGACTGAGTACTCAAGGCAAACCAGTCCATATTTCATTATTTGGGGCTGTATATGGATTATTGCGTATTCCGTTTCTTTATGTAAGGTACCTTCTGTAGTCCTCGCTTGTGTCTGGTTTATACTGGCAATAGTAGGGTGGATACTGACTTTGAAGACATATCTTAAGCAGAAACAATTTGATCCCATGCCCACTTTCTTAAAGAATCAATTAAAATATGCATGGATTGGATTCATATTAGTGATATGCATTTTTGTTTTTCTGATTTTAATGGGGTTATTGCCGCGAACAGGAGAATTTCTATCGTTTTTGATCGTTTTAATGGTGTCTATTATGTACATATTCTTAGGCATCGTGTTAACAAAAGAGATTTTTGTTATGGGATTTTGGCTGAGCATACTCGGTATGCTTACATTCTGCTTATTTCCTGATGCAATGAATATTGTTTTTGCATTTATTGGCGGAGGCAGCCTATTACTTACAGGAATGATTTTGAAAAGAAAAGGGCAAGGAAATGAGTAATGTTAATAATATCAATGATTTAATACATGCCAAAGTAAGGTTGGGAATTATGAGTTTACTGATGACTTATGATAAATGTGATTTTACTTTCCTGAAAAAGTCATTAGACATCACAGATGGTAATTTAGGTTCGCATCTGAAAAAGTTAGAGGAGGCAGCTTATATAGAACTAACCAAGAAGTTCGTATCCAAAAAGCCGAAGACTATTGTTCAGATTACGAAAGAAGGGAAAGCAGCCTACAAGGAGTACATTAATACAATTGAATCCATATTTAAAATAAATAACAGTGGGGGAATGGTGTAAATGCTGCAAGTTGAACATATAAGTAAGCGCTATGGCACGACTCTGGCTTTGGACAATGTGGCTTTAACAATTCCGAAAGGAGTCTGCTATGGACTTGTTGGACCGAACGGATCCGGTAAATCTACCTTAATTAAGATCATCTCGCGCATCATCCGGGAATATGACGGTAAGGTTGAATTTGTCGGCAATGAAAATGGCAGACTGGGTTATGTTCCACAGGATATCAGCCTTGAAGAAAAATTAACTGCAAAGACCAATATGGAGTTTTTCGGAAAGGTGCATGGGCTGAATGGCTTGAAACTAAAGCAAACAACAAAAAAACTGTTAGAAGATATCGGGTTGTCAGAAAGGGCAAACGACGTTGTGGAGAACTTTTCCGGAGGAATGAAGCGCCGTTTAAATATCGGATGTGCATTAATGCACGATCCAGACTTAATTATTCTAGATGAGCCGACGGTAGGCGTGGATCCGCAATCACGCCGCTACATTTTTAACATCGTAAATCGACTCAAAAAAGCCGGTAAAACCATTATTTATGTGAGTCATTACATGGAAGAGATTGAAACTCTTTGTGACTATGTAGCTTTTATCGACAGAGGGCAGATTATCGATGAAGGAGAAATAAATGAACTGCTTAAACGACATGAAGAATCATCTATTATGTTTAACTCCTCATTGTCTCATGAATTAATAAAGAGCCATGGTTTTGAGTTTTCAGTCGTTAATTCAGGGCTGATAATAAAAACCCAAGAACCTTTAGAAACCATGGAGCGCTTAATTAGGATCAGTAAGGAAAACAATATTGTGCCTCATCAGTTGTTTTTATATAAGCCAAAATTAGAAGATGTATTCTTTAAACTTACCGGCACTGATTTGCGTGATGAAGAATAAAGGGGGAATTTATCATGTTACCGCTCGCTCAAATTGAAACGCTAAAACAGTTAAAGGATAAGTCTCTGTTTTTTTGGACGATTATATTACCTATTGTGTCCATCATATTGCTGATTGAGCTATTTACGACAGACAGTACAAACAAAACTTTAGTAGCTTCACAATCTGTAACCGGTATGAGCGTATTCTTTTCTACATTCATTATTATCTCCATCGTTATAAGTTTTGTAAAGGATCGGGAAAAAGGAATTGTATCAAGACTGGCAAGTACCCCTTTAAAGCCTTATAACTTCTTCTTAGGAAAAAGTATCCCTTTTTTAGTCATAACTTTTATGCAAATTCTTCTCCTTTCTGTTTTAGGAATATTTCTGTATGATATTGAAATTAATAATTTTCCGGCGTATCTGTGGGTTGTTGTGTTGATATCTTTACTGGTTACATCCTGGGGAGTTGCCATTTCAGTCTTTGCAAAGACTGAAAATACCGGTTTGGTCATGACAAATGTGATTGCATTAGGTACCGCTGTTGTATGTGGTTTATGGACCCCTTATGATCAATTACCAAGCTATCTTCAAACTATTGGAATGCTCTTTCCTCAGTACTGGGCGCATCAAGGGTTAATTCAATCGGTTTCGACGATATCGGGAGGAGAAAGTCTAATATGGGTAACACTTGTTGTACTGAGCTATACAATACTGGGATTTATAGTTTCCTTAATTGGATACCGGCATTACATTAAAATGGCAAGAAATTAGACCGCTGAAGAATGGGTCATTAAAACGCAGCTGGGACTAAAAGGAGAGCGGGAAATGATAAGTGAAAAACTAAAACTGTATGTCGAGGCTCTATTTAAAAAGTATGAAAAAAACTCGTTATTGAACAGAAAAAAACGGAGCTAATTCCTTTATTGGCGGGTTTGATGAAACCAGTTCACAATTTTTTTCGCTAATGAGAAACAGAAATTTGCAAGACGCGTTAAGGACCGGTGTTGGAAAACAGTTTAAGCAGTCACAAATGCCAGCTCTGCTGCATGGTTGGATTATAAAAAACAAAAGGTATACGTGAAGAAAGCATTTTTGTATATCTTTAGGGACAGGTAAAGGACTGGATGACTCCAGTCCTTTTTTTACATCAGCCAAAAAAACCTTCAAGTTTTTCAACCCCTTTGCATACAATAACTTCAGCCCGCCTGTTGGGCGGCTGTCTTTGATATTCATTTTTCGTTTTTAGAAGTTTGTGTTATTCTTATATTTGGTATCTCCTATTTTCAGACCGGGTCTGATACGGTACCTTTTAATGCCAGAAAAAAATGTGAAACGAAGAACGGATATCCTGCGTCTAATGGCTGGCGGGATAAGATGTTCAATGGGCATGACACGAATGATAAATATATCGTTTTTTTAAATGGTGTGTTTATGGGGCTGTGTGATGCTTTCGTTTTGCTCGGAAAGCAGGAATTGAAGCAAAAAGTAAGAATACAGATTTAAAGTGTTTAGGAAAGTAGAGGTTGCCATGAAGAAATTATTTTCTTACAGACTTAGTTTTTTTGTACTGGCTATTATTTTGTTTTGGGCCAAAACGTATTTAGCCTATCATGCTGAATTCAACCTTGGGGTGAAGGGTCCGACGCAGCAGTTTCTGCTTGTGATCAATCCGTTCTCAAGCGCCATTTTCTTTTTAGGACTGGCATTGTTTGCGAAAGGCCGCAAATCAGCGATTATCATGGTGATTATTGATTTCATCATGACGTTTATTTTGTATGCAAATATCCTATTCTATCGATTCTTCGATGATTTCTTGACATTCCCGAACTTAAAGCAATCCGGTAATGTCGGAAATATGGGAGACGGCATCTTCAGCATTATGTCCGGCCATGATATTTTATACTTTGTTGATATTATTATTTTAATCGCGCTTCTGGTGTGGAGACGTGAGCTGAAGGAATTCAAGCTGAAAAAACGGTATACGTCATTAATTATCGTGACGGGTATTGTTTTGTTCTTCGTGAACCTGGCGATTGCCGAAGAGGACCGCCCGGAGCTGCTGACAAGAACGTTTGACCGCAATTACATTGTAAAATACTTAGGTCTTTATAATTACACGATTTATGACGGCGTGCAGACGGCGCAGACGGAATCACAGCGGGCATATGCCAGCAGCGATGACCTGACGAGCGTTGAAAACTACACATCCTCGCATTATGCGAAGCCGAACGCCGAGTATTTCGGCAAGGCCAAAGGCAAAAACATTATTAAGATTCACTTGGAAAGTTTCCAAACGTTTTTGATCAACTACAAACTTGACGGAAAAGAAGTCACGCCGTTCCTGAATAAACTCGCCCGCGGCGGAGAGGACATGACGTACTTTGATAACTTTTTCCACCAAACAGGCCAAGGTAAAACATCTGACGCCGAGCTGATGATGGATAACAGCCTGTTCGGACTGCCTGAAGGGTCAGCCTTCGTGACAAAAGGGGAAAACACGTATCAATCGCTTCCTGCCATCCTTAACCAAAGTGAGGGCTATACAAGCGCCGTTTTACACGGTGACTACAAATCATTCTGGAACCGTGACCAGATATACAAACATATCGGCTACGATAAATTCTTTGACGCCAGCACATACGATATGTCTGATGACAACCTTGTCAATTTGGGACTGAAGGATAAACCATTCTTCAAAGAATCCATTCCGAAGCTTCAATCGCTGAAACAGCCGTTCTATGCGCATTTGCTCACGCTGACGAACCATTATCCGTTTACGCTTGATGAAAAAGACGCAACGATCGAAAAAGCGAAAACGGGCGACGCGACTGTGGATGACTATTTCCAGACGGCGCGTTATCTCGACGAGGCGCTTGAACAGTTCTTTAAAGATCTGAAGTCATCTGGTTTATATGACAACTCGGTGATTATGCTTTACGGAGACCACTACGGAATCTCTGAAAACCATAACCGCGCGATGAAAGAAATTCTCGGCAAAGAAATTACGCCTTATCAAAACGCGCAGAATCAGCGTGTGCCGCTTATGATTCGCATCCCCGGCAAAAAAGGCGGGGTGAACCATACGTACGGCGGTGAAATGGACGTTGTGCCGACGATCCTTCACTTGGAAGGCATCGATTCTAGGAAATATATTAATTTCGGCACCGATCTCTTCTCGAAAGACCATGATGATACGGTGGCGTTCCGTAACGGAGATTACGTCACGCCGAAATATACTTCCATCTCCAATGTCGTATACGATACGAAGACAGGAAAAGAACTGAAAGGCAATCAGGAAACGAAAAACCTGAAAGCCAGAGTCACAGAGCAGCTGAAGCTGTCTGACAGCGTGATGTACAAAGACCTGCTCAGATTCCACAAATTGAGCGACTTTACGCCGGTTGATCCGTCTAAATATCATTACGGCAAAGAAAAGCTGAATCAGGATAATAAATAATAGAAAGAGCCTTACGGAATTTCCGTAAGGCTCTTTTTTTGTGTGTATCTTCACCAATCTGAAAAAAGAGAGAGCTTTTGGTCACAAAGGGCGCCAATCTCTCATATCTTACAGTAGATTTTGAAACCGGTGATAGAGAATCGGACAAATTATCGGGTTGGTTTCTCTTATACGGGCGGTTTCGAATCCAATATTCACAGAGAAGAGGGGTAGAGATGAAAGCAGTCATTCTCTGCGGCGGAAAAGGAACGAGAATGAGCGAAATCACCAATGAACGTCCCAAACCGCTCGCCATGATAGGCGGCAAACCGATTCTATGGCATATTATGAAACTCTATCAATACTATGGCGTGAACGAATTTATCCTGCTTCTTGGTTTCAAAGGAGAGATGATTAAGGAATATTTCTTAGATTATGACTGGAAGAATCACAGCATGACGCTGGACAGCTCTACCGGAGAAGTGCGGATATTGGGAAAATCCGAGCCGTGGAAAATCACTTTTTTAGACACGGGGGAACACACGCAGACAGCGGGGCGGCTTTTACAGGCGAAGGACATCATCGGTGATGAAACCTTTCTTATGACGTACGGGGACGGACTGGCCAACATCAACCTGTTTCATCTGATCAGCTATCATCAATCAAAAGGGGCTGCGGCAACCGTCACCGGTATAGAAAAGACCTCGCAATTCGGAACGCTGACGGTTGAAGACGGTATGGCGAAAAGCTTTTCTGAAAAAACCTCAAGTGAAGGCATCATCAACGGCGGATTTTTCGTGCTCAGCCCGAAGGTATTTGATTATCTGCCGAAAGACAGGGACGTCATGTTTGAAGAAGAACCGCTGAAGGAGCTGGCGAAGGACGGCGAATTGGCGGTATACCGGCATTACGGTTTCTGGACGGCGATCGATACGTATAAAAACCTGCTGGAAATCAACAAGATGTGGGACCGGGGACAACATGTATGGAAGGTATGGTGATCAAGTTTGAGTTTCTGGAAAAATAAAAATGTGTTTGTGACGGGATGTACAGGTCTTTTAGGAAGCTGCCTGGTGAAGGAACTGATCGATCAGGGGGCCAATGTGACGGGACTTGTCCGTGACACTGTGCCCAAGTCGAACCTGTATCAGGGAGAACAAGTGAAGCAAATGAATATCGTGCAGGGCGCGCTTGAGGATCTGGATGTGATTGAGCGGGCGCTGGGCGAATATGAAATTGACACGGTCTTTCATTTAGCCGCTCAGGCGATCGTCGGCGTCGCAAACCGCAATCCGATTTCCACATTTGAAGCCAATATTCTCGGCACATGGAACATCCTTGAAGCGTGCCGCAGGCATCCGCTCATCAAGCGGGTGATCGTCGCGTCCAGTGATAAAGCGTACGGCGACCAGCCGACACTGCCGTACGATGAAAACATGCCTCTTCAGGGCAAACATCCGTATGACGTATCAAAAAGCTGTGCCGATTTGTTAAGCCACACATATTTTAATACGTACGGACTTCCGGTCTGTATTACGCGCTGCGGCAACTTGTACGGCGGCGGAGATTTGAACTTCAACCGGATTATTCCGCAGACGATTCAGCTCGTGCTGAACGGTGAAGCGCCGGAAATCCGCAGCGACGGCACATTTATCCGTGATTATTTTTACATCGAGGATGCGGTCGAGGCATACCTTTTGCTGGCGGAAAAGATGGAGGAGCTCAATCTTGCGGGAGAAGCGTTCAACTTCAGCAATGAGATTCAGCTGACGGTGCTGGAGCTTGTAGAAAAAATTCTTAAGGCCATGGACAGTGACCTCAAGCCGAAAGTGCTCAACCAGGGAAGCCATGAAATCAAGCACCAATATTTATCGGCGGAAAAGGCGAGGAAGCTTCTGAATTGGTCACCCGCGCATACCATTGATGAAGGATTGGAAAAAACGATCGAATGGTATAAAGCCTTTTTTCAAAAGTAACAGAAACAGAGGTGAGAGAAAGACGTGACAAGCGCATATTGCACAGTTTTATCAAAAGGAAGGCTGTATCAGGCTATCGCTTTGTTCGGCTCATTGAAAGCGGTTCAGGCGGACGCCCCCATTTTTACTTTGTGTATGGACCAAGACACCTATGACGTGCTTCAGGCAATGCGGCAGGATAATGTCACCTTGATTCAGGTGTCCGCACTGGAAAATGAGGAGCTCCTTGAACTGAAGCGGACGAGGGATCAGAGCGAATACTGCTGGACGGTGAAGCCGGTATTTCTCGAATTCGTGCTGGACGGACATCCGGAATTAGAGCGTGTCACGTACATTGATGCCGATTTGTTTTTCTTCGCTGATCCGCGCGCGATTTTTGACAATCAGCCGGATTGTTCGGTGCTTCTGTCACGGGGCGATATCGTCATTCCCTCATTTGAAAAACAGGAAATCGACATGCTGCAGCGTCTTTTAGGCCGGTATAATTCCGGTTTTCTCAGCTTCAAAACCGACAGTGCCGGCACAGATTGTCTCAGATGGTGGAAAGAACGCTGCCTGGAAGAATGCAAAAATGCGCCGGGCGAAGGAAAATTCGGAGATCAAGGCTACTTGGATTACATGTCCGGCCTGTTCCCGAATGTGTGTGACATCACCACGCCCGGCGTGAATATCGGCCATTGGAATTACGGCCGCCACACGTTTTCATGGAAGGACGGGCGTCTTGTGCTCGAAGACGGAAGTCCGCTGATTTTCTATCATTTCAGCGGATACCGGATCGTTACAGCCGGCGACATTCGGCAGATTCATGAGACGGACCGGACCGACCTGCCGTTTGTCCATCAGCTTTATCAGGACATTCTGAAGCGGGTGATCGGGACGGTCAGCGCCGTCTGCCCGGAGTTCAGCGGCTTTGCATCTGAGGATGATAACAAATAAATGATCATATACAGGAAGTGAACGAAAAGTGAAGGCAAGCGTCATTGTTCCCGCATATAATTCCAAGGAGAGGCTTTATAACAGCCTGCTGTCCCTGAATGAACAGGAATGCACAGAGCCGTTCGAAGTGATTGTGGCTGACAACGGTTCGGAAGACGGAACCTTATCCATGCTTGAATCATTCAGCGCGAATTTCCCGCTGATTTTTGTGAGAATTAAAGAAAACAGAGGGATCGCTTACGGCCGGAATCAGGCGGTCCGCAATGCCAGAGGCGATATTTTGATCTTCCATGACAGCGACATGCTTGCCGAAAAGGATTTGGTGGCGAAGCATATCAAGGCTCATGAGAACCGGGACGATCTTGTCGTATGCGGTATGTTCTGGAAGCGGATTTACAGCTTTTATTATGACCGTTTTGAAAAAGAGCATAAGGAAAAACTCGCCGAACTGTATGAAGAGCTGCCGGGCGATAAAGAGCCGCTCCTTGAAGAAGGTGACATCAGAGACGGAAGTTTTCTTGACCAATGCTTTGATTTAGATACCGACTTTATCCGTGTGCTGAAAAGCATTTTGGAAAAATACGGAGATGATTTGAACGGCTACCGTCTGCCGTGGCGTTTTTTCATTACGAACAATTCGTCAGTCAAGAGACAGCACGTGGCAGATCTCGGCCTGTTTGATGAAGGCATTGTCAGATACGGCTTTGAAGATTATGATCTCGGCATCAGGCTTCATCAGTCGGGAATGAGATTTCAGCTGCGGCGCGATATCATGAGCGTCCATCAGGAGCATCCGAGCAACTGCGCTTCCGTTGATGACATCAGGGCGAACATCGCGTACATGTGCGACAAGTACAATGACATTCATTCGCTTGACGTGCACCTCGCGTTTAACGGCCCGTTTGACGCGGAGTTAACCAACAGCATGATGGCAGACATCGAAGTGCTGCTTGATTATGAGAAATATGAAAGCCTGCTGCACATTTTTCTCGAACTGCTGCACGCGGTTAAAGACCGCAACCTCGACCCGGACTGGAAGACGAAAAGCCCGCGGATCACGGCGAACAGCTTCAATCTGCCGGAGGTCGGAAAGCTTTTGGCAAAAGCGGAAAAAAAGCTGGGCGTCACGCACTTTGCAAGGGCGTTCAAAGCGCTGGCTGCTGATTTACTGCATGTGGATCTTAAATAAATTGGATGTGATATGGTGAGTAAATATCATTTTTCAACCATTGTTTCCAGAACGCATATCTTTAAACTGATGCCGATGATTCATTCTCTCCATGAGCATTGCCGGGATTTTCATCTGTATGTGCTGTGTGTCGACCAGAAGGCGTATGAATTGCTTCAGCAGGTGCCGTGGGAACATGTCACGGCGGTTCAGCTCCATGAAATGGAGGACCCGGAGCTGCTTGAAGCAAAGGGCGGCCGGACGTTTCATGAATATTGCTGGACGCTGAAGCCGGCATTTCTGTTCCATGTGATGACAGAGTATGATGAAGCCGAATATTTTGCCCACTTGGACACCGATCTCTTTTTCTTCTCAGATGCGGGCGAGCTGTTTGCGGAAAAGCCGGATGCTTCCCTTTTTCTGACGGATCACCGCAATTCAGAACGGTTTGCGTCTTATTACAAGCTGACAGGGCAGTACAACACCGGGTTTGTCGGCGCGCGGAATACCGGGGAAGCGTATCGGGCGGTCTGGCAGTGGAGACAGGATTGCATCTCCTATTGTACGGTGGAGATGAATGAAGAAAAAAAGACATACGGTGACCAAAGGTATGTTGAAAAGTGGCCCGCGCAGTTTGAACACGTTCATGTCACGGAGTCGATCGGCGCGAATGCGGCGCTTTGGAATATTGAGCAATATGACGTCAGCCTGCGTGACGGGGCTGTGTATGTCAATGACACCCCGCTGATTTTTTATCATTTTTCAGGCTTTACGCTCGTCACGGAGAACGAATTCAATCTGTGCTGGTACTATCACATTGATGACGAGGCGACAGTCAATATGATTTACGTGCCGTACATCAAAAACGTGAAAAAATGGATTGATGAAATTCAAAAAGCATTTCCCGATTTCAGAGAAGGGTTTATTCCGAAATATGCGGTTCCTGACACTCATTTTTATACGGTTGAAACATAAAATCCCTGCCTTTTCGGCAGGGATGTTTTTATGAATGCCATTCTTTTAATGTTTTGTCGCTCGGCAGGACAAAGGCGAGCAGACCTAAAACGGGCAGAAAGGCGACGGCTGTCATGGTCGGCGTCAATCCCGCTGAATCAATAAGAGCTCCGAGCGCAACGGCTCCGATCGCGCCCATTCCGAAGGCGAGCCCGACCGTAAGCCCTGACATCGTTCCGATTTTGCCTGGAACAAGCTCCTGCGCGTAGACAACCGTCACGGAGAAGCTGGACATCAGAACAACATCGATCAGCGCCAGTACGCCATAGGCGATGACAGGCCCCGCAAACGGAAGGGAAATCGTCAATGGAGCCGACGCTATCATCGAAACGATGATGACGTTCCGCTTTCCGAAACGGTCTGCAAGCGGCCCGCCGAGAAACGTTCCGACAGCTCCGAAAAATAAAAAGACGAAGATGTAGCTCTGTGCCTGCTGAATGCTGACATGATAGGCATTCATCGCATAGAACGTATAAAAGTTGCCGATCGCGCTCACATACCAGGAGCGCGCGAAAATTAAGAAGATAATCATGATAAGGGCGAGAATAATCGGTTTTGTAATCACGGTCTGCACAGCGGCGGCCGGTGATTTTTTACTTACGGCGCGCAAATGAATAAGGCGGCCTTTATACCATTTGGCGATATAGATGAGAAACAGCACAGCGATTGCGGCGACAAGCGTAAACCAGACAGAGCCGAATTGACCGAGCGGAACGAGAATCAGCGCGGTAATCAAGGGCGCCATCGCCTGGCCGGTATTCCCTCCGACTTGGTAAATCGATTGCGCCAAGCCGCGCTTTTCGCCGGCGGCCATGTAGGCGACACGCGATCCTTCAGGATGAAAGACGGCGGAGCCAAGGCCGATAAAAAAGACACAGCATAAAATCGTCAGAAAAGACGGGGCGAACGCGAGACCTAAAATGCCGAGCATGCTTGCGGTGAGTCCGAGCGGCAAAGCATACGGCATCGGGCGTTTATCCGTATACCAGCCGATGACGGGCTGCATCACGGAAGACACCATATTCAGCGTAAAGGCGATAATTCCGAGCTGCGTAAATGTAAGATTCATGGAACGTTCCAAAATCGGAAACATCGCCGGAATCACCGCTTGCAGTGAATCGTTCAGCAGATGACAAATCCCGATAATGAACAAAATAGAATACATGGTTGTCTCGGGACGATGGACAGGTTTTTCTTTAAGCGGGGCGGCAATTGCCAAAGTGATTCTCCTCCTTTTTATGTAAACGAAGCATACACCATATTATTCATAAGGTGAATGAATTATCAAGTGCAAAAAAGGCTCTTCTTTCTCAAAAAGAAAAAAGAGCCTCCCTTTTTATTTATTTAACAAACTGTGTTTTCTCGAATACATCATATAAACGACGATCCCGGCAGCGATCCAGATGACAAAGGCGAGCCATGTCACGCCCGGCAGGCTGCTTGCGAGATACAGGCATAAGCATGCGCTGATGATCGGCACAACAGGCACGAAAGGAACACGGAAGGAAGATTTGATCTCCGGATGTTTCTTTCTTAAAACGATGACGGCGATCGCAATGACCGTAAAGGCCGCCAAGGTTCCCATGTTGACGAGATGCGCCAAGGTTCCCAGATCAATAAAACCCGCGATCCCGGCGGCAATGATCCCCGTCACCCATGTGTTTTGAAACGGTGTTTTAAAACGCGGGTGAACCTTGGAAAACATGCGTGGCAAAAGGCCGTCTCTGCTCATCGCAAATGTAAGGCGCACCTGAGCGTAAAGCAGAGCGAGCATGACCGTTGTAATCCCGATAATCGCACCGACGGAAATAATGCCTGCTATCTTGTTCTGGCCGACAAATTGAAGCGCGAAAGATACCGGATCTCCGACATTCAGCTTGGTGTACGAAAGCATTCCCGTCAGGACGAGCGATACGGTAATGTAAAGGATGGTGCAGATGGCGAGCGCGCCGATGATTCCGACCGGCATTGATTTCTGCGGGTTTTTCACTTCTTCCGACGCGTTTGACACGGCATCAAATCCGAGATACGCGAAGAAAACGGTCGCGGCGCTCGTGATGACGCCTTTCATTCCGAACGGCATAAACGGCGACCAGTTTTCCGGTTTCACGTAGCCGAAACCGACAATGATAAACAGCAGAATGATCGCAATTTTCATCAATACAATGACATTGTTAAAGCGGGTGCTTTCTTTCACGCCCCTTGAAACAATCGCGGTAATGACCAAAATAATGATAACGGCCGGCAGGTTGAACACGGCACCCGTTTTGCTGCCGGGTGCGGCGGTCAGCGCCTCCGGAAGATGCAGCCCGAAGCCTGCAAGAAGCGACTGGAAATAGGATGACCAGCCGGTTGCGACGGCGGCGAGCGCGATGACATATTCAAGCATTAAGTCCCATCCGATTAAAAACGCGAGACACTCCCCGAGAGTGACATATGAATACGTATATACGCTGCCTGAAATCGGAATGGAAGAAGAAAATTCCGCATAACAAAACGCGGCGAGCGCGCAGGCAAGGCCCGCGAGCACAAACGACAGAATCAAAGCCGGTCCTGCGCCTGTCGCGGCCACAGTCCCGGTAATCACAAAAATCCCCGTGCCGACAACACAGCCGATTCCGAGCAAAACCAAGTCAAAAGCGCTTAACGAGCGGGACAGGCTGGTCTGTTTGCTCTGGGCCTTTAAGTCGGCCAGCGGCTTTTTCCGAAATAGTAAAGACATATGGGTCCTCCTGAAAATTCATAATATTCTCATCATTATATACACTGACGTTTGTATTATATTGTCGAAATTTCTCGCAGTCAATTAAAGAATTTTCCACTTTAAAAGGACAAAGCTAAAAAGCGTCGATGCACGGAAGGAACGGGAATTTTATTGTGAAATAGTTCAATTTTCTCACCTTAAGACCGATACAAAAGATGACTCATCAACTAATTTCAAGTTTCGGTGAAAGGGAGATGTTTACATGTTTCAATATGAAGAACTAAATAAGCAGTTTATCGGCGGCCGATGGAGGGATGGGAGCAGCCGGAACGTATTGGAAAACAGAAATCCTTATACTCAAAAAGTCATCACCTCATTCCAAAAAGCGACGTCTGATGACGTGGATGCGGCATATCGCGCCGCGGCTCTTGCGAAACAAGAATGGGACAAAGTAAACCCTTTTAAAAAGCGGGCCATTTTGGAAAAAGCCGTTTCTTTCATCGAAGAGCACGAAGAAGCGATTATTTACTTAATCATGGAGGAGCTTGGCGGAACACGGCTGAAGGCTGAGTTTGAAATCGGACTTGTCAAAAATATGATAAAAGAAGCCGCAACATTTCCGGTGCGGATGGAAGGGAAAATTCTCCCGTCCACGATTGACGGAAAAGAAAACAGGCTGTACAGAATACCCGCCGGAGTCGTGGGGGTGATCAGCCCGTTTAATTTCCCGTTTTTCCTTTCGATGAAATCTGTTGCGCCGGCACTCGGCGCGGGGAACGGCGTCGTGCTGAAGCCTCATGAAGAAACACCGATCTGCGGCGGAACGCTTATCGCGAAAATTTTTGAAGCGGCCGGCGTACCGGACGGGCTGCTGAATGTTATCGTGACGGATATCGGGGAGATCGGCGACAGCTTTGTTGAGCATCCCATCCCGCGGATTATCTCATTTACAGGTTCAACCGGAGTGGGCAGCTATATCGGACAGCTTGCGGTCAAACACTTTAAAAAACCGCTGTTGGAGCTTGGCGGAAACAGCGCGCTGATCGTGCTTGAGGATGCTGATCTTGAATACGCCGTCAATGCGGCCGTATTCAGCCGGTTTACGCATCAAGGCCAGATCTGTATGTCTGCGAACCGCGTGCTCGTTCACACATCTGTATATGACAAATTTACAGAGCTTTACGAAGCGAAAGTGTCATCGCTGAAAGTCGGCGATCCGATGGACCCTGATACGGTTATCGGTCCTTTAATCAATGAGAGACAGGCGGAAGGTCTGAGACGGTCTGTCGAAAAAGCGATAGAAGAGGGAGCGGTTCCGGTGCTGTCCGGCCGATTCAGCGGAACGGTCGCTGAGCCCGTCATTTTAAAAGATGTGAAACCTGAGATGAGCATCGCGAAGGAGGAGCTGTTCGGACCGGCCGTCTGCATCATGCCGTTTGAAACGGAGGATGAAGCGGTAAGCATCGCAAACGCGACACCGTTCGGTTTAAGCGGAGCCGTGCATACGGCAAACGTTGAGCGCGGCGTTGAGTTTGCTAAGCGGATCGAAACAGGCATGATTCACGTCAACGATACGACCATTAATGATGAACCGAACGTCGCGTTCGGCGGCGAGAAGCAATCAGGTCTCGGCAGGCTGAACGGCGAATGGAGCCTTGAAGAATTCACCACGCTGAAATGGATTTCGGTTCAGCATGAAAAACGGCAATTCCCATATTAAGAAGGAGTGAAAGAAATGAGTATACAGACGGAGCAGCAAACGCACAGCCTGCTTGACGCTTTTGTCAAAGTTGCGCCTTTTTTAAACAGCCTGATCCAAGATGACATCACCATCGGAATTTATGATACAGAAAAATTAATCGTGAATATTCCGGCTAAAACGTTTTCTCTTAACGTAAAGCCGGGAGACCCGCTGCAAAAAGGGGACATCATTACAGACGCGATCCGCATGAATCAGAAGAAGACAAGCATGGTGCCGAAAGAGCTGTTCGGATTTCCGCTGATCGCCAGAGCGATTCCGCTTCACGATGAAAACGGAAAAGTCATCGGCGGCGTCGGTCTCGGCACGAGCCTTGAAAAATCAGCCAAGCTTCATGATGTCGCTGAAAGCCTGTCCGCCGTCGTGGAGCAGACCGCTTCGGCCATCGCGGATATCTCAGAATCCATCAGCGGTTTCTCAGCACAGATGAACGGGATTTCCGCTCAGGCGAAACAAGTCAGTGAAAGCGCGGGAGAAATCGCCGACATTTCCGTCACTGTCAAGGGCATCTCGGATCAAAGCAATCTGCTCGGTTTGAATGCGGCCATTGAAGCCGCGAGAGCAGGAGAATCCGGCAAGGGCTTTTCCGTGGTGGCGGATGAGATCCGCAAGCTTGCCACTCATTCAAAAGACAATGTCGGCCAAATTGACCAAATTACGAAAAAAATCCACAGCCTGCTGAAAGGGCTGGAGGACTCAATTGAATCCATCAACCAGAACACGGACGGCCAAGCGGCGGCGGTTGAACAAATTTCTGCCACGATGCAGGAAATTTCGGGAAGCGCCCAGCATTTAGCGAAAATGGCTGAAAACGTACTAGGAGAGTCATAAAAAAAGGGAGCTTACGGGCTCCTTTTTTGTTTTTCCTTTATCAATCGGAAACTGCACTTACACGTTTGATCCGTCATGCTAAAGGGGTACACATACGAATACATCACCAATGATAAAGGAGAGTCTTGTATGTCTGATGCAAATCTGCACAACCCGCTGACGAAATATGATCATGATGAATTTCCAAAACAATATCAAGAACCGCCCGGTTTGCAAAAAGAGATGAAGCCTGTGCCGGATTGCGGTGAAACAAGCTATAAAGGAGCCGGCAAGCTGAAGGGAAGAAAAGCCCTCGTCACCGGCGGCGATTCAGGTATCGGCCGGGCCGCCGCGATTGCTTATGCCCGGGAAGGGGCGGATGTGGCGATTAACTATCTGCCTGAGGAACAGCCGGATGCTGAAGAAGTGAAAGCGTTAATTGAAAAAGAGGGAAGAAAAGCCGTTCTGCTGCCGGGAGATTTAAGCGATGAAGCGTTTTGCGGAGAATTGGCGGAAAAAGCGTATCAAGAGCTTGGCGGTCTTGACACGCTCGCTCTTGTCGCCGGCAAACAGCAGGCAGTGGATGATATCAGCGATCTTGCCACAGAACAAATCTATCAAACATTTGAAGTCAACGTATTCTCGCTGTATTGGCTCGTCAAAGCCGCGCTTCCGTATCTGCCGGAAGGCGCGTCTATTATCACGACAACGTCCGTAGAAGGGTATAATCCAAGCCCGATGCTGTTGGATTATGCCGCGACGAAACATGCCATTATCGGTTTTACCGTCGGCTTAGGAAAGCAGCTGGCGAATAAAGGAATCAGAGTCAACTCGGTAGCGCCGGGGCCGATCTGGACGCCTCTGCAGATTTCGGGAGGACAGCCCGGTGAAAACATTCCGAAATTCGGCAAGGAAACACCGGCCGTTCCATTAAAGCGTGCCGGACAGCCGGCGGAGCTAGCAGGGATTTATGTCTTTTTGGCCTCAGAAGAATCGAGCTATGTGACATCCCAAATTTACAGTGTAAGCGGAGGAATTCCGACAGCGTGATCAATAAGGAGCTGCCCTTCATACGGGGCAGCTCTTTTTTTGATGTTATGTGCCGAGCACGTTTTGATTATACAGGACACTCGGATGTGACGGATGATAGGAGGCGGCTTTGTCGTTATGAATCTTCGCTTTTTCTCTGTCGCCGAGCTGCCAGTGGCAGACGCAGAGCTGAAGATGGGGATACCAGGTGGAATATTCGAGCTGGGTAAAGCCTGCATCACTGCTTTTGGCGGATAGGGCGAGCTCATACCAAAACACGCCCTGCCGGTATTGCCGTTTCTCCGCAAAATAGTCGCCGAGCCTGCAGCAGAACTCCGGACGCGGACAATCGATCAGAAATGATTTTAAGAGAGACGTCATGGCGGCCTCTTCATGGCCGACCGCCCTGTAGCAATCGGATAGATATTGGCACGTTCTGATCTCGTCTTCGATCCAGCACTGTTTTGTGGAAAGAAAATGGTGATAATACGTGATGGCGCGCTGATACTGGCCGTGATCCTTTAATTCATTCGCGAAGTAAAACAAATCGCGCGGTGTCATCGTTTCACTGGTTTCCGCCATTTTCTCATAAATCTTCAAGTTGCGGTCTGAGGGAGGCGAGTGCTTTTTCTCGGATTTCCGGTGTGTGACGGCAATATCGGTTTCTATGATGTTTCCGTATACTTCCAGATACTCATGCACGGCTCCGATCCAGCGGAATCCTTTTTCACGCTTAACGAGACGGTTGCGGCGGTATCTGAAGCTGACCTCTCCCCGAGCATCAAAGCCGACGTGATAATACATGGATACCGCGTCCACCTCTTTTGAAAGCGACGCCTTCAGTTCAATCAGCTTTTCACGGTCCTTTTCCGTCAGTATATCGTCGGCGTCCAGCCACAGAATATAATCCATTTCCGCTTTCGAAAACACAAAATTACGGGCGGCCGCAAAGTGATCGATCCATTCAAAATTATAAATCTTATCCGTATAACGGGCCGCGATTTCTTTCGTCCGGTCGGTCGAGCCCGTATCAGCAATCACAATTTCATCCGCAATGTCTTTGACGGAATCAAGACAGCCCGCAAGCACTTCCTCTTCATTTTTCACGATAACGCACAAACTGACGCTGATCATGTCATCACCTCTTCCCCTCCAGTGTATAAAAGGAGAGGCGGAAACATTCTTCGGACAAAATGATCTCTTCCAAGAAATTTGTCTGTCCTTTTACTAGTTTTATTCCAGCGCCTGATTTAAAATGAACACATGAACTTACGTGAGGATTGATAGGGACCATGAGCATCATAAAAGCGGAAAACCTTTATAAAACATACGGAGATAAGACATTATTCGACCATATCTCCTTTCATATTGAAGAGAATGAAAGAATCGGTTTAATCGGCCCGAACGGAACGGGGAAGTCTACGCTTCTGAAAACCATTGCCGGCCTTGAATCAACGGAGGAAGGCGAGATTACGGCCTCAGGAAACGTGCATATTGAGTTTTTGCATCAGGACCCTGAGCTTCCGGCCGGACAAACCGTACTTGAGCATATTTATTCCGGCGGATCAGCCGTCATGAGAACGATGAGAGAATACGAAAAAGCGCTTCAGGCGCTGAATGAAGAACCGGAAAATGACCAGCGCCAGAAACAGCTGCTTGATGCGCAGGCCCGAATGGACGCGAATGATGCGTGGGAGGCGAATACGTTAGCCAAAACGGTTTTAACCAAACTTGGCGTCACCGATCTGATGAAGGATGTCAGCGAGCTGTCCGGCGGCCAGAGAAAGCGCGTCGCGATTGCGAAGAACGTCATCCAGCCGGCTGACCTGCTCATTTTGGATGAACCGACAAACCACTTGGACAATGAAACGATTGAATGGCTGGAAGGCTACTTATCGCAATATCCGGGCGCCGTTATGCTTGTCACGCACGACAGATATTTTCTGAACAGGGTGACGAACAGAATTTACGAGCTTGAGAGAGGCAGCCTTTATACGTATAAAGGAAACTATGAAGTATTCCTGGAAAAACGGGCCGAACGGGAAGCGCTGGCGGAGCAGAAAGAAACAAAACGTCAAAACCTCCTGCGCCGCGAATTGGCGTGGCTCAGAAGAGGGGCGAAAGCGCGCTCGACGAAACAAAAAGCGAGAGTGGACAGAGCGGAGGCGCTCAAAGAGCAAAAAGGGCCGGCAGTCTCCGGATCACTCGATTTCGCGATCGGCTCCCACCGTCTCGGAAAACAGGTGATCGAAGCCGATAACGTCTCCATTACCTATAACGGCCAAGCGCTGATCAGCCAGTTTAATGAGCTTGTCATCCCGGGGGAACGAATCGGCATCATCGGGCCGAACGGAATCGGGAAAACGACACTTTTAAACAGCCTCGCCGGCAGAATTCAGCCTGACAGCGGCAATATCACCATCGGGCAGACGGTCCGGATCGGCTACTACACCCAGGATCACAGCGAAATGAACGGTGATATGAAAGTCATTGAATATATAAAAGAGACGGCTGAAATCGTCAAAACGGCGGAAGGCGATGTCATCACCGCGGAACAAATGCTTGAGCGTTTTCTGTTCCCGCGTCCGATGCAGCAGACATATATCAGAAAGCTGTCGGGCGGGGAAAAGCGCCGTCTGTACTTGTTGAATGTACTGATGCAGGAACCGAATGTGCTGTTTTTAGATGAGCCGACCAATGATCTGGACACGGAAACATTAAGCGTGCTCGAAGATTATATCGAACAGTTCCCGGGCGTCGTCATCACCGTATCCCATGACCGCTATTTCCTTGACCGCGTCCTTGACCGCCTGATCGTATTTGAAGGACAAGGCGTCATTTCCCGTTTCCAAGGTTCGTACAGTGAATACATGGAACACGCAAAAGCGAAGAAGACGGCGGTAAAACAGCCGGCCGAAGAGAAAAAGGCGGAGGAAGAGCCGAAGAAAAAGCGCAAAAAGCTTTCATATAAGGATCAGATCGAATGGGACGGCATCGAAGACAAAATCGCCGGCCTTGAAGAAAAGCATCAGCGTCTGGAAGCGGAAATCGCTGAAGCGGGAAGTGATTTCGGAAAGATTCAAGAACTGATGGCCGAACAGGCAAAAACGGCTGAAGAGCTTGAAGCGGCGATGGAGCGCTGGACCGAATTGTCACTGATGATTGAAGAACTTGAGAATTAATAGAATGCGGATGCACGCCGCGCTTTTTTACACAAGCCTTATTATCGTAAAAACGTTGCCTTGAACCGCTTGACCGCATTGTTAGAGCACTAAGCAGTTTCCATCAGTGACAGGGGTTCAGCTAATCGAGACAAAAAACCAGCGGAGCGTGTATGCTTCACTGGTTTTTTGTTTCGTTATAAAAATAATAAATAGTTTAGCAAAAATAAACACGCAACGAAGCAAACGGTGACATTTAGCTCTTTCCCTTTTCCACACAGGATTTTAATCAGAGGATAAGAAATAAACCCAAATGCCATGCCGTCGGCAATATTATAGGTTAAAGGAATTAAGACAATCGTTAAAAATGCCGGAAAATATTCTGTCACATCATTGAAGTGAATGTCACGTATACTTTGAAGCATCAAGCTTCCGATTAAAATTAAGATAGGAGCGATAGCGCTGTCAGGTATGGCTTTAATAACAGGCATAAAAAATACCGAGCATAAAAATAATAAACCGACTACAGCCGAGGACAGACCCGTTCTCGCGCCGGAAGCAATACCGACAGAACTTTCCAATGCAGCCACTGTAGAGCTTGTGCCAAACGTTCCCGCAAAGATATTTGAAACTCCTGTCGCTCGGTAAGCGTGAGTGAATTTTCTCTCGTTTTTTTCAAAAGTTTGGATCGTTCCCAGATTTTGAAACAGCAAAATCATGGTTAACGAAAACACAGCCGTCCAAAAGGGAAGTGTAAGGAAGCGATCAAACGAAAATGCTCCGAATAAATGCTGGTACTGCCGCAGTCCTGCTGACCAATCACTCGAACCGTCCCATTCGGTAAAACCGAACGGAATTGCCAGAAGCGCACCTGCTGCAATGCTGATAAGAAGTCCGCCCTTTACATTCCTGATAAATAAAACCGCTGTGATAAGCAAAGAAACCAGCGTAAGCAAAGTTTTGGGACTTGTCAAATCCCCCAATTCAATAAGATTTTGCTTATTTGCCGTCACGATACCGCCTTTTTGCAGGCCGATAAAAGTAATAAACAAGCCTATGCCGACAGTAATCGCACTTTTCATTGAAAGAGGAATGGATTTTGTTAAAGATGCCGCTAAAGGAGAAAATGCAATAATGGTGTATAAAACGCCTGAAATGAATACAATAGCCAAGCCTTCTTGCCATGAAAAGCCGAGAGCACGGACAATGGTATATGAAAAAAATATATTTTCACCCATTCCGGGAATAATCACTAAAGGGGAATTTGCCCAGAAGGCTATCATCAGACAGCCTAAAAAACAAGTGATAGAGGTTGCGATTGCGGATGCTTCTTGGCTCATGCCGGCATCCTTTAAAATTGAGGCATTGACGATAACTATATACGCAACTGTGAAAAAGGCAGTTAGCCCCGAAAGAAATTCCCGCTGAACAGTCGTCTCATGCGCTTTAAGCTTGAAGGTTCGATTCATCCAATTTGTTAACAATGTTGCTCTCCTCCTGATATGATGGGATCTCCGCTGCTTTTGTACTGATGATAGTCAGATGATTCAGCGTTCTGAAACCGAACGTATCCATCCAGCTGGCTTTTGATTGAGAAAGATTCTGTCCCTGAAAAGCCTTTTGAAATGATTTTGCAAATATAGCCAAAGATTTCTTTGTAATTACCGCACCCGCACAGTAATGACTCCCTGCTCCAAAAGTAAGCGGTGCCGATTTGTGACTGTGCTGATGAATACAAGAAGGATTTATGTATTGTTGGGGGTCTACATTTCCCGCAGAAATAAAAAAGATTACCCGGTTGCCTTTTTTTATAGTTTTGCTGCCGATTTGAATGTCTTCATTCGCATTACGGGCGCAGTATGGAAAAGGTATTTCCAGCCTCAGTGTCTCTTCGGCAAATGTTTCAATCGGCAGACTGTCAAGAAATGACGGGTTTTCAGATGAGTATTTGATGAAGAAATACATAAACGTTTTAATAGCGCTTAAAAACGGTTCATGCCCGTCAATAACAATATTAATGATCAGCGCGAGGGATTCCTGATGTGTGCCGATGCTTTTTAAAACGCAGTCGAACAGTCTGTCCTCTTCAAAACGTTCATCGTCTATTATTTCATTAATCAGTCTGTAGGTTTTCTTAATGGATGCTATGGCGTTTTGGATGTGTGAGTGATCTGGGTGAGGGTTCCAAAGGAAGTCTACTGCGCTTGTTGCTTCAGCTAAAATAGTTGAATAATCTTTAACGCTTAATCCAAGCAAGTCTGCCATAACGTTGTTTATAAACGGGTCGGCGATTTCACTTACCGCGTCTATAACCGCTTGTCCCTCTTTAAGGGGAATGCGGCTGAAAACAGAGTTTGCAGCGCTTTGTGAGATTTCGGTTATTCGGGCATTTATTTTGTTAATAGGAAGTTGCACTTTTCTTCGCAATTGCGTATGTTCAGGTGCATCCATATACATAAGCCATTTCGAATAGAAAGACGTTAAAAATTGTTTTTCTTCTTCTGCGATGTTCAGTTTTTCGAAAAACTCTTTTTTTCTGTTGGCTGTAAATCGCTTGTCTTTTAAAAAATGAGAAATGAAATCATAGCGAAAGATCAGCCAGGCATTCAAGTCGTCTGACCACAATGGGTCATTGTGCTGCAGAGCTTCTTCATAAAAGGAAAAACGATTTGCTGTCATCTTGCCGATGATACCTTCGGTCAGTGGACAGCCGCTTATACTGGTCAATGTGAATACCTCCGAACATATTTGAATATTAACTATTTATAATTAGTTATAACTAGTTATAATGGATAATAACATAAATATGTTATTTTTTAAATAAAATGTTACAAAAAGTAAAAAACCGATCTGAGATCGGTTTTATATATCAAACGAGAGGAGCCAGCGCTTTATATCTTTGGGAAAGCTCCGTTATTTTTTGTGCAATTGCTTCTTCAGTATTCTCTTCAGTCGGAATCGTCTCGTCTGCATAAGGCTCCAAATCAGGATGACAGCCGATTCTTACCGCGTAAGCAGCGTTTTGAAACATTGTAATATCGTTTGTATCATTTCCGAAGGCAATATATTCTTCAGCATTCACCGGAATTCTTTGCAAGGCGCTCCATTTATGAATATTGGCAGGACTGATGTCAATCAGGTTTTCATTCGTATGTTTATGCACTACCATATCTTCATGTTCAAGCTCCCGCGCCATCGCGTCCATGTCATCTGCTTCAACAATCAAAATCTTAACAAAAGACTCCATTTCTTCAACCGTCACAATTTTCGCCAGTTTAAGTTCATCAACTTGTTTTAAAATCGGGTGGGTGGCAGGACCTGTGTAAGCATAGTTCCAATCACTGTCAATTAAGTATGACGCATTGTATTTTTCAATCAGATGTAAAATTGTTTTTCTTTGTTCATCTGTAAAACAGTGTGTGTGAACGATCTTTCCCGTGCTGGAAGACAACGCGCCGTTTCCGCCGATGAGATACGAATTATGAAAGTGTTTGTCAAGAACCGGTATCATATCACGAATCGGTCTGGCAGAAGCGAAGACTGCTTCATGCCCTTCGTCCTGCAAGGTGAGGATTGCATCAGCTATCACGCTGGAAACGGGTTTTCCTTTAAAACATATCGTTCCATCCAAGTCAAAAACAAATTTCATAGTATCCCCCTGTATATCATTATTTATATCTATTTATAACTAATAATAACATTTATTCTCTTCATCATCCTCATATTTTTCAAGCAGAAAAACCAAACCTTTACGTTTACGTTAAGGTTCAAATGGTGTATAATAGAAACAGATACGACAAGAGGGGGATTCACCTTGGAATGGATGAAGATTGATCAAGTTGCCAAGCGAAGCGGATTGACAAAACGAACCATTCGTTTTTACGAGGAGATTGGTTTGATTCCTGCTCCTAAACGGACAGAAGGCGGCGTCCGGCTTTACTCTGAAGATGATATGGAGGAGCTCGAAAAAGTCACCAGCACAAAAGAAGTGCTCGGTTTTTCCCTTCAGGAGCTTCAGCAGTTTATGGAGATGAGCCGTCAGCTGGAATTAAACAAAGAGGGGTACTTGTTGTCACTGGATCCGAAGGAACGGAAAGAAAAGCTGGAAGAGATTCAGCACGCTTTGAACCACCAGCTTGAGATGATTGATGAGAAGATCAGCACATTTCAGCATTTTAAAACGCGCCTTAACGGAATGAAAGAAAAAGCTGACCGCGCCATTCAATCAATCGAATGATTTTGCTGTAAACGCTATGGATATAGCGTTTCTTTTAATGGATGAAACAGGAGGTCTGGTCAAATGGATACATCATCACAACAGAAAACAGGCTTATTCAGCCAGCCGAAAGCCGTTTGGGCGGTTGCGTTTGCCTGTGTTATTTCCTTTATGGGAATCGGTCTTGTCGATCCGATTCTTCCGGCGATTGCCGCACAATTACATGCTTCACCTAGTGAAGTATCTCTGTTATTTACAAGTTATTTGCTCGTTACCGGTTTTATGATGTTTTTCTCCGGCGCGATTTCCAGCCGGATCGGCGCGAAATGGACGCTGCTTCTCGGACTTATTTTTATCATCGTGTTTGCCGCCCTCGGCGGAAGCTCAAGTTCAATCGCTCAGCTTGTCGGCTATCGCGGCGGCTGGGGGCTTGGGAATGCTCTCTTTATTTCAACCGCGCTTGCCGTCATTGTCGGGGTATCTGTCGGCGGCAGCGCCAAAGCCATTATTTTGTATGAGGCTGCACTCGGCTTGGGGATTTCCGTCGGGCCGCTTGCAGGCGGAGAGCTTGGCAGCATTTCATGGCGCGCTCCGTTCTTCGGAGTGTCTGTCCTCATGTTCATAGCGCTTTGCGCGATTTCACTCATGCTGCCAAAGCTGCCGAAACCGGCAAAACGCGTCGGTGTGTTTGATGCGATGAAGGCGCTCAAATATAAAGGCCTTTTGACAATGGCAGTATCTGCATTCTTATACAACTTTGGATTTTTTATTTTGCTTGCTTATTCTCCGTTCGTGCTGGATTTAGATGAACACGGCCTTGGATACGTCTTCTTCGGCTGGGGGTTATTGCTGGCAATTACGTCAGTCTTTACGGCGCCGCTCGTGCACAAAGCGCTGGGAACAGTGGGTTCGCTCGTCGTTCTCTTTATCGCCTTTGCGGTCATTCTCATCGTCATGGGGATCTGGACTGACCATCAGACGTTGATCATTACATGTATCGTTGTCGCCGGTGCTGTTCTCGGTATGGTGAATACGATCATGACAACCGCTGTAATGGGTTCTGCGCCGGTTGAACGTTCAATCGCGTCTTCAGCCTACAGCTCAGTCCGTTTTATCGGCGGTGCGCTCGCTCCGTGGATTGCGGGAATGCTGTCAGAACACTTCACTGCAAGCACACCATATACAGTAGGCGGGATTGTCGTTTTTGTCGGCATGCTTGTCCTTCTCATGGGACGCAAACATCTCGCCGGAATAAAAGCCGGACATTAAGAAAAAAAGGAACTTCCGCTCAGGCGGGAGTTCCTTTTTGTGTTTACAGCACTTTCGTCGTCCAAGATTCACAATTCCATGTTTCCGTCGCGATATCCATGTAGAACTCGGGTTCGTGGGAAATCAGCAGAATGGAGCCTTTGTATTCTTTCAGCGCGCGTTTCAGCTCTTCTTTCGCATCGACATCCAGGTGGTTTGTCGGTTCGTCAAGCACGAGCAGGTTTGTTTCTGAATTGATCAGCTTGCACAGTCTGACCTTCGCTTTTTCTCCTCCGCTGAGAACGGAGACGCGGCTTTCAATGTGTTTGGTCGTCAGGCCGCATTTGGCGAGGGCGGCGCGGATTTCGTACTGGGTAAAGGAAGGAAATTCGCTCCACACTTCTTCGATGCACGTATTGTTATTGGTTTCTTTCACTTCCTGCTCGAAATAGCCCGTGTATTGATGCTCGCCCCGTTCCACCGTGCCTTCCAGCGGCTGGATTTCACCGAGCAGGCTTTTTAACAGCGTCGTTTTCCCGATGCCGTTTGCGCCGTACAGGGCGACTTTCTGTCCGCGCTCCATTCTGAGATTGAGCGGGCGTGACAGCGGAGTATCGTAGCCGATGACTAAGTCCTTCGTTTCAAAAATGAGCTTGCCTGACGTTCTCGCAGGCTTGAAATGGAATTCCGGTTTCGGTTTTTCGGCCGCCAGTTCGATCATATCCATCTTATCAAGCTTTTTCTGGCGGGACATCGCCATATTTCTCGTGCTGACCCGCGCTTTGTTGCGGGCGACGAAATCTTTCAGCTCAGCCACTTCCTGCTGCTGTTTTTTATAGGCGGCTTCGAGCTGCTGTTTTTTCACTTCGTATACTTCCATAAACTGATGGTAGTCGCCGACATAACGAGTCAGCTCCTGATTTTCCACATGATAAATCAAATTGATCACGCTGTTTAAAAACGGAATGTCGTGAGAAATTAAGATGAACGCATTTTCATATTCCTGCAAATAGCGTTTCAGCCATTCAATATGCTGTTCATCAAGGTAGTTCGTCGGTTCGTCCAACAGGAGGATTTCCGGTTTTTCCAAAAGCAGTTTGGCGAGCAGCACTTTCGTCCGCTGTCCGCCGCTTAAATCTGTGACGTCGCGGTCAAGGCCGACATCCTGCAGGCCGAGGCCGCGGGCGATTTCTTCAACTTTGCTGTCAATCACGTAGAAATCATTGTTTGTCAGGGCGTCTTGAATGACACCGACATCTTCAAGCAGCTGCTCAAGCTCATCAGGGTCCGCTTCGCCCATTTTGTTGTAAATCTCATTCATTTCCTCTTCCATCGCAAATAAGTAATGGAACGCATCTTTCAGCACGTCGCGGATCGTTTTTCCTTTTTCAAGCACGGTATGCTGATCGAGGTAGCCGACGCGCACGTTTTTCGCCCATTCAACCTTACCCTCATCAGGCTCAAGCTTTCCGGTAATAATATTCATAAACGTTGATTTACCTTCGCCGTTTGCTCCGATTAAGCCGACGTGTTCCCCTTTTAAAAGACGGAACGATACATTGTTAAAAAGCGCACGGTCACCAAAGCCGTGGCTTAAATCTTTTACGGATAAAATACTCATCATTACACCTCTATCGTTATCAGACACGCTTTTTTTATCATGTGTCTTTCTCATTTATGATTATAAAGGAGGAGACCGTTTGTTAAAAGGCTTGGAAGGAAAAAGAAAATTGCGTTTGGCGCGTGCATTTGAGATACTATGGAGTAGATTTTAAGAATTGAGGAGAACGACATGACCCAAACATGGCCATTTTTACAGCATACACAACCATTTATCGCCGAAAACTGGGAGGCCTCAGGTTTTCAGGAGCCGACCGTCATTCAGGAAAAAGCCGCTCAGGTGATCATGGAAGGGAAAGACGTCATCGCCGAATCCCCGACGGGAACAGGAAAAACATTGGCGTACACGCTTCCGGTTCTGGAGCGGATCAACCCGGAACAGAAACATCCGCAAGTGATCATTTTAGCGCCGTCCCGCGAGCTGGTGATGCAGATTTTCCAAGTGATTCAGGAGTGGAAAAAAGGCTCTGATCTTCGCGCTTTGTCTTTGATCGGCGGAGCAAACGTGAAAAAGCAGGTGGAAAAGCTCAAAAATAAACCGCATATCATTGCGGGCACACCGGGCAGGGTGCTCGAATTGATTCAGGCGAAAAAGCTGAAAATGCATGAAGTCAAGACGATCGTTCTTGATGAAGCGGATCAGCTCGTGACACAGGAACACCGCGAAACGATGAAAAAAATTATTAAAACGACGCTGAAAGACCGACAGCTTTTAAGCTTTTCCGCTACGCTGCAGCCGGAAACAGAACAGGTGCTGAATACCATCGCACACGAACCGGCCGTTTTGAAAGTGGAGCGGAATACGGCGGAAAAAGCGCGCGTCACACATCAATATCTCGTCTGCGATCAGCGGGATAAAGTAAAGCTATTGCAAAAGCTGTCACGGCTGAACGGCATGCAGGCGCTCGTGTTCGTCAGAGATATCGGAAATTTAAGCGTCTATGCGGAAAAACTCGCCTATCACCACGTGGACCTCGGCATCCTGCACGGAGAAGCGAAAAAAATGGAGCGGGCAAAGATATTATCAGCGTTTGAGCGGGGAGAATTTCCGCTGCTTCTGGCGACTGACATTGCGGCGCGCGGACTCGATATCGATGATCTTCCGTACGTCATTCACGCGGACATGCCGAATGAAGACGGATATATCCACAGATCCGGCCGGACGGGGCGGGCCGGTAAAGAAGGAACCGTACTCAGCCTTGTCACGCCGATGGAAGAATCCAAATTGAAAAAAATGGCCAAATCACTCGGAATTGAGCTGAAAGAGGCCGTTTATTCAGGCGGAAAATTATCTGAGAAATAAGAAACGGAGGGCGGGAAGCCCTTCTTTTTTTGTTGTATAATAATAGAAAAGGTTCAGGCGGGGGCGGGAAGATGGTTTCAATAGACAGATGTCAAATATTGAAGGAACCCGAACTGAAAATACTTGAACACTGGTTTAAGAACGATAATATCAAACGGAGAATGGATGCGATGCTGCCATTAGACGCGTGGTATGCACGATTGAATAAAGATAAAGACGATACTGTCATTATGGGATATGAAGGGGAGTGTCCGGCAGGCATGGCCTCTATAGAGTTTGTGGAGGAACGGGCGTATATCGGGTTGATCGTCAATCCTTTATACCAGCTTCAAGGGTACGGAAAACAGATCTTGCAAAAACTGCTGACTGACCCTGGGTTTACCAGCGTGCGGGAATGGGCGGCAAGCATCGAAAAAGACAATCAAATCAGTTTAGCCTGCTTTCAAGCAGCGGGATTCCCTTTGGAAGATACAGAGCCTGATGAAGACGGCTTTCTTACTTTGATTCTTCGCGGCTGATCCCAAATAAACAGAAAAGGAGGGGACAAAGCCCTCCTTTTTTTCATCATCATGTTAACTTAGATCACTGACTTTGATGATCTGTTTGCCTTTATTTTCTCCTTTAAACAGGCCGAGGAACGCGTCAGGAATATTGCTGAATCCTTCCGTAATCGTTTCTTCATAATGAAGCTTTCCGTCCTTGAGCCATTCGGCCAATTGTTTCGCACCTTCGGAAAAGCGGTCAGCATAATCACTGACGATGAATCCCTGCATCAGCGCTTTTGTTTTGATCAGCTTCGGCTGGACGCGGGGGCCCATGTCTTCTTCTTCACTTTCGGTATTGTACGATGAGATCGCTCCGCATACCGGAATGCGGGCGAATTCATTCAGCAGGTTTATCACCGCATCTGAAATCGGTCCGCCGACATTGTCAAAATAGACATCGACGCCGTCAGGACATGCCTGTTCCAGCGCTTTTTGAATATCATCCGCCGTTTTGTAATTAATGGCTTCATCAAATTGAAGCTCCTCTTTCAAATACGCGATTTTTTCATCAGATCCGGCGATGCCGACAACCCGCGCGCCTTTGATTTTGGCAATCTGTCCGACTGTTGAGCCGACGGCGCCCGCCGCGCCTGAAACGACGACGGTTTCACCTTTTTTCGGACGGCCGATGTCGAGCAGCCCGAAGTAAGCGGTCAGTCCGGTCATCCCTAAAATGCCGAGATACGCCTGGGCGGGTGCGATATCCGTATCCAACTTGCGGAGGGCGGACTCATTGACGGCTGAATATTCCTGCCACGCGAGATTTCCGATCACAACATCTCCTTTTTTCAGCTGATCGCCATCTGTCAGAACCTCGGCAATCACTCCGCCTGTTATGGCTTCATCTAAAGCGAACGGCTCTACATATGATTTTGTATCCTGCATCCGTCCGCGCATGTACGGATCAACGGACACATAACTCGTTTTCACAAGCACTTCGCCGTCTTTCGGTTCGGGTACGGCAATCGTTTCAAAGCGGAAATCGTCATGGGCGGGAACGCCTTTGGGGCGTCTTGCCAATTGAATTTGCTGCTGATTATTCGGCATACTGAATCCTCCTTCAAGATAAGTGGTTGTTCCAAATGTAACACGAACCATTTCCCGATTACAAAATCAAACCGTCAGCGGTCATAAAAAAAGAAGGGCCCAGGGCCCTTCTTTCCTTATATGCATATTTAATAGAATAACCGGTACACATCGGTGTTTTTCTCATGTTCCAAATATTCATAGGCATTCGTTTTTGAAGAATGAAGCATGTCAGCGGTAACGACGGGCTGAAGCGCGGTCAGATAAGAACCCAGCCTATTTTCAATTTCTTTCGGCAGAACGGATTCGATATCACCGATATTGATAATGATAGAGAAAACGAAATCGATATTAATATGAAAAGTATCTTCAGCAAAGGCCGTAAGCTCTTTTATTCCATCCGGGCAGCGGGTATGCCGGCGGAATACCTGCTTCACTAAATCACTGACAACCCAAGCGTTAAATCGCTGTTCCGGTGAAAAGTAATGAATAGGAACCACCTCCCTGCTTAATCGGCTCATGAAGATTTTTATTTTTCTGATAAAAGTAGCTTTCCCTACTGTAACATGTCCCGCCAGAAAATATCCACCGACAATCTGCCCGTTTTTTCACGGAACTCTCTTTCTTTTGTTTGACCTTTGGTTGAGCGGGTAAACATCCAATATACAAAAACAAAAGGGAGGACTTATCAATGAAACCGGTAGTAAGAGAATATACAAATGATCAAAAACTGATGCAGGACGTAAAAGAGCTTCAGCAATTGGGTGTCGCAAAAGAAGACGTATATGTGCTTTCTCATGATGACGACAGAACGGACCGCCTGGCCGATAATACTGATGTCAATACCATCGGAGCGAAAGAAACGGGCATTAAACACGCGGTCGGCAATATGTTTAATAAAAAAGGCGACGAGCTCCGCAACAAAATTCACGAAATCGGCTTTTCGGAAGAGGAAGCATCGCAATTTGAAAAGCGCTTAGATGAAGGAAAAGTTCTTCTGTTTGTCACGGATAACGAAAAAGTAAAATCATGGGCGTAAGCTGAACAGATCCCAAGGGGTTTTCGGTCCCTTGGGATTTTTTTGCGGTTTCCGCAATAAAACCGAAAGGCACATTCTGTACATTTTCGGTGCTGTTTCTCAACTGATTTGATACAATTCGATTGTAATAAATTGGAACAAAGAATCAGGAGGAGCACAATTCATGAAAAAAATGTTATTTATGCTGGCGGTTTGTTTATGTATGACCCCTGCGGACGTCTATGCCGCTGATCTGGGACGGCAGACGTTAGGAACAAATGACGGCTGGGGAGCCGCTTCCGGCGGGACAACCGGCGGCGCGAAAGCCTCTTCATCGAATGTATACACCGTATCAAACAGACAGCAGCTCGTTTCTGCATTAGGGGGAAGCGCCAACAGCACACCGAAGATTATTTACATACAAGGCACAATCAATATGAATACGGACGACCGCAATAAAACGCTCGGCTTTAATGATTATAAAGATCCGGCATATGATCTCAACGCCTATCTGAAGGCGTACGACCCGGACAAATGGGGAAAAAAAGCGCCGTCAGGCACCCAGGAAGACGCCAGACAGCGATCGCAAAAAAACCAGAAGGCACGGGTCGTGGTTGACATTCCTTCAAATACGACGATCATCGGCTCGGGTTCAAATGCCAAAGTGACAGGCGGAAGTTTTAATATAAAGAACGGCGTCGACAATGTCATCATCCGCAACATTGAATTTCAAGACGCTTACGACTATTTTCCGCAATGGGACCCGACGGACGGCAGCAGCGGCAACTGGAACTCGGAATATGACAATATCACCATTAACGGCGCGACGCACATCTGGATCGATCATTGCACCTTTAATGACGGATCGAATCCCGACAGCGGTTTTCCCTACTATTACGGGAGAAAATATCAGCACCATGACGGCCAGACGGATATAGCCAACGGGGCGAATTATATTACATTGTCCTATAATAAATATCATGACCATGACAAAGGCTCCGTCATCGGAAACAGCGACAGCAAGATGTCGGATGAAGGAAAACTGAAGGTGACCATTCACCATAACTATTACCAGAACATCGTCCAGCGCGCACCGCGGGTCCGGTACGGGCAGGTTCATATTTATAATAATTTTTACGCAGGCTCGAAAAGCGCCGCATACCCGTTCAGCTATGCGTGGGGCGCGGGCCACGCGTCAAAAATATATGCCCAGAATAATGTCTTTGAAGTGCCGGGACTGGCTGCTGATAAAGTCATCAGCATCTTCAGCGGCGGAAAAGCGCTTCATGAAGACGGCACTCTTTTAAACGGCGCCTCCATTAACGCGTCAGCCGCCAACGGATTAAGTCAGTCCGTCGGCTGGACACCGTCATTGCACGGTTCCATCGGCTCATCATCAAATGTAAAATCAGATGTTATATCTAAAGCCGGGTCGGGCATATTAAAATAAGAAACAAGAGACACAAAGGAAAATATTCCTTTGTGTTTTTTAATTAACAAAAACGTTTATTAACTTAGTTAAGTAGTAAAATGGGATAGGGGATGGAAGACAACAAAATAGGAGGAGACCTGTAATGGCTTCAGAAAAAGACGCAAAAAAACAGCAGGCAGTAAAAATCATTCCTTTGCTTATTACTGTTGCTGTGGGATTAATCATTTGGTTTATTCCCGCGCCGTCCGGACTTGAACCTAAAGCATGGCATTTGTTCGCTATTTTTGTCGCAACAATTATCGGCTTTATCTCCAAGCCCTTGCCAATGGGCGCAATTGCAATTTTTGCATTGGCAGTCACCGCGTTAACGGGAACGCTATCTATTGAAAATACGTTAAGCGGATTTGGAAACAAGACAATCTGGCTGATTGTCATCGCCTTTTTTATTTCCCGGGGGTTCATCAAAACCGGGCTCGGCGCCAGGATTTCTTACGTATTCGTACAACGGTTCGGGAAGAAAACACTCGGCCTTTCTTATTCACTGCTTTTCAGTGATTTAATTTTATCACCTGCCATTCCGAGCAACACGGCACGGGCGGGCGGCATTATTTTTCCTATTATCAGATCATTATCCGAAACTTTCGGATCAACGCCGGCAGACGGAACAGAGCGGAAAATCGGCGCTTTCTTATTAAAAACCGGTTTTCAAGGAAACTTGATTACGTCTGCGATGTTTTTGACGGCAATGGCGGCGAACCCGCTGATCGCCAAGCTGGCCCACGATGTCGCAGGGGTGGACATCACATGGACAAGCTGGGCAATCGCGGCCATTGTACCGGGATTGGCGAGCTTAATCATTACGCCGCTCGTCATTTATAAGCTGTATCCGCCGGAAATTAAAGAAACACCGGATGCGGCTAAAATCGCAACGGAAAAATTGAAAGAAATGGGTCCGTTTAAAAAATCCGAACTCTCCATGGTCATCGTGTTTTTATTGGTGCTTGCGCTGTGGATTTTCGGAGGAAGCTTAAATATTGACGCAACGACGACGGCCCTGATCGGATTATCCGTTTTGCTTTTGTCACAGGTATTAACATGGGAGGACATCAAAAAAGAACAAGGTGCATGGGATACGCTGACTTGGTTCGCGGCGCTTGTGATGCTGGCGAATTTCCTGAATGAGCTCGGTATGGTGTCTTGGTTCAGCAATATGATGAAATCTTCTGTTTCCGGTTTTTCATGGATTGTGGCATTTATGATTCTGATTGTCGTGTATTATTACACGCATTACTTCTTTGCGAGCGCAACCGCGCATATCAGCGCCATGTATGCGGCATTTCTCGCCGTCATCGTGGCGGCAGGCGCTCCGCCGCTGTTGGCGGCGCTCAGCCTGGCGTTTTTCAGCAACCTTTTCGGTTCTACGACGCATTACGGCTCAGGAGCGGCTCCGGTCTTTTTCGGAGCGGGTTATATATCGCAAAGCAAATGGTGGTCCATCGGCTTTATCCTGTCAATCGTCCATATTGTGACATGGCTTGTGATCGGCGGATTATGGTGGAAAGTATTAGGGTTATGGTAGAAGAAAAAGTGGCTGGGACAAAACTAGCTTCAAATAATGAGAAAGGTGAATTTGGGGGTACTCAAATTCATCTTTCTTTATTTTTATGTATAAATTCTTCTATTACCTTAGAAGTTGGCAGTGAATTTTCTTAAATTCACTGCCATTAATGCGAGACCCATTTCGTTTGCTACCTTCGATTTTCCTCGTACAGAAAATCGAGTGAAACGCAAATTAGCCTTCAAGAATCCAAAAACTGGTTCCACATCGGTTTTACGTTTTCGATAGATGGCACTCGTTTTCTCTTCTGAAAGCTTCGCTCTCACATATTCTTTTTGCTGTTCCCATTTTTTGTTCACCATTAGTTTTCGATTGTTTCCTTCTTTTGCCTTGGTACATGATGAACGGAATGGGCATCCTGAACAGTCTTCGCACTCGTAGACTTTGAAACTCCTTTGGAAACCTGTAGCGTCCGTTCGGACAGAATGATATTGAAATTCTAAACGTTTCTGATTAGGGCACGTATATGTATCGGTTTCTTGATCATATACCCAGTTATCAGGATTAAATGTATTTTGTTTGTACTTTTTCTTTTGTTCCTTCAAAAACATGTTATATGTTATCAGTGCTTCTCGGTTTCTGTTTGAGAGAATATCACTAAAGTTTTGTTCACTACCATAACCTGCATCTGCAACTATATGTTTCGGTAACTCGAAATAATGTTGCTCGATCTCATCTAAAAATGGAATTAACGTACGTGTATCTGTTGGGTTTGGAAATAGACTATAAGCAAGCGCATATTGACCTTCCGTTGCGATTTGTACATTGTAACCAGCTTTCAATTGCCCGTTTTTCATATAATCATCTTTCATTCGCATAAATGTCGCATCTAGATCTGTTTTAGAATAGCTATTACGTGGTCCAAAGATTTTAAGATCCTGTTGGTACTTCCGTTTTCTTAGGATAAAATCAATCAACTGTTTACGCACTTGTTTCGGGTATTTTCGTTCCCTTCGTAAGGCTTTTCGTTCCGTAACGTCTGAAGATGCTTCTATTTGTTTATCATATTCGGTCACTACTTCGTCTACTTTTTGAACCATTTGAGTGAGCTCTCCAAATGATAGCTGTTCATCACTTTCCCGTTCCATTTGGGGTATGATTTCGTTCTCAAGCAACTCATTGTACAACTGGTTTGACTTATCAATTAAACGCTGATGAAATTTCTCAATCGCTTTCTTCCAGACAAACGTAAATTTATTCGCATTCGCTTCAATCTTTGTACCATCGATAAATATCGCTTCTTGATCGATCAGTTTTTCTTCAATCAATTGGCAGCGAAATTGGATGAAACATTGACGGATTAAATCTTTCACTACTGGTTGAACACGAAATCGGTTAATTGTACGGTAGCTTGGTTCATACCCTTGAGCTAACCACATCATACGGATACTGTCTTTTAATAGGGCCTCTATTTTACGCCCTGAAAAGACAGATTGAGTGTAGGCACATAGAATAATTTTAAGCATCATGCGTGGATGATAGGCAGGACAACCTTCATTTCGAAGAAATGGTTCAAACGCTTCTTGAGGGATACTTTCCACTAAATGATGGACATGGTAGGCAATATCATTATTTTGTAACTTTACTTCTAAATCTAAAGGCAAAACGATTTGATTCATGGTATAATCTTTAAACATAAGGACACTTCTTTCTGATTAGATTTTGTATGGTAACTTAATTTTATCAGAAGTTGTCCTTATTTTTTATTGTAAAATAATCAAAAACGGTGAAAGTTTACTCGTCGTAAAATTTCACCGTTTTTTTCGTCTTAGAGGTGGGTTTTGTCCCAGCCCCTTTTTTATTTCTGTAGGGAATGGGAAGGGCCTGCACATGATGACTTCAGTGCGAATAGAATATTGCCGGGGTGATAATATGAGCAGCGGCCGTGATCAATACATGATATTGAAACAGAAACCTTACAAATATATGAGCAGACATATGAAACGCCGGTATGAACAATTACCATGTGAACTTGAAAGACCGGAAACAGGGGCGGAAAAACGGTTTCCGTCTTCAGATGAAAATCGATCTGCCTTGTGCGTACCCGGGCTGCGAGGTCCCGAAGGCAAAAGAGGACCCGCCGGCTCCCGCGGTCCGCAAGGGGAGGCGGGTCCGCCCGGTCCCCCGGGGCCTGAGGGACCGCCCGGAGCGGTTCCTGCGGTAGCTTTTCAAAATACAGCAGACCAGATGATGATTCCGTTAGAAGGAACACCGATAAACGTGTTAAGCACAGTGATAGCCGCGCCGACAGATCAATTGGTGAAAACGGATGCCGTCATACAAGTAAATGTGGAATTAGACCCGCTCGCGTCTCATTTCTCATTGGTCTTAGCTGTCGATCTGCAAAGAAATGGCGTATCGATACAAACACAGAGACAAGAGCGGAACCTCTTTTCTTCAGGCGGACAAATCATAGGAATTCCTTTTACGTACATCGACGAAATGAAGGCGGATGAAACAGCCGCGTACCAGCTCTATTTATCCGTCCTTTCTTCGAATCTCGTAACACAAGTCGCAGCGGCAAACCGCTCCCTCATTGCGACGGGATTCCCCATTCAAGGACCGGACTAAGGTGATGAATAGAAATCACCTTTTTTATTTAGGTTGTCAAAACACAGCCCGTATTAATATGCTGTCTTAATAGGTAAGACGGTCAACAACGGGAAGGAGAGGGAAAAAGATTGAATGAATAATCCGATTATAAACGGGAGCTTTGAAACCGGTACATTAGCGGGGTGGAGTTCGGCCAATACCCAGATTAACAGTTTGTTTGCACATTCAGGGAGATATTCCGCGCAATTTATTGGAGCTCAGCCATGTGCTTACCTCAGTCAAATCGTTCCCATTTCAGCCAAGTCACTGACTCTATTCGTATCACTCGCAACGCTCGGAAATGAGCCAAGTCCCCAAGTAACTCTCCAGATCATCTATGTCAGCGCAGCAGGTGAACAAATCAGTTCCATTCAAGAAAATATTACACCCGGAAATTTGCCGAACGTGCTCTTTCACACATGGTCTGAAATCTATAAAACAAGCAGTGTGCCTTCTGGCGCGGCCTCTGCCGTCATTGTATTAAGTAAAGTTTCTTCCGGCACGGTTTTAATAGACGATGTTTCATTGGCGCAAACCGGGGGTGAACCTGGCGTAACAGGAATTACAGGTCCCACAGGAGTGACGGGCCCCACAGGAGTGACCGGAGCAAGAGGAGCGACCGGAGTAACTGGTGTAACGGGAGCAACTGGTTCAACCGGGGCAAGAGGAGCGACTGGAGTAACAGGCTCAACGGGTGCATCCGGGAATACTGGCTCAACAGGGGTAACCGGTTCAACTGGAGTGACTGGGTCAACGGGGATAACCGGACCGACTGGCTCAACTGGCTCAACGGGAGCAACCGGATCAACAGGTGCAACTGGAGTGACTGGGGCAACGGGGATAACAGGTTCAACCGGAGAAACTGGCTCGACCGGGGATACCGGAGCTACTGGAGAAACCGGCGCAACCGGAGTAACGGGATCAACCGGGATAACGGGAGCCGCCGGAGTAACGGGAGCCGCCGGAGTAACGGGAGCCACCGGAGTAACAGGCACCACGGGAGTAACGGGAGCAACCGGAGTAACGGGAGCCACCGGGATCACCGGAGCAACCGGAGCTACTGGAGTAACAGGCTTGACCGGAGCAACCGGAGATACTGGATCTACCGGAATAACGGGAGCCACCGGAGTAACAGGAGCCACCGGGATCACCGGAGCCATCGGAGCGACCGGGGCAACTGGAGCGACCGGGGTAACCGGATCAACTGGAGTAACGGGCTTGACCGGAGCAACCGGAGATACTGGATCTACCGGAATAACGGGAGCCACCGGAGTAACAGGAGCAGCCGGGGATACTGGAGCCACCGGAGTAACCGGAGCCACAGGTGTAACTGGGGTAACGGGAACAACCGGAGTAACAGGCGCAACAGGAAGTACTGGTGCAACAGGAGTAACGGGAGCCACCGGAATAACCGGAGCAGGCGCGATCATTCCCTATGCTTCAGGTCTTCCCACTGCCGTGACGACCATTGCCGGCGGATTAATCGGAACGGTGAGCCTTGTCGGGTTCGGCAATTCTGTGACGGGCGTCAATGTCGGAGGGGGAGGTGCAATTGATCTCACCGGGGCTGGAGGAACTCTGCTGAACTTTGCTTTTTCTGCTCCGAGAAGCGGAACCATTACATCAATTGCCGCTTATTTCAGTACAACCGCAGCATTGTCGCTTGTCGGCTCGACTGTTACGATAACCGCACAATTATACAGTTCCACAGTGCCGAACAATACGTTCACGCCGATCCCCGGAGCATCCGTCACTTTAGCTCCTCCCCTCACCGGCATATTGTCAATCGGCAGCATCAGCAACGGAATCACGACAGGGCTGAACATTGCGGTAACTCCTCAAACCCGGCTGTTAATGGTATTCTCCGCCACTGCGACAGGCCTTTCGCTTATTAATACAGTGGCAGGATATGCAAGCGCGGGAGTTACGATTTCCTGATAGATTGCAGACTGACTTCGGTCAGTCTTTTTTGTGTGTTATATAAACTATGTAAAAGTAAATATATACCTATCATACCTTTTTGGTAAGCCGCAAGAGAAAAAGATCACGAAAATTCTCAAAAATGAGAAACAAAGATTTAAAAAGTGGTATGATTTTAGGAGGAAAGGACGGCTGGTGCTGTGTTGGAAGCGAAGCGGTTTTATGTCTCTCTGCAAATGAAAATCGCCGGATTAATCACGGCTTTATTAATACTTGTCATCGGAACGCTCACTGTTATATTTGCCTTTCAGCAATTAAAGGAAGGCCAGAAGCAGGCTGAACAGCTGGCGGTGCAAACGGCAAAAACCATTTCATACATGCCTCCTGTAAAAGAGGCATTCCGGCTTGCGGATCAAGAAGCTTTTACAAAGTTAGACGTCATTGAACAAATGAAAGAACAGGCAGGCGCGCACGCCGTCTACATTACTGATCAAAAAGGGCATGCTGCATTTCATTCGGCCCGCAGCAGCATTCCGAAAGAAAATCAAAATCTGCAAAATAAAACCGTCATGTTCGGCGGGTCTCCGGTTTCCGACGGAATGACGGCGGTCCGGGGAAGCGCCCCGGTTATTCTGGAGGAAAAAAATCATAACGAAGTCGTCGGAACGGTGACAGTCGAGTTTTTACAAGATGAGATAGAAAAAGATATGAAAGCGCATCTGCGGCATTTAGGCTATTTTGCATGCTTGGTGTTTCTTATCGGCATCGGGGGAGCGGCAGCGCTCGCAAAAAGCATCCGTAAAGATACACTCGGCCTTGAACCGCATGAAATTGCAGCGCTGTACAGGGAGCGCAATGCGATGCTCCTTGCGATTAAAGAAGGGATTATCGCCGTAAACAAAGAAGGCGCGGTAACCATGATGAATTTATCTGCGGCTGGTATGCTGAATCTTCCGGAACCGATGATCGGAAGGCATATAAAAGAAATCATGCCGGGCGCAAATCTCATGCCGGTTTTGGCAGGGGGAGAATTACCGCCGAACGTGGAGGTGCGTGCCGGAGATAAAGTATTTATCTTAAACGTGAAAGAAATGAAGCAGACCGGACAAGTATACGGAGCGGTGATCAGCTTCCGCGAAAAAACGGAGCTCAAGAAACTGATTAACAAGCTGACTGAAATGAAAAAATACTCAGAGGATCTTCGGGCGCAAACGCATGAATTCTCGAATAAGCTTTACGCGATCCTCGGTCTGTTAGAGCTGGGAGAATATAATGAAGCCATTGAACTGATAAAAGAAGAGTACGCCATCCAGAATGAACAGCACGAAATCCTCTTTCAAAACATTCATTCACAGCGGGTTCAGGCCATACTATTAGGAAAAATGGGAAAGGCGTCTGAGAAGAAAGTGAAGCTTTCAATAGATGAAAACAGCTTTTTAGAATCGCTGCCGGAGCATGTGGGTTCATCCCAGCTCATTACGATCATCGGAAATCTTATTGATAACGCTTTCGAAGCCGTCGCCGAAAAAGAGAAAAAAGAGGTCGCCTTTTTTATGACCGATATCGGCAGAGATATCGTCATCGAAGTGGCGGATTCAGGAGACGGCGTGCCTCAGGAAAAAACAGAAACGATATTTGAAAAGGGCTACTCTTCAAAGGGGACGAGGAGAGGATACGGCTTAGCCAACCTGAAAGAAGCCGTCAGTGAATTGCAGGGATCGATAGAGATTTCGCAGCAAAAGAGCGGCGGTGCCGTATTTACGGTGTTTATACCGAAAGAAACGCCAAAGGGGGAATCGGTGTGATTAACATCGCGATTGCAGAGGACGACTTTCGAATAGCGCAAATTCACGAAAAATTTATCGAACATCTTGATGGATTCAATGTCATCGGCAAAGCAATCAATGCCAAAGACACCATATCGCTGCTTGAGAAACGGCAGCCTGATCTGCTGCTTTTGGATATTTATATGCCGGATGAGCTGGGAACAGATCTGCTTCCCCTTATCCGCGGCCGTTTTCCTTCCGTTGATATCATCATTATTACGGCTTCTGCCGAAACAAGACTGCTGCAGGAAGCGCTCAAATCAGGCGTTTCCCACTATGTCATAAAGCCGGTGTCGGCACATAAATTTACAGAAGTGCTTTTGCAGTACCGTGAAAAAAGAGAATGGCTGCACTCACAGCCGGAGCTGAGCCAGTCCGTTATCGACATGTTTTTCGGAAGCGGTCAGAAAGAACAAAAACAGCTCAATGATCTGCCGACCGGGATTAATTCGATTACACTTCAAAAAATCAAAAACGCGCTCAGGGCAGCCCAAAAAGGGATGACGGCTGAAGAACTGGGCGAAAAAATGGGCGCCTCCAGAACAACGGCGCGGCGCTACGCCGAGTTTCTCGTTTCTCGGGAAGAAGCGCTCGCTGAATTAGAGTACGGCATTATCGGCAGGCCGGAACGGAAATATTATTTAGCACATGAATAAGGGATGGGAGAAATGAAGCGGTTGGGAGTGCTTCTTGTCATGCTGGCGGCGCTGGTTTCTTTTGACGGACGGCAGATGGCGGGCATCCGTTCAGCTGAAGGGCCGGTTGAAATTGTCGTCCCGGCGGCGCCTCAAGGGGGCTGGGACGTAACGGCAAAAGCGTTGCAATCGGTAATAGAGCGGAAGCAAATATTAGGCCGGCCCGTAAAGATCGTCTATAAACCCGGCGGAGGCGGAGACAGCGGCTGGAAATATGTAAACGAACGAAAAACGGATGTCATCAGTATGAATTCAAGCCTGCTGTTAAGCAATGAAATTTTGGGACAAAGCCGGCTGAAGGCAGCTGATTTTACGCCTTTGGCCATTATCGCAAAAGAGTGGCAGACCGTCGCTCTTCCGAAGGATTCAAAGATAAAAAGCGGAAAGCGGCTGCTCGGCGATATTAAAGCACATCCGGGCGGCATAAAAATCGGATTTGCGCCCGGCCTCGGAAATGATGACCAGCTCTCCTTTGCGAGAGCGGCGGAAATGGCCGGAATTTCTCCGTTTGATATCCGCTTTTTTCAATACGGGAGCAGCAATGAAGTCATTGAAGCTCTTATCAGCCACGAGATAGACGCCGCCTCAATGACCATTTCAGAAGCGAGAGACGCCTATCGGAAAGGGAAAATCACATTGGCGGCCGTTACGTCGGACAAAAGGCTCTCCGGCTTCAGCGATGTGCCGACATGGAAAGAGCAGGGGGTGCCGTTTGTCTTTGCGCACTGGAGAGGCATCATGGGGCCGAAAGACATGACCGAAGGCGAGATCGCCTATTGGGATCAGGCTTTGAAACAGATTACCTCATCCGCGGAGTGGAAGCAAATGCTGAAAAAACGGGATTGGGAGAGCTTTTATAAAAACAGCAGCGGCGCAAAACGCTTTTTAGAAGAGCAGACCGAGTTTTATAAAGAGATGATGAGCAGCGAAAAATAAGCCTTCCGCATATTTGCGGGAGGCTTTTTATTTATAAATGAACAAAATGAACGAAAAGGTTATAAAAAATTAAAAATCTTTAAAATCCAAAATATTTACTTCAATATCCAATTCTCATAAGATAGCAAAAAGGCGGATAAAGGGGATCGGGCCTTTAAAATGTAAGCGTATTCATGATAAGGGGGACATACTGTGTTAGCAATCTTAGGCTTTCTTATGATGCTTGTTTTTATGGTGCTGATTATGACAAAACGGCTTTCAGTGTTAACGGCGCTCGTATTAACGCCGATCGTGTTTGCGCTGTTTGCCGGGTTTTCTTTTAACCGGGTCGGCGAGATGATGATTTCCGGTATTGAACAGGTGGCGCCGATCGCAGTCATGATTATGTTTGCGATTCTTTATTTCGGCATTATGATTGATACCGGTTTATTTGATCCGATGGTGTCGCGTATTTTAAAGCTGGTTAAAGGCGATCCGCTCAAAATTGTAGTCGGAACAGCCGTTTTGACCATGCTTGTCGCACTGGACGGAGACGGCTCGACGACGTATATGATTACGACAAGCGCAATGCTGCCTTTGTATATCATGCTCGGAATCCGTCCGATTATTTTAGCGGGAATCGCCGGTGTCGGCATGGGTATCATGAACACGATACCATGGGGCGGCGCGACGCCGCGTGCGGCGAGTGCGCTCGGCGTTGACCCGGCAGAGCTGACGGGGCCGATGCTGCCTGTCATTGCGAGCGGAATGGTGTGTATGATTGTGGTCGCTTATGTACTCGGAAGGATGGAAAGGAAACGGCTCGGGGTGATCGAATTAAAGCAGCCGTCCCATACAAATGAAACGGCTGCGGCTGCGGAAGATGAATGGAAGCGGCCGAAACTGTGGTGGTTCAATTTAATGTTAACGCTTTCTTTAGTGGGATTTTTAGTGTCAGGAAAAGTGAATTTAACCGTGCTGTTCATCATTGCGTTTTGTATTGCGCTGATTGTCAACTATCCGAAGCTTAACGATCAAAGGGAGCGTATTTCAGCCCATTCGAGCAATGTGCTTGCGATCGGTTCGATGATTTTTGCCGCAGGCGTGTTTACCGGAATTTTAACGGGGACGAAGATGGTTGATGAGATGGCCATTTCCCTCGTATCGCTTATTCCGGAACAGATGGGGGGATTTATTCCGGCGATTGTTGCCTTAACGAGCGGTATCTTTACGTTTCTGATGCCTAATGACGCCTATTTTTACGGCGTGCTGCCCATTTTATCCGAGACCGCCGTGGCGTACGGTGTAGATAAGGTGGAAATCGCCCGCGCTTCGATTATCGGCCAGCCGATTCATATGTTAAGCCCGCTCGTGCCGTCGACGCATTTATTAGTCGGGCTTGCCGGGGTCACCATTGATGAACACCAGAAATTTGCGATGAAATGGGCGGTTCTTGCCGTTATCGTCATGACGGCCTTTGCGCTCATCATCGGCGCAATCACGATTTTTTAACATAAAACACCCGGTTCGTCGCACACTAAAGGCATCAGAGGAGGTGCCATGATGAGTGATCCGTTTATGCCGCTTTTTTCAGTGAGAAGCGGTGCCGGTTTTAAAGCGGCGGACGGCGTTTACGGACTGACCGTGCAGATTGCGAATGTTTATTTTATCGAAAATCCCTCAGCTCCGCGGGAAATCATTCTGGTTGACGCGGGAATGCCGCAATCGGCGGAGATGATAACAGAAGAAATGAAACGCTGGTTCAAAGAGGGGTATCAGCTGAAGGCGGTCATTTTGACACACGGTCATTTTGATCATGTCGGTGCGATTGAAGAGCTGCTTGAGCTTTGGAATGTGCCGGTTTACATTCATGAAAAGGAGCTCCCGTACGTCACGGGGAAAGCGGATTATCCGCCTGCCAGGCCCGATGCGAAAAAAGGGCTTGTCGCAAAGCTGTCACCGCTGTTTCCGCGCCATACGATCCGTATTCCGTCCGTTCAGGCACTGCCTTCAGACGGTACCGTTCCGTTTCTTGAAGAATGGAAATGGGTGCATACGCCCGGCCACACACCCGGCCATATTTCATTATTCCGGGATAAAGACCGCGTTCTGCTTGCCGGTGATGCCGTGATCACTGTTGAACAGGAATCGCTTGCGGACGTTGTCATTCAAAAGCAAGAGCTTCACGGGCCGCCCGCCTATTTTACAGCGGATACGCAGACGGCGGCCGCATCCGTTCAGAAACTGGCCGAACTGGAGCCGGAAGCGCTTTTGACGGGTCACGGAATTCCGATGACGGGAAAAAACTACCGTGAGGATTTGCTTACACTGGCTGAAAAATTGCATTCCGTTTTGTAAAACACCTGCGAAATTCACAGGTGTTTTTTCTTTGCAGTTTCCAGTATGATACAAAAAAACCATTGTGTTCACTCCTAAAAACGATACAATGGGAAACAGATGTAAATTGAAGGAGAGAGTTTTTTGAAACATACGGAAATACTTTGGGATGAGGCGAAGGATTTTATTGATGTCTGCTATCAGGAACTCGGAATGGAATCGCAAATCAACACGCGTCTACACGCGATAAAAGATGAGATAGAGCGGACGGGAAGTTACGTCCATACGGCGGAAGAGCTTGAACACGGGGCGAAAATGGCGTGGCGCAACAGCAACCGCTGTATAGGGCGTCTGTTCTGGCAATCGCTGAACGTCATTGACCGGCGCGGTGTGAACACGAAAGAAGAGGTGCGCGACGCATTATTTGAACATATTGAAATCGCCACGAACGGCGGAAAAATTAAACCGACAATTACGATTTTCCCTCCTGAGAAGAATGGGGAGAAACAAGTGGAGATCTGGAATCACCAGCTCATCCGCTATGCGGGATATGAGACTGAAAAAGGAAGAGTCGGTGATCCGGCATCATATGAGCTGACGGCTGTCTGCGAAAAACTCGGCTGGCGCGGGAAGCGGACCGATTTTGATATTCTGCCGCTGCTTTTCCGGATGAAAGGGGACGGGCAGCCGGTCTGGTATGACCTGCCTCAGACGCTCGTGAAAGAAGTGCCGATCACCCATCCGGATATTGAAGAGTTTGCCGATTTAAATCTCAGATGGTACGGGGTTCCGATTATCGCCGATATGAGGCTTGAAATCGGCGGACTGTCGTACAACGCGGCGCCTTTTAACGGATGGTATATGGGAACCGAAATCGGCGCAAGGAACCTTGCAGACGAAAAACGGTATGATATGCTCAAAAAAGCCGCTGCGGTCATGGGGATTTCCGCCAGCCTGAATACCGACCTGTGGAAAGATCAGGTGCTGGTGGAACTGAATAAGGCAGTGCTCTATTCATACAAAAAACACGGTGTCAGCATTGTCGATCACCATACGGCGGCGAATCAATTTAAACGCTTTGAAGAACAGGAACAAGACGCGGGCAGAAAGCTGACGGGCGACTGGACTTGGCTGATTCCGCCGATCTCGCCGGCTTCCACCCACATTTTCCATAAATCATATGACAATACGATTGTGAAGCCGAATTATTATTATCAGGACAAGCCTTATCAGTAACTGATGGTAAAAGTGCGGTACCCTTTCAGACGGTGTGATTCTTCGATGGTTACGCCTGTGACATTTGAGAAGGGGCTGCCTTTTCTGACTGCTTCGGCAAATTGTTTTAACGACTCTTCAGGACCTTCGGCAAGGATTTCCACCCGGCCGTCATCACGGTTTTTTACCCAGCCGGCTACCTTATGTCTGTCGGCTTCCATCTGGACGAAGTAGCGAAAACCTACGCCCTGAACCCGACCGTCTGCCATCATATGATATTGAAGCATGGAAAAACCACCTTTTTCTTACTATGATAAAGGAAAGATATGAGATTTCGCAAAGGATGTGAACGAGGTGACGCAAGACTATTCTGTCTTATCTATCAATCTCGGAAAGCCCGCAATTCATGAATTTGCCGGCAGACAAATCAATTCCGGCATCATAAAGCGGCCCGCAGATTCTCCCGTCATGCTGTATAAAACCCATTTTGACGGGGACGGGCAAGCCGACTTGAAGCATCACGGAGGCCCCGATAAAGCGGTGTGCGTGTATCCCGCCGAGCATTATTCATATTGGGAAACAACGCTCGCGAGAAAACTTCCCGCCGCTGCGTTCGGAGAGAATGTAACGGTCAAAGGACTGGCCGAACAAGACGTGTGGATCGGAGACGTCTTTCAGCTGGGGGAAGCCGTCGTTCAAGTAAGCCAGCCGCGCCAGCCCTGCGTCAAACTCGCGCTCAAATATGGCATCAAAGATATGGTGCTCCGTGTACAGCAGACGGGATTTACCGGCTTTTATTTCAGGGTGCTTGAAGAAGGATATGTCGATTCGCGTCCCGTCCTCAAGCGTCTGTCGAGAGGAAAAGAAAGCATTTCCGTCTGGTATGCGAATGAAGTGAAATACCGTGATTCAGGCAATCTGTCAGCGATTGAAGAAATACTGCGGGAAGAAGCGCTGTCAGAAAGCTGGAGGGAGTCCTTCCTTAAAAAAAGGGACAGGCTCAGGAATGTATAGAAAAAAAGCCGTGCTGCACTGACAGCACGGCTGATTTACGTTATGCTTGTTTTTTTGTTTCCAGCAGATTGGCAAGGAAGTACTTTTTGAAGCTTTGAAGCTTTCTTCCTTCATAGTGGGTAATTCCTTTTTTCTTTAACTCTTCTACATACCAGCCTTTACTGCCATAATGCATGTCAGAAAACTCCTTTCTCCGTTCTCCCGCTGGGGAGAGTTTCTTCAGTTTTTGCCAAACTTTTGGCATTGTAACATCTATAAAAAGACGCTGAAAAGGGATAACGCAAAAACTGAGACTTTCGATTCAGAGATGTAAAGCTTTCTTACATATATATGTAAAGGGCGGTCTTTTCATGCTTAATGGCCGGTTAATTTTAACAGCACCGTTCCGAGTGTCATGATTCCGAAAACGACGCCGAAATAAATCAGCATCCCCTTCTTTTTCTTCACCCCGTAAACGGTGAGAATGATGCTTTCAATAAAGAAAATAAACCCGAAGATAATAAACCACATGTTGAAAAATGGCTCCTTTCACAGACATAAGTCCAGTGTAGCACAACTCTTATAACGGGGCATAAAAAAGCCGGGCACTGTATCAGTGTCCGGCAAGTTTGACGAGAAGCTGGGCCAAATGCTGTTTTTCATTGTCATCCGCAATGTCCCACAGTTCTTGTAAGAGTTTTTCTTCCGCATTGCGGGGCTCCTCGTGTTTGGCGAGATAGTCCCCGAGGATGGCGGCGCTTTTGATGATTTTGCTGTCATCCAGACCCAGTTTTTTTCCGGCGGAAATTTTCTGATGAAGGTACGCCTTAAATTCCTCGAAATCCTCTAAAATCTGCTGTTTCGTTACGCCGTGCATGGCGTGTATTTCGTTTTCGATTTTGATTTTTTCTTTATCTTTTTTCATGCGTCTCCCTCCTTCGGGTTAGTTGTTGTATACCTGTTTGGAAGGGAGATGAAACATTACAATGCAGTTAAAATAATCGGTTTGTCTTTTGTGATCACGATGGTGTGTTCCACTTGGGCGACAAGGCTTTTATCCGGCGTTTTATACGTCCAGCCGTCTCCCGTTTCAACAATCGTTTCCGCTTTCGTGGAAATAAACGGCTCAAGCGCGATCACGGTTCCGTTTTTAAGAAGCGCGTTATCAAACGGATCGTAGTAATTCATGATGTGGTTCGGCGCTTCATGGAGGTTTCTGCCGATTCCGTGGCCCGTCAGCGTTTTAATGACGGTAAATCCGTTGGAGCGGGCTTCATGGTAGACGGCTCTGCCGATCTGATTTTGGCGTTTGCCGGCTTTTGCCTGATCCAATCCTTTCTGAAATGCGGATGCTGCGCAGTTACAAAGCTTTTGCAGACGTTCATCGCCTTCTCCGAGCACAAATGAAATTCCCGTATCGGAATAAAAACCGCCGAACTCCGCCGAAATATCGATATTTACAAGATCTCCGGCTTTTAAGATTTTAGAGGCGCTCGGAATGCCGTGAGCGACTTCGTCATTTACGCTGATGCATGTCACGCCCGGGAAATCGTATTCCTTCTCCGGAGCGGAAGCGGCTCCGTGCTCGTCAAGCACCGCCTTTCCGATCAGGTCAAGATCTTTCGTGCTCATGCCGGGCTCGGCTTTTTTCTTCATTTCTTCACGCGCCAGCGCGACGATTCTGCCGATTTTTTTCAGGCCTTCTAATTCTTGATCGTTCGTTACAATCATTGTCATTCCCGCTTTCTATTTTTAATCATCTGATTCAAGCTTACCACAACTGGTTTATAAATAGAAAACCAACAAGCCTTATGTGAATAAATGAAGGAAAATTGGTATAGATCACTAGATAACTTATGTGGTATATTTAAGAAAAAAGAAGGGGGATGGGTAAAATGCTTCAATTTTTGCAAAAACTCGGAAAATCATTTATGCTTCCGATTGCCGTTCTGCCCGCCGTTGGTATTATTTTGGCCATCGGCAGAGAGGACTTATTAAATATTCCGTTCATTTACGCGGCGGGGACCGCGGTATTTGATCATCTGCCGCTGATTTTCGCGATCGGAATCGCGATCGGGATTTCCAAAGACAGCAACGGGGCCGCCGCTCTGTCGGGAGCAATTTCTTATATCATGCTGGACGCGGCTGTAAAATCAATCAATTCGACAAATAATATGGCCGTTTTCGGAGGGATTATCGCGGGGTTAATTGCGGGATACACGTATAATCGCTTTAAGGATACGAAGCTGCCCGAATATCTCGGATTTTTCAGCGGGCGCAGGCTCGTTCCGATTGTAACGGCGCTGATTACCATTATTTTGGCGGGGATCTTCGGATTTGTGTGGCCGCCGATTCAGTCGGTGATTACATCCTTCGGGGAATGGATGATCGGGCTTGGCGGGATCGGCGCCGGGATTTACGGGATTTTTAACCGGCTTTTGATTCCATTCGGTCTTCATCATGTGCTGAATAATATTTTTTGGTTCCAGTTTGGCGATTTTCACGGAAAAACGGGAGATCTGGCCCGCTTCTTTGCGAAGGATCCGACGGCGGGAACTTATATGACGGGATTCTTCCCGATTATGATGTTCGGGCTTCCGGCCGCATGTCTGGCAATGATTGCCGCGGCTAAGCCAAGTAAGCGCAAAGCGACGGCCGGAATGATGATCGGTCTCGCGCTGACGGCATTTATTACCGGAATTACAGAGCCGATTGAATTTGCATTTATGTTTTTATCACCGCTTTTGTACGGGGTTCATGCTATATTAACCGGGTTCTCTTTATTTATCGTAAATGTTCTCGGAATCAGGTCAGGTTTTTCATTCTCGGCGGGGGCGATCGATTATCTCCTCAGCTACGGCATTGCCGAAAAACCGCTTTTGCTGCTCGTTGTCGGGCTTTGTTATGCGGTGATCTATTTTGTCGTATTCTATATGCTCATCAAAACGTTAAACTTGAAAACGCCGGGACGGGAAGATGATGAGGAAGAGGAAGAAGAAGAAGTGCTTAGTGAAGATACGGCCGGTTCCGTCGAAGAACATGCCATGCTCAAGGGGCTCGGCGGCAGGCAAAACCTCGAAACGATTGATCACTGTGCGACCCGCCTCAGGCTGACCGTGCAGGATACGTCTCTCATTAATGAGGCGGCGCTTAAAAAAGCGGGAGCAAAAGGGGTTATCAAAACGGGGAATAAAACGGCGCAGGTCATTATCGGGCCGAACGTCGAATTTGTCGCGGAAGAGCTGAGAGAAGCCGTCAGCCGTGACGACCAGAAGCAGACTTGAAAAATCCGGATCACCTATGTGATCCGGATTTTTTTGAACATATAACAAGTTTCACATAATGTACAAAAAACAACGTTTTCTTCTATGTTAAGATTCATGTAGAACAAGTAAGGAGATGATGTAAGGTGACATGGATTGCAGTTGTTTCAATTGTTGTCATAAGCCTGATTAAGATTTTGCTGACATGCCTTCCTACCGGAGCGGTGGAATGGATTCTCCGCAAGTTTGAAACCCATTCAAAGCTCAGTGACGCGTCCGCTGCCGTTTCCCTCGGCGGAAAACGTCTGGAAGGCGAAGACAAACGCCGGGTGATTGATGATTTTAACGAAGCCGTGTTTATCGAACGGCATTATATATACCCAGGGGATGAAGAGCGTTATCTTCATCCGCAAAACGGAGCCGATCCGCTTGTCATTAAGACGAGAAAAGGAAAAAAAGATGTGACGGTGTTTGTATACAGCTACGAAGATCATGTAGATGTCGTCAAACAGCAGAAAAAGAAAGTCGTCGCTTATTCAGTTCTTTCCGACAGCCTGCAAAAGCGCTCTATGGCCGCCGCCGGGAGCTGAACATAAAAAAGCCAGATCATTGATATGATCTGGCTTTTGTTTATTCTTTTTGATCATCTGCTGAGGAATCTTCACGCTTCGTATAATCGAATTGTGAAGGGTCCACTTTCTTAAAGCCTTTCGGCTGATAGAAACGAAGCAGATCGCCGTTGATGATCTTATCAGACATTTCAAGCTCAGTCTTGACGAGAGAGTCTTCTTTTTTGTCGACTTCTGAATCATCTAAAAGTCTTCCGGTTTTCGTATCGTAATACTTGCCGGACACTTTCGTATAGTTCGGTGAGATGAAGTCTCCGTTACGGAACGGAATGACTTCTCTGTGCTCTTTCGATAAGATATCTGAACCTGACATGAGATAATCTTTCGTATCGACGCCGAGCAGATGAAGAACGGTCGGCGCAACATCGACTTCACCGGCAAATTTATGATTGCGGCCGCCTTTCACGCCGGGAGCGTGGATAAAGAGCGGCACCCGCTGAAGCTGGGCATTGTCGTATTCAGTGATCTCATCTTTGCCGAGCACTTTCGCCATCGCTTTATTATGGTTTTCGGAGATGCCGTAGTGGTCTCCGTACATCACGATAATCGACTTATCGTACAGGCCGTCTTTTTTCAGGTCATTAAAGAACTGTTCGATTGATTCATCCAGATAGTTCGCGGACTGGAAGTAGTTATTGACGACTGAATCGTCAAAGTCTCCCGCCGGGAAGTCCGTGTCTTCTTTATCCATTCCGAACGGGAAGTGGTTGGACAGCGTAATGAACTTCGTATAGAACGGCTGCGGCAGGCTCTTTAAGAGCGGCATGGATTCTTTGAAATACGGTTTATCTTTCATGCCGTAGTTTTTCGTGTTTTCTTCGCTCATGTCATAATAAGCGGAATCGAAAAACTTATCGATGCCTTCCGCTTTGTACATTTCGTTACGGTTCCAGAAAGTCTGCGTATTTCCGTGGAAAGCGGCAGATGTGTACTTTTTGCCTTTTAGGATCGCAGGAACGGACTGCAGCGTGTTTTGCGCTTTATTGACGAAAACCGAACCTTGCGAAAGCGGGTACAGAGAGTTCTCCATCATAAATTCCGCATCAGATGTTTTACCTTGTCCCGTTTGGTGGAAAAAGTTATCAAAGTAGAATGTTTGATTATCGTGCGCCAGTTTGTTTAAAAACGGCGTCACTTCCTTGCCGTTAATTTTATAGTCAATGATAAAGGATTGCAGAGACTCTAATGAGACGTAGATGACGTTTTTTCCTTCGGCTTTTCCGAAGTAGACGTTGTTCGGCACGTCATAGTTGGCCTTCATATAGTTTTCCACATCCGTTACATCGCTTGAATCGGCAAGCGCGCGCTGGCTGTTTGATTTCACATTCTGCACGGCATCGTAAATCGTAAAGTTGTACGTGCCCAAGTATTTCACCAGATAGTTTCGGTCAAATGAGCGTGTCAAAAGCTCAGGACGATCGGATTCCGCGACGGCGAGGTTGATCAGGAACACAAGCACGGCGGAAGCCAAAACGATTCTGAATGATTTCTTCGCCGGTTTTTCAGCCGGTTTTTTCATCTTAAGGGCCAAAATAATCAAAATGACGGTATCCAGGAAGTAGAAGGCGTCTGTCCATCTCATTAACGAGAACGCGCTGTCTCCGAGCTGGCCGCCGTTTGTCTTTGCCTGCATCATGACCGGGATGGTAATGAAATCATTAAAGAATCTATAATAGACGATGTTTGCAAAAAGCAAAAAAGACAATAAAAAATGAATCACAATAATGGCTGTCTGCTGTAATTTTTTCTTGAAAAGAAGCCCAAATCCAAGAAAGAACAAGCTGGAGCTCAGCGGATTCACAAAAAGCAATATTTTCTGGATCGTGTTGTCTATGCCGAGGTTAAAGTTTAAAATATAAGCGACATATGTTTTCACCCACAATAACACGACCGCTATCAAGAAGAAGGCAAGTCCTCTTTCTTTTATAAATGTTTTCATTGTTACACTCCTTTTTTCCGATCACGGTTTACACGGAACGATAGAAAAAACGAACGTAATCAATATACCATGAAACCAGCAAATAGAAAAGGTGGAAAAGGCTCATCGGAAAAAGGGCGAAAAACGCTGTCGCAACGGGGGTTGATCTGTTGAATGACAGCTTTAAAAAACGCAAATGGAACAAACTGGGATTTGTGTTTCCGTATGATCACACCCGGTTCTATTGAAAAAAGAGGTGAACAGTGATGGATATTGCCCATATCGTGGCTGAAGATAAAATCAAGCGCGCCATTAAGGATGGAGAGTTCGCCGGCATCAAAGGAATGGGAAAGCCCCTGCCCAAAGACGATGCCGCACATCTTCCGGAATCGCTCAGAATGGGCTACCGCATATTAAAAAACGCCGGGATCGCCGAGGATGAGGGCGCGCTGAAGAAAGAGCTGATGACGCTCGATTATTTGATCTCCAAGTGCCGCAATGAACAGGAGCGGGATCACCTGCGGAACAAACGGACGGAAAAACAAGTCAGACTCGATAAACTGACGGAGGAGAAAGCCATGTTCTCAAAACCCGCATCTTCTCATTATAAGGAGAAAGTGTACAGACGGCTGGGCCGCCCGTAAGCCGGCTCTTTAGATTTTTTTCTGAAAAGGAATGTGCTCCATAAGGCGCGGGTAGGAAATGTGGAGCAGGCCGTTTACGCACTGCGCCTGTAACAGGCGGGGCTCAGCCGGTTCAGGAAGCTCAATCGTCTCATCGATTTCCCCGTAATACCGGTTTTGGCAGACGCCCATGTTCTTTGGAAAAAGGGGTGTGATGTTTCCTCTTATATGCAGCCGTGTTCTTGACAGCAGCCTCAATGTCAATTCTTCTTCGTAAACGCCGGGCATTTCCACAATGACAAATGTGTGCTGTTCATCCTGATAAATATCATAAGTCAGGGTGTTTTTTTGTAAGGAGAAAAAATCTTCGGGAGATTTCCGTTTCAGGACATTGGTCCAAAAGTCGCTGGGCTTGTGCTCGTTCGTAATCTCAAGCCACTTTCTCATTTTTTCGATATCCACTTCGGCAGAACCTCCCTATATTTGATTTGCGATCGGCATTGACGGGTTGGCGATCTGATCCTGATCGCTCACGTCAGGGTCAAGATGGCCCGAATTCAAACATCCGGCGGCCGGCGAAAAATCCCCTAAAGAAAAGTTCGCTCCGACAAATTTGCTGTTGGCGGTGTGGCTGTTTTGTACGGTCTGACCGATATCGACGTTTCCGTTTTGCGTTGCTCCGTTTACTTTTATATTGACGACGTTAATTTGGTAAGGCATTCATAAAAACCCCTTTAATCTATAATGGGCGGCACCGGCGTAATATTTGCGGTATCTGCGGTTCCGATGGCTGTCTGGTCGTTGACATCAGGATCATTTAACAAGTTCTCCATCATCGATTCTATAGGTGACGTATCGCCGAATGAAGAGTTCAGTCCTTGTGATTTGTTATTTGTGGTGGGACTGTTGTATGCCGCTTCCCCAATCGTAATAGATCCGTTGCCAGAAATACTGTTAATCTTCAAATAGTACAGGTTGATAACAGTGGATGGCATCTCTTCACACCTCTTTAACTTAGTTGTACAGTACTGTATGCTTTTTGTGCTCCTGTTGTGAATTCCGCCCGGACATGTTCCCGATAAAACAAGAAGTCAAGGCCCGGTTCCGGCGGGGCTTTTTTTGTTTCAGGGTCTTTCGCAGTATATTTGTGATGAAAGCGCTATAAAAATAGATTGACGACATGTATATACATCATTACAATAGAGTCATAAACATGTATATACAAGTTTGCAAGACAAAATGAAAACGGTTACGGAGGGGTTGGCATGGGTGAGTTTAACCGGGCTGCGCGGCAGATCGCTGAAGCTGTCGGCGGAATCGAAAATATTGAGGCGGCGACTCATTGTGTGACGCGTTTGCGGTTTGCATTAATAGATGAAACCAAAGTAAACCAAAAAATGCTGGATGCAATAGACATTGTCAAAGGATCTTTTGCGGTAAACGGGCAGTTTCAAGTCGTGATCGGGCAGGGGACGGTCAACAAAGTATATGCGGAATTAGTGAAGGAAACGGGGATGGGTGAAGCGTCCAAGGATGACGTGAAGAAGGCGGCGGCGCAAAAAATGAATCCTTTACAGCGTGCTGTGAAAACGCTTGCGGACATCTTTATTCCGATCTTGCCGGCGATCGTCACGGCCGGGCTGTTAATGGGTCTGAACAACATCTTAACGGCGGAAGGCATTTTCTACAGCGAAAAATCGATTGTCCAAGTGTATCCGCAATGGGCGGATCTCGCCAATATGATTAATCTGATCGCGGGGACGGCCTTCGCTTTTCTGCCGGCTTTAATCGGCTGGTCGGCAGTGAAGCGGTTCGGAGGAAGCCCGCTTTTGGGCATCGTGCTCGGGCTGATGCTGGTGCATCCTGATCTGTTAAACGCATGGGGCTACGGGGCCGCCGAGCAGAGCGGCGATATTCCGGTGTGGAACCTGTTCAGCCTTGAGGTGCAGAAAGTCGGGTATCAAGGTCAGGTGCTCCCGATTCTGCTGGCATCTTATTTACTTGCCAGGCTTGAGCTCTTTTTGACGAAACGGACGCCGGAGGGCATTCAGCTGTTAGTCGTCGCGCCGGTGACGCTTTTGGTCATCGGTTTTCTATCCTTTGTCATCATCGGTCCGATTACGTTTGCGATCGGTAACGCGCTGACGGCGGGATTGATTGCCGTTTTCGGACAATTCTCCGCCATCGGAGGCCTGCTGTACGGAGGGCTGTATTCGGCGCTTGTGATCACGGGGATGCACCATACGTTTCTCGCGGTCGATCTTCAATTAATCGGATCAAAGCTCGGCGGCACATTTTTATGGCCGATGCTCGCATTGTCAAATATCGCTCAAGGATCGGCGGCTTTGGCAATGATGCTGATTACAAAAGATAAAAAACAGCGGGGGCTTTCACTGACGGCCGGCATTTCCGCATATTTGGGCATTACCGAACCGGCGATTTTCGGCGTGAATCTGCGTTACAAATTTCCGTTTGTGATCGCCATGATCAGCTCGGGAATCGCGGGGATGTTCATCTCCGTCAAAGGCGTTCTCGCAAGCTCGGTCGGAGTCGGCGGCGTGCCGGGGATCTTCTCCATTATGAGCCGGTACTGGGGTCCGTTTGCGATCGGAATGCTGATCGTGCTGATTCTCCCGTTTGCGGGAACATACGGGTATGCGCGGCTGAAACGGCAAAAATAGAAAACCTGCGGGGCGCCTTCTATCAGGCTGTCCCTTTTCCCTTTCAATTCAAAACATTACAGGCGGTGAAGAAAAATGAAAACAGACAGCACACCATGGTGGAAAAAGGCTGCGGTATATCAAATTTATCCGAAGAGCTTTTATGATACGACGGGAAACGGGATCGGTGATCTGAACGGTATTATCGAGAAGCTTGATTATTTGCAGAAGCTTTTGATTGATGTCATTTGGCTTACGCCGATTTACGATTCGCCGCAGAATGACAACGGTTATGACATTCGCGATTACTGCACCATTTATGAAGAATACGGAACGATGGAGGATTTTGAACGCCTTCTCGATGAAGCGCACAAAAGAGGAATCAAGGTCGTTATGGATCTTGTCGTCAACCATACATCAGTCGAGCATCAATGGTTCAAAGAAGCGGTCTCGTCACCCGACAGTCCGTATCGGGATTTTTACATTTGGAAAGACGGAAAGGAAGACGGCCGGGCGCCGAACAACTGGGAATCAAAATTCGGCGGTTCCGCTTGGGAGCTCGACCCGGCGTCAGGCCAGCACTATCTGCATTTATTTGATGTGTCGCAGGCCGATTTGAACTGGGAAAATGAAGAGATGAGAAAACAGGTTTACGACATGATGCATTTTTGGTTCCGAAAAGGGATCGACGGCTTCCGGCTGGATGTGATCAACCTCATTTCTAAAGACCAATCGTTTCCTGATGCCGAGGATGGGCGTGACGGGCGCCCTTATTATACGGACGGGCCGCGCGTGCACGAATTTCTCCATGAGATGAACCGGGAAGTGTTTTCGAAATATGACAGCATGACGGTCGGGGAAATGTCCTCTACAACGGCGGACCACTGCATCCGGTACACAAACCCTGAGAATAAAGAACTCGATATGACTTTTAACTTTCACCATTTAAAAGTGGATTATCCGAATGGTGAAAAATGGGCGCTCGCTCCGTTTGATTTTCTGAAGCTGAAACGGATTTTAGCGTTTTGGCAGACGGAGATGCAAAAAGGCGGAGGCTGGAATGCATTATTCTGGTGCAACCATGACCAGCCGCGGGCCGTATCCAGATACGGAGACGACGGCGTATACCGCACAAAATCAGCCAAAATGCTGGCGTCGGCCATTCATATGATGCAGGGCACGCCTTACATTTATCAAGGTGAGGAGATCGGCATGGGCAATCCGAAATTCGATGACATCGGCTCATACCGCGATGTCGAATCATTGAACATTTACAAAAAGATGAAGGAAGAAGGCGTGCCCGAAAATGACATTATCGCCATTTTAAAAGAGAAATCAAGAGACAATGCAAGAACCCCCATTCAGTGGAACAGCGGGCCGCACGGCGGTTTCACGACGGGAACGCCTTGGATTCCGGCGGCGGATGATTATCGGGACATTAACGCGGAAGCGGCTTTGCGGGACCCGGATTCAATTTTCTACCATTATCAGAAGCTCATCAAGCTCAGAAAGGAATATGACATCGTGACTGAAGGAACGTTTGAGCTGCTTGCTGAAGACGATCCGGCGGTTCTGGCGTACGTCAGACACGGCAAGGATGAAAAACTGCTGTGCATCAACAACTTCTACGGGAAAGAAGCGGACTTTACGGTTCCGCTTAAAGACACGGACGGCTGGCGGTTTACGGTGCTGCTGACGAATGATGAACCGAGGGAAGGGCGGCCGGAACGATTGACGCTCCGTCCGTATGAATCGATCGTTTATCATCTGACAAAAGCGTGATACACTAATCTGGGTGGTCAAATGAAAGTGAATAAATACATCACAATCTATAAAGATATGGTGCGGCAGATCGAAAGCGGCCAGCGGAAGGCTGAAGACGTTCTTCCGTCTGAAAATGATTTGTGCGATCAATACGGCACATCACGAGAAACCGTCCGCAAAGCGCTCAATATGCTGGCGCAAAACGGCTACATCCAGAAAATCAAAGGCAAAGGCTCCGTCATATTAGATAGAGAAAAAATGCGTTTTCCCGTCTCAGGCCTGATCAGCTTCAAAGAGCTTTCGAAAACGCTCGGAAAAGAGACGAGAACGGCGGTTCACCGTCTCGGGCTGATCCTGCCTCCCACAGAAGCCGCAAAAGAGCTTGGTGCAGAAGCGGATGAAAAGGTGTGGGAAGTCGTCAGATCAAGACGGATTGACGGAGAACATATTATTTTGGACAAGGATTACTTTGTAAAAAAACATGTGCCTCTATTGACGAAGGCGATTTGCGAAGATTCGATCTATGAGTATCTCGAAGGAGAGCTCGGCTTGTCCATCAGCTACGCGCAAAAGGAAATTGTCGTGGAGCCGGCGGGGGAAGAGGACCGGAAGTATTTGGATCTCGGCGGATTCAGCCATATGGCGGTCGTGAAAAACCGCGTCTTTTTGGAGGATACCAGCCTCTTTCAGTACACGGAAAGCCGGCACAGGCTCGATAAATTCCGTTTCGTCGACTTTGCGAGAAGGGAAAAATAAAAACGGACTGCCGCGGCAGCCCGTTTTTTTGTCAGTATCAAAATGAATACTATCCAACAAAAATGTGCGTACTGGTACTTTCAAAAATATTGGCTACAATAGTACATAACGATTGAAAAGGAGAGATCATGAATGTCAGATAAAAAACAGCAGATCATCGAAGCGTATCAATTCAGACACGCCACAAAGGAATTTGATCCTGAGAAAAAAATTTCAGAAAGCGATTTTGAATTCATTTTAGAAACGGGAAGATTATCCCCAAGCTCACTCGGTTTGGAGCCTTGGAAATTTGTCGTCGTTCAAAATCCGGAGCTTCGTGAAAAACTCCGCGAGTTCACATGGGGCGCGCAAAAGCAGCTGCCGACCGCAAGCCATTTCGTACTTCTGCTTGCCCGGACGGCAAAGGATATCCGTTTTGACGCCGACTATGTCAAAAATCACTTGCGGGAAGTCAAAAAAATGCCGGAAGATATGTATGAAGGCTATATCAGCAAAACGGAAGATTTCCAGAAAAATGATTTCAATCTGCTTGAATCAGATCGCGCGTTGTTTGACTGGGCATCCAAACAGACTTACATCGCCCTCGGCAATATGATGACTGCCGCTGCGCAGATCGGAATCGACTCCTGCCCTGTAGAAGGCTTCAACTACAAAGAAATTCACCGGATTCTTGAAGAAGAAGGGCTTCTGGAAAACGGAAGTTTCGACATCTCTGTTATGGCCGCATTCGGCTACCGTGTCAGAGAACCGCGCCCGAAAACAAGATCTGCCTCAAAAGACATTGTAAAGTGGGTATAAGATAAAAAAAGCTGCCGGGCGTGTCCCGGCAGCTTTTAACGTTTATTTGGTTTTGCTAAAAAACAGGCGGTGATCCAGGATGTAACGGGAATGATGATGCCGATCCCGATTCCGGCACAAAGAATGGTGACGGCTTCCGCACTGAATACTTTTGAGTTCACAATTTTTTCAGCTGAGTATGATAAGTCTTTAAACCAGATAATTAAAGCCAAATAGCTGCCGAAAAAAGCAAAGAATAACGTATTCGTATTCGTTCCTAAAATATCTCTCCCGATGCTTAATCCGAATGTGTACAGATCTTTTCTGCTCATGGACGGATTATGACTGTAAATTTCCCGCATGGGTGAAGTAATGGAAATCGCGACATCGGTAATCGCCCCAATCGTGCCCATGATGATCATGGCTGCGGTAACCTTCACAAAATCCACCCCGACAAACAGTGTGAATATGCCGATATCACCCAATTCTTCTTCACCGAATCCCTGAATCGAAGTATGTTTTGTTACAGACATAATAAAAAACAGCAACAATGCAATCGTCAGCATTGCGGAAATAAAGGCGGTTACGGTTTTGACGTTTCCTCCATTAATATAAAAAAGAGTAATGCTGCAAATCACGGCGGAAGAGAGCAATGTTAAAACAATCGGATTGATATGCGGGTCTGTCATGAAAATGATGGTGAGAAAGAGAACACCGAAATTTAAGAATAACGCAATAAAAGACCTCGCTCCTTTTTTTCCGCCGATGATGACCATTAATAGAAATAAAATCGCCGCGAGAATTACGATGACATTCATGAGCTTGCCTTCTTTCGTTTAATAAAAAAGATAGAAGCATACAGACTGGCGGGTATGGCTAATACGATTCCGATCCCTCCGGCCAATGCTCTGGCTATTTCCAAGGAAATGTTCATAGAAAGAGTGAATCCTATCGGGGAATCATTTTTCAAATACAACAGCATCATCGGAATAGAGCCGCTTATATAAGCAAAAAACAGAATGTTGGTCATCGCCCCCATGATGTCTTTTCCGATCTCCATCCCGGAACGTCTGAGAGCTTGTAATGAGATATCCTTGTTTTCTTCATATAATCCGAAGACAGATGACGTCATGGTAATGGCTACATCCATGACCGCTCCCAGTGATCCGATAAATACCCCGGCCATGAACACCGTGTGATAAGGGCGGGTTAAATACTGCATTTCCTCATATCTGAGACCTTTCTCTCCGGTTGCCAGCATTACCAGATACGTAATCAGCAGGGAAACGAAAGTGCCTGCGAGCGTCGCGGCAATGGCGGCGTATGTTTTCGCGTGAAAACCGCTGACAAGCAGCAATGAGATGACAGTAAAGATGAGAATACAGACACCGCAGATGAAAATTAATCCTATATTAGGATGCTTCCTGTACAAATCTAATGCAAACGACAGTAAAACGGCGTTGAACATCAGGCTGACGATCGAAAAGAAGCCTTGTTTTTTGCCGACGATAAGCAAGGTGAAGATGAAAACCCAAGCGATCAGCAAAAGCTGTTTATCCCGTTTTTTATCTATAATGCTTCCCGATATATCCTTGTTTGATGGTTTCCCTTTATCAATAGAAACGAATACTTCATCGCCAATCGAATATTTCTGATCGTTCGCTCCGGATGATGAATACTGATTGGACAAATGAATGAGCTGTCCTTTCTGACTGCCGTTTTCAAGTCTGGCAGTGATCGTCTGACTGAAAATCTTATCTTTGTTTTTATGCATGTCCTGTACGTCAGACTGGTGTTCCAATGTTGTTTTCGTCACTTTGGCAATCGGGCGCTCATAAAAAGAAGCGTTGTGAGTGACGAAAATGAGCGAGCTGATAAAACAGAGCGCTGTTATCACGTAAAACAGCTTTTTCTTGTAAGACATGCGGTTTCGTTTGTTTCCTGTTATCTTCAAAAAAAGTCCTCCAAACAGGCGGCGCCGTGTGAAAGAGAGGCCCTGCCGTGAAGTGTTAAACGATGCGGATACAGTCTTTCGCGAATAACGTTCATATTTTATCACTCGGCCGTACGGCTGTCGACTCAGAGAGGGACCGAGATAAAAAGCTCCCCTGAAATCAGATCAGGAGAGCTCTTGGGATGAACCGCCCGATAAAAGCGGTCTTTTTATGCTTCGTTCACTTTTTTTGCTTTTCTTCTTTGATACAGATACAGTGCGGTTCCGAGCGCGCTGATGAGTAACCCGGCAAGAAGGATGGAATACATCGTTGTGGCCGTATCAGGAAGCAGGCCGCCCGGCGATACTCCGTCCTGCGCAGGGCCGGATGACGGTTTTTGTCCGCTTGGCTGCTTTCCGGAGCCGTGATCTCCGCTTGTCGGCGGCGCGCTCTTCGTGTTTGCGTTTAATATGGTGTATTCACTGAAATGATTTGTATAGCCCGTGACGAGATCGTGTGAAACCGAACCGTTGTCTGTTTTTGTATAGACGTTCTTTTTCCGGTCTACATGGTAAATGCCCGGCTGTTTCGCCTTTTTCGTATTCTCAATGCGCAGGGTGAGCTTTACCGGCGCTTTGAATGTTTTGATGTCTTTGTTTTTCTGCTTCATTGTAAAGTCGTATACATTTGAAAGCGCCCCGCTTACTTTTCCTTTCGGCGTCACGCCGAATCGTGTATCAGCTGAAGCAGCGTTTGCCATCGGCATTTTCATGCTGAACTTGTCATGCAGGATCGTAAGGGAAGAATCCGATGTTCTGTCCTTTAACAGGCCGATTTGTTTTTTTGTCACGCTGAGATCAATCGGCTTTTTGGCGCCGTCATTCTTATCGTAATACACGATCGGCGTATTGGCGTTTTTGGCATAGACGGCAAATGCGCTGTCATCTTCAAGCGTCCACGAGCCGTTTTTTTGTTTCGTCGGCAGGTACACTTCCTGCGCGCGGCCGTCAACTTTCGGTTCCACCGCTTTTCCCGCTTTTTCAAGCTGCTCGGTGAAGACCTCATAGTCGACAAAGCCAAGGTCTTCTTTATGGGACGCTTCGTTAAAGACGGAATATCCGTCTCCGCCTTCACCGACAAAGTTACTGGTGGCGACTCTGTATGTCTTCTTATCAGAAATCGGCTTTACGCTGCCGTCATCCTGTACGGCCGCAGCTTGAAGAACGCGGTGTCCCGGCTTTTTATTCAGTGTAAACGTGTATGTTAAACCGGCAACTTGAGGGAAGGCGCCGCCTTGAGCCTCAATTCCGCTTAACCCTTGTTCCAAGGCTTGTTTGATCTGTTTTCCGGTTAAATCCGCGACGTAAAGCGTGTTGCCGAACGGCATCACATTCAGCACATCGCCGAGTGTGATGTCTCCTTTATCAATGCCCGCGCGGATGCCGCCCCCGTTTGTGATCGCGATTTGGGCGCCGGCCGCTTCCTTCGCTTTTTGCAGCATGCCGTCCGCGATGAAGTTTCCGAGATTGGTTTCTTTGGAGCGGACATGCTCGCGCTGGCCGTCAAGTGCGACCTTCGTTGAACCGACTTTTTCATTTTTAACTGAGACGAGCTCTTTTTTAAACGGATCAAGCTCTTTTTTCAGATCCGGGTCTTCTTTCGTCTGCTCGTTCACCGGCAGCGCCTGAAGAGAGGATTGTTCCGGCAGAACGACGCCGTTTTTGTCAAATGCGACATCGACACGGCCTAAATATTCGCCGTATTCTTTTGCCTGGGCGACGATGGTCGGCTCTTCGTTTTTGACAACTTCCATTTTATCTACAAGCGTATGCGTATGTCCGCCGACGATTAAGTCGATGCCTTTTACCTTTTTGGCGAGATCGAGATCACGCTGATGCCCGATATGGGTCAGGGCGATAATTTTATTGACATGTTCCTTGTTCTGTATTTCTTTTACTGTATCTTGTGCGGATTGGAAGGCATCATGAAAGACAATGCTTTTTCCCGGGCTTGATGTGACGGACGTATCTTCTGTCGTTAAGCCGAATACGGCGACTTTTTCTCCGTTTACATCAAGCAGAATGTATGGATAGATGCCTGCTTTTTTCTTTTTCCCTGCCGTAAATGTGTCTGCTTTTTTCATGAATGGTCTGAGTTTTGACTCTTTGGACACATCGACATTTGAGCTGACGAGCGGAAAGTCAGGCGCTTGAAAATTGTATTTTCCGGACGGGTCAGCCGCGCTCCCGTTACCGCTCAGGAAGCTGGCGAGAGCACCCGGACCTTTATCAAACTCATGATTTCCGAAGGTCATTGCGTCGTAGCCCATGCTGTTCATCAATTTTAAATCAGCCAGCCCCTGCCACTTTGTGAAATAGAGATCACCTGAGAAAACGTCTCCCGCATCCAGCAAAATGCTGCGGTCGGTTTCGCTTCTGATTTCTTTGATTTTCGTCATCCGCCTCGCCGCGTTATCAAGGTGGGCGTGCGTGTCGTTTGTATGCATAACGGTGAGTTTCCATGCATCATCTTTCGGCGGCTTTGTGCCCGGTTCATCATCTTTGAATTGGAGCTTGTACTGTCCGTAGCCCGCGTTTTGTGATTCACCGATATAGGCGACGTCATCTGCGCGGTCGGCAAACGGCTTTGCAGCCAAGGAAGATTCAAATGTCAGGTTTGTCCCTTTGACCGGAAGGATGGACCAGTTATGATCAGCCTGCGGATTAATCGTTTTCTGCTGGATGATGTAATCCATTAAGACCTGCCTGTTCTCATCGGCAGAAGAGTATACGATTTTATCATTGCTTAAGTGAGGGAATCCTCCGCCGCCTGAAGCGCGGTAATTATTTGTGACGATCAGAAATTCCTGCTTGGCGCTGACGGGCTTTCCTTGATAAGAAAGGTTGACGATCCGGCTTGCATCGGGATGAATGACTGTTCCGTTTTCGTTGTATTTCGCCGGTTTTGTGACATCGACCTGATAGGTGACACCGTCAATGACATCAAAATTGTATGAGCGGTAGGCGTCATTTAAAAGCGCTTGGCTGCCGCCTTTTGCCTGATCGATCTGATTAAATTGCCCCGCGGACATTTCGAGCCAGTCTTTCACTTCGCTTCCGTTCAGCTTGACGATCTGAACCGTGTTGTCATACAGGTACAAATCGCCGATGTTTTTGATGGCGAGGTCGCCAGCGGAAATGTTTGTATAGTAATTTGAGCCGTTCCGCCCGCCGGCTTTAAACGGAGCGCCCGCCGAGAGGATAGGCAGATCTTTGTATTCCGTATCCTTCATCTTATTTTCGGCGTACCATTTTTGCGCATCCGTTACGATTTGAATGGACGGATCATCTTTGACTTGGGCGAAGAAACTGTTGATATCGGCTTTTGTCTGGCCGACGGGTTCTCTGATGTATTTCAAAGTGCCTTCGTGCGCTTTTTTGACGGTATTGACGACGGTTTCGTTTTCCGACGTCACATTGCCGGCAATCGGCTCGATGCTGCCTTTTGCATCTTCCACATGCCACGCGCTGTCTGTTTTTTTAAGCCGGAGGTCGATGACGCCCGCATATTTGCCCCAGCTGCTTGACATAACAACGGGGATGCCGTTAATCGTGCCTTTATCGACGTCGAATTGATCAGCGCCTTTGTATTCGGCATCAGGGAAAAGCCCGTGCTGATGGCCGGATACGATCGCGTCAATTCCGCCGACTTTCGTTGCCAGGTCAAAAACGGCGTTTTCCGCTCCGGAAGACTGCGCTTTTTTTTCGATGCCGCTGTGGGCGAGGGCGATGACGATATCGGCTCCTTCAGCTTTCATTTTCGGAACGGTTTTCTTTGCGGATTCCACAATGTCCTCGACCTGAACGCGGCCTTCGAGATTTTTCTTATCCCACGTCATGATTTGGGGAGGAACAAAGCCGATGTAGCCGACTTTTATCTGATGCTTGCCGCCGTTTTCATCCGTGACGGTTTTGTCTTTTATGACATAAGGCGTATAACGGTTTTCGCCGCTTAATGTTTTCACATTGGCGTTAACGATCGGATAATCAGCGCCTTTGATTGTCCCGTCCAGAAATTCAAGCCCGTAATTAAATTCATGATTGCCGAGTGTTCCTGCGTCATAATGCAGACTGTTCATCACTTCAATGATCGGATGGGTCTTTGCGCCTGAAATGATATCATTTTTCTCATATTTTACGGCGTATTCTCCGAGGGGATTCCCCTGAATCAGGTCTCCGTTATCGACAAGCAGCGTATTCGGGTTTTCGCGCCTGTGCTTCTCAATAAGCTGAGCCGTTCTGGCCAGCCCGAATTCCGTTGTCGGTTTGTCGCTGTAGTAATCGTAGTCCATCATGTTAGCGTGAACGTCAGTTGTGGCTAAAATGCTGAGATTCACACTGGAGGATTTGTTTTCTTCTGCTTTAATGGGTGATGTTGGGAGGATTAGACTAAGTATCATAACTAGGGGCAGCAGAATACGGAGTGTCATATTGACGCTGCATCGTCTTTTCTGTATTCTCACCTGTTCTCCACCTTTCAACAAATTTTGTCATGCAGTACCATTGTAAGAATATTTTGTGAAAGTTCATATAGATTTCATGATGATTCTTGTAAAAAGATGAAAAATGAGGATAATGACCTATGTAAAACGGATGAGCGGCAAACGCGTTACTTATGTTTGATGTTAGTGTGGCTGGGGTACATGGATTTATGTAGACTTCATCAAGCAGGAGGTAGTAACTATGGGTAAAAAAATTGCAGTTGTATTAACGGATTATTTTGAGGATGTCGAGTATACTGAACCTGCGAAAGCTTTTAAAGATGCGGGTCATGAATTAACCGTAATTGAACAGGAAAAAGGAAAAACAGTCAAAGGCAAACAAGGGGAAGCGGAAGTGAAAGTGGACGCGTCCATCGATGATGTGAATCCGAAAGACTTTGACGCATTGCTGATCCCGGGCGGATTCTCTCCTGACATGCTGCGTGCGGATGACCGTTTCGTCCAATTTGCCAAAGCGTTCATGGATGATAAAAAACCGGTGTTCGCCATCTGCCACGGACCTCAGCTTCTCATCAACGCGAAAGCATTGGACGGGCGCAAAGCGACAGGGTTTACTTCAATCCAAATCGACATGGAAAACGCGGGCGCGAATGTTGTGGATGAAGAAGTCGTCGTCTGTCAGAACCAGCTGGTCACAAGCCGCACACCGGATGACATTCCGGCATTCAACCGCGAATCATTAAAACTGCTTGCGTAATATAATAGCGGAGCGCCGTATCAGGCGTTCCGCTTTTTTTGTGAAGATTCCCGGATGACCAGCTCAGGCGCCAGAATAATGCGTTGTTTTTTGTGCTGGGAACTGGTGATTTTATGATGCAGCAATTGAGCCGCTTCTTTTCCCGACTGCCGCGGAAAGGAAGAAACGGTTGTAAGCGGGGGATAAGAAATTTCAGCTTCCGGCACGTTATCAAAGCCGATAATGTCAATATCTTCGCCCGGAACGAGCCCGGCTTTTCTGATCCCTTGCATGACGCCGAACGCGACCAAATCACTGAAGCAGAAAATCGCGGTCGGGCGCTCAGACCGGCGGAGGAGCTCCGTCACGGCTTCACAGCCTGCTTCGCGGGTCGGCGCGCTGTCAATGACATATTCATTTTTCACATCCAGATCCGCTTCACGGAGCGCTTTTTTAAACCCTTTCATACGCTTCGTCCATGTTGATGAGTGCTTCACGCCGCCCAGAAACGCAATCTCCTGATGGCCTTTCTCAATGAAATGACGCACTGCCTTATAGGTGCCTTCCTCATAATCGGCTCCGACAAAATCACAATCTGCATCGGCAATCTCCCTGACGGCGAGCACGACCGGAATGTCAAGCTGCTCAAGGCGGGAAAGGGTTTCCTCAGCCGTACCTGAAACCGGACACAAAATCAATCCGCCGACCCTGTGTTCCAGCATGGTCGAGATCAGCTGTTCCTGCTTGGCGACGGAATCAAATGTCGTGCCTAACAGCACCGTTAATCCGACTTCCTCAAGCGTATTCTGAACGCCGATCAGAAACTCTGAGAAAAACGTATTGGAAATGTCAGTAATAATCAATCCTACCGTTGTGGACGTCTGTGATCGTAAATTCGCGGCGACCCGATCATATACGTACCCCAGCTCCCGCATGGATTGCAGCACTTTCTCACGGGTCGCTTCGGAAATTCGCGGATTGTTGCGGACGATTAATGAAGCGGTGGATGTTGAGACGCCGGCATGTTCAGCGACCTGCTGCAATGTCACCCGGCGTTTTTTTTGCTGTTTCATACGTCGCATTCCTCACTTGGTTTTTATTCGTTACATCCATTATAAGCGTTTTGGCGCATGAGAAGAAAGAGAGAGGGGAGAAAATGACAAAGCGCCGGAAGACGGATTGTCCTTCGGCGCTTCTGTCACAATAGGTTATTCAAACATTTGCTCTTTAATATACTGAACCGGCATTTCACGGCCTGTCCAATATTCAAATGCCATGGCGCCCTGCCAAAGCATCATGCCGAGGCCGTTAATGGTGCTGCAGCCGGCCGCTTGAGCTTGTTCAAGCAATTTCGACGTAACGGGGTTGTAAACGACGTCTGTCACAATCAAATCAGGACGGAGCATGGATGTATCTTCAATGACGCTCAAGCCTTCAAGCGGTTTCATGCCGACACCTGTTCCGTTTGTGAAAATATCGCTTGAAGCGATTTCAGCACGCAGCGCATCTTGATCTTCGAGCGGGAAGACTTTCGCTTTACAAGAAGATCCCTTCATTTCTTCATTGATAATGCGGACGTTTTCTTCCGCTTTTTCGAAAAACGCGTCATTACGGGCGAAAATAGAGATTTCTCCGAGGCCTTCCAATGCGGATTGAATCGCTATCGGAGTGGCGGCCCCGCCGGAACCGACCAGCGTCATTTTTTTGCCTGTGATATCGATGCCGTGTTCTTTTAAGTTGCGGACGTATCCCATACCGTCAGTCGAGTGTCCGATCAGTCTGCCGTTTTCATTAACGACTGTATTCACCGCGCCGGTGAATTTCGCTGAATCCGCGAGTTCATCGAGGTAAGGGAGAATGTTCATCTTGTTCGGCATCGAGACATTGAATCCTCTGACGTTTAAGGCGCGCATTCCCGTTACCACATCTTCCAGCTGTTCATTGCCGACTTCAAACGCGAGGTAAGCGTAGTTCAATCCTAATTTTTTAAACGCCAGGTTGTGCATCGCCGGAGATAAAGAGTGTCCGATCGGTGTCGCGAATAATCCGATAAGCTGAGTTTTTCCGTTAATCCGTCCTAAATCTTTCTTCATGATGTATTCCTCCGTTAGTCCATTCATTTGTTTTTCATCCCGCTTTGAGGGCAGAAAAACGCTGATTACATATGTTTATTTAAAATGCTGAGTACGCTGCGCAATTCTTCAACGGGAATCTGTCCGGGCGCTGATGCTTCTTTGCCCGCTCCGAACGTGCACGCTGAGCCGAAGACTTCGCCGGCCAGGCGGCTGATCAGGCCTGTCCCCGCCATTGACATCGTGATGATCGGCCGGTCTGCGTATTGTGTTTTCATCGTGTGAGTGGCATCCAATAAGACGAAAACATCTTCAGTGCTTTGCGGCATCACCGCGATTTTCGGAATGTGCGCGCCGTACGCCTGCATGTTCCGCAGCCGGGAAATGATTTCTTCTTTTTTCGGTGTCTGATGAAAATCATGATTGGACATGACGACATATACGCCGTTATCTTCAGCGGTTTTCACAATTGATTTGACTTCCGCTTCTCCCGTAAACAACTCAACGTCTGCAAGGTCAATATGTTTTGTTTCGATGGCGGTTTTAAGCAATTCAATGTAAAAGCGGTCATCAATAACTTTATTTCCGCCTTCTTTATGGGTTCTGAATGTGAAAAGCAGCGGTGTTGCGCCTGCGGCTTTCCGCAGCTTTTCAAGCATGCCTTTTACGGCGTCCAGGCTGTCAACATGCTCGTACACATCCGCCCGCCACTCAATGATATCCGGGCAAAGCCTGTTGACGGCTTCCATTTCTTCGAGCAGTTCTTTCTCTCCGGCCGCCATCAGCGGCACAATGATCTTCGGAAGCCCTTCGCCGATGACCGTGTTTCTGATCGTGATAGATTGCATGATAAATCCTCTCCCTTAAAAAATAGTCAGGCTTTCATCACTTGCTTAAAGCGGATTCCGATAAACAATGCGAGAAGGGCGCTGACGGCCGCAATTCCGATATCAAGCAGAAAAACAGGCGTCAGGCCGGCCGCTTTGGATATCGCTCCCGTTACAAGCGGAATGACAATAAAAGATAAGCTTGATGCTATATTAACAAAAGATGTGATCGTACCTTTATTTTTAGGGAATAAAACAGCCATAACCGTCATCGCCAATTGCAGAATGCCCGCAGTTGAAAGTCCGATGACAAAGGAGCTGATGACTGATACGGCCGGCTGATGAATGAAAATCAGAGCAAGCAGCGCGATTGCCGCGATCACAGGGTACAGCACCATTACCGTAATCGGCTGAATCACTCTGTTTAACAGCACAGCCAGCAATAATACGGATACAAGCGCCCCGATGCTGTAATAGCTCAACAATTTGACGGCCTGCACCTCAGGCATGCCCAAAACGGTTTGCCCGAACTTAGGAAGCCATACTTGAACGAGCATAAACAGCGCCGTAGATGAAAAGCCTAACAGAATGATCGCAAGGCCTTCACGCCATATCGACGGCTGTGATGTGAACGCGCCATCAGACGGAGAGGCTTCCGTCCGGCCGCCGTCTTCTTTTTGCTTATGATTCGGAAACGGAACTTTTAACAGGAAAAAGCCGTTCAGGAAGAAAATAATGCCCGGTACGAAAAACGTCCAGCCGTAAAACAAATGCCTGTCCGCAATAAACGCGATAAAAAACGGAAGCACCGTCGCGCCGATGGATACAAACGCTTTGATTAACACGGTTGCAGAGCTTGCGTTTTTCGGAAATCCTTCAATAAGCGCCGGATATGTCCCGGAATCCAAAAAGGAATTGGCGATCCCGGCGAAAATGGCGAAGATAAACGCGGCTGTATAGTTTGTCGAAAGCGGAATTCCGATTAGGAAAATCAGATACAGAAAGGCGCCCGATACGATAAACGGCCGTCTCCCGAATGTATCCGAAAGCTTCCCGGCAAACAGAAGCGAAATCAGCTTCCCGATTCCGATGGCGGAGACCAAATAGCTGACCCCGGCTGCGGATGTATGAAGCTGTTTTGATAATGCCTCCATATTGGATGCGATAATAATATTGATCATGCCCAGCAGGAAATAGTTAATATAAAGACCCGCTGCCATTTTGGTGTATATGTTTTTCATGATGACATCCCCTAATGCGGTTAATAAAGAATTAAATTATTTTTTAAATTGATAAAAGAACAGCACGATTCCCCTTTATTGAACCACTGCCTTTCTTTGAAAACTGTTTGATAAAACGGTTGCAAAACAAACTTGAATAACGCTGAGATCACAATGAGTATATCGTTCTACTAAATAAAAAAAGATAAGCGGCCCGCTCATTTAGTATATCGTTCTACCAAGTTCACAGTTACTATACTCCTTCTTTTTATATGTGTCAAACCGATGAACTTTTTTTACTTTTTTTAAATCAAAAAAAGACCTGCCGTTTTTCGGCAGGTCTGACATGGGTTTATTTTCTGAGAGAGGCGAGCTCCTCGGCAATGGCCTGCATTTCACTCGGGCTGAATGATGCTTTTTTCATGACCATTTGATGAAGGTATGTAAGATCTTCTATTTTTTCATCACTGAAATCTTCCGCTCTGATGACGCCGACATTGAGCATGTTGAGCTTTTGCGAAATGTCTTCAATCATTTTGTTTAACGTTTCTGTTTGTTGGCTCGGCAAATTCATGCATCCTTTCATGACCTTTTTCGTACCCTTTATTCTAACAGAATTCATTTAGAATAAAAGCTTATTTCCACAGCCGCAGAAAAGTTGCTAAGATGATGATAAGGTTTTTGATCCTCAAAATGCGGGGAAAGAATAGGGAGGTTATCGATATGATACATGTGCTGTTTGTCTGTCTGGGAAATATTTGCCGGTCGCCTATGGCAGAGGCGGTATTTTCTGATATGGTGAAGAAAAACGGGCTGAACGGGCAGATTAACATTGATTCAGCGGGAATCGGCGCCTGGCATGCGGGAAATCCGCCGCATGAAGGGACAAAGGAGATCCTGGAGAAGAAAGGGATCAGCGCAAGCGGCATCACGGCGAGGCAGGTCCGTGAGTCTGATCTGACCGATTTTGATTACGTCATTGCGATGGATGCAGAAAATATCGGACATCTGCGCAGCATGGCCGGTTATAAAAAAGCGGCGCCGCGTATTGCAAGGCTGCTTGATTATGTACCGGAGTCGGACCTTGCGGACGTGCCCGATCCGTATTATACCGGGAATTTCAGCGAGGTGTACGCTTTGGTCGAATCCGGGTGCCGTCATTTGCTGGAGACAATAAAGAAAGACCATCATTTATAAGGGGGATTGACCGATGAAGCAGACACGCATCATGGCAAAAGCGATTCTGATCGGCGCTGCCGCCGGAGGAGCACTGTCCTTATTACATAAGCCGACGAGAGAGGCATGTTTCCGGAACATGGACGCGTGCAGGCGCCGTGCGGCATTTTACCGGAAACATCCTGAAGCCCTGAAACAGCAGGCTTCTGCAAAACTGGATCAAGTGAAAATCATCGCCAATACCGTATCGGAAGATCTGGGTTTTTTAAACGGGCAGATCACCAAGCTGAAGCAGACGACGCCGCAGGTCATTGACCTGTTAAAAGAAACGAAGGAGCATTTTTCGAAAAACGATCATTGAGGTGGGATGTCATGCGTTTTATAAAGGAGCTGTTTGCAAGGTTTTCTCTGCATGAAGGACAAAGTAAATCGGCGGAGCTGGCGTATTTTTTCCTGCTGTCATTGTTTCCGTTGATGATTTTCATGCTGACGCTCACCGCCTATCTTCCCATATCGGCAGAAGACGTGCTCGGGGCGGTCGATCAATACGCGCCCGACAGCGCCATGTCCATGGTGAAATCCATTACGGAGCAAACGCTGAACAAGCGCAGCGGCGGACTTTTGTCATTCGGGATTATCGCCGTCATCTGGTCGGCTTCGAATGGTATGAACGCGATTGTCAGAGCATTTAACCATGCCTACGAAGTCGAGGAAAACCGCTCATTTATCATCATTCGCCTGACCTCAATTTTTTTAACCATCGCGATGGTGGTTACGATTTTAATCGCATTGCTTCTGCCGGTGTTCGGGAGAGAAATCGGAATGCTGGCCGCAGATTTCATCAGCGCCTCCGGCCTGTTTTTGCAGGTATGGTCGGTTGTCCGCTGGGGTATCAGTCCGCTTATCCTTTTAATCGTGTTTACCGCGCTTTACATTTTCGCGCCGAATAAAAGGCTTTCTCTCCGTTTTGTGCTGCCGGGAGCCGTATTCGCGGCAGCCGGCTGGATTATCGTCAGTATGCTGTTCTCATTTTACGTCGGCACCTTTGCCAACTACAGCGCCACATACGGGAGCATCGGGGGAATTATCGTCCTTATGATCTGGTTTTATCTTACGGGAACACTGCTGATTTTAGGAGGAGAAATCAACGCGCTTTTACATAAACGTAAAAAGCTTCCTGATGAAAATCCGTACCGCGGGAGCAAGCTATAGAGGAACGGATGACGTTCAAGCTGAAAAACGGAGGGGAATCGATTATGACCAAGCATACGAAAAAAGGCGGAAGCCATAATAAACAAAACTCAAAAAACGGCCCGAAGAATAAAACAAGCGGAAGCGCTAACGGGCAGAACGGATACCACTAGAAAGAAGCCGCCTGACTCAGATCAGGCGGCTTTTTTATGAGGCCGGAAAAGAATGGGATTCGGATGCGGGACTGTGCTTTGTTTTCCCGAAGACGAGCGCAAGCCAAATACAGACCAGAATCACCGTAATAAAGTAAAACAAGTTGGCGCTTTCAAACCGCTGCATATACCAGCCGCCCGCCACCGGGCCGATCATGCTGCCGAGGCTGAAGGAAATGCCGCAGAGCAGATTGCCCGCCGGCAGCAGATGGGACGGCAGCAGGTCGCTCATATAGCTGATGCCGAGGGAAAACATACTGCCGACCGCCATTCCCGCCGTGAAAAAGCAGCAGCCGATGACAGAAGGCGACGGAAACAGTCCGGCCGTCAAAAAGCAAAGGGCACCCGTTAATAAGATGACGAGCAGGACACGTTTTCTCCCGAATCGATCGCTTAATAAACCGAGAGGGAACTGGAATACAATACTTCCGATAGCAAAAGCGGGCAATATCAGCGCGACGGCATCAACGGATATGCCTAAACGCAGGGCGTACACGGGAAAGCTTCCGTTCAGCGCCGTTTCTAAAAAACCGTACCCGAAAGCCGGGAGAAAAGCGACCCAGCCGAAAAGAAGAGCGCGGTAAAACCGTTTTGCGCTGTTATCCCCGGATGTTTCATCCGGACCTTGCGCCGGGTACTCGTTACGTAAGGCAAACACAAACAGCCAGGCGGCAAGACTGATACAGCCGGATACGATAAACGGAAGGGACGGACTTGTTTTCACAAGAGGGACCATGAACGGGCCGACAGCGAATCCAAGCCCGAAGGACAGTCCGTACAGCGAAATGTTTCTTCCTCTGTTTCGGGGCGTTGACTTTGACGTCACCCACGTTTGGGTTGAAAAATGCAGCATATGATCCCCGATTCCGATAAGCAGCCGCAGAAAAAACCATAACCATATGGATTGAAGCCAAATAAAACTGAATAAGCTGATGATAACAAGAAATCCGCCCATGACCATCAGAGGTTTGAATCCGAGCTTGCGCAGCGGGGCCTCCATAAACGGCGACGCCAGAAGCACACCGATATAAAGGCCGGTTGCGTGAAGTCCGTTTATGGCTGCGGATTCTCCGTTCGTTTCAAAAATGACGGAGATCACCGGCAGAAGCATGCCTTGGGAAAATCCGGAGATGGAAACAAGCAGAACCAAAATAAAGAAGTACAGTCGTGACATCGCGTATTTCTCCTTCTTCAGTCTCTTTCTTGATCGTACACGGATTTGCTGCGTCCGGCAACCTGAAAATGCCAATTCGGGCTGCCGCGGAAGTGTAATTGAGGGAGTTTTTGAGAAGGATATAAAAAGACTCATTCGAAAAAAGGAGCCAGGCAGATATGAATCGGATTTTTTTCTTTACGGCTGCGGCGGGAGTGCCGCTTTCAGTCATCGGCGGCCTGATGCACTGGCCGTCAGCGGTTTTGTTTATTATTTATTGCTTGACGATTATTGCGCTTGCAAGTTATATGGGGAGAGCGACCGAATCTCTTGCCATTATCGCGGGACCGCGGATCGGCGGTCTGCTGAATGCCACGTTCGGCAATGCGGTAGAGCTGATTATATCGCTTTTTGCCCTAAAAGAAGGGCTGACGGGCATCGTGCTTGCTTCACTGACCGGTTCGGTGCTCGGCAATCTTCTGCTCGTCGCGGGATTGTCGTTTTTTATCGGCGGTTTGAAATACAAGCGGCAGGAATTCAATATTCATGATGCCCGGCATAATTCTGGCCTGCTGATTTTTGCCATTATCGTAGCTTTTGTCATTCCCGAAGTGTTTTCCATGGATATGGGGGAAAAAAACAAGCTTGATTTGAGTGTCGGCATCAGCATCATCATGATCCTTTTGTACGTGGCAGCTCTTTATTTCAAGCTCGTCACCCACCGCGGTGTTTATCAGCCGAATCAGCCGGAGGCAAAGGAAGAAGAGGAGCAGCCTGAGTGGTCGGGGAAAAGAGCGACAGCCGTCTTATTTATTTCAACCATTATCGTCGCCTACATATCTGAAAACCTTGTCCATACGTTTCATGCGGTGGCTGAACAGTTCGGCTGGAGCGAGCTGTTTATCGGAGTGATTATCGTCGCAATCGTCGGAAATGCCGCAGAGCATGCGTCGGCGATTATTATGGCGTACAAAGACAAAATGGATGTCGCCGTTGAAATCGCGGTAGGCTCGACTTTGCAGATCGCCATGTTTGTGGCTCCGGTTCTTGTGATCTGTTCCATCTTTTTTCCGGTCAATATGCTGCTTGTATTCACATTGCCCGAGCTTGTCGCGATGATCTCATCCGTCCTTTTGATGACGATGATTTCAAATGACGGTGATTCGAACTGGTTTGAAGGGGCTACGCTCCTTGCCGCCTATGTCATCATGGCGATCGGTTTTTTCCTGCTTTAACCTGTAAAAAATGCGGATAACAACGATTGCGGAGGAAAAGACTAAAGGAAAATGCTATAGAAAGAGTGATATGATGAGAAAGCTGTTTCATGCCACACTGATTCTGCTGTTATCCTTTAGTTTTTTCGCAACGCCGTCTGCCGGTGCAAAAAAACCGTTTAAAGTTCCCAACTCTGTCGTAAGCATTTCAAAGGAAAATACGTATCCGAATGCCTCACAGGACCAGCCGATGCTTCAGCCGAGCAAACTGGCAAAGGAATTGTTAGATACATCAGAGATCAACATCGAAAATCCGCATCTGATTAAAATGCTGAATGAATCCTCGGTTTCCGGTTCACCGCTTGCCATCGGATACCGGGCGACAATATTTCTCGGGAAATGGGCGCTCGGCTATCAATCGAACGAAACGGTCGCCAACTGGGAATATAAAAAAATCAACACAAACAGAGCGGATAACCGGGGCGGGCAGCAAACCGCGGTTATCTCATACGCCCAAGAACAGCAATACAAAATCAAAGGCGGGCTCACAGCGAAGGTGCCGAACGCAGAAGACGTAAAAAGCATGATGATGCAAAAAGCGATGAAGAAAACAAAACTGCCGCTCGCGTTTGAAACGGTTATCGGCGCAGGCACAAAACGCGATCAAACCTACAAAATTTCTCCGCAGCGGCTCGGCTACCTGCACGCCTACGCTCCGGCCGTTAATGAAAAAGGAAAAGTAACATACGGTGAAGTGTATTTGGTGCTGAAAGGCAGCAAGCGGAAACTTGTCGTCAAAAATGTGACTTCGCAAGGAATCGGGGCTTGGATTCCGGTGCAGGATCATGTCACATTCGGTTTTCAAACGACAGCGCAGCCGAGATAAATAAAAAAAGCTGATTCCGGTTCGGGAATCAGCTTTTTTGTGTGTGATACATTTCCTCAAGCAATTGCACATTGTTGTTGTACAGCTCCCGGGCAAGAACGCGTCTCACCGCAAGGCTCGCCGAGAAGTATTCTGTGTCTTGAACCATGCCTTTGACGGTAAATTCTATGCCTCTGGTTAATTTGTTCAGACTCATAATTCCATGCACTTGAAACGGTTCCGTCGCATTGAGAAATTCATCCCGTTTCAATGAATCGCGAAGCTCATCATTGAGCATGTCACACGCTTTTTCTAAGATGGCATATACCCGTTCAGGATCTTCCTTGTAACTGATCACGACGGACTCGGTAATCCGCATATAATCAATGTTATAGTTTTGAAGCTGTCTGACCTCACCGTTAGATATGGTAAGCAGCTTGCCGGTCCACTCACGGATCTGGAGGGAACGGAGTCCGATTTCTTCCACTGTGCCGTTGAACAGATTGTTAATCGTCACGTAATCGCCTTTATGCAGCTGGCGTTCATATATTAAAAAGATACCGGCCAAAATGTCCTTGATTAACGACTGGGCGCCGAAACCGATGACGATACCGGCAACGCCCGCCCCGGCTAAAATTCGGCCGAAATCATGAACAAATAAAGAAATGACGTAAAAGATAAAACCGATCGTCGCCGTATACTGGGTGATGGACCGGACGAGGCTCTCAATCGTCTTCCCTTTCCGTTCCTCTAAGAAATCTGTGCGTTTAAATAACACCTGAACAAAGCGGTTGATCAGAAAAACACCGGTGTAAAGCACGAGAGCGACGATGATGATCTCAACCACTTTGCTTTTCAAAATGTCCGTAATTGTCGTTTCCATCTTCTGTTAACCTCTGGCTTTTCGTAATGAAAAATCCGTGTCCTGATAATAACTGTTTTTGACAAGGACGTTCGGGCCGAGGCACCGGACGTTTGTGCAGCGGCAGTTCAGCTCTTTGCTCAGCTTTGTCTGTCTCCACTTGTCATATGCTTCAGGAAGGCTGTCTGTTTTAATATTGCCGAGCGGCGGTGTATCGCCGAAATCCGTGACAATGATATTTCCGTCAAAAATGTTGACATTCAGGCGGGAGCGGCCGTCAGGGTCGTTTCGCACCGTAACGTTTTTCGCTTCCCGCAGGCGGCGGAGAAGCTTCTGGTCTTCTTCATCAGGACTGCATGCGTAAAACGGGAGCGTACCGAACAGCATCCATGTCTCTTCATCTCGAATGTCGAGCAGATGATGGATGGCCTGTCTCATGTCTTTCAGGCTGAGTGATTCAAGCGCGCTGGCGAAATCACTCGGATACATCGGATGGACTTCGTGCCGCTGGCATTTCATTTCTTCGGTAATTTGCCGGTGAATATGTTCGATATGCGGCAGTGTCCGTTTGTTGAGCATCGTTTCCGCTGAAACCATTACACCTGCTTCGACCAGCGTGCGGCTGTTTTCAATCATTTTGTCAAAATAGCGCGCCCGCTGTTCAAATGTCGGTTTCTTCTCCATCATCGCAAATCCGATGTCGGCAAAGTCCTCGACCGTTCCCCAGTTGTGAGAAATGTGAAGAACGTCCAAATAGGGAATAATCCGTTCGTAGCGCCCGATATCAAGCGTCAGGTTTGAATTGATCTGTGTGCGCACGCCGCGTTCATGCGCATATTTTAAAAGCGGGACGACGTATTCCTTTACCGATTTCAGCGAAAGCATCGGTTCGCCGCCCGTAATGCTGATAGAGCGTAACAGAGGAATTTCATCAAGCCGCTTTAATAAAAGGTCGATCGGCAGCGCATTCGGGTCTTTCGGCTGGAGCGTGTACCCGACGGCGCAGTGCTCGCATCTCATATTGCACAAAGTCGTCGTTGTGAATTCAACGTTCGTCAGTTTCATATCTCCATACTGGTCGACATCCATGTACGCTTCCCAAGGATCGTACTCCGGTGTGATCGGACGCAGTGTTGTGTTTTGTGTCATGACTATCTAACTCCTTTATAAATGGGGCATACTAACGTCTGCCAACTGTTAATTTTAGACCTGATCAGCCAAGATCGCAAGTAGCGGAACCATTGAAAAACGGCAAAAAATACGCTACCATTATAAAAAATGAATGGAGTGGAAGTATGGGGAATGCAGTAAACAGCAAAGATCAGCAGCTCGATTACCTAAAGAACAGACTCGATATGTTTATGAATGTCATTGATTCATTAGACCCTGAATCAACGGACGTTGAAGATATAGACCGGCTCATCGGCATGCTTGATGATCTGGAAGCAAAATACGAACGCTTTAAAAAGGATTGGGAATAAACCCCGGCGGATGCCGGGGTTTTTCTTTTTCCATAATGCGGCTGTATAAAAGGGCAGGGCCTACTGCAAAATAAGGAAAAATGCAGAAGGAGTGCTGGTCATGAAATGGTTTTGTTCAATTTGCTGCATGGCCGTTTTACTTGCGGGAGGCATCAACAGCGCAGAAGCCGTGCCGAATGAACGGATAAACTGGGGCTTTAAACGCAGCGTCAATCATCAGCCGCCGGATGCCGGCAGACAGCTGGACAATCTGGTCAAAAAATATGATGCCTTTTATTTGGGCAATACGAAAGAAAAGACCATCTATTTAACGTTTGATAACGGATATGAAAATGGGTACACCCCGAAAGTGCTTGATGTGTTAAAAAAACATCACGTCACGGGCACTTTTTTTGTCACAGGTCATTTTGTGAAAGAGCAGCCTGATTTGATTAAACGGATGTCAAAGGAAGGCCATATCATCGGCAATCATTCTTTTCATCATCCTGATCTGACGACAAAAACGGGCGATCAGATTCAAGACGAACTCGATTCGGTCACGGAAGCTGTGTACAACATTACCGGAAAGCGGGACAACCTGTATCTCCGTCCGCCGCGCGGCGTATTCAGCGAATATGTCCTCAAAGAAACGAAGCGCCTCGGCTACCAAACCGTTTTCTGGTCCGTCGCATTTGTCGACTGGAAGGTTAACGAGCAAAAAGGGAAACAATATGCCTATAATCACATGATAAAGCAGGCGCATCCCGGCGCGATCTACCTTCTTCACACCGTTTCAAAGGACAATTCAGAAGCTCTGGACGATGCCATTACCGATTTGAAAAAAGAAGGCTACACGTTTAAAAGCATTGATGACCTGATGTTTGAGAAAGAAATGAAGCTGCCGCGCCTGTAGAAAACACCTCTCCTGGTAATGGAGAGGTGTTATTTTGTTATTTTAAGCTTTTAATCAGTGCAGCCCAATCCAGATCCCCGAAGCCTTGTGCGATCCCGCTTTCAAAATGGCTCTTGGCCAGCTCGGCAAGAGGGAGTTTTGCGGAAACCTGTTCAGCGGCGGCGAGCGCCAGATTGGTATCCTTGAGCCCTAAAGACATTTTGAAACCGGCCGGCTCAAATTTCTCATCAGCCATGATCGTGCCGTAATTTTGATAGACGGGAGAGCCAAAGAGCGCGCCGGCGATTTCTAAAAATTGTTTCCGTTCTAACCCGTATTTCTCCATCATTAAGAATGATTCAGATAACGCCTCCAGCATAGAAACGAGCAAGAAATTGACGCTGATTTTCGCGGCATTGGCCGTTTTTGTTTCTTCACCAGTGTCCAATACTTGCTGACTCAGGATGTTAAGCAGCGGTTCGGCCTTTTTCTTCGCTTCTGCCGGTCCGGCTGTGATGATGCGGAGTTCGGCCTTCTCAGCGGCATCGGGGCGGCCGAGGACGGGAGCGGCGATAAAGGACTGCCCTCTGCCCGAATGTGCGGCGGAAAGCTGTTCTGACAGCGCTGTACTGATCGTGCTCATCGAAATATGAATGCCGTTTTCAGATAACCCGGCAATAATGCCGCAAGCTCCGAAAGTCACGTCTGTTACGGCTTCATCGTCTGACAGCATTGACAGCACGATGTCGGCATGTTCAGCTGCCTGTCGGGGCGTTTCGGCATATTCTGCCCCTTTATCCAGCAGGTCAGCCGCTTTTTCTTTCGTCCGGTTATATACAGTCAGGCTGTATCCGGCTTTCATGATATTTTCGGCGATGGGGCGGCCCATATTGCCGAGTCCGACGATGGCGATCTTCATTTCACAGTCCCTCCAATGAAAAGTTTTCCACCATTATACATGCAAAATGGTTAATCTGCTGTGTACAGGATTGCCACTTTCAGTTCAGGTTCTGAAGACCATCCGGAGTCTGAGGCGGCTTTCCCCTTATAAAATCCGGTAAATCGGGTTTTGATGATTGTTTTTGAACGGGGTTTTACAATGAATGTTTTTGATTTGAATGTGACGTCCTTTATGTTTTCTGATAAATCCGGGGTGACAGAAATGGTTTGTTCCCCTTTTCCGTAATGATTGATATAAAGCGTGCAGCTCATGCCCGCTCTTTTTCGCTCAACCAGATGACTGCATTCGCTGCGGTGCTTCACATATTCGACAGCCTCTTTTTCGGGCGCGAACTGTTTTAAGGAAAAAGCGGCATATTCAGTGGCGGGACTGATACCGGAAGCGGCCCCCATACTGAGAAAGAGCAGAAACAGCCCCGCCGCGGGAAGCGTCCGCCTGAACGCGGCGGCACACCAGATTAACGCCGCAAAGTAAAGCACGACCCCGGGAATGACGGAGATATGGGCTCCATCTTCCGGCCAAGAGGAAAAGCCGAGCGACTCAAAGATGTAATCAGACACCGTACGGCCGTTATACAGCGGGGCAATGGACATGACACTGAAAGCCAGGAGGACAGAAGAAATGATTTTGTGAGAAAGGATGGTAACGGCGCACACCTCTTTACGTTTTTTTCCAGACTATCATGTTTTCTTAAAAAAAAGAACAGCCCGCAGCCGTTCTTACTTGAAAATATTAAACCAGCCTTTGCGGGCGAACCAAAACAGCATGGCGGCCACAAGGAAGGCCATTACGCCCAAAACGATAAAATACCCGTATTTCCAATGAAGCTCAGGCATGTTATCGAAATTCATGCCGTAAACCCCTGCGATGAACGTCAGCGGGATAAAAATGGTCGAGACGATGGTTAATGTCATCATAATGGCGTTCATCCGGTTTGAATTCAGCGTCACATAGCTGTCCCGCAAATCTGACGTCATATCACGGTTTGACTCGATCAGCTCGGCCAGTTTTAACAGGTGGTCATAAATATCGCTGAAATACGCTTTCGTTTCACGGCTTTCTTTTACATGGTCAAGGCTCAAAATCCGGTACATTAAATCGCGCATCGGAATGATCGTCCGCCTCAGGTTCAAAAGATCAGTCCGCAATTCAAACACTTCATTCATTAAAGTGCCGTAAGATTTATGGGTTCTGCTGTCTTCAATTTCATTCAGCCGGTCTTCAATTTTGTACAGCACGGGGAAATATTCATCGACAAGCTGATCCATAATCATATAAGTGATATGCCCGGGCCCTTTTTTGGCTAATCCCGGAGAAGCGAAAAACCGTTCTCTCACCTTTGAGACGCCGGGCGATTCGTGCAAATGGAAGCTGACGATGAAACGGTCGGACTGAAAAATGTCCACCTCTTCCATTTCCAGTGTGTCCGGGTTCAAGGCGTGGAGCACATAAAAACGGTAGCCGTCATAATGGTCGATTTTCGGCCGCTGCATATGCTGAAAGCAATCCTCGATCGCAAGCGGATGAAAGTGAAAATAATCCCGCAGCAGCTCGGTTTCATGCATCTCGGCGCCGAAAAAATCAATCCAGTACCATGCGATGTCCGGTTGTTCTGTACGTGATAGGGGGATATTATCTAATATCTCATTATGTGTTGTGATTGCGGTTATATGTATCATAAACAACCCTCCGCCTGCCATTATATCATGCGGCGTTATGAAGAAAAGTATACGAATTGCCGCCCGGCCGCTTCATGATATACTTGGACAAAAGGGGTGGAGCATATGTGGAAGGAAACGGTTTCGGTCACGCCGCCGTATCATTTTGATAAAGTCCTTGAAAGGCTGTCGCTCGATCCGCTGAATGCGGTCGATCTTCATGCAAGATCAATCAAAGTACCGCTCAGAACAAGGGACGGCAAACTGTCCGTCATCACGGTTCAAGGGGAAGGCACCGCCGCAGACCCGGTCTTCCTCGTCAGCGGAGAAACGGACCGCGAGGAGATGATTGAACGGATCAAACACATTTTTCAGTGGGAGCAGCCGCTTCAGCCTGTGCTTGATCATTTCTCAAAAACAAATCTGTCGGCGCTTTTTGAGGAGCATGCGGGAACCCCGCTCGTCTTGGAGTATGACGTCTACAACTGTCTCATGAAATGCATCATCCACCAGCAGCTCAACCTGTCCTTCGCTTTTACCTTAACCGAACGGTTCGTCCATGCCTTCGGTGAACAAAAAGACGGCGTCTGGTGCTATCCCGAGCCGAAAACGATCGCGGCGCTCGAGTATCAGGACTTGCGGGATCTCCAGTTCAGCATGAGAAAAGCGGAATATGCGATTGACATTTCACGGATGATTGCAGACGGGGCGCTCAATCTGGCGGAACTTACCCATTTATCGGATGAAGACATTATGAAAAAGCTGATCGCCATCAGAGGCATCGGCCCGTGGACCGTCCAAAACGTCCTCATGTTCGGTCTCGGCCACCCGAATCTGTTTCCTTTGGCGGACATCGGCCTGCAAAACGCCGTCAAACGCCGCTTCGCCCTAGAGGATAAACCGTCAAAAGACTTGATGCTTCAGGTAAGCAGCGAATGGGCGCCGTATTTAAGCTATGCGTCCTTGTACTTGTGGAGAAGCATTGAATGAAAAAAGGAAACTTCCAGTGAAAAACATGAAGGAACCGCCGGCTGCATGTTATACTGAAAAGATGTGATATTTCAAATCAGCCGTTTTCCCATGAGGAAGGCTTTATATAGAAACGGAGAGAAAAAAACGTGAATCAACATCAAAAAAAGGCGCCTGCCGAATTGAAAATCGGACAGACATTTCCGCTGACCATCAAACGTCTCGGCATTAACGGAGAGGGCGTCGGCTATTTTAAGAAAAAAGTTGTCTTCGTTCCCGGCGCTCTGCCCGGTGAAGAAGTCGTTGCCGAAGCGACAAATGTGCAGCCGAAATTTTCAGAAGCACGCGTCAAAAAAATCCGCAAGCCGTCTGAACACCGTGTCACGCCGCCATGCCCGGTCTACGACCAGTGCGGCGGCTGTCAGCTTCAGCATCTGGCATACACCCAGCAGCTTCGCGAAAAACGCGACATCGTCATTCAGTCTCTGGAACGTCATACGAGATTCAATGTCGAAGAAATGAACATTAAAGATACGATCGGAATGGACAACCCTTGGAATTACCGGAACAAAAGCCAGTTCCAAGTCGGACGCTCGCAAAGCGGCAGCATCATTGCCGGCTTATACGGACTTGATTCCCATAAAATCGTCCCGATTAAGGAATGCATTGTCCAGCATCCGGCAACAAACAAAACAACGGGTATCGTCCGCCGTATTTTAGAAAAACACAACGTGTCCGTTTATAACGAACGGACCAAAAAAGGCGATGTCCGCACCATCGTGACGAGAGTCGGTTTTGAAACAGGCGAAGTGCAGGTCGTGCTTGTCACCGCGAAAGAGACACTGCCGAATAAAGACGAGATCGTCAAAGCCATTCAGAACCGTCTGCCGGAAGTGAAATCGATTATTCAAAACGTCAACGGCGCGCGCACATCTGTCATTTTCGGTGACAAAACAAAAGCGCTGGCCGGAAGCCATGCCATTCAAGAAGTGCTAGGTGACGTGTCATTTGAACTGAGCGCCCGCGCCTTCTTCCAGCTCAACCCTGAGCAGACGGTCAAGCTGTATGACGAAGTGAAACAAGCGGCTCAGCTGACAGGAAAAGAAAAAGTCGTAGACGCGTATTGCGGCGTCGGTACGATCGGCATGTGGGTTTCAAACAGCGCAAAAGAGATCCGCGGCATGGACGTCATTAAAGAATCAATTGACGATGCGAAGAAAAACGCCAAAAAACACGGCATCAAAAACGCGGCATATGTCACAGGAACAGCCGAACACTGGCTCCCGAAATGGACGAAAGAAGGCTTCCGCCCTGACGTGGTCATCGTCGACCCGCCGAGAACGGGCTGTGACAGAACATTTTTAGATACCATCAAAAAAGTAAAACCGAAACGCTTCGTCTACGTATCCTGCAATCCTTCCACATTGGCGAAAGACTTGCAGACGCTGTCGAAGGACTATCGCGTCGAATATATTCAGCCTGTTGATATGTTTCCGCAGACGGCTCATGTAGAAGCCGTGGCGAAGCTTGTATTAAAATCGTCTAACTAAAATAAACAATTCGTAATCAGACCTGGATTTCGGTAAATAAACAATTCCGATTTCCGGGTTTTTTCATGTTTTGCCCTTGTCCTACCTGTTTTTTGTCTTTATTTAACTGATAAAAAGAGTTGAAAAAACGTATGGAAAAGCAAGTGAAAAACAGCCAAGCAGGCTGCTTTCTATTAACACTTTCTTTTTTCCGTTTGGAAACGGCATTACAGACAAAATATGAAGATCTTGTTGTGAACCAGAAGCAATAACAAGTCGTTCAAGTTCCGTGAATACTTGTAATTTCCGTTAATATTTTGTAAACTTCTTTAATAAGTAATTATCGCGACAATCATGCTTCATCATATAATGATGTTAGATTGTCACTTGCTAAAAAGTATTGGAGAAAAGGAAATGGATAAAGTAAACAAAAAACGACCGTTATTTAAAAGAAGTTGGTTTCAAACGTTGTTGGCATTTTTAGTTTCACAGCTTTATTTTAATTTTGCAGTATTAACGGGATGGGGTCCTAATTATAGAGAAATGAATGGATTCCCAGCAAACATAGTTGAACTGGATTTCTTTCAAACATATCTTTCATTCTATGATAATCCATGGTTTAATATTGTCACTGTTTTCTTGGGGGTTTTCACTGTTATACACATAATCACAGGTATAACAAAGGATATTCGAAATGAAAGCCATAACTTCTGATGCCTTATTTAATGATGAAAGAAACTTTCTTATTAATCTTATGAATGAAGACTGCGGCAATTAGTCAGCAGTCTATTTTATTGGTTCTGGATCAGGATTACCGAATCGTAATCTTATACAAACATATATAGGTGAATGTATAAAGATATTAACATAAGGGGTTTGAAAGCCAATCGACCCTTAGTACATATACTGTATAGAGCCAGAAGCCACTTGTTGCGTTGGTTATATTTCTAAACCATGAGCAAATCTCAAATGGTCCAGATTGAAGTTTTGAATTCTTTTAAGTTCGAGTTTATTTTCTCTTCCCATCCCCTTACTCCATACCATCCCCAACTCATTTTGCTTAATCATATTATTTCTTGAAATTCGTTTTCCGCAAATGATATTGAGATACGGATATGGTGCAGCGTTAAATATTTTATCTTCGATAACAGGACAAATATTTTGCATTGGTAATAGGGAGAACTCATATGATATTCTATTTAGGTTGGAATCCTTTTTGTCCAAAAAGAGCAAAAGTAAGGCCGCTAAGAAAGATGAAGGTCAGCGCTACTACTAATAAACCACAATATAAAAAAATAGGTGTAGATAATCATCACACTTTTTTCTCTTTCGAACCGATTATATGGTTAAGGAGTTGTAAGGTGTTCTATCATATCTATTCTGCTTCAGTTTGCTTTTCACTTTTTAACGAGTAAAAAGTGAAATGTTCAAAATTTACTATCGTTTGATAAGAAGTGCTGACACATGCTATAAGTGTAAAAGAAGCATGGTCAGTTTTTAATTTTGGGATAAAGGTTTGGCTGTATCCCATCATGAAAGGATTTGGATTTGTTATGACAGATAATTTCTGGCGTGAATTACCGCGGCCATTTTTTGTACTGGCACCAATGGAAGATGTGACGGATGTCGTTTTTCGCCATGTTGTGAGTGAAGCAGGCAGACCTGATGTGTTTTTCACAGAGTTTACAAACTCAGAAAGCTATTGTCACCCGGATGGGAAGGATAGTGTGCGCGGCCGTTTGACTTTCACGGAGGATGAACAGCCGATGGTTGCCCACATATGGGGAGATAAGCCTGAAAACTTTCGCCAAATGAGTATTGGGATGGCGGAATTAGGGTTTAAGGGCCTGGATATCAATATGGGCTGTCCTGTACCTAATGTGGCGGGGAATGGAAAGGGAAGCGGCCTGATTTGCCGTCCTGAAGTTGCAGCCGAATTAATACAGGCGGCGAAAGCAGGAGGTCTGCCGGTCAGTGTGAAGACCAGACTTGGCTACACGGACATAGACGAATGGCGCGGCTGGCTGACACACATACTGAAACAAGACATTGCGAATCTTTCCATTCATCTGCGTACAAGAGCGGAAATGAGTAAAGTAGATGCGCATTGGGAGCTCATCCCGGAAATCAAGAAACTTCGTGATGAGATAGCGCCGGATACCCTTTTGACGATCAATGGGGATATTCCTGACCGTGAAACCGGCTTGAAACTCGCTGAACAATACGGTGTTGACGGGATTATGATTGGACGAGGCATTTTTACTAATCCATTCGCCTTTGAAAAGGAGCCGAGAGAGCATAGCAGTAAGGAATTGCTTGATCTTTTGAGATTGCATCTGGATCTTCATGATGAATATTCAAAAGCAGAAGCCCGAGCATATAAACCGCTCCCCCGCTTTTTCAAGATATATCTCCGCGGATTCCGGGGAGCAAGTGAATTAAGAAATCAATGCATGAATACAAAGTCAACAGATGAAGTGCGTGCATTGCTCGATGACTTTGAGAGAAAGTATCTTGATGGGATGGAGCAAGAGTGACATAAACAACCTTCATCCGGCCCGGATTTCGATTTGAATTCCGGGTCTTTTTGTGTGCAGTTTTTACCCAGACAGATCCATGGCCAGTTTCGTCATGCAGAAATAAACGAATAATGGTACATTGATAGGAGATACATCATAAAGGGGGAGAGAAAAATGAAACGACTGTGCATCATCCCCTGCGGCAAGAAAAAAATTTGGGATGTCCATTCAGATACAGGTCCGGTAAGGGCGGAAGACGCTTATCTCAGCCCGTTTCATCAGGCGTGCGAGCGATATGCGAAAGCATTTTTCGATGAGTGGGTGATTTTGTCGGCGAAGCACGGATTCCTTCGTCCGGATGATATTGTTCCCGGAAATTACGATGTCACTTTTGGAACCGGTCATCCGGAGATCATGGCAGCGGACGAGCTGCGCCGTCAATTTCATGAAAAAGGCTTCTCCGACATCGAGGAGCTTGTCATGCTTGGCGGGAAAAAATACCGAAGCGTCCTAAACGCCGTCATCGGAGAGCATCAGCATATCACCTGGCCTTTGTCATCGTATAAAGGCATTGGCTACATGCTTCAAGCGCTGAATCGGGCTGTTGAAGAAAAGCATGAACTGCAGCACGTGGATATGAAAAAAAGAGTGTAACCACTCAAACGCCACGATAGACTGTATGCAGAAGAATGAAGCAGTTAAAAGATTTCCGAGGAAATAAATACGTCGATCATTGTCAAAGACAGGGTGATGCCCGGTCTTTTTTGTATGCCATAAAACGAGACAAAGGGAACAGATCGAGACAAAATGAGACACCTGTCTCAAACTGTCTCCATTGTAAAAATAAAAACATTCATTTTACGGGCTTCAAAGGCTGGCATGCTTCTTGCATTTATAAGTGTGAACCCTAAATAGAAGGAGGCGCACAAAATGGAATTGTTAAAACGAGAAGGCTTGTCATTAACTGAGGAGAAAGCGCTGTGGATGTACCAAAAGATGCTGGAAATCAGGGGCTTTGAAGACAAAGTGCATGAACTGTTCGCGCAAGGAGTGCTTCCCGGATTCGTCCATTTGTATGCCGGTGAAGAAGCGGTAGCTGCGGGCGTGTGCGCTCATTTAGATGATGGCGACAGCATTACAAGCACACACAGGGGACATGGCCATTGTATCGCCAAAGGCTGTGATCTGGACGGCATGATGGCGGAAATATTCGGAAAAGCGACCGGACTGTGTAAAGGCAAAGGCGGTTCTATGCACATTGCGGATCTTGATAAAGGCATGTTAGGCGCAAATGGAATCGTCGGGGGCGGATTCACGCTCGCATGCGGATCAGCGCTCACGGCTAAATATAAACAAACTAAAAATGTAAGCGTTTGCTTTTTTGGAGACGGAGCCAATAACCAAGGGACTTTCCATGAAGGGCTGAACTTAGCGGCAGTATGGAATCTTCCTGTCGTGTTCATCGCCGAAAACAACGGTTACGGCGAAGCGACGACATTTGAGTACGCGTCAGCCTGTGATTCAATCGCCGATCGGGCGGCTGCCTACAACATGCCGGGGGTCACGGTGGACGGAAAAGATATTTTAGCGGTTTATCAGGCAGCCGGGGAAGCGATAGAAAGAGCAAGAAACGGCGGAGGCCCGTCTTTGATTGAATGTATGACTTACAGAAACTACGGACATTTCGAAGGGGATGCCCAAACGTATAAAACAAAGGATGAAAAGACTGAGCATCTTGAAGAAAAGGATGCCATTCAAGGCTTTAAAAACTATCTTCTAAAAGAAACAGATGCAAATAAACTGTCAGACATCGAACAGCGTGTCAGCGAATCGATTGAAAAAGCCGTCTCGTTCAGCGAAAAGAGTCCATATCCGAAAGAGTCTGAGCTGTTGACAGACGTCTACGTGTCATATGAAAAAGGGGGAATGTGAGATGGCGAGAGTCATAAGCATTTCGGACGCGATCAATGAAGCAATGAAGCTTGCGATGAGAAAAGATGACAATGTGCTTGTAATCGGTGAAGATGTCGCCGGGGGAGCGGCGGTCGATCATTTGCAAGATGATGAAGCATGGGGCGGTGTATTAGGGGTCACAAAGGGGCTCGTACAGGAATTCGGCAGAAACAGGGTGCTGGACACACCGATTTCTGAGGCGGGCTACATGGGTGCGGCCATGGCTGCGGCATCCACGGGGCTGAGACCGATTGCGGAACTGATGTTTAACGATTTTATCGGCACGTGCTTTGATCAGGTGATCAACCAAGGGGCGAAATTCCGCTATATGTTCGGCGGTAAAGCGCAAGTGCCGATCACCGTCCGCACCACATACGGAGCCGGGTTCCGGGCAGCCGCTCAGCATTCGCAGGCGCTGTATGGCCTGTTCACCAGCATCCCGGGTCTGAAGACGGTTGTGCCGTCCAATCCATATGACGCCAAAGGTTTGCTGCTGGCGGCAATAGAAGACAATGATCCGGTATTCTTTTTTGAAGATAAAACGTCCTACAACATGAAGGGCGAGGTGCCGGAAGATTATTATACAATCCCGCTCGGAAAAGCGGATATCAAACGCGAAGGCAGCGACATCACGCTGTTTGCGGTCGGCAAGCAGGTCAATACCGCGCTTGAAGCGGCTGCACAGCTTTCTGAGAAAGGCATCGACGCCGAGGTGCTTGATCCCCGGAGTCTGTCTCCTTTAGATGAGGAAGCGATTTTCACATCGTTAGAAAAAACAAACCGGCTGATCATCATAGACGAAGCCAATCCGCGCTGCAGCATCGCCACGGATATTGCTGCGATTGTCGCCGATAAGGGCTTTGATTTGCTTGATGCGCCGATTAAACGGATTACAGCGCCGCATACACCGGTGCCGTTTTCGCCGGTGCTTGAAGATCAATATTTACCGACACCAGACCAAATTGTCAGCGTCACGCTTGAATTGCTTGGCGAGCCGGCAATGAATTAAAGGAGGGATATAGAATGGCTGTAAAAGTAGTAATGCCGAAGCTGGGAATGGCGATGAAGAAAGGTGAAGTATCCGTCTGGAATAAAAAAGTCGGCGACCCGGTTGAAAAGGGAGAAAGCATCGCCAGCATCAACTCGGAAAAAATAGAAATGGAAATAGAAGCGCCTGAAAGCGGCACGCTTCTTCATATTAAAGTCAAAGAGGGAGAAGGAGTCCCGCCGGGAACGCCCATCTGTTATATCGGGGAAAACGGCGAAGAAGTGCGGGAGAAGGAGGCGCCGGCTCCTGAAAAAGCCGGGAAACCGCAATCTGAACCTGAACATATTCCCGCTCCCAAAGCCGGGCAAAAGCGTAAACACCGCGTGAAAATATCTCCCGTTGCCCGAAAAATGGCGGAGAAAGCCGGGTTGAAAGTTGATACGCTGAACGGGACGGGGCCCGGAGGCAGAATCGTAAAAGCTGACGTCATCAAGGCCATGAAGACGGAATCTGAACCGCAGTCTTCGGTTCAGACGGCACAGCCGGAGGGAAAACCGGCTTCAGCGATGAGAAAAGTGATTGCAGACCGAATGCACAAAAGCCTGCAAAACAGCGCCCAGCTGACGCTGACTATGAAAGCGGACATTACGGAGCTTGTAAAATGGCAGCGGCAGCTCGCCGACAGCGCGAAAAAGCGGAGCGGTGTTAAACTGACGGTCACACATTTCGTATCCCGGGCCGCGGTGCTTGCGCTGAAACAGCATCCTGAGCTGAACAGCTCTTATCAAGAGGAGCGGATCATCACCTATCCATATGTCCACCTCGGGATGGCGGTTTCTCTTGAAAACGGTCTCGTCGTGCCGGTGATCCGGGATGCGGAAAAGCTTTCATTCCTTGAGCTTGCGGATCACATCAGCACATCGGCACGCCGGGCGCGGGAAGGCAATGCTTCCGGAGATGATCTGCACGGATCGACATTTTCTATTACAAATCTCGGGGGTTACGGAATTGAGCATTTCACTCCGATTCTTAATCCGCCTGAAGCCGGTATTCTCGGAGTAGGCGCAAGCTATGAAACGCCGGCGTTTAAAGGAGATGAGCTTGTCAAAAGCACCATGCTGCCGCTGAGCCTTACCTTTGATCACAGAGTATGTGACGGCGCACCGGCTGCGGACTTCCTGAAAACGGTCAAAGCGCTGCTTGAAGAGCCGGCCGGATTGATTTTATAGAGAGGGTGAAGAGATTGACACTAGCCATTATCGGCGGCGGGCCTGCCGGATATGCAGCTGCCGTGACTGCCGCGCGGAGGGGAGAAGAAGTCGTTCTGATCGACAAAGGGCCGCTCGGAGGCACTTGTCTCAATGAGGGATGCATCCCGACAAAGTCGCTTTTGGAAAGCGCGAATGTGCTCGATAAAATCAGGCATGCAAATACATTCGGCATCGAACTGCCGCAAAACATTACACTCAATTGGGCCCGCATGCAGGGGCGCAAACGGCAAATCGTCAGCCGGCTCGTGCAGGGAATTCAATACTTAATGAAAGCAAATCAGATTAAAGTCATCAGCGGGACAGCTTCATTTCTCACAGAGCAGACATTGCTTGTTGAAGGAGAAGGAGGCGCAAAAGACATTCTGGAAGCGGATCGGATATTGATTGCATCCGGATCTGAACCGGCGGAGCTGCCGTTTGCCCCATTTGACGGCGATTGGGTGATCGACAGCAAAGATGCGCTTTCTTTACAGAAAATCCCTTCTTCTCTGCTTATTGTCGGGGGAGGTGTGATCGGCTGTGAATTTGCCTCTTTATTCAGCCGGTTTAAAACGAAAGTGACGGTGATTGAATCGGCTGACCGGCTGCTCCCGGCAGAAGACGGGGAAATCGCCGCCGTTTTCGAAGACTCTTTAAGAGACAGCGGGGCTGATATTCAGACAAAAGCCGCCCTTCAACGGATTGATAAAGAAAGGAAAACTGCCGTGTGGACAAAAGACGGCAAAGAAATTGAGGCGCAGGCTGATCACGTTTTGGTTGCAATCGGGAGAAAGCCGCGTTTGCATGGCTTGAATCTGGAGCAGGCCGGCATCCGGTATTCTCCGCGCGGTATTGAAGTCAATGACCATATGCAGACCAATGTGCCTCATATATACGCATGCGGCGATGCGGCCGGAGGAATGCAGCTCGCGCATGCCGCCATTCATGAAGGAATCACAGCCGCCGCGCATGCCACGGGAAAGGACAGCAAAGTCGATATGCGGGCGGTGCCCCGCTGTATTTATACATCGCCGGAAATGGCCGCTGTCGGGCTGACGGAAACACAGGCGAGAGAAACATACGGAGATGTGAAAATCGGAGAATGTTCATTTTCTGCTAACGGAAAAGCGTTAATTAAACATCAGCATGGCGGCAAAATGAAAATCATTGCCGAACCGGAATTCGGAGAAATCGTCGGCGTGTCAATGATCGGGCCGGACGTGACGGAATTGATCGGTCAGGCGGTCATGATGATGAACGGTGAAATGACGGCGGATATGTCGGAGCACTTTATCGCGGCGCATCCGACTCTGTCAGAGACGCTTCAGGAAGCCCTGCTGAATGTCACCGGACTTGCGGTGCATTCCGTATAACCGGAATACCCTTTCTCAGATGAGAAGGGGTATTTTTCGTTGAAAGCGCTTTATTTTTCCCCTACAATATATGAAAAGATGGTCTGAACAGGGGGGAGCGAATACAATGAATGTCATTCGGAATGATTTTAAAACCTGGAAGCGCTTTGTGAAAGAAGGCGTGCTTGATGAATCCCGTATTCAGAAGCGGGTGGCGGCCTCATGGCACCGCTGCAAAAAAGCCGACGTCAATCCTTATCTCGAAAAGGGGCCGAATGTAATGCCGGCAGATCATTTAGAAAGGCAGGCCGAAAAGCATGCGTTATTTTTAGCGGCCTCAACGCCGTATGCAGAAAGAATGAAAACGGCAATGCGGGAAATGGAAATGATGGTTCTCCTGATTGATTCAGACGGCGTTGTCCATTCAGTTGACGGCCACCCGCGCACCATTCATGAAGCGAACCGCATCAATTTCTTAAAAGGCGCCCGCTGGACGGAAACGGCCGTCGGCACGAATGCGATCGGGACGGCTCTTTATACAAATGAGCCGGTCATGATACACGGCTCTGAACATTATTCGCTCGCTTCTCATCAATGGAGCTGTTCCGCCGCGCCGATCCGTTATGAAGACGGACGGCTGGCGGGTGTCATTGATATTTCCTGCCCCGCCGCCCGCGCTCAGCCTTTTATGCTCGGAATTGCCTCCTCCATCGCTTATACGGCGGAACGGGAGCTTGCCCTAAAGATCAAAATGACAGAACTTGACATGATCAGCAAATTCGCCGGGCTGACCCGGTCTCACGATCCGATCGTGCTTTGCAATGAAATGAGCCGGGTTATCGCTGCAAGCCGTCCCGTTCAGCATTTTACCGGACATACGCTGCGCGAGCTTGAGGAACAGGGCTTTCACATCAAGCAGGCGAAGCGGGAGGAGAACGGCTACACGTGCATTTACTTATCCAAACGAGAAGAAAAGCCTTCTTTTTTATTCCATGGTGCGGCAGGCAAAAGCCCGTCATCCCGACATATGCTCCAGCAGCTGGAGCTTGTCGCCCGAACGGACGCAACCGTCTGTCTTACGGGAGAAACCGGGACGGGAAAGGAGGTTGCCGCCCGGGCGATTCATAACAACAGCTCCAGGAAAAACGGCCCGTTTATCGCCGTCAATTGCGGAGCGGTCCCCGAAAAGCTGATTGAGAGCGAACTGTTCGGCTACTCGGAAGGCGCCTTCACCGGGGCCAAACGGAAAGGACATAACGGCGCTTTGCAAAAAGCCGATAAAGGCACGCTTTTCCTCGATGAAATCGGAGAAATATCACACTCCATGCAGGTCGCTCTGTTACGGGTGCTGCAGGAACGGAAAGTCACCCCGGTCGGCGGGACAAAAGAGATTCCCGTCGACATCAGAATCATCACTGCCACCCACACTGATCTGAGACAGCTTGTCGAATGCAAAAAGCTGAGAGAAGATTTATTTTACCGGCTTCACGTCTGTCCGATCCATCTCCCTCCATTAAGAGAACGCACCGAAGACATTCCCGGACTCTTCCTTGAATTTCAGCGAAATCGCGGCTGGCGGGGGGAGCTTCCTGATGACTTTTTAGACCTATTAAAGAGCCGGAAATGGCCGGGGAATATCAGGGAATTGTTTAATGTATTTGAACGTCTTTCCGTCATGTTCCCGGACGGACGGCTGTCAGAACGCCCCATCGCAGCCCTGCTTGAAGCGTCAGGTCTTAAAGAGGCGGCCGAGTCTTATGAACAGGAAGAAGCGTCCCCCGTCTCCATCCGGGAGCACATTCAGAAAAACATCATCGTAAACGCGCTTGAATCGGCGAAGGGAAATGTCACGCTGGCCGCCAAAATGGCCGGAATCCCGCGGAGCACGTTTTACAAACGCCTCAAAAAATTCAAACTCACCGCCGGACAATTGTAAGAAACAAGCATACTTCTCTTGGCTGCCGGACACGTTATGTGTGAGGCCTAAAGGAGGTTTGAAACGTGAATACACAGCGTGCGAAAGACATTTCGGAATCCGCCGCCATGGCGTATGTGACGTATGAAGGAGTCCCGATTTATATTCAGCATGTCAACGAAGACAAGGAAACAGCCAGAATTTTTCCGATCGGAAATCCGCAATTTGAGCAGGAAGTGCTGCTTTCTGATTTACAAGAGCATTTTTGAGAATGGGTCTGCTGATGACAGCAGGCCTCTTTCGTACCTGTGGGAACTTTCCCGCTTTTTGAGAAAAATAACTAAAAATGATTAAATGATCTAACTCCTCCAAACCTGGTACAGATCGGACCTTCTCATGATATAAATAAAATGTAAACGTTATCAGAGGAGGGCTTCACATGACAGACAAATCATTCTCAATCGTTATTGCAGGCGGCGGCAGCACATTTACCCCCGGAATTGTATTAATGCTTTTGAATCACCTGGAAGAGTTTCCGATCAGAAAGCTGAAACTTTATGACAATGATAAAGAAAGGCAGGAGCGGATTGCGGGTGCGTGTGAGGTATTCATAAAAGAAAAAGCGCCGGACATTGAATTTTTGGCGACTGATGACCCAGAGACGGCTTTTACGGATGTTGACTTCGTCATGGCGCATATCCGCGTCGGAAAATATGCGATGCGCGCACTCGATGAACAAATCCCGCTGAAGTACGGCGTGGTCGGCCAGGAAACATGCGGGCCGGGCGGAATCGCATACGGCATGCGCTCTATCGGCGGTGTTCTGGAGATTCTTGATTATATGGAAACGTACTCGCCTGACGCATGGATGCTGAATTACTCCAATCCGGCGGCGATTGTGGCTGAAGCTACACGGCGCCTCAGACCGAATTCAAAAATATTGAACATCTGCGACATGCCGGTCGGAATTGAGGATCGCATGGCGAACATCCTCGGATTATCTTCACGGAAAGAAATGAACGTCCGTTACTACGGCTTGAACCACTTTGGCTGGTGGACGTCCATCACAGACCGGCATGGCAATGATTTAATGCCGAAGCTGAAAGAGCATGTCCGTGAATACGGCTACGTTCCGAAGACGGAGGTTGAACAGACTGAAGCAAGCTGGAATGACACATTCAAAAAAGCGCGCGACGTTCAGGCGGCTGACCCGGATACGCTTCCGAACACATATCTGCAATATTACTTATTCCCGGATGATATGGTGAAAAAATCAAACCCGAACCATACGAGAGCCAACGAAGTCATGGAAGGGCGCGAAGCTTTCATTTTCAGCCAATGCGATATGATTACGCGCGAACAATCATCGGAAAACAGTGAAATTAAAATTGATGATCATGCTTCCTATATCGTCGACCTTGCCCGGGCCATCGCTTACAACACAGGGGAGAGAATGCTGTTAATCGTTGAAAATAACGGCGCGATCGCAAACTTTGATCCGTCAGCCATGGTTGAGATTCCTTGTCTCGTAGGTTCAAACGGACCTGAACCGCTCTCAATCGGGAACATACCGCAATTTCAAAAAGGTCTGATGGAACAGCAGGTGTCTGTCGAAAAACTGACGGCTGAAGCGTGGGAAGAGCGGTCATTTCAAAAGCTGTGGCAGGCGCTGATTCTGTCAAAAACAGTGCCGAACGCCCGTGTGGCAAAACTGATTCTTGAAGATCTGATGGAGGCTAATAAGGACTACTGGCCTGAACTTGATGTAAGTCCGTCTCATATTTCTTGATGACAATCGTCCCCGTTTTCTTTATCTGTTATTCTATATAATAGAAAGAAAACGGGGGGATTTTTGGGATGAGTCTTGAAGAACTGGTTAACCAGCATTACGCGAAATTAAATGACAACGATTTTTATATTTTAAAATATATATTGAATCATAAACATACGTGCTACCATCTCGGTATCAATGACATGGCGAAAGCCTGCAATGTCTCTCGGTCTTCCATCCTGCGGCTCGCCCAAAAACTGGGCTTCAGCGGCTATAGTGAATTCCGGGTTTTTCTGAAATGGGAGGATCAGCCTGAAGAGGGCGAGAATATGACGTTTGAAAAGCTGCTGGATGATATTGAAGCCAATGTAAAATACGTGAAGTCAAAAGATATGACGGAGATGTGCCGGCTGATAGATGAAGCAAAACGGATTTTCGTTTACGGATCGGGGACGGCTCAGAGGGTGTGCGCCCGTGAGCTGCAGCGGATGTTTGTATCCCGGCGGAAGTATCTGATTTTAATTCAGGACATTATAGAGTTTGATATCATGTGTGATGATTTTAAGGTTGATGACGTATTCATCATTATTTCTTTATCCGGTGAAACACCCGAATTAATTCCGCAGGTAAGGACCCTGTCCGCAAAGGGAGTTCCGTTTATTTCAATCACCAATCTGAAAAACAACGTACTGGCGCAAACGACGCCGTATAATCTTTATGCGACCAGCAAGCCGGTGACGTTAAGCGATAAAACGGAAATCGTCGCATTTGCCCCGTTTTTTCTGGTGGGCGAAGCGTTATTCCGTGCATATGTTGATTATAAAGAGCTCGAAAATTTTGATGAATAGCGGGAGGTCACGTGAAATGATGCAAAAAGTCCAGCGCTTCGGCAGCGCGATGTTTGTGCCTGTTTTATTATTTGCATTTTCCGGTATTATTGTCGGTCTGAGTACGCTGTTTAAAAATAAAACGCTGATGGGGCCGCTGGCTGATCCTGACGGGCTTTGGTATCAATGCTGGTACGTCATTGAACAGGGCGGCTGGACCGTCTTTAATCAAATGCCGCTCCTGTTTGCGATCGGCATACCTGTCGCTTTAGCGAAAAAAGCGCAGGCACGAGCCTGTTTGGAAGCGTTTACAGTTTATCTGACATTCAATTACTTTATCAATGCGATTCTGACGGTTTGGGGCGGGGCTTTTCATGTCGATATGACTCAGGAAGCCGGCGGAACGAGCGGGCTGACGATGATCGCCGGCATCAAAACGCTTGATACGAATATTATCGGCGCCATCTTTATTTCATCTATTGTCGTGTATTTGCACAATCGTTATTTTGATAAAAAACTGCCGGATTTTCTGGGGATTTTTCAAGGATCTTCATACATCGTTATCATTTCTTTCTTTATTATGATACCGATTTCACTTGCGGTGGCATACGTATGGCCGATGGTTCAGTCCGGAATCGGATCGCTGCAAAGTTTTCTCGTTTCTTCCGGGGCGATCGGCGTGTGGATTTACACGTTCCTGGAGCGGATTTTAATCCCGACCGGTCTGCATCATTTTATTTACTCGCCGTTTGTTTACGGTCCGGCTGTGGCTGAAGGCGGTATCGTCACCTATTGGGCGCAGCATCTCGGGGAATACTCTCAAAGCGTCAAACCGCTGAAAGAATTGTTCCCGCAGGGGGGCTTCGCGCTTCACGGCAACTCGAAAATCTTCGGCATTCCGGGAATCGCGCTCGCTTTTTACGTCACGGCTTCAAAGGAAAAGAAAAAAATCGTCGCCGGCCTTTTGATTCCGGTCACCTTAACGTCCATTGTCGCGGGAATTACAGAGCCGATTGAATTTACATTCCTTTTTATCTCGCCGTTTTTATTTGCGGTTCATGCTTTGCTTGCCGCTTCCATGGCAACCGTCATGTATATGGCCGGCGTCGTCGGAAATATGGGAGGCGGTTTGATCGAAGCTGCGACCTTGAACTGGATCCCGCTGGCGTCAAGCCACGGCTTGACGTATGTATACCAGATCATCATCGGGTTGTGTTTTACCGCTATTTACTTTTTCGTCTTCCGTTTCCTCATTCTCAAATTCAACATCGCCACACCGGGCAGAGAAAAAGAGGAAGGGCAGGAAACAAAGCTCTATTCGAAAAAGGAGTACAGAGAACGGAAGCAGGCTTCAAAAGAAACAGCGGCGGCAGACGAAACACAGCGGGATACAGCCGCTTTGTATATTGAAGCGCTGGGCGGAAAAGACAATATTACGGAGGTCACCAACTGCGCCACCCGTCTCCGCGTCACTGTCGCTGATGAATCAAAGGTCAAAAGTGACGCCGATTTCAGAGAGCTGGGAGCCCACGGCGTCGTCAGAAAAGGCAGGGCGCTTCAGGTCATTGTCGGATTAGGCGTTCCGCAAATGCGGGAGCGTATTGAACAGCAATTGGATCAATAAGGTCAAAACCTTCCCCTCCCCGGGAAGGTTTTATCTTTTTCGCAGATTATTGAAAAAACGGCACACCAAATTTCTTTATTCATTTGCCGGAAAGGCATAAAATAATAATATTGAACAAAGGATTTGGAGGCTTACACATGTCAAAGGCTTTATCATATGTAAAACCGTATTCTCTTTTGGCGGGAATCGCTCTGTTTTTCATGCTCATCGAGCTTGCGGTAGAGCTGATACAGCCCCTGCTGATCGGGAAAATCATTGACGAAGGAATTTTAAAGCAGGATCTCGGTACGGTTTGGCTGTGGGGCGGCGTGATGATCGGACTGACCGCTGTTTCATTCGCATCGGGCATTTTAAATTCATTCTACTCCGCCCACATCAGCCAGAGCTATGCGTATGATACGCGAAAAGGGCTTTTTCAAAAAATTCAATCCTTCTCTTATTCGACGTTTGCGCAATTCTCATCCACATCGTTTATCACCCGGCTGACAAACGATGTGACACAGGTCCAGAATATGCTTTTCATGAGTCTCCGGTTTATGCTTCGTGCGCCGTTAATGATCGCGGGCGGCATTATTCTCTCGCTGACCGTCAATGCGAAACTCGGATTTTTTCTGCTGATCACGGTGCCGATTTTGCTTTTGTTTTTGCTGTGGGTGCTGAAAAGAGGCGGCGCGCTGTTTCGGTCTGTGCAAAAGCGGCTTGATCAGGTCAACACGATCATGCAGGAAAACCTGACGGCGATCAAACTGATTAAAGCGCTCCTCCGTGCAAACCACGAAGTGAAACGTTTTTTGAAATCGAATACGAAGCTGATGGAAAAAACGGTCTCCGCTTTTCGTCTCGTGGAAGCGGCGATGCCGATTTTAATGCTGCTGATGAACATTTGCATTTTGTTTATCTTATGGTTCGGCGCCAAAAGCATTGCTCAGGGCGGAGCGCAGGTCGGCGATGTCGTTTCCGTCATTAACTATGCGACGCGGATTACAGGCGCGCTGTCCGTCCTTCCTTTTCTCATCATGGTATTTTCCCGGGCGAAGGCTTCCGGGGAAAGAATCGGCGAGGTGCTGGAAACAGAAGGCGGCGAGGGAACGGGGCAGGACCCGGCACGGGCGCTTGCAGGCGCGATTGAGTTTCGCGAAGTGTCCTTCCGCTATCCGGGCATGGAAAAAGACGCGCTGCATCACGTGTCCTTTTCTGCCAGCCCGAAAGAAACGGTTGCCATTATGGGCGCGACAGGTTCAGGGAAATCAACGCTTTTTCAGCTGATTCCGCGCCTGTACACGGCTGATTCGGGCAGTATTTTCATAGACGGCAAACCGATCGGTGAATTCTCCGCTTGCGGCCTGCGCAGGGAAATCGGCTATGTTCCGCAGGAAGTGCTTCTGTTTTCGGGCACAATCCGTGAAAATATCGCCTGGGGGCGGGAGGATGCTTCACTAGATGAAGTAATGGAAGCGGCCAAAGACGCGCAAATCCATGACACGATTATGAAGCTGTCAAACGGATACGACACGGTGCTGGGACAGCGGGGCGTTAATTTGTCAGGCGGGCAGAAGCAGCGGATTTCCATCGCGCGCGCTTTTATCAGAAAGCCGTCCCTCCTGCTGTTAGATGACAGTACGAGCGCGCTCGATCTTCAGACGGAAGCGAAGCTTTTACAAGCGATCAGATCCTATGAATGCACGACACTGATTATTACGCAGAAAATAACGACTGCGATGAAGGCTGACACCATCTTATTGCTTGAAAACGGCGAACTGCTGGCCAAAGGCACGCACAAAGAGCTGATGGCACAGTCTCATCTGTACCGGCAGATTTATGAATCACAATTCGGAAAGGAGGGAGCTGACAATGCAAAAAGACATTCGTAAACCTTTCCGATATCCGAAAATACCGCTCAAATCAAATGAAGGCGGCAGAAAACGCGCGAAAGCAAAAGATACAAAAGGCACGCTGCGCAGAATCTGGTCTTATGTAGCCGAGAAAAAAGGGCTTTTAACCCTTGTGATCATCATGGTAGTCATAAGCGCCATATTCGGCCTGCTCGGACCGTTCGTCATCGGGAAAGCGATTGATCATTTTATCGTCGGACAGACGACAGACGGATTGGCGGGGGTGCTGTTCATGCTGTTTGTGATTTACCTCGTGCAATCATTGTCCTTATGGTTTCAAAACTATTGGATGATCAATATCTCGCAAAGCACCGTGTTTAAAATGCGGAGCGAGCTGTTTACCCATCTGCATGAGCTGCCGATTCCGTTTTTTGATAAACAGCGGCTCGGGGACTTAATGAGCCGGGTCACCAATGATATCGAAAATGTCAGCTCCACTTTAAATACATCCGTCATTCAAGTGCTGTCGAGCGTCATTACATTCGTCGGCACAATCGCCGTCATGCTGTACATGAGTCCGCTTTTAACATTGATCACGCTTTTGATTATTCCGATCATGCTTTTGAGCATTAAATGGATCACCAACCGGACGGGACTGCTGTTTAAACAGCAGCAGAAAAACCTCGGCGAGCTGAACGGTTTTATTGAAGAGTCGATATCAGGGGCGAAGGTCATTAAAGCCTATTCGAGGGAAGACCGCGTCATGGAACAATTTTTAGAAAAAAACGCGGCGTTACAATCATCGGGGTTTTGGGCGCAGACAATTTCGGGATTCATTCCGAAAGTAATGAACTCTTTAAACAATTTAAGCTTTACGATTATAGCGGCGGTCGGCGGGCTGTTTGCGCTGAAGGGATGGATTTCAATCGGTGCCATCGTCGTATTCGCCGAATACTCGCGGCAGTTCACGCGCCCTTTAAATGATTTAGCCAATCAGTTCAATACGATGTTATCGGCCATCGCCGGGGCTGAACGGGTGTTTGACGTGCTGGATGAAAAAGAGGAGCGGGAAGATGAAGAGCATGCGCTGTACCAGCCGATCAAAACGGGAGAAATTGAATTCCGAGATGTCTCCTTCGGCTATCAGGAAGACAGCCTGATCTTAAAACACCTGTCCTTCAGCGTTCCGAAAGGACAGTCAATCGCCTTCGTCGGACCGACCGGAGCGGGTAAAACAACCGTTACGAGCCTGATCGCCCGTTTTTACGAGCCGAATAACGGAAAAATCCTCATTGACGGAACGGACATCAAAAAACTGACGAGATCCAGTCTGAGAAAAAACATGGGGTTTGTCCTGCAGGATTCCTTTCTCTTTCAGGGCACCATCAGGGAAAATATCCGTTACGGCCGTCTGGACGCATCTGATCAAGAGGTGGAGGCAGCCGCAAAAGCCGCCAATGCCCACGGATTCATCGAACGGCTCCCGAAAGGCTACGATACCGTCCTTACCCAAAACGGTGCGGGCATCAGCCAAGGACAAAAACAGCTTATTTCCATCGCGAGAGCTGTGCTGGCGGACCCGGTGCTGCTCATTTTGGATGAAGCGACGAGCAACATTGATACGGTGACGGAAGTGAAAATACAAGAAGCGCTCGGCCGTTTAATGGCGGGCAGAACAAGCGTCATCATCGCTCACAGGCTGAACACGATTCAAAAAGCCGATCAGATTCTTGTACTGAAAGACGGCGAAATGGCTGAAAAAGGAACCCATGCCGAACTTCTCAGCCAGAACGGGTTTTACCAAGAATTATATGAAAGCCAGTTCCGGGAATCATAGATAGGAAAAAAGACCTCCGACAGAGTGCGGAGGTCTTTTTTTCGCGAAGGCAAATAGTACTTTTAAGTTATTTTCGTTAAATGTAACAAAATTACTTTACGTAAATAAGTTATGTATATATACTAGCTTACATAAAGTAAGTGATAATAATTTTCAAGGAGGATTTTATGAATAAATCATTCGAAACAGGAACACTGCTTTTAAGGGTTGTAACAGGTATTATCTTTTTTGTTCACGGTTTATCCAAGTTTCAAGGGTTGGAAGGAACTGCGCAATTTTTCCAGAGCATCGGGATTCCGGCCTTTATGGTCTATGTCATCGCGACGATTGAGCTTGTCGGCGGGGTTCTGATCTTTTTCGGCTTGGCAACGCGCATTATCGGCGTTCTGTTTGCCGTCACATTAGTGGGCGCCATCTTCACGGCGAAGCTTTCCTCACCATTTATGGGCGGATCGGAATTTGATTTCATCTTACTGGTTGCGTCAATTCACTTAGCGCTTTCAGGAAGCCGTCTGCTTTCATTGGATCAGCTCCTTTTCAAATCAAAAAAGGGAGAAACTTTTTCAGCATAAGAAAGAAGGCGTTCAAATGACCGGCATTCATCAAGATACGGCAATCGGTTATGTCAAATTGACCATTAAAAATATGGAACGCTCGCTCGACTTTTACCGGAATGTAATCGGCTTTCAAGTCATCTCGCAGACAGATCGTTCAGCAAGACTGTCAGCAGACGGAAAACGCGTTCTGCTGTTGCTTGAAGAAAATCCAAGCGCCGTCGTTCTGCCGGAGCGGTCTGTCACCGGCCTGTACCATTTCGCGATCCTTCTGCCTGACCGGAAAGAACTCGGCATCGCATTGGCCAGGCTGATTGAAAACGGCATCGCGCTCGGTCAGGGGGATCACGCGGTCAGTGAGGCTCTTTACCTGTCTGATCCGGACGGCAACGGTATTGAAATATACGCCGATCGTCCCCGCAGCACGTGGCGCCGGGATGCAGAGGGCAATTATGTCATGCAAACGGCGCCCGTCGATGTGGACGGGCTTTTGGAAGAAGCCGGAGCTGAACGGAAAAGCCGTCTCCCAGAAGGAACTGTTATCGGCCACATCCATCTTCATGTGACGGACTTACAGGAAGCCAAAGCGTTTTACACCGATATTCTCGGTTTTGACATTGTCGGCAATTACGCGGGCATGTCCGCTCTGTTTGTTTCGGCGGGAGGGTATCACCATCACATCGGTCTGAATATATGGGCCGGAAAACATGCGCCGCCGAAACCGGGAAATGCAAGCGGGCTGGATTATTACACCATCGCGCTGCCGCATCAAAAAGAGCTGTCACGTGTGACAAAAGCGCTGACCGATGCCGGCTTTGAGATCGAAGAAAAAGAAGAGGGCGTATTCGTCAAAGACCCTGTATCAGGGGCGGATATCGCATTTACACTGTAAGAAACAACCCTTGCCGTCTAACCGGCAAGGGTTTTTATTTTTCTGAAGTTTTCTTGAAAAGGCTCGGTAAAGAAGAACATCTGTGACTTAAGAGAGCGAACATCTCAGTGAGGCGCAAAAATGACGCGTAGAGGCCGCCATCGCCGGCCCGAGCTCAGGGCATCCGCTGGATTGAAAACTGTGTCCGTTCAGCAGATCGGGGAGCCGTATGGGCAGACTTTGAATAGAAAAAGGCAAAAGCCGCATCCGGTCACAAGATGCGGCTTTTCGTACACAATTTACAATTGTGTGAAAAATGTCCAAAACAATTGTACTTCCTGATTCTTCCTGATATGATAAGCCGAAAAAGGAGAACCTGAACAAATGAACTCAAATGCAGCACAGACGGAACAGTCTATGAAGCATAACGGAAACCGGATGACGGTCAAGGACTTTATCATTCTTGCCAAACCGGGGATTATCATCTCAAATTCACTCGCCGCATTGGGCGGATTTTGGATCGCATGGCTTCAGCCGGAAAGGACGGGCGGAGGGCCCGGTATATTTGCCGCCATGGCGGTTGCTATGATCGGAACGGCGTTAGTCATGGCATCAAGCACTGTTTTTAATAACTTCTTTGACCGCGGCATGGACGCAAAGATGGCGCGAACCCGCACCCGCGCAAGCGTCACGGGGAGAATACCGCCGCCGGTCATGATCCTGTACGGCACATGTCTCGGCGCATGCGGATTCATCATGCTTGCTTCGCTAAATGTACTGACCGCCGTTCTTGGGCTGCTTGCATTTTTGCTGTATGCCGTCGTTTATACGCTTTGGTTTAAAAGACAATCCGTCTGGAGCACATTTGTCGGCAGCTTTCCGGGGGCGGCTCCGCCTTTAATCGGTTATTGCGCGCTGACCGGGTACATTGATATGCCCGCAATTTTGTTATACGCGATTATGTTTTTGTGGCAGCCGCCGCATTTCTGGGCGATCGGAATCAGGCGAAAGGAAGAGTATCGTGCCGCCGGCATTCCGCTTTTGCCGATCATAAAAGGCAATCGCGTCACAAAAATAAAAATGTTGCGCTATATCGCCGTTCTGACTGCGGTTTCGCTGCTCGTTCCTCTTTATATAGACGTCAGCCCGTTTTATACCGCGTCCGCTCTCCTGCTCGGAGCCATGTGGCTGTACCGGAGCATCAAAGGCTTTCAGGCGGCGGATGACACGCAATGGTCGAAGGGGATGTTTTTTTATTCGATTGTGTATTTCAGTCTGCTTTTTCTTATTTTAATGGCTGATTCGTTTATCAATGCGGTTCTCAGAACGTAAACAGGCGGCCTGCAGATACAGAGCCGCCCCGTTTTGTTTATGCTTTTTTGATGAGAGCCAAAATATCTTCAAGCCAGGAAATATAATTCCGTTCCCGCTCAAGCGCTTTTGTCAGCACGAGATAATGGCCGAAATCAGGAGAAGAAAAAGAATCCGCCTCCGCGGACGATGTCATCAGTTCTTGATAACTGTTTTCCAGATCGGACAATTTCTCCTGCCGCTTTACGAGCTGGTCGGTGAATAGCTCATCCGCTTCTTCCTGCGTCAAAGCTGAGATGAAATAAGCCTTCAGCATAAATTCATCCTTCACCGTTTCCGGAATCGGGTCTTTTTTCGTCAGCCAGGCAGCAAGCTCCAGCTCTCCCTTGTCAGTCAGTGTGTACATTTTTTTCTCAAGCTTTGTTCCTTGAATCGCAGTGCGAAACGTAATAAATCCCTCAGCCGTCAGTTTTTTTAATTCCGGATAAATCTGGCTGTGCTTTGCGCTCCAAAACTGGCCGAGCTCTTCCTTAAAATAGCTCGATATATCATATCCGCTCAATTCGCCTTTTCGCAAAAGCCCTAAAATCGCGTACTTTAAAATTCTCATGTTGTCCTCCAAGCCCATTCATTTGACAGCTAGTATACCATACCGCCGCTCAAAAACGCAGAAGTGCCGGATGCTTGTCATTGAATCTGCGGCGGCAAAATCAGCGAAAATATGCAGAAAGGGGTTATCGAAACGGCAGCAGTACCGGAAAAAGCCTTTCTCATGTCTTTGCTTCATTCATATGACATCATGATATAATCATTGTAAAAATTAATAAATACTGGGAGGGACATATGAAGACGGTGATTGTGTATGCAAACCCGGATGAGAACAGTTTCAATGCGGCTCTCGTAAAATACGTCGTCATGGCTTTAAAGGACAGCGGCCGAAGCTATACGGTCATTGACTTATACGCCGACCAATTTGATCCCGTGCTGAAGTACGGCGGCGAAAAAAAGCGCTCTGACATGAACCGGGACGCTGAAACGAAGAAATACCGGAAACTGATGAAAGAAGCAGATCATCTCATTTTCATCTACCCGCTGTGGTGGGGAGGCGTTCCGGCGATTATGAAAGGCTTTTTTGACAGAGTGCTTGTCGCCGGAGAAGCCTACACATATGAAAACGGCCGCGTAAAAGGACTGCTCCGGGCAGAGACGGCACAGGTCTTTTATACGGCGGATTCCCCGGGCTGGTACTTAAAGTGGTTCCGGAAAAACTCGGACTGGATTACGCTGAAAAAAGGCATTCTGCAATTTTGCGGCATTCAAAAAGCCGAGCGGAACCTTTTTTCTGTCGTCAAAACGAGCACACCCGAGCTGCGGGAAAAATGGCTGCGCCAAGCATACGCTAAAGTCCGGCGCGCTTGTGAAAAAGGAGCGGCCGCATGCAGATAAAAGAAATTTTCGTGATTCGCTGCCTGTCCTGTTTAAGTGTCGTTCTGCTTCACGTTGTTTCAATGGTGCTGATGATTCAGGAAGAGTCCTTAGCCAGTGCCGCCCATACGGTTGATGCTTTTCGGACCCTGTTGATGTTCAGTACGCCGGCGTTTATCTTTATTTCGGAATTTCTGCTTGCCAGGTCATACCCGGGAGGCGTTCCCGCGGGTTTTTTAAAGAAAAGGGGCAAAGTCATTTTCGTGCCGTTTCTGTTTATTGCCGCGGTGGATGCCATTTTAATGAAAAGCGTGGCGGAAGAAGGAGCCGGCTTCGTTTCAGTGATCGGTAAATTTTTAGCAAATGTGTTTTTAGGAAACTTCATCGGCTACTTCATTCTTGTGATCTTTCAATTTTACATTCTCCATATGCTGCTGCACCGCTGGCTGAACAACACATCTCCCGTGTGGGTGCTGTCTGTTTCGTTTATCATCAACGCCGTCTATCTGGATTACTTTTCCATCTTTCATCCGCCGGCATCATCGGGGCTTGATTCTATTTTTCCGTTCTTTTGGGTTCCGTTTCCGGGCTGGGTGTTTTATTTCTGTCTGGCATTTTATTGCGGAAAGGAATATCCGCGTTTTTTAGCGCTCATCAATCAGTACCGTTATGCGGTTTACTTCAGTGCGGCCGTATCGGCAATATTGATTGTGGCCGTTTCATATATCAGCGGCGGCTCCATTTCCTCTAAGCGTCCGGATATTATGATTTACGCGGTCAGTATGATCTTTCTGTGTTTTCATCTGTTTTCAAAGCTCAAAAAAGTGCCCGCGATTGTGATGATGATCAGCAACTATTCGTTTTCAATCTATCTGCTGCACTCCTACTTTTTAATCAGCGGATATCTTCTGGAAGGCTATTTGCGGTCAATGCCTTTGCCGGCTGCTATCCTTCTTTTATTTTTGATCTGCACGCTCGGTCCCATTTTCGTATCTTGGGTGTGCAACCATTTCAGATACGGATACCTGTTTGTCGGGAAAGTGTATCAGCCGAAGCAGACCAAAAGAAATACGGCGGCGCATCAAGGCCGCACAGTCTGAAAAAAAGGCGGCGTTTCGGCCGCCTTTTTGATACGGGTCCGATTTATCAGGCACGAGAACGGATAGTTGTACATCCTGCAAACAAAGACCCCCGCCTGCGGCCGTTTTGACGGATGCATTTATGACAAAATAACGCCATCGATTTTCTCCCTTGTGAAGACCGATATAATGTATACTTATAGGAAATACTTTCAAAAAAAGTGAAAAAGAGAAAAACTGTGTTTTTTAGCGCTCATCAATCAGTACCGTTATGCGGTTTACTTCAGTGCGGCCGTATCGGCAATATTGATTGTGGCCGTTTCATATATCAGCGGCGGCTCCATTTCCTCTAAGCGTCCGGATATTATGATTTACGCGGTCAGTATGATCTTTCTGTGTTTTCATCTGTTTTCAAAGCTCAAAAAAGTGCCCGCGATTGTGATGATGATCAGCAACTATTCGTTTTCAATCTATCTGCTGCACTCCTACTTTTTAATCAGCGGATATCTTCTGGAAGGCTATTTGCGGTCAATGCCTTTGCCGGCTGCCATCCTTCTTTTATTTTTGATCTGCACGCTCGGTCCCATTTTCGTATCTTGGGTGTGCAACCATTTCAGATACGGATACCTGTTTGTCGGGAAAGTGTATCAGCCGAAGCAGACCAAAAGAAATACGGCGGCGCATCAAGGCCGCACAGTCTGAAAAAAAGGCGGCGTTTCGGCCGCCTTTTTGATACGGGTCCGATTTATCAAGTTGTACATCCTGCAAACAAAGCCCCCGCCTGCGCCCGTTTTGACGGATGCATTTATGACAAAATAACGCCATCGATTTTCTCCCTTGTGAAGACCGATATAATGTATACTTGTAGGAAATACTTTCAAAAAAAGTGAAAAAGAGAAAAACTGTGAGCTTGGATGAACGACTAAAAAGGAGCGGGGACATTATGAATGACTGTGTCAAAACATTCGGAGAACTTTCGGCCGAACTTTATTCCTTTGCGGGGGGAAAAGGAAGCATTCTCTCTAAAATGTATCAAAGCGGGTATCCTGTGCCTGAAGGGTTTGTGATTTTGCCGTCAGCCTTTCAGGACGGACAGCTCCGCCATCAGGCGAGAGAGGCTATTGATCAATATGTGAATTCCATCCGCAGCCGCCATGCATCTGCGTTGTTTGCCGTACGCTCATCCGCGCTGAGCGAGGATTCCGCTCAGGCTTCCTTTGCCGGGGAATTCGATACGGTGTTGAATGTCAAAACAGATCAAGACATGTCCAGGGCGATTGATGAAGTCCGCCGATCGGCACAGTCAGAAAGGGTAAAAGCGTACAGCGCCGTTCAGGGAATGGAAGATGAGCATGAAATCGCAATCGTCATCCAGCTGATGATACCGTCTGAGATATCCGGAGTGCTGTTTACCGCAGATCCGATTACGGGGAGCAGGCGGGAGATGACAGGCAATTACGTCTACGGTCTCGGGGAGCAGCTCGTTTCCGGGGAAGCTGATGCCTATTCTTTTAAACTGGCACGGCCTAAGAAAAAATATGACGGCCCCGGGGAATTTCGCAAATATGCGTCAACGCTCTATAAACTGGCGAAAAAGCTGGAAAAAGATCTTGGAGGGCCGCAGGATATTGAATGGGCCGCCGCGGGCGGGACATTGTATATTCTTCAATCCCGCCCGATTACGACCTTACAAGCCGGAAATCTGGAAACCTATGAATGGAATGATTCTTTCAGCGGTGATTTTTTATGGACAAACACAAATATAGGAGAAGCGATTCCCGATGTGATGACGCCGCTGACATGGTCGCTCCTCCGGAATCTGGATGAAGAGTCGGGCATCATTCCGGGCTATTATGTCTGGTCCGGCAATATTTGCGGCAGAGCCTATAACAATATGAGCCAGCCTCTTTCCGTTCTCGCCGCTTTCGGTCTGAATCCGAAAGGCGGAAAAATAGGAAAAATGATGAGCGATACATTGGGAGAAATCCCGGCGGAAATGAAGATTCCTTTATATCCGTTCTCAAAGTATGAACTTTTGAAGATCATCTCGAAAAAACTGAAACCGTATCTGTCGAAAATGAAGCACGCGAAAAAAAACATGTCCTCCTATTTGGACGAATCGCCGGAGTGGTGCCGGAATATTGAGGAAAAGCTGAAACGTGCCGAAACGGAGCGGACATTATTAGCGATATGGAACAATGAGATCTATCCGTATTTATGCAACGCGTGGTTTGCGTTAATATCCGGCGGGCGTGATTCTGCGCAATCCTCTTCGTCGTTAACCTCTCAATTAACAAAACTCGCAGGAATAGAAGATGCGAATCTCCTGCTTTCCAATCTGAGGGGAAAAGGCGGACTGGCCAGCCTGGAGCCGATTATCGGCATTGATCAAGTCATAAAAGGCCGTATGAGCGAGGAAGAATATCTCAGGAACCAAGGCCACCGAGGCCCGCATGAATACGAACTTTCCATACCGCATCCGGGAGAAAACCGGGATTGGCTGACGAAGCAGATCAAAGAACACAAGGAGTCGGGTATTGATGCCGAACAACTGCTTTTGAAACAGCAGCGGGCGCATGAACAGGCCTTCCGAAGATTTGAAGAAAAGTTTCCTCATAAGGTCAAATGGCTCAAAGCCAAAATGGAAAAAGCGTCAGAATACGCGAATATTAGAGAAACAACCAGATCCGAATTTGTCAGGGTGTACCGGACAGCCAGAGCATTCGCGCTCAGAGCGGCGGAAATGACCGGCATGAAGGACGATATTTTCTTCTTGTATCTGCATGAAATAACCGATCTGCTCGCGGGGAAAGAGCCGGCGGTTGCGTCGATTCAAGCGAGAAAGCAAAACTATGAAACCTATAAAAAACTGCCGCCGTCCCCATCCGTTATTAACGGAAGATTCAATCCGTTTAAATGGGCTGAGGAGCCTGACAGAAGAGCGGATTATTACGATGCTTTTATGCCTGCGGAAACTGATGATGCGCATACTTTAAAAGGTTTCGCGGGAGCGGCCGGGAGAGTGGAGGGCATTGTCCGTGTCCTTGATGCTCCGGAAGACGGGGATTCTTTTGCGGCGGGGGAAATTTTAGTGACTTCGACAACCAATGTAGGCTGGACCCCGCTTTTTCCAAGAGCGGCTGCCATCATAACGGACGTCGGCGCCCCTTTGTCCCACGCGGCGATCGTCGCCCGGGAACTTGGGATTCCTGCCGTTGTAGGGTGCGGAAATGCAACGTCAAAACTGAAAACGGGGGACAGGGTGGCCGTTGACGGCGGGCAAGGCATCGTCCAGCTGGAACCGCGGCAGACTCCGGCCACTTCTGAAGAGGAAAATGGTAAACTGATAGAATAAAATCATGGGAAAGGAGCCGCGCATGAATAAAGCAGTTATTAACGGGGAGCAAATCAGAAGTATGAGCGACCTGCATCAGACATTGAAAAAGGAACTTGCCCTTCCTGAATACTACGGTGAAAACCTTGACGCTTTATGGGATTGTCTGACCGGCTGGGTGGAATACCCCCTCGTTTTAGAATGGAGCCAGTTTGAACAAAGCAAGCAGCTTACAGAAAATGGCGCCGAGAGTGTGCTTCAGGTCTTTCGTGAAGCGAAAGCGGAAGGCTGCGACATCACCATCATACTTTCATAATACGATCAGCGGGAGAGAGACAGATATGGAAAAACAAACCCTCAACTATCCGATTGGAGAGTATCAGCCGGCTGAATCGATTTCGGCCCGGCAGAAACAAGAATGGATCAATGCGCTGGAGCACGCTCCGGCCAAACTGAAACAAGCTGTCAGAGCGATGTCGGACAGTCAGCCTGATACGCCGTACCGCGAAGGGGGATGGACTGTCCGCCAAGTTGGTTCACCATCTGGCGGACAGCCACATGAACGGCTATACCCGGTTTAAATTGAGCGTAACGGAGAATGAACCGGAAATCCGTCCTTATGATGAAAAAGGATGGGCTGATCTTCATGATTCCAAAACCGCCGCTTGCGGGGATGCGCTTGAGCTGTTAACGATCCTGCACAGAAGATGGGCCGCTCTTTTGCGCTCCATGACGGAAGCCCAATTTAAACGGACATACTTCCATCCTGTGTCTAAAGAGACGGTTACGCTGGAACAGGCGCTCGGACTATATGTCTGGCACTCTGAACATCACATCGCCCATATTACTGAGCTTTCCCGGCGGATGGGCTGGCATCTGTCTTAGAGGATGCCGGCTTCCGGAAAAACGCCAAAACAGCCGCAGACACAATCGTGCATAATGAAATGACGGCGGCTGCCGTATAAAGATGGTGGTAGCCGCTGGAAATGCCTGCTTCAATCGCATCAGAAACCGCTTTTTTGACGGCGGGAACGGGGATTCGGCTTACCTGCTCCTGCAACGAAGAAAGTCCGCCGCCGATATCGGGCGTTTGCGCCTGATCAGCGGGAATGCCGCTTTTCGCTAAACGGTTTTTGATGTCATCTCCGATCCGGTCAAAGCCCGCTGTAATGAAGCCGGCATATAAAGCCGGAGCGAGCGTCAGCCCGACCTGCCTTACGAGGGAAAGCGTGCCGAGCGCCGTCCCTTTGTTTTGGCCCGCCGTTTCTGATACAAGCACATTCAGCGGAGCCCCGAGCAGAAATCCGAAACCGATCCCCGCAATGACACTCGCTATGACAAATTCCCATTTATCCGTCACCCATAACGGAAACAGGCTGAAGCCGACAAATGCGATGGCGCCTGATACAACCGCGGAAAAGACCGGCCCTTTTTTATCCGTGATCGCCCCGCCGAGCCACGCTCCGATGCCTGACGCCAAAGCGAGCGGCGTCATCCAATAACCCGCTTTCTCCGCCGATACGTGCAAATATTGCTCCGCATAAGAAGGAATAAAAATGACCGCAGCGAGCAGCCCTCCCGATAAAAATCCGATGACGAGCGTCCATTGAAACACTTTATTTTGCAGCAGCGAGTAGGCGAGAATCGGATCGCCCCCTCGGTTTTCAACCCGCTTTTCGACCTTAAGCAGCACCAGAAAGAGAAGTGCCGATCCCAAAAGATACCCGTATACCTTTACGTCCATTATGCTTTCTGACAGCTTCGCCCCATTGAGATTCGTAATACCGATCATGCAAGATAAGATCGCAAGAGACAGCAGCATTGTGCCGGCGAGGTCAAGCCGTTTCGCCTCAGGCTCTTTCGTTTCAGCGATAAACAAACCGCCGCACACAACCAAAGCGGCGGCAATCGGCAGGTTAATTAAGAACAGCCAATGCCACGACCCGGTTACATCAAGCAAAAAGCTCCCGATATTCGGTCCGAGGACGGCCGCCATACCGTTCATCGCCCCTAAAAGCCCGAGAGCTTTCCCCTGTTTCTCCTTCGGAAGCACGGCCAGCACATGCGAACTCCCGATTATAAAAATTCCGCCGCCGCCAAGCGCCTGAATGAGCCGTGCCGCCAAAAACATCGGGAAGCTCTGACTGAGTGCGACAAGCAAAGAGCCGAGTCCGAACAGCCCGACTTCAATCATAAACAGCTTTTTCCGCCCGTATCGGTCCGACAGCTTGCCGACAATCGGCACACTGACACTGAGTCCCAATGTGTAAAGGGTCACTCCCCAAGATCCCCATGAAGGAGAAACATCAAAAGAGCTGTTAATCGTCGTCAGAGCAGCGGAAATAATTCCGTTGTCCAGCGCCGCCATGAACACACCGATCGTAAAGAGAGTGATGGCCCAGCTCTGGTTTTTTTCTGTTTGCAAAGGCTCCGGCATACTGATCAATCCTTCCGTTTTTAATTCACTTCAAATATATTATTCACTTTGAGTGAATTAAATGTCAAACAAAAAAAGGCCGCCGATACCGGCAGGCCTTTTTCATCTCTATCCCTGTTTGGAAGAATCAAGCGCTCTTGCCAAAATGGCAAGCCCTTGATTGACCGTTTGTTTTTCTTCAGCGGTCAGCGTTTCCAATGAACGCTTCAATTTTACATGTCCTTTTTGATAAAGGCTGCGGAAAATATCTTTCGCGTTTTCCGTTAATTGAACGACGACTGAACGGCGGTCTTCTTCTGACGGAGCGCGTGTAATGAAACATGATTTTTCTAAACGGTCAAGCAGCCCAGTCGTATTTGAAAGAGAAGCGCCCATTTTCTCCGCTATATCACTCACCTTAAGCGTCCCGTGGTTGTTCAGAAGCATCAGCACCTTCATTTGCGGCATGCTCATATCAAGCTTCATCCACTCCGACACATCGCCGAGCCCCGCCGATGTCATCACTTTCATGTACAGCACCCAAATATCCCGTTCCTCAGGAGAAAAAATATCGCCGCCTAATACCGTTGTATCATGCAGATTATAATCCATCGTCTCACTTCCTCATTCATACTCCTGCATACCATATTACTGATTTTAATCAGAGAAAGAAAGTTGCAGGCGAGTTTTGTTTGAATGTGAGGTGGTAGTGTATAATATGTTGGAGATTATTGGGGGAATTATAATAAATAAGCTATTTTATGATGATTGGAGAGAACATTGCTGACTAAAAAGAATGCCTTATCGATATTAAAAGTATTATTTCCTATTGCAGTTTTGCTTTTAGTCATTTATCAGTCCAAAAAGGAATTGACAGACCTTTCTTTTAAACGAACGCTGTACATTATTAACGGGATTGAGCGTTACGATTTATTTATTCTCGTTCTGCTCGGCCTCCTTGCCGTCAGCGCGATGTCCTTTTATGACTTTGTGCTGAAACGGACGCTTCGCCTCAACATTCCGAATTGGAAAGTATTCAGGGTCTCCTTTATCGCCAATTCCTTTAACAATGTCCTTGGATTCGGCGGTCTGGCGGGCGTCGGGCTGCGGACGATGCTTTACAAAGAACATACGAATGACGTAAAACGCCTCGTCGCAGGCATCGCCTGGCTTACGTCCTCAGCGCTGCTCGGGCTGTCCGTCTTCAGTATCCTGACCATCGCCCGGGTTCTGCCGGTTGGAGAGATTACAGGTGAGAAACCGTGGCTGTGGGCTGTTATCGCGGGAGTGGCGCTTATTGTGCCGGCAGCCTTAATCGCCGCTGGGATCAACAATAAAAAAGCTGGCGCAGAAGACGGTGAAGCAAAACCGAGGCATCCGGTTTTTTCTTACATCGGGGCATCGTTTGCCGAATGGTTCGCGGCGGCTGTCGTCATGTATTATTCTCTGTATGTCATGGGAATTCACGCGGATGTCCGCCATGTATTCGGGGTATTTGCCATTGCCGCTATCGGGGGAATCATCAGCCTTGTGCCGGGAGGATTCGGTTCGTTTGACCTTCTGTTTCTGCTCGGCATGCAGAATATGGGCTTTCCGCAGGAGGCGGTCGTGACATCCATCGTCATCTACCGGATTGTGTATTCATTTATTCCGTTTGTGTTCGGGCTGTTCTTTGCGGCCGGCGACTTAACGGAAAATACGCTTAAACGGCTGGAATCAAATCCGAAGATGGCGCCTGCCGTGGAAACGACGAACGTGCTTCTCGTATTCCAGCGCGCTATCTTGATCAGGGTGCTTTACGGTTCGCTGTCGCTTTTGGTTTTCGTGTCGGGAGTCGTCGTGCTTGCGTCCGTCTCCCTGCCGATCGACAGGGAGACGGTCATTCCGCACATTCCGCGCCCGGCGCTCCTTGCGTTTAACGGGTTATCGCTAAGCGCGGCTTTGATTCTATTAATTTTGCCGATTGAATTATACAAACGGACGAAACGTTCTTATTCAATGGCGGTTGCCGCGCTGGTCGGCGGCTTTGTGTTCAGTTTCTTAAAAGGAATGAACATCAGCGCGATCTTTATTCTGCCTGTCGTCATCGTATTGCTTGTGCTGTTAAAGCGGCAGTTTATCAGAGAGCAGGCATCGTATACGCTCGGCCAGATGATTTTTGCGGCCGCTCTGTTTATTATCGCCTTGTTTAACTACAATCTCATTGCCGGCTTTATTTGGGATAAAATGAATCGGCTGCTGCGCCACGACTATTTCGTCCATAACAATTCGCACATTACATATGCCACGATGACGGCCATTATTGTTGTGCCGCTGTTTTTCCTTGTGTTTACGTTCTTTTATCATAAAAGATCGAAGCCGATCGGAGAAGAGGCCGATCCTGAACGGCTGAAGTCCTTTTTGGCGGAAGAAGGAGGAAATGCCCTCAGCCATCTCGGCTTTCTCGGGGATAAGCGGTTTTATTTCTCAAGCGACGGCAAAGCGCTTTTATTGTTCAGCCAGATTTCCAGAAGGCTTGTCGTGCTCGGTGATCCGTCAGGACAGAGAGACTCTTTTCCGCTTGTGATTGAGGAATTTCTGAATGAAGCGCATAAGCAGGGGCTGAGTGTCATGTTTTATCAGATCGAACGTGAAGATCTGGCGCTGTACCATGACTTCGGCTATAACTTCTTCAAGCTTGGAGAAGAAGCGTTCGTGGATATGGAGGCATTTACGCTCTCAGGTAAGAAAAAAGCGGGGCTGCGGGCGATTAACAACAAATTTGACCGCGAAGGCTACACATTTCATGTCGGGGAACCGCCGTTTTCCTCCGAGTTTATCGGCAAGCTGAAAGACATTTCGGACGAATGGCTCGGTCCGAAAAAAGAGAAAGGTTTTTCCCTCGGTTTCTTCGACCGGGATTATCTGGAACAGGCGCCGATTGCTTACGTGAAAGACGCGGAAGGGGAGATCATCGCTTTTGCCAACCTGATGCCGATGTATCAGGAAGGCGAGATATCAGTCGACTTGATGCGTTATCGGAAAAGCGCGCCGAACGGTATTATGGACGCGCTTTTCATCCGTCTGTTTCTCTGGGCGCAGGAAAAAGGCTATACCACCTTCAATATGGGCATGGCGCCTTTGTCAAACGTAGGAACGGCTTTTACATCTTTCTGGTCGGAAAGAATCGCGGCCGTCATCTTCAACAACGTCCGGTATATGTACAGCTTCAGCGGGCTGCGGGCCTTTAAAGAAAAATACAAACCGGAGTGGCGCGGGAAATACTTGGCGTACCGCAAAAACAGATCGCTGTCCGTCACGATGATCCTCGTCACCCGCCTGATCGGAAAAACCAAAAAAAGACGCCGTTAAAAGGCGTCTTTTTTTTTGAATAATTGACTAAAAATTCTAATTTCACTCTGTTATACTGAATAACATGATCATAAGGTGAAAGGAAGGCTGATGAATGAAACAGGCAACCGTGTTTAAATATGAAGCGTTTTCCGATATTCCGGATTTGGGAAATCCCGCGGGAATCGTCTTTAACGGAGATGATTATTCAGATGAAGAGATGCAGATGATCGCCGAAATGGCAGGGTACAATGAAACCTCATTTCTCTGTAAAAGCGGAGAAGCCGATCTGCGCATCCGCTATTTTACACCCGGCCATGAAATGAATTTATGCGGACATGCTACCGTCGCCTCTCTTTACGCATTAATTGAAAAGGGAAGGCTTCAGGCTGATCAGGCATATCAAATTGAAACAAAAGCCGGCATTCTTCCCGTAAAAGCCGCTGAACGAAACGGCCGGGTATACATCACGCTCGAACAGGCTCCCCCGCAATTTCTGCCGTTTACGGGCGACAAAGAAAAGCTTGCGGCCTCGCTCGGGATTACGGCTGAGGATTTTCACAGCGAGCTGCCGATTGTTTACGGATCAACGGGGATCTGGACACTGATTGTTCCGCTGAGATCACTTAAAGCATCACGGAATATGGTGCCGGACAACGCACAATTCCCCGCTATTTTGCGCGATCTTCCGAAAGCGAGCGTTCATCCGTTTTCTCTGGAAACCGTTCATCCGGAAAGTGATCTGCACGGACGCCATTTTTCTTCCCCTTTCTCCGGAACGACCGAAGATCCCGTCACGGGAACCGCTTCAGGCGTCATGGCAGCCTATATGCGGCAATACGGAGGCTCCGAAGCCGAATGCCTCACGATTGAACAAGGCCAGGAAATCGGGAAAGACGGAAAAGTGGAAATTAGGATCGCGGAGGAAAACGGAGAGATGAACATCAAGATGACGGGAACGGCCGTGTATGCCGAAACAATCAATTTTCAGCTTTCGTAACGGTTTACAAAAGCCGGTCGTATCCGTTATATTATAAATGATAATCATTTTCATTTGGATAGGAAGGTGAATCGGCATGCCGAAAACCGAACAATTACAGCAAAACGAAAGTCTTGCACATACAATCAGAAACAGAAGATCCATCCGGTCGTTTAAACCGAAAACCGTACCTTCTGAAGTCATATTAGATATGCTTGAAACGGCCGTTTACGCACCGAACCACAGACTGACGGAGCCATGGCGTTTTATCTACGCAGCAAGCGAAGCGGGAAAAGCAAAGCTTGCGGACAGCTACGTCTCATTTTTCAAAAAGATAAAAGATGATTTCAACGAGGAAAAAGAGCGGAACATGAGAAAAAACCTCAGCGCCGTTCCGGGATTTTTGCTGGTCGTCTTAAAAGAAGATGAAAATGAATTTACGAGAAACGATGATTTCGCGGCGCTGAGCGGCATGATTCAAAACCTTCAGCTTCTCGCACATGAAAACGGCATCGGCATGGTCTGGAAAAGCGGCCGCATTATGTATGACAAACAGGTGCACCAAGACTTCGGCCTTGCTGACAATGAGCGCTTTGCCGCCATCATTCAAACGGGCTATCCGGATGAACAGCCTAAGGCGAAAGAACGGACGCCGGCAAAAAGCCTGTTTACCGAACTGTAAAAAAAATCCCCGTCTCTATACAGAGGCGGGGATTTCGTATTAGCGGGTTTTGCTTTTAGCTCTGTTGTCAGCGGCTTTCATCCGCGCCTGCGCTTCACGGTCAGCGGAATCAGCAAGCTCGCTTGAATATTCCTCATATGTGCCGTCTGTTTCGCGTTTCAAAGCATCCGGAACTTGAGAAAGTTTTTGTTTGTTTTTATCACGGTTTTTGTGAGTATGATTTCTGCCCATATCAATCGCCCCCTGAAAAAAGTGATATCAAACAAACATAGTATCTGCCCGGTCCCGATCTTTATTCAGTTTACTTCCGTTTGGCTGCTCTTTCCGCTTTTTTGAATTCACCGGAATAAAGGACTTCCTGCATTTTTTTCAGATTGGCTCCCTGCTGATGTTTTTCGCGCTTCTTTTCCATAAAAGAAGACCCTCCTTCAAAACAGAATACCAATAGGATTGGCTTTTATTTCCGTTTTTATGCAGATAAGAGATCCTTTAAAGCCAAATCAAGTTCTTCATACGTAAATTGAAAACCGGATGTCAGCGCCTGCTTAGGCAGGGCGCGCTGGCCTTTTACGATCAGCAGGCTCATTTCTCCCAAGGCCTTCTCCAGAAAAAGTTCCGGTACGGGAATCCAATGGGGGCGGTGCAGGACGCCTGCGATCGTTTTTCCGAATTGCTTCATTTCCACGGGGTTCGGCGATGTCACATTCATGGGACCGGACAAGTCATCATGCTCCGCCGCATAAGCGATGAGTTCCGCGGCGTCATCCACATGAACCCATGACAGCCACTGCCGTCCAGAGCCGATTGTGCCGCCGGCTAACAGCTTATAAGGGAGAACCATGAGCGGCAGGGCGCCTTTTTCACCGAGCATCACCCCGAATCTGGCATATACCGTCCGGATGCCGAGCGCTTCAATTTTCTGGCCTTCACGTTCCCACATATGAGCCGTATGACTGAGAAAGTCTTCATTTGACGTATCGGACTGTTCGGTGAATGTTTTCTCTGTGCTTGTGCCGTAAATGCCGACGGCGCTGGCCTGAATCAAAGCCCGGGGTTTTTTCGGCTGCTGCTTCATAATCCGTCTGACTTCTCTCGTCGCTTCTATTCTGCTTGAGATGATTTGTTCCTTCGTTGTGTCCGTCCAGCGGTCAAAGATGGATTTGCCGGCGAGGTTCACCCATACATCAATAGGGGGAAGCTCGCGCTCAGGCGCCGCGTTTTCGGCCAGCCATTGAACATATGTCACATTTTTTTGTTCGGTTTCTCTCTGTTTTCTTGATAAAATATAGACATGATGTCCCCGGCGGGTAAACACATCTGTCAGATGCCGGCCCAGAAAACCGGTGCCGCCTGTCATCGCGATATTCATATCCATCTCTCCTTACACGTTGATACATATACTGTACCTCATTTGCCAAAAAGAAAAACGCCTGAACATCGGGGCGGGAAAGGAGACCGGGATGCCGTTTATTACAAAAATATCGACCCAAAAGAAAAATACCGAGCGCTTCAACATCTTTCTTGATGAGAAATATGCATTCAGCGTCGACGCCGACGTGCTTGTGCGTTTTGACCTGAAGAAAGGGAAAGAACTGGACGAGCTTGACATTCTTGAAATCCAGCACGGCGATGACGTGAAAAAAGCCTTTAACCGCGCCGTAGAATTTTTATCATACCGGATGCGCTCTGAAAAAGAAGTCCGGGATCATCTGAAGAAAAAAGAAACACCGGACATGGTCATTTCTGAAGTCATCCATAAACTGTACGATTACCGCTACTTAAATGACAAAGAATTTGCCGAAGCTTATGCGAGCACCCACAAAAAAACAAACGGCAAAGGCCCTGACGTCCTGTTCCGCGAGCTGAAAGCGAAAGGAATAGACGACGATACCATCAAGGAGACGCTCAGTGCGTTTACATTTGATGATCAAATACAAGAAGCGCTGAAACATATCGGCAAAATCCTCAAAAAAGACAAAAAGCTGTCCACAAAAGAGATCAGACAGCGGGCGCAGATGCAGCTTCAGCGAAAAGGTTTCCCTTTCGACGTCATCAATGCCGCTCTGGAACAGACGGAGTATGAAAATGATGATGAAGCCGAGAGGGAAGCTCTGAAGGCTCATGCGGAAAAAGCGATCAGGAAATACCGTTATGACGGCAGTTATGAAAGCGGAATGAAGGTCAAACAGTACTTATTCAGAAAAGGATTCTCGATTGACGATATTGATCAATTCTTGCAGGAAGAGGAGTAAACTGAAATGGACAAACGATACAGTCAAATGACGCCTCATGAACTACAGACCGAAATTGCGGGACTGACGGAAAAAGCGCGAAAGGCGGAACAGATGGGCATTGTAAATGAACTGGCCGTGCTTGAACGGAAAATTACGATGGCCAAAGCTTACATGCTGAACCCGGAAGACTTTCGGCCCGGCGGGGTGTATCAGATAGAAGGTTCTGATGACACTTTCCGCATTGATTACATCAACGGCGTATTCGCCTGGGGACACAGATCTTCCCCGTCTGACGGGGAAGAAGCACTGCCGATTTCCGTTTTAAAAGAAAAAAAATAACAAAAGAGGCCGGTTCCGGCCTCTTTTTCTTTTCGGGCACATTCGTTTCAACCTTTCAGTAAAAAATGATTGAATTCATTTTTGATATCTTTTAAGATGGAATTCGTTGTTTTTTAAATAAAAAGGAGGCGATTTGCGTTGAATATCAAAATGAAACAGCCATCTGTGAAATTAATGATTTTTGTTTTAATGATTTGCACATTTTCCATCGGGTATACGGAATATGCTGTCATGGGTATTCTGACGTCGATTGCCGATGACTTTCATATACATGTATCTTCAGCGGGCATGCTTGTTACGGCGTACGCGGCAAGCGTCTGCCTGACGGGCCCGATCGTAACCATTATCGCGGTTAAGCTGCCGAGAAAGCCGGTGCTGCTAGGGTTGATGGGCATCTTCGTCCTTGCCAACCTGATGAGCGTCTTTGCGCCGAACTTCGCCGTGCTGGCGATTTCCAGAATTTTATCCGCATCCATCCACGGAGCTTTTTTTGCGATCGCCATGGTGTTTGCGAGTGAAATGGTGCCGCCTGAAAAACGTTCCGCCGCCGCGGCTTCCATGAACGGCGGATTAACCGTGGCGCTGATGCTCGGCGTCCCGTTCGGCTCTTATTTAGGGGATGCCCTTAACTGGCGGGCCGTCTTTTTCATTATTTCCGTTTTAGGCATGATCGGGCTGATCGGACTGATGCTGGTCGTGCCGAACCGGAAACCGAAAGTGATTCCGATGCTGATGAATGAATGGAGTGTCTTTAAGCATAAACAAGTGATTTTTTCCTTTGCGATCACCATTCTCGGCTACTCAGGCGTATTTATCGCTTACACGTTTATTGAGCCGATTTTAAGAGATTCAGCGGGGTTCGGCACAGTCGGCATCACAGGTGCGTTATTCGCCTACGGTCTCGGCGGAGTGGCGGGGAATTTCTTCGCGGGCAAAGTGCCGCTCAAACTGCTGACGCGCACGATGATCGGTGTGATGATCGGCTTGATCGGCGTCTTGGCGATTTTCCCTTATATCGCCGTTTTTCCAGCCGCCGCCGTTTCAGCGACATTTTTATTCGGCGCATGTGCGTTCGGCACGCCGCCGCTTTTGCAGACCAAGGTTATTTCTTCCTCTGAAAACGGCACGACAATCGCCGCTGCGGTGAGCGTTTCCGCCTTTAACCTGGCAAACGCGCTCGGCGCCTGGATCGGCGGGTTGATTCTCGGCGGAACGGGATCTTACTCATGGCTGTTTGCCGGCGGTGCGCTGATGACGGCTCTCGGCCTTGTGCTTTCCACGTTCGCTCATCTGTCTGAGAAGAAAGATGTCTATGAATACCAAGTGCATAAAGGATAACAAAAAGCTTGCAGGGGATATTCCGCCTGCAAGCTTTTTTCAGTGTTTCAATGTAATGCTGATCACCGTATGTTTATCACTCTCAGCTAAGGAAATATTCCGGGTTTCCGGTACCCCGTCTTTTTCAAAAACGACGGCATAGGTTCCTTTCGCGCCGCTTTTCCATGCAATATCGCCGTGGTGATCAGTCTTGCCTATTATCTCTCCGCGGTCTATATTCGGCTGATGATCTGACTCCGCCGCTTTCATCACGGTGACCGTCACACCGGCCGCCGGTGAACCGTCTGCATCCTCAACATGGAGCGTAACGGGCAGTGCTTTTTTGGCGGCGGAATCATCCGCTTTGCCGCATCCGCATAAAACGGCCGCGGCGAGCAAGAAAACAAAAGCTTTATAGATTTGACCAATATTGAATGTTGTCGAATACACTGTTTGTCACCCTTGTTCCCAGATTGTAAGACGACCCGCCGTTTGTATGAATGGCAATGGCGGTCTGGCCGGTGTCGCTGTAATTGCGGTAAACGGGCGATCCGCTCTGGCAGCCGAACGTATCTGTCGTGTAGGTGAGTTTATATGTCTCGGCAGAACGTATCGGCTTGCTGTCCGACCACATGGAACCGGACACTTTGTCGCACGGATACCCTGTCACGGTTGAGGAAAGCCCGGCCGGACTGGAACTGTTGGTCGTCCGGTAGCCGTACCAGCCGACAGTATTCCCGGGCGACCCGTTTACTTTGATTGCGCCGTAGTCGTAGTTTGTGTCACCGTTTTCTGTCCACCCTTTGACGCTGTAGAATGTCTTGCCTGAATAAGAGCCGTACGGGTACGATGACCCGTTGCGGCCGGGAGCTGCCGTAATTTTCGATGCCCAGCCGTTTTTCTGATCATACACGCAATGTCCCGCCGTAACGATCGTGTCGGCATTGACAAAAAAACCGGTGCATCCGTAAGTGCTTGTGCTGCCGCTGTATGTAACGGTCAGCTGTGCTGTCGCGCGATATGGAAATGATGTTGTAGGAGAAATTCTGATTCGTTCGTCTGTCCCAATAATACTGGAAGGCTTTAATGACTTGATGTCAGCTTTGCTGTTTTGTGCAAGCTGTCTTTTGGTGAGGCCCGTTCCTTCATAAGCGGGGGATGTCTGTGTTGTTTGTACAGGCTGATTCAGATGTGCGTCAAACTCCTCACCGCTGTTTGATACAGATGTCTGCGGACTGCCCTCTGCTTCTGCTGAAACAGCAAATAATGAAACTGACAGTAAGAATGCGGTAAGGCTCAGCAATCGTTTTGAAACTGTCTTCATTTTATAAAACCCCTCCTTTTTTGTCTACCGGCTTTCGGTTGAACATTTAACATATTATGGAATTTATTTAGCGTTATGACCTCAAAAGAATGTTTTTCTCCGCAAAAAAGAGACCGGATCATTCCCGGTCTCTTACGGTGTGTGTTATCGTCTGCCTGAAGCTCTCATGCGCTCTTGCGGGTGCGAATTAATTGAACCGTCCGCCCGTTTAGAAGCGTAGTCATCCTTTGCACGCGGTTCGCCTTCAAACTTATTATTGTTCTGATTAGGAAATCCTTTTGCCTTGTTCCGGACCATTTGTTTTCCCCCTCGGCCAATATCAAAAGGTTGCGCCTTCTGGACTGAAGACGTAAAGTTAGTATATGCCTGTGACAAGCTGCGTAAAAGCAGCAGGTTTACCCAAGGAAAGGAGACAGAGACATGAATACATATATCGACAAACTGACGAATTTGCTGCTTGAGAAAAATGACATGCTCAGCTATTTGCAAGCGCGAACTTGGGTTGAGCTTTTATGGGGAGATTTCGAAGCGACTTACGCAAAAGCCGGCCGCCCGTATCAAGGAGAGCAAATGACGGAACGCGTTGTCAAGGAATGGATCGAATCATACGGCAGCAAGCTCCATATGTTCCAGAGCGTTCGGGAAGACATTTCTCATTATTTGGATCAAAGCAGGGGTCTCCTGCATTAACATAGCAGTGCGCCCGCCGGATATCGTCCGGCGGTTTTTTCTTTTGATAAAAGAAATGGGAAAATCATGTTTGACGACCGGCGGAATGTGGAAATGTGTAATAACTTATAAAATAGCGGGGAGGAACCACAATGAACATGAAAAAGGGGTTAACCGCATTTATTCCGGCCGCAGGACTTTGCTTATTTTTAGCCGCAGGCACCGTTTTTTTCGATCCGGCAGCGAATGCCGCAGCAGTTCACCAGACAAAAATAGACACCGCAGCAGATACATATATCGTGAAAGCAGGAGAACTTAACGTCCGCAAAGAACCAAATAAACAAGGGCCGATTATCGGCACGCTTCGTTCAGAGGATTCTGTAAAGGTTAAACGGCTTCAAGGAGCAGATTGGGCTGAGATTGACTACAAAGGTCACAAAGCCTATATTTCCACGCATTTTCTGATGAAGCAGCCGGTGAAGGCGGTGACGGCGAAACAAACCGCTTTTTATACGCCGACTTTGGAAACCGGCAAAAAAGGGTCCGTTAAAGCGGGTGAAACCGTCAATGTGCTCGGCTGGGGGTTCAGCCATGACGGAGGATTTGACCGTAAATGGGCGTACGTCACATACGGCGGGAAAGCAGGTTATGTGAAAACGGCCGACTTAACTCAAAAATAAAGATTCAGGCAGGCGAATGAGCCTGCTTTTTTTCTGAAACTTTCCGCCTTTCCTTTCGTAAAAGATGAAAAGGAGAGTGAGGGATATGATAATGGTGATTGGCGGCCTTCTGATGGCTGCAGCCGGCATTTTAGTCACATTTTTTCCGCCGAAGTCGATCAACAGCCTGTACGGATATCGGACGAAGCGCTCTATGGCGGATGAGTCGCAGTGGAGAGAAGGCAATCGATTCAGTGCGCTCCTCATGATTTTGTTCGGCCTTATTTCGGCGGCAGCTGGATTTGCGGGCAGCCTGCTTATCCGGCTGACTCAGCCGTTCGCCCTGATCGTTCAGGCCGTATTGTTGATTGCGATCAGCGTACTGATCATCGTCTTAACAGAAAGAAGATTGAAACAAACGGGGAGGAGAATCGATGAATGACATTACGTTTCACATGATCGAAACAAACGGAGTGACGCTGCACACGGCTTCAGCCGGTCCGAAAGACGGTCCTTTGGCGGTGCTGCTGCACGGGTTTCCGGAATTCTGGTACGGCTGGAAGAGCCAGATCAAACCGCTGGCGGATGCCGGATATCATGTTGTCGTGCCTGATCAGCGCGGCTATAATCTCAGTGACAAACCGGAGGGCATTGAAAACTATACCATTGATACGCTCAGAGACGACATTATCGGGCTGATCACGCATTTTACAGATGACAAAGCCGTCGTCATCGGCCACGATTGGGGAGGAGCCGTGGCCTGGCATTTGGCATCCACGCGGCCGCAATACGTAGAAAAATTGATCACGGTCAATATCCCGCATCCGGCGGTTATGCGGAAGGTCACACCGTTCTACCCGCCGCAGTGGAAGAAAAGCTCTTATATCGCGTTCTTTCAGCTTCCGGAAAAGCCGGAACGGAGATTGTCTGAAGACAATTACCGCGTATTGGATCACGCAATCGGCTTATCCGAACGCCCGGCGCTTTTTTCACGGGAAGCTATCGACAGCTACAAAGAAGCTTGGGGCAGAAAAGGAGCGCTCACGGCGATGCTGAACTGGTACCGGGCGATCAGAGCCGGCGGTTTAGGCCCTGCCGTTCCGCTAAACATGCCGGTTCCGTACCGATTAATATGGGGCGTCAATGACCGCGCGCTGAGCAAAAAGCTCGCCAAGGAAACAAAACGGATGATTCCAAACGGCGACTTAATCTTTATAGACGATGCCTCACATTGGGTCATTCACGAAAAACCGCGCATCGTCAGCCATTTGATTCATGAATACCTTCAGCAATAAAGTCTGTCCCGCGTACAGACTTTTTCTTTTTTTTCTCATATCTGCCGAAAACATGACAAAATATAAACCATATGCAGAAAAAATTTTCTTTCCCTGTAACAAAAAAAGGGTTTAAACGTCATTAAAAAAAGGAAAAGCCTTACTGAAGTTTTGCGGACAATTCCTTTAAGGACGTCCTAAAAAAAGAATAATACAAAGAAGGTGCCTTCATGAAACAAAGGTTAATCTCAATTATTATTCCGTCTTACAATGAAGGGAACAATGTCAAGCTCATCCATGAATCTTTAAAAAAAGAGTTTCAGACGATTCATTATGACTATGAAATTTTCTACATCAATGACGGAAGCGCGGATGACACCCTTCAGCAGATTAAAGAACTGGCCGCCAGAAACCATCGCGTCAAATACATATCTTTTTCCCGAAACTTCGGGAAAGAAGCGGCCATTTTGGCAGGATTTGAACACGTGCAGGGCGAAGCGGTAATCGTGATGGACGCCGATCTGCAGCATCCGACCCATCTGCTGAAAGACTTCATTCAAGGCTATGAAGAAGGGTATGACCAAGTCATCGCGCAGCGCAACCGAAAAGGGGACAGCCCCGTGCGTTCCGTGCTTTCTTCCCTGTATTATAAATTTATCAACAAAGCCGTCGAAGTGGACCTGCGTGACGGGGTCGGAGATTTCCGCCTGCTGAGCCGGCAGGCCGTTGATGCCCTTTTGAAGCTGAGTGAAGGGAACCGTTTCTCGAAAGGGCTGTTCTGCTGGATCGGGTTTGACCAGAAAATCGTATTTTATGAAAATGTCGAAAGGAAGAACGGCACGTCCAAATGGTCATTCAGCAATCTGTTCAACTACGGAATGGACGGGGTCGTCTCCTTCAACAACAAGCCCCTGAGGGTGTGCTTTTTCACCGGTATTCTGATATTGCTTCTGTCGATGGTTTATATTGTAACGACCTTTGTTCATATTCTGACACACGGCGTGTCCGTACCCGGATACTTCACCATTATTTCCGCCGTGCTGTTTTTAGGGGGCATCCAGCTTTTGAGTCTCGGCATCATCGGAGAATACATCGGCCGGATTTACTATGAAACAAAAAAACGCCCGCACTACTTAATTAAAGAAGCGAATATAACGTACGGAGAACAAAATGAAACGAATTATACAAAAAAGCGCAAGTGGAACCATTAAACAGCCGCCGCTGTGCGCAGGGTCTGGGGACGTTGTATGAAAAAAAATAAATGGATCTTGCCGGCAGCCTGTGTGCTGGCTGCGGCAGCCGCTCATATTTTTTTCTTAAAAGAGTGGTCGGCAGGCCGCTATATGACGGGGTCTGGAGACGGGATCGCCCAAATGGCGGTCTTCAAAAAGCTGCTGTTTGATCAATATATGAACGGCAGGCTGTTTTACAGCTATTCGTTCGGACTGGGCGGGGGCGTGTACAGTCAGCTCGGCTATTATTTCTCTACTTCTTTTCTATTCCTGTTTATCTCCGCCGCTGTCCGCTTTTTGCAGCTTATTCAGCTGACGGGCGAGGCTGATGCGCTGTTCTGGGCGCAGGCCTCCGTTTTTATCAGCATCGCCAAGCAGAGTTTTATCATATTCACGGCGGCGTGTGTGTTCCGTTATTTCGTCAAACGGGCGGTGCCTGCTTTTGCCGGCGCCGTGTTGTACGGGGTCTCGATTATCTACTTCCGGCATGAGGTATATTGGGACTTTTTCACTGACAGTATGGTGTGGCTGCCGCTGCTCGTGCTCGGCGCGGAAAAAATCATCAGGGAAAAAAAGCCGGCGTGGTTTATCTTCGCCTGTGCGCTGACATTGATCAACAACTTTTATTTTGCATATATTAATTTGATTTTCATCGGCATTTATATCTTATTCAGGTGGGTGATCCCCCTTGAAGGCAATGAGGCGAAAAGACTCACTCAATGCAGGATATTTATTCTGTCGGGCCTTCTCGGGTTCGGCATAAGCGCAGTTTCCTTTATTCCTGTCGTATACGGATACCTTCATAATCTGCGGCCGCCGTATTCAGAGCATATTGCATGGCTTGATTTTTCCGACAACATTTTATTTTCAAGCCGGATTATCATCCTGCCGGCGGCTTTTTTGCTCTTTCTATTTACATTTTCTTTATACAAAAACCGCTTGTTCCGGCTGTTTGCGGGAATCAGTCTGCTGTATATTCTGTTTCACTTCAGCCCGTTCGCGGCAAGTGCCTTTAACGGCTTTTCAGCTCCGCAGAACAGGTTTGAATACGTCCTGTGCTTCACGATTGCCGGAACGGTTTCAGCCGGGCTTTCTAGGCTTTCAGGCATCAGCATGAAGAGTATGCTGATGTCCGCCGTACTCGTCGTTCTGCTCTATTGGAGCCAGGTGAGGCGGTACAGTCTGGATATTTCTGATCACGCCAATCTGCCCGTCATTCTTCTTCTGGTGCTGACCATAGCCGCTTTCTTCGCAGCAAAGACAAGACTGAAAGGCGCGGTGCCCGCCGTCTATGCCGTCATTTTGCTTACGGCGGTGCTTACGGCTAATACATATGAAAAATATGCTTTATCAGAAGGCGGGAAGATTTATACGGTATCGCATACATTTATGACGGGTGCTGACTATAAAGGCAAAGAGCAATCAGAGCTCATTCAGCGTCTGAAAGAAAAAGACCCTGATCCGTTTGCCCGTTTAGATTGGATGAACGGTGTTTTCAATAACACCCCGATCATATACGGATTCAACGGATTCAGCGTATACTCAAGCATACTGAACCGCAATCTGCTGTCCTTTTACTGGAACGACCTCCGGATTGACATGGGCAGAGAAAGCGTCAGCCGCTATGCGACATTAGGAAACAGGGCTAATTTATACAGCCTGCTTTACGGAAAATATTATATGACGGAAAAAACAAACGAGGCCGGCGTGCCGTACGGGTTCAAAAAAATCATGGAATCATCCCATTATGCGGTTTATCAAAATCAATATTTGCTTCCGTTCGTACGGACAGCCGATCGCGTATATAACGAGGGCGGCCTGAAAAAAGCGCCCGCCCTTGCCAGGGAACGGGCAATGCTTGACGGGATCGTCACGGAATCAAGCACAACCAACACGAAAAAAGCGCCTGAGGCGAAAAATATGATCCGCCATGCAGAGGTAGCGGCCGAACATGGCGATTATCATAACGGCATCCTGACGGTAAACGAAGACGGCGGCGGCCTGATCATTACGCCGCAAGCCGCTAAGATGGACGGCGGCGATTATTACGTCAGCTTTTATTTGAAGAATAAAGCGAAGGACCAGGGCTTTACATTAAAAGTGAACGATTACACGACAACGAGAAAATCGAATCAATCCATTTACAAAACAGGTGTCAACGATCTTACTGTGAGAGTGCCGAAAACAAAAAACATCCAAATCCGTCTGCCGAAAGGAGCGTATCAGCTTGACAGACTGGCGCTTTATGAAGAACGGTACGATACGCTGAAAAGCGCATACCGAAAAGCGGAAAAAGAACCGCCGGCCGATCTCAGCTGGCGCGGAAATACGCTTCATATCTCGTATGATAACAAAACCCGCGCGCCGTATATCATGCTTCCGATTCCATATGAAAAAGGCTGGGAGCTGAAGATAAACGGCAGAAAAGAGCAGATTGAAAAAGCGGATTATTCCTTTATCGGATTTAAAGCGCAAAAAGGAAAAAACGATATTCAATTAACGTATTACCCGCCGTTTTTTAAACCCGCGGCCGCTCTATCGGTAATCAGCCTCGTGTTTGCCGCTATATATGTGAGAAGACAAAAAAAGCCCGGCTCTTAAACAGAGCCGAGCTTTAATTTTTTCTGCAGTTTTTCCTCGCTGAAAATCCAGCCCGTGTAAGAAGAGAGAAGCTCTAAATCATGTCTGAGATGGACGATGGCGACAAAAGGATAGTGGCCTTTGCTTCGGTAGCGCAAATCAATAAAGCGCACCTCATAATGATCTTTAAAGGTATCGACCTCCCACCTGTAAACAGGGGAAAAGGAAAGAAAGGCTGCAATATTTTCGTCCTGTTTCGCGGCCTTCATCACATCGGTTTCCGGAACGGGCACGCGGTTGAATGTATCCAATATCACGACATGGCCGTCAAGGCTTCTGCCGACATAAAAGGCATGCGCCGTCGTCACGGCGATACGCCACTGCCTGAATTTCATCGTCGGCGAAATAATGATGGTTTCAATCTCCTCTTCAATCATCTCGCGCAGCCTTCGCTTTATCCGCAGCTGCATCAAAAACCGGACGGCGTAATATCCTGCGAGGATGATATAAAGCATCAGAAATGTCACGCCCGGATGACCTCCGATATACCACACGGCAATCGCGGCCAAATGGCTGACGAAAATAAACGGATCAAAGGTATTGATTAAACCGAGAGCGATCCATTTTCTCGAAAACGGGCGGATGGCCTGCGTGCCGTACGCGTTAAAAATGTCAACAAACACATGCAAAACGACAGCCAGAAGCGTCCACAGCCACAGGTGCAATAAGTTCGCTTCCGGATAAAACATAAACAAAATACCCGGAATCAGAACGGACCAAAATAAAACGGCGGGAATGGAGTGCGTAAACCCTCTATGATTTCGAATATAAACGGCATTATTTTTCAGCTTCAATATGGTATCAATATCAGGTGCCTGAGAGCCGGCAAGAGCGGCGATCATAACTGCCTGAGACATGGGGGTGTGCATGCCGACGGCAGGATCAAGAGTTGCGATTCCGCCAAGCGCGATACCCATGACAACGTGAGTGCCAGTATCCATTGTTGACCTCCTAGCAGGCGTTAAAAATCAGTCGCCCGCATATTTCGCATTATAAGATATTCCCCATTTTCTGTTTGCCCAATCATGGCGTTTATCCGCCGTTCTCATATGTTTCCGCTTTTTCTTTATCACTATTTAATGTAACATATTATCGTAACGTGCCCTAAGTTTACACCAAAATACGGTGTCAAGAAAAGCGGAACCCGAAACATCTGAGGAGAAGATATGAACGCACTTGAAGAAAAAATGAAACAAAAAGATATAGACAAATTTCGCGAGGACTTAATTACATGGTTCGAAAGAGAACAGAGAATTCTGCCGTGGAGAGAAAATCAGGACCCGTATCGGGTGTGGGTATCAGAGGTGATGCTGCAGCAGACGCGCGTAGAAACCGTCATTCCTTATTTCCGGCGGTTTGTTGAGCAATTTCCGACCGTTTCGGCGCTCGCGGAAGCCGATGAGGAAAAAGTGCTCAAAGCCTGGGAAGGGCTAGGTTATTACTCCCGTGTAAGAAATCTGCAAAGTGCCGTAAAAGAAGTGCATGAGCGGTACGGGGGAGTCGTCCCTGCCGAGGAAAAGGAATTTGGCGGACTGAAAGGCGTCGGCCCTTATACAAAAGGCGCCGTGCTCAGCATCGCATACAACAAACCGATTCCCGCCGTAGACGGCAATGTGATGCGTGTCATGTCGAGAATTCTTTCCATATGGGACGATATCGCAAAACCTAAAACGAGAACTATTTTCGAACAGGCGGTATCCGCTTTCATTTCTCATGAAAAACCATCTGAATTCAATCAGGGTTTAATGGAGCTCGGCGCGATCATCTGCACCCCGAAATCGCCGTCCTGCCTGCTTTGCCCCGTACAAAAGCACTGTTCGGCATTTGCGGAAGGGACAGAGCGGGAGCTGCCCGTTAAAAGCAAAAAGAAAAAGCCCGGAATAAAAACAATGGCAGCCGTTGTGCTGACAGACGTTCAAGGCGATGTCTATATTCATAAACGGCCGCCAAAAGGCTTGCTCGCCAACTTGTGGGAGTTTCCGAATACCGAAACCCAGAAAGGAATCAAAACCGAGAGAGAGCAGCTTGAAACCTATTTAGAAAAAGAGATGGGAACAACCGCTGAAATCGGGGAGCTGGAAGGCATCGTAGAGCATGTTTTCACCCATCTCGTCTGGAATATTTCGGTCTTTTTCGGTAAAGTAAAACAAGTGTCGGATACAACGGAACTCATACGGGTCACAAAAGAGGAGCTCGAGGAATACGCATTTCCCGTTTCCCATCAAAAGATATGGAAAATGGCGGAAGAAAGCGGCCGCCTGTAAAAAGCGTCAGTCATAGCTGACGCGAGTGCCGTGGCCGTAATCCGCTTCATTCCGTTTCAGTCCGCCGCGGGCTTCGATTTCCTGAATCAGTTCCCGGTATTTGGACTGGCCTTCTTCGTTTAAATACGGCATAATTTGCTGGAAGGCATGATGGAAATAGGCGAGCTCTGAATCTCTCCAATCTTTTTTGGGCATCATGGCCAATTCGCCCATATCACGTCCGACATACATATAAAAGACCCCTTTCAACACATATTGCTTTTATTGTTTGTTGAATGAAAAGAACTATACACAGCAAGGAGCTGAGGAAAAATGGAACAAAATAAATGCGCACTGATCACGGGAAGCAGCCGCGGCGTCGGGAAAGCAGCCGCCATCAGACTCGCGGAAAAAGGATACAACATCGTCATCAATTACGCCCGCAGTAAAAAAGCGGCATTAGAAACCGCTGAAGAAATTGAAAAACTCGGCGTTAAAACGCTCGTCATTAAAGCCAATGTCGGCCAGCCGGCAAAAATCAAAGACATGTTCCGCCAGATTGACGAAACATTCGGCAGACTGGACGTGTTCGTCAATAATGCGGCTTCAGGCGTGCTGAGACCGGTTATGGAACTCGAAGAAACACACTGGGACTGGACGATGAATATCAATGCCAAAGCATTGCTTTTCTGCGCCCAGGAAGCGGCAAAGATGATGGAGAAAAACGGAGGCGGCCACATCGTCAGCATCAGCTCGCTCGGCAGCATCCGCTATCTTGAAAACTATACGACGGTCGGTGTCTCAAAAGCCGCTTTAGAATCGTTAACCCGTTATCTGGCGGTTGAGCTGTCTCCGAAAAATATCATCGTAAACGCGGTGTCAGGCGGAGCGATTGATACGGACGCGCTGAAGCATTTCCCTAACAGAGATGAACTGCTGGAAGATGCCCGCCAAAATACGCCGGCCGGCAGAATGGTCGAAATTAAAGATATGATCGATACGGTGGAGTTTTTAGTTTCTTCAAAAGCGGACATGATCCGCGGTCAGACCATCATAATTGACGGCGGACGCTCTCTGCTCGTATAAGTTTTAAAAAAGATGAATAGCCTTATCGTCTCCTGCGCATTCTATAGTGCGTGGAGGTGATAACAATGGCAAACTCAAAATTCAGCAAAACAGACGTTCAGCAGGTGAAAAGACAAAACCAGCAATCAGCTTCCGGTCAGGGTCAATTCGGCACTGAATTCGGCAGTGAAACTGATGCGCAGCAGGTTAGAAAGCAAAACCAATCTGCTGAACAAAACAAACAGCAAAACAGCTAATCACTGAAACGAAAAAGCACTTCATCTTCGGATGGAAGTGCTTTTTTCTGTTGCCGAAACGACAAAACTTGTGATTCCTCTACAGAATGAGTCAAAGGGTTTTCCGGCGGAAAATCGAAATGGTAAGGAGTATCAACCTAAAAGCCTAAGGAGGAACCCGATGTCAGAGTTTGAAAAGCTTGTAAGTGAACAGATGAAAATCATGGATCAGCTTCTCGAGCTGCAGTCACAACTTGACCGCTGCCGGCAGGTGGAAGCGGAACTCATCAGTCTGGAAAGAGATGCAAAGCTGGACAATGTACAGGACGAAATTGCGACAAAGCGAAAAGACCTGGCCGGCATACAGGAGTTATTCCAAAGGCAGACAGAGCAAGTCATCCAGTCTTATCGCAGCACGGAAAAGCCGTCTTCCTATGTGCAGAAATGAATGTGCCATTCCGGAAGCGGAGTGGTTCTTTTATTTTCATTTTTTAATTCGTAACGTTATAATAGTGAAAAGACTTGTCGGAAAGCAATTGCGGCTGCATTGACTGCAGGGCTTTACAGAAAGTAGGGGAGAAATATGGGATATCCCAAGGAAGGAGAAACCATTCAAATTCACAGCTATAAGCATAACGGGCTGCTTCATCGAATTTGGAATGAAACGACGATTTTAAAAAGTACGGAATTGTGTATCATCGGAGCCAACGACCGGACAATGGTGACGGAATCCGACGGACGGACGTGGGTGACGAGAGAGCCGGCGATCTGCTACTTTCATGCCCGTCAGTGGTTTAACGTCATCGGAATGCTGAGAGATGACGGGGTACACTATTATTGCAACATCAGCTCGCCGTTCGCTTATGACGGAGAGGCCATCAAATATATTGATTACGATTTGGATGTCAAGGTGTTTCCGGATATGACGTATAACATTCTTGACGAGGATGAATACGATGACCACCGCAAATCAATGAATTACCCTAAAGAGATCGACAGCATTCTGAAGGAGTATCTGAATACGCTGCTGCACTGGATTCATCAGCGGAAAGGACCGTTTGCTCCGGAATTTGTTGATATGTGGTATGAACGGTATCTGCGCTATACAAAATAAAGAATACAATAAAAAAACCTGTTGGGGTGTCAACAGGTTTTTCACATGGGCTCACACGCCTTAAAGAGAGAGGGGGATAAAGTGTGGGCGTAATCAGACGCTATATGCAATTTGTAAAACCTTATAAAAAACAAATTTTTATCACAGTGTTAATCGGCATCATAAAATTCTCCATCCCGCTGGCTCTCCCGCTTCTGTTAAAATACGTGGTCGATGACATTATTCAAGGGAGCGGAACGGCAAGCGCTAAAACATCATCGCTATTTACGATAATGGGTATCATGTTCGTGCTGTTTTTAATTCTGCGTCCCCCGGTAGAGTACTATCGGCAATACTTCGCGCAATGGACGGGCAGCCGGGTGCTCTACGATATCAGGGGGGTATTGTTTGATCATATTCAAAAATTGAGCCTGAGGTTTTATGCCAACACGAGAACGGGCGAAGTCATTTCCCGGGTGATAAATGATGTCGAACAGACAAAAGACTTTGTCATAACGGGACTGATGAATATCTGGCTTGATATGATGACGGTGCTGATCGTCATCTGTATTATGTTTACACTCGATGTCAAGCTGACATTGATATCTGTCATTTTGTTTCCGTTATACGGAATTTCAGTGAAATACTTTTACGGCCGCCTCCGAAAACTGACACGTGAGCGTTCTCAGGCACTCGCCCAAGTTCAGGGACATTTGCACGAAAGAGTTCAGGGGATGCCCGTTATCAGAAGTTTTGCCATTGAAGATTATGAACAAGCCAATTTTGATGAAAAAAACGGACATTTTCTGGACAGAGCGATCCGTCATACGAATTGGAACGCAAAAACGTTTGCAGTCGTGAATACCATTACGGATTTGGCGCCGCTGCTTGTTATCGCGTTTGCGGGTTATTTTGTCATAAACGGTCCCCTGACGGTAGGGACGATGGTTGCGTTCGTCGGCTACATTGACAGAATGTACAATCCGGTCAGAAGATTGATCAACTCATCGACGACGCTGACCCAGTCGATCGCTTCGATGGACCGCATATTTGAATTTATCGACGAGCCGTATGAACTGACTGATAAACCGAATGCAGTAAAAGCTGACGGCATTAAGGGCGAAGTTGAATTCCGAAATGTCTCGTTCCGTTATGAGGAAGGAAAAGAAACGATTTTGCAGGACGTTTCCTTAAAGGTGACAAAAGGGGAAACCGTCGCGCTCGTCGGGATGAGCGGCGGCGGAAAATCGACGCTTGTCAGCCTCATACCGCGTTTTTATGATGTATCCGGCGGCAGCCTGCTGATTGACGGCACAGATATTCGCGATTATGAAGCGAGAAGCCTCCGCAATCAAGTCGGAATGGTGCTTCAGGATACGTTTCTGTTCAGTGAGACAATTCGTGAAAATATCGCCATCGGTAAACCGGGAGCGTCTCTGGATGAGGTGGTTGCGGCAGCGAAAGCGGCAAATGCCCATGAATTTATTATGAACTTCCCCGAAGGCTACGAAACCAAAGTCGGCGAACGGGGCGTCAAATTGTCAGGCGGGCAGAAACAGCGGATTTCTATCGCGCGTGTATTCTTAAAAAATCCGCCGCTGTTAATCTTGGATGAAGCGACATCGGCTCTTGATCTTGAAAGTGAACACTACATTCAGGAAGCGATGGAAAAGCTTGCGAAAAACCGGACGACTTTTATCGTCGCCCACAGGCTGTCCACGATTACGCATGCGGATAAAATTGTCGTCATGGAAAACGGCGCCGTCGTCGAAACCGGCACGCACGAGGAATTAATGGCCCAAGGCGGCCAGTACAGACACTTATTTACGATTCAGAATTTGAACTGATACAAAAACTTATGCCGTCCGAATGGGCGGCATACGTTTTTTTGAATGCAAAAAAACCCGGTTTTACGGAAGCACCGGGTTACTCTTCGTCTGTTTCTAATTCGCTGTCTTTCGGGTGGTATGTCTGAAAACTCGTAATTAATGTATCGAGATGCTCCAGCTGCTCGCGGTATTCCGCAACCGCAGCCATAATGCTGAGCATATTGTAATCAAGCAGTTCATCCTCGCAGTTCTGCTGATTTTTCAAGAAAGACTTCGTCAAAAGCTGTTTATATCTTATGCTTTCTTCAGCATCGTCATCATGCGGCTTGATCTTGCCGACCGTCCGCATCAGAATCCTTTCGTGCCAATGAAGCAGATAATCAATTTCTTCTGTCAGCGTCTCCTGAAATTCCTCCGGCATATGATAAATCTCGTTTTCATAGCGGTGCAGCTTTTTCAGCGTATCAAGCGCCCGATTCGCCGTAATAATCGCCTGTCTGAATAAAACAAGCTTGCGCGACTTTACATACGTCGTTTTCTTAAAGTAGCTTCTCTCCTCTTTATAAAGAAGGTACGTATGATCAAGCTTCATCATCTTTTCTTTCAGCTTCTCAATATCCTCTTTCAATATCGAGTGTTCCGTGGACTGGCGCATCGTCAGCCTGATCCATTTCATGATCTCATCGGTATATTCAACCGTATGATGAGTCAGCTTCGTTTCGTATTTCGGCGGAAGAAACACAAGGTTCACAATAAAAGAAGACAGCACGCCTAAAATAACGGTGCTTGTTCGTATCAGAGCGAACGTCAGGAAGCTGTTTCCCGGTGTTTCTAAAATCGCGATAACCGTCACGAGCGCAATCGAAATGGTGTGTTCAATTTTCAGTTTTAACATGATCGTGATGACAATCACTGCGGTCAATCCGATCATAATCGGACTCGGTCCGAAAATCAGTCCGAATGCCGTAGCGATGACAGCGCCGATGATATTTGCCTGAACCTGATCAATAATGATAAGAAAAGACCTGTAAATAGAGGGCTGTATGGCAAATATAGCTGCAATCCCGGCAAAGATCGGCGACGGAAGTCCGATCCATGATGCTAAGTAGAGCGCGAGCGTAATCGCAATCCCTGTTTTAAAAATGCGGGCACCAAGTTTCATTGGTTTGTGCGTGCATTCCTTTCTCTAATAAATTATGTGCCGAACGAACGGCTGACACTTACATTTCCCTGTCGGCTGATTTGCTAAACAATAAAGTAATATACAGGGATCATACCAATTATTCAAGGTCTTTTTTTGAAAAAACCATTATCTCACAAATCGGACAAAAAGAAAAAGCGGAAGCCCCGGGCTCCCGCTTGTTTCAGCAGTTATTTTTTCATATGTCTGAACGCATCTTCAACGGCTTGTAAAGTGGCGTCGATATCCTCTTCAGTATGTGCGGTTGTGATAAACCAAGCTTCATACTTCGATGGAGCGAGATTGATGCCGCGCTCAAGCATCAGCTTGAAGAACTTGGCGAATGCTTCTCCGTCCGTATTTTCCGCCTGCTCGTAATTGACGATCTTTTCATCAGTGAAGTAAACCGTGAGCGCGCCTTTTAAACGGTTGACGGTGATGGTAATGCCGTGTGTCTCCGCATGGGCGAGAATGCCTTGCTCAAGTCTGGCGCCGAGCTCATCAAGCCGCTCATAAACGCCTTCTTCCTTCAGCACTTCCAGGCAGGCGATGCCAGATAGGATAGATGCCGGGTTTCCGGCCATCGTACCGGCTTGATATGCCGGGCCGAGCGGAGCAACCTGCTCCATGATCTCTTTTTTGCCTCCGTAAGCGCCGATCGGCAAGCCGCCCCCGATAATTTTACCGAGCGCCGTTAAATCAGGCTTCACTTGAAGAAGATCCTGCGCGCCTCCGTACATAAAACGGAACGCCGTGATCACTTCATCATAAATGACGAGCGCGCCCGCTTTATGGGTCAATTCATTTACCTGTTCTAAAAATCCTTCTTCAGGTTCAACGATGCCGAAGTTGCCGACGATCGGCTCGACGAGAACCGCTGCAATTTCCGAACCCCATTTATCCAGCGCGGCTTTGTAGCTTTCAATGTCATTGAAAGGAACGGTAATCACCTCATTGGCGATGCTTTTCGGCACGCCGGCGGAATCGGGGGTGCCGAGCGTAGACGGGCCGGAACCCGCAGCGACAAGCACGAGATCAGAGTGGCCGTGATAGCAGCCGGCGAATTTAATGATTTTTGTCCGGCCTGTATAAGCGCGTGCAACCCGGATCGTTGTCATTACCGCTTCAGTGCCTGAGTTTACGAATCGTACTTTATCAAGTGAAGGAATGGCCTCCTTCAGCATTTTGGCGAAAGTGACCTCATGTTTGGTCGGCGTCCCGTACAGCACGCCGTTTTCAGCCGCTGTTTTAATCGCTTCAGTAATATGCGGATGGGCATGTCCGGTAATAATCGGGCCGTAAGCCGCTAAATAATCGATATACTGATTCCCGTCTACATCCCAGAAATAAGCGCCGTTCGCTTTTTCCATCGCAACGGGTGAACCGCCGCCTACCGCTTTATAGGATCTGGACGGGCTGTTCACGCCTCCGACGATATGCTCTAACGCTTCCTTATGAAGTTCAACTGATTTTGTATACAAAAAATGACCCTCCTAATATCTCCTTACATCATGTTCTATTGTAGCATGCTTCATTGCGAGCACAACGGTTCATGCTTCCAAAAAAGAGCGGGAGGATAACGGTTGTAATCTTAACGTGAATTGGATACGCTTAATAAAAAACCCGGAGGTATAAGAAATGACGATTGAAATCGGACAAACAGCACCGGATATGAAATTAGTGAATGACAGCGGGGAAGAAGTAGCATTGACGGATTTTAAAGGGAAGTACGTCGTTCTCTATTTTTATCCGAAAGACATGACACCCGGATGCACAACGGAAGCATGTGATTTCCGTGATCAGCACGAAAGTTTCGCGGGACTTGATGCGGTTATCATCGGAGTAAGCCCTGACAGCCGTGATAAACATGAAAAATTTAAGCAAAAACACGATCTTCCTTTCCAGCTCCTCGTTGACGATGAGCACAAACTGGCGGAAGCTTTTGATGTGTGGAAGCTGAAGAAGAATTTTGGGAAAGAATATATGGGTATCGAGCGATCCACTTTTTTGTTAGACAAAGAAGGCCGTCTTGTGAAGGAGTGGAGAAAGGTAAAAGTGAAAGATCACGTTGCCGAGGCGCTTCGCGAATTGGAACAAATTGCGTCTAATTAATGGACAAATGCTGAACTCACGGGGTTTTCTTCAGATTACATTTGACAGGAGACCGGAAAAAGATGTACACTAATTATAAACATTATAAAGTAAGAATCTTTTTTAGAAGAGAGGTGCATGACGGATGGCTGCACATGAATTAAAAGAAGCCTTAGACACGTTGAAGGATACGGGAGTCCGGATTACTCCTCAACGTCATGCCATTCTGGAATATCTCGTGGATTCTATGGCACATCCGACAGCGGACGATATATATAAAGCCTTGGAAGGGAAATTCCCTAATATGAGTGTTGCGACAGTGTATAACAATTTGCGTGTATTCCGGGAAGCGGGGCTTGTAAAGGAACTGACGTACGGAGATGCGTCCAGCAGATTTGACTTTGTCACCTCTGACCATTATCACGCCATTTGTGAAAGCTGCGGAAAAATCGTAGACTTCCATTATCCCGGGCTTGACGAAGTGGAACAGCTTGCGGCTCACGTCACGGGGTTTAAGGTAAGCCACCACCGTTTGGAGATTTACGGCGTCTGCCAAGAATGTTCCAAAAAAGAAAACCACTAAACGAAGCTGACCGCTTTGATACGGTCAGCTTCGTTTATTTTACACTGTTTTTTCTGTTATAAGACTCATCGAACGCTTTGCCTTCCAATCCTTTATCCAATGTAAGCGGCTCTCTGCAATGCATGCACATATCCACTCTGCCCAGAATCTTCGTTTCTTTCTCGCAAGCGGGGCACATCACCCGGACCGCTTTTGTGGACAGCATGCCGATCCAAAAATAAACGGCGGTGCTGAGCCCGATCGACAGCAGGCCGAGAACCATAAACAAGCTGGCAAGCAAAACAGACTGCTTAAAGAACAGCCCGATGTACATAATGATAAACCCAACGAAAACCAAACTTAACGCAAACGTTCTGATCTTATTAATTTTGCTTGAGTATTTCGCCATGTCCATCCCCCTCTCGTTTAACTATAGCACAAAACAGATGGCATATTCTTCATGTTTTCGTAAGAAAAGGGAAGAATAAATATGGCACCTGAAAGGAAATTTGTTATAATAGTGCAATGTGTTTAGAAAAAAGGACTTTCATGTTTTATCATAGAAATGTAGAAACAATAGCTAGTGAAACAATCGCATTGGAGGAATCGTAATGGACAATCTTCTCCGTCCAATTTACCAAGAAAGAGCAAGTCATCCCGATACGCTGGCCGTCCTTATGATTGAGAGAAGGAGTAAAGCATCATCCATCACGGATAACTTTGATGCGGTCATGCTTGTCATTGTCAAACAGGCTGATGAACCTCTTTTTATAAAGCATTATGAATTCGAACAAAAAACCGCTTCTTTACATATTGTAACGGATGCTCTGCTTCAGGAATGGATTCTGCTTGGGACAAATAGAAGAGTCATAGATTGGATCATCAACGGCAAAGTGCTGTTTGACCGCAATGAATATATATCTGAACTCAATGACCGGCTCAGCACTTTTCCTTTCGCCGAGCGGAAATTAAAGATCGGAATGGAATACGGCAAGCTGATCAGAAGATTTGTAGAAGGAAAAGCGTTTTTTGAAGCTGATCATTTTCTGGATGCATATTATGCGGTAGTGCATGCTCTTCACCACTTGGCCCGCATAGAAGTGATTGACCGGGGGTTTTATCCCGAAACGACAGTCTGGAACCAGGTCCGTCACATTGAGCCGCAGGTATATAAGCTATATTCCGAACTTGTCGAGAGTCACGAAAGTTTGGAGAAAAGGCTCGAATTATTATTCTTAGCAAATGATTTTCTCATCCATTCAAAAGCTGAAATCGGTTCTGCGCACCTTTTTCAAGTGATGAAAGAAAAAGAAATGTGGCAGTTTGGAGAATTGCTGCAGCACCCTGAACTGCTGCACTTCACCCAAGATCTTGGTGTCATGCTTGATTACCTGACGGAAAAAGGCTTTGTTGAAGTATCTCAAATAGAGACCAAAGGGCAGGAAGTATATCATCGAGGATATTCTTTCAAAAAAAGTGTTGACGCTGAATCATAGGCATGGTATATTATTAAACGTCGCTGATGCGCTTCAACAAAAAGCTCACAGCGGCGGAGAAATAAAAACAAAAAAACATTTGACAGCAACTTGCTGGAATGTTATACTGAAAAAGTCGCCTCGAGATGAGGTTGAGATGATCTTTGAAAACTAAACAAGACAAAACGTACCTGTTAATTCAAAGTTTTAAATAAATCGCACAGCGATGTGCGTAGTCAGTCAAACTACTTTATCGGAGAGTTTGATCCTGGCTCAGGACGAACGCTGGCGGCGTGCCTAATACATGCAAGTCGAGCGGACAGATGGGAGCTTGCTCCCTGATGTTAGCGGCGGACGGGTGAGTAACACGTGGGTAACCTGCCTGTAAGACTGGGATAACTCCGGGAAACCGGGGCTAATACCGGATGGTTGTTTGAACCGCATGGTTCAGACATAAAAGGTGGCTTCGGCTACCACTTACAGATGGACCCGCGGCGCATTAGCTAGTTGGTGAGGTAACGGCTCACCAAGGCAACGATGCGTAGCCGACCTGAGAGGGTGATCGGCCACACTGGGACTGAGACACGGCCCAGACTCCTACGGGAGGCAGCAGTAGGGAATCTTCCGCAATGGACGAAAGTCTGACGGAGCAACGCCGCGTGAGTGATGAAGGTTTTCGGATCGTAAAGCTCTGTTGTTAGGGAAGAACAAGTGCCGTTCAAATAGGGCGGCACCTTGACGGTACCTAACCAGAAAGCCACGGCTAACTACGTGCCAGCAGCCGCGGTAATACGTAGGTGGCAAGCGTTGTCCGGAATTATTGGGCGTAAAGGGCTCGCAGGCGGTTTCTTAAGTCTGATGTGAAAGCCCCCGGCTCAACCGGGGAGGGTCATTGGAAACTGGGGAACTTGAGTGCAGAAGAGGAGAGTGGAATTCCACGTGTAGCGGTGAAATGCGTAGAGATGTGGAGGAACACCAGTGGCGAAGGCGACTCTCTGGTCTGTAACTGACGCTGAGGAGCGAAAGCGTGGGGAGCGAACAGGATTAGATACCCTGGTAGTCCACGCCGTAAACGATGAGTGCTAAGTGTTAGGGGGTTTCCGCCCCTTAGTGCTGCAGCTAACGCATTAAGCACTCCGCCTGGGGAGTACGGTCGCAAGACTGAAACTCAAAGGAATTGACGGGGGCCCGCACAAGCGGTGGAGCATGTGGTTTAATTCGAAGCAACGCGAAGAACCTTACCAGGTCTTGACATCCTCTGACAATCCTAGAGATAGGACGTCCCCTTCGGGGGCAGAGTGACAGGTGGTGCATGGTTGTCGTCAGCTCGTGTCGTGAGATGTTGGGTTAAGTCCCGCAACGAGCGCAACCCTTGATCTTAGTTGCCAGCATTCAGTTGGGCACTCTAAGGTGACTGCCGGTGACAAACCGGAGGAAGGTGGGGATGACGTCAAATCATCATGCCCCTTATGACCTGGGCTACACACGTGCTACAATGGGCAGAACAAAGGGCAGCGAAACCGCGAGGTTAAGCCAATCCCACAAATCTGTTCTCAGTTCGGATCGCAGTCTGCAACTCGACTGCGTGAAGCTGGAATCGCTAGTAATCGCGGATCAGCATGCCGCGGTGAATACGTTCCCGGGCCTTGTACACACCGCCCGTCACACCACGAGAGTTTGTAACACCCGAAGTCGGTGAGGTAACCTTTTAGGAGCCAGCCGCCGAAGGTGGGACAGATGATTGGGGTGAAGTCGTAACAAGGTAGCCGTATCGGAAGGTGCGGCTGGATCACCTCCTTTCTAAGGATTTTAACGGAATATAAGACCTTGGGTCTTATAAACAGAACGTTCCCTGTCTTGTTTAGTTTTGAAGGATCATTCCTTCAAAACATAGGAACACCTGCTAAATGCGCCACTTCCTGTGGCAACGCATGTGTTAGCATGTCCTATGCGTTGTTCTTTGAAAACTAGATAACAGAAGTAATTCACATTCAATTAGTAATGCAAGATATCACGTAGTGATTCTTTTTAACGGTTAAGTTAGAAAGGGCGCACGGTGGATGCCTTGGCACTAGGAGCCGATGAAGGACGGGACGAACACCGATATGCTTCGGGGAGCTGTAAGCAAGCTTTGATCCGGAGATTTCCGAATGGGGAAACCCACCACTCGTAATGGAGTGGTATCCATATCTGAATACATAGGATATGAGAAGGCAGACCCGGGGAACTGAAACATCTAAGTACCCGGAGGAAGAGAAAGCAAATGCGATTCCCTGAGTAGCGGCGAGCGAAACGGGACCAGCCCAAACCAAGAGGCTTGCCTCTTGGGGTTGTAGGACACTCTGTACGGAGTTACAAAGGAACGAGGTAGATGAAGAGGTCTGGAAAGGCCCGCCATAGGAGGTAACAGCCCTGTAGTCAAAACTTCGTTCTCTCCTGAGTGGATCCTGAGTACGGCGGAACACGTGAAATTCCGTCGGAATCCGGGAGGACCATCTCCCAAGGCTAAATACTCCCTAGTGACCGATAGTGAACCAGTACCGTGAGGGAAAGGTGAAAAGCACCCCGGAAGGGGAGTGAAAGAGATCCTGAAACCGTGTGCCTACAAGTAGTCAGAGCCCGTTAACGGGTGATGGCGTGCCTTTTGTAGAATGAACCGGCGAGTTACGATCCCGTGCAAGGTTAAGCAGAAGATGCGGAGCCGCAGCGAAAGCGAGTCTGAATAGGGCGAATTGAGTACGTGGTCGTAGACCCGAAACCAGGTGATCTACCCATGTCCAGGGTGAAGTTCAGGTAACACTGAATGGAGGCCCGAACCCACGCACGTTGAAAAGTGCGGGGATGAGGTGTGGGTAGGGGTGAAATGCCAATCGAACCTGGAGATAGCTGGTTCTCTCCGAAATAGCTTTAGGGCTAGCCTCAAGGTAAGAGTCTCGGAGGTAGAGCACTGATTGGACTAGGGGCCCCTACCGGGTTACCGAATTCAGTCAAACTCCGAATGCCGATGACTTATCCTTGGGAGTCAGACTGCGAGTGATAAGATCCGTAGTCGAAAGGGAAACAGCCCAGACCGCCAGCTAAGGTCCCAAAGTATACGTTAAGTGGAAAAGGATGTGGAGTTGCTTAGACAACCAGGATGTTGGCTTAGAAGCAGCCACCATTTAAAGAGTGCGTAATAGCTCACTGGTCGAGTGACTCTGCGCCGAAAATGTACCGGGGCTAAACGTATCACCGAAGCTGCGGACTGTTCTTCGAACAGTGGTAGGAGAGCGTTCTAAGGGCTGTGAAGCAAGACCGGAAGGACTTGTGGAGCGCTTAGAAGTGAGAATGCCGGTATGAGTAGCGAAAGAGGGGTGAGAATCCCCTCCACCGAATGCCTAAGGTTTCCTGAGGAAGGCTCGTCCGCTCAGGGTTAGTCGGGACCTAAGCCGAGGCCGAAAGGCGTAGGCGATGGATAACAGGTTGATATTCCTGTACCACCTCCTCACCATTTGAGCAATGGGGGGACGCAGGAGGATAGGGTAAGCGCGGTATTGGATATCCGCGTCCAAGCAGTTAGGCTGGGAAATAGGCAAATCCGTTTCCCGTGAAGGCTGAGCTGTGATGGCGAGCGAATTATAGTAGCGAAGTTCCTGATTCCACACTGCCAAGAAAAGCCTCTAGCGAGGTGAGAGGTGCCCGTACCGCAAACCGACACAGGTAGGCGAGGAGAGAATCCTAAGGTGATCGAGAGAACTCTCGTTAAGGAACTCGGCAAAATGACCCCGTAACTTCGGGAGAAGGGGTGCTCTGTTAGGGTGCAAGCCCGAGAGAGCCGCAGTGAATAGGCCCAGGCGACTGTTTAGCAAAAACACAGGTCTCTGCGAAGCCGTAAGGCGAAGTATAGGGGCTGACGCCTGCCCGGTGCTGGAAGGTTAAGAGGAGCGCTTAGCGTAAGCGAAGGTGCGAATTGAAGCCCCAGTAAACGGCGGCCGTAACTATAACGGTCCTAAGGTAGCGAAATTCCTTGTCGGGTAAGTTCCGACCCGCACGAAAGGCGCAACGATCTGGGCACTGTCTCAACGAGAGACTCGGTGAAATTATAGTACCTGTGAAGATGCAGGTTACCCGCGACAGGACGGAAAGACCCCGTGGAGCTTTACTGCAGCCTGATATTGAATGTTGGTACAGCTTGTACAGGATAGGTAGGAGCCTTGGAAACCGGAGCGCCAGCTTCGGTGGAGGCATCGGTGGGATACTACCCTGGCTGTATTGACCTTCTAACCCGCCGCCCTTATCGGGCGGGGAGACAGTGTCAGGTGGGCAGTTTGACTGGGGCGGTCGCCTCCTAAAAGGTAACGGAGGCGCCCAAAGGTTCCCTCAGAATGGTTGGAAATCATTCGCAGAGTGTAAAGGCACAAGGGAGCTTGACTGCGAGACCTACAAGTCGAGCAGGGACGAAAGTCGGGCTTAGTGATCCGGTGGTTCCGCATGGAAGGGCCATCGCTCAACGGATAAAAGCTACCCCGGGGATAACAGGCTTATCTCCCCCAAGAGTCCACATCGACGGGGAGGTTTGGCACCTCGATGTCGGCTCATCGCATCCTGGGGCTGTAGTCGGTCCCAAGGGTTGGGCTGTTCGCCCATTAAAGCGGTACGCGAGCTGGGTTCAGAACGTCGTGAGACAGTTCGGTCCCTATCCGTCGCGGGCGCAGGAAATTTGAGAGGAGCTGTCCTTAGTACGAGAGGACCGGGATGGACGCACCGCTGGTGTACCAGTTGTTCTGCCAAGGGCATCGCTGGGTAGCTATGTGCGGACGGGATAAGTGCTGAAAGCATCTAAGCATGAAGCCCCCCTCAAGATGAGATTTCCCATTCCGCAAGGAAGTAAGATCCCTGAAAGATGATCAGGTTGATAGGTCTGAGGTGGAAGTGTGGCGACACATGGAGCTGACAGATACTAATCGATCGAGGACTTAACCAATTTGAATGTATGCTTACTGTTATCTAGTTTTGAGAGAATTTTTTTCAAAAAAAACTCTTGCTTTTTCTGAAATACATAGTATAATAATACATGTCACTAAAACGTCTGGTGATGATGGCGAAGAGGTCACACCCGTTCCCATGCCGAACACGGAAGTTAAGCTCTTCAGCGCCGATGGTAGTCGGGGGTTTCCCCCTGTGAGAGTAGGACATCGCCAGGCAGACTTCATTCCGCAGTAGCTCAGTGGTAGAGCTATCGGCTGTTAACCGATCGGTCGTAGGTTCGAATCCTACCTGCGGAGCCATTTATGGAGAGCTGTCCGAGTGGCCGAAGGAGCACGATTGGAAATCGTGTAGGCGGTAACCCCGTCTCAAGGGTTCGAATCCCTTGCTCTCCGCCACTAATTATTAATACATAACAAACGAAAAAATACCAGGGCCCGTTGGTCAAGCGGTTAAGACACCGCCCTTTCACGGCGGTAACACGGGTTCGAATCCCGTACGGGTCACTTATATGATGGAGGATTAGCTCAGCTGGGAGAGCATCTGCCTTACAAGCAGAGGGTCGGCGGTTCGAGCCCGTCATCCTCCACCATTATTATCGCGGGGTGGAGCAGTTCGGTAGCTCGTCGGGCTCATAACCCGAAGGTCGCAGGTTCAAATCCTGCCCCCGCAACCAAAAATTAAATGGTCCGGTAGTTCAGTTGGTTAGAATGCCTGCCTGTCACGCAGGAGGTCGCGGGTTCGAGTCCCGTCCGGACCGCCATTTATAAAATGGCTCGGTAGCTCAGTTGGTAGAGCAACGGACTGAAAATCCGTGTGTCGGCGGTTCGATTCCGTCCCGAGCCACCATTTGCCGGTCTAGCTCAATTGGTAGAGCAACTGACTTGTAATCAGTAGGTTGGGGGTTCAAGTCCTCTGGCCGGCACTCTAAATGATGGAGGGGTAGCGAAGTGGCTAAACGCGGCGGACTGTAAATCCGCTCCCTCAGGGTTCGGCAGTTCGAATCTGCCCCCCTCCACCATTTTATAAATAGGGGCATAGTTTAACGGTAGAACAGAGGTCTCCAAAACCTCCGGTGTGGGTTCGATTCCTACTGCCCCTGCCACTATATTATTTATTCATCTTCAGATTATGGCGGTTGTGGCGAAGTGGTTAACGCACCAGATTGTGGCTCTGGCACTCGTGGGTTCGATTCCCATCAATCGCCCCATTTTATCATTGGGCTATAGCCAAGCGGTAAGGCAACGGACTTTGACTCCGTCATGCGTTGGTTCGAATCCAGCTAGCCCAGTTGCATTTTTTAAAAAACAACAGCATAAGATGTATTAAGTTCTTTTACATGTTGCGGAAGTAGTTCAGTGGTAGAACATCACCTTGCCAAGGTGGGGGTCGCGGGTTCGAATCCCGTCTTCCGCTCCAAATTACGGCGGCATAGCCAAGTGGTAAGGCAGAGGTCTGCAAAACCTTTATCCCCGGTTCGAATCCGGGTGTCGCCTTTCTATTGCCGGGGTGGTGGAATTGGCAGACACACAGGACTTAAAATCCTGCGGTAGGTGACTACCGTGCCGGTTCAAGTCCGGCCCTCGGCACCAATTTAACTTTGAACGAACTATGTTAAATTGGTCATCAGTTTTCACATTATAAAACATATATGAGAGTGATTTGCATATTGCAGATCACTTTTTTTATATAATAAAAACGTAATGACTATCAATATAAGTTTCTTGTTTGTATCGTATATACTGCATTACCATTTAAAAAACTTTGCTAAAACCGTTGACGTTTTATGAAATACATGTTATATTTATATACGTCGGTTGAACACGACGCATTACATGCCGGTGTGGCGGAATTGGCAGACGCGCACGACTCAAAATCCGCGGATACATTCCGGTGACATAAACGCTAATATGACGGGCGATCTACGCAATGTAGGTGGCTTTTTTGCGTTCGCATTCGTACGATTACGTTTATTTAACACAAAACGGAGGCGATGCGGTTGGCTAGGCGGTCAAATATAATAGCGGCAGTCCCGGAGACGGACAAGCCCGAAATTGAACTAACCGATTTTGAAACGGCATACAACGCATTCATACGAGAATGTAAAATTAAGAATCTTTCGGAACATACGCTTAAGTATTACCGGAACGAACTACTGTCATTTCGCTCGATGCTCGAGCAGCAGGGCGTATCGACTAGACCTGAAAAAATAACGCTACCGATATTGAAAGAGAACGTTATTGTGTACATGATGGATAAACTAGGAAGGAAAGAGACCTCGATCAATACGAGGCTTCGCGCTATTAGGGCGTTCTTTAATTTCCTCGAAAAGAACCGTATGATAGGCGATAATCCTGCGAAAGAACTTTCGTTGGTTAAACAGAAGAAAGAAGTAATTGAGACGTTCAGCCGCGAGCAACTTCGTGATATTCTGCGGCAGCCGGATCAGGGAACGTTTACAGGCTTTCGTGATTATACAATCATGTTATTACTCATCGAAACTGGTGTGCGTGTACGAGAACTGACTGATATAAGCGTCAAAGATATCCGTTGGGAGGATTCGCAAATACTGATTAATGGGAAGGGTTATAAAGAACGTCTTGTACCGATTCAATCGACTGTTAAAATACGGTTAAGAAAGTACGTTCAGATACGCGGAGATGTACCAAATGACGCTTTATTTGTTACGATAGACAATACCCCACTAACAACACGACAGGTTCAGAACCGACTTTCTAAGTATGGCCGTATGGCAAATATTAAGAATGTTCGGTGTTCTCCACATACATTCCGACACACCTTTGCAAAGATGTCTGTTCAAAACGGCGCAGATGTATTCGCACTTCAAGCCGTACTTGGGCATTCAAGTCTTGATATGGTTCGGAATTACGTGAATCTTTTCAGCAGTGATGTTATGGATGCGCATAAAAAATTCAGTCCAGTAGAAAAGTTATTTTAACCTCGTCTTTTTAGACGGGGTTATTTTTTTTGACCATTTTCCGAAGTGCTTTCGCAGTTAATAGTGACGGACGAAAAAAGTTTCGTAATCCGTGTCGCAAAATTGACGGCAGCCTACCCGTTATATAGGTGTAAGGCAAACGGAGAACTAGTCGAGGAGATACCGACACACAAAAGGAGGAAAACGTATGTTGCCGCAAATGAGAATTAACGGAGCAGCAGCCGAACTTTTCGTAAAAGGCGACTTGTTGCTAAAGAATTACGTACCTTTCGAACCGGAGATAGACAATACAGAATGTGATATCGCGATTATTCAAGACGGAAAGCTTGTACGCATCCAAGTAAAGAGCGCTCGCTCAGAAGATCTCGAAAAGGTTAAGTTCGACTTAACGCGTTCAAGCGCATCCAGTCGCTTTTATACGAAAGATGATTTCGACGTGATAGCGCTATACGATTTCGCAACCAATAAGATTGCGTATATCGATTGGCAAAGCATAACGCATAAACGAAGTATTACGTTGAGGTACACAGATACTCACTGCAAGAATGGATTCGTTAGAGAGAATGGTCGACTGTTCTTTGATGATTATCGAGAGTTTCCGCAGATTATACGAGGTGTATCGAAGGAGGAGTCCGCATGAATAGTAGAGGAATGATCGGATATGCATCAGAAAGGCTAGTTGAATCAGACCTGCTTTTCCAAGGAATTGTCGTTTTAAATCCAAGCCAGCCAGATTTAGAGTACGATTTGGTTGCGCAAATCGGGAACGAAAATTTCAAAATACAGGTTAAAACAGGGAGGCGGAAAGATGACAAGGTGCTTGTAGCGGACATTAGAAAATCAGCGAGCCCACGTAACCCATATAAAAAACTGCACTATACAAAAGACGATGTAGACATTTTTGCGATTACAGATCCGGAAACGAGAAGGGTAGCCTATTATCCTGCGGGCGAAGTCAGACGAGAAATAACTTTTCGTTTTGAAAAGCGAAAATGCATAAACGGGTATGCTGAGAGGTTGTTCAATGATTTCACAGACATTAAAGCCGCCATAGAAAAACTGTCTTCGCTGCAGAGAATATCATAGACGAGGTGATAACGAATGACCGACGAACATCAGCGGCTCGTATCCGTCGAATCTCAATCGGAATACAACGTCACGTCCGGCAAGGCCGAAACGCGGATCTTCGTTAAGATGTACGTCGACGCCGTTAAGAAAGGCCTTATCGCGGACATCGGGGCGGAGCGTTGGCAGACCCTTTGCGTACTGTCTTCGTTCATGAACGCTAATGGCGAATGCTACCCGACGCAAGATCAGATAGCCGGCGCACTAAATCTCAGCCGAGCTGCGGCTAACAGGCGGATCAAAGCGCTATGCGAATATCGGTGGCAGGAGCGGCCGTTAGTCGTAAAGCAGAAGGCGCGGGACCCGAAGACGCAGCGATGGGATAACGCAAGATATACGATCATGCCGATCAGTCAGCTCGCGATATTCGATGGAGATACGGAGGAGCTTACGTAGCCATGTGACGCCTAGCCATACACGGCGGACCCATACACGGCTCGACTTTACACTAACTAGAACCATCTTTTAACTAGAGCCATTAATAACTAGATAAATAATAGCGCTCAATTAAAACCTTTTCGCGCGCAGATACTTATTAAATAATAATTCTATCGCGATAATGAACATCCGCAAGAGTGAGCGTAAGCGAACGATTGCTAGGTTTTATTAACAAACGAAGGAGGAGGTCTTCATAAGTTTCTTGATATGCACAGTAGTCGTAATAACTATTTCAATACTGTTAGGCACAGATTATCAGGATAATTGGTATAAGTGCCATAACGGGCATGTGTTTAAAAGACCTAAAACTAAAACCGTCATGGATTACGAGGGTTTTGAAGAAGAGGTAATGGTCTGTCCTGATTGCGGATGCGACGAGACTTTTTACAGAGAGTTGATTAACGAAGGAGGCGACGCCTACCATGGCGATTAATATCCCGATCTCACCCGATTACAAACTAACGTCCGATACGCTTAACATCATCGTAAATGAACGCTATTTCACCGACCCGACGAAGTCGCCGAATTGGCCGAAGAAGCTTGCGGAGAACCCGAACGCCGACCCGACGCCGAAGGAAAAGTGGCGCGAAGTAGCGTATCACTCAACGGTCGAACGCGCCGTACTCGACGTAATGAATCGGCGGCTGCGTGACTCGGATGCGACATCGCTTTCGGAATTAGCACGATTAATACGGGAGTTTCGCGAGGGAATAGCGGCGTTACTGACGGTCGAGGGCGATTGGTAGGGTAAGCGGTAAAACGCGAAAATACACGGAATGGAGGCGCTAAAGTGACCGAAGAAGTTAAACGATTGCGCTGTGCTGTGGCGGATATGATTGGCGAGAATGAGCGGTTGAAGGCGAAGAACGCGCGTCTTGAACTGCGAAATAATGAACTCCGGCGCTGTGTTCCTGCGCTTAGTACAATCGCGACCGTATCGAGTATTTCTACGGGAGATATCGTTCTTAGGGAAATCAATAGAATCGCAAAGGAGGCGCTAAGATGAAACCGACAATCACGAAGGAGCAGGCGGAGGCTATCGAATTTTTACGAAGCCTCGACGCAGTATCAGATGAGTGGTTTTTGTTCGAATATGCCGATGTATATTTCGGTGGGGAACCGGACTCTCCGGAATTTGGTCCGATCGCAGACATGAATATTATGACGCTTGCAGCCGCATTGATCAACGGATACGAAGTCGAAGCGACGCCGGAAGACCTGGTACGCGAGTATTTCGCAGAACTTCAGGAAAAGCAACGGACTGCGCAATCCCGGGGCGTTACGTTCAGTTTGGAATGCGAAAGGGAAGGCGTTATCAATACGCTCAATCTTCTCGGAGTGAAAATCGAAGGAGTGAACGCACGATGAAACGACCGACACCGTACGAATTAAACGAAGCAATATCAGCGCTACAGCTCGGCGTACCCGAACACCTTTATCATCACGTTTGGCGCCTTCTCTACGAAATCGAAGCCTTACGTGAGGAGGTCGGAAGATGACGACGTATGAATCAAAGCCGGTCGCCAAGTGGAAAACCCCCGATTTTATCGGCTACCTGCACGCCAAGCATAAAGAAACTTACGGAATTCCTTACGTAACGAACAATCGCGGCATGGAGGCGAAAAACCTAAAGCGGATGATCGACGAGCAAGGCGCCGAGGTTACGCGGAGATTCATCGATAAATGTTTCGCGGAGAAAAAGCCGACGCTGAAGTATCCGGGCTGTAACTTTGCGTTCATGTTTTCATATATGCGCGAAAGTGTCTTATCGCGTGTGCTTACGGAAGTCCAAGCCGAACAGAAACGGGCTGATCGCAATGAAGGCGTAGATACTACGTGGTTTTAACGTGAACAAATACGAGGAGGCTGACGAAATGAAAATCGATTTGAACGCAATGGGATACGAAGAGTTACTGGCGCATGGTGAAGTGGTAATGGAGGCGATTAAAAAGCGCACGTTTCAAGAAGGATTTCGAGCGGCTAAACAAGTTCAGCGTAAGTTGGCGGAAATGAAAGCGTCTATTAACGCCCAAGACCACCGTGATGAAATCGTTGAGCAGGCGAAGGCGGACGTTGAAGAACAATGTTTCGAGTTGTTCGCATATGACCTGGAATTTATTGTCAATCGAGACAAGAGGACGGTTGTTGTGTTATTGCGCGGATATAGAACGGGAGGGGTCATCGAAAAAGGAATCGCAAAAGCCGCACCTAACGACTGCTTCAACGTCCATATCGGAAAGGCGATTGCGTTAAGACGTGCGTTGGGATTGAAGGTGCCCGACGAATACTTGAACGCTCCGCAGCCGACTGAGGTTCGTGTAGGCGACGTTGTTGGTGCGCCGTACGGAAGAGGCCCGTATAAGCTCAAAAAACGGCACTTTAGCGAAATTGATCTTACGTATTTAAATCGCTGCAAAATCATCGACGACTCACGCGAAGAGGTGGGCGAATGACCAAGGCAAAAGCGTCCGTTGGAGATTTGATTCGATTGACCATTTATGGAGGCAAGAATTATCCGGAAGGGAGCGTTCTCCGTGTTCATGAAATTATCGACATGTCTCCGATTAGAGAAAAGATCGCAAACGGCGAGTATGATCGGGAATATGTAGAAATCAACTATCCGGAAGGGACTGCGGCGGATGAAGTTACGGCTTTTCCGACATGGGTTCGGATGGATGTAAACATTCACGAAGAATGCTTCGGAACGATGTTTTTCCTTGAGAACGAAGATTACGAGGTCTTAGCCGAAGAGGAGAAAGCTGCGTATTTAGAAAACGAGAAAAAACAAAAGGAGGAGTGCGAATGACTTTAAAATATACGATGAGTGAGGCGGAGATCGTCGAAGCTATGGTCCAGTGGCTTAAGCAACGAGGCTACGTGGCGGCCAAAGGAAGGTTTGTACTCAATCAATGGAATCGGGAAGTAAAAGCGGAGTTTACTCTGCGCAAGCACTAACGAAAGGAGGCGCGTAAGTGACGTACCATAAACGCTTGAAAACAACGGTGTTTAAAAAATATAGCGGGTACGATTGGACTTACGACGCCATGTATCCAGAGCCTCGAGTGAAGGGCGCAGATAAGAGGATGCGCACGAAGCATGAAAGGACGATAAGAAAACGAATTGATCGAAAGGAGGTCCGCGAATATGACTAACGAAAACAATTGCGTACTTGCTAACGGATGCCTGGGGGCAGGTACGGCGGCTTGTACGAAACACTGTACGGCTTTCATTCAGATGCACGGCGTAAGCGGAAACGGAGGACGTTCGGCGGCGGCAGGGCTTCCGCGTGAGTACCGGCTCGTGACGCTACAGAATTCGCCGGCACGCGGTGACCAACCGGAGGCTTATAAAGCGGCTTATGCTTACGCGTCTACATTTAATCGTCAATTCGATCAATCCGGTTCGGTAGCGGCAGAGGACCGCATCAAGTCGCTGTACCTCGTAAGCGAATCGCCCGGCACCGGTAAGACGACAACGGCCGCCGCACTTCTTAACGAGTGGCTGCGCGTCCACTATAGCGGCTCCCTGCGGCGCGGCCTCGAACCGTTGCAGCGGCCGGCCTATTTCCTCGACGTAAACGCGTGGCAGAACGACTATAACGAATTCAACCGTCCGCGTGTTCCGGATTCAGTCGCAGAGCCGGCGGCGGCCCGGTACTATCGCGCATTAGAAGCGGCTAAGACGACGCCATTTGCGGTGCTGGACGATATAGGGGTACGCGATGCAACGGACGGCTTCCGCGGCGATTTACACAGCGTAATTAACGCAAGGATAACGAATCAGCTACCGACGGTATACACGAGCAACATCGCGCTCGATCAGCTTTGGCAAGTATTCGGTGAGCGACGTCTGGCTGATCGGGTTGGCGACCTATGCCGCGAGATTGAATTCGTAGGTGAATCGAAAAGGGGGATGCGTAGATGAAAACGGAATTCACCTTCGGAGATATCGTTTCGGTGTCCGGGTACGAAAATCGGATCTTCTACGTCGATGCTTGGCGTGAAGTAAAGGAAACCGATGAGTGGGGCGTAAGTGAATACGTCGAGTTCGAGCTGACCGACGCTATTAACGGTGAATTCCTCGACGCGTTCGAAACGGATCTGCGGCTGGTCTGCCGGAAACAGTTTGCGGAAGATTACCTCTTAACGTACGACATGACGAATTATCCGGAGCCTACGGGCGCGGCGTTTCACTTTACGGATGATTATTCTTTCGGAATAGGTTACGCGAAAAAGGAGGCGGTTGGGATGGCGAAAGGGCCGAAGGAAACATCGAAGAGGGAACAGGAGGCCGGGTCGAAACGGAAGACTGACGAGCTACTGGACGAATACAACGATAACATGCGCCTATATGAGACGTTTGGGGATGCGGAATATAAAACGAAGGCTGACGCTGTGATGGCGAAATTGAGACGGGAGGTGAGCGAATGAATGCGAAGGAAGCTTCCGAGAAAGCGTCTGATGTGCGGGCTATAATCAACCGAGAAACTCGGACAGCGATTTATAAAACAATAAATCGTTTATCCGGAATGGGGCGGTACCAATGTTATAAAAACACCTCGCATCTTTATAAAGATGAAGTAAAGACCCTCATAAAAGAATTGCGAGCTTTAGGCTATAAAGTACGCCGAGACTCTTTTAACACAATTTATATTCGATGGGAAAGGAAGGATCGCGTATGAACTACGGAACTTTACTAATATCGAAAGCCATCGAAGCGAACGATCCGAATGCCCTGCTGCGATTCAATGTTTCAGAAGCCGACTTCCAAACGCAGGGCGAACGCAAGGCCTTCCGGTATGTAATGGACTACGCGGAGAAGTACCGAGGCCAAGCGCCGACGGCCGAGATGGTTGCGAATGAGGTGCCGGACTTCCAACCGGAGTTTAATATCGAAGCCAGTTACGATTACCTTGCGAAAAACCTCAAGGATCGGGCGGCCGAGCGCGAATTTATCGAGCTGATGAACGGCCGTATTGATCCGGAAACCAATCGCCAAGTTCAGGCGCCGCAGCTCGAAAAACGATTTATTGAAGCGCAAAAAAGCGGTGATATGGGAAAATTCTTCGAGTGGTTGACGGGGCAGGCCGAAAGTCTTAAAATGAGAACAAACGTTCGAAACTCGGTTGGTACGGATATCAAACGAGACATTGACAAGTTTAAAACGGAATATGAAAACCGTAAGGCGGGCGAGTCCTTTCGGATCTGGCGCAGCAAATTCGACTTTGTCAATAAGGCGATGGGCGGCTACGTTTCATCGAACGTGTACGTGATCTACGGAAAATCGGGGCGCGGTAAATCGGCCATAGCGTTAGAGGAAGTCATTAACTGCGCGATGCAGGGGGCGAACGTTTTGATATGGTCGATGGAAATGGGTTGGTACGAAGTACTGGTGCGCCTCTACGTATCGATTTCCGGAACCATGGGAGTAACGACCGCGACTCTTGACGGCGTCGATATGGAAGCCGGATTCAATTCGAGAGACATTCGACAAGGTAAACTATCCGACGAATTCGAGGCGGGCTTTATGGAATTCCTAGATCGGCTCAACGAAATCCTTCCGGGTAATATTACGGTGAGAGCCGTCGACGATGAAGACTTCGGTTCTCGTACATTGCGCGATCTAAAATCGGACATTATCGAAACGAAAGCCGACGTCGTTCTCGTAGATCCATTTTATTACCTCGACTACGAAGCCAATACGTCAAAGACGGCGGGCGGGGATGCGGCTAATACTTCGCAAAAACTGCGCCGTCTGGCCGGGCATACGAAAACGACGATCTTTGCGCTCACACAGGCGGATGAGGATGACGAGAAAGAAGCGGAAGACGGAGCGCGCGAGCTTAAGCTGCCGCAGCGTAAGGACGTCAAGAAAACGAAAGCCCTGCTCGAAGATGCTGCGTTATTGATTGCGGTCGATACGAACGCGAAAGAAGGACGCGGCTTGATCGGATTGAATAAAGGGCGTGACGGCGGCGAAGGAGAAGTCGCAGAGATTATCTATCTGCCGCAAATCGGCGTAGTGAAACAGCCGGAAACGGGCGCCGGAGCTGCGGACGTGTTCGAGTTTTAGATCGGATGGAATTTACCGGATGATATTGTCAACAATTACATCTAAATTTTTGAATATTTTCGACAAATTGCGACTGCAAGTTTCGTAACAATGTCGTAATATAATTTACAAGTCTCGAAAGGAAGTGTCTCGAATTGCCGATATTAACTTTGAATGGACGTTTTGTGGACGTCGACATTCGGTATGAGCTCGAACAATTCGACTGGACTCGGCCGACGTGGGGCGAAGAACGCCTGCTGGCCGCCAGTCCTTTCAGATACGATCGGACCCCGAGCTTTTACGTTTACCTCGAAGACACAGCATCGGCAAAAGCCGGCTATTGGGGCGACTCAGGCGCCTATGATGAAGAGTTTTCACGGGGCGGGTTCGTTAAACTGCTCGCTTTCCTGCGCGGCGAAACCGAAGACGACGCAATCGATTACTTATTGGAAACGTATGCACCGGCGACTGAAGGCGGCCGCATGATGCTTCGACTCCCGAAATTAAAGGCCGTCACGAAGCCGGAACCTTTAGCGGAATCGGTCCTCGACGGCACAAAGCCGGGGCCTAACGCTTACCTGACGGGCCGAGGCATCGCACCCGCGGTACAAGAAGAGGTCGGCGTATCGCTTGTCGGAAATGCAGTCGCGATTCCTTGGCGGCTTCCTAACGGGCGGCTGGCTAACGTTAAGTATAGGGCAACGAAGGGGAAGGCGTTCTGGTACGTAAAAGGCGGCATGCCTATCCGGTATTTAGTTTACGGAATGGATCTCGTATATGCGCAGCGGCTTAAAAGCGCGGTGTTATGCGAGGCCGAAATCGATGCTATGGCGTGGCGTTCCGCGGGCATACCGGCGATCGGAACCGGCGGCAGCACATTTAATTTACAGAAGGCGGACATAATTGCGCAGTCACCTATCGAATATTTAACGGTGGTTACAGATAACGACAAAGCTGGCGAAAAATTACGGCGGGAGATTGAGCGTTATTTGATCGGAAAGGTGCGGCTTGCGCACGGTTATATTACGGAGGTGAAAGACGCTGATGAACTACTTATAAAGCGCGGTACAGAAGCGTTGCGAGACGTGTATGATCGTGCGGAGGTCGTGAGAAATACTTTACGTTTAGGTTCGGGAATTCCCGTACTTTAGGTCGGCGGAGGTTGTATTAACCCTCCGTGTTGCTGTCGGATACCTCATTCCATTCGTACAGATCTTCGGGCGCACAGCCGAGCATCATCGCGATATTGTAGGTTCGTTCGATGCTCGGCAGATTCCGAAGGCTGACGTAATCGGACATGTGCGTTTTTGATACTCCGACCATTGCTGCGAGTTGACTGAGACTAATTCCGCGTTTTTTGCATAGTTCGGGTATCCGACACTTGCCGACCTTAAACGTAATAAACACCTCCATTCGTAAAGGTGTCCGTAATATTTTATCTTAATTAAGTATTAATTTCCATTAGATCATTCTTTAACAATTCTAATGACTTTTTCAACCGGAACGTCAAGGAATAAACAAATTTTTTCCAAAGTGCCTATGTACATTTTTAAATTCGCTTGCATGTGGTTTTCTTTAATACTGGTCTGGGTGCGTGAGCTTATGACCTGTCTGAGATCGCTCAGGTTCATTTCTTTTTCTTCTAAGGTTTTGAACAATGGGGAAAAATCGACCATTTTAAAAATCCTCCTAAATAAATGTTTACACGTCTAAACATTTTTATTATACTTCAATTATACTTAACGAATAGATAAAAGTCATTCATTAATTCAAATAGGGGTGAAATTACATGGATTCCGTTCGGGATTTTTTGTTTAATAGTATAGAAGACAGGGATGACATTACAGACGATGATCTTGCTCGACATTTGAAAGTAGGAGGGAAACAGGTTAGAAACCTGAGGAACGGTGATCGCGAATTGACTTTTAGAAGTTTGCTTATTCTTACACAATTAGTTGATGGCAGCAATTACCCTGAACACATCTCCAATTGGTATGATTTACTAGATAGCGACGATTGTATCCGTAATTTATTTGAATACGCGGCTATTACAAGAAATATAGAACTGCTGGATAGGCATATAAAAAAATATCAAGATGAAAAGAAATCCACTGTAGAGAAATACATCAAGGTTTACACATTCATCCGCGATTATATGAAAGGAGATATTAGCTTCTATGAGATCGATGATGAGATCGGTAAACTCACAACTCTTAAAAACCCCAAACTTAAGCTTCTAATTGAAATATATGAGTGTATTTCTTTACTACAAAGACGAGAATTTTCCTATGTGCTCGCAAAGGCTTCTGAAATTGAGAAGCGTATCCGAAAGATGAGCGAGAAAACTCAATTATTCGAAAAGGAATGTTATCTGTACAGAGTTTCAGAGGTGTTAGCATTTACCCATCTATTTATGAATAATTTAGATGAAGCAAGGCACTATTCACACATCTTACTAAATGCTAAAATTAACAAAAGAGTCGACTCTGACGCTCTTTATATTCTGGGAATGACTAATTTACTGCATGATGAAGAACTATGCCTCCACTACTTACAGCGCAGTTTATCCGTAGCGAAAGAAACAGGGATAGCTAGATTAGAGGGGTATGCATACTACAATTACAATTTCGCGAAAATTCTGATGTCCCGCAGCATCGATGACAACGCGCCTAGACCACTTCTTGCTGTTCAAAAATTTCGTAATAATGAGATTAGTCAGGATAAAGCTCAAGAAGTAATTTTAGAAATGGGCGATCCTGATCTGACTACATATTTCGAATCGTGTTGTGGAAAAGAAAAAAGACACAAAAAGTTTTGCGAGTTGGTGTCCACTTCTAATCTTTTCTTCGCAGTTATTATTGTAAGGGATATGATTCAGTCCGGGGAGAACAGCGACTTTGTCAAGACCCTTACAGAAAACCTAAAAACTGTAGAAAAGGGAGATGTTGTTTTTGAAGAAGATTTTATTTGTTGCTTTAATGTGTGTAGCTTTGGTGTCAGGAGTGCTTGCGCTTAATGCTAATGAGGGCAGCAAGGAGGTAGCAATAAACGCAATAGGGGGATAATTATTTCTAAGGGCCTGTATCAAACAGGCCTCTTTTTATGTTTACATGTTTGAACATATCTGTAAATTTACAATCTTGTTCCTTTTCAAATAACTTCAAAATATATGTGCTAATATATGGTCATGGAAGAAAATAATAAAAAAAATCTTTCCTGAATGTGTCCATCTTGATATGTGCATTCGCAGTTAATATTGAAAGGGGAAATCACATTGCAAAATAATGAAAACTTAATAATCTTGATTGATGATTTTCGAGAAAAAGGAGATCAAAACTCGTTCAATGAGGTTTTTGAATTCTTCCGGCCGCTAGTTCGGAATCTCGCTAGAAAATACGGTCGAGGATGTCCGATCTTGTTCGATGAAATTGTAAGCGAGTTGAACGAGAAGGTATGGCGGATCGTTGAAAAGTTCGATAAGACCCGATCGAGAGAAGTGGTTGGTCATTTTAAGCTCCATCTTTCGCGAGCAGCAATCGATGTAACGCGAATGAAAAATGGGACTTATGCAAAGAAACGGGTACTGTTAGATGCTTCGGCGGAAGAGAATGCTGCAACATTCGAATCTGATTCCGACGATCTAATGGAGGATCACGTAATTGCGATGGTTGATGGAGAAATAAAAACGGACCAAGATAAGCTGCAACTTATCAAGGCCCTAACGGAAAATTCCTGCTCGCTAACGACTGCAATCGTTAAGGAGCATCTTGCAAGCGAACGACCTACATACGCTTCGATAGGCAGTAAGGTAGGCGTCCATTACAAAAAAGTAGAACGTGTAATCAAAGGCTTAGCGAAAAATTTCGACGCTTCTCACCACGGCGAACTTAACGCTTTTCTATCTGTGTAACACACGCTATACGCAGCTAGGCCCGAAGGACTTTCGCTACGTCCTCATTGTATTGCATATTGTCAACGAATTCAAGCGAACAATTATGCGAACAAGTCCTCGGTCTAGTGCGATTATCCTTAAAATAACGGAGGCTAACGTACTATGCATACATCGAATTTACCCGCATTTAACGAATCTCAAACGCTTTTAGCGCTAGATGAACGCAAACTCACCGATTTCATTTACCAAGGCGCATGGCCACACGATGAAGACCCGGCCGACTATCTCCCGGCTACTCCGATTAAGGCGGTGCGCGTCGGATGATTACCGCCGGTCAGGTCAAGTTTTCGCACCACGCACGCAAACGCCTGAAGGAACGTTACAATATTACGAATTTACACGTAGCGCGTAATTGGATTGCGCAGAAGCTTCAGCACGCAAAGTATCTCGGAATCACCGTAGATTCTAACGGCAAGGAAGCGCGAATGTACGGCGGAAAAGGAGTCGTTATACTCTTCGCGCTGAATAGCGATTATGTACTGACCGTTCATCCTCCCGAAAAGAATACGGCGATCCGATTTATCAACGAAGCGTATAACACGATGAAACAAAGCGTAGAGGCTGCGGTTCAGAATAACGAAAATTATGCCGCGGAACTTCACGAAGAAATAGCGCATCTGACGGCCGAGCTTAAACGAACGCGATCAAAAGCGAAGAAGATGGCGTACCAGGCGCGAATCAATGCGGTTCAGATGCGTATTGACGAATTGCCCGCCGAATCCTTCGAATTAAAACGCAGGCTTACAAAAGCGGCGAAAGGAGTTGCGGCGTATGTCTGATCTTTCGTGGGTGGGACCGATTGCCGCCGTCATCATCGGATTAATACTTTTCGGCATGTGGACGCAAATTGGCGAAGACGACGCATCATAGGCGCGTCGCGTCCTCGGAGAATGTCGGGGCGGCCGTTAGGTAATCCGTGTCGCGTCGCTACTGCCAAGCGCTGGCGGCGTTTCGGGCGCAGACACCGGCATTTTGCGAGGGCGAAAAGCCTTAATAAAAACGTAGGGGGAAAACGAATGACACAATTTCAAAAAGGCGCAGAGGCATTAAACGCACTTAAAGCAGGTAGAAGCGAAGGTGGGAATGCTACTAAAATTGATTTCGCTAAATTCGGGATCGGAACGACGTATAAGGTGCGTGTCCTCGGAACTCAAGATATGATGCGTTATTTTGGATACGGTATCTACAAAAAAGTTAATACTTTCGTTGCTCAAAATCCGTCCACACGAAACGATAAAGGGTTTGTAGTAAGCGATCATACACCTTGGGATTTAGCCGAAAAATATCATCGCGATCTTCAGTTCGCTGCAAAAGACGCTAACAACGAAAAAGAGGAAAAAGCTCAGCGTGAAGAGGCGAATAAATATCGCGGAGAGGAACGTTTCGCTATGGGATTCGTTGACTTGGCGACAGGAAAAGAAATCGTAGTGGACTTAACGCGAAACCAAGCGCTGGATGTATACGCAACAATTACGAAATATGAAAAGAAACTTGGCAAACTTGCTTTTGAATTAGCGAAAACGAACGCGACAGGACAAAACAAAGATACTAAAGCATCGTTAACTCCTCTGATTGACTTTGACGAAGATCTTAACGAAAAGGAACGCGAGAACTTCGCCAAGTTTGACGGCAAGGAATTTAATCATTCATTATTCGACGGACTGTTGTTTGAAGCGGACGAAAAAACGCAGATCGAAAACCTAGTCGCGGCTGGTTTTGATATCAACTTAATCGGAAAGTCACTCGGCGGCAGCGCGACAGACTCTAACGAACCGAAATCCGAAGAACTACCGTTTTAATCGCGACTATTAGACGAAAAGGAGGCGCTCATATGGCGCATAAAGCAGAAGATACCGGCAAATATTCGGAACTGATCGCTCGTGCTGCGCTGCTGGCTAGCGGCTGGCAGGCGGTCAGTACGTCCGAGACGGAAGAGGCGTTCGATATTAGCGCAAAAGATCCGTTGAGTGGCGAATGGAAAACGTTTCAGGTGAAGACGATTTATGATCGGAAGAAGCGCGGTAGCCTTATCGTTCAGGCGCGGAAAAGCGACCGGACACCGTATAGGCTCGATGAAGTCGATTACTTTATCGGCGTGCTGATCGGCCGCGGTTCGGTGCCTACCGTGTGGATGTTCGAGAATCGCGAGCTTACCGAGTATTGGGGGCCGCAGTCGAAGGAAGGCAAGCGATGGGTACGGATGGATTTGAACTTTCGGCGCGAAGACGTAGAGCTTACGGAAATGAACGAATCGGAGGCGGTCTGATGGCGTGGTTTAAATACAGCGATATGAGCACGGGCGGCTATGAGAAAAGTGATTACGGGACTATTTTCGTTGAGGCACACGACGAGTACGAAGCTAACGATATCTTTGAAAGCGAGCTTGACCTCGATCCTTACGGCGTTGCTTGCGATTGTTGCGGTAATGATTTTTGGATATCAGAGGTCGAAGCTGACTACGTTGTGGGTTACGCGCAAAGAGAAGACGTTCTTGTAATTAAAAAGGAGGCGGTATAAATGGCGAAATTAAACGGCGTTAAGACACTCGATATGGTGGACGGTAAAATTACGAAGGTTGCGTATGGCGGTGCGGTTTACGAACGTGTGGAGGGGAGCGCTGGCGAATTCGGGAGTATCGGCGATCTGGTGCTTAATGGACGCATTCACTGCGACTTAACTGTAGGCGCGTTTTACGAAATAGTAATCCACGAGGACTACGGATGGAAAACAGTTCGAAATGATATCGGGGATAGTCACAGCGGCGTATTCCGTCATTCAGGGAGCGTACTCTTCCGCAAAGTATCCGCCAGCACCGGTCCGTCCTTAGAAGAACGCGTCAGCAGCGCGGAAGGCGAAATCGAAACGTTAAAATCCGACGTGGCCGCACTGAAGGGTGAGGCGGAATATAAGCGAATTGACAAAAGCGAAGCGAAGGATGGTGATTATGTTAAGTTCGATGAGGCTCCTAGACATTATCTAACCGCGGGCAAGTATTACGAAATTGATTACGTTGATTCGCACGGAGGTCCTCGGATCACTGACGATGATGGAGACGACTTTGATACGTACGCGCTGCACGATGACGAATTCGAAGTCTACCGCAAAGTAAGCGCCGCAAGCGTAGAAGCTGAGCGCCTGAAGGTCGGTGATTATGCGAAGGTGGTCGGTCAGGCTATTGTCACCGAAAAAGGAGACATCGTTAAAGTGATTAAAGATACGGGCGATCAGGTTCCTTTTATGGTCGAAACTATGGACGGTAAAGACACGGAATGGCGTACAGAAGAGTCACTCGTCCGCGCCACTGACGAAGAAGTTGCCGAAGCTAAAGACGAAGCGGCACGCGCTAAATTTAAAAAAGGCGATAAGGTGCGGTTGAAGTCGGGCGGCGGGGAATACCCTTTAAACGGATTCGAGAACGGTAAGATTTACGAGGTTTCCGATAACAATGTCGTCCATCTGAGGGGTAAAAGCATTCGACTCGAAGGCGGCGACTGCTTAGGGGGCTTCGGATTCGCAACGCCAGATCAGCTCGAAATTTTATCCGAAGAGGAAGCCGCCGAGATCGAGCGCAAGCAAGCCGAAGGAGCGAAGTGGGCGAAGATCGGACGTAAGGTTGGCGAGTATAAGAGAGGCGATGTTGTTCGCTACGACTACGGAGATAATGAGATTTGCGAAGTTGTGGACGATACCGAAGAAGGTCGCGTAGGAGTTCAGACGAAGGATTACGGAGTTTGCAGAGAAAAACCGGATAACCTTCGCCTCATCACGCCAGTCGAGGCGCGCTTTGACCGCTAAAGCCGCCGCCATCTGCGCCGCATGTAACGCTAACCTTTACGAAGGGCGATCCGCAATTTACGATTCGCTCTTCGAGGTTTATGCGTGCGATCCGTCTTGCTGGTCGGAATGGTATGCGGCGAACGAAGCGGATTATAAACGAAAATGGGCGGAGGCGGTCGATTTATGAGGACGAAAGTAGATCGAGTATTGTCGTACACATTCGGCGCTTATTTCGTAGGGATGGGCGTACTCGCCGGAACTAACAATGAATGGATAGGCGTAATTTCATTCGGAATTCTAGCGTTACTGAACGGAATTACGAACTATCAGGCGGAATAAGCACGCAATTACTTCGCGAGGAAGGAGGACGACGGATGGAAGGCTTACGGTTAAATATGAACGCGCTGAAGCCGGCGGCACCGAAATCAGACGCAGTAGAGGCGACGGCCAAGCGGAAGGCGAAAGCCAAGACCGCCGAGCCGATCGAGGAAAGCTGGCGCAAGATATTCGCGATGAAGCTATCGGATGCTGACCGTAAACGGCTCACCGAAGTCAAGGCGGCCATGGATGCGGGCAAGCTGGCGCGCGATCCGGCTGACTGCGTTAATAAGGCCGGCAATCCTAAAGCGTTCAGCAAGGCGGAGGCGCTCCGGTTATGGAAGACGCTGCAGGAAGCCCAGCGCGAAGAAACATTGCGCCAGATGGTCGAGAATACACCGGATAATTACGAATTAATTACGACTGAGGAACGATTTCAGGCGCTGATCGATGCGTTGGGTAACGAAACAATAATCGCAGTTGATACCGAGACGACGGGCGTAGATGTCTATACGGACGTAATCGTGGGGCTTTCGCTGACGCTGCCAAACGCTGACTGGCACGTTTATATACCGGTGGAGCACGTTGATTGCGAGCAGTTAAGTCGCGAATATGTACTCGAAGGTCTGGCGCCTGTATTTAACGATGAATCAATCGGCAAGGTTTTACACAACGCGATATTCGATATTGCGATGCTTCGGCGGCATGGGTTCGATTTAAAAGGCGTCGCTTGGGACACGATGACCGCGATGCACCTTCTTAACGAAAACGAGAGTGATAGGACACTAGGCGGAGCCGGTTCGTTTAAGCTCAAAGACTTAGCGCCTAAATATTTAAAAACACCGGCAGACACTTTCGATGCTTTGTTCGGCAGGAATGCGCAATTTAAAGAAGTTCCGTTAGATATAGCGCTAGTTTACGCTGCGAAGGATACCGAATTAACGTGGAAGATGTACGAATTTCAGCGTTATCACATGTCGAAAATACCGACGATTTTTGACTATTATCAAACCGTTGAAGTTCCGTTACTGCACGTAATCGTCGCTTTAGAAGCTAACGGATATATTCTCGACTTGGATTTCGCGAAAGAATACGGAGAAAAGCTGCATAAGCGTGCGGAAGAGTTGCGCAAGGAATTAGTCGCGGAATTGACGCCGTTCCATGCAGGAGACGAACCAATAAATCTGAACTCGACCCATCAGATGCGACCCGCACTTTCGAAGGCAATCGGCAAGGATCTCCCGAATATGGACGCTAAGAAAACGCTCAAGCCGTTGAAAGATGACTACGATATTATTGCGAAACTCCTAGAGTACAAGAATATCGTTAAACTGAGCGGAACGTATATCGATACGCTGCCGACGAAGCAGAATCCGACAACTGAGCGTTGGCATTCGCGATTCAATCCGATGGGAACCGTGACGGGCCGATTCAGCTCCGGAAAGGACGAAGAGGATAAAACGCAGCAAGGGTTTAACGTGCAGAATCAGCCACCGGAAGCACGTCCGATGTTCGGTCCTCCTCCCGGAAAGCTACTAGTAGGCGCCGACTTTAAAGCGCAGGAAATCAGGTGTGTGGCGCACCTGTCGGGCGAACCAGTACTGATTAATGCGTTTTTAGAAGAACGCGATCCATACGCAACGATGGCATCGAACTTCTACAAACGACCGTACGAGGAAGTTTATAAGAACGCTGATGGTTCCGACACAAAAGAGCGAAAGAAAATGAAGGTCGCATGGTTAGCTACATTATACGGAATGAGTGATTATTCTCTAGCGGATATGCTAGGCGTAGGTAAGAAAGAGGCGACCGAGTTTAAAGAAGAGTTGTTCGGAAGTATGCCGAAGCTGTCGGCGTGGTTAAAAGAGAACGAAGAATTTGTGCGAAAAAACGGATACGTTTGGGCTGATCTGAATGCACGAAAACGCCGGCTACCAGACGCTAAACTCCCCCGCAAAAACATTCCGTACGGAAAATGGAATGATCCGAAATACGATGACGCAAGGAAACATAATTCACGAATTAATCGCGCTTTGCGTCAGGCGACAAATGCCCGCGTACAGGGCTCGTCGTCTATTCAAACGAAGGTCACGATGATTAAAGCGCATGAATATTGCGCTAACAAACCGGGATGGGCGCTGTGGTCAACGGTGCATGACGAACTCATTTTCGAAGTTCCGGAGGATTTTACGAGGGAAGAAGCGCAAGACATTCGCGATATCATGCTTAATTCTTACCGTTGGGGAGACGTTGTGCCGAACGGTACAGATATCGAAGTTATGCGCAAATGGGGCGAAGGTGTGCCCGTTGAAGAATGGTTTAAAAACAAGGAGGCGGTTTAATATGGCGAAAACTTACGTTGTACTCGACTTAGAAACGACAGGACTCGATTATCAGTCCGAACAAATTACGGAAATCGGTGCGATTAAGATTGACGAAAGATTTAACGAAATTGATCGCTTTCATACGATGGTTGCGCTAGAAGAAGGACGCGATCTGCCGGAATTCATTACGAAACTGACCGGCATCACAGCGGCCGATCTCGAAGGCGCGCCGACTGAAGCCGAAGCGCTTGAAAAGCTGAACGAATTTATTGGCGATTCGATTGTAGTTGCGCAAAATGCTCCGTTCGATCTGTCGTTTATCAGTCGAGGCGGAATCGAGCCTAAACGCTTTTACTGTACGCGAGCTATGGCGCGCTTCGTTGAACCGGAACTATCTGCGAGCCTCAAGCATGTTGCTAAACGCCACGATATCTCGCTTGAAGGACATCATCGAGCGCTTAACGACGTAGAAGCGACGATTAAAGTTTTCCGGATCTATCTACCGCATGTAAGAGAGGAGTTTAACGAGTTCGAAAACATCGTTCAAGACTCCGCAGACCGTCCGTTAAAGTTTAAGCCTAAAAACGCAATTGTACGCAAAGTTCATATGGTTGCGCTGGATAATACGGACTTAATTCGTTTGGTTCGAGCGTTTCCGGAGGATCACGATATGTTTGTCAAGCTAGGCAGTATTATCGGGCGTACGATGAAGGGGCGTGATTAATTGACGAACGCAAACTCACGATCAGCCGCAAACTCCTTACGCGCCCAATTAGCGCCGACGCCCGAACCGACCGGCTATGCGCAGCAGATTGCGGATGAACTCATCGAATATCTAAACGAATGGCACTCGCTTCCGGAAACGTGGGATAACGCACTGGATGCGCAGATCCACCGATGGTACGCAGATGCTCCGAAAGTATTTCCGAAGAAACCGTATTTCTCGCCGTCATCTGCGAATGCCTGCCCGCGTGAACTTTATCATAAGGCGTTGGGCGATCCTAGAGACATAACGCGAAAGCCTCCGTATCAGGGACGTTGGACCCGCATCGGAACGGCAATCGGCGATGTGGTTCAGCGTGATCTGCTCTTTATGGAAAAACATTTCGAAAAGAAAGTCGGCCGGCCCTGTCCGTTCAGTTTCGAGCGCAACGAAGACGGCACGCCGGTGTTCGAGGACTTCGCCAAGCGGAACCATAAGATCGAGCGCGGCGGCAAGACGTTTCATCTCTTCGGAACATGTGACGGCATCATGCGTTATGTCACCGAAGATGGCGAAGTATTGCGCGTGGGACTCGAAATCAAGTCGAAGCAAACGAGCGCAGCCCGTACGTCTTTCTATTCGCTGAAGAAGCCGGATGAAAAGCACGTTAAGCAGTGCGTCGCTTATGCGGAGATGTATGGCGTCGACTTATACGTAATCCTCTACGTAAACGCATCGAAGAAGGCGTGGGAGTACGAAGAAGGCGAATTCGAAAAGTCGCCGGACATCCGGGCGTTCGGCCTCGAAATCGGACGCGAAGACATCGATGTGCTGCTCGATAGATTCGTAGAAATTCAGAATTCGATTGACGACGGCAAACCGATGGCGGTCGACCTTAACGGCTGGACATTCAACGGATACAAAACGGCTATTGCGCAATCGCTTACAGCGGCCGAGCTGGAAGACATTCGCGATAAGGTTTCGCGAGTCAAGCGGTCAAATGTCTTTGATTCTACGAAAAGGCAGTACGCCGGGGCGCTGGAATTTATAGAAAAAGTACGCAAAGGGGAGGCGGTTTGATGTGCCGTTTCAATATTGGAGACATTGTGAAAGCAAAAAATTCTCATAGGGAATTAGGCTATAAGAGAGGAGACCTTATTAGAGTAACGAGAAAAGGGTATTTTTCAGGGGCTTTCATCGGTGAGAATTTAACAGAACCTTCCGCGTATGGAAACTGTCACGTATATATTGGAGACCATTTCCGCGGCAAGAATATCCAAAGAGATAGCGTTGTTAAAGAACCGAAATATAAAGTGTATTTTCTCGGAACCCCTATTTTATCGGTCAGAAAGGAGCTCCGATGACTAGCGCCAAGCCTATCCGCATCCTCGCGTTAGACATATCGACTAATCCCGGATTCGCAGTCCTCGAAGTCAAACGGCTGAAGTCAGGTCCGCGCGTGAATCTCGTACACGTAACGTCTGTCAACACGACGAGCCAGTCGCCGGACAGCCACCGGTATTCCTATATCGAGGCAGCGGCAACGATGGTTCTGCACGAACACGGACCGTTCGACGTTGTTGTCCGGGAGCATTACACGAAAGGGCGCAATAGGCGATCGACCCAAACGGTGTTTGGTGCGTGGGCTGTCATCGACTTAGCGCTTGGTAAATACGGCTATAAGGCGGATGTGGAGATCACGCCGACAACGGTTAAAAAGGACGTAACCGGAAAAGGCAGCGCATCAAAAGACGAAGTAGAGGCGGGAGTAAGGCGGATACTTTCGCTCCCAGCCGACTTTACGTTTCGGACAGATGACGAATCGGATGCGGTGGCGATTGGGCTTTCGTATCTTGTCCGCGATAAGATTATAAAACCGGAGGAGGCGGAGTAAATGGATAAAGGATATTTTTTAATCGCAGGTAAAACGGAGGGGTTTAGTTATGCGGATGCTAAAGTTCTTCGCTGCGGCTCCGAAATCGATGCAGAGAGCCTTATTAACTCACTTAGACACGAGGGCTATTCAATCTTTTACGTCACTAAAACCGTCGATCGAATCGATGATAACGCGACTATCGGGGAGGACGAATAAATGGGCAAATACGAACAATACACGCTAGGTATTTTCGGAGCGATTTCTGAGGTCTTTAACGAAGAATCCGACCACTTTATTGCGGAATTAAAGGACATAGACTTGACGGAATTCTTTACTGCCGCAAATGTGGCGCTTCTCTCTATGTTCAACGAATTTACAGGCGAACAAAAGAATGCGCTGGAATTTACGCATGTACTCAACGGATTGGCTGCGCAGAAGGCGGTCGAGTCCGTAAGGGAGGCGAAATAATGGATCGCATAATAAAGTGTGTAACTATTGCAGTAATTGCGCTGGCTGTGTTTTCTTTCGTGGTAGCGGCGCCGGCATATACGATTGCGTCTTACCATAACGAAAACACTTACGTAATAAAGGTTACAGATAAAGAAACGAAGACCTCCAAAGATTCCTCGAAGTATCTGATTTTCGGAGATGACGATAAAGGTAACGCAAAAGTGTTCGAAAATACCGACGCAATATTTGCACGCAAGTTTAATTCCAGCGATCTGTACGCGGAGATTGAAGTCGGTAAGACGTACGAATTCAAGACGATCGGCTTCCGGATTCCATTTATGTCGAGCTACGAAAACATAATGACGGTAAAGGAGAAGTGATCGGATGTTTAAGCGGAGATTAATCGAAACGCTTTCGTGGATACTTACATGCGCAACGTTCTTTCTACTGATTAGATTTCTGGTATGGGCGATAGCATCTTCCGTAGCAAAAGCGATCTTCGCGATTGCACTCGTATTCGGCCTGCTTCTCGTCGGACTTTACGGAATCATCCGTTTTATCTTATGGCTGATCGTCGAACCTTACCGCGCACATAAACGCGAGAAGGCGAGGGCGGCCGAATGATTTACGGAGCGACTGACGAAGGTTTGCGGAATATGAGACGCTGGCTTAACGAAAAACTTATCGAAAGTGATACCGCCATCAGCTTTCACGACCGGAAACTGATCGAGGAGCGCATCGAGCGCGAACGGGCACAGGCGCGTCTGGACGAAGTTGAGGCGGAGATTGAGAGACGGAAGGGGTAGATCGGATGCATAAACGTGAAGAACTAGAAAATGCGTTATCGGCGTTGGAATTGGAGCTGCGGTCGAGGGAAAGCGATCTCGAAGATTTGCGCGAGGAGATGCAGGACGTTCAGAACGATATTGACGATATCGAAGATCAACTCGCCGATATTGAAGACGAACTTGACTCGCTGGAAGACGAAGAGGATTCCGAATGCTAATCGCTTACTATTCGCTGACCGGTAACGTCCGCCGTTTCGCCGCAAAGACCGGCCTAGCCGCCGTCGAAATTAAGCCGGGACTGATTCTCGCCGAGCCGTTCGTTTGCGTGACCGGTACGTACGGCTTCGGTCAGGTTGCCGGCACGGTGGCCGATTTCCTTGCGGATAACAGCGACTATCTTGCGGGCGTGGCTGCGTCGGGGAACCGCAATTGGGGCGATAATTACGCAAAGGCGGCCGATGTGATTGCGGCGCAGTACGGCGTGCCCGTGGTCGGGCGCTTTGAATTGGCGGGCACGGACGAGGACATACGACAATTTATCGAAAGGGTGAACGCGCTTGGGTAAAGAGATGATCGGAGAACTCGAATTAAATCGGATATATCAGCGCGATTGTATCGAAGGGATGCGGTTGCTGCCGGATAAGTCGATTGATATGATTCTTTGCGATTTACCTTACGGCACAACGCGCAATAAGTGGGATACCGTTATACCCTTCGAGTCGCTGTGGGGGCAGTACGAGAGAGTGATTAAGGGTAATGGAGCTATCGTGTTATTTGCGCAAACCCCATTCGATAAAGTTCTCGGATGCAGTAACCTTAAACTTTTACGTTACGAGTGGATATGGGAAAAGACGCAGGCGACCGGCCATTTAAACGCTAAAAAGATGCCGATGAAATCACATGAAAATATACTCGTATTCTACAAAAAACTGCCGACATATAATCCGCAAAAAACTACCGGGCACGAAAGAAAAGTAAGCCTGGCTGCGCACAAGAATAACTGTAGTAAATCTACAAATTACGGAGAGTACCAGAACACTTCGTATGATAGCACCGAAAGATATCCGAGAAGTGTGCTCGTTTTCCCTACGGATAAGCAAAAGAGCCAATTACATCCGACTCAAAAACCTGTTGATCTGCTGAGGTACTTAATTAGAACGTACACTAACGAGGGCGAAATCATTTTAGATAATTGTATGGGTTCCGGCTCAACCGCAGTCGCAGCGTTAAAAGAGAATAGAAAGTTCGTAGGTTTTGAGATTGAAGAAAATTACGTTCGTATTTCCGAAGAAAGAATATCGCTCGAATTTAAAGAAGGAGGACGCCAATGACGAATAAACACGCAAGTTATATCGAACTTAATAACGAAATTATGCTACAGAAGGACGGCCGATTCCAATTCGAAAAGGATCTCGAAGCCGTCCGCGCTTATTTTATTGACTACGTAAATCAAAACACCGTATTTTTCCACGACCTTCGCGAAAAGCTCGACTATCTACGCGATAACGATTATTACGAAACCGAATTCCTGGACGCCTATACGTTCGAGGAAATCAAGGCGGTCTATAAAGCGGCCTATGCGCACAAATTCCGATTCCCTTCGTTTATGAGCGCGTTCAAATTCTATAACGACTATGCGTTGAAGACGAACGACGGCAAAAAGATTCTCGAACGCTACGAAGACCGGGTCGCTTGCTGTGCGTTATTCTTTGCGGAAGGCGACGCAGCCAAAGCGATCGAGTACGTCGATTTAATGATGCGCCAGGAATATCAGCCGTCAACGCCGACGTTCTTGAATGCGGGCCGTAAACGCCGCGGCGAATTAGTTTCGTGTTTCCTGCTCGAAGTTAACGATTCCCTTAACGATATTAGTCGCGCGATTGATATTTCGATGCAGCTTTCGAAGCTTGGCGGTGGCGTGTCGCTTAATCTATCGAAGCTTAGAGCGAAGGGTGAAGCGATTAAAGACGTAGAGAACGCGACGAAGGGCGTTGTCGGCGTTATGAAGCTACTCGATAATGCGTTCCGTTACGCCGATCAGATGGGTCAACGGCAGGGCTCCGGCGCAGCGTACCTTAACGTATTCCATGCGGACATTAACGATTTCTTGGATACGAAGAAAATCAGCGCAGATGAAGACGTACGCGTCAAAACGTTATCCATCGGCGTTGTCATCCCGGATAAATTCATCGAACTGGCGCGCGAGAATCGTCCGGCATACGTTTTCTATCCGCACACCGTTTACAAAGCGTATGGCCAACACTTAGACGAAATGGATATCGAAGAGATGTACGATAAGCTCGTCGACAATCCGGCGGTCCGTAAAGAAAAGATCAACCCGCGGAAGCTACTCGAAAAGCTCGCCGTGCTGCGGTCCGAATCAGGCTATCCGTACATCATGCTCGAAGGAAACGTTAACGCGGCGCATGCGAATAATCACATATCGAAGGTAAAGTTTTCGAATCTCTGTAGCGAAATACTTCAAGCGTCGCAAGTATCGGAATACGCCGACTATGGCGAACCGGACGAAATCGGTCTCGATATTTCGTGCAACCTCGGATCACTCAACGTTGCAAACGTAATGAAAAATGGCGACTTCGAATCTATCGTCAAGCTATCCGTTGATGCTCTAACGCGAGTCTCGGAAACTTCGAATATCAAGAACGCGCCAGCCGTCGCAAGAGCAAACCGGGAGATGCGTTCGATTGGACTTGGCGCGATGAATCTACACGGCTATCTAGCGCAGAACGGTATCGCTTATGAATCGGAGGAAGCGCGGGATTTCGCTAACGTATTCTTCGCGCTGGTGAATTATTGGTCGCTTGTGCGTTCGATGGAACTAGCGAAAGAAACCGGCAGCACATACGAAGGATTCGAGGGATCAACGTATGCAAGCGGGGAGTATTTCCGCAAATACGTCCAAAAAGATTTTGCGCCTAAAACAGAGAAAGTAGCGAAACTATTCGAAGGTATCGAAATACCGAAATGGACGCAATGGTTATCATTATCGCAGGACATTCGTAAGTACGGACTTTACCATTCGTACAGACTTGCGATTGCGCCGACGGGTTCAATATCGTATGTGCAGTCGGCTACGGCGTCGGTCATGCCGATTATGGAGCGTATCGAGGAGCGTACGTACGGTAATTCGAAGACGTATTATCCAATGCCGGGCTTATCGCCGCAGAATTGGTTTTTCTACAAGGAAGCGTACGACATGGGTATGTTCAAAGTCGTCGATATGATCGCAACGATTCAGCAGCACGTCGACCAAGGTATTTCGTTTACGCTGTTCTTGAAAGATACGATGACGACGCGCGATCTGAACCGGATTGACCTATACGCGCATCATCGTGGAATTAAAACGTTGTATTATGCGCGAACGAAGGATACTGGGCAGGATACGTGCTTAAGCTGCGTAGTTTAAACGAAGAGGAGGGCACGAACATGAGTCAACGACTATCGGACGAAGATTTGTCGAAATTAAGACGGTACGCAAGTCGGTGTTGTGATCTTATGAATTACGCGAATATTCCGCCGGGAATCCTTATCGAGTTGTTGGACGGATATAAAAAGGAGGACGAATAATTGACGAACGTAAACGCAATCCATACGGCGGCCGACTGGTCGCGCCACGAAGACGACTTCACGCAAATGTTCTACGCGCAGAACGTTAAGCAGTTTTGGCTCCCGGAAGAGATTTCGCTAAATGGCGATCTCCTCTCGTGGAAGGCGTTGGGCCCGGCCGAGCAGACGACATATATGCGGAACCTTGTAGGCCTGACGCTTCTGGACACGGAGCAAGGAAATACCGGAATGCCTATCATCGCGCAACATATCGACGGCCACCAACGTAAAGCCGTCCTGAATTTTATGGCGATGATGGAGAACGCAGTCCATGCGAAGTCCTATTCGAATATATTCATGACGCTGGCGCCGACGGAGACGATCAACGAAGTATTCGAATGGGGTAAGACCAATCCGTATTTGCAGCGAAAGGCGGCGCTGATAACCGGCCTATATCGTGGCATCAAAGAAGGCGATGCCCTTTCGCTGTATAAGGCGCTCGTGGCTTCGGTTTACCTCGAAAGCTTCCTGTTTTATTCCGGCTTTTATTATCCGTTATATTTCGCTGGCCAAGGCAAGCTAACGAGCAGCGGCGAGATCATTAACCTCATCATTCGCGATGAGGCGATACATGGCGTATACGTCGGCTTATTGGCGCAAGAGGTCTACGGAAAGCAGGACGAAGGCACGCAACACCGACTCGAGATGTTTGCGCTAAGCCTTATCGAAGAGCTTTACCTGAACGAGGTCGCATATACCGAGGATTTATACGATGCGGTCGGCTTAACGCACGATGTGAAACGCTTCCTTCGGTACAACGCGAATAAGGCGCTACAAAACCTCGGATTCGATCCATATTTCGAAGAGGAAAGACCGAACCCTATCGTCATGAACGGCCTAAATACGAAGACGAAATCGCACGACTTCTTCTCGCAAAAAGGAAACGGCTATAAGAAGGCGACGGTAGAGGCGCTCAAAGATTCGGATTTTTATTTCGGCGAATAAGCGTCCATTTTCCGGAGTAGCTTCGCAGTTATATACGAAAAGGAAATTATCCGGCGATGTCGCAAAAGTGGCGATTACCTACCCGTTATATAAGTGAGGAGGTTATCGCGTATGAAACGATTTATCAGCGCCACTGCAACGGTCATCGCCGGACTGCTCTTCGTCCTTCCGTACATCCATACGATAGGATTTCGGTGGTTTTCGATAGTGGCCGTGTTCGCCTTGCTTGCGATATTAACAAGCGAAAGCACGAAGGAGGAAACGAAATGAACGTAAATATAAAACGGTTATCACCGGACGCTCAAATACCGGCTTATGCACACGCAACGGACGCTGGCTTCGATTTGGTCGCGGCGGCTGACGTTATTATCGAACCGGGCGAGACGGCGTGTGTGCCGACAGGCTTGGCGTTCGAGATTCCGGAAGGCTTTGAAATGCAAATCCGACCTCGCTCCGGCATTACGCTGAAGACGTCTTTACGCGTGCAGCTCGGAACTGTAGACGCGGGCTATCGCGGAGAGGTCGGAGTGATTGTCGATAATATTGCTGAGTATCGAAATAGTTCAGGCGCAGAATTGTTTAGAGAGTCCTTCGACACTATTGACGGCGGCCTCGTTCCAACTGACGGGATGTTTAACGTAAAGACTTATCTCATCCGCAAAGGCGATCGTATTGGGCAAGGGGTAATTAAACCGGTCGAGCAAGTTGAGTTTGTAGAAGTTTGTGATCTTAGCGAATCTGACAGAGGTGATGGTGGATTTGGCAGCAGCGGAGCGTCCGTATAAAGAGCTAAGTTTATCTAATGGCGGAATATGTTTAGTCAGCGAAGAGGACTTCGATAGTTTGAGTAAATATAAATGGCACAGGAGGAGTTCCGATGGATACGCGGCTCGCACTGTGTATAATGCTGGTAAATTCAAAACTATTCGAATGCACCGGGAGATTATGCGCCCTCCGAAGGGATTTGTTGTAGATCACATTAACCGAGACAGATTAGACAATCGAAGGGATAACCTTAGAATCGCTACCACAAGCCAAAATATTGCTAACTCGGTAAAACCTTCCACCAACTCGTCCGGCTATAAGGGAGTACAGTACCGAAAAGACCAAGGAAGATGGAGATCGTGTATACGAGTAAACAAAAAGCCCATCTCTTTAGGGCAGTATGATTCAGCAGAAAAGGCGGCACAAGCATATAATGAGGCCGCAATAAAGTATTTTGGAGAGTACGCAAGACTGAATGATCTCCCTAAGGAGGACGCTTAGATGGCGCAAATATATGCGTGCTTTATGAACGGTAAGCTATACGGATGGGGTGACCTCGAATATATGAGCGAGCTATTTCGCGATTACGTTGTTTATTGCGAGATGTATGGAATAGACGACTGTACATTCCGAATAACTACGAAGGAGAAAGCTCGTAGCTTAATGCTTAACGAAACTATCCGCGAAAACGGCGAAGCATTAAAACGATTGGAGGACGAATAGATGGCGGAAACCAAAATGAACGTACAGCTTATCGCACATACGCAAGTCTCTCGTAGCTTCTTAGATACGTTTGTTCCGTTCGCTGATGAAACGGACGGCCAAGCGGTAGCCCTAACCGCAATCAGAACGTGCTATAGCGCCAATAAGCCGACCGAAATCGTCGCAAAGGAAGGCGCCAAGTATTTCGGCTCCAAAGCGTCAGACGGCGGCGCAGGCACGGACGCCGACCGGCTATTCCGACACATCTTCGCATCCAAACACACGTCGACCCTCGAACACCTAACGTTCACCTTTGCGATTGAAGGCGTCAGCCGGGCGTTACTAGCGCAGCTTACACGGCATCGCGTTGGTTTTAGCTTCAGCGTCCAGTCACAGCGTTACGTGCGGATGGGGAGCGATGATAAGATCGGCGGGTTCGATTACGTGGTACCGGACAGCGTCAAAGGATCGGTCGTTAAAGAGGCGCTATTCCGAGCGTCAATGAGGATGCGCCAAGAGGATTATGATGCGTTAAGAGCGCAAGGAGTTCCCGCAGAAGATGCTCGCGCCGTCCTACCGAACGCAGCCGCAACGAATCTCGTGATGACTGCGAATCTGACTGCGTTGTTGTCGTTCTATTCCAAACGTAAAAAGGGACGCGGCGCGCAGGCGGAAATCACCGAATTAGCCGAAGCGCTAAGACGCGAAGTGGTCGACGCGGAACCGTGGACGGACCAGTTTTTCGAGGAGGTGTAAGCATCGGAATACTAACGAATCTTGCGATGTCAACGCAATTACTTACGAACCCGACCGCTAAGCCGCCGGAACCACCACCGCCGAGTCCGCCACGCATCACCGAAGAAGAATATGCGCTCCAAGAGGCGGAAGCCATTATCGAAGGCAAGGACGCTGAACTGGCGGCCAAGGATACGAAGATAAAAGCGCTCGAATCCGAGCTTGCTTCCGTAAAAGACGAAGTTAAGGCGCGGGCTAACGAAAAGCGCGAGAAGCCACCGCAGGAGAACGAAGAGCCTGCCGGCTGGCAAACGTTCGAAGCGTCTGCGTATACGGCTTATTGCGCTGAAGGATGTACCGGAATCACAGCGACCAGCCTCGACGTTAGCCAAACGATTTACCACGGAGGCAAACGCATTATTGCGGTCGATCCGTCAGTGATTGCGTTAGGATCGACGGTTGAAGTGCGGCAGGCAGACGGCAAGACGTTCGAAGCCGTGGCGCAGGATACGGGCGGCGCAATTAAGGGCGCCAAGATTGACGTATTAGTTGCGGACGAAGCCGACGCGGTACAGTTCGGACGGCAGTCGGTGAAGGTTCGTGTAATAAATTAACGGGAGGGTAACGACGATGAAACGGATTTTAGACGCGTGCTGCGGAAGTCGAATGTTTTGGTTTAATAAGCAGAACGAGGATGTTTGTTATATGGATATCCGACAGGTAAGCGAGACATTAAGCGATGGGAGAAAGTTGGAAGTGAACCCGGACGTATTAGCCGACTTCCGAAATATGCCGTTTGAGGACAATTCGTTTTACCTCGTCGTATTTGATCCTCCGCATTTACTTAGAGCAGGCGAAGGTTCTTGGTTGTCCAAAAAGTACGGAAAGCTTAACGAGAATTGGAAGACTGATATTGCGCAAGGATTTAAAGAATGTATGCGAGTGTTGAAGCCTAACGGAACACTTATTTTTAAATGGAACGAAGATCAGGTTAAGTTAAGCGAAGTGCTTAAGGCTATAGATTTCAAGCTTTTATTCGGAAACCGCCGCAGTAAAACGCATTGGCTTGTGTTTATGAAGAACTAGACGGGAGGTCGATCGGATGGAATTAAAGATAAGTCAGGCGGAGATACAGAACGCGATAAACGATTATATTCGTAAGAAAGGACTAAACGTGGATGTGAAACGGATTGAATACGTCGGTCCGTACGGAGACTCTCTAAGCCATCTTGATTATGCGGTAGTAGAATTCGAAAATGGGGAGGCGGAATGAATGGTGGAAACTAACGCAAAGATCCACGTACTGGCTGACGAAAAACTAGGTGGCATCAAGCGTGAATACGTTGAGGTCGATCGGAAGGCGGAGGTTGGCGAGAAGATCGTTATTGTAGAGAAGGCTGATTGCGATGAATGGTACGAGAATGGCTCTATTTTTACAGTTGATCGCGCCCGCCCAGGAAAGGCACACGTAGAAAGTGACGAAGCTATTAGCGGTACAAATCTCAGCGGATTTATCATTCGCGATGAATACCACGTACTCGAACCGACCGACATCATTCACATTGACGGTCAGCGCTACGAAATGGCCGATCGCAAGGCGGAAGTGGGCGAGAAGGTCGTGCATGTTAATAAAGACTGCGGCAAATCTGACGGAGTAGTAACCGAAGTTACCGATGTAGGCCCTAGTACGGTTGACATCGTTGAGTACGAAGTATCTGACGGAGAAAATGTTTGTGGAATCTCTCACGGATATTACCGCGTACTCGTCCCGGTAGAAACCGCTGAAGCCGACGAACGGCAGCCGTCCGACCCAATCGACGTTATCGCCAGTTTAGCGCAAGAGGTGGCGGAATTGAAGCGTAAGGTGAGCGACCTAGAAACGGTTGTGGAACGTCATGAGCGCATAAATGGTCGTCATAATTGCGAAATCGACACGCTCCACAAAGACAATCGGACGCTCGGCGAGGAATTGGCGCGGTTGAAAGAGACGCCGAAGAATGAAGCATGCGCTCCGATTGACGCTCCGTTAGTTTTTGTTCAGCGGAAGATAGGCGATGCGTTTGACATGTATCAAGACGGTAAGCGCTTGCGCGGTATAAAACGAATTCGTATTGATGCGGCGATGGGAGAAGTCACTACGCACGACATCGAATTTGTTTCCGGAGCAACCGAGGAGGAGCGCCCATGAAGCTCGCCCTAACCGCACCGTTACGCGCAGGCAAGTCGCAAGCCGCCGGTTATTTATCGCTACATTACGATTTCCAAACGTTCGCCTTCAGCGACGAACTAAAGGCGGCTTTTCATCGCGCTTTCCCTTCCGTACCCGAAAAGCCGAAGCCCCGCGCGTATTATCAAGAATTCGGTCAGGCGGTGCGGAAGATGCTCGGCGAGAACGTATGGATAGACGCATGTATGGCGAAGGTCAACGCATATACGGCGCTCTTTTCTCGCAAATGTGATTGCGGATTAGCACCGTCCCTGAAGAATCGCGTACTGATCGAAGACGTTCGGCAGCAGAACGAATATGACCGGCTGCGCGCCGAAGGATTTACTATCGTCCGCATCACAGCGCCGGAGGAATTACGGATCGAACGCGCACAAAAGGCCAGCGACGATTTCGATTTAGCAGCGCTCGATCATCCGACTGAAAAAGCGCTGCAAACTTTCGAAGTTGATTACGAAATTGTTAACGATGGTACGTACGAGAAGCTCTATGCGAAACTGGACGAATTAATGGCGGAGGTGGGCGTTAGGTGAAGATGATTCCGAATCATTACGGATACGGAGTGCGAAATGATGAGAAACCCTATGCACACAAAATCCCGGACGGCGGAAACTGGCGTAGCCTACCTGAAGACGAACAAAAAGCGTTTATGAAAGGGTCGTTTTACAGCGGAGGTGGGAAAACGGCCTATCTTCGCAAGATGTCCTGGGATGAGCCGGCTTTAACGGTCACGGCTTCGGTAATAGCGAAAGCTACGTGCCATCTACATCCAACTGAATCGATCGAGAGGAGCGAATATATGGGCGACTTTAATTTAACGCCACAACAGCCGACGAACGGAATGAATGTGCTCGAACTATTCTGCGGAGGCGGACTCGGTGCAATCGGCTTTAAAGCGGCCGGCTACAATATTGTGAAGGCGCTGGACTTCGATAAGAATGCCGTTAAAGCATACCGTCACAATTTCGGCGATTACGTTGAACAGGCGGATATTAGCGCAGTAGATATCGACAGCTTGCCGGATACCGACGTTATATTCGGAGGGCCGCCATGCCAAGACTTCTCGGTTGCGGGTAAGGGTGCCGGAGCAGACGGGGAACGCGGTAAACTCGTATGGCGGTATCTCGAAATCATTGAACGAAAGCAGCCGAAAGCCTTCGTGTTTGAAAACGTTAAGGGATTGATAACGAAACGCCACCGTCCTACATTCGACGCGTTTATCGAGAAGTTTAACGAAATAGGTTACGAGATTAGTTGGCGAGTTATGAGCGCGTGGGACTACGGAGTAGCACAGAAGCGAGAGCGCGTGGGACTACGGAGTAGCACAGAAGCGAGAGCGCGTGTTCATCGTCGGAATACGAAAAGACCTCGGATTCACTTTCGAGTTTCCGAAGCCGTTAGAAGGCGATTATCAGACGAGAGTGTTGCGGGACGTCATCGGGGATTTGCCTGAGCCTGAGCGCCAAGATTGCGGAAAGTATTGGACGCCAAAAAGCGAATACACGTACGGCCAAGCTAACCGCGTGCAATCGCTAGATAAACCGTCTAATACGATTCCGGCGCATCATAACAGCGGACAGCCGATCCATCCGACCGAAGCACCACGACGATTCACCGTCCGTGAATGTCTCCGAATCCAATCTGCGCCAGACACATACATCCTGCCAGACGATATTTCTTTATCGGCGCAGTATCGGATCGTAGGAAACGGAATTGCTTCGCGTGTAGCGTGGTATATCGGATGTGCCTTGGCGGATCAGCTACGATTTAAATCGAAAGCATAAACACCGGAAGGGTACGCCATATACGGCTGCTTCGCGGCCTCCTCTTCGCCAATCATCTGAAAACGTAGCGGAAGGTCCTCGTCTTTGAAGCCGGCCGCCTTAATTACTTTGCTTGCGGCTTTATTATACGAGCGCTTATCGAATTTGAACGGAGCCGCATCAGCCTTTACGGTTTCAGGCTTTGCGCAAACGAGCCGATTCGCTTCGTCATCATAGCCAATCGTCAAGTAAAACGGAGCTTTGTCAGGCAGACCGATGATTTTACGTGCGCCGGACGAAACGTATATTCTTCGTTGTTTATCAAGCGTTATGTAAGCGTCATTACTTTGCGCTGAAATCCAGTTAATAACCACGCAATTCACCTCGATTATACATTATACGGAAATTATATTCGCTTTTGGGACGAAAGTCAAACGAAAGGGGACGAAGGGATGGGCGTTACAAAAATTGATCTACACCGTAAGGACCGCGAATTCCACGACGCATATGCGCTAGATAACGCAGAAGGCGTCAAGCTACTGCTCTCCGATTATCAGAAGTTCGTCAGCCGGAAGCGATGCGGCGACTATGCGGCCGTGGAAGTGCTCATCGACATTCACAAGGCGATTGAGCTCGCCGGTTTAACGGATCGGCAACGGCAGGCGGTCGAACTTGTGTATTTCGAAGAGTTAACGCAAGCCGAGGCGGGCAAACGGATGGGGATTGCGAAAGATGCAGTAAGCCACTTACTTAATCGCGCATCCGAAAGCCTTGCGGACATTTATTACTATTGGGCCGGTCACGGCGAAGGATACACGACAGGGGGACGGATTGATGGATAAAACGATTTTGCACGAAACGATTACGGAAATGTACACACGCACTAAGGACGGCAAGATGTCGCGGCAGGAGCGACTTGAGGCAATAACTGCTCTGTCCGACGCTTACTACGACTCTACCGGAGAGCATCCGGAGCCATCAGCGCTTGAAAGAATGGCAAATCTCGTACTCTACGAAGAGCTATCCGATTCGCATCCGGACAAGGTGACGCGCGAAGAGTATCCGATCATGAGCGAAACCCAATTCGACGAGCGTTACAAACGTGAAGCTTCGGATAAATTGGCGGAGGAATACGACCAAACCGGCTCCTATAAAGGTCGGCCGATCCGGAGGCCTCGTTCTTCCTACGAAAATAAATTACTGAATAGGCGCGCCAAAGCACGGAATGAAGAGCGAAGGAAACGCTATTCGGCCTTCGTTAACGGAAGGTCGGACGGTCAGTTCACCGTAAATATCGCTACCGGCGAAAAAGTTTATCACTGATACCTATATTTTATCGCGTTAGTTGTCTATACGTTATGAGGGCGCCCGTTTAGCGCTCTTTTATTTTGCGAAAAAAGGAGACGGTATAATGAAGAGATTACGAGTTATTAATACGGAGACAGGCGAAGACTGGTCGGAAATGTACACGCTGCGGCACCGAAACCAAGACGATGCCTTTCGCCAGCAACAAGAAAAGACGGCTGATCGACGCGATTTCTCAAACGCCAATATGTCTAATATTCACGAAGTCTATGACGCTCTTACGACGGCGCAGTGCGGCTACCTGATGCTGCTTCAGTGCTACGTCGATTATAACGGTGTGCTCGTTAAGTCCAGTCGCAATAAAACGCCGATGACCACCGCGGACATGATGGACGTTTTGCAGCTCGGTAAAAAACCCCGGACCTTTTACGACTTCCTCTCCGCCTGTACCGAGCACGACATTATCCGGGAAGAGGGCGGCTGCTACAGCGTAAATGACCGCTATCACTTCAAAGGTAATTTCGGTAGCCAGCAAGTCGTCAAGCTCTACAGCGCGAAGATTAAACGTGTGTACAGCGAAGTGAAGGCGACTGACATCGGCCTGATCTATCGTATGCTGCCGTTCATTCATTACGAAACAAACGCTCTATGCGAAAATCCTTTCGAAAAGAATCCGAAGCGCATCCGCTGGTTCAATAAGAAGGAGCTTGCGTCAGCGATCGGCGTTACTTCGGATGCGCTTGGCCGGCGCCTGAAGCAGATGAAATTCGACGGCGAATACGTTGTTGCGCGTATTAAAGTCGGCAGCGAGCCGGAGCGCTACACGTTTAATCCTAACGTATTCTATCGACAATCAAAGACGCCGGACAAAACGCTGATTGCGCTGTTCAACGTTAAAAAGGTATAATTTTACTATATCGGAGGTGAGGCGAATGGGAGAAGTAAAACCGGGCGGATTTCCACGATTGTACGGTATGCCACGAGGAGCTAGTCCGTTAGAAAGCATTATCAGAGGCGCAGGTCCAGCGGAAAGCGCATCACGCGGAGCATAAAACGAAAAAGGACGCCTTATACGGGCGTCTTTATTTTTGCGTTTATATCCACGAATCAAACGAAGGTATGCGCAGCAGTCCTTTCCGCGTCTTAAACCGATGCTTCACGCGGCATCTTATCGGCTCTATATTCACGTATTTATCTGATTCTCCTACGTCTACCCGCTCCGAATGAAATCTCCGCCGTTCGGCGTGCGGCATAAACTCCATCAGTCCCGCATAAGCACCGTCTTCATACGCCAAAATAAGCGCATTATCTTCTTTGCGGTAACCCGTAATCCAAACGTCAGTGTATTCGTAATTAACGATCTTCAGCCAACGGTCCGACCGCCTATTTTCCGCGTAGGACGAAGCAGCACGCTTCATAACTACGCCTTCAATGCCGGAGCTTTTCGCTAATTCGAAAACAGCGCGGCCATTACCGGTAACACTATCGACAATCTTAACGTTTGGATGATCGAGGTAAAGGCCGGTTAATAATTCCTTCCGCTCATATAACGGCTTCGACGTAACCGATACGCCGTCGAGTCGCAATATATCGAACACGCAGAAAACTATCGGATGATAACTTCTTCGCGATTGAAACCGTTCCATCATCGCTTCGAAATCGCCGGCGCCTGTCGGTCCGGGCACGATAAGCTCGCCATCGAGTACGGTGCCGTCCGGGATCTGTAGCGTGTGGAGTTCGGGGAATTTAGCGGTGACTTCGTTATTGTGGCGCGTATAGAGGCGTATTTGTCCGTTGGTTTTGGACGCGATTAGACGGATGCCGTCGAATTTGATTTCCGTAATGTAATCGTCAGAGTCGAACGGGTCTTTTATGGACGCTAATAGCATTGGCGAAATAAACAAAAAATCACCTCGTTTCAGCTTCGTAATACTATAATGATATAGTAAGAGTCGGCTGGAGCGAAGTGATTGGGCGTTGGTAATTATTGTGCAACTACCGGTCCATTTTCGAAGTCGTTGCTAAAACAAACTACTCCAATAATAAAATCGACAAGCTCACTAATATGTATAGAGTAGCTGCAAGGATTGTTAATGGATACTAGAGGTAATAACTCTTCACTGCTGTTGATCTGTAAAACAACGTGGACAAGTTGAGTTTCAGGATCTCTCACTTGTAAATAAGCTTTTCCTTCTGATATAACGGTCCGGAATTCAGCAGGAGAACTCATTAGTTTGAAATATAAAACTTCATTTTGGTTGTTGTCTTTCCTAATTTCTATTCTGTTGTCCGACACCTCAATGACATCGGCTAAACGGTTTCGGAGTTGAATTAAGTCGTCTCTTACTTTCCTCATAATTTTAAGTGTCAAAATCTTATTTCTATATTTTTTATCAAGTCGTTCTGATAAGCGATCAATATTACTCACTGAATGCCCTCTCATTAAATGTTCTTTTTCATTCCACACCGCCGGCACTCCCGAAGAAACTTCCCGCTCTTCACCGAGCTTTTGAAAAGCGTATAATCGCAGTTATCGCAACGCCCTGCGCGCTTGTCCGGAAATTCCTTGTATTCGTAAGTGATCGACGTATCAATGCCGTTAGTCTCGTATTTCCCCTCCATTTTCGCTGTACCTCCGTGTCCTACATCGTTGTATAGAACGATTATACCACGAAATTACAGCAAGAGAGCCGCTTCAGACGCGTTCAGGTACGGTAGGTATCCGAAAGCTCGAAACGGCTCATTTCGTTCATTATTTAACGTTGAATTTCGCTGACTCAAACGTACCGATGTATTTGCGCTTGCCTGAATCCGAATAGCAGTCGATCTGGATAACGTATGTGCCTTTGCCGGTTTTGCTGCGGATTGACTTCGCACTAAACGACTTCAGCGGCGTTGCGGTTTTGAAGCTGCCGCGCTGTACTAAATTCGTATCGGTCAGCCCGCCTCCGCTGCGTTTTTTGTATACGCCAGCCGTGTAGTATAACGTTGAGCCGCCTTTCTTCTCGGCTTTCCAATCGACCGTGCTTGCGCTGCTGCTATACGTGGTTGCGTCCGTATATACCCGTGCCTTGTGTCCGAACTTTTCCGTCTGCCATCCCGACCATGCCGCGTCAGCTTGCGGAGCCAGCGCAATAGTGCCGGTTAATAAGGTTGCGGTGATTACGAGCGATTTAGCTAAACGTTTCATACGATTTCCCCCTTTAGAAGCCGACAACTTCGTCGTCAATAGTCGATTTTGTATAATCGATGGTATTTCCGTCGCGATGACCGCTACTATACGCAAACATTTCCTCAATATCCGGGACTTGTATTGCGCGTGCAGTTCCGAACGACTTCGAAAGCTCTTTGTAGGCGTCGCTTACTTCCTTCGGTTTAATAACCATCAAACCGTATTCTTCTTTCATCTGACGCAACTGCTCGGCGAATTTTTCTTTAAGCCCGTCAAGGAAGCCCTTCATGTAAGAGTTTTTTAGGTCATTGGTCTTTTTTACGGTTCTGGTGGCGTATTCTTCGTCATAGTAGGAATTTATGAAACGCTTTGAGTAGAGCTGAATCGCATCATAGGCGAGTACAAACATTTCTTTCGCAAGCTGCACATCGTTGTCATAACCGAAGAAGATTACAGTTTTCTTCCTTCTTTGCTCACCGTCAAAACGTTTATTATTGTAATAAAATTCAACTTTGAAGTTATCCGCGATAATTCGTGATAACGAACGTTCCCACCAGAAAAGCCGCTTATAAGCCGTTGCCTGACCTTTTACGATCTCTTGTTCGGCATATCTTTCCGTTATCTCACCAGAGGAAATATCGTGCTTAATCATGAGTTTCTGCGCCAATAGGAACGCGCTTTGCGATTCCTCATCGCTTTTATTGTCGTTTGCAATTGCCAATAGGCCGCGAATTTTCTTTATGATCGACTCGTTGCGCGTAGAAGTCATACGATTTCCTCCTCAACTTCCAGCCGCGTACCACACGTAGGGCAGCACGCGTCCGGCTTGATTTCGATATCTAACTTAGCGTAATTGCAATCATGGCAAGTGTATTCAATCATCGTTATGACTCTCCGTTTCCTTTTCGATTAAGTACCCGAAGTAGGTAAGCACCGTATTAAAACCGATCTGGTACGCGCGCCCGCTGTCCTGAAATAGCGTCATCGGTCGTTGGTATAGGTCGAGGATCTGCGCTTTTTGTTGCGCCGTTAATGGCGGCGTATCCGACCACAGGCGTCTTATATCAAGCGTCATTTTCCACACCGCCTTTCCGCCGTAAGAGCAGAAGGACAAAAAACACGATCGCCGATCCGATTCCGATATAATCGAGCGCGGAAAGCTTGGCGAAATTCATGCTCGCGATCCATGAGACAAGGACGATAATTAGCAAAATTTCCGTGGTATTAATCCGTTTCATACGTGGTATAATTGATTGACAGGGGCTTTCGCCCCCGCTGGATTATGTGCGGCGACGGTGTTTCTTGGTCGGAATCCGTCGCTCTTTTGCTTTCGCCTCTTTGCGCATCTTGCGAAGTTCTAGCGATAGTTTGAAAATCGCTAACCAAGTGCCTAGGAGCGCTGAAAGCTTTACGATGATGTCAATCAATTTACCGTTCACCTCCTTTCGTTACTTTAATTATATCGCATAAACGTTATAACGTCAATACGTTATTGATAAAAATATCGTTTTTACGTTATAATAATCGTAGGAGGTGGCGGAAATGATCGCAAAGATAAAGGTAGGCGAGGCGTTAAAGCGGTCGGGCAAGACGCAAGGCGAACTCGCTGAACTAACCGGAATCCGTCCGAATACAATAAGTGAATTAGTCCGCGGACATAGGGAACGAATCCAGCTCGACCATCTCAGCCGGATTGCGTCGGCGTTGAATATAAAAGACATACGTGAACTGATCGACCTAGTAGACGAAGAAAACGGAGGCGCTGACGAATAGTTGGCGTCTTTTTTTATGCATGCGATTCTCAATTACGATAACCTAAATGATAATGAACACGACTTTATTCGCACAAATCGGGCAAAAACACGACTTTATTCGCACAACCGAAAAGTGGGTTCGCGCTTAGAGCCACAAGGGATACAGCCGTTTTAGTCCGTCAATCACTTCTTAGTCTTGTGAATCACAAGCCTCCGGAACTACGGCTTCGCCTTCGTCCGGTGTTAACGCAATCAATATATCTATTAATATCTGCGCGTATGTAGGGAACGAAGTGACCGGAATTAGCGCTATGTTTAAATACATTCGGATGTGAGTACGTAGGATAGACGTTAATAGAGCGCTAACCTAACGAAATAAATAACGGTATTCTAACGATAAGTATCAACATTTACCGCCTTAGCTGTCTATACGTAATAGAAGGACGTAACATACCGTATAGCCTAGCGATAGGCAGGCGGAGTACAGCCGGCATACATACGCTATATGTAACACCGTATAGGCATACGTATGGTTATATAGGAAGGAAGGCGTCGGGGAGACGTCCGGTTGCGATGCGTGATGAGGCGAACAGCAACGAGCCACTGCCGGAGGATGAGCCCTTCCAAAACTCACGGGGTCAAACCAAATGACCGACGCAATATGCACGATCCTATACATAGCATACGGCACATGGCATACGGCAGGGTGCATGCGTGGCGCGGCTTCTTGAATGCATAAAGAACATACGATTAATTGCGATGAGTAAACGATGACGAACGCTATCATATCAACGTTTGTCTATTGATTCGAATGTAACTCAATTTACTTCTGTTAAATTCGTTATTCATAAATGTGTATTTAATATACGATGACCCAAACGAAGAATTGCGGAAACGCCGGGCCCCCAACCGCCCCCAAAAATACCGGCGCGACTGCTGTCCGGAACTTGCGCACAATTTTTCGAACTCGGGGCGTCAACTAAACGGAGGTGTAGACGTTGCCCCATAAATGCGACGTTTGCGAAAAAGATTGCGAAGTGGAATACGATGATATTAACGATCGTCATATGTGCGAGAGATGTTGGGACGAATATTACGAGGCTTGTTATTATGGCGGATTAATATAACGATTATTCCACGAAATAAGCACGTCACAGCCGTTTTAATCCAGACGGAGGGTATTCGGTAGGGTAAGCGTTAGAGACGCTAATTTCGTGTGATTTCGAAGGGAGGGCGAAAAGGTGGCAAAATATCGTAAAAAGCCGGTTGAAATAGAAGCGGTAAAATTCGAGGATACGGCGCATTCAATCGCTGATATTTCGAACTTGGCTGGCGGAAGGACGATCGTATACAGTTACCAGAGCGAATATCCGACTTTAACGATTCAGACTTTAGAGGGAGATATGATCGCACAGGTTGGCGACTACGTTATTAGTGGAATAGAAGGCGAACTTTACCTGTGCAAGCCCGACATTTTCGAAAAGACTTACGAAAGGGTGAACGAATCGAATGGCGGAATTTAAAACGTTAAAAGAAATCGTCGAGCAGCTTAAAGATTGCGGATATGAATGCGAGGCAGGTCCGTTAGTCAATAACGTAGCTTTCCAAAAGCTTGCGGAATTGGCAGGCGTCGAGGTTTTGTAGATCACCGCAATCAGAACGAGGCTTCCGCACCCTACGGCGGAGGTCTTTTTGTGCTTGCGTTTTACTGATCAGATGGAATGTGCTTCCGAGCCTTCCGGTAACGCTAGCGCACCCACCGACACGCCTCTCAACGATGCGGACCCCGGTCGGTGTGGCAAATAGGGGCGCATGTTCCTCGGTGGCGAATTATTTGGGCAGGTTCGATCCCTGCCGCCTCTGTAAAAGTGGGTTTCACGTTGAAGCGCGCTTTAAGAAACGAAAAGGAGACGATGTGAATGGCGGATAAACGCGAATCAATAGGAAATTCAGAAATGGCGAGGGTAGATACTACAAAATTCAGCTTAGAATCTAAAACCGGAAATATCTACGCAACAGGCGACGTTAGCGTAAAAGTAAGCGTAGAGGTATCCGAAGCTATAACCGGCCTTAAAGCGCTTCAGCGCGAAGCAAAGGCGGCGACTCAGGCGCTGGCTGAATTGCGCGAGGAGCAGGCGAAACACGGTGGTGGACGAAGCTATGACGAATAAGCAAACGGAATCCCACTGCGCTCCATCTAATTGTTCGCGTCATTTCGAAGTATGCGATTGCAAGTCGATGTGTCTGCTGCGGTATGGAGAAGAAATACGGAAGCGGCAGGAAGAAGTCGTAGCGGCAACCGGATTATACGAAAAAAGACGAGCACACCTACGTTGGCTACGGCTCAAACGTTGGGGCGCCCGTCGTCTTATAGATTAACATTCGCGTATACTTCGTCGATCCTGTCCTGATTGATTCCGATATATCTCAACGTGACCGACTGCTTCGAATGGTTGAAAATCGATTGAAGTAGCGTAAGATCCGTGCCGTTCTTGTACGCGTGATAGCCGAAAGTCTTACGCAATGAGTGGCAGCCGATTGTGCCGAGTTTCTCTGAGAGGCCGGCGCGCTCAACAGCTTCGTTAAGGATGCCGTATGCACGGACGCGGGTAATAGCTTTCGAACCCTTCCGTGAAGGAAAAAGCCAGTCGTCATCGTTTGCTTCGGCCGGAATCAGGTCGGCGACGGCTTTCTTGATTGCGGCATTGAAGAAGAAACGTTTTGACTTCTTCGTTTTCCCTTCCGTAATTGCAACGAAGTCCTTTCCGCGTACATCGCCGACTTTGAGCGCGAGTATATCGGATATACGTAGGCCGGAATTAATGCCGATCGTAAATAAAAGCAGATCACGCCCTCGAAGTGCTTTTTTTATTGCGTTTATTTGGCGTTTTTCTCTAATCGGTTGGACTTCGTTCATTCGAATTTCACTCCGTTCTCAATATGTTAAATTCATATTAACGAAAATATTAACGAAAGTCAAGCGAAAGGAGGTCGATAATTTGGCGTGCATTAACGGAAAATGGTTGGATCGTGAAGAGCGGCAAGAACGTATCGACTTATTGATCGAGAGTGTGCGTCGATTAGCGGCCCTCATTAAAGCAAAAAAAGCCACCGACTACCATATCGATATGTTCCGGAAGAACAAGGCCGAATTAATTAAACTGAAGCGCGTTCATCGTGCCGAGGTGGATATCGCATATTTCACCTACGAGTATTTGAGCGACGGCCTAAACCCGGAAAACGAGGATAATGTCGTAAGGAATTCGGATGACGGGACGCCTCACGATAGCATTGAAGATATCGCGAAGATTCACGAAGAATTTTTCGAGCTTTGCGATTACGTCAACGAAGAGAAAAGGAACGCGCGGCTTGCAATCGCGGCTGCCCGGGGCCACTCAAAATCCGGTATGTTTTCGAACGCCCTTCCGCTACACCAAGCGGCTTACAGAAAACGCAAGTATATTCTTGTTATATCAGAGACGGATTCGCTCTCGAAAAAGCTTATCGGATGGGTTAACAAGCAGATGAAGTTTAACGCAAAGCTACGGGAAGACTTCGGCCCTATGATGCACGAGTCGGCGAGCCGCAACGAAAAGGATAACGAAGAGGCGTTCATTACCACGACGAATATCCTTATCGAGTCGTCGTCCTCCGGTAAGCAGCTTCGCGGTAAACGTCACGGCGCTGTCCGGCCTGACCTCGTAATAATTGACGACCCATCATCAACAAACAACGAAGGAACCAAGGAAGCGCGAGAAAAGCTCGTTCATTGGTTTAACTCGGTCGTTGTTCCGATCGGGTCCAAGGCGACCGCGATCGTGTTAGTCGGGACGATGGTTTCAGCGACCGGGCTTCTTAACCACGTTCTGAAGCGTAAGGATTTCAAGGCGAGCTTTCACGGAGCGATCATAAGCGAGCCAACACATCCGGAATTATGGGACAAATACTGCGAGGTCTATGCGAGAGCGGAAACGATCGAAGAGGCTGACGAATTTTACGAAGCGCATAGAGAAGCGTTGGAGGATGGCGTCGAACTGGCGTGGCCTTGGCGCTGGACGTATCGCGAGCTCATGCACGAGAAAGTAAACATGGGAACGCGCGCATACAACTCGGAGTTCCGGAACTTGGCTTTCAGTGAAGACGAGCAGTTCTTTTTCCCGGATAACTACGCCTATTACCACTATTATCACGAGAACGGAACAGCATACGTCGTGTATAACGAATTGAAAATACCGATCAGTGATCTTCTGATTGTGGGCGCGTGGGATATCGCGCAGGGCAAGAATGCGCGGTCTTGCTATAACTCGGTTATTACGCTCGGCAAACACGAGCCGACGGGATACATTTTCGTACTTGATGAATACGCGTCGAAGGAGCCAGCGCACGTATACATTGACGTCATTATTCGGAAGATCAAACAATACCGGCATCGTTCCTTCAACGTTGAAACGATTAACGCGCAACACGAATACTACCGTCAGCTTCAGGAACGGGTCCGGCAGGAAGGTCTTTATACGTGCCGCGTGAACGATGTGAAATCGCATAAGTCTTCGAAAGATGAGCGAATTCAATCGATGGAGCCGATGCTGCATAACAAAACGCTAATTCTAAACGATAGGCACACGATGCTTCTCGATCAGATGGCGCAGTATCCTTTCGGCGATTACGTTGATTCACTCGACGCGCTTCAGCAGGCGCTCGAATCCGTATTCAGGCCGAAAACAAGGCTGGTGAAGAAGCCGGGATGGCTATAAGAAAGGGGGCGATAAAATGTCGCGGATGAAAGAGCTCGAAGCAAAACTAACGCTTCAGCAACGTAAGGCAGCGCAAGTCGTGGCGAGTAATGAAGTTACGCCCGAAGACGGGAACAAACGAAGTCAGGACGCGCTGGCCGAAGAAATCGGTGTAAGTCGTATGACGCTCTATCGATGGCGGTTTCAAAATCCGATATTCATCGAATACATGAATCTATTAGCGGACGATATGCTATCCGGGCACCGGTCTGAGGTATATGGGCAGCTCCTAAAGCTGATAAAAGGGCCGCAGCCTTCAGTTAAGGCTATCGATTTGTTCATGCGTCGCCACGGATTACTGACCGATCGTCAGATAACGACCAATGAAGCAGACGGAGGCGCCCGCAGTAACGAAGATATCGAGAAGGAACTCGAAGAACTAGCTGACATTATCGGAGAGGAGGAATAGCGTTGGGGTTTTTCAACTTACTAAAGAAACACGACCAGCCTTCGGATGAATACACAGTCAAAAAGACATACAGTATCATTCGGCAAGGCGCGCAATTTCCTCCGGATGATTCAATCGAGAGGTTGGCGAAGTATAAGCGTATGCGTAAGCTCTTCGAAGGAAAGCACCGAGACGTGTACGAAAGGGCTACGGACATTTTAAAAGATTCGCCACAATCGAAACAGCTTGAAAAGCTCTACATTGCGGTTAATCTGGCTGACATACTCGTCACCAAGCCCGCGGATATGCTCGTCGGAGAGCCGGTTCATTTTGAAAGCGGACTGGACGACACCAGCAAAGAGCAGACAGCTCTCAACCGATACGTAGAAGAAAACGATCTCAATCAACTGCTACACGAGAGTGCCATGTCGAACGGGTATCGCGGTGACGCTTGGATTAAGGTTCGATTTGGATACCGTCAAGACTACTCTGAACTCATTTCGATGGGATTAGGTATTCCAGAAGAAGCGAAAATGGAGTCCGTTGTTGAGCATGTTAATGCGAATTGCGTTTTCCCTGAGTTTTCAGCCGGAAATGTTAAGCAGATCAAAGCGGTCAATATAGCCCAAGTCGAATGGGTAGAGACGGAGCAGACGGAAATTCCTTTCCTAAACGTAGAGCGCCATATACCGGGACATATCTTTTATACGCGCTACAGACTATATCAGAATGGCGTCGATGTTTCAGGCGGCGCCCCAATCAGCGTTTTCAATATAGGCGAAGAGGTACCGACGGGTCGCGAAGAAGATCACGAAGAAACGTTCCTCCCGCACATTCCGGTCTTTCACATACCTTATAAATCAATCGATGACAGCTATTTCGGTATTGGCGGATTGGAGAAGATCGAAACGGTATTCGCAGCGATCAACGACCGGCTTGTTCAGATCGATTATATTCTTTGGAAACACAGTGACCCTACAGCGTATGGTCCAGATTTAGAAACGACTAACGGAGCCGTTCAGTTTGGTGGCAAATACATTCCGGTAAATAAAGACGACCCGACGCCCGGATATATGGTGTGGCAGGCTCAGCTTGATGCCGCGTTCAAACAGCTCGACATGCTATTGAGTATTGTCTTTCAGATGTCTGAGACTCCGCAATGGCTTTTCGGAACAACAATGTCCGGAGATAATTCTGGTGGGACCGGGACTTCGCATACAGATGGCGCGGCGATAAAAGCTCGATTCATGCCTATACTTTCGAAAATAAAACGTATTCGCGCCCATTACGATAAAGCAATACGCGATGCCCTTTGGACGTGCATGCTGCTCGAAAAAGCAGTCGGTGTCATCGACGTTGAAAATGCGGTTTATCCGCGGGCTATTTGGAGCGACGGACTTCCGAAGAATGAAAAAGAGCTCGCCGAAATTATGCAAATCCGTACAGGCGGCAAGCCTACGATTGACGTTCGCGGAGCCATTAAGCAGCAGGACGACGTGGACGACGAGAAAGCTGACGAAATCATTCGTCGCATTGAAGAAGACGAAAAAACGACGAGCGGCTTTGTTGACGGATCGGTTTTCAACAAGGAAGAACCGGAAAAGAGCCCTTCGGACGAGGATAAAGAGGAAATCGCAGAGGAGGACGATAGTTAATGCCTCGTTCTCCTGAGCCTCAATATGATTATCAGACGAATCGCCTTGCCGGGTATTATCAGGAAGCGGTACGAGACATCTTGGCGGAGCTTGAACGAATTGACCTCGATAATTTTCGAAGAGCTAACGCGTTGGCGACCTTGAAATCTATTAGCGAGATCCTCAGCGATTTAGACGAAAAATCTTCCGCATGGGTCAAGAAGAATGTTCCGAAGGCGGCCACCGATGGTATTGCGCGGGCACTGGTCGCTCTGGACGTAGCAAAGACGGTGGCGGACGCGGAAAAGGTCGTTGCTTTTAACGAGGTAAACGAGTACATGGTTGCGGCTGCTGTAGCGGATACGCAGTCGGATTTATTAGCAATTACGCAAAACGTCGATAGGAAGACGCGGGCCGCCGTGAGGAAAGCCGTGTCGGATTCGATGCGTCTTAATATGACCAAAGGGACGAACGGACGGCGCAGCATAACGGATCTGGTACGCAAGTCTCTTCAGGCTTCGGTGAGTACCGGCATTATTGATGCGAGGGGAAATCGATGGAAGCCGGAAGTGTATGCGGATATGGTCGTCCGTACAAAGATGATGGAAACCTACCGGGAAGCCCATACGAATGAGGCGGTAAGCCGCGGAGCTTATTATGCGCAAATTTCGTCTCACGGGGCGAAGGATTTATGCCGTCTTCACGAAGGACAAATCATTAAGCTGACCGACGACGCTCCCGGCAATTACCCGACATATGATGAACTCAAAGCGACCGGGGAGATATTTCATCCGCGTTGTAAGCACGTAATTTCCACAATAAGAAACCCATCAAGCGCCATGTAGCGCTTTTTTTATTTTGTCCGAACGTTATGACGTTAAAAGAAACGGCTGCATCACTCAATAGCCGACGGGCTTTAAGCGGTGGAGGGACTATATGAGCGAAGAACTTAAAGAAACGCAAACAAGTGAAGTTACCGATCAAACTACGGCTGAGGTGCCGGAAAATAAACCTGAAGCGCAGACGGTGACTATGACGCAGGAGGAGTTTAACGCTGTAATTGCTCGCGAAAAGGGGCGCGTTAAGAACAAGTACGCTGACTATGACGAAGTGAAGGCGAAACTTAGCGATTACGAAAAAGCTCAGAAAGAGCGAGAAGAGGCGGAAATGACCGAGCTGGAAAAGCTTACGAAACAGCTCGACGAAAAGGCCGAAGCTGAAGCCACCTTCGTAAAGCAGATCGAAGATTTAAAAGCGGCTGCTGAACAGGAAAAAGTGGCGAACGAATTTATCAAGGTTGCTACGAGCAACGGCATCGCCTACATTGACGACGCTTTACGTCTGGCTGACCTATCCGCGGTAAAGGTTGAGGACGGAAAAGTAATCGGCATGGAGGACGTTGTAAAGGGGCTCGTTGACAATAAACCGTACTTGGTTGCGAAACAGCAAACGATGAAACCGATCGGCCAACCCTCTAATAGCGGAGGAGATGGAGACGGCGGCGAAATCAAGACGTTAGAAGCGCAACTAAGCGAAGCAAAGAAAGAAAAGAATTTTTCGAAGGTAATCGAGCTTTCAAACAAATTGAAATCACTTTTGAAGAAGTAGGGGGAAAATAAATGTTAACTAGTTACGATTTTAAAGATCAGGTACGACAGCTTGACGACGGGATTGACCTTATTATTCAGGATGAACCGACATTACTCGGTCTGATCGGGTTAAATGGAGAGGCGCTTTATCAGACTAAATTCGAGTGGATGTCTGATCGACTGAACTCAAACCTCGCGACTGTTAAATCGGTAGCGGAAGACGGAAAAATCACTGTGGCGGAAGATGACGGAGAGAAGTTTCGTAAAGATGCCATCGTTGTTTTTGGCGAAGAGTATCTGAAAGTCACAAACGTTTCCGGCGATGTGCTGACTGTTGTTCGCGGATTTGATGGGACAGTTCAAGAGGAAATCAAGGCCGGTTCGGAGTTGCGTATTGTTTCCCGTCCGCAAAATGAAGGCGCTGGTGTTGGTATCGATGAAGGCCACGACCGTTATGTAGATTACAATTTCACGCAAATTATTGAAAGATACGCTGCCGTATCGAACACTCAACAAGCAGTCCGTACACATAACGTATCGAGCGAGCTTGATTATCAAGTAAAACTACGTCTTAAAGAGATGGCGCGTGAATTTAACGACTGGTTGATCTACGGCCGCAGAATTGATGGCAAGCCTCGTATGACTGGCGGCTTACTGAACTTTGCGAACTTGAAAGGCGCTGCTAAAGCTAACCTGAAAGGAGAAGAGGTTCAAGCGAAAGATATTAATGCATTAATGGAAAAAGTATATCAGCGCGGCGGGTCAGCAAATACAATCCTTACAAACACCGCGGGTGCTCGTCAAATCTCTAAAATGGCGACGGATACTATTCGAACAGAAAGAACGGACGCTGCTACAGGCCACCGCGTAAGTACCTTCGTTTCTGATATGGTAGGTGGCGGAGTTGCGACTGTAGTTGTAGATCCGAACTTCCCTAAAGACAAAATCGCACTCTTCGACCGTAGTATTCTTTCTCTGCATCCGTTGAACGGCCGTTCCGTCTACGATACTGATGCCAGCGTAAATGGTGCCGACTTTGTTGCGCGTCAGATCCGTGGCGAATACGGAATCAAGGTCAAAAACGCGAATGAAAAAATCGCCATTCTCGAAAATATCTCGACAACTGTATCTTAATGACAATCGACGGGCTTCGGCCCGTCTTTTTAATTTGAAAGGAGGACAACAATGGCAATTACAGATGATCAGAAACGGAGATTAAATGAATCTATGCCGGTCGCCAACGATCTAAAGCTCGGTGACATCATTCAGGAATTACAGGAAAGCGGTGGGACTGCCGGACCAAAAGGCGATCCCGGTCCGAAAGGCGACCCCGGACCAAAAGGAGCGGACGGGTTCGGTACCAAGGCGCAGTATGACGACATCATCGCGCGGCTTAAAGCGTTAGAGGGAGCTGGCTCGTAATAATGGCCGTCTATAAGGCTTCTCCGTTTTATTCCGTAGGCACCGACCAGACGATTGTTTTCGACCACAAAGGCGTTTATGAAACCGATGTGCCTGCCGAAATCAAGCAGTTGAATGCATTATGTCCGCGATGGATTAGCTGTATTGCGTCAGACGATGAGACGGAAAAGGCGGAGGCTAAGGCGCCGAAAAAGCCTGCACGTAAGTCCTCCGGAAAATAAGGGGGCTGTGCGTATGGCTTTAAGCGTAGAAGCTGCAAACGAATATATTAACCGAATGACAATCGATAACGAGGATTGGAACGACTATGACGATGCAAAGCAGCAGCGGGTACTAAACGTAGCCGAGGACGTCTTGGCTCGAAAATTTCGTAAGTACGTCATTCCTGACGACGCAGTTTACGAGTTTACGAACGTGCTTGCGACTGCTTATAACGATACGAACCGCCTGAATAAGCACGGCATCGCGTCTTACTCAATCACCGGCGTCGGGTCGTTTACGTATAAGGAAACGCTTCGAGCTGACGATGAGTCTCTCATACCGAAAAAGACGATCGACCTGATCGAAGAAGCGAACGACGTGAAACTTAGCGGCCGGACCGTAAAAGCGACGGTGATGTAATTGGCGATCATACCAATGCGTCAGACCGTGACCGTTACTCGTGCTTCAGATGAAATAGACGTGTGGGGAAACCCCGTGAACGTCGAGCCGTTCGAAATTAAGTGCCGAATCGACGAAGGATCTACTATTGCTAATTCACGTTCTTCTGGCGTTGTGAAGAGCGAGGAAGTCGTGGCTACGGCGCGCATCTTGGTCGATAAATTAGCCGACATCAGGTATACGGATACACTCGCGTTCACGAACGAGCTAGGCGAAACTATTGAACGTAAACCGAAGGAAATAAACGTGAAGCGACATGTCAGTGGTAAGCCGATACTGACCGAGGTGGTCGTATGAGTTTCACGTTGGATGCTGGCGATTTTCTATCGTTATTGGATAGCCGAGAGGTAGCCGTTGAGCAGGCAGCAAAAACAGCGATGCATGATAATACTGATGACCTCGCTAGGCTTGCGCAAAATATCGCCCCGATCGACAAAGCCACGCTCCGACGCGGCATGAAAAAGAAGGTTACGTTAAAGCGCGATAGTCTGATCGGTGAAGTATCGTTCCGGGCCGTTGATAAAGGCTTTAACTATGCAGTATGGACTCATGAAGCGGAATACAACCTCGGACCGAATTCGGCAAGTGCCGGCGGCATTAGCGGCTATCCGGTCGGTAACAAATATCTGGAACGTCCGCTGAAAGGTGAATCGCAGAAATACATTAATCACGTAGCAGACGCGGTGAGAAGGGAGTTGTGATAATCGTTGAAGATAACCGAATTAATCTTGTTTATACAGTCGCGGGTTGACGGCGTTTATTACGCAAACGGATTCCCCCGGAATGCGGCAGACGAATGTACTTATGTGCGATTTACAGGCGGATTTCCTCCGTCTCAATGGACCGGAAAGAGTCAGCCTTCGTTTCAGATAATCGTACGAGGAAAGGCAAGGGGAGACGCTGACTGCGAAGAGAAAGCGTATCAGCTTCAGGAGGCGTTAACGAACCTTCGCGAAGTGTTTATCGGTAATAGCTCCATTGTTGTTATCCGCGCGGCCAATTCGGTGCCGTTATTTATCGGATACGACGACAATGATCGTCCTCAATACTCGTTAAATTTCGATTGTGTAGTGCGCCCCGACCGGGCGCTTTTTTAATGCAAAAATAAAGGAGGAAAACGGATGGCTGGAATTAAAACGATTCAAGTTCCTATCGGCCCCGCAATCGTCGAGTACGGCGAGGGTAAGGATATGGTGACGTTCGACATCACGAAGGGCGGCATCGTTTTTAAGGCGCAGATGTCTAAGCAGGATACAACGGTCGACCAATACGGTGACTCGATTGTAGGCTCACGGACAAAGGGTGGAACTTGCGAATGTACCGTACCGTTTGCGATCTATGATTTAGAAAAGATTCATAAGGCGGTGCCGAACAGTAAGTACGTGTCTGACGGAGACAAAAAGAAGCTAGTAGTCAGCGGTAAAGCTGGATATGACTTACTGAAGGATGCGAAGCCTTTACGAATTAAGCCGACAGATCCGGAAGCGACGGCCAACGACTGGCTCACGATTCCATTGGCCGGCGCATCGACTGACATCGAATATACCTATGATTCCGATAATGAGAGGATCGCTAACCTAACGTTTACCGGTTATCCGGACACGATGGGAGAAGGCGATCTTTTTATTATGGGCGACGAAACAGCCGGGACTTCTTCCGGAACCGGCAGCGAATAACAAACGAAAGGCATCGTCGAGAGGCGGTGTCTTTTTAATTACGAAAGGAGAGTCGCATGAACATTTTCAAAAAGAAACAGGAGACTGATTCGATCCAGCTTGGTAAGTATCCGGTCGAGGTTGCGAAGCTCACTCCGGCCAAGTGGAAACAGCTTTTCGCATCACTCGATAAAATTCCGTTTCTCGTTCTGGAAGTCTTTAGCGCGCCTAAAACTGATTTCTACTCGTATTTAGTAAGCGCGATTGAGGTCGGTATGGATGAGATCGTCGAGATTACAGCATTATTGAGCGGCGTAGATGCCGAGTACATCCGTGAAGAAGTCGGTACGGACGAAATTATCGAGTACATCACGCTCACTGTTAAAAATAACCGTCTCGATTCGCAAGCAAAAAACGTGAAGAGCCTTCTTCCGAAACTCGAAAAGTAGACGAAGAGGGCGGTCCGTATACGATTGACGACTATCTGATCGAAGCGGCTATCAGTTTAGGCGTCACGCAGCATCAGATAGAAAACGAGTTTTATATGGTAGACATACCGAAATTTGTGCGCGCTAAGACGAAACAAGGCGCAGTAAGGCGTATAGAAGACATTCGTGTACTTCTGGCGACGAATAGCCGGGCAAGTGAGGACGACGAGTATAAACAACTCATGAATACGTTGATTCGGGCGGCAGGACTTCGTCCTGAAGTGAAATTCGACCGTGAGAAATTCGAGCAACTACGGGCTTTACAGGGGAATTTTCGGAAAGGAGGTAAATAGATGGCCGGAACAACAGTCGGAGAAATCCGGGCGCGTCTCGTATTAGACATGGCGGACTGGTCCCGACGATCTCAGCAAGCTCGAAACGATATGGATCAAATGGGCCGTTCATCTGCGAATCTCTCGAAACAGATGGGCCTCATCCAAAAGGCTTCGCTTGCGGTCGGGGGCGCAGTCGTGGCCGGCATCGGTGTTTCCGTCAAAAAGGCGGCAGACTTCGAGGAGGCTATGTCGCGAGTTAAAGCGATCAGCGGTGCGACCGGTCAGGACTTCGAAGATCTGAAGAACATTGCGGCTAAGATGGGCGCCGAAACTAAATATACAGCGGTAGAGGCGGCCGAGGGTCTTCAATACCTCGCGATGGCGGGCTTCAGCGTAAAAGCGCAAGTGGGGTCGTTGCCGGCCGTTCTTAACTTGGCTGCGGCTTCGGGCGAAGGGCTCGGACGTTCAGCGGATATCGTTTCGAACATCATGACCGGCTTCGGCATTAAGGCGGAAGACTCCGGGCATGCCGTTGACGTACTCGTAAAAGCGATGACGACGGCCAATACGGACCTACCGCAATTGGGTAAACAAAATTGCCCGGCTGCTTGGGAACAAGCTGCGTAACACCACGTGAATTCGGTGAACTCTAAGTCACTTTAAATAATAAGTAAACGCTCAGTCCTTTTCTTTAAAAAGTTTCGCAGTTAAAGAGGGGGATTTTTTATGCCGAAAAAAAGAACACATGAAGAATTTTTGATAATTGTTAATGAACGTACGGAAGGAAAATATAGAATTCTTGGAGCTTACGTGAACAATGTAACGCGTGTTAAGACCTTGTGTACAGTTTGCGGCAATGAGTTTCTGCTAAGCCCTAAGGATTTCATCAGAAAGAACACAGGCTGCCCTGTATGCGCTAAAGCTCGTGTAGGACTGTCAAAAAGACTAAGTCCCGACGAATTTGAAAAGCGATTTCAGGAGATGTACGGCAATGACTATGCGTTGCTTACTCCGTACAAAACCAGTAGGGAAAAAGTGCGAGTTAGACACAACATTTGTAGCCATGTCTTTGAGCCCTCGGCTAATAATCTATTAACAAAAAGGAATGAATGTCCGAAGTGCTCCATTTCCCGAGGAGAAAATTTAATCGAGCGCTTTCTGGTTAAGCGGAAAATCTCTTTTAAAATCCAATATTCATTTTCTGATTGTAAATACAAAAAACCGTTACTTTTTGATTTCGCTATTATAGATGGCGAGAGGGTTATAGGCTTAATCGAGTTCGACGGCAGACAACACTTTAAAGCAAATGATTTTTTCGGCGGAAAAGAAGGACTGAGATTGACTAAAATTCGAGATGGCATCAAAAACGACTACTGTGAACGGAAGCGCATTCCGTTACTGAGGATTCCCTATTGGGATCTAAATAGGGTTGAGGTTGTGGTCTCGGAGTTTTTAAGTGATATGAGAATACCGAGCGAAGCCGCATAGGAAACTTGCGGAACGTGTAACGACTAGGTGAAGTAGTCTACGGCGTATTAGCTATGATGAAACACCCACGAGCGCGTGGCACCCTAACGTCTTTGGCGCGGGTGAAGATATAGTCTGAGCTTGCGGGAAACCGTAAGAACTACCGGATAAAGAGCCGGTAGGATAACAAACTGGATGCAATGAAATTCGTCGCCCCTGTCGCGCACTCTCTCGGATACTCCATCGAAGACACTGCGACGGCCGTTGCGAAAATGTCAGACGCCGGTATTCAGGGATCGATGGCGGGTACGGCGCTTCGTGCGTCACTCTTGCACCTTACGAATCCGGTAGGGCAGTCGGCAAAGGCGATGAAAAAGTACGGCATCGAAGTAAAGGACGCGCACGGAAATCTAAAGCCGATACCGGAGCTCGTCGGCCATATCTCGAAGCAATTCGAAGGAATGACGTCGGCGCAGAAAACGGCAGCGGCGGCACAGCTCGTAGGAGTTGAAGCGGCTTCCGGATTCGTTACGCTTTTGGGCGTCGGAGAAAAGGGACTGCGCAATTATTCAAAGACGCTGAAGGAAGCCGGCGGGACAGCGGACAAAGTAGCGAAAACGCAGATGGATAACCTCAAAGGGTCATTCGAACAGTTTACGTCTGCGCTCGACGGCCTCGGCATCAAAATCGGTAACGAGTTTTTACCTACTTTCCGAAAAATTGTCGATACCGGTACGAAGGTGGTCGAGTTCCTTAGTGAACTGAATCCGGGGATCATTACGACGGGACTCGAAATGGCGGGCGCGGCGGCAGCGGTGGCGCTGGTAGCGTCTTCTATGTTAAAGCTCGGAATCGCAGTACGTGGCTTGTTTGTTGCGATGGGGCCTGCCGGATGGGTGATTACCGGGCTCTCTTTATTAGCGGGAGCACTTATCGGGGTAAAATCGGGGTACGATCAGATGAACACCGTTAGCTTAGAGGCGGCCGAGTCGAAGCAGAAGGAAATTGACTCTATCAATGGCTTAACGAAAGAGTTCGATAAGCTTCAAAATAAAACGAAGCTGACTGCCGATGAATTCGTCTACTACCTCGATTTGAATGATCGAATTAAAACGGAGACAGATGCCAATTCTATTAAACGGATGAAGGAAGAGCAGGAAGAGCTGAGGAAAAAATCAGGTCTTACAAACGAGGAATTTAATCGATACTTAGATCTAAACGATAAGGTTATCGCAAAAGCTCCGGACACTGCGGCTGCTATCAGCGAGCAAGGCAATGCCGCAGCAAAGAACACGGACGCATTAAAGCGTCTTAACAAAGAAAAAGCCGAAGAACTCCGGCTGGAACTGGAAACCCAAAGGGCTAAAGCTGAGGCCAATATGTCTAAATATATAGCCGAAGAAGCGCGATTAAAAGAAAAAGTTAATGCGTTGACGAGAGAGCGATCCGATTTAGAGCAACAAGTATCTGATCAATTGCAAGTTGTGGCGGATAAAGAGAGCGAATTGGCGGCAGCTAAAGAGGCTAAAGATACAGCGCGGGTGGCGATGGCTGAAAATGACCTCAACTTAGAGCAAACAAAGTTACAGAGACTACGTGAACAGTTTTCTACAAATATGGAAAACTTGAGCTCTAAGAATCAAGAGCTCCAAAAGACTCGCGAGAATATCAATCAGTTAGATGTCGTTAATCAGAAAATGATCGACCTTGAGCTCCGTCAAGTTGGATTAAACGCCAAAAAGGGCGAAGGCGTGAGAGTGATTGCTAAGGAGATCGGGCGCTTACAAGATGCGAAGGCGAATCTGAAAAACAACACGACAGCAGCCGATCGTAAAACGGATGAATATCGGAAGTCTGTTAAAGCAATTGACGACGAGATCGCAAACCTACGCTCAGCAAGAGGACGAGTCGAGGAGATTACGTCAGAAGCCCAAAGAATGAACGCTACTCTAAGTAAGGACATCACGAAACGAATCACGACAATTACATCAGATGTTTCTATGAAGACGGAGCGTGCCGTAAGTCGCGGAAAAGGGAACGAAGGTACTTACCACACGGGCGGCGTCATCGGCCTTGGTCAGATCAATAAACTTCATATCGGCGGTCTAGCGTCTCAATTCGCTAATCCGATGAGCCACGAAGTCGATATCCGGGCCCTGCGTAACGAAATGGTGCTTACTGAAGCGCAACAGGCGAATCTTATGCGAATGATAGACGCAGGCCACACGACAGGCCTCGGAGGAGATTCCGGCTTATCTTCGGATATGCTGCGCGCGCTTAGTTCGATTGAGCAGGCGATTAAGACGAAGGGCGGCGCTTCTGTAATCGTAGATGGATACGAGCTCGGTTATATAATTGAGCCGCATATTAGCGCGATCCAGCAAGACGGCCTTGATATAGAAAGTCTAAGGAGCGGGAGGTGATTTCGAATGGGAAATACGGACTTCATTAAGAAAATCGCTCCGGATGCGCAGAAGATATTCGTAAATTATAAAATTCTCGCCAGTCTTGTAATCGCGCAAGGATGTCTCGAGAGTGCTTATGGAACCAGCGGCCTTGCAGTTAACGGAAAGAATCTTTTTGGAGTAAAGGGCGAATATAACGGAAAATACGTCACCATGAAAACGTGGGAAGTAATCAACGGAAGGAACGTTCAAGTGGACGCCAAGTTCCGGAAGTATCCGACGTGGTATGAGTCGATGCAAGACCTTGCGAAGCTTTACGTAAATGGCGTCAGTTGGGACCCGAACCATTATAAGGCGGTCGTAGGCGAGAAGAATTACAAAAAAGCCACGGCTGCGCTAGTAGATGCCGGCTACGCAACGGACCCATCTTACGCGTCAAAGCTTAACAGAATTATTGAAACGTATAATCTGACGAAATATGACACCGCCCCGTCTCCATCGAATCCGTCGACTCCTTCTACGCCGGAGACAAACAACCCGGCCCCGGTTGTCGTTGAAGAGCCGGAGGTATCTATCGACGTTTTTTCGAGTGTCTATACAACGCCTCCATCAGGCGTCCCCATTACGGATAGCAACTTCCGGATACTTTACAAGGACGGACGCATAATCGATATGGCTCGCGATTTATCGGTCCTTGTGCGAAGTTTCAAGATTGCTTCGCCCACTCCCGACATTGATTACGAAACGATTCCGGGAAGAGATGGCCTAGTTCGAGTAGGAAAAACCTTCGGAGCCCGAACGTTGACTGCTGAATGTCTCTTGCTCGGAGCCGATGACGTTGATTTTCATTTGCTACAAGCGGAACTCTTTCACGCGCTTCACCGCGAGGAGGAGTTCTTTTTAGTTTCGGAAGCGACGCCGAAAAAGCGGTGGCGGGTCGAGCTGAGCGCATCATTCACGCCAGACAGAATTGGCAGCTTCGGCGACTTTACGTTGACTTTCCAAAGCGCCTCGACCTATTGCGAATCAGTCGGCACAACGTTGGATGCATTTACTTTTGATGCGAACAAATGGCAGATAGGCGAAGGGCTGACGGACGATATCCCTTCGTACAAACACAAGACGAAGACTTTTCGTATTTTCAATGCGGGAGCCGTCCGGCTAGATCCGAGATACATGTCTTTAAAAATTACGTATAAAGGCGCATCTAGCAAATTGTCGATCAAAAATAGAACAACAGGCGATCTGTGGACGTTTTCCGGCACATCTACCGCGAAGGAAGCGATTCAAATTTCCGGGGTAACTGCGAAAAAGGGGAACGTTAGCATCTTCGGGCAGACAAATTTCGGACTCATTACGTTAGAGCCCGGGTGGAACGATTTTGAGTTAAGCGGAACGAGCGAGGATTTTGAGATCACGTTTGATTTCAGATTCCACTATTACGCGTAGGGAGGTGCGTTGTGTCGAGTCTAATTGTAAAAAATCTCGCTAATCAGGTCGAAGCTCTAACAGACTTCAGCGTGACGAAGAAAGATGAAATCGATAACGGTAGATCTTTAGATGTATCAGTTATACAGACGGATCGGAACGCGCACTCCTTTCCGCTGATTCAGAATGAAGGCTCTCTCTTTTATGAAGACGAGGAATTTATCATCAGAAAGACGCGTTATGTACCGATCGGTGGCAAGAGACTAAAGGTCGACATTACGGCCTTACACCGATCATTTTCAGATCTCGGAGAGAATTACGTGTACGAGACTTCGGGGAAAAAGAAAAAACTTTACCTCGAGGATATGCTGGATATCGCATTAAAAGGTTCTGGATATTCCTACGAGGTTGTACCGGATGGGCTCGGTGATTCGTTTGAAGTAGAGGACTTTGGGAACGGGTACTCACTCGGTCTGTTAAACGATATAAAGGAAAAATACTCGGCTGAATATGATTGTATTGGAAAGAAAGTATATTTCGCGAAGGAGATAGCGAGAGATACGGACTATGTTATTCGCGATCGAGTAAATGTAAAAGATCCAACACAGGAGATTGACACTTCTTCTATCAAAACGTTTATCAAGGGCTTCGGAAAGAAGGACGACAAGACAGGGAAATATGCAGTTGAAGCTGAATACAAAAGCCCTTTGGCTACAATCTACGGAATTAAACACGCAAATCCAATATTCGACGATTCTTACACGGCGAAGGACGAAGGGAAACTTGAGAAACGGCTAGAGAAGGAACTGACCGATAAGATCGAAATATCAATCAGTTTGACATATGTAGAAGTCGAAGCTTTGAAAATGCAGGACATCCGAAAAGGTGATTACGTATGGTGTGTATTAGAGCCATTTGATTTACGCACCAAACTTCGCGTTGTCAGTGTCGAATCTTATTCCGATCCGAATAAACCGTCTGTTTTCACTTTCGGAAAATTGCGGCCGAATATCAGTAAAACTGTTGCAAAGCTTGGTCGTACGCAGAGTACGCTCTCCAAACTTATCGACACGTCGACTGGGAAAGTGAAAGGCAGCGCCATAAGTGCGAACATAACCATCGGAAAAGATGCGATTTACGAAGACGGGTATGATCCGACAAAGCTGACGATTCCTACGTACGGCCGGGCAAACGCAACAACGGATGGGCTTATGAGTTCGTCGGACTACGTGAAGCTGGCGAGTATCGTCTTAGGGCCCGACGGTCAAGTTTCTGTCTCGCTGGCTACCGAAACAACGGACGGCTTAATGAGCGCATCTGACTTCACAAAGCTGAAGCGCATCAAGGTCGGTACGGCTACGGTGGATATATCGACACTTTCGCAACAGCTCGAATCTATAAACAAGCGCCTGACCGCGCTAGAGAATAAATAACGAGGAGGAATACAATGCCGAAATTTCCGTACAGAAAGGCCGGGGCAGCGTGGGACCGTGTTTTTCGTAACGACCACAACCAAAACCTCGATGATATTGCGGACGATATTAAAGGATCGTATACGGAACTGGCCGCACATAAGAACGCGAAAACCGCCCACACGTCGGATCAAATCGACCATGGCGGTTTTTCTTTGCGCACATATATCGACGGCTTATATAACCGTATCAGAAATCTGATCCTTAACGCGGACGGCACAAACGTAAAAGAGGTCGTTGATGCTCGTGTAGACGCGGAAGGAAACATCGCGCCGTTATTGAAAGAGCGGCTCGATAAAGAGTATAACAAGCTACTGCGAAAAATTGAGCGTGATGTAAACGTTGACGACTACGGAGCCGATCCGACAGGCGTTAACGATAGTACAGAAGCGTTTAAAAAGGCGATTGGGAACGGTAAGGTGCGACTCAATCTATCGGCCGGCACGTATATCGTTAAAGGTGTCAAGTTGCCGTCATGGACGTATTTGATAGGCCAAGGCATGGGCGTTACTACGCTGAAGCTGCACGAAGACACGCCGGCGAGCGAGTGGGTCATCATTAACGCGGACCCAACATCCGGCAACCGGAATATCGTAGTCCAAGGAATGTCCCTCGACTGGAATCCGGATCGTCAAGGCGGGGTGGGCGCAACGGGAGGCATTCATTCGAGTTGCTTAACTTTTGCGCAAGTGAAGTTCGGTATCGTCCGGGAAGTCGAGGGGATTAACCCGGGGCTTCATTGTTTCGATATAACTGCGCCTACCTATGATATCTCAGCGAAAGATTACACGGCAAAAGGCAGTAAATACGTTTGGGTCGACCGATGCATAGGGTCTGGGTATGGGGATGATGGAATCACTACACATTATAGTGAATACATCTTCATTACTCACAACGTCATGACATACCCAAGCGGAAAAGCCCACGATAAAGGGGCCTCAAATTCAAACGGAATTGAGGTAGATGATGGGTCAAAACATGTTTGGCTTATCGATAACTATACCGAGGGAAATGTCAGAGGCGTTGAGGTAAAAGCACATGCTAAGTGGCCGGCTCCGTGTAACGTCCATATACGCGGTCATGAATCTTTTCGCGATGTTAGGTCTTACGATTTGCGCCACATTGGACACCACCTCGTATCAGATCCGTGGAGCGAGACGGCAAGAGACGTAACGATGGTCGACTGTACAGCCAGAGAACCTGTATTTAATTCTCTGTATGAAGGGATAGGACCGAGGGCGCTTGTCGTATCGGCTTACCAACGCGTTAAGATAATCGGGTTTACAGCCATCGGCGACCCGACATATGACTACAAAGGTAATTCAGTGATCGCGTTTCAGTATAAAAGTCGGAAAATAAGCGTCACAAACCTACAAGTGTCAGGCTTTAAAAAGGCAGGGTGTGATGTTAAGGTGACTGGCGGAGATCAACGGACAGACGACGTTTTCATCTCTGACTTCGTTATTCACGATTCGGCGCATAATGGCATCGAGATCGGAGGCGGTGTGTACAACGTTAATCTGGATAACGGGATTCTGCACACGTCGGGAGGTACGTCTGGTGTTACGTCACCAAACACACAAACAAATATCTTAATGGTCCGGTCGTATGGTTATAAGGATGCGGCAATTCTCGGAGGGCAAAAGTATTCATTCGTTCCCAATAACGTTAAAGGAGGGTTTCGGGCAGCTTCGACATCAGGACATCCGGTAGACACTACAAGCGCGGTCATTGCGACCACGGGCGGATGTACAACGAAAGGACCTAGAAACGTCGTTCTAGGCGCCAGCGGTGGTTCATCCACAACAGCTTCGCGTCAAGCAATTATAGCGTCAAACAATTCACATACAAAAGGTGACGGGCCGTCGAGGGTCGTACTCGCTGCCAACGGGGTTATCAACGATAACGGGTACAGCGTCAGAGGGGGATACGGAAGCGGAAGCGCCTCGACCGGAAATACGAAATGGGAACTCGATTCAACTGGAGGACACATTCGCGGTACAGGACGAGTGGAGAGCGTCTCAGATTTCAAAGACTTCGCGGAGTATTTCGAATCTGTTGACGGTCAGAAAATTGATTCTAGCTATCTCGTTGCGCTAGAAGGCGATAAGATACGAAAAGCAGGCGAAGGGGATAAGATACTCGGAGTTGTTTCGGAAACGGCCGGCTTGGTACTCGGAGGCGCAGCGTTCTATTGGAACGATCAGTTCGAAAGAAACGAATTCGGCGGCTTGGTTTACGAAACGGTTATCGATGGCGGCGAAGAGTTAAGCGTGCCAAAATTAAACCCCAATTATGATCCGACTCTTGAATACGTGCCGCGCGACTCTCGCGATGAGTGGCATGTCATCGGCTTAATTGGTCAAGTCTTTGTCAGGATTGACGAAACAGTGGCCATAGGGGATAGCGTATCCGCAATCGAGGGCATCGCAACCAAGGCGGAAAGCGGCGGTTATGGGACCGTTATGAAAATCAAATCTCCGTATGACGCGGAAAAAGGCTACGGTGTAGCGCAAATGATCATTACGCCACAGCACTAAGGAGGTTTTGTAGTGATATACAATAACGCATCACTTGCGTTTGAGGTGACGAGTCGGACAAAAACGAATATAAAAACCGCAATACAGTTCAGCACGCAAGATGTCTATACAGCGCGTTTAATCTTCTCATTAACAAAAGACGGCGTCCCGTTGCCGTTGTCTGCTGTTACCGGGAAGCTCGTCATGTTAATGGCGGACGGCAGCCGGTTTATAAGAAGCGTAGAGATCACGGATAAAGTCGAAGGGGTTGCGCAGTACGTTCTATCAGCCGAAGAGATCCGACACAGCGGCGATGTGCAGGCGGAACTTTATCTGTATTACGCGAATAAACAGGCGCTTTCCATCCATAAGTTTTCGTTTACCATCGACAAGGCGCTGATTGATACGGATATCGTACCGTTGGCGGAATACTACGTCGATGACTTTGAAGAGCTGCGCCAACAAATCAACGACTTATACGACGAAGTGGTCGAAACAGTCGAAGAGCTGCGCAAGAAATTCGAAGACCTTGAAAATATTGAAACGAAAGAAGGGGCGCAAGAAAAAGCCGATGCTGCGGAAAAGAATGCGAAGGCATATACAGACACTCATACGAAAAGGACAGACAATCCGCATAGTGTAACGAAATCGCAAATCGGTCTGGGAAACGTTGAGAATGTGAAGCAGGAGACGCCGGACGGAGCGCAGGCAAAAGCCGATAAGGCCCTTGCGGACAGCATAGCGTATACGGACGAACATACTGATCGGACGGATAACCCGCACTCAGTGACAAAGGGGCAGATCGGACTTAATAACGTAGACAACGTTAAGCAAGCTCCTCTCGACCAATTCCGAGCCCACGACACCAATGGCATCCGTCATATTTCTCAGGCTGAAAGAGACAAATGGAATGACAGTCAGATTGCGAAGTTGACAAAGGATGATGGAAAACGGACTCAATTAGCCAATGAAACAGACATTCTCGCATTAAGCTCCGGTTTTTATTATGCGAATGGCACATCAGTTAAAAACAATCCTGTTGCAAATGATAGTTCTTGGTTCAACTATGATGTTATCGAAGGCGATTCCGGAAGAAAGTCCATCATAGCTTGGCGTAGCCATGATAACACTTTGTGGCATGCTACGGTTCATACTGACGGCGTTTTCAAAGGGTGGAAACGGATTATTACATCTACGGACTTTGAGAGTAACGAGTGGCGAGAACCGACGCTTAAAAACGGTTGGACAAATTATACGGATTCTTCCAATGGTGATCAAACTCAATACAAAGTTCGTTATTCCAAAGATACAGCAGGAACGGTGTCCGTAGAAGGCGCGATGGCAAAAGGGACGGTAGGTTCCGGAGTTGTAGCATTCGTTCTGCCTGAAGGGTATAGACCGGGAAGGGCTTTTCAGTGGCTTGGAGTCTCTTCGCAAATCGGAATGAATGGTATCCCTCAGTATCATCGGCTGCTGGTCGAGGTGAACGGTCAAGTTATTATTGAAAGCTGTTCAAACACACAGAGGCCAAATGAATACATCAGTCTAGGCTTTCAATTTAAAGCGGGATGAAGGGGGCGATTAAATGAAGTGGCTTTATCAGTATGATGAAAATTTCAACTATATAGATGCGGGGGAAATTGAATGGGAAGATGGCATGGGCATTCCGGAAGGATACACAGATGTGAGGCCCCCTGATGGACTATTCAAAGCAAAATTCGATCTGGAAAATCAGGTGTGGAAAGAATCCGCGTCAGAAGAGTACATCGAAAGCTTACAGCCTCCACCGCCTGAACCAAGCGAAACAGAAATATTAGCTGAGAAGGTTGCGAATCTATATTATTTAGTAGCTATGGGAGGTTAAACATGATCGACTGGTTCTCAGATATCAAGTATTTCTATGAGAAGAAATTATGGACTAAGAAACAGGTGTATGATGTTGTAGGAAAGCGAATAACACCGGATGACTACGAGAAAATCACCGGAGATGTTTACGACCCCAACAACCCTCCTATCGAAGAACCTTCGGAAGAAACAGGCGGACAGGAGGCGTAGTTATTGAACGGCGGCGAATTAGACGTACTCAAATACTTTTTAACGCAGGGACCGTTCGCGGTCCTTTTTACGTGGCTGCTGATTTACGTAATGAAATCGAACAGGGAGCGCGAATCGCGGCTACAGGACTTACTCGATAAATTTAGTGATAAGTACGACGTCATCATCGACAAGATCGATAGACTCGAAGAGAAATTCCGCGGAAGAGAATAACCGATTAAAAGCAACACGCCCGTCAGGTGAGAGTCCCGGCGGGCTTTTTTAATGCAAAAAAAAACGAAAAGGGAGACGATTTAATGGCGATTTCAGTACGTAAGAACCTAGTGTCTGCGAGTAAGTATTCGATTAAGTGTCCGAATTCAATGGATGCGCAATACATCACGTTTCATAATACGGCCAACGATGCTTCAGCGGATGCAGAGATCCGATATATGATCGGAAACAACAACGAAGTGTCTTACCATTTCGCAGTTGACGATAAGGAAGTCGTTCAGGGGATTCCGACAGATCGTAACGCATGGCATACCGGAGATGGTAGCGGCGCAAATTCCGGAAACCGCACGTCCATCGGAGTCGAGGTTTGTTACTCGAAATCGGGCGGCGCTAAGTACGATGCGGCCGAAAAGCTGGCGATCAAATTCATTGCGCAGTTACTGAAGGAGCGCGGCTGGGGAATCGATCGTCTGCGCAAACACCAAGACTGGTCCGGCAAATACTGCCCGCATCGCGTGTTAGCGGAAGGCCGTTGGGAATCCGTGAAATCGGCAATCGCTGCGGAAATCAAAGCACTCGGCGGCAAGTCTTCCGCAAGTAAGCCGGCCAAAACATCCGGATCGACATACACCGTTAAGAAAGGCGACACTTTGTCCGAAATTGCGGTGAAAACAGGCGTCAGTATGGCGAAGTTACAAGCATATAATGGCATTAAGAATGCGAATAAGATTTCGGTCGGCCAAGTTCTAAAGTTGACGGGTGCGGCCGGCTCTTCTAAACCGTCATCCAGCGGTAAGAAATACGTTTACCTTCCTGCTTCTGCCGATTCATGGCGCATCTACCCTACGAATAAAGCGCCGGTCAAAGGCAACGAATGCGGCTTATTGCGTCCTAAGAAATTCGGCGGCCTGAAATACGAGGTTCTCGGTAATCCGCAGACCGACGTGTACACGATCAAGACGGACCAGTTCGGAAAGGTAAACCTCTATGCCGCGAAGTCCACAGGCGCAGCAGTAAAATAAACGATAAGGGAGACGATAATTATGGAAGAAGTATTAATTTTCGCGACTATCCTCGCGCCTATCTTAACGGCGCTCGTTCAGCTCGTTAAGAAAACGGTTAAGTTGCCGACGAATATCGTACCGGCTCTCAGTTTCGTCATCGGTATCTTATTGGGCGCGATTGCTTATCCGTTTACTGACCTCGATTTGGTGCTGCGTTTGTGGGCCGGCGGCTTTGCGGGTCTGGCTGCGACGGGTCTTTTCGAAATCGGAACAAAACGAGAGGGAACTACGAAATAAAATAACGGAACTTTTTGCGGACGCTTGCGTATGAATACGTAGGTGTCCGTTTACATAACTGAAAAATAAGTTATCATTAGAAGAAAAAGGTCGTGATCGTATTGAAGCGGGTTGGACTACTTTTTTCTGCGTTAATAGCTGCGTTTTTAATCGGTGGGTGCTCATCTGATTCGCAGCCTCATAAAAAAGACAGTACGGCAAAAGCTGAGGAAGTGAGCACAAATGAAAATCTAGGTGAAGATAGTGCTATCTGGGCTTATTCAGCGGAAATGAATGATAAGGGAAATTACGATGGGCTAGATATTAAAATCGAGCGCATCCTGATCTCGCCATCAAGCGCTCACATTGCGATAAAAGGATCGATAGAAAACATCGGGCATTCTTCCTTTGAAGCGTATCCAGCGGCGGAAACAATCAAGCTTAACACCGGAGAGGAATTAGGACCGGAAGAAGTGATAAAAGTAGTTGAAGAAGGCCCGAATAAATTAAAGAAAAAGGGCGATCGTCTCGATTTCTTCTACGCTTGGCCTATGTCCAATACAACCCCGAACGAAGTGACAAGCGTAAACCTATCTTGGAATATCTACAAAACGATTGGAAATGACGCAGTAAACTCAGCCACCTTCACGCGAAATTACACGCTAAAACAATAACGATAAGCCCCGTCCTTAACCGGATGGGGCATTTTTTACGTTTATAATATCCGCAAACCTCACGAAATTGGTATCACCCTTAGCGTCCTTCACACGAAATTCCTTCCGTATGTGATCCACGTAATGAACTGCGCCGATTACTTCGCGTATGTATCCGTCATCGTAAAGCTCGAACGATAAATCTGCGCCTACTTCCATCGATTGTGCGACCGTCACTTCCATATCCTCGATCTGCTGCGTGTCCAGTTGCGGCTTCTCTACTTTAAGCTTCGCCTCGGCCAGTCGTTGAAACCCTTCGCGCAACTCCGGTAAAATAAAGCTCGAAGCCCACAGTTTGTTATCGCTAGTCATGCCGAACACCTCCGGCTTTATTATATGCGAATATGTGTTCGGTTATCAATCGGAAATAATTTCTATGATCTCGCTGATGTCGTCGATTTCAAACGTATTCACGATTCGATCCAAGTGTTCGATTGAAATCCGGACCACATGATTACGTGATAATTGAGAGATGGCTGCGGGGCGTATTCCGACCTTTTCCGAAAACTCACCCTGATTCAATCCGTGCTTCTCCATTAACTTATCGATACGTAAAACCACTCGTCTCATACGTAACCTCCGTCCATTTTTATTTTATTATAATGCGCAAAACGCTTTCCGTAAATACGTAAAAAAGAAATTTACGCAAAAACGTAATTTGATATTGACGACTATATACGTATATGCGTAAAATACGTATTAACAAATATACGTAAAGGCGGAAACGTTATGCATTACTTAGCGGAACATCAAACGTTCGACTCGACGGCTCAACTTAACGAAGCTGTTTACGAACATATCAAGCGCAATACATACGAACTTAATGATACGGATCGCAAGGCGCTTAAAATGATCGCACGTTACGCGGTTAAGTTTAGCGGGGCGGCGCACCTCAAAGCGGAAACGTTGGCGAGCCTAATCGATAAATCCGTTAAGACGGCGCGTCGGGCGCTGAATAAACTAGCGGGGCTCGGCATCGTAAAGAAGGTCGCTACGACGCGGAAGATTAACGGAGGAAAAGGCGCGAACATAATCGTGATCCTGCCGGTGGATGACCAGTCGACAATGTCCAATCGCGGACAAGCCGAAAAGCCAACGGAGACAACGGCCGAGGCACCGAAAACGGAAAACGAACCATCGGATTCTATTAAGCGTTCTAAAAACCAAAATAACGTATTAGATACGGCGACAGTCCCGGCTGAAGCGTTAAAAGGCGCATTGCCTGACGAAATATTTAACGCGATGTCTCGCTACTTTGACGCAGATAAGATTTATAAATACTACGGAATTCTTTTGCGCGCTAAGGCAAGCGTAGACAGAACGATCAGGCTCGAAGATCATGCGGAGCCTTTCGTTGAAGCGTGGCACGCAACGATTATGAAAGCGAAATCGCACGAAATTAAGCGTTTCGACGATTACCTATACGCTGGGTTTAGGAAGGCGGCTTGGACGGTTAAGGCGCGCTTAAATCGTGGCGGATCGCTTATGGATCGTTTTAGGCAGGCGTTGGAGGGCCTGGGATCTCGTCACAATTTGTGACGACAGTCTGCCGGCACGCACGATTTTTATTCTGCGAAGAGAAATAACGTATCCACAGCGGGGAAAACATTGGTATTGCGTGGTATAATACTTCGCAAAAAATTTGGTCGTGCGTATTGACACCTACGAAAAACCGTGTTATATTTATATTCGTCGATAACGACCCGGTTACATACGATTGACATAGCGCTTAATATGGCGCGCGATAATCGAGTAACAGACGAATCGTACGAATCATAGACGAATCGTACGAACCATTAAGGCGAATAAAAGCCCGCATTACATGCCGGTGTGGCGGAATTGGCAGACGCGCACGACTCAAAATCGTGTTCCTTCTGGAGTGCCGGTTCGACCCCGGCCACCGGTATACAAAGGCTTCTACAATATGTAGAAGCCTTTTTTGTTGTATGAAAATATCCTCCAAGGCTTGTGAAAACATGATACCTGCTGATTGTATAAATCCGCTTTTTTCAAAGATACTAACAAGAAGTTCTTTGAAAGAGGTGTTTTTAGTGGAAGGGACTTGGGCTTGTCTCATCCCATTTATTCTGGTCATTCCCATTTCAATCATTACAAAGCAAGTGCAGTCCGGTCTGTTTGTCGGTTTGCTGGTCGGAAGCTATCTTTTGCATCCCAGCTTGCTTGGCGGGATTGAACATATGGTTCAATATGTAATCAGCAATATTGTCGTCACCAATAATATTAGAATCATTGTGTTTCTATATTCATTTGCCGGCCTTGTAGGGATTATAAAGCTGACCGGCGGGATAAAAGGATTCGTCCATTTGATCAGTAAAAAAGTTAAAACCAAAAAAGGTGCGATGCTGCTTGCATGGCAGTCGACATTTGGCACGTTCAGTGAACCGGACTTTCGCATCGTCACAATTGCACCGATCATGAAAGCGTTAAGCAAGCGTCTGGACCTGTCGAAACAGAAAATTGCGTATGCCATTGTGTTTACGGCAAACCCTGTCATTGCCTTGATTCCGATAGCAACGGCATTTGTCGGCTACATGGTTTCCATTATCGGACAGGCCCTTAAAACGTCAGGAATAGATCAGCCGGCTTACACGGTATATGTGAAAAGTATTCCTTTCAATTTTTTCTCCATTGTGATTATAGTAGTCGGAATTTATTACTGCTTTTTTAAGAAACAAAAAGCGGACGAAAGCTTAGAAAAAACAGAAAAGAGCGGACAAACTTCTGCTCGCAAACATAACAAAAATACGGAACCGATTCCGCGGAACAGCGGTGTGTTGCTTTCAAAAGGCTCAGGTTCATTCAACATGGAAACAGGGACGATCTCAGATATTCACGGTGAACATACGGGAATGTTCGAAAGTGATGAGCATGCTGACCAGCAGGAGGAGCTGGATTCGGCGCACCGTGCTTATATTAAGGAAACACCGATTCGGCCTTGGAATTTAATCATTCCGATCGGGCTGTTTTTGCTATTAACACTCTTTCTCAGCTGGTGGGACGGTCATTCAAAAGCACAAGGGTTTTTGAATGCCTTTATCAAAAGTGATATGCTTGGCGTCATGTTAACCGCATTATTGGCAGCGGTTATTGCAGCATTTGCTCTTTTTATGTTTCAGCGTTTTCATGCAGGCGAGCTTGTTACCCATTTTATTAAGGGCGGAAACGAATTGGTCAACGTTATTATTTGTTATCGCTGATTTGGGCCGTAACAGCAGTATCTGAAGATCTGGGATTCTCGAAATATGTTACTTCTCATTTAACGTCATGGATCCCTCATATGTTTATTGCGCCGTCTCTTTTTATACTGGGGGCTGTTATATCCTATTTTATCGGGTCATCCTGGGGGACTTGGGGGCTATTAATGCCGCTCGGCGTAACGCTGGCGGTTCAGTCACATACCAGCTTATTATTAGCGATCGGGGCTGTGTTTGCGAGCGGAACATTTGGAGCGTTTGCTTCTCCTCTCAGTGATAATACGGTGACAACCTGTACGGTGTTGGGGATCGATGTTGTGAAGTATGCCCGTTCGAAGCTTGTTCCGGCGCTTATCGCCGCAGGGATCTCCGTTGTGTTATACGGTGCGTTTTCATTTTTTAGATAACAAATCCTTTTTAAAGGATAACGCCTTTTTATGAGCTGTTATACTAGAGGAAAAAAGAGGTGATGACATTGAAGCAGATTATTGCAATGGGCGGCGGAGGCTTTTCCATGGAGCCGGATCATCTTGTGCTGGATCAGTATATTTTAGAGCAGTCGGCGCGGTCAAAGCCGAAAGTTTGTTTTTTGCCGACGGCAAGCGGAGATTCGGAGAATTATATCGGCAGGTTTTATCAGGCCTTTCAAAAGCTGCGGTGTGAGCCGGATCACTTGTCGTTGTTTAAACCGCCGGGTTCTGATCTCAGATCCTTTCTCATGAAGAAAGATATTATATATGTCGGCGGCGGAAATACGCGCAATATGCTTGTCTTATGGAAAGAATGGGGGCTTGACCGTATTCTTCGTGTGGCTTGGGAAAACGGCATCATGTTGGCGGGTCTCAGCGCCGGGGCGATTTGCTGGTATGAAGAAGGGTTGACGGATTCAGCTGGAGGTTTGAGAGAGTTAAGAGCTTTAGGATTTTTGCCGGGCAGCTTTTGTCCGCATTATGACGGAGAAGCGGAGCGCCGGCCGGTGTATCACCGTCTGATTTCAGAAAAGAAACTCAGGGAGGGCTATGCCGCTGATGACGGCGCTGCGCTTCATTATAAAGACGGTCAGCTGATCCGGACTGTCTCTTCCCGGGAAACCGCAAAGGGTTATCGGGTTTTTAATACCGAAGAAGGCGTTCGGGAAGCAGAGCTTATGACTGTCCCGTTATCTGAATTTTGATAATATGCTTTTTTTTGTACACAACTTATGTTACGATGAGAGCGAAATCAATAGTTACTGGGGGTGCCCGTCTGAGCGGGCTGAGAGAGAAGCGGCGGCTTCTTAACCCTTTGGACCTGATCTGGTTCGTACCAGCGTGGGGAAGTAAAGGTTTTATTATTGTTGAAGAAAACAATAATAGTTTCTTTCTGACTGCAAAACCGGGTTCTTCTTTGAACCCGGTTTTTTTGTGCTGGTGCTGAGCTTGGTTCTGTTATTCAAATGATAAAGGAGAGATTTGTATGCAAAATCAATCAGTACAGCAAGCGAACATTTCCATTATGTCGAGTTTTTCCGGCAGTAAAAAGGTTTATGCAGAAGGTTCTTCGCCCGATATACGAGTGCCGATGCGGGAAATCAGCCTGAGTGCGACTACGGGGGCATTCGGGGAAGAGGAGAATGCGCCGGTCCGTGTTTATGATACGAGCGGGCCGTATACAGACCCGGATGTACAAATTGATATTCATGAAGGGCTGGGGGCGCTCCGCACAAAGTGGATTACCGGGCGCGGAGATGTAGAGGAATATAACGGCCGGACCGTGAAGCCTGAAGACAATGGTTATAAAAAAGAGGGCCGTGCCGCCGAATACCCCGGCCTGCAGCGGAAACCGCTTCGGGCCAAGCCGGGGAAAAATGTAACACAATTGCATTATGCGAGAAAAGGCATCATTACGCCGGAAATGGAGTTTATCGCAATTCGCGAGCATGTGTCTCCCGAATTTGTCAGGGAAGAGGTGGCGAGCGGACGGGCGATTATTCCTTCTAACGTCAACCACCCGGAAAGCGAGCCGATGATTATCGGCCGGAATTTTCATGTGAAAATCAATGCAAATATCGGCAACTCGGCTGTTACATCTTCTATCGAAGAAGAAGTCGAAAAAATGACGTGGGCGATTCGCTGGGGCGCCGATACGATGATGGACTTATCCACGGGAAAAGACATTCATACGACGCGTGAATGGATTATCCGCAACTGCCCCGTGCCTGTGGGGACGGTGCCGATTTATCAGGCGCTTGAAAAAGTTAATGGCATTGCCGAGGATTTAACGTGGGACATTTATCGTGACACATTGATTGAGCAGGCGGAGCAGGGCGTGGATTATTTCACCATCCATGCCGGCGTACTGCTTCGTTACGTCCCGTTAACGGCCAAACGCACGACGGGAATCGTTTCCCGCGGCGGGGCGATTATGGCGCAATGGTGCCTGGCTCATCATCAGGAAAGCTTTCTGTACACGCATTTTGAAGAAATTTGTGAAATCATGAAGACCTATGATATCGCTTTTTCTCTTGGTGACGGGCTTCGCCCCGGTTCGATTGCGGATGCCAATGATGAAGCGCAGTTTGCGGAATTGGAGACTCTCGGAGAATTGACGGAGATTGCGTGGAAGCACGATGTGCAAGTGATGATTGAAGGACCGGGTCATGTGCCGATGCATAAAATTAAGGAAAACATGGACAAGCAGCTGGAAATTTGTAAAGAGGCGCCTTTTTACACGCTCGGGCCATTAACGACGGATATCGCTCCGGGTTATGACCACATTACTTCAGCAATCGGCGCGGCGATGATCGGCTGGTATGGGACGGCGATGCTTTGCTATGTCACGCCGAAGGAGCATTTGGGGCTGCCGAATCGTGATGATGTAAGAGAAGGCGTCATTACGTACAAAATCGCGGCACATGCCGCAGACCTTGCTAAAGGGCATCCGGGTGCACAGATCCGTGACGATGCTCTGTCTAAGGCGCGGTTTGAATTCCGGTGGCGTGATCAATTTCATTTGTCGCTTGATCCTGAAAGAGCAATCGAATATCATGATGAAACGCTGCCGGCTGAAGGCGCAAAAACGGCTCACTTCTGTTCGATGTGCGGTCCGAAGTTCTGCAGCATGAGAATTTCTCAGGATATTCGTGATTATGCGAAGGAAAACGGACTTACTGAAGACGAGGCCGTCAATGAAGGGCTGAAAGAAAAAGCAAAAGAGTTTGCAGAGAAGGGAAGCCGCTTATATCAATAAAAGAAAAGATGAAGATGGAGTTTGCCCATCTTCATCTTTTTTAGAAAAACGGTGAACGGCGAAGCGGCGGAATGCTCTGCTCAAATCGGAATATATTTTCCGGATCGTATTTCGTTTTGACTTGACGGAGGCGGTGAACATTTTCTCCGTAATATGTTTGCAGCCAGTTTCTGATTTCTCTATCAGGCCAATTCACGTAATCTCCCATCGTTTCTCTTGATAGAGACGTTCTCAGTCCTTCGATCCAGCGGACATTTTGTCTTTCTTCTTCAGCAGATGTCCAAGTTGTAATATATTCTTGGGCAATGATTGCGTTGCGATAGTAGAATGCCGTTTGGTCCGGAGCGATCCGTCCGGCCGCCCCGCCGAGAGATTGCTGCCAGACACTGGCGTTTTCGTTCGGAGCGTGCTCTAAATAGCGCTTTAAAGTGGAAATCGCGCGTGTAGATAATGGTTTTTCAATAAAGGATCCTGACCGCTTCATCTTTTGCGGCTGATTGCCTCCCGGGCTGTTAAAAAAGGCTGCCGCTTTAATAAATGGGACTGTCTTGACCATGCCGCTTGCCGGTTTTCCCGCTTTCATTAACGGAGCCAGCAGTTCTTTCAGCTCATCCTTTGTCCCGGTAAATTGACCGAGCGCTTCTATGCGGTTTACTTCCTTAGGCCAAAACTGAATTGATGAGGTAAGCCGGTTGTCTGTAAATGGAGCCCAGCGCTGCCATGTGTTAAATACTTTCTCAAAATCATCCCAGCCCCAAGTGACAGAAAAAACAGACACGCACGAGATCGGCACGGCTTTAAACATCATGGATGTGACAATGCCGAAGTTGCCTCCCCCTCCGCCCTGAGACGCCCAAAATAGATCAGAGTGCTTTGAGCGGTTGACTGTGATCAAGTCAGCACCCGCTTTTTCGTCCGCTATGATCATTTCGAGCTGGAGGAGACGATCGCAAGTAAGTCCGGCTGTCCTTGTTAAATATCCGATTCCTCCCCCGAGCGTCAGCCCCGTGATTCCCACATTCGCAATGGTTCCCGCAGGAAGGGTCAAGCCGTACCGCCAGAGTGTCCGGTAGACTTCTCCTAATTCGGCTCCCGCTTCAATCGAGACCAGCCGCGTATCCTCATTTACTCTTATTTTCTTCATTTCACTGAGATCAATGACTAGTCCGTTATTTAACAGGGAAAAATTTTCGTAGCTGTGTCTTCCGCCTCTGATGCGGAAAGGCACATTGTTCTCACGCGCCCATCTCAGCGCATTGAGGGCGTCATGTTTATTTTGACAAAACACAATGATGTCTGGATATCTTTGCAGGCTTAAATTGATATTGGTTCTTGCAGTATTATAGTCCGGGTCATCTTTTTTGACGATGCGACCGGTCAATGTTGTCTTTTCCACATTCTCACTCACTTTCACTTGTACTCTGCTATGTTTTCTAGCATATGCGGAAAAATGAGAGAGTGTATGAGGAAAACCCCCGGAAGGAAACGATATTTTAAATTATAGTTGACAGGTAGGGATTGTATGAATTAACATAATCATTACATATTTCCAAACGATGGCTGATCGGATCACCGAAGGCTCTTATCTTTTAAACAGATAAGGGCCTCTTTTGCGTGAAAGTCATTGAATGAAATGAAAAGCGGAGGGATGAAAAGTGGCGTTAAAAAAGGTATCACATGTGCGCAAAAAGAGCAAAAAACGAAAAAAGTACAGAAAACACACATTGAATTTCGAACTGCTTGTAGAGAAAAACAAACGGGAGATTATGAGAAATGAGGAACAGATGGAGCAGATTTATATAAAGATAGATGAAAAGCATGCGGGGGTTCGATAAAGATGAAGGAGAGAAAATGGAGGATAAAAACAACGGTACTTGCGCTGTCGGTATCCATCATGTTATCAGGGTGCGCGTTAGGGAGTGCCGGAGAAGAACCGTCATCTGCGGCTGATAAAAAGGAAGAAACACGTATTGCCCATGTCAAGACAAAGGAATTTAAAGCTTCTCATCCGGCGGCGATTCCCGCTAAATCGAAAGCCAGAACTGACACTTTTGTTGCTGGGATTTCCGCGCCGGGCGGCGTGTTTCTGCCGTACTTTTACGAAAACGGCTGGGACGGAAATGCGACAGATCCTATTTTTGAACCGTTAGTCAAATTGGATAAAACGGGGAAGCCTGCCCCGGCTCTTGCGGAAAGCTGGAAAATTTCCAAAGATCAGCTTACATACACGTTCCGTTTAAGAAAAAATCTCGTTTTCAGCGACGGTTCACCATTGACCGCAAAGGATGCCGCATTCACTTTAACACTGCTGCATGATCCTGCATACGCGGGCTATGAAGATATCACCACGGCCTATATTAAAGGCGGTAAGGCTTATAAAGAAGGTAAAGCAAAGACGATAGAGGGCATTCGCGTCCTTGATGACAGAACCATTCAAATTACGACTGAGAAAGTCAGTGCGAAGTCGCTGCTTCTTTTGGGAGGGCAGGTGCTGTCAGAAGCCTACTACGGGAAGAAATATCAATTCGGCAAACTGGACTACTTAAAAGAGCTTTATGCCAAACCGCTCGGAGCGGGACCTTATCAATTTACAGAATACCTTCCGGGACAGGAAATACGTTATCAGGCTAATGAACACTATTATGCCGGAAAACCGAAAACGGAAAAGCTGATTTATAAAATTATCGATCCGTCAACTTCTCTTCAGCTGTTTGAAACGGGTGACCTTGATTACGCTTCTTTCTCACCTGATGATGATACGGTTCAGCATTTAAAAAGTCTCGGTTTTGCCAATATAAGCGTATCTGTCGTGAATGATTACGGGCTTGTGTACGTCAATCACAAGCGTCCGCCTTTTCAAGATAAGAAAGTGTCCCAGGCGCTTATTTACGGACTTGACCGTCAAAAAATCGTCGATGTCCGCTTTAAACGCTACGGAGAGGTCGCGAATGTTCCGGTGTCTCCGGTTTCGTGGGCTTATGATGACAAAGGTGTCAATCGGTACGCGTTTAACTCTGAAAAAGCCAAAAAGCTTCTCGATGAAGCAGGCTGGAAAACGGGCAAAGACGGTGTGCGTGAAAAAAACGGCAAAAAGCTTGAAATCAGCTATTACACGTCTAAAGCGGATGATGATTTCATCCCGATCGCGAAAGAAAATTACGCGGACATCGGAATCTCATTAAAACCGGAAGTCATGGATTTTAATACAGAAGTAGCGAAAATAAATGACAAACAATACGACCTTGCCGCCGTTTCCACCTCGCAGATTCTTGATCCGAATGACACGGTGGAAAAGCTGGCTTCCGGCCATCCCAATAATGTAACGGGATATTCCAATCCGAAAGCGGACCGGCTGATAGAGAAAGGAGCCGGCACGCTTGATATCAGCAAAAGAAAAGAGATTTATCACCAGCTGTACCGGGAGCTCGGGGAAAACCCGCCTTACATTCTGATTCATTACCGTCAGAGCGCAAGGGCGGTCAGCGGAAAAATAAAAGGGCTTGAGCCTGACAATTATTCTGGAATCAGTTCAAGTCTCTCAAATGTCTCAATTCAATAGAACGGTTGGGCAAAAACCCGGTGCATCCTGGGAATTTTGCCCTTTCAGCGGAAAGGAGGGGCTTTTTATGAAACGGTATGCCGCTGAACGATTCATTCAAATGCTTGTGATCTTATTCGGTACGTCCTTTATTATTTTTTTCTTATTCGCCATGCTGCCGGGCGACTATATCGATTCCAATGTAAACCTGACTCCTGAAAGAGCGAAGGAGTTAAAAGCGCTTTACGGGCTGGATCAGCCGATTTGGCAGCGTTATGTGACGTGGCTCGGAAATGTGCTCAGCGGAGATTTTGGGTTTTCTTTGAAATATCAGGAGAACGTCCTGTCACTGCTTCGGAAATATGTCTGGAATTCGTTTTTTGTCGCGTTTTTGGCGTTGCTTGTCACATGGTCAGCCGCGATGATAACGGGTGTCATATCCGCTGTCAGGAAATACTCATGGTTTGACGGGATCGTGACGTTTCTTGTGTTTGCTTCCATGGCGTTCCCGTCTTTTTTTATCAGCCTTCTGTTTATTAAGTGGTTTGGGGTGGATTTGAAATTATTGCCCGTCGGCGGGATGATTGATACCGGAAGCACGAGTACAGGTTTTTCGTACGTGCTTGAAGCCGCCAGACATATGATTCTTCCGGTCGTGATTTTATCTATGCTCGGCATCGGCTCGCTGACAAGGTATTTCCGCTCCGGCATGCTGGACGTGATCAGACAGGATTATATCAGAACGGCGAGAGCGAAGGGATTGAAAGAGCGCACCGTCATCTGGAAACATGCGTTGAAAAACGCGCTCATTCCGGCCATCACCCTGCTTGCTTTTGAACTGCCGGGACTGTTTTCCGGAGCTATCATTATTGAACAGATTTTCGGGTGGCCGGGTGTCGGACGTATTCAGCTGGAATCTGTGCATTATCGTGATTATCCGGTTTTGATGGCGTTTACCTTGTTTTTGTCTTGTTTAACGATTGTGGGGAACTTCTTGGCGGATATCGCTTATGCTGCGGTTGATCCGCGGGTCAGGCTGAAATAGGGGGTGTTCGGAATGAAAAAACAAAAAGGGGTGCCGCCTTCTCTTTGGAAGCAGACGTACCGCCGCCTGCTGCAGCATAAGCTGACGGTCATCAGTCTTCTTTTCTTATGTTTTATGTTTTTATTGTGCTTTATCGGGCCGTCTTTTTCTCCGTACATAACAGATCGGACGGATATTTCAAATGCCAATCAGCAGCCGGGAATCCATCATTGGCTGGGAACCGACCAGTACGGGAGAGATGTGCTGACGAGGCTGATGCTGGCGGGGCAGATTTCTCTGACTGTGGGGCTTGCTTCAATGGTGCTGTCGCTTGTCATCGGTTCTTTACTCGGGGCTGCGGCCGGATTTTATCGGGGAGCCGCAGATATGATCATTATGCGCATCGCTGATATGCTCATGTCCATCCCGGGCCTGCCGCTGCTTTTGATTTTGGCTGCGGTGATGTCGGAGTGGAAAGTGCCTTCTGAATACAGAATGTACCTGATTATGATGATGTTAAGCCTGATCGGATGGCCCGGTTTGGCGCGGCTTGTACGCGGACAGATTTTGTCGCTGAAGGAGCAGCCGTTTATGATGGCCGCGGAAGTTTTGGGGCTTAGTGATAAACGGAAAATCCTCTATCATTTGCTTCCCAATACATTGCCGTTATTACTGGTAGCGGCGACTTTGCATGTGGCGGGAGCGATGCTGAGTGAATCGGCGCTGAGTTTTCTCGGACTTGGCGTTGCTCCGCCCACACCTTCTTGGGGAAACATGATGGAAGCGGCGAATCATTTTATGGATTTTACACTCCGTCCGTGGCTGTGGATTCCCCCGGGAACGGCCATTTTTCTGACCGTTGTGGCGATTCATCTGCTTGGAGACGGTTTAAGAGACGCTTTTGATCCTAAGGTAAAACGGCAGGTGAAAATGAAATGAAAAAACCGCTTTTAGAAGTGAGGCATTTGGAAACGGCTTTTTATACTGAGGAGGGGGCGGTAAAGGCCGTGGACGATGTCAGCTTTACGATACATGAGGAGGAAACGGTTTGTATTGTAGGGGAGTCCGGCTGCGGGAAAAGCATGGCGTCATTGTCCATTATGCAGCTTATTCCCGAGACGGGGAGAATCGAACGGGGAGCGGTGCATTTTTCCGGACGGAACCTGTTGGAATTGAAACCAAAAGACATGCAGAAAATCCGCGGCAGCGAAATCGGGATGATATTTCAGGAACCGATGACATCTTTGAATCCGGTGTTTACAATCGGTGAGCAGCTGGCCGAACCGATTCGCGAACATTTATTGCTGAGTAAGAAAGAAGCATGGCGGAGGGCCGTTGAACTGATCACGTTAGTGGAGATCCCGCATGCCGAGCAGGTTATGCACCAATATCCTCATGAACTGAGCGGCGGCATGCTGCAGCGCATCATGACGGCTGTCGCGCTAAGCTGCGAACCGAAACTGATCATTGCCGACGAGCCGACGACAGCGCTTGACGTAACCATTCAGGCGCAGATATTGGATTTATTGCGGGATATGAAAAAGCAATTTCGCACGTCTATTTTATTCATTACTCATGACCTTGGCGTGGTTGCTGAAATGGCTGATTATGTGATTGTCATGTATGCGGGAAAAATTGTGGAGGAAGGACCGGTTGCAAAGCTGTTTTCTGATCCGAAGCATCCGTATACGAAAGGGCTGCTCGCGGCCAAGCCGGTTATCGGTCAAAGAAGGGAGATGTTGTACACCATTCCGGGGCAGGTCCCCGAGCTTGCGGACCTGTCGGGATCGTCTTGTTATTTTGCGGAGCGATGTGAACACAGCACGGAAATATGCCGGAAATCGAGCCCGCATTTTACTGAATTCGGGAAGGGGCATCAGGCGGCGTGCTGGCTTTACAGAGAGGAGAAAGCAGATGAGTGATGTGTTGCTGGAGGTCAAGGGGCTGAAAAAATATTACGAGGAGCATGGGGGGATGAGAAGGACCCGCAAAAATCCCGTAAAAGCGGTCGACGGTGTCAGTTTTACGATAGGAAAGGGAGAAGTGTTCGGCTTAGCGGGAGAATCGGGCAGCGGAAAGTCATCAATCGGCAAGACCATTTTGAGGCTTCATGAAAAAAACAGCGGGAGAGGTGTTTTTTCAGGGGCGTGATGTGTTTCGAATGAGCCGGCGCGAGCTCAAAACTTTCAGATCAGAAGCGCAGCTCATCTTTCAAGATCCGTTCAGTTCTTTAAATCCCCGGCGCCGGATCGGAGAAGCCATCGGTGAAGCGATGATCGAGCATCAATTGGCGGTGAAACGGAACGCGCGTGATAAAGCGGCGGAAGTTCTTGAAGCCTGCGGACTTTCCGCAAACTTTATCGACCGTTATCCGCATGAATTTTCCGGAGGGCAGCGTCAGCGGATCGTGATTGCAAGAGCGATGGCGCTCAAGCCGCAATTTATCATTATGGATGAACCCGTGGCGGCGTTAGATGTCTCCATTCAGGCGCAGATGATCAATTTGTTCAGCAGCCTTCAAAAACAGCACGGGCTGTCATATTTGTTCATTTCTCATGATTTAAGCGTGGTGGAGCACTTATGTACGAAGGTCGCCATTATGTATTTAGGGACGATTGTGGAATATGCGTCAAAGGAGGAGCTCTTTTCACGGCCGCTTCACCCTTATACGAAAGCCCTGTTATCAGCCGTGCCTGTTCCTGATCCCGGGGCGAAAAGGGAGCGGATAATTTTAAAGGGTGATATACCGAGCCCCTCTGATCCGCCTTCAGGCTGTAAATTCCGAACGAGATGCCCGGCAGCCAAGAAGATATGTGCTGAGAAAAGTCCGGCGCTGTCAGAAAAAGGGCTTCGTCATTTTGCGGCATGCCACTTCGTGTAATTGAGAAAAAAACGGTTTTATTGATAATAAACAGGAAAACCTGCCGGGCAGACCGGCAGGTTTTCTGATGTTATTTTGGTGATGGCAGTCCGAGTCCTTCGGCAACGCGTCTGCCGTATTCAGGATCAGCTTTGTAGAAGTGGCCGATCTGGCGCAGCTTAATTTCTTCTTTTTCCACAGGTTTCATCGCACTGACGATATTGGCGACAAGGCGCGTGCGCTCTTCTTCGCTCATCAGGCGGTACAGGTCGCCGGCCTGTGTGTAATGATCATGATGATTATAGCTTACACTGTCAGCGAAACCTGATACAGGGTATGCCGCCTGTTTATTCTCAGGTGACTCTTTCGGGCCTCCGAAGCTGTTAGGCTCGTAATAGACGGAGCGGCCGCCGTTATCATCAAAACGCATTTGTCCGTCACGCTGATAGTTTTTCACTTCATTGCGGGAACGGTTGATCGGCAGCGCCTGATGGTTCGCGCCGACACGGTAGCGATGCGCGTCATGGTATGCGAACAACCGGCCTTGAAGCATTTTGTCAGGTGAGACGTCGACGCCAGGGACTAATGTGCCGGGAGAGAACGTCGCCTGTTCTACTTCCGCAAAGTAATTTTCCGGATTGCGGTTCAGAACCATGCGGCCGACTTCAATGAGCGGATAGTCTTTTTGAGACCATACTTTTGTGACGTCAAACGGATCAAAGCGATATGTGTTTGCGTCTTCTAACGGCATGATTTGAACATATAATTTCCATGCGGGGAAATCGCCGTTTTCAATCGCATTGAACAAATCTTCCGTATGGTAATCGGGATTTTCGCCCGCGATTTTTGCGGCTGTATTAACATCAAGGTTTTTCACGCCTTGCTCTGTTTTAAAGTGATATTTGATCCAGACGCCTTCGCCTTTATCATTTGTCCATTTAAATGTATGGCTTCCGAATCCGTGCATATGGCGAAGAGTCGCCGGAATGCCCCGGTCTGACATCAGAATGGTTACCTGGTGCAGGGATTCCGGTGACAGAGACCAGAAATCCCAAACGGCCGTCGGATTTTTCAGATGTGTTCTCGGATCTCTTTTTTGTGTATGGATAAAGTCAGGGAACTTGATGGCATCGCGGATGAAGAACACGGGTGTATTGTTTCCGACGATGTCGTAGTTTCCTTCTTCTGTATAAAACTTAACGGCAAATCCGCGCGGATCGCGCACTGTGTCACTAGAGCCAAGTTCGCCCGCGACGGTTGAGAAACGGATGAAGAGCGGCGTGCGTTTACCGACTTCTGACAGAAATGCGGCTTTCGTATATTTTGTAACGTCATTTGTGACTTCAAAATAACCGTGTGCGCCCGCGCCTTTTGCGTGAACGACACGCTCCGGAACGCGTTCTCTGTTAAAGTGCGCCAATTTCTCAAGCAGATGGACGTCTTGTATTAAAGCAGGACCGCGATCGCCGGCCGTCATTGAGTTTTGGTTATCTCCGACAGGAGCGCCCCAGCTGGTTGTCAATTTATTTGAACTCATGTGATCACCTCTTTAGATTTATAAAAACATAATATCACCTATCAGTAAAAAGTCAATATTATTTTATAATGATTATAAAATAATTATTTTTATTATCGAAAAAAGGGTTTGGGTTTGAAAGCCTACTTGACTGACGGGAATAATGGGTTTAAGATGAGAAAAAATAGAAACCGCTGACTTGGACACAAGAGGTTCTTATTCTTCACTGGATAAGGGCCTTTTTTTATTGTCAGGCGGTAAGGGAGGCGGCGATTGTATGCTTTTCCGGCAGCATTTTAAACCTGTCGATATTCACGGTCATCTGCCGTACAGCCTTTATTTCGGCAAAAACGATAAGACATTTTCCGATTATAACAGGGAGCGGTCAGAAAGAATGAATCTGACTTGGGATTTTCCTGATCCGCATGATGTTGATGGCGATGACGGCGAAATCGCTTTGATGACAAGATGGGAGATAGAATTAGATAAGTACGGCATTGACGTGCTGAATTTTTTAACAGCAGAGAGCAATGACCGGATGGCGGCGTTTATTCAAGCCAATCCCGCGAGATTTACCGGATTTGCATATCATCCTTTGGAGCGGGAGAATGCGTATGAAGAGCTGAAAAGAGCGGTAGAAGAGCTCGGTCTGAAAGGATATAAACTGTTCGGACCGCTGACAGACATCGATTTTCATGATCCGTCGCTGAAAAAGCTGTGGACGTATCTGGCTGACAAAAGGCTGCCTGTATTAATTCACTTCGGGCTTTTAGGGAGAGCGGGGGGGATTGTCAGCCATCGCAACATCAACCCGCTCTCCATCTATCGCGTCGCGAGAGAGTATGCTGATATCCCGTTCATCATTCCGCATTTCGGCGCCGGATATTATCAGGAACTGCTGCAGCTGTGCTGGAGCTGCCCGAATGTGTATATTGACACGTCCGGCTCAAATCAGTGGATGAGGTGGATGCCGTATCCGCTTGATTTGGAAATTCTGTTTCGAAAGACATCTGAATTAATCGGTGTTGAACGGATCATCTTCGGGACGGATTCGAACGGATTTCCGAGAGGATATGTATACAGATATCTTCAGGAGCAGGTGAGGACCTGCCGGGAAATCAATATGCGGGAAGAAGATATAGAAAACATTTTCGGCAACAATGCGCGAACATTATTGAAAATCGCCCGCCAAGAAAAGGAAGTAAATACGTGATACAGCCGATGCGCTCTCTGGCAGGGTTATGCCGGAGAGCGTATTTTAATCCTTATAAAAAATAGTTGACAAGTCGGAATAATTTGAATTAACATGATATTCAAATTTAAAAACAAACGGGTTGCCGATCGGACCGCCGAAGGCTCCCATCTCTGCAAGCAATCGGAGATGGGGGCCTTTTTGTTTTTCGATCGCACGCGGCAGAAAGAGAGGGGAAGACAGATGGCTGTAACCATCAGCATACAAGAAAAAGCTTTTGAGCATGAAGGCCGGAAAACACCGGTGCTGAATGATATTGAGCTGTCAATTGCTTCGGGAGAATTTTTGACTGTCATCGGGCCGAGCGGATGCGGCAAAAGCACGCTTTTAAAATTGATTGCCGGTCTTGATACCGATTATAAAGGCTCTGTCACAATAAACGGCCGCAATGTGTCGGGACCGGGCATCCGGCAGGGATTTATCTTTCAGGAGCACCGGCTGTTTCCCTGGCTGACGGTAAAACAAAACATCGTTGCCGATCTCAATATGAACGACCCGGCCGTTCGGAAAAAAGTGGATGATCTGATTGAGGTTGTCAGGCTGCAGGGAGCGGAGAACGCTTATCCGCGCGAATTATCCGGCGGCATGTCGCAGCGGGTTGCCATCGCCCGAGCCCTTTTGCGCGAGCCGGAGGTGCTGCTTTTAGATGAACCGTTCGGGGCGCTTGACGCTTTTACGAGAAAACATTTGCAGGATGTGCTGCTTGATATATGGCGCGAGAAAAAAACGACGATGATTCTGGTCACGCATGATATTGATGAATCCGTCTATTTAGGCGATAAGCTGGCGATCCTCAGGGCAAAGCCCGGCCGGCTGCACAGCCTGATGCCGATTCAGCTTCCGCATCCGCGCAATCGGACCTCAGCGGATTTTCAGGCCGTCCGGCAGAAGGTGCTTTCTGAGTTTGAGAAAACGGAAGACCTCCGGTTTGCGGATGGGTCCGGGATATAGAAGGGACGAAGCGAAGTGAAAAAAACCATCATTCTTTTAGCCGCAGCAGTCATGATGTCAGCCGGATGCAGTGCAGACGGGACAGGAGGGAGCGGGAAAACGGTGAAAGAAATCCGGATCGGCATCCAGCAGAGTTTAAGCCCGCTTCTCATTGCCAAGGAAAAAGGCTGGTTTGAAGAGGCCTTCAAAAAAGACGGAATAAAAGTAAAATGGGTCGAATTCCAAAGCGGTCCTCCGCAATTTGAAGGTCTTGCCGCCGATAAGCTTGATTTTTCCCAGGTCGGCAATTCACCGGTCATTTCCGGTCAGGCGGCTGGAATTGATTTTAAAGAGATCGGGCTGTCTCAGGACGGGTTAAAGGCAAACGGCATTCTCGTAAACAAGGGCAGCGGGATTCAGAGCCTGAAAGAATTGAAAGGTAAAAAAATCGCCGTAGCCAAAGGCAGCAGCGGCTTTGATTTTCTCTATAAAGCTTTAGATAAAGCGGGGCTTTCCGCCGATGACGTCACCATCATCCAGCTTCAGCCTGATGAGGCGGTTTCCGCTTTTGAAAACAAATCAGTTGACGCATGGTCCATTTGGGAGCCGTATTTGTCGATTGAAACGCTGCAGCACGGGGCGGAAATATTGGCGAACGGAGAAAGCACAGATTTATATTCTCCCGGTTTCACGTTAGTCAGAACGGGATTTTCCAAAGAACACCCGGATGAGGTTGTCCGTTTTCTGAAAGTGTTCAATAAAGCAGTTACATGGCAAAAGGAACACAAAGATGAAGCTGCCTCCTTATATGCGAAAATCAAACATCTTGATCCGAAAGTCGTCAGAAACGTGCTTAACAATACTGAGCCTCTCAATGAACCGATCAATGATGATATTGTCAAAGCCCAGCAGGAAACCGCTGATTTTCAATATCAAACAAAAGCGATTCATAAGAAAATTCATGTAAAAGACGTTGTCGACAATTCATTTATTAAAAAAGCGCTTGAAACGGGGGATGGCAAGTAATGAAAGCAGAAGCATCAACGGCTGCCGGCGCAATAAGCCAATCAGAAAAGAAAGCTCTGGCAAGATCCCGGAAGTATTCATACCAATGGATGAAGGGGGTTGTACTCCCGGCTGCGGTCATCGCAGTATGGCAGTTTATCGCAAGTCTGGGTATCGTCTCGGCCACGGTGCTCCCGTCGCCTGTCGTCATCTTGCAGACGTTTCAGGAACTTCTTCTTTCAGGTGAGCTTTGGGGTCATTTAGAGATCAGCTTATACCGGGCGGCTGCCGGATTTCTGCTTGGCGCGGGCCTCGGACTTGTTTTCGGGCTGCTGGTCGGTTTCTCAAAGCGGACGGAAGCATATCTTGATCCGTCTCTGCAAATGCTCAGAACGGTTCCGCACTTGGCCGTGACTCCTCTGTTCATTTTGTGGTTCGGATTTGATGAGACATCAAAAATTCTGCTGATCGCATTGGGGGCTTTTTTCCCCGTGTACATTAATACGTTTCTCGGAATCCGCAGTGTGGACGCGAAGCTGTTTGACGTCGCGCGGGTGCTGGAATTTAACTGGTATCAGCAGATGACGAAATTAATTCTTCCGGCATCTCTGCCGAATATCCTGCTCGGCATCAGGCTCTCTCTGGGCATTGCGTGGCTCGGTCTTGTGGTGGCGGAACTGATGGGCTCGAGCGAGGGCGTCGGTTATATGATTATGGATGCCAGACAATTTTCACAGACAAATAAGGTGTTTGTCGGCATTATCATTTTTGCGGCTGTCGGCAAGCTGACAGATGCATTGGTCAGAATGCTCGAACGGAAACTATTAAAATGGCGGAACAGTTATGAAGGGTAACCTATTAAAAAAGGAGAGATTCATATGGAGATTCTTTGGTTTATTCCGACGCATGGTGACAGCCGGTATTTAGGGACGCAAACGGGAGGGAGAACGGCGGATCATCTTTATTTTAAGCAAGTGGCACAGGCGGCGGACAGACTCGGGTATACGGGGGTTCTGCTGCCGACGGGGAGATCATGTGAAGACCCGTGGCTGACGGCTGCGGCTTTAGCGGGGGAAACGAGTGACTTGAAATTTTTAGTGGCGGTCCGTCCGGGACTGATGCAGCCGTCTGTCGCCGCGAGAATGGCGTCGACAATGGACCGGCTGTCAGACGGCCGTTTGCTCGTAAATGTCGTAGCGGGCGGAGATCCTTATGAACTGGCGGGAGACGGCATGTTTATCAGCCACGATGAACGTTATAAGGCGACTGAAGAATTTTTAACTGTCTGGCGCGGACTCATGCGGGGCGAAACGGTGACATATGAAGGGGAGCATATCAAGGTGGAAAACAGCAATCTGCTGTTTCCGCCAAAACAGTCTCCGCATCCGCCATTATATTTCGGCGGTTCATCACAGGCGGGAATTGAGGCTGCGGCGAAACATACAGATGTCTATTTAACATGGGGAGAGCCGCCGGAGCAGGTAAAAGAAAAGATTGAAACTGTTAAAAAACAGGCTGCCAAGGAAGGAAGGACGATGCGTTTTGGCATTAGACTTCACGTGATTGTCCGGGAGACTGAGGAAGAGGCATGGGAAGCGGCTGAACGATTAATCAGCCATTTAGACGAAGAGACGATTGCGAAAGCGCAGGCTTCGCTCCGGCGCGCTGATTCATCGGGACAAAAACGGATGGCCGATCTCCATAACGGTGACCGCTCGAAGCTTGAGATCAGCCCGAATCTCTGGGCCGGCATCGGACTGGTCAGAGGCGGAGCGGGCACGGCAATTGTCGGTGATCCGCAGACTGTCGCTGCTCGAATTTTAGAGTATCAGGCACTCGGCATTGAGTCGTTTATCTTTTCAGGCTACCCGCATCTGGAAGAAGCTTATTATCTGGCTGAACTCGTGTTTCCGCTTCTGCCGTTTCAGAATGAACGGACTAAAAAGCTTGAGCGCAGACTGGGTGAAGCAATGGGAAACGACCATTTTGCAAGAGAAAATAAAGCGAAAGTCTGATGACGTCGCAAGGCGGATAATTGACGGCGGGCGCTTTCTGCGGATTCATTTCCGGGGAAATGCCGGCAGTGAAGGCGGGTATTCACCCGCCTTTTTAAGCGCTTAGCTTGCACGATGCTCATATGGATGATATGATACAAAACGTAATAATTACGATTTGTTAGGAGTGCTGAAATGGCAAAAAAATCAAAAGTGATCAAAGAGCTCAAGCGGCAGAAGCTTGTTGAACAATATGCGGACATCCGAAGAGAATTAAAGGCAAAAGGAGACTGGGAAGCGCTGAGCAAACTGCCGCGTGATTCTGCTCCGGGCAGGCTTCATAACCGCTGTACGGTGACGGGGCGGCCCCGCGGATATATGAGAAAATTTAAACTGTCCAGAATCGCATTCAGGGAGCTGGCCCATAAAGGCCGGATTCCCGGGGTGAAAAAAGCGAGCTGGTAATGTAAAAAACTCCGGATCTGTCATGAACCGGAGTTTTTGCCGTGCTTATGAAAAGTGAAAGCATAAGCCAAATGCTGAATCATCATCAGAATGAAAATCAAAAGAATCGGAAAAAAGGGAAGGTGCGGCTGAATCAGCGGATAAAACAAAAGCAGAACGGCTGCGGCCGGCAATGAGAAGTAAACGGCGATATACGAGGAACGGCAAGCTTTAGCCGTCATCATTCGTTCTCTTTCATCCTGTTCCTCAAATTCATCGGGCACAAGCCTGTGCTTTTTGCCGTTCCGTTTTTTCTTTTCGGCATAGATATACAATGCGGCACAAACGGTAAACAGCAGAAACGGCGTGATATTCAGCTCAAATGAACCGCTCCCCTCCGTTTGGAAAAACTGAGCGATCCGCGGCGCCGCTTCCATAAAGGAAATAAGCGTCCAGCAGGCCAATCCGTAGAGTGCAAGGTGAAAACACGCTTTTCTTTTCAAACTCATTTTTTCTCCTCCTCCAGCCAGAAAACTTCCTCCATCGGCAGGGAGAAAGCCCGGCAGATGTTAAGCGCCAATAAAAGTGAAGGCACATAATCTCCTTTTTCAATCGCTGCAATCGTCTGTCTGGTGGCTCCGGCTTCTTTTCCGAGCGTTTCCTGAGAATAGCCGAATCTGGCTCTCAGCTCTTTTACTTTATTTTTCATCATCAGGCGTACCTCAAGTTTTCTTCTTTTTTATATTGTATGAGACTCTTAACAAAATGTAAACCCAACTTAACATGTGGACAAAAAAAGAATTTTTTTCGACAAATTTTTTAACATTCCCTTGACGAAAAAAAAATAAACATGTAATATTAGAAACATCAAATCGGTACTGACAAAAATTAATTTTGATGCGGGTGTAGTTTAGTGGTAAAACCTCAGCCTTCCAAGCTGATGTCGTGAGTTCGATTCTCATCACCCGCTCCATACATACGTTATTAACGCAGTGTTTCGTTTCTCTGATAAACGAAGTATTGCGTTTTTTTATGTGAAAAAAGACACGAAAGGCGTGTCTTTTTATGAAAGCCAAGAGACGGTATGCGTGCCTCCGTGAATTTGTTCAAACATTTTTGTTAAGGATGATAGCAGCTCATCCGCCGCGTCGGCATGAAATGAAGGCGGGAAAAAGATCAGCTGCAGCATTTTCTTTGTGCCGGGCGTGACCGGGCGGGTATTGATATGTCCGGTGAAGTCGCCGAAAACGCCGTCCGGGCCGGAGAAAGACAGTACGCTTTCTTTTTCTCCGATCGTAATCGAAATCGGTTCATCTATTTCTGCGGCGTCATACGCCATGATAGGCAATGAATATTTCAAGGAGAAAAAAAGTATGGTATCATGGGCTGAATTCACACTTTCAATGAATCGTTCCCGGGAAATATCGCCGAGCATAAGCTCCATCGGCGTTTTTTGTCCTGAAAAGGCGGGACTGAGCTGTTCCATTATACGCGCCCACTCTTTTACAAAAGGCTGCTCATCTATACCGCCGTCAGCATAATCAAAGTAAAGAGATTCTTGAAATAAACGGAGGCGGCCTTTCAGCATTTGCGGAGCAGGCCCGACTTCGATCTGTTCATATAAGACGGCTGCCGCTTTGATCCCCGGCACCCGTTCAGCAATAAGTGGATCTAAACTGATGTTCAAGTGTGTTCACTCCATTTCGGGATGATAAAACTCTATTATACCTGTGCGGGAGCCTGATCACAAAGAAAGGAGGCTGTGCAAAAAATGAATATTCATAAACTGAAAGAGGAATTAATCGAATACGCCAAAAGCATCGGAGTCGACAAAATCGGGTTTACGACGGCTGATACGTTCGACAGTCTGCGGGACCGGCTGATTCTTCAGGAATCACTCGGCTATTTATCCGGGTTTGAAGAGCCGGATATTGAAAAACGGGTTACACCGTCTTTGCTTCTCCCGAAAGCCAAATCAATCGTCGCCATCGCCCTTGCTTATCCTTCCAAAATGAAAGATGCGCCGAGGAGCACGAGGGACGGGCGGCGCGGCATTTTTTGCAGAGCTTCCTGGGGGAAGGATTATCATGACGTGCTGAGGGAAAAGCTTGATCTGCTGGAGAATTTTCTCCAAAGCAAACATGAGGATATCCGCACAAAGTCAATGGTGGATACAGGAGAATTGTCCGACAGGGCCGTTGCTGAACGGGCGGGAATCGGCTTCAGCGCCAAAAACTGCATGATCACCACGCCTGAATACGGCTCTTACGTCTATCTGGCTGAAATGATCACCAATCTGCCCTTTGAACCGGATGTGCCGATTGAAGATATGTGCGGTACGTGCACAAAATGTTTAGACGCGTGTCCGACCGGCGCGCTCGTCAATCCCGGACAGCTTAACGCCCAGCGCTGTATTTCGTTCCTGACCCAGACAAAGGGATTTTTGCCGGATGAGTTCCGCACGAAAATCGGAAACCGTCTGTATGGCTGTGACACGTGCCAGACGGTCTGTCCGATTAATAAGGGGAAAGATTTTCATCTTCATCCGCAGATGGAGCCTGATCCGGAAATCGCAAAGCCGCTGTTAAAGCCGCTTTTGACCATAAGCAACCGCGAATTCAAAGAAAAATTCGGACATGTATCGGGATCATGGCGCGGCAAGAAGCCGATACAGCGGAATGCGATTTTAGCTTTGGCTCATTTTAAAGATGCCTCGTCTCTTCCGGAATTAACGGCCTTAATGCACCAAGATCCGCGCCCCGTTATCAGAGGGACGGCCGCCTGGGCCATCGGGAAAATCGGTGATCCTGATTATGCGGGGGAATTAGAAAAAGCGCTTCAAAAGGAGCAGGATGAGGAAGCTATACGGGAAATTGAAAAGGGACTGGAGCTGTTATCGGTTTCTGATAAGACTAAAACCGGCCGGTCCTGACATATGTATAGAGAAAAAGCACTTGGCGTGAGTTCAAGTGTTTTTTCTTTATAAAATCGTATGGTGGGTGGAGCGCTTGAAGCATATTATTGAAGATTTAGCGGAGGCCCGGCTTCATTATTTAATCAACGGAACTGAGATGAGGCAGAATGGGCAGGCCGGCGATCTTGAGGTCCTGACGAGAAAAAAAGAGCTGTTTGAAAAACGGAAAGTTGATATCGTGAAGGCGAAGGCAAAAGCCGTCATTGTCAAAAGCAGTCTTGAGGACGACGGCACGTTATGTGTCATGTACACGATTCATTTCGAATATTTGTGCAAGGAGCATGACGGACACCTTTACTTAGAAGAGCAGATTGAGGAACGGATTGCATTTCTCTATGATGAGCTTTTGATTAAAGACCGGGAAGTAAAGAAAAAACCGGCTGGATTTTCTGACGGAAACAGCGTAATTGAATATGAGCGGAGTGAACGGGAAGATTTCGGGCGGGCGTTTCAATACGACCGTCTGGCTGCCGTGCAGTACGCGGAGAAGTTTTGGAATAAACGAAATCCCGCTTATAAAAATTTCAGCGATAATTGCACCAATTTTATTTCCCAATGTTTACATGCCGGAAAAGCACCGATGCGGGGGCATCCGAACAGAGGCTCAGGCTGGTGGATGAAGGCAAGCTCGTGGAGCTACAGCTGGACGGTCGCGCATTCGATGAAGATGTATCTGGCCCAATCCAAGGCAGGGCTCCGCGCATTGCAAGTATCAAGAGCTGAAGAACTGATGCCCGGAGATATCATTTGCTATGATTTTGAAGGAGACGGCCGTTTTAATCATACGGCGATCGTGGTCGCAAAAGATAAAAGCAATATGCCGCTCGTCAATGCCCAAACGTATGACAGCAGAATGAGATATTGGTCATATGAGGATTCAACGGCGTATACTCCTTCCATCAGATATGCGTTTTTTCATATTACGGATGATACGACAAAAGAGTAATTAATGATATAATGGTGGGCGGAATAAAAAACAGAGGTGAACATCGTGGCATTACATGTCGTTTTATATCAACCCGAAATCCCGGCCAATACGGGAAATATCGCACGTACTTGTGCGGCAACAGACACAACGCTTCATTTGATCCGCCCGCTCGGATTCTCAACCGATGATAAAATGCTGAAGCGCGCCGGACTCGATTATTGGGAGTTCGTCAACGTCGTATATCATGATTCATTGGAAGAATTATTTGAGGCATATGAGAACGGAAAGTTTTTCTTCATTACAAAATTCGGCCAAAAGCCGCACACATCATTTGATTACTCAAATACGGAGGAAGACTTTTTCTTCGTATTCGGCAGAGAAACGAGCGGACTTCCGAAAGAATTGATCGAAAACAATATGGACCGCTGCCTGCGTCTGCCGATGACCGAGCATGTGAGATCATTAAACCTGTCCAACACGGCCGCGATTCTTGTATATGAAGCGCTGCGCCAGCAAAATTACAGAGATTTGACGTGAGAAAAAACGCCCGCATCCGGGCGTTTTTTTATTGAATAAAAAGACGGGCAGCAGCGGTTCACGGCATTTTTATATTTTCAGGCTTAACAACGTAACAGTGTTATGTTACAATACATTCATCGAAGGAGCTGGATTCATGGAGGAACAACTGATTTCTAAAAAAGAATTGCTGGAAGAAACATCAATCTCATACGGGCAGCTGTACCGCTGGAAACGGAAAAATTTAATTCCTGAAGAATGGTTTATCCGAAAATCAACATTTACAGGCCAGGAAACATTTTTTCCGAGAGCGGAAATATTGAAACGTATCTCAAAAATACAGAAAATGAAAGAAAATCTGTCTCTGGATGAAATGAGAGAAATGCTGTCTCCGCAAATGACTGATGTCAATATAACGTCTGCGGAACTGCTTCAAAAGGGACTGATTTCAAAAGCCGCGCTGCAAGTTTATGGCGAAGACGGCGTGACATTCACGTCCCGCGCGCTGCTGTCTTTATATGTGCTTGAAGGGCTTTTGCAATCGGGCAATATCAGCCTTGAGGAAGGAAAATTGGCGGCAGGGGTGCTGAAAACGTATGAGGCTTCCGAGCTGAAAGCGAATACGGAGCTTGTCATGCTCCGAAAGCTTGGCGTAACGACGTGCTTCATCGCAGACGCGGAACATATTTTGTTTGAACCGACTGTCAAAGTGGTTGAACGGGTGGCGCTTGCTGCGGCATCGGAAGAATTAAAAACGAAATGGATGCAGGAGGACCATCAATGGAAGTAACAGATAAATTAGTCATCAACGGTTCAGGAAGTTCAAAAGGAGGCCGTTTTCATACAGTGGAGATCAACGGAAGCGGCACGGTGTCAGGTGATGTGGAGTGCACGAGCCTTTTGTTTAACGGCAGCGGAAAAACAGACGGACATGTCAAGACGCAAACGCTGACGATCAGCGGTTCGGGGAAAATTTCCGGCAGCGCCGAAGCTGAATCCATCCGTATCAACGGAACGGGTGTCATTAAAGATGATGTCAAAACGGAGCGGCTGAACGTCGCGGGATTTTCATCTTTCGGCGGCGGTGTGAAAGCTGATGATATTTTCATATCCGGGAAAGCCGGGATTGAAGGCGATTGCGAGACAGAGACGTTCCGTTCGGAAGGCAAATGCAAGATCGGCGGCCTGCTGAATGCCGATGAAGTCAGTATTAAGCTGGCGGCGGGAGAAAGCCGGGTGAAAGAAATCGGCTGCCGCCATTTGAAAGTGATGAGCAGAAAGAGCGTGCTTACGCGTTTTAAGCTGATGCCGGCCCCGGTGCTGACAGCAGAGCTGATTGAGGGTGACATCATTGAATTGGCGGACACGAACGCGAAGACAGTCCGCGGAAATCATGTGCGGATCGGCGCGGGCTGCACCATTGGGACGGTGGAATACAGCGGCGATTTTACATGTGATCCTTCCGCTTTGGTTAACAAAGTCGTGAAACGATAGGAGGAGCTGCGATGGAAACGACAAAAAAATTGAGTCATTTAAAAATGTACGGAGCCGGACACGCCTCCGGCGGTTCCTACCAAAATGTAAGCATTAAAGGGGAAGGAACTGTCGGCGAAGGACTTCAAAGCGAACGCTGCCGGATATTCGGTACGGGACTTTTTCTCGGAGATGCCGAGATCAACAGGCTGAAAATTTTCGGAGAGCATGAAGTTGCAGGAGATTTATCAGCACGTTCAGCAAATGTGATGGGCAAATTGAAAGTCGGCGGCTCCGTGCGTTTCGCCACGATGAGGCTGAAAGGACTTGCTGAAATTGGCGGCGGGGCCGCGGGAGAGCAGTGTCATATAAAAGGCAGCCTCACAGTCGGCGGCGATTGCGAGACGGAGCTGCTTCATGTAACAGGATGTATCAATGTGGCGGGATTGTTAAACGCGGGGGACGTAAACATCCATTTGCGTTATGACCGAAGCCGGGTGAAAGAAATCGGCGGCACATCGATCACCGTCAGACGGAAACCCGGTTTTCTTAAACGGAAAGCCGGCACGCTTTCTGCTGGATTGATCGAAGGAGACGCAATTTACCTCGAATACACGGAAGCGGACATCGTCAGAGGAAAGCATGTGGAAATCGGCCCGGGCTGCAAAATCGGAAAAATCGAGTATCAAACAAGCTGCAAATCTCATGAAAAATCAACAGTCCAAGAACGTATTCAAATGTGAAACATTGTTATGTTGTACAGGAAAGGGTGCTCTTTATGAAGAGCACCCTTTTGCCGTTATTTGTTTTCAGGTTTGCTGTCGTAACCCGCCGTAAAAATGGATACTAAAAAAGTGAGAATGACCCCAAGTAAAATGATCGTTTTCATCATTTCTCCTCCTCTTTGCTTTTCCATTTGATGTCCGAGTCTGGATGAAACTGTATTTCTTTCATTATGAACGGTGCACCGGACCCTTGTCAATGACGGCCTTATAACGTCTTTATTTTTAAGAAACGAAAAGCATGTATTATCACGTCACCGCATAGATTGTAACAAAGTACCTTATTTCTAGTGCATTAACCATGATAGAGGAGGTTCTTATGGATATATTAAAGAAAATTGAAAAGTACAGAGAGGAAGAGCAGCGTCTCAAATGGGAAGGGACGTTCGCTGATTATTTGGAGATCATAAAAGAAAATCCATTGGTCGCGCAGTCTGCTCATTCTCGCGTTTTTAATATGATAAAAGACAGCGGAATCGAGGAGGATGACGGTAAAAAGACATACAGCTTTTTCTCGAGGGAGCTGTTCGGCCTTGAGGAATCTCTGGAACGGCTCGTGGAGGAATACTTTCACCCGGCTGCCAAGCGGCTCGATGTAAGAAAACGGATTTTACTATTGATGGGACCCGTCAGCGGCGGAAAGTCAACTCTTGTCACCATGCTGAAAAAAGGGCTTGAAGCCTACTCATTGACAGACAACGGCGCTGTTTACGCCATTAAAGGCTGCCCGATGCATGAAGATCCTCTCCATCTCATTCCCCATCATCTGCGCGACGACTTCTACAGAGAATACGGCATCAGAATTGAGGGCAGCCTTTCTCCGCTTAATGTCATGCGGCTTGAAGAAGAATACGGCGGCAGAATTGAGGATGTAAAGGTTGAACGTATATTCTTCTCGGAGGATAAACGTACCGGAATCGGAACCTTCAGCCCGTCTGACCCGAAATCACAAGATATCGCCGACTTGACGGGGAGTATTGATTTTTCAACGATTGCCGAATACGGCTCAGAATCAGATCCGCGCGCTTATCGGTTTGACGGTGAATTAAATAAAGCGAACCGCGGAATGATGGAGTTTCAGGAAATGCTGAAATGCGATGAAAAATTTCTGTGGCATCTTCTGTCACTCACGCAGGAAGGCAATTTCAAAGCCGGACGGTTTGCGCTCATCTCAGCCGACGAATTGGTTGTTGCGCATACGAACGAAACGGAGTACCGCTCGTTTATTGCCAATAAGAAAAATGAAGCCCTTCACTCCAGGATCATCGTGATGCCTGTTCCTTATAATTTAAAGGTGTCAGAGGAAGAACGGATTTATGAAAAAATGATTTCTGAAAGTGATGTTTCTGACGTACACATCGCCCCCCATACATTAAAAGTGGCCGCGATGTTTTCTATTTTGACCAGGCTGAAGGAACCGAACCGCTCTGATATTGATCTCGTCAAAAAAATGAGGCTCTATGACGGAGAAAGCGTTGAAGGTTACAATTCCGTTGATCTTGAGGATATGAAGAAGGAATTCCATGATGAAGGAATGAGCGGAATTGACCCGCGCTATGTCATCAACCGCATTTCCTCAACGATTATCAGAAAAAATATGGAATCGATCAATTCGCTTGATGTGCTGCGTTCCTTAAAAGAAGGGCTCGACCAGCATCCGTCGATCTCCGCCGAGGACAAAGAGCGGTATATGAATTTTATTTCCGCCGCCAGGAAAGAGTACGATGACATCGCCAAAAAGGAAGTGCAGAAGGCGTTCGTCTATTCATATGAAGAATCCGCGAAAACTCTCATGGACAATTATTTAGATAATGTGGAAGCGTACTGCAATAAAAATAAGCTCCGCGATCCGCTGACGGGAGAAGAAATGAATCCTGACGAAAAATTGATGAGATCCATTGAAGAGCAGATCGGCATTTCAGAAAACGCGAAAAAAGCGTTCCGCGAAGAAATCTTAATCCGCATATCCGCCTATGCAAGAAAAGGAAAACGCTTTGACTATAATTCGCACGAAAGACTCCGCGAAGCGATTCAGAAAAAGCTGTTCGCAGACTTAAAAGATGTGGTGAAAATTACGACCTCCACCAAAACGCCGGATGAGCAGCAGCTTAAAAAGGTCAATGAGGTAGTAGCAAGGTTAATAGATGAACACGGCTATAATTCGACTAGCGCTAATGAACTGCTGAAGTATGTCGGAAGCTTGTTAAACCGCTGATGTTTGATTTCATTGAGAGGCCCGTCTGTAAAAGGACGGGTTCTTTTGTCTGTTTTTCGCAATTGTTTGTCAATTGGAGAGTCCGGCCGGCATAAGATAAAAATAAATCTTTTCGCCGGACTTGTTTCATAAACAGGACCAAGCCGGAATACACATGTAAAACGACCATAACGGTTAAGGAGGGGAATTCATGTCCCGTAATGACAGCGGAAATTTTTTGATTTCAGAGGAAGACTGGTCCCTCCATCGCAAAGGCTTTGACGACCAGCAGCGCCACCAAAAGAAAGTACAGGAAGCGATAAAAAACAACCTTCCGGACCTTGTCACTGAGGAAAGCATTATTATGTCCAACGGAAAAGATGTCGTGAAAATCCCGATTCGTTCGCTTGATGAATATAAAATCCGTTATAACTATGATAAAAATAAACATGTCGGCCAAGGCGACGGCGACAGCGAAGTCGGCGATGTCGTCGCAAGAGACGGCGCAGATAAAAAGCAGGGTGCCGGAAAAGGCCAGGGAGCCGGCGATCAGGCAGGCGAGGATTATTATGAAGCGGAAGTTTCATTGATGGATCTGGAAGAAGCGCTGTTTCAGGAATTAGAACTGCCGAATCTGCAGCAAAAGGAAAGGGACAATATCGTCCATACCGATATCGAGTTCAATGATATCCGGAAAACCGGGCTGACAGGGAATATCGATAAGAAAAGGACGATGCTGTCGGCCTATAAACGAAACGCTATGACAGGCAAGCCGTCGTTTTACCCTATTTATCCGGAAGATCTGAAATACAAAACATGGAATGATGTGACGAAGCCGGAATCGAAAGCTGTCGTTTTAGCCATGATGGATACAAGCGGTTCGATGGGCGTATGGGAAAAGTATATGGCGAGGAGCTTCTTTTTTTGGATGACACGATTTTTACGGATAAAGTATGAAACGGTTGATATCGAATTTATCGCCCACCATACGGAAGCGAAGGTTGTGTCGGAAGAAGATTTCTTCTCGAAAGGCGAGAGCGGGGGCACCATCTGTTCCTCCGTTTACCGGAAGTCTCTTGAATTAATTGATGAAAAATATGACCCCGCCCGCTACAACATCTATCCGTTTCATTTTTCAGACGGAGATAACCTGACTTCGGATAACGCCCGGTGCGTAAAGCTCGTCAATGACATCATGAAAAAATCGAATCTGTTCTGTTACGGGGAGGTCAATCAATATAACAGGCATTCCACCCTCATGTCCGCCTATAAAAATGTCAAAGATGATAAATTTAAATACTACATCCTGAAACAGAAATCAGACGTATTTCAAGCGCTGAAAAGCTTTTTTAAAAATGAGGAAGCCGGTGTAAGCAAAGCATCGTATGAAATATAAAGCCGAGTGAAGAATCGTGCGGCCGCGGTTCTTCACTCGGCTTTTTTAAATTAAAAATAAAGAGAAAAAACGGCATAAAAAAAATCCTTAAAAAATGAAACTTTTCTCTTTACAAACCTTCTTTCATTTATTAATATTTTATCTTGTGAACTATTATTAAGGGAATGAGGTGAAAATACGGTGATTGAATCAGAGCTCGCTTTGCTCAGTTTTGAACAACTGTTTGATACTTCCAGATCGATTTACAAAAAGCAGAAAATGATTCTGGAGACAGTTCTTGAACCTTTTGATATTACAGTACTGCAGTATCTGCTGATGTTCAAAATACATAAGAGCAAAAGCACGCAGCTTTCAAGGCTGGCTTTGTCGCTTGATCTGAAACCGGCGTCTGTCACGAGAATGACCGATATTCTGTATAAGCGCCGCCTAATGGTTCGGAGCGACTATCACGACGACCGGCGTGTTGTTATGATTCAGTTAACCGAAGAGGGGGAAGAACTTCTAAAGAAAGCTGCTGTTCAATATGCCGAAAAAGCGGCGGTCTTATACCGGCAGCTCAATACCGCTGAACTGCAGTACCTGCGCAAGCTTGCGGAAAGTTTAACGAAGCTGGCAAACGGCTGTGCAGTGAAAAACGGAAAATAAAAAAATCCCCACATATTTTTATCATCATTCCACAAAATGATAGAGGAAGAAACGAAAGGAGAAAACAAAATGAACAGAGGACGTTTAATTCTGACCAACATTATCGGTTTGATTGTTGTTCTTGCAATTATAGGCGGAGGTGCTTACTACTATTATCAAAGCACACACTATGTAAAAACCGATGAAGCAAAAGTTGCCGGCGACATGGCTGCTATCACAGCTCCTGCTGCGGGTAAAGTAACTGACTGGAACCTTGATGAGGGGAAAGAAGTAAGCAAAAACGACGTTGTTGCAAAAATCAAAGGACAGCAAAATGCTGACGTAAAAGCCATCATGGATGGAACAATCGTGAAAAACGAAGTGAAAAACGGCCAAATGGTGCAAGCCGGTACGACAATTGCCCAGGAAATTGACATGAAACACCTTTACATCACTGCAAACATTAAAGAAACAGACATCAGAGACATTGAAGTAGGAAACAAAGTAGACGTAATTGTTGACGGAGACCCTAATACAACATTTGACGGAACAGTAGAAGAAATCGGTTATGCGACAAATTCAACATTTGATATGCTGCCTTCTTCAAACTCAAGCGGCAACTACACAAAAGTAACGCAAAAAGTTCCTGTTAAAATTTCACTCAGCAACCCATCTGACAAGGTGCTTCCTGGTATGAACGCATCTGTAAAAATTTCTGAATAATACAGATCAGTCATCAAACCATGAAGGGAGGTTGTCTTAGGTGGCTAAATCAGATAATCAAGTAAAAAGTCCTAAAACATTGCTTATTGTGCTTATGGCCGGGTTATTCCTGGCGATCTTGAACCAAACGCTTCTTAACGTGGCGATGCCGCACTTAATGACCGAGTTCGGTGTGAGTGCGACGACGATTCAGTGGCTTACGACCGGATACATGCTGGTCAACGGTGTTTTGATTCCGTTATCTGCGTTCTTAATTACCCGGTTCGGACAGAGAAGCCTCTTTCTCGTAGCCATGTTCTGTTTTACAGCGGGAACGTTAGTCTGCGGAATCGCGCCTAACTTCTCAACCATGCTGATCGGCCGGTTAATTCAGGCGGTCGGCGGCGGTATCCTGCAGCCGCTGGTCATGACAACCATTCTGCTTATCTTCCCGCCTGAAAGCAGGGGGAAAGGAATGGGGATTTTCGGTCTTGCGATGATGTTTGCTCCGGCGGTCGGACCGACTCTTTCCGGCTGGATCATCGAGCATTACACATGGCGCATTATGTTCTACGGTCTTGTTCCGATCGGGGCAATCGTTATTATCATAGCGTTTTTCCTCTTTAAGAACTTGGTGGAACCGCAAAAAATCAAACTCGACAGCTTGGGTGCGATTCTATCCATTGTCGGATTTGCCTCATTGCTTTACGGAGTCAGTGAAGCGGGCAGCGACGGCTGGGGAGATCCGATCGTGCTGTCTACCGTCATTGTCGGTGTCATCGCGATTGCCGCGTTTGTCATTCAGCAATTGCGCTCTGAAAAACCGATGCTCGACTTCCGGGTATTTAAATATGATATTTTCTCACTTTCCAGTGTGATTAACATCATTATTACCGTTGCGCTTTACACAGGAATGTTCCTGCTTCCGATTTACCTGCAGAACTTAGTCGGCTTTACGGCGCTGCAATCGGGTCTCTTGCTATTGCCGGGCGCGATTGTCATGCTGATCATGTCGCCGATTTCCGGTATTCTGTTTGACAAAATCGGTCCGAGACCGCTTGCGATTATCGGGCTGGTCATCACGGTCGCAACGACATTCCAGTACACAAAATTGACAATTGACACACCGTACACGCACATTATGCTTGTCTATGCCATCCGCGCATTCGGTATGTCACTGTTAATGATGCCTGTTATGACAGCCGGAATGAACCAGCTTCCGGCACGGTTGAACAGCCACGGCACGGCGATGAGCAACACGCTCCGCCAGATCAGCGGTTCAATCGGAACAAGTTTGATCACAACGATTTATACGAACCGTACGACAATGCACTATTCGCAGATTGCGGATAAAACGAGCACGGCTGATCCAAGCTTCATGCAGTCGTTCCAAAGCGCGGTTTCGAATTTAATGGTCAACATGAACATGTCGCTTGATGCGGCGAAACAAACCGTTTATTCATATCTCTACAAAACAGCTTCACTTAATTCCAACGTTATGGGGATTAATGACGCGTTTATGTGGGCGACGATCTTTGCGGTTATCGGCGTAGTCCTGAGTCTGTTCTTGCGTGACGTACGGAAAGACAAACAGCGGGCGAAGAAAAAAGAGGAGCTGTCATTGCTTCCGGCCCCTAAAGAAGTGAAGGAATCTTAATCATCTGAATGGGAGGTTTCCTGAATGAAAATTTACGTAGTGTACGATAGTGAAGGCGAACACACAAAACACCTTGCTGAAGCCATTGCCGAAGGAGCGCGAGAAAACGCTGAGGCTGAAGTCCTGATCGACCATGTCGATCAAGCAGACATCCGCAAGCTGAAAGACATGGATGCCATTATCTGGGGATGCCCGGGACACTTTGGCACCATCAGTTCAGGCTTAAAAGCGTGGATCGACAGACTCGGCTATCTGTGGGCTGAAGGCGAGCTGATTGATAAAGTCGGCGCCGTATTCTGTACGACGGCGACAACACATGGCGGATTAGAAATGACAATGCACAATCTGATCACTCCTATGTTTCACCAAGGCATGATTGTTGTCGGACTTCCCGGCAACGTTCCTGAAAACGCGCTGTACGGCTCTTACTACGGCGCGGGCGTCACATGCCCGGTTGACAGCGATGTGCTGATGACGGAAGAAGGCCTTCAATTAGGCCGTGCGCTTGGCAGACGTGTCAGCCAAGTCACAGGTAATCTAACTGCCGGACGACAGTAAGGAGAGGGTTATATGGCCATTATTATAGCGGTTATTGCTGCTGTCATTGTGATTGCACTTCTTATCACATTCAATGTCCGCAGCACTTCTGCAGGACAGGATGTCAAAGAAGAAAAGAGAGAAGCGATCGGCACTACAGCCGAACAGCCGGAAAAGCATGATCCGGCCGAGGAGCGCTCAGCCGAGCATGCTCCCGTCGTTGTAAAATCTGAATCTCCCCGTGAGAAAAAGAATACAATGGGCGATGATGTGTACCGTCAGGCGCTTCAGAAGTTTAAGACTTCTGAGACGGATCGGGAACCAAACGATCCTGATAGCGGCGGCAAAATGCAGGATAGCAGCTATCGTGATGCGCTGCTCTCCTTAAAAAACAAAAAGAAGTAATTGAAAAGGCAAATCTGCGTAAGAGCGGATTTGTCTTTTTTTTATTGAAGATATTGTAATACGTGATGATCTAGTGTACTATGTTACTCATACACTTGATCCGAATGGAGAGAGCAAGAATGACATCGTTTTTAGGTTTGCTGAAAAAAGATGCGAAGGTTTCATGGATTTGGCTCGCGGTGTGGCTTTGCGGCATGATTTGCTTGGCGTTTGCAGCCCACGTCATCGCTGCCCGTCAGAAAGAACCGCTCGTCATTTTCGGCTTTTTTGCGGCAATGGGGTTTTTTCAATTTCTTGTAGCGCCGCTTTTTATGTACTATCACCTTCATAAAGAAGGAAAAAACCAGCTGTGGCTTTACAATCCGAATGGAGGATTTTATCTGCTGGCTTCCAAGCTGACGGCCTCACTGCTGTATCAGTTGATCGGGCAGCTGGCGCTGACCGGTTACGGCATTTGGATGTACCGGATGCTTTCTGCAAAAGGAGCGCTGGAACACGCCATTCCCCTGGCCGGCACATTAACCGGACTGAATGCTTACCTGCTGATCAGTTCAGCGTACTTATCTGTGATCGTGGCCGTATTTTGGACTGTTTTTCACTCATTAAAACATGTTCCCGTCCTCCGTTGGGTGATCTGCATCGTGCTTGCGTTTGTCTGGACCTATATTGACGATAAAATCATTACGCCTTTCACTTCATCTCAACATGATTTATGGCCGGTAAAAGTGTATGCGAATTTTCATTTTCATTATACAAAATTGACCGGATGGACGATGGAGCTGAAAACCGTCCACATTTCGCTTTTCAGCTTCTTGGCAGTGATCGTGCTTGCGGCGCTCTGTCTTGCGCTGGCCTCTATGCTGCTGAATCGAAAGGTTGAGGTGTAATGATGGAGAATGAATTTCAGTCATCCAAGCCGATTTATCTGCAGATTGCCGATCGTGTATATTACCGGCTGATCCGAAGTGAGCTTTCACCGGGGGACAAACTGCCGTCCGTAAGGGAGATGGCCGTACAGATGAAAGTGAATCCGAATACGATACAAAGAACGTACAGTGAAATGGAAAGGCTGGGGATCGTGGAGACGAGAAGAGGACAGGGAACCTTTATAGCGGAAAGGTCCGATCTGAAAGCGGAGCTGAAAGACAGGCTGACTAAAGACGTTTTCAAACGCTTTATTCAGGAAATGGCGGAGCTGGGGTTATCTCCTGAGGAAATGATCGACGGGATCAAACAATATGCGGAGGAAGCAAACGATGAATCTTGATTTTGAACGCGTAACAAAAAAATACGGCCGCAGGCTCGCGGTCAGCGATGTATCATTTTCATTGTCTCCGGGTAAAATCTACGGAATTTTAGGGCCGAACGGAAGCGGTAAATCAACAACGCTTAAAATGCTTGCCGGGCTTGCGTTCCCGACCTCGGGCGCCGTCCGGATCGGAGACTGCGCAGTAAGCAGGAACATGCTGTTTCGTACGGCTTATTTAACCGAACATGATATGTTTTTCGCCCGGACGACCGTCGGTGATATGCTCACATTTTATCATTCGCAATTCCCGGATTTTCAGCTGGAAAAAGCACATAACCTATTAACGGAAATGAATCTTTCAGCGGGGCAGAAGATAAAAGAGCTGTCCAAAGGCAGCCGGGGCAGGCTGAAAATCGTTTTGGCCCTGTCGAGAAAAGCATCCGTCATTCTGCTGGATGAGCCGTTTTCAGGTCTTGATCCGGCGGTCAGAGAATCGATTGTCAACAGTCTCGTATCTTATATTGATTTTGACAGCCAGATCGTCGTCATCGCCACGCATGAGATCGGCGAGATTGAGACGCTGTTAGACGAAGTGATGGTTTTCATAAAAGGGAAAATCGCTGAACGGCGCGAGGTCGAAGAAATTCGGGAACAGGAAGGAATGTCCGTGCTGCAATGGTACAGAAGCGTCATGCAGGCGCACGAAATAGAAGGGGGATTCTAATTGGAAACGGTATTAGAACTGCAACAGGTAAAGAAAACGATAAAAGGACGAACGATTATTCATGATCTGAGCTTCTCCGTCCGGGCGGGCGAAGTGTTTGGGTTTCTAGGGCCGAACGGAGCGGGGAAAACCACTACGATCAGAATGATGGTCGGATTAATGATACTGTCTCAGGGAGACATCGTAATCTGCGGGGAATCCATTACGAAAAACTATGCAAAAGCGGTCAGGCACGTCGGAGCCATCGTGGAAAACCCGGAGCTGTACAAATTCCTGAGCGGTTATAAAAATTTACAGCAGTACGCAAGGATGGTAAAAGGCGTTACGAAAGAAAAAATAGATGAGGTCATCGAGCTCGTCGGGTTGCAGGACAGAATACATGACAAAGTAAAAACCTACTCTCTCGGAATGAGACAGCGTCTCGGCCTCGCCCAAAGCCTGCTGCATAATCCTAAGGTGCTGATTCTGGATGAACCGACAAACGGCCTTGATCCCGCGGGCATCAGGGAAATCAGGGACCATCTGAAAAAGCTGACACGTGAAAAAGGAATGGCTGTCATCGTCTCAAGCCATCTGCTGTCAGAAATGGAGTTAATGTGCGACCGAATCGGCATTCTGCAAAAAGGGGAGCTTGTCGATATTCAAAAAGTAAGGGATGAAGGAAAAGAGGATAAAGATACATACTTCTTCCATATTGAACAAAGAGAAGAGGCTCTTGCCGTTCTGAGTCAGTTTGACTGTGTGAAGAAGACGAACGGCATTGAGATCAAGCTGTCAAAACAGGAAGTGCCTGATGTGATATCACTGCTCGTCCGTGAAAACATCCGCTTATATGAAGTGAAAATCATGACAAAATCTTTGGAAGACCGTTTCTTGGAGATTACCGGCGGGACGAAAGAGGAGGTTCAATATGTTTAAGCTGATCTATAATGAATGGATAAAAATTTTCAGCCGCGTCGGCACGTGGGCTATGATTGTAATTTTAGGCGTTTCGATGATCGGTTTTGCGCTTCTGTCAAACCATTTCACCTCGAGCGAAGCCAATCCGAATTGGAAACAGGAGCTCCAGGCTGAAAACAAAGAAATGAAACAGCAGATGAAGGAAACCGGAAACCAGACGCTCATTGATAACCTGAAACAGAATGTCGCGATAAATCAATACCGTATGGATCATAACATCCCTGAGGATACAGGGTACACAGTGTGGTCATACGTAGCTGATTCTTCGATGATGACTGTTTTGACCGGGCTGTTTACGATTATCATTGCCGCAGGCATCGTGGCGAATGAGTTCAACTGGGGGACGATCAAGCTGCTTGCCATTCGTCCGCTCAGCCGTTTTCAGATTTTGCTTTCTAAATATATGACGGTGCTGCTGTTCGGACTGCTGATGCTTGTGATTTTATTTGCCGGCTCCGCTCTGTTGGGATTGGTCTTTTTCGGTACAGGCGGAGATACTGCGGCTGATGTTCATCTCGTATACAAAGACGGCCATGTTTTTGAGCAAAATATCATCGCCTTCCTCGCTAAAACATATGTCTATGAATCTGTCTCCGCTTTTATGCTTGCGACGATGGCGTTTATGCTGTCTGCGGTATTCCGGAACAGCTCATTAGCGGTCGGATTTTCTATTTTTCTATTGGTTATGGGGAACACGGCGACGGTATTTCTTGCTGCGAAATTTGAATGGACCAAATATATTTTATTTGCGAACACGGATTTGTCGCAATATATGAACGGGACTCCTTTAGTAGAGGGGATGACGATGACATTTTCGGTTGTGATGCTTGTGATTTACTTCGTTATTTTTCTGGCGCTCGCATTCGGCGTCTTCTTAAAACGCGATATTGCCACCTGATATAAAAAAGCTGTTTTGCCTTTGCAAAACAGCTTTTCGTTTTAGATGAAAAAAACCTGCCGGCGTACACCGGCAGGTTTTTTAAACAATTTATGCTTTTGTTACGTTAGCAGCTTGTGGTCCGCGGTTTCCTTCAACGATTTCGAAAGAAACAGATTGGCCTTCTTCTAAAGTTTTGAAGCCTTCGCCTTGAATAGCAGAGAAGTGAACGAATACATCGTCTTGACCTTCTACTTCGATGAATCCGAATCCTTTTTCAGAGTTGAACCATTTTACTTTACCTTCTAACATGAAATTTCCTCCTAAAGCGACATAACGCTTAAATTCACTATTCTTGCTCTAAAACAAACTTCCAAGACGAAAACTCTTACAAAACTTTCTTCTTAAAGATAGTTCGAACAAAAATAATTACCTTTACTCTACCAGTAATTCGAAGAAAAAACAACTGCTAAATGTAACTTTTTTCGAAATAACATGTTTTAAGAGGGGAACGCTCTGATACGGAAATCTGATTTGAGACTAGAACAGCCCATTTTCAGCTGATAAAACCGCTTTACGGTCTCTTAAGGAAGCAATTGACAACCCTTTTTTTAATCGGTATTGTATGTAATCATGAGCCCGAATACCATGGTGCAGCCTCTGTACATAAAAATAGATAGGGAGTAGGTCAACTTGAACCTGCGGCTTATAAACAGTCTGTTTCTTTTCATTTTGATCATGTCACTTACTTCATGCCATTATCCTGACGGGAACCGGACAATTACTATCGGAATCAATGAATCTGATCAATCGATCTGGGAGTTTGTCGCGAAAAAAGCCGGTGAGGAAGGATTGCAGCTGTCTTTGGTAACGTTTTCGGATTATGCCGAGGCCGATTTGGCGCTTGCCGGCGGGGATCTTGACGCCAATGCGTTTCAATCCGTTTCTTATTTTCAATCTTTGCCGCCTCATGTGAAAAAGAAGCTGGCTCCTTTAGGAACGACATATGCGGCATCGCTGGGGGTGTATTCCAAGCAGCATAAACGGCTGAAGGATATACCGGACGGAGCGGTCATTGCCGTGCCTGGTGAAGCGGCGGCCTTCGGCAGGGCGCTTTTTCTCATGCAGGAGGCCGGACTGATGACATTGAAAAAGGGATTCACCGGTACGGGTTCAACTGATATGATCAAGGGCAACCCGAAGCATCTGACCTTAAAAACGGAAACAAAAAAGAACGCCTATCAGGCGGCGGAACATGCTGACGCAGCAGTTCTCAGTCAAAGCGAGGCGAAAAGAGCAGGATTTCATGCGGAGAAGGACGCGCTGATCCGATCGGCGCAAATGAAGGAAGCGTATATTCATCTGATCGCCGTCAGAGCTGAGGATAAAGATGATGAACGGATGCAAAAACTCCTGTCTTTGTATCAATCAGATGATACCGCGGCGTTTATTGAAAAAGAATATAAGGGCAGCCTGATTCCTGTTTTCCTGAGGGGCGGCTTTCTCACTGAAAAGAAAGAATGATTTCCTCTTCGGGCGATCATTCTTTTTTTTCAGTGCTGCACACTTGATTGCGCCCTGATGTTTTCGCTTTGTACAGCATCCGGTCCGCGATCAGGGGCAATGTCTGAGGGTCCGATGTATTTGTCGGATAATGCGCGATGCCGAGGGAAACGGTCACGGGAATTGTATCTCCGCTCGTCAGCAGAATCGGGTCCGCGTCAATCGTGTGCCTGATTTCTTCTGCGAGGTGAAGCCCTTTTGTATACGTGCAATTGGGCATAAGCACGGCAAATTCTTCCCCGCCGATGCGGGCTGACGGATCAGAACTGCTGAGTAAGAACCTCAGGCGCGCCCCCAGTTCCTTCAGCACTTGATCCCCTTCATAATGGCCGTATTGATCATTGATCTGCTTAAAGTGATCAATATCCAAATAAATAAGCGCGAGCTGAGACGAGGGGGATTGAGACGCCCGATCGTACAGAACGCGCGAGACTTCCTCGAATTTTCTCTTATTAAAAATCCCCGTCAGAAAATCATAATTCGCTTGAAACTTGTATTGCTTGAACAAAAGGCGGGCATCGGCTTCGTGTTTAATAATATACAGCGACAGCATTCCGCCCAAGACGGAAATGAGCCAATAATAAACGAGGGCCCCGGCAGGCTGTTCGGGCATAAGAAACAGCAGCGTCAGGGTGAAAATAACATTTGAAAAAAGCAGCATAACGAACGCCATTTTGTGATCCGGCTTTTTTCCTCTGAGGACGGCCGCAGAAAGTATCGCAATAACCCCGACGGCGGCGATGGAAAAAATGGCGCTGGCATTGAAATTGATCAGGATACGGCCTGCGACGATAATCGCAAAGGCGGCTGCCGTAGACACCCAGCCTCCGTAAAGAGCGGCGATGATAATGGGGATATTTCTGAGATCAATGATGGAATCGGAGTAAGAAAAGCCGAAAGCAATCAGAAAAACCCCTAAAAGCCCGCAGACCGTCCCCTTCAGTAATTGAAACATCAGACGGTCTTCTTTATACGAAAGCGACTCTTTAAAAAGAAGGGTGAACAGATAATTAAATGTAATTAAAATCGTCAAATTAAGAAACAGTTCCTTCAGCATAACAATCACCCTTATATAAGTTACTAGAGAAAGGGTGGAAAGAAAAGAGAAAAGTCTATAAAAATACATATTTTGCCAATTCTTACTTGACCGATCGGAATTCATATAATATAGTGTTAAAGGATAATGAGCAAGGGAGTGTTTACCTGTTTTGGAGAATTTATTTATAGTCTTACATGTTTTTATTATGCTTTTGCTTATAGCAGGTCTGTTTGTCATGCAAAAAAAACACGTTTCCTTTTCTAAACGTGTCTTTATCGCGCTCGGACTAGGCATTGTATTCGGTTTTGCACTGCAATTGATTTACGGGCCGGCTTCACATATCGTGACACAAACGGCCGATTGGTTTAATATTGCCGGCGGCGGTTATGTCAAATTGCTTCAGATGATCGTCATGCCGCTAGTCTTTATTTCTATTCTCGGCGCATTTACGAAGCTGAAACTGACCCATAACATCGGGAAAATCAGCGGACTGATCATTGGGATTTTGATCGCTACAACAGCAATTGCTGCGGCAGTCGGAATTGTTTCGGCGCTTTCCTTTGATCTGAAAGCCGTTCATATCGACCAGGGAAGCACCGAGTTATCAAGAGGCCAGGAGCTGCAGCAAAAATCTGAGGATATGACGGCCAAAACGCTGCCTCAGCAAATCGTTGAGCTTCTGCCGGGAAATCCGTTTCTTGATTTCACGGGGGCCAGACCGACTTCCACCATAGGAGTCGTTATTTTCGCCGCTTTCCTCGGCATCGCTTTTCTGGGCGTGAAACGGAAGCAGCCGGAGCACGCTGCGACGTTCAGCGGAATTGTCGATGCGGTATACGCGATTATTATGCGCGTCGTGACGTTAATTTTAAGATTGACGCCTTACGGGGTATTGGCGATTATGACAAAGACGATCGCGACAAGCGACATCGACAGCATTGCGAAACTGGGGATGTTTGTGATCGCTTCATACGCCGCGCTTATCGTCATGTTTATCATTCACTTGCTGCTGATTACGTTCAGCGGTTTAAATCCGATCACATACGTGAAAAAAGCATTTCCTGTCATGGTGTTTGCGTTTACGTCCCGTTCAAGCGCAGGGGCTTTGCCGCTCAATATTAAAACACAAAAAAGCATGGGCGTCCCGGAAGGAATTGCGAACTTCGCCGGTTCATTCGGCTTATCGATCGGTCAAAACGGCTGTGCCGGCATTTACCCGGCGATGCTCGCGATGATGATTGCGCCGACAGTGGGGCAAAACCCGTTTGAACCGGGATTTATCATTTCCGTCATCGCCATCGTGGCAATCAGTTCATTCGGTGTAGCAGGCGTGGGAGGCGGCGCGACATTTGCGGCTCTGCTCGTCCTATCCGCTTTGAACATGCCTGTCGCGCTTGCCGGGCTGCTCATTTCAATTGAGCCGTTAATTGACATGGGGCGCACCGCCTTAAATGTCAGCGGCAGTATGACCGCAGGGCTGTTAACAAGTAAAATGACGAAGGAAACCGATACCGCGGTGTACAATGATTCCTCAATCGTCATTGAAGCTGAAGAAGCTTAAAAGCAGATCGATGGTTCATTCTCTTATAGAAAAATAATAGATAGAGCGCTAAAACGAAAAATCCTTCATCGTTGAACGAATGAAGGATTTTTTCGTTTTCTAATGATTTCCGGGTTCAATTTCTTCCAGCATATTCATCACGGTGCTGTCATTTAAAACATTTACCGCGCTTTCTTCAAAGTGAATCGGCTCCGTATAGTGAGGCTTTGCCGAAGTCTCTTTTCGGCGGTCCGCCTGTCCGTCCGTATGGCTCCGGCTATGTTCATGAGACGATGAAGATGAGCCGGAGTGTTGGCCGGAAGTCTGCTCATGCCGCTGTCCGCCGGATTCTCCGCCGAAAGCCTGTTTGATCATCTCGGCGGGCTGCATGGAGCCGCTTGGTGAATGCCGTGCTTTGTCCGTGTGCCGCTGTCCGCCGGATTCTCCGCCGAAAGCCTGTTTGATCATCTCGGCAGGCTGCATGGAGCCGCCTTGTGAGTGCCGTGCTTTGTCCGTGTGCTGCTGTCCGCCGGATTCTCCGCCGAAAGCCTGCTTAATCATCTCAGCAGGCTGCATGGAGTGTGCGTCATCTTTATGCTGCATTCGGCCTGAAACCATTCCGGTGATTTTGCGGCGGATTTCCGGTGATAAAGCTGCAATCAAAAGTGATGAGCCAATCAGCAGCGCTGTCGGGCTGATGCCTTTTTTTTGTCTGAACAAGTTAAATCCCTCCTCATTCTAGTGATTACATTTATCTTTTCCTTTCCTTCTGATATTTATCCAAACCGCTCAAAATGCAAACGGAGTGCATAAATCCAGCCGAATAGAAAAACCTATACGTAAAGTGAGAAAGGAGGAATTCACATGATAAAAAAACAAGCAGTTATCTCTGCCCTTCTTCTGCCGATGCTGATTACCGCAGGGTGCAGTATGGGAAACCAGGGAGAAGGAAAACGAAATGACAACCGCACCCAAAATGTAAATTACCGCAACACGCCTAACGACGGTGCGACAAATATGAATACAGGGAACCGTCATAACCAAAACACCGCAGATCACAATAACGACCGTAACCTGAGCGTTGCCGATAAAGCCGCAGACAAGGTGACTGATCTGAAAGAAGTTAAAAATGCAACTGTGATCATTGCCGGAAACACCGCTTATGTTGCTGTTGTTTTGACAAACGGGCAAAAAGGCGCCATCGTCAACCACCTGAAAAATAAGATTACCGATAAGGTGAAATCAGCCGATAAACATGTCCGGACAGTATATGTATCAGCGAATCCGGATTTCGTGGAACGTATGCAAGGCTACGTAAAACGAATCAAAAACGGCCACCCGGTATCCGGTCTGTTTGATGAATTCGGCCAAATGGTGCAGCGTGTATTCCCAACCCCCAATAAATAAATGAAATGAATGGAAAAGCCGCATTTGCTGCGGCTTTTTTATTTTATCTGCCGTCACGGCCAAACCTTCCGGCGCATAAAGTAAAGAATGAGATGAAAATTGAAGGATCGGGGAGGGAGCTTGTTTGCGTGACGGCATGGGGAAACGGGCGGCATTCACTCTGATCCTGTGCGGGGTCCTTGTCATATTGGCTGTCAGTTCAGCCATTTCAGTAAGTTTGATGTACGTCCTGTCGGGCCAAAACAGCCGCTTTGTTCCGACGAAGGAACAAGTGACTGAACACATGAATAAAGAAATTTACAAACATACAGCGATTTACTATACGGCGGATGAAAAGCCGCTCTTGGACCTGACCAAGCTTACGTTAGACTACGCAAAGCGTATCAATCAAATCATTGTCGGCTATAAAGGAACAGCGCCTCTTGAACTTATTTTCTTTGCGGATGAAGCTGAAATTGAGCAATATTCCGGCTTGAAAAACGTAGTCGGTTTTTATTCAGAGCAGGAGCAGATGATGGGGCTTTTGCCTGAAGAGAAAAAACAGCTTTTGAAAAAAGATGAGCTGGCCGTTTTTATGTATAAACAATTGATTATTCATGAATATACGCACTATGCGTTTCATCAAAAAACGCGGCAAATGGGAACGTCTACGTCTGAATTTCCGCTTTGGTTTCATGAGGGGCTGAGCGAATGGGTTGCGCATTATGATGTAGTCATTGATCCGATTGCATTTTCCGTCGTGCCGTTTGATCAATTAACGACCGACCGAAAATGGCAGAAATCGCGGATGGAATATGAGACGGATGTATATTTGCAAAGCTTCTATATGATAAAGGATTTAACCGATACATTCGGAGAAGGCATTATCTTAACCATTATCAACAAAACCGCCGAAACACAGGATTTTGAAAAAGGCTTTGAAGCGGCCACTAAAGAAACCCTGAGACAGTTTGAACATGATTTCACAAAAACATATGAAAAAAAGAAAACGGCATTGGAGAGTCGGGTATCCAACGCCGTTTCTTAATCAATGCAGGTTTTGCTGCTGTCCCATTTGTCCTTTAATCGGAGGCATTTGCGGCTGTCCCTGAGCCGGCCCGAATGAATTCAGCATCGTCTGCATATCTTGTGCATTAAGCTGAGGAACCTGATAATAACCGTGTTTGTTTTGGTACAGGAAGATTTCAAATGCCATTTCAACATATTGCTGAATTTGGGCGGAGAGCACTCTTCTTGTCACGGGATTGGTCATTTCAAGCGAGCTCATCGTCAAAAGAGAAGCTTGAGCTTTAATCAGGCCGAGCATATGGCCGCTTATCCCGAGATCTTTGACATCATTTAATGATTGATTCGGTTTTTTCGGCTGTGTCGCTTTTATGCCGTACACGGCTTGGTTCTGTTCCTTCATCATATATGTCGAAGTTTCCTGAGAAGGCTTTTGGCCGGTCTTAAAGCATTCTGCCGTCAGATTATAAAGTCCGAGAATGAATTGGTATTGGCGGTCAAGAATATCCGCCAGCTGCTGATCCTGTATAAATTGTCTGAGCATCATAAATTGATCCAGGACGCCGACTGTTCCGGCCAGGACTTCATGCATATCGAAAAGCTCATGTCCTCCGTGATTCACTTGCGGTGAACCCGGCATCCCCTGATTTACTTGCGGCTGCTGCTGATTCTGCTGCTGTTCCACTGATTGTTTTCCTCCTTCATGTCAAATCATCATTAAGAGGTGAAAAAAGCTGATCCGTTATACATGCAGACCTATTTCGTTACATGGGGACTATTTACTATTTTGCGCCAGTGAAGACAATCTTTACAAAAAAGTGGTGTGATTTTTAAGAAAATAAGCTAACGTATTTCTTAGAAGACAAGGGGGGAAATGAATGAAGAAAAAAAGGGGGATGCGTCTTTCGTGCTGTTTGCTGATGGTTTGTTTTATGGTCTCCGGCGTGAAAGATGCGTCAGCAATCGGACAAGCCGGACCGCTGAATGAGAGTAGAACGGCTAAGGCGTATCAAGACCAGCAGACTGAAGACACCGGCCGTGTCCCGCTCAGAATCATCAGCATGAATGATCTGCACGGAAAAATTGATCAGCAATATGAGCTTGATCTTAACGGAGATGGTAAACCGGATGGCACGTTCGGCCGAATGGACTACGCTGCGGCGTACATTAAAAAAGCAAAAGCCGAAAAAGAACATGCCTTCGTGGTGCATGCGGGCGATATGATCGGGGGCAGTTCTCCCGTGTCAGCCCTTTTTCAAGATGAACCGACAGTAGAACTGATGGAAGACATCGGGTTTGACGCCGGGACTGTCGGCAATCATGAATTCGATGAAGGAACAAATGAGCTTAAACGGATCATCAATGGAGGAGATCATCCGGACGGAAAGGGGACAAGCGGTTATGACGGCCAAAATTTCCCGCTCGTCTGCGCCAACTGTAAACTAAAATCAGGAGAGCCCTTTCTGCCGCCGTATGAAATCAAATACGTTTCCGGAATTCCGGTTGCATTTATAGGAGTTGTAACCAGATCGGCAGCAGGAATGGTCATTCCGGACGGAATTAAAAACATCACGTTTACGGATGAGGTAAAAGCCGTAAATGACGCCGCCGCTGACCTGAAGAAAAAAGGAATTAAAGCTATCGCCGTGCTCGCCCATATGTCTGCTGAACAAAACGGCAGTGCGATTACGGGAGAAGCCGCAAAGCTTGCCGCCGGGACAGACTCAGAGATTGACGTGATTTTCGCCGCGCACAATCATAAAGTCGTAAACGGAGAAGTCAACGGCAAGCTTATCGTGCAGGCATTTGAATACGGAAAAGCAATCGGAATCGCCGATCTTGAACTTGATAAAGAGTCGAAGGATATCGTGAAAAAATCAGCGGAGATCCAATATATCGACCAAAGTAAAATCAAGCCGGACCCGGATGCGGCAGGCATATTAAGCAAATATGAAGAGAAAGTGAAACCAATTATCAGCGAAGAGGTCGGGGAAGCGGCCCATGATATAACGGGCGGCTATTCAAATGACGGCGACACGGCGCTTGGAAATCTGATTGCCGACGGTATGAAAGCGAAGATGAAATCCGATTTTGCGCTAATGAATGGCGGCGGCATCCGGGACGGCATAAAAAAAGGGCCGATTACATGGGGAGACCTTTATAATGTTCAGCCGTTCGGCAATGTGCTGACGAAGCTTGAAATCAAAGGAAAAGATTTGCGGGAGATCATCAACGCGCAAATTTCTCCGGTTTACGGACCGGATTACAGCATCAGCGGATTTTCCTATACATGGAACCCGGAAACCGGAAAAGCGATTGATATGAAAATGGCGGACGGGACAGACATACAGCCCGAGAAAGGATATACATTAACAGTCAATCAATTTATGGCAACGGCAGCGGGGGCAAAATACGGCCCGATCGGGAAACTCGGCAAGAATCCGGTGACGGGGCCTGAGGATTTGGAAGCGACAGTAGACTATGTCAAAAGCTTTTCCGCTCCGATTTCTTATCAAAGCAACGGCCGCATCCGCACGGCATCCGCAACCGAAACACCTGATGACACCGGCAGTCAGCCGGGAAGCGGGGAAACACCGGGCGGCACCAGACCCGATAAAACAGAAAAACCCCAAGCGGAAAAACCCGCTAAAAACCCGGATGCTGCAAAACAGCCTGATCAAGCAAAAAACCCAGAGCGTCCCGTTATAAAAGAAACAGCTTCCAAAACCCGTCCGTCTCCGGCTGCAAATCCGGAAAAAAGCACAGAACAGACTGAAAGCGGCACACAAAAAGGCCGCCCGTTGCCTGACACTTCAGCGGGCAGCCATCAGACGGCACTGGCCGGACTGGTGATCACAGGCGCCGGCGTATACTGGCTTTTCAGAGGGAAAAGGAGCAACCGCACACCATGAATAAACTGAAACATATTCCGCTTCTTGTCATCATTATCGGTGTCATCGTCACATGCTACGGAAGCTGGAAGATCGTCGATTCACATATGAAGACAAACCAATCGCTTCAAGAAGCAAAAAAAACGGCTGAACCCGTTCTGGCAAAGAAAGAAACGAATAGAGCCGTTTTGGCGCAGCGCAAAAAAGAATTTCATCCTAAAACAGGTGAAGCAAGCGGTATTTTAGAAATCCCTAAAATTGATGCTGAGCTCCCGATCTTGGAAGGGACTGACGCAGACGATTTAGCAAAAGGCGTCGGCCATTATAAAGACAGCTATTATCCGGATGAACACGGCCAAATCGTATTATCCGGCCACAGGGACACGGTGTTCCGACGGACCGGCGAACTGAAAAAAGGAGACAGGCTGAACGTGATTCTGTCTTACGGCGCGTTTTCTTATAAAATCAGCCATACAAAAATCGTCAGCCGGGATGATACGTCCGTCATCACCCTTCAGCACGAGCGGGAGGAACTGATCCTGACCACTTGCTATCCGTTTTCTTACATCGGAAATGCACCGAAACGATATATTATATATGCTTACCCGGTTTAAGAAAAATACGTGTCGGCAAAGTGTGCCAGATCAGCGGGCATAGGCGCTTCGGCAATGATTTCTTCTCCGGAGACCGGATGGACGACGCTGACCTTTTTGGCGTGAAGCGCCTGTCTGTGAAACAGCGCCCGGCTTCCGCCGTACAGGTCATCTCCCGCTAACGGATGGCCGATGCTTGCCATATGCACTCTGATTTGATGTGTTCTTCCGGTTTCCAATTCAAGCTCGACCAGAGAAAGCTGCGCGCCGGAATGATAGCCTTTTACCTTGTAATGGGTGACGGCGGCTTGTCCGCCGGGTGAGACGCGCCGTCTGACGGAATGTGACCTGTCGCGGCCGATCGGCGAATCAACCGTGCCTTTTTTCGGCGTCACTTTTCCTTCCGCTGCGGCGATATAGGTTCGTTTTAATGTTTTGGTTTCAAGCTGCCGATCGAGGATGGCATGAGCCAGGCGGTGTTTAGCGAAAACGACCGCACCTGACGTGTCCCGGTCAAGCCGGTGAACATGGCGGGCTTTCGCTTGTTCGCCGTTGATTTGAAAATGGTAAGCGATCAGATTGCTGAGGGTTCCGGTCTGACCCTCTTCATTCGGATGAGTCGGCATCCCCGCCGGCTTATTTGCAATCAGCATATGATTGTCCTCAAATAAGATTTCCGCTTCCCCGTATTCCGGGATCACCGATGACTCCGTTTTTTCCTGAAGATCAATGAACAGGCGGTCTCCGGTTTTCAGGATGATGTTGTTTTTGGGAGATGTGCGATTGACCTGAATGCTTTCTTGGTTCATCCATTCGGTTATCACGGGTTTTGATGCCTGAAATTCTGATTTCAGGACTGAAAACAGCCATTGTCCGGCGTGCTTTTCCGTTATCAGAAGTTCCAGCCCGCGGTCATTTTGTTTCATATCATAAAGCTCCTTTTTCAAGCGGAAAGCGGCTGTTTCAATAGGAAACACTTACCTTAGCTTTCGCGTTTTTTTCTGTGCTATTCTTGATAAAGATTAAGGATATTCACATGGCAAGAAAGGTGATTGATGTGAGAATTGTCAACGCAGCGACTGACGGACAAGAAAGCGCGATACAAGAGCTTTCCTCTGAACTGTTCCAAAATGTCTTTCCTCTTTATTTCTCCGAACTGGAAATGCAGCGCTTTAAAAAAAGGGGCGTATTGTCTTTACAAAACCAACTTTACCAAGGAACGTTAAAAGAAGCATTTCAAATTATGGCTTGTCTGCAAACGGTACATATCATGCTGTCAAAGCCGCACGCGGTATATGATGCCAAAGAGCGGGCGCTGTTTGATAAAAATTGCGCTTTGCTGAATGATTGCGGAATGAATTTTCCGTTTACCTATGATGATTTCGAGACAAGAGCCGAATCAGAAGCCTGCGGTCACAGAAGACTGATCTGACGGATGTAAAGAGCCTTTTTACAGGCTCTTTTTTGCTTCTTTGACATGATACCACAATTTCTTTCCTCTAACTCCCTTTATAATGAGACAAACCCCTGAGCATAATAAATGGCGAAAGGGGTGCTTTACAATGAGTTCAATCAAACAATCAATGACTACCCACGTGGCTACCGTTTCTCCCAATCAAACGATTCAGGAAGCGGCCGCGCTGATGCATCAGCATAATGTCGGAGCGATTCCCGTCGTTGACGGAGGGGAATTAAAAGGGATGCTGACAGACCGTGATATCGCATTGAGAACAACGGCTCAAGGCCGCGACGGCCAAACACCTGTTTCGCACGTGATGTCTTCTAAAGTAGTATCCGGAAACCCGGAGATGAGTCTTGAAGAGGCGTCACACCTGATGGCCCAACACCAAATCCGCCGCCTTCCCATTGTTGATCAAAATCATTTGGTCGGGATCGTTGCGCTTGGAGACTTAGCGGTCGATCAGCGTTCAAACGAGTCTGCGGGAGCAGCTCTTTCTAATATTTCCAGCCAAAACTCACAGTAACGGATCAAGAGAGCTTGCATTCATGCAGGCTCTTCTTTCCGTCCGAATGTTACATTTTGAACGCGAAAGAAATTCACGGTATAGTGTATACATAGGTCACAGTACGTTAACTAAAGGAGCTGTAAGCAGTGATAAAAGCATTAATCTTTGATTTTGACGGGTTAATTTTAGATACAGAAACCCATGAATATGAAGTGCTGCAAGAAATGTTTGAAGAACACGGATCGACATTGCCTTTATCTGTCTGGGGAAAGGTGATCGGAACGGCCGCGGGGTTTAAGCCGTTCGCGTATTTAGAGGAGCAGCTGGGAAGAAAGCTCGATCATGACGAACTGACGGCGATCAGACGTGCGCGCTTCGATCAGCGGATGAAAACGGAAACGGCGCGTCTCGGGGTGGAGGCTTATTTAGCCGCGGCGAAAGAATTAGGATTGAAGGTGGGGCTTGCTTCAAGCTCAGATTTCAAATGGGTATCGGGCCACCTGAAGGAGTTAGGCCTGTTTGATGAATTTGAAGTGATTCAGACGGCGGATGACGTAGAAGAAGTGAAGCCGAATCCGGAACTCTATTTGAAAGCGGCGGAACATTTAGGCGTCGAACCTTCCGAATGTCTTGCTTTTGAGGATTCCGTCAATGGCTCAATCGCAGCCAAACGTGCCGGCATGAAATGTGTGATCGTACCGAATAAGGTAACAAGCGCCCTGTTGTTTGAAGAATACGATCACAGACTGGAATCGATGGCGGAAATGGAACTTGAATTACTTTTACAGCGCTTGAACAATCAAAACGAATCGGCAGGGGGAAGCGGCATTGTCTGAGAAACTTGATCTGACCCGTTTTGAAAAGAAAATGGTCATACGGAACATGGAAGAGAAAGATATCAACAAAATTATTGAGCTGCAAAAGGATTGTTTCCCGGGGATGGAGCCTTGGGAGCCTGAGCATTTAATCAGCCATCTCGCGCATTTTCCGGAAGGTCAGTTTTGCGCCGAGTATGAAGGGGAAATTATCGGATCATGCTCCAGCCTGATCATCAATTTCGATGAATACGATGACCGCCACACATGGCAGGACATTACAGACGACGGTTACATCACGAACCACAATCCGGACGGAATGAACCTGTACGGAATTGAAGTGATGGTGCATCCGGCATACAGACGGATGAAGATCGGACACCGGCTGTATGAAGCGAGAAAAGACCTGGCTAGACGATTAAACCTGAAAAGCATCATTATCGGCGGACGGATTCCGAATTACCATAAATATGCGGAAGAAATGACGGCGAGAGCCTATGTCGAACAGGTGACGCGCCATCAGATTTATGATCCGGTGCTTTCCTTTCAGCTGATGAACGGATTTACGCTCATGCGGATCAATCCGAATTATCTCCCGGATGACACCGCGTCCATTAAATATGCGACATTAATGGAGTGGAACAATGTCGATTACCTGCCGCAGTCGAAGCGCTATTACAAATCGGCATTTCCGGTGCGTATTTGCGTCATTCAGTATGAAATGAAAAAGATTTATTCCTTCGAGGAATTTGCCAATCAGGTTGAATATTATGTGGATGTGGCTTCCGATGCAAGATCTGATTTCGCGGTATTTCCGGAGATTTTCACGACGCAGCTCATGTCATTCCTCGAGGAGCGTTCTCCGAGTCTGGCCATTCAGAGGATTACCGAATATACAGAGGACTATATCAGCCTCTTTACAGACCTCGCGGTGAAATATAATGTCAACATCATCGGCGGCTCCCACTTCGTTGAAGAAGAAGGGAAAATTTATAACATCGCTTACTTATTCAGACGTGACGGCACGATTGAAAAACAGTATAAGCTTCACATTACGCCGAATGAGCGGAAATGGTGGGGCATCAGCGCCGGAGACAGAGTGCGCGTATTTGATACAGACTGCGGAAAGATCGCCATTCAGATCTGCTACGATATTGAATTTCCGGAGCTTGCGAGAATTGCCGCGGATCAAGGGGCGAAAATTATCTTTACGCCGTTCTGCACTGAAGACCGCCAAGGCTACTTGCGCGTAAGATACTGCTCTCAGGCGAGAGCGGTTGAAAACCAAATTTACACTGTCATCTCAGGTACGGTCGGGAACCTGCCGCAAACAGAAAATATGGATATTCAATACGCACAGTCAGCCATTTTTGCTCCGTCTGATTTTGAATTTGCCAGAGACGGAATCGTCGGTGAAACGAACCCGAATATCGAAATGGTTGTGATCGGGGACGTTGACCTTGAAATTTTAAGAAGGCAGCGTGAAAACGGAACCGTGCGCCAGCTGAAAGACCGGCGCAAAGACCTCTACCGGATTACGCATCTTAAATGAAGAAAGCCCGCTCCGGTTTAAGGAGCGGGTTTTTTTATAAAAATACTTGCACCGTCCCCGGTTTCGGGATATGCTCTTGTAGCCCTTTCGCTTTCTGGGAGAAAGCGTTTTTTTAATTGCCGCCGCTTTATTGACTCGCCCATGCCGCGCCTTTATATTCTTATTAAGAGGAAAACTTCACCAAGAGAATCGGCGTCAGAAGCCGGGCAGCTTTCGATACAGTGCAATGATATTGAAAGGGAGATGAGCGGTGTGGAACATGTACAAAAAAATCAGTCACTCAAACAAAAGGATAAAGAGCTGATTTGGCACGCGATGAAAGGGGCGGAGCCGGATGACAGCATAATCGTCCAAAAAGGGGAAGGCGCCTGGGTTACGGACATTGACGGCAGGCGGTATTTGGACGGCATGTCAGGACTATGGTGCGTCAATATCGGATACGGGAGAAAGGAGCTTGCCGATGCGGCATACAGCCAATTGAAGGAGCTTCCTTATTATCCGCTGACCCAAAGCCATCAACCTGCGATTGAACTTGCGGAAAAACTGAATGAATGGCTCGGCGGCGATTATGTAATCTTCTTTTCCAACAGCGGATCGGAAGCAAATGAAACCGCGTTCAAAATTGCCCGCCAATACCACATTGAAAACGGCGATCACAGCCGCTTCAAATTCATCTCCCGGTACAGGGGCTATCACGGCAATACGATGGGGGCGCTCGCCGCTACCGGCCAGGCGCAGAGAAAATACAAATACGAGCCGCTCTCCCAAGGATTTTTGCATGCGGCGCCGCCTGATCTCTATCGGAATCCCGCCGATGCTGACACATTGGAAAGCGCACATGAAATCGACCGGATCATGACGTGGGAATTAAGCGAAACGATTGCCGGCGTTATTATGGAACCGATTATTACAGGCGGAGGGATACTGATGCCCCCGGACGGGTATATGGCAAAGGTAGAGGACATTTGCCGCCGCCACGGCGCGCTGCTTATCAGTGATGAAGTCATCTGCGGTTTCGGCCGCACGGGAGAGCCGTTCGGATTTCAGCATTACGGCGTTTCACCGGACATCGTCACAATGGCAAAAGGCATCACGAGCGCTTACCTGCCGCTGTCGGCGACGGCGGTGAAACGGGAGATTTTTGAAGCGTATTCGGACGGTGAGCCGTACGGCCGTTTCCGGCACGTGAATACATTCGGAGGCAATCCGGCAGCCTGCGCCCTTGCTTTGAAAAACCTGCAATTGATGGAGGAGGAAAATCTGATCGCCCGTTCCCGGGAGCTTGGCGAAAGGCTGCTCAGGGAGCTTCAGCCGCTCAGAGAACATCCCGCGGTCGGAGATGTACGGGGAAAGGGCCTTCTTGCCGGCATCGAGCTCGTAAAGGACAAAATCACGAAAGAACCCGCTGATGCCGCCGCTGTCCAGCACGTCATCACCGCCTGTAAGAAAAAAGGCCTGCTCGTCGGGAAAAATGGCGATACCGCAGCGGGATATAATAATGTCATTCAGCTTTCACCGCCTTTCTGCCTTTCTGACGAGGAGCTTTCTTTCATCATTTCAACGGTCAAAGAAAGCGTGCTGAGCATTGATTTTTAATGTAAAGGAGTAAAACATGAGTTTTCACAACCAGCAGATTTTACCGGCTATCCGGAACATGAAGCAATTCGATGCATTTTTAGAAAGTCCGTTCTTATACGGCGTTATTTTAGATATTCACCTCGGTCAATTAAAAGGTGTCGTGAATGAAGCGAAAAAACACGGAAAACACCTGATGGTTCACGTCGATTTAATTCACGGCATTAAGCATGATGAATACGGGGCGGAGTTCATTTGTCAGGACATCCGGCCCGCCGGCATCATTTCGACGAGATCGGCCGTCATCGTCAAAGCGAAACAAAAGAAAATATATGCGATCCAGCGTCTGTTTCTCTTGGATACGAGCGCGATGGAAAAGAGCATGGAATTCGTCGGGAAGCATAAGCCTGACTTTATCGAGGTCCTCCCGGGCATCGTTCCGACTTTAATCCGGGAAATTAAAGAGATGACGGGCATTCCGATTTTTGCCGGCGGCTTTATCCGCACGGTACAGGATGTTGAAAACGCCTTGCAGGCGGGGGCCACGGCTGTCACGACTTCAGACACCGAGCTGTGGGCTAAATATGAACATTCTATGACAAAAAAAGATTGACACCGCTTACACCCGTTGTTACAATAGACCTAGGTTAATACTATGTGATGGAGACCCGGAGACCCACAACAGCTCTTTACGGCAGCAATAAAGCGTAAAGCGGTCTGTTGTGGGTTTTTTATTCTCTATAACTCTGTCAAACCTGCTATTATGTCATTTAGGAGGAATGATGATGACAGCATTTTGGGGAGAAGTAATCGGTACAATGCTGCTTATTATTTTCGGCGGCGGCGTTTGTGCGGGAGTCAATTTAAAGAAATCGCTTTCATACCAATCCGGATGGATTGTTGTTGTATTCGGCTGGGGGCTTGGAGTAGCCATGGCGGCATATGCTGTCGGCGGAATCAGCGGCGCTCACTTGAATCCGGCTTTAACGATAGGCCTTGCGCTTGAAGGCAGTTTTCCTTGGAAAGAAGTCCCTGTCTATATTGCTGGACAGATGATCGGAGCAATAATCGGTGCGGTTATTGTGTACCTTCATTATCTGCCGCATTGGAAGGCGACGGATGATCCGGCCGCTAAGCTGGGCGTTTTCTCGACCGGACCGAGTATTCCTCATACATTTGGGAATATGATAAGTGAAGTCATTGGGACATTTGTGCTTGTGCTCGGCATTTTGGCAATCGGAGCGAATGAATTTACAAAAGGGCTGAACCCGCTGATTGTCGGATTCCTCATCGTGGCTATCGGAATTTCTCTCGGAGGAACGACCGGGTATGCGATCAACCCTGCGCGGGATTTGGGGCCGAGAATCGCTCACGCCTTTCTGCCGATTCCGAAAAAAGGGCCGTCAAATTGGAAATATGCCTGGATTCCCGTAGTCGGTCCGATCATGGGCGGTGCGTTCGGCGGCGTATTTTACAATGCCGCGTTTAAAGGAAATGTGACACCTAGCTTTTGGTTTGTAAGCGTTATAATGGTTGTAGTGCTTTTCATACTCTATATTTATACCAAGAAATCTCAATCACGGAAAATATTATCAAATTCTGAATATATTTAAAAAGGAGAGCGGCATCATGGAGACCTATATTTTATCAATTGACCAAGGCACAACAAGTTCAAGAGCGATTCTTTTTAATAAAGAAGGAAAAATCGTGCATTCCGCTCAAAAGGAATTCACACAGCACTTCCCTCAGCCGGGCTGGGTGGAGCATAATGCGAACGAAATTTGGGGATCGGTGCTCGCCGTTATCGCGACTGTGATCTCAGAGTCCGGAATCAGCGCGGACCAAATTTCCGGCATCGGCATCACGAACCAAAGGGAAACGACGGTCGTATGGGATAAAGATACCGGAAAGCCGGTATACAATGCGATTGTGTGGCAATCGAGACAAACATCCGGCATTTGCGAAGAGCTTCGTGAAAAAGGATATAATGATACATTCAGAGAAAAAACGGGACTTCTGATCGACCCTTATTTCTCAGGAACGAAAGTCAAATGGATTCTTGACAATGTAGAAGGCGCGCGGGAAAAAGCGGAAAACGGAAATCTCCTTTTCGGAACGATTGATTCATGGCTCATCTGGAAAATGTCCGGAGGCGCGGCGCACGTAACGGATTATTCCAACGCTTCAAGAACGCTGATGTTTAATATCCATGAATTAAAATGGGATGACGAGCTTCTTGACATTTTAGGCGTGCCGAAATCAATGCTGCCGGAAGTGAAACCGTCTTCTCATGTGTACGCGAAAACGGTTGATTATCATTTCTTCGGCAAAAATATTCCGATTGCGGGTGCGGCCGGAGACCAGCAGTCAGCGCTGTTCGGTCAGGCGTGCTTTGAAGAAGGCATGGGGAAAAACACATACGGCACAGGCTGCTTTATGCTCATGAATACCGGAGAAAAAGCCATTGCTTCAGAGCACGGCCTTCTGACGACGATCGCCTGGGGATTAGACGGAAAAGTCGAGTATGCGCTGGAAGGAAGCATCTTTGTCGCAGGTTCTGCCATCCAATGGCTGAGAGACGGCATGCGGATGTTCCATGATTCGAAAGAAAGCGAGACGTACGCAGAGCGTGTGGATTCCGCTGACGGTGTTTATGTCGTGCCCGCTTTCGTCGGATTGGGCACACCGTACTGGGACAGTGACGTGCGCGGCTCGGTTTTCGGCCTGACACGCGGAACGACGAAGGAGCATTTTATCCGGGCTACGCTTGAATCTCTCGCTTATCAGGCGAAAGATGTGCTTGATGCCATGGAAGCTGATTCAGGCATCTCTTTAAAAACGTTGCGTGTAGACGGCGGAGCGGTTAAAAATAATTTCCTTATGCAGTTCCAAAGCGACTTGCTTGATGTGCCGGTCGAACGTCCGGAAATTAATGAAACGACGGCGCTCGGTGCCGCGTATTTGGCCGGAATCGCTGTCGGCTACTGGAAAGACAGCACTGAAATCGCCGATCAGTGGAATCTGGATAAGCAATTCAAACCGGAAATGGAAGATGAAAAACGCGATGAATTGTACGGCGGATGGAAAAAAGCAGTAAATGCAGCTATGGCTTTTAAGTAAGATAAAATTATGATATACTGAAAACAAGTTAATAGGAACGGTCCTGAGATGAGGAGAGACCACAGCACCAAAGTGATAACATGCGCTTTGGCTGTTGTGGTCTCTTTTTCTATACCGTGACAACAAGGAGGAAACGTAATGATGAATCACCAATTTTCGAGTTTGGAACGGGATCATATGCTGGAAGACATGACTAAAAAAACATACGATCTGTTTATTATAGGCGGAGGCATTACGGGTGCCGGTACGGCGCTTGACGCTGCTTCAAGGGGAATGAAAGTCGCTTTGAGCGAAATGCAGGATTTCGCGGCCGGCACATCAAGCCGATCCACAAAGCTTGTCCACGGCGGTTTGCGTTATCTGAAGCAATTCGAAGTCAAAATGGTGGCTGAAGTCGGTAAAGAACGTGCCATTGTATACGAAAACGGCCCGCACGTCACGACGCCGGAATGGATGCTGCTTCCGTTCCATAAAGGAGGCACATTCGGTTCATTCTCTACGTCCATCGGTCTGCGTGTATATGACTATTTAGCAGGGGTAAAAAAATCAGAGCGCAGAAGCATGCTGTCTGCAAAAGAAACGCTGCAAAAAGAACCGCTCGTCAAAAAAGACGGCTTAAAAGGCGGAGGCTACTATGTAGAGTACCGGACGGACGACGCCAGACTGACGATTGAAGTCATGAAAGAAGCCGTTAAATTCGGTGCGGAGCCTGTCAACTATTCTAAAGTGAAAGAGCTGCTTTATGAAAAAGGAAAAGTCGTCGGCGTTTTAATTGAAGATCTGCTGTCAGGCAAGGAATACAAAGTTTACGCAAAAAAAATCGTCAATGCGACAGGTCCTTGGGTCGACGAGCTGAGAGAAAAAGACCACAGCAAAAGCGGAAAGCATCTCCAGCATACAAAAGGGGTCCATCTCGTATTCGACCAATCCGTATTCCCGCTTAAACAGGCTGTATATTTTGACACGCCGGACGGACGGATGGTGTTCGCCATTCCGCGTGAAGGAAAAACATACGTGGGCACGACAGACACGGTTTATAAACAAAAGCTTGAGCATCCGCGCATGACGGTGCAGGATCGTGATTATGTCGTCAGCTCCATCAATTATATGTTCCCGGAACTGAATATTACGGCGGACGATATTGAATCAAGCTGGGCCGGCCTCAGACCGCTCATTCACGAAGAAGGAAAAGATCCGTCCGAGATCTCCCGTAAAGATGAAATCTGGACATCTCAATCTGGCTTGATCACAATCGCCGGAGGAAAACTGACGGGCTACCGTAAAATGGCTGAGCACATTGTCGATCTTGTCCGCGACCGCTTAAAAGAAGAGGGCGGCCAGGACTTCGGCGGCTGTAAGACGAAGACGATGCCGATTTCCGGCGGACATGTCGGCGGCTCTAAAAACTTCGAGTCATTTGTGGAAGCAAAGACAAAAGACGGATTGAAAATCGGTTTATCACAGGAAACAGCTAAACAGTTAGCCATCAGATACGGCTCTAACGTCGAAAATGTATTCAGCCGGATTGAAGGCCTGAAAGATGAAGCGGCAAAACGCCAGATTCCGGTTCACATTCTGGCGGAAGCGGCTTACAGCATTGAAGAAGAGATGGCTGCGACACCTGCTGATTTCTTCGTCCGCAGAACGGGCAGACTGTTCTTCGACATCAAATGGGTGCAAACGTATAAAACGGCTGTGATTGATTACATGAGCGACCGGTTCCAATGGGATGACGAAACGAAAGCGAAACATACCGAGTGGTTAAACACGCTGCTGCACGATGCGGTTGTTCCGCTCGAACAATAATAACCGGAGGGCTGTGCCGAAAAGGCATGAGCCCTTCTTTTTACATAAAGCGCTGTGTTAAGTTATCAAGTGACACGGACAGCCGCTTCATATTAAAATATGGTCATAAGCTGAAATTATAGGAGGACGAACATGAGTTGGAGTAAGAGTTACGAACGCTGGAATCAGGCCGAACAATTAGATTCAGAATTAAAAAAATTATTGGCGGACGCAGAAGGAAACGAGCAGCTGCTGGAAGACTTTTTCTACAAAAATCTTGAGTTCGGAACAGGAGGCATGAGAGGAGAAATCGGGCCGGGCACAAACAGAATGAACATTTACACGGTCCGCAAAGCATCCGCCGGGCTTGCTGCGTATATCGCAAAACAAGGAGAAGAAGCGAAAAAAAGAGGCGTTGCGATCGCGTACGACTCCCGTCATAAATCTCCTGAGTTTGCGATGGAAGCAGCCAAAACCCTTGCTTCCCAAGGCATTCAAACATACGTATTTGATGAGCTCCGCCCGACGCCTGAGCTGTCTTTTGCGGTGAGAGAACTGAACGCTTATGCGGGTATCGTCGTGACGGCCAGCCATAACCCGCCTGAATATAACGGATATAAAGTGTACGGCGATGACGGGGCACAGCTGCCGCCAAAAGAAGCGGACATCGTCATTGCGGAAGTGAATGCGATTGAAAATGAATTAACGATTCAAGTTGAAGATGAACAGGCGTTGAAGGAAAAAGGTTTAATTAAGATCATCGGCGAAGAAATTGATACATCCTATACTGAAAAACTGACTTCCATCTCCGTCCATCCCGAGCTTTCGGAAGAAGTCGACGTGAGCGTCGTGTTCACTCCGCTGCACGGCACGGCGAATAAACCGGTACGCCGCGGTCTCGAAGCGCTAGGTTACAAAAACGTCACTGTCGTAAAGGAACAGGAGCTTCCGGATCCGGATTTTTCAACCGTCAAATCGCCAAATCCTGAAGAGCACGCGGCATTCGAATATGCCATTAAACTGGGAGAAGAACAAAACGCCGATATTCTCGTCGCTACGGACCCGGATGCCGACCGTCTCGGCATTGCCGCAAAAAACAGTGAAGGCAAGTATACGGTGCTGACGGGGAACCAGACAGGCGCGCTTTTATTGCACTACCTGCTTTCTGAAAAGAAAAAACAGGGCGTCCTTCCTGAGAACGGCGTCGTCATGAAAACGATTGTCACAAGTGAATTGGGCCGCGCCGTCGCTTCATCGTTCGGGTTAGATACGGTCGACACGCTGACAGGCTTCAAATTTATCGGTGAAAAGATCAAAGAATATGAAAAAACCGGACAATACACGTTCCAGTTCGGGTATGAAGAAAGCTACGGCTACTTAATCGGCGATTTCGCGCGTGACAAAGATGCGATCCAGGCTGCGCTGTTAGCCGTCGAAGTATGCGCCTTTTATAAAAAGCAGGGCATGTCGCTTTATGACGCGCTGCTGTCCATTTTTAAAGAATACGGTTATTACCGTGAAGGTTTGAAGTCATTGACGTTAAAAGGAAAACAGGGAGCAGAGCAGATTTCCGCTATCCTGACGTCATTCCGAAACGATCCGCCGAAGCAGATGGCCGGAAAACAAATCACGCAGGCTGAAGACTATTCAACGGGAAAACGGACTGTATTTGCCGATCATCGTGAAGAAGATATTGATCTTCCGAAGTCAAATGTTCTGAAATATTTCCTTGAAGACGGCTCTTGGTTCTGCCTCCGTCCATCCGGAACGGAGCCGAAAGTCAAGTTCTACTTCGCAGTGAAGGGAACTTCTTTACAAGACAGCGAACAGCGTCTTGCCGCATTATCTGAAGCCGTCATGAAAACGGTGGATGCCATAGTGGAAAAAACGAAATAAACAAAAAACCGCCGGAAGCGATATCCGGCGGTTTTTTTACGCCTCATCCGAAAGTATGAGGAAAAATCATGCTGAAGCAAAGGCAAATACAGATTAGAATTGATATAATATGGATAATTCTGAATGGCCGGAGTGAGGGAGTTTGACGAAAACGACGGTAGAAACCTTAAAAACCTTAAAAGCGATTGCGGAAACCTTAAACCAATGCCACGATATGAAGGAAGCGCTTGATAAAGTCCTGCGCGAACTGCTCAGCCTGACCGGGCTGCAGACAGGGTGGATTTTTCTGATTGATCCGGACAGGTCCTATACGCTCGCCGCATCCGCTTATTTACCGCCGGCTCTCGGTCAGCGGGAAAACGCATTAATGTGCAGCGGGGACTGCTATTGTCTGACCAAATTCAGCAATGGCGGATTGACCAAGGCTGTAAACATTATGAATTGTAAACGGATTGAATTTGCGGAACAGACGACGGACTGCAGCGACACCGAAGGCATTACCCATCATGCGACTGTTCCGCTTGAAGACGGCGGCCGGACATTCGGTTTATTAAACGTCGCTGCAGGAGAAAAGACGTTTTTCAGCGAAGAAGAACTGCATCTTCTTGAAGGGGTCGCATTCCAAATCGGAACGGCGATCCAGCGGATGAAACTGGCCGAATTTGCGCAGCAGAACGCCCTGCTGATGGAACGGAGCAGACTGGCGCAAGAGCTGCATGATTCCGTCAATCAGATGCTGTTTTCCGTCAGCTTAACGGCAAAAGCCGCTAAAAGCTTTACAGATGATGAACGGCTCCGGCAGATGATTACGTTCATCCAAGAGCTGTCGCAGGATGCGTTGACAGAAATGAGGACGCTTATTTGGCAGCTGAGACCGGAAAGTTTAACGAAAGGGCTGTATGCGTCGATCAAAAGCTATGCCGCTCTCATCGGTCTGGAAGCCGTCTGTGACATGGAAGATGAACTGAAGCTTACGGATGAACAGGAACACGCGCTTTGGCGGATCGCTCAAGAAGCCTTGAATAACTGTAAAAAGCATGCGGGAACGGACCGGGTTATCATTTCTGCCGTTAAAAAGCCGGATCATGCTGAGCTTCGCATTATCGACCATGGAGCGGGCTTCAGCGCTGATGCGCATGCGGGACTGCCGTCACTTGGCATTGCGGGTATGAAATCGCGCGCCGAAGCAATCGGAGGCCGGTTTGCATTGCAATCTGAGCTTGGCGCCGGTACGATTGTCTCCGTTCGGCTTCCATTTTACGGGATAGGAGGTCTGATTGATGAAAATTGTGATCGCTGATGATCATCACGTTGTCCGCAAAGGACTGCGCTTTTTCTTCGCCACTCAGGAAGATATTGAAGTTGTCGGTGAGGCGTCTACCGGTGCTGAAGCGCTTCAGCAAGCTGAACTAACGAAGCCTGACATCGTTTAATGGATTTATCAATGCCTGATATGGACGGCATTGAAGCGGCAAAAATCGCGGCTGAACGATTTCCGGACATCCGTATCGTCGTTTTGACGAGCTATTCCGACCCGCAGCATGTCATTCCCGCCCTTAAAGCCGGGGCCAAAGCGTATCAGCTGAAAGACGCCCAGCCCGATGATTTAGTGAAAACACTCCGGGAAGTGTATTCCGGACGGTACCGGCTCTCTGCGGATATTGTGCCTCACGTGCTGACACATATGGTTCAGGAGGATCAGGATAAGGAAAAATATGATCAGCTGACTCCCCGTGAAAAAGATGTTCTTCAAGAAATAGCCAAAGGGAAAAGCAATAAGGAAATTGCCGCAGCTCTGTTTATTTCTGAAAAAACAGTGAAGACCCATGTGTCCAATCTGCTGTCAAAGCTGAATCTTTCAGACAGGACACAAGCGGCATTGTATGCCGTAAAATACAATGTTTCCGGAAAGGCGGTAAACTAAATGAGCATATTAGTGATCAGCGGCACGCCGAGAAAAAACGGGCGGACAAGAATTGCCGCTTCGTATAACAGAGACCGGTTTCAAACCGATTTTATTGATTTAAGCAAAAGTGAACTGCCGCTTTATAACGGTGAAGAAGAACAGAACGATCTGCCCTCAGTGCAAGAGTTAAGGCGGCAGGTGAAAAAGTCGTCTGCCGTCGTCTTATTATCTCCCGAGTATCACAGCGGCATGAGCGGCGCTTTAAAAAACGCCATTGATTTTTTAAGCAGTGACTGCTGGAGATACAAACCGGCGGCCATCATTGCAGCGGCGGGCGGGGGAAAAGGCGGCATGAACGCGCTGGCGAATATGCGGACTGTGATGAGGGGCGTCTATGCAAATGTCATCCCGAAACAGCTGGTCTTAGACCCGATTCACATCGACATGGAGCGCCGGACCGTATCTGAGGATATGGCGGTCAGCCTGAAAGAGATGATCGAAGAGCTGAATATGTTTACAAACATGGGGAATCCCGGCGCGTGACGCCGGGATTGTTTTTATGTCAGCATGGCTAATTGATCTTCATACGCGAGCTCTGCCGCATGATCAATATACCTGAGAAGGGAATACAGCTCTTTTTCAAGCACCGCATAATCAAGTTCAAAATGATATGCATGCAGAAAGTGCTCAATACGCTTTGATAACAAATCATCTTTCGTACGCACCATCAAAATTAATAAATTGTCCCATTGAGACCGGTGTGTGTAATATAAGGCTTTATCATAATCGGCATGATCCATCTTACGCTTCCCCTTTCAATGAGAAGTTCTCCGTTAGTGTATGCCGCCGAAGCCCGGATGCAACGGGGGAAAAGTTGGTGTCCGTATAAATTGGGCATAGCAATATGAGGGAGACATAAAATAAAAACGCATATCCGTCTCTTCTTTGGACACGCTAAGATTGACAAAAACGACTCAGGAGAACATAAAGATGAAATTCCTTCCATTTACGCTTGCCCTCTTGTTTTGCGGCATTCTCATTGCCTCAATCGCTGAAAAAGGGCATACAGAACACCTCGATCCATCAGCCGGAAAATGGGAGCAGCTTGCATGGAACCAGCTGGAACGTGAATACAAGGGGGCCGAGCTTACCGATTATTCGTACATGGGCCGTACGAAAGTGAACCGGGAACAGACGAAAGATGTGTTTCGCGTAACGGTGCAAACAACAAAAGAAACGTTTTCATCCCGTGCTGAAGTGTATTTCCATCCCGTAACAAAACACGTGATCAGCATTAATATTTTCAGACTGTAAAAAAAGCTGCACAGCCTAATTGAGGCCGTACAGCTTGTCAGATATCAGAAGAAACGTTTTGCGCCGAGGTAGCGCTGTTTCCAATAGGAATTGTTCATGCTGGAAATAACGACACCCGAATCGTTGGCATTAATAAACTGGCCGTTCCCGAGATAAATACCGACGTGGGAAGGTCCGGCTTTATAAGTTGAGAAAAAGACAAAGTCACCGACCGCCGGCTGGCTGACTGATGTCATCGTATTCCAGTAGCCTGCGGCTGAAAGTCTGGATACAGAAGTGACCTTATTGAGAACGTAATAAATGAAACCGCTGCAGTCAAAGCCTCTCGGCGTTGTCCCGCCCCATACATACGGTACGCCCAGTTGAGCTTTTGCGGCATCGATCATTACATTAATCTTCGCGCTTGTTGAACCTGTGCCGCCTGTGTTGCCGGACTGATTCGGTGTCGTGTTTGTCTGCTGCCCGGTAATCGTCAGCTTTTGTCCGATTTGAAGAACATCTGTTTTCAGATTGTTTTTCTCGCGGATCTGCTGGGCGGTCACATTGAACTTTTGGGCGATCACCCATAAAGAATCCCCGCTTTTCACGGTATATGTAGTGGTTTTCCCTGTATCTCCGGACTGGTTCGGAGTTGACGGTGAAGTCGAAGAGCCGGAAGATGACGTTTTGGTCAGCTTAAGCACTTGTCCGACCCGCAGCATGTCTGACGTCAGTTTGTTGATGCTTCTGATTTGCTGAACCGTCATATTGTATGCGTTTGCGATTTTCCAGAGCGAGTCTCCGCTTTTTACTGTATAGGAGGACGTTTGCGTCTGGTTTTTATTTTGGTTTGAATTGTCTTTTGACGGCGTGTTTCCCGAAGAAGACGTTCCTTTTGTTTTCAGGACTTGGTTTACGTAGATCGTATCCGTTTTTAAGTTGTTTAATACTTTGAGTTCCGCAATGGTCATATTGACGCTGTTTGCGATCTTCCATAGGGAATCGCCGAGTTTTACTTTATACGTCCCGGAAGATGATGACTGATTTTTGCTGCTGTTTGAGCTGCTGCCAGGAGCGGTTTTTTTCTGATCGGTGCTTGAGGAAACTTTCCCCGTCACTTGCAGCTTCTGTCCGGCGCGGATTAAGTCGCTTGTCAGACCGTTCAATTTTTTCAGTTCCTGTACGGACATTTTAAAATCAGATGCGATCAGCCACAGCGAGTCTCCGCTTTTCACTGTATAAACGCTTTTAGTCGTGCCGCTGTTCTTTGAAGATGGCTTTTTGCTGCCGGAATCTGATTTGCCGTTAGGAATGTTGAGCGTCTGCCCGATAGAAAGAACGGTGGATTTTAGATGATTCGCTGATGTAATGGCATCCACGCTTGTATTGTAGTTTTGGGCAAGCTTCCATAATGAATCTCCGCTTTTAACCTTAATCGTTTGTGCTTCTGCCGGTGTTACAGCTAACGCAGACCCGACGATCGCAGATGCAGTCAAACCGACCGCTACCTTTTTTTTCATAGTGAATCTCCCTTTTCCTGCGATAATTTTTCTATCCCCATTCGTTGCAGCCGCAAGGTGAGGATATCAGTAATGATAATCTTTATATCGGCACTTGTCTGCAATCGTTTATCATATTAATAGAAATAGTCCTTTTTTCTTATGCCGGCATAAAAAAAGAAGGAATGCGGACATTCCTTCAGCTTCTGAGCAGTCTCATAATCTCCTCTTTGTTTTTGACCAGATCCCTTAACGTATATTTGTCTAAAACGGCCAGGTAAGCTTGCAGGGCTTCATTCAGAAGGTTCTTTAAGTTGCAGGCGGGAGATATGATACAGAGATTTTTTTTGGAGTCAAAGCATTCTACGATGTTAAAGTCGTCTTCTGTATTTCGAACGACTTCTCCAATGTTTATGTCTTCCGGTGTCATTCCTAATCGGATTCCGCCTCCCCGGCCCCGGATCGTTTCGACATATCCGAGCTGTCCGAGGCGGTAAATGACTTTCATGAGGTGGTTTTTAGAGATGGAATAAGTATCTGCGATTTCTTTTATGTTGGAAAGTTCGTCGGAATGTCTGGAAGCCAAAAAAATTAAAACGCGTAAAGAATAATCGGTATAGTTCGTTAATTTCATAGAATGACCTCGAAAAAAGAGATTTTGCTTCTGTTACAGTCTATCATATATGAATTTAAAATGAAAAAAAAGGAATTTGCCCCTTTAACTTAAAAAAAAACGTGCACTCCTTCTGAGCACACGTTTTTTTCGTTAAGACATCGGCGGCTTACGATCGTCAGCCGATTGATGTTTTTCAATTTTGCGATCCAATTTTGCGAGATAACGGGAGGCGAATTCTTTTCCGCCGAGACCGAATGAAAGTCCGAAGGCAAGCGCGAAACCGCCCAGAATCAGAATAAACGCGGCATTTACGATCGTGTCGGCGACACCGAGCTGATCCAGCGCCATAAAGATTGAAAGAGTGATAATGGTATATTTCGCAAGCGGCGCCAGGAATCTGAATTCCTTTCCGCTCAGCATGCCGGCAAGCAGCCTGCTGACGAGCTGTCCGGCCAAAAGCCCGATTCCGAGAATAAATACAGCGGCCAGAACATTAGGCAGGTAAGCGATAATACCTGTTGCGATAACGACGAGAAATTCAAGATGGACAAGCTGCAGCGCCTCTGCCGTAAAGAGCAGGACGATGATGATCTGAACAATCATGCCGACCGTCTGAGAAAGCGTCAGCTTCGGGGTACCCGCCTGTTCAAAGCCCATTTTACCGAGAAGAGAGTCGAAACCGGCCCGGTGCAAGAGCCCGGATACAATGCTGTTGACCCATTTTCCGATCCAGATGCCGGCGATGATCAGCACAATACCGATGATGATATTAGGGAGCATTGTGAAGACCGTGTGCAGCATGGCTGACGCCGGTTCAGAAATACCCGCCACATCAAGCCGGTCAAGCGCAGAGATGATCACCGGAATGAAAATCAGCACGTAGACAATCGTTCCGATGATTGCCGACAGGCTTGTATCCTTCAGATAAATAGAAAGCCCCATACGTGCGGCAAGCCTTTCCGTGCCGATACTCGCCAGAAAGTTTGTGACGATATCACGGACGAGACGGGCAACAAGCCAGCCGATTAAAACAATCAGCGCCGCGGCGAATAATTTCGGTATAAAGGACAAAACGCTTTGGATCATATTTGTAAACGGCCCTGATACTCCGCTGATTTGGAGAGCGGCCAAGACGCCGGGCAGGAACAAGAGCAAGACGAAGTAAAAAACGATTCGTGAAGCGGCCGTAACGGATCTGCTCATTTCCGCTTCTTCAGACACCATTGTCCATTTTCTGAGCCGGCCGTTTTCAGCGAGTTTCATGCCCGCTTTTTTGACGAGATAGCTGAAAAGCGAAGCGGCCGCCCAGCCCAACAGCAGAATCAGGCCGGCTTTTAAAATGCTCGGCACAGCCGCCGTTATCGCTGACAGCATGCTGACAAAAGGCGAAGCCACGGTTGTCAGATGCAGAATGTTAAAGAATAGAATAAAAACGATGATTAATGCGATAAAATAAATGACTTTACTGATGACTTTTTCTGAGGAATAGCGCGCCGGCTTTTTTTCGGCGAACAGCCTGTCGTCGATTTTTGTTTTTTGCAGGCCTTTGTATACGGCTTTTTCAATGATTTTGGCAATGCCCCAGCCGATAAGCAGGACGAGCAGTGCAATGATCAGATTCGGGAGTTTGCTGAGATACGTCGTAAGCATGTCTGCTGTATTCAAGTAGAATCGCTCCTTTTCTTTTTGGGGTATGGTGTGTGTTTTACCCACTTACATATAAAGCAAACGGGGCGGATGTGCCGAAAGTTTTCAGCCGGAAACCGGTCTGTTATTTCATCTTTTGAGAGGAGGGGTCATACATTATAAATAAGTCCAAGTAGGGGGGATTCGGTTGAACGCGGAGGAGACAAAAGGTTTACAGCGGGCAATTGAGGAAATAACCGACATTGCCAAGGGTTTCGGCCTTGATTTCTACCCGATGAGATATGAAATTTGCCCGGCTGAAATTATTTATACATTCGGTGCGTACGGCATGCCGACGAGATTCAGCCACTGGAGTTTCGGCAAACAATTTCATAAGATGAAACTCCATTATGATCTCGGTTTGAGCAAAATTTATGAACTTGTCATTAATTCCAACCCTTGCTACGCTTTTTTGCTGGACAGCAATTCGCTGATCCAAAATAAATTAATTGTAGCCCATGTTCTTGCCCATTGTGATTTTTTCAAACATAACTGCCGCTTTCAAAATACGAACCGGGACATGGTTGAGAGTATGGCGGCTGCGGCGGAGCGGATTAAGCATTATGAAAGAATGCACGGGATAAAAGAGGTGGAGTCCTTTTTAGATGCCATTCTGGCGATTCAGGAGCATATCGATCCGTCGCTCGTCAGGCCGAAGCTGCTGTGGAGCGTCGATGACGAAGAGGAGGACGAAGAAGAAACCGCGCCATCGCCTTACGATGATTTATGGGGAATGGATAAGCCGAAGCAGGTGAAAAAGAAAAAAGGGAAAAAACCGTTTCCGCCCCGGCCGGAAAAAGATATTCTGCTGTTTATCGAAGAACATTCGCGGGAGCTTGAACCGTGGCAGCGTGACATTTTAACCATGATGAGAGAAGAAATGCTGTATTTCTGGCCGCAGCTGGAAACGAAAATCATGAACGAAGGCTGGGCATCCTATTGGCATCAGCGGATTATCCGCGAGCTTGACCTGACTTCAGATGAAGCCATCGAATTTGCGAAGCTGAACGCAGGCGTCGTTCAGCCGTCAAAAACGGGAATCAACCCGTATTATTTAGGGCTGAAAATTTTTGAAGACATCGAAGAGCGTTATGACAACCCGACAGATGAAATGAAAAAAACAGGAGTAAAGCCCGGTTCCGGCCGCGAGAAAATGTTTGAGGTCAGGGAAATTGAATCGGATATATCATTTATCCGCAATTATTTGACGAAAGATCTCGTGATGCGTGAGGATTTGTATTTATTCCAAAAACAGGGCAGGGACTATAAAGTGATCGACAAAGAATGGAAGGCCGTGCGCGACCAGCTCGTGAACATGCGGGTCAACGGGGGATTTCCTTATCTGACCGTCAATGACGGGGATTACCTGAAGAATAATGAGCTTTATATTAAACATTGGTATGAGGGAATTGAGCTTGATCTGAAATATTTGGAGAAAGTGCTGCCGTATCTGTACCAGCTGTGGGGCAGGAGCGTGCACATCGAATCTGTTCTTGAAGACAGAGAAGTGATGTTTTCGTATGACGGCAAAGGAGTGCACCGGAGATATCTGTAAAATAAAAAAGGATGCGGGGAAACCCCCGCATCCTTTTTTATTTTCCGTGTTTCAGGATGTGAAAGATCTTTTTGGCCTGGTCCGTGTTGTTTAAAAGCCCCGTAAATGACTCTCTTCCCGGACCGTATGCGTAAACGGGAACTTCTTCGCCCGTATGATCGCCGGTTGTCCAGCCGCTGTTGGTTTTCGCATTAAAGAGCTTAATGATCGCTTTGTAGATGCTCTTGTCAGCATCCTGTTTTGCTGCCGTTTCGATCTGTTTGATTTCAGCTTTTGACCATTTCAGGTCTGTATAACGCGCAAGCACGGAAGATACGGATTTGCCCGCTTTGATTTGGTCAGCCATAAATGCCGGGGTTTTTTTGGCGGCAAGAATCGGTTCAACATGCCAGTTTTTATCGTCATTCGCGCCGATCGTCAATCCGCCGGTGGTATGATCGGCCGTGGCAACGACAAGCGTATGTTTGTCCTTTTTGGCAAATGCGATCGCTGCTTTATACGCTTTTTCAAAATCCTTCATTTCGCTCATTGCGCCGACTATATCATTGTCATGTCCCGCCCAGTCAATTTGGCTGCCTTCGACCATTAAGAAAAACCCTTTTTTATTCTTGTTCAGCCTGTCGATCGCTGCCGTTGTCATGTCTTCTAATGAAGGGACGGCGTTTGAGCGGTCGATTGCTTTGTCGAGTCCGCCATCGGCAAACAGGCCGAGAATCTTCTTGTTACGATCCTTTTTGAGCTCCTGTTTTGATGTAACGTAGCTGTATCCCGCTTTTTTGAAATCCTTTGTTACATTGCGGTCTTTACGGATAAAGTTTGATTTGCCGCCTCCGAGGAGCACATCGACTTTCTGTTTTCCGTTGATGCGGTCATCAAAGTAGCTGCTTGCGATGTCATCCATATTTTTTCTGGATTTGTTATGGGCTCCGAATGCCGCAGGAGTGGCGTGGGCAATCTCCGAAGTTGCGACAAGTCCGGTGGATTTGCCTCTTTGTTTCGCTTCTTCGAGGACGGATTTTACCCGCTTTCCTTTTTTATCGACTCCGATCGCCGCGTTATACGTTTTCACGCCTGTGGCCATTGCCGTACCTGCCGCCGCGGAATCGGTAATATTGGAATCAGGATCGTCAGGGTAAGTCATCATCATACCGGTGAGATTGGGGTCGAATGCCGTCAGTTTCATGCCGTCTGCAGGCTTTCCTTTGTTAATGACCGAACGGTAGGCGTTCATATAGGGAGCGCCCATTCCGTCGCCGACCATGAAGATGACGTTTCTGATTTCGTTTTTGTCAGACTGTTTTTTTGCCGCAGCCTGTTCGGAGTGCTGAAGCCCCGCGCCCGCAATCAGACCGGCTGTCAGCACGGATACGGCTGCCGCCGGCAGAAGTTTTGATCGAACCTGTTTAAATAGACTCATTCTCACTCGTCCTCCTTTAATCTTGTCTGCATGTCTAATGGTAGGGGATGTTTGTAAAGAGCGCCTGTTCCTCCTGTAAATTTCAGGTGAAACATTGTTAGAAATGTAAATTCCGGTGTAACTTATGTTTTCAAGAAAGAGTGAAAACCATTCACTTTTTTGAAAAAGACGAGGATTTTTTTAACAAGGGGTTATTTGGAAAATAAACTGCTTTGTTTTTCCAAAATACGAGGATCACAGGAAAAAAACATGACAAATTGACTCATTTTTCGTCACGTTTGAAATCAAATTGAAATATTTAATACCCTTAAAAACTTTTTTTAAAAACGAATTAGTAAGAAATTTGTCACGGGAAGTCAAGTCTATTTCTAGTGGAAATTGAACCTTATAATAGGAAACAGATAAAAACTTTAAAAAAGAGACACATAAAATAGATAGAATCATTCGGGGAGGAAAACATGAAAAAGCAACTTGTTACAGCAACAACGGCAGTGGTTTTGGGGACGACTTTGTTTGCGGGCGCGGCATCTGCGCAAACGATTAAGGTAAAAAAAGGCGATACATTATGGGGACTTTCAAATCGGTACGGAACGTCAATTAATTCCATTAAATCTGAGAACAAATTAAAATCGGATATCATTTACATCGGCCAGACGCTTTCGATCAACGGTAAATCATCTTCAGGTTCAAATTCGGGCAGCAAGTCATCATCGTCTACATATAAAGTCGTAAAAGGCGACAGCCTTTGGAAAATTGCGAATAAATATAAAATGACGGTAAACCAATTAAAAAGTTTAAACGGTTTAAAAACGGACCTGATCCGCATCGGACAAGTTCTTAAAGTAAAGGGATCAACTTCCGGTTCAACGTCTTCAGGATCTTCGTCATCAAAGCAGCCTTCATCTAACCATAATGCTGCACAGACGAGCCTGAATGTAAACAAGCTGATTTCTGATGCGCAATCTTTAATCGGCACGCCGTATGTATGGGGCGGAACAACGACTTCCGGCTTTGACTGCAGCGGATTTATCTGGTACCTGTTAAACAAACAGACGAGTGTCGGCAGAACAAGCACTGCGGGATACTGGAGCTCAATGAAGAGCGTGTCCAGCCCGTCAAGAGGAGACTTCGTCTTCTTTACAACATATCAGGCCGGCCCTTCACACATGGGTGTGTACATCGGAAACAACAAGTTCATCCATGCCGGTTCTGACGGCGTCACAACAAGTGATCTGAATAACAGCTACTGGAAACCTCGCTACCTTGGCGCGAAAAGATTCTAGCAGCGATAGAAACCCGTTCATCAGAACGGGTTTTTTATTTAGACGGGACAGAGCTCCATTTGTTTCACCTAAAAATGAAAATGTGATAAAAAATCTAAAAAGGTTTTCTTTTTTTCATTTTCATAGAGGGCGATGGCGTACGTGCCCGCGCTCGGCATCTGGGCGAATTCGCACGGAATTTCAATCATGCTGCCTGCGGCGAGTTCGGCCCGTACCGCTGACAGCGGCAGAAATGAGACACCCAGCCCCTCTTTAATAAATCGTTTCGTAATATGCGTCTGTGTCACCTTCATTGTCCTGACGAAAGGGAACTGTATTCTGACCTGGCGGAGCAAATCATCCCAATAGTCAGGGTGGTTATGGGTCAAAAGCAGATATTGTCCGAACAGGTCTTTCACTTCATCCGCCTTCCCTGTTCCGGGTTTTCGGCCGGGCGGCGCGACGAGGACCACGGGGTCATTGTACAGGGGGCGGCAAGTGAGGGAAGATGATTGCACCTTTAAGCAGCTCAGTCCGATATCGGCTGAGCCGTTTCTGATTTGAGAGGCGATTTCTTCCGATTCGAAAATGGTGACCGTCATTTCGGTTTCTTTATTGTCCTCTGTATAACGCTTCATGACAGACGGGAGAACGGTGTCGGCGATAAGCGGCGAAACAGCGAGTGTCAGTGTGTGCGAGTAGCCCTGGCGCACCCTGTGCAGCTCCGCCATGCTGTTTTCATAGTCTTCCAAAAGCCTCATGGCAAACGGCACGTATGCTTTTCCTTCTTCCGTCAATTGTATTTTCCGGCCGCTTCGCTGAAACAGCTTGCAGCTGATTTCTTTCTCTAATAATTTTATATGAACGGTGACGGTCGGCTGAGATAAAAAAAGCGTTTCCGCCGTTTTTCTGAAATTCTCATATTTTGCCGCGGTGACGAAGGTGTGAAGCCATTTAAAATCCATAGATGCACTCCTCTGATTAAAAGTTTTAATTAATTCCCTTAAAAATATTCATTATTTTTTAAATATTATATTTACTATAATAACAGAAAGAGGATAAGGGGGAATGAAATTGATTTATCGTGGATTGAAAGGGATTACTTGTGCAGAAACGGCGATCAGCCACATTGACGGAGAAAAGGGGCATTTAATATATCGCGGCTATGATGCGAAGGATATCGCGCTGCAATCCAGTTTTGAAGAAGCGGCGTATCTCATTTTGAACGGGGCGCTTCCTGATGAGCGGCAATTGCTTGCGTTTCAGGAAGAACTTGCAGCCGAGCGCGGGCTTCCGAAACATTTGATCGGCTTACTGGAAACGCTTCCGGATGAAATGGACGACATGGCGGTGCTGAGAACGGCTGTTTCAGGTTTGGGCACAGATTCATTTACATATCCGCCCAAGCCGGAAGAAGCGATTAAACTGATTGCCGTCACACCGACGATTATTGCGTACAGATACCGCCGTAAACAAGGGAAGGAAGCGTTGTCACCTGAGGCGCGATACGGACACGTTGAAAACTATTTGTATATGCTGACAGGCAGGCAGCCGTCCGCAGCCCAAAAGAAAGCGCTTGAGACGTATATGATTCTGGCGATGGAGCACGGGATGAATGCATCGACTTTTTCAGCGAGAGTCACCGTTTCGACTGAATCGGACTTAGTGTCTGCCGTCACTGCCGCACTGGGTACGATGAAAGGGCCGCTGCACGGAGGCGCGCCTTCAGGCGTCACGAAAATGCTTAAAGACATCGGAGAAAAAGAAAATGCAGAAGCGTATTTGACAGCGAAGCTTATGAGGGGAGAACGCCTGATGGGCTTCGGGCACAGGGTGTACAAAACAAAAGACCCGCGGGCGGAGGCGCTGCGCATAAAGGCTGAAGAAGTGGCGGGAAATGATCCGTCGCTTGACTTGGCGCTTTATGTGGAGAAGGAAGCCATCCGCTTGTTAGAGCAATATAAGCCCGGACGGAAGCTGTATACGAATGTGGAGTTTTACGCAGCGGCTGTGATGCAGGCCATTGATGTCGACAATGATTTGTTTACGCCGACCTTTTCAGCAAGCAGAATGGCAGGCTGGTGCGCACACGTGCTTGAACAGTCCGCTGACAACATGATTTACAGGCCGTCTGCCAAATACACCGGCGCTTTTCCCGAAACGGCTCAGCAGCTTTAATCACCGGCATATTTGTCCGTTTAACTCCCTGCACTGCGTGGTATCGTCTCAGTAATACCAATTGCAGGAGTGTGAGAATATGAATCCGATGGACAGACAGACGGAAGGACAAAAGCCGCAGGTGCAAAACCGCCAGCCCGGCATTGAGTCAGACATGGAGCCGAAGCCGCTCTTGGAGGACCCGGATGTAAAAGGGTCGGGCAGATTAAAAGGAAAAGTCGCCGTCATCACGGGCGGAGACAGCGGCATCGGCGCAGCGGCTGCGATCGCTTACGCGAAGGAAGGGGCGGATCTTGCCATCCTGTACCTAGACGAACATGCCGATGCCGAGAGAACGAAAAAGCGTGCGGAAGAATACCAGGCCGAATGCCTGTTAATTCCGGGGGACGTCGGTGATGAGGCGCATTGTCAGAAGGCGGTCCGGCAAGTCTTAGATCACTACGGAAAAATAGATATTCTCGTTAATAATGCGGCTGAGCAGCATCCGCAAAACGGGATTCTTGATATTACAGCTGAACAGCTGGAGAAGACATTCCGTACAAACATGTTTTCCATGTTTCATATGACAAAAGCCGTGCTGCCTCATCTCAAAAGAGGGAGCGCCATCATTAATACAACGTCGATTACCGCTTATCAGGGAGACACATCATTGATCGACTATTCGTGCACGAAAGGCGGCATCGTTTCCTTTACTCGTTCAATGGCGATGTCATTGGCCGATCAGGGGATCAGAGTAAATGCGGTGGCCCCTGGCCCGATCTGGACCGCCCTGATTCCGGCAACGTTTACTGAAGAAAAGGTGGAAAAGCATGGTCTGGACACTCCGATGGGAAGACCGGGACAGCCTGCGGAACACGCCGGAGCTTACGTGCTTCTGGCTTCAGACGTATCTTCCTATATGACGGGGCAAACCATTCACGTAAATGGCGGCAGATTTATTTCAACATAATACGCAAGTCTTATCCCGCGCTTTTAAAAAGGGCGGGATTTTTATTTGAACGTACATATGAATACGATTTTAAAAAAAATAAAAGTCGCCAGCTGAATCACTAATGTTAATATTTCACAGTGGAAAATCCGCTGAGTTCTGTTTCATGAAAACTAAAAATAATATATAGAATTTTCAAAAAAGTTATTTTCATTTTTATATTTTTCGCTATAATATGATGTAGGAGAAAGGAATGATGTGCTGAAACATTTCATGCGAAAAATAAGAATTTAGTCATTATTGCTATTGTTATCTGAATATTCTAACATATATTGGTTTACAAGGAGTGAAGCAGATGAAGGGGAGCGTATTCAGAAAGAAAAGCATTCAGGACCTGCTTGCCGCAACGGGCGGGGAAAAGTCGCTAAAAAGAGAGTTAGGGGCCTTTGATTTGACCCTTCTGGGGATAGGGGCCATCATCGGAACGGGGATTTTTGTATTAACCGGAACAGGCGCTGTCACGGCGGGGCCGGGGCTGACCGTTTCATTTGTCATCGCCGCTCTTGCGTGTTTATTTGCGGCTCTGTCATATGCCGAATTTGCTTCAAGCGTCCCGGTTTCCGGTTCCGTCTACACGTTTACTTATGCGACACTGGGTGAACTTCTCGCGTTTATTATCGGATGGGATTTAATCTTGGAATATATGCTCGCCGTCAGCGCGGTTTCGGTCGGATGGTCCGGCTATTTTCAATCATTCTTGGCGGGCTTCGGCATTCATCTTCCGACCGCATTAACGGCCGCGCCGGGGTCAATAAAAGGCACGGTCACATTCTTTAATCTCCCCGCATTTGTTATCGTGCTTGCGATTACATTCCTCCTCTACTTAGGCATTAGGGAATCGAAGCGGGTCAATAATATTATGGTCATTTTGAAGGTTCTGGTTGTTCTATTGTTTATCGCCGTTGCGGCCGTATATGTCAAACCTCACAACTGGCAGCCGTTTATACCGATGGGGTTCGGCGGTGTTTTCAGTGCCGCGGCGCTCGTTTTCTTCTCTTTTATCGGTTTTGACGCCGTCTCTTCCGCCGCTGAAGAAACGAAAAATCCGGCGAAGGATCTGCCGAAAGGAATTATCTTTTCATTAATCGTCTGCACTGTGCTGTATGTGACCGTATCGGCGATTATGACGGGCGTCGTTCCGTTTGCCCGCTTTGAAGGCGTTGACCATCCCGTGTCTCTCGTCCTGCAGATGGCCGGACAGAATTGGGTGGCCGGGATTATTGATATCGGCGCAGTGTTGGGGATGACAACGGTGATGCTCGTCATGCTGTACGGCCAGACGAGGGTGATGTTTGCCATGTCCCGTGACGGTTTGGTGCCGGGGGCGCTTTCAAAAGTCCATCCGAAGCATAAAACGCCGCATGTGGTGACGTGGGTGTTCGGCATCCTGTCAGCATTACTCGGCTCGCTCGTCCCGCTTGATGAACTGGCGAAGCTGGTGAACATCGGCACGCTTGCCGCGTTTGTCCTGATTTCCGTGGCGGTTATCGTATTGAGAAAGAAACAGCCTGATCTGCCGAGGGCTTTTAAATGTCCGGGGGTTCCCTTTATTCCGATATTGTCCATTCTGTTCTGCGTGTTTTTGATTATTAACCTCGGCGCCACCACCATATTCCGTTTCTTTATCTGGCTGATCATCGGTCTGGTGATTTATTTCTTATATTCGAGAAAGCATTCGAAATTAAACGGGGATTTGTAAGGAGCGGCACCCGCCGCTCCTTTTTATTTTTCGGAATAATGAAACATATTGAAATGGGCTTAAGTTATCGCAGCGAATAAGGGATAATATAGGGCGGAAGGGAAGTGGAAAGTCGTGTCTGACCAAAAAAGGGTTCAATGGGCCTCAAAAATAGGATTTATTATGGCCGCTGCCGGTTCGGCGATCGGCCTGGGAGCCATTTGGAAGTTCCCTTACGTAGCGGGTACGAACGGAGGAGGCGCTTTTTTTCTTGTTTTCGTTCTCTTTACCGTGCTTTTAGGCTATCCGCTTTTGCTCGGTGAATTTATTTTCGGAAGACGGAGCCAGACAAATGCGATTGATGCCTACAAACAAGCCGCGCCGAAGTCGGTATGGCACCTCACGGGTTATGTGGGTGTGGCGGCCTGTTTTTTAGTTTTGTCTTTTTACAGTGTTGTCGGCGGGTGGATTTTGCTTTATGTGTTAAAAGCCGTTACCGGTTCTTTATCCGGGCTCACTCAGGAGCAGTACGGCACGGTGTTCGGGACAGTCATTGAAAATCCGATCCAGACTCTCGTTGCGCAGCTTGTATTTATGATCATGACGGTAGCGGTCGTCGCAAAAGGCGTGCAGAAAGGGATTGAACGTGTCAGTGCGGTGCTGATGCCGATTTTATTTGTGCTGTTTCTATTGCTTGTGCTGCGATCAGTCACGCTCGATCATGCCGTTGAGGGGATTAAATTTTTATTGGTTCCGCACTTTGAAGATTTGACGCCGGAATCCATCCTATATGCTTTAGGACAGGCGTTTTTTACATTAACGCTCGGTGTTTCGGTCATGGTGACATACAGTTCGTATCTGCCGAAAACCCAAAATCTTCCGGGTTCGGCGGGTTCCATTGTTATGATGAATGTACTCGTTACGCTGTTTGCGGGACTGGCCATTTTCCCGGCGGTTTTTTCGTTCGGCTTTAAACCGGATGAAGGGCCTACACTGCTGTTTACCGTGCTGCCGGCTGTGTTTGACCGGCTGCCGTTCGGCTCGCTGTTTTTTATCAGCTTTCTGGCGGTCTTTTTCTTCGCCGCGCTGACTTCGGCCTTTTCGATGGTGGAAATTATCGTGGCGACTGTGGGGAAAGGTGATGAAACGAAAAGAAAGAAGCTGTCGTGGACAAGCGGTCTGCTCATTTTCTTAGTCGGAATTCCGTCCTGTTTATCATACGGTGTTCTCGGTGATGTTCATTTGTTCGGAAAAACGTTTTTTGATCTTGCGGATTTCACCGTCAGCAATGTGCTGATTCCGCTCGGCGCTTTATTAATATCAATCTTCGTCCCGCTGAAAATACCGAAGCAGGAGCTGTTTGCCGAGATGAAAAGCGGTTCCGCCATCGGCTATCGTTTCTTTCAGGTGTGGTATTTCCTTCTGAAATATCTCGTGCCGCTGGCTATCATCGTCGTATTGCTGCATTTAATCGGCGTTCTTTCATTTTAAAAAAACAGGCCCCCGTAAAAGGGCCTGTTTTTATGTTTAAAAACCGAATTGCAGATTCGTATCAACCGCAACGATCGTATATACACAGACAATGACGAACAGATTGAGAATGACACCGAGCAGTCCCGGGCCCGTCCGTCCTTTTTTAATAAACAGCTCAATGATGCCGAACGGCACGGCGGCCATCGCAAACGGCAGCATCTGATAAGAATAGAAAGTCACATTGCTGATGATTGCCACGTTCAAAAGCAGCAGCGACAAAATCGCGGTACCGACTGATATCCAGCCGAAAACATTATGCTCTTTAAAAATTCTTACCAATTCCATAATTCCACCTCACCGATGTTTGCTGCTTTTACTGTTTTGTTTTTCAGCAGACGTTCGATTTCTTTTGTCGGCCCCGTCACGACAGAGCCGTATACGTTCATTCCGTGATGTTCAACATAGTCGATTCGGCTGCCAAGATTCATGTCTTTTCGTTTCGATATTGCATGCGCCCATTTTTTATGGCGGGACATAAATTCAAGGGCATTGATAAATTGTTCACGGTCTGTCTGTCCTTGCGTTTCGAAAGAGGACACCATCTTAGAATCTTTCCCGGGAAATCCTAACGGCTCGGCATAAGGACTGTCTTTCAGATTTTTCTCCGTTTCGACCGCATTCCATAAAAACTTCACATCGTATTTTTTAAAAGTTGAATATACTTGAGAAGAAGGGTAGGCCCGGTCATAAGAAAGATAGACCTCCGCCACGCTTCCTTCAGGCAATTTTTTTAATGTCTGACCGGCTTTTTCAATCGTGCGTTCCTTTAAGCCGGAAGGATGGGCGAAATAATGCTTTGCCTGTGCCGCGTCTAGATCATAGTAGTTAACGGCAGGTGATTTGACCGTATCTAAAAACATTTCAATCCGTTCTCCGCCGACGGATTTCGTTTTTGTGCCGATCTGCTTTTGCAGCGGAAATTCCGTATTCATTCCAAACAGCTTCACCTGGCTTTTCAGTCCGGAGGTATCGACGAGGACGTTCGGCATTGTGGTCGCCACCGTCACTGCCGCGGTCTCCATTAATTGATTGCCGGTGCTTTCCTTTCCTCCCAGACCGTAATAGAGGTAGCTTCCCAAAGTGCAAAGCGGCAAAATCATCAAAGTGGAGATGACGGCGAGAACTGAAATCCGCAAATACGATTTGCGTTTTCCGTATGATAAAATGGCCTTCTGTTTTTCCGGGCTGATGCCGACGTCCCATTCCCGGTCGTCCTGCATTTCGCTTTCAATCAACTCCTGATAGACTTCCAGCTTTTCCAGCTCTTCTTCAAAGGCGGCCATTTCCCGGTCGCTCATTTCTCCATTTTTGTATTGGTAAAAACGCTTTTTAAATTCTTCATTCATCATTAACACCTCTATTATAAAGTGCTTTCAGCCGCTGTCTGGCACGAAATAAAACACTTTTAAAATTAGCCTCTGAAATATTCATAATATGGGATGCTTCTTTGTAATTCAGTTCTTTTAAATAATACAGTGTTAAGGCCTCCCGATAATTGTCGGGAAGTTCGGACATATACCCTGTCAGCACTTCCTTGATTTCAATCTGATGAGCCGGGCTTTGAACAGCCGTCTGAAAAAGGCTCCCAATTAAGTCATCGGAAATGGTCACTTCCTTTTTATGTTTTCTGACATAATCTATAAACGCATTTCTCGCCACTTGAAAAAGCCATGGCTTTACTTTGCTGTGGTCGTAGGAGTGAATGTGTATGTATGCCCTCATAAAGGTTTCCTGCAGCAAATCTTCAGCGAGATGCTTGTCTTTTGTCATGGAGAGCAGGAACCGGTAAACATCATTCATATACATTTGGTAAATTTCATCGATCGTCACTGCCTTTTCTCCCCTCTATGTTATACACGCATAAGAAAGGTTTAAAGTTGCACGTTCCATGCAAACGGCTTAAATTCATTTTCACCTCATCAAACACCATTTCTCTATAGTACCCAAAATCCGTCATAAAAGATAGAGATCGGCGGAGGAAAAATATAATTATTAGTACCAGGTAATAAAAAATATTGTTATAATAGAGAGAGAGAGAACACTTTTGATCATTACAACAAAGGAAGTGCGTTATGTATAAGTTTTGTGCAAATGCCATCAAATGCATTCTATCCCTGCGCGGAGGAGTGAAAGTGTACAATAAAGAGAATCTTCCGTCTGATAAAGGATTCGTTATCGCGTGCACGCATGCGGGCTGGGTGGACGTCCTAACGCTCGGTGTCGGGATATTGCCCCATCAGATTCATTATATGGCGAAAAAAGAGCTGTTTCAGAAAAAGTGGATCGGACGTTTTTTGAAGAAGATTCACGCGTTCCCGGTTGACCGTGAAAATCCGGGCCCGAGCAGCATTAAAACGCCGATTAAGCTTCTGAAGGAAGGAAAGATTGTCGGGATTTTTCCGAGCGGCACGAGAACATCAGAAGACGTCCCGCTGAAAAGAGGGGCCGTGACCATCGCCCAAATGGGAAAAGCGCCGCTCGTTCCGGCCGCATATAAAGGGCCGTCTACGGGTAAAGCGCTGTTTAAAAAGGGAAAAATGCGGCTTATCATCGGCGAGCCGATTTTTTTGGAGGACTTTTCCGATCTTGCGCCGAAGGAGAGGCTTGCGGCCATGACAGAAGAGCTGAATGCCAGAATTAAAGAGCTTGAGAAAAAACTTGAACAATTGTAAATGAAAAAAAGCTTGCCGTCTGTATCAGACGCGCAAGCTTTTTTGTTATGCTTCTTTTTGTTCGGCGGTTTCCAGCAGTTCATCAAACGCCAGTTTTTTCACTTCGATATATGCGACGTGGTGGCCGTCAATTTCATTAATGATAAATTCACAGCCTTCTTCGATAATCGAGTCGTATTGTTCGACGTCGTATTTCTGGGTAAGGAACCAGCCGCCGATGGTGTCGACCTCGTCATTTTCCAAATGGATGCCGAGGAGTTCGTTCACTTGATCAATCAGGACCTTGCCGTCAAGCATGTAATGGCCGTCGCCGAGTTTGCGGATTTCGTTGATTTCATCGATATCAAATTCATCACGGATTTCCCCGACGATTTCTTCAATAATGTCTTCAACGGTGACAAGCCCCGCGGTGCCGCCGTATTCATCCGACAGAATCGCCATATGAACCCGTTCCTTCTGCATTTTTACAAGCAGATCGTGAATCGGTGCCGACTCAATCACATGGATGATCGGATTGACAAAATCGGTAATCGGCGAGTCGACTGATACTTCGCCGCTTATGCAGGCGGTCAGCACTTCTTTAATGTTAATAACGCCGATAATATTATCTTTGTCACCCTCTTCGACAGGGTACCGGGTATATTTTTCAATCTGAATGATGTCCATCATTTCAGAGATTTTGATATCATGCGGCAGACTGACGATTTCCGTACGCGGAATCATGATTTCTTTTGCAAGTCTGTCGTCAAATTCAAAGATTTTGTTCACATATTTAAATTCAGACTGGTTGATTTCACCGCTTTTATAGCTTTCCGATAAAATAATGCGCAGCTCTTCTTCAGAGTGGGCAAGCTCATTTTCAGACACCGTCTCCAGACCGAACGTCTTCGTTAAAAGACGGGCGGAGTTGTTCAGAAGCCAGATAAACGGGAACATGATGCGGTAAAACCAAATGAGCGGTTTCGAAAACAGCATTGAAACGGCTTCCGCTTTCTGGATGGCGACTGTTTTCGGCGCCAATTCTCCCACGACCACGTGTAAGAATGTAATGATCGCATAGGCGAGAATAAATGAAATAATATGCGATAATGAGCTTGGTACGTTTATCTTTGTGAAAAGCGGATGAAGCAAGCGTTCAATCGTTGATTCGCCTAAGACACCAAGACCGATGGAAGTCAATGTTATGCCGAGCTGGCACGCCGATAAATACTCATCTAAATGCGTGGTCACTTTTTTGACACCGATTGCGGCTTTATTTCCTTCTGCTATAAGCTGGTCAACCCGTGAGCCTCTGATTCTGATTATCGCAAACTCAGATGCTACGAAAAATGCCGTCAGCGCGATTAAAACCGCGACTAAAATCAAATTCACAATGTCCAATTAGAACCTTCACTCCTTTTGGGAAGATGAAGGTAACACCTCCTGTTAGTAAGATAATGGTTTAACTTAACAGCAGCATAAATGATTGAAGCACTGCAAGCTTTTCAGGAGCCAGCCTTTTTTTCAGCTGGGCGCGCTCCTCTGGTTCAAGCTTTTCAAACCGATTCAAGATCACGGAGATGTTTTGATTCATGTGATCAATTTCCGATGCCAGATTTCCAATATCGTCAGGCAGGGCTGAAGAGGGAAACTGGTTCTCCAGTCGATCTTTTATATCAGACAGGGCCAATCGCTGCTTTTTACAAGCGACTATAAACTTTAACCGATTAAGTGCAAGTGTATCGTAGTAACGATAGTTCGAACAAGACCTGTCAGGCTTTAAAAGCCCGAGGTTTGTGTAGTAATCCACCGTGCGTTTCGTTACACCGGCAAGCTCTGCTAATTCACTGATGCGATAAGTCTCAGCCCCATCTAAATCCCTCCCCAACCATCACGTTATAGTTATGAGAATAGTTTAATATATGAAGGGGAGTTTGCACAAGTTTATTGTTTTCCGTCTTTCTCCTGAAACGGCGCGGCAGGCTGTCTGAAAAAGCGTTGACTGCGCCAGGTAAATCTTTCATAATCATTGTAAATAGAAACGGCAGAAAAAGACAGAAGGGACAGATGACAGTGGCCGGTTTATCAAGGGAAGTGACACAGAATCTGGAGAAAGGTTCATGGATACGCAAACTATTTGATGAAGGCGCTCGGCTGAAAAAAGAGTTCGGCGCCGATAAGGTGTTTGACTTTTCGATAGGAAATCCGGTTGCGGAGCCGCCTGAAACATTTAAAAAGGCGCTATGCGAAGCGGCTGAAACAGGACGGCACGGATACATACAAAACCAAGGGCTTCCGGAGGCGAGAGAAAAGGTTGCCCGCTTTTTGTCAGAGCGGTTTCAGACAGAAATTTCCGCCAGGCATACAGTTATGACGGTCGGAGCCGGCGGGGCGCTGAATGTCGCGCTGAAGAGCATTTTAAACCCGGAGGAAGAAGTCATCCTTCTTTCGCCTTATTTTGCGGAATATAAAGCGTATGTTGAAAATTACCGCGGCAGACCCGTCATCTGCCCGCTGACTGACTCATTTGAGATTGATATTGAAGCGGTTAAAGGTGCGATCACCCCCCGTACGAAAGGACTGATCGTCAATACGCCGCATAATCCGACGGGGACTGTGCTCAGCCAGAAAAACCTTAACGAATTGGGCGCCTTATTAAAAGAAGCCGAAGAGCGGAACGGCCAAAGCATATTTATTTTATTTGATGAACCGTACAGCCAGCTGATTTACGGAGAAGAGCAGGCGAATCCGTTTCAGGCGTATCACCGCGTGATTTTAGTCAGTTCGTTCAGTAAAGATCTCGGCATTGCGGGGGAAAGGCTCGGGTATATCGCGGCGGACGCCCAAATGCCTGAGGGCGATCTTCTGACGGATGCGTTCGTTTTCTGCAACCGGACGCTCGGCTTTGTGAACGCTCCGGTCATGATGCAGCGCGCCGTGGCGAAAATGGATGATCTTTCGATTGACGCTGAACCTTACAGAAAGCGGAGAGACCTTATGGTGGACATCCTCACAGAAGCCGGCTTCGAATTTGAAATGCCGAAAGGAGGCTTTTTCGTCTTTCCGAAATCACCGATTGAAGACGAGGTGGCGTTCTGCATGCATGCCGCACAGAAATACAAACTATTGATCGTACCCGGCAGCGGATTTGGAAAAAGCGGCTATTTCCGATTATCTTTCAGCGTGCCTTCGGAACAGATCAGACATTCGCGCGATATTTTCAAAGCACTGTATCAAGATTTTTCTTCATAGCTTCCAATACATAAAGATGGGAGAACGGACACATGTCGAGGAGAAATAATGGCACGTCAGACATCAGCATTACAGGAATCGGAGTCTTAACCGCGGTCGGACAAGGCAAGGAGGCGTTTCTCGCTGCGCTCATGGAGGGGCGGCACGCCTTTGATGTGATGAAACGCCCCGGCCGGCAGAAAGGCAGTTCGTTTATCGGCGCGGAGCTTAGCGAATTAACGCCGCCGGACGCGCTGTCGAAGCGCTTGTACCGAAGGGCCGCATTATCAGGAAAGACGGCGCTTATCGCTTTATATGAAGCGTGGCATGACGCTCAATTAGACGGCGCTGATCACAGCCGCACCGGTCTGATCATCGGCGGGTCGAATATGACGCAGCGCGAATTGCTGCAGGCCTTTGAGAAAAACGGTGAAACGCCGCAATTTGTAAATCCGACATACGGGCTTTCTTTTATGGATAGTGATTTGTCGGGGCTTTGCACGGAGCAATTCGGGATAAAAGGGCCGGCCTTTACGGTCGGCGGCGCGTCGGCAAGCGGCCAGGCGGCGGTTATCCAGGCTGCTCAAGGAATCATAGGAGGCCTGTTTGACCGGTGCATCGTGATCGGGGCGCTGGCCGATCTGTCGTACATGGAGTGTCACGCTCTCCGTTCTTTGGGAGCGATGGGCACTGATACATACGCTGAACGGCCTGGAGCCGCCTGCCGCCCGTTTGACCGGCATACGGACGGGTTTATATTCGGAGAGGCGTGCGGGGCGATTGTGCTGGAACGCGCTGAATCTGCCGAAGAGAGGGGCGCACGATCGTGGGCCGGCTTAAAGGGCTGGGGGATGGCTTCCGATGCGAACCGCAACCCGAATCCTTCAGCAGAGGGCGAAATGACGGTGATCCGCCAGGCGCTGGAGCGGGCCGGTCTTTCAGCGAAAGAGATCGATTACATCAACCCGCACGGCACTGGTTCGCCGATCGGAGATAAGACTGAATGCCGGGCGCTTTCTGAAAGCGGCCTGTCGCACGCGCGGATTAATGCGACAAAATCGATTACCGGACACGGTCTGAGTGCGGCCGGAACGGTGGAAATCATTGCTGTTCTCTTGCAAATGCGGGAAAACAAGCTTCATCCGATCCGAAACTTAACGGAGCCGATTGACGATTCATTTCAGTGGGTGACCGACGGGCCGAGCGCCCATACCGTACACCATGCGTTAAGCTTAAGCATGGGATTCGGGGGGATTAATACGGCGCTTTGTTTAGAAAATCATTTCCGAAGCAGATAACGGCAGCCTTCTTTTTGAAGGCTGTTTTTTATATGATAAAAAATCTGAAAATGATGAAAGAATGGAGTTGTGATACAATAAACTATACAAATGACAATCATGCTTTGACTTAGGAGGTGGCAGGATGGGGCCCTCTGTGTAGTCAATCACCCATTTCGTTCCTCTCGCTTAAGAAAAAACGATGAAATCAGGAGGTGACGTCCTTATCCTTTAATTCGGGATAAGGTGAAATGGACGATATTGACAGTTTGATTTTAATCGGTGTGCTCATTGCGTTAACGGCATTTTTCGTGGCGAGTGAATTTGCGATCGTCAGAGTGAGAAGATCCAGAATCGATCAGCTCATTTCAGAAGGGAACAGACGGGCGGTGCTCGCAAAGCGTATCATTACGGATCTTGATGAGTATTTATCCGCCTCGCAGCTTGGCATTACACTCACATCCATCGGGCTCGGCGTACTGGGAGAGCCTGCATTTGAACGGATGCTTCATCCTTTGTTTCAGGGCATGGGGCTGCCGGATTCTGCTGAGCATGTGATTGCTTTTGCTGCGGCGTACGGGCTGATTACGTTTCTGCATGTCGTCGTCGGTGAGCTTGCGCCTAAAACGGTTGCGATTCAAAAAGCGGAAAAGCTGACGTTATGGATTGCCGGACCGCTTCGGTTATTTTACGTGTTCATGTTCCCGTTTATTTGGGTGCTGAACGGCTCCGCGAGAATTCTGACCGGTTTGGCCGGATTAAAGCCGGCATCTGAGCATGAAGGCTCCCACTCTGAAGAAGAGCTGCGGATCCTGCTGTCAGAAAGTTTAAAAAACGGAGAAATCAATCCGTCTGAATATACATTTGTGAATAAAATTTTTGATTTTGATAATCGGATCGCCAAGGAAATCATGATCCCGAGAAAAGAAATCGCGGCTGTTTCCACTGATATGGACGTGCCGGAAATGCTTGATATGATGCTGAAAGACAAATATACGCGCTGGCCCGTAACGGACGGGGACAAAGACAGTGTCATCGGCATGATCAATACGAAGCATCTCTTTTCAGATCTGCTGTTTATGACAGAAGATGAAAAAGCGGAGGTATCCATCACGTCTTACGTCCGCCCGGTGATTGAAGTCATCGAGACGATCCCGATACACGACCTGCTGATAAAAATGCAGAGAGAACGGATTCATTTGGCGATATTGTCTGATGAATACGGCGGAACGTCCGGTCTTGTGACGACCGAAGACATCCTTGAAGAAATCGTCGGCGATATCAGAGACGAATTTGATGAGGACGAACAGCCGCAGATTCAAAAGCTGTCCGAACGCCATTATGTGCTGGACGGAAAGGTTCGGATTGATCAGGTGAATCATCTTCTCGGCGCAGGGATTGAAGAGGAAGTCGACACGATCGGCGGTCTTGTGCTGAAACGGAATATTGACATCCGTTCGGGTGAGTCGATACAAATCGGGGGATACACTGCCCTCATATTAGAAATGGACGGCCGGTTTATTAAACAGCTTGAACTCAAAGAAGAACAGGGCCGCCCGGGCGGTCAGGGAACAATAAACCGCCAGCTGCCCGTGCCTGAAACGGTCATGCTTCATAACGCAACCTTGAGCGAAAAATAAGCTCAAGGTTTTTTTAAATGGATATCATAACAAAGCCGCACCAGAACGCCAAAAGGCTTCCGGCTGCTGAAACAGCGATGTAGAGCAGGCTTTCCTTTATGCGGTTGTTCATCATCAGCTGCACGGCTTCAATACTGAACGTGGAAAAGGTCGTAAACGCACCGAAAAAGCCCGTCGCGATGATGATGCCGGCGGAAGGATTATCCAGACCCAGGCCGGTGAACATGCCGAGGCCGAAGGAGCCGAGCAGGTTGACCGCAGCCATTCCAAGCGGCATCGGAAAACCTTTTGTTCTTTCTGAAATTGTTTTACCCAGCAGAGACCGTAATACTGCTCCGATACCCGCTGCGATAAGCATCAGGACAATCGTCATGGCGTATCATGCCCCCTTCCCGCTGCGTGAAGGGCAATCCGCCGTCCCCAGAAAATGCCGGCACATGCAAGGGTAATGCCAGAGACTAATGTCGCGGCAAAATAACAAAAAGCCGCTGCGGGAGACGATTGCAGCAGAAAAATGGTTTCTTTTGCGAAGGTTGACATCGTCGTGAAACCTCCGCAAAAACCGGTTCCTAAAAAGGCGGTCAAAAGAGGGCGTTTAGCCCGAATGATGAAGTAACCCGTAATAAGACCGAGTAAAAGGCTTCCCGCCGCGTTTTCGAGGAAAGTGGCCGCCGGGAAAGAACCGCTGTGAATGTGCGCGCTCATTTCAAAGCGGAGCAATGCGCCAAGCGCGCCTCCGATAAAAATTGCGATGTATTGTTTCATATCAGCCATCCTTAGAAATAAAATCCGGAAAATCAGTTACAATGCCGTCAACTGCCATCATTTGCAGTTTTTCGGCCGTCTTTTGATTTCTGACCGTCCAGGCAAATACTTTCAGGCCGTGTCTGTGAGCGGTGGAAATCAAGAACCGATTCAGGCGGGTATATTTAATATTGACATAATTTACGGCTGATTTGTAGGCGGCCAGCTGGCTTTTGGAAAACATCCCGAAGCTGGGTCTTGCAATAATTGCAGTCGGAACGGACGGATACATGCCGTGAAAGGTCTGAATTGACTTGAGGCTGAATGATTGAACGATAGGGTGGATGGAAAAGGAAAACCTGCTTAACAGCCGGCCGACTGCTTTTTCAAGACCGACTTGAGAAACGTGCCCCTTCAGTTCAATTAAAAATCCGATTTTAGAATGATAACGCTTCAAGACCTCTTCGAGCAGGGGAATCCGCTCCCCTTTAAACTCAGCCCCATACCAGCTGCCGGCGTCCAGAGACTGCAGCTTCTTCAGCGTAAAATCTTTTACAAAACCGGAGCCGTCCGTCGTCCGGTCGACTTTGTCATCATGGATGACGACAATCTGGCCGTCTTTTGTGAGCTGGACGTCAAGCTCAATGAAATCAGCGTTCATTTCGGCAGCGATATCAAATGCCGCAAATGTATTTTCGGGCGCGTAACCGGATGCGCCGCGATGAGCGATGGTATACAAGCTTGTCAGCTCCCCTCATGGGCATTTCTGTTATTATATCAGATTCGTATATGCACAGCGATTCAAACTGGTGAATGTGCGAAACAGTATTTTTTTGGAATAAAGATAGTGCTTTTTTCGGTTTACAATCCGCAGTGATGAATTATAATGGCAAAAAGGAGGCGAGATCATGGGAAAAGGGAGATTGAAAGTGGAAGAAAGAATTAAGGCCGAAACCGATGCTGAAATCCAAAAAGCGACTCTCCTGAAACAGACACAATCAAAGAAGAAATAGTGCCTGACCCTGTTGTATCTGGCTGAAAGATGAACGAATGTGTGAAAACCCCGGCTGTGTTCTGATGCCGGGGTTTTTCAGGCTGCCTAAAGACATTAAAAGAAGCTGATGTCCGAATGTTTTAGTATAATAGATTTTCGACAAGACAAAGGAGCATATGCCATGATGACACAATTTCAGAGCTTTTTTACTCTTGATCATATTTTGCAGATCAGTATCAGCATCGGAATTTTAGCGGCTTTTCTCGTTTTGAGAAAACTGTTTGTCAAATACTTTTTTCAGCTCATTTACAAATTGGCGAACAAGCCGAAAACCGACATATTCAAACAGATTGCCGTAGCGTTTGACAAGCCGGCCAGATGGTTTTTCGTGGCGCTGGGTCTGTTTTTGGCGATTGAGTATTCGCCGTTTTTAGACGGGCAGATGGACATTGTCAAAAAATTGTACCGCTCTCTGATCGTTGCGCTGATCGCCTGGGGGCTTTGCAATCTGACATCGGCGTCTTCGTTTTTATTTCATAAAGTCAATCAGCGCTTTGAGCTTGATATGGATGACATTTTGGCGCCGTTTTTATCCAAGGTGCTGCGCTTTGTCATTCTCGCGCTCAGCGTCAGTGTGATCGCGCAGGAATTCAATTATGATGTAAACGGGTTCGTGGCCGGACTCGGACTTGGCGGATTGGCCTTCGCGCTTGCGGCTAAAGATACGATCAGCAATTTTTTCGGCGGCATTATCATCATTACGGAAAAGCCGTTTACGATCGGCGACTGGGTCGAGACGTCATCTGTGACGGGGGGCGTTGAAGATATCACATTCCGAAGCACAAGGTTCCGGACGGCGCAGGGGGCGCTTGTTACCGTACCCAATTCAACGCTGTCCATGGAAGCCATCACAAACTGGACGAGGATGACGAAGCGCCAGGTCACGTTTTCCGTTCGTGTTTCTTATGCGACGCCGATTGATCGTTTAGAGCGGTGCATCACAAGGCTCAGAGAAATGCTTCGTGAACATGAAGGCGTGCATGATGATACGATTATGGTTAACTTTGACGTGTTTGCGGACAGCTATTATAATCTGTTTTTCAACTTTTACACAAAGACCATCGTCTGGGCGGAAAGCCTGGACGTGCGGCAGGATATCAACCGCCGGATTATTGATATTTTTGCTGAGGAAGGCGTGGAGTTCGCCTATCCGGGCCAGAATGTATTCGTAAAACAGAAAAGCCACGATGATCCGGTTCATGTGAAGGATCATTCCGGAGAAAAAGAACGGGCATAACAGGCGCCGTTCTTTTTTCATGATATGATAAAAAGAAAAGGCGGTGGAAGAGTGGAAGCGTTTATGACATTGATCAATCAGGCGGAACGTATCGTGGTGCTGACGGGAGCGGGAATGAGCACGGAATCCGGCATTCCTGATTTTCGTTCGGCGGGCGGTATATGGACCGAGGACATCTCCAGAATGGAAGCGATGAGCAGGGAATCCTTTGAACGCCGTCCGCGTGAATTCTGGCCTAAATTCAAACGGCTCTTTCAGATGAAAATGAGCGGAAGCTATGAACCGAATGCCGGCCATACGTATTTGGCGGATCTTGAAAAGCGGGGAAAGCAGGTAGACATTTTCACGCAGAATATTGACGGGCTGCATAAGAAAGCGGGAAGCAGCAGTGTCTATGAGCTTCACGGTTCAATTCAGACCGCCGCATGCCCCCGCTGCGGAGCGCGCTACGGGCTTTCTCATCTGCTGAAGGACGAAGTGCCGGAATGTACGGCGGAAATCGGTGATCATGCGGTATGCGGCACCGTATTAAAAACGGATGTCGTGCTGTTCGGCGATCTCGTTCAGCATTTTGAAACCCTTTATGAAAAGCTTGATAAAGCTGATCTTCTTCTTGTGATCGGCACTTCGCTTGAAGTGGCGCCGGCAAGGTTTGTCCCTGAGGATGCGGGCCGGATTCCCGGTTTGAAGCAGGTGATCATTAACCTTGAGCCGACATATTGCGACTATTTATTTGATCTTGTCATCCATGAGAAGATCGGTGAATTTGCAAAACGGATCAGCGCCGCGACATAAAAAAGCCGGATCATATACAGATCCGGCTTTTCTTATTCATGGACGGGAATCATTTGATCCGTCAGAACATCAAAGGAGTAGCCCTGGGCTTTCAGTTTTTGGATCAGGCTAGGCAAAGCGTGCACCGTCGCAGGCAGATCGTGCATTAAAATGACATGCGGCCTGCTCGTATGAACGCTTTCCAAATATGCGAGCTGATTCAATACTTCCGGCACGTACCGTGCGTTTTTGTACTTCCAGTCTTCACTGTCTATCGTCCAGTCCCAGTACACGAATCCGCCTTTTTCGAGATTCTTAATCTGGGCAGCCGTCAATGACGGTTTACTGCCGTATGGCGTGCGGACAAGATCCGTTTTTACTCCGGTGATTGCCTCGAGCGTATCGCGTCCCTGCTGCATTTCGTTCAGCGGTGATGTCGGTGTTTGATAAAACAGGTGATTATCGTGCGTCACGCCGTGCAGGCCGAGCGCGATTCCTTCCTGCTTCGCTCTTTGCACGGAATGCTTATAGGCTTTCATCCGCGGTTCAAGCATAAAAAAAGTGGCCTTTGCGCCATTTGCCTTCAATACATTCAACAGCTGTTCAGTATATGGAGACGGCCCGTCGTCGAAGGTTAAATATACCGTTTTTTTCCCTGGGTCACGCTCTCTCTGCAAATGTTTCATTAAGACGTCGGGAGAATCATTTTTCAGCCGCAGGCTTTCTGCTTCATCCCGAAGCTGCCCGTTTGCGGTCACGGTGACCTGTTTGTTTTTTGCGGCGGAAGCGGAATATCCCATTATGACGATTACCAGAAGCAGTCCGCACAAAACTGCTAAACTCGTAAGTTTAAAAGCCAATGAAAACAGAGAAGGGGAAGCACCTTCTTTTGTGTTGCGCATAACAATCTCTCCAGTAGCATAAGTTTCTGCATAATGCCGATAACAGCGGAGGCTTGCGAAGTGCCATAAGTTAACAGCATATGTATGTCAAATCAAGTATACAGGAACAAAACTGGAAAAGACATAGAAAAGATGTCGAATAATAAGATTTTAAGAAAAAAATAAACTCCGCAGCCGGCTCGTACAGTATGATAGAATAGTTGACAATAACAGCTGAGAATGCACATCACGGCAGATAACGATGAGGAGGGTTTACATGAAGACATTAGTAAACGGCCAGTTGATTGATCGTGAAGAAGCGGCAGTTGATATTGAGGACCGCGGATATCAATTCGGTGACGGTGTGTATGAGGTCATCAGAGTGTATAACGGCGCCTTATTCGGTCTGCGTGAGCATATCGTCCGTCTTTTCAGAAGCGCCGCAGAAATCGGCATCACCCTGCCGTTCTCCGCAGAGGACATAGAATGGGATCTGCAAAAGCTCGTACAGGAAAACAAACTCATTGACGGCGGGGTCTATATACAGACGACGAGAGGGAAGGCGCCGCGGAAGCACCAGTATGACGAAGGATTGGAACCGCAGACGACGGCATACACCTTTTCAGTGAAAAAACCGGAAAATGAACAAAAAGCCGGAGCGCAGGCCATAACGGCGGAAGACAAACGCTGGCTGAGGTGTGACATTAAGAGTCTGAATTTACTGTATAATGTGATGATTAAACAAAAAGCCTATGAAGCAGGCGCTTATGAAGCGGTGCTGATAAGGGACGGAGCGGTCACGGAAGGAACCTCTTCCAATGTATACGCCGTCATAAACGGCACTGTCCGGACGCATCCTGCAAATGAGCTGATTTTAAACGGCATTACGCGGATGAAGCTGTTAGAGCTGATGAAAGAAAACGGGATTGAGGTGCGGGAGAAGGCTCTTACCGAAGACGAACTCAGGGATGCGGATGAAATTTTCATCTCGTCAACGACGGCTGAATTAATCCCGATCGTAACCCTTGACGGAAAACCGGTCGGAAGCGGAGTGCCGGGACCTGTAGCCAAAACGATTCAGGAGGCTTTTCAGTCGCACATTCAGCAGGAGCTCGGGGTTCAGTCATAAGCTGAAAAAAGGCCGGAACACATCCGGCCTTTTTACTTCAGTCAGATAAAAAGAGATTCGATATGCTGCACGAGCACACGGGAGATCTTCTCTTTTGAAAGACGCTCAGGTTCAAGCATGGCATGCAGCGCCAATCCATCTGCGATGGCGTACATTTTCTCCGCTTCGATCTCTTTATCAAGATTCGGTTTCAGAAGCTTATTTTCATCCAGCCAGTCAATCAGGCCGCGGATATATGCCAAGATCCCGTCCTGCTGGGGATGAAACTCTTCTCCCTTATGTCTGGCATAAGCTGTGAAAGCGAACCATACCTCCATTTCAGCCATCGTTTCTTCATCTGTCGGGATGATTTCAAGCATCAGACGCACCGCTTTTTCTTTCGGCGGCAGATCTTTCATGGCAACTTCGTTAATTCTGGCGGCCGCTTTTTCTTTTACGAGTGTCATCGCATACCCTAAAAGCTCATCCTGGGTGGTGAAATAGTGCCTCAGCGCGCCTAAAGAAAGACCCGCTTCCTGGGCGATGTTTCTCACTGTCGCTCCTTCCATTCCCCGCTCCAAAATCGTCCGCCAAGTGGCTTCGGCTATTTGTTTTCTTCTTTTTTCATGATCGATTATTTTAGGCATGGTTCCAGTGTAACAGGAAATATTTTTTCTTGCAATTTTGTAATACAGTTGTATTAAATAAAAAGCAGTGATACAATGCATTTTAGAAAACGATAAGGGGGAACCGGATTGAACGCGATTGCTTGGTTGATTGTCATTTGTGAGGCTGCTTTTTGGGCGGCTGTCATCTTCGGATTGGCGGCGCGCTATATATTCAGGCGGCAAAAGCTCGGAATGTTTTTTTTCGCTCTCATTCCTTTATTGGATGCCGTACTGTTTCTGGCGGCCGCAGCTGATTTATACAGAGGGGCGGCGGCGACTATGGCGCATGCGGTGGCGGCCATTTATATCGGAGTGTCTGTCGCCTTCGGGAAAAGCATGATTCAATGGGCGGATGAGCGGTTCCGCTATTATGTGGTCAAGGAAGGGGCAAAACCGGTCAAACGGTACGGACTGGATTATGCCAAACATTATGCAAAAGGGTGGGGAAGACATGTATTAGCATTTGTCATCGGCGGCGTTCTTTTAGCCGGAACGGTATTTCTCATTCAGGATGCTTCCCGCACCGAAGCGCTCAGCGTACTGTTAAAGGGCTGGTCTGTCGTATTGTGCATCGATTTTTTGATCATGGCGAGTTTTTTTGTGATGCCGAAAAAAAGAAGAAACAGCCGGGAGCTGTAAAAAAAGCAGCTTTTGATTAAGCTGCTTTACAGAAAGAATTATTTTACGATCAGCACGGGAATATCGGATTTCGATGACAGTTTTTCACTGACGCTTCCGAATAAAAGTTTTTTCAGCCTGTTCTGGTCCCGGCTCCCCATGACGATCAAATCCGCCGATATACGGTCGGCATGCTCGATAATGGCATCAGCGGGATCACCTTCTAAAATGTCGATATCCCCGTCAATCTGGCTGTCGTTCATCAGCATTCTCGCTTCCGCAACGATTTCTTCCGTACGGTCTTCATAAATCATCGGATCAGGGGAGATTCTTTCCGCCTGGAGCGGGTCAGGAACGCTTGCAATCCCGCCGCCGATATACGTTGCCCCGGCTCCCGGCCTCGGGGGATCAACAATCGTCCGGGTATCTTTTGCATTGTGGGAATGTACGACCGTTAAATCCGCGTGAAATGTTTTTGAAAGGTCTATGGCTTTTTGGAGCGCTTTTTTACTATCATCACTTCCGTCAAAAGCAGCTATCAACCGGTCCGCGTGAAACATCGGCCTCATCCTTTCAGTAAAAAAGGTTTGTTTTACAATACCCGAATGGCAGAAATGTAAAACCTGCATTGACAAAAAAAGGATTTGTTTATATGATGAAGGAACAATATAGGGAAAAAGGAGGTATGGATCATGTCAAAACTAAAGCTTGTCAACTCATCTTCAGCTGAATACCGGCGTGACTCCCATACAGCTTCCGTTTTCTGAACATTTGCTTAAAAACGGGGCAGTCGCGCATAAACGGCGGGTCTGTACCTTATTTATAATAATAAGAGGCATGGAGCTGAGGCTTCATGTCTTTTTTTATACAAAAAAATGAAAGAAAGACAGGTGTGATGCATGTGGCGGTATTAGCGAAAACAATGAAAAACAATCCGGAAAAGCTTGAGGGCGGCTGATTGATGAAAGGGGATGACGGTATTTGTTTACTGTATTAAAAAAGCTCGCGTGGTTTTTTAAAGCCTATTGGCTGCGCTATACGACAGCGATTGTTCTGTTATTGATTGTGAATGTCATTGAAATGTTTCCGCCTAAACTTCTCGGTAACGCGATAGACGATATGAAGGCGGGTGTGTTTACAAAAAGCGGGATGCTGTTTTACATATGTGTTTTTCTCGCATTAACGGCAGCCGTCTATTTACTGTCTTATTTTTGGATGTATCAGCTTTTCGGCGGGGCGAATGTCATGGAGAAGATTCTCCGTTCAAAGCTGATGGGAAGGCTTCTTCAAATGTCACCGCCGTTTTACGAGAAATACAGAACGGGCGATTTAATGGCGCGGGGGACAAATGACTTGCAGGCCGTCAGTATGACGACGGGCTTCGGGGTCTTAACGCTCGTTGATTCGACGATGTATATGCTGACGATATTTTTGACAATGGGGCTTCTCATCAGCTGGAAGCTGACATTTGCCGCGATTATTCCGCTGCCGATAATGGCGGCTGCGGTCAGCCTGTACGGAAAAAAGATCCATGAGCGGTTTACGGAAGCGCAGGATGCTTTCGGATCATTAAATGACAAGGTGCTGGAGTCGGTATCCGGCGTCCGGGTCATCCGGGCATTCGTGCAGGAAAAAAATGATGTCAGCCGGTTCGGTGATATGACGGCGGATGTATATGAGAAAAATATGAAGGTGGCGTTTATCGATTCACTTTTTGAACCGACTGTGAAACTTCTCGTCGGCCTCAGCTATCTCATCGGTCTCGGCTACGGCGCTTATCTCGTTTTTCAAAACCGGCTGACGCTGGGAGAGCTGGTATCGTTTAACGTGTACCTCGGAATGATGATCTGGCCGATGTTTGCGATCGGAGAATTAATCAATATCATGCAGCGCGGAAATGCTTCCTTGGATCGTGTCAATGAGACGCTTTCCTATGAGCCTGACGTGACAGGACCCAAGCACCCCGCCCAAATCAAGGAGCCCGGGCGTCTTGCTTTTGAACATGTGACTTTCACATATCCGATCGGAGCTGGACCGGCGGTTTCCGATGTATCTTTTTCCGTAGAGAAAGGGCAGACACTCGGCATCGTCGGGAAGACGGGAAGCGGAAAGACGACGATCATTAAGCAGCTGTTGCGTGAATATCCGCCCGGTGAGGGAGCAATCACGTTTACAGGCGTTCCGATTCAGGAGATTCCGCTTGAGGAGCTCCGCGGGTGGATCGGCTATGTGCCGCAGGATCATATTTTATTTTCAAAGACTGTAAAAGAGAATCTGCTTTACGGACGGCAGGATGCAAACGAAGAGGAAATCGGCAGCGCGCTGAAAGATGCGCATTTTGAAAACGATATCGGCATGCTTTCCGACGGGCTTGAGACGCTTGTCGGCGAGAAGGGCGTAGCGCTCTCTGGCGGACAAAAGCAGCGCATCTCAATTGCGAGAGCGCTTTTGACCGATCCGGACATTCTCATATTAGATGACTCGCTTTCTGCCGTAGACGCGAAAACGGAAGCCGCCATCATTGACAGCATCCGTAAAAAACGGCGGCATAAAACAACGATTATCACCACCCACCGGCTCTCGGCAGTTGAACACGCAGATCTCATTCTCGTCATGGATGAAGGCCGGGTATCTGAAAGAGGCACGCACCGGGAGCTATTGGCGCAGAACGGCTGGTATCGAAAACAATATGAGAGGCAGCAGCTGTCCTCTCTTGAAGAAGGGGGGACGGGCGCATGAAGACCGGGAGAAGATTATGGAATTACGCGCTTCAATATAAGAAGCTGCTGATATGGGCGGTCGTCCTGCTCATTATTGCGGTCGGCACTGAGCTGACCGGCCCGTTTATCGGAAAAAAAATGATTGACGACCACATTCTCGGCATTGAAAAAACATGGGTTAAAGCCTCTGCGGACGATCCGGGCGCCGTCAGGTTCCGGGGGCATGATTATGTCAGGGAGGACCGGCTCAAACCGGGGGCGGACAAAACCGGAGAGGCGCACATTTATCAAGTCGGTGCGGGCTACTATTTTGTTGACCGTCCCGTCAGTTTTGACGGAAACCGTTCTGTGTCTGACGGCCGGCTGACAATATCAAACGGTAAAGAAAGCAGGTCATATCCCGCCATTACGTTATCAAGACAGGAGATTTTTCAATTTTACCGTCCCGAAATAAAAGGATTGCTGACGCTGACCGCCATTTACGCGGGACTGCTCATGTTTTCCGTATGTTTTCATTACGGCCAGCATTATCTGCTGCAGATGGGAGCGAATCGGATCATACAGCGCATGAGGCAGGATGTATTTTCACACATTCAGAAAATGCCGATCCGCTACTTTGATAATCTGCCTGCCGGAAAAGTCGTGGCCCGCATTACGAATGACACAGAAGCGGTGAGGGATTTATATGTAACGGTGCTGTCGACATTTATCACAAGCGGCGTTTATATGCTCGGCATTTTTACGGCGCTGTTTATGCTTGACGTCAGGCTGGCCGCCGTTTGCCTGCTGATTATCCCGATTTTAATGATCTGGTCGGTTGTGTATCGCAAATACGCATCCGTCTTCAACCAAAAAATCCGTTCCATTAACAGTGACATCAATGCGAAAATGAACGAGTCCATTCAAGGGATGCCGATTATTCAGGCGTTCCGCCGAGAGAAGGAAACGATGAAGGAATTTGAAGAATTGAATGAAGCTCATTTCCGCTACAAAAACAAAATGCTGTCCTTAAATTCCCTCATGTCCCACAGTCTTGTCAATGTGTTGCGCAATCTGGCGTTTGTCGGGCTGATCTGGTATTTCGGAGGCGCGAGTCTGAGTGCGGCCGGAATTGTTTCGATCGGCGTTTTATATGCATTTGTTGATTATTTAAACCGTTTGTTCCAGCCGGTTACGGGGATTGTCAACCAATTTTCGAAGCTTGAATTGGCCCGTGTCTCTGCCGCCAGGGTATTCGAGCTTTTACAGGAGGAGGAAACGGAAGAAGAAGGCGCTCCCGCAGACAGAAAGGCGAAAGGGACAGTGGAATTCCGTGATGTTTCTTTTGGATATCGAAAGGGGGAAGAGGTGCTGAAACACATCAGCTTTACAGCTGAAAAAGGGGAGACGGTCGCCCTCGTCGGCCATACAGGGTCCGGCAAAAGCTCCATCCTGAATCTTCTGTTCCGTTTTTATGATGCTCAAAAAGGGGATATTCTGCTGGACGATAAAAGCATATACGGCATGTCGAGGCAGGAGCTGAGGTCGCATATGGGCATTGTGCTGCAAGACCCGTATCTTTTCTCGGGCACGATCGGCTCCAATGTGACACTCGATGATCAGCGTATTTCTTTGGAGCAGGCGGAAGAAGCGCTTCGCCAAGTCGGCGCCGCAAGTCTTCTGAAATCTCTGCCAAAGGGCATCAGAGAGCCCGTTACTGAAAAAGGCGGCACACTGTCCTCAGGCCAGCGTCAGCTGATTTCTTTTGCAAGAGCGCTTGTGTTTGATCCGGCCATTTTAATTTTGGATGAGGCGACGGCGCACATTGACACCGAAACAGAAGCAGTCATTCAAAAAGCGCTGCAAGTCGTTCAAGAAGGGCGTACGACATTTATTATCGCCCATCGGCTTTCCACGATCAGACACGCAGACCAGATTCTCGTGCTGGAAAAGGGCCGCATCATTGAAAAGGGAAGCCATGACGAATTAATGGCGCAAAAGGGGCAGTACCATCAAATGTATGAATTGCAGAAAGGAACGGCGAAGTCCGCGGTGTAATCGGAAAGGGTGAATCTAAAGATTCGCCCTTTAAAAAAACTTAAAACAGAAGAAAATTCAATTTTAATAAGAGAAATAATGTTATAATATATAATATTTTATTAAATATCCCATAAAAGGAGTTAATATGAAAAGAATCAGAATTAGAAATCTTCGAAGTTTAATAGATACAGGTTATATTGATTTAAAGCCTTTAACAATAGTTGTTGGTAAAAACAGCTCTGGGAAAAGTACATTCTTAAGGTCATTTCCGTTAATAAAACAAACAGTTGAGACAAAGACTAAAGATCCTATACTATGGTACAGTAAAGGACTGGTTGATTTTGGAAGCTTTAAAGAAAGTATCAATAAATTAAATGCAAGTGAGACTATATGCTTTAGTTTTGAGTTCGAAATGTCTCAAAGAGATATTATATTTAGAAATAGATACAATATTAGAGGTTTTTATGAAGAAAGCGTTTTTGGTTCAGACACAAGAAATTTCAAATTATCAATACACTGCAGTAGCGATTCAATTCAGAAGCTGAAACTCATCATTGATGAACAAGAAGTGGAAATTATTAAGGAGGGGAAAATGGGTAACTCTATTAATAAGTTATATATTAATGGAAGACCAATATCTGAGGAATTTACTGATATAAGTCCAAGTAGTTTCGGGGCTAGCTTATTACCTATCTATATAACAAAAAAGATTAAAGACGAATATGCGGAGAGTGCTAGCTCTTTTTTTCGAAGTAAATTAAAATTAATACTCAAAAATATGTCATATAAATCAACAAGTGATGAAACTATCGAACGTCTAATAGATGATGTGAAATTCGGTTCATCTGATGAGCTATTAAGGAGTTTAAAAAACCAATCTACTACAGCAAACACCTTAAAGCAGAACCTGAATTTACTTTCACTTGAAAATGAAACTTTTCTTGAAATACGGGATTATTTCGTAGGTATGCATATAAATGAATTTATAACATTATCCAATAATTATCTAGAAAGATACTTTAATAATTTACATTATATTGCCCCAGTTCGAGCAAGTGCAGAAAGATATTATAGACTTCAAGGTGTCTCAGTTGATGAAATTGATTCAAGAGGTGAAAACTTACCCATGATTATCCATAACATGAATCCACTACAAAAGAAAAAATTTAGTAATTGGACAAAAGAAAATCTTGGATTCCATATTGAGACAAGTATATCAGGGGGACACACTTCATTACAACTTATTTATGATAATGGGGATAAAATAAATTTAGCGGATACTGGGTTTGGATATTCTCAATTGCTCCCTATTGTTCTTTCTATGTGGAAATATATAAATATAAAAAAAGGTCCAAGATATAGAAGCCCGAACTTAATGTACACGTTAGTTATTGAACAGCCTGAGTTACATTTACACCCAGCACTTCAAGGTAAATTAGTAGATACATTTATAAATGTGATTAATGCTTGTAGAAAAGAGAACATAGATGTAAAGATTATTATTGAAACTCATAGCGAAGCAATTATTAATAGGGTTGGGTATCGGATTGCAAAAAAAACTAATGATTTTACTAGTGAATTAGTAAATATCTTGATATTTAATAATGAAAAGGACGCCTATAGTACAAAAATAGAAAAATCCATTTATGATAATGAGGGAATATTAGAAAAATGGCCATTAGGTTTTTTTAATATGGAGGTTTAGATTTGCTTATTAAAATAGATGAATCAGTAGCTAACTATTTAATTGAAACAAGCAATCTATCAAGAGAAGATAGTATAATAATAGCATTGAATAATATAGCGAAATCACGTCAAGAAGGAAATCATGTAATTATAGGCTCTGTTTACACACTAGAGAAGATAATTGAGAGTAAGTTATTAGATTATAGTGCGATAAAAACCTATCAAAATATTTTAACAAAGGTTTCAACTTTAGGTGCATATGAAAAAGAAATGTGTGATTATATCGTGGCAACTGTTATCGAAGAGTTCAAAAAAGTCCCTAAAAATAATGGACATATTTTCAAAGTCCCTATTGAGTTCTTTCAAAGTTATTATAAATTGAGTAAATCAGTATTGGTTTGTGAAAACCCTAAAGATTTTTATTTTTATAAATCTTTAGCTGAAAAATATTTAACTACTGAAACGAATTTTAATTTAGAATTATCTTTTAGTATGTCTAATGGGGGAGGGAGTACCTCGTATCAAGTCGTAGAACATCAGTTAAAAGAAGAATTAATAGTTCTTATAATAGTAGATAGTGATAAGAGGTTTAAAGATGATAGTTTCGGATCAACTCAAAAAGAAATTCAAAAGATATATAATAATTATGAAAAAAAAAGCATTGCCTCTTTAATTAATTTAGAGGTTAGAGAGAAAGAAAATTTAGTTTCTCCGTCTTTATATATGCTTTCGGAAACCAATTCTAGTAGGAGAATGCTTAAGTTACTTTGTGAAATTGAAACAAACCAGCGTTTGGTGGAAAATTTAAAGTATTACGACTGGAAAGATGGTATTAAAGTAAAAAATATTAAAAACAAACAATTTCATGACTATTACAAGAATTTCATTTCTTTTTTTGAGCCTTACTCTGAGTTAGCAGCTACATTACATAGGTTTGAGGATTTGAAAAATTTAGGGGGGAGTGACGAGGACAATATTATACCGGGGCTAGGCTCAAAACTTACTGATCGATTTGAGCAGTATGTATTAAAAGATGGACTTGAAAAAAGGTTAGATCGAATTAGAATGAAAAGCGGCATGTTTCCTAAGGTTATTAAAGATTTTGAGGAAAGGATACAAATTAAAGAACAACTATTTAAAAATACACCTGATTATATTAAATATGAACAAATAAGGATATGTCAGAAGGTAATCGCGTGGGGGTGTTGTGAAAAAATTTTTGCTGGATAAATACATCTCCTTTTAATCCGATAGTCTTTATTGTTTTATGGTATATGATTGTTTAGTGATTAGCATTGTCTATTAATGAAAAAAGAAAAAATTTTAAAGCAGAACGAATATACGATCTGCTTTTTATTATAAAAGATATTCTTTCATCGCCTTCAGTAAGCCAGTCCCACCCGTTTTCTGACAAACTGCGGGCTGATCAGCTCACGGTACAGAAAATGCGCCGTGTCTCCGACGGTGATTTCAGCGCCGTCTTCAGGAAGGCGATCCTGTTCGAACCGGTAAACTCCGGCAGCATCTCCGTCAGGAAGATAGGTGGGACAGATGATCGTCCAGTCAAGATCCTCTGCCAGCAGCATCTCGTATACGCGGGCGTGTTCTTTTGCGGCTCTTGTTGATTTTCGTTTTGATTCTGCCGATTCAAAACGGTATTGATCAGGCATAAGCCGTGATTGAAGGATACCCGCGGTGCCGATCGTAATCAGACGCTGAACATGATGCCGTTTCATGCCGTCTATGATATGGGTCATAGCGGCTGAAAGGGTATCGTCACCGTCCGTGCCGAGACAGCTCACGACTGTGTCCGCTTTGGAAATCAATCGGCTTACATCTTCCCGCCGCCTCGCATTCCCTGTTATGATATGTTTTTCAGGAATGGGAAGGACTGTTCCGGCTGATCTGACAAGAGCGAATATCTCCATGTGTCCATGTTTCTGCGCTTCTTTTATAAAAGCCTGTCCGACTCTTCCCGTTGCTCCGAGTAAAGCGATGTTCATGTAAAAAACCTCCTCGCCGCTCATTATATCATTCAAAGCAGCGGGGAAAAGAATACCTGTGAATAAACGGGAAATGGTGGGCAACATATTCATTGACCAAAGAGACACTTACGAACTGAAACAGCTCCCAATTGACTGAGGCAATGAATGACATGTTTTCCCTCCTTTTTTCCTAGGGTATGTGGAATAGGAAAAAAGGGTGACGGCATAAAAGAAGACGCGGTATCCCGCGCCTTCTGTAAGCCATTTATTGAGTTATTGTACGCCTTGGCCGCCCATGCTCTGCTGTGCGAAAGATACTAAACGTTTCGTGATTTCTCCTCCGACAGAACCGTTTGCACGAGAAGTTGTTTCTCCGCCAAGGTTTACGCCGAACTCAGAAGCAATTTCGTATTTCATTTGGTCGATTGCTTGAGCAGCGCCGGGTACTACGAGTTGGTTTGAAGAGTTGTTGTTTGCCATTTGTATGATCTCCTTTATAAAGTAGTATGGTTGGGTTTGCTGGAATTGCACCAGCCGATGATTTTCGGAATGAAAACCATTGCCAGCTCGGCTTCACCCAATGCTGTTTGCCGCTTTGTACTACGTATTATGGTGAATCAAACGGCATCTCATTCGGAAAAGGGTGTGGTAAATAGCGGAAGGAAAAAGAAAAGCCCAGCCTGGTGCGGCTGAGCTTTTAGCTTTCAGTCATATATGTGATAAAGCATTAATTCATGCAGCTCTTTTACGAGAGCCGGCTCTTCTTTTCCCGGATGTGTGTGTCCCCATTCAATGTCTCCGGACTTATGGTAAATCCCTTCGTAATGCGTACCCTGCCAGTAAAATGAAATCCGCCATCCGGGCAGTTTCTCTTTTTTGAATAACGGTTTCCAGCTGAAGTGCGAAATCATGACGTTCACGCTCCTTATGGGAAATGTTGATCTTGTTCATTGTAGCTCATCGTTCATTGCCTGTCCCGGGTAAACCAAAAAAAAGACAGCCTCACCGCCAAAGTTTTTCCGGGGCGGTGATGGACCGTTCTGATAAATAAGACGCGTATTCAAAATTTCTCCGTTTTGTCAGGTAATCGACCGATCTCAGCTTCGGATGGGAAAAAATGCTGCGCCCGGGGCGGGAATTGGCTTCAAACATCCAAACTTTCCCTGAATGATCGACGCCGAGGTCAAAACCGATTTCGCCGATAAAACCTTCAATGTGCTCATTTAACACGCGGCTGACCGCCAAGGCGGCTTTTGAAAGTTTCCGCATCATGCCGACTCTCTCTCGCGGATCGCCGTATAATTCAGCTAACGTCCTGACTTCTCCGCCGGTTGCCAGATGCGTCGTGATGCTGTTTTCACCGGAAATTTTTGCCGCAATGGCCGTCACTGTCCATTTCCCCTCGGCGTTTTTATTCGTGTGCACCCTGAAATCGACGGGGCGCCCATCCAGCCGGATCAGGTCAATGCCTTGCTGAATTAAAAATGCGGACGGGTCATTGTTTTCTTTAAATGATGTCATGAAGGATGCCGCATCTGAATACTCTGCCGTCACCACCGTTTTTTCCTCATTCGTGTGTTTGACAGATAAGCCGGCATCTGTTTTTTCCACCTTGTAAATCCCCGTTCCGAGTGCGCCGTCTGCAGGTTTGATATAGACGGTGTCAAACGTGCTGCATAACGTTTCTAACGCTTCCGCATTCGGGTGCAGGACAGATTTTGGCAGGAGTGAAGCGGTGAGACTGTTTTTTTCCAGAAGCTTATGAATGTCCCATTTATTAAAGAATTGCGGATTAAACCACGGAATCTGATAGACATTCATCAGCCTCTGTTTTGTCTGCTGTAAAAGCGGAACTTCTTCCGTTTTTCGGCTCGGGAGTCTGTCATATACGACATTCGGAAGCGGGACGGCCGTCCGTTTCCAGCTGTTTTCTTTATAAATCAGCGCTTGGACGGTGCCTTCTTCCCAGTTGATCTGATGGGCCCCGAAAACGAAACAATATCCGTTCGCCTGTTCATGAAGAGAGAGCATCTTGGAAAAGAAGTCTGTGCGGTCTCTTAACGGGCGGGTCGGCGATGATGTGAACCCGGCTGTGAAAACGCCGATCAGCGGTCCGATGTGCACCGTCTGGCCGTGTATGAGAAAATCAGCCCGGCTTTTATGCGGTATCAACAGCTCCTCAAACAAATCTTCAGAAAGGAGCGCGCTTTTTTCAAGTGATTGAGAAAAGGCTACACGGCATTTGACAACCTTGGTCCCGAAGGCAGCGGATAAAAGCCCTTCCCGTTTCATGGAGGAGGGGAGAAACAGCGTATTTTTGCTTTTTTTATCGATGCCGACAATCATCCCTTTATGATTCACGCGGTAATACTCCTTTCCGGCTTTCCTGTGACTGAAGTTCGCGGAAGCGTCTCAGCGGACTCGTATACAAATCCTCTTTCGCCTCCGGAGCCACGCTTAAAATAGCTTTCCGTCCCGGCTTTGAGTTGACATCCAAAAGCCAGATGCGTCCGTCTTTGGCATAACAAATATCGAGCCCCAGCTCAAACAGCGGCCCGAACCGTTCGTCAAGGAAATAAGGGACGGATTGGGTGATCGAAAAGACATCATCCAATAAAACGGCCTGCTGCTTTCTCGGAATTTCCTCAAACCATGTGTCAAACTTAATCGGTTCAGATCCTCCGGGGAAATGAGATAAAAGACCGTTCTGATAACCCCTTCTGACCGCTTTTCCGACCGTTTCCCAAACGCCTGACTCAGTTTTACGCATGAAAATACGGATGTCGCACGGATGCCGCTCTTTATCCTGGATATTTAAGTAGGATTGAAGCAAATAGCGGTGCTGCAGCACTTTTTTGCACCAAGACTTAAAAGACACGTGATTGGAAAATGATTTTGTTTGTTTGTTTTTTCCGATATAGTAAGTGGCCGTAATTGATTTTTTGCCTGTTTCAAGCAGGATGATGCCTCTGCCTCCCGCGCCGAAAGCGGGCTTAAGTATACATGCTTTTTCCTTGGCTAAGTATGATTGCACCTGTTCATAGCGGCTGACTTCGGCCGTTTCAGGAATATAGGGACTGATCAGATGATGCTTTTGGAGCGCATCCGTGACCGTCCATTTATCAGGAAGCCCCCGGCCGATAAATTCCGTTTTCCGATATTTTTTCAGCCATTCGACGATCGGTTTGGCTTTTTGCGCTTCAGCGGATTTTCCGTAAAAACAGCGGTCGTAAATATATTCGGGAATATCGATTTCCGTTTCGTTCCACTTTCTGCTTTGCGGGTGATAGACGAGCGCTTTCACGCGCAAAGAATCCGGAAATATATCAAATGGTGTAAAGCGGGCTAAGCGCACATTATATTGAGGCGCTCTTTCAGCCAATTCCCCGGCGTAATCTTCTTCGTGCCGGCGGGATACAGACATAAAACCGAGTGTTGTCATATTATTACTCCCCCTTTATTCAAAAAGCCGCTGATGGAACGGCCCTTCCATCCAATAAATATGCTAAGCGCATCATAAAAGATGATCTACTGTAAAGAGTACGAAACAGCATCTTGCCTTATTCCTCACAAACAACAATTCAGGTTCTTCATTTGCCCGCATGCACGCCAGCCTCTATAATACGAATAGATATATCATCAAGAAAATAGAACATTAGATGGAGGCAGAAGAAAAGGAATGGGCATAGCAGGAACGTTTCTATTTATGATTGTGATCGGAGCCGCGATCGGCGCGGTGACGAATCATCTTGCCATTCAGATGTTATTTCGTCCGTACCGGCCGTATTACCTGTTCGGAAAACGGGTTCCGTTTACGCCGGGGCTGATCCCGAAAAGGCGGGATGAATTGGCAAAACAAATGGGGCTCATGGTGACGAACCACCTTTTAACCCCGGAAGGAATAAAAAAACGGCTTTTATCAGATACCGTTAAAAACCAGGCGCTTCTTTTCGCCGAACAATTCACGCAAAAAATGGCCGCTTCCGAGATGACGGTGCACGAAGCTTTGGCCGCCGCGGGCATCCGGAATCCGCAGGAAAAAACGGATGCCTGGATTGACCGTTTTACCGATGAAAAGCTTTCGGAACTGTACCGGAAATATGAGCACCGCGCCATAAAAGACTGGCTTCCTGATGAGCTTCAGGAAAAGCTGGATGAAAAAGTCCCGATGGCCGCAGATTATATCCTGAAGCGGAGCATTGATTATTTTGAGAGCGAAGAAGGGAAAGACAGGCTCGGAAATATGATTGACGACTTTTTGAATTCCCGGGGGATGCTCGGCAACATGGTGCAGATGTTCCTCGGCAATTCAAGCTTGGCAGACCGTGTGCTGCCTGAGCTGTTAAAGTTTTTGCGCAATGAGGAAACGAAAAAGCTTCTGGCTGATCTGCTTTCTCAAGAATGGGGCAAGCTCAAATCTTATACACTTTATGAGGCCGATGAAAAGTGGAATGCGAAAGATCTGCTGTTCAGCATGAAAAAGCGGGCTTTGGCCGCACTTCAAACCGCGCCCTTTTTCGAATGCCGGCTCGGTGACATCATCTCCCGTTATGAAGGGGAGATTACGGGAACGTACGCGCCGAAGCTGCTTGATGCGGCACTCGGCGGTATTGCCGCTCATTTGGAGGATGTGCTGAAACGGCTGCGTCTTGAGGAAGTGGTCAAAGAGCAGGTTGATCAGTTTCCCGTTGAACGGCTGGAGGAAATGGTGCTGTCGATTTCCAAGAGAGAATTTAAGATGATAACGTATTTAGGCGGTTTGCTCGGCGGGATAATCGGAGCAATTCAGGCTTTGTTTGTCATTCTTTTCTAAGGAAAACATACGCCGATGATGAAAGTCGCTCCGCAGTCTGTTATAGTGGAGTGGTATGTCCGAAAGGAAGAAAGGAGCGGTTACTATGGCAGTTCATTTTTATGATGCAGCATATGATCTTGAAAAAGCTTTGCGAAACAGTGATGAATACAGCCGTCTGAGAGGGCTTTATGATCAAGTAAACGCAGATGAATCCGCAAAACGCATGTTTGATAACTTCCGCAATGTACAGCTGCAGCTTCAGCAGAAACAGATGTCAGGTGAAGAAATCACTCAGGAAGAGGTAGAGCAGGCACAAAAAACGGTTGCTCTCGTACAGCAGCATGAATTGATTTCTCAGCTGATGGAAGCGGAACAGCGCATGAGCATGCTGATCGGCGAGTTAAACAAAATCATTATGAAACCTCTTGAAGAGCTTTACGGCAGCCCGGAATAAGCTCCAAACCCCTCCATCTATGAAATGGAGGGGTTTTTTTATTCAACAGAAAAATCAAGCGAACCTTTTACCGTACCGTTAATGATGACAGACAGAGTGTGAATTCCCCGATAATGCTTGCGGGTGGTTAAATCTTTAAGGGAATGATGTTTGCTGAAGGTTTTTACGTCCCCGTTATCCATGGCGGACTCCGACATCTTAAACACCTTGCGGCTGCGGTGCCCCCTTTTCTTTACAAAATCAATCGCGTATTCAACCCTGACTTTTTGCCGGGCGGATGAGCGGATCTGAAAAGAAAAATGTATGCTTGTTCCGATGGCGGCCGTTTCCGAATTCAGTGTAAAACGTTCCAATGAAATCCGGGAGGCGTCTTCAAACCCGAAAACCGCAAGCGCCTGTTTGTCTCCTCTTTTTAACAGTGTCCTGCAGGCGTGCTTCAAAATCCAGTTCGTGTGCGGACAGCTTCCGAACCGCTCGGCTGCGATCTGTAGCAGAAGCTCCGGATGTGTTTTGGAGATGTCATTCAGGTTATTCGCCACGCTTTTTCTGACATATAACGAGTCATCCTGCATCAAGCGGTCCAGAACAGGGAGAATCGGAGAAGGATCGTCAAGAAGAGCCGGAATGGAGATTCCCCATGGGAGGCGCGGTCTTGAGCCTTCGCTGGCAAGCCTTCTGACATGTTCGTCCGGATTCTCCGTCCAGGAAAGGAACTCTTTGAACATCCGCTCCCGGTCAAGCCTGATATACGGGCGGACCGCAAATTCGGAAGTGGAAAAACGAGTGAAATACTGAAGCGCCTTCATGGATTCGTCCCAGTGATCCGTTCCGTACTGTTGGACATAATCGGGAAAAATAATCCCGGCGAGCCCTGAGAAGCGGGGAGCTGTCTCATATAAGACGTCAAGCGCCCGTATGTAATCCTTCGGCAGTGTTTCATATAAAGAGTCTGTGATCCGGCGCATCCGCTGTTTTAACGTCAGTCCGGGCCAATCTTCCTGAAATATCAGCGCCCGGCACTTGTCCCGCTCAAAAGCCGGATGCGCCGATTTGATTCTGTTCAGAAGTGCTTCTGCAAATTCTTCGTTATAAATATCTTTTAATAGAGACATGACAGTCACCGCTTTTTTTCTTTTATTATATGAGAATGTATGTTCCCTTTCAACTTTATCATACATTCAGCACAGATATTTCCTCTGATTTTTTTAGTTAAAAAAACCCTTGTTTTTTAACAATATAATTGAGATAATAACTCTGAAAGCGCCTACACTTACAGATGATATAAGGATACGGTCGCCTATACTGCCTGGTATAATAAGGGGTAGCAACAGAGAGTAAGTGAAACGAGCGCATCAACGGTCAAATAAGGGGTTCCTGATATATTTCGTAAATAGAAATACACATTGGGGAGAAGGCAGCAAATCGATCGTATCCCAACAAAACGACAGTTCAAAGTCTGCTTGAGGCAGGCTTTTTTGCTGCGGAGAAAAGGTTGTTCTAAACAAAGAGACAGGGTCATATCCTAATGACAAGTACAGTCATCAAGGAGGGGGACTTCTCTGTGTCAAAACAAATGCTGGCGTTAAATATAGACGGAGCGCTTCTTCGCTCCAACGGCAAACTTCATCAGACGACAAAGGATGCCATCGAATACGTCAAGAAAAAAGGAATTTACGTCACACTGGTCACAAACCGCCATTTTCGCTCCGCTCAAAAAGTGGCGAAAATATTAAAGCTGAATGCAAAATTGATTACCCACAGCGGCGCATACATTTCTGAAAAAATAGATGAGCCGTTTTTTGAAAAGAAAATATCAGAAGATCACACGTTTAATATCGTTCAGGTGCTGGAAAGCTATCCATGCAATATCCGGCTTCTTCACGAAAAATATTCGATCGGAAACAAGAAGAAAGTGAACTCCAATCTGGTCGGGAAAACAATGATTCATCCGTCTGACCCGATTTTTTATCCGGTGCAGTTTGTCGAATCATTAAGTGACCTGCTCCTTGATGAGCCGGTTTCAGCGCCCGTCATTGAAGTGCATGCCGAAGATGGCCTTCAGGCTGATATAACGGATACGATAATGAAAGCATTCCCGGCCGTCGATGTGATCCGCGTCAACGGAGAAAAACTGAACATCGTGCCTAAAGGGGTTTCAAAAGAAAGCGGACTTTCGATGGTCGCCGCTGAACTCGGGCTTTCAATGGAAGAGGTTGTGGCTATCGGCCATCAGGAAGATGATCTGCCGATGATCGAGCTGGCCGGTCTCGGCGTCGCGATGGGGAATGCCTCAAATGAATTAAAAAGAAAAGCGGACTGGGTGACAAGGTCAAATGATGAACAGGGAGTCGCCTATATGATTAAGGAATATTTCCGCATGCAGCACCGCAAAGGCTTTCTCGATAAGTTCCATATGAAACGGCCGTAATCAAGAGCCGCAGACGCGAAACGCCGGTCTGCGGCTTTTTCGCGGATTGATTTTAGCCTGTTCTTTCTGTACACTAAAGAAAGTTTTGAATCTGAAAAATAAGGTGATCACATTGCAAATAAAAATAGACGGCATCACGGATGACAGGCTGCATCGTCCGCTGCAAAACATCGCGAATTTATTTTTTGAAGAGTGTGTTCTTGCGTACGGCGAAACGGAGGAACCCTCTGATCTCGTCATCTCACTTGCCATTTCTCAAGATGCAGACAGCGTGTCGGTATCCGGAGAAATCAAAGGAACCGGCGAAAAGGAACATCATACGAAACCGCTTCTTGCCGGATGGAGCGAAAAAGAAGTATTTAAACAGGTGAAAAACACGCTGTCATACGTCTACTTAAATCTTCTTCAATCGCATACGGGCATGACACAAAAATGGGGAATCTTAACCGGCATCAGACCTACTAAACTTCTTCATAAAAAGCTGCAGAGCGGCCTGACAAAAGAAGAGGCGCACGCCGATCTGAAAAAAGATTATCTGATCCATGATGAAAAAATCAATCTGATGCAGGAGATTGTCGACCGCCAGCTCGCTGCGGTTCCCGATCTGTACCGGGTCAAAGATGAAGTCAGCATATATATCGGCATCCCGTTCTGCCCGACGAAATGCGCCTACTGCACGTTTCCGGCTTATGCCATTCAAGGACAGGCGGGAAGAGTCGGCTCCTTTTTATGGGGGCTTCACTATGAAATGCAGAAAATCGGAGAATGGCTGAAACATCATGATATCAAAGTGACGACCATTTATTTCGGCGGCGGCACGCCGACAAGCATTACCGCTGAAGAAATGGATCTTTTATATGAAGAGATGGTCCGCTCTTTCCCGGATGTCGCAAATATCAGGGAGATTACCGTTGAAGCGGGCCGACCCGACACGATTACGGAGGAGAAGCTGGCCGTTTTAAATAAGTATAAGATTGACAGAATCAGCATCAACCCGCAATCTTATGAAAACGAAACGCTTAAGGCCATCGGCAGACATCATACAGTTGAAGAAACCATCGAAAAATACCATCTTTCCCGCAAACACGGCATGAATAACATCAACATGGACCTGATCATCGGCCTGCCGGGAGAAGGGACGGCTGAGTTCAGACACAGTCTTGAAGAAACGGAAAAGCTGATGCCTGAATCTTTGACCGTTCATACGCTTTCTTTTAAACGGGCGTCAGAAATGACGAGAAACAAGCATAAGTATAAAGTTGCCGACAGACAGGAAGTGTCCCGCATGATGGATGACGCCGTCCGCTGGACAAAAGAGCACGGGTATACGCCGTACTACTTGTACCGGCAGAAAAACATTCTCGGAAACCTTGAAAATGTCGGCTACTCCTTCCCTGGTCAGGAAAGCATCTACAACATTATGATTATGGAAGAAGTGCAGACGATTATCGGTATCGGCTGCGGCGCGGCAAGCAAATTCATTCATCCGGAAACCGGAAAAATCACGCACTTCGCCAATCCGAAAGATCCGAAATCATATAATGACCGATTCGAGCATTATACAGAAGAGAAAATCAAATACTTAGATGAGATGTTCGTTAAATCTGCATTATAATATCAAAAACGGCACGGAATCAGCGTGCCGTTTTTTTTATGTTTAACCGTCTGCAAAAACGGGAAAAGACCATCAGACTGTTATTCGTAAGAGGTGTAATTATGTATGATGTCATAGGAGCGGGAATCGGGCCGTTTAATTTAGGGCTTGCCGCATTATTAGAGGATATACCCGGAACAGACGCTCTTTTTTTCGATAAAAAGAAAGAATTTGCGTGGCATCCCGGTCTATTAATTAAAGGGACGGATTTACAGGTGGCGTTTCTGGCGGACCTGGTCACGCTCGCCGATCCGAAAAGCCGCTACACGTTTTTAAACTTTCTCCATGAACATGACCGGCTGTACCGGTTTTATACGTTTAATGAATTTGATATTCCGAGACGGGAATTTAACGACTATTTGAGCTGGGCGGCTTCAGAAATCAAATCATGCCGTTTCGGCTCAGAGGTAATCGGCGTGAAAAATGCCGGCGGACATTATGACGTCAGCGTCAAGAACATTGAGGACGGAAGCATCAGTGTCTATCAAACGAAGCATTTCGTCATGGGGACGGGGTCTGAACCGCTTATTCCCGCAGAGATTGCTGGCGAAGCGCGTCAGGACACGATGGTCAGCACGGAATATTTGTTTCGGAAAGACGAGCTCGCCGGCGCCGAATCAATTACGGTGGTCGGCTCCGGACAGAGCGCCGCGGAGATCTTTTCTGACTTATTGCACGATGAACAATACCGCCGCAGCCGGCTGCAATGGGTGACACGCTCCGCCGGATTTCGAGAATTGGAAACCGCCAAGCTCGGGCAGGAAATGTTTACACCTGATTATGTGGAATATTTTAACCGCCTGCCTTTTAAAGAACGGCTGAACACGCTCCCTGAGCTGGACGGACTGCGCCACGGCATTGATTCTGACACACTTGCCGCCATTTACGATGCCCTGTATCACAGATCAATCAGCGGAGGTTCGCCTGACGTGTATATTCAGCCGATGGCGGAGCTTGAAAAAATTGAAAAGCAAAACGGGCGCTGCGTACTGAGCTTTCATCAATGGCAGATGGATGAAACCTTTACGGCCGATTCAGAAAAAGTGATATTGGCGACCGGCTTTAAACCCCATATTCCGGAATGGTTTACGGCAATTGCCCCCGATATCGAATGGGAGGATGAGAAACGGTTTAAAGTGACGGCCGATTCCCGTCTTGTCTTTAAGGACGACAGGCGGCATCATTTTTTCACATTAACGAATCTTGATCATGCTCACGGAACAGGCGCTACGAATTTGAAGCTGTCTGTTTACAGAAACCAAAAAATCATCAATACCATTCTGGGGAAAGAGCATTTCTCCATTAATAAAAAAACGGCTTTTCAGCAATTTCTTCCCGCTCAAAAAGCTGACCCCTTATGAAGAGGTCAGCTTTTTTTTATGATTTCTGCGGCTTCTTTTCAGACGTCTTCCATTTGAACACGCTGTTCAACAGGAGATATATCCGCTTCGATTCTTTCGTGAGCAAAGGGCCGAAGATGGCCAGTATCAAAACATATAAGGCGGCGAAAGGTTTAAGTGAAGCGGACAGGCCGCCGGCGATGCCGAGATTTGCGACGATAATGGAGAATTCGCCGCGTGACACAATGGTCAGCCCGATATTAGACGATGCTTTATGAGAAAGCCCCGCCCGGCGTCCGGCGATCATGCCGGCGATAAAGTTTCCGGCAATCGTCAGCAGAACGGCGCCGAGGGCAAGCCATACCGCATCTCCGAGTGAAAACGGATCAATGCTGAGACCGAAGCTGAAGAAAAACATGGCCCCGAAAAAGTCACGGAACGGCACGACAAGATGCTCAATCCTGTCAGAATGGGCCGTCTCCGAAAACACGAGTCCGAGCAAGAGCGCGCCGATCGCTTCAGCGACATGAATCGTTTCGGAAAAGCCGGCAATGAAAAAGAGCGCTGCGAAAATAACGATGACAAATACCTCATTTGAACGGATATCAAGCAGCTTGTTCAGCAGAGGCGGCAATTTTCGGGCGGCAATGAAAAACAGCAGCATATATCCGAAAGCGATCACGATTGACATCAGCGCGCCTCCGACAGACGTCGCGTCTCCCAGAACAAGCCCGGAGACGACGGACAAGTAAACCGCCAGAAAGATATCCTCAAACATAATGATGCCGAGAATCAGCTCCGTTTCCGGATTGGCCGTGCGCTTTAAGTCGACAAGCACCTTTGCGACAATGGCGCTTGATGATATCGTGATGACACCCGCCAATACAAGCACTTCCAAAAAGGAAAAGCCCGTGATAAAGCCGTAGATCAGCCCTAAACTGAAATTAATCAGAATATAAATCGTTCCGCCGGCGGCAATTGAACGTCCGGATTTGACTAATTTTCCGACCGAGAATTCAAGCCCGAGGTAAAAGAGGAGGAACAGGACGCCCATCCGTCCGAAAAATTCAATCACTTCCCGGCTTTCGATAAACGTCAGGTCAATGATGCCCGCTTGGGGCGCGTGCGGCCCGACGAGCATTCCTAAAATGATCAGGAAGGGGATGATCGAGAATTTAATTTTATTGGCGATGACACTCGCAATGGCCACAAGAACTAACGCCGTACCGACTTCAAATACGAGATGGTCCATAAACAGATCACACTCCGTCTCTGGAGAGGAAGTCTTGGATCAGCTTTTTCAGATGCTTTCTTTCACCTGAGAGGACGAGTGTATCGTTTGCTTCAAGGAGCGAATCAGCGCCCGGGTTTAAAAGCTTTTTCTGGTTATGCTTAATGATGGCGATGACCGTCACGTCATAGTTCTGCCGCACATCCAGTTCGCCGAGCGTCCGCCCTGCCGCTTTTGCCCCTTTTTCAACTTTAAACCATTCGATAATCAGATCGTTGAACGCCATTTCAATCGATTCAAGCGCCTGCGGTTTATACACCATCCCGCCGATAATCGCGGCAATTTGTCTAGCTTCCGCATCATCAAGTGAAATGCTTGCCAGAAGCTCATCAGGGTCGCGGTCATCAAATCTGTAAATTTCCCGCCTGCCGTCATCATGAATGATGATTGTCATTTTTTCATGATTTCTCGTTTCGATTTCGAATTTTTTCCCGATGCCGGGCAGATCGTTTTCTTTAATATTCATAAAAATCCCTCCGGAATATACTGTTTTTACACCGTAAATACAGATTGGCAATGAGAAATGGTCTGATGCCGGAGGTAATTTGACTGGTATTGTATCGGAATGGCGCATGTCCTTTCCATTGTGGAATCAATGAATTGATCAAGAGGTTTGACAGATAACAGGGAGATCATCCGGGATAACGCACCGTATCCTTTTGACAGGCCTTGCGGAGCGGTTTTGGTTTGAACCGGCGTCTTTGCCGAATCCGTTTCCTGCGGGTAAACCGAAATTTGTACATGGCTGTCTGTTTCTGTCACCAATTGGGAAGGAAGAGCGACATCTGAAGGGGGGAACAGCACCATAAAAAAGCTCAGTAACAAGCTGAGTATCACATATTTCATTATCGGCGTTTTTCCCCCCTTTTGTTTTGTATATCAATTTCACTATATAAAAATGTATGTTCAGTTTCAAATGATATGCATTTTTCGGTATCTGTTGACCTTGAAAAATAAAGGAGTTTCGCTTCGGGGGAAGGAATATATCATTTGAACAAAATATGTAAGCGGATTCAAGGGGGATGTAAACATGCAGTATATTCGTTATGAAGAAAAGGGAAAGATCGCGGAGATTGTGCTGAACCGGCCTGACAGTTACAATGCGCTGAATGAACAAATGCTCCGGGAATTGGAAAATGCATGCGTGATGGCAGCCGACAGTGAGGCGCTTATCGTGCTTTTACGGGGGGAAGGCCGGGGATTTTCCGCGGGCGGTGATATTCAGATGATGACGTCTGATCATGATTCAGGAGAATATGAACGGCTCATGAAAATGATCGAATCCATTACGCTGACCCTCTATGATATGAAAAAAATTGTGATTGCCGCCATCCACGGAGCCGCGGCCGGGCTCGGGCTGAGTTTCGCGCTGTGCGCCGATGTGGTGCTCGCCGAAGAAAACGCCCGCCTCGCGATGAATTTCATCGGCATCGGATTGGTTCCCGATGGAGGAGGCCATTATTTATTAATGAGACGCGTCGGTGAGATCGAAGCGAAAAAACTGATTTGGAGCGGTGAAAAATTGCCGGCTGAAAAAGCGGTGCGGCTCAAGCTTGCCGACGGGCTGTTCAGCGGCGGCCCTAGTGAGGGGGCACAACCGTATATCGACCGATTGCTGCATGCGCCGCTGTCAGCGATGATTGAAACGAAGGCTATTTATCAGAGCCTCCATATCAGCCGGTTAAAAGACGTTTTGTCTCTTGAACGAAAGGCCCAGGAAAATATGAGAAAAACGGATGATCATAAAGAGGGCATCCGCGCCTTTTTAGAAAAACGGACGCCGCAATTTAACCGGTAAAATACAGAAGCCGGAAAGCTTCTGTTATCTGTGGAATAAAATCAGCTTTCCGGCTTCATTTACCAAGCGATGAGTACTGTTCTCAAGCTTTTTTTCCTTCAATAAAGCCTCTCCGGCGGCCTTCGCCTCCGCCTCATTATCCGCTTCGATCCGTTCATTCAGCAGCGTTTCTCCCGACGCATGGAATGCGGTCAATACATATTGTCCCATCATGTCACCCCCTTTATAGAATGATATTCTGATAAAGAATTTAAAATCCTCCATTAATTTTTACCCATTATTAGTATATAATGGGTCAAGGAAGGAGTTGGATTCGTGCTTACAATTAAAAACGTAACGAAAACATTCGGCAGCTTTACCGCTGTTGACAATTTGAACCTGCAAATACCTGAAAGGGAAATGTTCGGGCTGCTCGGCGCAAACGGCGCGGGAAAAACGACGACCTTTCGGATGATTTTAGGTCTTTTAAGCCTGACTGACGGGCATATCACCTGGAAAGGGCAGCCGGTCAATTATTCCATCAGTGAAAAAATAGGCTATCTCCCGGAAGAGCGGGGGCTGTATCCGAAAGTGAAGGTGAGTGACCAGCTTGTCTATCTGGCGAGATTAAAAGGAATGGGCAAAAAAGAGGCGGAAAAAGAGCTCATGACATGGCTCGAGCGGTTCGGCATTACAGATTACAAGAATAAGAAAGTCGAAGAGCTGTCGAAAGGAAACCAGCAGAAAATCCAGTTCATTTCGGCCGTCCTGCATAAGCCTGAACTGCTGATTCTCGATGAACCTTTCAGCGGTCTTGATCCGGTGAATGTCGAGCTGCTGAAAGAAGCGGTTATTTCTTTGAAAAACAGCGGCGTTTCCATCGTTTTTTCAAGCCACCGAATGGAGCATGTGGAAGAGCTTTGCGAGAATTTGTGCATTCTCCAGAAGGGGAAACCCGTCGTTCAAGGCAATCTGAAAGACATTAAGCGGTCTTTCGGCAAAAAAAATGTCACTGTTCATTCAGATGATGACCTCAGCTTTTTAAAAACGCATGAAGGCGTCGTGAAATGGAAGGAAACAAATGACGGGATCAGACTGCAGGTCGCGAATGAACCGGTTTCTCAGGATATTTTCCGGGCGCTGCAAGGGAAAGGTTTTATACGGAAGTTCGAATTGGAAGAGCCGTCACTGCATGATATTTTTATAGAAAAGGTGGGGGCCGTTTATGAATAAATTTTGGATTATGCTGTTTCATACATATAAAAACAAAATCGCGGCAAAGTCATTCATTATTTCGACCGCCATTACCGTTTTATTGGTATTAGCGGTGACCAACCTGCAATCGATTATTTCCGTGTTTCAATCGGATGACGGCAAGCAGCAGATCGCGGTGATTGATGAAACGGGCGGGCTGTACCCGGCGTTTGCAAAACAGCTTAAAGCGGCGGATACAGACAATGATCTGCAGGCAATGGAGACGAAGGAGTCTGAAAAAGATGCCGTAAAGCGAGTCAAAGACGGTGAATGGAACGGACTGTTTATCATCAGACAAGATCAAAAAGGAACGATAACAGGAGCATACAAGGCGCTGACCATTTCCGATGAATCAGCGTATAAACTGCTCAAGCAGGCTTTAACCCAGACAAAAACCGCTGTCGAAACCGCCAAGCTCGGCATTTCGGCAGAAAAAGTCAGCAGCCTCTACACTCCGCCGGAAGTCAGCAAAGACGCGCTGGAAAAAGGGGCGAAATCTGAGGAAGAGCTCGGTCAGGTAATGGGGCTTGTCTACATCATGCTGTTTGTCATCTACTTCTCAGTTATCATGTACGCAAGCATGATTGCGATGGAAGTGGCGACGGAAAAATCGTCCCGCGTCATGGAAATTTTAATTTCAAGCATGCCGCCGATTCAGCAGATGTTTGCCAAACTGTTCGGTATCGCGCTCGTGGGGATCACACAGTTTGCGGTGCTGATTGCGGCTGGTTATCTCTCACTGAAGCTGAACCCTCAAAATGATGCGTCGTCGCCGATCAGTGCATTTCTCAATTTTAAGGATGTTCCCGTCTCGACGATAGTTTATGCCGTCATTTTCTATTTGCTCGGCTATTTTCTTTACGCGACGCTGGCCGCGTTTCTCGGCAGTGTTGTCAGCCGGATAGAGGACGTACAGCAGACGATTCAGCCGATGGTTTTTTTAGTCGTGGCAGGTTTTATGATCGCCATGTTCGGCATCGGCAATCCTGACGCCGGTTTTATTACCGTTACATCTTACATTCCGTTTTTCACGCCGATGATTATGTTTTTACGCGTCGGGATGCTCGATATCCCGTTTTGGCAGGCTGCGGCCGGAATCGCCCTGACAATGCTCACTATCGTGATCTTTGCGGCGGTCGGCGCGAAAATTTACAAAGGCGGCGTTTTGATTTACGGAAACGCCAGCGGATTCAAAGCGATCAAACAAGCGCTGCGCATCTCCAAAAAATAAGTGAAACAGCCCGGAACAGCCGGGCTGTTTTTTTATTTTACAGAACGTGCATTCGTATAAAAACGGTGCTAAAATAAGGGTAATTCAATTTGCAGAAAGGGGAGGGCGAGATGGCTGATCTGACGTTTATTCATGCCGCTGACCTGCATCTGGACAGCCCGTTTTACGGCATTTCGAATCTGCCTGAACCGGTATATGCGCGTATTAAAGAAAGCACATTTCACAGCGTCCGCCGACTGACGGACGGGGCACTCCGGGAGCAGGCAGATTTCGTGCTGCTTTCGGGGGATCTGTTTGACGAAGCCAACAGAAGTTTAAAAGCCCAGCTGTTTTTGAGAAAACAGTTTACGAGATTACAGGAAGCGGATATCCAAGTGTTCGTCATATTCGGCAACCATGATCATTTGGGCGGTAAGTGGACGCCGATTGAATGGCCGGAAAATGTACATATCTTCACCTCGGATACACCGGAGGAAAAATCTTTCTTTAAAAACGGAGAGCTTGCGGCAAGCATTTACGGGTGCAGCTATCAGGAAAGAAGCGTAACGGTCAATCAGGCGGCCCGTTACCGGAAAATGACCGGCGCGCCTTATCATATCGGCATGCTCCACGGCATGTTATCAGGAGCGGAAGGGCATGACCCGTACTGCCCGTTTACGAAAGAAGACCTTGAAAAAAGCGGCATGGATTACTGGGCGCTCGGACACATTCATAAACGGCAGGTTCTGTCCGCCCAGCATCCCGCCGCCATTTACCCCGGGAATATTCAAGCCCGGCATTTAAAAGAAACCGGGCCTAAGGGATATTATCTCGTCCGGGCGGCAAACGGTGAGATGTCTTGGGAATTCAAAGAAGCGCATGATGTGTTATGGGAGGAAATTGATCTGGATATCTCCGGAGCTGAACATATGACTTCACTTCTGAAAGCCGCATCAGATACATTCTCCGGCTTGCGCGCGGCGGGCCGCCCGGCATGTGTCAGGCTGGTGCTTCGCGGCGCGGCGCCCCGCTTTTGGACGGAGGCGCCCGCAGGCATCGCGGAGGAGCTTCTTTCCGCTTTACAGGAGGAAGAGGCCGAAGAGGAATGTTTCATCTGGCCGCTTGCGCTTGAGGATCGGACGGACGAAACAGACAGCGTGCCGCCCGATCCGTTTTTTAAAGGGCTGCTTCAGGACATAGAACAATGCGCGGACATGAGCGGTGTATTTGAAGCCCTTGAGCGTCATCCCGTATACCGGCGTCAGATGGCTTCATTTACAGATGAAGAGATACTGGATATTAAGCGGCAGGCTCAAGCCGTTTTAAGACGCCAGATGAAGGAGCTTCAGCGATGAAAATAACGGCGATGCATATTTACCAATACGGAAAATTTTCCGACCGAAGTTTTCAGCTGTCAGATTCTCCCGTGCAAGTGATCTACGGGTTAAATGAAGCGGGTAAAACGACATTGATGTCCTTCATCAAAAGCGTGCTGTTCGGTTTTCCGAAATCAAAAAAATACGAACCGAAAAACGGCGGGGTTTACGGCGGCGCTGTAGAATTGAAGCATGGCGATCACGGCGCTGTCAAAATCGAACGGACAAAAGGCGCTGCCGAAAAAGTCAGAGTGTATATGGCTTCAGGCGAAATCAAGGACGGAGAATGGCTCAAACAGCTTCTCTCCGATACAGATCGGGCGCTGTACGAAGCGATCTATTCGTTCGATGTATTCGGACTGCAGGAGATTCAAGCTTTTAACCGGGACAAAATCGGCGAGTTTCTCCTGTATTCGAGCTTATTCGGGTCGGAAGCGGCGGCAAAGCTTGACGGGCGGCTGGCAAAAGAACTTGACAGGATGTATAAGCCGAACGGGCGGAACCCCCGCTTAAATCAGGAGTTGGATACATTAAAGCGGCTCAGCGCCCAGCTGAAACAGGCGGAAGCTGCGGAAGCGGGCTATCACAGCCTTCTGGAAGAGAAAAAAAGCGCCGGCGGCCGTTTGCAGGATGCCGAAGCACGATTGAAAGACATAACTGAAGAAATCAAAACAGTAAAATCAGCGATTGAAGCAAAGCCGCTCGCAGACAAAAAAACAGCCTTGGAAAGCGAACTTTCTTCTTATCCGGAAGCATTGAAGCAATTCCCGAAGGACGGAATGCATCAGCTTGAAAAATACGAATCGCATCTCCATCCGAAAGCGGCCCGTCTTGAGGGGCTTCGGGCAAAAGCGGATGAACTCCGGCGGCAGGCTGAGCTGCTCGCTCCAAATGAGGACTTGCTGCAAAAAGAGCGGCAGCTGCAGGAGCTTTCCGGCGAGCAGCATATGTACGAATCGCCCGGCGAACAGCTTGCCGCCATCCAATCACAGATCCGGCAGACATCTGCCCGCGTTTCGTCAGGATTGCAGCAGCTCGGAAGACATGAGGAAGACGGCATTCTTTCACTGAACACCGATTATGAATATGAATGGCGGCTGCAGGAAGCCGTGCAGAGCGCCGGACAGGCAAGAGAAAGAAAGGCACAGCTTGATGCGATGTTCGAACAAGCGCGGCTGGAGCTGGAAGAAGCCGAACGAAAACATGCCGTGACGGCGGAAAACATTTTGGACCCCGCTGTCAGGAAAGAAAAAGAAGCCGCTTTACAATTATATAAGCAAACGGCTGATACAGAAGGAAACGAATGGCAGGCACATGTTCAGCATCTGGAAAAACAGCGCGCCAAACAAAAAAAGCTCTTTCTCGGTGCGGGCATTCTGTTCATTGCGATTTTCGCTATGTTAAAGGAATGGCTGCCCGCCGCCCTTTTTACCGGCGCTCTGCTGCTGTATATGCTGTCCGGCATGCAAAAGCCGCTGCCGTCAGAAAGAGGAGGGCCCGGACACAAGAAAAAGAAGCCGGCGATCTCTAAAGAAGCGGCTGATCTTCTGCAGGAAGAGCTTTGGCGTGACGGCCGGCACCGGCAGCAGCTGATTGCGGATCAAGCCGTGCTTGAACAGAAAGAAGCGGCATATGAAAGAGTCATCCGCCAATATGAAGAATGGGAGGCGGAAATGGCGCCGTTTGAAAAACAGGCGGAACTTTTTATGAAGGAACTGGGGTTTTCAGGAAGTCCTTCCCATCTTCTTGACGCATATCATGTGATGAAAGATGTCAAAAAAGAAATCCTTAACAAGCATGAGCTGACCATTGAAGCGGGCAGGCTGCAAAAGCTGCAAAGAGCTTTTGAGGACCGGGTCAAAAAGCTGAGTCCTTCAGACGGAAGGGAGCTGTCCGTAAAAGAAAGACTGCACGTTTTGCTGGCGCAGGCGGAACGGGCCCGTGAGGAAGCAAAACGAAAGCAGGCGCTCGAAACGGATCTGCTGCATGCACAAGAGCAAATGCGTGAATTAAATGAAGAAGTTCATTACTACGAACAGCAGGTCAAACAGCTTTTCATGGCGGCAGGCGCAAAAAAACGCGAACACTTTTGTGAACTCGCCAGGCTGAATGAAAGCCGCCGGGAAAAAGAGCGGCAGCTGCGCGAAATCAAAACGCACTTGTCCGGCATAGGCGGAAAACAGCTGGAGCCGTACATGAGCCGCACAGTGTCCGAACTTGAACATACAGTCGTTCAGAAGGAAACAGAGAAAAAAACGCTTGAGGAAAAAAGCGCCCAGCTCCGTGAGCAAACCGCTTTATTAACGGTGAAGCAAGAGCAGCTGGAGTCCTCGGGGCTTGTATCCGATTTAAAACATCAGACAGAAATGCAGAAGGAGCGCGTGAAAAAAACCGCTAAAGAGTGGGCCGCATTACAGACGGTCAGACACATTATCAGGGAAAAAATGGAGCGGCATAAAAAAGTGACGCTTCCCCGTCTGTTAGAAACCGCCGGTGCATTATACGGACCGCTTACGGACGGACGCTATCACAAATTGTATTTTTCCGAGGCTGATGATTCTATTATGGTCATGCGGAAAGACGGAACGGTGTTTTCTGCAGGCGAACTGTCACAGGCGGCATGCGAGCAGCTTTATGCGGCGATTCGTTTTGCCCTTGCGTCAGAGAGGGAGTCTGCGGTATCACTGCCGTTTTTACTTGATGACAGTTTTGTCCATTTTGACAGGCAGCGGCTGCAGCGGCTGTTTGATGTGCTGAATCAGCTTTCAGAAGGCGGGCGGCAGATACTTTATTTCACCTGCCATGAGCATGTCAGCCGGTCTTTTCACAGCGGACAAGTCATGCGGCTCCTGTCATAAAAGAGTTTATTTTCAAAAAAGAGGTATGTGCTATACTGGTATTATGTAAGATATGGAGGGAGCTTTTAATAGAATGGCAAAAGGTATTATGCTGCACGAGGTCGGCGAGCAGGTCGATCAATACTTTCTGATTAAATCTTCGACTAAAGGAATCGCAAGCAACGGAAAACCATTCCTGACGTTAATGCTGCAGGACCAATCGGGAGATATCGAAGCGAAGCTGTGGGATGCCAAGCCGACTGATGAAGTAACGTACGCGGCGCAGACGATCGTGAAGGTGATCGGAGATGTCCATCACTATCGCGGACGAAACCAGCTTAAGCTGAGAAACATCCGGCCGGCCGGTGAGAACGAAAATGTCAGCATTGATGATTTTCTGGAAACGGCGCCAATTCCGAAAAATGAAATGATGGAAACCGTCACTCAATACATTTTTGAAATGAAAAATCCAAACATCCAGCGGATCACAAGACATCTGGTCAAAAAATATGCGGCTGAGTTTATGGATTACCCGGCTGCGGCTAAAAACCACCATGAGTTCGTCTCCGGGCTCGCGTATCATGTAGTGTCCATGCTGAACCTGGCAAAAGCGATTGCCGATCTGTATCCGTCTCTTGACCGGGATTTACTGTATGCCGGAGTCATTCTGCATGATCTCGGCAAAGTAAAAGAGCTTTCAGGCCCCGTCTCCACAACGTACACCGTGGAAGGGAATCTGCTCGGGCACATTTCGATCATGGTGACAGAGCTTTCAAAAGCAGCCGAAGAGCTTCAGATTGACGCTGAAGAAGTGCTGATTCTGAAACATTTGATTTTAAGCCATCACGGAAAAGCGGAATGGGGAAGCCCGAAACCGCCGATGGTGAAAGAAGCGGAAATTCTGCACTACATTGATAATCTGGATGCAAAAATGATCATGATGGACAGAGCGCTGGAACGGGTGAAGCCGGGCGAATACACAGAGCGTGTATTTGCGCTTGAAAACCGTTCTTTCTACAAACCGACTTTCCATCAATAAGATAAAAAAGGCCGATTCTCTATGATCGGTCTTTTTTACGTTCAGCTCTCATAACTTGTCTTTATCAAGCATAGCTTAGAATAAAGACTCTGGGTGAAAAAAGGAGGAAACCGACGTGCTATTTTTTCCTTGGTGGGTATACCTTTGCATTATCGGAATTATTTTCAGCGCATATAAGCTTTTCACAACAGCTAAAGAAGAGGAAAAGCTTGACCAGTCGTTTATTGAAAAAGAAGGAAGGGTGTATATTGAACGGATGGAACAGGAACGCGAGCGCCGTATGGCTGCGCCCGCAAGTGAAAACGGGGATGCGGAAGAAAACTCCAATCATTCCATCGCATAAAAAAACTGTGCGGCTCGCCGAGAGCCCGCACAGTTTTTTTATTTAGATTCAGAAGATGTTGAAGTGTTAAACGTGTCTTTTAAGTCTTTGTCTTCCACTTTTACGTCAGCTTTTTTCATGACTTTTTGAATCGCTGCCTGTACAGCTGAGTTGTCGTTTAATTTCTGTTTAAGAACTTCTTCTTTCAGTTCTTTTTTCATGTCATCATATTTGCCGCGTTCTTCCGTCTTTTTGATGATATGATAACCGAATTTTGTTTTGACCGGATCGCTGACTTGTCCGACTTTCAGGCCGAATGCAGCTTTGCTGAATGTTGCATCCATTGACTTTTTATCGAACCAGCCAAGGTCGCCGCCGCTGTCTTTTGATGTGTCAGTTGAGTATTCTTTCGCAAGCGTTTCAAACTTCTCGCCTTTTTTCAGCTTTTTCTCCACTTCGTCAGCTGTCTTTTTGTCAGCGACAAGGATGTGGCTCGCGCGGATTTTACCTTTTAAGCCGTCGTAATATTCTTTCGTATCAGCGTCAGTCACTTTGATGTTGTCTTTCGCCGCTTTTTGTGCAAGCAGTTCGTACTTCACCTGATCTTTCAGGTAATCTTCGCCGTACTGCTGTTTAAGGGCGCTGTACTGATCGCCGAGCTGCGTTTTGTACTCTTTCAGCTTGTTATCGATTTCTTTATCCGTTACTTTGTATTTTTTTGCTAATACTTTTTCTTGTACGAGCTGTGTCAGCACACTTGCACCCGCGGTTTTTTTCATGTTCGTGTAGAGCTCGCCTTTTGTTACATTTCCGGCATCTGTCTTGGCGATTACGTCGTTGTCGCCGCTGCTGCAAGCGCTGAGAGCCAGGACGCTCGTTGCCGTAATAGCTGCTATCGCGATTTTCTTCATTCCTTTAAACACTCCTAATCATCCAAATTAAATTGCATATGCGTATCATAACATATTGTGGCTTTCTGTAAAAAGATTTTAAATAAAGGGCATTCGTCTAGTCAAACTTTTTCCTGATACATACAAATATATTGATCATGAAAAGGAGGTAATGAACCATGGGCGGAGGATATTCAAACGGTTTCGCGCTGCTCGTAGTACTGTTCATATTGCTTATCATCGTAGGTGCAGCTTACATTTGTTAAGCGAAACGGATCGCTTTTTCTAAAAGCGGTCCGTTTTCTTACCCGGGCGCCTAATCGTTTCAGAAGTACATTGCATATGATGTAATTGGAAAAATAAAACGTTTTGTAGGAGGTGCTTTTGGAGATGGGTGAAGTATTTGCAGGCGGTTTTGCATTATTGGTTGTTCTGTTCATCTTATTGATCATCATCGGCGCTTCTTGGCTTTATTAAGAAAAAAATATGGCTGTCGGGGGTCAGACCTCCGTCAGCCATATTTTTTTGCCTGTTTACACAGTAAAGGAGATCTCGACGAATGAAGAGATCAGTAAAATTAAAATAGATACATTAATAAAACGGAATACCTTATCCTGCCGGTCTTCAGGAATCTCTCTGACAAGGCATAATGTATTTGTGAGCCTGTTTATGAAATAAAGAATAAACAGGGCAGCCACGATAAAATAGAATAAAATGATGGGAGATTCCCCCTCTCTCTGAACTGCTCCCATATTACATTACCAAATATTTATTAAAAAAGATAGAATGTAACCTGAAAAATCAGCGGGACATCAAGACTCCGGCACTTTTTTTACTAAAATATCAAAACCGTCGGATTCCTGGTCAATCAGACATGATTTGGGCGCTTTGACCAGATGGAGCGCAAACAGAAGATCCGGCAGGCAATACCCCGCATGAATGCTCGAAATCATATAAAAGTAATGAGCGTGTCTCGGAAATGCCAGTCCGGCATAAAACAATAACGGCGTAATGAATAAAAACGGGCTGATCGTTGAAATCAACATCGTCGTTTTCGGTATGCCTTTCCATGTCGGCATCCGCAAGAAGTACATTTTCATTTCCTTTTTTCTTTTTTTACAGATCATCGGCAGGACATGTATGACTTTATGTACAAATAAAGTAACAACGAGCAGAACACAAAAAGCAAACACGTGCCCGTCACTTAAACTGATATTCGGACGCAGCAGCCCGAATGCCAAGAAGTTGCATATAAAAAACAGGATCATAAAACCTACAGCAGTCAATAATAAACGAACCGCACCATAATCTTTGATCAGATTAATGGTTTTCCAGCAATTCATCAGAGTCATCCTTCCGTACAAAGATGGAATACAATCTCAAAATAATTTACTCTCTTCAGGAGAAAAAATCAATCCTTTTTTAAAGAAAAAAATAAACCTGGAAAGAGAAGAACAGAAGAGCTCGGTGAAACATGGAAATGTACGGTTTAACCTTTCTTCTCCATTCATTATCAGCTAAAATAAGATTAAAGATAGAAAGAAGTGAAACGGATGGATTCAATGGATCAGCGTATCGGGCGTTTAGAATATTACATACAATTGCTGGTGAAAACGGTGGATATGGATAAGTACCCTTTTTATGCGATGATGATTGAAAAAGGGCTGACCGAAGAAGAAGGAGAAGAGGTCGGGCGGATCTGCCGCGAATTGGAGGACGAGCTGGAGTCGCAAAAAGCGCAAGGCTTTGTGACGTTTGACAAGCTCCTTGCGCTTTTTGCGGGACAGCTGAACGAAAAATTAGATGCTCATGAAACGATTTTTGCTCTGTATGAGCAGGGGCTTTATACAGCGCTGATGGAAGAATTTATTGAGATTATGAAGCACTTTGATTAACTGTTGATCGGTTCCAGCTCTTCAGCCGTTTCATGGACAGCCGATTCGTCCGTTTTTTTCTTCAGCCTTCCGTCTTCACTTTCAAAATCATTGTTTATGTTTGTCAATGATTTCTCGAATATCTCCATAAAATCTTCGCCGTAAATGTGGCGGATGACACAGGTTAATTCTTCAACCTCAGGAAACTTCCCGAATAAGTGGTAGATCGGCTGTGAGCCTTTAAACACCGCGTTCCTCGATGGATCAAACTCCTCAAGCAGGCTTTCGAATACATTTTCCCCTTCTTCAGTTAACTGAATGTACGTGTTCCGTTTATCATTCAGCCGCTTGGAAAATTTCAGATATCCCCGTTCTTCAAGCTTTTTTGAAAAGTTAAATGCAGTTGATACGTGCATAACGCCGAATTTGGCGATTTCTGAAATAGAAGCTCCTTTAAGCTGATAGGCAATCCATAATATATGATGCTCATTAATATTAAGGTCGTACGGCTTCAGCCAATTCTGCCAGTCTTTCTCGATAGATTTCCAGAGCGCTTTGGACAGCTGCGCCATTTTTTGGGTATAGATTAAAGCTTCTTTTAGATCGTAAGGCGGTTCAACACGATTCAATACAGATCACCTGCTTCACATTTTCTTTTCCTCTATTATGCCAATAAAATAAAGATTAATAAAGATGAAAATTTAAGAATTTTATAATAAATTCTTGATCCGTTGCTGGGAAAGGCTTTAAACCGCAAAAAAAAGTGCGGAACGCAATATGTCCGCACTTTTTTTTGGTTGTATAGGATATTAGTTTTGTAAGGTTTTCTCCAGCTGTCTGATTTTCTCTTCAATATCAGCGATTTCCTTTTGGAGATCCTGCTGGTGCGGTTTGATTTCCTCCTGCCACCTTTTAATGCTGGTCTGAAGCTCTCCGCCTACGTCTTTAATGACTTCTGCGCTTTCTTTCGCCGTTTGGACAAGCTGGTCCTTAAGCGCCATTCCGTCTTTTTTTAACCGTTTGATTGTGTCCTCAATTGAATTGCAATTCGCTTTGATTTTGCCCCGCAGCTCTTTTCCGGATGAAGGAGCCGAGAGTAACACCGCTGCGCCTCCGATCAATCCGCCTACGAAAAGGCCTGTTAAAAGGGAACGTCCGTCAGCCATTTGAAATCACCCCGTTTTTTTTCTCATAACTTTTATCATTTTTGTTCAGAAGAATAAACTTCTATACATAGCTTGCTTTATTTTAGCATATTTTTTAAGGGAAAAGGAGGGAGAAGGTTGTCTGTCTTTATGATTGTTTTATCTTGTATGGCTCTTGTCTTTGCGGCGGGCGCCGTTTATTACCTGAAACTGCTCGGCCAGGCCGCTTCATATCCGCCGAAGCGGGTCGTCCGCCAAAAGGCCATTGTCTGCTCAGCAGGAACCGCCCTCGCATTGTTCCTTATCTTTTTCACAAAACTTCTCGTATAAAACATGCTGAAACACATTAAAAAACCTCTTCCGGCCGGAAGAGGTTTCGGTATGCGGTTATTTCACCGTTTCAATCATATTGGACCGTTTTAAGATAGTTTGCACAATCGGATGCATAATGATAATGGCGATCGCGTTCAGCGCAGCCGCCGGAAGGACGACCGCGAGCACCAAGGCGGTGAATCCGCCCGGCAGGCCGACAATCAGAAGGGCCAGCGCCAAAAAGAGCAAACCGGAGATGAAGGTGCCGGCTATCGTAATGACGGCGGCGGCCGCTGTTTTCACGCTCTTTTTCACCAAAAGCGCCAGCGCGAGAAACAGAAACGCCGTTACCGGTTTTTCAATGATATTCGGAAGCTGTCCGCCCGGAAAAGATGTCGTGAGTGCGGAAATGATTCCCGTTACAATCCCGATCATCAGTACGTTCTGCACACGGGGGAATAACAGAATACCCATAAACATCATCACAAGCATCATATCGGGTTTCATTCCGAATAATACCGGCGGCATAATGGAATGAAGCACCGCTCCGATTGCCGCAAACAGGGCCATAATGACTAATTCTTTTGTTTTCATACTAAGCTCTCCTCTGCTAAGCTTTTTCGCCATCCAATAATATGCTCGTCATTTATTGCGATGGCCGGAAAAATTGATATGCAAACAGTATATCAAAGGAACCGTTATGTTAGAAGAAATTTATTCGTTTTCCTGCTGGAACTTTCTCATAAACTGAGCCAGTTTTTCACAATCAGCCAGGCTGACGGCGTTGTAGATAGACGCCCTGCAGCCTCCGACTGAGCGGTGGCCTCCGAGTCCGATCATTTTAGCCGCTTTCGCTTCTTCAACGAATTTTTTCGTGAGACTGCTGTCGCGGAGGGTGAACGTGACGTTCATGTGAGAACGGCTGTCTTTTGCGGCATGCCCCGCGTAAAACCCGCCGCTTGCGTCGATTGTGCCGTACAGGACATCGGCCTTTTCCTGATTGCGCCGTTCAGCCGCTTCGACACCGCCGTTTTCAGCCAGCCATTCAAGGACGAGGCTCAGCATATAAATCGCAAATGTAGGCGGCGTATTATACAGTGAATCGGCTTTTGTGTGAGTGGAGTATTTCAACATTTTAGGGACGTTGGCGTTTTCGTTTTCAAGCCATGATTTTTTCATGATGACGACCGTGACGCCGGACGGCCCGAGGTTTTTCTGGGCTCCGCCATAGATAACATCAAACGTTTTGACATCAATTTTTCTGCTCAGGATGTCGCTTGACATGTCGGCTACGAGCGGGATCGGTGAATTCGGGAACTCTTTCCACTGCGTTCCGAAAATCGTGTTGTTTGACGTAATATGCAGGTAGGCGCCGTCTTTGATTCCTGAGAGGTCCGCTTCCGGTATGTGGTTGTGGTTTGAATCTGCGCTTGTTGCCGTGACGGATGTGTTTCCGAACAGTTTCGCCTCGGCGAGTGCTTTTTCAGACCATGCGCCTGTTACGATGAAGTGCGCCGTTTTTTCCGGTGTTAAAAAGTTCATCGGCAGCATGGAGAATTGAAGGCTTGCGCCGCCTTGAAGAAATAAAATATCATAATCGTCGGGAATATCCATCAGTTCTTTCAGAAGGCTTTTGGCTTTTTGGTGCACCGCATCATATTCCGTGCTCCGGTGGGACAGCTCCATGACGGACATGCCGGTATCATTGAAGTTGACAAATTCTTTTTGTGCTTTTTGCAGCACATCCAGTGGAAGGGCTGCGGGTCCTGCATTGAAATTCGTTGTACGTTCCATGTTTACGATCTCTCCCTGTTTTCCGCTTTAGTGTAAGAAATAATACAATTATCCTATCACAATTTTTTGATTTTTTTGATATGAAAAAATATAATTTTATGTTTTTTGTGTTTCCGGACGCAAAAAAACCTCATCTTTAAGATGAGGCAAGCCGTTTTCTGACGGTTGAAGCGATCTCCTGAAGATCGTCAGGCGTATAGTCTTCGGCGTGGGTCTTCCAGACAGCCCCGAAACCGTCGCCTTTTCCGTAACGCGGAATGATATGCATGTGAAAATGGAACACCGATTGGCCCGCTTTTTCACCGTTGTTATTGAGAATATTCAGCCCGATCGGCTCGAATTCATCGCGGATGGCGCGTGCGATTTTCGGCACCGCTTCAAAATATTCTTTTGAAAGCTCAGGCGTAAACTCGTACACGTTTTCGATATGTGTTTTCGGAATCACGAGCGTATGGCCTTTTGTGACCTGGCTGATATCAAGAAACGCCGCGACGTGTTCATTTTCGTATACTTTTGAAGACGGAATGTCACCGGCAATGATTTTGCAGAAAATACAATCGTCCGCTTTGTGCATAGATGGGTTTCCTCCCTTATATGTATATTCTCATCGTACCACAAAAACGGCCAAAACAAAAAACAGGATGAACGGCTGCGCGTTCACCCTGATGCAGAAGTACGAGCTTTATCACAGAAAATTGAATATGCCTTTTGTAAGCACCTCATTTGTTTTTAAAATGAAGACTTATGGGTCTGCTTAATCATTCCTGGGACAAACACCTCATTTGATTATTTCATCATGAATGAAGAACATCATCAAAGCAGTGTGTGAAGAAATTGTAAGCACAGGACATGTTGATTTTCATCCAACTGTTCTAAGACGTCTTTTATAAACACCTCATTTTCAGTTGATTAAAGCTGTTTCCTTCTACATACATTATGATGTCCGCCAAAACGATAACTATGCACGATTTTCACGTGAGAAAAAAAGGGAATCGTTTCAAATCAGACTTTATTTTTGGTACTATGAAGAAAAACGAATCAGAAGGGGAGAAATTATGTCTCTGCTATCGGTAAAAGACTTAACCGGCGGTTATACGAGAAACCCGGTCTTAAAAAATGTTTCATTCACCCTTGAGCCGAACCAGATTGTCGGACTCATCGGATTAAACGGCGCGGGCAAAAGCACGACGATCCGGCATATTATCGGATTAATGGACCCGCATAAAGGCTCGATCGAGCTGAACGGCAAGACGTTTTCGGAGGATAAGGAAAGCTACCGCTCGCAATTTACGTACATCCCCGAAACGCCGGTGCTGTATGAAGAACTGACGCTCAAAGAGCATTTGGAGCTGACGGCCATGGCGTACGGCCTTTCCAAAGAAACGCTTGAAAAAAGGCTTCCTCCGCTTCTGAAAGAATTCAGAATGGAAAAAAGGCTGAAATGGTTTCCCGCTCACTTTTCCAAAGGGATGAAGCAGAAGGTCATGATCATGTGCGCGTTTCTCGCGGAGCCTTCGCTTTATATCATTGACGAGCCGTTTCTCGGCCTTGACCCGCTTGCGATCAATGCATTGCTGGAGCGGATGGACGCCGCGAAAAAAGCCGGATCAAGCGTGCTGATGTCAACGCATATCCTGGCTACGGCAGAGCGCTACTGTGACGCTTTCATTATTTTACATAACGGCGAAGTGCGGGCAAGCGGCACACTGGAAGAACTGAGAGAGCAGTTCGGCATGAAAGACGCAGCTCTTGATGACTTGTATATCGAACTGACGAAGGAAGACGCCGGCCATGAATAATATGTCTACGATTTGGCAGTCCCGGCTTGAAGAGCATATAAAGGAAACCAGAATGTATATGAAATATATGCTCAATGATCATCTCGTCATTGTGCTGATCTTTTTTATTGCCGGCGCGGCAAGCTGGTACAGCAAGTGGGTCAAAGACATTCCCGTTCATTTTCCGTCATTTTGGGTGATGGCGGTGCTCTTTTCATTTGTGCTGACCGGTTCATACGTCCGGACGCTGTTAAAGGAAGCGGACCTCGTGTTTCTGCTGCCGCTTGAACCGAAAATGGGGACATACTTTAAGCATTCATTTAAGTACAGCTATCTGTCACAGCTGTTTCCGCTTATTGCCCTGTCGCTTGTATGCATGCCTCTGTTTTTCGCTGTAAGTCCGGGGGCGTCGCTTGCGTCGTATGCCGCCGTATTTATTCAGATGCTGGCGGTAAAAGCGTGGAATCAGGCCATGGAGTGGCGGATGACGTTTATGAATGACAGAAGCATGAAAATGATGGATGCGGTCATACGCTTTATCTGCAATATGCTGCTTTTATACTTCGTCTTACAGTCGTTTTATGTGTACGCTGCCGCCGTCTACATTGTGATGGCCGGCCTTTATGTGTATTTCACATCGGCCGCAAAACATAAATCATTAAAATGGGAAGCCCATATTGAATATGAATTAAGAAGGAAGCAGCGGTTTTACAGAATCGCCAATCTGTTTACCGATGTGCCTCACCTGAAGAAACAGGCAAAACGCCGGGCGTATCTCGACTTTTTGCTCAGAATGATTCCGTTTGAACAGCGGAAAACGTTCTCCTATATGTATGCGCGGGCCTTTCTGCGTTCAAATGATTATCTCGGCATTCAGGTCAGGCTCACGATTATTTTTATCCTGATTATTATGCTCGTTTCCGCCAATCCGTGGATAACGGCGGCGTTAACCGTATTTACCGTCTTTATTACGGGGATACAGCTTCTGCCGCTGTTCGGGCATTTTCATCATCTTTCTCTGCAGGAGCTTTACCCGGTCAATCAGAAAGCGAAGCTGCAAAGTTTCTTTTCGCTGATGAAATCGGCATTAACCGTGCAGGCGCTGCTGTTCTGTGCAGCGTCAGCTTATGCCGCGGGAGTCAGCGGGGCGCTGTATGCGGCTGTTGCTTCAGCCGTTCTGATTTTTGTAATCATGCCTTCGTATATGGGCGGAAGATTGAAAAAGTACGGCAAGCTGTAATCTATCGGGTTTTTGAAACCTCAATGAAAGAAGGAGACACAGATGACCGACGATCAGCAGCTGATACAGGAAGCACTGCAATGGAAAGCGCGTTTTTTGCGCAAAGATTCCATGCTTGAACGCTTTTCTAAAGGAATGCAGGCGAAAATAAATGAGCGGATTCCCGATAAAATTCATGCCGTCATCACAGAAAGCATTAAAAAAATGACCGAAGCAACAATGGCTGGTTCAAATCTGGTGAAAAGCAAGCGGGATACACACGGTATGACGCTTGCTGAAAAAGATGCCCTCGCCAGACAAACCGTCGCATCGTACCAAAAGGTCGCGGCAGCTGAAGGTATCGGTACGGGGGCCGGCGGAATTTTTTTAGGGATGGCTGATTTTCCTTTGCTGTTATCCATTAAAATGAAATGTCTGTTCGATCTTGCCTCCATTTACGGCTATGATGTGAAAGACAGGGATGAACGATTGTTTTTGCTGTTTATTTTTCAGCTGGCTTTCTCAAGCGGTGAACAGCGGAAACGCATATACTCAATGATTGAACAGTGGGATTCGAAAAAGCATGATGTCGATTGGAGAGTTTTTCAGCAGGAATACCGCGATTATCTGGACGTGGTGAAATTGTTTCAGCTTTTGCCGGTCGTCGGAGCCGCCGTGGGCGGAGCGGCCAATTATAAACTGCTGTCACAGCTCGGTGAGACGGCAAGGCACGTTTTTCATTTAAGAATCACAGCAGCCGGTACGTAATGTACCGGCTGTTTTTTATGTCAGCGGGGGTAGCTCACCGCGGTACCGATAAGCACCTTGGCGGCCGTCAGCATCGCTTTTTCATTAAAATCAAATTTCGGATGATGATGAGGATAAATGGTTTCCGCGTTTTCTAAAGCGGCGCCCGTAAAGAAAAATGCGCCTTTTGTATGCTGCAGATAATAGGAAAAATCCTCTCCGGCCATCTGCGGCTCTCCTTCAACGACCTTCGTGACGCCGTCTGTTTCCGCTGCGGCTGCCGCAGCGTGCGCCGCTTCCTCAGGATGATTAACGACGGCGGGATAACCGCGCTTGAAACGATATTCATAGGAAGCGGAGTGCATGGAACAGATTCCTTTTACGACGGCTTCTATTTCTGCTTCGAGCAGGCTGCGCACACTTTCGTCAAACGAGCGGACGGTGCCTGATATGACTGCCTGATCGGCAATCGCATTAAACGGATTTTCAGCGATGAATGAGCCGGCTGAGATGACGGCCGGCTGCACCGGATTTACCCGCCGGCTGACGATATGCTGAAGAGCCGTGACGATTTGTGAGCCGATTAAAACGGCGTCCTTCGTATCGTGAGGAATCGCGCCGTGGCCGCCTTTGCCGATGACTTTAATCGTAAAGCCGTCAGCGGCGGCCATCACTGGGCCCGGGCGGCATAAGACCGTTCCGACGGGTTCAGTCGCCCAAAGGTGAGTGCCGAAAATGGCATCGACATGTTCGAGGCAGCCATCCTCAATCATTGCTTGTGCTCCGCCGGGAGATAATTCCTCAGCGTGCTGATGGATCATCACAAATGACCCTTTCAGTTTTTCCCGGTTGCGGTACAGCACTTTTCCGACAGCAAGCAGAGCCGCGGTATGGCCGTCATGCCCGCAGGCGTGCATGACGCCGGGAATTTGTGAAGCATAGGGCACATCTTTTTCATCCTGTATCGGCAGAGCGTCAAAATCAGCTCTGAGTGCCACGGCCGGTCCCGGTTCACCGCCTTCAATATAGGCTGTGACACCGTTGCCCCCGACATTCGTCCGGATGGGGACGCCGAGCTTTTCATAAAATGAGGCGATGAACGCCGGTGTTTTTTTCTCCTTAAACGATGGCTCGGGATTCATGTGAAGGTGACGCCTGATTTCAACCATTTCCTCATACAGCCCGTCAAGCTGAGCGTTTAAGCTTTTTTGAAGTGTCGTTAACGTCAAAAGCGATGCCCCCTCGTCTGCTTTTCCCATGATTGTATAGAAAATGTCAGAAGATTTCAATCCTTTTGCTACGGGAGAATGATGATGGCGGCGATCGTTGTGACGACTAGCCCGGCCGCAACCGGGATAAAGTTTTTCCTGGCAAGCTCAAACGGATCAACTTTACAAATAGCCGCAGCGGGGATCAGTGCCCAAGGGACCAATGTTCCGCCCCCGACCCAGATCGCTGAAATCTGGCCCAGCGCCGTTAAAACGGCCGGGTCCGTATGAAGCGCGGCGGAAAACAGCTTTGCCATCGAGCCTGCAAGAGATATACCGGAAAACCCTGACCCGTCGAGCCCGGTAATCGCACCGACTGCTGCCAGGGCGATGCCGGCGAATTCTCCGGACATCGGAAAAGAATGGGACAGGGCCAATCCGAGGTCATTGACGATCCCCGCAGATCCTTTCGGCAGCGGGGTGTTCAAAATACTTTTAAACCCCGCGTCACCGAGATAAAAGAAGGCCGCGATCGGAATGACGGGGCCGAATACTTTAAAGCCGAATTGAAAACCGCCGATAAAATACTCGGTGATCTTTTCTAAATGCCGCTCTTTATATACAATGAAATGAACGATCAGGAGAATGCCGATCGCGGTTCCTCCGACGAGTGCCGTCGCCTCGTTTCCTTGCAGACGGTATACAATCATGCAGATAATATCGGCGAGAAAAACAAGCGGAATGAAAACCGCCAGGATCACCCTGAGTTTTTTCGGCAGATACATACTTGTGTCCAAAGAACCGGAGCTGTCCAAGGAGAGGGGGGCCTTCGTTTTTTTTCGATCCCGCATGATGAGGAAGAAAGCGGTGATTGTCGTCGTTAACCCCATGATCAAAACGAGCGGAATACTTGCCTGCATGACATCGCCCACGGGAATGCCCGCGGCATCGGCCGTTAATTTCGGGGCCGCCTGAATGACGTAATCCCCCGATAAAGCGAATCCGTGGCCGAACAGGTTCATCGCCATAGCCGCGGCGATCGGAGAAAGGCCCGCCCGGATCGCTGCGGGAAGCAGCACAGCGCCGATCAGCGCCACCCCGGGTGACGGCCAGAAAAAAAGAGAGATGGCAAACATCAGACAGCCGATAACCCAATACGCGACAGCCGGCCCTTTCATCAGCTTTGCAAACGGAGAAATCATCGCTTCATTAATACCGGTTTCGGTCAAGAGGCCGCTCATCGCCACGATAAAACAAATGATAAAAATCGTCGGCAGCAATTCTCCGGCGGCATACGTGAAGCTGTGAAACAGGCTGCTGACCGAAGCGGAGAATGAATGCGTCGTCCATAGCGCAATCACAAAAATGCCGGCGAGTGAAATAAAGGTTGTATCTTTCCTGAGGAGCATAAAAACGATAATGGCCGCGATAAAAGCAACATAAAGCAGATGTACCGAGTAGACGCCGATCCCCAATTGAACCACTCCGTTTATAAATAGGATTGCTACAGGGTATTCATAGGCGGGCGGAAGGTGCAAGAACGAAGCGTAAAATCGGGACATTAAAAAAGCCGGAGAATCTCCGGCGGTTTTTTAGTCTATTGCGTAATAAGCGGTTACATAAGACGGCCGGGAGAAAATAGACGTCGTGTCGATGCCGGCAGATGTTCCGCGTTTTTTATGAGCTTCCTGATAAGAGTTTGACTGCTGCCAATCCTGAAAGGCTTTTTCCTCTTCCCACAGGGTCAAAATGACATACGTATCGCCTTCGAGCGGTCTTAATACGCGGATGGCTTGAAAACCGGGTTCATTTTCCACTTTGCCGGCGCGGTTTTTAAACCGGTTTTCAAACAGCGGACGGCCTTCCTGGGTAACGGCGATGTTGTTGAGGACGGCGTAGCCCGGATTTTTGATTTCCCCGACGCTGTCGATGCTTTCATAGGAATGGGGCGCCTGAAAAACGGTTTCTCCATTTGTTTCATGAATTAAAACCGCATTATCCTCACCTTGCATCAGCACCATATTCTCACTCGGGTGTTTCTTTGCAATCGTCTTTAAAAAATCGGCTGTCCCGTATGTAATATAAACCTTCATATCAGCCACCTCCTGCTTGCTAGTATATCAAAAGAGTGGTATAAGTTTCTATTGGCGACTCATTCTGACATAATTCGAAACAATATTTCCCATACTACAAGTTAAGAAAGGCGAGGTGACTTATGCTGAAAAAGAAAAAAAGATTCTTTATTCCGGCTGTAATTGCGGCGGCAACCGCTTTTCTCGCGTTAATCGGATACATTATCATTATATTTCTCGGCCATTATGTCATCGATGAAAAGAAATTAATACTGCACGCATCTTCAAAAATCGTCGATCAAAACGGTGATGAAATCGCGAGCCTCTATACGGAAAATCGCGAGCCGGTATCCATTCAGCAGGTTCCGGAAGATGTGAGAGATGCCTTTATCGCCGTTGAAGATAAACGGTTTTACGAACATCACGGCATTGATGTGAAGTCTGTCGGCCGGGCGGTGTTCCGGGATGTTTTAGCAGGCGGCAAGGTGGAAGGCGGAAGCACGATCACCCAGCAGCTGGCGAAAAACATTTTTCTGACTCATGATAAAACATTTTTGCGCAAGACGAAGGAAGTCATTATCGCCATCAATCTTGAGCGTGATTACAGCAAGGACAAGCTGCTTGAAATGTACCTGAACCAGCTTTATTTCGGCCATGGCGTTTACGGCATTCAAGCCGCGTCCCACTACTACTTTAATAAAGAAGTAAAAGATTTAACCGTTGCGGAAGGAGCCGTTCTGGCAGCGATTCCGAAGGCGCCATCTCTTTATTCGCCGATTCAGCATCCGGATAAAAATAAAGAACGCCGCGATACGATTCTTGCAATGATGAACGACCAAGGCTATATCAGCGCCAAGGAAGCCGTCAGAGCCCAGGGCCGGACATTGGGGCTTCATGTCAAGAAAACATCAGAAACGCCTTGGTTTGACAGTTATATCGATCTTGTCATCAAGGAGGCGGAATCCCGTTATTCGATGTCGGGTGAACAGCTGCTTCAAGGCGGCTATACGATCCGGACGTCACTTGATTCCAAGCTGCAGAAAACGGCATACACCCTCATGAAGGAAAGCGGCTATTTTCCGGGGACGGATCAAGCGGCAGAGGGAAGCGCCGTCTTTATTGATAATAAAACCGGAGGCGTGCGCGCGGCGGTCGGCGGACGCGACTACGTGACAAAAGGATACAACAGGGTTACGGCGAAGCGGCAGCCGGGCTCAACGTTTAAGCCGATTGCCGTATACGGTCCCGCCATGCAGGAAGACAAGTTCAAACCGTATTCGCTTCTCCAAGACAAACTCACGTCCTACGACGGGTATGAACCGAAAAATTATGACGGACAGTACAAGGGGGAAGTGACGATGCAGGATGCGATCACTTACAGCATAAATGCGCCCGCTGTCTGGACATTGAAGCAGATCGGCGTAGATATGGGAAAATCGTATCTTGAGAAAAACGGTATGAACATTTCTGACAACGGACTCGCGATTGCGCTGGGCGGTCTGTCTGAAGGCGTCACCCCGCTTCAGCTTGCCGGAGCTTATCATACCTTTGCGGCAAGCGGAATGTATACGAAGCCATTTTTTATAGAGAACATCACGGACGAAGACGGAGAAACGTTGTCCGGGCCTAAAAACGGCAAAACGCGCGTCTTCAGCGGACAGACGGCATGGAATATGACGAGAATGCTTCAGCAGGTCGTAAAAGAAGGAACCGCTTCACAAGGCAGCTATCAAGGTGACCTGGCGGGGAAAACCGGCACGACCACATTTACCGGCGTCCCCGGCGCGACAAAGGACGCCTGGTTTGCGGGATACACTCCCGGACTGACGGGAGCCGTCTGGATGGGCTATGACAAAACGGATAAAACCCATTACCTGAAAGGCGGAAGCCAATACCCGGTCAGACTCTTTAAAGATATCGTTACAAAAGCGGGGGAAAACGGCCGGACATTCAAAAAGCCTGAAAATGTGAAGGAACTGGGCAGCCCGATTGAGCTGGAGGCGGTAAAGTCCCTGTCGGCCCGTTATACATTTAAGGCGATGGGACTGATTACGGTTCAATTAAAATGGGATATTCAAAAGGATGATCGGGTTGTTTACCGAATATATGAGAAGAAAGACGGAAAAGACAAGCTTCTGGATTCGGTGAAAGGAAAAGGCAGCTTTGACATACCGTACGCCAATCTGTTTTCAGGGGCTTCATACAAAGTCGTTCCATATAATTCACAGACGGATCAAGAAGGAGAGGGAACGGAATACGTTCAGCCGAAGCTTTTTTCTTCTTAATCATGAATTCGGCGATTTTTTGAACATTAAGCCTCAATTCTATACGCTTTTGAAAAAACAAGGTATAGTGTAATGGGCGAAGAACACGAACGTATGGTTGCAGGAGGAAAGGTGGAAATTCAGATGAGTAAACGAGAAGCGTTTAATGATACGTTTTTAAAAGCGGCACGGGGAGAAAAGACAAATCACGTCCCTGTCTGGTACATGAGACAGGCGGGGAGGTCGCAGCCGGAATACCGCAAGCTGAAGGAAAAGTACGGCTTAGTCGAAATTACGCATCAGCCCGAGCTGTGCGCGTATGTGACGAGGCTCCCGGTCGAGCAGTACGGAGTGGACGCTGCCATTTTATATAAAGACATTATGACGCCGCTTCCTTATATCGGAGTGGATGTTGAAATAAAAAACGGAATCGGCCCGGTGATCGATCAGCCGGTGCGCTCTGCTGCGGATATTGAAAAGCTCGGCGAACTGAATCCCGAACAGGATGTTCCTTACGTGCTGGAAACGATCCGATTACTCGTAAACGAACAGCTGAATGTTCCGCTCATCGGTTTTTCGGGAGCGCCTTTTACGCTGGCCAGTTATATGATTGAAGGCGGGCCTTCTAAAAATTACAACAAAACAAAAGCGTTTATGCACAGTATGCCGCAAGCGTGGCAAATGCTGATGGACAAGCTCGCGGACATGATTATCGTTTATGCAAAAGCGCAGATTAACGCCGGCGCAAAAGCCATTCAGATTTTTGATTCATGGGTCGGCGCGCTGAACCGCGAAGATTACCGGCAGTTTATAAAACCGGTGATGGACAGAATTTTCCGGGAGCTTTCTGCAGAGCAAGTTCCGCTGATCATGTTCGGCGTAGGCGCAAGCCATCTGGCCGGGGATTGGCATGACCTTCCTCTTGATGTCGTCGGTCTTGATTGGAGACTCGGCATAGATGACGCCAGAAAACAAGGCATTACAAAAACGGTTCAGGGCAATCTTGATCCGTCGCTTCTTCTTGCGCCTTGGGAAGTCATCGAGAAAAAAGCGAAAGCGATACTTGATCAAGGCATGAAAGCGGACGGGTTTATTTTCAATTTAGGGCACGGCGTATTCCCTGATGTCAATCCGGAAACGCTGAAAAAGCTGACGGCGTTTGTACATGAATATTCCGCTGCCAAAAAAACGGAACAATCTTCCTGAGCAGATCGTTGGTTATAAGTAGATTTTCCTGTCAAAATCAAGGTAGACAGACCATCAAAAGAGGTGTTTAACAAAATGAGCAGCAAAAAGAAAATGGGACTTCTTGTCATGGCTTACGGAACGCCTTACAAAGAAGAGGACATAGAACGTTATTATACGCATATCAGACGCGGAAGAAAGCCGGAGCCTCATATGCTTCAAGATTTAAAAGACAGATATGAAGCGATCGGAGGCATTTCTCCGCTGGCGAAAATCACGCAGGAGCAGGCGGAGAAGCTCGCACAGCGTTTAAATGAAATCCAGGATGATGTAACATTCAAAGTGTATATCGGATTAAAACATATTGAACCGTTTATTGAAGACGCGGTGGCGGACATGCATAAAGACGGCATTACAGAAGCTGTCAGCCTTGTGCTCGCCCCTCATTTTTCAACATTCAGCGTCCAGTCATACAACAAACGCGCGAAAGAAGAAGCGGAGAAGCTCGGCGGCTTGACCATCAAGTCCGTTGAAAGCTGGTATGATGAACCGAAATTCGTTGATTATTGGGTCGGCCAGGTGAAGAAAACGTATGAATCAATGCCGAAAGAAGAACGGGATGACGCGATGCTGATCGTCTCAGCGCACAGCCTTCCTGAAAAAATTAAAGAATACGGCGATCCGTATCCTGACCAGCTGGAGGAATCCGCAAAACTGATTGCCGAAGGCGCCGGAATTACCGATTACGCAGTCGGCTGGCAAAGCGAAGGGAACACCCCTGATCCGTGGCTCGGGCCGGATGTGCAGGATCTTACGCGCGAGCTGTATCAAAAGCATCCTTATAAAGCATTTGTATACGTGCCCGCAGGCTTCGTTGCCGATCATTTAGAGGTGCTTTACGATAATGATTATGAATGCAAAGCTGTGACTGAAGAAGTCGGCGCAAGCTACTATCGTCCGGCCATGCCGAACGCACAGCCTGAATTTATCGACGCGCTTGCAGCGGTCGTGCTGAAAGAGCTGGACAAGTAGAATTAAACGGTAAAGAAGGCGATAAAAATGAGTGGCGATAAAAAACATCTGGTCATCATCGGCGGCGGCATAACGGGATTAGCCGCCGCCTTCTACATGGAAAAAGAAATCAAAGAAAAACAGCTGCCGCTTGAGGTCACCTTGATCGAAGCAGGCCCGAGAGCCGGCGGCAAAATTCAGACGGCGCATAAAGACGGCTACATCATTGAGCGGGGCCCGGATTCTTTTTTGGAAAGGAAAAAAAGCGCGCCGCAGCTCGTCAAGGATTTGGGGCTTGAGCATCTGCTCGTCAACAATGCGACCGGCCAGTCTTACGTGCTCGTCAACGAGACGCTTCATCCGATGCCGAAGGGCGCGGTGATGGGCATTCCGACCAAAATCGCTCCGTTCATCTCCACCGGTTTATTTTCTGTTCCCGGAAAAGCGCGGGCGGCGCTTGACTTTGTCCTGCCTGCGAGCAAACCGAAGGAAGATCAGTCTCTGGGTGAATTTTTCCGCAGACGCGTCGGTGACGAAGTTGTTGAGAATTTAATAGAACCGCTATTATCAGGGATTTATGCCGGAGATATTGATAAGCTGAGCCTCATGTCTACGTTTCCGCAATTCTATCAGACTGAGCAAAAGCACAGAAGCCTGATTCTCGGTATGAAAAAATCACGTCCGCAGCCTTCGGGACAGCAGCTGACGGCCAAAAAGCAGGGCCAGTTTTTAACGCTGACGACAGGGCTTCAAACGTTGGTGGAGGAGCTGGAAAAGCAGCTTACGCTGACAAAGGTGATGAAAGGAACGAAAGTCACCCATATCGGCCGCGAGGAGAAAGGATATTCCGTGACGCTTGATAACGGCAAAGTGCTCTATGCGGAAGGATGCATAGTAACAGCCCCGCATAAAGCCGCGGCGAAAATGCTTTCTGATCTGCCGGCGGTTTCATGTCTCAAAGACATGCATTCTACGTCCGTTGCCAACGTCGCCTTAGGTTTTCCTGAGGGAGCCGTCAAGATGGAGCATGAAGGTACGGGATTCGTAATCTCAAGAAACAGCGACTTCTCCATCACGGCCTGCACATGGACGAATAAAAAATGGCCGCACGCGGCGCCGGAGGGCAAAACGCTTCTCAGGGCGTACGTCGGAAAGGCCGGAGATGAATCCATCGTAGATCTTTCAGATAACGAGATCATTAAAATCGTAATGGAAGATTTGAAAAAAGTAATGAAAATGAATGGCGAACCGGAAATGACCTGTGTGACCCGCTGGAACGAAAGCATGCCGCAATACCATGTTGGCCATAAGGAGCGCATCAAAGAGTTCAGAGATGCGCTGAAAGCTTCCTATCCGGGCGTATACGCGACGGGCGCGTCATTCGAAGGGGTGGGCATCCCCGACTGTATCGACCAGGGAAAAGCCGCCGTATATGATTCACTGGCTTATTTATTTGAAACGTACCAGCCTCCGTTATCGTAAAACGGAGGTTTTTTTGCATGTTCCCGTTCTGTAAAGGGAACACCAGTAAAGAGAAAAAACATTTGAATCTTCTTTGCGACTGTGATAAGTTATCTTATGTACAAAATGACTAAAACGTTCAAACGGTCAATTTAACGAGGTGGGAAACATGTCCGTCGATCGGAAAAAGCTCATTCTGGAAGCGGCAACGAAGTCTTTTACACAATTCGGCTACAAAGCAACGACAATGGATCTGGTGGCAAAGCTTGCAAATGTGGGGAAGGGAACCATCTACACGTTTTTCAAAAACAAAGAAGAACTGTTTGATGATATTTTCACCACTATTTTAAGAGAAATGAAGGAACACGCAGACGAAGCGATGAAACCGGAGCTTTCATTTCACGAAAATGTCCACCGGGCGCTTGTCGCGATTTTGGAATTCAGAAAAACACACCAGCTGACTATTAAAATTTTTCAGGAGAACGCCGAGATTGGTACAATAGCCGTTCAGGATGTCATTGCGAAAATGGAGCGGGCCATTCTGTCATACATTAAAGAAAAGATAGAAACAGCCATTGAAAACGGAAGCATTAAACCGTGTGATCCGGAACTGACCGCTTTTGTGATGCTCAAGCTCTACATCGCGCTGATATTTGACTGGGAAAAAAACCATCCGCCTCTTGAAAAAGAGACGATCGCCGAATTGCTGGAAATGTATGTTGGTCAAGGATTATCTAAATAATAGATGATCCTTCACTTTTTAGGTGCCGTGACCGTTTTGTCAAATGAGTCAGTTTGCGGAAGGAGGCAACAGGGTTGAATACAATAAAAAGCCAGTGGAAAGACATTGTAACGAACAAGAAACTGTTAATCCCCATCATTGCCATATTATTCGTTCCGCTGATCTACAGCGGAGTGTTTTTGAAGGCGTACTGGGACCCGTACGGCACGGTGGATCAGCTGCCGGTTGTCGTTGTCAACCAGGATAAAGGGGCGGACTACGAAGGGAAACATCTTCAGATCGGTGACGATCTTGTGAAAGAGTTAAAGAAAAATGATAATTTTGATTGGCATTTTTCAAGCGATCTTGATCAATCGTTAAAGGACTTATTAAATGCTAAATATTATTTATTGGTCGAGATTCCTGAAGATTTTTCGAAAAACGCCAGCACGGTAATGGATAAAAATCCGAAGAAGCTGGATCTGAAATATCATACGAATGCCGGATCAAACTATGTCGGCGCGACAATCGGGGAAAAGGCGATCGACAAACTGAAAGCCTCCGTGTCGAAAGAAGTGACAGAGCAATACGCAAAAGTCATTTTTGATAACTTTAAAGATATTGCCAAAGGGCTCGGCAAAGCCAGCAGCGGAGCCAAGAAAATAGACGACGGCACGAAAAACGCGAAAGACGGCAGCGCCAAGCTGAAGGAAAATTTAGCGAAGCTTACTGAAAGCACCGCCACCATCAGCGATAAAACGCAGCAGCTTGCAGACGGAGCGGCGAAAGTGACAAGCGGAATTCAAACGCTTGACAGCTCTATCGCAAAACTTCAGAGCGCAAGCGCCGAAATTCAAGATAAATCAGGACAGATTGCTTCAGGAGGAGGCCAAGTGGCCAGCGGGCTGAAAACGAGCCTTGACGCACAAAAGCAGCTCCAGCAAAAGCTTCCGGATTTAACGAATGGATTAAGCGCGTTAAACAGCAAGGCGCAGGAAGTGTCGCAAAAAGCGGCGGCATTTGAAGATGCGATCAATTCAGTCAACCTGTCAGACATTGAAAACGCGGTTGGGCAGCTCGAGCAGACTGAAAAGGACCTGCAGCAGTTTAAGAAGAAGCTTTCTGATCTGAAAAACAACCTGGATGCCCGGGATGACGCGGTCAAAAAGGTGATTAAGGACAGTGATTTCTTAACGGATGAGCAAAAAGCGAAACTTGTTCAGCTACTGAATGAGAAGCTTCCGAAGGCCGACCTTCCGGATTTAGACAATATCGTCAGCCAGCTTCCGTCCGGCGGAGATATTCAGCTTCCGGATATGTCAGTCATAAAAAGCGCGCTCAAAGATGTAAAAGCGAAGGCTGATCAGCTGAAAGCACTGCCTCAGTCCACATCGAAACTGTATAACGGCGCAGCGGCGGTACAAGACGCGATTAACCAGCTGACAGCGGGAACTGATAAATTGTACAGCGGAGCGCAGACCGTCTTTGAAAGCCAAAACAAACTGACGGCCGGCATCGGCGAATACAACAGCAAGTTCGGACAGCTCAAATCAGGATCAGAAGCGTTAGTGTCAGGGAGCGGCCAAGTATCAGGCGGCTTAACGAAACTGCTGGACGCGCAAAACAAAATCCATGACGGCTCGTCCAAAATTGAGCAGGGTCAAGCGTCTCTCGGCACCGGTTTAAGCAAGCTTTTAGACGGAACCGGACAATTGTCCAGCCAGCTGAAAGATGCGGCCGATCAAACCGGGGACATTAAGACAGATGACAAAACGTACAGCATGTTTGCCGATCCGGTAAAAACGGACGATAACGCGATTCATTCCGTGCCTAACTATGGTACCGGACTGACGCCTTATATTCTCTCTATGGGCTTGTATGTCGGCGGATTGATGCTGACGGTCGTGTTCCCTCTGAGTGAAGCTTCAGGGCGTCCGAGAAACGGTTTTGAATGGTTCCTCAGCAAATTCAGCGTTATTCTGCTCGTCGGACTGATTCAATCCGTTATTGTCGCCACGGTTCTGTTGAAAGGAATCGGGCTTGATGTGGAGAGCACTTGGAGGTTCTATCTCTTTACGATGATTACCAGCATCGCGTTCCTGTCCATGATTCAATTATTGGCGACAACGATGGGAAATCCGGGACGCTTTATCGCTGTCATCATTTTGGTGCTCCAGCTCGGGGCAAGCGGAGGAACCTTCCCGCTTGAACTCCTGCCGGGATTCTATCAAGTGATTCACGGGGCACTGCCGATGACTTACAGCATCAACGGGTTCCGCGCCGTCATTTCAAATGGCGATTACGGCTATATGTGGCAGCAGGCATCCATTCTGTTGGGCATCGCCGTTGTCATGATCGCGCTGACCATCGTGTATTTTACGGTGCAAAGCAAAAAAGAACACAAAACGGAAGAAGAAATAACAGCATAAGAAAAAGAGGCTCTGAGCAGATGGTCAGGGCCTCTTTTTTTTAGATTTCGATCGTCGTACTATTAAAATCCCCATCTCACCAACAGTCCGGTATACGTCAATCCTCCGCCGAACCCGAATAATACCAGCGTCTGGCCTTCCGACAGTTTTTTCGCTTTCACAGCTTCGTCCAAAGCGAGAATAATAGAAACCGATGAAGTGTTGCCGTAATATTCAACGCTTGTCAATGTCCGTTCAAGCGGGAAGGGCAGTTTTTCACAGATGGATTCGATCATCCGCATGTTGGCGCTGTGAGGAACGAACCAATCCAGATCGTCTTTTGAAAAGCCGGCTTTTTCTAAAAGGGCATTGCATTCCTCAGGCACGGTTCTGGCCGCCCATTTATATACTTCGCGCCCGTTTTGCACCATGTTTCCTCCGCCTTTAAGCGGCTCGCCGTTTAATTCTGCGCTCAGTCCCGTGCGATACAGCACGTCCGCGCTGCCTCCCGCTGTTCCTTGCACGGCTGCCAAAAAGCCCGGCGCTGATTCATCGCGTTCCACCAATAGGGCGCCAGCAGCGTCTCCAAAAAGAACACAGGTCGTCCGGTCAGTATAATCCGTTACCTTTGATAATGTTTCACCGGCAATGACAATCACTTTTTGATGGGAACCGGCGGTAATTAATGCGTCTGCGAGCTGAAGGCCGTAAGTGAGTCCGGCGCATGTGGCGTTAATATCAAGCGCCCCCGTTTGCGGCCAGCCGAAGTAAGCCTGCACGCGTGCCGCGGTGCTTGGAAACGCATAGTCCGCCGTCGTTGTGGCGACAAGGATCATATCGACATCATCAAGAGTTCCGCTGTATCGTTCTGCAAGGTTTTTCACCGCTTCCACACACAAATCCGATGTGAATTCATGTTCGCCGGCAATGCGTCTTTCCTTCATACCGGTGCGCTGGACGATCCATTCATCAGATGTATCGACGATGCGCTCCAAATCCGCGTTTGTTAATCGGCGTGCCGGAGCATATGTACCGATTGCTGTAATTTTAGATTTTGACATGAAAAAATCACTCCTTTATATCAGATTATAACACCTGATATTATTACTTGGTACTAATTTTAATAAAAAAACCCAAGCAGCATCCGCTGTTTGGGGAGCATGAGAATCTATTTGTAAAACGGGCTTGTGTGAACGATTACCAATGACGGCAGCGGCAGCATGAATGATGATGCTTCTTTTTATCTTTCTTCTTTTTACAAGGGTCTTCTTTTTTCTTTTTACAGTGATCTTTTTCTTTTTTACAGCCCCAGAAGGCTGCACCAGACCAATTATCCTCAAACCAATCCTCAAACCAATCATTATGAAATCTTTTCCGCTTGTGCGGTTTACGGCTGATCATACATTTCCCTCCTATGCTCATGCTCCCTTCATTCTATGAAAAAAGAGAAGGAAAAGATTGGACGGGTTATGGATCAAAAGAGTATATTTTAAGAAGAATAAAAATTGATAGGAGGAATGACCTGTGGCAAATATGAAATATACGATGGAACTGATTAAAGAATTGGTGTCGATTCCGAGTCCGACGGGCAATACATACGAGGTTATCGCCTATACAGAAAGTCTTTTAAAAGAATGGGGCGTCTCCTCTTACAGAAACCGCAAAGGCGGTCTTTTTGTCACAATTCCCGGCCGTGATGACAAGAAACACAGATTGCTGACGGCGCATGTCGATACGCTCGGCGCGATGGTAAAGGAGATAAAGGCGGACGGCCGGCTGAAGATTGACTTGATCGGCGGCTTCCGATATAACTCGATTGAAGGGGAATATTGCGAGATCCAAACTTCTTCCGGCAAAACCTATACAGGCACCATCTTAATGCATCAGACTTCAGTGCACGTCTACAAGGACGCCGGCAAGGCAGAGCGGAATCAGGAGAATATGGAAGTCCGCCTTGATGAGCCTGTCCGGATGAAGGAAGAGACGTCCGATCTCGGCATCAGGGTCGGCGATTTCATCTCATTTGACCCGCGCGTGCAGATTACGCCGAGCGGCTTTATTAAGTCCCGTCATCTTGATGACAAAGCGAGCGTGGCTCTGCTCTTGAATTTAATCCGCCGCATCACGGAAGAGAAAATCGAACTTCCGTATACGACGCATTTTCTGATTTCTAATAATGAAGAAATCGGCTACGGCGGCAATTCCAACATTCCTCCTGAGACCGTCGAATACTTGGCTGTTGATATGGGAGCGATCGGCGACGGCCAGTCTACGGATGAATATACCGTCTCCATTTGCGTGAAGGATGCGAGCGGCCCGTACCATTATCAGCTCAGAAAACATCTGGCCGGGCTTGCGGAGCGCTATGGCATTGATTATCAGCTTGATATTTATCCGTATTACGGTTCTGATGCCTCAGCAGCCATCCGTTCGGGCCATGACATCGTCCACGGGCTGATCGGCCCGGGAATTGACGCTTCACACGCTTTTGAACGCACGCATGAATTATCGCTTCTTAATACGGCGAAGCTTTTGCATCGGTACGTTCTATCGCCGATGGCATAAAAAACCCTGCGCGGAAATCATTCCGTGCAGAGTTTATTTTAACCTGAGATGGTTGTGTTTTGTTCTGTTTTGGCGAGGCTCATGACCTTCGCGCCTTTAACGGGATCATACTGGCCTTCCCATTTTGACATCACAACAGATGCCAGCGCGTTTCCGGTCAGATTGACGACCGTACGGGCCATGTCCATAATCCGGTCAACACCGGCGATGAATGCAAGGCCTTCTGCAGGAATGTTGAATGCGCCTAATGTCGCAAGCAGGACGACGAAAGAAGTCCCGGGCACGGCAGCCATTCCTTTGGAAGTGACCATCAAGACAAGCACAAGGGTAATCTGCTGCCAAATGGACAAGTCAATGTGGTATACCTGAGCGAGGAATAAAGCGGCGATAGATTGGTACAGCACAGATCCGTCTAAGTTAAAGGTATATCCGATCGGCACAACAAAGGAAACAATACCTTTCGGACAGCCGATTTTCTCCATTTTTTCCATAACGCGGGGGAGTACGGTTTCGGAGCTTGACGTACTGAACGCTAATAAAATTTCATCCTTCATATAGGCGAGGAATTTGAAAATGTTTACTCCGGCAAGCTTTCCGACGATTCCGAATACAACAATGAGAAAGAAAGCCAAAGCTACATATACTAAACCGACCAGTTTACCGAGTGAAAGCAGGGAACTGAGCCCAAATTTGGAAACGGTAACACCAATCAACGCAAAAACACCAAACGGCGCAACTTTCATGACCAGGTTCACAACATGGAACATCGCATGAGAAACACCTTCAAAGAAGGCCAAGACAGGCTTTCCTTTTTCACCGATTGCCGAGATGCCGAGTGCAAACAGCACGGTAAAGCAGATAATGGCAAGCAGATCTCCTTCGGCTAATGATTGGAAGAAGTTTGTCGGTACGATATGCAGGAATGTGTCTGCGATAGATTTGTTATTTTGTTCTTTTTCTGTTTCAACATATTGACTGATATCTGTCTTTTGAGCTTCATGTATATTAACGCCTGTTCCCGGATGAAACAGATTCGCCAAAGCCAGCCCGAGAATAATGGCAAAAGTGGTAATGATCTCAAAATACAAAATCGTTTTGAAGCCTAATTTTCCGACTTGTTTTCCGCTTCCCGCGCCGGCAACGCCGATGATTAAGCTGGAGACGACAATTGGAATCACTATCATTTTGATTAAGCGTAAAAACAAATCGCCGATAGGCTGTAAATATGTTGGAATGGCGGGATTGCCGTACCAGATGACACCGACTACAACCCCTAGTATGAGTCCGACGAAAATTTGCGTCGCTAGTCCAAAGCGTAATTTTTTCATAGATTACCTCCCGAAGAAAAAAGTGCAATAAGTATCTAAAAAGATAGCTATTAGAACAAATTATAATAGAAAAGAAAACAATCCGTCTATAGAAAAATATAGATTGAAAATACTGAATATTTTAAAACGTACAGATAATTGCTAATAATGGTGAATAACGCCCTATTCAGAAAGTATGATGAGGGCCGAAAAAAACGGGCGCCGCACAACTTAGAATTGTGCGGCGCCCTATTGTCACATATCCTTAATTTTCAAGCAGTCATTACACAAATTAATGTGACACTCATACTGCTCAACAATCTCATTTCCGCATTCTTCGCATTTCTTACCGGGTAAATTTCTGAAAAAATCCGACATCTTTTCCAACATACCCATCCCTCTTTCATTGTTTTGTCTTTACATTGTATTATAACAGTTAGAGAAAATCAACGGCTGTTTTGGCACAATGTTTAAAACATGCAATTTGTACGAAAAATAGGTATATTGGAGGAAAGGAACTTTTTATCATAAACATTCGGAGGATTATATGAAAGTTACAGTTATTGGATGCTGCGGCGGTTTTCCGGCCGCAAACGAAGCAACTTCAGGCTATCTGTTTCAGTCCGGCGGCTATTCTCTGCTCGTCGATTGCGGAAGCGCCGTATTATCAAAGCTGTTTGCTTATGTTCCGGCAGAAGAGCTTGATGCCGTCATTTTGTCCCATTATCACCATGATCACATCGCTGATATCGGGCCGCTTCAATTTGCCAAACAGGTCGGCTCCTTTCTCGGAAAAGGGACGCATGCACTGCCGATTTACGGGCATGATGCTGATATAGAACAGTTTGAGCGTCTTACATATAAAACGCATACAAAAGGAGTGGCCTATCAGCCGGACCGCCCGCTTTCTGCCGGGCCGTTCACCATTACCTTTCTGAAAACGGTGCATCCGGTCACCTGTTATGCGATGCGGATTACTGACGGTTCAGCTTCTGTTGTGTATACGGCTGATTCAAGCTACCAGGACGCGTTTATCCCGTTTGCGGAAAATGCCGATCTGCTGATCTGCGAGTGCAATTTTTACGCAGACCAGGACGGCACGTCAGCCGGCCATATGAACAGTTTGGAAGCCGGACGTATCGCGAAGGAGGCCGGAGCGGGGGAGCTGATTCTCACGCATCTGCCTCATTTCGGCGAGCACCGGAAGCTGAAAGAAGAAGCGGAATTCGTGTTCGAGGGCGAAGTGACAATCGCCGCTTCCGGATTGAAGTGGGAGAAATAAAGGAGGAGCACCATGTTATTTATCGACAATCAAAACATAACCGACCCGAGGATCAACCTCGCGATCGAGGAATATTGCGTGAAGCATCTCGACCCTGAACAGACATACCTGCTGTTTTATGTCAATCAGCCCTCGATTATCATCGGGAAGAACCAAAACACAATAGAAGAAATCAATACGAAATACGTAGAAGATAACGGAATCATCGTCGTCCGCAGGCTGTCAGGAGGCGGTGCGGTTTACCATGACCTCGGGAATCTGAATTTCAGTTTTATCACCAAGGATGACGGCGACAGCTTTCACAATTTTAAAAAATTCACCGAACCCGTTATTCAGGCGCTGCGCCAGCTCGGTGTGGAAGCTGAATTAAGCGGCCGAAACGACATCGTCGCGGATGGCAGAAAAATTTCCGGCAACGCTCAATTTTCGACGAAAGGGCGTATTTTCAGCCACGGAACATTAATGCTGGATTCCGCCATTGATCATGTTGTATCAGCCTTGAAAGTGAAAAAGGACAAAATCGAATCAAAAGGCATTAAGTCAATCAGAAGCCGTGTCGCCAACATCAGCGAGTTTCTTGATGACAAAATGACGGCGGACGAATTCAAAAAGCACCTGCTTCACCATATTTTTAATACAAATGATCTTTCCGAAGTACCGGAATATAAACTGACCGATGAAGACTGGAAAGCGATCCGGAAGATTTCCGAAGAGCGCTATCAAAACTGGGACTGGAATTTCGGAAGGTCGCCCGCATTTAATCTTCAGCATTCGAAACGTTATCCGGTCGGATCGATTGATCTGCGTCTTGAAGTGAAAAAAGGAATCATTCAGGACTGCAAAATTTTCGGTGATTTCTTCGGTGCGAAAGATGTGAGTGAAGTCGAACAGGCACTGACCGGAAAACAGTATGACCGAACCGCTATCAGGGAGGCGCTGGCCGTAATCGATCTGAAACAGTATTTCGGTAAAATAGAGCTGGAAGATTTCCTCGAGCTGATTTATTAGAGCATTTGCCGAACGCATGATTTGAATCAGCGCCCGTTTTTGTGAAATGATAGAACCATAATGTATAGGGAGGGATCATGATGAAAGTATTTCTCATCGGAGCAAACGGACAGATCGGACAGCGGCTGACCGGGCTGTTTCAAAAAGACGGCACGCATACGCTGCGGGCGATGGTCCGGAAACAAGAGCAGAAAGAAGCGCTTCAAGCCGCGGGAACAGAAGCCGTTCTTGCAGATTTGGAAGGAAGCCCGGAAGACATCGCGAAAGCCGCCGAAGGCTGTGACGCGATTGTGTTTACCGCCGGATCAGGAGGAAGCACCGGATACGATAAGACGCTTTTGATTGATCTTGACGGAGCGGCGAAAGCGATAGAAGCGGCAAAGAAAGCCGGCATCAAGCGGTTCATTATGGTAAGCGCCCTTCAGGCTCATAACCGCGGCAATTGGAATGAAGCGCTGAAGCCGTATTACGCCGCAAAGCATTATGCGGATAAAATTCTTGAAGCGAGCGGTCTGACGTATACGATTATCCGGCCGGGCGGGTTATTAAATGATCCCGGCACGGGAAATATCAAAGCTGCGGCCGATCTGGAAAGAGGTTCCATTTCAAGAGACGATGTCGCCAAGACCGTTATCGCATCCCTTGATGAACCGAATACGTATGAAAAAGCGTTCGATCTGACAGCGGGCGGCACGCCGGTCAGTGAAGCGCTGAAACAATTATAGTTTCCGGTTTTACGGCACTCGGGGCTTTTTGCCCTTGAGTGTTTTTCTATATTTTTCTATAATAAAAGTGAACGTTTATTCCGGATAAATGAATGACTATTCATTCATTACAATTTTTAAAGGGGTGGGAAAATGAATCTGGTTTCCAAATTGGAAGAAACGGCATCGCAGAAACCGGAAAAACCAGCTTGTCTGTTTCAAGATCAGTACATGACGTATGAGGAGCTGGCAGGTAAAATCAAAGCATTTGCAAACGGCTTGGAGGACAGGGGACTGAAAAAAGGGGATCATCTCGCGCTGCTGCTCGGAAATACGCCTGATTTTGTTATTGCGTTTTTCGGCGCGTTAAAAGCGGGAATTGTCGTCATACCTGTAAATCCGGCATATACACCTTCAGAAATCGCATACATGCTGAAAAACGGCGATGTCAAAGCGATCGCCGGCATCGACCTTTTAATTCCCGTATTTGAAAGCCTGCACGGCTCGCTGCCGCTGCTGGAGCATATCATTATCAGCCAGACAGCAGAGAACGCTCCATCGACAGAAGACCCTCAATTGCGCTTAAAAATGACAACGTTTGCAAAAATGCTCTGCCCGGCGGAGCGCAGCAGAACTTATCCGACATTGTCCAAAGATGATACTGCCGTCATTTTATACACCTCAGGGACGACCGGAAAACCGAAAGGCGCCATGCTCACCCATCAGAATCTTTTCTCCAATGCAAATGATGTCGCCGGATACTTAGGAATGAATGAGAAAGACAAAATTGTGGCGGCATTGCCGATGTTTCACGTTTTTTGTTTAACCGTTTGTATGAATGCGCCTCTGATGAGCGGAGCGTGTGTCTTAATCGAGCCGCAATTCAGCCCGGCTTCTGTGTTTAAACTGATTAAAAGCCGTCAGGCAACCATTTTTGCGGGCGTTCCGACGATGTATAACTATCTGTATCAATACGAGCACGGCAAGGCGGAGGATTTTGCGTCCGTCAGACTGTGCATTTCAGGCGGGGCCTCTATGCCTGTTGCTCTGTTGCAGACGTTTGAACAAACCTTTGACGTCACCATTCTGGAGGGGTACGGACTTTCTGAAGCGTCTCCGGTTACTTGTTTTAATCCATTTGACCGGGGGAGAAAGCCCGGCTCGATCGGGACGAATATTTTACATGTCGAAAATAAAGTCGTCGATACGCTCGGACGCGAATTGCCCGACCATCAAGTGGGAGAATTGATCGTGAAAGGGCCGAATGTGATGAAAGGCTATTACAAGATGCCCGAGGAGACGGAGCACGCGCTGAAAGACGGCTGGCTGTACACGGGTGATTTGGCGAAGCGCGATGAAGACGGTTATTTTTATATCGTCGACAGAAAAAAAGATATGATTCTCGTCGGCGGATACAACGTCTATCCGCGCGAAGTAGAAGAAGTGCTCTACAGCCATGAGGGCATTAAAGAAGCCGTGGTCATCGGCGTTCCTGACGCCAAAACGGGGGAAGCGGTGCATGCTTATATAGTGCCGGGGGACGGTGAGCTGACAGAGCAGGCGGTTTTTGATTACTGTGAAACACATTTGGCAAAATATAAACGGCCGGCGGAAGTGGTTTTTCTTGATGAGATTCCGAAGAACGCGACCGGGAAGCTGCTGAGGCGGGCGGTCCGGGACTTGCTTCCGAAATGACGGACGAAAAGCGAAGCCGGGGGCTTCGCTTTTACATGCTGATCCGGTCAGCTCTGCGATTCTTCCTTAATGATGCTTTGCACAAGCTTCGTATCATGCCGGGTCAGTTTGTAATACGTGTTTTTATACTTGTACATCATATAATTGCCGCCTTCGAGCCACATGCTGAATGAATCAAAACGGTCTTCATGGTATTTGACCGTTCCGTCGTAATCGGGAGATACGCTTTTGGTCAGTTTGACTTGTTTTCCTTGGTTCAAGATATCGAGCATATCTTTTACATTCTGCCTGTCTTTAATTTTGATTTCTTTTTTTCCGTGCTCAGACAGAATAATCAGATCTGCGTTGCTTGATGGAAACACATCGCCGGTCCGGCTGTATACATAGAAGAAAGCAATAACCAAAAGGGCGATTACTACAATAAACGCGATTATTTTTTTCATATTCATCACTCCGTCTTTTAGTCTTTCCCGCTTCCTGTTGTTCCATTCTTTTCTGTTGTGAAAAGATTAACATCCGTTTCGGAGGCTTGGTTCTATTTATTTGCATTTATGCTTACAATAGGAGTAAGTCATCAGGCTAAGGAGGGAGACTTCCATGCGCAAATGGATAGCGGCAGCGGGACTTGCCTATGTGCTGTACGGCCTTTTTTTCTATTGGTATTTCTTTATGACAGGCGACTCCGCCGTCCCGGAGGCCGTAAAGGGAACGAAAGCCGATCCGTCCTCGTTTATGGACCCGGGCCGCCTGGAAGCCGCTGAAAACTTTTCAAATGTAAAGGATTTTTTATTTTTCATCGGTGCGCCGTTAGATTGGTTTTTATTTTTTCTGCTGCTCATTACGGGGCTTGCCAAAAAAATAAAGCATTGGCTGGAAGCAGCGGTGCGCTTTCGGGTGCTGCAAATCGGAAGCTTCGTATTTGTGATTTCACTCATCGTTACGGCGGCTTCTCTTCCGCTTGAATGGATCGGATATCGGGTTTCGCTTGCGTATCATATTTCGACGCAGACAGCAGCAAGCTGGATAAGAGACCATGTCATTGATTTCTGGATCAGTTTTCCGCTGTTTGCCGTGTGTGTGCTTGTGTTTTACTGGCTGATCACAAAGCATACAAAAAAATGGTGGTTTTACGCTTGGTGTCTTACTGTGCCGTTTACCCTGTTTTTGTTTTTTCTGCAGCCGGTCGTGATTGATCCTTTATACAATGATTTCTATCCGCTGAAAGACAAGGAGCTGGAAAGCAAAATCTTGTCGCTTGCCGACAAGGCTGACATTCCGGCCAGCCATGTTTATGAAGTAAATATGTCGGAGAAAACGAATGCGCTGAATGCGTATGTGACGGGAATCGGTTCGAATAAGCGAATCGTTTTGTGGGATACGACGCTTAACAAACTGAAGGATCGGGAAATTTTGTTCATTATGGGGCATGAGATGGGGCACTATGTGATGAAGCACGTGTACATCGGACTGGCCGGGTATCTCCTGCTGTCATTAGCCGGGTTCTATATCATTGACAAGCTTTATAAGCGGCTGTCCAAATTCTTCGGCCGAATGCTCCATATAAAGGGGTCTGAAGATCTGGCCGCCCTCCCGCTGTTATTGCTGCTCATATCCGTTCTCAGTTTTGCTTCTGATCCGGTTACGAATGCCGTCTCCCGGTATCAGGAAAACGCCGCCGACCGTTACGGCATCGAGCTGACCGGAAACCGGGAAGCGGCGATTGAGACGTTTCAGGACTTGGCCGATACGGGACTGAGCCGGGTCAACCCGCCGTTTCTCGTCAAAATCTTCAGAGGGAGCCACCCGTCGATCATGGAGCGGATTGAACATGCGGAGGAAGAAAAATAATAAAAAAACCGGCGGGGCCATGGCCGACGCCGGTTTTTTATGTTTTACTGAGCTGCCGCCTGTACGTTGATCAGCCCTTTTCCGTAGTAGAAAGCATCACCAAGTTTTGTAGTGGTGTTTTCTAAACTGCTGCGGACTTGAGTGTTTGTCCAGTTCGGGTGCTTAGAAAGAATCAAAGCAGCCGCTCCGGCAACGTGCGGAGATGCCATTGACGTACCATTGTACGCGCCGTACTTGTTTCCAGGAAGCGTGCTTTGGATAGAGACGCCTGGTGCCATGACATCAAGCTCAGAACCTACGCTTGAGAAAGATGCTCGTTGGTTGCTGCTGTTAACAGCGCCTACCGCAATGACAGAAGGGTATTTACCAGGGTAGCCCACTGTGCTTGAGCCGCCGGAAGTGCCTTCGTTACCGGCTGCCGCAACGACTACGATGCCGGAAGAAACGGCTTTGTCAACTGCCGCTTTTAACGCTGCAGAACCAGAAGGTCCGCCGAGGCTCATGTTAATAACGTCCATATTGTTTGCGATCGCCCACTCAATTCCGTTAATGATCCAGCTGTACTGGCCGGAACCGTCAGCGCCGAGAACTTTTACAGCGTAAAGAGATGCGCTTGGCGCAACGCCTAATACACCGACTGAGTTATTAAGAGCCGCAACTGTACCGGCAACGTGAGTTCCGTGAGAGTTGTTGTCTTGGAAAGGATTTGTTTCAGAAGGAACCATGCTGGCTCCGCCTGCTACCTTTAAATCAGGATGAGAAGAATCGATACCGCTGTCGATAACCGCTACTTTAACATTTGATCCAGTGAAGCCTTGAGAGTGCAGAGCAGGGGCTTTAATCTGTGATACGCCGTAAGGCACGGACTGCGCGTACGCCTGTGCAACGTGATCTTCTTCAACGTAAGCGACGCTAGGGTCTTTTTTCAGCTCTTTTACAGCTTTTTCATTTAATGTAGCTGAAGCTGCGTCTACATATTTGAATTGCTTTTGCACTTTCCCGCCTTTTTCAGAAATGACATCTTTTTTCTTAGCGGCGCTCATCGTGCTCATTGTCTGTTTAAATCCGACAATGTATTTCTTTTCCCCGTTTGATTTCCCTGCCGCCTGGGCAGGAGACGTGCTGCCGAACGCCATCGTAAAGATTAACGCTAAAGCAAACAGCAAACTGATCCATACCTTTTTGCCTCTCACTCTTTATCCTCTCCTTTTTTTCATTTGCAGAACAACCAATAGACAGATTATTCTGTGGATTAATTGTATAGCATGGAATAATATTTTAGTAGACCCAATTTTTTTCAGTTTGTTTTATTTCTATTTAGGTATATCATCTCTCTTTCGTTTAATAGGAACCCGAAATATTTAAATTTTAATGGAAAAAACCGATGGAAGGACATGAGTATTTGTACACAGCCGCGATCGCTCTCTTGTTTGCTGGGTCGAACGGTTTGATTCCATTTTTGGAAGCTGCGGCAAAAACAGGATAAATGTCACCTTTTGTTGAATGCAGAAGTCTGATGGAAACGAAAGCGGAATGAAATAAAGCGGCCGGCATGAATCAGTCTTCGGCTTTCTTGACGGAGAAAAGCTGTGAAACCATTTTATAAAAATAATGATAATGAATATCATTGATACTTATATTGTCAATGATATAATTGCGGAAAAATGAAAGAGGAGGAACAGATGAAACCAATTTTCAGTATGCTGATGATCTTATCCGTTCTCTTCATAACGGGATGCTCAGAACAGGAACATGAAACCGCCGTCAGGCACGATCTGGGGACGGCACATGTGGCTGCGCATCCGCAGCGCGTCGCCGTATTGAATGATGGCTTTATTGATACCCTCCATGATCTCGGCATAAAGCCGGCGGCCGTGGCGGATGACCGGGCAGAGCGAAACAACGGCAGTCCGTCCGTCGGGCTCCCGTCACATCCCGATTTGAAAAAGATCACTTCGTTAAAGCCCGATCTCATCATTGCAGACTCAAGCCTTCACAAGGGGATATACCATGAGCTGACAAAGATCGCTCCGACAATCGCTTTACAAAATGAAGCTGCGGATTATCAGGATGCGGTTGACGCTGCCCTTACTATTGAAAAGGCGGTCGGTAAAGATGGCATCATAGAGAAACAATTGTCGGCTCAGGAAGAAAAGCTGAATGACATCAAAAGAAAGCTGGATGCAGAAGGCGGCACGATTTTATTAATTGACGCTGCAAATGACAGCATTTCCGTAAAGGATGACCGGTTTTTCACGTCCCGGCTTTTGACGCTCGCAGGGTTTACATATGCGGTCCAGACGGATTCCGGCGGGAAATCAGACTCTATCAAAATGACGCCCGGGCAGCTTTTGCATATCGATCCTGATTACATCGTACTGTTGGACGGTGAGAAAGAACTCGAAAAAAATCACCTCTGGAAACAGCTGACAGCCGTGAAAAACGGACACGTTTACCGCGCGGACAGGGCGGTATGGACGGAGCGCCGGAGCATTGACGGTGCGGACGCCATATTACATGATCTTCAGAAAAAAATGCTCGCCAAAAAGGCCCAAAACTGAATTCGGGCCTTTTTGTTATGATTCTGATAGGTGGCTGCTTATATTGTAATCTTTGACGCGCCACTTATTTTCAATTCGTTCGATATTGCTCAGGCACGCATTGACAAGCTTTGCGTTTTGTATGTCGGTATCACCGTCAGAAATGGCGGACAAGAGGGCGTGAATGGCTGCGCCGTGAGCGACGATCAGTACTTTTTGCTCAGGAAACCGCTCCTGAACTTTCACTAAACCGGCAAGCATTCTGTCTGTCAGCTCTTCTGCTGTCTCCATGTTCGGGTAGTTTTTATCCGGGTAGCGCTTCGACCGTTCCGGTAAAGACATTCCTTCCGCATCACCGTAGCTCCGTTCTCTGAAATCTTCCATGACAACAATGGGAAGATTCAAAAACCCGTTAATAATGTCAGCTGTTTTTCTGGCCCGTTTCATCGGGCTTGAGACGATGACATCCCATTCGGACCCCTTTAAGTACTCTCCTGTTTCTTTCGCCTGACGCTCCCCCGTCGCATTTAACGGAATATCCGATTTGCCTTGAAGCTTCTTTTGGGCATTCCAATCAGTCTCTCCATGTCTTACTAAACAAACGGCAGTCATAAAGTCTCCACTCCGATCATTTTTTATCGATATCATCTATTATACTGCCGTTACGTTAACACTTCAAAGAGAAGCGCCAGTCCGACTCCGCCTCCGCTGCCGATCGCTGCTGCTGCGTAGCGGGCATCCGGGCGTCTTTTTGCTTCATAAAAAAGCCGGGTGACAAGCGCCGCCCCGGAAGCCCCGTACGGATGCCCGACGGCCAGAGCGCCGCCCCGGACATTTATTTTAGAATACGGCACTTGAAGCTGCTGTGAAAAAACGCATATTTTGACGGCAAACGCCTCGTTGATTTCGTATATATCAATATCATCCGGTGACAGGTTCCGTTCCTTCAAAAGCTTTTTGACGGCATAAACCGGGGCTGCTGACGGATAATGCGGATGGACGCCGCTTACCGCGCTTCCGATAAAACGCAATCCCGGCTTTAAACCGAGAGACCGCGCTTTTTGTTCTTCCATCACACAAACTGCCGCCGCCCCGTCAGAAATTCCGCAGCTGTTGGCGGCGGTGACAGAGCCTCCGGACTGAAAGACGGGTTTGGCACGGGAGATGAGAGGCTCCATGTTCCGCTTTTTCAGCATGTTTTCGTCAGCGGCGAATCCGTGACAGGGGAGAATTTCCCGGCGGTACAAGCCGTCTTCGTGCGCTTTGACGCTCCGTTCATAGCTGAGAAGGGCATATTCGTCCTGCATCTTTCTCGTTACGCCGTAAGCCTGTGCCGTATACTCGGCTGCTATGCCCATATCAGGATCGCCGATGTGTTCAGGAGAAAAGCGCGCCCGGGATGAGAAAGGGGAACGGCTGCTGCTCTCCGCTCCTCCCGCGATGTACGTGCTCCCCGCGCCGGCTTTAACAAAGTGGCACGCGACCCTCACGGCGTCCAGTCCGGAGCCGCACTGTCTGTCGATGGTCGTACCGGACACGCTCAAAGGAAGTCCGGCGGCCAAGGCTGACAGCCGGGCGAGATTCCCGCCGCGGCCCGTCGCGTTTCCGATCAGGACTTCATCAATGTCTTCGGGCATGTTCCGGCTCAAATGGCGAATCAGCGGAGCTGCCAAATCTTCTGGGAGACAGTCTTTTAACAGGCCGTTTTCCCGGGCGAAAATCGTCCGTTTCGCATCCGTAATTACAGCTTCCATTCCATCATGTCCTTTGCCTGCTTTTGTACGGCGGCACGGGCGATCTTTCCGCCGGCTGTTTCCGGTATTTCTGAAAACAGCCATTTTTTCGGGATTTTATATGCCGCCAGCTGCTCGCGGCACTGTTTCTTCAGTTCCTTTACATTTGCATGTCCGTCGATCACCGCAACGGCGATGCTGCCCCAATAATCATCAGGAATGCCGAGGACGGCCGCTTTTCTGACGCCCGGACAGCGGTTGAGCACACGTTCTATCTCTTCCGGGAATACATTCAGGCCGCCTGATACGATCATCCCGTTTTCACGTCCTTCGATATAAAGATAGCCTTCACGATCGATATATCCCATGTCATCAACCGTCATCCAGCCGGAATCATCAGATTTTGCGCCGTTGATGTATCCGGAAAATTTCATCGGGCTGTTCACAAAAATCTTCCCCGTTTCGCCCGGCATGCAGCGTTCTCCGCCGGGCCGGCGGATTTCGATTGTAACATTTTCAAACGGGCGGCCCGCCGCGTCAGGCTTTCGGGCGCTGTCTTCAGGCGATAAGAACGCCACGAAACTCAGCTCGGACGTTCCGTAAAAATCGTACAACCGCAAATGGGGATAGCGCTCTGACAGCGCTTGTTTAGACGAAGCGGGCCAGTCTGCACCGGAAGAAATCACCTTGAGCGGTGTATCCGGAAACGCCTCTAGTGAGAGCAGGGCGTCCGTCATTGTCGGAACGGTATATAGAACGTCAGCTTGTCTGAGCCGGTCTTTCATTCCGGCCGGATTGAATTTTCTTTGAAGGATGACGGTTCCGCCGATAAACAAAGTGCTGACGGCGCCGTATAAAAAGTGTGACGAGCGAAGCGTGCCCGGTACCAGCACTTTGTCATCAGGGGAAATGCCGAATTCACGTTTCGTACAAGAAAAGCTCTCCAGCCACGAACGGTGAGAGCGGGTGAAGGCTTTCGGCTTACCGGTCGATCCCGAGGTGAATCCGGTATAAAAGGGCAGGCCGGTGTTTTCGATAAAAGCGCCTTCCGTTTTTTCCGCCTCGATCAAAGGCCTGCATTCATCCCACAGGATGACAGGCGTTTTGACGCCGTCCAGTCTGCCGCTCAGCCGGCGGTCACAGATGACGAGGTCGGTTTTGCTGATGTGCAGCTGGTCCGCGAGTTCCGCCGCTGCCGAGCGGGGATCTAACGGAACCGCCGTGCAGCCGGCATGCGCCGCGCCTGCGAAAAGTTGTAAAAATGGGATGCCGTTCGGCAGTAATATTGCAATGTTTTCGGGCTTATCTATAAGGCTGCCAAGCCAGTTTGCGGTTTGGTTTACCAGCCTGTTCCAAGTTTGATAGTTGATCTGTTCTGTTTCTGTCTGAATTGCGATCTGTTCCGGCGCTTGTCCGGCTGTATCTGAATATGATGATGTAATCATGATGACTAAAATCAGCTTCCTTTCGTCGGCAAAAGCCGGCTTGCTTGAAGAGTTTTTCTGATTCTTACGGCTGCGAATGAGGCTGCGGCCGCTTTAAGCAGATCTCCGGGCACATAGATGAGGCTGAGCTTTACGGCAGTCAAGATATCAATGTGCATCATAAAAGCCTGAACGGGAATGCCGATGACATACAAAAACAGCACGCCGAACAAGAACTGTCTGATAAACAAATGTGAGCGAAGGCCTTGGATGCTGAGGCTCAGAAGTAATGCCGCCAGCGGATATGCGATGAGATATCCGGCGCTCGGCCCGAAAAAAACCCCGAACCCGCCTCTGCCGCCTGAAAGGAGAGGCGCTCCGCATGCCACAATCAGCAAAAAAAGCAATTGGCTTAAAAACGCCGCTTTCGGTTTTAGGATGCTTCCCGATAAGAGCACACCGATCGTCTGGAGCGTAATCGGAACCGGCGTAAAGGATAAGAAAAGCGGCGGGAGCAGCCCCAAAAGTCCCATAATGGCGGTAAACACGGCAATATGCATCATTTCTGTCAATTTCATTATGTATTCCTCCAGCTTATCAAAATATGTTTATACAATAAAGCGAGTCTTTATATATGTCAACTCTATTATATTTCAAGTTAACATTAAAAAGGCCGGCCCTTTATGAAAAAGGCCGGTCGGTTTATCTTTATTCTTCTGTAAGGATAACAAGTGAATCAACGGATGATGCAACGTGGGAAACGGCGCGGCTGACTTCTTGAAGGCCGCCGAGAAAGGCCTGCAAATCAACGTCGATTTTGCCTGTCTGGTCTTTGCTCGTTTTCATGCTTTGGACGATGTCATCAAACAGACGGTTGATCTGCGTCATTTTTTCTTTCGTTTCACTTACAAGTCCGTTGACATCTTTAATATGTTTGGACACGATGTTGATTTGTGTATTGGTATTGTTCACGAGCTCTGATACGGTGGAAACGGTTTTTTTCGTATCCTCTGAAAGCTTTCTTACCTCCGTCGCCACAACGGCGAACCCTTTGCCGTGCTCCCCGGCTCTCGCGGATTCTATTGAAGCGTTGAGTGACAGGAGATTCGTTTGCTCGGCGATCCCCGTCACGATGCCGAAGATTTTTTCGATCTGCTGGGCGATGTCATTCAGCTTGTCCATTTCTTCTTCAATCTGCAGAAGGCTGGCGTCGATTTTATTCATCTGCTTCTGCTGGCTTTCAAGCTCTTTTTTCCCGCCGATTGATTTTTCTTCGACATGTACGGAAGTGACGGTGCCGGCTTTTGACGCCTCGGAAATGCCCTCCGATTTATCGACCAGCTCCTGCACGGCTCTGCTCGTTTCTGAAAACAAATCAGCGAGTGATCCTGATGTTTCCTGGATTTTTTGATGAAGACGGGCTTTCTTTTCCTCTTGTTCGTCACGCTGGCAGTTATATTCGCTCTGGAATGCTTCAAGGACGAGCTGCTGTTCAAGATTCAATATTTTCGTCGTCGCTTTGATCGCTTTTAAAAGCTCATGCAAATCCGGAATTGCTGCTTCATATATGTTCATCATCGACAGAAGCAGATCCTGAAACGCTCCCATATACCATTTCGGTTCAAGGCCGATCCGCAAGTGGATGGAAGCGATGCGCTGTCTTTTTTCGATGAATTCATCATCAATCGTGCCGGCGAACATCTCATGGATATGACGCCGTAATGTTTTTTTCAGGCGCTCGACCGTGCTGTGGTCGTTAATGATCGTCATTAATGATTTTTCGTGATCCAGGTTTCGGTAAAAGGAATCGACGATTGTTGAGATATGTTCTTTAATTAACGGCTGCAGCTCTTCAAGCACATGAAGTTCTTCGTTTCCGAGCCTGACCATTTTCAGCTGTTTTTGGACATCTGCATATTGATTTGAAAGCGCGATGCGTTTTTTTTCATCGGCTTCTGAAAAATAAGCTGTTTCTTTTTTGCGGTCTTTTTTAAATAACAATATAAGTTCCCCCAGATATTCTCTTTTTCTTTTTATCGGTATGGAAGGAACTTGAATGAAGGAATCTGATAAAAATATTTTAATGCGGAAAAAAATAAAACCATTCATACAGAATGGTTTAGTCAATCTTGGCTGAGGCGCTTCAGCGGCTTGATGGCGGGACCTTCGGCAACCCCGCCGTCAGGTGTGAACCGGGACCCGTGACAAGGACAGTCCCACGTCCGTTCGCCGTCATTCCATTCGACCTCACAGCCCAAATGGGTGCATGTCGTATCGACAAGATGCAGACAGCCTTTTTCATCTTTATAGGCGCCTGCCCGTTTGCCGTTTACCGTTACGATTTTTCCCTCCCCGGGCCGAAGAGTCTCAGGTGAAGCGTCCGGCCTCTCAAGTTTGCCCGAGATAAGGTGTTTGGCCACGTCGGCATTATAGGAAATCAGTTTTTTCAGTCCGGGATCTGCGTGGAAGCGTGACGGAATAAACAGGCCGGAAAACGGGTTCTTTTTGTTTTGGATATGATCAGCCAAAAGCTTCGCGGCGAGCGCTGAGCTTGTCATCCCCCATTTTTTAAAACCGGTCGCCGCCAAAATATGTTCTTCATCGCCTGAGATGGGACCGATGAACGGAATTTTGTCAATGGTGACAAGGTCTTGTGCAGACCAATGATATGGGATGCTTTCAACTCCGATTGTGTCTTCCGCAAATTGTTTCAGCGCTTCGTAATGCCCGGACATTTCTTTTCCTTGGCCTGTTTTGTGGCTTTCACCGCCGACAAGCACCAGTTTTTCACCGTTCAAATCGGTGTATCGCAGTGATCTGGACGGCTTGTCTATGCTGAGATACATCCCGTCCGGATACGCTTGTTTCGGTTTTACCGCGAGTACGTAGGACCTGCTGGCATACATTCTGGCGGCATAAAGCCCGCCTCCGTCATAAAAAGGAAAGTGGGAAGAGCAGACAATGTAGCTGCACTTGATGCCGTGTCTGTTTTTCGTGACCACTTCCGGCTGCGGTTCTTTTTTTATGTCGATCGCAGCCGTCTGTTCAAAAATCCGCGCCCCGTTTTTAACGATCTCTTTGACGAGCGCCGCACCATATAAAAGCGGATGGAATTGCGCCTGATTCTTCATCGCGAGGCCGAGTCTGCAATCAACGGGGACGGGAAGTTCTTTCACAAGCTCATGTTCAATACCGAGCTTGGTATAAGCTTCCTGCTCACTGCGGATTTTTTTGACGCCTGATTCTGTATTCGTGTAAAGATATGCGTCTTGTTCAATCAGTCTGCAGTCAATCGAAAGGTCCTTGATGATCTGCTTCATGTCTTCCATGGCGCGGAGATGGGCTTCGAAATACAGCCTTGCGCTGGTCAGGCCGATCTGCTGAATAAGATCGGCATAGATGAAATCATGCTGGGCGGTGATTTTTGCGGTCGTGCCAGCGGTCGTCCCGTTTAAAATCCGGTCTGCTTCAATGACAGCGACACGGAAACCTCTTTTCGTCAGTTCGTATGCCGTTGTCAGGCCCGTAATTCCTCCGCCGATAACCGCAACGTCACATTCCGTATCTTCAGTGAGGGCGGGAAAGGAAGGAATGTCAGCTGTCGCTTTCCAATAGGAAGCCGGTTCCTCGTTTGAAAAAGTAGTCAATTCAGATTTACCTCCTCTGTTGTATATTCTTAATTTTTCCAATAAGACTCTGTTCATACATGAAATTCGTATAAGTTGCTCAAATTAATCATAATATAGTAATTAATGTAAAGGAGTGATCAAAATGGCTAATCAGAAGAAGAAAACCTTGCCGCCGCAGCATCAAAACCGGCAGCCGGGCTTTGAATATGTAATGGACCCGCGCCCCGTTTTTGACAAACCGAAAGCGGCGAAAAAACTTGAAGGGAAAACGGCGATCATCACGGGCGGAGACAGCGGGATCGGCCGCGCCGTATCCGTTTTATTCGCGAAGGAAGGCGCTAATGTGGTCATCGTTTACTTTGATGAGCATCAGGATGCCGAAGAGACGAAGCAATATGTAGAAAAAGAGGGGGCGAAGTGTCTGCTGATCGCAGGGGATGTCGGCGACGAAGCCTTCTGCAACGATGTCATCCGCCAGGCGGGCCAAGCCTTTCCTTCCATTGACATCCTGGTCAACAACGCGGGGGAGCAGCACGTGCAGCCGGGGATTGAGAAAATCACGAGCCACCAGCTCATCAGAACGTTTCAGACGAATATTTTTTCAATGTTTTACTTAACGAAAGCCTCGCTCCCTCACCTGAAAAAAGGAAGTTCAATTATTAATACGGCCTCCATTACCGCCTATAAAGGCCATAAAACATTGATTGACTATTCAGCGACAAAAGGGGCGATCGTCACGTTTACAAGATCTCTTTCCCAATCTCTTGTCACTCAGGGCATCAGGGTAAACGCAGTGGCGCCGGGGCCGATCTGGACGCCGCTGATCCCGGCGAGCTTCTCGGCGAAGGAAGTGGAAGTCTTCGGCTCAGATGTGCCGATGCAGCGCCCGGGAGAGCCTGTTGAAGTGGCGCCGAGCTATTTGTACCTAGCAAGCGATGATTCTTCCTATGTCACGGGACAGACGATTCATGTGAACGGCGGCACCATCGTAAACGGATAATGTAAAAAAAGCCAATCCATATGGATTGGCTTATTCACTCTGTTTGAGTGCGGCATATTCTTTTGAAAGCGTGAGGAACGCTTCTTTATTTTTATCATCAAGCGCCTTATTAATCTGCATTGTCAGCATGGCGATCCGGCGTTTATACAAGGATTCATCAAGCACCATTTGAATGTAAATATCGGCCATTGTCACATCGAATTCGTTTGCTTTTTGCGTGTTGCGGGACTTCATGAGCTCAGTGTACGACTTTTTCTCTTTCATAAAGAATCCCCCCAATGCCTTTTTTATAGTATATGGATAACGGCCGGAAAAATCAATTAATTTTTATAATCTTTAGACAACTAATACTTGGAAATATATCGACATATCCTGCAAATTGACGAAAAAACGAAAATGATCATCGTATAAATGAGGTGAAACGAAAAAGAAAAACAATATTTAAATAGTAATTTAAGACTAAATTACATCTTTAAAAGGTGATTTTTAGCTATATTCAAAAAAAACCTGTCGTTTTCCAATGACAGATGATAGATTATTAGTATAAATTTTCAAGAAAAGGATTGGAGGCTGCACATTATGTGCCAGAAAACACACGCACCCTTAGAAAGCTACGAAGTAAATCGTTCAACCATCGCTGTTTTGCCTGAGGAAATAGACGGTAAAATGGGGTCGAAGGTCATTGAAAAAGACTGCATTCTGTATGTCAGCATGAAGCCGATTCACATCATCGACAGAAGCTGCCGCTACTTTGGCTCCAGCTATGCCGGGAGAAAAGCGGGAACATATGAAGCGATTAAAATTTCTCACAAGCCGCCGATTATGGTGGACCCTTCAAATCACATCTTTTTATTCCCTACACTTTCTTCTGCAAGGCCTCAATGCGGCTGGATATCTCATGTGCACGTTAAAGATTTTCAACCGACGGCATTTGATGACACAGCTGTCACGTTCTCAAACGGCAAAACGATGGAACTGGAAGTATCCTATCATTCTTTTGAAAATCAGGTTTACAGAACCGCCTATCTCAGAACCACTTTTCAGGACAGGATGGGCAGTCATATCCCGAAGCGGCAGGAATTCATGCTGTATCCGAAAGAAGAGCGGACAAGAATGATCTACGACTTTATTTTGCGGGAGCTGGGGGAGAGATATTAGAGAAAGCTGTGATGTGAAGGGACGGGCCCTCTCCTTTTGGGGAGGGCTTTTTTCGATTTACATGCCCGGCCAGAGTTGTATCGTGTCCGTCTGTTGGCTATGATGATGTAAAGAGTAATGATATTTCATTTTAGGAGAGATGGGCATGGATGTGTTTGCAAAATATGTATCAGGAATCGATAACCCGGATCACCGTCTCAAAGCAGAGGAAATTTTGTCGTGGACGGCTGGCCAATTTCCGAACTTAGAAGCGCAGATCAAGTGGAACAAACCGACATTTACCGATCACGGCACCTATATCATTATGTTTGCCGCGGCAAAAAATCATTTGAGCATTTTACCTGAAAAAGAGACGATGGAGCATTTTGCCGATGACATCGCTCAAGCCGGGTACAGCGCTTCTTCGCGCCTGTTCCGAATTCGATGGACTGATCCGGTGCACTATGATCTGCTTAAGAAGATCATCGAATTTAACATCAAGGAAAAAGCTGAAAATCCGGGGTTTTGGCGCTAGCGGACGTGATGTTGATGGAGGAAGACATGGACGTTTTCAAAGACTATTTATCAAGTATCGACAGTCCTGATCATCGTCTGCGAATGGAGGAAATCCTGTCGTGGACGGCTGACCAATTTCCGAACTTAGAAGCGCAGATCAAGTGGAACACGCCGATGTTTACCGATCACGGCACCTTTATTATCGGCTTTGCGGCGGCAAAGCATCATGTAAGTGTTTCCCCCGAAGAAGCTGGAATTGCGCATTTTGCCGACGACATTGCCCATGCCGGCTACAGCGCTACTTCCCGTTTGTTCAGAATTCTATGGACTGAACCGGTGCATTATGAGCTGCTTGAACGCATGATTCAATTCAATATTCAGGATAAGGCGGACTGCTCAGCATTTTGGCGGAAATAATGAAAGAAGTGTTAAAAAAACAACCCTGAGGAGGGCTGTTTTTTTTATTAAAAGTAATCCGAGAAATAAGGGGTTTGCGTTTCCAGCAAATCCTCAATGAATTCCAATGTGTCCGGGCTGCATTCGAGCCGGCCCGTGCGGTGTAGGTATTCTGGTTTCCGGTATGCAAATAATAATGCCGTCATCGTCTGAATATCCAGTTTCGCCGCATCAGCATCGCCGCCCGGGCTTAAAACGGCTTTTCCTTCAGGCGAAATCTCCGCTGTAAAGACGCCCTGATTCCATTCAAGCAGCGGATCTTCCAGTGTAAAAGACCATGTCCGCTTCTCTTTTTGCGGTTTAAAGGGATACTGATTGATAAATTGCTCAATATCGACAATCCGGGCCATAAAGTAAGGAGAAATCGTTTCCTCAATTTCAGCATCTTCTAACAGAAAGGCGATCGGTTCATTAGAATAATTGTCGCCGACGACTTTTGTCACCATGGAGAAATGAGCCGAAATAAAGTTCCACAGGCCTCTTCGCGCTTCTTCATTTACATATACCATTTCTTTAATATGAAAAACTTCATCTGCAATCCAGTAAAGAACATAACCGTTCGCCTGTCTGGATTGGTCATAATACACGGCAGCCGTAAGCTCTTCTAAATCCCAGCGCCAATATTCATCCCATGCCAGTTCATTTCTGATCATGGCCGCATGGCTTTTATGCGCGAATCGGCTGTATACTTCTTTAATGACCTCATGTTCCGGCTCGACGCGTTCCACTTCACCGGAAACGATGCTCATTTTCGGGAGCTGAAAGTCTTTCACCTCAAACGTCATTTTATCGCTGATAATTTCCCAGCCTTTTCTTCTGTAGTAAGGGATGGAGTAGGGGAACAAATAGGATACGGACTGACCGCGCTCACGCATGTCAACTAATGCTTTGTATAACAGTTTCGCCATTAATCCCATATTGGCGTACTCGGGATATGTTCCGACCCCCGTCACACCGCCCATTTCGAACGTTTTATTAAAAATCCGGACTTGAAATGGATAAACGGCCGCCTGTGAAACGAGTTTGTCTTTGTCAAACCAGCCCAATACATGCGCTTGTTCCAAAACGGGGAGTTTTGCGGAGGCGATTTCGGGTTCCTTCCATCCCACTTCATGCAGATTACTGTTCGTGACTTGGAAAACATATCGGAGCAGCTGATTAAATTGCTGCAAATGTTTCGGTTTGACTTTCTTTAATTCAAGCCTTTTTTCTCTGTTCATAAATTTCGCTCCTGTATGAATAATGACTGAACGTCAATCATTTTTGTGGTTTACATAAAGTGTACATGAAAATCCGCCTCGTTTCCAATTTTTCACCCGGCGGCAGTATTGACATAACGAAACGCACGATGACAGAAATCGTGCGTTCAAAATTCTTTATTTGACGACAGACATGCTGACGCTGCTGCCTGACACTGTCAATTTGGCAAAATCCTGTGTATCAATCACAGGGGTGACTGCTTTATTGTCGATCGTGATGTTCGTAAAGGCTGTTGAGAAGTTTGATTTGATGTAAGGGCGCTGATCCTCTGATGTGACCGCGACGGTGGCGAGCGCTTTCCATTTTGAGACAGAGCCTACATTTGTTTGGGCGAGTTCTGAGATGATGCGGCCGGTGTATCCGTCATTATTCGTGCCCCAATATGTGGCGCGGGTATTGCCGTTCAGATTTTTGTAAATGGTCAGCTGTACGGTGCTGCCGGGCCGGAAGCCTTTCGTATAGGTGAATTGGCTTTCTCCTTCCAGATACTTGACCTGGCCTTGTCCCTTTGAACCGACTTTCATGATCGGTTTCCATACATGATAGGTGTCGCTGTATTGAAGTCCGATATCGGCTTCTGTGCCTCCGGTAAATCCTGAGTAAATATAGGCTGTCCCATTTGACACCTGAATCGAGCTTGGAAGCTGAATTTTCGTGACGAGAACTGAGCCCGTGCTGTTCAGGTAGGCCCTTCCGCCGATTCCTTTGCTGAGCTGAGACGCCGCTTCCGCCGTATTGGGACTGATCAACCCCGGAATATCCGCCGTACATGCGCCGAATAGAACGGCTGAAGTGAGAACACCCGCAAGAAGCCCTTTTTTCATCATCATTTCTCCTCCTATCATCATAGTCAGATAGCGCTATCAATTCATATTATAAAAGGTTTTGGGAAAAATTCCATAAAAGATATACGGGCGGACGTAAATTAAAACTATTTTCCTATTTATCTTGTAAATGGAGATTATTTGACTTTGATATGTTCAGCAATACCGCATAACTCAGGAGAGGGGATAGGATAGAGATGAAAAAGACGGCAGCTGTGCTTTTGTCTTTCGGTCTTGTGTTCGGATGTTCATACGGAGCGGGGCAGACGGCAGAAGCGAAAACAAAGGTGAAAACGTATCAAAACTGCAAGGCGCTGAATAAGGTGTATAAGGGCGGCGTGGCCAAATCGTCGAAAGTGAAAAACAAGGGCGGCAGAACAAAGTACAAGCCGTATGTATCAAAAGCGCTTTACAATGCAAATAAAAGACTTGACCGAGATAAAGACTATATCGCATGTGAGAAATAAAAAAGTGGCTGGGACAAAACTAGCTTCAAATAATGAGAAAGGTGAATTTGGGGGTACTCAAATTCATCTTTCTTTATTTTTATGTATAAATTCTTCTATTACCTTAGAAGTTGGCAGTGAATTTTCTTAAATTCACTGCCATTAATGCGAGACCCATTTCGTTTGCTACCTTCGATTTTCCTCGTACAGAAAATCGAGTGAAACGCAAATTAGCCTTCAAGAATCCAAAAACTGGTTCCACATCGGTTTTACGTTTTCGATAGATGGCACTCGTTTTCTCTTCTGAAAGCTTCGCTCTCACATATTCTTTTTGCTGTTCCCATTTTTTGTTCACCATTAGTTTTCGATTGTTTCCTTCTTTTGCCTTGGTACATGATGAACGGAATGGGCATCCTGAACAGTCTTCGCACTCGTAGACTTTGAAACTCCTTTGGAAACCTGTAGCGTCCGTTCGGACAGAATGATATTGAAATTCTAAACGTTTCTGATTAGGGCACGTATATGTATCGGTTTCTTGATCATATACCCAGTTATCAGGATTAAATGTATTTTGTTTGTACTTTTTCTTTTGTTCCTTCAAAAACATGTTATATGTTATCAGTGCTTCTCGGTTTCTGTTTGAGAGAATATCACTAAAGTTTTGTTCACTACCATAACCTGCATCTGCAACTATATGTTTCGGTAACTCGAAATAATGTTGCTCGATCTCATCTAAAAATGGAATTAACGTACGTGTATCTGTTGGGTTTGGAAATAGACTATAAGCAAGCGCATATTGACCTTCCGTTGCGATTTGTACATTGTAACCAGCTTTCAATTGCCCGTTTTTCATATAATCATCTTTCATTCGCATAAATGTCGCATCTAGATCTGTTTTAGAATAGCTATTACGTGGTCCAAAGATTTTAAGATCCTGTTGGTACTTCCGTTTTCTTAGGATAAAATCAATCAACTGTTTACGCACTTGTTTCGGGTATTTTCGTTCCCTTCGTAAGGCTTTTCGTTCCGTAACGTCTGAAGATGCTTCTATTTGTTTATCATATTCGGTCACTACTTCGTCTACTTTTTGAACCATTTGAGTGAGCTCTCCAAATGATAGCTGTTCATCACTTTCCCGTTCCATTTGGGGTATGATTTCGTTCTCAAGCAACTCATTGTACAACTGGTTTGACTTATCAATTAAACGCTGATGAAATTTCTCAATCGCTTTCTTCCAGACAAACGTAAATTTATTCGCATTCGCTTCAATCTTTGTACCATCGATAAATATCGCTTCTTGATCGATCAGTTTTTCTTCAATCAATTGGCAGCGAAATTGGATGAAACATTGACGGATTAAATCTTTCACTACTGGTTGAACACGAAATCGGTTAATTGTACGGTAGCTTGGTTCATACCCTTGAGCTAACCACATCATACGGATACTGTCTTTTAATAGGGCCTCTATTTTACGCCCTGAAAAGACAGATTGAGTGTAGGCACATAGAATAATTTTAAGCATCATGCGTGGATGATAGGCAGGACAACCTTCATTTCGAAGAAATGGTTCAAACGCTTCTTGAGGGATACTTTCCACTAAATGATGGACATGGTAGGCAATATCATTATTTTGTAACTTTACTTCTAAATCTAAAGGCAAAACGATTTGATTCATGGTATAATCTTTAAACATAAGGACACTTCTTTCTGATTAGATTTTGTATGGTAACTTAATTTTATCAGAAGTTGTCCTTATTTTTTATTGTAAAATAATCAAAAACGGTGAAAGTTTACTCGTCGTAAAATTTCACCGTTTTTTTCGTCTTAGAGGTGGGTTTTGTCCCAGCCCCTTTTTTAAATGGATTCGGCGGTGACGGCGGTTCCGTATCCGATTAATTCGGATGTGTTCTGTCCTGCGGTCAGTTCGAACCGCAGGCCGACGATGGCGTTCGCTCCGAGCTGCTCCGCCTCTCTGATCAGCCGCTCTTTCACCGCTTTTTTGGAGTCTTCCAGCATTTCAGTATAGCTTTTCAATTCGCCGCCGACGACAGATTTTAAGCCTGCAAGCAAGTCTTTGCCGATGTGTCTGGACTGGACGATACTGCTTGTCACCAAGCCTTTCACTTCCGTAATCTGTTTTCCGGCGACGGTTTCGGTCGTTGTCATGATCATGCGTTTTTCCCCTTTCGTGTATCTTACCGCTATCTTACCATTTAAGCCGCCTTTTCGGCTGCGCCGATTTGTTTTTTTCTGACTGCGGCGCTGACTGCAAACATGACGGCGATGTTCAGAACCAGTGCGATGATGCCTGTATTCATATCCTTAACGATCTGCGGAAGAAACGGAAAGAGGGTTCCGATGGTTGATTCGGTCAGCGTAATGAAGGCCACCGTTCCGACCCCGGCCGTTATGCCGGCAAAAGCGCCGTGGCTTGTGATGAAACGCCGCTTCGGCAGGCTGAATAAGAGGGCGGGGAAAAGCTGGATGACAAGGCTGTAGCCCATTAAAAGCAAGGTGACGATGGTATTTCCGCCTTTCAGCGTAAAATATACGGATATCAGCGCGATGACGGGTACGGCGTATTTTGCGAGCCGTGAGACTTTTTCGTCAGTCGTGCCGGGCAGAATGGCTTTGTACACATTTTTGGCGAACAGCGTGCTTGAGGCCATTAATATCATTGAACCGGGTACAAGCGCCGTCAGAATGCCCGCCGATCCGATCAGTCCGACAAACCAGGGATCAAAGGTTTTCACAGACAGCTTTAATAAGGCGAGATCCGTGTCCGCCCCTTTTAAACCGGGCACCTGCAGAATCGCCGCAAATCCGGTAAAGATGACAAACAGCAGGACGAGCTGATAAAGAGGCATGATGATTGCGTTTTTCCGAAACACCCGCGGATGCTCCGCCGAATAGGAAGCGGCAAATGTATGGGGCCACATATAAAAGCCGAGGGCGGTCAGCAAAACCGTTGAGCTGAACCAGGAAACGCTCTGTCCGGTTTCCGGCAGCGTGAGAAAACCGGGTTTTGCGGCGTCAATTTGTTTGAACATCTCCGTAAATCCGCCATAGTAATGAATGGGCAGATAAATGCCTAAATACAGGACGATGCCTAAAATCATGATATCTTTAACGACTGATATCCACGCTGAACCGTGGATTCCTGATATCATCACATAAATCGTGATGGAGACAGCGCCGATCCAGACAGCGGCTGAGGGCGGAATCTGTCCGTATGACGTTGCTGAAACAATTAATCCGAGCCCTTTCAGCTGCAGGACGAGATAGGGGATGAGGGATGCGATGCCGACGAGCGATACGAGAATGCCGAGGAGCGGGCTGTTGTATTTTGAAATAAAAAAATCTGATTGCGACATCAGTTTGTGTTGTTTGGCGTAAGTCCACACGGCTGGCAGAAGCCAATATGACAAAATGTAGGCAAGGCAGCCGTACGCGATAATATAAAAGGCGGGGCCTCCTTTTCCGTAAGCCCATCCGCTTCCGCCGAGGAATGTAAAGGTCGTGTATATTTCTCCCGCCATTAATAAAAAGACAAACATCGTGCCGAAGCCGCGTCCGCCCACCGTCCATTGTTCAAGGTCCATATGTTTTCCTTTTCGGGCCCGGATTCCGAGATATACACAAAACAGGAGCACGGCGGCCATTACGGGAAATGCTGCGTTCATTCCGCCTCACCCGCCTTGTTTTCTTTGTCCAATTTGTAAACGGCGGCCATCAGAATGGAAGTCAGCACCGCCCAGATGACGACATACGCAAGAATGAAAGGCATTCCGAAAACATAAGGCGTCACCCGGTTGGCAAATGGAATGCCGGCGAGAATTCCGAAAAAGGGCAGGGCGGCGAGAACATGAATCAGTTTCATAACATTCCTCCTTTTCATTGAAAACAGCGTGTCCCGATTATAAAGAAAATCATGTCGAATGTATAGTGTGAATAGTCTGAAATTTATCGACTGAAAAGGAAAAGCAGTCCCGGCTGCTTTTTAAATGGTCGCAAGAGACAGGTAATATTCCACTAAGGCGGTTACCTGTTCCCGTATTCTCGGGTTGAAATAACGGTGTTTTTCTTCATAGCCGTTAATGGTGCATATATAAAGCGTAAATGCTTCATCTCTTTGGGCTTCGTATATTTTGATTTTACGCTTTCTTAACTCTTTTCGAACATCACTCAAATCCTTTTGTGCTAATTTTAAAGAGCAGCTGATAAGCTGTTTATAGGGTTGTTTTAATTTGAACGGGCACGAATCAAGCGCTTCGAAATCCCGATTCAGAATGGCGGCCGCCATGGGCAGAAACAGCCCTTTTTCGATGAGGTCGCGGGTGCCGCTCCGGATGTCAGGCATAAATACTCCTTCTTTCTTAAAAGAGAACATTTGTTCTTATTTTATACTCACTTACACGATATTTCAAGTCGGAAAATCTCGTAAACATTTTCGTTTTTTGGAGATAATGTGTAGAATAAGGATAGACAAACTCGTTAAGGAGTATAAACGTTGGAGCAATTTTTATCATATTTCACTGAGGAACAGCTGACGGAATGGTTCCGAAGCTATAGAGCTTTCGGCCCGGCGGCTGCGGTTTTACTGCCTTTTATTGAAGCGTTTCTTCCGTTTTTGCCGCTTGTTGTATTTGTGGTGGCGAATACGAATGCATTTGGGCTGTGGGAAGGTTTTTTTCTGTCGTGGCTCGGATCTGCGGCAGGATCACTGCTTATGTTTTATGCCGTCCGCCGTTTCGGACAGAAAAGAGCTTTCGGTTTCATCCGCAGGCATCAGACCATAAGGCGGATGATGCTGTGGGTTGAGCGGCACGGTTTCGGTCCGCTGTTTATTTTACTTTGCTTCCCCTTTACGCCGTCCGCTGCGGTTCATATCGTTGCCGGCCTGTCACGTGTGGGGGCGCTGCAGTTTGTATCAGCCGCCGCTATGGGGAAAATGGTCATGATCTTTATGATCAGCTTTATCGGGTATGACCTTCACGCGCTCTTTACACAGCCTTTCAGGATGGCGGGCGCCTTAACGGTGATCGCGGTGCTGTGGTATGCAGGAAAGCATATCGAACGGCGTTTACAGACGAGGATCAGTCAGCATGAGAAAGACGGAGGGAGACAGGAATCTTGAAAAAACGATTTTGGTTTATAGCCGGCGTGCTTATCGTTGTTTTGGCCATACAATTAAAAAATGCCATTTTTATTGATTACAAAGTCGAAGGAATCAGCATGAATCCGACCTTTAAACAAGGAAATGAGCTGATAGTCAACAAGTTTTCCCATCGTTACAAAACGATCCGCCGTTTCGATATTGTGCTGTTTAAAGGCCCGCACCACAAAGTACTGATCAAACGTGTCATCGGGCTCCCGGGCGAGTCGATCGCTTACAGGGAAGACCAGCTGTATGTGAATGGAAAACGGGTTTCAGAACCGTTTTTAAAACCGTTAAAGTCATCATTGTCCGCAGGCAGCCATGTGACCGGTGATTATACATTGAAGGAAACGACCGGGCGCAAAAGCATACCGAAAGGACAATATTTCGTTATTGGCGACAATCGCATATACAGCCTCGACAGCCGTCATTTCGGACCGATTAAGGATAAAGACATCGTCGGGGTGATCAGTGAATCAGACGCCAAGTGAACGGCGTCTTTTTTTCGGAAATGATTGTCAAAAAGCAGAGGGAAGACTATAATGAGAATTGTTACGCATGAAACAAAAATCAGGCGTTTTATTTTTAGTGATTTTGTTGCGTTTGTAACAAAAAATATGAAAGAGGGCTGATGAGATGGAAACACAGGCTGCCATTATCGGGGGAGGTCCGGTCGGGCTTATGCTTGCATCAGAACTGGCACTGGCCGGAGTGAAAACGACTGTCATTGAACGATTGAAGAAGACGGTGCCCTATTCCAAGGCGCTTATTATGCATCCGCGCACACTGGAGCTTTTTTCCATGAGAGGCATATTGGAACGCTTTTTGGATAAAGGGACGAAGGTGTCATCCGGCCATTTTTCGATGCTGGATACACGGCTGGATTTTTCCCGGCTGGATTCTAAGCAGAATTATTCGTTAATGCTGCCTCAGGCAGATACGGAGCGGCTTTTGGAAGAATATGCATCAAGTTTAGGCGCAGATATCATCCGCGGAGCGGAAGCGGTGTCCGTTACCCAGACGGATGACGGAGTGGAGACGGTGTTCCGGGATGAAAGCGGTATCCGCACCCTGCGCAGCTTATATGCCGCGGGTACAGACGGAGCGGGGAGCATTGTCCGGAAACAGGCGGGTATCGCTTTTTCGGGCACTGATGCCGACTTAATAGGAACCCTCTGTGATGCCGTTTTGAAAACTCCGCCTGAATCTGCCTTTTTTTCAACGTGCCGTCTGGCGGGATCGGTTGTCATTGTCCCTCTTACGGACGGGCTTTTCCGCGTCCTGATCGTTTCTCCGCACGCTCCGCAAAAGCGGAAAGAAGAGCCGGTCACAGAAAAAGAGCTGAAAGAAGACCTGCGGCAGATATGCGGCACTGATTTCGGATTGAGTGATCCGGTGTGGACGTCAAGGTTCGGCAATGCCGAGCGTCAGGCCGAACAATACCGCTCAGGCCGGGTTTTTGTGGCCGGTGATGCGGCGCATATTCATTTTCCCGCAGGCGGCCAAGGGCTGAACACGGGACTTCAGGATGCCTTCAACCTCGGCTGGAAGCTGGGGGCGCAAATGAAGGGGAAAGCGGCGCCTCATCTTCTGGACAGCTATCATCAGGAAAGGCACAGCGCGGGAAAAGAAGTTATGCACAATATAAAAACTCAGATCAAGCTCATGGATTTTACCGAGTCAGGGATGGCATTAAGAGATACGATGACCGCTTTGCTCGATTTTCAGGAGGCCAACCGTTTATTGGCGGGAAAAGTATCTGCGCTTGATCTGCATTATGAACCGGACCCGGAGCTGCCGCCGCATATCCTGAACGGAAAACGGCTGCCCGATATAGAGCTGATTCTTCATGACGGCCGGGCGGCCCGGCTGTATGATTTTCTTCACAAAGGCGGCTTTGTGCTGCTATCATTAAGAGGAAGCATTCCTGCCGATATTGATACGGACAGCGTGGCGACTGTCAGGGCGGCGCTTTCTGAAACACGTGCCGGCTGGGGTGACGTCTATTCTGTTTTGATCCGGCCGGACGGCCACGCGGCTTGGGCGGCCGGCGGCTCGGGACGTGAAGCGGAAGAAGCCGTACTGGCCGGTTTGGAGAGATGGGGACTTATCTGATACCCTTTTATGCGCCTGTGTGATTGTTTCTTCCGTAACAAAACGTTATAGTAAAAGAAACAATTCATACGGAAGGGGTGACCCGCAGTTGGACAGAAGACAGCCAGACCATGCAAAACACATGATTCTTGAAGGGCTGACAGACATTTTCCACGAGCAGGAGAGGTGTCAGGAGGACATCAGGGCGTCGTTGGCCGGACGGATGGACGAACTCCGAGAAGAAAACGGCAAAAAACTTCAGCTGACCTTGACGGAAATACACATTTTATCTTGTATCGGAGATCATGAACCGATCAATGTCACATCAATAGCAGAAAAAATGAAGACGACAAAACCGACCGTGTCGAGAAGCTGCGCGAAGTTTTTGGAAGCCGGCTTTCTGCGCAGAACCCGGCTGAGCGACAATAAAAAAGAAGTCTATTTCCGGCTGACTCCTGCCGGAAAAGAGCTGCATTCCCTTCATCACGAATACCACGAAATGATAAAAAAGCGGTTCTTGGCATTTTTGGACCGCTATACAGATGAAGAACTGTTATTTGCTGAACGGCTGTTCCGTGATCTTTCAGCAAACTGGCGCTCTGTAAATGGCGTCGGGCAGCTGTTGAAATAAAAAAGGGGCTGGGACAAAACCCACCTCTAAGACGAAAAAAACGGTGAAATTTTACGACGAGTAAACTTTCACCGTTTTTGATTATTTTACAATAAAAAATAAGGACAACTTCTGATAAAATTAAGTTACCATACAAAATCTAATCAGAAAGAAGTGTCCTTATGTTTAAAGATTATACCATGAATCAAATCGTTTTGCCTTTAGATTTAGAAGTAAAGTTACAAAATAATGATATTGCCTACCATGTCCATCATTTAGTGGAAAGTATCCCTCAAGAAGCGTTTGAACCATTTCTTCGAAATGAAGGTTGTCCTGCCTATCATCCACGCATGATGCTTAAAATTATTCTATGTGCCTACACTCAATCTGTCTTTTCAGGGCGTAAAATAGAGGCCCTATTAAAAGACAGTATCCGTATGATGTGGTTAGCTCAAGGGTATGAACCAAGCTACCGTACAATTAACCGATTTCGTGTTCAACCAGTAGTGAAAGATTTAATCCGTCAATGTTTCATCCAATTTCGCTGCCAATTGATTGAAGAAAAACTGATCGATCAAGAAGCGATATTTATCGATGGTACAAAGATTGAAGCGAATGCGAATAAATTTACGTTTGTCTGGAAGAAAGCGATTGAGAAATTTCATCAGCGTTTAATTGATAAGTCAAACCAGTTGTACAATGAGTTGCTTGAGAACGAAATCATACCCCAAATGGAACGGGAAAGTGATGAACAGCTATCATTTGGAGAGCTCACTCAAATGGTTCAAAAAGTAGACGAAGTAGTGACCGAATATGATAAACAAATAGAAGCATCTTCAGACGTTACGGAACGAAAAGCCTTACGAAGGGAACGAAAATACCCGAAACAAGTGCGTAAACAGTTGATTGATTTTATCCTAAGAAAACGGAAGTACCAACAGGATCTTAAAATCTTTGGACCACGTAATAGCTATTCTAAAACAGATCTAGATGCGACATTTATGCGAATGAAAGATGATTATATGAAAAACGGGCAATTGAAAGCTGGTTACAATGTACAAATCGCAACGGAAGGTCAATATGCGCTTGCTTATAGTCTATTTCCAAACCCAACAGATACACGTACGTTAATTCCATTTTTAGATGAGATCGAGCAACATTATTTCGAGTTACCGAAACATATAGTTGCAGATGCAGGTTATGGTAGTGAACAAAACTTTAGTGATATTCTCTCAAACAGAAACCGAGAAGCACTGATAACATATAACATGTTTTTGAAGGAACAAAAGAAAAAGTACAAACAAAATACATTTAATCCTGATAACTGGGTATATGATCAAGAAACCGATACATATACGTGCCCTAATCAGAAACGTTTAGAATTTCAATATCATTCTGTCCGAACGGACGCTACAGGTTTCCAAAGGAGTTTCAAAGTCTACGAGTGCGAAGACTGTTCAGGATGCCCATTCCGTTCATCATGTACCAAGGCAAAAGAAGGAAACAATCGAAAACTAATGGTGAACAAAAAATGGGAACAGCAAAAAGAATATGTGAGAGCGAAGCTTTCAGAAGAGAAAACGAGTGCCATCTATCGAAAACGTAAAACCGATGTGGAACCAGTTTTTGGATTCTTGAAGGCTAATTTGCGTTTCACTCGATTTTCTGTACGAGGAAAATCGAAGGTAGCAAACGAAATGGGTCTCGCATTAATGGCAGTGAATTTAAGAAAATTCACTGCCAACTTCTAAGGTAATAGAAGAATTTATACATAAAAATAAAGAAAGATGAATTTGAGTACCCCCAAATTCACCTTTCTCATTATTTGAAGCTAGTTTTGTCCCAGCCACTTTTTATTCGGCTCATGTTCCTCTTTCTGCCCGGCCTCTATCGCCGTGCGCCTTTTTCAGCTGAGAAAGGTGGTGCAGCAGGCGATAGAAGGGCGGAAGCATGGCGATGACGAGAACGATCCTGATGACCTGAACCGCGACGACGAAAGTCGAGTCCTCATGCAGCGTGATCGAAGTCGCCGCCATCTCGGCGATTCCGCCGGGAGAGAAGGCGAGAACGGATGTAATCATGGAGATGCCCGTTAATTTAGAAACGGCAACCGCACTAAGGATCATTGCGGCGATTAATCCGACGGAGGAAATAAATCCGATCGTAAGCACTCTGGACACGCCGGTGAACATGCTTTTGTACATTTTCGAACCGATTGTGGCGCCGAGAAAAATTTGTGACAGCTGGTTCGCTTCCGGCGGCCACCAGGCCAGCATGTCTTTTCCCGCTAAAGCCGACACGCCGATTTCCGCGGCAGCAACGCCGATCATGCTGCCGAGCAGCCAAGGAGCGGGAAATTTCAGCCGTTTTGCGGCCTTACTTGCAAGCCAGGCAGCCAAAATAAATCCGGCCGTTAACAAGACGGGAATAAGGCCCGGATGTGAAGCTCCTGCTGAAACGGCTCCGGCTGATGTCTGAGCCGTACCGTTTTGTTTGGTAAATAAGAAAATGACGAGAAACGGTATTGTCATGACAACCAAAAGGACGCGTGTCAGCTGAATGAGACTTACAATCGCGGTATTTGCGCCGACTTCCTGGGCGATACCGGGCATGGCGGATAAACCGCCCGGCGCCGTTCCTACAAAGCTTGTCATCATGTCCGTCCGGCTGAACCGAAAGAGCACATATCCGGAAACAAGCGCCATCGCGATAGAGAAAATCAGCATGAAGCCAACCGGCAGCCAATGATCCCGTAAAACTGAAAGAACGGACAGGTTCAGTTTTTGGCCGAGTTCGATGCCGAGAATCATTTGTCCCGCCGCAAGCCATCTGCGGTTAATCCCTCTTCTGTCAGCCGCCATGAACAGCCAGCGGGGCCTCGTCATGGAGAGGATGCAGCCGGCGGCCAGCGTTCCGAGCATCCAGGCGATCGACATTCCTGTAAGCGAAAGAAGAAACCCCCCTGCCGCACTGATGAGAATAAACCAGATATCCGTAAGGAGATGTTTGTCTTTCTTCAATGAAAACCCTTCTTCCTGAAACATTCATATTAAATTGTTAAGCTCGTTAACCTTACTATTACTATAGTATAGATTTTGAGATAAATAAATAATGAATTATTTCTCATAATCCATTCATTTTTCTTATCGAAAACGCAAAAAAGCTCCGGAGATGGGTGAGTGCACCCTACTCCGAAACCTCGCCCGCTTTTCCTTTCCACACAAGGGTCAATCCCAGACCGAGAAATAAAACCACACCTGCGAACAGAAACGGGAAGTGAATATTCATATCAAATAAAATACCGCCCAGAGCCGGGCCGAAAATGGTGCCCAAACTCGTGTATGTTGAGTTCATACCGGCAACAAACCCCTGCTGATTTCCTGCGATTTTCGATAGATAAGTTGTCAGTGCCGGGCGCAGTAAATCAAACGCAAGGAAAATGATGCAGGTGACAGCGAGCACGGGTAAAAACCCTGACATCACCGTAGAAACGAAAGCCAGCACAGCGCCGATGATCAGACAAAGCTGAATGACTTTTTTCTCCCCGAGGAAGTTGACAAGTCTGCCGAATGCGAGCACTTGAATGAGGACCGCCACAATGGAGCTGAACGTAATAATAATGGCGATATCCTTTGGAGTGAAGCCGAATTTATGGTTTGTAAATAAGCTGAATACCGTTTCGTACGCCGACAGCCCGAATGCCAAAACAAAGACGATGATAAAGGCGATCAAGTAGCTTGGATGAATCGACTTTTTCAAATCTTTTAAGAAGGTTGATTCTTTGACGCTTTCCATCTGCTTTGCGCGTTCTTCTTTAGTTAACGGCTCTTTCAGCATAAAGACAGAGGAAATCACTGCGATAAATGCAATTCCCGCCGCAAAGAAAAACGGCATTCGAACGCCGTGATCGGCAATAAATCCTCCTATGCCGGGCCCGATGATAAACCCTGTGCTGATGGCGGCAGATACATAGCCCATCGCCTTCGATCTTTCCTGCACCGTCGTAATATCTGCGACATACGCTGTAACAGCGGGCATGATAAAAGCGGCACTGATGCCCCCCAGCACCCTTGCGAAATATAAAATGGAGACATGTGTGCCCAATCCGAAGGTCAGTTCGGATAATGCGAACAAAAACAGTCCGGCGAGAATCATGATTTTTCTGCCGAAGCGGTCAACCCATCTCCCCGCAATGGGGGATGCAATTAATTGCGCGACGGCGAAGGCAGCGACAAGGTATCCCATTGTGCTGCCCGTCAAGTGCATCACATTCATAAACAGCGGCATAACGGGAATGATCAATCCGATGCCTAAAAACGCAATAAATATGTTGCTTAATAAGATGATGAGTACAGCCTTTTGTTCTCTGATCGGTTTTTGCATGTTATTTCTCCTTTGTCAGCTGTCATTCTGTTTATCAGCGCTGATCGACCCGTGAATAAACGCGGAGATGGCTTCTTTTTGCAATTCGATTCTTTGCTGAATGGTATCGTTTTTATATAGCACATCTAAACCGTAGAAGACGGATAGCAGGATTTTCACTTTTGATTCGACATGATGAATGGACCAGCTGCCGTCTTGATTTCCCTCTTCTAAGATCTCCCTCATCACATCGTCATATTCAATATCAATTTTGTTGAGCCGCTTTACGACCTCCTCTGACGTAAACGCACTCGCATAAAACTCTTCACTTGCTCTCATAAGCGGGTAATTAATGCTCATCCGGCTGAGCAGCTCCGCAAAGCCCGCCAGTTTTTCGGCAGCATCTTTCAGATCAGCTTCCATTTCCCTCCACGTCTCGATCATCACGCGGTGATCCTCTTCCATGATATGAAGAAACAGAAACTCTTTTCCTTTAAAATGGTGATATAGATTGCCTTTACTGATTTCGGCCGCCTCTAAAATATCCCGAATCGATGTTTCTGAATATCCTTTTTTTGCAAATAAGTCACGCGAAGCGGATACGAGCCTGTTCTTCGTCTTTTCGCTCTTTCCGGCACCGCCTTTTGTATTTGTCACTTCACACAGATCCTTTCCGCCTCATTCATATCGTTGTCCCGGCAAAGCGGGGCTCGGTTCGTTTAAAACCGACCAGTTGGTTTATTTTATTATAAAGGGTTTTTGCTGATTATACAATGAAGAAGTTATCCATTGTTTAGAGGGAGTATAAAAACGGCTCGAAAAGTAAACCCCATTCTCTCATGTTGAAAGAACGGGGTTTGTCTGCGGTCTGAAGACTCCCGGCGGGGGAGCGTGATCTGCCTGAACCGTTATTTTCCGGTATTTACCTCGGTGTAGCTTGTGTTCGGCGCGTTTGATACCGTTCCCCCTGTATGGTGGAAAGGAGAGTGGGCCATATCGTATAAAAACCAGACGGCATGACGCTGCTCGTCAAATGCCGTGCGGGCAAATAACCGCTTCGCTTCCGGATGCACCGCTCTATCGGATGCCTGCAAATAAAAATCATTCGTTTTCTGCTCATCATAAAACGCCGCCCTCAGTCCTTCTCTGTATGTGTGCGGACAATGCTCCGTCTGTTTCGACGTCAACTGTTTTCCGGTAATTGACGTATACAGTGAAGAGAAAGCGTGCAGGTGGCGCACTTCTTCTTCTCTGATATGTTCGATTCGTCTTCTGATTTCTGCGGTCGGCGCTTTTTCGGCTAATATTGAGTAGCAAATCACAGCGCTGTATTCACCGTTTATGGATTTTACCAGATCCTTGATAAGCACAGAATCGTCACTGCAGATGGCTGTATAATGAAAAAAATTCTCGTGCATTGGACTCACCCCCGGATGTTTATAGGGTATTATACGGCGGCAGCCCGTGACATGTGCGGATGTCATTTTTATTCTTGATCCAGCGGCGATGTAATATGGTCGTCGTATGTGTCGACAAAAAGCCGGCCGTTGCTTCCGCGCACAGCGTATACGACGTCTTCCGGTTTGAGGTTTCTCTTGTCCAATTCTTCTCTCAGCCATTTTTCCGATACGTGGTTTTCTTCCAGATTCTTCATCACCAGCCGGCCGTCCATAATCAGCTCAACGGCAAAGTTCTTTTCATGTCCGGCAAAGATGCCGAGATCCTGTCTTGTAATGGGCGCAAATTCCGGTTTGACCTCCACTGACATGCTGCCGTTTGTTTCAATGATGGCAGTCTGAACCTGAGAAATGTCAAATACGTCATTTACACGCAGCTGCTGGTTCAAGTAGTCGATGGTATAACGCATCGTTTTCATATTATGCTCAAGTATTTTACCGTTTTGAATGATAATGGTCGGTTTGCCTGCAAAGAAACCCCTAAGGGCCCTGTTTTTCATAGAAAGATATGCGACAAGGTAAATGATTGCCACGAAAATAATGTAGGCAATGACATTATAATGAATCGGCAGCTTTGTATTAAACGACAGATTGGCCGTGATGGCGCCGAGCGAGATGGCCGCAATGAAATCAAAAAGCGTCATCTGTGAAATGGTTTGTTTACCGAGTATCCGGGCGCCGATAAACAGAATGCTGAACGACAGAGCCGTCCGTACAATTACTTCGGGATATTCTGACATCACCATTAGTCCTTCTTTCTTTATTTTGGTCAAAAACGATATTTTTTAAAACAGTCATCCCGTTTTTACCAGCAGATGAGATTGGTCATTTTCGTCAACTTTCGATAAAATGTAGAAAGATAAAAAGAGAGGGGTCTTTTAATTTGGGTGTTGAGTTTTTAGTAGGCAGATCGGGGAGTGGGAAAACGAGGCTGATTATCGACAGCATTCAAGATGAACTGCGCCGGGAGCCGTTCGGGAAACCGATCATTTTTCTAGTCCCGGATCAAATGACGTTTTTAATGGAATATGAGCTTGCTAAAACGCCGGATATCGGCGGCATGATACGCGCTCAAGTGTTCAGTTTTTCGCGTTTGGCGTGGCGCGTGCTTCAGCATACCGGGGGCATGAACCGCCCGTTTGTGACGACGACGGGTGTGCAGATGCTTTTAAGGAAACTGATTGAAGAATATAAGCACGAGTTTAAAGTGTATCAAAAAGCGAGTGACAAAACCGGGTTCACTGAGCAGGTGGAACGGATGCTGACAGAGTTTAAGCGGTACTGTATTGAGCCTGAAGACGTCCGCCGCATGGCGGAAAGCGGAACGGCGTCAGAATATCGCGGAGAGCGGATGCTGTCTGAAAAACTTCATGATTTAGGCATTTTATATCAGCAGATGGAAAGAAGCCTCGCCGGACACTATTTGCATTCAGAGGATTATTTGACGCTGCTCGCTCAGCAGATTCCTTTGGCGGACGTTGTAAAAGGCGCCCGTGTTTATGTCGACGGATTCTATCAATTTACGCCGCAGGAATTAAGGGTGCTGGAGCAGCTGATCATGCATGCTGAACATGTCACATTCTCGCTGACGGCGGACAGCCCTTCGGCGGAACAGGCACCGGATGAGCTCGATCTGTTCAGAATGACGGGAAGCACATACTATAAGCTTTATCAGACGGCAAAGGAATTGAATGCCGATATTTCCTGCAAGGAACTGCATGGCACGAAGCGGCATCGGCATGTGCCGGAGCTTGCCTGTATAGAGTCGCAGTACGATGTGCGTCCCGCCGCGGCGTATACCGGCGGACAGGAAGCTTTTACCGTCATGCAGGCGCAAAACAGAAGAGCTGAGCTTGAAGGTATTGCCCGGGAAATTCAATCACTTGTCCGGGACGGAGGATACCGGTACAAAGATATGGCGATTCTCATCCGTCAGCCGGAAGATTATAAAGATTTGCTGAAGGAAGTGTTTGCCGATTACGGGCTTCCTTATTTTATAGACGGAAAAGCTTCTATGCAGCATCACCCGCTTATTGAATTCATCCGTTCAAGCCTGGATGTCGTGAAGGGGAACTGGAGATATGAAGCGGTGTTCCGCTGTGCGAAAACCGAACTGTTATTCCCGCTTGATCAGCCGGAGCAGAAAATAAGAGAGCAGGTCGATCAGCTTGAAAACTACTGTATCGCCTACGGCATTAAAGGGGAGCGCTGGACGAGCGGCGAGCGGTTTGTATACAGGCGCTTCGTATCGCTCGATGAGGATTCCGCGCAGACAGATCAGGAAATAGAGATGGAGCAAATGCTGAATGAGACGAAAGAGTGGATGGCCGCGCCCCTTGTCCGGCTTCAAAACCGGATGAAAAAGGCGAAAACGGTTCAAAGCATGGCGGAGGCTCTTTATCTCTTTTTGGAAGATACCGATGTTCCCCTGAAGCTGGACCGAAAAAGGCAGCGGGCCGAAGAGGCCGGAAACATGATCGAAGCGCAGCAGCACGGCCAGGCGTGGGATGCCGTTATCCAGCTTCTCGAGGAGTTTGCCGGCATGATGGGTGAAGATGAAATATCTTTGGCGCTGTTCCAGCAAATGCTTGAAACGGGAACGGAATCGCTTCATTTTTCTTTAATTCCTCCTGCGCTTGACCAAGTATTTGTAGGGAATATGGATCTCTCAAGAATGTACGGCACGTCCTGCACATTCGTCATCGGGGCCAATGACGGCGTTCTTCCGGCGCGCCCGGATGAAAACGGCGTGCTGTCTGATGATGACCGGGAGTGGCTGAAAGCGGTCGGAGTGGAGCTGTCTTCCGCGGGGCGTGAGCGGCTGCTTGATGAGCATTTTTTCATCTATATGGCGCTGTCGAGTCCGTCTGACCGTCTTTATGTGTCATACCCGATTGCCGATGCGGAAGGAAAAACGCTCCTGCCGTCAATCGTTGTAAACAGGCTTGGCGAGCTGTTTCCCGATCATCAGGAAAAGCTGTCAGCGGCTGATCCCGAGCAGGTAAGCGAAGAAGAGCAGCTCCAGTATCTCGTCAATAAACAGGTGGCTCAGACATATACGGCAAGTCAGCTCAGGCTGTGGACAAGAGAGTACGAGATCAGTGACGTATGGTGGAGCGCATACAATGTGCTGATGAAAGAGTCTGATCACCGGCGTGCGAAAAAGCTGTTTTCAAGCCTGTTTTTCCGCAATGAGGCGAAGCGTCTTGAACGGCCTGTTTCGCGCCAGCTTTACGGCGAGCATATTAAAGGAAGCGTCTCCCGGATGGAGGCGTTTAATGCCTGCCAGTTTTCCCATTTTGCATCACACGGGCTTCAATTAAAAGAGCGGCAGTTTTTCAAGCTGGAAGCCCCGGATATCGGCCAGCTGTTTCACTCCAGCCTGAAGCTGATTTCAGACCGGCTTCGTGAGCAGAAGCTGGAATGGCGCGATCTGACGAAAGATCAGTGCCGGAATTTCTCCTATGAAGCGGTGGAACGGCTTGCGCCAAAGCTGCAAAAAGAGATTCTGCTCAGCTCAAACAGACACTTTTATGTGAAGGAAAAACTGCAGAAGATCGTCACGCGTGTTTCAGGCATATTAAGCGAGCATGCGAAGGCGAGCGGTTTCGTCCCGGTCGGTCTTGAACTCGGTTTCGGCGGAAGCGGGCCGCTGCCTCCGCTCACTTTCACGCTGAAAAACGGCTGTACGATGGAACTCGTCGGACGGATCGACCGCGTGGATAAAGTGGAAAGCTCAAAAGGCCTGCTGCTGAGAATCGTTGATTATAAATCAAGCGACAGAGGGCTTGATCTGGCTGAGGTGTATTACGGGCTCGCTCTGCAAATGCTCACATATCTTGACTTATCGATTACACATTCCGCGGATTGGCTCGGCATGAAAGCGACCCCGGCAGGCGTTTTGTATTTCCATATTCATGATCCGATGATTCAGGCCAGTCTGCCGATGGGGCTTGATGAAATCGAGCAGGAAATTTTTAAGAAATTTAAAATGAAAGGCCTTCTCCTCGGTGACCGGGAGGCGATCAGCCTGATGGACACGACGTTGGAGGAAGGGCGTTCAAATATCGTCAATGCCGGTTTGAAAAAGGACGGGTCTTTAAGATCCGACTCAGCCGCGGTCAGCGAACAGGACTTTCATCTGCTGACAGACCATGTGCGGCGGACATTTGAACAGGCGGGCGAAGCGATAACGGACGGGCTTGTGTCCATTACCCCGTATAAGCTGAAAGATAAGACGCCTTGTACGTATTGTGCGTTTCAATCGGTGTGCCAGTTTGATGAGTCGCTTAAGGAAAATGAATACCGCAGCCTGAAAGCGGAAAAAGACGGCACCATACTGGATTGGCTGAAGAAGGAGGCGGATGATGATGCAAATTCCTAAACCGAAAGACAGCATATGGACGGATGACCAATGGAGCGCCATCGTTTCTTCCGGCCGCGATATTCTGGTCGCTGCCGCAGCCGGATCAGGTAAAACGGCCGTGCTCGTGGAACGGATGATCAGAAAGATAACCGCGGAAGAAGATCCGGTTGATGTTGACAGGCTCCTTGTGGTGACCTTTACAAACGCCTCAGCAGCGGAGATGAAGCATCGGATCGCGGAAGCATTAGAAAAAGAGCTCGCCAAAAATCCGGGATCTCTGCATATCAGACGGCAGCTCTCTCTATTAAATCGGGCGAGCATTTCGACGCTTCACTCTTTCTGTCTGCAAGTGCTTAAAAAATATTATTATATGATTGATCTTGACCCCGGTTTTCGGATGGCTGACCAGACGGAAGGCGAATTGCTCGGAGACGAAGTGCTTGATGAGCTGTTTGAAGATGAATACGCAAAAGGGAATCAGGCGTTTTTTGAGCTTGCGGACAGATATACGACAGACAGGCATGATCTGGATCTTCAAGACCTTGTCAAACGGGTGTACGAGTATTCCCGGTCGCATCCTGACCCGGAAGCGTGGCTGCAAAGCTTTGTCCGCTTGTATGACGTGACGGAAGAAAGCAAAATGGAAGAGCTTCCGTTTTACCAGTATGTGAGAGAAGATGTTGAAATGGCGCTCTTCGGGGCAAAACAAAAGCTTGAGAAGGCGCTTGAACTGACAAAAGCGCCCGGCGGGCCGGCCCCGCGCGCTGATAATTTTCTGGATGACCTTCAGCAGATAGAAGAGCTGATCAGCTGCCGGCATGACTTCGATGCGCTGTATGAACGGGTTCCCGCAGTCTCATTTAAGCGGGCGAAGGCGGTAAAGGGTGATGAATTTGACAAAGCGCTTTTGGACGAAGCGACCGATTTGCGAAACGGCGCGAAGAAACTGATCGAAAAGGTAAAGACAGATTACTTTACAAGAAGTCCGCAAGATCACTTAAAGAGTTTAACAGATATGAAGCCTGTCATCGAAACGCTCGTTCAGCTCGTGATATCGTACGGAAAACGATTTGAAGCGGCGAAACAAGAAAAATCAATTATTGATTTCTCAGATTTGGAACATTACTGCCTGGCGATTTTAACTGCGGTTGATGAAGAAGGCCGGCGGGTGCCGAGCGAAGCGGCCGTTTATTATCAAGACCAGTTTCATGAAGTTCTGGTTGATGAATATCAAGATACCAATCTTGTGCAGGAGTCTATCCTGCAGCTTGTTAAAAGCGGGAATGAAGAGGCGGGAAATCTGTTTATGGTAGGCGACGTAAAACAATCGATCTACCGTTTCAGACTTGCTGAGCCGCTGCTGTTTCTCGGGAAATATAAAAGGTTTACAGAAAGCGGGGAAGGCGCGGGGCAGAAAATTGATCTGAACCAAAATTTCCGCAGCCGCTCCGATATTTTGGACAGTACGAATTTCTTGTTTAAGCAGCTGATGGGCGGAAAAATCGGCGAAGTGGACTACGATGAACAGGCGGCATTGAAGCTCGGCGCTTCGTATCCGCCGAATGACGCGGCAAAAACGGAACTGCTGCTGATTGACAGCGCTGATGACGCAGACAGCGCCGAGGATGCCGAAGACTTTGAAACCGTGCACTGGGAAGCGAAAGCGATAGCCGGGGAGATCCGAAAGCTTGTCTCATCTCCGTTTAAGGTATATGACGGCAAAACAAAAACACACCGGAATATCCAGTACCGGGATATCGTGATTTTGCTGCGCTCCATGCCGTGGGCGCCGCAATTAATGGAAGAGCTGAAAAACCAGGGCATTCCGGTGTACGCCAATTTGACGTCGGGTTACTTTGAAGCCGTGGAGGTGGCTGCGGCGCTTTCAGTCTTGAAGGTGATTGATAATCCGTATCAGGATATTCCGCTTGCTTCCGTGCTGCGCTCGCCCATCGTCGGATGTGACGAAAATGAACTTGCGCTGATACGCCTTGAAAAGAAAAAAGCGCCGTTTTATGAAGCGCTGAAAGCATATATAGCGAACGGTGACAGGCATGATGACCTGTATCAAAAACTGAGAACCTTTTATGACAGTCTGCAAAAGTGGCGGTCATTTTCGACGAATCATTCGGTGTCTGAGCTGATTTGGGAAGTATACCGCGATACCGGATATTTTGACTATGCAGGCGGCATGCCTGGCGGAAAGCAGCGCCAGGCCAATCTGCGCGTCTTGTATGACCGGGCGCGCTCGTACGAAGCGACGGCGTTCCGCGGGTTATTCCGCTTTTTGCGGTTCATTGAACGGATGCAGGAGCGCGGCGATGATCTGGGGACGGCCCGGGCGCTCAGCGAGCAGGAGGATGTCGTTCGGCTGATGACGATCCACAGCAGCAAAGGACTTGAATTTCCCGTCGTTTTCACCGCCGGACTCGGCAGAAGTTTTAATATGATGGATCTCAACAAATCATACCTGCTTGATAAAGAGCTCGGTTTCGGCACGAAGTATATTCATCCGGAACTCAGAATCAGCTATCCGACTCTGCCGCTTGTGGCGATGAAGAAAAAGATGCGCAGAGAGCTCTTAGCGGAAGAATTGCGCGTATTGTATGTGGCGCTGACCAGAGCGAAGGAAAAGCTGTTTCTCGTCGGTTCCTGCAAAAACCGGGAAAAACAGCTGGCCAAATGGCAGGCGCAAGCAGACCGGGCTGATTGGCTTCTTTCTGAATTCGACCGCTATCAGGCGTCATCTTATTTGGACTTTATCGGGCCGGCGCTCATCCGCCACCGTGACATGGAGGCGCACAGGACGCCGGGACTTTCATCGTCTGAGGATATCGCGCGCGACCCGTCGCGTTTTCACATCCGGATGCTGCAGCAAAGTGAATTGCTGGAAGAGAATCCAAAAGAACGTGCTGAAGAAAAGAGCAAACGTCTCAAAGCGATTCAGCAGGGCGAGCCGATTCCTGGTTCGTTTTCATTTGATGATCAGGCGCGCCGTCTGCTTGAATGGGAATATCCGTACCGAGAGCTGACGGCTATCAGAACGAAGCAGTCAGTTTCTGAGCTGAAGAGAAAGCAAGAATACGAGGATGAATACAGCGGCCGCTCTCTCATCAAACCGTCAGGAGACACGCTTTTATACAGGCGTCCCGGTTTTATGATGAAAAAAGGGCTGACAGCTGCCGAAAAAGGAACGGCGATGCATACGGTGATGCAGCACATACCGCTGACGCACGTGCCGACTGCCGAAGAAGCGGAGCGGACGGTCCGGATGCTTTACGAAAAAGAGCTGCTGACAGAAGAACAGCAGGAAGCTATTGATATAGAAGAAATTGTTCAGTTTTTCGGAACTGAAATCGGTAAAGACCTTCTCGGGGCGCTGCGGATTGACCGGGAAGTGCCGTTCAGTATGGCGCTTCCGGCCGGCGAGGTGTACAAGGATGCCGAAACGGCCGGTGAACCGCTGCTCGTGCAGGGGATTATTGACTGCCTCTACGAAACTGCGGACGGTCTCTATTTGCTGGACTATAAGACAGATCGGATAGAGGGGAAATTCCGGAACGGATTTGAAGGCGCGGCTCCGATTCTGCAAAAAAGGTATGAAACACAAATCGAATTGTATACAAAAGCGGTTGAACAAATTACGAAAACGAAAGTGAAAGGGCGTGCGCTCTATTTCTTCGATGGAGGTCACGTTCTTACACTGTAACAAGATCCGAAGCTCCTTTTTGGAGCGGATCTTTTTTTCTATCAAAAAGTGAGGTGAATGCGGTATGCGCATTTTACATACAGCTGACTGGCACCTCGGCAAAACGCTGGAAGGCAGAAGCCGGCTGAGCGAGCAGGCCGAGGTATTGGAAGAGCTGAATACCATTGTCAAGGAAGAAAACATTGATGCAGTCATTATGGCGGGGGATGTATTTGATACGGTCAACCCGCCTGCGCTCGCTGAACAATTGTATTATGAAAGTCTTTCCGCGCTTTCTGACGGCGGAAAACGACCGGTCGTCGTCATTGCCGGAAACCATGACAATCCCGACAGGCTGGCGGCGGCTTCTCCGTTAACAAATGAGCGCGGCATTCATTTAATCGGCTATCCGCGGACAGAACCCGTGCATATTGAGGTGCCGTCGGCGGACGAGCTGTTAGCCGTAGCCGCGCTGGCATATCCGTCAGAGGCGAGATTAAACGAAGTGCTTTCTGATACGTTTGAGGAAAAGCTTCTTCGCGATCATTACGATGTGAAAATCAGAGAGGCGTTTGCTCACATGTGCGGACTGTGCCGGGACGATGCCGTGAAAATTGCGGCGAGCCACATTTATGTCGCGGGGGGAAATCAGACCGATTCAGAGCGTCCGATTGAAGTCGGGGGCGCTTACACAGTTGCCGCTGACAGCCTGCCGGCTGATGCGGCTTACGTGGCTCTCGGCCATCTCCACCGTCCGCAAACGATCAAGCGCGCCAAGACGGCTGCCCGTTATTCAGGCTCTCCGCTCGCATACAGCTTTTCAGAAGCCGGTTATGCCAAATCGGTGACGGTGGTAGAAGCGAAGCCCGGCGGAGAAGCGAAGTGGGAAGAGATTTTTCTGTCTTCCGGTAAACCGCTCGTCAAATGGAAAGCGCAGGGGCTGAGCGAGGTTCACGGCTGGCTTGATGAAGGGCGTGACCGGAATGCGTGGATTGATCTTGATATCCATTTGACGGATCAGCTTTCTCTCGAGGAAATTCATCGGCTGAGAAAGGCGCATCCCGGCTTTATCCATATCAGGCCGGTTTTTGAAGAAAAAGAGACCGGCAATGACCGGATTGAAGTGAAACACACATCAATTGAGGATCGATTTAAGAAGTTTTATGAAAAACAAACGGGCGGCGGCGTGCCGGATGAGGAGATGGTCAAGCTGTTTTTAGAGCTTGCGTCAGCAGATGATGAGGAGGATGCGACATGAAGCCGATTCTGTTAACGATAAAAGGGCTCCACAGCTTCAGGGAGGAACAGACCATTGATTTTGCCGGACTGTCAGGAGCCGGGGTGTTCGGGATTTTCGGGCCGACCGGAAGCGGAAAATCGTCGATCCTTGATGCCATGACACTCGCTTTATACGGAAAAGTGGAGCGCGCCGCAAATAATACGCACGGCATCCTGAATCATGCCGAAGATCAGCTCGCCGTCTCATTTACATTCGCGCTTCAATCCGGCCACCGGGTTTCCTACAAGGTCGAGCGCGTTTTTAAGAGAACGGATGAAACGAAAGTAAAAACCGCCCTCTGCCGGCTGATTGAAATCAAAGACGAACAAACAGTGCTGGCCGATAAAGCGAATGAAGTGAACAAAAAGGTAGAGGAGCTTCTTGGCCTGACCATTGACGACTTTACAAGAGCCGTCGTGCTGCCGCAAGGAAAGTTTGCCGAGTTTCTGTCGCTTAAAGGCGCGGAAAGAAGACATATGCTCCAGCGCCTGTTTAATCTGGAACAGTACGGGGACAGGCTTGTCAAAAAATTGCGGCGGCGGGCGCAGGAAGCGGCAGCGAAAAAAAATGAAATGCTGGCCGAACAATCCGGCCTCGGAGACGCAGGAGAAGATGCGCTGAAACAGGCTGAACAGCAGTTTCACGAAGCGAACGAACGGCTTGAAGCAGCTGAGAAGAAACGGGTCCGGGCAAAAGAGCGTTTTGAGAATCACCAGGAAATTTGGAACCTGCAGACAGAAAGAGATGAATATGAGCGCCGGGAGAAAAAGCTTGAGGAAAGACGCCCGTACATCACGGATTTGACTGAGCGTCTTAAAGAGGCTGAAACAGCTCTCGCCCTTGAGCCGTACGCAGACCGCTACACAGAAGCCGTCCGCCGGAAGCAGCGCGCCGAACAGGAGCACGAACTGGCCAAACGGAAATCAGAGGCGGAAACCGTTTCATTTACCCGGCAAAATGAAGCCTATGAAGCATGGCGGGCCCATAAGGCCGAACAGGAGCCGAAGCTTGTCAAGGAAGAAGAGCTGTATCAAAGACTTTCAGCCATAGAACAAAAACTGCTTGAAGCGAAAAAAGAAGCGGAAAAAACAAATGCGGAACACAGCAAAAAAGAGGAAGAATACGAAGCCGCCTCGAAACAGCTGGCCGGAGTGAAAGACCGCCTGACCCGCGGCCAAAACAGGCAGAATGAGCTGAAAGAAGAGCTGAAAGCAGTTCAAGTGACCGCCGATGAACGGAAAAAATGCCAGACCGCAGCACAGCTGGCGGCGGGCTTTCAGCAGACACAGGAACAAATCACGAAAGAACGGGCCAATCTGACAACGCAGCTGAAAAACGTGGAGAAGCTGAACGGAGAAAGCGAGTCGCTCACAGCGAAAGCGAAAACGGAAGAGGAAGACATTACGCGCGCTTATCAAACGCTTCAAACCGTTTACCATATGGTCTGTGAAACGGAGCGTTCACTGAAAGCCGCAGCCGAACGGGCTGACAAAACGCAAGCCGATCTCCGCAGGCGCTCAGAGGAAGCGAGAACGGCTGCATTAACAAAAGAATTATCGGAAAAACTAATCGAAGGAAAGCCTTGTCCTGTATGCGGCTCGACGCAGCATGACCGCCCTCGTTCCGCTCATGAAACATTCTCGCCTGATACAGCTGTACAGGAACAGCTGCAGCAGGTTGAAGCACTACTTTCTGAGGCGGCGGCTCTTTCTCAGGAAGTGCTGACAGCCAAGGTTGCATTAGAAGAACAGTCGGGGCGTTTTACCGAAGAATGTCCGTTTCTGCAAAGCGCCCGGGTTCCGGAGCTGGAAGCCGCTTCCTCCATCAGCGGACGCCCGCTTGATGAAGCGTTCAGCGCCGTCCGCTTGGAGTGGAAACAAATGAAACAGGATATGCTGTCGGTAAAAGAGAAGGTCACAAGACTGATCAGCGCGCATCAGCAGACGGTGAAACAAGCTGAGCAGCTTGCCGAACGAATCCGCTACGAGGAAAAAGAAGCCGACCGTCTCAGACATTCATTAGAAGAGCTTGAATCGCTGTCAGAAAGCCGATTGAATCAGTACAACGAAGTCTGCGGTGATATTCCGCCAAACCGGATTGACTCCTGGCAGGCTTCGATAGATGAGAAGGACAGGCAGGCAGAAGAATGTGAGAAGCGCATTGAAACAAGCATCGCATTCCTCAAGGAACATGAAGAGGAGAAAGAACGCCTGCAGGAGATGAAGCATCGGCTTGAACGGGAACGGCTCGAGCTTCACTATGCGTCGGAGCGCCTGCAGCAGGTGATTGACGGATATGAACAAGAGCTCGGAACAGCAGCTGAAGAAACATCAATTTCCGCAAAGCTTGAAGCGGTGCGGCAGGAATTACAGCTGTTAAAATCGAAAGAACAGTCCCTATTCGATGCGCTGAAGCGGGCGCAGCAATCACTGAATGACGCAAAAGGCCGGGAATCCGGGAGTCTCATGTCACTCAGGGATGCTGAGACTTCCCTTGAGAAAGCGCAAAACGACTGGCGCGTGAGGTCAAAAGACACCGGGTTTACCGAGCCGGACCAAGTCAAAAAAAGTCTGCTTCCGCAAGGGCGTGCAGAGGAAATGAAAAAAGAAATTGATGAGTTCCTGGACACCTCAAAACAGCTATCGGCAAATATCAGCCGTGTTACTGATAAATTAGCCGACCGCCGGATATCAGAGGAAGAATGGACAGCATCCGTTTCTCTGCTGAAGCAGGCAGAGGCTGAGTCAGGCGCCGCCATGGAGGAAAAAGGAGCACAGGCAAAAGCCTTCGCGGTTATGCAAAAACAGCATAAGCGCTTTAAAGAGATTGAAGCCGAACTGAAAAGCTGGCAGACACAGATTGACAGGCTTGATAAGCTCCAGTCTGTATGTAAAGGCAATACATTCGTCGAATTTTTAGCGGAAGAACAGCTGGAAAGCGTGGCTCGGGACGCCTCTGCCCGTCTCGGAGCGCTGACAAGGCAGCGGTATGCCATATTAGTCGATTCAGAAGGCGGTTTCGTCATGCGTGATGATGCGAACGGAGGCGTCAAACGGCCCGTATCAAGCCTTTCCGGCGGGGAGACGTTTCTGACATCGCTGTCGCTTGCGCTTGCCTTGTCCGCCCAGATTCAGCTGCGGGGGCAATACCCGCTGCAATTCTTTTTCTTAGATGAAGGATTCGGGACTCTTGACCAAGGGCTCTTAGACACCGTTGTCACAGCGCTCGAAAAGCTGCAATCGGACAACTTATCCGTCGGAGTGATCAGCCATGTGCAGGAGCTGAGAGCGCGTCTGCCGAAAAAATTAATCGTTCATCCGTCCGAACCGGGCGGGAAAGGCACCCGGGTCACATTGGAGATCATGTAGAAAGGAGAAGGAATTATGGCCGATTCTGCCGAGGGCACATGTGAATTATGCGGCCGCCATCATGTGCGGCTGACGGAGCACCACTTAACGCCTAAGGAAGAAGGCGGGACATTCCTTCCGACCGCAATGCTCTGCATCCCTTGTCATAAACAGGTTCACGCGCTCTATACGAATCAGGAGCTTGCGGCAAGGCTCGCGGGAATAGAAGAGCTGCGGCGTGACCCGAAACTCGCGCGGTTTGTGAAATGGATCAGAAAACAGCCGCCAAAAAAGCTTGTAAAAACAAAAAAAGCAAATGAACGAACATAACGCCTAAAAAGCAGCCCTCTTCTGAAAGAGCGGCTGCTTTTTAGGCGTTTCCGACCACATTTTGATCGCTGACATCGGGGTCTATATAGTTTGTCGCATTGACAACGTTGTTTAATAACAGGAAATCTCCGGTATTGCCTGCTCCCGAACCGAGCGCAGATTTAGAAGAGCTTTTTGGAGAAAGATAAAAGGAATCACCAAAGTTTACGACTCCGCCCGATATGGAATTGATAGCTATAGGTCCGGTAATTGCTGGCATAAACGACACCCTTTATAGAAGTCTCACCGTCATTATATGTCAGGGCTGCTGTGATTGTGAGCTTGATGTGAAGATCTGCCTAATATGTTTCAGCCGCGAATCTCCCAGAACGATTGACGTCGATCCGATTTGAACCACGGACGCTGACGATACCCCTTGAACTTTCACATCCCTTACCCGAATTGAAGGGTTTTCATGGCAGAATGCGCTTTGGACTCCCGTTTCCGGTAACGGCATGACGGCCGGCTGCCGAAAGATCTGGTATTCTTTTTTGTTAAATGAGCCTTCATCATCTCTGTATACAGCAAGACTACGCTGATCGGCCAATACTGTGACCCGCATATTGATTTCATTCGTATCGCCTGCTTGAAAGACACTCGCAATTCCGACTGAATTGATTTTGGCGTTCCGGAGGCGTGAAATGCGCTTTAACATTATTCCGGCGCCAGCGGCACATAAGGCCCGATAATAAGAGATTCCGGAGGCGTGTCAAAGATGGAAGACAGATAGACGGAATCGGTGTCGCCGATTAATAATAAGGAAGAACTGGATACACCGGTAGACCGGATGTCGCCGACTTCAATATTCCGGTTAATCACTGTAAAAATCATGACGGATCATCACCTTTCACTTCACCAGGTATGTGCTTAATAAAGTGCTCGACGGCCCTGACAATATCACGCTTCACATGTTCGGCAATCTGCTCGGCATATTGCGCGGGCGCCGTATTTTCTTCTTTCGGGACATGGGACAGATAATACTGAATCCGGCTGTCCATCTGCTTTCTGATATCTTCAATAATATGATATTTGTTCGCTTCGTCCAGCCTGCTCTCATACTGAGTTTCGAGCTTCTCTAAAAGCGCGGGGATTTCTTCATTCAGATACATATCGACGTTTTGGCGGATTTGCTGCATTTGCTGGCCCGCCTGTTCCTGCTGCATCATTCCGACCTGCGGAGATGTCTGGCCGACTTCGAAGTTTTGCACGGCATTCGGATCAGTCGGATTCAATCCGATATTCAGCGTTCCTTCCAGCCGTTCAATTTTCAGCTGATCAAATTTATACTCGAGCCGATCGATTCTTGTAGAAGGCTGCTGCTTCAGCGTTGAAATTTCATTTTGGAATTCTTTCAGCTGCCGTTCGAGCTCCTGAATCTGCTGCGCCTGCTGCTGGACGAAAGAATTTAAATTCTGCAGGTAGGATGAAACGGATTGATCATACATGACATTCACCTCGCGTCTCGTTTCCTTCATTAAAACTACCGGCTTGGCGGCTGGAGCGGTACAAATGATGAGGTGCCGGGACCTCCCCCTGTTGTTACAGTCTGCTGCCCCGCGGTGACAGGCGGCGCCAGCTCAACATAACTCCCTGTATTGTACAGATTGGAAAGAGATTTAATTGAACCGGCGCTTCCGATTTGCAGTATGGAGGAATTGCTGACAGATTCTACACGCATGTAATTGATATGGATCGACTGATTGACGTAAAAATTCATACGGCGCCTCCTTTATGCGTTTCCTGCCATCGGCTGATCGATTACATCATTATCGTACACATTCGTTGAATTCCTGTAATTCGTCAGTGTGAGATTGTCTCCGGTATTGAAGCTGCCCGCTCCGGCAAATGTCTTAACCTCTGCTTTTGGAGAAATGGTGATGCAGTCGCCTATATGAACGACTCCGCTCGTACCGACGGCATTAATTTTAAACGCTCCGACAATTGCGGGCATACGAGCACATCCTTTTCGTGAAGATTTTCATGACTGCACTCCAGGAGCTTATCTGGGCTGCCTGCCTAAAATAGCTTATGACAAATGCACATTTTTGTGAGCGGAAAAAACTTTAGACGTAAAAACACCGGCGCTATACGCATGCCGGGCCTTATACATAAATGATACAGATTTATATACACATCACGTTTATGAGAAAGCCTCTTTTTTTCCTGCGGTGCGGCCGTGCTCAATCTGTACGGACGGGTTCAGCCCGCTGTCTTTCGTTTGTTGGATGAGCCCGCCCCGGCACCCGTTTAAAAGGCTGTCCAGCTCCTGGCTACACCTGATGGTCTCCGTCGCATTGATTCCGAATTTTTGCGCTGTCTCGAATAAAGTTAATCTTTTTTCTTCAATTTTGTTCATCGTGTGATCTCCAATTCTCGATTATTTTGGAAAACATAGGATGATAATAGTATAACCCATTTTGTCCAAGAAGGTTTTATTTCGTCAATATGACTAAAAAAGTGACAATTTTTGATACTCTTTTACACTTATTTTCAGCCTGTTTAAAAGAGGAATTTCCCGCCTGGAGGAAGAATACATAAAGGAATGCCAGATTTAAAAATGATGGGGGATTAACATGAAATTTGCGACAGGGGAACTGAACAGCCGAACATTTGTCGGTCTGATCATTGATGATGACAAAATCTTAGATCTGCAAAAGGCTGAAAAAAAATTGTTTGAACTTGAGACGATTCCGGGTTCGCTGATCGAGTGCATTCAAAAAGGAGATAAGTTTGTCGCGCATGCCGGACAGCTTGCGGAATGGGCGGAAAAACCGAATGACGAGTCGGGTTCATTTATGTATGCGCTGTCTGACGTAAAGCTTTGCGCGCCTATTCCGAGACCTTCAAAGAACGTGATCTGCATCGGGAAAAATTATCGTGATCATGCCGTTGAAATGGGGAGTGAGGCTGATATACCGGAGCATCCCATGGTTTTTACGAAAGCCCCCGCTGCCGTTACAGGACACGGAGAAACAGTGAACAGCCACTTGGACGTAACGGAGCAGCTTGATTATGAAGGGGAGCTTGCGGTAATCATATCAAAAAGCGGATCGCACATCTCCAAAGAACATGCGCTTGATCATATATTCGGCTATACAATTGTAAATGATATAACAGCGCGCGATCTGCAGAAAAAACATAAGCAGTTTTTTATCGGCAAAAGCCTGGATACGACATGCCCGATGGGCCCGGTCATTGTACATAAGTCGGCCGTCAGTGATCCGCAAAGCCTGAAAGTTGAAACGCGGGTGAACGGAGAACTGCGCCAATCAGGATCAACGGGCGACATGATTTTTCCGATAGCTGAATTAATCGAGACGCTGTCAAAAGGGATGACGCTTGAAGCCGGTGACATTATAGCGACGGGGACGCCGTCCGGTGTCGGAAAAGGGTTTAAGCCGCCGAAATTTTTAAAGCCGGGGGACCGCATTGACATTACAATTGAACCGATCGGCACGCTGTCGAACCAAATCGGATAATTGTGTGTCTTTCGCACGATTGATAATGCTCCGGGTGGCTTGTTGTGGTACCATAAGTGAGGCAGATTGATCGATAGGGGGAATTGAACATAATGACACATTGGCATATTACTTCATGGGTCGTTGCGCTTATCCTGGTGTTTGTCAGCTACGGGCTGTACGGTGCCGGAAAAGCGAAGGGCGCAAAAATTACGCATATGATTCTGCGCTTATTCTACATTATTATTATTCTGACCGGAGCTGAGCTTTTCGTCCGTTTTGCGAATTGGAACGGAGAATACGCCGGAAAAATGCTGCTCGGCATCATTACCATCGGACTGATGGAAATGCTCGTCATCCGTAAGAAAAAAGGCAAATCAACCGGCGGACTGTGGATCGGTTTTATTATCGTGCTCGTCCTGACGGTGCTGCTCGGCCTTCACTTGCCGATCGGCTTTCACGTATTTTAATCAGTCGCTTGAAAAACCCGGATGCATCCGGGTTTTTTTAGTTGCGCATACATTTTGCGCAACTGTGCCAGCGTCAATCACTCTCGTTACCGCAAAAGCTACGGCTGTAAAGGGTAAAAGCAAACGCCGGGCGTCAATCAGCGTGAAAAACAAAGCTAAATACATCAGGCGGCACCTATTTAAAAGTGCCGCCTGTTTGTTATGCGGTGCCGTCTTGTTTTGCCGCTGAATACATAATGGAGCGCCGCCCGTCAGATGCCGTCCATTCAAATCTGTCGTGTTTACCCGAGCTGCCGCGGTGATGCTGCAGGGCGCATTGTGCGTCATCCGCCGAGAAGTGATAAAACGAAACGCCTTCACCGGAAAACAGCGCCTGATTGTAGGAAAATACGCAATCATATACAGACAGGCCGAACCCGTGAAGATGGCTGAGAAACAGCAGAAACGTTTCATCGTCCAGCGAATCGAGCAAGGTTAACAGCGGCCGTTTGACCGCCTTTTCATAACGGATTTCTTCCCCGCCGAGCAGGGGGATGGTGTCAGCGCCGATTTCGGCCGCACCGCCGCAAATCCGTGCCGGCTGCCATCTGCCGCCGCGTTTCATCAATACGTCTGCGTTTCCTAGACTGTCTGCAAGCAGGATATCGCCTTCATCGTTTTCGACGAGGCAGATGCCGTCCTCTATCATCAGGGTGCCGCGCCCCCATTTGTTTTTTTCTGAGAAAAACTGTTTTCGTTTCATAACCGTGCCGGTCTCCTTTGTTTGTTTCTTCTCTTCCGTTCTTTCCAAATCGGGCTTGTCTCATACAACTCTTAGTGGGACAAATCAACTATCTGCGTTTCTTTGCATAAACTGGGTAAAGTGCTGATAGAAACGAATTTGATACCGACAGAAACGGGATTGGAGCTGATATCACATGTGTGGAATTGCGGGTTGGGTCGATTTTCAAAAGCAGCTCGTCCAAGAGAAACATATTATGAACAATATGATAGACACTCTTTCAAAACGAGGGCCTGATGATTCAAACGTCTGGGGAGAGCCCCATGTTTTATTCGGACATAAAAGACTTTCGGTCGTTGACATTGAAGGCGGCCGCCAGCCGATGGCCTGCACGCATCAAGAGGAGACGTACACCATCATTTATAATGGCGAGCTGTATAACACGGAGGAACTGCGGAAGGAGCTTCAGGCGAGGGGCCACCGTTTTGAGAGGACCTCTGATACAGAAGTGCTGCTGCACAGCTATATTGAGTGGCGGGAGGAGTGCGTGAACCGCTTGAACGGTATTTTCGCTTTTGCCATCTGGGATGAAAAGCGCGAGCGGCTGTTCGGGGCAAGAGACCGGCTCGGCGTCAAACCGTTTTTTTATAAAGAACACGGCTCTTCCTTTCTGTTTGGGTCGGAATTGAAAGCCATCCTTGCTCATCCTGATGTGAAAGCCCGCACAGACAGCGGCGGACTTGCGGAAGTATTCGGACTCGGGCCGTCCAGAACTCCGGGCTGCGGGGTGTTTAAAGGAATTCACGAGGTGCGTCCCGCTCATGCGTTCACTTTCTCAAAGGACGGTTTGTCCATATGGCGTTATTGGAATGTAAAGAGCGAAAAGCATACAGACAGCTTCGATGAAACCGCGGCTCACATTCGGTACTTATTTCAGGATGCAGTGACACGCCAGCTCGTATCTGACGTGCCGGTTTGCACGTTTTTATCAGGGGGGCTTGATTCGAGCGCGATAACCGCGATAGCCGCCGCTCATTTTGAGAAACAAGGCAGAGATCCCCTTCATACTTATTCAATTGATTATGAGGAGAACAGCAAATTTTTTAAAGCGAGCGCCTTTCAGCCGAATGATGACGGCCCGTGGATCGATAAAATGACAAATGCATACGGCACACAGCATCATAAGTGCGTGATTACGCAGGATCAGCTGGTTGAACATCTGGAGGAATCCGTTCTCGTCAGAGACCTGCCGGGCATGGCTGATGTTGATTCCTCGCTATTATGGTTCTGCCGGGAAATTAAAAAAGATTTTGTCGTGAGCCTTTCCGGAGAATGCGCGGACGAAATTTTCGGCGGATATCCGTGGTTTCACACCGCGGCAGAAGAAGCCGGATTTCCTTGGATGAGGTCGACTGAGGAGAGGATCACGCTCTTGGATGAAAAGTGGCAAAAACGGCTGAACCTTAGAGAATACGTGAATGCGAGATATGAAGAAACCATTGCGGAAACGCCGCTGTTAGACGGTGAGACGGGAACAGATAAAGCGAGACGGCAGCTGTTCTACTTAAATATGCTTTGGTTTATGACAAATCTGCTCGACCGTAAAGACCGCATGAGCATGGGCGCAAGTCTTGAAGTAAGGGTGCCGTTCGCCGACCACAGACTTGTGGAATACGTTTGGAATATTCCTTGGGAAATGAAAATGCATGGCAGCCGGGAAAAAGGCATCTTGCGGAAAGCGCTTGAAGGACTGCTTCCTGAAGATATTTTGTACCGCAAAAAAAGCCCTTATCCGAAAACGCATCACCCGAAATACACGCAGGGGGTCACAGAATGGCTGAAAACGATTTTGCAACAGAAAGATTCCGTGCTTCACACCCTGCTTGACAGAAAGAAGCTGGAAATGCTGCTGGAGACAGAAGGTTCATCTTTTCAGGTTCCGTGGTTCGGCCAGCTGATGAAAGGCCCGCAGCTGATCGCCCATCTTGCCCAGATCCATACATGGTTTGAGGCGTACCGTATCGATATAGAAGAATAACAGTGCCGCGACCGGTTTCCGCTGAGGATATCGGTCTTTTTATTGTGAAACATATGGTACACTAAAAAACAGAGGAGTGATACCATGACCGAATACGAAACATGCGCCCAGCTTGCCGAGGCGCACTTTCCTTTATATAAACGGACTTTCTCAACCCTGCCGCCAAAAAACAGGCGGGCCGCATGGGCGGTGCTTGCTTTGTTTCACGAAGCTGACCGGCTTGATGTGCAGGAACTTGGGGGATTTGAACAGGCGGCACAAGACTTTCTGAACGGGGCACGCGCCGACGGCTTTTTGTGGGAAGCGCTCGCCGATGTGCGGCAGCAATTTGCGCTTGAAGAAGAGCCGTTACGTGAGTTTATCGCCGGCCAAATCTCTGACAGAGAAAAAGTAACGTATCAAGAGTTTGATGACCTGCTGATGTACGCGGGCCAAACAGGCGGAGCCCTCGGCCTGCTTCTGCTGCCGGTTTGCGCGCGCCGGAACCAAGAGAAACTCCGCCATGCAGCCGTTTCATTAGGAGCAGCCATTCAGCTGACCCGGGTGCTTCTGGGGGTCCATACGGATGAGCGGGCGAAAAAGCGTCTCCCGCGCCATGTGATGAAGCAATTCGGCTATACGGAAGAAGAGCTGGAGAGCCATACCGTCAACAAAGCTTTTATGAATGTATGGGAGTACATCGCATTCGAGGCCGAGGCGTATTTCGAGGAGGCGTCTGAAGCGCTGGAGCTGTTTCCGTTATACTCAAGGCCCGCCGTTACCAATTTGCTGGCATATTACCGGTCAGAGCTCGGTGACATGAGAAAACAGCTTTCGCAAGCATAAAAAAACGCCCGGCTTCATAACGAAGCTTCGGGCGTTTATGCAATCCCTTTTTGAATCCAAATCCGCGACCGCCATCTTCTGTACATAAGAATGCCTCTGACCCATTCATCCGCGATAAATGAAATCCAGATGCCCATAAGCCCCAATCCGAAATGGATGCCGAACAGATAAGCGAGAGGCAGTCCGATACCCCACATGGAAATCATCGCCATGTAAACGGGGAATTTTGCATCTCCGGCAGCCCGCAGCGAGTTGATGATAATGACATTAAATGAACGGCCGGGCTCAAGAATGATCGTCATGGCGATCAGCATGCTCGCCGTCGCAATAATGTCAGGGCTGCTTGTGAAAATTCCGATCAGCTGCTTTGAAAACAAGGTCATGATCACGGATGTCAAAGCGGCAATGCCAAGCGCCCAGTACAGACTTTTCATGCAGCGGTCATAAGCGTCGTCAAACCGTTTGGCGCCGATATATCTGCCGATCAAAATCTGTGTGCCTTGGCTGATCGCCGTCCCGAACAGCAGGATAAACATGGTGATATTTTGTGTATAAACCTTTGTTGTAAGCGCCTGAGCGCCCATAATGGCGATAAAATAAGTAACAACCATTTGTGAAATGTTGTAAGACAGCTGTTCGCCGGCAGACGGAATCCCGATTTTCAGGAGTTTCCGCAAGTGCTCTTTATGGACGTGAAAAATCTTTTGCCATGTCAGACCGAGTCCGATGCGTTTTTTGACGATCACAATCATCGCGATCAGTCCGATGATCCGAGCAAAGGACGTTGACATCGCAACACCGGCGACGCCTAACACAGGAAGGCCGAGCGGCCCGAAAATGACAAGAAAGTTTCCGGCAATATTTAAAATATTCATCCCGATCGTAACGAACATCGTATCCTTCGTATGACCGTAGCTTTTTAAAATGGCGCTGAATGTCATAATCAAAGCCTGAATGAAGGACAGCCCGCCGACCACCTGCAAAAAGACTTTGGCATCCGGCATCAATTCATTGGAAAGACCCATCACATGAAGCAGCGGAACGGCCGCAAAAAATATGGCGGCGCTGATGGCGAGACTGATGACAAAGTTCGCTCCTATTGATACATAAGCCACTTCCTGCGCCTCTTTTTTCTGTTTAGATCCTAAAAACTGTGAAATCACAATTGTCGTACCCGTAGCGATAAAGCTGAACATCACGATAATTAAATTTAAAATCTGATTGCTGACACCCACGGCCGCCACACTGTTGTCAGAGTATTGGCTAAGCATAAGAGTGTCGGCGTTTCCCATAAACATATATAATGAAACCTCAATAAATATCGGCCAAGTCAGCGCGTATAATGAGAGTTTGTGATCAGAGGATTGTTTGAACGCAGCCCGTTTTAAAATCGCTTGTTTCATTTCTTTTAACCCCTTTCCTGACAAAATCAACGTTTAAAAGTGTACCTCCATTTTCTTATAATAAAAAGGGAGAGAAACGAAACTTCTTGCAAAAATCCGACTTAAAAAGGAGGGCCGAAAATATGTCCTTTCTCGAGTTCACAGTTCCTCCGTTCCCGGTCTTTATCGCTGCGGGAGAAGGAGTGTTCAAAAAAGGCGAAACCCATGTGAGACGGGTCTTCCCGGTGTTTGATCTGCTGTATGTGAAAGAAGGCGTCCTCTACATTACAGAAGACGAAAACGCCTTTTCCGTTGAAGCGGGAGAATATATTCTGCTTTCTCCCGGCCTTGAACATTACGGGACAAAAGGCAGTGAAGAAACGACATCCTATTCGTGGCTTCATTTTGAGGGAGCGGCTTATGAGGTGACGGAAACAACCGGGAACAATTGGTCGGAGCTGAGGCGAAAAAAAGGGAGCTTTGAAGAACCGTCCCGCTACCGCCTGTCCCTGCCGCAAAAAGGGAAGGTGAGACGCCCGCAGTTTATGGCCGGGCAATTCAGTGTGCTGACCGATGACAGCGCCGAGAACTCCGATCTGCCGCTCAGAAAGCAGATTCTGTTTGAAGAGCTGCTGCTCCATCTTCAGAAAGAAGCGTTCCAAATCCCGTCCGCAAAGGAAAGAGTCGCATGGGAGGCCGCCCGGTACCTGCAGGAGCACTATCAGGAGAAAACAACCATCAAAGCGCTCTCTTCGGCTCTTCATTACAACCAAGACTACGTGACCCGCTGTATGCAGCAGGTGCTCGGCGTCACGCCCGGCCAGTATACGAACAAAGTCAGAATGACGGAGGCGAAACGTCTTTTGTCCGCAACCAATGACAAAATGGGGGCAATCGCGGACGCCATCGGCATGGAGGACCCGACCTATTTTTCCAAACTGTTTAAACAGATTGAAGGCATTTCGCCGCTTGAATACCGCAAATTCGTAAGCCGGAAAACGGACTGACCTAAAACCAGAGAACAAAAGAGGGATCAGTAAGCATGAAAATGACAATTTACGATGTGGCCGAAAAAGCGGGCGTCTCCATCTCGACGGTCTCGCGGGTCATCAACAATACGGGGAGGATCAGTGACAAAACCCGCCGGATGGTGCTCCGTGTCATGGAGGAGATGGACTATCATCCGAATGTTCACGCATCCGCTTTGACGGGCAAAAAGACGAATATGATCGGCCTGATCACCCCGGATATTTCAAACCCGTTTTTCGGGGAACTGGCGAAAAGCATTGAAGACAGCGCCGGTGCACTGGGATTTCATATCATTATCTGCAGCACCGATTATCAGCCTGAAAAAGAAACGAAGTATTTTTCGATGCTGCGGCAGAAGCAGGCGGACGGCATTATTTTCGCGACGGGACTTGATCATGATGACAGCGTCACAGCGCTTGATGATATGGTGAAATCGGGCATCCCGCTTGCGATGATTACGCAGGATAAACCGCTCGCGCCGATGGACGTCGTCATTATCGATGACTTTCTCGGCGGCTATACGGCGGCTGAGCATCTCATATCTTTAGGCCATAAAAGAATTGCCTGTATCGTCGGCAACGGTTCGACGACGGGTGAAAGAGACAGAATCAAAGGCTTTCGAAAAGCGATGCGGGAAGCGGGGATGACACTAGATGAATCGCTGATCATACCGACGGAATATTCGCTGGAAAGCGGAAAACAGGCAGCGGGCGAGCTGTTTGACAGAGACCTTCCGACCGCCGTTTTCGCCTTTAATGACGTCTTGTCATGCGCGGCGATACAGGCGGCGCGCTCCCGGGGCATTCGGGTGCCGGAAGACTTGTCGGTCATCGGCTTTGACAATACCATTCTCGCTGAAATGACGGCACCGCCGCTCACGACGATTTCTCAGCCCATACGCGAAATGGGGCGGCGTGTCGTTGAACTTCTCATTGATGAGATTCAAGGGAAGAAAAAAACAAAAAGCAAAATCATTTTATCTCCGGAACTCGTCATCAGGCATTCTACGGCACCGGCAAAAACGCGCCCTCAGCGATAAGGCGCGTTTTTTTCTATGAAAAACATTGTCAAACGAGCGAAAAGCATTGTAAAATTAAAACAGCTTTGAGAAAGCGCTTGCGCAAACTGCGGATTGCAAGAAAAGAAAGCAAACAGCTTGGGTTATAAATAAAGCGCTTTCAAAATGATGATTTCTGTTTAATAAGGGAAACCGCTTGCGCAATTGCGGCATGCGGCCTCAAGAAAAAAGGAGCGGTGATAGATGACAGATCAAGTCAGATGTGCGGTGCTGGGATTAGGACGATTAGGGTATTTTCATGCGAAGCATTTAGTCAGCGAAGTGCGGGGAGCCGAGCTTGCGGCCGTCTGTGACCCGATGAAGGGAAAGGCGGAAGCGTGTGCGAAAGAATTAGGAATCGCCAAATGGACGGAGAATCCGTATGACCTGTTGGAAGATCACACGATTGACGCCGTCATCATTGTCACACCGACAAGCACACATGCGGAAATGATCATGAAGGCTGCTGAAAACGGCAAGCACATCTTTGTTGAAAAGCCGCTCACCCTGAGTCTTGAGGAATCTAAAGAAGTCATGAAAAAAATCGAAGAAACGGGCGTCATCTGCCAGGTCGGTTTTATGAGGCGGTTTGATCCGGCATACGCCGACGCGAAAAGAAGAATCGACGCCGGGGAAATCGGCAGGCCCATTTATTATAAAGGATTTACAAGAGATCAAGGCGCACCGCCCGCGGAATTTATCAAACATAGCGGAGGGCTTTTCATTGACTGTTCGATTCATGATTACGACATCGCGAGATATCTCATGAATGCCGAAGATACGTCCGTCTGCGGGCACGGGAGAATTTTAAAGCACCCGTTCATGGAGGAGTGCGGCGACGTTGATCAGGCATTAACGTATCTTGAATTTGATTCGGGCGCGGCCGGCGATGTGGAGGCAAGCCGAAATTCTCCGTACGGGCATGATATCCGCGCCGAAATTATCGGGACGGCGGGAAGCATCTTGGTCGGAACGCTGCGGAAAAGCCATGTCACCATTTTAACGGAGTCAGGCAGCAGCTACGAAATTATTCCGGATTTTCAAGCCCGCTTTAAAGACGCTTACCGTCTGGAGCTTGAGCACTTTGCCGAATGTGTGAAAAAAGGGGAAACGCCGATTGTGACAGACGTCGATGCCACGATTAACTTAGAAATCGGGATCGCCGCGACGGAATCGTTTAAAACCGGAAGGCCTGTAAAGCTTACCCCGGGCGCCTTCGGCTATGCCGGACTATGATAGATTCGAAGTGAAAAAGTGGCTGGGACAAAACTAGCTTCAAATAATGAGAAAGGTGAATTTGGGGGTACTCAAATTCATCTTTCTTTATTTTTATGTATAAATTCTTCTATTACCTTAGAAGTTGGCAGTGAATTTTCTTAAATTCACTGCCATTAATGCGAGACCCATTTCGTTTGCTACCTTCGATTTTCCTCGTACAGAAAATCGAGTGAAACGCAAATTAGCCTTCAAGAATCCAAAAACTGGTTCCACATCGGTTTTACGTTTTCGATAGATGGCACTCGTTTTCTCTTCTGAAAGCTTCGCTCTCACATATTCTTTTTGCTGTTCCCATTTTTTGTTCACCATTAGTTTTCGATTGTTTCCTTCTTTTGCCTTGGTACATGATGAACGGAATGGGCATCCTGAACAGTCTTCGCACTCGTAGACTTTGAAACTCCTTTGGAAACCTGTAGCGTCCGTTCGGACAGAATGATATTGAAATTCTAAACGTTTCTGATTAGGGCACGTATATGTATCGGTTTCTTGATCATATACCCAGTTATCAGGATTAAATGTATTTTGTTTGTACTTTTTCTTTTGTTCCTTCAAAAACATGTTATATGTTATCAGTGCTTCTCGGTTTCTGTTTGAGAGAATATCACTAAAGTTTTGTTCACTACCATAACCTGCATCTGCAACTATATGTTTCGGTAACTCGAAATAATGTTGCTCGATCTCATCTAAAAATGGAATTAACGTACGTGTATCTGTTGGGTTTGGAAATAGACTATAAGCAAGCGCATATTGACCTTCCGTTGCGATTTGTACATTGTAACCAGCTTTCAATTGCCCGTTTTTCATATAATCATCTTTCATTCGCATAAATGTCGCATCTAGATCTGTTTTAGAATAGCTATTACGTGGTCCAAAGATTTTAAGATCCTGTTGGTACTTCCGTTTTCTTAGGATAAAATCAATCAACTGTTTACGCACTTGTTTCGGGTATTTTCGTTCCCTTCGTAAGGCTTTTCGTTCCGTAACGTCTGAAGATGCTTCTATTTGTTTATCATATTCGGTCACTACTTCGTCTACTTTTTGAACCATTTGAGTGAGCTCTCCAAATGATAGCTGTTCATCACTTTCCCGTTCCATTTGGGGTATGATTTCGTTCTCAAGCAACTCATTGTACAACTGGTTTGACTTATCAATTAAACGCTGATGAAATTTCTCAATCGCTTTCTTCCAGACAAACGTAAATTTATTCGCATTCGCTTCAATCTTTGTACCATCGATAAATATCGCTTCTTGATCGATCAGTTTTTCTTCAATCAATTGGCAGCGAAATTGGATGAAACATTGACGGATTAAATCTTTCACTACTGGTTGAACACGAAATCGGTTAATTGTACGGTAGCTTGGTTCATACCCTTGAGCTAACCACATCATACGGATACTGTCTTTTAATAGGGCCTCTATTTTACGCCCTGAAAAGACAGATTGAGTGTAGGCACATAGAATAATTTTAAGCATCATGCGTGGATGATAGGCAGGACAACCTTCATTTCGAAGAAATGGTTCAAACGCTTCTTGAGGGATACTTTCCACTAAATGATGGACATGGTAGGCAATATCATTATTTTGTAACTTTACTTCTAAATCTAAAGGCAAAACGATTTGATTCATGGTATAATCTTTAAACATAAGGACACTTCTTTCTGATTAGATTTTGTATGGTAACTTAATTTTATCAGAAGTTGTCCTTATTTTTTATTGTAAAATAATCAAAAACGGTGAAAGTTTACTCGTCGTAAAATTTCACCGTTTTTTTCGTCTTAGAGGTGGGTTTTGTCCCAGCCCCTTTTTTATGATTCGTATGAGAAAAAAATGTAGTCAGTCGGCACGCTTTTATAGCCCATTTGGTGAAGCATCGCGCTTATATTGCCGCGATGGTATGTGCCGTGATTCACAACATGCCGGATCACATCGGCATATGTCGTCCGGAGCGTTCCCATGCGTGGATGAGAAATGGAGATCGGGCCTTCCGTGTTCTCCAATTCTCTTAAAAATTCGCTGTATTCTTTGTCCAGTTCAGTCATTCTATGTTCAATCGCCTCAAAATCTCCGTCAAGCTTTTCAAATTGATCAAACTGCGAGACGATTTGTTCGTAAGTTTCTCCGTAAAGCACGTGAAGCCAAATGTAATCAGCCCGGTATATATGCACAAGCACGGCGTTCACAGTCGGAAAAACACTATCCAGTTTCTGCTGTAAGCTTGCCGCGGGCAGGGTCTTCAGATGCTGAATAACCTGCTCATTTGCCCATCTGTGGTAGTGATACAGCTTTAAAATGTCTGACATTCCAATTCCCCCTCTTCCTTCCGTACATTCAACATGACCTGGCCGAATTCCTTTTATCGAAACAAAAGCGCCGCAAAATAAAAAAGCAGCACCCCACATCACCAATGCCGAGCATTTATTCAGGATGCCGCCCGCCGTTTCGTTTAATAAAAGATCACGTCACAATTGCTCCGAGCGCTTCTGCGAATGTCACGGCATGAGACGGAGAGATGCGGCATCCTTTCAGCTTATCGAGCGAGACGTGCAGGTGATCAAATGTGCACGTGCTGATATCCATATTAAAAAGAGACGTGCCGATGAAGTTTGCGCCGTTCAAATCACAGACGTCAAGATCTGTGTATTCAAGAACGGCATCATTCCACTCACTTTCTGAAAGGCCGCACGTGTCAAACCGGACATGCTTCATATTGGAATAGCTGAAGGAGCTGTAATGTGCGAGGCAGTCTTCAAACCGTACATGACGCATGGCGGAATCCGCCAGATTCAAGCCGAGAAGTTTTGAATGCTGAAACGCCGTTCTATGGATGATGCTTCCGCTGAAATCAGCGTTTGAGACATCACATTTGTCAAACAGGACATCCGTACATTCCATATGTCTGAAAGAGACATCCGTAAAAACGGTGTTTCTGAAAATGACTTTTTCGGCGCGCAGGCCGTCCAGTTTGCCGTTTATCACGGCGTTTTCTATGACGACTTCTTTTATGAGGTCGTCCTGAAGCGCTTCAGTAAAAGAAAGCACCGGCAATTCTTTCGGGATTTTCGGTTTTTGGATCGTATTCATCTCGTACTCCCTTTTCTAAACATAATAGCTGAAACCGGCAATTGGCAGATATCGCTTTCGACCCTGCCACCCTTGCCGAATGGCGTGTTGCTTACTGAACAAAGGGTAATATCAAAGCGGGATCGCGTCAATAGCGGCGCTTATAAAAGCTTCATTCCGTTTGAACGTCATCCGCCCACTGAAAGATAAAAACAAAGCCCTGATAAGAGGGCTTTTGTCTGTTTCAGGCGAGTTCTTTATACATGATCACATGCGGGCCGATGCCGGGTATGTCAAAGGGGCTGCCCGTGCTTTTCCAGCCGAGCTTTTCGTAATATCCCTTTACGTGACATCTGGCGTTGCACCAGACAAGCGCCGCCCCCATATCTGCCAGTTTCCGTTCCGCATAGGCGATTAACGTGCTTCCCGCTTTTTGCGTCCGGTATTCCTCAAGCGTCGCCATGCCGCGCAGCTGGTAGGCGGGCGCTGCCTGTAAAGCCTGCTGGTTCTGCGGGTAGAAAGAAGCGATGCTGATCAATGTTCCGTCGTAAAAACCTCCGAGATGAAAGGCTCCTTTGACGCTGTCCTGATCATATTTACAATCCTCAATCGTCTGATGGGGGCGCAGCACGCTGTGTCTGATCGCGTATGTGTCTTCTGCGGTGATGGGTTTTACTTCAACCATGAAAAAATCCTCCTTTGCTTGATTCTTTTTCTGTATCGTACCATGAAAAAGCCGCCTGTCATATCAGGCGGCTTCTTTCGCGTCAATGCAAATATACATCAGCCCGCTTTTCATCCTTTTGCTTAATATAAGCTGCAAGCTCTGACGTCAAATCAGAACGGAGAAACGGGGTGATTAAATAAATTCCGTTAAACAGTTCGCACGCCGTGTCGAGAAGCGATTTGGCGATGGCGAGGCCTTCGGCTTTCTGCTTTCGCTTGTCTTCGCCGGCGAGCGCCATTTTTTCGCGGATGCTGTCTGACAGCTTAATGCCCGGGATTTCATGATGAATGAACTCTGCGTTGCGGCTGCTCGTTAACGGCATGATTCCGATATACACCGGTGTTTTGAGATGCTTCGTTTCATGATGAATGTCAATGAGCTGCTGCTCCGAGTAGACAGGCTGGGACACGAAGTAGTCAGCTCCGCACTCGATTTTTTTCTCCAGCCGTTTGACTGCTTTATCAAGATGGCGGACATTCGGATTAAATGCTCCGGCTACGGAAAAGTTCGTTTTCTTGCCGAGCGGTTTCCCTGATAAAGAAATGCCCTCGTTGAATTGTTTAATCAGCCTGATCAAATCAAAGGACGTTAAATCATAGACGGAGGTAGCCCCCGGAAAGTCACCGATTTTTGAAGGATCACCCGTGATGGCTAAAATGTCGGTGAGCCCGAGCGTATCCAGCCCCATTAAATGTGACTGAAGGCCGATGATGTTGCGGTCTCTGCATGTAATGTGAACGAGAGAACGGATATCAAGGCGCTCTTTCAGCAATGAACCGCAGGCGGCATTACTGATCCGCGGTGTCGCCAATGAATTGTCGGCGAGCGTCAGCGCTTCTATGCCGGTTTCTTTTAATTCAGCGGCCGCTTGCAGAAATTTGTCAAAATTCAATTTCTTCGGCGGATCAAGCTCTACGATAATTGACCGTTTTTGAGCGGCGATTTCGTTTAAACCAGGCTCGGTCCGTTCATTACGGACTGAGATGACTTCCTCTTCCCGTCTGATTTTCACTTCTTTATCAGTGACGGGAGAAAGTCCGCGGACCGCTTCAGCCATGGCTCTGATATGGTTTGGCGTCGTACCGCAGCAGCCGCCGATAATGCGCGCGCCCTGAGTGCGGAACTGTACGGCGCTCTCCCGGAAATAGGCATCGTCCGTATCATAAACAAGCCGGCCTTCTTCTAAAGACGGAAGGCTGCTGTTCGGATAGACCGATAAATAAGCGTCATGGAAAATCGGCACTTCGGTGAGCGCTTCAATCATGTGGTACGGGCCGAGCCGGCAATTGATTCCCGTTATGTCAGCGCCGAGATCGGCAATGGACCTGAGGGCTTCCCGAAGCGGCGTTCCGTCCTGCAGCACGCCCTGTTCGTGCATGGATACGTTCAGCATAATCGGAAGTTCCGTTTCTTTTCTCGCGATCTTCAGCACTTCGCGGGCCTCTTCTAAATCATAGTATGTTTCCAGAAGCAGACCGTCCGGCTCTTCGTGCAGCAATAAATAAAGCTGCTCCCGAAAGCTGCGTTTAATCTCCTCCAGGCTGTAGGCGTTTTTGTTAAAGGTGCGGATGCCGCCCATCGTTCCCAATACATAAGCGCCGTCTGAGGAAGCGCGCGCGATTCTGACCGCCTCCTGATTGATTTTTTTCGTTTCATCCTCAAGTCCGTATCTTGAGAGCTTAATAAAATTCGCGCCGTACGTATTTGTCTGGATGATGTCTGCCCCGGCTTCCACGTAAGCCTTATGTATCCGTTTGATTTCTTCGGGCTTTGATACGTTCAGTTCCTCAAAACATCTGTCAATGCCGTAGGAATAGAGGAGAGTGCCCATCGCACCGTCTCCGATTAAAATCCGTTCTTCTAAGTCTTGTAATAGTCCCATTGTTTGCCTCCTTCATCACATTCAGCAAGGAAAAAAGAGAAATAAAAAAAGTCTTCTTAAGAAGAAGACTTTGTAATCATTTGTCTCTCTTCTTATCTTCCAAGCTGTTTTTAGCTTGCTGGATTTAGCACCTTGGTCATGGTTTGGGTAAACCACTACACCGGTTGCTGAAGCGTCGTCGGGCCAGTCCCTCGGCTTCTCTTGATAAGAACGTTCATGTAATTGTCATGGGTTTCCAAAACTTAACTGTGAAAATCCCTTTCTCCAAATTTACCGAAAATAGAGACAATAATCAATAGGAATCACATAATTTATCTAAAATTAATAAATTGAACGTCAATCGGCAGGTCTGCTCCGCGGACGGCTGCAATAATCTGCTGCAGATCATCTTTATTTTTTCCGGTGACGCGCACTTGGTCGTCCTGAATCTGCGACTTGACCTTCAAGCCGGAGTTTTTAATCACCGCGTTGATTTTTTTGGCGTTGTCTTTATCAATGCCCTGTACAAGCTTCGCGCGCTGGCGCACCGTGCCTCCCGATGCATTTTCGATTTTGCCGTATTCAATGTTTTTCGTCGGCACGTCCCGTTTGATCAGCTTGCCGCTCAGCACATCTTTGAGCTGATTCAGTTTAAACTCGTCATCAGAAATCAGGACAAGTTCTTCCTTTTCTAACTTCACATCGCTTTTCGATCCTTTAAAGTCATAGCGCGTGCCGATTTCTTTCAGCGTCATCTGAATCGCATTCTGCACTTCGGGAAATTCAACTTTGGATACAATATCAAAAGAACTTTCTTTTGCCATGAGAAAACCTCCTATAACATTTCACTTATGAGTTGATTATAGTAGAATAAAGAGAAATGTCCAACAGCATAAAGCATGAATTTATGCATATTGGAAAAAATGAGAAAAACATCAGCCTCATACGGGCGAATCAGGAAGGACGATAACATGAGACCAGGGCAGCAGCTCACGCTTAGTATAGATCACCAAACCGATTTCGGTTATTTTTTAACTGACGGCGAGGATACGGTTCTTTTACATAACAGTGAAATCACAGAGGATATCGAAGACAGAGATGAAGTGGACGTATTTATTTACGTCGATCATCAGGAAAGACTCGCGGCGACGATGAAAAAGCCGCTCATCAGCTTTTATGACTACGGATGGGTGGAAGTGACGGACGCTGTGGAAGATATGGGCATATTCGTCGACGTCGGTCTGTCAAAAGACGCGCTCGTCGCAACGGAGCACCTGCCTCCGTACAAATCCGTCTGGCCGCAAAAAGGAGACAGACTGTATTGCATGCTGAAGGTGACAAGCCGCGGGCGCATGTTTGCCAAACCGGCGCCTGAGGATATCATCAGTGAATTATTTACGGATGCAGAGGAAGACGTCATGAATAAAGACCTGACAGGCACGGTGTACAGACTGATCGCATCAGGCTCTTTTCTGATTACCGATGAAGGCATCCGCGCGTTTATTCACCCTTCAGAAAGAAAAGAAGAGCCGAGACTCGGCAGCCGCGTGACAGGGCGTGTCATCGAGGTAAAGGAAGACGGCTCCGTCAACATGTCCCTGCTGCCGAGAAAGCAGGATGCGCTTTCGGTTGACGCGGAAGAAATTCTGACCTATCTGAGATCAAGAAACGGCGCGATGCCTTACGGAGACAAAAGCCATCCTGACGATATCCGCGAACGGTTTCATTTAAGCAAAGCCGCCTTTAAGCGGGCGCTCGGGCATCTGATGAAAAACGGCAAGGTCTATCAGGAAGACGGCTGGACATACGAAAAACAATAAATGTTCTGCAAAAACATCGGTGAACCAAAACCGATGTTTTTTATTTTCTCAAAAGCTGCTATATTCCTCATTTGTTTAACAACCTGCCGAACATACATATTTTATTGAAATAAAATATTCTGACATCCGAACCGATATATAACTATAGAAAAAACAAAAGGAGAGTTTCAATGAGAAAAATGGCGATATTTGCGGCTGTACTGCTGCTTGCGCTCAGCACGGCGGGATGTGCCGGCAAATCTGAGGAAACGGCGGCCGAAAAAACGAAAACAATCGGCATCATGCTGACAGACAACGGCCTCGGCGACCAATCATTTAATGATTCAGGCTTTCAAGGTTTGATGAAAGCGAGAGACGAGCTCGGCATCACATTTGATTACCGGGAAATAAAAGATACCGGTACATACGAAAAAGGACTGACCCAGCTTGTCCGGGAAGGCAATGATCTTGTTGTGGGGCTCGGTTACAGCATGCAGGCGGATTTAGAAAAGGTCGCCAAAAAAATCCGAAGCAGCGGTTTGTGCTGATTGATTCCGTATCAGACCTGGATAATGTCACCTCCGTCACGTTTAAAGAGGATGAAGGAAGCTTCTTAGCCGGAGCGCTGGCGGCCATGACGAGCAAAACCGGCACGATCGGATTTATCGGCGGTTCCGATGCCGACGTCATTAAACGGTTTAAAAAAGGCTATCTGAAAGGCGCGGGATCAGTCAAACCGAACATCCGCGTGCTGTCGGACATCAGCGGTACGTTTGATGATGATAAGCTCGGGAAGCGCATCGCCCAAAACATGATCCGAAAAAAAGCCGATGTCCTGTTTACGGCGGCCGGCTTCACGGGTGTCGGCGCACTGAAAGAAGCGGAGGCGCAAAAAGTATACGCCATCGGTGTGACAGCGATCAATATTACACCGCCGAGCACGCCGTTATTTCTTCTTTAGTGAAAAATGTCGACCATGTCATCTATGAATTGGCGAAAGATTTAAAAGACAACAAGGAGATCAAAAGCGGTGAGATCGTTTACGGACTGAAGGAAAACGGCATGGAATTAGCCAAGATCAGAGTTGTCAAAAACGCAGGCGGGCTGGCGAAAAAGATCACGGATATGAAAAACAGCCTGATTGAAAAAGGAGGCGATCTGAAGTGACATTACGGACAAGGCTGCTCGTTAACGCAGCCGTTACGATGATTTGCTTCGCCGCCGTCATCGGCTTTACCATCGTAAACATGATGAAGATTCAGGCTTCAAATGAAGATGAAGTGGACGCGCTGTTAAACGTCCAGGAAGCAAAAGCTGACCTTAATACGTTAAAAGAAAGCATCACCGGCTATTCCTATACGCTCGCAGACGCTCAGAAAGAAGATGTGCGAAGCTATATGAAAAGCAGCTCAGACAAACTGGCGGCGCTCAAAAAAACGATGACGGACGATGCGGACAAAGCCGCTTATGACAAACTCGCCAAAAAATACGAATCGTGGCAGGCGGAGGCGTACGCTGCTCTTGATTCGAAAAGTCCGGCTGAAGCGACAAGGACGGCGGCCCGCATCAACGGTCTTCTGAATGATATTTATATGCTGAATCTGAAAAGCCGGGATCACTATGAAGACATGCAGAAGCAGACGGCTGACCAGATTCAGTTTATCGTTTACAGCGCAGCCGTGCTGACCATCGTGATACTTGCCGTCACCGTCATATCTTCCATCAGGCTGACGAGGAGAATTGCAGGGCCGATACGCCGCATGGCTGAAAATGCCCGTCGTATTGCGGGAGGGAACCTTGCTGTTGAAATGCTTGATTATAAAGGGAAAGACGAACTGAAAGAGCTGAATGACTCATTCGGAATGATGGCTGAACAGCTCCGCACCTTAATTCAGGGATCGGAGAGGTCGGCCGTGAAGTCGAGACTTTTGCGGAAGGTTTGACGAAGGAAAACCAGACGCTGAAGGACATGACCGAGCAGGTGTCCGTGTCGACGGAAGAAATGGCGCAAGGCTCCCAAACCATTTCAGAAGATCTGCAGCATGCGGTGCAATTCATTGAACAAATGGATGAACATTCAAAGGCGAACGCCGAACGTTCAAAACAAACGACGAGAAGCAGCGAAGAGACGATTGCGGCAGTGGCTGCGGGGCGCGGTGCTTTAGCTGAGACCAAGCAAGCCATTGATAAAAGCAATGAGACATCAAAAGAGATTTCCGAAGCCGCCGATCTCTTCATAGAGCATGCGGCAGGCATCAGTATGATGGCGCAGACCGTTTCTGACATTGCGGGCCAGACCAATCTGCTGTCATTAAACGCCGCAATCGAGGCGGCAAGAGCAGGCGAGGCCGGAAAAGGATTTGCCGTCGTTGCCGAGGAGATACGGAAGCTCGCAGACGGATCAGCCAAAGCGACCGCGCAGATTTTCGATATGGTAAAGCAAATTGAAGACGGCATCACGTCTATTACCGGAGCTGTCACGACCGGCGTCGCTTTAGCGGACAGACAGCAGGAGCTGATGGAGAAAACGTCAGAATCATTCGCCCATATTGAACAAAAAGCCGCCCATATTAAAGCGGAGCTTACTCAATTGGACGGACGGATCATCGAATCGAAACAGCTTGGCGGGCAAGTGCTGCATCATGCCGAAAGCATCAGCGCCGTCGTTCAGGAAACGGCTGCGGGAAGCGAAGAGATTTCTGCCTCCGCGCTTGAGCAGCTGTCTTCTTTTCATAAAATGGCGGAAAGCGTCAATAATCTGGTGAGCCTGACAGAGCGGTTAAACGATCAGGTCCGCCGGTTTACTTTGTAACGGGCTTTTGCCCCGCCCCTGATTTTTGCAGCCTGACATGAGTAACTTCTGAATGAAACACAAATACTGAATATACATGTGTTTATATTTATTCTTTTTCGTGAAAGGTGAAAAAAGAAGGGAGGAATCGGGATGGATGAACAAATTCCGCATGAAAAGGGTCTTGATAATAGTCTGGCTTTATTACGCGATGGTTATGTATTTGTGAAAAACCGAGCGGAGACTTATCGCTCAGATGTGTTTCGCGCCCGTTTATTAGGGAAGACATTCATTTGTATGAGCGGAGCGGAAGCCGCAAAGCTTTTTTATGACACAGAACGATTTCAGCGGCAGCAGGCCCTCCCCAAACGGGTGCAGAAAACGTTATTCGGAACAGGGGCAATCCAGGCAATGGACGGTGAACGGCATAAGCACAGGAAGCTTCTATTTATGTCGCTGATGACGCCGCCCCGGCAAAAACGGCTTGCGGAAGCGGTGGCAAAACAGTGGAAAGCATCTGCGGAAATGTGGGAGGGTTCAAACCGAATTGTCCTTTTTGATGAAGCGAAGAAAGTGCTGTGCCGGGCTGCCTGTGAGTGGGCCGGCGTCCCGCTGAAAGACTCAGAAGTGAAAGAACGGGCAGAGGATTTCACCGATATGGTAGACGCATTCGGCGCTGTCGGACCGCGTCATTGGAAAGGCAGAAGGGCGAGGCTGAAAACGGAGAAATGGATAGAGGAGGTCATTGAGGATGTGCGGTCCGGCAAGCTGCAAACGCCGGAGTGCTCAGCCTTGTATGAAATGGCTTTTCATACAGAACTTGACGGGAACAGACTTGATTCTCACATGGCTGCTGTTGAGCTTATTAATGTTCTGCGCCCGATTGCCGCCATTTCTTACTTCATTACGTTTTCAGCTCTTGCATTGCATGATTACCCTGAATATCGGGGCAAACTGAGATCGAGAGATGATCAGGAGGCTGAAAGATTTGCACATGAAGTTCGGCGGTATTACCCGTTTGCCCCGTTTTTAGGAGCCGTTATGAAAAAAGATTTCGTATGGAAGAACTGTGAGTTTAAAAAGGGTGCATCCGTCATGCTTGACCTATATGGGACAAACCATGATTCCCGGCTTTGGGAAAATCCCAATGAATTTCGCCCGGAACGTTTTCAGGGGCGGGAGGAAAATAAATTTGATTTCATTCCCCAGGGCGGAGGTGATCCGGCTAACGGTCACCGCTGTCCGGGTGAGGGAATGACCGTGGAAGTCATGAAAACTTCCCTTGCGTTTCTTGCCAATGAAATAGAGTACGATGTTCCGTCCCAAGATTTGAGCTTCAGCCTGTCCAGAATGCCGGCATTGCCTGAAAGCGGATTCGTGATAAGTGATGTTAGACGCATATAGAACAAAAAACAGCCCTCTATCTTCATACACAAGAGGGCTGTTTTGCTTTTACAGATGGTTCGGTTTTTTGGAATTCTGGTTTTTTCCCGCCTGCCGGTTTTTTTCGGCAAGCCGGTTCTTTTTCTGATTTACGGCGTTATTGTCCAACGGTTTTTTGTCATCATCTTTCATGCGGCAAAGCCACCCTTCTGTCCGTTAGGATGCCCGCCCGCATTGAAATTATGGCTTCAGGAAAAAAATCGCGAGCGTGCCCGGCCCGGAGTGCGCGCCGATCGCAGAGCCGATTGAATGAAGAATGATCTCTTTCGGATGGAACGCTTCTTCAATCATTTCCTTCATCCGAAGCGCCGTCTCCTCGTTATCTGCATAGCTGATCCCCACGGTTTGATCCGCCCAATCGCCGCCTTCTTCCTTCATCATTTCTATAATCCGTTTAAACAGTTTCTTCTGTCCGCGCAATTTTTCGAGCGGCACGAGCCTGCCGTCATCCACATGCAGAATCGGTTTAATGTTCAAAAGCCCCCCGACAAAAGCGGACGTTTTTGAAATTCTGCCGCCCCGCGCGAGATAAGCGACATCATCGACCGTAAATATATGTTTCATCCGTGCGCAAAAGCTCTTTACAGACGTTTCGATTTCTTGTATTGTATTCCCGTTAACACAGAGTGTTTGCGCGTGCATCACCGCAAGGCCGCAGCCCAATGAAGCGCATTTGGAATCTACAATCCGTAAATCAAAATCGGGAAATTCCTCTTTTACTTCATTGGCGATCATCACCGCCGTCTGATAGGTGCCGGAAAGACCTGAGGAAAAGGCGATGTATATCGCCGGTTCTCCCAGTTCCGCGTATTGTAAAAATACTTTTTTTATCGTATCCGGTGATGCCTGGGATGTTTTCGGAACTTTCCCGTCCCGCATCGCTTGAAATATATGATCCGCCTGAATGGTGACCGTGTCCTCATATTCGTTTCCGTCAAGTGTTACGTGCAGCGGAATGAACCCGATCCGGTTTTCTTCAATATAAGATTTCGGCAGGTCAGAGGCGCTGTCAGCAATAAGGTGAACTGTCATCATAATTCCCTTCTTTCCGATTGGTGAGAGTGATGCCAACTATATCATATAAATGTGGCAAAATAGTGTTCAAAACTTTATTTTAAGGGAAAAGCTAATAATGAAAATGAGCGGGGGAGCAAGCCATGGTACTAGAACAAGCAAAAAAATTAGCAATCGTCGTCATCGGCGCGTTTCTGTATGCGGCGGGACTGAATTTATTCCTGATACCGGCGAATGTATATGCCAGCGGTTTTACCGGTGTCGCCCAGCTGCTGTCAAGCGTCGTTGATCAATACGCCCCCTTTTATATTTCGACAGGAGTTCTCATGTTCCTCTTAAACATTCCCATCGGTGTGTTAGGGTGGCTGAAAGTCGGCAGATCATTCACCGTATACAGCATATTAAGCGTAGCGATGACGTCCGTCTTTATGGGAATTCTCCCGGAAATGAGACTGTCGCACGATATTCTTCTGAATACCGTATTCGGAGGAGTCATCTCAGCTATCGGCATCGGTTTAACGCTGAAATTCGGCGCTTCGACAGGCGGACTTGATATCGTGTCGATGGTGCTGGCCAAATGGAAGGATAAACCGGTCGGCACATATTTCTTCATTTTGAACGGGATTATCATTTTGACGGCAGGATTATTGCAAGGATGGGAGAAAGCATTATATACCCTTGTCGCTCTGTATGTCACAACAAGGGTGATTGACGCCATTCACACCCGCCACATGAAACTGACCGCCATGATCGTTACGAAAAAAGCCGATGAAATCAAAGAAGCGATTTACGGGAAAATGGTCCGCGGCATTACGACGGTGCCGGCAAAAGGCGCTTACACAAACGAACAGAAAGAAATGATGATCATCGTCATCACGCGGTACGAATTGTATGACCTTGAGAAAATCGTGAAAGAAGTCGACCCGAAAGCCTTCACAAACATCGTGCAAACGACAGGGATCTTTGGTTTCTTCAGAAAAGACTGATAGGAGCGGATAGAATGAAGTGGCTGTTTGGCCTGTTATTACCGGTCATTTTATTGATCGGATGCAGCAGTCAATCCGGGCAGAAGGAGCCCGCTGAGGAGGTATCCGGAGAGATGAATGAACAGCAAGCGGAATTAGCCGTAAACCCTGTGCAGACGGATCAGCAGATCGAATTTCAAATGTCTTTAAAAAACAAGAGCGGCAGCCCGATCGATTTCACATTCAGCTCAGGGCAGAAATTCGAATTGACCGTACATGACCAACATCACAAAGAACTGTACCGCTATTCAAAAGACAAAATGTTTACTCAGGCGTTTCAGACCGTGACCTTAATGCCGAATGAAACGTATGACTTTTCAGATGTGTGGAAAAACGTGCCCTGTCCGGGAACATACACGGTGACGGTGACGTTTTTAGGGAAGTCCGATCAGATCGGAAAGAGACTGAAAACGGTAAAAACATTTGAAGTGAAATAAAAAAGCGGGGCTGGGACAAAACCCACCTCTAAGACGAAAAAAACGGTGAAATTTTACGACGAGTAAACTTTCACCGTTTTTGATTATTTTACAATAAAAAATAAGGACAACTTCTGATAAAATTAAGTTACCATACAAAATCTAATCAGAAAGAAGTGTCCTTATGTTTAAAGATTATACCATGAATCAAATCGTTTTGCCTTTAGATTTAGAAGTAAAGTTACAAAATAATGATATTGCCTACCATGTCCATCATTTAGTGGAAAGTATCCCTCAAGAAGCGTTTGAACCATTTCTTCGAAATGAAGGTTGTCCTGCCTATCATCCACGCATGATGCTTAAAATTATTCTATGTGCCTACACTCAATCTGTCTTTTCAGGGCGTAAAATAGAGGCCCTATTAAAAGACAGTATCCGTATGATGTGGTTAGCTCAAGGGTATGAACCAAGCTACCGTACAATTAACCGATTTCGTGTTCAACCAGTAGTGAAAGATTTAATCCGTCAATGTTTCATCCAATTTCGCTGCCAATTGATTGAAGAAAAACTGATCGATCAAGAAGCGATATTTATCGATGGTACAAAGATTGAAGCGAATGCGAATAAATTTACGTTTGTCTGGAAGAAAGCGATTGAGAAATTTCATCAGCGTTTAATTGATAAGTCAAACCAGTTGTACAATGAGTTGCTTGAGAACGAAATCATACCCCAAATGGAACGGGAAAGTGATGAACAGCTATCATTTGGAGAGCTCACTCAAATGGTTCAAAAAGTAGACGAAGTAGTGACCGAATATGATAAACAAATAGAAGCATCTTCAGACGTTACGGAACGAAAAGCCTTACGAAGGGAACGAAAATACCCGAAACAAGTGCGTAAACAGTTGATTGATTTTATCCTAAGAAAACGGAAGTACCAACAGGATCTTAAAATCTTTGGACCACGTAATAGCTATTCTAAAACAGATCTAGATGCGACATTTATGCGAATGAAAGATGATTATATGAAAAACGGGCAATTGAAAGCTGGTTACAATGTACAAATCGCAACGGAAGGTCAATATGCGCTTGCTTATAGTCTATTTCCAAACCCAACAGATACACGTACGTTAATTCCATTTTTAGATGAGATCGAGCAACATTATTTCGAGTTACCGAAACATATAGTTGCAGATGCAGGTTATGGTAGTGAACAAAACTTTAGTGATATTCTCTCAAACAGAAACCGAGAAGCACTGATAACATATAACATGTTTTTGAAGGAACAAAAGAAAAAGTACAAACAAAATACATTTAATCCTGATAACTGGGTATATGATCAAGAAACCGATACATATACGTGCCCTAATCAGAAACGTTTAGAATTTCAATATCATTCTGTCCGAACGGACGCTACAGGTTTCCAAAGGAGTTTCAAAGTCTACGAGTGCGAAGACTGTTCAGGATGCCCATTCCGTTCATCATGTACCAAGGCAAAAGAAGGAAACAATCGAAAACTAATGGTGAACAAAAAATGGGAACAGCAAAAAGAATATGTGAGAGCGAAGCTTTCAGAAGAGAAAACGAGTGCCATCTATCGAAAACGTAAAACCGATGTGGAACCAGTTTTTGGATTCTTGAAGGCTAATTTGCGTTTCACTCGATTTTCTGTACGAGGAAAATCGAAGGTAGCAAACGAAATGGGTCTCGCATTAATGGCAGTGAATTTAAGAAAATTCACTGCCAACTTCTAAGGTAATAGAAGAATTTATACATAAAAATAAAGAAAGATGAATTTGAGTACCCCCAAATTCACCTTTCTCATTATTTGAAGCTAGTTTTGTCCCAGCCACTTTTTTTATTGCAATTTCTCCAGCTGATCCTGAAATTGGTGCAGCTGCTGACGTTCTGCATCCGTCGAATTGGCGTACGCGGAAGACACGGCGTTTTTGGCGCGTGAGACAGCTTTTTCCTGATCGCCGTCCTCGAAACCGTTAGCAATCATGACGGCCTGCTGGACAAATGACTTGGCTTGAGAAAACAGTTCGTTTCTCATTAAAAGTCAACCTGCCTTTCAGCCGAATCTTTTGCTGCATCATGCTGTGCTTCCTCTAATGTAGACCGATATGGAAATCTTGCGTCATGAAGACTGACAGAGTCCTTGCCTTGCTGAATAAACCGTTTTGATTTGTTTCGTTTACCCATTGCAATGTCCCCCTTCCATATTTAGACGAGATGAGTCGTCTGTTTTAGTATGGGCGGAAGGCTTTGTGTTATGAGCGGCAAAACCTCACAGGGAGAAATAGGATTTTAAAAATTCGGCGATTCCGTCCGCTTCATTTGATCCCGTGACGCGGTCGGCGGCCTGTTTGACTTCATCCGTGCCGTTTCCCATCGCTACGCCGCACCCGGCAAACCGGAGCATTTCAAGATCGTTATCTTCATCGCCGAACGCGATGATCCGTTCTCTCGGCACTTGGTAATAGTCGCTGATTTTCTTCAGGCCGACCGCTTTATTCATCCCGTGTTTAATGATTTCAATCACATGCCATGGAGCCGCCCATCTTCTGTGGTCAATGACCTCGGCGTGCACATCGGATAAATGCGCGCGTATGTCCGCGACGTCCTCTTCCTTTGCATGAATCAATACGGACGTTACATCCTCCTTGACCGTTTCACGCAGATCGCCGAATGTGACATTCGCCGTATTCATATGAAACGCCTCAATTAAATGCTCATCATGATAATGGAAGTACACATCATCAATGACCTCAGCGAGCACATTATGTATTTGATAGGTCTCTGTAAGTTCGGCAAGCTGTCTGACCACATCGACCGATAAAGACGTGTGGTAGCGTCCCCATGACTCGTCTTTCGGGTGGTGGACAAATGCCCCGTTAAAATTGACAATCGGCGTTGTCAGCCCGAGCTCGTCATAATACATCGAACTGGAACGGAAAGGGCGGCCGGTTGAGATGCAGACATGATGACCCGCTTCTTTCAGCGTCTGAATCGTCCGCGCCGTTTCAGGGGAAATGGTTTTATCATCTTTTAATAAGGTTCCATCCAGATCTAAAGCGATGAGGTAAGGTTTTGTCTCCATAAATAACTCCTTTTGTCATGTAATTTGCTGTTTTTCTCTTATGTACAGTGTAGCTTTTTACCATCTTTATTGTCTACATGTTACACTTATGATTATGGTTATCCTAAGGAGGGAGTCAACGTGATTCTTATTGATCATCAAACCGTATCAGGCATTCCGTTTTTACATATTGTAAAAGAAGAAAATCGGGACCGTCCCGCTCCCCTTGTTTTCTTTATTCACGGTTTTACAAGCGCGAAGGAGCATAATCTTCATTTCGCTTACCTGCTTGCTGAAAAGGGCTTCAGGGCGGTGCTGCCGGAAGCTCTTTACCACGGTGAACGCGCTGAACAGCTGTCAGCAGAAGAGCTCGCCGTCCATTTTTGGGACATTGTATTAAATGAAATCGAGGAGCTTGACGTGCTGAAAAAGGATTTTGAAGCGCGCGGTCTGATTGAAGACGGGCGGATCGGTCTTGCGGGCACGTCAATGGGCGGAATTACGACATTCGGCGCGATGGCCGCGTATGATTGGGTCAAAGCCGGCGTCAGTCTGATGGGAAGTCCGAACTATACGGCATTTTTTCAGCAGCAGATTGACCACATTCAAAAGCAGGACATCGACATTGACGTCACAAAAGAACAGGTCGATGAACTGTTTGCGCGGCTCAAACCGTTTGATCTCAGTCTGGAACCGGAAAAACTCCGGAGCCGCCCGCTGCTGTTCTGGCACGGCGTTCAAGACAAAGTCGTTCCGTATGCACCGACCCGCGGCTTTTATGAAACGATTAAACCTCATTACAGCAGCCGGCCTGACCATCTTCAGTTTCTGAAAGACGAACGGGCTGACCATAAAGTCCCGAGATACGCCGTTTTAGAAACCGTCGCCTGGTTCGATAAGCATTTATAAAGCACAAAGGTGTTAACAAAACCCGCTTTTACGTTATACTGAGGAAAAAGGAGTGATGGAACGTGGAAGAAGCATTAAAAGAAAACATCATGGGCGCCTTGGAGCAGGTTGTTGACCCTGAGCTCGGCGTCGATATCGTCAATCTCGGCCTTGTATACGACGTTGATATGGATGACGACGGCCTGACGCACGTTACGATGACACTGACATCAATGGGGTGCCCGCTCGCTCCGATCATCGTCGACGAGGTGAAAAAAGCGCTCGCCGACATTCCGGATGTAAAAGAGACGGAGGTCCACATCGTCTGGAATCCGCCGTGGACAAGAGACAAAATGTCACGCTACGCAAAAATCGCATTAGGGATTCAGTAATAAGAAAATGCACCTCGGATTTTAGGTACATCCTAAAGTTTGGAGGTGCTTTTCTTTTGTCTGCATATAAGCGACAGTGAGGGTTTGTTTTGGATCGCAAACAAACCTTTATATATAAAATTTCATATGAGGTTTATCTTTTTTGTAATAGGACAATCTGTCTTGGAGTGTGCCTGTGTGGAATTCAAATTTATGCCCATCGGGATCAGTAAAATAAATTGACTTTTGATCTTGTTTATCTCTTGGATGCCCATTTAATATATTTACATTTAGATTTTTTAGCCGTTGATGTATTGCATCAAAATCTTTTGGATCAATTGTAAAGGCCATATGCGTATAAGATTTATGTATTTCATTTCTTGGTATATCCGCCTCTAAGTTAAGTGCAAGCCAAAGCCCGTTCAGATCAAAATATGCTGTCTTTTGCCCTTTAACCAGGAGTTGTGCATGAAATACTTTTTCATAAAATTCTATAGATTTTTCCAAATTTGAAACAGAAAAAAGAAGATGATTGATTCCTTTTATGTTTATTTTCCCCACCTCATTTAACATGTTTGTTTTAAACAATCCCTTTGGTAATACATCTGCATATATATCGATTATATACTGACTAAAAAATCATTTTAAGGATTTCTGTGGATTTTTTATGCCGTGTGTTTTCCGGTATCGGGTTAAAAAGGAAAAAAACGGACGTAAGGCATGATATAATAGACCGGCTGCATGCGAGGGAGGAACCCATGAAGAAAAAATTACTTCTCATTATCCTTAGCATTCTTGTTTATACGGCGCTGTTCGCTGTTTCCGCTTTTCACAAAGAGCCGGAGCAGCAGGCAGGGACAATGACGGATGTCAGCCGTCTCATGCCCGTGAAAATTAAGCAGACGGTCAAAGGAAAAGAGAAAGAAACATTGATCGAAACCATTAAGGAAGCAAAGAGAAAGCATCTGAAGATCTCAATCGCAGGCGCCCAGCACTCAATGGGCGGCCAGACGTATTATGAAGACGGTATCGTTCTCGACATGACGGGCTACAACAAAATACTCGGTCTCGACCGAAAGAAAAAAATCATCAGAGTGCAGGCGGGAGCGACGTGGAATGATATTCAGCGCTATGTCAATCCGTACGGGCTCGCGGTAAAAGTCATGCAATCGCAAAACATTTTTACGATCGGCGGCTCACTGAGCGCCAACGCCCACGGCCGGGATATCCGGTACGGTTCGCTGATTGATACGGTCAAATCGTTTCATCTTTTAAAGGCGGACGGCAAAGTCATCACCGTTACTCCGAAAGATGACCTGTTTTCAGCCGTCATCGGCGGCTACGGCCTGTTCGGCGTCATCCTTGACGCGGATATTGAGCTGACGGATGATGAACTTTATGAAATGAAAACGAAACGCATGAACGCTGATACATACAGTCAATATTTTACGCAGCATGTTCAGCGCAACCCCGCCGTGCGCATGCATCTCGCGCGGATCGCAACAGGGGATAAAGGCTTTTTGCATGACATGTATGTGACTGATTACACGCTCTCAGACAATCAGAAAGAATTAAAGCAGCACAATGAACTGAAAGAAGATGAGCATCCGGCGCTGACGAAATTCGCGCTTGGCCTCTCCCGCCGGTATGACTGGGGCAGAAATTGGTTCTGGTCAACCCAGCAGTCTTATTTTCTCAGCCAAAACGGCGTGAAAGTCTCCAGGAACAATGTCATGCGGTCAGAGTCGAAATTTTTGGAATATGAAAACACGGACAACACCGACGTGCTACAAGAATACTTCGTGCCCGTCGGCGAATTTGCGCCGTACATTCATGATTTACGCAAGACGCTGTCACATGAAGATTTCAATCTCGTAAATATTACGATCCGCTACGTGCAAAAAAATGAAAAAGCCGATCTGTCATACGCAAAGGAAGACATGTTTTCACTCGTTCTTTTAATCAATGAAGGGTTTTCAAAAGACAGCCAGGCGAGTGCGGCGCGGATTGTCAGAAAAATGACGGATACGGCACTGCGCCACCGCGGCAGTTATTATCTCCCGTATATGCTGTACCAAACGAAAGAGCAGATGCGCGAGGCATATCCGAAAAGCGATATGTTCTTTCAGAAAAAACACAAATATGATCCGGATGACTTGTTTATGAATTATTTTTATCAGAGGTACAAATCATGAAACACAACCATTTAAAATGGCTGATCCTGTCTCAGAGCAGTGTCTTTTTTGCCGGCAGCCTGATCTTTCCGTTTTATATTTTATTTATTAAAAACATCGGTTCCAGCTACACGCAATTCGGTCTCTCATACGGCTTGTTCGGCCTGAGCGGCGCATTGATTCATCCGCTGCTCGGCCGGCTGTCGGCAAGACTGGACCCCCGCTGGTTCCTTATGGCAAATTCGTGGGGGATGGCGGTGCTTCTTCTGACGCTCCCGCACATTACCGGCGTGCACCAGGTTTATGTTGTGCAGGTGCTTTTGGGCCTGTTCGGCGCGATGCAAAAACACGGCGAGAAAATCATGATCGCCGATTACACCGACGGCGGGGAGCGGGGAAAAAAAGTCGGCAGCTATCATTTCTGGACGGCCGTATTTTCAGCTGCCGCCATTATTCTCGGCGGGTTTCTCGCTGATTTCTTTACGGTTTATATTATTTTTTACGCCAGCTCCGTGCTGTTTTTTATAAGCGGGCTGATGATGCTGAAGAAAACAGGCTGATCCGATCAGCCTGTTTTTCTTATGGAACTCCCTCGAACGAGAGGGAGTTTTTTTGTCAGCGAAAACAGATGGAAAATGAATGAAAAAATATTAAATATACAATTGAATTAATTTTTATTCATGTTATAATGTTAAATAATTTCACAAAAACCAAGAAGGTGAACCCGTTGAAAATAGGTGTTATAGGCGCTACTGGTTATGGAGGCGCCGAACTTGTCAGGATTCTTAACCATCACCCTTATGCAGAGGATTGTATATTGTATTCATCGAGTGACGAAGGAAAAGAATATGCCGCTTCATATCCGCATTTGAGGAATATAGCGTCACAATCACTTCAGCCGCTTCATATAGAAACGATCCGAAACGAAATTGATGTCATGTTCATAGCCGCGCCGCCCGGCGTCTCCGGAGAGTGGTCGCCCAAGCTGGCGGAGGCGGGCATCCCGGTCATTGATCTATCCGGCGATCTGCGGATTCAAAACCCGGCCGTGTATGAAAAGTGGTATAAGCGGGAGGCCGCTCCGAAAGGAACGATTCAAAGCGCGGTTTACGGTTTAGCTGAACTGCAAAAAGAAGAGATTCAGACTGCAAAGCTGATTGCCAATCCGGGATGTTTTCCGACGGCTGTGCTGCTCGGGCTCGCCCCGCTGGCGAAGAATAAGCTTTTACAAGATTCATTTCTGATTGTTGATGCGAAAACAGGCGTATCCGGCGCCGGCCGAAAAGCATCCATGGGCACTCATTATTCTGAGCTGAATGATAATTTCAAAATTTATAAGGTTAATGAGCATCAGCATACTCCGGAAATTGAACAGCAATTAGCGGCTTGGCAGCCCGGCACAGGCCCGATCACGTTTTCCGCTCATTTGGCGCCGATGACAAGGGGCATTATGGCGACGATGTATACGGAGGCTCCCCCGGGTATGTCTGCTGCACAGGTAAGAGAATTGTATTCCGAATTCTACAAAGATTCATATTTTGTCAGAATCAGGCCGGAAGGTGAATTTCCGGCGACGAAAGAGGTATACGGCAGCAATTTTTGTGATATCAGTGTCACCGTGGATGAAAGAACAAACCGTGCCACCATCGTTTCTGTCATAGATAATCTGATGAAAGGCGCCGCAGGGCAGGCGGTTCAAAATTTAAATATCATGAATGGCTGGCAGGAAGAAACGGGACTTACGATGACGCCAGTCTATCCATAGAACGAAAGAGGGATTCAAAAATATGATTCAGCTGAGTGAGGAAATCACGAAAATAAAAGGCGGCGTATCCTCGCCGAAAGGGTTTGAGGCAAAGGGCGTGCACTGCGGTCTGCGCTATTCAAAAAAAGATCTCGGAGCGATTATCAGTGAAGCGCCTGCAGTCAGTGCAGCGGTATATACGCAGAGCCATTTTCAGGCAGCGCCGCTGAAAGTGACACAAGCCAGCTTGAAAAAAGAGGGTGTGCTTCAGGCGGTTATCGTCAACAGCGCGATTGCCAACGCCTGTACGGGAGACCAAGGATTAAAGGACGCCTATGAAATGCGGGACGGATTCGCGAGCCAGCTCGGCATTGAGCCGGAGCTTGTTGCGGTTTCGTCAACCGGGGTGATCGGCGAGCTTTTAGATATGAAAAAAATTCAAGCGGGCATTGAACAGCTCGGTCAAGCGCCGTCCGTGTCCGGAGCATTTGAAGAAGCCATTTTGACGACGGATACAGTGACGAAACAGACGTGTTATGAACTGGTGATCGGCGGAGACATCATCACGATCGGCGGAGCGGCGAAAGGCTCCGGCATGATCCACCCCAACATGGCGACAATGCTCGGCTTTGTCACAACGGACGCGGCCGTGGAAGAACAGGCGCTCAAAAACGCGCTCAGAGAGATTACGGATGTTTCATTTAACCAAATCACCGTTGACGGAGAAACATCGACGAATGACATGGTGCTTGTGATGGCGAACGGCTGCGCGGGGAATGATTGCCTGACGGAGCAGCATCCTGACTGGCCGGCTTTTAAAAAGGGATTAAAGCTTGTATGCGAAGACCTTGCCAAAGATATTGCCAGAGACGGTGAAGGAGCGACGAAATTAATTGAAGCCAGAGTCGAAGGCGCGAAAAATAACCTTGAGGCGAATATTATCGCCAAAAAAATCGTCGGCTCAAGCCTTGTGAAGACCGCCGTTTACGGCACAGACGCCAATTGGGGGCGCATCATCGGCGCAATCGGGCACAGTGCGGCAAGCGTAACGGCCGAACAAGTGGAAGTTTTTCTCGGCGGCCAGTGTCTGTTTAAAAACAACGAACCTCAGCCGTTTTCGGAAACTGATGCCAAGGAGTACTTATCAGGTGATGAGATTACGATTGCAGTCCGCCTGCAGGAAGGCTCCGGCAGCGGCCGGGCATGGGGCTGTGACTTAACCTATGATTATATCAAAATCAATGCGAGCTATCGCACATAACAAAGGGGAGCGGCATGAAGAAAACCATCGTTTTTAAGTGCGGCGGAAGCGTGATCCGCGAGTTATCCGCCGATTTTTTTCAAAATGTAAAAGAGCTTATGCAAGCGGGCTGGACCATTGCCGTCGTGCATGGAGGCGGCCCGGACATTTCAAGAATGCTGAAAACATTGCAGATTGAAACGGAATTTGTCGATGGACAGCGGAAAACGACCAAACCGGTGCTGGAAACAGCGGAAATGGTCTTGTCAGGGACGATCAATAAATTTTTCGTAACCGAACTCGCGAAAAACGGGCTGAAAGCCGCGGGAATATCAGGAAAGGACGGCGGTCTCCTTCAAGCATCTTACCTTAATCAAGACAAATACGGAGAAGTCGGCGAAATACAAAATACAGATCCATTAATCATCCAAGCGTTAATGAAAGAAGGCATCATTCCCGTTATCGCTCCGCTTTCCATGACAAGTAATTTCGAAACGCTGAACGTCAACGCAGACGCCGCGGCATCGGCCGTCGCTTCAGCCTTACACGCCGACAAACTTTTATTTGTCACGGATGTCGAAGGAATTATGGACGGAGAGAACAGGCTGGATACTTTGACGCCGCAAGAGATTCAGGCCCTCATTGATGGCGGCGTGATTTCAGGAGGGATGATTCCGAAGGTAAACTCGGCATTATCGGCACTGAGTGAAGATGTCGAGGAAGTGATGATCGTAAACGGAAAAGGAGCGTTTTTCACCGATCAAGCCTTCCAAGGAACAAAAATCGTCAAAGAAAAGGAGAGCGTGTCATGAGCAGTCTATTTCAAACCTACAGCCGCTGGCCCATCGATATCAAAAAAGCGAAAGGGACAATCGCAGAGGATGAAAACGGAAAAACGTATCTTGATTTTATTCAGGGCATCGCCGTTTCCAATCTCGGCCATTGTCATGATGCGGTGACAGAAGCGGTGAAAGAACAGCTTGACAGCGTATGGCACGTTTCCAATCTGTTTGAAAATGATCTTCAGGAAAAAGCCGCGGCAAAGCTTGCCGAACATAGCGCGGGGGATCTCGTTTTCTTCTGCAACAGCGGGGCCGAAGCGAATGAAGGCGCCATTAAGCTTGCCCGTAAAGCAACGGGAAAGACAAAAATCGTAACATTTCATCAATCCTTTCACGGACGGACCTATGCGGGGATGGCCGCCACCGGACAAGACAAAATCAAGATCGGTTTCGGACCGATGCTTCAAGGCTTTCACTATCTTCCGTTTAATGATCCGTCGGCATTCAGCACGCTTTCAAAAGAGGATGATATCGCCGCCGTCATGCTTGAGACGGTGCAGGGAGAAGGGGGAGTCAATCCCGCCGATCCGGAATTCATCGAAGCCTTACAGACATTTTGCAAAGACAAACAGGCGCTGCTTATCGCAGACGAGATTCAAACCGGAATCGGCCGGACGGGCAAGGCATTCGGCTATGAGCATTTCGGTATCTCTCCGGACATCATCACTGCTGCGAAAGGGCTTGGAAACGGTTTTCCCGTCGGAGCCGTGATCGGCAAAAAGAAGCTTGGAGACGCCTTTACGCCGGGTACGCATGGTACGACTTTCGGCGGCAATAAGCTTGCCATGGCAGCTGTGAAAGCAACCTTGGACATTGTGTTTCAGCCGGACTTTCTCCAGGCGGCGGCAGACAAAGGATCATTTTTAAAAGCGCAGCTGAACCGTGAACTGACAGGGCCTTTTGTAAAAGAAATCCGCGGAAAAGGGTTATTAATCGGCATTGAATGCGCAGGTCACGTGTCCGGCATCATCGGAGATCTGCAGGAACGCGGGCTTCTCGTGCTTCCGGCCGGACCGAATGTCATCAGGCTGCTGCCGCCGCTTACAGTTTCTGAAGAAGAAATGCTGTCGGCCGTCAGTATGCTGAAAGCAGCGATCGAAGCGCATTCGGCAGTGAAACGGTAATTTTTTTTTCGATATAAGAGTATAAAAATTCATATTTTTAATTAATTATTCATCAAGAGGTGGGCTTTAGATGAAAGGCTATTTAGTATTGGAAGACGGAACATCATTCGGCGGTGAACTTGAAAAAGAGGCCCGCTGTGTTGGCGAAGCGGTTTTTTTCACCGGAATGACGGGTTATCAGGAAGTGCTTACAGACCCGTCATATAAGGGCCAGATCATCGTCTTTACGTATCCGCTGATCGGAAACTACGGAATTAATGAAAAAGACCTTGAAAGTAAGATTCCTCAAGTCAAGGCTGTTGCCGTCTATGAAGCGTGTGAACATTTTTCTCACCATGAAGCAGTTTCAAGCTTGAGAGAGTATTTAAATAAATGGAACATCCCGCTCTTAACCGAAGTGGACACACGGGCCGTCGTCAAAACCATCCGCTCCGGCGGCACGATGAACGCTGCCGTGTCAACAACAGGAGAGATTCCCGCAGCATCCGGAACAGAAAACCCGGCGGAGCTGGCGCAGTCTGAAGACATCACGTCAATGGGGAACGGAGACCGGCATATTGCGCTGATTGATTTCGGTTATAAAAAATCAATCGCCTCGTCACTTGTAAAGCGCGGCTGTAAAGTAACGGTCATTCCGTATCAGCAGATGAACGCTGTTTATGACATTCAGCCTGACGGAATCGTGCTTTCAAACGGCCCGGGCGACCCGAAAGCGATTGCGCCGTACATGAACCGGATTACATCATTACTCAGTGATTTCCCCGCACTCGGCATTTGCCTCGGGCATCAGCTGATTGCCCTGGCTTTCGGAGGAAATACGTATAAGCTGCCGTTCGGCCACAGGGGTGCCAACCATCCCGTCATTGACCGGAAAACGAAACGGGTGTTTATGACAAGCCAGAACCACAGCTATGTCGTCGATGAAGCATCAATTGACGAAAACGAGCTGTCCATTAGATTTCACCATGTCAATGACACATCGGTGGAAGGGCTCATTCATAAGCGCCTTCCCGTATTAAGCGTCCAGTTCCACCCTGAAGCTCATCCCGGACCGGCTGAGAGCGAGTGGATATTTGATGAATTTCTAGAGAAAGTGATACCAGCAAGGAGAGAAATTGCTCATGCCTAAAGATACAACCATTTCCAGCATATTAGTCATCGGCTCCGGCCCCATCATCATCGGCCAGGCGGCAGAATTTGATTATTCAGGAACGCAGGGCTGCATGGCTCTGAAAGAAGAAGGATACCGCGTTATTCTAGTCAACAACAACCCGGCAACGATTATGACGGATGAGGCGTTTGCCGATGAAATATATTTTGAACCGCTCACAACCGACAGCATCGAGGCCATTATTGAAAAAGAAAAACCGGACGGTCTGCTTGCCAATTTGGGCGGCCAGACGGCATTGAATTTAGCCGTTAAGCTTGAAGAAGCAGGCGTGCTGAAGAAGCATCACGTCAAGCTCTTGGGAACATCGGTGGAAACCATTCAAAAAGGCGAAGACCGGGAGCAGTTCCGCGCCCTGATGAAAGAGCTCGATCAGCCCGTTCCGGAAAGCGAAATCGTCGACAACGAAGAAGACGCCCTCCGTTTCGCTGAGTCTATCGGATTTCCGGTCATTCTGAGACCGGCGTACACGTTAGGCGGAAAGGGAGGCGGAATCGCGAAAACGAAAGAAGCGTTTCAGACGCTTATTAAACAGGCGCTGTTAGCAAGCCCGATCAGCCAATGCCTCGTCGAAAAAAGCATCGCCGGTTTTAAAGAAATCGAATATGAGGTCATGCGCGACAGCAATCATACATGCATCACCGTCTGCAATATGGAAAACATCGATCCCGTCGGCGTGCATACAGGAGACTCCATCGTCGTCGCACCGTCCCAGACGTTAACGGATGAAGAATATCAGATGCTGCGTTCAGCAAGCCTGGCGATTATTTCGGCGCTGGATGTGGTCGGCGGCTGCAACATTCAATTTGCGCTGGATCCGTTCAGCAAACAGTACTATGTCATTGAAGTGAACCCGCGTGTCAGCCGTTCATCGGCCCTCGCGTCAAAAGCGACCGGCTACCCGATTGCCAAAATGGCGGCGAAACTTGCCGTCGGCTATACGCTCGACGAACTGAAAAATCCGCTGACGGGCTCTACTTATGCAAGCTTTGAACCGGCGCTTGATTATGTCATCGTCAAATTCCCGCGCTGGCCGTTTGATAAATTTAAACATGCCGACCGCACGCTCGGAACGAAGATGAAAGCGACGGGAGAGGTCATGGCGATCGAAAGAAATATGGAAGCGGCCATTCAAAAAGCGGCGGCCTCCCTTGAGCTGAAAACGATCGGCACCCGCCTGCCTGAACTCGGCGGCTGTACGATCAATCAGCTGTGGGAATTAGCGGTAACGCCGGATGACCGGAGATTTTTCGTCGTCATGGAACTGTTAAGCCGCGGTGAAACGATAGAAGACATCCATGCCAAAACGAAAATTGACCCGTTTTTTCTCCATGTATTCCGAAATATCATCACATTGGAAAACAAGCTGATGGAAGAAGGGGATCATCTGTCTGTCCCGCTTTTAAAGCAGGCGAAGGTAAAGGGCTTCACGGATGTCATGATCGCATCTCTCACGGGAAAAACGGAAGAAGACATCCGTGCTCTCAGAAAGAAAACAGGCATCGTCCCGTCGTTTAAAATCGTAGATACATGCGCCGCTGAATTTGATGCCAAGACGAATTATTTCTACTCCACCTACCTCGGGGAAAGCGACGGAGATATCAGCCGAAAAGAGAAAAAACGCGCCCTCATCATCGGCTCCGGCCCGATCCGCATCGGTCAGGGAGTGGAATTTGATTACAGCGCCGTCCACGGCGTTCTGACCCTGCAAAAGCTGGGGTATGAAACGATTATGATCAATAACAATCCGGAAACAGTAAGCACGGATTATGAAATCGCCGACCGGCTTTATTTTGAACCGCTGACGACAGAACATATTTTGAACGTGGCGGAACATGAAAACATTGATTTTGCCATCGTCCAATTTGGGGGACAGACCGCGATCAATGCCGCTGAACCGCTGGAAAAAGCGGGCATTCCGCTGCTCGGAACATCCTTTGAAACCCTTGATGCGCTGGAGGATCGGGATCTGTTTTATCAGCTGCTTGATGATCTTGACCTGAAACATGCCAAAGGCGAAACCGCTTATTCAAAAGAAGAAGCAACGGAAAAAGCAAGCCGAATCGGCTACCCCGTGCTGATCCGTCCGTCTTATGTCATCGGTGGGATGGGCATGATCATCGTTGATTCAGAAGCGCAAATGTCAGAACTGCTGGAAAATGAAGCGGGCATGCCGTATCCGATTTTGATCGATCAGTACATTACAGGAAAAGAATTGGAGATCGATCTGATTTCCGACGGACATGAAGTATTCGTGCCGACTTATACAGAGCACATTGAACGCGCCGGCGTCCATTCGGGCGACAGTTTTGCGATTCTTCCGGGTCCGTCTGTCACACCTGATATGCAGCGTAATATAAAAGAGGCCGCCGAAAAAATCGCGGTAAAACTGGCTTTTAAAGGCATCATGAACATTCAGTTTGTCATTGATGACAAAGGAGATATTCTCGTTCTTGAAGTGAACCCGCGGGCAAGCCGCACGGTTCCTGTCGTGTCTAAGGTGATGGGGGTGCCGATGATCCCGCTTGCCGCCAGATTGCTGGCCGGCGCTTCCCTTAAAGACATCAAGCCCGAGGTTCAAAATCATCACGGAACGGCAGTGAAATTCCCGGTTTTTTCTTCGCACGCCATTCAGGATGTGGACGTAAAGCCCGGGCCGGAAATGAAGTCGACCGGAGAAGGCATGTGTGTCGCGTTTGACGCAGAAAGCGCCCTGAAAAAAATCTATGCGCACGTCTGGGAGAAAAAAGGCAGCATCTATCTGGAAGGCTGTCATGCGGAATTGGAACGTCAGGCTCAAGAGGCGGGATTTACGGTATGCAAAGATGCGTTCCCGGCATGGGCAGAGCGAAAGGATAAAGCGGTCCATATCAATTTCAATCACTCTGAAGAAGCGCGTAAACAACGGATCGAAGCCATGACGCACGGTGTGACGGTCTTTACTGAACCGGAAACCGTAAAAGCATTTTTAGCAAGCGGCTCGGGCAAACCTCAGCCTGTATCGCTCAAAGATCTTTATCAAAAGGAAGTGGCATCATGCACACAATAAAAGCGGAACACACATTAACCCATTTGTACGGCAAAGATTTTCTTTCCTTAAAAGATGTCAGCCCGTCAGACATCAATGCGCTTCTGACAGAAGCTTCATTATTAAAACAACATCCGATACAGCCGATCTTCCAAGGGAAAACATTGGCGATGATTTTTGAAAAATCTTCAACCCGCACGCGTGTGTCTTTTGAAGCGGGAATGGCCCAGCTCGGGGGAACGGGACTATTTCTTTCAAGCAGCGACCTGCAGCTTGGGCGGGGGGAGACGATCGCGGATACGGCGAAGGTGCTGTCCGGCTTCGTTGATGCCATTATGATCCGCACCTTTGAACATGAAAAAGTCGAAGAGCTTGCCGAGCATGCAGACATTCCCGTCATAAACGGGCTGACCGACCGGTATCACCCGTGTCAGGCACTCGCGGATCTGTTAACGATACAAGAAATAAAAGGAAAATTAAAAGGAGTAAAAGCCGCCTATATCGGTGACGGAAATAATGTGGCGCATTCACTTATGATCGGCTGCGCAAAAATGGGCTGTGACATTGCGATTGCTTCGCCGAAAGGCTATGAAGTAGAGGAAGAGGCGGTGAATGCCGCGAGAGAAGCGGCGGCTGTTTCCGGAGCGAAAATCACCCTTACCGAAAATCCGCAGGAAGCGGTGCAGGATGCAGACGTGATTTACTCCGACGTCTTCACGAGCATGGGGCAGGAGGAAGAGACGCAGCAGCGGCTGAATGTGTTTGCCCCGTATCAAGTCAACGCCTCACTCGTCAGTCTCGCCAAACCTGACTATACATTTTTGCATTGCCTGCCCGCGCATCGGGAGGAAGAGGTCACGTCCGAGATTATCGACGGCCCGAACTCTGCGGTATTCCAGCAGGCGGAAAACCGGCTTCACGCGCAAAAAGCGCTCCTGAAAGCTCTTCTTTACAAACAGGATGAACAAAAAAACCGCTGAATCTCATTCAGCGGTTTTTGATATTTCTCCGCATACAAGCGCATACTACATAAAAAAGAAAAAGGAGGAAATGACGTGGGACAGCAGCATCAATTCCGCCCGGGACAAAAAGCGCCGAATAACGGTGTGTACGTTGAAATCGGCGAAACGGGAAGCATGGTTAAAAATCCGCAGAAAATCAAGCTCACAGTGGGAGAAATGTTCCCTGAAACTTCAAACCACAACAGATTGTGGACGTATCAACGAAAACCGTGAACACAAAAAAACCTGCTGAATAGCAGGTTTTTTTATTTAATGCTGGCTTGCATCCTGTTTGACAGGCATGATCTCCGCAAGAACAAAGACAAGCACTGCAATAACTACGGCAATAACGGATGATTGCTTGAAATTGTACGCCGCGCTGTTCATGGAGGCGACCAAATAACAGGCCATATGTGTTAAAAGGAACGTCCAAATAAAACCGATAATAAACCGCACGTTTCCACCTCGTCCTTCATTTTATTCTACATTGTATCATACCATACATAAAGCGCGGGCGGAAGGTCATTTTCTCATCAAAAAGCGCGCCTGAACCTGACATGTGCCCGCCTGTCAGGCCGTCTGACGGAAAATTCGGTTCCCGTGCTCGGGATAATAGCCAAAACATAGCAGCAAATAGGAGTTTATCCGATCCGTTTTCATTCTTCTTACATATGATAGCCAATAGAGAGATTAGGAGTAAAAGGAGGCGGGCAGACATGGGGATAACGGAAAGATTCTTCCAATTCGGATCTGAGCTGAACGTCATCCATCTGCCGTATCGGCCGAACGGCTTCTGTATCTTTATTCTGGGGGACAGAACCCACTTTGTCAGCCGGGACTCAAGCTTTTGGCTCGAACATGAAGGGAGAAACCAGCTGTTAAATACGATGCTTGACAGAGGGTACACCATTTTCAACAGCAATTTATACGGACGGCATTGGGGTTCGGAAAAAGCCGTCCTTTACGCCAGACAGCTGATTCATTATGTGCTGAAACAAGAAACCCTCAATCCGAAAATACACTTGCTCGCAGAAGGCATGGGCGCCCTCATCGCCGATCAATGCTGCAGTCTTCACCGGAGCATATCCGTTCAGCCGCAATGTTAGATCCTTGTCTTGATCTTCAAGCCCATTTTGAATCAGAGAAAGAAAATAAGTTTTTTTATAAGCAGTTTCTGAGGGAAACGGCACAAAGCTTCGGTGTTTCTGAAAAAGAGGCAAGCTCACTGAGCTATCAGACCATTACCGGCTGCCGCACCCGCGCGCCGGTACATATATGGCAAAGAACGACCGGAGCGCCGTACCCGTACACCCTGCATGCGAACGCGTATAAAGAAGCCCGGGAAAAGACCGGAAGCAAGACTGATATCACGTATCACCTGCTTGAGAACCCTGCGCGTATGTACAGAGCCATCTGCCGGTTTTTCCGCAGTCATGAAAAAGACCTGTAATGAATAGAATACAACAGCCATCTCTTTTCAGAGGGCTGTTTGGCTTGTGTGCGAATGAATAACCGGAAAGGCGGCAGATGTGATGAAGACAGCGCTGATCATTGGAGCAGATGAATTTCTCGGCCTTTCATTGTGCGAACGGTTGATGGATGAGGGTGTGCATGTTGATGTCATTTTGGCAGAACCGGAGGACAAAACGAGGCAGCTGTATTTAGAAGAACGTTTAATGTGGCTCGCGAGAAACGGGCTTTTTCAAATAATAGATGAAATCGGTGAAAAGGAATACGATCGTATCTGCGTTCAATACGGGAGCGGGTGTCTGCCTGAAGAAAGGGCTGAGCCTTTATATTGGATTGTTTACAGTGAGGATCATGGAGACTGGGAAAAAAACGGTCAGCGGGATACGGCAAAAGCGATTATCCTTCCTCCCCTTTACGGTCCGTGGACGGAAGCAAAAGAAGATGGCGAAAGCAGGATCTTTTTAGAAGACGCAGTCTGCGGGCTGATGAATCAGCTTGAGGCTGACGGTACAGAAGACGAAAATCAGATTATTACCCTGGAAATAAAAGAAAAAACACAAAAAACGGAAGCGGAAGAAAAAATTAAAGAGTGGAAAAGACAATTTTCATCAATATTCGACATTTTTTAAGAAATACCTTCCATGTTATGTGCATTACCGCTACAATAAACGTATATCAATTTATACATGTTATGAGTTTGAAAAGGGGTTGAACATGGCTTGATCACCAGGCTTGTCATGACCTTTTCTGTCCTCCTTTTATTGAGCGGATGCGCACAAACTCCGTTTAAAGGAAAAATTGAGAAGGTCGGAATGCTTTTTCCCGATACCATCAGTGACTTGGTATGGGGCACAAAAGGTTACAAAGGTTTATTAGCGATACAATCTGAATTTAACGTTGACGTTTATTATAAAGAAAATATCAGATCCGATGAAGATATTTTAAAAGCGATAGATGATTTTCATAAAAAAGGAGTCAATCTTTTATACGGGCACGGAAATGAATACGAGGAAATTTTCAATATGATCAGCAAGGATTATCCCGACATGGAATTCGTCGTCGCAAACGGAACGGCGAAAAGCGATAATGTCACAAGCGTTCACCTGATGGGAGAAGCAATGGGCTTTTTCGGGGGAATGACGGCCGCCCATATGTCAAAAACCAATGAGGTAGGTGTCATCGCCTCCTTTCTGTGGCAGCCTGAAGTAGACGGCTTTATCAAAGGGGCGAAATATGAAAAGCCCGATATCACCGTCAATACTGAATTTACGGACCACTGGGATAACGGCAATGAAGCGCTGCATCTTTACGAGAAGTTAAAAGCGGAAGGCACGGATGTTGTATATCCGGCCGGAGACGGGTATAATGTTCCTGTCATTCAGCAAATCAAAAAAGACGGGCTTTACGCCATCGGCTATGTCGCCGAGCAATCGAATCTCGGCAAAAACACGGTGCTGACAAGCACGGTGCAAAACGTAGATAAAGCCTATACATTAATTGCCGAGCAATATAATAAAGGTACGCTCAAGAGCGGAGATCACAACTTTGATTTCAGGGAAGGAGTCGTTGAAATGGGGACGTTCAGCCCTCTGGTGGACAAAGCATTTCAAGACAAAATCTCAGACCTTGTCAAAACGTATAACAGAACAAATGAACTGCCGTCAAATGAATAGAGGTGGATATACATGCAGCATGAAAAGTCTCTTGAATTTATGCAGATCGCGATGAAATACCTGCCGGAAGCAAAGGCGGAGCTTGAGAAATCCGGCATAGATCTGTCTATGGAAATAATTCAGCCGTTTATGGACCTGTTTACATCGGTCATGGCGGAAGCGTATGAGCTTGGCAGATCTGATGCCGGGGAGCTGAATAAATAAAGAGAGCCACTTTTCATGAAGTGGCTTTTCACATGATTTTTTTCTTTATAGCGGACACCATCGGCGCGAAGTCTTTAAATACGGGCTTTAATTGATCCAGAGAGTTCATGATGGACCCCAGCTGATTCATCACGTGGTTGTAATCGATCTCTTCTTCGTTTTCAGCCTGAGGCTGCTCCGGGTTTTCTTCCGGTTCTTTATCCCGGTCTCTGGAATCGCCGAACATCATTTTGGAGAAAATATCCATAGTGAAGCCTCCTTTCGTCTTCCTTTTATTCTATGAGGAGAAGCGTCCGATAGTTTAGACGAATATATTGCCAACAGAAAAAAAATAGGGTAGAATTAGTACCTGATACTAATAATTGATCATAACTAATTAGTTTTAAATTCATTATAAAAAAGGAGTCTTTCCAATGAAAGCTGGAATTCTTGGCGTCGGCCGTTACATCCCGGAAAAAGTGCTGACAAATCATGATCTTGAACAAATGGTAGATACATCGGACGAGTGGATTCGTACGAGAACAGGTATAGAAGAAAGAAGAATCGCCGCGGAAGATATGTATTCATCCGGCATGGCCGCTGAGGCTGCGCAAAAAGCGCTTGATCAGGCCGGTATTTCTGCTGAGGAGCTTGATATGATCCTCGTGGCGACGGTTACTCCTGACCAGTCCTTCCCTACCGTTTCCTGTATGATACAAGAGAAGCTCGGGGCCAAAAAAGCGTGCGCGATGGATATCAGCGCCGCATGTGCGGGTTTTATGTACGGTATCGTAACCGCCAAACAATTCATTGAATCGCAAACATACAAACATGTCCTCGTGGTCGGCGTGGAAAAGCTCTCAAGCATTACCGACTGGGACGACCGCAATACGGCTGTGCTGTTCGGAGACGGAGCCGGAGCGGCGGTCATCGGACCGGTCAGCGACGACAGAGGCATACTGTCATTTGAGCTCGGAGCAGACGGTACAGGCGGTCAGCACTTGTACTTAGATGAAAAAGGGCATACAATCATGCATGGAAGAGAAGTATTCAAATTCGCCGTCCGGCAAATGGGTGAATCGAGTGTAAATGTCATTGAAAAAGCCGGCCTCTCCAAAGAGGACGTAGACTTTTTGATTCCGCATCAGGCAAACATCCGCATCATGGAAGCGGCACGGGAACGTTTGGAGCTTCCGGTTGAAAAGATGTCTAAAACAGTCCATAAATATGGAAACACATCCGCAGCATCCATTCCGATTTCATTAGTAGAGGAACTGGAAGCAGGCAAAATTAAAGACGGCGACGTCATCGTCATGGTCGGTTTCGGCGGAGGATTGACATGGGGCGCCATAGCAATACGCTGGGGACGATAAAAAAAGGTGAGGTGCACACAAGATGAGTAAAAAAAGAGTAGTCGTTACAGGGCTTGGAGCCCTGTCTCCGCTTGGCAACGACGCCGAAACAAGCTGGAAAAATGCAATCGGCGGCGTATCCGGAATCGGACCGATCACACGTGTGGAATCGGACGAGTATCCGGCGAAAGTAGCTGCTGAACTGAAAGATTTCAATATTGAAAATTACATGGATAAAAAAGAAGCGCGAAAAATGGACCGCTTCACGCAATACGCTGTCGTAGCCGCGAAAATGGCCGTTCAAGATGCCGGTCTGAACATCACAGACGAGATCGCGCCGAGAGTCGGCGTTTGGGTCGGGTCCGGAATCGGCGGTCTTGAAACGCTTGAATCCCAATTCGAAATCTTCCTGACTAAAGGACCGAGAAGGGTCAGCCCGTTCTTTGTTCCGATGATGATTCCGGATATGGCGACAGGCCAAATCTCAATCGCTCTCGGAGCAAAAGGAGTCAACTCCTGTACGGTGACGGCATGTGCGACGGGAACGAACTCTATCGGTGACGCGTTTAAAGTCATTCAGCGCGGCGATGCCGATGCGATGATTACGGGCGGAACGGAAGCGCCGCTGACAAGAATGTCATTTGCGGGCTTCAGTGCAAACAAAGCCCTTTCTACAAATCCTGATCCGAAAACGGCAAGCCGCCCGTTTGATAAAAACCGTGACGGCTTTGTCATGGGAGAAGGCGCGGGGATCGTCGTGCTTGAAGAGCTTGAGCACGCGCTTGCCCGCGGTGCGAAAATCTACGGGGAAATTGTCGGCTACGGCTCAACGGGTGACGCCTACCACATTACCGCGCCTGCCCAAGACGGGGAAGGCGGTGCGAGAGCGATGCAGGAAGCAATCAAAGATGCGGGCATCAAGCCTGAAGAAATTGATTACATCAACGCTCACGGCACAAGCACGTACTACAATGATAAATACGAGACAAAAGCCATTAAGACCGTTTTCGGTGATCATGCGTACAAGCTTGCCGTCAGTTCGACAAAATCAATGACGGGTCATTTGTTAGGCGCTGCCGGAGGAATTGAAGCAATCTTCTCCGTCATGGCCATTAAAGACAGCATTATCCCGCCGACGATTAACATCGAAACACCTGATGAAGAGTGTGATTTAGATTATGTACCGGACAAAGCGCGCGAGCAGGATGTCAACGTCGTTCTCAGCAACTCGCTCGGCTTCGGCGGACATAATGCCACTTTGATCTTTAAAAAATATCAATAATACAGTTTTTGACCGGCTGCCTGAAAAAGGTGGCCGGTTTTTTTGTGCGTGCATATGATAACAACAAGAGGAGGCGAACGGTATGAGCGTCAAGCAGACATATCAATGGATGGAAAAGGCGGCATCCGTAAATGATCTGGCCCAGCATCTTTTGCCGCTTTTTTCAGGGGCCGATAAGAAAGAGTGGAAGCCGATACTCGGGATGCTGCAAAACCACGGCATGTTCCGCCATCTGAAGGACGGCGTTAGGACCAGTAAACGGCTGAAAGAAAAAGGATGCTACAGCCATATTCAAAAGGAGGAAGCCTATTTAAAGGAGAAGTGGAACGGGCCGGACGTGCCGATCGTAGTTTTGCCCGTCGATGAACGAAACCGGAAAATCCGTCAGCAATTCGGATCAAAATCCGGTCTGGCCTTTCGGGACAAAATGTTCCTCTTTCTATCGTCGGATAGTTCCAATTCAGCTGTATCCGCCCTTATGACACATGAATATAATCACGTCTGCCGGTTAGAACATGTGACAAAGGACGAAAAAGATGAGACATTTCTTGATACAATCATGATGGAGGGGCTGGCAGAATATGCTGTATATGAGCGGTTCGGCTCAAGTCTTACGGCGGAATGGACGTCCTACTATACGCCTGAGCAGCTTGATTTTCTGTTTGAAAAAAGAGTCAAGCCGAACCTCCGCTTAACGAGAGACAGCAGAATGTTTTCCCAGCTGTTATACGGAAAAGGATACTTCCCCTCAATGCTCGGCTATGCCGTCGGATTCAATATAGTAAAAAAATATTTAACCGACCATCAAAAAACAGTAAAAGAAGCATTGGCCATCCCTTCAAAAACCTTTCTGGAGGCAACCCTTTAATAGATTAAAAGAATGGAAATTATTTAAGGATATTACATTTATCCTAAAAAATTCTTGCTTTTGTAATAATGATGTAATAATATACAACTATAAAATTTTTCGACTATTCTATATTTTGTGATAGCGAAACGTATGTTTCCCTCTGCTTCAGCGGAATGAGAAAGGGGCGTATCATGAGCACACTATTAGAAGTGAATAATTTAAAGACCTATTTTTTCAGAAAGAAACAGCCGATCCCCGCAGTCGACGGGGTTGATTTTCACATTAATAAAGGCGAAACCGTCGCTCTTGTAGGAGAATCCGGCTCGGGCAAAAGCATCACCTCGCTTTCTATTATGGGACTTGTCCAAGGCTCGGGCGGAAAAATTATGGACGGCTCGATTAAGCTTGAAGGCAGAGACCTGGCCTCCTTCACCGAAAACGAATATTGCAAAATCCGCGGAAATGACGTCTCTATGATCTTTCAGGAGCCCATGACTTCCCTGAATCCGGTGCTGACCATCGGCGAACAAATTACCGAAGTGCTTGAATACCATAAAAAAATGAATAAAAGAGAAGCGTCCAAAAAAGCCGTTGAGCTTCTGGAACTCGTCGGATTCTCCAGAGCGGAACAAGTGATGAAAGAATATCCGCACCGTCTTTCCGGAGGGATGAGACAGAGGGTGATGATCGCCATCGCGCTCAGCTGCAATCCGAAGCTTCTGATCGCTGATGAGCCGACGACGGCGCTTGATGTGACGATACAAGCCCAAGTATTGGAGCTGATGAAAGACCTCTGCAAAAAATTCGATACTTCCATTCTGCTGATCACTCACGATTTAGGTGTGGTTTCCGAAGCCGCCGACAGGGTGATCGTGATGTACTGCGGACAAGTCGTAGAGAGCGCGAGTGTGGAGGACTTATTTTTAAACCCTCTTCATCCGTATACCGAAGGGCTGTTAAACTCCATACCGGTGATAGATGGAGAGATTGATACATTAAAAGCGATCAAAGGCAGTGTCCCGACACCGGATAATCTTCCGGAAGGCTGCCGATTCGCCCCGAGGTGTTCAAAAGCGATGGACAAATGCAAAACAGGGCAGCCGGAGCTGATAACGCATGAAAGCGGCCGTTCTGTAAGATGTTTTTTATATGAGGAAGAGGGTGCCCAATCAAAATGACAGCTGCAGGCCAAGAAACGATTTTAGAGCTGAAAGACGTAAAAAAATATTTCCCGATCCGCTCCGGTTTTTTTCAAAGGAAAGTCGGTGATATAAAGGCTGTTGACGGTGTTTCTTTTTCACTGAAGCGCGGGGAGACGCTCGGCATCGTCGGTGAATCAGGATGCGGCAAATCAACGGCGGGAAGGACGATGATCCGTTTATACAAGCCGACAGACGGCCGGATTCTTTTTAAGGGGCAGGATATTTCCGGCTTATCTGAAGAAAAGCTGAGAAAAAGCGTCCGCAAAAACATCCAGATGGTCTTCCAAGATCCCTTCGCATCCCTTAACCCGAGGAAAACGCTGCGTTCCATTATTAAAGAACCGTTCCAGACTCACCATATGTACAGCATGAGCGAGCGGAACGAGCGAGTGGAGGAGCTGCTGGCGAAAGTCGGCCTTCATCCGAGCTTTGCAAACCGCTATCCGCACGAATTTTCCGGGGGGCAGCGCCAGCGGATCGGGATTGCGCGGGCTCTGACATTGAATCCCGAGCTGATTATTGCGGATGAACCCGTTTCCGCACTCGATGTCTCCATTCAGGCCCAGGTCATCAATCTGATGGAAGAACTGCAGGAAGAATTCAACCTGACCTATTTGTTTATTTCTCATGATTTGAGTGTTGTCCGCCATATCAGCGACAGAGTCGGCGTCATGTATCTGGGAAAAATGATGGAGCTGACTGAAAAACACGAGCTGTACGGCAATCCGCTTCACCCTTATACGCAGGCGCTTTTGTCTTCAGTGCCCGTCACGAGAAAAAAAGACGCCGTCAAGCGGGAACGAATCATCCTGAAAGGAGAACTGCCAAGCCCGGCAAACCCGCCGAAAGGCTGCGTGTTCCACACGCGGTGCCCGATGGCCAAACCGATCTGCAAGGAACAAATCCCGGCATTTGAAGAAGCCGCTCCCGGCCATTACGTCGCCTGCCATTTATATGCCTGAAATGACAAGCATCGAGAGGGGGTATGCCGGATTACATAACCAGTTTGCTGCATATATATCACAAAGGGGGAATTGATATGAAATTACGTAAAAGCGCACTGATGATGCTAAGTGTTTTTATGGCGCTCGCCATCTTCCTGTCAGCCTGCTCCGGCTCAAAATCCACAAGCACCGAATCCAAACCGGCAGGAAAACCGCAAAAAGGCGGAGATTTGGTTGTCGGGTCAATCGGGGAACCCACACTTTTTAACTCTCTGTATTCTACGGATGACGCAAGTACGGATATTGAAAATATGCTGTACAGCTTTTTAACGAAAACGGATGAAAAACTGAATGTGAAATTATCACTCGCTGAAAGCATTAAAGAATTAGACGGCGGCCTTGCATATGATGTGAAAATCAAAAAAGGCGTTAAGTTTCATGACGGAAAAGAACTGACTGCAGATGACGTCGTATTTACGTACAGTGTCCCTTTAAGCAAAGATTACAAGGGAGAACGCGGCTCAACATATGAAATGCTGAAATCCGTAGAGAAAAAAGGCGATTACGAAGTATTGTTCAAGCTGAAATATAAAGACGGTAATTTTTACAATAATGCGTTAGACAGCACAGCCATTCTGCCGAAGCATATTCTCGGTAATGTTCCGATTGCTGATTTAGAAGAAAATGAGTTTAACAGAAAGAAACCGATCGGTTCAGGACCATTTAAGTTTAAAGAATGGAAGCAGGGCCAATATATTAAACTCGAAGCGAATAATGATTATTTTGAAGGAAGACCGTATTTAGATACTGTAACGTATAAAGTCATTCCCGACGCAAATGCTGCCGTTGCTCAGCTGCAGGCAGGCGATATTAATTTCTTTAATGTGCCCGCCACTGACTACAAAACGGCTGAAAAATTTAATAATCTGAAAGTCGTTACTGATTTGGCCTTACAGTATGTGTACATCGGGTGGAATGAAAAAAATGAATTATTCAAGGATAAAAAGGTCCGTCAGGCGCTGACAACCGCTCTTGACCGGGAGTCAATCGTCAGCCAAGTATTGGATGGAGACGGAAAGGTAGCTTACATTCCGGAAAGCCCTTTATCTTGGAACTATCCTAAAGATATAGATGTTCCGAAATTTGCGTACAACGAGAAAAAAGCGAAACAGATGCTTGCAGAAGCCGGCTGGAAAGATACGAACGGTGACGGCATTTTAGATAAAGACGGAAAGAAATTCTCGTTTACGCTTAAAACGAACCAAGGAAACAAAGTCCGTGAAGACATCGCTGTCGTCGTTCAGGAACAGCTGAAAAAAATCGGCATTGAAGTGAAGACCCAAATCGTTGAATGGAGCGCGCTCGTAGAACAAATGAATCCTCCGAATTGGGATTTTGATGCAATGGTCATGGGATGGAGTTTATCCACATTCCCGGATCAATATGACATCTTCCACTCAAGCCAGATTAAAAAGGGCTTAAACTACGTTTGGTATAAAAATGCCGAAGCGGATAAGCTCATGAAAGATGCAAAATCAATCAGTGACAGAAAGCAATATTCCAAAGAATATGAGCAGATTTATCAAAAAATTGCGGAAGATCAGCCGTATACGTTCTTGTATTACCCTAACAACCATATGGCAATGCCGCAAAATCTTGAAGGATACAAATACCATCCGAAACGTGATTTATATAATATCCAAAAATGGTGGCTTGCAAAATAATTTTCCCTTAAAGGGGAGGGAGAGCGTTTTCTCCCTCTTCTGTTTTTAATAAGGAAAGTAAAGGGGGACAAGTATATGGCTGCATATATTATCAGAAGAACCTTAATGTCTATCCCGATTTTATTGGGAATTACAATTTTATCATTTGTTATTATGAAAGCCGCGCCCGGCGATCCGATGACATTAATGATGGACCCGAAAATCAGCCAGGCTGACAGAGAGCAGTTTATTGAAAAATACGGTTTGAATGATCCTCAGTACGTTCAATATTTAAAGTGGCTCGGCAACATGGTACAGGGCGATTTCGGAACGTCAATTGTCAGAAAAGGAACGCCTGTTTCAGAATTGATTATGGCCCGAATGCCCAATACGCTGCTGCTGATGCTCGTTTCAACGATTTTGGCTCTTATGATTTCTATTCCGTTCGGTGTCCTGTCGGCAAAGCGGCCTTATTCAAAGCTCGACTATGGCATTACGTTTACCTCATTTATAGGCCTGGCCATTCCAAACTTTTGGTTTGGATTAATTTTGATTATGATTTTATCAGTAAATCTCGGCTGGTTTCCGACCGGCGGTGTCGAGACGCTGAATGCCGATTTCAATATATTTGACCGGATTCATCATTTAATTCTGCCTGCATTCGTATTAGCTACAGCTGACATGGCCGGACTGACGAGATATACGAGATCCAATATGCTTGATGTATTAAATCAGGATTATATCCGTACAGCGAGAGCGAAAGGGTTCAAGGAGAACCGTGTATTATTTAAACATGGATTGAGAAATGCATTATTACCCGTCATTACAATTTTCGGTTTGATGATTCCTTCGTTTATCGGAGGATCTGTCGTTGTCGAACAAATTTTCACATGGCCGGGGTTAGGAAAGCTGTTTGTTGATTCAGCGTTTCAGCGTGATTATCCCGTCATTATGGCGATGACCGTCATTTCAGCTGTTCTTGTGGTCATTGGCAACCTTGTCGCTGATATTTTATACGCAGTGGTTGATCCGAGAATTGAATATTAAAAGGGGGGACATCGATGGCTGAGCTGAACACATCTCCGTCACCGGAGATCGGGCTGAAAGAAAATATTGCTGAAAAACCGGAAACCATGACAAAAATCTTTTGGGAAAAGTTTTCGAAAAATAAACTGGCGGTTGCAGGTGCTGTTATTCTGTTCGTGATTATTATGTCAGCGATTTTTGCGCCGGTGATTGCTCCTTATTCTCAAGAGCAGCAAAGCCTGCTTGATAAATTTAAAGCGCCGGGTCTTGAACATTTGATGGGGACGGATAAATTCGGGCGTGACATCTTCAGCCGGATTCTGTACGGCGCGCGAATCTCTTTACTAGTCGGATTTGCCTCTGTTGTCGGCTCTATTTTTATCGGGACGATTTTAGGAGCGGTAGCGGGCTATTTTAAAGGTTTCGCAGATGCTGTTATTATGCGGTTAGTGGATATTGTTCTTTCCATTCCTGATATTTTCTTATTGATTACGCTTGTTACAATCTTTAAGCCAGGCGTGGACAAATTAATTTTAATTTTCTGCCTGACAGGCTGGACGACAACCGCGCGTTTGGTCAGGGGGGAATTTTTATCCTTGCGATCAAGAGAATATGTGTTAGCCGCTAAAACAATCGGAACAAAAACACATAAAATTATTTTTTCACATATCCTGCCCAATGCGCTGGGACCGATTATTGTGTCAGCCACTTTAAAAGTCGGATCGGTTATTCTGGCCGAATCGGCGCTAAGTTATCTCGGTTTCGGGATTCAGCCGCCGATCGCAAGCTGGGGCAATATGCTTCAGGATGCACAAAACTTTACGATTATGATTCAGGCTTGGTGGTACCCGTTATTTCCGGGACTGTTCATTCTTCTTACCGTATTGTGCTTCAACTTTGTCGGAGACGGGCTGCGTGATGCGCTTGATCCGAAAAATGTGAAATGATCTCCCGGACGGAACGGGAGATTTTTTTGTTGCAATGCAGTCAGAAATCCAGTTCCGTATTGCGGAAATCTCATATCGAAATGGAATAATTTATCTATCCCTTGCCTATACTGTGGACAACAGTTTTTATAAAGTGAGGGGTCGAATATGTTATTTCTTCATGATGTATGGGTCAATTGGTTTGAAGGGGAAGAGAACGGCTACAATGTATGCCATTTTCACGAATGGCGGAAGGAAGACACGGTTGAGCTTTTGGATCAGACACCGCTGCTCAGAGTGCCGTCGGTATTATTTCATTACATAGAAAACGACTTATCAGAGCTTCCGAAAGAGCTGCTTGACCAAGTCCACCAAAAGTCATACGTGCGAAAAAATCATGAGCGGACAAAGCTGGAGTACTGTTTTGTCGTGACAGACGGGATCGGCATCATTGCCGTGGATACGATCGGGTATACCATTCCGGTCAGAAAGAGCCGCCTGATTCCGAGACAGGAGCAGCTTGTTTATGAAATGGTAAAGGATGTAGAACCGGAATCGTTTCAATTTGAGCCGGCGCAATTGGAGTCTTCAAAGGAATATCACATTTTGTCATTGGCGCCGGAGCATGTCAGAGGGCTGACGAGAAAAGAGCGGCAGATCAAGCAGCTGATGTTTATGGCGCTCGACCAGCTGAAAGGGCTGAAAAACCGTGCGGAAATTGTGTATTGGTACACGGAATGGAATCCGCATATGTATGAGCAGATCAAACGGATGAGCTTTGAAGAGATTTGGGACATGCTTTACAATGAAACAATTGAAGGCTGGTCAGATAAACATCTTGCGTTCTGTGAAAATTTGATTAAAGGGCAGCCGTTTTTCGAAAAGCTTTGGGAAATGGAGCAGGAATCAAAAGTGAACTAAAAAAGAGGCAGGGATTCTCCCGCCTCTTTTCTTTATCTTCTTTTCCGTCCGAGACCCATGGCGTTTTCCATTTTCTTCACCATTTTGCCGGCCGTTTTGTTTGCGCGCGCCGCTCCTTCGTCGAGAATGCGGTCAAGCTCGTCGCTCTCAATTAATTCACGGTAGCGCTCTTGGATCGGTGTCAATGCGCCGATAACGACTTCGGCTAAATCGCTTTTGAATTCACCGTACCCTTTGCCTTCATATTTAGCCTCTAAATCTTCAATTGATGTGTTTCCTAAAATAGAATAGATCGTCAAAAGATTAGAAACGCCCGGTTTGTTTTCTTTATCATACTTTACAATGCCTTCAGAATCAGTCACGGCGCTCTTGATTTTCTTTTCGAGCTGCTTCGGCTCATCAAGCAGCGTGATGTATGCCTTTTGGTTCGGATCTGATTTGCTCATTTTTTTGAGCGGATCAGCCAGTGACATGATGCGCGCGCCTGATTCAGGAATTTTCACCTCAGGAATCGTGAAGATGTCATTGTATTTTTTATTGAAGCGTTCCGCCAGGTTGCGGGTCAGTTCAAGGTGCTGTTTTTGGTCTTCTCCGACCGGAACAAGATCCGTTCCGTACAGTAAAATATCGCCGGCCATCAGCGGCGGATAGGTTAACAGTCCGGACACGACGGCTTCTTTGCCCTTTGACTTATCCTTAAATTGCGTCATCCGCTCAAGCTCGCCGATATATGCGACGCATTGGAGCATCCACCCCGCCTGGGCATGAGCGGGAACCTCCGACTGGATAAAGAGGGTCGCTTTCTCAGGATCGAGTCCGACGGCCAGGTAAAGGGCCGCGAGATTGCGAATGTTCTTCCGCAGTTCAAGCCGATCCTGCGGAACCGTAATCGCATGCTGATCGACAATGCAGAAGTAGCCGTTGTAGTCATGCTGCAAGTCAACAAATTGCTTCATTGCGCCGATATAGTTGCCGAGGGTAACGGAACCGCTCGGCTGAATGCCTGAAAAAATCGTTTTCTTCATATTTCTTACCTCATTTCTTAAAACATAATAAAAAAAGCCCATTCTTCCCGTAGAAAAAAGGGACGAATGAACCGTGGTGCCACCCTGATTATTCCATTACAATGGAATCGCTCGAGACGTTGGTAACGGAGGCTGCTCCGGCTGGGCCTACTAACGTTCGGTCAGCTGCTCAGAAGTCCATTCCACATCGCCCGTTACCTGCTCCCAGCACCGCAGACTCTCTTCAAACGGATGAAAATGTGTACTACTCTTCATCATCGCAATCACAACAAATGTATTTGATTGATCTATTATAAATCAATTATAGCCAAATGTCATCAGAGGAATACAAGCTTATTTCCAGTTTGCTAAAGGGCTGGAAATCCTCAAAAAGAACTGAAAATGCTTAAATGATAACGTATATCAACATTTCGTATAACGAATATTATATGTAAAAAGCAATATGAACTGGAAATTGCAATAAAAAAATTTAGTTAGGTCATGCTTTAAACTATAGAAGTGTATCACCTTTTTGACAGAAAAACTGACCAAATTTAAATATTTTAAATTGAGAAAATAGTATTGCAATAAATTATTCATTTCATTATAATGAACTTGTTCACTCTATTGTTACAGCTTCTTTACATAAAATAATCAGAAAAGACGGAACACAATTAAAGTTTAGAAAAATATTAAGTTATTTTGTCTGATATTTCTGAGTATTTAGTAGTAAAGGCTGAAAAATTTGATTAGGGGGTTAGTGCATGAAAAAGCGTTGGTCTATTGTAGGTTTGATGCTTATCTTCTCGCTTGTATTAAGTGCGTGCGGCGGATTCAGCGGCGGATCAGGCGGCGGTAAAAAAGACACCAAAGGACAGACTTCACTTAATATCAATATTAAAACCGAGCCGTTCTCACTGCATCCGGGTTTAGCGAATGATTCCGTGTCAGGAGGCGTAATCCGACAGACTTTTGAAGGATTGACACGCGTAAACTCCAAAGGTGAGCCTGAAGAAGGAATGGCATCTAAAATTGAAACAAGCAAAGACGGAAAGACCTATACATTTACGATTCGTGACGGTGCGAAATGGTCTAACGGCGACCCTGTGACGGCGCAGGATTTTGAATATGCGTGGAAATGGGCGCTTGACCCGAACAACGAATCACAATACGCTTATCAGCTCTACTACATCAAAGGCGCTGAAGCCGCCAATACAGGAAAAGGCAAGCTTGATGACGTAGGCGTAAAAGCCGTAAATGACAAAACATTGCAGGTGGAACTGAACAACCCGACACCTTACTTCCTGGAATTAACTTCATTCTATACGTATATGCCGATCAACAAGAAAATTGCTGAAAAACATAAAAACTGGAACACAAACGCAGGTGAAAATTACGTGTCAAACGGCCCGTTCAAAATGACAGCCTGGAAACACAGCGGTTCCATCACACTTGAAAAGAACGATCAATATTGGGATAAAGACGCTGTGAAATTGAAGAAAATCAACATGGTGATGATTAACAATGACAACACCGAACTGAAAAAATTCCAGGCGGGTGAGCTTGACTGGGCAGGAATGCCGCTTGGCCAGCTTCCGACCGAATCTCTGCCGACTTTGAAAAAGGATGGATCGCTCCATGTTGAACCGATCGCAGGTGTGTATTGGTACAAATTCAACACAGAAGCGAAACCGCTGAACAATGTTAACATTCGTAAAGCCCTTGCTTATGCGATCGACCGCTCATCTATCGTGAAAAATGTGACGCAGGGGGAACAAATCCCGGCCATGGCTGCAGTGCCGCCGTCAATGAAGGGATTCGAGGATAACAAAAAAGGCTATTTCAAAGACAATGACGTCAAAACAGCAAAAGAATACTTAAATAAAGGACTGAAGGAATTAGGTGTCAAGAGCGTCTCTGACCTTCCGGCAATCAAATTGTCCTACAATACGAATGATGCACATGCGAAAATAGCGCAGGCCGTACAGGAAATGTGGAAAAAGAACTTAGGTGTCAAAGCTGAGCTTGATAATTCCGAATGGAATGTGTACATCGATAAGCTGCACAGCCAAGATTATCAGGTCGGGCGTATGGCCTGGTTAGGCGACTTTAATGATGCAATTAACTTCCTTGAAGCATATCGCGATAAAGATGGGGGAAACAATGATACAGGATGGGAAGACCCTGAGTTTAAAAAGCTGCTGAACCAATCTCAGCTTGAAACGGATCCGGATAAACGTATCGAAGAGCTGAAAAAAGCAGAAAAAATCTTTATGGATGCAATGCCGGTCGCGCCAGTTTACTTCTATACAGATACTTGGGTGCAGGATAAAAACCTCAAAAATGTAATCTTGACCGGAACAGGTGACGTTTTCTTCAGAAACGCTTCTTTTGAATAACAGGCGGTTCTGAAAACAAAAGACCCAAGGTATATGGGGAGGATGTCCCCGTATACCTTTCTTGCTTATTAAGTTTAAAATGGTAAAAAATATGGAGGTGTTCACCTTGCTGAAATACATCGGTAAACGATTCATTTACATGATCATCACGCTGTTTGTGATTGTCACCGCCACTTTCTTCTTAATGCAGGCAGCGCCGGGCGGACCATTTTCCGGCGAAAGAAAGCTGCCGCCTGAAATTGAGGCAAACTTAAACGAACACTATGGCCTGGACAAGCCTCTTTTCGTTCAATATGCCAGCTACTTAAAATCTGTGGCGATGTGGGACTTCGGACCTTCTTTTAAATATAAAGGCCAAAGTGTTAATGATTTAATCAATTCAGGCTTCCCCGTCTCATTCACTCTCGGTGCAGAAGCTATTCTCCTCGCTTTAGCGTTCGGTGTGCTTTTCGGGGTGCTTGCTGCCCTGTACCATAATAAATGGCAGGATTATACCATTGCGATTTTAACGATCTTTGGGATCTCAGTTCCGAGCTTTATATTGGCGACGATTTTGCAATATATTTTCTCAATTAAATTAGAACTGTTCCCGGTCGCAGGGTGGGAATCCTGGGCATACACCTTTCTGCCCTCTATTGCGCTCGCTTCCATGCCGATGGCGTTCATTGCCAGACTCTCCCGTTCAAGCATGATTGAAGTGTTAAACAGCGATTACATACGGACTGCAAAAGCTAAAGGACTTTCCCGTCCGTCAGTCACCGTGCGCCATGCGCTTCGAAACGCGCTTTTGCCGGTCGTGACATATATGGGGCCGATGGCGGCATCCATTTTAACGGGAAGTTTCATCATTGAATCCATTTTCGGAATTCCCGGTTTAGGCGCGCATTTTGTAAACAGCATTACAAACCGTGATTATACGGTCATTATGGGAGTTACCGTGTTCTTCAGCGTGCTCCTGCTTTTATGCGTATTAATTGTAGACGTGCTGTACGGATTAATCGATCCGAGAATCAAGCTTTCTAAAGCAAAGAAAGGAGCCTAGACCATGCAGAACATTCCTAAAAACATGTTTGAACCAGCTTCAGCTAATGCCGGCGATGCCGAAAAAATAAATAAAAAAAGCCTTTCCCTCTGGAAAGACGCCATGCTCCGCTTCCGCAGCAATAAGCTTGCGATGGTCGGGTTCGTACTGATCGTTCTTATTATTCTGATGGCGATTTTTGCGCCTGTCTTTTCAAGGTATGATTATGCGACTACCAATCTATTAAATGCGGATAAAGCGCCGTCGAAAGATCATTGGTTCGGCACGGATGACCTTGGAAGGGATATATTCGTCCGGACATGGGTGGGCGCGCGGATTTCCATCTTTATCGGTGTCGCAGCTGCCGTGCTTGATTTATTAATCGGCGTAATCTGGGGCAGCATTTCCGGATTCCGCGGCGGACGCACAGATGAAGTGATGATGCGCATCGCCGACATTCTGTGGGCTGTTCCTTCATTATTAATGGTTATTTTGCTGATGGTTGTCCTGCCGAAAGGATTGCTCACCATTATCGTCGCCATGACAATCACGGGCTGGATCAATATGGCGAGAATCGTCCGCGGACAGGTGCTGCAATTAAAGAATCAGGAGTATGTGCTTGCTTCACAGACACTCGGCGCCAAAACCGGCCGGCTTTTGTTTAAACATATCGTCCCGAACGCGATGGGCTCTATCCTCGTAACGATGACACTGACGGTTCCGACGGCGATTTTTACAGAAGCGTTTTTAAGTTATTTGGGCCTCGGCGTACCTGCGCCGCTTGCGAGCTGGGGAACGATGGCCTCAGACGGATTGCCTGCATTAACCTATTACCCTTGGCGTCTGTTCTTCCCTGCCGGCTTTATCTGCCTGGCGATGTTCGGCTTTAACGTTATCGGCGACGGGTTAAGAGACGCGCTGGATCCTAAGTTACGCAAATAAGGAGTGATATGAGTGACACGTTTGCTAGAAGTAAAAGACTTAGCCATTTCATTTAAAACATACGGCGGAGAGGTACAGGCAATCCGCGGCGTGAATTTCCATTTGAATAAAGGAGAGACGCTTGCGATCGTGGGGGAGTCGGGTTCCGGAAAAAGTGTGACCTCCCAAGCGATTATGAAGCTGATCCCGATGCCGCCGGGCTACTTTAAAAGAGGACAGATTCTTTTTGACGGACGCGATATCGTGCCGATGTCTGAAAAAGAAATGCAGGCCATCAGAGGAAAGGACATCGGAATGATTTTCCAAGACCCGATGACCTCTCTGAACCCGACGATGAGAGTCGGCAAACAAATTACGGAAGTGCTTTTCAAACATGAAAAAATCTCAAGTGAAGCGGCGAAAAAGCGCGCCATAGAGCTGCTTGATCTCGTCGGGATTCCGATGCCCGAAAAACGGATCGGCCAATTCCCCCATGAATTTTCAGGCGGGATGAGACAGCGTGTCGTCATCGCGATGGCGCTTGCGGCAAATCCGAAATTGTTAATTGCCGATGAACCGACAACAGCGCTTGATGTGACGATTCAGGCACAGATCCTTGAGCTGATGAAAGATCTGCAAAAGAAAATTGATACGTCTATCATTTTTATCACGCATGATCTCGGCGTTGTCGCCAATGTCGCCGACCGGGTCGCCGTCATGTACGCGGGTCAGGTCGTCGAATCGGGCACGGTGGATGAAATCTTTTATGATCCGCGCCATCCGTATACGTGGGGACTGCTTGCCTCAATGCCTAGCCTGGACAGCACAGATCAGGAAAAACTGACGGCCATCCCGGGCACGCCGCCTGATCTGACGAATCCTCCGAAAGGGGATGCATTTGCGCTCCGCAGCTCATATGCGATGAAAATCGACTTTGAACAGGAACCGCCGATGTATAAAGTGTCTGATACGCATTTTGTGAAATCGTGGCTTCTGCATCCTGATGCACCTAAGGTCGAGCCGCCTGAAGCGGTGAAGGCTAAAATCCGTCAGCTTCCGAATACGTATCAGCATCCTGTTTTAATGAAGGAAGGTGAAAAAAATGACTGAGAAGCTTCTCGAAATCAAACATTTAAAACAGCATTTTTTCACGCAAAAAGGAACGGTAAAAGCCGTAGATGATTTGTCATTTGATATTTATAAAGGCGAAACGCTCGGCCTTGTCGGAGAATCGGGCTGCGGTAAATCAACGACGGGCCGCAGTATTATCCGGCTGTATGAGGCAACCGGCGGGGAAGTTCTCTTTAACGGGGAAAATGTCCACGGGAAAAAATCCCGCAAGAAACTGCTGGAGTTTAACCGGAAAATGCAGATGATTTTCCAGGATCCGTACGCATCTTTAAATCCGAGAATGACAGTCGCCGACATTATTGCCGAGGGAATAGATATTCACCGCCTGGCAAAAACGAAAAAAGAGCGGATGCAGCGGGTTCACGAACTGCTGGAAACGGTCGGTTTAAATAAAGAGCACGCCAACCGCTACCCGCATGAATTTTCGGGCGGACAGAGACAGCGTATCGGAATCGCCAGAGCGCTGGCGGTTGATCCGGAGTTTATCATCGCGGACGAACCGATTTCGGCGCTTGACGTCTCCATTCAGGCGCAAGTCGTCAATTTAATGAAAGAATTGCAGAAAGAAAAAGGGCTCACTTACCTGTTTATCGCCCATGATTTATCAATGGTCAAATACATCAGCGACCGCATCGGCGTCATGTATTTCGGAAAATTGGTGGAGCTTGCGCCGGCGGATGAGCTTTACGAAAACCCGCTTCACCCATACACGAAATCATTGCTGTCCGCTATCCCGCTCCCTGATCCGGACTATGAAAGAAATCGCACGCGAAAGAAATACGATCCGTCCATTCATCAGCTGCAAGACGGAGAAAAGATGGAATTCAGAGAAGTGAAACCGGGACACTTTGTCATGTGCACTGAAGCTGAATTTAAAACCTACCTATAAACCTATCTTCCTCCAAGACTCAGTCTTGGAGGATTTTTTTGCGCACATTCAAGTTTATTAAGCCTGCTCCCGTTTTTCTATAATGGAAAAAAAGGGGGAGATCAGTATGAAAACCATTTTGTGCGCCATTTGTGCGGGACTGTTTATCAGTGCAGCCGCTTATCCGGCCCACGCCGCTGCGAAAGAGGAGCAGCCGCTTGTAAAAATAGCGCTGGCCGAAAAAGAACTGCCGAAATCAAATGCACGGTTCGCTTATCCGTCAGGGCTGCATTTTTCACATCCTGATAAGGTGCGGGGCATTTACGTCACAGGGCATTCAGCGGGAGGAAGCAAATTCGGGGAGCTGACAGACTTTGTGGACAAAACGGAGCTCAATACAATGGTGATTGATGTCAAGGATGACAACGGAAACCTCACCTTTAAGCCGGACGGCCATTCTGAGTATGCCAAAATCGCCAAGCCGTACATCAAAGACCCAAAAAAGATGATGAAAAAGCTGGAGGAAAAAAAGATCTATCCGATCGCGCGTATTGTCGTATTTAAAGACAGCGAACTCGCGAACAAAAAGCCGGAGTGGTCTTTTAAAGAAAAAAACGGAAGTGTCTGGAAAAACGGCCGCGGCGAATCGTTCGTCAATCCGTTTATGAAAGAAGTATGGGATTACAATGTAAAGATTGCAAAACAAGCCGTAAAGATGGGTTTTCAAGAAATTCAGTTTGATTATGTCCGTTTTCCTGAAGGATTTGAAAAACGTGATGACGAACTGACATACGGTCACGGCGATTACGGAAAAACAGCAGACAGCAATGTGCAAAAACGCGTTCATGCCGTCACCGATTTTGTCGGTTATGCGAAGAAAAAACTCAAGCCGTACGGTGCGGATGTGTCGGTTGATATTTTCGGCTATTCAGCCACGCTGCCGGAAGCGCCGGGGATCGGCCAGAATTTCAGCAAAATTTCAGAACAGGTCGATGTCATTTCATCCATGATTTACCCGAGCCATTGGACAAGCTATTTCGGCATTGATAAACCGGATCTTGAGCCTTACAAAGTCGTCAAAGAATACGCAAAGGTGGAAAATAAAAAACTGTCTAAGCTGAAACACCCGCCTGTATCGCGTCCGTGGCTTCAGGACTTCACGGCATCATATCTCGGCAGCGGAAATTATCAAAAGTACGGGAAACGCCAGGTGGAAGACCAGGTTAAAGCGCTGCATGATGAAGGAATTGACGAATTTTTATTGTGGGACGCGGCAAACCGCTATACCAAAAACGTCGATTACACACCATTTTAAAAAAATTGAAACCATGTTAAAGGATCACACGTCTTAATAGATGTAAGATTGTTTAAACAATCGGAAATGGGGTATATCTAAAAGTGTGAAGACAACGAACCCATAAGGAGCAAATGAATGAACTGGTACGAAAAGCTGAGTGAATATTTTCCGATTGAAGAAATGAAATCAAAAGCGCATATGGAAGCTCTGTTAAAGGAGCAAAGCGATGTTTATCATAAAGAAGAGGGGCAGTACCACGTGCTGATGTATGCGGAATTTGACTCTTTCATCTTTATTGATTACCTGTTTGTGTCAAAGAAATCCAGAGGACAAGGCCTCGGAAGCAAGCTGATCGGCAGGCTGAAAAAGAAAAACAAGCCGATTCTGCTTGAGGTGGAGCCTGTTGACGAGGATGACACGGATACACAGAAACGCTTGCGTTTTTATCAAAGAGAGCATTTCAAGCACGCGCAGTCAATCGGGTATCGGCGCCGGTCATTGGCTACGAATGAAGTGAACAAAATGGAGATTCTGTACTGGTCACCTAAGACGGAATCAGAAGAAGAAATGTTTGAAGCAATGAAACAGACATATGAAAACATTCACACTTATAAAGATGAAAAATGGTACGGAGAATCATACGAAAAAACGGATGAAGTTCTCAAAGTCATTGATGAGAAAAAACGAATTCGATCAGCTGAGCTAATTGAGAATGGGGAAACATCCGCCAGCCGTAAATTTGCCGGATTGACACATTTTTTTCTCAGGAGACTGTTCACACTTACTTTTTTATAGTATAATACCTATAAAGATTCCTTTTTTAAAGTCATTTCAATTTGAGAATACAAACATGTTCATCCTACTAATTAGAGGAGTGAAGATTAATGGTTACATTATACACATCACCTAGCTGTACGTCATGCAGAAAAGCAAGAGCTTGGCTTGAAGAGCACGAGATTCCGTTTGTAGAGAGAAACATTTTCTCCGAGCCGTTATCAATTGATGAGATCAAGCAGATTCTGCGTATGACTGAAGACGGTACGGATGAAATTATCTCTACCCGTTCTAAAGTATTCCAGAAACTGAACGTAAATGTTGAATCAATGCCGCTTCAAGACTTGTACACTCTGATCAATGAGCATCCGGGACTGCTCCGCCGTCCGATCATCATTGATGAAAAACGTCTGCAAGTCGGCTATAACGAAGATGAAATCAGACGATTCCTGCCTAGAAAAGTACGTTCTTTCCAATTAAGAGAAGCACAGCGTCTGGCTAACTGATATAAGCTTACGATAAGCATGGAAAAAGCCCAAAACCGTCGGCGGTTTGGGCTTTTTATTATTTTTCAGTCTGCTGATAAATCATACTGGCGAGGATGACAAAAACGACGGTCAAAATCGGCAGCATCATCTGTATAGTGCCATGTTCCGCCATGAAGAAAGACAGCTTGCTGTCCCCGGCAATCATTTCACCGCCGGTAAATGCGAGAAGGCCGCTTCCGGCGTACATCAGTAAAGGCATTTTCTCCATAGCGGCATGAACGAGCTTGCTGCCCCAAATGATAATCGGCACCGAGATGAAAAGCCCTATCACTACAAGCGTCAGCTCACCGTGAGAAGCGCCGGCTACTGCGATGACATTGTCAAGAGACATAAAGATATCAGCCAAAACAATTGTGCGGATGGCTTTCCAAAGGGAAGAACTGCTTTTCACATGCTGCGCATCTTTCTTCTCAATCAGAAGCTGATAGCCGAGATACAATAAAAACACCCCGCCTGCGCATTGTAAAAAAGGAACATTCAATAAATAGACCGCGGCGCTCGTCAGCACGATTCTCAAGACGACTGCGATAAACGTTCCGAAGAGGATCGCTTGCTGTCTTTGTTTATGCGCCAGATTCCGGCTGGCCATCGCGATGACGACGGCATTGTCACCGCCGAGAATGAGATCAATCCCGATAATAAGCAGAAGGGACAGCAGGTAATCGTGCGGCATGGTAACACCTCGCTTATAGATCGATTGCTTGTACAGCTAATATATGAAGCAGTGCGCTATTTATGATGGGAACCGGGAGAAAGCCTGTTTTTCGGTGTGAAAATGCTTTTTTATTTCTTTTATAACTGTTTTATCATAAAATAGAAATATAAAGAATTTGCGCTGTCCTCTATAAGGTTAAGATGTGGACGGAATGGGTAAAGTGTAGTAAAGTACTATTCATCGGGAGCTTAGATGTCCCTTCAACATCTTATAAAGAAGGGAAGGTTGGCAAAATGGAAATAGAAAGAATTAATGAGCATACTGTAAAATTTTATATGTCTTATGGTGATATTGAAGATCGCGGTTTTGACAGAGAAGAAATCTGGTACAATCGCGAGCGCAGTGAAGAACTGTTCTGGGAAGTCATGGATGAAGTGCATGATGAAGAAGAATTCGCTGTCGAGGGTCCTCTTTGGATTCAGGTTCAGGCATTGGACAAAGGACTGGAAATAATCGTAACAAAAGCCCAGCTTTCCAAGGACGGACAAAAACTCGAACTGCCGATCCCGGAAGATAAAAAACAAGAGCCGGCAGATGAAAATCTCGATGCTTTACTTGATGATTTCCAGAAAGAAGAGCAGGCCGAGAGCCGGGAAGATAAGGAGCAAAAGCTTCAATTCACTTTGCGGTTCGATGATTTTGAGGATCTCATCTCGCTATCAAAATTGAATCTTAACGGAATCAAAACGACCCTGTATTCGTTTGAAGACCGATATTATTTATATGCAGATTTTTATGAGCAAACTGATGAAGAGGTTGAAAATCAGCTAAGCATCCTGTTGGAGTACGCGCACGAATCATCAGTCAGCATTCACCGTCTTGAAGAATACGGCAAATTGGTGATCGCTGATCATGCGTTATATACAATAAAAAAACACTTTGCATCATAACAAACCGATTTCTCTCAGCAGAAATCGGTTTTTTTTGTTCTGAATGACAGGATGAACGGCTGAAAACCGTATAACGGCTCTCATCCGCAAACAGGATTATATCTTCTTCCTGCTGAATACAACAAGATTCAGGAAAGGAGAAGATGCAACATGTTCAGTGCTGTGACTGCCGACGGAAGGCTCATTCAGCTGGCCGGAAGCTATTCAAAGGAAAAAGCGGCGGAGCTGAGAAAGAAACGCTGGTTCTGCCCTGTTTGCGAAAGTGAGCTTGATATCAAACTGGGCCGGGAGAAACTGCCGCACTTCGCTCATAAAAAAAGCAGGCTGTGTCCGGGGGAATCCGAACCTGAAAGCGAATACCATCTGGAAGGAAAAAGACAGCTTTTTCTCTGGCTAAAGACACAAGGGTGCAGTGTCAGCCTGGAACCGTATCTGACTTCCGCGGGACAGCGGCCTGACTTGACGGCGGAAAGCGGAGAAGAGAGGCTGGCTTTTGAATTTCAATGTGCGAACCTTTCGGCGGACTCTTTAAAGAGCCGGACGGCAGGCCTGAAAAACGCCGGGTACCGGCCGGTCTGGATTATCGGGGCAAAACGGTTAAAACGGCTGGCCGCGCAATTTTTCCGGCTTTCTGCTTTTCACTGGCAGTTCTTTGAAGTCCATTCATTTTCCTCCTTACTGTTTTACTGCCCCGACGCCCGCTCCTTTTACAGGCTGCATTCCATCACTCCGTTTTACACCGGCTATTCTTATGCCGGCTTAACCGCAATCCCTCTTCACAAAGCAAACCTGAAAGACATTTGTCATCCGGAAGGGCGGCACAGCGTCAGACTTCCCTCGTGGGGACGTGCCGTAGCCGGCTTCCGCAACAAAAGCGGGCGGTTTTTATCTGAAGATGCCGGTCTTATCCGGTGTCTTTTTTACGAAAGACATCAGGTTGCATTTCCATTTCTCCCCTCTGAAGTGTTTATTCCCGTTTCAGCGGGCTTTGTGTTTGCAAGTCCCGTTTTTGTGTGGCAGGGCCATTTATACTTGCGGCTTGCGGAACTTTCTAAAAAAGGCGCGCCGATCCGATTATCCGGCATGGTTCATGATTTACGGCAAAAAATCAGGGGTAAGGAGATCCGGATGAGGTATGGTTCACAAGACAGCCTTATCGGAATGGCGGTAAAACAATATGCTGATTTCTTATGCTTGCAGGATTTTTTAAGGGAAATTGAGAATGAAGTATATATGCCCTCATCTCAATGGAAGCGCCCTCAAACGGCAGAAGAGCTGCGCCGGCGGGATCTGCTCTTTTTTGGGGAATGAGAATGCTTCATTTCGTTCATCCTAACGTCAAGGTGGTGGCGAATGTGAGGGGCGTACAAGCATTTTGTTTTCGTTTTTTCACTGTATTATTGGTATGCTCGGTCTTATATGCCGCATATGATTTGACAAAAGGCAGTGAAAAGCCGGAAGATAATCACAACACAAGTTTTTGGAGAAACAATCGTTTTTTCAATTGGCTTGAAGTAAAGAAAACGAGGGGGATCACCATGACTAAGGAAAATAAAGCAGCACAGCTGCCTGACAGAAGTGAAGTAAAGGCAGAGCATACATGGAGACTAGAGGATATTTTTCCTAGTGATGAGGCCTGGAATAAAGAATTTCAAGCAGTTAAAGAATTAATCCCGAATTTATCTTCTTTTAAAGGCACACTTGCTCATTCGGCTGATAATTTATACGCGGCGCTTACGGCACAGGATGAAGTGACGAACCGCCTTGGGAAACTTTATGCATACGCGCATATGCGCTCAGACCAGGATACGGGAAATTCTTTCTACCAAGGGCTGAACGACAAAGCCGCAAGCCTGTATTCTCAGGCTGCCAGTGCGACTGCTTACATTGAACCGGAAATTCTGGCGATTCAGGAGGACAAGCTGCACCAGTTTATTCTCGAAAAAGAAGAGCTTAAGCTTTACTCCCATGCAATTGAAGAAATTACAAAACAGCGTCCGCACGTGCTGAGCGAACAAGAAGAGGCCCTGCTTGCGGAAGCCTCAGAAGCGCTGTCGTCGCCTTCCAATACATTCAGCGTTTTAAATAACGCCGATATTACATTTCCGTCGATTAAAGATGAAAACGGCAAGGAAACTCAAATCACACACGGCAACTTTATTAATTTTCTGGAAAGCAGCAATCGTGAAGTCCGCAAAAACGCATTTGAAGCTGTATATAAAACATACGGACAGTATAAAAACACGATGGCGACTACACTCAGCGGCACTGTGAAAAAAGATAATTTTTACGCCCGTGTGAAAAAATATAAATCAGCACGGGAAGCGGCTTTATCCAATAACAGCATCCCTGAAGAAGTTTACGATAACCTGATTAAAACGATCAATAAACATCTTCCGTTATTACACCGTTACATTGACCTGCGGAAAAAGGTGCTCGGCCTTGATGAAGTCCATATTTATGACCTGTACACACCGCTCGTAAAAGATTCGGGAATGAAGGTCACATATGAGGAAGCGAAAGATTATATGCTCAAAGGACTTGCTCCGCTGGGCGAGGAATACGCGTCTATTTTAAAAGAAGGACTTGAAAACCGCTGGGTCGATGTATACGAAAACAAAGGAAAACGCAGCGGTGCTTATTCGTCCGGTACATACGGCACGAATCCGTACATCTTGATGAACTGGCATGATAATGTCAATAATCTGTTTACGCTCGTTCACGAGTTCGGCCATTCCGTGCACAGCTACTATACGAGAAAATATCAGCCGTATCCATACGGTAACTACAGCATTTTTGTCGCTGAAGTCGCTTCAACGACTAATGAAGCGCTGCTCGGTGAATATATGCTGAACAGCTTAAAGGATGAAAAACAGCGTCTGTACCTGCTCAACCACATGCTTGAAGGGTTCAGAGGCACAGTGTTCAGACAGACGATGTTCGCTGAATTTGAGCATCTGATTCATACGAAAGCGCAGGAAGGCGAGCCGCTAACGCCTGAACTGCTGAACGAACTTTATTATGATTTGAATAAAAAGTATTTCGGTGACAACATGGTGATTGATAAAGAAATCAGTCTGGAATGGTCAAGAATTCCGCATTTCTATTACAATTATTATGTGTATCAATATGCAACAGGCTACAGTGCGGCCCAAGCGCTGAGCAGCCAGATCTTAAAAGAAGGCAAGCCTGCGGTGGAGCGCTATACCGAATTCTTAAAAGCGGGAAGCTCGGAATATCCGATCGACATACTGAAAAAAGCGGGAGTCGATATGACATCGCCTGAACCGATCGAGGCGGCCTGCAAAATGTTTGAAGAGAAGCTGAACGAAATGGAAGAGCTTCTTTCGAAAGTGAACCCTTCGTAATTCAAAAAAGCCTGTGCATAAGTTGCGCAGGCTTTTTCTAAAACCCTTTAAACGTTTTTCTGTGATTCAGCCGGTACAAGGCAAACAATATGGACAGAAACAGCAGGGGAGATGTAATGTAAATCGGCAGCATGTGCATCATGGCCAGCAGATTTAAAAAGAAGAAAAACACAATCATTCCGATGATCAATACGGTGCGGAGCATTGATTTCCCTCCTTGTTTTTCATTGATATATTCTATGAAAACAAGCAGTCAGTTATGTTTTGTGACAAAAATATGAACATTAATCTTATGGCTTGTCAAAACTCGACAAGATTTGATATGATAAGGATGTGAAATTGATCACAAACAAACATTACCCCTTTGTTTGACCGTGAAAAATTTCTCCCATCCCCTTTGTTGTCGTTAAGACATATGAAACCGCGCTTATCCCGGCGCGGTTTCTTTATTTGCACAAAAAAAGCCGGCTCCGTAAGGAATCAGCTTTTTTTAATGATCACAACAGGTGACATCCTCCTGGGTGCCGGCCAGAGACTTCCAAAACAGACCGTGCTTTGCTTCCACTCTGGCGACCTTTTTGGCGAATGCCAGTTTTTTCATTTCTTTTTCAACTTCTTCTAGACTCAAATCATAAACGAGTGCGATTTCTTTCGATGCGACAAACCGAAAATATTCAATGAAACATTCCAAAGGCGGCGTTTCAGAAGGCTTCGGTTCATCCCCGAGCATTTCGAATAAGATCTCTTCGTATACGTCATAAGAATAGTTGCCGGGAACCTTCAGCCCTTCATCATCATGCAGGCTGTTAAAGAACGTCAATGTCGGGTTGACGGTGACGTCCATTTCCGCCGCGATTTTCATATCGCACTGAAGCGCTTTTACCGCGCTTTGCGAATGGAGGTCGCGCTTGAATTCTTCAACATCCAATTTCGTCTTTTCGGCAATTTCTAAAAGAACGTCTTCATCCGTAATATTCTGCTTGGAAACAAACAGGCTTTCCTGCATGCTGCGGAGAAACAGAATGCCCGCTTTTCTTCCCTGCAGTTCGGCCGCTTTTAAAGCGAGTGCGGCAAGGTAGGGCGATGAAAGAGGCTGATCCTGCTCAAGCCAAAGGCTTCCGTCACAGGGCATCCCGGAACGGTTCGCAATTTTTTCCCAAGCTTCGGCAAGGAGGTGTTTTTTCCGCTTTTGCTTATTCAGCGATGTAATGCTCGCGGAAACAATGATCCGCAGCGTAAAAAAACGACCGTATTTGATTTTTAATTTTTTTATGGCGGGCTCCAGCGACCAGCATTCAGGACATAAAGGGTCGACAAACATGTAAATTTCGAGCGGTTTTTTTGGATGTCCGTGGCAATGGGCGAAGTATTGCTCATGCTGATAATTCGTCAATATGATCGATCCTCCGCTTCTGACTGGTTTACCATATGCCTGGCCGTCAGTTCCAGACGCCCGTACAGAAATTCACGAATATCGCCCTCCAGCCCGACCTGATCCATCGCTTTGCTCATACAGCTTAGCCACGCATCAGCCCTCTCGTCCGTAATCGGAAAGGGGAGATGCCTTGCCCTGAGCATGGGATGTCCGTGCTCTTCAGTATAAAGAGGAGGTCCGCCCAAATACTGGGTTAAAAATTGCTTTTGTTTTCTGGCCGTTTCAGTCAAATCACTTGGAAATATCGGCTTCAGCAAGGGATGAGACGAGACACGCTCATAAAAAGTATCAACAAGTTGCGATAGAAGTTCCTCTCCAATCGCTTCATATGGTGCGTTAAACGATTGTCCCATGTTGACTACTCCTTTATATGGCTAATAGGAATCATAATTCCCATTGCGAATTTATCTTTCAGTTTTACTATCTTCAGTTACTGTATATTTTAGCAATAACATTTTATTTCTACAAACAAAGTGCCTTTCTGTCAGGCGCTTGTATTTCATATCATATCACATCGCCTTCATTCATGTGTAAGATTTCACTCCGCAAAAAAACCAGAGGGCGAAGGAAGCCTCTCTGGTTTACGCGTAATACTGTTTGGTTATGTTTTTGACATATTGCTGTGTTTCCTTAAACGGCGGAATGCCTCCGTACCGATCTACGTTGCCGGGGCCTGCGTTGTAGGCGGCTAACGCCAGAGATACATTTCCGTCGTATTTCGTGAGCATCTGCTTTAGGTACTTTGTGCCGCCCTCAGCGTTCTGGACGGGATCAAGCGGGTTTGACACCCCGAGTGATTCTGCCGTGGAAGGCATGAGCTGCATCAGTCCCATTGCCCCCGCACCGCTGACCGCTTTCGGATTAAAGCCGGATTCCTGTTTAATAACCGCGCGGATCAGCTTTTCGTCCACTCCGTATTTTTCGGCCGCTTTCTGAATGGCGCTGTCTATTGAAAAGTTTCCGGTGCTGATATCAGAAGCCGCATCCGGAGACTTTATGCCCGGGGAAGCGGTCTGTGAAGCAGCCGCGGAGCCGGATGAAACGGGAATTCTCGGTGAATATGAAGCGTGAGCGGTCCGCACACCGTTTAAAATTCCCAATTCCGGCTGCTGCCGGACGGCTGTGCCCGTATATTGGCTGAGCAGCGCGCTGAAATTTGAAAGCGGGCTTTCGGCAGATTGTCCGCTTGAAGCGGTGCTTGTATTAGACATTGATTGCAGCGCCATTGATTGAAGCTGGAGAAGGGCCGCCCAATTCGTTATATTCACTGTGTCATTCCACCTTTTTTTGTTTCTGTTCATAAAAACGCTGGATTTTATTTTTAGTAACCCGCTGAGGGATGCCGAATTGCTTGAGCAATTGTTCAAACGCCCGTTTTCCTTCATCCCAGTCAGCAGCTTCGAATTCCAATTCAAAGTCTTCTTTCTCTAAATATCGGCTGTGATCTAAAATGATTAAGCCTTTTTCTGATTCTTTTTCCGCGCGTGCGGTCGACAGCGTCCCGAAATAGCAAATGTGTTCTGAGTTGATTCCGAGACCTTCCAGCTGACGTTTGACGGGGCCTTCCGGAATCTTGAAGACGTCAAGATCAGGTGCCGCAAGCTCTTGGTGGGTTTCCAGCAGACCGACCGCGGCAGGCTCTTTTAACGTCAGAACGAACGCGCCGTCTTTTTCTCGGATGCGGAGTGCTGATTTTTTTTGTTTCAGGGAAAAATCTTTCGTGTCGAAATAATGATTGACCTGCTGTTTAAAATCATGTTCTTTCATGCAGAGTGCTTCACTCAGCTTCAGAAATTCTGATTTTGTCAGCAGGTTTTTGAATTCAATTTCTATTTCTTGGGTCATGACAGTCTTCCTTTCAGGACGAAAAATTGTATAATTCCCATTATCTCTTTAGAGGTTACGTTTATCAATATCGACCTTGATATGATAAAATAAATGCTGTACTTTGTTAAAAAAGGAGAACATTATGCAAAAGAGAATTGAAATCCAAAATGCATCATTAACAGAAGACGCGCTCCGCTTGAAGTGCGGAGAGGACTTAAGCGGAGCGGAACGCAAAGCCTCAGGTCAAATGCTTGTTGATTCCGATCACTTTGCTTTTGTATACATACTTGAATCAGCTGACTCTTTTGAATATGTCATTATAAAAGAACATATCTGGCCGGATCTGAAAGAAGCCTTAGACCAAAGAAAGCCGGCGGTCCTTGAGGCCGGCGGAAAAACGGTTGAACTTTCAGGGCTGCATGAAGAACTCGATTATCTTCTTGAAAATATTAAAGATAATGCAAACTACGGAGATATGGAAGAAAAAGTGAAAAACGTATTTCTTTAGAACAGGTTCGGAATTGGGGGATGTACGATGGATGACAAACAATGGGAGCAATTTCTAGCGCCATACCGCCAGGCTGTTGAAGAATTAAAGGTGAAGCTGAAAGGCGTCAGAACCCTTTATGAGTATGAAGATGACCACTCACCGATTGAGTTTGTGACAGGCCGCGTGAAGCCGGTGGCGAGCATACTTGAAAAAGCGAGACGAAAAAGCATACCGCTTCATCAGATTGAAACGATGCAGGATATCGCGGGGCTGCGTATTATGTGCCAATTTGTCGATGATATCCAGATCGTCAAAAATATGCTGTTTGCCAGAAAAGATTTTACCGTTGTCGATAAGCGGGATTACATAGCAGAGCATAAGGAAAGCGGATATCGGTCTTACCACCTTGTCGTTTTATATCCTTTACAAACAACGTCCGGAGAAAAGCACGTTCTTGTGGAAATACAGATTCGGACGCTTGCCATGAACTTTTGGGCAACCATTGAGCATTCACTGAATTACAAATACAGCGGGAACATTCCCGAAAAAGTAAAGCTGAGGCTGCAGCGGGCCTCAGAAGCCGCATCCCGGCTCGATGAAGAAATGTCAGAAATCCGCGGAGAAATCCAGGAAGCCCAAGCCGCGTTCTCGCGAAAGAAAAAAGCGGGAGACCGCCAGTAGGAAAGGAGGGGAATGGCATGAAATTTGCCGTTTCTTCAAAAGGAGACGAGGTTTCAGATACACTGAAAAGCAAAATACAGGCGTATTTACTCGATTTTGATATGACCTTGGATGAAAAAGAGCCGGAAATCGTTATTTCCGTCGGCGGTGACGGAACGCTTCTTTACGCATTTCACAGGTACAGCGACCGTCTCGATAAAACGGCGTTTGTCGGAGTTCACACGGGGCATTTGGGTTTTTATGCCGATTGGGTTCCGCAGGAGATAGAAAAGCTCGTTCTGGCCATCGCCAAAACGCCGTATCATACCGTGGAGTATCCCCTTCTTGAGGTGATTGTCACTTATCATGATGAAGAGCGTGAGGAGCGGTATCTGGCTTTGAACGAATGTACGATCAAAAGCATAGAAGGCAGTCTCGTCGCTGACGTGGAAATTAAAGGCCAGCTGTTTGAAACGTTCAGGGGAGACGGTTTATGTCTGTCCACGCCTTCCGGAAGCACGGCTTATAATAAGGCGTTAGGCGGCGCAATCATCCACCCTTCCATCAGAGCGATTCAGCTTGCGGAAATGGCATCCATTAACAACAGAGTGTTCAGGACTGTCGGCTCGCCGCTTTTGCTTCCCGATCATCATAACTGTGTCATCAAACCGAGAAACGACGTCGACTTTCAAGTCACAATTGATCATTTAACCTTGTTGCATAAGGATGTCAAGTCCATTCTATGCCGTGTGGCAAATGAAAAAGTCAGATTTGCAAGATTCCGCCCTTTTCCGTTTTGGAAAAGGGTGCAGGACTCCTTTATCGGAAAAGGCGAATAGAAAGAGGAAACGGATTGGACAACTTTTTTATCCAAAAGAACATGACTGCCCGGGAAGCCGGCATGACGATAAAAGAATATACGGCGCAGCTCGGCATTTCAAAGCGGCTACTCGCTGACATTAAATTCGGCGGGGGAGACCTGCTTGTGAACGGAGAGCATGTAACCGTCCGCACCGTGTTAGCGGACGGAGACGTGCTTAAGATTGAATTTCCGAAGGAGCATGTGAGTGAAACGCTTTTGCCTGAGCCGGTTCCGCTTGATATTCTTTATGAAGATGACCATGTGCTTGTGGTCAATAAACAGCCGTATGTCTCCTCAATTCCATCAAGAGAACATCCGTCGGGAAGCATCGCTAACGGAGTGATCAGCCACTACCGAAAAAGCGGCGTGCCATCAACGGTTCATCTTGTCACCCGCCTTGACAGGGATACATCGGGGGCGATGCTGATCGCCAAACATCGGCTTTCCCATTCTCTTTTGTCAGCAGCGCAGAAGAAGGGGCTTGTCAGCAGGCGGTATCTCGCTGTCGTACACGGCATCATGCCGCAGAAGGAAGGAACGGTGGACGCGCCCATCGGAAGAAAACACGACAGTATTATTGAGCGGATGGTAACGCCGGAGGGACAACGAGCGGTGACGCATTTTCAAACGGAAAAAGCGGAACATGCGTTTACGCTTGCAGCCCTGCGGCTGGAAACGGGGCGGACGCATCAAATCCGGGTGCACATGAGCTACCTCGGCCATCCGTTAGTCGGTGATACACTGTACGGCGGAAAAAATGAGGGAATTGCGCGGCAGGCTCTTCACAGTGAGCGGCTTTCATTCGTACACCCCATGACCGGAGAAACGCTCGTTTTTCACGCCCCGGTGCCTGACGATATGAAAACATTAATTGAACACATGTAAAGCCCGAACCGTTTGCCGGTTTCGGGCTTTTTTTCATGCCTGCCTGCCGTGATCTTCGCGAAATCGTGAAGCATCATACGGCATTGAGCTTTCCACAGAGACGGTTTCGTGCTCGGGAAAACGAAAGCCTGTCAGTTGATTGCCGAAGACGCAGCCTGTGTCAATGTTGATTGTACGGTTGACGATCCGGGGGCGTTTTACCGGGGTATGGCCGTAAACAATCCATGCCTTGCCTTCGTAAGCGGCGGCCCAGTCTCTTCTGACGGGTCTGCCGTCGGGATACGTTTCACCCGTGATATCGCCGTACAGAACAAATTCTTTTACCTTACGCGAGTATTTACCGATATCGTCAGCTTTTATGCCGGCGTGGGCGACAACGAGATCGCCATTATGTAAAATGTCATAAAGCGGCGCTGACTCATATAATCGGATGAATTGTCTGGAGACTTCCGTTCTGTCGGCGGGAGACAGCTCTTTCAGTTCGGCTGCCGTCGTTTCCAGTCCGTGCATCACTTTTACGGGGTTTCCTTTTAAGTAACGATACAGTTTGTTGCAATGATTTCCCGGGACATAACGGACGGCTCCTTTTTCATATGCTTTTGCCACAAAACGCATCACTTCTACGGATTTTGGGCCTCTGTCCGTTAAATCCCCCGCAAAGACAAGCGTCCTGCCTTCAGAATGAACGGGCGTTCCGTCTTTCACTTCATATCCGAGCTTTTGCATTAACGCGATCATTTCGTCATAACATCCGTGTATATCGCTGATGATGTCATAAGCCATTCGTGTCAGCCTCCTTATTAACGGTTTTTTATTTATTATGGGGCTAATTCCTATACCTAATTACGCTGTTTTGGTACAAATTAAAAAAGAATTAAAGAAATAAAGCCTTATCACTTTTTTTTCGCGTTCAGCCTTGTTAGAATATGCGTTATGTTTTTAAAAAAAAGTAAGGTTTCGCCCGCTTTAAGCGGGCTTTTATAGCCCTTGTTTTAAGGAGGTATTTACGAATGGAACACACATCAGTCGCATCTTTAGTCGTCGTTCTGATCGTCGCTTTTTTGACGCCGCTCCTTTTACATCGGTTTAAGCTCAGCATCCCCGTCGTCGTCGCGGAGATCATCATGGGGCTTATTATCGGAAAAAGCGGCCTGAATCTTGTCGTTCAGGGAGACACGTGGCTGGAGACGCTGTCGGTTCTCGGCTTTATCTTTTTAATGTTTTTAAGCGGATTGGAAATTGATTTTTCTTCATTTGAGAAAGGGAAGAAAAAACAATTCCTTCCGAATGGCAAGGAAGCGCCCAACACGTTTTCTGCCGCACTGATTATCTTTTTCGGCATCTTTATTTTATCATTGCTGCTGTCCTATGCCTTTGTATTAGCCGGTTTTATACAAAACGCATTTTTAATGACGCTTATTATTTCGACGATATCACTCGGCGTGGTGGTCCCGACTTTAAAGGAAGAACGGATCATGAACTCCAATATCGGCCAGATCATCCTGCTTGTCGCCGTTATCGCGGACTTGGCTACGATGATTCTGCTCGCTTTTTTCTCTTCTCTTTACGGAGAAGACAGCGGAAATATGTGGCTTCTGTTGATTCTTTTTGCCGCGGGGGTCGTGCTGTATTTCTTCGGCAGGATCTTTAAACACCGTTCATTTGTGCAGTCGATGTCTAAAGGCACCGTGCAGATCGGCACGCGGGCCATTTTCACACTGATTATCGTGCTTGTCGCTTTATCGGAATCTCTCGGGGCGGAAAATATTCTCGGCGCGTTTTTGGCAGGCGTTCTGGTATCGCTTCTGTCTCCGAATAAAGAAATGGTGGAACAGCTGGATTCATTCGGCTACGGGTTTTTAATTCCGATCTTTTTCGTCATGGTCGGGGTGAAATTGGACATTTGGACACTTTTCCAAGATCCGAAAACAGTAACGATGATTCCGCTGCTTCTGCTTGCGCTGTTTATCAGCAAAATGTTCCCGGTGTTTTATTTAAAGAAATGGTATGACAAAAGAACCGTGTTTGCTTCGGGCTTTTTGCTGACGTCCACGCTGTCGCTTGTTATCGCGGCGGCTACGATCGGAGAAAGGCTCCACATTATCAGCGCCAATATGTCCGGCGCGCTGACTTTAGTTGCGGTTATTGCCAGCATCATCACGCCGATCGGCTTTAAGAAATTATACAAACGGCAAAGCGCGCCGCAGGAAAAAAAGCGCATTACATTTATCGGCGCCAACCAAATGACACTTCCGGTTACGCTGGAATTGCCTGAGGAGGAATATGAAGTACGGGTCGTCCATGTGTATCAGGAAAATGCCGGGGAAACGCTTGCGGAATCGGTTTTTTCGGTTGACACGATTTCTGATTACGAGCCCGGTACGCTTGAGTCGCACGGTATTTTCAAAACGGATATTCTTGTCGTGGCGACGGGAAATGAAGATGTGAACGCCGAAATCGCCTTAATAGCGAAAGAGAAAGGGACTGAGCGTATCATCGCAAGCGTCGGCTCGGTTGAGCATGAAACAAAACTGAAAGAAGAGGGCATCAGTATTTTTTCTATCCTTCTGTCTACAAAGACGCTCTTGCGCGCATTAATTGAGGCGCCGGGCGTGATGAGCCTCCTGACGAATGAGGAGTATTCGTTATATCAGATCAATCTGGAAAACCCGGCGTATAACGGCATCATTCTGCGGGAATTTCCGCTGATGGGCGATGTGATTTTCGTCCGGATTTTCAGAGGTGTGGACAGCATCGTTCCGCACGGAGACACGCGGCTGAAAACAGGAGACCGCCTCATCGTCACGGGCTCGCGCAACTACGTGTCGGAACTGAGAAAAATCCTTGAAGCTTGACCAAATTGCAATTCGTGATAATATAGAAGGCATAACAAATAAATCATTAATCGTATGACCACTAGGGGTGTCCTTCATAAGGGCTGAGATAAAAGTGAGACTTTTAGACCCTCATAACTTGAACAGGTTCAGACCTGCGTAGGGAAGTGGAGCGGTATTTTTTGGGGGTTCCTTTTATCCATTTAAATTCCAAACCACTTTTCCGATGCGGGAAAGTGGTTTTTTTATTTTATCAGGGGGGAAGACATGATGACATTTTCTGAAGAATGCAGACAGGCGGCTGCCGAATGGTGGGACGGAAGTTTTGTTCATCCGTTTGTAACGGGAATCGGTGACGGAAGCCTGCCGATAGACCGTTTCAGCTATTACGTGCTGCAAGATTCCTACTATTTGACGCATTTTGCAAAAGTTCAGGCGTTCGGCGCCGCATATGCCGAAGACTTGTTTACGACGGGCAGGATGGCGGGCCACGCTCAAGGGACATATGAAGCGGAAATGGCGCTGCACCGCGAGTTTACGGAGCTTTTAGGGATTACGGAAGAAGAGCGTGCGGCATTTAAACCGGCACCGACCGCCTATTCTTATACGTCTCATATGTACAGATCGGTGATGAGCGGCAATTTTGGAGAAATATTAGCTGCACTTCTGCCCTGTTATTGGCTTTATTATGAAGTCGGCGAACACTTAAAAGAGTGCAAACCGGAGCATCCGATTTATGAAAAATGGATCGGTACATACGGCGGAGACTGGTTCAGACAGCAAGTCGAAGAACAAATCAGCCGTTTCGACGAGATTGCTGAAAACAGCACAGAGGACATCCGCGCGAAAATGAAAGAGAATTTTGTGATTTCAAGCTATTATGAATATCAATTTTGGGGAATGGCCTATCAAAAAGAAGGCTGGTCCGAGAAGGGCGGAAAAGAGGTGGAATCTTTTGGAGCTGCACGCGGTAACTGATAATCGCAAACCCGTTGCCGAGCTTGCCGAGGATATTCTTTCGATTCAGCGCGAAGTAAGCTTTATCCATATCCGTGAGCGGGATAAAACAGCGGGAGAGATCATGCAGCTTTTGTCCCTTTTGAAAAAGGGCGGTGCGGATAAGGACAAATTGATTATCAATGACAGGGCGGATATCGCGCTTTTTGCCAACATACACCGTGTTCAGCTTCCGTCCCGCAGCTTTTCCGTAAAGCAGGTGCGAAGCAGATTTCCCCATCTTCATATCGGACGTTCGGTTCATTCGCTGAAAGAAGCTATCCAAGCTGAAAAGGAAGATGCGGATTATGTGGTGTTCGGCCATGTATTTGAAACCGAATGTAAACAAGGACTTGAAGCAAGAGGCATCAGCCTGCTTTCAGAGATCAAACGCACGCTTTCCATCCCCGTCATCGCAATCGGCGGAATGACAATGCAGACGATCGGACACACAAAGCAGGCGAAACCGGACGGAATTGCCGTCATGTCAGGTATTTTCTCAGCTGAAAATCCTGAGGAGGCGGCAAAACGGTATGCACGCGCGGTAAGGGAGGCCGATTATGAAGAAGTACTATGATACAGCGGTGATCGGCGGCGGAATTATCGGGTGCGCCATTTCTTATGAGCTGGCGAAGACGCAGCAGAACGTTGTCTTGTTTGAAGCCGGAGAAGTCGGCCGAAAAACGACAAGCGCTGCCGCGGGAATGCTGGGCGCTCATGCGGAATGTGAAAACCGGGATGCGTTTTTTGATTTTGCCATGCACAGTCAAAGGCTGTATGAAGCGGCGGGGCAAGAGCTTGAGGAAGCTTGCGGCATTGACATCAGGCGCCATAACGGCGGAATGCTTAAACTGGCGTATACCGAAGAAGATATCGCCCGTCTACGGAAGATGGATGATCTGCCTTCCGTCACCTGGCTTTCAGCGAAAGATGCCCTTGAAAAAGAGCCTTACGCTTCAAAAGACATTCTCGGCGCAAGTTTTATAAAAGACGATGTCCATGTCGAACCGTACTATGTCTGCAAAGCGTATGCAAAAGGAGCGCGGCGCTATGGCGCTCACATATATGAGCATACACAAGTCACCTCCGTAAAACGGGTGAACGGAGAATATTGCATCACAACATCCGGCGGGGATGTCTATGCTGACAAAGTCGCAGTTGCAAGCGGTGTATGGAGCGGCCGGTTTTTCAGCCAGCTCGGCTTGGGACAGCCTTTTTTTCCTGTGAAGGGAGAATGCCTTTCCGTGTGGAATGACGATACCCCGCTGACCAAAACCCTTTACCATGATCATTGTTATGTCGTCCCGAGAAAAAGCGGCCGGCTTGTCATCGGCGCCACGATGAAACAGGGCGACTGGAGCGATACGCCTGACATCGGAGGAATTGAGGCCGTCATTGCAAAAGCGAAAACAATGCTTCCCGCCATCGAACATATGAAAATAGACCGGTTTTGGGCGGGTCTCAGGCCGGGAACAAGAGACGGAAAGCCGTTTATCGGGCGGCATCCTGAAGACAGCGGCATCATCTTCGCCGCCGGCCATTTTCGGAACGGCATCCTGTTGGCGCCGGCAACGGCTGAAATGGTGCGGGATATGATCCTGGAAAGACAGATTAAACAGGAATGGGAAGAAGCGTTTCGAATTGATCGCAAGGAGGCTGTTCATATATGATCCTTCAGCTGAACGGAAAACAAATTGATTGGAATCGAAATGAGGGGACGGTTCAGGATTTGCTTGAATCGTACCAGCTTGATCAAAGAATCGTAGTTGTGGAGAGAAATAAAGAAATCATTGAAAAAAAGAATTATGAAAATACAAGTTTGTGTGACCGCGATGTCATAGAAATTGTCCATTTTGTAGGAGGCGGATGAGGATGTTAACAATAGGCGGAAAACAGTTTCAGTCAAGATTGCTGTTAGGAACGGGAAAATATCCGAGTTTTGAGATTCAGAAAGAGGCGGTGGCTGTCTCGGAATCAGATATTTTAACCTTTGCGGTGCGGCGGATGAACATCTTTGAAGAGTCTCAGCCTAACTTTCTCGAACAGCTTGATTTGTCTAAATATACGCTTCTGCCGAATACGGCCGGCGCCGCAACGGCTGAAGAGGCGGTCCGAATCGCAAGGCTTGCCAAAGCTTCAGGGCTTTGTGACATGATAAAAGTAGAAGTCATCGGATGCAGCCGGTCACTTTTGCCTGATCCGGTTGAAACGCTGAAAGCATCAGAACAGCTGCTCGAAGAGGGATTTATCGTGCTTCCGTATACGTCAGACGATGTCGTGCTCGCAAGACGTCTTGAGGAGCTCGGAGTGCATGCCATTATGCCGGGCGCTTCTCCGATCGGTTCCGGTCAGGGAATTTTAAATCCGCTGAATCTTTCCTTTATCATTGAACAGGCGAAGGTGCCGGTCATTGTCGATGCCGGCGTCGGATCTTCAAAAGACGCCGCCTACGCGATGGAGCTCGGGGCTGACGGCGTGCTGTTAAATACCGCTGTGTCAGGCGCTGATGATCCGGTCAAGATGGCCAGGGCGATGAAGCTTGCCGTAGAAGCGGGCCGTCTTTCTTATGAAGCGGGGAGAATTCCGGTGAAAGATTACGGAACTGCAAGCAGTCCGCGAGACGGTCTTCCGGTATGACGGACAGATATTCCAGACAGGAGCTGTTTCAGCCGATCGGTCCCTCCGGCCAAGAGAAGCTCCGGTCGTCTCATGCCGTGATTATCGGCGCAGGTGCGCTTGGAACGGCAAGTGCGGAGATGCTTGTCAGAGCAGGGGTCGGGAAGGTAACGATCGCTGACAGAGATTATGTGGAGTGGAGTAATCTCCAGCGCCAGCAGCTTTATACCGAAGACGATGTCAGACAGGAAATGCCGAAAGCCGCGGCGGCTGAAAAACGGCTTCGGTCTATAAATAGTGATGTAGAGGTCGAGGGATTTGTCATGGATGTCACTGCGGAAAACGCACCCGGATTGATTCGTGATGCTTCCCTCATCGTGGATGCCGCCGACAACTTTGAAACGAGGCTGATTGTGAATGATGCGGCTGTGCAGAAAGGAATTCCCTTTCTGTACGGCGCCTGTGTCGGCAGCTACGGGCTCTCCTTTACCGTCATTCCCGGTGTAACGCCGTGCCTTCATTGTCTGCTTGAGACATTGCCTTTAGGCGGTATGACATGCGATACGGCGGGAATCATCAGCCCGGCTGTATTGCAGACGGCCGTTTTTCAGGCAGCAGATGCGCTGAAGCTGTTAACGGGCGGATCTATCGAGCATGTTCTCCGTTCCTTTGATTTATGGAAAAATGAACGGTCAGAAATAAACGTCGCCCGTCTTAAGTCGGCTGATTGCCCAAGCTGCGGCACAAACGATTATCCGTTTTTATCCTATGAAAATCAGACAAAAGCGGCGGTTCTGTGCGGGCGGAACACGGTGCAGATCAGAGCGGGGATCTCTGAACAGTTTGATCTGCAAAAACTTGCGGGACAGCTCAGACGGACAGGGCTTGATGTTTCAGCCAACCCGTATTTAATTTCGTTTTGCAAAGACAATTTCAAGATGGTACTGTTTCGTGACGGCAGAGCATTAATACACGGCACAAGTGATATCAGCAGAGCGAAATCCTTTTATCATAAATGGATCGGATAATGCGAAAGGAGCGAAAAACATCATGAGCATATGCAAAGCATTGACGATTGCCGGATCAGATTCAGGAGGCGGCGCCGGTATACAGGCGGATCTCAAAACCTTTCAGGAGCTCGGCGTTTTCGGGATGTCAGCCATTACAGCGGTCACCGCCCAGAACACTTTGGGCGTTCACGGCATTTATCCGCTCACCCGGGAAGCGCTGGGCAGCCAGATTGACGCGGTGGCGGAAGATTTGCGGCCTGACGCTGTAAAAACGGGAATGCTGTGGAGCGCGGAAATGATTGCGGAAATTGCGGAAAAAACGGATCAGTACGGGCTTGATCATCTCATCACCGACCCCGTCATGATTGCCAAAGGAGGCGCTTCCCTGCTGCGTGAGGAATCTCAGGCCGCATTAAAAGAGCTGTTAATTCCGCGCAGCTATGCGGTAACGCCGAATGTTCCGGAAGCTGAGGTATTGACGGGAATGGAAATCCGCACGTTTGAGGACCGGAAAAAAGCGGCCGAACGCCTTTGCAAGCTTGGTGCAAAGCATGTCATCATAAAAGGCGGACACCAGCCTGAACAGGGGAGGATCGTTGATTTATTATTTGACGGTTCGTCTTTTACCCAAATCAGCCACGCTTATATTGACACCAAACACACCCACGGAACAGGCTGCACGTTCGCAGCCGCGCTGACGGCGGAAACGGCAAAGGGGAAAAACATTCAGACCGCGTTTGAGACAGCCGTCAATTTTGTGCGGGAAGCCGTGGAACATACGCTCGGCATCGGAGCGGGACACGGCCCGACCAATCATTTTGCCTTTAAAAGGAACAGTCTGCAGACGAGATAAAAAAGAGACCGCTTCAACATCCGCGGTCTTTTTCCCATGCTTTCAATCTGGACAAGGTTATGATATGATAAAAATTAAGATCAGGTACTAAAACTATGTCTTTAAGACGATTACAGGAGGCTTTATACATATGAATTTCTCACTTGAAGGCCGCAACATCGTTGTGATGGGCGTTGCCAATAAACGCAGTATCGCATGGGGAATCGCCCGTTCGCTGCATGAAGCCGGAGCGCGCCTCATTTTCACTTACGCGGGAGAGCGCTTGGAAAAATCAGTTCATGACCTTGCGGCTACATTAGAAAGAAATGATTCCATCATCCTTCCGTGTGATGTGACAAATGACGCTGAGATCGAAACTTGCTTTGCGAGCATTAAAGAGCAGGTCGGCGTGATTCACGGCATCGCGCACTGCATCGCGTTCGCAAACAAAGAAGAGCTTGTCGGCGAATATTTAAATACGAACCGCGAAGGATTCCTGCTTGCACATAACATCAGTTCTTACTCTCTGACAGCGGTCGCAAAAGCGGCGCGTCCGATTATGACTGAAGGCGGAAGCATCGTTACACTCACTTACCTCGGCGGAGAGCGCGTCGTTTCAAACTATAACGTAATGGGTGTGGCAAAAGCGTCTCTTGATGCGAGCGTCAGATATTTAGCCGCTGACCTAGGAAAAGAAAACATCCGCGTCAACAGCATTTCAGCAGGACCGATCCGTACGCTGTCTGCAAAAGGAATCAGTGATTTCAACTCTATCCTGAAAGAAATTGAAGAGCGCGCGCCGCTGCGCCGCACGACAACACCTGAAGAAGTGGGCGACACGGCTGCATTCTTGTTCAGTGACCTGTCAAGAGGCATCACGGGCGAAAATCTTCACGTTGATTCAGGATTCCATATTACCGCACGTTAAATAACAAGCAGTCCCTTTCAGGGATTGCTTTTTTCTTTCTTCTGATTTTAATCATTCCGTCATATAAATAAAACATGACAGAATCGGAGGGATGAAGATGTCAAAACAAAACAGAAACGCGGAAAAAAAACCGCTCATGTATATTGTTCAGGCGGATTATTCAGACACGCAATCATCAATGCAGGACATATTAATCAAAAAAAGGAAAGCGCCTCAGCCGCCGGAAGAAGAGCCGATGCATGGAAAGCGGGAGGAAGAATGTCAAACTCAGCCTGAAGGAGCAGTGGCTGTCGAACCAGAAAAGCAAGTACCTGAACAGCACAGCCGCGCAGAAGAAGCCGTTCAAGAAGTTCCGGCGCAAGCGGAGCAGGACAATGCCAAGCCCGACGCCGCTAAAAAAGAGCCTGATGCCGCTGAAAAAGAGCCTGAAGCGGTTCACAATGCCGCCCCAGAGGAAAAGGTTCCGCCAAAGCGCGTGAAAAAGCCGATGAGCAGAATGTCCATTCTTGAAAAAATTGATTTCTTAACGAAGCTGCCGCATAATATGCCGCGGACCCTTTGTCTGATAGAAGCCAACGGGAAAACCTACAGAGGCGTAATCGTCGGCAGAAAAAATAATGCGATCTTCCTGCGGACGACAAGCAACGGAGCGCCGGCAGAACTCGCAATAGACGATATTACCTCGCTGCATCCGCTTGGATTTTAACCATACAAAAAGCTGCCTGAATTCTTTCATCCGGCAGCTTATTTTTATGCTTTTTGATTTAAGAATGTGTGCGGTTGATCAGTCTCGGGTTCAGGCAATTGATGGCGCAGAAGCTATGGAGATCGACTTCAACGCAATAGTTCGTTTTTTCTAAACGGAATACATCGCAGAGAGAGTCTTTATCTGTAAAATCAAGAATGTGCTTATGCTCGTCAAAAGCAATAAGCAGGCTTAATGTGGCACAGCCGTCACAGACCCTTTCAACTCTGAAAAAAACGGTGTTAAAACACGGGCCGTTATCCAGCTCGCCGACATTTCCGAATGCGGTAAACGGTGATGATTTAGAAGTGAAAAGCACAAACGGCACTGTATCGCCTAATGAAAAACCCGGCGATAAAAGGTTGGAATAGCATCCGGCCGGGCAATCTTCCTCGACCGCATTTTGCAGGTCTTCAATATTTTCTACCGCTTCACGCACACAGTATGTTGTATGCTTGCTCATAATATCCCTCCTGACTTCACGTTTTATATACCGGATTAAACGATATCGGAGAGTCAGCCGCCCGGAAGTCCGGGCGGGCTGATGATTGCATCTGTAATAGAAGGTTGGAAGGGGATTCTTCTTTAGGAAAGATGCGAATCAATGACTATCCGTGATGCTTTTTCTCTTTGTGCGGCTCAGGCCGGTCAACAAGCTCCGGTGAAAGGCATTGAATGGCGCTGAAGCAGCTCAGATCAACTTCAATGCAAAAATCTGTTTTTTCTAAACCGAAGAAATCCGGGTCACAAGGATGGCAGACGCTGAGGGTGTCGCCGTGCACATCTACGGGGCGCAATACTGAAAGCGTTGCGCAGCAATCACAAACTCTTTCTGCCCGGAAGAAAATAGACTCGAAGCACTGGCTGTCATCCGCAAAGCCTCCGACGTTCCCGAATGTGGAGAACAAACCGCCTTTTTTATCAAACAAGAGAAACGGGATGGTATCTTTACCGGTAACCGTCGGGCTTAACAGATTGGTATAGCATCCAGTCGGGCATTGTTCTTCAACAGCCTCTTGTTCTGCTAAAATCTTCTCGACTGCATCGCATACACAACTTTCATCTCGGCCATGGTGTTTTCCGCAGCTCATGGATTTCAGCTCCTTCTTTTAGGGTATTTGACTTTTGTCTTTAACAACATATGTACGCGAGCCTCACTTGGTGTGGGTGAACGTCTATATATTCATCATATGCGGAGAAAATAAGAAAAAGCAGAGCATTTTTAGCTCTGCTTTTTCTTTTTAGAGGACAAGGGTGATGACTAAGACGGCAATCAGTAAATTTGTCGCTGTTGAGATCAACACTGCGATATCGGCATCTACTGTTGTCACGTTTACGCCGCGGGAGTTTTCGATGAGCAGTTTTTGACGGTTGATTTGTTTGTTAGCTGTTAGCTGCAGTAAGTCTTGTGCGACCAATTCAGCGATGACTCCGTCAGCGATTGAAGTGAGAGTGGCCGTTACGACTGCTGCATTAATCGCTGTCATGACTGAAGCGACTGCTTGAACGTCTGTTGACGTTACGTTAATATCACAAGAGTCTCTGATAATAATCGCTTCTTCAGAAACTTGTTTGTTGATATTCGCTTGAGCAAGGTCTTGGTCAAGGAAGGCATTATCTTCGCCAAATCCATGTCCGTTACAGCAAACATTACATCTTCTGCCTTCTTTTTCTTCTTTTTCTTCTCGCGGATGTTCGCATTCAGGATCAAGTGCAACCCAAGAGTATGGTCTGCTTTCCATATCTATTCCTCCTTTTCTTTTACTATTATTAAATGAGCCGGCCCCTTACTTTGACTCAGGCATCTATCCTGATAAAAATCACTATTTTTTAGTTATTGACCGGGATTTTGGCGTCTTTGCCGGAGCTGTTCGATTAATTGTTCTCTGCGGGTTTGCGGATTGGTCTGCTGATCTTGCGCTTTTTCCTGCTCTTTTTTCTGTTTCTGGCTTTCAAGAAAAGCTTCTGTTTTTGCCTGCATGTCTTTGACTAATGCGATCAGCATTTCTTTTTCTTCATCAGGTATTTCCCGCATTTTATCTTTTGTCACGCCGTGTTTTTTGAAGACATTGCTGACAAGCACCTTTAAAAGCGGATCCACTTCTGGTAGATTTTCGAGTTCTTTTTTAAATTTTTCGTTATCTGCCATTTGTTCTCACCTCTATTTAAATATTTGAAAAGAAAGGTTAAAGGATGTCTAGTTCAGCAAAAAGTATATTTAATAATTGAAACAAAATTTGTACAAAGGCCATAATATCGTCTGCAGTCAGTGTGATTTTAATATTGCGGCTGTTCAGGACTTGAATGACGGTCCTCTTTTTTATTTGGCAATCATCCAGGATCAGCAGTTCGGTTGCTATTTGGTCGGCTGTGTCTTCATCTGCGATCGCGAGCTGTGTCGCGAGGATAATCGCCGTAGTAACTGAGGCTTGTATAGAAAGAGCGGCCGTTATATGTGTTGTATCTATTGTGACATTTTCGCAATCAATCACTTCGATCTTCTGCTCGAATTCGTTAGATAATTGTTCGAATATTTGCGGTTGCAGTGTTTCGACTTTTTCTTCAAACGACATAACCTTCACTCCTTTCTCATTCATACTCTATATAATGCAAATGAAACGCCGAGCGGAATAAGAAAAACAACTAAACCGCACCTATTTTTTTACCGGACAAGGTGCGATTCATGAAGATCAGGGTTTTCGCATATGTATAAAGAGGTCAAGTTTTGAAAAGGAGTGAACAGGTGGTTATCAATTGGCTTTCATTTATTCTGTTATCGTTTGCCGTTTTCCGGCTGGCCAGGCTTTTCGTATTTGACACCATTATGGCGCCGCTTCGGAGCCTTTTTCACGAGGAAAAAACAGAAACCGCACCCGACGGCACGACAGAAACCTACATTGTCATAAAAGGAAAAGGCATCAGGGCATTTATCGGTGAACTTCTCAGCTGCTACTGGTGTACGGGCGTGTGGTGTGCCGCCTTTTTAATTGCGGCGCAGATTGTGGTACCCGAGGCCGCGCAATGGCTGATTTTGCTGTTAGCCATAGCCGGCGCGGCCGGGATCATTGAAGCTGCGGTTTCTCGTCTTCTGCAGGAATAAGGCGGTTCCACCAGCAACTTACCGTCACTTTCGGCATAAACTGGCATATATGACATAAGGAAAGGAAGGATCACCATGAATCAATCAAGCAAACCTTCCCAACATTCTCCATACAAATCAACTGTGCATCAGCCTTACGAAAAAAAAATTAAGAAAAAAGGCTGCGGCTGCGGCCAAAAGAAAAAACCGAAATAGCCGTTTTCTAAAAAACCGGAGCTTCCGGTTTTTTTGTTTTTTGCCGAACGCCGGCCTCTGTTCGGCATAGATCATAGGAGGAGGGGATGTTATGAATATATTTGAATCATTCATAAACGGTAAATACCGCCGGCACAATCAAAACCAGCGGGAGCATGACAAATATATCTTATCTATTGAAAAACAGCTGTCTGAGTTTGATGAAGCGGGATCGCGCTTTGAGGAATGGATAGATGTGTTTGCCGCCGAAACAGAAGCGAAACTGAAGAAAAATGAGCATTCTCACTAAAATGAATGAAATCCGCACCGGCCCTATGCATTTATCCAAGCCAAACAAGTCGGCTCACATAGAGTATAGAGAGTAAAGGAGGTGCTTAGATATGGGATTCGGATATGGCGGATTCGGCGGCGGCTACGGCGGTTATGGCGGCTGCGGCGGATACGGAGGCGGCTATGTCGGAGGCGGATACGGCTCAACATTTGTTCTTGTTGTCGTATTGTTCATCCTTCTGATCATTGTCGGTGCATCCTTTTTTGGCTAAACCTTAGCAAGACCTTGGATAAGCGCGGGACCATTCAGTCCCGTGCTTCCCTGATGTATGAAGGAGTATAGAGACGGGGCACTCGGAATTTTTTCCTTGTCTTACGGGCACATGTTCCGCTCTTTATTCATACAATATCGTATTACTCCACAAAAGGAGGCACACCATGGATAATCAATTTTTCAAAAATATTGAGAAGAAAACAGGCGTCAGCATGAAGGATGTCATGAACCTTGCAGGATCATTGCAAAATGCCAATTTCAAAGATGAAAACACGGTGAGAGGCGTCATTCAGAAGGTGTCCCAGCTGGCTAATAAGCGTGTTCCGAAAGAATTGGAAGACAAAATCGTTCAATCTATTACAAGCGGTAAAGAGAAACTTGATTTTGGCACCATTTCTAAAATGCTGAACAATAAATAGGCGTCAGCCGGCCTTGTTAAAAAGGCCTTTTTATGTGAGAAGAACCCGGCAGTGATCTGCCGGGTTCTTTATATCCTGAGTGCGCTCCGTCTGTCCGTCCGAAGAAGGGGCTCGAGAAATCTTGAGCTGCGCGCTGTTTTTCCCCGCCTGTACGCGGGACAAGATACATATAAATGCTGCATGGCCCTTGTCATTGCGACATACAGAAGCCGTCTTTCTTCTTCGAGCGGAGCGGGATCACCCTGTCTCGCCGTCTCAAGCGCGAAGTCATGGGGGATCGAGCCGTCAGCCGCGCCTAAAATATAGACCGTATTGAATTCAAGACCTTTAGAGCGATGAATGGTCAGCAGTTCGACGCCGTTTTCATCGGTTTTCAGATTCTCAGCGGCGCGCATATGATCGACATGGGCAAGAAAATCGGGAATGGTTTTGAATTTTTTGGCGGCCACTTTGACATCCCTGAGATCATCAGAGCCTTTTTCCAGTTTGTTTCCCTCATTGCCCCGTTTTTTTAAATACTCGGAAAAACCCATTTTGCTTTCTGCAAAGGTGATGGCTTCAACAGGCTTCATTGTCCGGATGCTTGCGAAAAACGGAACGATCTGCTTGATCTTCCCTATTTGAAAAGGCTTCAGGTCAGGCAGTTTCGTCAGTGCCTTAATCATCGTGCAATCTTCCGTGATTGACAGCGCCTTTAACGTTTGCAGGGCAGATTGCTTTAAAAATAAGGCGGGCAGCAGGTCTTTCACCGCATCCGGATCATCTTCATTCTGACTCGCATATAAGTAGGCGAGGATCTGGCGTACGATTCTGCGGCTGTAGAACGTCTGCACGCCCCGGTCGGCATGATAAGGAATCGATGATTGATGCAGTCTTTCATAAATGGCCCGTCCGGCGCTGTTTGTCCGGTAAAGCACGGCAAAATCGTCAGGACTCGCCCCGTTTTGAATTTTCTCTTTCATATCCGAAACGATCATGGTCGCTTCTTCTTCTTCATCGTAAGGATAAAATATCACGGGATTGTGAACGCCGTCTTTGACGGCAGAAAGTGTTTTTTCATACCGTTTTTTATTTTTCTTTACGACGGCATGAGCGCTTGAGACGATCGGATGCGGCGATCGGTAATTTGCCGTTAAGTAAATGGTCTTTGCTCCCGGATAATCCTTTTGAAAATCAAGAATGAAAGACGGGCTGCTGCCGCGGAACGCATAAATGGATTGGTCGTCATCACCCACGCAGCACAGGTTATTCTCCGGGCTTGCGATCATTTGCATAATGTTGTACTGGACAGGATTGATATCTTGAAACTCATCAATCAAAATATGAGAAAATCTGTTTTGGTACTGCGCGAGAATATCAGGCCGGCTTTGAAACAGTTCATAACAGCCTTGGGCCATGTCATCAAAATCAAATTGCCGTTTTTCCCGCTTCTGCCATTCGTAATGTTCGTAGAGCCTGTACACTTTTTTCTCCCAGTCGTCCGCAAGCGGAATGGTCTCATGGGGGAGATACGTGTTTTTCCAGCAGCCGATAAGCTGAAGCGCCTGGTCGACGGGAAACTCTTTTTCATCCAAATTTTCTTCGTAGAGCGCCTTTTTTACATATTGCTCTTTTTGCCACTCCATTTTTAAAAGCTGGCTGCCGTTCCATTTTGAAGAATCATAATGATAGAGTATTTTATAGAAAAAGCTGTGGAATGTTCCTGTCACGAGACGGGAGACTTTTCCGGATGCCAGACCGTACTCATTCGCCATCCGCTCTTTCATTTCGGCGACGGCTTTTGTCGTAAAGGTCACAAGCAGCATATTCTCGGGTGAAATGCCGAGGTGTTCAATCATATGGGCGGCGCGTGCTGTCAGCACCCTTGTTTTTCCGCTTCCCGCTCCGGCAAGCACTAATAAAGGCCCGTCCGTTTCAGTAACTGCCTTCATCTGTTCACGGTTCAGGCCGATGCCGGGGAACAAAGATGTATCAGCCGCCTCGGATGTTGGTGAAAATGGTTCGGCCGCAGGCACTTTTTTCGGGCTTTTCCATTCTGAGACGATCGGTTTCGGATTCTCTGAAATCGCTTTTCCTTTCGGCAGGCGGAACATGCCGGCTTCCTTATACTCTTCTTTTTCTTTCTCTGCTTGCGGTTCCTCGGCCGCGCATGCTTTTTCACAGGCGGTGAAGTCTCCCTTTTGCCGGTGATAAAATGCCGGCTGCTCTAAAATCGAAAGCCGCATCAAGACGGGCTGGTCACAATGTGCGCAAAAAATATTTCCTTTTTGAGCTTCTTCAAAAAGGAATTGGTAATGTTCTCTGGAATATGTATGTAAATGTATCGTTCGGTTATTCAGTCGGGCGCATTTCAAAAAGGGGTCCTCCCATTAAAAGGTGTTCATCCATTTGATAGACAAAGAATATCATAACAAAAGAACCGCGTTTCAAAAAGTAAGATTAAGGGAAATGAAAAGCGAAGGGGAGGGGTACATATGATTTATGCAGGACGGATTCAAAACCAGCAGTATTCTCAATACGCCAACCGGGCAGCGGGTTATAAGCCTGATTACGCCGGCATTACGAAAGCGGCCGCCCTCGCCAATGACAGGTTGTACAGAGAGGTGGAGCGCCGCCAGGAAAACACCGCAGCCGCAGAAAAGAAAGTACATGAGGAAAAACGTAAGCGCTCTCTTTCCCGTCTGCCGCAAATCATGGGAAAAGGCCGGCTGATAAATCAATACGTGTGAAAAAGGGGCTGGGACAAAACCCACCTCTAAGACGAAAAAAACGGTGAAATTTTACGACGAGTAAACTTTCACCGTTTTTGATTATTTTACAATAAAAAATAAGGACAACTTCTGATAAAATTAAGTTACCATACAAAATCTAATCAGAAAGAAGTGTCCTTATGTTTAAAGATTATACCATGAATCAAATCGTTTTGCCTTTAGATTTAGAAGTAAAGTTACAAAATAATGATATTGCCTACCATGTCCATCATTTAGTGGAAAGTATCCCTCAAGAAGCGTTTGAACCATTTCTTCGAAATGAAGGTTGTCCTGCCTATCATCCACGCATGATGCTTAAAATTATTCTATGTGCCTACACTCAATCTGTCTTTTCAGGGCGTAAAATAGAGGCCCTATTAAAAGACAGTATCCGTATGATGTGGTTAGCTCAAGGGTATGAACCAAGCTACCGTACAATTAACCGATTTCGTGTTCAACCAGTAGTGAAAGATTTAATCCGTCAATGTTTCATCCAATTTCGCTGCCAATTGATTGAAGAAAAACTGATCGATCAAGAAGCGATATTTATCGATGGTACAAAGATTGAAGCGAATGCGAATAAATTTACGTTTGTCTGGAAGAAAGCGATTGAGAAATTTCATCAGCGTTTAATTGATAAGTCAAACCAGTTGTACAATGAGTTGCTTGAGAACGAAATCATACCCCAAATGGAACGGGAAAGTGATGAACAGCTATCATTTGGAGAGCTCACTCAAATGGTTCAAAAAGTAGACGAAGTAGTGACCGAATATGATAAACAAATAGAAGCATCTTCAGACGTTACGGAACGAAAAGCCTTACGAAGGGAACGAAAATACCCGAAACAAGTGCGTAAACAGTTGATTGATTTTATCCTAAGAAAACGGAAGTACCAACAGGATCTTAAAATCTTTGGACCACGTAATAGCTATTCTAAAACAGATCTAGATGCGACATTTATGCGAATGAAAGATGATTATATGAAAAACGGGCAATTGAAAGCTGGTTACAATGTACAAATCGCAACGGAAGGTCAATATGCGCTTGCTTATAGTCTATTTCCAAACCCAACAGATACACGTACGTTAATTCCATTTTTAGATGAGATCGAGCAACATTATTTCGAGTTACCGAAACATATAGTTGCAGATGCAGGTTATGGTAGTGAACAAAACTTTAGTGATATTCTCTCAAACAGAAACCGAGAAGCACTGATAACATATAACATGTTTTTGAAGGAACAAAAGAAAAAGTACAAACAAAATACATTTAATCCTGATAACTGGGTATATGATCAAGAAACCGATACATATACGTGCCCTAATCAGAAACGTTTAGAATTTCAATATCATTCTGTCCGAACGGACGCTACAGGTTTCCAAAGGAGTTTCAAAGTCTACGAGTGCGAAGACTGTTCAGGATGCCCATTCCGTTCATCATGTACCAAGGCAAAAGAAGGAAACAATCGAAAACTAATGGTGAACAAAAAATGGGAACAGCAAAAAGAATATGTGAGAGCGAAGCTTTCAGAAGAGAAAACGAGTGCCATCTATCGAAAACGTAAAACCGATGTGGAACCAGTTTTTGGATTCTTGAAGGCTAATTTGCGTTTCACTCGATTTTCTGTACGAGGAAAATCGAAGGTAGCAAACGAAATGGGTCTCGCATTAATGGCAGTGAATTTAAGAAAATTCACTGCCAACTTCTAAGGTAATAGAAGAATTTATACATAAAAATAAAGAAAGATGAATTTGAGTACCCCCAAATTCACCTTTCTCATTATTTGAAGCTAGTTTTGTCCCAGCCACTTTTTTTGAGTCGTATATATGAAAGATGCGGAAAGGAATGATCCAATTTGAGAAAGCTTTCATTATTAATTGCGGGGTTATTTCTATTCGGCCTCTTTACTGCCGGAATGAAACCGGCAGACGCGGCGGAGGGCTCCGCAGCAAAAGATGTCACTCTCACACAGCTGGCGCCGCATGTTTGGATGCATACAAGCACCGGTACGGCAGACGGAAGTCCCGTCCCTGCGAACGGATTGCTTCTTGAGACTTCCAAAGGAATCGTACTGATTGATACTCCGTGGAATGACAGTCTCACAGAGCAATTAATGACACAAATAAAAAAGCGGTTTCCAGGAAAAAGGATGACCGATGCCATTGTGACACACGCCCATGATGATCGTATCGGCGGTCTGAACACCCTGTACAAATACGGTGTAAAGGTGCACAGCACGAAACTGACCGCCGACTTCGCCCGACAGCAGGGATATGACCGGCCGCTCGGAGATTTGAAAAACGTGACAAAGCTGCAGTTTGGCGATATGAAAATTGAAACGTTTTATCCGGGAAAAGGGCATACGGAAGACAATATGACCGTCTGGATGCCTGAGGATAAGCTCTTATTCGGCGGATGCTTAATCAAGGCTTTAGAAACAAAGGAAATCGTGCCTACTCCGGGCTTTTATCCGGATCAGTGGCCGCGCGCCGTCCGCAAAGTCATGAAAAGATATCAGGACATCAGCATTGTCGTTCCGGGCCATGGCAGTCCGGGGGATGACCGTCTGCTGCCGCATACGATAAGCCTTCTGAAAGAAACGTAATAAAGAAGACCGGCGCTCCCATTACGGAGTGCCGGCTTTTTTTATTTCTTCCTGATTTTCATAAAACTGAGGAAAGCAAGTGCAAGCGCCAAAACGGTATATCCCGCTATCGGCCAAATATGCTGATGAAAGGAAGAATAATCTCCGGATATGACTTCCTGGGCCAGCTCGATCGAGTGAATAAACGGTAAGGCATAAGCGATATGTTTGAATGTGTCACCCAGCAGGCTCACCTCCATCCAAGCCCCGCCCAGAAATTGCACGAGTGTAATATAAATCGTTCCGATACCTGAAATTTGTTTGTCCGTAAACACAGCCCCTAAACATAAACCGAAGAAAACGGACATCATCGCAATCGGCAGCAAGACAGCGATACCTGCGAGAAGATTCATCCACTCGGCGGATAAACCGGCAGCCGCTGCTGCGATAAAACAAATGACGATTTGTAAAATGGCTAACGGCAGCATCGGCAGTGCATAACCGATGACATAATCGGCTGTTTTTAAAGGGGAAGCAAACAAACGGGTCAAAAGGGCGGTCTGTTTGTCTTTTGCGATCAGCAATGCAGAGAACATCGTAAGGAAAGCGAAACCGAAAACAATGAGTCCGGGTGCTAAGTGCTGAATTTTAAAGGTATCAAGCGGCGCATTTTTTTCAATCGCCGTAAACAGAAACAATAGAATAACAGGCAGTGCGATTCCAAGGATAATAGACAGGGGGTCACGAAAAATTTCTTTGCGGTTGCGAATGGCGAAATCAAGCATAAAGACCCGCCTCCCCGTCACAAATCGCTAAAAAGGCATCTTCAAATGTGGCTGAATGAGTTTGCATTTTCAGAGCCTCCGCCGTGCCCAGTGCTTTTAAAGTCCCATTTTCTAAAATGCAAATACGATCTGCCAGGGCTTCAGCCTCTTCTAAATAGTGTGTCGTTAATATAATCGTCATGTCTCCCTTTAATGCCTCAAGATTTTTCCACAACTCGCGGCGTGAACGGACGTCCAGCCCTAATGTCGGCTCATCTAAGAAATAAATATCCGGCTTGGTGATCATTCCCATTGCGATGCTGAGGCGGCGCTGCATTCCTCCTGATAATGTTTTTGTTTTTGCTCTTTCTTTCTCTTTTAATTGAAACAATTCGAGCATCTCATCTGTTCTTTTTTTTGCTTCTTTTTTCGGAATTCCGTAGACTCCGGCTATAAACTCTAAGTTTTCCCGTACGGTTAGATGAGGAGCGATGGCTGTTTCCTGCGGGGACATATTCAATTTCGGTTTTATTTTATCCAAATCAGTCAAAATACTGTGTCCAAGCACTGATGCATCACCGTCATCCGGAGAAAGAAGTCCGCAAAGCATACTGATTAATGTCGTTTTTCCGGCTCCGTTCTCACCGAGTAAAGCGAAAACTTCCCCTTTCTCAACTGAGAACTCAAGACGGTCAACGGCGGCGGTTTCTTTATAATGTTTCGTTAATTGCTTCAGCTCAATCGCGTGCATTTACTCATCCTCGCTATCTTCATCGATTTGCTTAGCGTTTAAAATATCTTTTGCAAATTTGAAAAAGAGTTCTTGTTTTACAAGTGCGATACCTTGCTGGTCATCCCCGAGCATAAGCAGTGAGTCCCCCGGATTTATATCGAAAACATCTCTTGCTTCTTTAGGAATGACAATCTGTCCTTTTGTACCCACTTTAACAGTCCCGAATATGTGTTTTCCTTTTGGTGCAGTCATGTTTATCCCTCCGAAATATGAATTGTATTTTTTGTATGAATTGTAATACTTCGTATACTAAACATACATTAACCTTCCATAAAATGCAATAAAATTCATGAAATAGTATTATTTTCATAAAAAAAGCACTCCTGCTATAAGGGACTGACCCCATAAGATGAGACAAACAAAAAACACCTTCAAGTTTGAAAACGGATGATTGTTAGCCGAAATTAGACTTGGAGGTGTTTTTTCTATGGGGACAAGAGTGAGTTATCCGGTTGAAGTGAAACAGAAGGCTGTAGAAATGAGATTGGCAGGCGTGCCTATGAAAGAGATCATGCAGGAATTGAATATTAAGAATAAGACACAGGTTCAGACATGGGTTAGATGGCATAAGACTGGGGATACACATCGATTCGAACAGCCTGTCGGAAAGCAATACACTTACGGAAAAGGCCCGGAGTATTCTTCCGAATTAGAGAAACTGCAGGCAGAAAATCGTTATCTGAGACAACAGAATGAAGTTTTAAAAAAGTGCAACGAATTGGAAAGGAAGCTGATAGCGAAACGCCAGTCGAGCTTGTAGAAGCATTGCGCGGCACAATGACCATACAGGATATCTGTATTCATTTAGGTATCTCACGAGCATCTTATTATCGTTGGAAGAAGAATCTGATGAAAGATAACCCTAAATACCATTTAGAAAAACAAATCGGCACGTTGTGCCGAGAACACAAGTTTCGATATGGCTATCGGAAAATCACAGCCATATTAAAAAAGGGAATGCGTGTGAATCATAAAACGGTTCAGCGCATTATGCAGAAGAATCAGTGGCAATGCCGGGTTAAGGTGAAAAAGCGCAAGAAAGATGGGCAGCCATATGCCGTGGCCGAGAATATATTGGATCGAAACTTTCAGTCTGAACGCCCTCTGGAAAAGCTAGTAACGGATATCACATATTTGCCTTATGGGCAGAAACAATTGTATCTTTCCAGTATATTGGATTTATACAATGGAGAAGTGATTGCTTTTACAATTGGCGATAGACAGGACACAGACTTTGTCTTACACACACTTGATCAGCTGCCCGCACTGCCAGAGAACTGCGTGTTACATAGTGACCAAGGTTCTGTTTATACATCTTATGAGTATCAGAAAGCTGTTAAAACAAAAGGCATTACCATGAGCATGTCCCGCAAAGGGACGCCCGCTGATAATGCCTCCATCGAATCGTTTCATTCCTCACTAAAGTCTGAAACGTTCTATCTTAACAGCATTGATCGAACTACGACGACCATCGTAGAACGCACTGCCATAGAATACATTCATTATTATAACAATATTCGTATTCAAACGAAACTAAACAGCCAATCGCCGATACAATATCGGCAATTGGCTGTATGAAGGTGTTTTGATCCCTGTCTCAAAAACAGGGGTCAGTCCCATAAACAGGGGTGCTTTTGATTTTATCGTTTGTGTTCCTTTATCATTTCCAGATGGGGGATGCCCGCATCGAGAAATTCTTCGCCGGATGTGACGCGGTATCCTTGTTTTTCGTAAAACGGAACCGCCTGCGTCTGCGCATGTAAGAGAAAGCTGTCGGCGCCCTTGGCTGCCGCCGCTTTTTCAAGCGCCTGCATAATGACGGCTCCGACGCCTAAAGAACGATGGCTTTTCATCACGCAGATGCGTTCTAATTTTCCATGCCCGTCTTTTATGCGCCATCTGCCGGCTCCGACCGGCTGGCCGCCGTCATATATGACTATATGTTCTGACGTGTCCTCGAATTGATCAATCTCTTCTTCTTCCGGAACGTGCTGTTCTTTAACAAAGACCTCTTTTCTGACGAAAAAAGCGTCGTTCAGCTGTTTTTCAGTTTTTGCGATGATGGATTCCAAGCAGCTTATTCTCCTCCGCCTAATAAAAATGTTTCGTACACAGTCCATGAGCCGTTATCCAGCTGATAGAGCAGGTGAAAACGGTCGATGACTTCTTCGTGGGAAATGTCCTGCATTTTCAGCTGTCCGAGTACGTCGGAATGTTCATCTGACGACAGCTTCTGGCCGACCGTGACATGCGGAACGAAGCTGTATTCCGGCTCGCCGGATAATGCTCCTGAGTAGCATTTCTCACTCAGAGATTTTAATTCCTCCGTCGGTTCTGCTTTCATATATATCACATTATTCACAGGAGAAAACGAGCTGTATTTTGTGATTTTCAGAACGAGCGGATGCGACTCTTTCGCCGTCTGTCTCAGCTGTGATACGACCTGCTCGATTTCCTGTTCTGTCGCTTCAAACGGATCTCTTACCGTCAGATGCGGCGGAATGAGCGCGTAGCTCGGGTCGTAGCGTTTCCGGTACGAATTTGCGAGATCCTGTAATTTTTTTGATGGAAATAAAACAATACCGTATTTCATGAAAGTTCCCTCCTTAAATGAATGGTTACAGCATTTTTTTCAGCGCCGGCGTGATGAGCGGCTGCCAGTAGGTCCATTTATGATCCCCGTCGAAGGTTTCATACGTGTATTCGGACTGTTTGCTTTCCAGCAGCTGTTTGAGCTCTTCGTTCGGCGCGGTGAAATCAAGAACCTGGCCGTCCGTCGTGTGAACGCCGGTTTCTTTTTCTCCGATTTGATGGTAAACGGAAATCTGTTTGAGATCCTCCGACTGCCGGACGGCATCCAGAACGTGCCCGTCAACATACGGAGACTGCATGATGACGTTTCCAAACATGTTCGGATAGTCAATCGCCGTCATGAGCGAAACGGTTCCGCCGAGGGAATCCCCGATCATGGTGCGGCCGTATCCGACTTGATAAGTCGGGTATTCTTTGTCGATAAAAGGAACAAGCTCATTGGCGATAAACCGCTTATATGAGGCGAACTTAGAGCCTTCTGGATGGTATGTGTTTCTTCGCTCCCGCACATTTTTATAAGGGACGCCGATAATGATGCAGCGGTCAATTTCCCCTTTTGACATAAGCTCTTCCGCCTGCCGCCCGATTCTCCCTAATCTGAAATAATCATGGCCGTCCTGAGCGATGACCGTATGATATTTATACAGGGGGGAGAAGGTGGCGGGCAGGTAGACCAAAACGGTCATTTCCTCTTCAAGCTCATGGGAGAAAAGTTTTTTCTCATGAATGATTCCGTTTTTCGATGCCACTTCGCATTCCTCCAGGCCGCTTCTTGTCTTGATGGTTTTTTCCTATTGTACCATGAATTATTAGAAATTTCTTTCTTCAGATGCACTTCTTGCGAGAGTTCAGATAAATAAAAAGTTGTTGAAATCCATTTTATTGTGCGTTAATATAGAACAATCAGAAAATACAAAACAATATTCTTATCACGAGAGGTGGAGGGACTGGCCCTTTGAAACCTCAGCAACCGGTTTGCTTTGCCGCGGGAAGGCAAAGTGCCAAGGTGCTAAATCCAGCAAGCGATTCACATGCTTGGAAGATAAGAGGAAGAGAAAAGCTCCTTCTTCTTATGAAGAGGGGGCTTTTTTATTTTTGAAAAAGGATGGTGCTTACTGATGACGCAGCATGTTGATACAAAATTAGCCCAAATCGGAAATAGAAGCGAAGAAGCAACGGGAACGGTCAGTCCGCCGATTTATCTGTCCACCGCTTACCGCCATAGAGGAATAGGAGAATCTACAGGTTTTGATTACGTGCGCACGAAAAACCCGACACGCCAGCTCGTCGAAGACGCCATCGCCGTGTTGGAAAACGGTGCGAGAGGATTTGCCTTCAGCTCGGGAATGGCAGCCATTCAAACCATTATGGCTTTGTTTAAAAGCGGGGATGAATTGATTGTATCCTCCGATTTATACGGAGGCACGTATCGTTTGTTTGAAAACGAATGGAGAAAATACGGCTTAAGCTTTATTTACGATGATTTCAGCGATGAAGACTGTTTACGCTCCAAAATAACGGAAAACACGAAAGCGGTATTTGTTGAAACGCCGACAAACCCGTTAATGCAGGAGGCGGACATTGAAAAAATTGCCCGAATTACGAAAGAAGCCGGCCTGCTTTTAATTGTGGATAATACGTTTTATACCCCGGTGCTCCAGCGCCCGCTTGAACTGGGAGCGGACATCGTCATTCACAGCGCCACAAAATATTTAGCCGGGCACAATGATCTTCTTGCCGGTCTGGCTGTCGTTAAGGATGAAGAGCTCGGCGAGATCATGTTTAATCACCAAAATGCGATCGGTGCCGTTCTTTCGCCGTTTGATTCGTGGCTTTTAATGAGAGGGATGAAAACACTCGCACTCAGAATGCGCCGTCATGAAGAAAACGCCCGTGAACTTGCAGAATTTTTAGAACAGGAAGAAGAAATCGCCGACGTATTATATCCCGGAAAAGGCGGAATGCTGTCTTTCCGGCTGCAAAAAGAGGAATGGGTCAATCCGTTTTTAAAGGCGCTGAAAACGATCTGTTTCGCGGAAAGTCTCGGCGGGGTGGAAAGCTTTATTACATATCCCGCGACGCAGACGCACATGGACATTCCGGAAGACATCCGTATCGCAAACGGCGTCTGCAACCGTCTGCTGAGATTTTCAGTGGGCATTGAACATGCAGAAGATTTGAAGCGGGATGTCAAGCAGGCATTACAGCAAGTAAAAGAGGAGGCCGTGTCATATGAGTAATCAAAATTGGACGCTGGAAACCCAGCTCGTGCACAATCCATTTAAAACAGACGGAGCCACCGGAGCCGTCAGCGTCCCGATCCAGCATGCTTCCACATTCCATCAGTCTTCATTTGAAGAATTCGGGACATATGACTACAGCCGCTCGGGCACACCGACAAGAACAGCGCTTGAGGAAACGATCGCAGGTCTTGAAGGCGGAACGAGAGGTTTTGCTTTCAGCTCCGGTATGGCGGCGATTTCGACGGCATTTCTGCTCTTATCCCAAGGCGACCATGTCCTCGTCACGGAGGATGTGTACGGCGGAACATTCCGCATGGTGACTGAGGTTCTGTCCCGTTTCGGAATCGAACATACCTTTGTTGATATGACGGATATCAACGAAGTGGCGCGGAATATCCAGCCGAACACAAAGGTCATTTATATGGAAACACCGTCAAATCCGACACTTGGAATTACTGATATTAAAGCGGTTGTCCAGCTTGCAAAAGAAAACGGCTGTCTGACCTTTCTGGATAATACATTCATGACACCTGCACTGCAGCGTCCGCTTGATCTCGGCGTTGATATTGTGCTTCACAGCGCAACAAAATTCCTGAGCGGACACAGTGATGTGCTGTCAGGCCTTGCCGCCGTAAAAGATGAAGAGCTCGGCAATCAGCTGTATAAGCTGCAAAACTCGTTCGGCGCCGTCCTTGGCGCGCAAGATTGCTGGCTCGTGCTGCGCGGCTTAAAAACATTGCAGGTCAGACTGGAAAAAGCGAGCCGGACGGCTGAGCGGCTGGCTGCCTATTTTGACGGGCATCCCGCCGTCAAAAACGTTTACTATCCCGGCCTTGCCGGACACCCGGGAGCCGATACCCATAAACGTCAAGCGAGCGGAGCGGGCGCCGTCCTGTCCTTTGAATTGGAAAGCAAAGAAGCCGTCAAAAAGCTGGTCGAAAACGTATCGCTTCCGGTATTTGCCGTCAGCCTCGGCGCCGTCGAGTCCATTCTCTCATACCCTGCAGCCATGTCGCATGCCGCCATGCCGAAAGCAGAGAGGGAGAAACGCGGCATCACAGACGGCCTTCTGCGCCTGAGCGTCGGAGTCGAAAACGCCGAAGATTTAGAACGGGACTTCGAACAGGCATTGAAAAAAATAACCCCCGCCCAAGTGAGATCATAAACGAAAAGGGCGCCGTCAATTTTGCGACGCGCCCTTTTTTTTATTTTAGATAAAAAAAGTGTTGACGAATGAGAAATCAGGATATATAATTATAAATGTCAGAGAGACAACAACATACCCAGCAACACATACATATCATGATTCCGTAGCTCAGCTGGGAGAGCGCTACCTTGACAGGGTAGAGGTCGCTGGTTCGAGCCCAGTCGGAATCATACACTGCGGTTAGAGGCGTTATATCAACGTTTCTAGCCGTTTTTTATTGTGTTGACTTAGTCGTATTAAGGCGCAGGGTAGCGGCGGGCCGTTACCGTGTTTGAACGTTTCTTATTCTATTAAACCGGAATAGGAGGCGTTCTTTTTTTATGGATGATATTCGAAAAGGGAAACCGATTAAGCGAACACGCAGGCGTAAACTCCGTGATCTCGGTGACTTAGACGGATTATTTCAGACGTTCATCACGATAAAGACGGCCGAAGGGAAAGCGAAAGGAACGTTACAACAGTATCGCGATAATTATAAATCTTTTACTACGTTTCTTGAGGAATTCGATATACCTCGTTCTCCTACGGCTATTGATCGAGATACAATACGGGACTACATAAACTATATGCGCAATGATTGGGTGCAATTTAAGGGGAACGTTTATATATCGGATGAGGAAAAGAAGCGAGGTCTATCAGATAGCACGATAAATACGCGCTTAAAAACACTGCGAGTAATGTATAACACCTTAGAAAGCGAAGGACTTATTGATAATAATATAATGCACAGAGTTAAGAACGTACAAGAAATAGAAGAGCCTATTATTATTTTGCAACCAGATGAGCTACAACGCCTTTTAAAAACGCCTGATAAGAAAAACTTTGCAGATTTTCGTGATTATGTATTGATGAACGTATTGTTAGACGGAATGATGCGGATCGGTGAAATAACACATGTTGAAAAGCGAGATTTTGATTTTAAATCCTATATTCTAACGATTCGATCATCTATTGCGAAAAATCGAAAGACAAGATATATACCTTTACTACCTACTACATGTCGGTTAGTTCAAGAGTTAATCGCAGAAAATGAATTGGATTTTAAAAGTGATTATGTTTTTCTGACAAACTACGGAGCTCGTCTTGACAGAAATCATTTTAGAAAGAGATTAGTTGATTTCGCGGCAAAAGCTAACGTGAAAAAGAAGGTGCACCCTCATTTATTTAGGCATACAGCCGCTACTATGTTTTTGGAGAATGGAGGAGATAGCCGAATGCTTCAGAAGCTACTCGGTCATTTAGATTTACGAATGATTCAGAGATATACACACGTGGCTGATAAATCCGTAGCGAAGGCGCATGCCAAACATACAGTGATGAACTATATTATCAAAGCTCAAGCTATGCCCCGAAAAATAAAAAGATCCTAAAAACACACACAAAAAAAAGAACGCCATCCAAAGGAAATAAATTCCGATAGATAGGACGCCCTAACCTACGTCTATCTTATCGAAAAAAAGCGTACTTGTCTACGTTTATTTAAGCGCGCCTGATTTTCCGACGGAACGGTGTCTCTTAACGAGGAGAAAGCCGTATGTACACGAAAGAAGCCTCTAAAATGGCGTCGTTCCGTTCAGTGGACGAGCTAAATGGCGCCATCCGTACGCACATATACCACAATAAGTCCGATCTAACGCCTGCCGCAATCGAGGTTCTAAAGGTGTTGTCTCGTCATGCCGTCAAAACGCCGGGCGTGGCGTACCTGAAGCTCGCATCTATCGCGGAATTAATCGGCCGGCACCGCGTTACCGTGATTCGGGCCGTTAAGCGTTTAGTCGATCTCGGTATTATCCGCAAAGAAATTAAATACCGGCCGATATCCGGCGGCAACGGCGCCAATATGTACGTCATCCAGCCGGCGGCCGATGTTACTCCGTCTGTGTTACCCCGCCAAGAAGCCGAAAAGCCAACGGAGACAACGGCCGAGGCACCGAAAACGGAAAACGAAGCTGTTATTTCTCAAAGCAAATTAAAGTTCTTACAGAATACGTATGCTGCGTTTAAATCTGCGGTCAATACGTTTGTTAGCGATCGGAAATTAACGAGCAAGCTGTACGGCATATACCTTGCGCATACGTCGTATTTAAAAGGCGTGTATGCTGCCGATATTCTTCAAGGAATCGGACTGGAATCCGTTCGTCAAACGTTTATAGCGACTAAACGGAAGCCTATCCGCAACTTGGCCGGCTATTTTAACGGCGTACTGGATCGGATGCTCGATGGGCTATTTGCTGCGCGATTTGATTCGTTAACGCCTCGTTAACGCCTTGTTAACGTCTTCGTGCGTTAATTCGTCGTTTTGTTAGCGGATAGTTTCGTTCGTGTTTCGTTGGTATTTAAGGATTAATTACCTATTATAGTTCGGTTTTTATTGGGATATGTTTGTTTTTATTTAGTTAAATAGGGTTATTTTTCGTTATTACTCTTATGTTTAATGCCTGTTTTCGGTAATCTCAAAATGGGAGGCGATTTTTTATGCATTCAGAAAACCGAAAAGGTAAACGTGTAAAAAGAAAAATGAAAATGGAGCGTACAAATATTTATTCGTTAGAGGAATTATTTGAACGCTTAGTGCGTGCCAAGCGCGCCGAAAACGTCGTTCAGGAAACGATCGATAAGTACATGCGCGCTTGTCGGTATTTAACGAAGTACGCGGAAGAGATCGGGGTGTCCGCAGACATACGCCATATTGACGTTGACTTTGCGCGCGGGTTTGTCGCGTGGTTGATCAACGATAAAATAAAGTTCGACGGTCATAATTTCAAATTGAACGAGCATAAGACGCAGGGGTTATCCCCGAGGTCAGTTAACGACTATATCAAGACCATACGGACTTTCTTTCGTTTTTTGATCGATGAGGATTTGGCTATGGAAAATCCTTTTTTGAAGTTGAAACTCCTTACGGAACCGCAAGATGTTATTGAGATATTGACCAAATCAGAACTTAGACAATTACTAGCTGCACCATACCTAAGGTCCTATCCAGAATTCCGAGACTTCGTAATTATGACTTGTTTAATCGATTCTTTGTGTAGGGTAGGCGAGATACTTTCGTTGAAAATTGAAAATATAGACTTTTCTTCAAACTTTTTAATATTAGAAGGGACAAATACGAAAACCCGAAAAGGAAGACTAATACCTTTACAAGGTAGGACAGTGAGGCTTATAAAAGAACTGATTAAAGAGAACGAAGAATTCGATAGTGAGTATGTTTTTCTAGCAAACTACGGTGAGAAGATGACAACTAATAACTTTAGGCAGCGTTTGAACAACTATGCTGATCGGGCCGGCATCAAAAAGCGCGTGCATCCTCATTTGTTGCGTCATACCGGGGCAACTATGTTTTTAGAAGCCGGAGGAGACATCCGGCATTTACAGATGATACTTGGACATAATGATCTTCGAATGATCAAGAGGTATACGCATTTATCCGGAAAATCGTTGAAAGAACAGCACGATAAATTCTCGCCTCTTGTGCAAATCAGTAGTAAGGCTGGTCGTAAGAGAAAAGTTAACAACGATACGGATAAAAATTTTAGAAAATTACCTTGAAAATTATAGTTTAATACGACGTCCCAGACGTTGAGGTATATCGGCATTACTGCGGAAGAATCCGAAGTAGCTTACGAGGCTATCGAAGTATAGGGGTTACAGTAACCAGCCACACCTACCGAGGACGGTCGCCCCGAACTCATGGGGTGGCGGCATGTTACGCCAGCAATACGGCACAGAGTCGTAGGCATGCGGTAGGTAGCACAGGAATGAAGGCGCAGCAAACCGCGTCAGATCAACGATTAGCCGGATAATAGGCCGCAGTATATTCGGGGCATATTGCGCCCATGTGTATGACTGCATGTAACACTAACGCATAACCAGTATGCAGTATCTTATACATTGTATGCGGCATAGGGCATCCGGCATGACGTTGATACGGCGCGGTTTAAGCGTTGCATAAAATACGTAAGAAACAATGCGCGTTCGAAACGTCTTTAAACGTTATTGTATCAATGATTGTCGATGATTTCGAATGTAACTCAAGTTCATTCTGTTAAATTCGGTATTCAATAATATGAATCAGGTATACAGAACCAACCGAAAAGAATATTTTTAATCACACGACCCCCAAAGCCCCCTAACACGACCCCCGCAACTTCTGTTTTTAATTAGCGCACAAATTTTTAAACTCGACGGGTTGCTGCATACGAAAAAAGACGCCGATCTATTCAGCGTCCTCTTCTCCGGCTTCTTCAATTTCGAATAGCTCATCGACTTCTACTCCGAGCGCCTTCGCAATCGAAAAAACGTGCCAGTCTTCATGTCGACTATTCTTATCGAAACGTGATATTGAACCTTGCGGCACACCCGATGCTTCCGATAGTCTTACCTGCGTCCACCCTTTCGTCTTCATAACGGCGTTTAGACGCGGCGTTGCGTTTAGTTTCATTTCGACCACCTCTGCGACCATTATAATTTATTTAAATAGAGAACGGATAGTTTATCCAGTTTTTTAGCGCAGATTTAAAATGCGAAAAATAAGCAATCAGATCGCTAGCTAAAGCACCGGATTAAGAAGAAAAACGGATTATAGGAGATCCCTTCGTTTAATTTATAATGTTATCGCAAAAAGCGTTTGATCTAAATATTTTTTTAAAACAACCGATATTATATTTGAGGTGATAATATATATTGCGCTATTTAGAAAGTTCACACCCAATTGTTGATAGGTTAGCGATGTGTCTTAGTATACTGTGCTGGTTTATTTATCCAATTTTACTCTTCGGTTTTGCTTACATGCGAGAATTCCAGCTTCCTTACTATATATTACTGAACTTAAGTTTCTTTATGTTTTTGCAAGTATTACTCACTGTGGTACACGAAAAAGCTCATGCATACGCGGCTTCTTGCTTTTCATTGAAAACTGAGATTAGCTACCGTAATAAAGATAAAAAACATTTTAGAGATGGACAAAAATTTTTCAAACCATGTTGTCTATTTAAGGGTGATGCAAAAATCAGTAAGATTGCTTTCGTTACTATTGCAATTGCGCCTGCAATTACGCTTTCATTAATATTTTTGTTGTTTTTATTACTTTTCAAGACATATTTATCTCAATTTTCAGATGTGTTTTATTTTGGAGTTTTGTTGTACGTAATAAAATTAAGAGGTTGTTCAGGTGATATTAGTCTTATAATTGGAGCGTTAAAGCAGTCTAAGGGCGTTAAATTTCAACAATTAGACGCGGGTAACTTTAGAATACTTTAAAAATGAAGAAGACGCCTTACGGGCGTCCTTTTTGTATTAACTATAAGCGATGCAAAAAATATACTGAGTTTTATAAGTGGATTTTCACACTTTATAAAAAGTTTACGATGTCTAGTTTAAAAAAATCTGCTTAAATGTTAGTTATACATAATTATCTTTGGATACTTTATCGTATATCCAGTAATATAGTTTTTCATACAAAAAATTAACCTCGTTCTTCATATGAATGTAATCAATGCCAAAGTTTTCTTTACCATCACCGTAAACATTCTCCTCAAGCTGTTGGTCGAAAGGATATCTAAAATAAATGGAGTATGGATCAAAATTATTTAACTCAATTATTAATACATGAAGCTTTCTTAATACTTTTTTGCTTTCATTATCTTTTGAAAATAAATAACTTTTACGTAATTCAGAGGTAACCATATCCCATAATGGACTTAAGTTATGTCTATTTAATTTATCTTGGATTTTTGTTTTGTCTAATTTTCTCTTTATGTAAGCATGATATAAAATTGCTTTTAGGCATAACTCAATTGAGTGTCTGTATAGATAAATAATTGGAATGATTGTACTATCAATGGAATGATTGTTCAAGCCTTCGTATGATGAAATTAACTTATCGGCAGATTCTTTAAAGTAATTGGAATATAGTATTAAATGTTCATCGTGGGATCTGAAAGTTTTCTGCCAGTTAGGATAAGCATTTTTATAAATATCAATATTGCTTTTGAAAATCAATTAGGAACCTCTCCTTTTTATTTTTTATTTATGACACCTTCTATTGCCTCAGAAATTGTTGACCATTTTTCTAGTCCGCGTGCTACATGCGTACCTTTACCTGCTATTGTCGCGTATGCTTCGTATGTATTATTGGCTTCGAAAACTCTCACCGATAGATCCCTTTCCTTAAAGAGTAGCCATTCTTGCTTTTCTCCTTCAAATATCATGATTCTCTCCTTCTACTTCGATTAAACTTATAATCTCGTTTATATCTTCAATGTCTAAGGCATTTGCTATACGTTCAATATGTCCGAAATTAATATTTTGCCTCTTACCGTTTATTAACTCACTTAACGCTGCATGTCTAATTCCACATATATCAGCGAGAGCTCGGAGCGAAAGATTCTGCTTTTCCAAAAGATCCCCTATATTAACTTTAACTTTTTTCATTAATTGACCTCCAGATGTATTTTTTTCTTGACTATACGCAATAGCGTACCATATAATCGGAAGTAAGTTGGTACTTAAAAGCGTAACAATTTAAAGGGAGGAACATTTAAATGAAAACGATTGATATCAAAAAGGAAATTCTTTCTGCAGACAAATGGCAACGAATAACTGTCGACTATGTAAACTATCCAAACGTCTGTGATCCGGAAGGCTATCGAGAGCCGATTGAGGTTTTGCATATCGGAAACGACATCACGCTAGATGTTAGCTCAGGTTATATATCTTTATCGCGATTGCATTACAACGAAGAAGGTAAACCGGAGCTTGGCGACAAAGCCGAGGAGCTTGCTGAATTTGAAACCGGCATTGAAATTGAACTTACATCCGAAGAGATCGCAAATATGACCGTACTTGAATTCATGATTAAAATAGCTCAATCGAAAGAGGGTGCAGAATAATGGAAAAGATCAAAATCAATCACTTTTATTTTATGGAGGAAGGAAAACGAATTGAGGAGACAGTCGAGGCAATTGACCTTGGGAATGGCTATGCGCTTACAATGACCGATGCAACTGAACCGGATCATTATGTCATGATTCATACGATATATGAAGGTTCTTACGGTCCGGAAATCGGCTGGCATTCCGAAATAAGCGAAAATGTAATGTATTCAATACCGAAAAACGGCCGCATTCCGAGTTTAGAAGAGATCGCATCCATGTCAGCGGTCGAGCTTATGCTGTTCTTAGCCGGTAAATATCGAAAGGAGGCGGCGTAAATGCAAGTTCGTTATGCACGCACAATTGTCGGATGGTTTAACGTGTATCCGGCAGGAATTGACCGTTATGTCAATTTGAAGCCGGAGGACTTTTTCGCTCTTTTACCGCAAGTATCTCAGTGGGTACGTTCTGGCTGCGGAGAAATTAGTGTTGCTGCGGCATTTGAACTTTTTGGTGAGCAGGAGGCGCAGCCAGCATGAGCCAGTTCCAAGCGCAGAAGGTGCATCTGGTCCGGCACGGATCGGCGGATTTTCCATATAAAGAAACCCATGACGCCTATTTAATCGCAGCTGATACGGTAGCATTGTGCGATTTTGATGCGTGGGGCGGCGGCAGATTTGCGTTTTACGACACGGGCGGCCTAACGCAAAAGAATGACGGATACCACTTATACGCCGATGCGCACCCGGAATCATTCACATTTGAATTCGCTAAGACTACGGCGGCCCTAAAGAAGCTCGACGGCCGCGAAATAACAGATATGAGTGTCGCGCAGTTCAAGCGGATGTTTTTCACGGGAGGAGAAGGCCATGTATAAAGTAGGCGAAACTGTGCGTTTTTGGGGCGTTAAGACGGACGGCTTGACGTGGTTATCAGCCGAAGCCATGACCGGTAAGGTAATCCGCCGGCAGCACGAAGAGCGGATATATACGATCGAGGGACAGCGGGGAACCGTTCACGATGTTCCGGAAAAGTTAATTGATTGAGGTTCCGCAATAAAAGCCGGTTAAACGCCGGCTTATTTTTTTGTCCATTTTCCGAAGTGTATTCGCAGTTATAAATGACGGGGGAGAAAGTTTCGTCATCCATGTCGCAAAATTGACGGTAGCCTACCCATTATACAAGTGTAGGACGAAACCGACGGAAGTTTGTGCCAATCCGGAAGTTGGTACGCAGTTAAAACGATGGAACAAATCCACGTTGAATTGTGCGGTTTGAAAAAGTCACGGGTATTATCTAGTGAACTGCGCGGTTTTCACCTTACTTGCATATTGTTTTGTGCAAGATGTCGCAATACTGGCTGCTACCTACCCGTTATATTAGTGAGAAATAAAAACACTCACAACATTGTGTGGGAGGAGGATAAGTAAATGGAGCAATTTAAAAAGTATTTGCCGAATGATAAGACTGAATTATTAGAACAAACAAACTTTGAAATGTATAACCTCGATCTTATGCGCAGGGTGTTTCCACGTATTATTGATGAGTTTGATCAAATTTATAAACGAAAACAAAGAAAGCCACAAATTAGAGACATTATCGCTTTGTACTTTTATCTACTTTCCTATGTCGACGGCAAGCATACGTTAGAGAGTGGCGAAAAAAGTAAACGCTTTGGAGCTAGCTTTCCAGCGAGACAGAAAATTGCAGATGACTTAGGGATTGCAGAGAAGCGAATTAAGCCGCTCGTTGATATTTTGCTAACAAACGGTTTGTTACTCGAAGCGAGGGACGTTTGGATCGGGACAAGTCGGTATAAATGGTACTTTGTTTCTTTTTGTCCGAGGATCAGTGATGACGGCTATATAGTTTCGGAAGGTGGGGAAAAAATACTGCCCGATCTTTCTGTTTATAAGTGATACAAGCAACAGAGGGCTGTTTGGATACATGTATAAGAGGAGAGTATGCAAGAAGGTGCTAGATACCCAAGTAAACATACCAATAGAAACATACCAACGTTAAACATACCAACAAATAATAGCACTCAATTAAAATACTTTCGCGCAGATACTTATTAATTAAATGAATTCTATCGCGATAAATAATATCTGCAAGATTGAGCGAAAGCGAACGATTGCTTTGTTTCAAAAAGAAAGGAGGAAATAAAAATGAAAATAAGTCAACCGAAGGAAGAGCTCAAACAAAAAATAAATAGATGGAAAACCGAAGTTAATTCCGATTTTGTGGACGCTTTCCACCTGAATCGCGAGATTGATGCCGCGCTCTCGGAATACGTTCAGGCCACCGGAAAAAGCCCGATGCAATCGGCGTCCGGATTGATGAAGCCTATAAGCGATCTGCTCGTCAAGGTTCACGAAAATATCGAGCGGCTTCAAGTAAAGGAACGTACCCGCGAAGAGTGGGAGCGCGAGGAGGACAAGTACATACCGCCAACGCCTTCCGAGGTTAAATCAGGATATCGAGTGTGCGCCTGTTGGAATTGTAATAATGTTTTTAAGCGCCTCGGAAAAAAGAAATATTGCAGTGACGCATGCGGTCAAGAGCAAAGAGACGCCAGTAAACGGTTGGAACGAACAGGCACGTACTTAGCTCCAAAACGTGACGGATATTTGCTTAACCGAGAAGAGAATGCCGGAAAAAAAGACGAAGGGAGACTCGTTTTTTCTGATCGAATACATTTATATGGGAAGCGTGAATTGAACGGAAATCGCCCGTATTCTCCTCGTAGAAATACAGAAGCAAAACAGCACGGCGATATAAAGTTTGGCCGAGTTTGGGGCAGCGGGGAAGAGAAATCGGAGTACGAAAGATTCAGGGATGGTGAAAGTCCGGGAATCTTTACGGTTGATATTGCGTCCGGTCTTAAAATCTACCATACAAACGGGAAAAAACACGTATATAGTGAGAAGGGTGCTGGCGCGTGGCATCTCCTTCAATCTTGCATTAGCCATTCTGGCTAATGTTTTTTTCTGCCTTTTTTTTCGATACTAAGTTAAGAAAATTTAACAAGGAGGGTAGACCATATGGAATTAACCGGTGATCAGTTTTTAAAAATTCGCCGAATTTACAGGCTATCCCAAAAAGATGTAGCAGATTTAACAGGGGTTTCGGAAGCTTTCATTTGCATGGTCGAAAACGGGAAGCGAAAACTTACTCCAAAAGTCTCTACAAGATTAGCAGATAAATTGGATCTTAACCCTGCTAAAGTGATTAGCCTGCTTGAATTCTACGCGCAGACGGAGGTTATTAAATGAACCAGCGAAAGATCAACACGATGCGAACGAAACTTGGCCGCCTCGCCCGAAACCAATGCGCTAATTACAAAAGCAGTGGTGCCTGTGATCTTCAGCGTTGCGGTGTGTGTACCGTTGAAATCAAAACGGATTCAATGCCGGGGAATGTTTGTCCCTACTTTATGCGAAACGTTCTGCCCGTAGATCCGGTTTTAATGCGGAAGTATCTCGAATATTTACAATCCGATCATCCGTTACAGAGCAAGTCGAACAGGGCGGAAAAATGCAAACGTTGCGGCCATCGATTCGAGCGCAAAAGTAACCGGCAACTATACTGCGCCGGATGTGCGGTTAAAAGTGAAAAGGAAAATAGTCGGCGAAGGAATCGAGATTATCGTGATAGACAAAGAAAAAGAATGACGATTTAGACGTCTGTAAACGTTGATATGACGGGCTTTTCAAATGCAAAAACCGGCACCCGGCTATATTACTATTAGATTTCGATTTTTGAATCTAAAGGAGGTACATCTTTGACTAACGTCTTGGTCTACGTAAAACCTGACGAAGTGCTCACGGTAGACGTGGAAACAGGTGAAATATTACGAAAGATTAGCGGCTGTCACCGGGACTTACTCGTGTCACAGGCGCTTTTTTACTGCCAGAATGCCGGCGAAGTACCCACAATCGTTTATCAGAGGGAGGAAGATGTATGTACTGCGTATCTAAAATGACCGAATTTTGGGGGAGTTACGGAGAATCAGGCGGCTCGTACATCCGAGAGGCAAAAGGCGGGAGCTTTACGGGATTGCTGCCCGGCCGCATTGCACTTATCGAACTGGATACGGAAAGAGGAACCTATATTGTATCGGGTCGCGATGGCGGGATCATAGCGATGTCGACCATCAAGCGGAATCAGAAGGCCAGTGACACCGATTTCCGACGTGTACTCCTCGAAGCGGTCACCGATGCCGCAATACACTTCGGCGCCAAGAATGCGTTTGTGCTACGCGGATCGGAAAGAGTGCCGTTAGATGAGTATGAGGCGGAATTATTTGCGGAAGAGAAGGCGGACATATGAAGCATACACTCTATATCGCGAAGGTGGGCGACGAGAAACGGGCGGCCTACGCTTACATCGTTACAAATTACGAGGGCATACAGGCCGCCGGCCATTTCATCACTGCGGGCAAGCACAGGCACGACGGCCAGATGACCGATCATATCGCTTTTCAGCGCGCTTTACGAGCTGCATCGGCTTTAGCGGGCGTTGTCGACCTAACGATCGTCTTTGACCACTCGCTCATTGACTTGGCATTCGAAATGGTCGAGGTTGAGCGTCCGAAATACCCAACCATCTATCAGAATTCTGTACGTTTGACCGGCCGGTTCCAGTCGCATGAATTTGCGTCGACAGATTTTAACGAAATGGGAGCATGTCCGGAAGAAGTTTCCGTAATGGATGATGCGATGGAGGTTCTGGGTAATTGGCGGACGTTTAAGGGGCGTTTATTACTGCTGAAAAATTGCCTTTTCAACAATAAAATTATCATTTCTTAGGAGGGGTACGATGAAGTTTAAGTATTCAGATGAACTCAAAGAAAAATTGTCGGAGCTTGAGGGCCTAGAGGAGCAGAAGAAAAAAGCACTCGAAAGGCTTCAGGAACACGACGAAAAGTTAGCGAAGGAGCTTCAAAAGGCTGAGGAAGATTTGAAAGCGGCCACAATGGAACTAGCGCTCGACGCATCTTCAGCAAAGAGAACGAAAGAGCGTAAGGCGAGGGAAACCGTTGCATCGTTGCGGCTGGAAGTTTCGGGCGGATACGAGAGGAAAACGTCCGTTAAGCAGGCGCACGAACAAAAGATACATGCGGTCAAAGGAGACATCCTCCGGAAGTTATCAGATGAAGTAACCGCACATAAGAGCAAACATGAGCAGGCAGCGCTTGACCGCGTACGTAAAGCTAAGATGGAATACTTAGAAGCCGCAGCCAGTTACCACGATTTAATTAATATTCAATGCCGTCAAACGTACTTCGATGTAGGCCGACAGATAGGTGAAGCGCAATTCGCTACCTACGATGGGCTATTCGAAAGGCACAAACCGAGAATTTACGTCACAGAGCCGACCTTCACGTATAGACCTAACGGGACAAACCCATACGGGATCATTGAGCCGGAAATACACCGGGCATGGTTAAAAGGAGAAATCCCCGCTGAATAAACAACCAGTAAGACAAAATAAAGGAGGACTTTATAATGAATAGATTTGAAAAGATGAGCCAGAGTTACGCGCAAATGGAACAAATTCGTGAATCAGTCAAAGGCTTGGTTAGGGAGGCTAAACAGGGTTTTGAGAGGCGCGAAACAGAAATCCTTCGAGACGTTACCCTTACACATGTAGGCCAAAAACAGCAACTAGATAAGGTGCGCGCTCAATATTTAAACCAACTATTAGGCCAACTTAAGAGTGCTAAAAAGGAATTCGATAAGATTTCCGATAGTGCGGTCGCTTTTGCGGATGAAATCCTTCTCGCCGAGCCTGAAAAACCGTCCGCAGCAGTAGAAGCGGAATTTGAGCGACGTCTTACCGCCCTTAAAACGGATACTGTACTGGCGGCAAATACTAAAACAGGATTGAGTAAACTAGAAGCTTTCGTCAACACGATTGATAACCCGTATTTTGCTCGGAAAATGATGGCTGAGTTTCCGGCGTTGGCAGCTTCTTTTGTTGATAAAGATGTATCAAGCCAACTCAAGCTCGGCCATATAAATATGAAGCTGACAAACGTGGCGTCTACCGAAGAACAAAAACAAGCTCAACAGATTAAGGAGTCCGCATTGAGTAAAAAAGATCAGCCACTTATTCCGGAATATGATCAGTATTATAATGTTGCGACTAAAACGTTTGGCCATCAGGTGGCTGACTATCTCCGTAATCCAGAAGCGTATTCCAGCCAAGAGTAATTTAATAGAGCACGAAAAGCAAGGGTGTCCGAAATGGGCGCCCTTTTTTATTTTACCTAAAAGGAGCGAATGAGATGGGAGAAGTAATTCCTTTTGTAACGAAAGAAGAAGCAGACAGAGTCGCATATGCAGTTGGTGTTATCGAATGGGTGACAGAAAAAGTCCTTAAAGGCAACGGGAATTTTACAGACGAGCAGGGAGAAAAAATAGTTGAAGCAACTAAGGTCTTAGATCAATACAGCGCAGAGGAGATTGTGCTTTTCTTCAATCGCTCACAAGAAGGCGGTAAAGAATGAGCGGAGCGACGGTAGGTGAGATCCGGGCGCGCCTTGTACTTGATATGAATGATTGGTCGCGGAGACAGACGCAAGTCAGGGGCGATATGACGAGAATGGGCCGTTCATCAGCGAATCTGTCGAAACAAATGGGCCTCATCCAAAAGGCTTCGCTTGCGGTCGGCGGCGCAGTCGTAGCCGGCATCGGTGTTTCCGTCAAGAAAGCGGCTGACTTCGAGGAGGCCATGTCGCGAGTTAAAGCGATCAGCGGTGCGACCGGTCAGGACTTCGAAGATCTGAAGAATATCGCGGCTAAGATGGGCGCCGAAACAAAATATACCGCGGTCGAAGCGGCCGAGGGTCTTCAATATCTTGCGATGGCGGGCTTCAGCGTAAAAGCGCAAGTCGGATCGTTGCCGGCCGTGCTCAACTTGGCGGCAGCTTCAGGCGAAGGGCTCGGACGTTCCGCGGATATCGTTTCGAACATCATGACCGGCTTCGGCATTAAAGCGGAAGACTCCGGGCATGCCGTTGACGTACTCGTAAAAGCGATGACGACGGCCAACACGGATCTGCCGCAATTAGGCGATGCAATGAAATTCGTCGCCCCTGTTGCGCACTCTCTCGGATATTCAATCGAAGACACTGCGACGGCCGTTGCGAAAATGTCAGATGCCGGTATTCAGGGATCGATGGCGGGTACGGCGCTTCGTGCGTCACTCTTACACCTTACGAATCCGGTCGGGCAGTCGGCCAAAGCGATGAAAAAGTACGGCATCGAAGTAAAGGACGCGCAGGGAAATCTAAAGCCGATACCGGAACTTGTCGGTCATATTTCGAAGCAATTCGAAGGGATGACATCGGCACAGAAAACGGCAGCGGCGGCACAGCTCGTCGGAGTTGAAGCGGCTTCCGGATTCGTTACGCTCTTGGGCGTCGGAGAAAAGGGACTGCGCAACTATTCGAAGACACTGAAGGAAGCCGGCGGGACTGCGGACAAAGTAGCGAAAACGCAGATGGATAACCTCAAAGGGTCGTTCGAACAGTTTACGTCTGCGCTCGACGGCCTCGGAATCGCGATCGGTAACGAGTTTTTACCTACTTTCCGAAAAATTGTCGAAACTGGTACGAAGGTAGTCGAGTTCCTTAGCGAACTGAATCCGGGGATCATCACGACGGGCCTCGAAATGGCGGGCGCGGCGGCAGCAGTGGCGCTGGTTGCGTCGTCCATGATGAAACTCGGAATTGCAGTACGCGGTTTGTTCGTTGCGATGGGTCCGGCCGGATGGGTAATCACCGTGCTATCTTTATTAGCGGGAGCACTTGTCGGGGTAAAAGCGGGATACGATCAGATGAATACTGTTAGTTTAGAGGCGGCCGAGTCGAAACAGAAGGAAATAGATTCTATCAACAGCTTAACGAAAGAGTTCGATAAACTTCAAAATAAAACGAAGCTGACTGCCGATGAATTCGTTTACTATCTCGATTTGAATGATCGAATTAAAACGGAGACGGATGCCAATTCTATCAAACGAATGAAGGAAGAACAGGAAGAGTTGCGTAAGAAATCTGGACTGACAAACGAGGAATTTAATCGCTACCTTTCGCTTAACGACAAGGTTTTAGAGAAGGCACCGCAAACAAGCGCTGCGATCACCGATCAAGGTAATGCGTTCGCAAAAAATACTAAGGCGTTAAAGCGGCTGACTGAGGAAAAGGCGGAAGATTTGCGACTTGATCTGGAAAAACAGAAAAACCTCGCAGATAAAAATTATGAAGACAACCTAAGTAAGCAGAAGCAGCTTACAGGAGAAATAAAAGATCTGACAAAAGAGAGGCACAAAAGCGAGAGTGAGATAGCAGATCAGCTTGCTCTAATTGAAGAAACTGAAGGGAATATAAGAGACGCTAAACTCGAAGGAAACACGAAAGAAGTAGCTTCACAAGAGACTGTCCTTGAAGTTCAGAAAGGGACCTTAAAGACACTAAGAAGCCAATTAGACACCAGCTTACAGAAAATTTCAGCTAAAAAGACCGAACTTGATAAGGTAAACGAAGAAATATCTAAGCTGGATACTATTCGTCAGAAGATGATCGACCTTGAGCTCCGTCAAGTTGGATTAAACGCCAAAAAGGGCGAAGGCGTGAGAGTGATCGATAAGGAGATTGGGCGCTTACAAGATGCGAAGGCGAATCTGAAAAACAACACGACAGCAGCCGATCGTAAAACGGATGAATATCGAAAGTCTGTTAAAGCAATTGACGATGAGATCGCAAATCTTCGTACTGCAAGAGGCCGAGTCGAGGAGATTACTTCAGAAGCCCAAAGAATGAACGATGCTTTAAGTAAGGACATTTCGAAGCGGATCACGACAATCACATCGGATGTCACCATGAAGACAGAGCGAGCTGTAAGCCGTGGAAAAGGAAACGAGGGTACTTATCACACTGGCGGCGTCATCGGCCTCGGTCAGCTAAATAAACTTCACATTGGCGGCCTAGCGTCTCAATTCGCTAATCCAATGAGTCACGAAGTCGATATTCGGGCCCTGCGTAACGAAATGGTGCTTACTGAAGCGCAGCAAGCGAACCTTATGCGAATGATAGACGCAGGGCATACGTCAGGGCTCGGAGGAGAATCCGCCTTATCATCGGATATGCTCCGCGCGCTCAGTTCGATTGAGCAGGCGATAAAGACGAAGGGTGGAGCTTCCATAATCGTAGATGGATACGAACTAGGCCACGTCATTGAGCCGCATATAATTGCGATCCAGCAAGACGGCCTCGATATAGAAAGTCTAAGGAGCGGGAGGTGATTTCGAATGGGAAATACGGACTTCATAAAGAAAATCGCTCCGGATGCGCAGAAAATATACGTGAATTATAAAATTCTCGCCAGTCTTGTAATCGCGCAAGGGTGCTTAGAAAGTGCGTACGGAACCAGCGGCCTCGCAGTGGTGTGGGGTGAAGTGTTTTGAAAGCGATTGAATCAGGAGTAAACAGAGACAGTCAGAAGGTTGCCGACGCTACTTTTCCATACTCTGATCGGGAAATGATGGATGAAATCAACACGGCGGAGTTGTTGGATGGGTGGTAATACCGGAGTTGACGAAGCAGGGCGGCTAATGCCGCCTTTTAGTTTCATTCGTCATACGTTTGCCAACTATAAAATATAAGGGAATTTTCTAAACTCTTGCATATCTATAGCTGTTTTTAATAAAAGCATGATGGTATCTTCCCTTAGAAGGAGCCGACATTAGACCATCATACACACCTTGGGGCACATCAAAATAATCGTAAGTGCCGCTGTTAAAAACAATCCGTAGCACTTTGGATTGAGAATTGTATCCAACAGCGCTTAAATTTGAAGAGTTAACTGGGACTAGGTTCATTTTATCACCTCCATTTGGTATATATTTCTGCATATAAGATCAAAATACCTTCAAAAACTAGACGAAAGGATGAGGAAATTGTCTGAATTTAAAACGCTAAATGAAATCGTTGAACAACTTAAGAGCTGCGGGTATGAATGCGAGGCAGGACCGTTAGAAAATAACGCAGCTTTTCAAAAGCTTGCGGAATTAGCTGACGACGAATTACGAGAGCAACCGTAAAACAAAGTTTCTATCGAGATTGACTGAGTGTTAAAATTATACTCTTCTTTACCTTGCGTGGTTGAGGGGCCATAGTTTATAATCGGAGATAATAGAATAAGGACGTTCAATGTTAGTTGCATGACTTAACGCTGATATACCAACGTTTGACTTACCGACTGACTTATCGGATCACTTGCGGATACCTTGACAGGGTAGAGGTCGCTGGTTCGAGCCCAGTCGGAATCATCCACGGCGGTTAGAGGCGTTATATCAACGTTTCTAGCCGTTTTTTATTACATTGACTTAGTCGATGACTTAGGCGTATTAAGACGCAGGGTAGCGGTCCTACCAACGACAAGGTAGCGGTTTTTATTTCGGTGACTTAACCGAAATGGAGGCGGTAATATGTCCGCAAATAGAACAGGAAAACGCGTCAAAAAGGAACGTACTTTACGGAAGACTACGAGCAACCTTGATGTGCTTTTCTACGGACTGAAGACAGTCTACCCTATTGAAAACATAGTAAAGCCCTTCTCTTATGAGAAGGGCTTTCTTTTATCTTGAGGCATTCAATGTGTTGTTTTATTTGTTCTGTAACTTGTTTAAGGCATTAGGAGGTCTACTATCAGGATTGGAGAGCCTTTTTTTATTTTACTAATGTTTTTTGGATCACTCAGAACAGAACTATACTTTCCGACCTTTTCGGCAAGTGCTGTCTGACATGTTACTCAAATTTCACGCACTATATAAGCCCCTCTCTTATGAGAAAGGCTTTAATATTTTGGTTCTCTGGGAAATTTGAATACCGGCTCAATAAAGGTTAAGAACCACATTTCACCGCGTAGAATAATGAATGTACTTAATCTTTAAATATCTCAGGAATTTTATTTCTCCATATTAATAACAACTCTTTAAATTGGTCTGTTTCTATTGAGTTTTTATAAGGGTCATCGATTAAAAAAGGGTTTTCAACATCGGTAACATCTTTTTTTATCAATACACTTATCCCATTTAAATCAATTTCAAAATCCTCATGTATCCCATTTAAAACATTCTGAATGTATTCTATATACTCATCAGTTTGTTCTATTGTTGTAATATTTTCAATGAAGTCAGAGAAAAGACTGATTTCTTCTGGTAAAACTATTTTTATATCACCAAATGGATCTTTATCAAACCTGTATGAATATTTCATGTGTCACGGTCACCTTTAAGATTATTTTTTATATAACGGATATGCTGTTGCTATTGTTCCGTCACTATTTAAATACATTTCAATTTTAATTCCTGTTGAAGTGATTCCCCTATACTTATTTGAACGTACTTGTTTTCTAGTATGATAAGCTTCGTCAATTGCTTTTAATACATCGGCGCGGTTCCATTCTCTTGGAAAGAAACTTGAATCCGCTATCTTTTTTACAGACCCGACTTCAACTTTCGCCATATACACTCCATTTTTGTCAGGTTTCTTTTCTGTACCTGGTATAATCTTCCCGCCCATCATGCTTTCATGGTGGTAGCCAACTGCTTTACCGCGTTTATTAACTTCTCCATGATAAATATGTTTCATTGTACCTGCGGTATACTTGCTTTTTCCTGTACTAAAATTTGAAGACACAGATTTACTGAGCACACTCTCTTTCTGATCTTCAATAATACTTTTCAACAAAGGCGTATTCTTCACATTGTGAGTATTTTCAATATCCTGTGCTATTCCGGCAAGCGCGGGTTGGTACTTATTTTTCGAAACGGAATTGATATAGTCTTTTCCTTTTTCAATCCCGGTTTTTACATGTTTTACAGCCGCTTTTTCTCCGGCTTCCAAGACGTTATCCACTTTGGCGGCGCCTGTTTTGGCGAGCTTGCTTGATACTTTTACAGCTGAGCCGGAACCTTTGAGTCCGACAATGCTCCCGATGGCGTAGGTGATGTAATGTGACCTTGAATACGCATCTCCGTTAACCATTTTATCATTCCATGAATCCGCCAGGTTTGTCCATATGATTTTTGCGTAGGAGGGCGTGTTCAATACGCCGGATATGGTTTTAGCGACTTTTTGTTCATCGGAGAGATGGTAAAAATCCCATGCGCCGACAGCCAGATCTTTGACGCCGGTTATTGTGTCTTTCCCGACATCATAAAGACCGACGCCTATTCCTTTGACGATATCCCAAGCCGTTTCTCCGACTTCTTCGAGCTGCTTTGCTTGTTCATGCTGCATCACATATTGCACCTGAGCGGGTTCAAGGTTTTCATAGCCGATCTTCTTCGCGATTTCCAAATACTCATCCGGATCAGTGACACCAGCGGCCAGCTTTTTCTTCAGATCCTTGATTTCCCGCTCTTTCGCTTCTTCCTTTTTAATCGTCAAATAAGCATCCGAATGTCTTGCGATATCGCCTTTTTTCTTATGGATGTCGCTTTCACGGTATGCTTTGGCGTTGTAGTGAAGCGGCGTGGCGCTTTTTCCTTTGCCCGTGACGTTTTGGAGCTGCTGAAAGTCGGCTTGGATGAACTGTTCGTTTGCTTCGGTTTCTGCGTATTCTTTCATTAGATCGTGATCAAGCTTGCCGAGTTTATGTATCGTTTCGCTTCTTTTTTTGTCAGCTGAAGAAAGCTTCTGATCCGTGCTTTCGGTTGAAAACAATTCGAGCGAGATGATGTCTTCGATCTCTCCGAGGATGGAGCGCATGTCCTTTTTCTGCTCTTCCATAATCGCCTTTGATTTACTGAGGGCGTGGGTGAGCTCGTGCTCCAGAAATGATTCCTCCATATGCGAATTGGAAAGTGTCCGGCGTCTTCGACCTTACCGGGAAGGCTTGTGAGAAATGCGATTTTCATGTCGATCAGATCAAGCCAGCTGTCTGTGACGCCGGCGTGGTCCTTGAAAAAAGCTTTGATATTGTCAGCGCCCCGGCCTGAGAAATCATTGTCACCAAGGTCAGCCATACCTTGAAACGCTTTTTTCAGATTGACCATCTGGCCGCGCAGTTTTTTGTATTCACCCGCGCGCTGTTTGGCAGCGGCGAGGAGGGTGGTTGCTTCAAAAACTTTCATGACCATAATCCTTTCATTCGAAATACTTCAACAAGATTTTACCATGGAGGAATAAGGAATAAGGTCAATGTACTATCTAAAATGGTAAAATGAATCATTTGACCCACTTCTTTGTCCTTTTAATTATGTGATTAAGCATTTGAGAAGAGAGCTTATGGATGGGAAACCGGAGTGCAGGAATTACTCGGTAGCGTTTGAATGAATTGGAAAGATTAAGCCAGTTAAAAGGTTGGAGCACATTTTTAGATAATGAATTGTAGTGTGTAAAAGATGAAAATGGCGTAATTCAAGATGCAGGTGATTTATTAACCGGAATTGATATATTAACGGAAAATAATGTATAATGTACCGGGCAGCTTTGAACTCATTGAAGGTGATGAACATGAAGAAGTGGAAAGTTTTTATAAGATAAATCCTGACTGAAGAGACTTAATTGAATGAAAATTAACATAAGTCTATTTACCCTGTTCTTTTTTAGGAGGAAGGTATGTAAATATTAACAATAATTGAAATCGCATTAGTGGCAACTGTATTAGGTTTATTTGCATGGACTTTTAAAAAAGAGAAAAATACTGATGAAGATGTATTCAATTATGCTAGATATATGATTTATTTGCTTGTAGCTGAAGTTGCATTGTATGTCGTGTTTCAGATGGTTTAAGTTTAAACACGTTTTTACTCTAACAAAGAGAGATGTGAACAATGATAAATATCTTAACTAATATCTTAAAAAATGACAGATTAGATGAATACCCATTATTACATAGAGAGTCTCGATTTCTGGGGTAGCATATAGTGTTCTAAGTGATGATAAGGGCTTAAAAGAAGTATATTTAGAGAAGAAGAGTTTATTGGAATGAGATGGATGGCATTCGACAGAAAAACAGGAAAGTATATAAAATATCAGAGACAGAATGCTCCATTTTAACCTATGAACCTAATGATTAAACACTGGAGGTTTTTGTATGAATAAAATTACCAATACTGGCAAGATGCAAGATATTGGTGGTATTAAGCTCTATTACGAATTTTTTGAAAGGCAAAATGAAAACATTACAGTCATATTTGAATCAGGGTACGGATGCCCTTCTGCTTCTTGGGACCCTATAAAAGGTGAAATTTCAAAATTTGCGCAATTTTTCATCTACGATAGAGCAGGTTTAGGAAAAAGTGAAAAAGACGATAGACCAAAAGACAGCAAGCAGTCTGTTGAAAATCTTCGTACCCTTTTACAAAATGCGAATATTAAACCACCATATATGCTTGTAGGGCATTCATTTGGAGGAGCAAATGTAAGGTTATATGCTTGTACATATCCAGAAGAAGTAGCAGCGGTTATTCTCTTAGATTCCTGCCATGAAGATCAAAACAAAATTATGCCACCACTATTCAGTGAAGAAACAAGATCTCTTTACTTTAATCAATTTTCGGTAGAAGGTTCTTTAAGTGAAATTCAAGATAGTTTTGAACAAATAGACAAATGCACATCATTAGGAGATGTTCCACTTATAGTTGTCAGCGCTGGTTTACAGTCTTATCATACAACTGAATCCTTCGCTGCGTGGAATCTATTTCAAAGAGACTTTCTGCGTTTATCAACAAATAGCAAACATATTGTTGTGAAAAATGCATCACATGGTCTACATGTTGATCAACCTCAGATTATTGTTGACATTATTAAAGATACATTGAAAGAGATACAAAAATAAGTTTAGTTTAAAAACTGTACAAGGAGTAAAAGCAGCACAGGTAGCAATCCTTAAACACCGTATCAAAAGCTGCTGGATTGCACGGAATGGAAAATTCTATAAAGCGATATATTTAGACGTATCGAAATTATTTCTTAGAGAAGAAAGCTTATGAATTTACTTAATTGGACTTACATTATATCTACAATTATAGGAGCTGATGGGTTCATAAGTTTATTGTGGTTCTCTTATTTTAATGATAAAGGTGAAAAATAAAGTAGAGCATTGGGTTAAATTTGTATATTGACTATGAAGATCAACGCTAAAAAGTAAGGGGGATTAATGATTGACAGAAGACTTTTATTGCGATGAAGTATTAAGCGGAAAAACAAAAGTAAATAAAGTTTTAGAAACCGAGAATGTATTGGCGTATCATCATACAAGACCTTTTTGGCCGGTGCATATTGTTGCTATTCCTAAAAAACATATCTCTTCTTTAATCACTTTGGAAGAAGACGACAATGAACTTTTACTCGAGTTGCTGGGTGTGATTAAAAAGGTTGCGGCGAAGGTGACAAAAGAAAGTGGTTCTTGCAGGGTGCTTACTAACTTAGGAGATTATCAGGATTCAAAGCATCTGCATTGGCATATAGCTTCAGGAGATCCATTGAGATAAAAGAATCCTTTTAAAGTGAAAATAAATTCCAAAGAAACTCCAAGGAGCAGTAAATAGCCAAAAATTGAGGATATAAAATGAAATTGTATAATGAATTTATAAATATAGCTAAAACTCTTAATAAAGAGTTAGACATTACCCCATTATTATATGGCTCTTTAGGTCTTGAAAAGGTAACTGGGTTGAACTTTTCACCAGAAGATATTGACATCCTTATTCCTTTAATATTTTTAGAGGAAAAGTGGGAAAAACTTAAAAAAATTATGGAACTGCAAGGATATAAATTGGTTGATTTACATGAGCATGAATTTAGGAAAACTAATACTAAAATAGGCATTGCTTACATTGAGGATTTAAAACCATTTGCAGATGTAGATTATCATAACCTAGGGGTTTTTGAAGATGACGGAGCCAAATATCATTTGCTGACTATTGATGATTACCTCAAGGTTTATAATATGTCTTTATTAGATGGATATAGAAGAACAAAGAAGAGTAATAAAGATCAAAGTAAAATTAACATATTGAATAAACTGATACAGTATTAATTAAATATTTGTACATTAACATGGCGGCAAAACCATCACCTCTTCAATCCATTTTTGCATCTCTTCGTTTGGAGTTCAATAAAGAAATATCGGCCGCATACTCAAGACCCCCTCACCATTAACTTTGAGGGGGTCTATTTTATTTATCTTATTAATTTGAAATATACGTTGACCAGCAATTCATATTCAGAAAGGTCAATTGTTTTTAGATTCACCGTTCTTTTTGTTCTCGGCAATCTTTTTGTCGACTACATCACTTTGTTCATGTTGAATCGGTTGTTAGAACATCATGTGATGCACCTCCTTTACAAAGCATACACACATATGAGAGGGCTGAAATTCACCCGTATGAATTGGGATACGGCGGCCCAAACGGCTTTTCGCATGGGGAACCAACATGCGGCAACTGGTCAACAGCTTTAGAAACTTCATCCTAACAGGGAAGTGCGGCAAGCATTGGGAATATAAAGGAATATAGGCTTATAGCTATGAAGGATGTATGAAAATCCGTCAGATGGCGGTGTCGTGACAGTTCGAATGCGGGTGTATGGAACTTCCCGTTCATCCGGAGTTATGTCAGGGGACGAAAAGACTTTTTTGAGGAGGAAACGGAATGATTGAATTTACACGGCCATCACCTATGAAGAAAACATGCACGATGCACCCGGAAAAGGAATCTGTCAGATCGGTTTCGTTTACTGATTTTAACGGCAATTCTGTAACAGTAACACTTTGTCAAATGTGTCTGGCTGAATTAAAAATGAAAGCCGCGACTGAATACAGGAGCATGACCGAGGAGCGGGCCAAACAGAATCGTTTCAAGATTGGTGATCATGTGTATTTAGAGCATTTGGGAGTAGTCAGCGAGATAAAAAATATGGAAGGCGTTCAAGTGGCAAACAGGACAGACGCAGACGGAGTCCGGAAGGCTACCCCTAAGGAAATCGCAGAATACAAAAAACAGGGGAAGCAATGACAATGAAAAAAACTACTCAAGGCAATCATTTATCCGTTGTATTATAGCGGAGGCCGTTGCGCCGTCTGCCGAAGAGATCGCGCAGTTATTGGGGATTAAAAAAGGAACTGTGCAGAAGAACATTGAACGTTCCTGCCTGAAAATGAAAAATAGAGCAGATCACAGCCTATTCTGTTTAGCATGAATAGGTTGTTTATTTATTGAAACATAAGAAAATTTTTCAAAAAATCTTTAAAGACTACTATTGTTATAGGTATAATGGTATTGTTTATTGTTACAAATTAGGGGATTCAAAGAGGATGATATTATGTATAATCTTAAAGAACGCGATGCAATTAAACGGTTCTTAAATGAGGAAACCGTTAATACAAGCGAAGCAATTGAAATATTGGGCTTCACTCGCCATACCTAAACCAGTTAGTTAAAAGCGGGGAATTAGAGCCGATGAAAGAAATGCCTCGGGACAGGCTTTTTCTGAAAGAGGATATTTTGGATTTTCAAAAACATAGAAGGAAATGAGCAAATATGAAAAAATTAATCGATGGTTCAACGATCTTATTCTTTATTCTGTTTGTGATATTGTTCACTAATTTTAATTATGGTCATCTTAGCACCTTGGATATTATCACCATGATTTTGGCATTGATCTGGTTGATATTGACCCTAATTAATATAACCCTAAAATGGAGAAACCTTCGGAATGGCTAAGTTTATCTTCAAGAGCATGGACGTGCTTTGAATTTTCATGGATAAGGAAGTCATAACGACATCTGAAGCCATTTAGATTATCGGATGTAACCTGCAGAATCTCAAAAGCGGAAGGGTTCTTTCGTTCGACAAATTTTGCAAAGGTTCCTATCCTTTTACCGATAATAAACTGGGAGGGTAAGGTTTTGAAATTAAAAGATATTAAACCAAAAAAAATACAGCCCCATCAGGATTTTCGCAATCTCGTTTATGAATTTATAGAAAGCAAAAAGAAAAAGAAAATAAAATTACTCTATCATTATACAAATATCTATGGAGTAGAAGGAATTTTAAAACGTAAAGAATTTTGGCTATCTGATGCAAACTTTTTGAACGATAAAAATGAACTGTTGTATACTTATAATTTATGTGAAGAGGTAATATCAGATATTTGCGGCGAATCAAAAGACAGTTTCTTAAACCATTTTAAATATATTATTGAATCTAAACCTTTAAAAAAACCTGTCTATGTAATGTCACTCACTACAAATTCAGATTCAAATTTACTTTGGTCTAATTATACAAATAATGATGGTTATAATATTGTTCTTGACCCTAAAAATTTATTTGGAAAGTTAAATTTAGATAATTATGATCTGTTGGAATTTCCAGTCATTTATGATATAAAAACACAAAGGAAAATGATCGAAGAACTAATGAGTAAGTTTATTGGAGTTAATTTGTTTTTTCAAAACAAATTAGATGACCCTAACTCTGGTAGTTATCAATGGTCGCAATGGAGTTATCAAAATGGTTTCTTGTCTTTGTATGTGAAAATTTTTTCTGTCTTTTTTAAGGATTCATGTTTTTCTCAAGAAGAGGAGTACAGAGTAGCATTAATTCCAAAGGCTGTTGAACCGGACTATTTAGACTATTCTTGCAGAGTTTCAAATGGTACTTTTATTCCTTATCTTACTGTACCATTCCATGATAAAAGTGCAATTAAAGGTTTAAATTGGGCCGAAGAATAATATGGATATAGCCAAAGACGGAATACTGAAATTTTTGGAAGTGAATGGTTATGACCATCTTGATGAAAACTCAGTAAATAAATCTAAAATACCATATAGATATTAGTAATCCAATGTGCTTTTTTCGTCTTACGGTTGCGACCTATTTATGAAGAGAGTCTTCGATTGCTTACTTTTTCAAACAACATCTTAAACCTGATATTGGTATAATCTTTATTGGGCGGTGATGAAATTTGAGTAAGAAAAAATTAGTCAACTCAGAAGAAGGTAAAGAAAACGTTGTAGACCGAAAAAGAGAGTTTAGAAATGCTTTCTTTTTTATGAAAAGGTGGGCAAAAGCACCTTTACTTCCTAGTTATACAATAGGGTATAGTAGAGGTAATGCAGATAAAGAACCAGCCAAATTAATTTATGAGTACATCCTATCTTTACAAGAAAATTCTAGTATAACTTTCGAGAAAAAAGTGGATTTGTTAGATACCTTTTTAGAAAAGGCAAATCAAGAACAAAGGGGCACTTATGTTATGGGCACGGGCATGTATAATAATTTTCGGTCCTATATTAGGAGGTCTTTAAAAGATATTGAAGATGGCATACCCGTGCAAACAAGAAAGAAATAATCTAAATCATTCGACAAATTCTGCAAATTGTTCCTTTCTCCTACTCCTTAACCGATAATAAGGTGGGAGGTGAGTAAATGGATCGCAGAAAACTAGTTTATAGTATTTTAAAAGAGATGGACAAAGGTATTGAGCCTAGATATACCGATTACGATGCAGATCTTCAGTTTTTTGGTGAAGTTGTAGAAATGATGCAACGTAAAAATTTAATTGAAAATGCAACTGTCATTAGAGCTGGTATGGGTAACCCTGTAAAAATGACATTATTAAAACATGCAAAAATTACTTTTGACGGTATGGAATACCTTGAACAAAATAATGTTTGGGCTAAAACATATAACACAATTAAAGAATTAAGAGATTGGATTAAATAACATGGGCATCCCTTGGGGTGCTTTTTTATCTAACGACTGCATCTATTTATGATAAGTTCTTTCATTTGGAAAAATTTCATTTTCAATATGGTTGAGGTGATAATAATGTCATTGGCTAATCATTTATTAAAGAGAAAAATTGCTGAAATCACAACTGAATTAAGCTCTATTAAAGGCAAAACCAATATATTAATTACCTCCGATAGAAGAGATCTTGAGAGATTATTGGAAAGCTACTACTGGGCGTCTGAAGAAGTCCAAATCTTATTAAAAAAAGTGCTAAAAGAAAAGCCACCCGAAGTATTGCAAGAGGCACATAATGCTATATGTGATGGGTTAATAGGAATTATTACAGGCATTGAAATAGTCACTCGTTCTATTGATGTGAAAAATTCTAGAATAAATGGAGAATTAAAAACAATTGGTGAACAAATAATAGACAAAGACTTTAAAATTCTTAAAGATAACATTAGTGTCTACTAAAAAGCATTCCTCAGGATGCTTTTTTATGTTCTCTGTAAACCGATTCCGGTAAGCCTCGGGAAAACTATTGGTGGTTAACGGTCTGAGTGCGGCGTCGGTTTAGAGGGAATATCTTTTCAAAAATAAACACGAATCAAAAGGGGGCGGCGGTGAATGTAGATGGCTGAAAAGCATATTCAGGCGTATAAGGATTACGTCAAAGGTATGAAATACAAGGATCTTGCCGAGAAATATGGGGTGTCAGTGAACACCATTAAATCGTAAAAACAGCGGCATGGTTGGGAAAGGAAAAGATGCACACAAAAATAGGCGGGCAACCCGGCAGCAAAAACGCATTAGGAAACAGCGGAGGGGGCTCCGGCAAGAAACCAAACGCTGTATCACACGGGTTTTTCTCGAAATATCTGCCGGAAGAAACACTATCCATTGAAGAGATTTAGGGGTGTTTTCAATTAAATTTTCAGCTGATTTCCTAACTGTCATGGACAACATCTCACAGGAAATATATTGACTTTCATCCTGTTTGTAATGTTAATTAGAAGATGTATACAAAATCATTTTAATGAGGAGGCCTGAATGTGAAAAATAAAGCGGGAATACAAGTTGGAATATGCATTGGACTTTTATGTTTAAGCTTTACCGGTTTCAATCCTTTATTCGGCTCAGCGCATGCTGAAGCGAAGTCTATAGAAGACACAAAAATGACAAGCTGTATAACGAATCAGAAATTTGTTCAGCTTGAGAAAAAATTTGATGCCAGGCTTGGGGTTTATGCGATTGATACAGGTTCAAACAAGACAATCGCCTATCGGCCGAATGAACGGTTTGCTTACGCATCAACCTATAAAGTTCTGGCCGCGGCTGCTGTTCTGAAGACAAGCTCAAATGAAAAACTTAATGCCATCATCCGCTACAGCAAAGACGATTTAGTTACATATTCTCCAATCACAGAAAAACACCTGGATACAGGCATGAGCCTGAAAGAAATCTCAGAAGCCGCTGTCCGTTACAGCGATAATACCGCCGGGAACCTATTGCTGCAGCAGCTTGGCGGCCCTAAAGGTTTCGAAAAGTCATTGAAACAGATCGGGGATCATGTAACGAAAGCTGATCGATTCGAGACGGATTTAAACTCGGCGATTCCCGGGGATCGTCGTGACACAAGCACCGCAAAAGCACTGGCAACTGATCTTAAGACTTTCGCTTTGGGTAACACTCTAACGACTGACAAGCGCACGATCTTAACGGATTGGATGCGGGGCAACGCTACCGGCGACGAACTGATTCGGGCAGGCGCTCCTGCAGGATGGGAAGTCGGCGATAAATCCGGAGCCGGAAGCTACGGCACACGAAACGACATTGCGATCGTTTGGCCGCCTGACAGAGCCCCAATTGTTTTGGCAATCCTGTCAAACCGGTTTACGGAAGATGCCAATTATAATAATGCTCTTATCGCTGAGGCTGCAAAAGTCGCTCTTAATGCCCTTAAATAAACATTGCCGTTCATTTTTTATGGACGGTTTTTTATATGTTGAGAATGCGGTATGCCGGTTTCGTTTTTCGATAAATGTTATAATGTAAAGCCATAAAAAGATGGGAAGAGGGGGAGTTTCGATGCATTACATAACGGCATGCTTAAATATTATCAGTGATAAAGACCTTAATGAAATAATGAAGGAATTCAAAAAACTTGAGGAAGAAACGAACAAAGAAGAAGGCTGTATTCAGTTCCATGCTCATCCGCTCGAACCATCAGAACGCAAAATCATGCTTTGGGAGATTTGGGAAAACGAAGAAGCTGTTAAAGTCCATTTTACGAAAAAACATACAAAAGACGTTCAAAAACAAGAATTAACGGAAGTAGAATGGTTAATGAAAAGCAATGTGAATGAGTAAAAGGCTTTGTCTATTGTTGGCCGACTCTGTCAACAACAATCATCAGTTTCGTTCACTAAAACCCTTGCTGCGCAAGGGTTTTTTACTTTAAAAAGTTCTTTATATCGCAGTCTTTTTATGGGTAAGGAACAGACTTGGAATGAAGATGGCCGCAAGGATGATGACGGATACTAAGAACCCGGCATGGTAGCCTTTTAAACTGTTCGGAATCGTCGGCTGCAATCCTTGTATGACAGTTGCGGTAACGGTTGCGATCACAGCTGACCCAAAGCTGGAACCGAGGTTTTCAATCATATGAATACCGACACCCGCTTCCGGAAGCTGTTTGCTGTCAAGGCCTGTATAAGCGTCACTCATTAATGGGAGCATCATTCCTCCAAAACTGGTGCCGCGGATAAATAATACGACGGAAATCCAAATCATACTTGTGTTATCGGTGATAAAAATAAGCGGGATAGATCCGATCAGCGAAAGAACAAGACTGACCGTAACCACGTATTTCACACCGATCTTATCAATCATTTTTCCGATCAGCGGACGAGTCACGAGCATTCCGATTCCTTGAGGGATTAAAGCGAGTGCTGCTCCGACTGCCGTGAACTGACGAATGTTTTGAAAAAACAGCGGAAGTATTAACATCGGCCCCATGATGGCAACATTCGCTAAGAACAACCCGATCGAAGATGCTAAGAAGCTTTTGTTTGCAAACAAATTCATAGGCAGCACGGTTTGGTTTTTCTTGATCAGATTATATACAAGATAAATGGCTGCTGAAACAAGACCGATGCCCGCCCATAAAATGGTGTCGCTATTGTTAAATGATGCATGATCCGCCGCTTTCGTAATGCCGTAAATCAATGCCGCGCTCATTAATGACAAATTGATAATCCCGAAAATATCGAGTTTACGATCTTTGTTGAATGGTTCAAAGTCTGGAATGGTTTTCATCATAAGCGGTGCGGCAATCAAAACGATGAACACGTTGATGTAAAAAATCCAATGCCATGAAGCGCCTTGGACGATGAAGCCTCCGATGACAGGTCCTAAGATCGGGCCGAAGATCATAGGGGTGCTGACGATTGCCATCACTTTTCCCAGGTTTTCCGGACCTGCCGTTTTAACCAAGAGTGTTGACATAAGCGGAGTCATAATACCGGCGCTGAATCCTTGAAGCAAACGGAAGACGATGAAGCTGGAAACGTCACGGCTCATTCCCGCAAAAACAGAAATGACACCAAAGGCGATGACTGAGCCGATGAAGATTTTCTTACCGTTATATTTATTCATAAGCCAGCCGGATACGGGTACTGCAATTGCAAGTGCTAAGACATAGCCTGTAACGGACCACTGAATGGTATCCAATGTCGTGTTGAAGTCTTTGGTCAGTTTGCCGATGGCGATGTTTACCATCGTAGAGTCAAGCATGGGAGCAATTGCTCCCAGTGCAATAGCCCAGGCGGCTGTGAGAACTTCTTTTGGCAGCAAAAGTTCCTTTCTTTTATGTGTTGACATATTATTCTCCTCTCAAAATTGCTGTATTTGTTTCCTTGTCAACAAAATAATAGAGTGATTTTGTTTCTTTGTCAACAATAAGAAGGATATAAAAAGGCAGCCCGTTTTCATGGAGCGGGGCTGCCTATGGTTTTATTCCGATTTCATGTCTGCACCAAGTTTCTTTATTTCTGAATCCAAATGCCTGCTGTATGTTTCCACGAAGCTCAGCATCGTGTCAAATTGTTCATCAGTTACTTGTTCAAACACGATTTTGTCCCGTTCTTGAAACTCTTTGTGCAATTCCTCGTGAATTTTATAAATGACTTTTCCTTGCTCGGTAAGCCTGAAATAGATTTCTTTCTTGTTAAGCGGCTTCTGATAGCTTTCGATAAGGCCTTTATTGATAAGCTTCTTCGTTAATTTACTTATAGCGCCTCTTGTCATATAAAGGGACTCCGCAAGTTTTGTCACATTGGCGTCTTCAATTTTTTCGATGAATTCGATGCAATGCACTTCAGAAGGTTTATGCCCCTTAAGGCTTTCTTCCATCTTCAGCCTATTCAGCCACACCATCTTGTTAAAAAAGTCCCTGAAATCCGTGAGGAGCTGTTCTTTTTTGTCCATGACCCGTCCTCCTGCTCGGTGGTGCTTACACAATATTATAAAATGTTTGTTTCTTTTTCAACAATCGTAAAGTTATTATTTAGGAACTGAGAGATAGTGCGCAGAAATAAGAAGGAGGGGGAACAGAAGAAGTATCCTATTTTTAACCGAAATGTGTTTTTTCGAGTATGTTTCTTTCCGTATTCGTTATTAGCTCTTCATAACAGGCTAACTCTGCAGCCTTACAAAAAAGCAGGCTGCGAAAAGAGCCTGCTTTAGAATTGCATCAATCATTTTCCTGTTGCGGCATCATAAAAAGCGTCAATTGCGGTTGTGTATTTCAAGACGTTTTTAGACACTTTTGCGGTTGCGCCTAGTGGATACGCATCTGACAGAACGCTGGAGTGAGCTTCGGGTTCCCAGTAAAATACGCCGGTTCCTTTGCCGTTCGGAACGGCTTTCACCAGTTTTATGGTGTCTTTTATGGTCCAGTAGGAATCTTTCGGATTATTTTCATCTCCGCCCAGTTCAACCACCATGACTTCCTTGTTGTAGCGTGAGGCGATGTCATTCAAATTAGATGATAAATGGCCGGTGAGCTCCCAGTACGGCTTACCTTCCCAATAGGGATAGAACGAAACGCCGATGATGTCGGTTTTCCCTCCGTTTTTAAAGAATTGATCAAACCACCATCTGAATAGGCTGTTGTCCGTGCCGTGTGCTAAATGGCTGATTACCTTGGTGGCCGGGCTGACGGATTTCACGGCGTCATAGCCTTTGTTCAGTAAGCCGGTCAATTTGCTGAAATCGCTCGTGCTGCCGTCGGGCAGTAAAATTCCTGAATTCATTTCATTCCCTACTTGCACCCAATCAGGGGAGATACCGTGATTTTTAAGTTCTTTCATGACATCGTACGTATGGTTATACACGGCTGCCTGAAGCTGGCTGTTTGAATAGCCGGTCCATTGGTTCGGCTTGATCTGGTGGCCGGGATCAGCGAACACATCACTGTAATGGAAGTCAACCATTACTTTCATTCCTAACGCTTTTGCCCTTTTGGCCGCCGCAAGTACGCCTGCTTTGTCACTATAGCCGAGCATGGTCCATGTTGTGCCGTCTTTCAGCCAATAATAGCTGCTTGGCGGATTCACAAACACTCTCAGTCTCACGGCATTTATTCCGTGATCTTTAAGAATCTGCACGGCATCTTTCTGTTTCCCGCCGTCATCCAGCCAGCGCACACCTTCATCCTCCATTTGTTTCAGCCATCCTATATCCGCGCCATAGGCAAACGGGGCATCCGCTTTTGCTTTAGGAGACTTCTCAAAGAATGTAAAAGCGGTGAAAATGAGAGAAAGACAGATTGCGCTCACAAATACACGTTTCAATCGGTTTTTGAACATCACAATACCTCCTGATAAAAAAGATTGTTGATTGATTTCACTCTGAATGTTTCAGCTGCCATTCTCCAATAACGTCGTGAAACGCTGAAACGCCTGAATTCCTTCGGGTGTCATTTTAAAAACGCCTGCATCGGTCAGCGCGCGTAAAAATACATTCGCGGTTTCTCTTTGTAAAACAGCGGCTGTATTTTCCGGTGTCACGTCTTTATCCGCTTTGATGTTTTCAGCCCACGGAAGATGAATGTCTTTGATGTCATGAGGTTCATTCAGTAAATACTTTTTCACTTCTGCCAGCTCATCTTTCAGGCGGGGAGGTAAAACGGCGAGCCCCATCACTTCAATCAGACCGATATTTTCTTTTTTGATGTGATGGACATCCTGATGCGGGTGAAAAATGCCATCCGGATAATCTTCGGAGGTGCGGTTGTTTCTGAGAGCGAGATCGATTTCAAAATCCGTTCCCCTGCGTCTGGCAATCGGGGTGACGGTATTATGGGGTTCATTTGTCTTCGCGATGATGCTGACGGTTTCGTCTGAATATTCCCGCCACTTTTCAAAAACATAGGCAGCGGCATCTGTCAGCAAATCCGGATCTTTTGCGCGAAGGCGGATCACTGATACCGGCCACTTTACGGCTTCGGCCTGAACGTCTGGAAAATGACGCATATGAAAAGGGTAGAGGGAACCCGCTTTTGCCATGGGAAACTCATGGGCGCCGCCTTGATAATGATCGTGTGAAAGAATGGAACCTCCTACGATCGGCAAGTCTGCGTTTGACCCCGCGAAATAATGCGGGAAAATTTCCGTAATGGCCAGAAGCCTTCTGAAGCTGTCGCGGCTGATGTTCATCGGCTTGTGTACGCTTGAAAGAAAGATGGCATGCTCGCTGTAATACGCATAAGGAGAGTATTGAAAACCCCACTGTTCTCCCGCTAAGTCAAGCCTGATGATGCGGTGGTTTGAACGGGCGGGGTGATGCGGTGTTCCGGCATACCCCTCGTTTTCCATACAGAGCAGACATTTCGGATACCGGTTTTCCGGACTGTTTTTTACCGCGGCGATGTCTTTAGGGTCTTTTTCGGGCTTTGATAAATTAATGGTGATGTCCAATTCTCCAAAAGGTGTTGTTGAGCGGTACACGATATTTTTTCGAATGGCCCGCGTCTTAATATAGTCGTTGTTTTGACTCAATCTATAAAAATAATCTGTTGCTTTTTTCGGGCAATCTGATAACAATTTGCTGAATGCGGCATTGATCAGAGAAGGGGCCGGTGTGATTACGTCCATGATTCTGCTTCCCAGCATGTCTCTTTCAGCCGGCGTATCGTTTATGATTGACCGTTTTACCGCGTCTTTCACCATTTCGTCCACATAGTGAAGCCTGTTTTGTTTCTTGATACGTTTCGGTTCTGCATAATCCGTCAGTCCGAGCAGATCGAGAAGTCTGTTTCTTGTATAAATCACATCTGTTTCATTTATGTCGCCTAAGACAGTGCTTTCTTTCAGAAACCCTGCCACTGATTCAAAAACGTCAATGACCGCCGCCTCCATTTCATTTGTCCTTGTATCCGTTAGGATGATGCCGATGCCAATTCCATGCTGACGCAATGATTTCCGATATGTCCGTTTGTTTCGGATTCCAGCCGAGAATGTTCCGCGCTTTATCGCTGGAAGCGATGAGGGCGCTTGGATCACCGGGTCTTCTTGCGGACGCTCTTACTTTTATGTCTCTTTCGGTCACTTGCCGGGCCGCTTCCGCCATTTCTGATACGGAAAACCCGCTGCTTGATCCTAAATTGAAAATGCCGCTGTCTCCGCCGTTTTGCAAATATTCCAGAGCGAGAATATGGGCATCGATTAAATCAGAAACATGAACATAATCGCGGATGCACGTGCCGTCTTTTGTATCATAGTCAGTGCCGAATATCAAAACCTCCTCGCGCTGACCGAGCGCGGTTTGTAAAAGGATAGGGATAAGGTGGGTTTCCGGATGATGATCTTCTCCGATGGAACCGTCCGTTTTCGCGCCGGCAACGTTAAAATACCGAAGCGAGACATATTTTATGCCGCAAGCGGTTTCACACCACTTCAGCATTTTTTCTGCCATGAGTTTTGATTCCCCGTATGCGCTTTCCGGATTTTCCGGCATGTCTTCTGTGATGGGCGCTTTTTCAGGTTCGCCGTAAACAGCGGCGGATGAAGAAAACACAATGTGTTTCACTTCGAATTCCTGCATGACCTCCAGCGTAATTTGCGTACCGTACACATTATTATTGAAATATGAAAGAGGGTCTTTCATTGATTCGCCGACAAGGGATTGAGCGGCAAAATGAAGAACGCCTGTTACGTTCTCCTTCGCAAATACAGAGCGAAGAAACGGTTTGTCACGGATATCTCCATGGTAAAAAACGGCTTTTTCATGAACGGCTTTCCGGTGGCCTGTCTGGAGATTATCCACAGCTATCGTTTCAAATCCTTTGTTTACTAATTGATCAACCGCATGAGAACCGATATAGCCGGCTCCGCCGAGAACGAGAATCGCCATGATTTATTTTTCCCTCCATTCAGCCGCGCCATCGCTTATATCCGCGATGTAGAAAGAAGCTTCAAGACCTGTTCTGCCGCGGTAGTGAGATGAAACGGCCCGGATAAAGCCGGCGGTTTCTTCACTTTCCACAATGGCTATGGCGCAGCCGCCGAACCCCGCGCCCGTCATCCGCGCTCCGAGTGCTCCTTCTTTCCAGGCTGCTTCAGCCAGCGCGTCTAATTCGTCACCGGTCACTTCGTAGTCATCACGTAACGAACGGTGCGACGCATTCATCAGCTCCCCGAACGTTTTCAAATCATTCGATTTGAGAGCTTCCGCCGCTGAGAGGGTCCGCTCGTTTTCATTGACCGCGTGCCGGGCTCTTTTACGCAAAGTTTCACGGGAGAGAAGAGGTTCGAGTTCGTTGAATTCTTCTCCCGTCAATTCCGCAAGTGATGCGATATTTTTATATTGCCGCAGTTCCGTGAGAGCCGCGTCGCATTCGCTGCGGCGTTCATTATACTTTGAAGCCGCCAGCTCCCGGCGCTTGTTCGTATTCATAATGACGATTTTATATCCGTTAAAAGCAGCCGGAATCATTTCGTGCTCAAGCTTATCGCAGTTTAACAGAATGGCCATGTTCTTTTTGCCTTTTTGCACTGCGAATTGATCCATAATCCCTGAATTCACGCCGATAAATTCATTTTCGACTCTTTTTCCGATAAGCGCCAGTTCAGTATCGGAAACATCCAGGCTGAATAACTTTCTTAAAATGGAACCGGTTAACATTTCAATGGAAGCAGAGGAGCTTAAACCGGCTCCGTTTGGAATCGTACCGTGAAAAAGAATATCCATTCCGCTGTCTATTTGGCCGCCGGCTTCAAGAAGGTAATGGATCATCCCCTTCGGATAATTGGCCCACCCGTCTTCTTTTTTGTATGCAGTGGCGGAAAGATCAAGGCAGACAATGCCGCTGTCAGGAAAGTTTTCTGAGTATAACCGGATCTGGTGATCTTCGCGTTTTGCGCATACGGCATATGTTCCGATCGTGATCGCGCATGGAAGAACGTGACCGCCTATATAATCCGTATGTTCCCCGATCAGGTTGATCCGGCCGGGTGCGAAAAACAGTTCTCCGTTACTTCTCTTGAAAATGTCTTCGAATCTTGATTTCAAAAGTTTGGCATCCATGATAAACCTCCGATTCTATTTTGAGGTATGCTCCAGTATGAACTGAATGGCTTTTTGTGAATTTCTGGTGAGACTGATATATTCCGCTCCTTTCGTTGCGACGAGTTTCACATGCAGGCGGTCCGCATCTTCTTTAATGTCATCATAATAAGAGCCGACTTGCGGAGCCAAAATAATCATATCGAAGTCTTTCATGATGTCGTAATGGGATCCGTAGGCGCCTGCTGAGGCGGTGATCGGCACGTTGTATTCTTCGGCTCCTTCGGTCAGTGCGTTCGCAAGCATAGCGCTCGTTCCCGCTCCGGCGCACAGCACTAACACATTGGTGCCGTGTTCCAAGGCGGATGAGGATTCCTGAAGATTTGTGCTGATGACGGTGGCCTCGTCTTCTGAGGCGCCGGCCATTACGGGCTGTATCTCCCGGGATTTTTGCGGCGCGGTTTCAGGTTCGGTATGTTGGGCTTCTTCCGCCGCTAATACTTTGTCATAAGCTTTACAGAATGGCAGGTATATCAGGAAATCGACAATAATTAATACAGCAGTCAGCACAAAAGCCGAGAGCCCCATGCCGGTTCCGAGAATCAAGCCGGCGGGCGCCGGGGTGGCCCACGGAAGAACATACATAAAACTGTTCATTCCGATGACATCCACGAAAAATTTAAACAGACAGACATTCACCATCGGCGTTACAACAAACGGAATGAAAAAATAAGGATTTAAAATGATCGGCGCAGCAAAGAGAAGAGGTTCGTTTACTGCGAAAGACACCGGAACCGCGGATGCTTTTCCGACTGCTTTCAATTGCTTGGATTTCGCGAAAAGCAGAAAGATAAACGGAACAACAAGGGTTGCGCCGGTTCCTCCCATTGTGCCGACGAAGTTCCCGAGTCCGACGGTCAGCACGTTGGACGCCTGCTCGCCGGCATTATGAAGCTGAAGGTTCGCCTCCACATTTGCGTAAATAATAGCTGCGATGGCCGGCTCTACAATAGAAGGCCCGTGAACGCCGACAAACCAGAACAGCGCCATCATTCCCCAAATGACACAAATCCCGAGATAACCGTCTGCGGCGGTAAAAAACGGCGATAAGAGAGAGGAGAGAGCCTCCGCAAACGATACATTCAGCGTATTCCTGATCAATAAATCAACGATCACCATGGCCAAAACGGAAAAAGCGAACGGAAAAACATCTTTAAATGTTTGTGAAATGGTACCCGGTACTTCTTTAGGCATTTTAATCGTAATATTTTTCAGCACGCAGAATCTGTAAACGTTCACCGTTATGAAAGCGGATACAAAAGCGGCTAAAAGACCTTTTGTGCCGAGATATTCCGTGGAGAACCCGCCGTCGATTTGAGTGACGCTTAAAATGAGAAACCCGACGACTGAAGCAAGCATCGCTGAAACGGGGTTGATCCCTTTGTTTTTCGGCATTTTTCGGTTCATTGATTCACTCAGGCATTTCGCACTTGTTGCCGCAACGATCAGACCGAGGGCGCCCATTGAATAGTTATAAACTTTCCAAAGCCATTCAGAAACACTTTTAGGCCAAGTGAAACCCAACACTTCCGGCACAGCGGCGGTGAGGATGAAAATGCTGGCGAATAAAATAACAGGCATGGCAGTTAAGAAGCCGTCGCGGATCGCGCCTAAATAAATGTTTCTTGAGATTTTTTCGAAAAACGGTTTTCCCTTTTCGATTTGCTTGATGATACCGTTCATTTTTCCACTCCTTATCGGCGGCTTCGGTAGAGTTCTATAAAATCCTGAATAAGATCACGGAGCAAAAGGGTTGTCATCAAGTGGTCCTGGCCGTGAACGAAAATAAACCCTAATTCCATGTCCTTGCCGTCAGCTTCTTCAGCTAACATTTTCGTTTGCGCATTGTGGGCGAGGGTTAAATTTTCATCGGCGCTTTTCAATGCTGCTTCCGTGTTTTCGAAGTTTCCGGCACGGACTTCTTTCAGGACTTTCAATAAAGTGCTCCTGGCGTCGCCGGCATAGGCGACGATTTCAAAACCGAGCATCTGCAATTCTTCCTTTGTCATGAAAAAAACCTCCTAAAGACGGCACACATGATGAAAAGAGATTCTTTTCATCATGTATGATCGTTAAATGATTGTTTTTGTTTCACTTACAAGTTTGTACCAGTAGGCCGATTCTTTCGGATACCGTTTTTGGGTGTCGAAGTCGACGTAAAAAAGACCGTAACGTTTGTTGTAGCCGTTGGTCCATGAAAATAAATCCATTAAGGACCATAAGAAGTACCCCTTTACATTGACTCCGTCGGTAATCGCTTTACTGACGGCTTCTAAATATACTTTTAAATAGTCGATTCTTGCCTTATCCATAATGATGCCGTCTTCAAACTCATCTTTATAGCCCATGCCGTTTTCGGTAATGTAAATTTTGTTATATTGCGGATAGTCCCGTTTGATGCGCATCAGCATGTCATACATGCCTTCAGGGTAAATGAGCCAGTCCCAATCGGTCCGCTTCAGGCCTTCTTTGTAAATTCGTTCGCCGATTCCTTTTACTTTATAGACCGAAGTGCCCTTATCGCCCGTTCCGTTATGGTGAATAACGGTTTCTCCGTCGTACGCTTTGACGAAATGGCATTGATAATGATTGATGCCGAGATAATCATTGCGCGTCGAGGCTTTTTTCATCACGTCAAAGTCACTGTCTGAAAACTCGTATGAAGCGCCGTTTGCCTCACAGATTTCATCCAGAGCACGCATGGTTTCCTCAGAATAATAGCCAAGGTAGGTGGCATCGAGGAGGAATCTCACTGATAACGCGTCATCCAGAAAACAGGCGTGGCGGTCTTCTTCTGTGCCGCTGGCGGGATATTTTGTTTCCAATGAGTGGACGACCCCGATTTCTCCCGGATAACCGCCGTCTTTAAAAAGGTTGACGGTCATCGCATGCGCTACCATCATGTGATGGAGGCATTGAATGACTTTTGTGATATCACTTTTAACAGATGGCGGGAAAACCCCGAGTAAATACTGGTTGGTGGCTGTGGGATAAATTTCGTTAAACGTGCTCCAATATCTGATTTCGCTGAATTCTTTAAAGCAAAACTCCGCATAGCTGACGAACGCTTCTATTGCAGCGCGGTTGAGGAAATCTCCCTGATCAAATAATCCTTTCGGTGTATCGAAATGATGCAGCGTGACAAAAGGGGTGACGTTGCGTTTATGGCACTCTGAGAAAATACGATGATAGTAATCAACACCTTCCTGATTGATTTTGCCCGTGCCGTCAGGGAAAATTCTCGTCCAGGCTATAGAAAGGCGGATGCCGTTTATTCCGAATTTTTCACATAGTTTAATATCTTCCGGAAACTGGCGGTAAAAATCACTTGCCGGATCAGGGCTGAATCTTCCCTGTTTTTCAAGAAATTCATCCCAGGCCACAGGCCCTTTGCCGCCTTCTTTTGTGGCGCCTTCCGCTTGATATGCCGCAGTCGCCCCGCCGAAAATAAAGTCATGAGGTAATTTGAGCATTACTGAATCCTCCTTCGCCAATGTGTGAATTGGAGTTTGTTAATGTTTGTAATTGTTATCTTTTGTTTAATAGTAAACGCATACATTTTTGTTGTCAATAGCTTCATAAAGAAATAACATCTGTTATTATAGAGGTTATATAAGTTTTTCGTTGTTTTACATGTTGATTATGTTGTTTGTTAATGTTTATTTTTGTTGACCGGATTGCCGCAGTATGTTAGATTGTGTGTAAAGTTGAGGGGATGATTGAACATGTTAAAAAAAGAGCGACTTTTAAAAATCATCGATATCGTAAACTCGCGGGGGTTTATTACGGTGAGTGATATTATCGATGAACTGGAAGTTTCTGATATGACAGTGAGAAGAGATCTGGACGAGCTGGATAAGGCCGGAAAAATCGTACGTATTCACGGAGGCGCACAGAGCATATCTTATTCCATTGATCACGAATTATCGCATAATGAAAAACTCGGTGTTCAAATGGAGGAGAAGGGGAAGATCGCGGAACTCGCAGCTTCCTATGTAAATGACGGCGATACCGTTTTTTTAGGGCCCGGCACGACGATTGAACTTTTAGCGAAACACCTGCTGCATAAGCGAATCAGGATTATCACAAACAACTATCCCGTATTTGATATTTTGAAACATGGCGACACTGCGGATACCATCCTGATTGGAGGCGACTTCCGAAAAAATACCGGTGCCTTCGTCGGCCCCATCGTGAACGGCAATCTGCAGAAATTCAATTTTACGAAGGCTTTCATCAGCGCCAACGGCATACATAATGATGAGATTTCTTCTTACAGCATTGAAGAAGGGGAAGCTCACCAAATCGCGCTGAATAATTCGCGGACGAAATTTTTGCTGGCGGATAATAAAAAATTCAACCGGGAAGATTTTTACGTGTTCTATAACTTGCACGATATGGACTATCTGATTACGGATGATAAAGTCATGAAAGATGTTCAAATTCATTACGAGCAATATGTAGATGTCAAAATCGCAAAAAAATAAAAAAGGCGGGCGGTTCGATGAAAGGGGTTATTTTTGATTTCAACGGCACGATGTTTCAAGATTCGCATCTGCACGAAAAAGCATGGTTTTTCATGGTGAAAAAATACGCGCCGAAAACCATTTCTGATGATGACATTTTCGTTAACATTCACGGGAGAACAAACAGTGAAATCCTGACGTATTTTATTTCCGGCGATTTAACAAATGAAGAAATCAAGAAGCTGTCTTTTGAAAAAGAAGCTTACTACAGAGAATTATGCCTTGAAAACAAAGATGAATTAAAGCTGACGAAGGGACTGACCGGCGTATTGAATCATCTGAAAAAATCTGAAACGCCGATGACCATCGCCACGGCTACGGTAAAGGAAAATGTCGAGTTTTACTTTGACGTCTTTCACTTGGATCAGTGGTTTGATTTTGACAAAGTCACGTTTGATGACGGGAGCTTCCCCGGAAAACCGGCGCCGGATATTTTTCTCATCGCATCGGAAAAGTTAGGCCTCAGACCTGAAGAATGCTTGGTCATTGAAGATGCCTTTTCGGGGCTCACAGCGGCGAAAAAAGCAGGTGCGGGCAAGATTATGGCCATTGACCCGCTCGGAAAAAACCGCGCGCTATTTGAAGAAAAACAGCTGGCGGGTGACGGGATACTGACAGATTTCACCTCGTTTTTTGAGGTGATTGCCGGACATTCTGTTTGAGAGATGCAGTTGGATTGAGAGTGCTTTATGTAAGATCTTTTGATGCTATACCCGAAAATTAGGATGTTAAAAAACGCTCCCTATTCATATATGCAACAGAAACCGAAGTTTTTGATGGGGTATTCTTTAGTTGGCGGTCAAACTAAAGAAGTGGTTCAAGGACATAACAGAAGGAGTGTGCTAAATGAATATATTTAGAATAAGAATCTGCTTTGGATAGTGGAATCGCAAAAAAATTTAGGAGCTTTGCAAAACATTTCAACAGCTGTTCTTAATAATAGGGTTTACAGTGTTGAAGGTAGAAAAAGTCCTATTTAGCAAGCCCTCTTTTAAAAAAGAGGGCTTTTTTTATGAGGTGTCTATTCTTTTTCAGTTGCGCTTTTGTTTTTGTATAATGATTTTCTCATTGAAGGCGGCATTTTTTGCATCAGAAAGGTGTTCGCCTTAATTGAAATATTGGCTGAATTTATAGATTCGCAGAGATAAGGGAGTCGTAAAAGATATGCCGTTTGCGGATTTCAGCCTGTCTTTTGAGAAGGATCATTCTTCAATGACGCTTATTTCCCCCGTACCGAAAAAAAGTGAAACACGTTCTCCTCGCTTTTCATAGGTTTTGATAAGTCCTTCCTGCCCTTTAAGTTTCCAGCCTTTTTCGGCTATTTCCAATTGGTATAAACCGCTCGGACCTTCTTCTTCTTTTGCGAAACGGTATGTATAGTTTGAAACGTATTTTCCTTTTTCATATTCCTTTGTTTTAGTGTGCATAGCGAATAATGGCACCGGGAAATCAGGGTGAGAAACAGCTGCTTTATATCCTCCCAAAATAAATAAGCTAAATAACAATAATATAAAAAACCACAGAATATATTTCATAAAACCTCCTTATGTCAATTAGTCGGTGCATTTTAAAAAAAGATACACCGCATGATTGGGTTATAAAAGCGGGTAAGAAGATAAGGAAAGGAGAGAGACGGATGGAACTTGATTTTGTGATTCGTCTGGCGGTTGCGGGTCTGCTTGGGGCTCTTATTGGATTGGAGAGAGAATTCAGGGCAAAGGAAGCCGGTTTGAGGACGCATTTTTTAGTGGCCGTCGGCAGCGCCTTGATGATGATCGTTTCCAAATACGGCTTTTTTGATTTGTTATCCAACAGCCATACGTCCTTTGATCCGAGCCGGGTGGCGGCGCAGGTCGTCAGCGGCGTCGGATTTTTAGGAGCCGGCACGATTATTTTGCAGCGGCATGTCGTGCGGGGGCTTACGACGGCCGCGGGGATTTGGGCTACGTCGGGGATCGGGCTGACGATCGGGGCAGGTATGTATGTCATCGGCATCAGCGGCACGATTTTGGCGTTAATCGGGCTTGAACTGTTAAATTTTCTGTTTAAACCGGCGGCGCATTCTTTGTCTGTCAGTTTCAGGATTGAAGAGAAAGCCGTCATGCATGATATTTTAACTTCTCTTGAGGAAAAAGGAATTCTGATTACGTCCTATGAATTGAATAAGGCGGTGCTTGAAGTGAAGGGAAGGGTGAAAAGCAAAAGCGGGAAAGCAGCGGTAATGGAGAAAGTTCAAGCCCTCCCGTATATCCTGTCGGTCAAAGTTGAATAGCAGACAGGGGAAGCCTCCTGTCTGCAGTCATTTCTTTTCAAACATTAATACCAGGGATAGAACGGGATATACGGCCGCGGATAGTATGGATACGGTCTGGGGAAATAATAAGGCGGCCGCGGATAATGATATGGCACCCGTTCGTGGCTCTCGGCTGTGTATTCATGATAGAAAGGATCGTAGAAGAGGAAAACCTCCTTTTCAAATGTTGGTTCCGTTTACCTTATTCCTGTATGCCCGGTATGGTGTACGTACAACGGGCAAAAAAAAGACGCCGGTTATCATCCGGCATCTTTTTTTACACTTTCACATCAATTGAATGTCCGGCAGTCGGGTGCTGGGACGGCAGCATTTTCACAGTTTCTTCCGCCGCAGCCTGTGCATGCTGCATGACCGTTTTTGTTAAAGCGATATTTACATTCTGCGCCAGAGATGCTTGATGCATAGCGATTGATAACGCAGGGATATCCATAGCTTCCACCTCCTTATCCCTTCATATCGGCGGCGTGCTCCGATTATGAAGGGGACTGGCGGTTTCTTTTTACGGCCCATTCTAAAAGTGCGGCAGCGCATACCCCGAGAGTATAGGCAAAAATGTCACTCCAGACAAATTGCCAGCCGAGGATCAGCCCGCCGAGCGTGCTGCTTCTGATTGCGTCAATCCAAGGCGCGTGATACAGCTGGCTGCATTCAATCAGACAGCAAAACGAGAGGCTCAAAAATGCGGCTGTTTCCGTCCGGATGTGCCGAAAGAAAAGCCCGAATCCTGTAAAAATCATTGCCGCCCACAAGGCATCTCCTAAATAAGCGTTTATGATGCCGGGCAATAGGGCGGTGATGTATGCGGTTCTGGACAGCAAACCGAGGGCGATGATAAAAACGGTACATATTCCGTATGTCAATGGATGTCTATTCACTTCACACTGTTCCCCTTTTTTTTGTACTCCCATGTATTGTAAGGAACGACGGAGAAGCTGTCTATGAAAAAAACGGCCCGGGAGGCCGCTTTTTTGCGTTATCTGGCTTTTAGGTTGACGTGGTCTGCTTTTTGGTCACTGCCGATGACGAAGCGGAGCTCATACTGCCCCGTATGGTAGACGTAATCTGTTTCGCCCGTTTTTGGCACTGTCAGGATTTTGTCAGCGCTGCCGATTTGTTTGCTTAAGACGTCAGGTGTGACGCTGCCGAGGTTTAAGCGCCGCTCGACCCCTGTTCCGAAATAGCGTATTTCCGAGATTTTTTCGTTTTTATGATAGGAAAATCCATAACCGGGGTTTCCCATGTTCCAGCTGTATAAATCAAATGGATTGCGGCTGTCTGCTTTTTGTTCCGGCTCGCCGATTTTATTGTAAACGTCCTGTCTTGTGCTTTGGTTGATTTTCAGGCCTTCCACATGTTGCGGCATTTCCCCTTTAAACGCCGATTGGTAAAGGCTGTTCACCAGTTCTTGTGCACGTTGGTTTTCCGTTTTTGAAGCGGCTGCGGCATGGACGGGCTGTGTATCTGAAAATGCTTCTGCGCCGAATGCGCATCCCGTGAGCATCACTGCCGATAATCCCGTGGCGAGTGTTTTTTTCTTCAACATTTACCGCTCATACCCGTATGTTTCCTGAGATAAACGAGATGTTTTAGTAAAAGGCCTGCTGGGAATCATAGAGGATGTATAGAGGGGGACAGAAAGGGGAAAAGAAAATGGCTGATACAAAGAAAGTTACAATCAATGGGGTTGAAATGGAAGCGCCGGACGGCCAAACCGTTTTGCAGCTTTTGAACAATAGTTCAATTGACGTGCCGCACGTGTGTTATCACCCGAGTCTCGGGCCGATTGAAACGTGCGATACCTGTATCGTCAATGTTAACGGGGAACTGGTGCGTTCGTGTTCCGCGCAAATAAAGGACGGAGATGTCATCGATACGCTTTCGTCCGATGTGAAAAAAGCGCAGATTATCGGCATGGACAACATTTTGCACAACCATGAATTGTACTGCACGGTCTGTGATTACAACAATGGGAGCTGCGAAGTACATAATACCGTAAAGGAAATGAAAATCAATCATCAAAGCATTCCGTTCGATCAAAAACCGTATCCTAAAGATGAATCAAATCCGTTTTACCGATATGATCCCGACCAGTGCATTTTGTGCGGACGCTGCGTCGAAGCCTGTCAGGACGTACAGGTAACCGAAACGTTAAGCATTGATTGGGAGCGGAAACGCCCGCGGGTCATTTGGGATCAGGATGTGCCGATCAATGAATCATCATGTGTTTCCTGCGGACATTGCTCGACGGTATGTCCGTGCAATGCCATGATGGAAAAAGGCATGGAAGGCGAAGCGGGGTATTTAACAGGCATTAACCAAGAGACGCTTCGGCCGATGATTGACATCACAAAAGGGGTCGAAACCGGGTACGGATCGATTTTGGCCATATCGGACATGGAATCGGCCATGCGGGATGAAAGAATCAAAAAAACGAAAACCGTATGCACTTACTGCGGTGTCGGCTGCAGTTTTGATATATGGACGAAAGGAAGAGACATTTTAAAGGTTGAGCCTCAGGCCGAGGCGCCCGCAAATGGCATTTCGACGTGTGTGAAAGGGAAATTCGGCTGGGATTTCGTCAATAGTGAAAAGCGCCTTACCAAACCGCTTATCCGGGAAGGAGACTCGTTTCGGGAGGCGGAATGGGATGAAGCGCTGCAGCTGATCGCTGATAAATTTACCGATATAAAAGAACATTTCGGCCCGGATGCACTTGCCTTTATCACATCTTCCAAATGCACGAATGAAGAATCATACGTGATGCAGAAGCTTGCAAGAGCTGTCATTGGCACAAATAATGTCGACAACTGCTCACGCTACTGCCAGTCTCCCGCCACGGCCGGATTGTTCAGAACGGTCGGATACGGCGGTGATTCAGGATCGATTACAGATATAGAAAAAGCTGAGCTCGTGCTGATTATCGGTTCAAATACGTCTGAGTCTCACCCCGTCCTGTCCACACGCATTAAACGTTCTCATAAGCTGCACGGACAGAAGCTCGTCGTCGCTGACTTGCGAAAACATGAAATGGCCGAGCGCTCCGATGTGTTTTTCCAGCCGCGTGCCGGATCAGATATTGTCTGGCTGAATGCCGTATCGAAATATCTGCTTGATCACGATTTGGCGGATACTGCATTTCTGAAGGAGAGAGTGAACGGATTAGATGAATTCGTGAAAAGTCTTGAACCTTATACAATGGAATATGCGGAAAAACATACCGGTGTGGACAAGGATACCCTAATCAAAGTGGCCCGGATGATTCATGAAGCCGGCAGCGTGTGCGCACTGTGGGCGATGGGGGTCACCCAGCATATCGGAGGAAGCGATACGAGCACGGCCATTTCCAACAGCTTCTCGTGACCGGAAATTACGGCAAGCCCGGCGCAGGCTCATATCCGCTTCGTGGCCATAATAACGTGCAGGGAGCCAGTGATTTCGGCAGTATGCCTGACAGCTTCCCCGGCTATGAAAAAGTAACGGATGAAAAAGCCCGCAAAAAGTATGAACAGGGCTGGGGAACAGACCTGCCGAAAGAAATCGGAATGACAAATCATGAAATGATCGAAGGCATCCACTCAGGAAAACTGAAGTCCATGTACTTAAAAGGAGAAGAAATGGGGCTTGTCGACTCCAATATTAACCATGTTCATGCCGCATTTGAAAAGCTTGATTTCTTCGTTGTGCAGGATATCTTTCTTTCGCGTACGGCCGAGTTCGCCGATGTCGTGCTTCCGGCAAGCCCGAGCCTTGAAAAAGAAGGGACGTTTACGAATACGGAACGGAGGGTGCAGCGCCTTTACGAAGTGTTTGAACCGCTGGGCGATTCAAAGCCTGATTGGCAGATCATTACGGACATCGCCAACCGTCTGGGCGCTGATTGGCACTATGAACATCCGGCAGACATTATGGAAGAAGCGGCAATGCTTTCGCCGCTCTATGCAGGCGTCACTTACGAACGTCTCGAAGGCTACAATTCACTGCAATGGCCGGTTGCAGCGGACGGAACCGATTCACCGCTTTTATTTACGGATAAGTTCCCGTTTTCAGACGGCAAAGCGATTTTATATCCCGTTCAGTGGACCGAGCCGAAAGAATTTGGTGAAGAATATGATATCCATGTGAATAACGGGCGGCTGCTCGAGCATTTTCACGAAGGAAATCTGACTTACCGATCAAAAGGAATATCCGAAAAAACACCGAGTGTGTTCCTTGAGGTCTCGCCCGAACTCGCCGAAGAAAGAGGGCTGGAAGACGGAACGCTTGTCCGTCTGACATCACCGTACGGAAATGTGAAAGTCAAATGCGTCATCACAGACAGGGTAAAAGGCAAACAAGTCTATCTTCCGATGAACGATTCAAAAGACGCCGCCATTAACCTTTTGACAAGCAGCTATGCGGATAAGGATACCGATACACCGGCTTATAAAGAAACATCAGCGAAGATGGAGATTTTGAAAAAAGAAGGCGTTAATCCGCTTCCGAAAATCAATTTCCGTTATGGAAACCCGCAGCCGCAGATCGGTGTCCGGGTTGAGCGGAAATGGGCGCGTAAAGATTATGTATTTCCGGGAGACGCCGTAAAAAGGGGGAAACAGCAAAATGGCTAAAGCAATCAGCGGCATCCGAAAACAGACCGTCACAGAAGAAGACAAACGAAAAAAGGACTTAGAAGAGATCGAGACGGCTCTTTTACGAAATAAAGACGCGATTTTGGAATCTCTGCACATTCTTCAGCACATGAACGAGCGCGGCGTTTTGGCGCTTCTGCGCGGGCTCTTCGGCCAGGGAGACAAAGTGATGGATATCCTGGTGAAGAAGGCGAATACTCCGGAAACGGCCAATATGCTGAAAAATCTCCTGCTGTTAAGCGGCGTTCTCGGCATGCTCGATGTAAAACAGCTTGAGCCGTTTATCGTTAAAATCAATGCGGGCGTCACAAAGGCCGTCGAGGAAAAAGACAGCGGCAGGAAGACGGGGTATTTTGATATCGTCCGCGCTTTAAAAGACCCGGAAATCAACAAGGCCGTCACTCTGCTGTTTTCTTTCCTGAAAGGCATGGGCGCTGATACGGACGATATGGAAAGAAATACGCAGCCTCCTGAAGACCAAAAGCAGCACCAGAAACCGCAGACGAATGAGTGAACATATCTCCCGAGCCTGGCCGAAGGCTCGGGTTTTTTGTGCGCTTCTGCTGTTTTCTTGGGAGAAATTTCACCTCCGGATTTATGACTTTTGTTGTGTTATGTTAATAGTTCAGGTTATGAATAGAAAAAAATTGAAAATATGTGCTAGGATAAAATTCAAGGTACGTCAACTATTCAAATATGAAACAATCAGGAGTGATGAAACATGAGTAAGCTGAGGAGCACGAGACAAGCCATCCAAAGAACCCTGATGAAAGGAAAAAACGGCCTGGACGTATACAACCCTTTTCCTTGGTACGAAAAAATGAGACGGGAAAGCCCTATACACTTTGATGAAGAAACGAAGGTTTGGAGTGTGTTTTTATACGATGATGTCAAAAAAGTCATCAGTGATAAAGAGACGTTCTCAAGCCTCATGACTGATGTGAAAAGCTCGATTGCAAAGTCCATGCTGAATATGGACCCGCCGAAGCATACCCAAATCAGATCTGCCGTCAATCGCGCTTTCACTCCCCGCGTCTTGAAGGAATGGGAGCCGAGAATTAAAGACATTACCGATCATCTCCTGAAACAGGCAAAGAACAAAGGGCGGATTGATATCATTAAAGATCTCTCTTACCCTTTGCCGGTCATAGTGATTTCAGAATTATTAGGCGTTCCGTCCGAACGTATGGATCAGTTTAAAAAATGGTCGGACATTCTCGTCAGCATGCCGAAAGATGCGAGTCCTGAAGCGGCGGAGAAAAATCAGCAGGAACGTGACCAATGTGAGGCGGAGCTGGCGGCGTTTTTTGCGGAAATAATAGAAAGTAAACGAAAAAAGCCCGGCCAAGACATTATTTCTATTTTGATAAAAGAGGAAGAAGAGGGAGAGAAGCTCACGGCAGAAGATCTGATCCCGTTTTGCAACCTGCTTTTAGTGGCGGGAAATGAAACAACGACTAATCTCATTTCAAATGCGGTTTACAGCATATTAGAAACGCCCGGCCTTTATGAAGAGCTGAGACAGGACCCTTCTCTCATCGCGCAAACGGTGGAAGAAACGCTGCGTTTTCGCGCTCCCGCTCCGTTTGTCAGAAGGACGGTCCGGCACGACACTGAACTGCGCGGACGCCGCTTGAAAAGCGGGGAGATCGTTCTCTGCTACGTTGCATCTGCCAACCGTGATGAAAACAAATTTGAGAAGGCGGGCGTATTTGATATTCATCGCCAATCGAATCCGCACCTTTCCTTCGGATTCGGCGTACACTTCTGCTTAGGCGCTCCGCTTGCCAGACTTGAAGCGGAAGCCGCGCTGAAAGGAATTGTAAAAACCTTTTCACACCTTGAGCCCGTCGGGATTGAGCCGATCCGAAACAGTGTCATGTACGGGCTGGAGTCTTTAGAAGCGGAGATAAACGAAAGTGAGGGAGAAGAAAAAAGATGAGAAAAACACACATCGCCATTATTAATGTGGCCGCTCACGGTCATGTCAATCCCACGCTGCCTGTAGCCGAGGAACTTGTCAATCGCGGGTATAAAGTGACATTCGCTGTGACTGAGGAATTTGAAGCTTCCGTTGCCAAAACGGGCGCCATTCCCGTTTTATACCGCACAAGCATAAAGGCGGACCCGGAGACGATAAAAGAACGGGTAAATAAAAATGACGCGTTTGTGATGTTTCTGGAAGAAGCGGTTGAAGTGCTTCCGCAGTTGGAAGAGCTGTACAAAGACGACCTTCCTGACATCGTCCTGTTTGATTTTTTAGCTCTTGCCGGAAAATTGTTTGCAGATAATGGCGGCATCCCGGCCGTAAAGTTCTGCCCGAGCTATGCAATGAATGAGTATTTTCAATTAGGAAGAGACGAAGAAACACTGGAAGCGGCCAAACAGGCGATAGAAGAATATCAGGAGCAGATTGAAAATGAACAATTGAAACGGATGACAATGGAAGAATTTTTTATGCCTGAAAAACTGAATATTGTCTTTATGCCAAGGGCCTTTCAGCCGAAACAGGAAACCTTTGATGAACGATTCTGTTTTGTGGGTCCGTCTCTTGGAGAACGCGCAAATACGGGAAGTCTGGAAATTGATGCAGCCGATGACCGTCCGCTTATGCTCATTTCACTGGGAACGGCGTTTAACGCCTGGCCTGAATTTTACCAGATGTGTATTGACGCGTTTCGGGACTCGGACTGGCGGGTTATTATGTCAGTCGGCACAACAATTGATCCGGAAAGTTTTTCGGATGTCCCCGATCACTTTATCATCCGCCAGCACGTTCCTCAGCTTGATGTGCTGGAGAAAGCAAAGCTGTTCGTATCTCACGGCGGGATGAACAGTACAATGGAGGCGATGAATGCGGGTGTCCCGCTCGTTGTCGTTCCGCAAATGCACGAACAAGAGGTCACCGCAAAGCGTGTGGATGAATTGGGGCTTGGCGTGCATCTGCCGCCGAAAGAAGTCACTGCGGCCCGTTTGCAAAAAGACGTTCAGCACGTATACGGCGATAAGAACATCCTCAGCCGCGTGAAAAGCATGCAGCAGAAAATAGAAGAAACCGGCGGCCCAAAACAGGCTGTTTGCGCCATTGAAGAGTTTTTGAAAACGGCGGCCGTCGAAAATTGATTGAAAAACAGGCAGCGCACCGGAAGACGGCTGCCTGTTTTGTTATATGTTTTTCTTCATGCCGCATCTCCGGCATTCCCTCAAAAATTTTCCGCCCTTCACTGAACTTTTAAACAGCGTGTAGTCGCAATTGTCACATCGGCCGCTGTGAACATCAGGATATTCATTGAACTCATAAATGACCGAAGTATCGTATCCTTTTGTCTCGAACTCTTTTTTTGTTTCCATGATTGAAAGTCCCTCCGCGAATCAAATCGTTCTGCCCGGTTAATGATACAGCAACTGCACGGGGGATTCAACGGGAGCATAGCTTGATTTTCCCGGCTGATTGCGTAACAATAATAGAAATAAATGACGGCCTGCCATAGGGCGCCCGGCATCTGAAGGGAAGAAGAAAACAGCGATGGGAAAAGGATTGAACGGGAAACGGATTGCCATCGGCGGTTCGCGGAAAACAGAAGAGATCACAAAATTAATAGAAAAGCAGGGCGGAACGGCAGTCGTCCGTTCCCTCCAAGGAACCGTATACCTGGCGGAGGATCAAATTGAACCCGACGTAAGAACATTTGCCGGGCAAAAAGCCGATTGGGTGATATTCACCACAGGCATCGGTACGGAAACGTTATTGTCGGTATCAGAAAAAATCGGTCTGAAAGAAGAATTTTTAGCGGCCGTTCATGAAGCGAAAATCGGCTGCAGAGGCTATAAAACATATGCGGCCTTAAAAAAGCTCGGCATCACGCCGCATGCCTCAGATGAAGACGGTACAACAAGAGGGCTGATCCGCTCCTTGGAACGATTTGACTTTAAAGATAAAAAAGTCATGATACAGCTTCATGGCGAAAAAGCGCCGGTCTTAACGGAGTTCCTTGAGAAAAACGGAGCGGAGGTTTTCCCTGTTCTGCCGTATCAGCATATTCCGCCTGAAAGGGAGACGGTCGATAAACTGCTGGGAGAGCTGTTAAACGGAGAGGTCGATGCCGTATGTTTTACGACAGCCATTCAAGTGCGCTCTCTCTTTGATTATGCAAAAGAAAAAGGGTTCACAAAAGAATTGCAGCAGGCATTCGAAAAACATGTGCTTGCCGCCGCAGTCGGCAAAGTGACGGCTGAAGCGATCCGGGATGAAGGGGTAAAGAGGGTCCTTGCTCCGGACATTGAGCGGATGGGAGCGATGATTATTGAATTATCCCGTTACTATGAATCTCTGACCTTGTCATAAACCATCATTCAGCAGGGAAAAAAGCCTACGCTTCCCTGCTGAATTTTTTTAATTGCCAGTGTTCCGTGAAAAGGGAAGGATATGTCAAGGCGCTGAGTATGATACATGTAAGAAGAGCAGAGGCCATCGTTGTAAAAACGATCAGCAGCTGAAAGCGCACCGCCTGTATCGGATCAGCTCCCGCTAAAATCTGCCCCGTCATCATGCCGGGAAGCTGAACGAGACCCAATGTTTTCTGGCTTTCAAGCGTCGGGATCATACTGAGCTTCATACTGGACGTCAATATCTGCCGGACGGCCTGCTTAGGCGTTCCTCCGAGAGAGAGAATCAGCTGGATTTCTTCTTTCCGCAGATCCGCTTCCGAACTGAGCTTATTTAAAAACAGGCTTGAGAGCACCATGGAGTTTCCGATGACCATGCCGCTTATCGGAATGACATATCTTGAAGTGAACGGAATGATATGCAGGGTCAGTAAAAGTCCCTGCGTCACAACTTCCACGATCGCCAGTGTCAGAAAAACGCGCCAAAATGAGCCGATCCGCATTTTTTTCCGTTTGGCGACATTGTGCGAAGCGGCCGTGAGCATGAGAAGCACCATTAATATGATAAATATAGGGTGATCACCGCGAAAAATCAGCGACAGCACATAGCCGATGATGAGAAGCTGAATGACGGCCCTGACGGTTGCGACGATCATATCCTTTTCGACGCCGGCTTTAAAAGATTTAGACAGGAATAAAGCGATAATGACAAATATACTTGTTAGTAACAGAGAAAGATCATTCATATCAGCACCCGCTCCCTTGTAAAAGCGCCCGGGCCTTTTCGTGTTTCGGTTCTTTAAAGAACGTTTTCGTTTCCGCGGTCTCTAAAAGCCGTCCCTCAGCCATAAACCATACTGTATCGGATAATCGTTCCGCTTGTTCAAGGTTATGGGTGATCCACAGAACCGTCAGCTGTTTTTGCCGATGGAGTTTCGTAATCAGTTTCTCAATGATGAGAACGGATGAGAGGTCCAGCGCCGATGTGATTTCATCCAGCAGCAGGATGGACGGCAGTCCGGCGAGAGTTCGCGCTAATGAGAGCTTCTGCCGCTGACCTCCGGATAATTCTTTTGCATTTCGATCCAGAAGCTCGCGCGGAAGATCTGTAAAATCTGCGAGCTCTTCAGGCGTATAGTGCTGTGCCCCGTGGAGTTTTTCTGCGAGCAGAAGGTTGTCCCGCACCGTGCCGTCCATGACGGGAGCTGATTGATATGCAAGGCCCGCGGTTTTTCTGAGCTCTCTGATGTCCCAGTGTCTTATTTCTTTTCCGAATACAAGCACTTCCCCTTCATCAGGTGTATTCATCAGATTGCAAAGTGACAGCAATGTGCTTTTTCCCGCGCCGGAAGGCCCTATCAACGCCGTGATAGAACCTTTTTGAATATGTCCGGTTACACGGCTTAGGACATCAAAGGACGTATGGTTTTGTTCAAAGCGTTTGCCGGCTGACAGAAAAGATATTGCCGGAGTTTCTTCTTTCATACAGGATGACACCTTTCGTAAAAAAATCAGGAACCGGTGAGATTGGCTGACGTTTGCTCAGTCGTTTTCTGGTCTGTCTGCCGGGAAGCGAATGTATGCATGACCATTCCCGCAATAATAATGAACAGTCCGGCAAATGAAAGAAGTGACGGAAACACCGCGGATAAAAAGACGATTTCGCCGATCAGTGCAAAAAGAACCTCTCCGGACTGCGTCGCCTCAACAGCAGCGAGCTTCTGCGGCTCATTCCTCACCATATCGGTGGCGCGGAAAAATAATACTGTTGCGATAACGCCAGAACTGAGTGCGACGATAAAGGATTGGAATGTCTGTCCCATTGAGGGAAGCCCGTCTCTATGCCAGCCGAAAGCGGCGATCAAAAGCCAAAACGGAAGGCTTGCGAGCGTCATGCCGAGCACCCGCTGAAACGTATCGAGTTTTCCGCCGTATTGTTCCAGCATTTTGCGGTTGCCGAGCGGATAGGCAAAAGCGGCAATGACGACCGGCACCACGCTGAATAGTATCGTGCGGCCGGACAGAGAACCCGCATGCTGAAGCTGAATCAGACCGGCTCCGATCAGGATGATGACGGAAGTAACCAGCGAAATCAGCGGGATCTTTTGTCTGACAGAAACCGAGCCCGCCGGTGAATGTTTTGTTTCGTAGAAAAACGGCGACAGAAGCACACCCGCGACAATTGTAATCTGCCACGTGCCGGCGATCAGCCAGCCCGGCCCATATGCCGCCGCAAACGTAATCGGGGCATAAAACAGCACGAACCCGGTAAAACTCCACTTCAGCCAAAAAAACGGTTTTTTCCGGATTTCATGCCAGAGCGGCGCCCATTTTCCTTTCGCATAAACGATCAAAAATAAAAATGGAACCATAAAAAGAAAACGCAGGGAAGAGCTCCACATCCAGCTTCCGCCGGAAAGCTCCATCGCCCTGTTTAAAATAAAGGTGACTGCAAAAAACAGAGATGCCAATATTCCGATCACGATGGCTTTCATTAAATCCCTCATTTTGACACATATTTTTTTATACTATACTATTCACCGGCAGGCTTCGCAATGGAATATGAAAAAATAGCGTTTTAACAAATGATGAATGGGAAACAGACATATACGGAGGTGAAAACAGTGCAGAAAGAGGATATTCAAGTGCTTTATTTCGAAGATGACGGCCGCATTCCGAATAACCCGAATCTTCCGCTTGTTATTTATAAAACGGTATTTAATGAAGAAACGGTACAGAAAGCAGAGTCCGTCCTCCGCCGGCACGATTGGTCGAACAGCTGGACGGGCGGAGTATTTCCGTATCACCATTTTCACAGCACCACGCACGAAGTTCTTGTCGCGGTAAAAGGAAACGCGGTTTTGAGGTTCGGCGGGGAACAAGGAGCGGACGCGGTTCTTCAAATGGGAGACGCAGCGGTCATTCCGGCCGGCACCGGACATAAAAAACTGTCGGGCAGTTCTGATTTTACCGTGATCGGGGCTTATCCGGGCGGCCGGCAGTACGATACAAAAACGGAGAAAGATGATAGAACTTCAGAAGAAATCAGCCGTGTCCCGCTCCCGGAATGCGACCCCTTTACGGGAAAATCGGGCCCGCTTTTAAAATTGTGGGAAAAATGACAGGGGAAAAGCGGATGGTCTGTAAAAAAATAGCCTAAAAGAAACGTTATTACACCCCCGCCATATAAATAATTTCATAAACGAAACAATTCACGTTCAAATTTTGTTCAAAAAGTGTTATTATATAAGAGTAAATCAAATTGGGGTTTTTTATGTTTGCTATTTTCAGAGAGGAAAAAGAAATTTTGACTTATTCAATTGTTTTTGTTGATATAAAAATAATACTGGATATGGCAAAGTGAAAAACTGGGTAGTAAACATTTATTTTTGTAAATGATTGTGCATGAATTCACAATCTTGCTTTTTCATGCTTTTCTGCATGAAGGGGGAAAGGCTACCCTTTCCAAAAAAATCAGCATACTGCTTATAGTAAAGGAGAATCGGATATGCCAGAAACAATCGATCAAACAAATGCATCTGTCAGCCAAGGCCAACGCGATCTTATTGATCAGCTGCTAAAACCTGAAGTTCAAGAATCACTGACTGTTTTAGTGGATCAGCTTCCAAAACTGACTGAGTTAGTAAATATTTTAACGAAGTCTTATGATTTTGCACAGTCTGTAGCGACAGACGAAGTATTGAAGAGCGATACAGTGGGTGCGCTTACAGAAATTCTTGAGCCGGTGAAAGAAACAGCGAAAGAAGTTGCGGCTACTGCGATCGAAGCAAAAGACCGCGCGGATGCAAGCAATGAAACGATCGGACTTTTCGGCCTGCTGCGCATGCTGAAAGATCCTCAAGCTCAAAAGCTGTTCCGTTTTGCTAACAGCTATCTTGAAATCATGAACGAAAAACAAAAATAATCTCAGATTCAAATTGATATAAAGGACGGAGGATATACGATGTCAAAACATATTGTCATTTTAGGCGCTGGTTACGGTGGAGTTCTTTCTGCTTTAACCGTTCGCAAACATTACAGTAAAGATGAAGCACGCGTAACCGTTGTGAACAAATACCCGACTCACCAAATCATTACAGAACTGCACCGCCTTGCAGCAGGCAACGTGTCTGAACAGGCTGTTGCTATGCCGCTTGAAAAACTTCTGAAAGGAAAAGACGTCGACATTAAAATCGCAGAAGTCAATTCTTTCTCAGTTGATAAGAAAGAAGTTGCCCTTTCTGACGGTTCTAAGCTGACTTATGACGCGCTTGTTGTCGGACTTGGTTCTGTTACGGCTTATTTCGGCATTCCTGGACTCGAAGAAAACAGCATGGTGCTGAAATCTGCTGCTGATGCCAACAAAGTATACAAACACGTGGAAGACCGTGTGCGTGAATACGCTAAAACGAAAAACGAAGCTGATGCAACGATCCTTATCGGCGGCGGCGGCTTAACAGGCGTCGAGCTTGTCGGTGAGCTTGCTGACATCATGCCGAACCTTACGAAAAAATACGGCGTAGATCCGAAAGAAATCAAACTGAAATTAGTAGAAGCAGGTCCGAAAATTCTTCCTGTTCTTCCTGATGACCTTATCGAACGCGCGACAAAAAGTCTTGAAAAACGCGGCGTTGAGTTCTTAACAGGTCTTCCTGTTACAAATGTTGAAGGAAACGTTATTGATCTGAAAGACGGTTCAAAAGTCGTTGCCAACACATTTGTATGGACAGGCGGCGTACAAGGCAACCCGTTAGTCGGCGAATCTGGCCTCGAAGTTAACCGCGGCCGTGCGACGGTTAACGATTTCTTACAATCTACTTCTCACGAAGATGTATTCGTTGTCGGAGACAGCGCTGTATACTTTGCGCCGGACGGCCGTCCGTACCCGCCGACAGCGCAAATCGCTTGGCAGATGGGTGAACTTGTCGGTTACAACCTGTTCGCTTACTTAGAAGGAAAAACGCTTGAAACATTCAAGCCTGTAAACTCTGGTACGCTTGCAAGCCTCGGACGTAAAGACGCGGTTGCCATCATCGGAGCGAACTCTACTCCGCTGAAAGGTCTTCCGGCATCTTTAATGAAAGAAGCAAGTAACGTACGTTATTTAACACATATCAAAGGATTATTCAGCCTCGCTTACTAATCCTTAAGATCACACAGAAGACATTGCCGGACTTTCTCGGCAGTGTCTTTTTTTGTATGAAAATGTTAACGGATACAATTTTCTGAAAAATAAAATAAAAATGATTGATATGTGAGAAAGAGGAAGCTAAAATAAAAAAGAACCATTTTGTTAACGTTAACATTTTTAAGAGGGAGGATGAAAGTGTGAAAGCTTTTATGGGTGATGATTTTTTACTGGATAGTAAAACGGCCGTAAAGCTGTACCGGGAATACGCTGAAAACATGCCGATCATTGATTATCACTGTCACTTAAGCCCAAAGGAAATCTATGAAAATAAAACCTTCGCAACCATTACGGAGGCATGGCTTTACGGTGACCACTACAAGTGGCGGATTATGAGGGCCAACGGCATTGAAGAGCGCTGCATTACCGGAAACGCTTCAGATGAAGAGAAGTTTTTCGCCTGGGCAAAAACGGTGCCGATGGCGATAGGCAATCCGCTGTACAGCTGGACGCATTTAGAGCTGCAGCGCTGGTTCGGCATTTATGACGTATTGAATGAAAAAACGGCCGCGGCCATTTGGAAAAAAACGAATGAGCTCCTGCAGGGAGACGGGTTTGGCGCAAGAAATCTCATTCTGAAATCAAATGTCAAAGTCATTTGCACAACCGACGATCCTGCCGATGCGCTGACATACCACGAACTGTTGAAAGAAAGTGATTTTCCGGTTCAAGTGCTGCCCGGATTTCGGCCTGACAAAGGACTGGACATCAGCAGACCGGGTTTTGCCGATTGGGTCCGTTCGCTGGAGAGTGCTTCCGGAATAGCTGTCACCACCTACCAATCGTATTTAGATGCGTTAGAATCCCGCGTCCGCTTTTTTCACAATGCCGGGGGAAGAGTGTCGGATCATGCGTTAGATCAAATGGTTTATGCCGAGACGACCGAAGAGGAAGCGGCCCGGATTTTTGCAGCCGGATTAAGCGGAGAGCATGTGTCTTTTGAAGATGAAAAGAAATTCAAAACACGGACGCTGCAATATCTTTGCGGTCTTTACGCCGAACTGGACTGGGCGATGCAGTTCCATATTAACGCGTTAAGAAATACCAATACAAATAAGTTCAGCAGCCTCGGTCCTGATACAGGATATGACTCAATTAATGATGAACGTATCGCAAAACCGCTTGCCCGGCTGTTAGATTCCGCCGAAAAAAAGCGACAGTTGCCTAAAACGATTTTGTATTCTTTGAATCCGAATGACAACTATATTATCGCCAGCATGATCAACAGCTTTCAGGATGGGAAAACACCGGGGAAAATTCAATTCGGCACAGCCTGGTGGTTCAATGACACGAAAGATGGAATGCTCCAGCAAATGAAAGCGTTATCAAACATGGGCCTGTTCAGCCGTTTTATCGGGATGCTGACGGATTCAAGAAGTTTCCTGTCCTATCCCCGCCATGAATACTTCAGGCGGCTTGTCTGCACGCTGATCGGCGGCTGGGCGGAACAAGGCGAAGCGCCTTACGATATGGAGCTTTTAGGAAAGATTGTCGAGGGGATTTGTTACCGGAATGCTGAGGAATATTTCCGCTTTTAAAAAATGGAATGAAAGAGGTGGCCTATGAGTAATGTGCCTGTCGTGACAGCACCTGCCGCAAAAGTGAAGGAGCATAAGCTGAGTCTGAAAGAAAAAGTATCCTATGGATTTGGAGATTTTGGGAACGGATTTATGTTTGATCTCGGGCAGATCTATTTGCTGAAGTTTTTCACAGATGTCGCAGGCATTCCGGCAGCGTTCGCCGGCAGTATTTTTTTGGTCAGCAAGCTGTTTGCGGCTGTGACTGATCCGATTGTCGGCTCGGCCATTGACTACAGAAAAAAGATCGGACCCCGGGGTAAATTCAGGCCGTACTTATTATTCGGAAGTATTATTCTTGCGATCATGACCGTATTGATTTTTGTGTCACCGGACGTGAGCGTCACCTGGAAGCTTGTGTACGCCTATGCTTCTTACATGCTGTGGGGGGTCGCTTATTCTTTCGTCAATATTCCGTACGGCTCCCTCGGCGCGGCCATTACACAGGATGCGGAGGACAGAACGGCGCTTTCTGCATTCCGCCAGATCGGCTCCCTCGGCGCGCTGCTCATTACAAGTGTCATCGTCATCCCGATTCTCGTTCATTTTGATAACGTTCACATCGGCTACCCGGCAGTCATGGGAATGATGGCCGTAGTCGGAATCGCGGGATTTATGATCTGCTACCGAAACTGCAAAGAAAGAATTATCGTCCGTGAAGCGCCGAAAGAAAAGCTGTCCGTCATGTCCGTTTTCAAATGCTTTATCGGCAACAAACCGCTTCTGACCGTCGTTTTCATGACGATTTTCTCAATATCGGCATATAACATTAAATCCGCTATGCTTGTTTACTTCGCCCAGTACAATCTCAACAATGCGGAGCTGATGTCCTACATGAGTTTTATCATCATCGGTTCTTCATTTTTAGGTGTTTTGTTTATGCCGAAACTCGTCAAACGCTTCGGAAAAAAGCAAACGGTGATGATCGGTTTTGCCGTCAGCGCCGCGGCTGATGCGCTGAATTTCTGTCTCCCGTCAAATGTATATATCTTTACGGCGTTAGCGAGCATTGCTTTTATCGGGATCAGCATACCAAACGGCATTACGTGGGCGCTTGTGTCGGACATTATTGATTACGGAGAATGGAAGACGGGTGAACGGAAGGAGGCGACGACATATTCGCTTTTCAACTTCTCCAGAAAACTCGCCCAATCTTTATCAGGTTTTCTTTCAGGCATCGGGCTGAGCGTTATCGGCTATATCCCGAATGCATCTCAGACAAAAGGCACGTTAATCGGGATTAAAGGGCTTCTGCTGCTGTACCCGGCTTTCGCTTTAGCGTGCGCCATGCTGATTATCGGTTTGATGTATAAGCTGACGGACCGGCAGCATGCCGAGCTCGTTCAGGACTTACATCATGCAAAACCTCAACTTTAGTGATTTTATGGACTGTCCGTTAATGGTACAATAGAAATAAATGACAGCATACAGAAAGAAAGGAAAAACGATGGTAACCATAAAAGATATCGCAAAACTCGCCAACGTATCCCACACCACTGTATCCCGGGCACTTAACGGCAGCCCCTACATTAAAGAGCATACAAAGCAGAAAATATTAGCGCTCGCTTCACAGCTGAATTACACACCGAATGTAAATGCAAAAAGCCTTGCCATGCAAAAGTCCCATACGATCGGACTGTTTTTTACAAGCATCACAAACGGAACCTCACACAGCTTTTTTTCCGATACCATCAAAGGTGTAAACCGCACAATCAGTGAGGAATACAATTTGTTCGTCCGCGCGATTGACGACCTGAAAAGCTTTGAAACCATTACGCCCATGAGATATGATGGAATCATTTTAATGAGCCAAAGCGACAGTGATAATTCATTTATTTATCATATTCGCGAGAAAAACATCCCGCTTGTCGTGCTGAACCGGGACATTGATGACCGGAGCATCACGAATATCCTGTCAAACGATAAAGAAGGCTCCAGACAGGCGGTCGACTGCCTGATCGCAAACGGACACAGAGATATCGCGATCATTGAGGGAAAGGAAGGATTCAGGTCAACTTCTCAGCGGAAAGAAGGCTATTTGACATCTTTAATTGATCATTCTATTCCGATTAAGCATGAATACAGTGTAAAAGGCCGCTATGATATGGAAAGCGGCAGTCAGGCGATGGAAAAACTCTTGGCGCTTCAATCACCGCCTACGGCTGTTTTTTGTTCAAACGATGATATGGCGATCGGGGCGATGAATGCCATTTTCGCCAAAGGCCTGAACGTTCCGGAAGATATATCCGTTATCGGGTTTGATGACATCGGCATTTCCCAATACATGACGCCGAGGCTTTCGACAGTAAAACGCCCGGTTGAAAACATCAGCATACTCGGCGCAGAGAAGATTTTGGCGCTAATCGCCGACCCGGATACGGCGGCGGAAAAAATATACGAAAACACCGAGGTGATGATAAGAGATTCAATTAAAAAACTCACATAACGGCCCGTCTGATTATCCGGGTTTTCGTACGGAAAAATGTTAACGTGTGCATAAATGCAGAAGGAGGCGGACAGCTTGCGTCAGCTGAATAAAAAGATGTGCGGTGAATACATTCAATATCCTGAAAAAGTCCTTCAGTTCGGCGAAGGCAACTTTTTGCGGGCCTTCGCAGACTGGCAGATCGATCAAATGAATCAATTGACGGATTTTAATGGAAGCGTTGTCGCTGTACAGCCGAGAGGCTCTGAGAAAATAAAACGTTTAAACGAGCAGGACGGTTTGTTTACGCTTTTTTTGCAGGGGATAAAGGACGGAAAACCGGCTGAAGAACACATGATCGTCAAATCTATCAGCCGCGGCATTGATCTTTTTTCTGACTATGATTCCTTTAAACGGCTGGCAGCACAAGAGGAGCTTCGTTTTATCATTTCCAATACGACAGAAGCGGGAATTACGTTTGAGAAAGGCGACCGGCTTGAAGATAGGCCTCAAAAAACATTCCCCGGGAAATTAGCGGCGTTCCTTTATTTCCGCTATAAGGCATTTACGGGTGACGCCGAGAAAGGGTGCATTGTGCTTCCATGTGAACTGGTCGAAGAAAACGGACGGAAACTGAAGGCTGCCGTGCTTCAATATGCCGGGCTGTGGGAGCTGGAGCCTGATTTTACTCAATGGATTCATGACGCGAACATCTTCTGCAATACTCTCGTGGATCGGATTGTTCCCGGATTTCCCGTTGATACCGCGGAAGAACTTACCGATTTTCTCGGATACGAAGACCGTCTGCTTGTGGTCGGTGAGCATTATTATTTGTGGGTGATAGAAGGGCCGGAACAGCTTCAGAATGAGCTTCCTTTTGCTGAGGCCGGGCTGAACGCACTGATCACGTCTGACCTTACGCCTTACAGGACAAAAAAGGTGAGAATCTTAAACGGCGCTCACACGGCATTGGCGCCAGTGGCTTTACTATACGGACTGCAAACCGTCCGGGAAGCGGCTGAGCACGAGGTGACGGGCAGATTCATCGAAGAGCTGATCAATGAAGAAATCCTCCCTGTGCTGCAAATGGAGGGTGTCACCCAATACGAGGCAGATGTGTTACAGCGGTTTAAAAACCCTTATATCCAACATTATCTGCAAAGCATTACCCTTAACGCCGCCGCGAAATTCAAAACAAGAAACCTGCCGACGCTGAAGGCTTATATCGAACAGGAGGGCCGGCTACCTGAGAAGCTGGTATTTTCGTTCAGCGCCATGATCTATTCATACTGGAACGGACCGAACAAACCGGCTGACGGCGAGGAGGTTCTTAACCATTTTCAAATGGCGCGGTCCCGTTGCAAAGATGATATGTTTCAAGCGGCATCTGCCATATTAGGAGAAGAGCGATTGTGGGGGAAGAATCTGAATCATCTTCCGGGGCTGACTGAACGAACGGCTTTTTTTCTGTCTGTCATTCATAAGCGGGGTATGAAGCATGCGTTACATGAATGCTGCGGCAAAAAGGGGGAAGTAAAATGAAAGAGGTCATAAAAATCCATAAAAACGATAACGTGCTTCTCGCCATGCGCCATTTTAACAAAGGGGAGCGGCTGCATACAGACGGACTGACGATTGAAGTGAAGGACCCTGTAAAGCGGGGGCATAAAATAGCGCTGCAAACCATTGAAGAAAACGGCAGCATTATTAAATACGGTTTTTCGATCGAGCGTGCGACAAGGCGGATTTCGGCCGGCGAGCATATTCATACCCATAATCTGCAAACGAATTTATCCGATGTGCAAGAATACACGTATTCACCGCGCTTCGAGGACAATCCTTTTACAAATGAGAACCGGACATTTAAAGGCTACAAAAGAGAAAACGGTACATCCGGCGTCCGGAATGAACTGTGGATCGTACCTACAGTCGGCTGTGTAAACGGCGTCGCTGAGAAAATCCTGCAGCGCTTCGTAAAAGAGGCGAAAGACATTGCGCCCTTTGACAATGTGCTGGTTTTAAAGCACCAATACGGCTGCTCCCAGCTTGGCGATGATCATGAGAATACGAAACAAATGCTGATAAACGCCATCCGTCATCCAAATGCGGGCGGTGTGCTGGTTTTAGGGCTCGGCTGTGAAAATAATGAGCTGGCGGCGATTAAGGAAACGCTTTCTGAAGTGAACGGAGATCGGGTGAAATTTCTCGAATCACAAGCTGTTACAGATGAAATTGAAGCGGGGACTGCGCTTCTTAAAGAGATACACCTTGCGGCAAAGGGAGATAAACGTGAGGAGATTCCGCTGTCAGAATTGAGCATCGGATTGAAATGCGGCGGGTCGGACGGTTTTTCCGGCATCACGGCAAACCCTTTATTAGGGAGATTTTCAGATTACTTGATTGCACAGGGAGGGAGCACGGTCTTAACGGAGGTGCCTGAGATGTTCGGCGCTGAGACGATTCTCATGCAGCGTGCGGCGAGCGAAGAAGTGTTTCATAAAATAGTCCGATTGATCAATGATTTCAAGCAATATTTTATGAAGCACGAGCAGCCGATTTATGAAAACCCGTCACCAGGGAATAAGGAAGGCGGCATTTCAACGCTCGAAGACAAGTCGCTCGGCTGCACCCAAAAAGCCGGTCTTGCACCGGTTTCTGATGTGCTGACATACGGTGAAACCCTGAAAACAAAGGGATTGACACTGCTAAGTGCGCCCGGCAATGATTTAATCGCTTCTTCAGCGCTCGCAGCGGCGGGCTGTCACATCGTTTTGTTTACAACCGGAAGAGGCACGCCGTTCGGCACATTTGTCCCGACTGTGAAAGTATCAACAAATACCGATTTATTTCAATCAAAGCCTCATTGGATTGATTACAACGCGGGCAGATTGGCGGAAGACCAAACAACAGAAGATCACATTGTAAGAGATTTTATTCAATACATTATTAAAGTTGCAAGCGGAGAATTCGTCAATAACGAAAAAAACGATTTTCGGGAGCTTGCAATCTTTAAGTCCGGTGTGACGTTATAAGGGAAAAGGCGATCTGACAACAGACCGCCTTTTTTATATTAATTTTATTCCGCTGATTAAAATAATCGCCGCCATCACAAACTGCAGCGGGCGCGGTGAGAATTTCGGCGAAAAGAAGCTGCCGAGAAGCACACCCGGCACAGAGCCGATCAACAGATTCAATACAAGCAGGTAATCGACGCTTCCGAAGCTTGCGTTTAACAGACCGGCAGCAGTTACGAGCAGAAAGGCATGTGCGATATCCGTTCCCACCACTTCTGCCGTTTTCATTCTGAACAGGTATAACATGGCGATCGCAAATAATGAGCCGGACCCAATAGATGTCAGGCCGACGATGAAGCCGAAAATGACGCCGATCAATATCATGAGTGTCCGCTTTTCTTCAAGCGTTTTTTGCTGCCAGCGGTTCGGCCGCAGTTTTTTATCGAAAAAAAGGCGGGCGATAATGGAAATGGCGACAAGGGTCAGCACGTAGCCGAGCGCCTGTTTGATAATCTGCTCCTGATGCTGATGAAAAGCGGGAAACAAGTGAAGAACACCGATGGCGGCTGTTGCGCTGGGAATGCTCCCGAGCGCCAAGTAGCCGACAAGTTTAAATTGAACGGTACGCTGCTTCCAATGAGAAACGACACCGAACAGTTTGGTGATGGAGTTATATAAAAGGTCAGTGCCGACGGCGATTGAGGGGTTAATCCCCAAAACGATCAGTAAAGGAGTCAAAAGCGCCGCTCCTCCCACACCCGTCAATCCGACAAGCGTTCCGACAAAGAAACCCATAAACACAATGCTTACAGTCATCTGTGTGCCTCCTGAATAATCCTACTATTTTTATCAGATTATATATGATTAAGAGGCGGTAATCAATTAAATTTTCGGAAAATTTTATACAGTACAAAAAAATCCGCCAGCCTGCTGTTATGTCGCAGACCGGCGGATGGCCGGATTATGATTTTTGCTGATAAAACGGAAGTTCCGTGTGGCCCATTTCTCTGACATACACGAAAAGGTTGCCTTTATGATGAATTTCATGCTCCATGGCAAGCTGAAGGAGAGCCGCGCCGGTCACTTTTCTGCCGAAAGAGGCGGTCAGGTCAATTTCGCGGTTCAGCTGCTCTTCAGTCAGCTGTGACAGGATGTCTGTCGTTTTTTCAGTACATGCTTCCGCCAGTTTGACGAGGTCTGTTTCCGCTTCTTCTTTCGGTTTGTTCTGGATGGCTGATCCGTTTCCGTCGTTAATGACGTTTGCAAACATAAGAAAAGAATAAACGATGTGTTTTACAAGTTCCTGAGCGGACATTGATGTCTCTGCCGGTTTGTAGTCGTAATGCTCGCGGCTGATTTTTTCCGCCAGTTCAATCGTCACGTTTCGATGTGACAGAAAGTGGCTGACCAATTGATTTTGTGCTGTCATGTGAAAACCCCCATTTAATACAGAATAAAAGCTGCAAGGATATGCTATATCAACGGCACGGAAGAAACAAGCAATAAGCTTGTGACGGAGATAAATCGTTGCGGATATCCGAAATTCGACAATTGCGGTCTTTTTGCGTTCTTCTTTTTCTAGCAAATATGATAAAATATGACATATCTCGGTCATTCCAAAAGGGGGGATTTATTGAGGATGAAGCAGACTATTCCGTCCTCTTTTGTCGGGCTCAAAATTAATGAATGGTATACCCATATCCGGCAGTTTCACGTCCTTGAGGCGGAGCGCGTCAAGCGTGAAGTAGAGAGAGAGATCGAGGATATGGAAGAAGATCAGGATCTGCTGCTGTATTATTCATTAATGGAATTCAGACACCGTGTCATGCTGGATTACATCAAGCCCTTAAAGGAGGACCCTTCTCAGCCTGAGTTTTCAGAATTATTGGAAGACATTGAAGGCAACCAGTATAAACTGACAGGACTGCTTGATTACTACTTTAATTTTTTTCGAGGAATGTACGAATTTAAACAGAAAATGTTCCTAAACGCCATGATGTATTACAAACGGGCTGAAAAAAACCTTGCACTCGTTTCTGATGACATCGAGAAAGCTGAGTTTGCTTTTAAAATGGCCGAGATATTTTACAACCTGAAACAAACCTACGTCTCCATGAGTTATGCCGTTCAAGCCCTTGAAACGTACCAATCGTATGAGACGTACAACGTCCGCAGAATCCAATGTGAATTCGTTATTGCAGGGAATTATGATGACATGCAGTATCCAGAAAGAGCATTGCCCCACTTAGAACTTGCTTTAGATCTTGCAAAACAAGAAGGCAATCCCCGTCTTATCAGTTCAGCCTTATATAATCTCGGAAACTGTTACGAAAAAATGGGAGACCTCTCTAAAGCAGCCGAATATTTTGAGACATCCGTTTCCATTTGCAGGTCAGAAAAGTTCGATAATCTTCCGCATTCTATTTACTCATTAACACAGGTTCTTTATAAACAGAACACTACAGCCGAAGCAGAGAAGCAATACCGCCTCGGGCTCAGTATCGCCCGCGAATACAATGATGAATTGTTTGTGAATCTGTTCCAATTTTTACATGCGTTATACGGTAAGGAAATGGATAACGCATCCGTCAGGCACACGTTTGATTTTCTGGAAGAACACATGCTGTATCCGTATGTGGAAGAATTGGCGCATGATGCTGCCAAATTTTACATGAAACACGGACAGCCTGAAAAAGCGCTCACGTTTTATGAAAAAATGGTGCACGCCCAAAAACAAATCCAGAGAGGAGATTGTCTATATGAAATCTAAACTGTTGTCAGGATTGCTGCTTGTTGCTGTCGGGTTCAGCTTTACACAGGTGATCGGCCATGAAAGCCATTTGGAAAACCAAGCGGACGGCACATTCCATATTGCCGCGCGCAACCAAACATAACATAAAGACCCTTCTTTGGAAGGGTCTTATTTTTTGCATGCGTATCCATTCCATTTTTATCCGAATGCAGGGTCTATATGCTCAAGTTATCTGTCCTACGAATGCCACCTATTGATGAAAAAGGCATAAGGAGAGATGAAGAGTGGGGATTGAAGTGAAAAAACGGCTCGTATCGGCTGATAAATATGCGTTAAAATGTCCGAATCCGATGACGCCGGAGTATATTACCATTCATAACACGGCAAACGACGCATCCGCCGCTAATGAAATCAGCTATATGACGGGAAACAGCGAATCAACGAGCTATCATTTTGCGGTTGATGAAAAAGAAGTGATCCAGGGAATTCCGTTGGACCGGAATGCCTGGCATTCGGGAGACGGCACGAACGGTACCGGAAACCGAAAGTCGATTGCTATAGAAATCTGTTACAGCAAGTCAGGCGGCGAACGGTACAGAGCCGCAGAAGAACTGGCGATTGCGTTCGCGGCGCAGCTTTTGAAAGAACGGGGCTGGGGGATTGACAGAATCAGAAAGCATCAGGACTGGAACGGAAAGTACTGCCCGCACCGCATTTTGTCTGAAGGCCGCTGGGATGAAGTGAAGGCGAAGATTGCAAAGAAATTAAGCGGAAGTATGCCGGCGAAAAAAGCCTCTATTTCTTCTTCCGCCTCTGAATACCATGTGAAAAAAGGCGACACCTTATCGGAAATCGCCGCATCGCACGGTGTCAGCGTAAAATCGCTGCAAAGCATCAACCATATCACCGATCCGAATCACATTACAGTCGGACAAGTGATCAAGCTCGCTCAGACGGGTTCTTCTTCAAAAAGTCAGGCTGTGCCTTCCTATCCGCTTCCATCCGGTGTGATCAAAGTGACGAAACCGCTGACGAAAGGGACAAACGTAAAACAAGTGCAAAACGCTTTATCCGCTCTTTATTTTTATCCCGATAAAGGAGCAAAAAATCATGGGGCGGACGGCGTTTACGGTCCGAAAACGGCAAATGCCGTAAAACGTTTTCAATCCGTCAGCGGATTAACGGCAGACGGAATTTACGGCCCGAAAACGAAGGCGAAAATTGAAGAAAAACTGTAATCAATAAAACGGAAGCTCCCCGGGCTTCCGTTTCTTCTTACATACAAACTGCGGCAAGGGCCTTTTGAATATCATAAATGCTTTCATCTTTTTTAAACTGCTTTGAGACAGCGGGAAGTTCCGCTCCTGAAATCCAAATTTTCAGCTCTGAATCAAGGTCAAAGCGGCCGGCGGTTTCTACGCTGAATCTGGAAATGCTCTTGTACGGAATGGATTGAATCTCCGTTTTCTTCCCCGTGAGTCCCTGTTTATCAACAAGAATAAGACGCTTATCCGTAAAGACAATGATATCTCGTACGAGCTTAAACGCGGCGTTGACATTCTCACCTTCCAGCAGAATACGGGCCAGTTCTTCTTTTGCTTCAGCCGTCGATATTGTCGACGCATTGCCCAGCAATCCATTGATGAACCCCATGATATATCCCCCCTGATACGTATTCTATCAAATCATACTATAAAAAGGTTTCCATTCCCAGATGAGTAGAGTAAACTGGTGCTGACTGGAAAAGGAGAGCATGTTACACATGAAAGATAGATATGACAATTTCGCAGCCCTTTCAGCTGCTGAATCGGAATACAGAATTATTTATGAAGAAAAAGAGGGAAGTAAATGTATCGTCCTCGCTCCCCACGGCGGCAGGATTGAGCCGGGAGTCAGTGAGCTGGTGCGGGCATTTTCTGACCAAAGCTCAATTTATTTATTTGAAGGGACGAAGCGGTGCAATAACCGTTCTCTCCACTTGACAAGCACACGCTTTGACGAACCCCTGGCTTTAGAAAAAGTGACCGCCCATCATTACGGATTGGCTTTTCACGGGTATCATGATCTGAAAAAGGCAAATACACTCGTCGGGGGCGCGGATCTGGAAAAAGCAAGACTGATTTGTGATCTGCTGCGTGAAGCGGGGTTTGATGCCGAGCTGACAGAGAAGAATGATCGGCTGGCAGGTGTAAATCCCGGCAACATTGTCAATCGGACAAAAAGGAAAATGGGGCTGCAATTGGAAGTGAGCACGGCGCAGAGACACGCGCTTTTCAGCAATTTTGGCTGCCGGGGAGAAAAATATACGCCAACCGATCTGTTTTTTCGGTATGTAGAAGCCGTGAAGGCCGGTTTTTATGATAAATGAACAGGGGGGCCCGTTTTTACATTCACTGGAGCTATGCGGCGCAAGAAGTGCTTGGCGGGCAGCACGGTGAGAACAGCGTCATGATGCAAAAACCTTTCCTGCGATTTAAAATGCTGACACTCTGCCGGCGGAGAATCGCTAATTTTCAATAAAATACGGCGTTTTTTCTTCAGCGGCATGCAAGTGTGTCTGTCCGCTTTCATAATACCCATTCGGCCGCTTGTCGGATAACAGACAAGCGAGCCGCTTCTGAAATTGAATACCTGCTTTACGCCGTTCAAACAGCTCCAGCCTTTTTTCCGCAAATGATGCCGTCACCCGGAAAGCGGCTGCGATTAAAATAACGGCATGGCTTCTCCGCTGGGGAAGCTCCATGTTTAACAGCATAAAGGTCGGCACACAGAAGTGGTACATAAAATGGTTGGCCTGAAATTCCTGCAGTTCCCTGAACAGCTTGTTCATATGAAAATGGTTGCCGGTATGCTTCAGCACATGGCACAGTTCGTGCGCAAAATCCTGCCATTGCTCTTCGGGTGACTTTTTTTGATTCAGGACGATGCTGTACATGCCGTCCCGCTTCAGCATCATACTGTGCGTATCTTCAAAATGAATCCAAATGTCAAGCTCCTTGGCAATCATCTGCATATCAATATGGAGAGGGGCGGTCATTCCCATGCGGCAATATAAGTTTTTGACGTATTCCTCAAGATGTGTTAAAAAATCGCCCAATTGAATACACCCTTTCGAACATATGTTCTTTTTTAGCGAAAAGAAAAGCCCTGATCGGACTTTGAATCAATTCCCTTTTCTTTTAAAAATAAACATTCAGCTTTTATATCGGCTGAACGTTAAGCAGTTTAAAGGAAAAGAGCGGATTATTTATGTTTCGGCCTGCGGTTTTTCTCTTTTTCTTTTAAATAATTAATGAATTCAATGGCCTGCTGCTTGCTTTCCGGCGAAAAGTCCTGCATGTCCCGATATGCTATCTGCAGGTCGGGATCGGCAAACATGTCTTCATCTGAAGGTTCTTTTCCGGTTAACAAATAATCAGTCGACACTTTGAAATAATCCGCAAGCTTTTGCAGCGTGTCGTAATCGGGTTCAGATCGGCCGTTTTCATAATGAGAATATCTGGCGCGCGAGACACCGATATGATTTGCGACTTCTTCCTGCGTTTTCTTTCCTCTGAGACTCTTTAATCTTCCGCCTATCATCCGAATGACCTCTCTTTTTTCAACACCCTAAGTTACTTATGATTATAGATACAAAATGTATCAAAATAAAGAGATGATAAAAAAAGTATCAAAAAGGTCTTGATGATACGAAATGTATCGTATATAATCAACATCATAAAGATACAAAATGTATCAAAATACGATAAGAAATTGATCAGGAGGGTGAGAGATGCAGCCGATAATCATCCGTTTCAGCAGCAATCCGGCTGACCAGAGATGTTTAGGGAAAGCAGGCGGTTCGATATCTTTTACCGCTTGCGGACTTCCGGTATTCCGATTTGATAACCGATTGCAGTATGAACGCTATATAAGTCTGAAGAAAAACGGAGACGTCCAATATGAATCGTAAAAGCTACCCGTTTTTCATCTATTCCGGATTATTGAATTCAGAACATTATGAAAAAATAGGGGTCCGCCATATGGCTGTTTTTATGGTTCATCAGCTCAACGACAAAGGAACACGTAAAAGACGGCGTAAAGTGGGGGATCGTCCTCGGTCATAAACCCGTAAAAGCAAAAGAAATGGCCGACGTATTTGCCGTCAGCGAAAAAACCGTCAGACGGTGGCTCGAGAGCTTGGAACAGCATGAATATATCAAAACCGTCCGCGCCCCTTACGGACTCATCGTCTCCGTAAAGCACTCGAAAAGATTCACGCCGAAAAAGACATTGACCCGTCCGGAAGTCACAGACCGGACAATATCGGCGGATCACCGGGACAAAAATGTCCGGAGAGAAATAGATATAACAAAAAATCATACTGCTGAAGAAGCGATTAACGACATTGTCGCCCATTTTATCAGATTAAGGTCTGCACAGGAGGGGCGGAGCGTATACCCCTCGCCCCGGGATTATCAGGCCATCGCCCGTATTGTTTCCCTCGGTGCGTCAGCACAAGAAGCAATCAAATGGCTCGGCGAATGCTTTACCGCTTTTGAACAGCGGCGCACCTCTTCAGCTGAAACGATCAAGGCTTTCAGCTATTGCGCCAAGTATATGGAAGACCGCTTGAATGCACGAATTGCGGGAAGGACAATCACAACAAAAAAAGAGAGGAATACGATACATGACAAAACGAACGATCGAGCAGATACTGGCCGACCTGAAAAACGGAAAACGTCCATTACTGGCGGACAGACCGGAAGAATCAGACGAAAGCCGCTTTGACTGTCCGCTCTGTAAAGATCAGGGCGGTTATCTCAAAAACCAGCTGGGAATGGATGTGTGGGTTAAGTGCCGCTGCGCCGCCGAACGAAAAGCAGAGCGCATCCTCAGCGCAAGTGAGATTACAGGCGCCTTTCGGAAGCTGGATTTCAAAGGATTTATCACGCGGGGCAAGCCTCAGGCAGTCGTCGACGCATATGAGTGCGCCCTTGAATATGTTGAAAACTTCGACAAGATTAAAAACTGCCGGAAAAACAGCATTGCCCTTTTAGGGCGTCCGGGATCGGGAAAAACCCATCTTTTGACCGCTCTCAGCAATTATGTCATGAGACAGAAGCAGACACCGGTGCTGTATTTTCCTTTTGTGGAGGGCTTTACGGATTTAAAAAATGATTTTGATCTGCTTGATGCAAAGCTTGGCCGTATGAAACAGGCGGATGTGCTTTTTATTGACGATCTGTTCAAACCGCTGAACGGAAAACCCCGGGCGACCGATTGGCAGATTGAACAAATGTACGCCGTCGTGAATTACCGCTATTTAAATCATAAGCCGGTTCTTATCTCGAGCGAGCTGGCCTGTGACGGACTGGTGCAGGTTGATGAAGCCTTGGGCACAAGAATTTATGAGATGTGCAGCGATTATTTAGTCATCATTAATGGCAATTCATTTGACGTAAACCACAGATTAGAGGGGGCGAGATAATGTGTAAGCTGTGCGGGCCGAAGAAGGTCATTGTGACGGAAACGGGTTTCGGCGCTGTCTTTCACCCTTGCCCGAACTGCAAAACAGGCACTGATTTAACGCCGGTCATTAAACGTCTTGAGCGAATGGTTCAAGACGCAAAAGTGAGGCTTGATGCACGTGTGCAAATATATTAAATGGCTTTTTTGCCTGCTGTTCAGGGCGAAACGGATAGAAAAGCAAATTGAAGCATGGCATGAGGCTGATGGAAAGTGAGGATAACCATTGCAAGAAAAACACAGCCCCGCTCCATGGCGGGCCGTACACAGCGGAGAAGAAAAACCCATTTACATTTATTCCGCTTACAGCGAAGCGGATAAAGAGAAGTTCCCTTATTCAAACGGAAGGCTCATCGCGGCCGTTTTCAACTTAAGTTCATACTCTCAGCAGATCAACGCGGCATTGATGGCGAAAGCCCCGGAACTTTTTGAGGCGGCCGAAACGGCTCTCCGCCTGCTCCGGGGAGAAAGTTCTGAAGAAAAAGAAGCGTTTATAAATCAGCTCGAAAGCCTCATACATGAAGTAAACATCCTGAAAAAGACGGAGGACGTAAAACATGAATCCTAAAAAACTGACCGACATTGAACATACAACATTAAAAAGCCAGCTGGAAGAAGGCAAGGTTCGGGTGATTATTGTAGACGGACTGAAAAAGGAAGCATGGCTCGCCGAAGCGCCGGAGCACGGCAAAACGCTTGTCGAAACGCGAAAAGGGGATCTGGCCCGGGTCGAATATGAAATCGGCTTTAAATTGAATTAAAAACAGAATACGTCCAAGACGGAAAGCCTGCGGACACTGATCAATCGCGCACATGCTGCGCATTGGTTGGTGTCCTTTTTTTGTTCCGAAAAAGAGGAGGATCTACATGGAAGACTTACTATTTGAATATAAACGCACGCTGAAAGAGACGAAAAAGTGGTACAAGCAGCTGGAGGAAGCCGATGAAACGGTGCTTACTTCAGAAGAACTGAAAGATAAAAAAATCATCAGAACAATCATTACAGATGTGGAATATGTCATCGAATGGCTTGAAAAAGGCCGGCAGCCCGGCATAAGAAGAGCGATAGACCGCAGAGACGCTTATCAGAGAATGCTGATTAAAGATCCGAGAATTATAGAAACCTATTCACAGGCGCTGATGTTTGAACCTTCCGGGAATGTGACTGAAGAAGACAGAATCAGACTGCAGGACGCATTAGCCGTTTTAACGGATAGAGAAAAAGAAATGCTGCTGCTCCACAAAGCGGAATGCTTTTCATATGAACGGATCGCCGCCTTGCTGAATGTAAAGAAATCAACCGTACAGACGACGGTCAAACGGGCGCTTCTAAAAATTCAAAAACAGCAGGAACAAAGAAATCAATCGCCTGCTTCATAAGTTGTCATACGTTTGCCACCTAGAAGTGAACAGACGATCACAAAAAGCGGCCCGATTAGAAGCCGCTTTTTATTATAGACAATCATGTCGGAGGTGGCGGTGATGCCGTAGCATGAAAAACGCAAAAAGAGAACAGGCATTTACAATCTATCAGTCTCATAAAGGCCGCATCACAAATCGCGCCCTTGCCGGCAAATCAGGCGTATCCGCAAGAACGATCGGCAGATGGAAAAAAGAAGGGCGCTGGGACGAGGCGCTCCATAAGAATGCGGAAAGCGGCGGAAAAAACAACCCGGGCGAAGGTGATGAGTTAAACGAACGCCAGCGGCTGTTTTGTCTTTATTATGTGAAAAGCTTTAACGCCACCCAATCTGCGATAAAAGCCGGGTATTCACCGGAAAGCGCGCATGTGACGGGAAGCAGGCTGTTAAAAAACAGAAAAGTCGCCAAAGAAATCAGCCGCATGAAAAAGGAAATGGTCAATAAAGTGTTTGTCGAAGCGATGGACGTTCTTCAAGTCTATGTGAAAATCGCTTTCGCCGACATTACCGATTATGTAACCTTCGGAAAAAAAGAGGTTCAGGCCTTCGGAAAATCAGGGCCGCTCTTTGACGAAAATGATAATCCGATTATGCAGGAGATCAGCTACGTTGACGTTAAAGATTCGCACCTTCTGGACGGAACCATCGTCACGGAAGCAAAACTCGGAAAAGAGGGCATTGCAATCAAGCTTGCCGACAAGATGAAGGCTCTTGAAAAGCTGTCCTTGTACTTTGACCTTTTCCCCGATCAATTTAAACAAAAAATCGAAAATGAAAAATTAAAGCTGGCACAGCAGAAGATGGAAAAAACAGAAGACAGCCAAAAGCCGATTGACATTGTCATTACGCGGAAAGAGGAACGGTCATGATTGAAAAAGCGGTCAACCCGCGCTTTGAAGATTATTTGTTCAATTGGAATGAAACGTACCAATTTCTCGTCGGAGGCTACGGCTCGTCAAAAAGCTATCATACCGCGCTGAAAATCATCTTGAAGCTGCTTCGTGAAAAGCGGACGGCGCTTGTCGTGCGGGAAGTTTTCGATACGCACAGAGATTCTACCTTTGCCTTGTTTGAAGACATTATCGGGGAGCTTGAGCTGGGACATGCCGTAAAGGCCGTGTCTTCGCCGATGCAGCTGAGATTTTCAAACGGAAGCCGGATTATGTTTAAAGGGATGGACAACCCGGCCAAATTGAAATCCATTCATCATATTTCACTGATTTGGATTGAAGAATGCTCTGAAGTGAAGTATGAAGGCTTTAAGGAGCTGATCGGCCGTCTGCGCCATCCCGAGCTTTCGCTTCATATGATATGCACCACAAATCCCGTCGGCACCTCCAATTGGACGTACCGGCATTTTTTCCGTGATGACCAAAAAAAACGGTTCGTATTGGATGATCAGACGCTGTATGAAAAAGGCACCGTCGTTAAGGGAGATACGTATTACCACCATTCCACAGCGTGCGATAATCTGTTTTTGCCGAAAAGCTATATTAAGCAGCTGGACAGCTTACGGCATTACGATCCCGATTTATACCGGATCGCCCGCAAAGGACAGTTCGGCGTTAACGGCATCCGCGTGTTTCCGCAGTTTCAGGTCATGGAGCACAACGAAGTAACGGAGCGGATTGCTTCCATCAGGCGCCCCCTGTTTCGGACGGGCATGGATTTCGGTTTTGAAGAGTCATACAATGCGGTCATCCGGCTTGCCGTCGATCCGGATCAAAAAGACCTTTATATTTTCTGGGAGTATTACAAAAACAAAATGACCGATGATCAGACAGCTGAGGAGCTTCAGGAATTGGCGGATCAAAAAGAGCTGATCAAAGCGGATTCGGCTGAGCCGAAAAGCATCCAATATTTTCGCAGGCAGGGCTTTTGCATGGTTGCGGCCAAAAAGTTTCCGGGCTCAAGACTTCAGTATACAAAAAAGCTGAAACGGTTCAAACATATCTATTGCTCAGACAACTGTCAACATACGATCCGCGAATTGCAGAACTTAACGTACGCAAAAAACAAAAACGGCGCTCTGTCGGAAGATGAGTTTTCAATTGATCCCCACACACTTTCAGCCATTTGGTATGCGCTGGATGACTATGACGCGGCGGATCTGAAAGATGCATCACAAAAACGGAGACGTCCGAATCGGGAAAGGAGGAGGTAGGCGTTGCCGAACTATCAAAACGTTAGAGCCACCGTCTTTAAATCAAAAATGGCCGCGCCGCAGGCAAGGCAGATGAACGAAGATCAATTTGCCGATCTGTACGGCGAAGACATCATTTCACCGCCCTATAATCTCATTGAACTGAAAACAATCGCCGAATATTCGACGATTCTTCAGCAGTGCATTGACGCGTATCGGGTCAATATTACGGGTTTTGGGTTTGATGTGGAATATACCTTTGATGTAAATAGCCCAGATTGCTCTCCGACAAAAAAGGCCCGGGCCGAAAAAAACTGGATGAAGCTGGAGAGCTTTTACAAATGTCTTCATTTTGATGAATCGGCCGAGACGATCCTCGGATATGCGATAGAAGACCGTGAAAAAACGGGCAACGGTTTTCTCGAAGTGCTTAGGGACGGGGCGGGAAAACCGGCGGGGATTGAATATCTGGATGTGAAACATATGCGCGTATGCGGTGTGACTGATCCCGTTGAAGTTACATTTTCATATGAAGAAAACGGCGCATCCAAAACGATTAAAAGGCAAAAACGGTTTCGTAAATATGTTCAGATGCTGAACGGTCGGAAAGTGTTTTTTAAAGAATACGGCGATCCCCGCATGATGGACATGAGAACCGGCGAATACGTAAAGACCCTGTCTGAAGAATATCGGGCAAATGAAGCCATTCACTTAAAAATCGGCAGCGGCACTTACGGAATTCCGCGCTGGGTCGGCAATATCGTCAATCTGTACGGCGCCCGGAAAGCGGAAGAACTGAATTTTATGTATTTCAAGCAGGGCCGTCACGTGCCGGCCGCCATTACGGTTGAAAACGGCATGCTGTCAGAAACCTCGTACAAAGAGCTCCAGGATTATATGAATGACCTGGAAGGGGTGGAAAACGCCCACAAATTTCTGCTGATTGAGGCGGAAGGCATTGCGAAGGAAAAAGACCTTCACGGAGGCGAAGACATTACGCCCGTGTCTGTGGAAATTAAATCACTTGCGGAAATTCTGCAGGATGATGCGCTGTTTCTTGAATATGACGACAAAAGCAGAAATAAACTCCGTTCCGCTTTCCGTCTCCCGCCGCTTTATACGGGCGAGGCGCAGGAATACAACAAAGCCACCGCCGATACGGCACGGAAAATAACGGAGGAGCAGGTGTTTCAGCCGGAGCGGAAAACGCTGATTAATAAGCTCAACACGTTATTTTTGCCTGAATTGGGTCTCCACGATGTACAGCTCACATTAAAAGGGCCTGATTTTCGCGATCCGCTTGAAATTGCGAAGGTGCTTACGCCATTTATTTCCGCCGGCGCGGTCTCTCCTAATGACCTCCGTGATCTGGCGGGAAGAGTGCTCGGGAAGACGCTTGAGGAATGGCCTGAAGAGTACTACAGCCGGCCGGTGCTGAAAGGGAAAAAGGAGCAATCCTGAAAGGGGGTGAAAACATCTCGTGCCGAGAGAATTGAGAAATGCCGTCATCAGTTTTGTGAGCTATGTCGATAAGGCGGCGAACCAAACGGAATTCTTTTTTACAAAATCAGCCGGAGGCCTTCCGTCATTTGAAAAAAAGGTGCAGGTGTTTACAAAAAGCGAATCGGATGAGCAGAAGCTTGTTTACGGCATCGTTTACGAGCCGGATGTCCCGGATGCACATGGCGATTATATGACGGCTGAAGAAATTGAAAAGGCCGCTCACGGTTTTTTGGCGGACGCCCGCAACATCGATACAAATCATAATTTTGAAGGCGGGACCGGCGAGGTGGTGGAGTCGTACGTCGCCCTGGATGACTTTGAAATCGGGAATGCTGTGATCCGGAAAGGATCTTGGGTGCTTGTCACCAAAGCTTCCGATGAAGTATGGGATCAGATTAAAGCCGGTATCATTACGGGCTACAGCATGGCGGGAACCGCTGACGTTTACGAAGAGCCGGCAGAAAAGCAAGCCGGCTTATTCGGCGCGGTCAAGCAATTTCTCGACCGTGACCGCAAATCAAGAAACCGCAAGGGAGAGGACTTGAACAAGATGAGAAAAGAAGACGTAAGAGAATCAATTGAACACGCGCTGCACCCGCTTTTAAAGCGCCTTGAAAGTTTGGACCAAAACACGGAAGACAAAGACGGGGCGGCTGCGCCGTCTGATGAAGAAAAGCTGAAAACGCTTGTCGACGACATGCTCGCGCCGATTATTAAACGCATTGAAGCGCTTGAAAAAGTAAGAGGCGCATCAAAACAGCCGGAAGAAGAGACGGGCGGCCAAGAGCCTGTTAAAAAATCCATTTGGAGCGGACTGCTTTAAGCCCAGTCAGAAGGAGGAACTGTAGAGTGAGAAATCAAGATATCATCAGAAAGGCGGAAATGTCACTTTCCGCTTTAAAAAGCGGCGGTTTAATGAACCCCGCACAAGCTTCAGCATTTATCCGCATGGTGCAGAACACGCCGACCATTTTCAGCGAATCGCGTGTGATTCAAATGGAAAATGACTCGCAGAAATTTGAAAAAATCGGTTTCGGCCAGCGGATTCTGCGTGCCGCTGAGGAAGGAAAAGCCTTAACTGACGATCAGCTGACCGTCCCGGCAACAAGTACGGTGCAGCTAAATACGAAAGAAGTCATTGCGGAAATTAATATCACCTATGACACGCTTGAAAACAATATTGAAAAAGATGGCCTGCAGCAGACGATCATGCAGATTTTGGCGGAGCGGGCGGCAGTCGATATTGAGGAGCTTGTCGTAAACGGCGATACATCTTCTTCTGATCCGTACTTGGCACAGCTTGACGGAATCCGTAAGCAGACTGTATCTCACGTCATTGACGGAAACGGGGAAGAGCTGTCCAGAGCCACATTTAAAAAGGGCTTAAAAGCCATTCCGGCAAAATATTTGCGCCTGCCTCAGGAATTCAGATTTTACACATCTCAAGGCATGGAGATTGAATGGAAAGACCGTGTGGCTGACCGTCAGACCAATCTGGGGGATCTTGCGGTGCAGGGCGGTTTGTCTTCAGCATTCGGCGTTCCGGTCAAAGGAGTGTCCAATCTGCAGCCGTACTCGGTCGGAGAAGGTGACTCCCAGTACGATGCGTCTGACATCATTTTGACTCACCCGAAAAATATCATTCTCGGTTTTTCACGGAATATCCGAATCGAAGTAGATAAAGATATTCGCAGCCGCAAATTTATTATCGTACTGACGGCTAAACTTGACAGCAAATTTGAAGAAGAAGATGCAAGTGCCAAAATCGTAAACGTTAAAGAATAAGACGGGGGTGGCAGTTATGTTAATTCAGCCGTCTGACGTTGTTTCATATTCAGTTTATGATCAAGTCAAAAACAGGCCGGAGCCGCTTCTTATACAGGACATTCTGGAGGCGGAGGCGGAAGCGGCCAGAATGGCGGGGCATTCGTTCACTGACCCTATTTACTCACCGCTTCCCGAAAAGATTAAGCTTGCGTTATTAAAGCTTTCTCAATATTTTGCGCTGATCAACCAGAATGAAGCAGCCGCTTCCGCCTATCAATCTGAAAAGATAGGTGACTATTCCTATACGGTGGCAGGTGAAGGCGGGATCAGAAAACCGGCTGTGCGCCATCTTCTCTGTGAATATATCGCGCCGGGTTATTCCCCGGTTTCTGCAAACGCAAAGGTGAGACCGTTATGAGCTACGAACGGCTGCTCACTGACAGATGCGATATTTATCATGAGACGGTGTCAGTTCCGAAGGCCGGACGCTTCGGGATTCCCGCCGAAAAGCTCCAGCCTGTCTTTTCTTATCGGGAAGTTCCCGATGCTGAAGACGTGCCGTGTCTGTTTGTTGAAAAACAGCAGCAGCTTATTCAGCTTGATCCTGATCATAAGGTATATCAGCGGTTTCTCGTTCATTTTCCGAAAGAGGCCGTTGTGCGTGTCAATGACAAAATCATTTGGGAAGGACAGGCGTATATTCTGGAAATGCCGAAGAAAGCAAGACAGCACCATTGGGAGGTTATCGCTGTGAGAGATGACAGACTATGAGCATAAAAAACCTTGAACAATGGAATCGGTCGCTGCAAAAGGCATCATCCGGAGAATTTGCCCGTCAGGCAGGCGAATGGCTGGAACAGTCAGGAGAGGATTTTCTCGACTTGGTACGGGAGGAGCTTATTCATTCGGGAGGGATTGATACAGAAAGCCTGCTGTCTTCTTTCCGAAAAGGAGCGCAGGATCATATATGGATCATTGAAAACGGGGGACTGACCCTTGAAATCGGCACCAATGCAGAGTACGCCTCATTCATAAATGACGGACATTGGACCGTCTCAGATGAAAATGTCAGATGGGTGCCCGGGTATTTTCAAGGCTCCCGGTTCATCTATGATCCGTCAGCTTCAACGGGAATGGCGCTCAAAAAACAGTGGATCAGCGGGAATGGGTTTTGGGACAAAGCCCTTCTTTTGTATGAAACACTCTTCGCCGAATCGCTGGACAAGCGTTTCAATCAGTGGCTTAACACGTTGGGGGGAGATATCGGATGAATCGCGAAACCGGTTCAATCGCCGCTTTTTTGTATCAGCAGTGCGGCGTGCCCGTATATGAAAATGAACTGCCTGAACAATTTCAGGTGCCGTCACTATACATTCCGCCCCCATTTGTTTTTGACGAAAATGACACAGTCTCCACTTACAGGAAAACGTACAGTCTGAATGTGAAGCTGTTCCATGCCGACTCGGTGCAGGCGCTCTATGCAGCCGACCGGATCGCCGATGCGGTGAGAGAATCAAGACAGCTGATTCCGCTGCTAACGGAATCAGGGGAGGATACCGGTGATTTCGTCCGCATCAGCCGTATCGAAACAAGAGTCGGAGACAAAGGCGAGGCAGTGATCACAATCCGCTGGACGAGCCGCTACTACTATCAGAAACAAACATCTCCCGCACTGCGGGATGTGGACATTAACAGCGGGGTGAAACAAAAGTGAGACAACATAAAAAGAAAAACGCCGCAGCGGCGGAACGAGCGGTTCTTTATGACACGGCGGATTTAACAAAGCACGCGAAGGAGCTTTTCGGCGTAAAACCTGAGATTCTCCAGGGGGCTTTATTCGGCGTGAAGCAAAAACAAATGACAAAAGCGCAAGCCAAGTCTTACATTGAAGCATTTTTAACCCAGGAGGTCATGCAATAATGAACGGCGGAACATTTACGCAAGGAAAAGAAAAAGAACGTGCCGGAATCTATTTTAACTTTAAAACAACCGCCCAGGAGCGGGTATCGATCGGTGAACGCGGGATTGTCGCCCTTCCCGTCGCATCCGGCTGGGGGGAAGCGAAAACATTCGTTTCCATTTCAAGCATTGAAGATTTGAATAAAAAAGTGGGGCTCAGTATTGAAGATCCGTCACTGATTCTGCTTCGTGAGGCGAAAAAGAAAGCAAAAACCGTTTTGATGTACCGTCTGACAGAGGGAATCAGAGCGAGCGCCGATCTTTCGCAAGGTGTTAAAGCAACCGCTTTGTACGGCGGGTCAAAAGGAAATGACATCATCATCCGCATCAGTGAAAACGTCCTTGATCAGACCGCTTTCGATGTGACCACTTACATGGATGAAGCGGAAGTTGACAAACAAACGGTGAAAAAAGCCGAAGAATTAAAAGCAAACGGCTATGTCACATTCACGGGAACCGGCGAACTGTCGGCTTCCATCCCGCTGACAGGCACTGAGGAAGAATCCGGGGAAACGTTAAACCCGCAGGCAGGCATCCGTCTTGCGGGAGGAACTGATAAAGCACCGGTCAACTCAGACTATACGGATTTTTTAGCTGCGGCTGAAACGGAGAATTTTGATGTCATCGCTCTTCCTGTCGCGGAAAACGATCAGCTGAAAGCGACATTTGCCGCATTCATTAAACGCCTTCGCGATGCGCAGGGACAGAAAGTGCAAGGGGTGACCGCCCATTACAGCGGGGATTATGAAGGCATTATCAATGTTACTGAAGGTGTGCTGCTGGAAGACGGAACCGAGATTAAAGCTGAAGATGCGACCGCCTGGGTGGCAGGCGCAAGTGCCAGCGCCGCATTTAATCAATCCTTAACATTCGTTGAATACGAAGGCGCCGTCGATGTGCTGCACCGCCTGACTCATGATGAAGTGATCGAACGTCTTTCTAAAGGTGAATTCCTTTTCTCTTATGATGCCCGTGATAAGTCAGTCAGCGTTGAAAAAGATATCAACTCATTGGTGACATTTACGGCAGAGAAAAACAAAAAGTTCGCGAAAAACAAAATCGTCCGTGTGCTTGATGCGGTGAATAACGATTTGACACGTGAACTGAAAGCCTTAATTAAATCGAAAAAAGGCACGGGCAGCGATCTTCCTGCGACAAATGACGGCCTTCAATTCGTCAAAACGATGATCATTCAATATTTGACTACGCTTCAGGATGCGGGCGGCATCGCAAATTTTGATTCAGACAAAGACATTACAATCGGGCTGAATGAAGACCGCGACGGCTTTTTAATCGATCTCGCCGTACAGCCTGTGGATGCGGCAGAAAAATTCTACTTTAACGTGGAGGTAAACTAAGATGGCATTAAAAGCGCAAAACACGATTTCAGGAAAAGAAGGCCGTTTATTTCTTGACGGAGAAGAGATGGCGCATATTAAAACGTTTGAAGCAAACGTGGAAAAAAACAAATCAGAAGTAAACATCATGGGCCGCCGCATGACGGGACATAAAACAACAGGCGCCAACGGAACGGGCACGGCAACATTCTACAAGGTCACATCCAAATTCGCCGTTCTTATGATGGATTATGTCAAAAAAGGCAGCGACCCGTATTTTACGCTGCAAGCCGTTCTTGATGACAAATCATCGGGCCGCGGAACAGAACGCGTCACTCTGTATGACGTCAACTTTGATTCTGCAAAAATCGCCGGACTGGACGTAGACTCAGAAGCACTCGAAGAAGAAGTGCCGTTTACCTTTGAAGATTTCGATGTGCCGGAAAAGCTTTCTGAAACGTTTTAATTAAGATCGGTATGAGTGAAACAGGCCTTTTTACAGGCCTGTTTTTTATAAAAAAAGTAAGGGAGTTTTCATCATGAGCGAAAAAAACGAACAAGTATATGATCTGTCATTCTTTATGCCGGGTAAAACAGTCGAGGCTGAGGAGATTCGGGTTCCGCTTTCAAAGCGTTTTGTCGATAAAAAAGGAAACATCGTGCCTTTTATTTTTAAAGCCATTACGACTGAGCGCATTGACGAACTGGAGAAGGAAAGCACGACATATAAAAATGTGAAGGGCAGAGGCCGCGTAAAAGACTTAGACAGCCAGCGCTTTTATGCGCGGATCGCGGTTGAATCTACGATTTACCCTGATTTCCGTTCTAAGGAGCTCCGCGACGCTTACAAAACGGCAGATCCGGTCGAGGTGGCAAAACGCGTTCTTTCAGTCGGCGGTGAGTATGCAAATTGGCTGAATAAAGCGATTGAGATCAACGGTTTTGAAGATGAATTAGAAGATCTGGAGCAAGAAGCAAAAAACTGATAAAAGATGGGAATAAGGAAGCCGTGTATCTCTATTACGCGATGCATGAGCTTCATTATTCTCCATCAGAACTGAAAGAGTTATATGAAGCACCGAGACATTTTAAGGCGCTGTTGTACGGTTTAATCGGTTACAAGCTGGACATTCTTGAAAAACAAGCGAAGAAAGGGGGAGCGACATCATGGCAAAGCTGACCGCCCGTTTTGAATTGGAAGATCGGGTTTCAAAGAAAATAAGGAAAATCCAAAATGGCTTCAGAGCGCTTGAGAAATACAGGAAAATGACAAAACGCCAAAGTGAAATTGATATACGCAAAGAGAGTAAATCTGTTTTAAGAACAATTGACCGCATCCAGCGCTCTATGAAAAGAAAGCTGGGCGCACAAATGATCTCTATTTCAGCTGAAGACGGAGCCAGTGCCGTCATTCAAAAGGTGCAAACCCAATTAGCGGGTCTGCCTGCGTCTTTAACCATTAAAATAGGAGCAAAAGACAGCGCGACAGCGGCATTTGAGAGATTGCGGGATCTGGCTGCCGGTTTTAAAGGATTTACCGTTTCACTGTATGCGTCAGACGAAGTGACCCCTGCCATGGAACGCATCAAACGCTATATGCAATCTGCGTTAAAGAACGGGTACTCTGTCACTATACGCGTCATAGATCACGTCATGACAACAGTCGGCCGAATTTCAGCGGGCATTGATTCGCTGACGGGAAAAAACAATGTCATTCAATTATCGTTAAACGAAAAGGTGACAGCACAGCTGGCTGCAATGCAAAAGAATATGCCGGACGTCGGAAAAGCTTCTGCATCTGCTGCTCCTGCTTCGCCGAAAAACGATTTTTCAATGCTTGACTCCATTGCAGACACCTTCATGAAAAAAGTCAATGACATCGCATCCAAATTTTATCCGGAAACAATCATAGCGGAACTGGATAAATTCGCTGCAAGCTTTATGAAGAAAGCGGACGAAATCGCAAGCAAATTCAGCCCGGAGACGATTTTAGCAGAACTCGATAAGTTCACAACGTCATTCATGGGAAAAGTGGACGAGATCGCGAGCAAATTCAGCCCGGCAACGATATTAGCCGAACTGGACAAGTTCATGACCTCATTCATGGGAAAAGTAGACGAAATCGCGAGCAAATTCAGTCCGGCAACGATTTTAACCGAACTGGATAAGTTCACAACGTCATTCATGGGAAAAGTGGACGAGATCGCAAGCAAATTCAGTCCTGAGACGATTTTAGCAGAGCTGGACAAGTTCACGACCTCATTCATGGGGAAAGTGGACGAAATCGCAAGCAAATTCAGCCCGGCAACGATATTAGCCGAACTGGACAAGTTCACGACTTCATTCATGGGGAAAGTGGACGAAATCGCAAGCAAATTCAGTCCGGCAACAATCTTAGCAGAGCTGGACAAATTCGCTGATTCGTTTATGAAAAAGGTAGACGGGGTCGTGAGTAAATTCAGTCCGGAAGCCATATTGAAAGAACTGGATAAATTCACTGATTCATTTATGAAAAAGATAGATGACGTTGTCAGCAAATTCAGTCCGGAGACCATATTGAAAGAGCTGGATCATTTTACTGATTCGTTTATGAAGAAAGTCGACGACGTTGTCGGTAAATTCAGTCCTGATAAGCTAATCGACCGCGCCGAACAATTTGTAAATGACACGATTGACCGAATTTCTGAGAAATTCGATTTTCTCAATCCGGATAAGATTTTGGAAAAAGTGGAGCAGTTTACATCCTCACTGTTTGGAGGCATTGATAAAAAGTTCGGCAAATTCAGTCCTGATGCGATCATCGAAAAAGCCGAGGCATTTGTTGATAAAATTGTCAGCAAGATTGCCAAGAAATTTGAGAAATTCAGCCCGGACAAAATCATCGAAAAAGCCGGGGAATTAATAGAAAAAATATTTTCAGGAATCGCTGAAAAATTAGGCAAACTCAATATCGGAGGATTATTAGGCGGCGGCACGAAAAAAGAAAAGAGTAAGGGCGGCCTTTCTGCCGGCGGCTCCAACGGCCCGAAGCGTCCTGATCTGACAAAGGGTTCACAGCGCACGGTAACAGCGCCAAAATCTTCAGGAAAGTCAGCCAAAAAAACCGGCGGGGCTTTGGGGGGCTGCTGCTGTACCGGAGTGTCGAGGGGCAAAAGCAGTAAAGTCGAAGAGCGAAATAAATCCTCGAAAAGAGGTTCCTCCGTAAAGGAAAGCAAACAGGCATCCGTAAACACGCCGAAAACAAAAGGGGCAGGTAAAGGCATCGGCGCGCTTTTGAAAGGCTTAGGAGATTCAAAGGCGCTAAAAGGCGGTTTGAAAGGGTTAAAAGGTGCCGCTAAAGGAATTCCCGGCATAGGTGAATTGTTATCACTTACTGATTTAGCCGGCATCAATAAAGATAATGCAGGAGAGAAGGTCGGCTCAGCAGGCGGCGGTCTTGCCGGAGCTGCGGCCGGAGCGGCAATCGGCAGCGTTGTTCCCGGAGTGGGCACATTAATCGGCGGCGCGGTAGGCGGCATCGCCGGCAGTTTAGGCGGTTCCAGCTTGGGAGAGGCCTTTGATTCAGGGGCTTTGAAAGACACGTGGAATGATATTTCCAAAGCGGCGCAAAGTGCTTGGACAACAATACAAGATACTTGGGGAAGCGTTTCATCCTGGTTCATGGAAAATGTATGGACGCCGGTTTCAACGGCTGTCGTCGGAGTGGCGACAAGCATTTGGTCAAATATCGTGAATGCGTGGACGACGATTCAAGGGATTTTCAGCACGGTGTCATCCTGGTTCATGGAGAATGTATGGACGCCGGTTTCATCGGCTGTTGTCGGAGTGGCAACCAGCATCTGGTCAAATATCGTGAATGCGTGGACGACGATTCAAGGTGTCTTCAGCACAGTATCCGGCTGGTTTATGAGCACCGTGTGGACCCCCGTAAAATCGGGTGTCGTCGGAGTGGCGACGTCCATTTGGAGTAAAATCACAGGAGCTTGGGATAAAATTAAATCGGTTTTCAGTACGGTTTCCGGCTGGTTCATGGATACTGTCTGGAATCCGGTGAAAGACATGGTGAAAAATGTCGGTAAAGGAATATCAGATGCTTTCCAGACTGCTTTAGATACGGTAAAGGATATATGGAAAGGGTTAAGCGGCTGGTTTGAGAAACATATAAAAGAACCTCTTGTAAAAGTGGGAACGGCCATATCAGATGCTTTTTCTGCAGCATTCGACTGGGTGAAAAAGATTTGGGATAAAACCGGCGGCAAAATGATTTCAGGCATAATGAACTTTGTCACAGGAGGCGGCGGAGATAAAAAGAAAAAAACGGACAAAAACGCCACGGGCGGCTACATTACAAAGCCGACCATTTCCTGGATCGGTGAAGCCGGTAAAGAATTTGTCATCCCCGTCGACAACAATCGCGGCCGCGGGAAGATGCTGCTTTCACAAGCTGCGTCTAAGCTCGGCATGCGTGTTGTCGATGATATGGGCGCGGCTTCGGCTCAGTCTTCTGCTGTTCCGGCGGGAGCGGGCGGTGTTTCTTCTTCTGCATCTGTGTCGGCCGCAGCGTCTGTAGAGACATCCGGACTTGGCGGGACGGCTTCATCACTCGGCAAACAGTTTACTGAAGGCTTTGACAGCGGAATCAGCAAAAAAGCGGTGGATATGGACGGCTGGAAGGAAAAAAACATCGGAACGCCGTTCAATGCCCTCATTTCGTCTTCATCCGGTTACGGAAAGCAAGTCGTTGCGGGCTATGCCAAAGGTCAGAATACTTCGCCGACGGGCACCGATTCATTTTTAAAAACAAAGGTGAAAACACCTTATCAATCGGCGGTTAATCAATCGTCATCATGGGGCGCCGCAACGGTGAAAGGATATTCGGCCGGACAGAATGCAAAAGATACGGGAACGTCGCAATACGTAAGCACACATATCAATAAACCGTTTGTGCAATCAAGAGATTCCGCGAACGGCTGGGGGGCAGGCCTGATCGGACACTTCGTATCAGGGATGACTGCAAAAGGAAGCGAAGTCAAACAGGCGGCCAAAGATATGGCCAAAAAAGTCGAGGACGCATTCAGGGAAGAGCTTGATATTCACTCTCCTTCCCGTGTCATGATGAGCCTCGGGCGCTTTGCTTCAGTCGGCGTCGTCAAAGGGCTTGGCTCAATTGACGTGAAAAAATACGCCGAAAAACAGGCAGGCTCGCTTGCGGCAGCCTTTTCCGGCATGGGTGCAGCGGGAGGAAGCGTCAAAGAGTGGCTTTTGGCCGCAATGAAAGCAACCAATACGCCGATCAGCTGGCTTCCGGGATTAATGACGATCGCACAGCATGAGTCAGGCGGCAACCCTAATTCCATTAATCTATGGGACAGCAACGCCAAGGCCGGACACCCGTCACAGGGGCTTATGCAGACGATTCCGAGCACCTTTGAAGATCACAAAGCGCCGGGCATGAATGATATCAGAAATCCAATTCACAACGCCGCTGCCGCTATCGGCTATATTAAAAGCCGATACGGCTCGATCAGCAATGTCCCCGGGATTAAAAGTATGGCTCATGGAGGGCCTTACGTCGGTTATGCCAATGGGGGTCTGATTACCAAGGAGCAGATCGCCCGTGTCGGCGAAGGGAACAAACGGGAGTGGATCATCCCTGAAGAGCGGGGCATCCGCGGCCGTTATCTGCTGCAAAAAGCGGCTCAAGCGCTCGGCATGGAAGTGTCCGACCCGTCACAGACGGAACCGGCGGCACTTTCAGCCGGCACGGTTTCCGCAGCCGTTAAAGGCGGCGGACAAACCGTTCAAAAAACGGGAACAAAAGAGATTAAAATCGAATTCAGCGGCGATCAGCATTTCCATAACGGACAGGACGCCGACAGCCTCGCCGCCAAAATCAAACAGGCGCTGATTGATGAACTGCAAAAAGACATTTATACCGGAGCAAAGGGGGCCGTTGCTTTTGACTAAATCTGTTTACGAATTTTGGCTGTCTCAGGGAAAGGACAAGCTCCGGCTTCCCGTTCTCCCTGAAGCGATTGATATCGCAAACAGCGTGCAGAATGATTCCGTGAAAGTCACCGGACTTGGAGAGGTGACGTTTATCGAAGAACCGGGAGCGAAAGAAATTTCGTTCTCTTCTTTTTTTCCGAAACGGTACAGCCCGATTGTTGAATATCAAAGCATCCCTTCGCCGGAAAAAGCCATTTCAGCCATTGAAGCATGGATGAAAGCGAAAAAACCCGTTCAGTTTTTGATTACAGGGACAAAAATCAATGTCACATGCAGCATTGAAAGCTTTAATTACAGCGAAGGTGACAATGAAATCGGCGACCGGAATTTTGATATCGTACTGAAAGAATATAAAACTGCTTCGCCAAGAAAAATCAAACAAAAGAAAAAAACGAAAGCGAAGCGCCCGTCCAAAGCTTCACCCAAAACATATACCGTCAAAAAAGGGGATACGCTTTGGGACATCGCCGGCAAGTTTTACGGAAAACACACGGAGTGGCGGAAAATCTGGAACGCGAATAAAACCGCCATGATTAAGCGCAGCAAACGGAATATCCGGCAGCCGGGGCATTGGATCTTCCCGGGGCAGAAGCTGAAGATACCGCAATGAAACGGGTGAAAAGATGATTGAACTATTTGTCATAAAAGAAACGGAGTGGCTCGAGCTTGTCACAGAAAGCGTCACGCTGGAAGGACACAGATATCAGGCGCCCCGCTCCATCGAAGCGACGATTGTCGTAAAGCAGGGCAGCCAGACGTATTACGGCGTATCAGAAGGGGATACGGTTTTGTTCAAATGGAACGGAAAAGAACTGTTCCGCGGCATTGTTTTTGCAAGAACGCCCGATGAGCATACCGTCGCCTTCACCGCATACGATATGCTTCAATACCTTGTGAAAAACCAGGACGTTTACGTGTTTTCCAACAAGCGCGCCGATCAAATATTAAAAAGGATCGCCAGCGATTTTCAAATTCCCGTCACATCCATTGCCAACACAGGCCATACCATTAAATCACTCGTTTTTAAAAATGATACAAGCCTTTACGATATGATGCTAAAAGCGTTAAAGCAGACAAAAAGCCAGACGGGGCGCAATTATCAGCTCTATTCAGAAAAAGGCAGGCTCGGCTTGCGTGAATGGCCGGAGCCGTCTGACATATGGGTGCTGGAAACAGGAGTTAATATCACAGGGTATCAATACAGCACCTCAATTGATGACACCGCAACCCGTGTCGTCATGCGGCTGCAAAAAGACAATAAAACCGTGAAGGCTTCCGCGTCAGACAGCGCGGGCATGAAAACATTCGGCGTTTTGCAGTATACCGAAACGGTTTCTGACGACATTAATGAAGCCCAGCTGAAACAGCGCGCAAAAGTGAAGCAGGCTGAGAAAAAAGGCGTTAAGAAAGAGCTGAAAAATATACAGGCGATCGGTATTCCCGGGTTGGAAAGCGGATTGCCGGTCTATATCTCAATTCCGGAAATCGGGCTGAAGAAAACCTATTATGTAGATACGGACCGCCATGAATTCCAAGGAACAAAACATACCATGACGATTGACGTCACGGAGAAAAATTCACTTCCGGAGGGGACATCCTGATGAGATTAAGTGATGCCATTAAACATTTAGCCGTCGGAGCGGTTGACGCCGAAGCGCCGGTGGAGCTGATGCCGGCCGAAGTGACCTCCGTTTCGCCGCTCGAGCTGAAACTGAAAGATCACGACAAACTTTTGATTCCGTCTGATGCACTCATTTTGCCGAAGCGGTTGAGATCCGGAGAAGATGATCAGCTCCAAGCGGGAGATCGGGTGATGACCGCCGCTTTAACAGGAGGACAGTCTTTCTTTGTACTGGACAAAATTTAACCGGCATCCGGACGGAACTGTACCAGAATATCAGCCTATTAAAGCCGCTTCATCATCCGAAGAGGGCTTTTTTACATGATCAAATCTAAAAGGAGCGGGTGCAATGGCCCTGACACCGGAAATCGAATTTGAAGATTTGGAGGATGCGAGTGAGGCCGTTGAGACTTCACAAACCTACCGAATTGATTTTGAAAACAACCGGATTACCAATGAATTGATAAACGGACTGGACGCAATCAGACAATTCGTCTATATCGCTCTTCACACAGAACGGTATTCATATTCGGTTTTCAGCCATGATATCGGAAATGAACTGCAGGAAGTGCTTTCAGATCAGAACACGACGGATGCTTATAAAAAAATGGAGATTTCAAGACTGATAGAAGAAGCCTTGCTGTATGATGACCGTATTTTGGCCGTTACCAATTTTGAGATTGAGAAAAAAGATGATGCCTTCACCGTCTCTTTTACCGTTGAAACTGATGAGGGCATGCTTGAGATAGAGGAGGTGCTGGGTGAGGATGTTTGAAGCTCAGACGTTTGACGACATTATGGACAGAATGCTGGCGCGCGTTACGGCGGATATTGATACGAGAGAAGGCAGCGTCATTTACAATGCGCTCGCGCCTGCGGCCGCTGAGCTCGCAAAGTCTTATATTTGGCTTGATACCGTGCTGGAACTCGTGTTTTCCGATACGGCTCAGGGAGAATTTCTGGACAGGCGTGCTGCTGAAGCGGGAATTGAACGAACACCTGCCACAAAAGCGGTCAGAGCCGGAGAATTCACAGCGGGCATCACCATTCCGCCAGGCTCCCGTTTCTTCGTTGATAACCTGTATTTTCAATATACGGGGGATGGAACGCTTGAATGTGAAACAGCCGGTGAAGCGGGCAATGCCGGCATTTCAGGGCAGAACCTGCTGCCGCTTGATACGATACCCGGGCTTGAGAAAGCAGTCATGCGCGATATATTAATTCCCGGCCGTGAGGAAGAAGATGACAACAGCTTAAGGGCGCGCTATTTTACCCGTGTCCGCCGGGAAGCAGTCAGCGCAAATAAACAGCATTATAAACAATGGGCCGAAGAGGTTGACGGCGTCGGCAGGGCGAAAATCTTCCCGCTTTGGAACGGAGCCGGAACGGTGAAGGTTGTCATCACAAATGCGAATTTGGAACCGGCATCAGATATTCTGATCAAGAAAGTAAAGGATTATATTGATCCGGACGAAGGGCAGGGAGAAGGACAGGCGCCGATCGGAGCGGCAGTAACGGTGGAAAGCGCCGTATGGAAGGAAATCGAAATCTCCGCTTCCGTGCTGCCTGAGCTGAATAGCTCGATCGATGACGTAAAAGCGGAGATTGAAAAAGGCGTCCTGAATTTATTTAAGAAAATGGCCTTCGAAGAAAACACCGTCCGTTTATCACAAATAAACAACATCGTTTATAACTCGGCATCCGTCAGTGACTACGCCGATATCAAAATGAACGGTGCGGCGGAAAACCTCGTGCTCAGTGATGTGGAAATCCCTAAACTCAAAGAGGTGACAATCCTTGAGCAGACTCGATGAGATGACGGCGTACCTCCCGCCGTTTTTAACCCGATTAAAGGAGATGGCACAACTGCTTGAGGCGGAAGTTCCTGAGTTTGAGCGGCAGAATAACGATATTTTCGATTTAACGGATCAGCTCTTTATCACGACGGCGACGTGGGGGCTTGACCGCTGGGAAAAAATATTAAAAATACCGCGGGAATCAGGTGACACGGAGGATATGAGACGGCTCAGGCTGATTTCGAAGATGTCGAATATTCCGCCCATCACACATCAAGCGATCGAGCAGGCGCTAAACCGTTTTTTAAAACATCCGTCAGCTTACGTTCGGATGTTTCCGGGGCAGTATCGTTTTTATGCCGATATCGGGCTTGATGACCTGCAGCACATGAACGAGCTGATTGAAACGCTTGAAAAAATCAAACCTGCTCATTTGGCGTATACACTGAGAGCCGCATTAAACGAAACACTGGAAATCAAAGACCGGGTCATTCTCAACAATCGGAGATACCGAAAAGTCAGTGAACTGAAGGTCGGTTATTCCGTCACACTCAACAATAACGAGGTGGTCTTACCATGATATCAGCCGCTTACAGACAGCGTGCCGCAGCCGATCTGAAAAACAGGATCACAAAAGTGCTGTTAAACGGCAAAGAAACTCCGATTGCGGATATTTCCGTAAAAGATGCCGCAGTCACCGTTCTCACACGCAGGGAAGAAGACGTCAAACACATTGAAACCGTGCAGATGCTTGACGAAACAGGAAGCGTCATCACAGAACGAAAAACAAATTTAGATCTCAGCAATAACAGAACGCTTGATTTAAGATTTACCTTTGAGGTGGTGTAACGATGGCTTACGAAGAAAAAACAGACTGGCTTCCGGACGATCCGATTAACGAAGATGACGTCAACCGCTGGGAAAAAGGCATAAAAGACGCCCACACGGATCTGGCGGCCCATAAAAACGACATGAACAACCCGCACAAAACGACAAAGGCCCAAATCGGCCTCGGAAACGTGGACAATGTCCAGCAGGCAGCAAAAAAAGATTTCGACCGGCACAATCAAGATCTGGACCGGCATGTGACGAAGGAAGAGCGCCAGAAGTGGAATAACGGGCAATTAACAAAGCTGACGGATGATTCAGGGAAATATTTAATAAGTATACAAGATGGCTTGGATTTTCATCAAATTGTAGATCAGCTTAATCAATCTTTTTTCTTTTACACAAATAACACGGGAGTTCATACTCCCCCGCTATCCGCCAGAGGTTTATATATCGGATTCAAGTCTTATGGTGAAGCTCTGGCGATGGATTATGAAGGCGGTACATGGAGAAAAACCCTTAAAGCTTCCGGCTGGACTGATTGGGTTCAGTTAGAAACTTCGGAAGGCGCCCAAAAAAAAGTCGATGCCCACACAAAGCAGACTGATATCCATGTAACGAAAGCTGAGAAGGATACATGGAACGCAGGCCAGCTGTTTAAAATCACCGCCGATAATGGCACGCAAAAAATCAATTTAACTTCCGGCTCGTTTTATGACTCGTTAAAAGACGTTGGTTCTGTAACTTTTTACGGAACCAATGCAGTAACAGACAACCCGTCAAATACGAGTCTGCGCGGTATGCAGTTAGTGGGGCAGCCGGGAATAGGTAATGGTTATGCTGTAGACGTAAAGGGTAATGCATGGTGGTTTTACTATAACTCTAATCAAACAGCAATCAATTGGTATCCAATTGAATCCATAGCTGGAGCGCAGTCAAAGGTCGATGCACATGCGATAGATTCATCAATTCATATAAGTCCTATCGAAAGAGACAAATGGAACGGCGGCCAGTTGGCGAAATTGACAAAGGATGATGGGAAACGGACACGCTTAGAAAGCGGATCAGACATACTGGCACTAGGCTCGGGATTTTATTATGGAATGGGTGCTCAGCTGAAAAACAATCCGGTTGAAAATGATAATTCCTTTTTTAACTATGATGTGATTGAGAGTGAGTCAGGTAGAAAGTCGATTTTGGCTTGGAGAAGTTACGATAATAATGTATGGATTGCGACTGTTCATACAGACGGTGTTTTTAAGGGGTGGAAACGTCTATTTACTGAAGAAGAATTTAATAAAATGACCTGGTATGATTTAACACTAATTAATGGGCATAAGGCTGGCGCAAGAAATCCTCAGTATGCAGTGTGGGGCAACCAGGTATTCACTCGTGGTGAAGTGGTTCCTCCAGATTTCGACAGCATTTTCGCTGTACTTCCTTCTGAAGCTCACCCTTCAACACAGAAATCAATGGCTGCCCCACTCTTTGGAACAACCGGGATAACAAAATATTATGCCGAACCAACGGGAGAACTGAGAATTAACGGAAAATACGCCAAAATAGAGGGGAATATTACAGGGATTTCAATAGATAATAATTTCACTTTGTAATGGGGGATGAATATGCAAGTCTTTTTGTATGATGAGAATTTTTATTTTCAAAGGCCTGAAATCTTAAACAGTACATCAAGTTCAATGCCGCAAAACTCAACAACCATAAAACCTCCGGACGGCTTATGGAGACCGCAGTTTGATGAAGTAAATAAAATTTGGAAAGAATCTGCTGATCAAGAATATAAGGAAAATCAAAAAAACAAGTATCAGGATGTGGTGGAGCCGGATCCCATCGTGGAACAGTTGAAAGAAATCGGACAGCAACTGGCAGATGAAAAACTTGTGAGAAAACAAGCAGAACAAGCTCAAAATGCTTTAGGTGTACAATTGTCTGCCGAAGTGGTGAAGTGGTGGCAAGGGAGAAAACAGAGATGCTGAATAAAGCTTTAGGTGAACAATTAGTATCTTTAAAATTAGAATTATTAAACGTAAAAGGAGAATGAAAAAATGAAGAGACTTAACTTTTGGGTTTACGCTTTGTTTTATAAGTGGGCCTCAATAGAAATGGTAAAACAGGCTATGGGCTATGATGACTGCTCTGCCGAAGATCTGGCGGAAGGTGTGGCCGCGAAGTATATCACGCCTGAGGAATTTCAAGAAATAACGGGTGAAACATACGAAAACTATAAAAATGCTGTGTCATAAGCCGAACGGCTTTTTTTATTTGTCATTTTTAATAAATCAGAACAGGAGGACGGCCGATGAAAAAGCATTCATTTGAATTTCCTGCCGATCAACTTGGCAGGCCCGGCGCAGTAAAAGCTTATCGCGGTAACAAAAACGATTATGTCACACCGGTTGCTGATTTGTCCGGAATGACAGAGCTTCTTACCAATACGCCGTTAGAAGCGATTGAAGTATACAGCCAATTCGGACAAGACCGTTTAGGAGCCGTCTTAATAGACAGAGCACAGGGGTGGGCTTATTCGGACCGCAGCGGAACTCTTTTTATCGAAGAGAGCGAGGATAACAATTCGTGGACGGCTTCACATTCTGTTGCAGTCAAAGGCGGAGTGCTGACCGCTTCGGGGTGGGTCAGCCTGACAAAACGATATTACCGGTTCCGTTTTGAAAATGGAAATCAAAAGCAGTCCGAATTTGTTTTATACCAATCTGTCGGTACGGGCGGTGATATGGCGTTTTCATATACAGACGTGATTTTTCATGAAAATGCAGCAGAGGCGGGCGAGGGAAGCATCTTCTCAGCGGGCGCTTGGAAAAAACTTCTCGTCGAAATCACCGGCACGGCTGAGTCGGGCCATGTCGCGTTTTGGGGGAGATCCATCTCGGGAAGAAATGTGCCGATCAGAGGAATCAGGTCTGAAGACGGAACATCAGCCGCCGGTACATCAGGCACAGACGAAGTGTGGTTATTTGATATTGCCGGCTTTAAGGAAATCATCATGGAAATCAAGAGCATTTCCGGCGGGAGCCTTTCTGTCAAAGGCACGGCATTTTCTTAAGAATGAAACTTCCGAAGGGAGGTGAGAACAATGTAAGAGGGGGGAGCGGAAGTGCTTCTGGATGAACAAGCGGTGCAAAAAGAATTCGCAGGCATCAAAGGTGAACAAAAGGTGCTTGAACAGCGGGTGGCCGCATTAGAGCGGGTATCCGACCGGCAGGATCAGCAAATCATGACGCTGAATGAAAAACTGAACAAAATTGACGAAAACACAACATGGATTAAGCGGACCATTACAGGAGCGATCGTGACAGCAATCTGCACGGGCGTCATTGGCGGAGCCATCGCCATCATGTACAATCTGCTGCAAAAGTAGGGGGGAAACCGATATGAAATTCGCGGACAAAGGCACGGTCGTCAGGACGGTGCTTCTTTTGCTTGCTTTATTGAATCAAACTTTGCTGATGTTCGGCAAATCGCCGCTGAATATTCAGGAGGACCAGGTCAGCCAGCTTGCAGATACGCTGTATGCCGCCGGGTCGGCCGTTTTTACAATCATAACGACTGCCGCCGCCTGGTTTAAAAACAATTACGTTACAGCAAAAGGGAAAAAACAGCAGGCTTTATTAAAAATAAACAATTTATCGAAATAGGAGAGATGAGAATATGGTAAAAATTACACAGGATTTTATCCCGGCAGGAAACAATAACCGCCCAGGCTATGCAATGACACCGATTTACATTACGGTGCACAATACAGCCAATACCGCAGTCGGAGCTAACGCCAAAAGTCACGCAAGCTATGTGAAAAATCCCGATACACCGACAAGCTGGCATTTCACAGTCGATGATACGGAAATTTATCAGCATCTTCCGCTGAACGAAAACGGCTGGCATGCCGGTGACGGAAACGGGGACGGCAACCGTAAATCCATCGGTATTGAAATTTGTGAAAACGCAGACGGCAACTTTTCACAGGCCGTGGCAAACGCCCAATGGCTCATCCGCACATTAATGACGTCGCACGGCATCCCGCTTGCGAATGTCGTTGCGCACAAGCATTGGTCAGGAAAGCTTTGTCCGAGAAGACTGTTGGATACATGGGATGAGTTTAAAGCGGGAATCGGTTCTGGGGAAAGACAGACGTATACCGTCCAAAAAGGAGATACGCTGTCAGCGATCGCGCGGAAATTCGGCGTCAGCGTGGCCGATCTGCAGAAATGGAATAACATCGCTGACCCGAACCTGATTAAAGTCGGACAAGTACTGATCGTCAGCCCGCCGGTTGAAGCACTGTATTCTCTTCCGGACGAGGTGATTCAGCTGACAGAGCCGTACACGTCCGGTGAAAAGGTATACCAGGTGCAAAACGCGCTCGCCGCACTTTATTTCTATCCTGAAAAAGGAGCTGTCAATAACGGCATTGACGGTATCTACGGTCCGAAAACCGCAGATGCCGTGGCCCGCTTCCAATCTGTAAACGGACTGACGTCTGACGGCGTCTACGGTCCCGCTGTAAAAGCGAAAATTCTGATGCAGCTTTAACAAAAAAGGCTGAGTCCCGTTCACATTGCGGGATTCAGCCTTTTTTCTTTTTTAACCGGTTCAATAGCCCGAGATTCCTCGCCCGCATCCTCAGCGAGTAAGCGGAAAGCCCGAAGCGTCCGTAATCCACAAACTTTACGCGCCTGACAATTTTCTTCACATCATCACCTGTCGCATCTCTTTGTTGGTTTTATTATATGAAAGATAAGGAAAAAAGGAATAAGGACAAGAGCCGTGTCTCCTGTCCTTAGTGTAATCAAGCTTTTTTTTGTTTATACTTGTCAATCAGCCGCTCGTTTTCTTTGAAAATTCTGGCGGTATGAGGGCTGACCTGGTAACTTGCGATACTTGTCATTGAACGTTTTTTAAACATTTTGAACGGTTTCGCTCTTTGTTCCGGCTGCCCGTTTTGAAATGCCTGCTCCATTTAACCGTCACCTTCCTCTTCTATTGGCAGCATTAAATCATAAATGCTCGTTAGCGATGTGAAAAGCAAATAATCGAATTCCGTCAACAGGTTTTCCGACGTGAGTTTGATCACGTAATGGCGGTTTTGGACTGTAAACGGAATAAGCACAAGCCTGCCTTTTTGATCATAGTAGACGTCTTTACGGTTAAGACGGGACTGAACGTCTGCCGCATCAGGCATATGCTCCGTCAAGCGGTCCTTATCCGATTGTGCGGAATAGTCGCACAAGGAAGCCGTGACATTCATTTTTTCGGCATAAGCGGCCAGCAGTCTGCTGATGCCTTCCGCATAAGCTTCTGTACTTCCATAATATACATGGATCGGTTCATTTTTCAACAGATATTGATAGGTTTTCAGTTTTTCAAGATAGGAGTGAAGCATTTCGTTATTTTCTTCTAAAATTTCCCGCGTATCCGTCTCTAATTCATTGCCGGCGAGCTTTTTGATATACGCGCTCAAAAAGATAAACGCATCAATAAGGGCAAAGCAGACGGCAACAATCAAATATTGTCTCCATGCGGCAAAGAGCGATTCAGGATCATATGTCCAATAGACCATGGAGCCCAGTACAAATAGTAAATACCACGTTTTACGGATGGCAAACATTTTTTCTTTTACCTTTGCCTCATACCGCCAGGATGCGTACACATATAAAATGAGTGCGGCCGCCATCGTCCACACCATAATCTGAAAAAACAAAAGCATGAGCATCCCTCACAATTTGAAAAATGGTCTGCTATGTTCATTCTATGTCATGACATCATTTTCCTGTCACAAAAAAAACCGCTTCTGTAAAGAAGCGGATGTCATCAGAAAAACAGATCTAAGATGAAAAAGGCGATGGCGCCGAGTGTACCTGCAATCGGCAGGGTGATGACCCATGTAATGAGCATCCGTTTAGCCGTTCCCCAGTTTACGCCTTTTACGCGGTGGGAAGCGCCCACACCGAGAATGGAAGACGAAATGACGTGTGTCGTGCTGACAGGGAGATGAATAAACGTGGCCCCGAAAATAATGGCTGCGCCGGTTAAGTCGGCAGATACGCCGTTTACCGGACGGATTTTCATAATTTTCCCGCCGACGGTTTTAATGATTTTCCAGCCGCCGATGGATGTGCCGAGACCCATTGCCAGGGCACAAGAGAGCTGCACCCAAAAAGGAATGGCATCACTTTTATGTAAATTGGCAGTCATAAGCGCCATCGTAATGATACCCATCGCTTTTTGCGCGTCGTTCGTTCCGTGTGTATAGGACTGAATGGCAGCCGTCAAAATCTGCACTCTGCGGAAGCGTTTATTTGTTTTCGCCAGATTGCTGTCTTTAAAAATCAGCTTCACGATCGAATATACGATAAAGCCGAGAACAAAGGCGATGATCGGTGATAAAATAAGTGCTTCGATAATTTTAATGAACCCTTTATAATTAAGCGTCGCAAAACCTGACGCTGCAATGGCCGCACCGGCGATCGCTCCGATAATCGCATGTGAAGAGCTGCTCGGAATGCCGAAATACCATGTGATCAAGTTCCAGGCGATTGCGGCGAGTAGAGCCGCAAGAATGACAACTGACCCATTGTCTAATGTATAAGGATTCACAATGTCCTTTGTAATGGTTTTCGCCACACCGGTAAATGTCATCGCTCCGAGAAAGTTCATGATGGCGGCCATGACGATTGCGTGCCGCGGCTTCAGCGCTTTTGTCGAAACTGAGGTGGCGATTGCGTTTGCGGTATCGTGAAATCCGTTAATGAAGTCAAATACCAAAGCGCATATGACAATTAATATCGTTAAAAGTAATAGAGTATCCATTATAACCCCTCGTTACGCGTTTTTCATAATAATGGTTTCAAGGTTATTGGCAACGCTTTGGCAAGAGTCGGCAATTTCCTCAAGCGTTTCGTAAATCTCGCGGTACTGAATCACTTTAATCGGATCGGTTTCTGTGCCGAACAGATTTTTTAATGATTTACGGTGCAGGTTATCACAGCTGTGCTCGTATTCCTTAATTTTAATGGCGTGAGGGTGAATGTCCTTCAATCGGTTTTCTGCAAGCAGCTCAATCGTGATTAAAATTTCCTTCGCGCACTCTCTGATGTATCCGCTGAACTTATCGATATGCTCATCGGAAGAAGTGATCGAGAAAATCTCCATCATTGCTGAAAAATGTTCGATTCCGTCAAGCACGTCATCGAGGCTGTTTGTCAGCTCAAGGATGTCTTCACGTTCAATGGGAGTGATAAAAGCTTTGTTCAGCTCTTTAATCATGACATGAACATGATTATCTCCTTTTGTTTCAAACTCTTTTAACGTATCGGCAAATTCCTTTAAAGTCGTCTGGTTCGTCACTTTAAAGTTGACAAAGTATTCTGCGGTTTCGTCTATGTTTTTTGCGATTTCTGTTAAAAGGAGTGAGAACTTATCTTTTTTTCTTTTTATCATTAAAAACCCTCCATTGTTTGAATGAGACAATGCACACATCAAATTATTATATAGCCTTTTGTCGAAAAAAAACAGATAAAGTCGAAAAAAACGCCTCTTGATTTTTTCGTAAAAACGTGTCTCATCCTGTTTTTCTTATGTTACCCACTTCGCCAAAAAAACGTAACATACTTCGAATTCAGACATCTTGCTTAAAAAGTATAACAAAAGATGTGAATTTGCTGTCAACTTTTGCACGTGATTTTGCCAGAAAAAAAACGGCTCCCGTAAAAGGAACCGTTTTTATCAGTTTTTTCTGCCGTTTTTCAGCCAAAAATAAAGCGGCAGCCCGGCGAGGCCGATCAAGAGGGACAGCGCGCAGCTCAGTGTATCTGTAATGATCGTGCTGATCAGCACAAACAGTGAACCCGCGATGGCCAAAACAGGAATGATCGGATACAAAGGCACGCTGTAGGCGCGCGGTTTTCCGCCGCTTTTTTTTCTGAGGATAAACACGGCGAAAAAGGCCATGACGTAAAAAATATAAATCATGAAAATAGAGATTTCAGACAGCTTATCGGGATTGCTGGCGATCATAAAAATAATGGCCAGCGCGATCTGAAATGACACGGCAATCCACGGGGTGCGGAACGTCGGATGAACCCGCGAAATCTGTCCGGCAAACGGCAGCTGTTTCCGTTCCGCCATCGCAAACGAGACACGCGGAAAAGCGAGAATCTTTCCGTTTAAACAGCCGAAGATGCTGACGATGATTCCGACGCTGATCAATTTTCCTCCGATGTCGCCAAACAGCATTCCGGCAGCGGTGCCGGTCGCATTTTCACCGAGTTTGACGATGTCGGTCGCAGGAAGAATGTGCAGCAGCGCAAAGTTAATGAAAAGATAAATGGCGGTGACGACCAGCAGTCCGCCCGTCATCGCTCTCGGGAGCAGCTTTTCCGGATTTTTCATCTCGCCGCCGAGTGCCGCAAGCAGAATCCAGCCGTCATAAGCAAACAAGGTGGCCAGTATGGCAGCGCCGAAATTCATGTCCGACATGCTGCTTGTAACGGCTGTAAAAATATGCTGATCGCCTTTCCAAAGGCCGAACACGATCATGCAGATAATCGGAATCAATTTGCCGACAGTCGTAATTCCCTGGACGATGCCGCCATATTTCGTTCCGATAATATTAATGATGCTTAAAAACAAAACGGCTGAAATCCCGATCAATTTAGACCAGCCGGAATCCCAATTGAACAAGTGCGCCATCAAAGAGCCGAAATACAAGCCGATTGCTCCGATAATGGCGGGGCCGTAAATGATAATTTGAACCCATCCGCACAAAAAGCCCCAAAATTCCCCGTACACTTCTTCGAGATATGTATAAAGTCCGCCCGTTTTCGGAATCTGAGTGCCGATTTCCGCAACGGTCAATCCGCCTGCAAGCGTCAAAATACCTCCTAACAGCCACGCGATAAGCGCAGTTTTCGCATCACCGGAGTAGGCAAGCACGGCGCCTGGTTTCATAAATACGCCGGAACCGATGATGGTGCCGATAACAAGTGAGAGGGCGATGGTAAGGCCGATCTCTTTTTTAAGTCCGTTCTCTTCAATCTGCATATCCTTTCCCTCCAGATGTAAAATAGTCATGATGAAAAAACTATTTTCCATATTGTAAACCCTAATTGCTGAAACACGAATAAAATAAATTTTCTGATTTTGTTGTTTTCCCTAAAAGATAAAGGTTTCTGCTTTTGAGAAGGAAAAAATACCGTTTTAAAAGCGAACATTAATGGTTTTTTTATATCAAAGGTTCGTTATTTAGGGAGCGGCAGTCTGCAGACCGTCTGTGAAGCAGATGGGTTGACTTTACGATCCGGATAACATAAATTGTATATATAAATATCTCGAAATCGAGATAATTGACTGGAGGATAACATAATGAAAGTTAATGGAATACACCATGTATCAGCATTGACGGCTGATGCGCAGAAAAATTTAGATTTCTATCGGAACATCCTGGGACTGAAGCTTGTGAAAAAGTCCGTAAACCAAGATGAACCGACGATGTATCATTTGTTTTACGGTGATGAAACAGCCAATCCGGGATCTGAATTGACGTTTTTCGAGATTCCGCGGATTGCGCCGTTTCATGCGGGAACAAACAGTATTTCTTCAATCGGCCTGCGTGTCCCGGATGCACAAGCGCTCCAATATTGGAAAAAACGATTTGAAGAGCATCAGGTCTCTCACAGTGAGATCGTGAAAATAGCGGGCAGGGACACACTCGCTTTTTGGGATCATGAAGGACAGCGGCTTGTGCTGACAGCTGACGAAAAAGGAAAAGACATCGGTGAAGCGGTGAAGCAAAGCGGCATACCGGAAGAATATTCTTTCCGCGGTCTTGGTCCCGTTGAATTGACCGTCCCGTATGCAGAACCGACGCTGCGTGTGTTAACCGATGTGCTGGGCTTCACTGAAATCGGGAAAGAAACGCATGAAGACCGGGGCACGGTTACGGTGCTCGAATCCGGAAACGGAGGCGCGCGTACAGAAGTCCATCTCATTGAAAGAAACGATCTTCCGCGCGAGCGTCCTGGAAAAGGCAGCGTGCACCATGTGGCCTTCCGCGTCCAGAATGAAGAGGAGCTTGCTTTATGGCACCGCATCATTACGAAAGAAGGTTTCAGCAACTCAGGCATTGTAGAGCGTTATTATTTCAAAGCGCTGTACTTCCGGGAGCCGAACGGAATTCTGTTTGAATTGTCAACGGACGGTCCGGGATTTATGGTTGATGAAAAACCTGAAGAGCTGGGCAAAACGGTTGCGCTCCCGCCTTATCTCGAACACCGCCGTTCTGAAATAGAAGCGCGGCTGAAACCGATTCAGTAAATCAGAAATCATGACAGATGCCTCCCGGCTTGACGGGGGCATCTTTTTTTTTCTTTTTTACCCGTTTTGTCATTCTTTTTACCTATTTGTAAACGGCAAAATAATTGTCTTTGTTTATTAATAAATTTTTCACATTTGGTTGTTACACTTGTTCAAAGTTAAACAAAAGGAGTGAAAACACAGGTGAAAATGAAAAAACGCGAGATAGACGCAGTCTTAATTCTCATTTTACTCGCTTCCGCATTCTTGAATATGTACAACATCTGGAATGACGATACGGTGAATCCTTATTACACCGCAGCGGTAACGAGTATGCTTCAAAGCTTTCATAATTTCTTTTACGCTTCATTTGACGCAGCCGGGTTTATCACGGTAGATAAACCGCCTGTTACATACCAGATTCAAACGATCAGCGCGCTGATATTCGGTATGCACGGGTGGAGCGTCATCCTGCCTCAGGCATTGGCGGGTGTAGGTTCAGTTCTATTCATGTACTTATTAATAAAGCCGACGTTCGGAAAAACGGCGGCGCGCATCGCCTCATTTGTCATGGCGTGTACACCGATCGCAGTAGCGGTCGCGCGGACGAACAATGTCGATGCTTTACTGGTCTTTTTCCTCTTGTTCGCTACATGGCTTCTCTTTAAAGCAATCAGAAAAGGCAGACTGATTTGGCTTTTGGCGGCATTTTTTGTCGTCGGAGCAGGCTTTAACACAAAAATGCTTCAGGCTTATATGATTTTGCCGGCCTTCTTGCTGTTCTATATGATTGCGGCAAACACCACGATTAAGAAAAAAATCATTTCATTGGTAAGCGCGTTAGCCGTTTTAGCAGCCGTTTCATTGTCATGGCCGCTCATTGTTGACAATATTCCTGCCAGCAAAAGGCCATATGTCGGAAGCAGCCAGACAAACTCCGTATTGGAATTGGCCTTCGGATATAACGGGATTCAGCGGCTGACAGGGCAAAGTTCCGGCGGCGGCCAGGGCGGGCCGGACGGAAACGCATCGAAAGAGATGTCTTCTTCCGGCGGTTCTTCACAAATGCAAAAACCGCCTGGCCAGTCTTCAAGCAGCAGTTCAGCAAGCGGAGACAAATCACAAAACGGCAGTATGACGGCACCTCCATCTAACGGGAAAATGCCAAGCGGCGGCGAAATGCCAAGCGGCGGTCAAGGAGGCCCTCCAAGCGGCGGAGATGGCGGCGGAGGCGGTCCCGGCGGCGGAGGAAAAAGCGGTACAGGCACCGGCTCGAAAATGCAATCAGGTTCAGGAATGTTCGGTACGGGAACCCCTGGTCCGCTGCGCCTTTTCCAAACGGAATTATCTGATCAGATCAGCTGGCTCCTGCCGTTTGCGATTTTTGGAATGGCCGGTTTATTGATCGCCGGGGCGAGAGAAAGAAGACGATTATCAGCAGAACAGAAGGAAACGATCTTTTGGGCAGCGTGGCTTGTGCCGATTGCCGGATTCTTCAGTGTCGCAGAATTTTTCCACCATTATTATCTCATTATGCTGGCGCCTCCGATCGCGGCACTTGTCGGTGCGGGATGGGTCGCCCTCGTTCATCTGTACCGCAAGCAGGCGGGATGGAAAACTTGGCTATTGCCGGCCGCTATTCTTGTGACAACCGGATTTGAGCTGTTTATCCTCAGAAACTACAATGATCAAATCGGCGCAGGCTGGAGCATCGGAGTAGGCGTTATCGGCGCAGTGGCTGCCATCGCTCTGTTCGTATTCAAACAGCGCCAAAAACCGCTCAGTTACTATGTTTCACTTGCAGCCCTTCTCGTCTTGATGGTCATGCCGATTTATTGGGCGAGCACACCGCTTCTGTACGGAGGCAACAGCTCATTGCCTGAAACAGGCCCTCAGCTCGCTTCAACAAGCGGAAAAGGCATGGGAATGGATAACGCATCTGTCAATACAAAACTGATCAACTATTTAGAGAAACACAACGCCGGAGCGGACTATCTATTTGCAACAACCGATTCCAACACTGCGGCGCCTTACATTATTAAAACGAAAAAAGCGGTCATGGCGATCGGCGGATACAGCGGGTCTGACCCGGCCATTACGCTGGCCCAATTTAAAAAGCTCGTAAAAGAAGGGAAAGTAAAATACTTCTTAGCATCCGGAATGGGCAAAGGCGGAAATAACGATATTGTGCAGTGGGTTGAGAAAAACGGAAAGAAAGTATCTTCAGATAAATGGCAATCAAACACAGATCAGAAAACGAAAAATAGTGATGCAGCTGATAAAAAAAGCAGCAAGGCCTCAGGTAAAAACAGCCGAATGAGCGGCGGGCCGGGCGGAATGAATCAATCAGCTTCACTATACGAACTTCAATCTGATGAATAGGAGGAAAAAACATGAGCAGACATATTCAATATTCAATAGTCGTCCCGGTTTATAACGAGGAACTCGTCATTCAGACAACCTATCAGCGTCTGAAAGAAGTGATGGATCAAACAAAAGAGCATTATGAATTGATCTTTGTCAATGATGGAAGCAAAGACCGCAGTATTGAGATTTTAAGAGAGCAAAGTCTGATTGATCCGAGAGTGAAAATTATAGATTTTTCCAGAAACTTCGGACATCAGATCGCGATCACAGCGGGTATGGATTATGCAGAGGGGAATGCAATCGTCGTCATTGACGCCGATTTGCAGGACCCTCCTGAATTAATCCTTGATATGATTGAGCAGTGGAAAGAAGGCTACGATGTGGTGTACGCCGTCAGAACGAAACGAAAGGGAGAAACCTTTTTCAAGAAACAGACGGCCTCTATGTTTTACCGGCTGCTGCGGAACGTGACTGATATTGATATTCCGCTCGACACCGGAGATTTCCGCCTGCTGGACAGAAAAGTCTGTGATGAGATGAAAAAATTAAAAGAAAAAAATCCTTTTGTCAGAGGGCTCGTCAGCTGGGTCGGCTTTAAGCAGACTGCTGTAGAATATGAACGAGATGAGCGGCTTGCGGGGGAAACGAAATACCCGCTTAAAAAAATGCTGAAGCTTTCCATGGACGGGATCACAACGTTCTCTCATAAACCGCTCAAGGCGGCAAGTTATGCGGGAATGATCATGTCCGGAGCGGGTTTTCTCTATATGTTTATCGTTTTATACATGAAGCTGTTTACGAACAGCACCATTACGGGCTGGTCCTCTCTGATTGTGATACAGCTGTTATTCAGCGGCATCGTTCTATTAATGCTCGGAATGATCGGCGAATATATCGGAAGGATTTATGACGAAGCAAAAGACCGTCCGCTCTATATCGTGCAAAAAGCGTACGGCATTAAAAACGAAAAGATTTATCGGGACCAGCATATGTCTTAACCGAAGCACCCTGTCCGGCCAGCGGACAGGGTGTTTTTATATCAGAAATAAAAGCCGCGGGATGACAGAATGTCCCGCGGCTTTTTTTATTCATCTGCGGCCGGTCTGCGTGTGCAGAGAGCGCATGATCAGTCCGGTTCCCGAAAGGTTCAGTAAAATGCTTGCACCAAGCGTCATTCCCCAAGCAGCGTTTTGCTGAGGAAGCTGAATGCTCAGCTGCAGCAAGATCAGACCGGTAACGACCAGCAAAAGTCCGGTTTGTTTCATGTGTATGTATCCTCCTTTGTACACTAAGTCATACGGCTGATCCAGGCCTAAAGTTTCATCCGTATATAAAAAATCCAAGGCGGCCGCCTTGGATTTTTGTTAAGAAGATGTTTCTTCTTTTTGAGTCAGTTTCATTTTTTTCGTCATTTCCTTGCCGTTTCTGATAATCTTCACGTCAACGGTGCTGCCGACTTTCGTATTCTTGTAGAGAATATTGCGAAGTTCGCTGCCCGTGTCGGTTTCTTTCCCTTTTAAGCTGATAATGATGTCTTCTGCTTTTAATCCGGCTTTGGCTGCAGGTGAGCCCTGCGCCACTTCGCGAATATAAACGCCTTTATTCAGCTGTTTGCCGAAAAGCCCGAGTGTGCCTTCCTGATAGTTTTGCGGCACTTGTTCCAAGTCGATCATGCTCACGCCGATATAAGGGCGCTCCACCTGTCCTTTCGTGAGAAGCTCTTCGGCGATCGGTTTTACATCGTTGCTCGGGATGGCAAAGCCGATGCCTTCTACATCACTTTCGCTGATTTTCATGCTGTTGATGCCGATGATTTTGCCGTCTGTATTCAAGAGCGGTCCGCCGCTGTTTCCGGGATTGATGGCGGCATCGGTTTGGATGACGTTGATGCTTGACTCACCGGCTGACGTAGAGATCGAGACGGTTCTGTTTAAGCCGCTCACGATGCCCTGTGTGACGGTGCGGGAAAGGTCTTTTCCAAGCGGATCACCGATGGCGATGACGGATTCACCCGTTCTGAGAGCGGATGAGCTGCCGAAGCTTGCCGTTTTTGTCACGTGTTTATCACTGATTTCTAAAACGGCCAAGTCTGTCAGAGAGTCGCTGCCGACGAGTTTAGCTGTTACATCGGTGCCGTCATATAATGACACTTTAAGGGAAGAGGCGCCTTCGACCACGTGGTTATTCGTAATGATATACGCTTTGCCGTTTGCTTTCTTAAAAATAACGCCTGAACCCGATCCCGTTTCCGCATCTTCACCCGATGAATTTGAGTTTGAATCTGAGCTTGATCCGAATCCGAATAAATCGGAACTGCTTTGCTGCTTCTGCAGATTGGTGATTCCGACGATCGCCGGTGAAATGTCTTCCACCATATTCGAAATGCTGCTTGAATTTGCCGATGAGCTGTTTGCCGATTTGCTGCTGCCGGAATCAGAAGATGTCTGCTTGGCGGTTACCGATGACGTTTCCTGAGCGGGAGCCGTATTGGAAGTATCTTGAGTCTGATGGTCTCCAAGCGGCGTAAATGTATAGATGCCGAGGGCGAGCCCTCCGCCGATCACTCCGCCGAGAAGCGGTCTGAACCAGCCGAAGCTTCGTTTTTTCTTGTCCTCGTCCGACGCGGAATATCCGGCCGGCTGCGGGTTTTCTTTTACTAAAAGGACTTCCTGTTCTTTTTGGTCTGTCCGATTTTCATCACGATAGTTATCCATCATGTTCACTCCGTTTCTCTATTTTCATCATAGCATGAAGCCTATTATTACTGACTCCATCTTAAACAAAAAGTGTGGGATAATAATGAAAAGATTGTGGGAAATTGTGAAAAAGGCGTAATCGGACGGAGGCGCTTTATATTGACAATTTCCATCGGATTTGAAATAATAAATGAGATATTATGTTCAATCCTTCACATGAAAAGATATGAAAAATTCTGTCAAGCTAATGGGGGAAATCTGTTAGCTTTTTCACTTTGTTAAATAGTCAGAAAGGAGTTGTCAAATGAAAGAAAAACATCATTGGATTATTTCTCTGCTCGCTGTGCTGGCGGTCGGGCCGGGGCTGATGTCGAATACCGCACTTTCGGCTGTCCAAAGCCTTGTCCGGCAGACGGTCGGCGGTGAAAACTTTGACTCTTTTCATCCGATTATTATCGGTAATATGGCATTTGCCTTATTCGTGCCGGCGGGGCCGTATTTAAGAAAAAGATTCGGCTCCCGGCCTGTCTATATGATTTCGATGGCCGCGGGTGTCATCGGAGCGCTCCTTGCTGCTGTGACAAATGATATTTATCCGCTCGCCGCGGGCCGTTTTTTACAGGGAGCTGCGGCGGGCACTATGCTGATGATTATGATCCCGATGCTGGTGCTTTCGTTTCCGATTGAGCGCCGGAATTACGCATTATTTGTGTTAATCGGCGGATTTTACGGGTCCGTCATTATGGGGACCGTTTTAGGCACGGCGGCGGCAAGCGCCGGCCATTGGCATTGGCTGTTCGGCATTTTTGGCCTGCTGTCTTTTTTCGGCCTCATTTTCAGTTATATGTGGCTGCGGGATGACGCTCATAAAAATGCTGAAAAATCTCCATTTGACGGCATCGGTTTTCTGTTAGCGGGTGTATCAGCCGTGCTGACCGCCTATACATTTATTCATCTGCCGAAATGGGGCTTTTCATCATGGCAGACATTGGCGGGATTTGGAGGAAGCATCGTCATTCTTCTGATCTTGCTGATCATGCAGTACAGAAACGAACATGCGCTGATTTCGATTAAACTTATGCTGATTCCAAAGCCGATTCTGGGTGTTTTCATGATCGCTGCGGGCAGTATTTCCATAGCGGTCAGTCTTTCTGCATTTCACGGGGAGCTTCAGACCGCATATCATATGTCACAAACTCAACTGATATTCCTATATGCGAGCCTTTTGGGAGGCGTGGCCATCGCCGCTGTCATCAGTGCATTAGCATATGATAAAGTCGGTCCGGGCATGCTCGGCATAACAGGCTCTGTTATACTGGTGTTCGTGAATTTTCAATGGATGACGGCGGATCATCATATACCGCTTATTCTATTTGCGGGGCTTTTCGTGATGCTGGCGGCCGGGACAGGGCTTATTGTGGCAGCCGGACTGATGGGAGCCGCGTTGGGCGGACCGCTTCCGGAACTGGTGAAACGCATGACGGCAGTTCAGTTTTTAAGGCTGTTCATTTATATGGGCGCACCTGTTTTAATAGGGTATTTTACGAAAAGAGATGCTTCCGGCATGCTTCGGGGCGCGCGCGGCACACAATCACCGCATGACCTGCTGATGGGGACATACAGCGATTTGTTTCTTATTGCTTTCATCTTAAGCTTGCTTTTAGTGTGTTTATCATTTGTCATGAATGCGACCGGCATGGGACATAAGCTGGCGCATAAACCGCATGCCGTCCGTAAGCAGGCGGCTGAACCGATCAGGCATCAGGTCATTCCCGATCATGAATACAGAAGTGCGGTCAGACAGTTTCAGCGTCATCATATAAGCAAAAACAGTATGTAACTTTTTCTAACAGCAAACCCTTTTCCCGGTGAAAAGGGTTTGTTTTTTCCCATAATAGCAGAATGGTATATTGCATGTTTCATCCTTTTTTAATATAATTTGTTAGAATATTCATAATTTAATATCGAAATTTTAAGTAAAAAAGGAGGCATTACATGAAACTGTATCTATCTGTGGATATGGAAGGGATTTCCGGACTGCCTGATGAAACATTTGTCAATTCCCGCATGCACAATTATGAGCGCGGCAGGGTTCTGATGACCGAAGAAGCAAACTGGTGCATCGCAGAAGCGTTTAATAACGGATGCACGGAAGTGACCGTGAATGACAGCCACTCAAAGATGAATAATCTGCTCGCGGAAAAACTTCACCCTGAGGCAGAGCTGATTACGGGGGATGTCAAGCCGTTTTCCATGATGCAGGGGCTTGATGAATCGTATTCAGGTGTGATGTTTATCGGCTATCATGCGAGAGCGTCGATGCCGGGCGTCATGTCGCACAGCATGATATTCGGCGTCCGCCACTTTTACATAAATGATAAGCCGGTCGGTGAACTGGGGTTAAATGCCTATCTCGCCGGATTTTACGATGTCCCTGTCATCATGGCTGCCGGAGACGATTGCGCCGCAAAAGAAGCGGAGGAGCTGATCCCGAATGTAACGACTGCCGCCGTCAAACAAACCATTTCAAGAACCGCGGTCAAATGCCTGTCCCCTCAAAAAGCCGGACGGCTCCTGACGGAAAAAACAGCCTATGCGCTCAAAAATAAAGATAAGGTCAAACCGCTGACTCCGCCTGAAAGACCTGTATTAGGCATTGAATTTGCCAACTACGGACAGGCTGAATGGGCCCATTTAATGCCGGGCACAGAAATCATCCCGGGAACGACAATCGTTCAATTTCAGGCAAAAGACATGCCGGAAGCCTATCAGGCCATGCTCGTCATGACAGAACTCGCCATGAGAACAACATTCTGTTAAAGGGGTGAACGGCATTGCTGCGGTATTTTATCAAACGTTTTATCGCCATGATTATGACCGTCCTCGTCATCACCACTCTGACATTTGTCATGATGAAAGTGATACCCGGCTCGCCTTTTAACGAAGAGCGGGGCACAAACGAAGCGGTCCAGCGAAATCTCGAATCCTACTACCATCTGAACGAACCTCTTATCACTCAATACGCCATCTATCTAAAATCCATTCTTACCTTTGATTTCGGTCCTTCAATTAAAAAACCGTCAGACAGTGTAAACGCCATGCTTGAACGCGGGTTTCCGGTCTCATTTGAGCTTGGGATAACGGCGATCATCATCGCTGTGATTTCCGGGCTCGCGCTCGGCATAATGGCCGCTCTCAGGCGCGGCGGCTTTCTCGATTATGCGGCCATGAGCCTTGCGGTGCTCGGGATTTCCATTCCGAATTTTATTATGGCTACGCTGCTGATTCAGCAATTTGCGGTTCATCTGAAATGGTTTCCGGCAGCTACTTGGACGAGTCCCGTTCACATGGTCCTGCCGACTGTTGCGCTTGCCGTCGGTCCCATGGCCATTATCGCGAGGCTGACAAGATCAAGCATGTCCGAAGTGCTGACTCAGGATTACATCCGCACGGCAAAAGCAAAGGGGCTTTCTCCCGTCAAAATTGTGATCAAACACGCATTAAAAAACGCTCTTATGCCTGTTGTGACAGTACTCGGGACGCTTGCCGCAAGTATTTTAACGGGCAGTTTCGTCATCGAGAAAATTTTTGCCATACCGGGAATGGGCAAATATTTCGTAGAAAGCATCAATCAGCGTGATTACCCGGTCATCATGGGAACGACCGTATTTTACAGTGTGATTCTGATCGTCCTGCTGTTTCTGGTTGATTTGGCATACGGCCTGTTAGACCCGCGCATAAAACTTCATAAGAAAGGGTGATCCTGATGAATCTCCCGCAAGAAACGGTAAAACACACAGAAGTGCCTGATGACTGGTTTCAGCCGGGCGCGGAAAGAAAGGGTGAAACCGAGTCGGTCAAGCGTCCGAGCCTGTCTTACAGTCAGGATGCGTGGCGGCGGCTTAAAAAGAACAAATTGGCGATGGCCGGGCTTGTGATTTTATGCTGCCTGTTTCTATCGGCTGTGTTCGGTCCGCTGATATCACCGCACAGCGTGACAAGGCAGACGCTCGCCGAGCAGAATCTTCCGCCGTCTTTTTCACACTGGTTCGGAACCGATGAACTTGGCCGGGACGTGTTTACAAGAACGTGGTACGGAGCGAGGATCTCTTTATTTGTCGGTGTGATGGCGGCGCTGATCGACTTTTTGATCGGCGTTATCTACGGAGGGGTCGCCGGATACAAAGGGGGCCGGACAGACAGCGCCATGATGAGAATCATCGAGGTTCTCTACGGATTGCCGTATCTGCTCGTTGTCATTTTGTTAATGGTGCTGATGGGGCCGGGGCTCAGTTCCATTATCGTCGCTCTGACCGTGACGGGATGGGTCGGCATGGCGCGGATTGTCAGAGGGCAGGTGCTGAGGATGAAGCATGATGAACACGTATTGGCTTCGAAAACGTTTGGAGCGAAAACATTTCGGATCATTAAGAAAAATCTGCTGCCGAATACGATGGGAGCCATTATTGTCCAAATGACGCTTACAGTGCCGGCGGCGATTTTTGCGGAATCATTTTTAAGTTTTCTCGGACTCGGCATTCAGGCGCCGTTTGCAAGCTGGGGCGTCATGGCAAACGACGGGCTGCCGGCGATTTTATCAGGCCATTGGTGGCGGCTGTTTTTTCCCGCTTTTTTCATTTCCTTGACGATGTACGCGTTTAACGTACTTGGAGACGGCTTGCAGGACGCGTTAGACCCGAAACTGAGGAGGTAGGAAAAATGGCGCAGCAAGTTCTTTCCGTTAAAAATCTGCATGTTACTTTTTCAACATACGGAGGCACTGTAAAAGCCGTAAGAGGCGTCAGCTTCGATTTATATAAAGGTGAAACGTTTGCGATCGTCGGTGAATCGGGCTGCGGAAAAAGCGTGACGTCACAAGCCGTGATGGGTCTTCTTCCGAAACATTCGGCAAAGATTGAATCCGGAAGCATACAATTTAAACAGAAAGACCTTTGCCAAATGTCGGATCGGGAAATGCGGGGAATCCGGGGGCGCGATATTTCTATGATCTTTCAGGACCCGATGACGGCGCTCAATCCGACTTTGACCATAGGGGATCAGCTCTCAGAAGCGCTGTTGGAACACCGCGCCATGACAAGAAAACAAGCTGAATCCGAAGTTCTCGCCATGCTGGATCTGGTCGGTATCCCGGACTCGAAATCCCGCCTGAAGCAGTACCCCCACCAATTAAGCGGGGGCATGCGGCAGCGGATCGTGATCGCGATGGCTCTGATCTGCGAGCCGGAAATTATGATCGCCGATGAACCGACAACGGCTCTTGATGTGACGATTCAAGCACAAATCCTTGAATTATTTAAGAAGATTCAAAGAAAAACAGGCGTGTCTATTATTCTGATCACACACGATCTCGGCGTCGTCGCTCAGACCGCCGACAGAGTCGCCGTCATGTATGCGGGGAAAATCGCCGAAATCGGCACGAGGCATGATATTTTTTACCGTCCGGCTCATCCATACACAAAGGGGCTGCTTCGTTCAGTGCCGCGGCTGGATATGGAGGATAGTGAGCTGTCGCCGATTGACGGGACGCCGCCTGATTTATTCGATCCGCCGCCGGGCTGCCCGTTTGCCGCCCGCTGCCCGGACAGGATGATCGTCTGTGAAAAGGTATACCCGGCAACAACCGTGACATCCAAAAGCCATATCGTTAATTGCTGGCTTCAGGATCACCGTGCAGAGCGGCTGAAGCAGCAGCTGACGGCAGCAGAGGAAAAAGGGGGATTGAAATGAAAAAGAGATGGGCGATCGGTGTGATTGCTGTTGTTTCGTTTGCTCTGATGGGCTGTACAGCCAATGAACAGGCGGGGACAGAACCCGGCAAAGCAAAAGAACAGGGGGGTGAAACGGTGCTGCGGCTCAATAACGAAAATGAGCCGACCTCACTTGATCCGCCGATCGGATTTAATAATGTTTCCTGGCAGCCGCTGAATAACATCATGGAAGGATTGACGAGGCTCGGAAAAGATAATAAACCCGAACCGGCCATGGCGGAAAGCTGGAAGGTGTCCGCTGATAAGCTGACATATACCTTCAATATCCGTGATAACGCCGAATGGACAAATGGCGATCCCGTTACGGCGGAAGACTTCGTGTACGCCTGGAAACGGATGCTCGATCCGAAAACGGGCGCATCTTCCGCATTTCTCGGCTATATGATCAAAGGCGGGGAAGAATTTAACAGCGGAAAAGGCAAAAAAGAAGACGTGAAAATCACGGCAAAAGATAAAAAAACGCTTGTCGTCACATTGGCGGCACCGCAGGATTATTTTCTGAGCGTCGTGTCCAATCCGGCGTATTTCCCGATTAATGAGAAGGTCGCCAAGGCTGATCCGAAATGGTTCACTGAAGCAAAAACCTTTGTCGGCAACGGGCCGTTCAAACTGACGGAATGGAAGCATGACGACAGCATGACGATGGTCAAAAACGAGACGTATTGGGATAAAAAGACGGTGAAACTGGATAAAGTCACATGGGCGATGGTCAGTGATCGGAATACCGACTATCAGATGTTCCAGTCGGGGGATTTGGATACCGCCTTTGTGCCGGCAGAGCTGAGCGAGCAGCTGATGGGAGGAAAAAATGTCCGCACGTGGGATCAGGCCGGACTCTATTTCTATCGTTTTAACGTAAAAATGGAGCCGTTTCAAAATGAGAAGATCAGAAAAGCGTTCGCGGCAGCGATTGATCAGAAAGAAATCACGGATTATGTGACCAAAAACAGTGAAAAGCCGGCACATGCCTTTGTATCCCCGGGATTTACTCAGCCTGACGGGAAAGATTTCCGCGAAGCGGGCGGCAGTTTATTAAATCCGGATGAATCAGAAGCCAAAAAACTGCTGGAAAAAGGCATGGCGGAAGAGCATTATGACAAGCTGCCCGCCGTTACATTGACATACAGCACAAAACCGGAGCATAAGAAAATAGCGGAAGCGGTTCAGCAGAAGCTCAAAAGTGTGCTCGGTATAGACGTTAAGCTCGCCAATATGGAATGGAACGTCTTTTTAGAAGAGCAGAAAGGACTGAAGTTCCAGTTCTCTCAAAGCTCATTTTTACCGGATTACGCAGATCCGATCAGTTTTCTTGAGGCTTTCCAAACGGATAATTCCATGAACCGCACCGGCTGGGGCAGCGCGGCATACGACGGCTGCATCAAGCAGGCAAAACAGGAGGCCGATGCCAAAAAACGTTTTGCGCTCATGCATAAAGCGGAAAAGCTGCTCATGAATGAGGCTCCGATCATTCCGATTTACTTTTACAATCAGGTGCATCTGCAGAACAGCGGCGTGAAGGGCATTGTTCGGCACCCCGTCGGTTACATTGATCTGAAATGGGCGGAAAAGTCCTGATCTTACAGCGGAAACATATGCCGCTCTTTATCCATTAAAGGAGCGGCGTGTTTCACTTTTCAATCCGGAAAGGAGATTGAAAAAGTTATGAACCATAAACCGAAAGCACTGCAAAAAGGCGACACGGTCGGTGTGATTGCGCCCGCAAGCCCGCCTGAGAGCGGGACGCTGCAAACCGCGCTGCTGTTTTTAGAGAATGAGCTTGGCCTTCATGTGAAACTCGGCCGGGCGCTGAAGACCCGTCACGGCTATTTGGCGGGAGAAGACCGGGCGCGTCTCGATGATCTCCATGACATGTTTAGTGATCAGAATGTCAAAGCGGTGATATGCGCGTGCGGAGGATTCGGCACGGGCCGCATTGCCGCCGACATCGATTTCGGCTTAATCCGCCGCAATCCGAAAATTTTCTGGGGATACAGTGATATCACGTTTTTACATACCGCCATTCATCAAAATACAGGGCTCGTCACATTTCACGGCCCGATGCTGAGCACGGATGTCGGGCTTGAAGACGCTGATCCCCTGACAAAAGCGTCGTATCATCAGCTTTTTACAGAAACGGAATTCACCTATACGGAGGACATTTCTCCCTTAGAGGTGCTGACAGGCGGAAGGGCCGAGGGAGAGCTTGCGGGCGGCAATCTGTCGCTCATTACGTCCACACTCGGCACGCCGTTTGAAATCGATACGAAAGACAAATTGCTGTTTATCGAGGATATTGATGAGGAGCCGTATCAAATCGACAAAATGCTGAATCAATTAAAGATGGCAGGAAAACTGTCAGACGCAGCCGGAATCCTGGTCTGTGATTTTCACCAATGCGAACCGAAGCATAAAGAAAAGTCGCTTACTTTAGAGCAAGTGCTGAATGATTACATTGTCAAATCAGGGAAGCCCGCGCTTAAAGGCTTTAAAATCGGCCATTGTTCACCGAGCTTCGCCGTTCCGATCGGAGCCCGCGCGGTTATGGATACGGCGGCCAAAGCGGTAACGATTGAATCGGGGGTTTCCGGAAGGGAGTGATCAGGCGTGAGGATAACAGATATTCAAACGGGACGGATGTCCGTGCCGCTGAAAAAGCCGTTTAAGACCGCTTTGCGCACGGTTTACAATGCTGAATCGGTCATTGTGAAGCTCACTTTTGACAACGGTCTGACCGGCTGGGGGGAGGCGCCGCCGACGGTTGTCATTACAGGCGACAGCACGGCCGGTATTGAAAGCGCCGTCCACGATGTGCTGAAGCCCGTTCTCTTGGGGCGGAGCCTTTTCGGCACGGAAGCTGTTCTGTATGATATCAGCCGGCTGTTGGAAAGAAATCAAAGCGCAAAAGCCGCGGTGGATATGGCTGTATATGACGGATGGGCGCAAATGCACGGACAGCCGCTTTACCGGCTTCTCGGCGGCTATCGGAATACACTGGAAACAGATTTTACCGTCAGCGTCAATTCTCCTGAGGAGATGGCGGGGGATGCAGACCGTTATATGAACAAAGGATTTCATATTTTAAAAATAAAAGTCGGCATAGGTGACATATCGGACGATGTTGCCCGGATTCAGGCGATCAGATCACGTGTCGGCGGAAACGTCAAACTGAGATTGGACGCCAACCAAGGCTGGACGCCGAAAGAAGCCGTGACTGCGATCCGAAAGATGGAAGACGCCGGCCTCGGCATTGAGCTGGTCGAGCAGCCTGTTCATAAAGACGATATCGCCGGGCTGAAGCAGGTTACCGATGCCGTAGACACGCCGATTATGGCGGATGAGAGCGTCTTTACCCCTCGTCAGGCCTTTCACGTGCTGCAGACGAGAAGCGCCGATTTAATTAATATTAAGCTGATGAAAGCGGGCGGCATAAAGCAGGCGGAAACAATCAATGCGATGGCCGAAACGTGCGGCGTGGAATGCATGGTCGGCAGCATGATTGAGACCAAGCTCGGCATCACCGCCGCGGCTCATTTTGCCGCGGGCAAACGGAATGTGACAAGGTTTGATTTTGATGCGCCGCTTATGCTGAAAGATGATTTGATTCAAGGCGGCATCACATACAGCGGCAGTCAGATTACGATTCCCGACGAACCGGGTCTCGGCATTACCGGTGTGTCGATACAAGAGGAGGCGAAAAGATGAGAGCAGCCGTTACAGCGGCGGCAGCCAACGTATGGACGCTGCCGTCATCTCCCCGTTCGGATGATGCGCCGATGCTTGAAAACCCGCCGCAGATCAGAAAATGGTTAGCGTTTATGGGATATGAAGAGCGGCTGCAATTATGCACAGACAACCTTGTCCAAACGCAAGCGCTTTTCGGGGAAGAAGTGATCATTCTCAAAGAGGAAGGGGAATGGGCTTTTGTCGCCGTTTCCGGCCAGCCTTCAAACAAGGATGCGCGCGGATATCCGGGCTGGATGAAAAAAAGCCAGCTTTCAAAAGACGGCTTTCATACATCTTCCCCCGCCGTATGGATTACCAAACCGACAGCTTTTTTATATCACACAAACGGCGAACCGGACTTGGAAGTAAGTTTCTTAACGCGTCTTCCGGCATCAGGACGTGAGAAAGGCTTTTTCCGGGTGCTGACGCCCCTCGGAGAACGGTTCGTAAATGAAGCTGACGCAGACGAGTGCCGGCATACGGAAGGACGGGCGGCCGATGTCATCGAAACGGGCATGATGTTTCTCGGGCTTCCGTATTTATGGGGAGGACTGAGCGGTTTCGGGTTTGACTGTTCCGGGTTTATGTATTCGATATTTAAAGCAAACGGCTATACCCTTCCCCGTGATGCAAAGGACCAAGCAAAAGCCGGATGCGGCGCGGCGGTAAACGATATCCGGCCGGCTGACCTTTTGTTTTTCGCCTATGAAGAAGGAAAAGGCGCGATCCACCATGTCGGTTTGGCGCTGGGAGACGGCCGAATGCTGCACTCCCCGAAAACGGGGAAAACAATCGAAGTGCTGTCTTTGGAAGGAACCGTCTATGAAAAAGAATTATGCACCGTACGCCGCTGTATAAGCGAAAAGGGGGAATAGAAAATGACGGCATCTCCGCTCCTTGAAGTCAGCGGGCTGAAAATGCATTTTGACGCAGGAAGAAAGAAAGCCGTAAAAGCAGTCGACGGTGTCAGTTTTCACATTAAAAGAGGGGAAACATTCGGACTTGTCGGAGAATCGGGATGCGGTAAATCGACGCTCGGAAGGGTTATTCTCCGTCTGTATGACCCGACGGCCGGTTCGGTATCATATGAAGGGACGGATATACACCGTGCCGCGGCAGAACAGCGGTCTGTCTTCTTCCGCAAGCTGCAGATGATTTTCCAAGACCCTTACGCCTCGTTAAATCCGCGCCTGACCGTAAGGGAAATTATTATGGAGCCGATGGAAATCCACAATCTTTACAATACAAGAAAAGCCCGTCTGATGATGGCGGATGAACTGCTTGAAGCTGTCGGGCTCCATCCGGATTTCGGCAGCCGGTATCCTCACGAATTCAGCGGCGGACAGAGGCAGAGAATCGGGATTGCCAGAGCGCTCTCTCTGCATCCCGAATTTATCGTGGCGGATGAGCCGATTTCCGCGCTGGATGTGTCGGTACAGGCTCAGGTCGTCAACCTTTTAAAAAGGCTTCAGAAAGAGAAAGGGCTGACATTTTTATTTATCGCCCACGATTTATCAATGGTCAAGCATATCAGCGACCGGATCGGCGTGATGTATTTGGGCCGCATGATGGAAATTACAGAAAGCGCTGCGCTTTACCGGGAACCGCTTCACCCTTATACGAAGGCGCTTTTATCCTCAATCCCGATTCCTGATCCGCTTCTTGAGGACAAGCGTGAACGGATTATTCTGAAAGGGGAGCTGCCGAGCCCCCTTAACCCGCCGAGCGGCTGTGTATTCAGGACGCGGTGTCCTGAAGCGATGGAGCTCTGCGGTAAGATAACGCCTGAGCTTGAAGAAGTGAAGGCGGGGCGTTTTGTCGCCTGCCATTTATACAAAAAGTGGCTGGGACAAAACTAGCTTCAAATAATGAGAAAGGTGAATTTGGGGGTACTCAAATTCATCTTTCTTTATTTTTATGTATAAATTCTTCTATTACCTTAGAAGTTGGCAGTGAATTTTCTTAAATTCACTGCCATTAATGCGAGACCCATTTCGTTTGCTACCTTCGATTTTCCTCGTACAGAAAATCGAGTGAAACGCAAATTAGCCTTCAAGAATCCAAAAACTGGTTCCACATCGGTTTTACGTTTTCGATAGATGGCACTCGTTTTCTCTTCTGAAAGCTTCGCTCTCACATATTCTTTTTGCTGTTCCCATTTTTTGTTCACCATTAGTTTTCGATTGTTTCCTTCTTTTGCCTTGGTACATGATGAACGGAATGGGCATCCTGAACAGTCTTCGCACTCGTAGACTTTGAAACTCCTTTGGAAACCTGTAGCGTCCGTTCGGACAGAATGATATTGAAATTCTAAACGTTTCTGATTAGGGCACGTATATGTATCGGTTTCTTGATCATATACCCAGTTATCAGGATTAAATGTATTTTGTTTGTACTTTTTCTTTTGTTCCTTCAAAAACATGTTATATGTTATCAGTGCTTCTCGGTTTCTGTTTGAGAGAATATCACTAAAGTTTTGTTCACTACCATAACCTGCATCTGCAACTATATGTTTCGGTAACTCGAAATAATGTTGCTCGATCTCATCTAAAAATGGAATTAACGTACGTGTATCTGTTGGGTTTGGAAATAGACTATAAGCAAGCGCATATTGACCTTCCGTTGCGATTTGTACATTGTAACCAGCTTTCAATTGCCCGTTTTTCATATAATCATCTTTCATTCGCATAAATGTCGCATCTAGATCTGTTTTAGAATAGCTATTACGTGGTCCAAAGATTTTAAGATCCTGTTGGTACTTCCGTTTTCTTAGGATAAAATCAATCAACTGTTTACGCACTTGTTTCGGGTATTTTCGTTCCCTTCGTAAGGCTTTTCGTTCCGTAACGTCTGAAGATGCTTCTATTTGTTTATCATATTCGGTCACTACTTCGTCTACTTTTTGAACCATTTGAGTGAGCTCTCCAAATGATAGCTGTTCATCACTTTCCCGTTCCATTTGGGGTATGATTTCGTTCTCAAGCAACTCATTGTACAACTGGTTTGACTTATCAATTAAACGCTGATGAAATTTCTCAATCGCTTTCTTCCAGACAAACGTAAATTTATTCGCATTCGCTTCAATCTTTGTACCATCGATAAATATCGCTTCTTGATCGATCAGTTTTTCTTCAATCAATTGGCAGCGAAATTGGATGAAACATTGACGGATTAAATCTTTCACTACTGGTTGAACACGAAATCGGTTAATTGTACGGTAGCTTGGTTCATACCCTTGAGCTAACCACATCATACGGATACTGTCTTTTAATAGGGCCTCTATTTTACGCCCTGAAAAGACAGATTGAGTGTAGGCACATAGAATAATTTTAAGCATCATGCGTGGATGATAGGCAGGACAACCTTCATTTCGAAGAAATGGTTCAAACGCTTCTTGAGGGATACTTTCCACTAAATGATGGACATGGTAGGCAATATCATTATTTTGTAACTTTACTTCTAAATCTAAAGGCAAAACGATTTGATTCATGGTATAATCTTTAAACATAAGGACACTTCTTTCTGATTAGATTTTGTATGGTAACTTAATTTTATCAGAAGTTGTCCTTATTTTTTATTGTAAAATAATCAAAAACGGTGAAAGTTTACTCGTCGTAAAATTTCACCGTTTTTTTCGTCTTAGAGGTGGGTTTTGTCCCAGCCCCTTTTTGATTAAACCTGATGCAGAAATGACACGCAGACCGGATACGGAACCGGAATGTCAGATTGAAGCAGAGTCAATTTGCCTGTTTCCGGATCACGTTCAAACAAAACCAGATTTCCCGTTTCTTCGTTTGACGCGACAAGGAATGTCTCGGAAGGGTCAAACGCGAAATCACGCGGCCAGTTTCCTTCTGTCGGCACCCATTCAATAAGAGACAATTCACCGGAATATTGGTTGATCTTATAGATGGCGATGCTGTCATGTCCGCGGTTGGCGGCATAAAGAAATCTGCCGTCTTTAGATATGCGTATCGCGCTGCCTTGCGATTTGTCCGTAAAGCCTTCAGGCAAAGCGGAAATGACCTGCAGCTCTCTGAATTCACCTAAGGTCGGGTTGTATTCAAGCGCGATGACTTCATTACTGATTTCCGTCATGACATAGGCGTATTTTTCCGCCGGATGAAAAACGATATGGCGCGGCCCTGAACCCGGTGCGAAAGAATGAGTTTTCACCTCTGTGAGCGAACCGTTTTTCATTTGGTAAGTATAAAGCGTATCCGTCCCTAAATCGACGGCTGCAATGTAGTTATGCTCAGGTGTATAGCCTGCGAAATGGGTATGCGGTTTCTCTTGTCTTTCATGAGGACCTGTTCCCGTATGAGCGGCTTCGGCAGCCGGCTCCCGCAGACTTCCGTCCTCATTGACGGGAAAGGCGTGCACTTTTCCGCTGTGGTAATTAGCGGTTAACACATATTCATGTTTATCATCAATGCTGACGTGGCATGGAGACGGGCCTTCAATCAGCTGGTGGTTCACAAAAGTTAATTCCCCGCTGTTCTGATGAATCTGATAGGCTGCGACACCGCCTTTTCCGTCTGCCTTTTCAATGGAATACAGCATGCTGTTATCAGAATTCGGAGTGACGTATGTCGGGTTGCCGAGCTTTGCTGCCAGCTTCGGACGGCTGAGCCGTTTCGCTTCTGTATCAAGTTCAAAACAATAAATGCCTTCGCTTCCGCCTTTTGTATATGTTCCCGCGTATCCTATGTACTTAGCCATTCGGTTTCCCCCTTTAGAGTCTTGTCTTCTCTATATTAACGTATCTTGAAGGAAACTGCCTTGTAAATGTTTAAGATGTTCTGACAAGCGGCAAGGTGCAGCAGCGGAAGGAACCGCCTGATTTAATAATTTCGGAAAACTCGGTTTCAATGACCGTATAACCTCTTTTTCTGAGCTCGCGGTTCGTATGACGGTGCTGCGGCAGGCTGATAATTGTCTGATTGCCGATTGACAGGATATTCGGGCCGAGCGTGAATTGCTCTTCTTCAGGCACTTCTATCATCTCAAAACGTTCGGCGAGAAGATCAATTTCTTTCTGCCGCAAGCCATTTTTGCAGTATAGCGCTTCCGTTTCCGAGATCATATTAAATACACAGTCCAAATGTAAGAAATCCTCCTTGAGAGGGATCGGCACAACCGTCATCTCCGGCAGCGCCTCCTGCAGCTCCCGGACAGCCGCTTTATCCGTGCGCTTGCTCAGCCCGGCGTAAACGGTGCCGTCTGCGATCAAGATGTCGCCGCCTTCAATGTTCGCTTTTTTAGGGATTTTCTTATTGTCAAGCAGGCCTTGAAACACGGTTTCTTCTCCCTGCCGGACTGAAGCCGCCATGTTTGAAATAAACGCCGTCTCGCCTAAGACAAATCCGATATCCCGGGTGAATACCTGCTCAGGCAATGCGGGATCGGCAGGCAGCAGGACGACTTCAATCTGATGAGATCTTAAAATGTCAATAAACTCACTATGCTGTTTGAGGGCAACGGGTATGTTAATATTTTCTTGTTTGAAATGTTTCTGCGTTCCGTTAATAATATCCTTGATGGCCATGTGTTCCGGCCGGCATAAGATGACTGTCTGCAAAGCATCAAACTCACTGCGGCAAGCCGGTTTCCGCGTGGATTTGGGAATGGATACGTCCATGTGATATCCTCCTATCGGTATTCAATGTGCGTTTATTATTCCCGGATGTGATGAATAATGAAACATTTCTGAGAGAATATCTAACCAACTTAATATTTAAAATTTTAGACAAAACGGTCAAAGTATTGTTTAATAGGGTACAGATGAATGAGTCAAAACGACCAGACACCAAAGGGGAGTTTAAATAATATGAAGTTGCCAGAATCAAGATTTTGCAAAGAAACAAGGGTTGTTAAAACAAGCAGGGTTTTTCCGCTTGATACGAATAATCACAATACGCTGTTTGGCGGAAAGCTGATGAGCTACATTGATGATATCGCTTCAATTTCCGCGGCCCGCCACTGCCGGTGTGAAACAGTCACGGCTTCAATGGATTCTGTAGATTTTTTGCGCCCCATCGGCCAACAGGATTCCGTATGCCTTGAATCTTACGTCACATGGGTCGGCACATCGTCTATGGAGGTGTTTGTCAAAGTCATTAAAGAGCATCTGATGACGGGCGAACGCGAGCTTGCGGCAACGTCGTTTCTGACCTTTGTCGCGCTTGATTCAAACGGGAAATCGGTACCCGTTCCGCGGATCGTGCCGGAAACCGAGGAAGAAATCATGCTTCACAATACGGCCGTTCAGCGCGCCCGAGAACGAAAAAACCGCTTAAAACACAGCAAAGCCCTGGCCGAGGCGCTCGGAACAGATAAACCTTGGTAATCGTCAAACCGCTTTTTTAAAAAGCGGTTTTTTTATGCTGAGAAAGGACTTTTCCTGCCGGATCCATAATCTATAACAGGGAAAGGAGACGTGGCGTGCATGATGAAACATAAGTCTTCCGGCACCATCCTGACAACCGGGCGTATCCGTCTGCGGACTATGCGGGATGACGATGAAGAAAATTTGTACGGGCTGTTTACCGACAGAGAGGTCATGAAATATTATCCTTCTCTCAAAAGCAGACGGGAAACGAAGGAATGGATTGCCTGGAACAAACGATTGACCGCAGGATACGGCGTCAGTCTTTGGATCGCAGAGGAAAAAGAGACGGGCGCATTTCTCGGTCAATGCGGAATCGTTCCGCAGACGGTAAACGGGAACACTTTGATGGAAATCGGCTATATGTTTGCCCGCCGCCGCTGGGGCTGCGGCTATGCGACAGAGGCGGCGAATGCCTGTCTGGACTACGGTTTTCATATGCAGCAATACGGACGCATAGCGGCGCTGATTGATCCGGAAAACGCTGCCTCCGTCCGTGTCGCGGAAAAAATCGGCATGGTGCCCGGTGAGACCGTTACCAAATGGGAGAGGCAGCTGACGGTTTTTGACATCACATCTGACGTTGAACGTTTCGGCGAAATGTAGTATGATACAAACAGATATGTTTTCTAGGGTTCCGCATGTTCATACATGGCCTGGTCCGAGAGAAGACACATATGCGGACATATCCCGCATATGCACACGGAGGGAAAAAAGCCCGGGAGAGTCAATCTCATGTGAGACGACTATCCGGGCTTTTTTGTATTGTCCGGATACAGAAAGGGTGAAGAACATGAAATGGGGTTTAGTGGTCATAGCGGCCGTATTTGAAGTGGTATGGGTCACCGGCCTGAAACATGCTGATTCGGCACTGGCGTGGAGCGGCACGATTACGGGAATCATCATCAGTTTTTATCTATTAATCAAGGCGACAGACAGCCTGCCCGTAGGAACGGTATACGCGGTCTTTACCGGACTCGGGACAGCGGGCACCGTGCTCAGTGAAATCCTGCTTTTCAAAGAACAGGCCGATCCGGTGAAAATCGTGCTGATCGGCGTTTTGCTGATCGGTGTCATCGGATTAAAGCTGGTCACACAGGATAAGCCTGAGACGAAGGAGGAGAAGGCGTAATGCATTGGATCAGCCTGATAGCCGCGGGTCTTTGTGAAATGCTCGGGGTCATTTTAATGAATCAATTTCAAAAAGAAAAGAAAGTCAAGTGGATTCTTTTCATTATCGCCGGATTTGCGGCTTCTTTTTCCCTGCTTTCTTATGCGATGGAGACGATCGCGATGGGCACGGCCTATGCGATCTGGACCGGTATCGGCACAGCGGGCGGCGCATTAGCCGGCATTCTTTTCTACGGCGAGCAGAAGGATGCGAAGCGCATCTTTTTCATTGCGCTTATTTTATGCGCTGCCGTAGGGCTGAAAATTCTTTCGTAAATTGATTTTTATCAAATCTTCAGTATAATCTATTAGTAAGTTACGAATTATGAAGATACGAGGGATTAAAACAGATGAATTCATATATGACACAGCGGCTGAAAGAATACCGCCGCGGGAATGAGGAAAAAGGGCGCCTGCTTGTCAGCTGCCCCGACCAGCCGGGAATTGTATCGGCCGTGTCGGCGTTTTTGTTTGAACATGGCGCAAACATTATTGAATCAAATCAATACACGACTGACCCTGAAGGCGGACGGTTTTTTCTTAGGATCGAATTCGACTGTAAGGGCATTCGTGAGAAAAAAGAGGACTTACAGCAGGCGTTCGCCTCAATCGCCCAGACATTCGGCATGACATGGAGCCTGTCTCTGGCAAGTGAGCTGAAGCGAGTGGCGATCTTTGTATCGAAGGAGCTGCACTGTCTTCATGAACTGATTTGGGAGTGGCAAAGCGGCAATATGATGGCCGAAATTGCGGTCGTCATCAGCAACCACGAAGAGGCCAAAGAAGTGGTCGAACCGCTGAATATTCCGTTCCATTACATGAAAGCTAACAAAGACATCCGCGCCGAAGTGGAGCGGCGCCAGCTTGAGCTGCTGGAGCAGTATAAGATTGATGTGATCGTTCTTGCCCGATACATGCAGATTTTGACGTCTGATTTTGTATCTGCCCATCCGAATCGGATTATTAACATCCACCATTCATTTCTGCCGGCCTTTATCGGCGCTAATCCGTATAAACGGGCTTATGAGCGCGGAGTGAAATTAATCGGCGCGACTTCTCACTATGTGACGGACGATCTTGACGAAGGGCCGATTATTGAACAGGATATTGAACGCGTCGATCACAGAGATCACGCAGAGGATCTGAAGAATATCGGCAGAACGATTGAGCGGAGCGTGTTGGCAAGAGCCGTAAAATGGCATCTGGAAGACCGCGTCATCGTTCACGGAAACAAAACGATCGTATTTAATTAATGACGGTCCGCCGGGGAGGCGGACTGTTTTTTATGGATGAAAATGTCTTGACAAGAACCTGTTTTCTTTGCATAATATAAAAAAAACATTGAGCGTTGAAGAGGATCAGTACGCAGAACTTTCTGTGACAGAGAGCAAAATGGCCCGCTGAAACATTTTGCCGCATGAAACCTGCCGAACCTGCCTTGGAGTCCTGAGGGGAAAACTCAGGCGCGATAACCTGGCGTTACAGGAAAGCGGGACGCGTGAAAAACGCGTTCAAACAAGGTGGTACCACGGAAAGCCCATTTCGTCCTTATTTTTCAGGACGGAATGGGCTTTTTTTATTGACGAGAGCCGGTTTGGATTGATTGCCACGGAGGAGAAATGATGAAAAAACAAAGAATTGTTGTGAAAATCGGGAGCAGCTCGCTCACCAACAGTAACGGAAGTATTGATGAAGCAAAAATCAAGGAACATACGGAAGCCATTTCTTTATTAAAAGAAAACGGGCATGAAGTGATCCTCATTACCTCAGGCGCGGTGGCAGCGGGTTTTTCCGCTCTCGGCTATCCGTCGCGACCCGTTACGATAAAAGGAAAGCAGGCAGCTGCCGCAGTCGGCCAGACGCTTTTAATGCAGCAATATATGGACCATTTAAAAAGATACGGTCTGACACCGGCACAAATTTTATTAACAAGAAATGATTTCTCAAAAAGAGAGCGGTACAGAAATGCCTATGCCACTGTAATGGAACTGTTGGAGCGTGGCGTCGTGCCGATTATTAATGAGAATGATTCCACATCAGTCGAAGAGCTGACGTTCGGTGATAACGACATGCTGTCGGCGCTTGTAAGCGGGTTGATTCATGCAGACCAATTAATGATTCTCACAGACATTAACGGGCTGTACGATGCCAATCCGAATGAAAACCCCGACGCAAAGCGGTTCGACTATCTGAATGACATCACACCTGAATTGCTTGGATATGCCGGATCAGCAGGCTCAAAGGTCGGCACCGGAGGCATGAAGTCAAAACTTCTCGCCGCCCAGACCGCATTGTCGCTCGGGGTGAAGGTATTTATCGGAACCGGCTCCGGACGGGAAAAACTGATGGGAATTTTAGACGGAAAAGGCGACGGCACTTATATCGGCGATAAAGACCTGTCCTCAGTGAATAATACACGGCAATGGATCATGTTTCATTCTCCGATATCAGGGGAAATCATCATTGATGGGGGAGCGGAGCAGGCGATGATCCATAACGGGTCAAGTCTCCTCCCGGCCGGCGTCGCCGATGTCTGCGGCAGTTTTCCGAAAGGGGCCGTAGTGGAAGTCAGAGGACCCGGCGGCATTATCGGAAAAGGGCAGACGCAGTACTCATCCGATGAAATTTTAGAAGTCAAAGGGAAGCGGAGCGACCAGCTTTCAGGAACGAAGCAGGTGGAAGTGATTCACAGAGATGATTGGGTGAATTTATTTGACGAGGGGGAACACAAATGAGTGAAGTATTGCAAAAAGCGGCTTTGGCAAAAGAAGCGGCTGCCGAAATGGTCATGAAAACGACGGCTGAAAAAAACGAAGCGCTCCAATGTATTGCAGACGGACTCAGAAATGAACGCCGGCTGATTTTAACAGAGAATCAGAAAGATATTGAAGCGGGACGGAACAGAGGACTGACACCTGACATTATTGACAGGCTGACTCTTGATGAAAAACGCCTGCTCGATATCGCGGACGCCGTGGAACTGCTAATCGGTCTTGAAGATCCCGTCGGTGAATCGCTGGAGACCATTCAAAAAGAGAATGGATTATCTATTGAAAAAATCCGCGTGCCCCTTGGAGTAGTGGGCATGATCTATGAGGCCAGACCGAACGTTACCGTAGACGCGGCGACACTCTGCCTGAAAACCGGAAACGCGGTTGTGCTCAGAGGAAGTTCTTCCGCCATCCACAGCAACATAGCGCTTGTCAGTGTGATGAAACGCGCACTTGGGCTGTCAAAGCTTCCGATTGATGCCGTTCAGCTCATAGAAGATACAAGCAAAGAAACCGCCAAACAGCTCTTTACATTAAATGACGGGCTGGATGTATTGATCCCGCGCGGCGGTAAAAATTTAATTGATCTTGTTGTCAGGGAATCAACCGTACCCGTTTTAGAAACCGGAGCGGGCAATTGCCACGTGTACATAGATGAGTCAGCAGATCCTCAAATGGCAAGCGAGGTCGTCATCAATGCCAAAACACAGCGTCCTTCGGTCTGCAACGCGATTGAATCTCTTTTGATTCATGAAAAATGGGCCGAAGAACACGGACGAAAGCTGCTGAATCAGCTGACAGAAAAAGGGGTGGAGCTCCGGGGAGACCAGGTGATTTGCAGACTGGAGCCTCAAGCGAAACAAGCAGAAGAAGCCGATTGGGGAGCGGAGTACCTGGCGCCGATTCTCAGTGTGAAAACGGTGCAGGACGTACAGGAGGCGGTCCGCCACATTCAGCAGTACGGCACAAACCATTCAGAAGCCATTCTGACGGAGAACGCCGAGCATGCGGCTTACTTCCAGACCGCCGTTGACGCCGCCGCCGTGTATCATAATGCTTCAACCCGGTTTACAGACGGTTTTGAATTCGGATACGGAGCCGAAATCGGCATCAGCACGCAAAAGCTTCACGCGAGAGGGCCGATGGGGCTTCCGGCGTTAACATCTACAAAAATCATCATCAAAGGAAACGGACAAATCCGCGTATAATCTTTTAAGCTTATCCTTCAAAAAGGGTAGGCTTTTTTTATGCGGAAAGATTGACGGTTTCTATTATATTGTGTAAGATTAAATTGTACACAATATAATAGGGGTGAATTCACATGACAAAACCATTATTTACTGCAACCGTATCAGCCGCCGGCGGACGTGAAGGGAAAGTCACGTCTTCTGACGGAGTGCTGAATCTTGATGTTGCCATGCCGGGAACGCCAAGAGCAAAAAAGCTCGAGCATGCCACAAACCCTGAACAGCTGTTTGCCGCAGGATATTCAGCCTGCTTTGACAGCGCTCTTCAGCTCGTAGCAAGAAAAGAGCGTCTGAGTATTGAAACAGAGGTCACTGCGCATGTCAGTCTGCTGAAAGATGAAGCAGACCAAGGATATAAACTAGGCGTTACGCTTGAGGTCAAAGCAGCCGGCATTGATAAACAGGAGCTTGAAGCCCTTATCCAAAAAGCGCACGGTGTCTGCCCGTATTCAAAAGCGACAGCGGGAAATATTGAAGTGAAGCTTCTGGCAGCAGAATAAAAATAAGGATGCCCATTTGGGGCATCCTTATTTTTTGCCGTGCAGCGTATTCAAAACCTCATAAAGCGACTGCTTTAACTGCTTTAATTCCTCTTTTGACCGTCCCGTCTGTTCCAGCATGGCAATGGGGATATCCGCCGCTGTTTTCTGCAAGGCCCGTCCTTCATCTGTGAGCCTGATCGTCACGGATCGCTCGTCTTCAGCCGACCGCTTTCTCATGATGATTCCGTGCTGCTCCATCCGTTTCAGCATCGGTGTCAGCGTTCCGGAATCCAGGTACAAAAGCTCACCCATCCGTTTCACATTCAGTTCTTCGTGCTCCCATAATAAAAGCAGCGCCAAATACTGGGGATAAGTTACGTTGAGCTTATCAAGCAGCGGTTTGTACCGTTTCGTCATTTCCCTTGAGCTTGCGTACAGCAAAAAACAAAGCTGATTCTCCAGTTTCATATGTTCAAAATCTTTTTCTGCCATTACTTCTTTCACCAACTCTTTGTTTGTTAACGTTACCCCTATTGTAGCCGAAAAACGGTCCATTTCCTATTCCTCATGTTTAAAAATATGAGCAGGGGCAATATATACAGTAAGTACAATGAGGAGGCTGATAATAATGGCATTATTTACTTCAAAAGCGACCGCAGTCGGCGGACGAGCAGGACATATTAAATCCGAAGACGGGGTGCTGGATTTTGACATCATCATGCCGAATGCAAAAAAAGACGGAGAAACCGGCACAAACCCTGAACAGCTCTTTGCGGCAGGGTATGCTGCCTGCTTCGGGGGAGCGCTTGAGCTTGCCGCCCAAAAACAAAAAATCGACATGACCTCTGAAATTGAAGGACAGGTCAGCCTTTTAAAAGATGAGAGTGACGGAGGTTACAAAATCGGCGTAACGCTCGTCATTGATACAAAAGATCTTGACAAAGAAACGGCGGAGAAGCTAGTGCACGCCGCTCACGAGTTCTGTCCGTATTCAAAAGCAACAAGAGGAAATGTAGACGTCAAACTTGAATTAAAATAAATCAACGAACGAATATCCCGGATTTCATATCCGGGATATTTTATTAACGAAAACATCAGTAATGATCTCTTCTCTCCCGGAATAAGTATACGATATAGCACTTTTGCATAATGACACCAAGAGAAAAGAGGGAGAAATCGATGTCTCTTCCAAACATACCGAACATCACCCCCGACATTACACTCTCCAGATGTGAGACCCTGAACCTCCTTCTTTCATCCGTGGCTATGGAAGAAATCGGACTATCCCATATTCTGCAGGCGGAAGCGGAAAGGATTCAAATGTTTCTCGGCGCTTCCGGCGATCCCTCCTTGGAGGAACTGTCATCAATCAATAGAAGCACTGAACGGCTCCTGCGCACCGTCATGAAATCACAACTCCTTTTGCAGACGAAGCTTGAGGACATTATCTTCTTACAGGATTCTGAAGCCTGTATGGACCCGGACGACCCAAGCAATCCGAGTAATCCGGGCGATCCTGATGACCCGTGGAATCCGGACGACCCAAGTAATCCGAGTGATCCGGGCGATCCTGATGACCCGTGGAATCCGGACGATCCCAGTGATCCGGAAGATCCATGCGACCCGTGCTTTCCGAATCCGCATCCTGAAGATCCGTGTGACGGCCTGTTTTACGGCCGCATTGGCTGCTGTGAGTGCGGGGATTGTGAGGACTGCGGTTGGAAGAAAAAAGGCGGGGAGCGTTCATAAAAAAAGAGACGGGTGAAGCATATGCCGTATCCAAGCATCTCAAAAGCGAAACAGACATCTTTTGAAGCCATGCATTGCCTCACGATTGCGCTGTTAAATATATTATCTGTGACCGTGGATAAAAGAAGGGATTCAGATTACAAAGAAGAAATCAGGCTGTTCTCCGCATTGTGCCGCTGGCAGATGGAAACTGGCGGCCGTCTGTTTTTAATGGTCAGCCTGGAAGAAGAGCAGAAGCAGATGTATGAGCGGCACTTTCATGAAATGAAGACAGTTACGGAACGAACGAAAAAATTCATTTTTGAAAGCCCGCGCGAATTCCGGGCGCATCCCATTACGAAGCGGGCTGTCAGGCAGCTTCAGGAATGGGATGCAGAATCAACTGCCGAACCTGCCGTCAGATGGGTGCGGCCTGTCATCATAACGATGAACGGCACTCCTGAACGGCCTTGGTTCAATCAACAACTCCAAAATCGGGAAAGGTGAGAAAATGAGCGGAAATGCTGAATGTAAACTGACTCTTTGCATGATTGTGAAAAACGAGGAGAGATACATCTCCCGTTGTTTATCAAGTGTACAAGACATCGTTGATGAGATCGTCATCGCAGACACCGGATCACAAGATAATACAAAAGATATATGCAAAAGCTTTCAGGCAAGAGTGTTTGATTTCGAATGGGAGAATGATTTCGCAAAGGCCAGAAATTACGCCCTGCAGCATGCCGAAGGGGATTGGATTTTAATGCTTGACGCGGATGAAGAGCTCGATCAGGAGACGGGCCGCTTTTTAACTTCGCTGCTTCATGACGGATTACCGAGCCGGGGCCTTTTGAAAATCATCAATTATACGGGGAAGCAGCTCGATGAAAACGAAGCGTTTGAAAGCATGCAGCCGAGACTGTTCCGCAATCATAAAGGCCTTCTGTATCAAGGCAGAATTCACGAGAATATCTCGGCTTCCAATGAGGAAGAAAACAATGCTTTTTTCACGCTCCCATGTGTGATTCATCACTACGGCTACTTGGAGCAGGAAGAAAAGATCAAGCAAAAACATAAACGGAATATCAGCATTTTAAATGAAGAGCTTTCAGAGGAAAACCCTGATCCGTGGCTTGTCTATCATTTGGCAAGTGAATGCTACAGAATAAAAGACTATGAAAAAGCATTACATCTTGTCAACGGCTCAATTTTTCAATTTTTAAGCGAAAAACGAATGCCTCCGTCTCTCCTGTATTATTTGAAATATACAATATTGCTTGAGCTCAAACGGTATGAAGAAGCCGAACAAGGGATTGAAAAAGTGCTCAAGCTATATCCTGATTACAGCAATCTTCATTATTATAAAGGCCTTGTATTATATCATTTGGAAAAGTACAGAGCGGCAATCAAAGCATTTGAAAACGGAACGCAGGTTGAAGGAGAAAACGCTGATCACTTAATTTTAAAAGGTGCCGCCGATTTCAGAGCTTTTTATTATATGGCGAAATGCCATGCTGAATTAAACCATGATATGACGGCCATCGCTTACGCCAAAAAATCCGTGAAGTTCAATCCTCAATTTAAACCCGCGCAAGAGCTTCTGTCTCAATTAAAAAAGGATCAGCGGACAAACGCCTGATCCTTTTTTTTGCATGTTTCATTAAGATAATCGAATAATGTTTAAAGCTGCACCGACGCTTCCTCCAAGCAATGTGGCCGCACCCAATAATCCGAACAGCTGAAGCTGGATGGTGCTGCCTGCTGGCAAAGTCACAATAAAGGAGTTATTAAAGTTTGCCAAAGACGCGACCGGGGCGATAATCGAACTTGCAGGAGGAGTGCCGTTGATTAAAATACGCGAACTTACAAGCAAGCCGGCCGTTAAATTAATATGGTAGGAGATATAGTAACGTCCCGCCGGAGCAACGGTGAATACGGTATTTGCGGCATTAGCCGTTATATCCGCCGAAAGGTTTTGTTCATTCGGTAAAGAAATGGTCGTGCCGCCGACAATAACTGCGACAACACCGCCGCCCGTATTGCTTGCATAGCCGGAAGTTGCTGTCAGACTTGTTCCGGTGCTTCCGGTCGGTCCGGTGCCGCCAGTAGCGCCGGTGCTTCCGGTCGGTCCGGTAACGCCAGTAGCGCCGGTAATTCCAGTCGGTCCGGTGCCGCCAGTAGCGCCGGTGCTTCCAGTCGGTCCGGTGCCGCCAGTAGCGCCGGTAAATCCGGTCGGTCCGGTAACGCCAGTAGCACCGGTAAATCCGGTCGGTCCGGTAACGCCAGTAGCGCCGGTGCTTCCGGTCGGTCCGGTAACGCCAGTAGCACCGGTAAATCCGGTCGGTCCGGTGTCGCCAGTAGCGCCGGTGCTTCCCACCGCAGCTAAAAGTGTATAGTCAGCTGAGGCTCCAGGGGTTCCCGCCGGGCTGTTTACGTTTGCGACGTAAGAGCTGCCGTTGAAAGTAACTGGCTGTCCGGCGGTATAGGCAGCGGCGGCGAGGGGATCAAACGGTACGATGCCCTGCAGTCCGGCGCCCGTGACCCCTGTCGGCCCGGTCGGCCCCGCGGCGGCAAGCAGTGTATAATCCGGCGATGTCCCGGGAATGCCTGAAGGGTTATTGATATTTACGACATAAGAAGCACCCTCATACAATACAACCTGCCCCGCTGTATAAAAAGGCGCAGCAGTGGGATCAAAATCTGTCAATCCTGTCAATCCGGCTCCTGTAGCGCCTGTTGGTCCGATCGGCCCGGTTGATCCTGCGGCAGCTAAAAGCGTATAATCGGCAGACGTATCCGGAATCCCTGCCGGCGAAGCTGTGTTCACGACATAGGAGCTTCCGTTATACAAGACAACCTGTCCGGGTGTATAAGCGGGAGCAATCAGCGGATTAAAAGCAACAATCCCTTGAAGACCCGCACCGGTGACCCCCGTCGGCCCGGTCGGTCCGGTTGGCCCTGTCGCTCCGGCCGGGCCGATTGCTCCCGTCGGTCCTGCGGGCCCGCCGGCTGGTCCCGTCGGCCCCGTAGCACCAGTCGGTCCCGCCAGTGTAGGGATATTTGAGATACTGTCCAATTTTGAACCGAGAAGAAGCTCCTGTTTCATTAAGCTGTCAAGCGTATCCCGGACGCTCTCATTCAAGTTCAGAATATCCGCAAGACTTGACGGGGGCCCTGTTAATCCGGGAATCGTTCCGAGCGCGTATTGGATTTTTTCCCCTTCCGCATTCAGAATATGTGCCATTCCCAGCTCTTCCATAGCAATTGACGAAAGAAGAAGGTTAATGGTATCGTCTCTGGAAAGTGTAACGACAGGGGTGATATTAGGCAAATTAGGCTGTGACACAATGTCCCTCCTTATGAGTTGGCTGAAAATCATTTTATTACGAACAAAGTTCCCCGAAATAAGCGTAAGCAGTACTGTATCAGTATATTCACTGACTCTGTCCAAGTTTCTGAACGAATTCCCGCATTAAATTCATCATATATGAAGGAAATACTTTAAATATAGAGAAAATACATCGCACAGCATTCGCAAATCGGTCAAAATGACAGCGGGACATGTGATCGTCTATAAAGCGATGGCTACATATCTTGAGCGTTTCCAGTAAAAACTCTCTTTTTCATTTCAAGTTTTCTGTATAAGAGGGCGAGAAGCATGGATGGGATCGTACAAACAATCATTCCGATAAAGGCATACCGGGGTTCAATTTCATATAAAAAACCTCCGAAAATAGTAAATACCGCAGTGCTCCAGCTGAGAGCAAGCGCTGAATATATGCCTTGGGCTTTCGGGATTTGCGCCGGTGAAATATTCTTAATTAAGTATTTCATAAATGCATAGTGTCCCATCGCGAATGAACAGGCATGCAGCGTCTGCGCAATACAGAAAATGATGACATGCGGAAAGGCAAATACGAGTATCCAGCGTACGGTAGCACCAAGCGCCGCCAAGGCGAGCAAAGAGCCTGCCGTAAATTGATGAAAGTATCGGTCAGCGATTGCAAAGAAGATAATCTCCGCGATAACGGCGATGTTGATGATGATTCCGATGGCATATGCGGGCGCATCGATTTCCTGCAAAAAGAGATAACCGTAATTGTAGTAAGATGCATGTGCCGCCTGCAGTAAGATAACGATTGCGAGCACCAGACCGAAATATTTGATGCGGAATAAGGCAAACATACCCTCTTTTCTTGCGCGGTCTGTTTCCGGCCGTTTCGAGAGGACAGCTGGTGCATGCATAAAGCTGAGGCATGCGAATATCAGGGTGCCCAAAAGCAGTGCCCATAAAATCGCTTGATCTCCGAATATACCTGTAAAGACGGACAGGATGACGCCGGCTGAAACAAAACCCGCGGACCCCCACTGGCGGCTTGTCCCATAAGCCTTTAATTCGTTATGCTGTACAAGGACGCCGCAAGCGCTGTCTAAAGCAGGCATTAAAGCAGGGTAAAACACATGCAGCACTAATGTGACAAGAAGCAGGCTTTGAAAAGAATCAGCGGGAATATAACATAAAAGTGCGAGAAGCGTCCCGATTCTGGCGCCGTTTAATAAGGCTTTGCTGCTGAATTTTCCTGATAAATAAGGGAAGAAAAATAATGTGGAAATCCCTCTTGCCGCCAAGCCCAGGCTCATAATGAAACTGGCTTCGGATACGGAAACCCCTTTTATATGCACCATCCATCCCGTCCAATAGGGCAGAAAAACACCCCATGTCATAAAAAAACTAAAAAAATGCAGACTCATCCAGCGATATGCTTTCATTCCCGTTCCTCCTTTAATTGGCATGTTATCATGTAAGGACATAAAGACAATATGAGATATCTCATATTTTTGGGGTGGACGATGGAAATTTATAAAGGCGAGAAAAAGCGGCATCAGTTAGAAAAACACTCAATCGCGCATTTATTCTCTTTCCCCGCTGAAGAGTTTATGGAAGTGCGCGAATATGAGCGGGACGAATGGATGATTCAAGAGGGCAGGAGGCCTGACTTCCTGTTTTACGTGATTGAAGGAAAAGCGAAAATATATGTAACCCATCAAAACGGGAAAGTTTCTTTAATTAATTTTATCAACAAAAATGATTACATCGGAGAGATGGAACTATTACATGAAGTGTATTACACAAAAGGAATTCAAGCCTCAGCGAAGACTGTTTGTTTTGCTCTGCCTATTTACCGCTGCCGCGCGCAATTGCTGCAGGATGCGAAATTCCTGCGTGAGTTGGCTAAGTTTTTAAGTGCTAAGGCAACGCTTATGGCTTCGAAATATTCACAAAGTCTGGCGTTCCCGCTTGAAAACCGGCTTGCTGATTTTATTTTGCAGACGGCTTATGAAGGGGTTTATAAAGAGAAGCACGTAACGGTCTGTGATTATTTGGGTGTATCTTACCGTCATCTCTTGCATGTGCTGACGCAATTCTGCCAAAAAGGGTATTTGCAAAAAGAAGGGCGGGGCTATCAAATTAAGCAGTATGATTCACTAAGTGAACTTGCAGAAGCGCTGAAGAATAAGTAGCACGCCCAGAAAAAACAGCCACCCGCGATTTGCGGATGGCTGTTTTCATTATACAAGCTGAGCTTGTTTTTTTCGTGCCTGTTTCGCGGCGTCGACCATATTTTTTAATGCCGCAACGGTTTCTTCCTGCTGTCTTGTTTTCAGTCCGCAGTCCGGGTTTACCCAGAAGCGGTCAGTCGGACACACTTCAAGCGCGTCATCAATAATTTGATAGATTTCTTCAGTTGCCGGCACACGCGGGCTGTGAATGTCGTATACACCGAGTCCGAGGCCTTTCACGTAAGGATGTTCTTTCAAGTATTCTAAAAATCCTCCGTGGCTTCTGCTGTGTTCGATTGTAATGACATCCGCGTCAAGATCATTGATCGTATCTACGATATCTTCAAAGTTGCTGTAACACATATGCGTATGAATCTGCGTCTCATTTTGCACAGAAGACGTCGTTAACCGGAATGCTTCTGCGGCCCAAGTTAAATATTCATCCCAATCCTGCGTTTTTAACGGCAGTCCTTCGCGGAGCGCGGGTTCATCCACTTGGATAATTTGGATACCGGCATCTTCAAGCGCTTTTACTTCTTTTCTGAGGGCAAGCCCGATCTGGAAGGCGATTTCTTTTCTTGAAATATCCACACGCGGGAATGACCAGTTTAAGATGGTGACAGGTCCCGTCAGCATGCCTTTCATGTGTTTTTCCGTCAGCGATTGGGCGTAGACCGTATCTTTTACCGTCATCGGTTCGATAAATTCGACATCTCCGAAAATGACAGGCGGACGTACGCAGCGTGAACCGTAAGACTGCACCCATGCATATTTCGTAAAGGCGAATCCGGCCAGTTTTTCACCGAAGTATTCGACCATGTCCGTCCGCTCAAATTCTCCGTGAACGAGCACGTCTAAGCCGATTTCTTCCTGAATGTCAACCCAGCGCTTCGTTTCCGCATTAATAAAGGTTTGGTACTGTTCATCTGTCCAATCTTTTTTCCGCCATTTTTGCCGTGCGCTCCGCACCTCGGCAGATTGAGGGAAGCTTCCGATTGTCGTCGTCGGCAGAAGGGGAAGACCGAGTGATTCATTTTGCAGCGCCAATCGTTCTTCAAAGCTTGCCGGACGGGAGAAATCTTTTTCAGTCAGCTGATTCAGCTCTTCTTTTTGATCTGAGTTCGCTCCTGTTGCGAATGCTTTTAAAGCCTTAAGTGCCGCTTTTGACTCTTCGATCTGCTCACTGACGGCCGCTTTGCCGGACAGAAGCCCTTCTTTTAAGACGCCGAGTTCCGCCAGTTTTTCTTTAGCGTATGACAGGCCGTTCAGCAAATCCTTTTCAAGGTGCTCGTCAGGGTGTTTTGCCACCGGCACGTGCAGAAGGCTGCTTGAAGGCTGAATCCATAATTCCTCAACGTCAGCGTGGCTGAGGATATCCAGAGCTGCATCAAGGCGTTCTTCAACATCGATTTTCCAAATGTTGCGCCCGTCGATCACACCGGCTGCCAGCACTTTATCTTTCGGGAAGCCGTGCTTTTTCAGCTGCTCAAGGTTTCTGCCTTTATCATGCACGAAGTCAAGCCCGATTCCCTGTACGGGATAAGAAACGAGTTCTTCATATGCATCAACCGAATCAAAGTATGTCTGCAGGAGAACATTCAGTCCTGAAAGCTCTTTTGTGATCGCTTCATAGAGGTCTTTGGCGGCACGGACGTCTTCAGAAGAAGCTGTCACAAGAGCAGGCTCATCAATCTGAACCCATTTGACGCCTTCTGCTTCAAGCTCTTTCAGCAGCTGCACATAAAGAGGAACAAGGCATTTTTGAATCGCTTTCGCTTCTGATTCTTCGTATCCTTTCGCAAGCGTGACGAATGTGTACGGACCGACGATGACAGGTTTCGTTTCCGCTCCGAATTCTTCTTTGATCCGGCGGTAGTCATCAAGCTGTTTGTTTCTCGTCAGACGGAATTCAATGCTTTCGTCATATTCAGGAACGATGTAATGGTAGTTGGTATTAAACCATTTCGTCATTTCACTGGAAACGGCGTCTTTTACACCGCGGGCAATCGCAAAGTATGTATCAACGGGATCCGTGATGCTGCGGAATCTTTCCGGAATCCAGTTAAAGCTGACGGCTGTATCAAGCACATGGTCATAATGGGTGAAATCAGAGACCGGCACGATATCGATATGTTGGTCAAGCTGTGTTTTGACAGCTGATAAGAATAAACCGTCAAGTTCTTTAAGAAACGTTTCTTTGTCAGTGTTTCCTTTCCAATAAGCCTCAAGCGCTTTTTTCCATTCTCTGTTCAAGCCGATTCTCGGAAAACCGAGGTTCGAAGTTTTGATTGTTGTCATTAAGTTTCCTCCTTTAAGTGAGATGTAACAAAAAAGCCCCTTTCTCATGAGAGAAAGAGGCTTTAACTTCAAAATGTAAGCCTCTCTCATCTCTCAGATCACGTCTGATGGAATTAGCACCGTGCCTTATGAGACAGTCGTCTCGGCGCAAAAATCACGCGCCCCATTTCACAATGGAATTACGGTCGGTTGCTGTTGGGGTCAAAAGGCCAATCCCTCGCCCAACTCTCGATAAGAGAAAGTATTTCAATTTTTTTGAAAAGTTACATCATTTGTTGGTTATCTTATCAGCTTATTCAGATCACTGTCAATAGAAAATCTCACATTTTAAAAATTGGTGTTGTGACAAGCTGATCAATCATTATATGAGAAAAATATCAGAAAGACAGCAGCTGTGCCTGTTCGGCTCTTTCCATCAGCACTTCAGGCGCGTCTAAATACAGAAACCCGTTCCCGGCCAATGTTTTGGCGATGTCCAAAGGAAGGGTCCGCCGCACGAGCTGGGCGTAGACTTCAGCCTCAGAAAGCGTCCGCTGAAACGCGTCCTGTTCAAGCCCTTTTATTAAGGCAAGCGCTCCGCTCACATGCGGGGCGGCCATTGAAGTGCCCGTCAGCTTCCCGTATTTATGGTTGGGAAGGGTGGAGAGAATATTTTCTCCCGGAGCCACTAGGTCAATCTCTTTATTGGCGTTTGAAAATTCAGACGATTTACGGGCGATTGAGACTGATCCGACTGCGATCACTTCGTTGTAAGCGGCCGGATACGACAGTTCCTCTGTACGCTCGTCTCCGTCGCCTTCGTTTCCTGCCGCGCAAACGACCAGAACACCGCTTTTTACCGCATTTGCAACGGCTTCTTTCAATTCAGGCACATCGCTTGGCCCGCCGAGTGACATGGAAATGATATCGGCCTTTTGTTCAACGGCGTAGTTGATGCCGTTAATGATCCATTCGTATTTGCCGCTGCCGTTTTTCCCGCCGAGAACTTTAACGATTAAAAGGCTTGCTTCCGGCGCGACACCCGAAATTCCGCCGTTTGAATCATTGGCGGCAATCGTTCCGGAAACGTGTGTCCCGTGTCCGTTATAATCGGAAATCGCGTCTTCTTTGCCTCCGTCATCATCGGTGAAGTTTTTCCCGCCGACAATCCGGTCTTTCAAATCAGGATGATTGATGTCGCAGCCTGTGTCAAGCACCGCGATTTTAATATCCTTGCCTTTAAACCCTTTTGCCCACAACTCTGGCGCCTTAATCACTTTAATACCCTCTGGAAGCTCGTTCACATCCATGATCTGTTCATCCGTGACATAAGGAATCAAATGCATTTCACCATTCATAAAAAAGCCCTCCTTTTTTATGCTTGCGAGTGGATACAAGGGTGTTGCTACTATTTTATGGCAGAGCATGCCGGCCGGAAAGAGTCATTTGAAGCATTTTCATAAAAAAGGCGTAATCTATTGCACTAAAAAATTTCAAATAAATGGATAGTTTAACAGCTTTTATTTTCATTCATGACCCGCTGACGCTATAATTGGAAATGGGAAAGGAGAAGAGATATGAAGATAAATGAAGCATTATACGACTATTTTACAGAACAAGCGGATCAAATTGCGGAAGAGTGGATCGAAACGATGGAAGATTCGGACCCGAATTCGGTTTATTCTTTGGCAAATCCTGTCATCACAGAAGAACTGACGGAGCAGGATAAAGAATTTTACCGGCATATTAATAAAATGTATATCATGCCGGAAAAAGAATTTTTAGAAGAGTTCGAGCAGTGGGTGATTGAGCTCGCGAAAGACCAGAAGCATCTGGATACACCCGTCCAGTATGTGGTCCGTGAATTCATGAGAAACCGGAGGCTATACATCAGTTATTATGATGCGTTTGCCGATAAACATGAATCTTCGTTTGCAGAGGGAGAAAGGAAGAAATGGGAGAATTTAATTGTACGAGTATTTGATTTTACGATTTACACGTTTGTCGATCATGCCGAGCATAACTCGAAAATGCAGCTGAACGCGCAAAGAGAAATGATTTTGGAGTTAAGCTCTCCGGTTATCACGCTGAGCAAACGGACGGCGCTGCTGCCGCTTGTCGGCGATATTGACACGGAGCGCGCCAAATTCATTCTTGAAAATACGCTGAGCACATGTGCCAAACGGCTGATTGAACATCTGTTTATTGACCTATCGGGTGTAGTGGTTGTCGATACGATGGTGGCGCATCAGATTTTTAAATTAATTGAGGCGCTGAACCTGATCGGCGTCACGTCCACTTTATCCGGAATCAGGCCGGAAATGGCTCAAACCGCCGTACAGCTCGGCATTAATTTCTCAGATATTACGATCAAGTCCAATCTCGCTCAGGCTCTCAATTATCATCAATAACATACATAACAAAACAGGCTGCCGAATCACTCCGGCGGCCTGTTTTTATACAAACAACAATGAAATGAGCCAGCTTGCGCCGAATAACAGAAGCACGAGCAGGAAAAAGCACCAGTCGGCGCGGCGCACGGTAACAGTTCTGTAAAACGTGCGGTTTCGGCTCCCCGTAAAGCCTTTAGATTCCATCGCGATCGCCGTGCGTTCCGCCTTTCTGATTGCGCCTGCCAATAGCGGAATGGTGAAGCGCCTGACGGCGGAGAGCTTTCCTTTCAGCCCGGAATCAGACGCCGCGCCCCTGATTCTGTGCGCCTGCCGGATGATCAGGATTTCATCTTTCAGAAGAGGGAGAAACCGGAACCCCGCGATAACGCCGTATGCAAGCTTGGGCGGCAGCTTACACTGCTGAACCAGACTGAGCATGAACAGAATCGGATCGGTTGTGAAAAGAAACATCATCGACAAAGCGGAAAAACATAAAATACGAAACGCGATAGAAATCCCGAGCGCCGCGTTATCACTGTTGACGGCAATCGGCCCGAGCTTAAACAGCAGGTTGCTTCCGGTTGTCGGGACGTTTCCGAATACGGCGGCTGTCCATAAAGAACCGAAGGCCAGAATGACAAACGGAATCGTGAACAGCAGCCATTTTTTCAGCGGCACACGCCCCGCCGAGAGGACGCCTCCCGCAATGATGATATAAAACAAAGCAGGGGTGTACGGATTATAAATAAACGACAGCATAATGACGCATAACAATACAGCCGCCGCCTTTATTGACGGGTTAACAGCCTCCAGCCGCAAGTTCATTTCTCCGCCTCCTGTCGTGTTTCATCCATTCATACCGCAGCGGCAAAGCCAAATGCGCCTGCTCGGCGATCCTGGTGTTATCAGAAAATAAAGCGTCGGGAGTTCCCCGGAATACCAGTTTCGTGCCGCAGAGCACAAGGATCGTGTCGGCATAATCTGAGACGAGTTCCATATCGTGTGTCACCATCAAAACAGCCGTTCCTTCCTTTTGAATCTCACGGAGCATTTGCATACACTCCCGCGCCGTTTTGGCATCCTGTCCGAAAGTCGGTTCATCAAGCATCAAAACGTTCACATTGTGCATAAGCATTGTCGCGACGCTGAGCCGGCGTTTTTGTCCTTGGCTTAAAGAAAAAGGATGCTGTGAGGCATGGCGTCTCAGGCCGAATCGGGTTAACAGCTGAAGAGCTTTCTCCTTTGCGGGTCTGCTGCTTTCAAAACCGAACATCAGCTCTTGAATGACGGAATCTGTGACAAATTGGTGTTCAGGATTCTGGAAAACATATCCGATCAGCCGCCGCAGCTCTTTTTCAGAATAGGAATCAATCGGTCTGCCGTCTATTTTGATGTCTCCGCTCAGCGGACGGATGAGCTTGGCCGCGGCAGAAAGGAGCGTGGATTTTCCTGTTCCGTTAGGGCCGGCAATCGCGGTGATTGAACCTTTTTTTACGGAAAAGCTCACATCCTGAAAAATGACGTCTGCTCCTCTTGAGAATGACAGCTCGTGAACGCTCAGCGCGTCTTCTGCCGAAAGCGCGGCGGGCCGGGGTTCGGGCAGAGATGGTACAGGTTCGTGAAACAGCTTTTCTTTACACAATGTAAAAGGAATGCTGACGTGCTCCTGCAATGAGATCACACGCGGAATCGGAATGCCGAGCTGCATCAGCTCTTCAATCTTTGTTTCAAAGATAACGTCCGTCTCTCCGTCCATCACCTTCTGACCCATTTCGTCAAGGACAATCGTCCTGTCCATCCACGGCGCCCAATGATCAAGCTGATGTTCGATAACGAGAAGGCCGAAGCCTTTTTTTGCTTGAAGATCTTTGATCAGCCGCACTAATTCACGTGCGGAATATGGATCAAGCTGTGCCGTCGGTTCGTCCAAAATAATGAGTTCCGGTTCCATCGCAATGATACAGGCAAGCGCCACTTTTTGTTTTGAACCGCCTGACAGCGAAGCGATCGTTCGCGTTTTCAAATGAGTGATCTCTAATTTTTCTAAAACGTCATTGATGATTGCGTCCATATCTTCTTTTGTATATTGCAAATTTTCCAAGCCGAAGGCGATTTCATCTTCAACCGTCAGCATGCAAAACTGCTGGTCCGGATCTTGAAACACGACGCCGATGGATCTGGCGGCGGGTTCTGTCAGGTGTGAAAGAGGTGTTCCGTATAAAGAAACGGTGCCCGATTGAACCCCATCGCATGCTTCCGGGTACAGACCGTTTAAACAAAGAGCGAGCGAGCTTTTGCCGCATCCGCTCGGCCCGAGCAATAAAGCCCGCTCTCCTTTGCGGAGCTGAAAGGACACGTTTTGAAGAATCGGCTTTTCATCCTGATCATAAGAAAAGGTAAGACAGCCGGCCGATAGAAGGGGCTCAGATGCCTGCATCTTGGTTCACCTGTTTCTTTTTCTTCTTGAATTGTTTTCCGAGCGCCATGCCGTTCAGCACCCCTGTGTAAGCCAGCGCATCACTGATTGCTTTGCCGAGAAGGCCGGCAAGAAGCGCACCTGAGATCAGACGGACAAGAAGCATGACGGCTAATAAACCCGGATTCAAAACAGAGTATCCGGAAACGAACAAGTCATAAATGAAGCTCGTCACAGAAGACCCCATACCGGATAAAAGAAGCACGGGCAGGGTATAAATCCGCCAGCGTGTCGCAAAAAAGACCGCTTCCGCACCGATTCCCTGTGCGATCCCGATCAGAATCACCATCGGTCCTGACGGATTTCCGAGTAAGCACTCCACAAACGCGGCGATGATTTCAGAAACAAGAGCCGCTCCCGGTTTTTGAATAATGTACGCGGCAATTATCGAGACGATAAACCAGATACCGTAAATCGGTTCGTAGCTCATCCGGCCGAAAAACCCTGCCGCTATATTGCTTGCATGAGTTGATACTAAATAAATGACAGCAAATACTACACTGATGACGGACATGACGACAATTTCTCTCATTTTCCAATTTTTCATTGTGATCTCCTGCTTTCTTATCGGATAGTCGTATGTATGAAAGAGATGATTTTACAGGCGGTTTATATTCAGTTTCATATTGCGGTGTCCTCCCCCGTTTTTTAATGAAAAATAAAAAACTGCATATCCGAGGGAATATGCAGCAGCAGAACGAAAACGCATGGGGAAAAACCCTGCGCTCCGGTCAATCTGCACTTCCCCACGCTGGTATTATCCAGATCGGGTTATAAGGGATCAAAACACGCCTGCCGCATGTTTTATCTCAGCCGATAACAGCACCCCTAGTGCGTTTCCTATACAGTTTTTTATGATGACATCATCATAGTTGATCATGTCTGATTTGTAAACAGCCTTTCTCCAAACAGAGTTTGGAATCGGACCGGATGATCATTCATAAAGATAAGAAGAGCCCTTTTGATCAAAAGGAAACGGAGGACATCTATGTTTGTTCATACAGTGCAGTCTGGCGACTCGTTATTTTCCATCAGCAGAAAGTACGGATACCCTGTTGACAGCATCAGAAGCGTCAACGGGCTTGAGGAAACGAATATCGTTCCGGGGCAGGCGCTTTTAATCCCTCTTAATGAATATACGGTTCAGCCGAATGATACGTATGCCGTTATCGCAGGTAAGGCTTATGTGCCGCAGATGCAGCTGATGCAGGCAAACCCGGATATTCCGCCGAACCGGCTGCGGGCGGGTATGAAAGTGAAGATCCCTGATATCTCTAACTATCTTGCGGGAACCCTGCAATTTTATGTCATTCGGACGCCTGAAGCGGATAGAGAGTTAATTAATGATTTTGCGCCGTATTCTTCGGCGATTTCTTTGTTTGAATATCATTTTGGCCCGAACGGAGATATCATTAACGATTTAAACGACAGAACCGCAATAGAAACCACATGGCAGAACAGAGTGCGCCCGCTTGCCGTTATTACAAATCTGACAGAAGGGGGATTCAGTCCGGAATTAGCCCATCAAGTGCTGCAAAATCCGACGGCACGAACGAATCTCGTCAACAATATCGTCTCCTTAACCGTAAGAAAGGGATACGGCGGTGTAAATATCGATTTTGAACGGGTCAGAGAAGCTGACAGGGACCTCTTCACAGGATTTCTCCGGCAGTTAAAAACCCGGCTTTCAGAGCATCAGCTCGCGTTAACGATATCGGTTCCGGCGAAAACAAGTGATGCAGTGCCGTGGCTGAGGGGATATGATTACGGCGGAATCGGAGCCGTCGTCGATTATATGTTCATTATGGCGTACGACTGGCACCACGCCGGCAGTGAGCCGGGACCCGTGGCGCCTTTGACAGAGGTCAGGCAAACGATCAATTTTGCCATCAGCAGGGTGCCGAGAAGAAAAGTGATTCTCGGTGTTCCGCTGTACGGGTATGATTGGGTGATTCCGTACCGTCCCGGAACGATCGGATCCGCCATCTCCAACCAGCGCGCCATGGAAACGGCCATGAAGCATCAATCAGTGATCCGTTATTCCCAGCAGGAGCGTTCCCCTTACTTCCGGTATACTGATGAAAATGGAAGAACGCATGAAGTGTGGTTTGAGGATGTGCGGAGCATGAGTGAAAAAATGGTTCTCGTTCGGGAGTTCGGACTGCAGGCGATCGGCGCGTGGCAATTAACGCTCGGTTTCAAACCGGGCCCGTGGCTGCTTAGGAACTTTTTCACGATCCGAAAAATATAGCTGCATGTCCCCCTCCGCAAGTGATTTTTTTTCCTATGATAACGGGTCTTCTTTTGGACAATCTAAAATTGAACAGGAGGTCTGTCATATGAAGAAAAGGGAAGAGCAGTATATCAACGAGGCTGAGTATGTACCGCATCCGACAAAAGAAGGGGAGTACGCGCTCATGCTGCATGAATCCTATCATTTCCTTTCAGAAGAGGATGAAAGCGATTTGCCGGAATAAGGGCTTTTATGCCTTTATTCCGTTTATTTTATAGGCATGTGCTGAAATCACAAATTTAAGGTTGACACATTCCTTTTTTTTCTGTAATCTCAGTGTGTCAATTCAAATAAGAACTTCGTTAGGTGAGGCTCCTGTATGGAGATACGCTGCTGCCCAAAAATGTCCAAAGACGCCAATGGGTCAACAGGAATCATCGACATAAGGTGATTCTTAACGCAGCTGGATGGCTGTCCTATGCCATACAGTGCTAAAGCTCTACGATTGGAGGCCCCGCACGTTTATTTGCCGTGCTTGTTTTCGCCTTCATATCTGAAGGTTTTTTTTATGCCTCAAAACGTACACGACTGAGCATGATAAGGAGGTGCGGAGTATGGATTCTCCCCATTCGAGTATGTCAGAAGAAGTACCCATATACAGCCAGATAACCAGTGACGACATGATGAGGAGACAAACCGCCGCACTTCCCTTGACGGACGGCGCGTCTCCGTAAAGGAGGTACGAGTCCCGATGGTCCAAAACATGACCTATGACGAACTCATATTACGCATTATCATTTTATTGCGGGACGGAAAAATAAAAGAATTCCGAAACATGATAGATGAGCTTCAGCCCTATGACATGGCATTTTTATTTAAAGAAATGCCGGAAAAGCACCGGGCCCGCTATCTGTCATATATGACGGTTGATGACATCACCGACATGATCGGAGAGCTGGAGCGGGAATTTCAGCTTGCCGTTTTGCATAAAGTCGGTAAAACGAAAGCCACTCTCGCAATGAATAAAATGGATAACGACGATCTCGCCGCTTTGCTGGAAGAGATGGATGAAGAACTGAAAGAACAGCTTTTATCCAGCATGGAGGCTGAGGAATCAAAGGCCGTACAGCTTTTGATGAACTATCCGCAAGAATCGGCGGGCCGGATGATGACGAACCGCTTCGTCTGGATTCCGCAGCATTATACAGTAAAAGATGCGGTCGTGAAGCTGAAAAGCTTTGCGGAAATCGCAGAATCAATTAACTACTTGTACGTGATTAATGACAGCAAGCAGCTTGTCGGAGTGCTCTCTTACAGAGATTTAATTCTCGGCGAGCCTGACGATAAAGTGCAGGATCTCATGTTTACACGTGTCATCTCGGCCGGGGTGCTCCAAGACCAGGAAGAAGTCGCCCGGCTGATCCAGCGGTATGACTTTTTAGCCATTCCGATCGTGGAAGAAAATCATGTGCTTGTCGGTATTGTCACTGTCGATGATATTATTGACGTCGTGATTAAAGAAGCCGATGAAGATTACGAAAAATTCGCAGCCTCCGGTAAGGCGATTACATTTGATACGAAAGCGTACGTTGCAGCGTACCGCCGTTTGCCGTGGCTCATTCTGCTTTTGTTTATCGGATTGATTTCCGGAAGCATTCTGAATTATTTTGAAGATACATTGCAAAAAGTAGTCGCCCTCGCATTTTTCATGCCGATGATTGCGGGAACGACGGGTAATACAGGCACACAGTCACTCGCCGTCGTCATCAGAGGACTCGCTAAAGAAGAAATGAATAAAAAAACCATCTTTAAACTGATTTTCCGTGAATTAAGAACCGGAATCTATATCGGCATCGTCTGTGCGATCGCGATTACGATTGTCGCTACCGTCTGGCAGAAAGACTTAACGCTCGGTTTTGTCGTCGGTTCATCGCTGCTTGCAACGTTGATTATCGGTACGATGGCCGGAACGATTGTCCCTATTATTCTTCATAAACTGAACATTGACCCGGCGATTGCATCAGGACCGCTGATTACGACGCTGAACGATATTTTGTCCTTATTAATTTATTTCGGCATTGCAACTGCATTTCTTCATGCTTTATAAAAAAAGTCCGTCTCACAGGAGGCGGACTTTTTTGATCAGCGGTTTTTATACTTAAAATGAGCATTAAGCTGTCCTTCCAGCATTTTTTTGCGGAGCTGCGGGTCGTTTTTGAGAGCCTGTTCTTTTTTTCGCATGTCTTTTAAAATCTCAGCCGTCTGCACGCCGTCTTCCCGCTTGTTGGCAATATCCATCAGCCGCTCAACGTCCGCGAAGGAATACTTTCTCGTTCCCCGTGATGAACGCTGCGGGTAGATTAATTTCCGTTCTTCATAGTATCTGATCTGTCTGACTGACAATCCGGTTAATTCGCTTACAATGCCGATCGAGATTACTTTTTTATCTTTGTAAGATTGTTCGTCTGCCGTCATTTTTCCACCCCTGGATGTCTTTTACTCATATTATATAAGAAAAAAAGAGAAAAAACCTGACGCTTGTCAGGTTTTCTGACGCGGAATAGAAAATTTTAGAAAAAAAGCGGCAGAAAAATTGACAAGGTTAATGCATGGTCCTTTGCCCCGTTTTATGCTTACTGTACAGACACAATGAGGAGGAAGGATAGGGATGGAGAAAGAAAAAGCGGTTTCGCTGGCAAAAGAAATCATTGAATTAGATATGAAACGCGATGAAATGCTGGAGGCGTTCATGCAGCTTGCCGGGGAACACGCTTTTCCGCTGCTCAGAGCCGTCCAGAACGGACTTTACCGAAAAACATCATAATCCACAGAAGTTTTACAATGGCTTTATACGTCTTTGATATAAAAGCGTTATTCTGATCATAGAATAACGGAAAACAAAGGAGGCCGCCATGAGTCATTTGCTTCAAAATGCATTGGACAAAGAGAGAAACCATTATTCCAAAAAGCTTCTTCAGATCGGAGTCTATACGAAAGAAATACTCAATTCCATGACAATTACGGAGCTGAGAAAGGAATACGCGTATTTTTTTCGGAACATTCCCTATAAAGAACGGAACCCTTATACAAATTAAATGATGTATAAGGGTATTTTTTTATATAAAAAAGAAGGAATTCTGAAAAACGGCACGAATAGAATATAAAACAAAGAACGACTCTTATGAATTGTAAGGGTTTACATTATTTTTTTATAAAAATCTTAAATACGGGGTAGATATGATGAGATTATCATTTAACGAAGAAGAAGTGATGCGTTCGATGAATTTGTACAAAGTTTTTGCAAGGGCTTTCAAGAGTGTGTCTGAACACAGCATCCGAGACAGTAAAGAACACGGTTTTAATCCGACTGAATTTGCCGTTTTGGAGCTGCTCTATACGAGAGGACCGCAAAAGCTTCAGCAAATCGGGTCGCGCCTTTTGCTTGTCAGCGGGAATGTCACCTATGTCATCGACAAGCTTGAAAGAAACGGGTTTTTGGTCAGAGAACAAGACCCGAAGGACAAACGGTCTGTTTACGCCCATTTAACTGATAAAGGAAACGAGTATTTGGATAAAATTTATCCGATTCATTCATTGAGAATTGCGAGAGCGTTTTCAGGACTTATGCCTGAAGAACAGGAACAGCTGATAGCCTTACTGAAAAAAGCGGGAATTCACAGCCAGCATTTGCTTTTCCGTTAAAAGAAAGCGGATACAAACACTCTTCTTCACGAAGAGTGTTTTTTTCTGTTCCGGACAGTAGAGCCTGAAGCGGTTTTTGCATAAGCTGATACAGGTCGGCATCATTATTTACCAATCATAATGTGACATGTCCCATGCCAAAATATGAGGGTGCTTTGATTATAAAGAAGGTGAACATGTGAGAAGCTGTCTGCTGTCTATATGGTACTTACTTGATCCGCTTTATTTCTTCTTTACCCGGCTGACGCTGATTGATAAACGGCAATCGAATGTATTCCGCGTCCGTTTGACTAGATATAAAGGAAAAGATGTCATCCTGAGCGACGGAACCAGAATTAAAAAAAACGACGTGTTAGTTAAGATTCATCTTCATAATGTCAAACTCCTGAAAGAGCTGCAGCCTATTGAAAGCGCGGTCAGAAGGGGGATTATGCTATATCAGAAGGTATATCAATCCATGCCTCATTTAGCGGATTATATTAACCAGCATAAACGGAAAGACGAGATTAAGGGAGTCGTCGGCATTACAATGCTTCATAAAGGAGCTGCGAGACTCGGTTTTGATGTGATAAAACCGTCCAGCGGCTGCTATAGGCTGTTTAAGAAAGCGGCCCATATTCCGATTTTATACTTTACTGCAAAACAGCTCACCCTCAAAAACATTCCTTACTCCTGCTATTTATTTATTTCCAAAGAAAAATTGATGTGCACGTATCAGACTGAAAAGAGCTGACAAAAAGCGTCAGCTCTTTCTCTTGATTTGCTCAAGCACGATTGAAAGCGGGCCGTCCTGCGGGTTCCGGTAAAAATCATAAAACGGATCTCCCTCTGTCCTGACGCGGTTCACTACTGTATCGATCGTATAATCATCAGGTGTTAAAGAGGAGTTGACTTCGCTCCAATAAAGGGGAGCCGCAACCGTTCCCAATTCGTTGCCCCGGGTCGAATAGGGGGCGATAATGGTTTTCCCTTCGGCATGCTGCAAGTAATCTAGGTAGAGCCTGCCGTTTCGGTTTTTGATAAACCGCTCTGTCGTAAAAAGATCCGGCCGCGTCCTGACGCAATAATCGGCGATGAGCATTGTGAACGCACGGGTTTCTTCATAGGTGAATGCTTCCGGTGAAAGCGGGATGTAGAGCTGAATGCCTTTATTTCCGGAGAGCTTCGGGAATGACGTAATGCTGAATGAGTCAAACAGCTGTTTCAGCACATGCGCAGCCTCCACTGCCATAGGAAAATCATTCCTTGACGGAGGATCAAGATCAATGACAATCTCTGCGGGCCTTTCAGAATGCACTGTCTGAAACGGAACGTGAAATTCAAGCGCCAGCTGATTAGCCAGCCATAAAAGTGACGGTATGCTGCTGCATACGATGTGCTCATGGCTCCCGTCAAACACGCTTGAGACAAAGTCCGGCGTGTAGTCCGGTTTGTTTTTTTGAAAAAAAGATTCGCCAGGCGCGCCGTGCGGATAACGGATCACCGTGACGGCCCGATCTTTAAGAAAGGGCATAAGAAAATCGCTCATTTTCACCATGTAACTGAGGAAATCTGCTTTCGTTTTTTCACGTTTTTTAAAAACAATCTTATCCAGGCTTGTGAACTGCAGCTTCGGCGGCAGCGTTTTAGAGTGAAGGATAAGCTGCTGATACGTGCATTCCGTCCAATCCATTTCAAACTGAAAAGACACAAAAGATACTTCACGCAGCGTGTCCTGCAATATGGTTAAATACTGCACGGTCATGCAGATAGAAGGCTCAAGTGTATACTCGCCGCTTTTTTGTTTTTTTCCGTGGGTCTCCATAATGGTTCTGACGGCGTTTTTTTCTTCCGCCTGCATGCCGTGGGAAACGGACGCGATCGGGACGGCGGTGCCGTCTTTTAAAACAGAGGCCGTTACATACCCGTTCTTCGGATTAAACCCGGTTAATAGCACATGTGCCGTTTTCATATGTTTATACTTTTGCCAGTCGGGAGAGCGTTTATTTTCCGCCCAGCCGCTGGAAGCCCTTTTTGCTACGATACCTTCTCCGTCATGGCGGACGACCTTGTCCCAAAGCGCATCAAAGTCAGTGTGTTCCGGAATGTATTGGATCGCTTCTTCCGCTAAGTGATGAGGGCAGGCGGGAAGATTTGCTTCTTTAAGCAGTTTGGAAAGGGCGCGTTTCCGTTTCACATACGGTAATGAGACGGTGGAGGCGCCTTCCAGAACGAGGAGATCAAATGCCAGAAAGCGGCACGGCCGTCTATCAGCGGTGCTTTCAATTGCTTCCGTCCGTTTTAAACGTCCGCGGATTTGAAGATGCTCAAAGTCCGCTCTGTACGGATTGATTAAATAGACAAGCTCTCCGTCAAGCGTAATGGGGAACCTGTCTTTCATGTGCTGAAAACACCGAGCCGCAAAAGCTGTGATTTCCGGAAATTGATTCGTCAGCGTCTGTCCGTTTCTGCTGGTTAATGTAACGCCGCTTTCGTCTATGCGGAAAAGACAGCGGAATCCGTCATACTTTACCTCATAGCGCCACTCACTGCCTTCAGGCGGTACAGAGGTCAAAATCGGCTGCATCGTCAGCACCATGATTAAGACGTTCCGGCTTTTTGTCTGGTCGTTTTCTGCTTTTTGCCTCCGCCGCCTGCTGACGCGGCGTCTTTTGTCCGCGCCGGCGCAGCCTGTTCGCGATCCGGCCGCTTCGTCCGGTCAATGCTTGCCTGAAGCGCGCTGACAAGATCGATGACATCTTCGCGCGGGCCGGCAGCAGCCGGTGTCACGCCCGCTTCTTCATGTTCGAGCTTATCGTTAATTTTAGCGAGAAGGGCTTTCCGGTACGTGTCTTCGTATTGTTCCGGGTCAAACTCGGTTGTCAGCTCATTAATTAACGTAATCGCCGTCTGCAGCTCTTTTTCATTAACGGCTGTCTGCTCGGGAACGCCCGGCACATGTCCGGCATTTCTGACTTCATCCGGATAATGAATGGATTCCATCACGATGCAGTTGTCATACACGCGAAGAATCGCAAGCTGCTGTTTAGAGCGGATCGTAATGGAGGCAATCCCGATTTTACCCGTCGTCCTCAGCGCTTCCCGCAGAAGTGTATAGGCTTTTGTGCCGTTATCTCCCGGCCCGACATAATACGACCGGTTAAAATAAATCGGATCAATTTCCTGCAGCTGGACAAAGTCAACAATCTCAACCGCTTTTTCTTCATGTTCCTGTTTTACGTCTTTCAAGTCTTCGTCTGTCATAATGACGTATTTCCCTTTTACATACTCATAGCCTTTCACAATTTCATCAGGTTCCAGACTTTTTTCACATCCGGTGCAGATTTTTTCGTATTTAATCGGCGCATGGTCTTCTTTATGAAGACTGCGGAATTTTATATCTTTATCTTCAGTGGCCGCAAAGAGCTTGACCGGGATATTGACGAGGCCGAAACTGATCGAACCCTTCCACATCGTGTGCATGAATAAAAACTCCTTTTTGTCTTTATTGTGGATAAACGGGTCCGTTCCATGTGTAGCAACTTATGGGTGTTGCGGCGCTTCATGGAGCGGCTGTTCCATTTCCTCAGGCGGAAATGGTCGGCTGAAAAGCAAATGAATTCTCTATTTACAATCAGTAATCGGTAAGTTCTTTAAAGCGCTGAAGTCCCTGAAAATCATCAGTGGTAATCAAAAAGATTATACAAAATCATTCCCCGGGAAATGCCCACGCATTCCCATGTAGTGACTGAGAAAATTTCCCGCTCCCATATGAACTGAATTCGCGGTCAGCCGCCGCTTACTTTTCCGGAGATCTTAAGTGATGTAAACGCCGCCAGACAAGCAATCTGGAGACAGGCGGGACGTTGTATTGCGCTTATTCCCTCCCGCTATACCGATCTGAAACGACTCACATTTATAACGGGCATGTCTAAAAGATATTTCAGCCTCAAGGTTTTGTGTTAAAATCATTCTTAAGTTTCGGAATATAGACGTAAGCCGGGAGTGATAGATCATCGAAGATTTCATCATATCAATAATAGAGGCGTTTAAAAGCTTATCTTACGCCGGGATTTTTTTGGCGCTCAGTATAGAATTCATCCCGGCGGAAATTGTTCTTCCGCTTGCGGGCTATTGGGTCTCAAAAGGGGATATGACGCTTGCCGGGACCGTGTTTGCCGGTTCGCTCGGCGGTGTTTCAGGTCCGCTTGTCTTATATGGAATCGGCAGGCTGGGCGGTCGGCCGTTTTTGCTGAAATATGGAAAGTATATATGGATAAAACCCGAATCCCTGCAGAAATCAGATGATTTCTTTCAGAAGCACGGAGGTTTGGTCGCGTTCAGCGGCCGTTTTATACCGGGGGTCAGGACGCTGATTTCTTTGCCGTGCGGCATTGCGAAGATGAATGTCTGGGTGTTCTCTCTATATACATATGCGGCGATGCTGCCGATTACATTTGCTTACGTATACCTCGGAATGAAACTCGGGGAAAATTGGAAAAGCGTCGGTTCCATTCTCGATCAATATATGCTGCCGCTCGGTATATTCATTGTGTTGCTTCTCATTCTTTGGATGTTTTTAAAGAGAAGAAAACAGCGGGCCAAAACAGAAAAAATTTCTCAATTTGTTAAAAAAGTTAAGCGTTGACAAATGATGAAACAGGCTTTATCATGAGCGTATAAACAAATATTTCTTGAAATCCCAAAGGGGAGTAGCGTCCGGATATTCCGGAAACAAAGTCGTCAATTCATGGATCATATCCATCGGCTTTGTTGGCATGCCAATCATTCATGTCTAGCAAGACCTTTGCCTTATATCGGCAAAGGTCTTTTTTGCGTAAAAAAACCGCCGGTATAAGCTCGGATGATAGAAAAAAGAAACGGAGGGAATGGATTGGACTTTGCATTATTATTGGAGTATGGATGGGTTCTTCTCGTTTTAATCGGGCTGGAAGGGATTTTGGCGGCGGATAACGCGCTGGTGATGGCTGTGATGGTGAAGCATCTTCCTGAAAAACAAAGGAAGAAGGCTTTATTTTACGGATTGGCGGGCGCGTTTATTTTGCGTTTCGGGTCGCTGTTCGCCATTTCTTTTCTGGTGAATGTTTGGCAGGTCCAGGCCGTCGGCGCTTTATATCTGTTTTACATTGCGGTCAGCCATTTGCTGAAGCGGTATGTATTTAAAGATAACAACGGTCAGAAAACGCAGAAAGAAAGCGGGTTTTGGCAGACTGTCTTGAAAGTGGAGCTCGCGGACATCGCTTTTGCCGTTGACTCCATTTTAGCGGCGGTCGCGCTTGCCGTAACGCTCCCGGGAACACAGCTTCCTGCCATCGGCGGCTTGGACGGCGGTCAGTTTCTCGTTATTTTAGCCGGCGGCGTAATCGGTTTAATCATTATGCGTTTTGCGGCATCAATGTTCGTATCCTTACTGAAAACCAGGCCGGGCCTTGAAACGGCGGCATTTGTGATTGTCGGATGGGTAGGCGTGAAGCTCGCTCTTTATACATTGGCCCATGAGGAACTCGGTATAATTCCGGCAGATGTCATCCATTCGGCGGCCTGGAAAATCATTTTCTGGGCGGTTCTGGCTGCCATCGCGGTTTGCGGATGGTTTATGTCAGGAGCAAAACAAATAGAGTCTGGCGCGGAATCGGAAAAAAGAGAACACGCGTAAAATGATCAAAAAGGGAGTCTGGCTTTTTAAAAAGCAGGTTCCCTTTTTTGTTTGAAACGCTTACATTTAAGACATATGATAACAATTTTATAACAGCATTGTTACAAAAAACACAGAGAAAACCCCCTTAATTCTGCATGGGGGCACGAAATCATGTATAGTACGTCTTATTGGCTTGTCATAATTGAGACAAATGAAATCGATTTCTCTTTTTCTTCCTTTGCGAATCCCTACTAAATTAGCTATGATTATGAGTAGTTATAGGGAGGAACTGAGGTGAAACCAGTGCTTAGCCTTTTGTTTAAATTGGGAAAAAAGAAGCAAACGCTTGAAACATCTGTTGAAAAAATACAAAAAGGCGACAAAGATCTGCAGAACGATTTAATACAGCAATATAAGCCTTTTATCGCGAAGACGGTTTCATCCGTTTGTAAACGATATATAGATGAAAAAGACGACGAATTCAGCATCGGGCTGATCGCGTTTAACGAAGCCATTGAAAAGTATTCGGCTGAAAAAGGTAATTCGCTGCTTGCATTTGCAGAGCTGATTATAAAAAGAAAAGTGATAGACTATATCAGAAAAGAAGCAAGAACCGCTCAGCATATCAATATGGATGTGCAGGAAGGCGACGACCAGGAATCTTCGCAGAGCCTTATCGAAGCGGAGCTTTCCATTGATGAATACCGAGAACAGATAGAGCAGGAACAGCGCCGGGAAGAAATTCTTTTTTTTCAGAAGCAGCTCAAAGAATACGGGCTGTCTTTTAAAGAGCTGCTGGAACAATCGCCGAAGCATACAGATGCGAGGCAGAATGCGATTAAGGTAGCCTACACGCTTGTTGAAAATGAAGAGCTGGCGTCCATTTTGCACCAGAAAAAACAGCTTCCTGTCAAACAGCTGGAGCAGCTCGTGTCGGTCAGCAGAAAAACGATCGAACGGAACCGAAAATATATCATCGCCATGAGTATTATTATTACCGGTGATTATATTTATTTAAAAGATTATCTTAAAGGGGTGTTGCACTCATGAGAAGAGGGATCATAGTAGAGAAAAATAAAAAATTCGTCACGTTGCTAACCCCTGACGGACAATTTTTAAAAACAAAAAATGATCACCGCACTTGTGAAATCGGAGAGGAAATTACGTCGTTCGAAGGCGAAACGCGTATGGGAAGAAGGGCCAGCTTTTTTGATTTTCTGAAACTGCGCCCTTTTAAATTGGGAGTGTTTACGATGACTGCTATTATTTTGTTTATTTTAATTTTGCTCCCGGTTTTTTCTGATAATAAAGCTTACGCGTATATGACGCTTGACATTAATCCCAGTATTGAAATGGCTTTAAACAGCAAATATGAAGTCATTGAACTGACACCGCTGAACCATGACGCCAAACAGGTCATCAGTGACATCGGAGATTGGAAAAGCAGCGATTTTAAGGATGTCATCAGTAATATTATTACCGATTGCAGCAAGCATGGATATGTAAAGGAATCAAAAGAGATTTTAATTTCCACGGTTTATGAAAATACAGATGACAATACATATAAAAAAGGCGTTAAAAAACAGCTGGCCGACATGACTGAAAAATATAAGGGTACCTACCAGGTCCAATCGCTTGAATCTGATATGGAAACAAGAGAAAAAGCAAAACAGGAAGGGATGTCAACAGGCAGCTATATAAGAAGAAACGAAAAGAAAACAGAAGAAAAACAGCCTGAAAAGCAAACCGACGGCAATGAAACAGATCAAAAAGATACCGAAACAGACGCTGATCAAAGCGAGCAGCCGGACACAGACAAGCCGGCGGCTGATGAAAAGACAGCTCCTGATGAAGAAAAGGCAGCAGAGAAGCCGGGAAACAATGAAACAACGCCCGGTACGGAAGAAGCGAAGCCGGACAGTCAGGACGGCAATCAGCAAACCGAAAAAAATGCAGCTTCCGGATCAGAGGAAAACACACAAAAGGAACAAGATGGGGAAACAGAGCAGCCCCCAACACAAAATCCTCAGGAAAACGGAAATGACAAAGAGCCTAAGCAAAAGTATTACAATCATTACTGGAATCATGATCGCAATGAACATTGGGAATCCTATCGGCATCATGAAGATTCGTCAGACCGAAGGAATCCGAACGGCTACCGGCACGGAAAGGAGAATGCCGATAAATATCAAAATTCGCCGAGAAGTCCCGGCGAATAAGCTGCATTATTGATTTTTCCCGTTTAATTGTGATTGAGCCTGCTGTACAAGACGTTTTGTCATTTCCCCGCCTACAGAGCCGTTTGCGCGTGCTGCTGTATCAGAGCTAAGGTTCACGCCGAATTCTTGAGCCACTTCGTATTTAAATTGGTCAAGTGCCTGCTCAGCCCCTGGAACTAAGAGTTTATTTCTGCTCGCCATCTTTTTCATCTCCTTTTCTCTGGCAAGATGTGTTTTCGCATTTTAGTTTCAAACGGAACGGTATTGATTATGCTGGCAATTGTTGTACAGCAAAAAAACCCCGGCGCAGACACCGGGGCGAAGAAGCGTTATGAATTATAATAAATGGCTGATCATTTTGTAGGCTGAGGCTTGAATATGGAAAGTCAAAACGGAGAGCACCGTGACGGCGATTATGGATCTGATATTGTTCCATTGTCCGCTTCCGAGTTCTTTAAAGCAGCCTTTGAGCTTGTCCGTCTGCTCTTCGACGAGCTCCTGCAGGCTCGTTTCCTTCATCGGCGGGTTTGCCTTATGAAGAAGATAATCAATCACTTGGGCGCAGCTTTCATAGTAGCTGATCGGGCTGATGACGTCGTCTGATCTGTCTGTGATCGTGTTAAAAGCAATTTTTAATATGCCGCGTATATGTTCGAAGTCATAAATTGATTTTAAATCACGTACAATGAGAAGGATGACAGCTTGTTCAATTGTATATTTTTTGCCGAGTAAGGGGTGGCCGATTAAATCTTTAATATCGCGCTTCACCCAGTTTTGGACGGCGGTTGATTTTAAAGACGTCAGCTCGCACAGATTTCCCAGCTCGACAATCTCGTTAGTTGAAAGCCCGTATTCCTTTTTCTCTTTTTTTCGTTCGAATCTCGTCAGAAATTCAGGGATATGCAGACGGCTTTCCGCTTCATCCAAGGTCATATCCGCTGATTGCAATAAGATTTGGAGAGGAGTTGCGTCTCCTTGGCCTTTTAACGCGTAAAGAAGCCGGACCATATCAGTTCGGGTCAGTTTAAACGTGTTCATGGTTCACCTCTGATTGATTACGTGTTCACTTTTTAATATCACTGAGAATTACATTAACATCATACGTCGAAATTGTTGCATTTTCAAACAGATCATTTATAATTTAAGTAAATAAGTTCTTTTGATCTTAAAAAAGACGGAGGTAATTATGGCGAAAAGAATATTTCTGTTTATTTTAACGAACCTTTTGGTCATTACGACAATCGGAATTGTGCTTACGATTATTACAAGCGTTACCGGTGTCGGCTCGTATATACAAAATGGCCGCATTGATCTGATGGCATTGCTCGTGTTCAGTCTTGTCGTCGGTTTTGTCGGTTCTTTTATTTCTCTCGGAATGTCCAGATGGATGGCCAAAACGATGATGGGCGTCCGGGTGTTAAATCCGAAGAAACAGTCGCTCAGCTATGAAGAGCAGCAATTGGTTGACCGTGTGCACAGATTGTCACGTGCCGCAGGGATGACGAAAATGCCTGAAGTCGGCATTTATCATTCCCCGGAGGTCAATGCTTTTGCGACCGGGCCTTCTAAGCGCCGTTCGCTTGTCGCGGTTTCTTCAGGTTTATTGCAGCAGATGGATGATGCTGCGGTGGAAGGGGTTCTTGCCCATGAAGTCGCACACATCACAAACGGTGATATGGTCACGATGACGCTGCTGCAGGGAATCGTCAATACGTTCGTCGTATTCCTTTCCCGAATCGCGGCATGGGTTGCAAGCCGCTTTGTCAAAGAAGACCTCGCACCGGTCGTTCATTTTATCGCGATGATCGTGTTTCAGATTATCTTTTCCATTCTCGGCAGTCTTGTCGTCTTCGCCTACTCGCGCCACAGAGAGTTTCACGCTGACCGCGGCGGTGCAGACCTTGCCGGCAAGGATAAAATGATTCACGCCCTGCGTACGCTGAAGTCTTATACAGGACATGTGAATGAAGAAGACCAGACGGCAGTGCAGACGTTAAAAATTAACGGCAAAAAGCATTCGTCATTGTTCTCCACACACCCTGATCTCGATGAGCGCATTCGCAGGCTGGAAGCAAAATAATCAACAAAACCTCTGACAATCGTTTCAGAGGTTTTTTGTTTAAAGATCGGCAAACTACATAAGGTAATGAAAAATCTTTCTAAAAAGACCTTTAAAAATTCTCCCAATATCATTAGAATAATTACGTACTACATTTGAGAGGCAGAAGGAACTATCTTATGAAATTAAAACTGAAGAAATTCATACAGATCTTGTCGCCAGCACAGCTGATTGCATTATATTATTTTCTTGCTGTGACGGTGGCATTTATTTTGCTAAGTCTGCCGGCCGCCCACAAACAAGGGGCCAGCTGGTCGTTTATAGACGCGCTGTTTACGGCTGTCAGCTCAGTCAGTGTCACCGGTTTAACGGTCGTCAACACGGCTGATACATTCAGCACGGCCGGGATTGTCATTTTGGCTTTCGTGCTTCAATTCGGCGGAATCGGCATCATGACGCTCGGAACATTCGTCTGGCTCATTATGGGCAAACGGATCGGTCTGCGGGAACGGAAGCTCATCATGGTGGATCAGAATCAATCGCAGTTTTCCGGTATCGTCAACCTGATGAAGCAAGTGCTGTTTTTGATTTTATTAATCGAGTTTTTAGGCGGCATCATCTTAGGAACATATTTTTTAACGTATTATGATTCGTTTGAACAGGCATACTTGCACGGATTCTTTGCGAGCGTCAGCGCCACGACAAACGGCGGTTTTGATATTACGGGAAATTCACTCGTCCCGTTCAGACATGACTATTTCGTGCAGTTTATTACGATGCTTCTGATTATTTTCGGTGCGATCGGTTTTCCGGTGCTCGTTGAAGTAAAGGACTTTTTGTTTTCAAAACAGCGCAGATATTCATTCACGCTGTTTACGAAAATTACGACCGTTACGTTCGGAATGCTCGTTTTGTTCGGAGCCGTGGGCATTTACGCGCTTGAAGCAAGCCATGTCATGAAGGGGAAAAGCTGGCATGATGTTTTATTTTTATGTCTCTTTCAATCAACCGCTACGCGAAGCGGCGGGCTTGCGACAATTGATATCAGCCAGCTGTCGGCGCCGACATTATTTTTCATCTGTGCCCTCATGTTTATCGGCGCATCACCGAGCTCGGTCGGCGGCGGAATCCGTACGACGACGTTTGCGCTTAACCTTCTTGCTCTGTTTCATTTTGCCCGGGGGAATAAAGCGGTCAAGGTCTTTAAACGCGAGCTTCACCAGGCTGATGTCATGAAGTCGCTGGTCGTTACGATGATGGCGATTCTGCTCGTGTTCGGATCGACGCTGATTCTGGCCGTGACGGAGAAAAATCAGACGCTGCTCGGACTGCTTTTTGAAGTGTGTTCCGCTTTCGGAACGACCGGCCTGTCGCTCGGGATTACTCCGCATTTAAGCGACATCGGAAAATGCGTGATCATGATTGTGATGTTTATCGGCCGGATCGGCATTTTGACGTTCCTTTATTTGATCGGCCGAAAAGAAATCGAAGCAAATTATCACTATCCGAAGGAAAGAATGATTATCGGCTGACACCGCTTTTCAGAAAGCGGTGTTTTTTATTGCCGTAAAATGGATGTGTGGAAACAGTTTCTTTGGAGAGGTGACGTCATTGTTTGCCGTATTTTGGAAGTCGGTAATTATGATAGCGGTCGGTACCTTTTTATTGCGGATTGCCGGACGGAAATCAATCAGCCAGCTGTCGGTGACCCAGACAGTCATCATGATTTCGATCGGCTCGATTATTATTCAGCCGTTTATTGAACATAATTTATGGGAAACCATTTTCGCGGCGGCGATTTTTATTGCGGTGTTAATCCTGATGGAATATTTAGAAATCAAATCAAGCTTTTTTGAGTTTTTATTTTCAGGAAAAACCGTCGCCGTTGTCAGAAACGGAAAAATCATCCCGGAAAACTTAAAAAAAATGCGTTTTACCGAAGCTCAGCTGTCAATGAGGATCAGGCAGAAGGCCTCGGAGACATTCAAGATTTTAAATATGTGCTGCTTGAGCCGAACGGACAGATCGGCTATGAACTCATTGATGAGGCCAAAAACGTGACAGTGCGCGACTTGAAAAAAATACTTGATGAATTCAAAACAGATTTGCTGACAGAAGGAGGAAATCAAATGAAACGCAAAGCAGCAAAGAATGAAGCTTTAACCAATAACAACACACCGACTGAGAGCATGGACAAAGATGCATACAAAACACAATATGACGGTGATCCCGGACTGAGAGGCGCAAACCGCAAATCAAAACACGGCAAACAAGGAGGCGAGTAACATGACGAAAAAAAACCGCCACAGCAAAGACATGCAAAACCATAAAAAGCCGATGGACCCTAAATTGCTTGAAGAAGAGTTTGCAAGCGAGCTCGGTGATTATAACGCCGGAAAATGGATTGAAACGCTTGAACAGACGAAGCCAAAGAAAAAAGAAGACGGCAAACAATAAAAAATACCTCTTAGGCGGCAACGCTTAAGAGGTATTTTGCATTATTTCGAATAAGCACCGTTTCTTGTTCCTTTCACCGCTTCAAGCAAGCCGGTTATCCGCAGCTCAATAAACGGCTGTGCGGCCGTTTTCACCGCATTGCTGGAGAGAATGGACGTAAGAGCGGCCGTTAACATTAAGAGTATGACTAAATTCTGATAATCAGACAAGTGATCTTCAAGCCCGATCTGCCGCAGCGTTTTTATAATGAATCCATGCAGCAGATACACGTAAAACGTTCTCGTCCCCCATTTCGTAAAGAAATAACGCTTTTGCGGAACGAGCGCCAAAAAGCTGAAAGTGGCGGCAAAGGCCAAAACATACCAGCCGATGCGCGACAGACCGCTCAACAGCGACACTGAGCCGAATGTGGAATAAGGCTCCGATCCGAACAGCCACGAGTAATCAAAGTCAATGCACCAGCATAACAGGAAAACAATCCCCAGCACGCCCGCGGCAATCTGCCTGCCTCTTTTAGCCCGTAGCAAATCAAAGTGCTGTTTCTTTAAATAAAACCCGACGAGAAACATCGGAAGAAAAACAAACGTCCGTGAAAGACTCAGCGTGCTGCTGATAAAATCAAGATACCCGATCATGACGGCAAGCCCGCAGCTTGCCCCAAGCGCCCACATTTTCGGCAGCTTCGTAAAGGGATAAAGCAGCAGATTCCAAAAGAATAAGCTGACTAAAAACCAGAGAGACCACTGCGGATCAATCGGATTGACGCTTGCCATGCTTTCATCCTGAATCAAATAGTAAAAAACTGAGTAAATGCCCTGGAAAATCAGGTACGGAATAATCAGCTTCACAGCCAGCTTCTTCACATAACCTGTCCGCTTAAAGTTTTTTGCGAAATAGCCGGAAACCAGGATAAAGGCCGGCATATGAAAAGTATAAATGAATTTGTAGAGATGGAGCATAAACTCATTTCCGTTAATAAATGACCGGAGGATATGGCCGAACACCACCAGAAAAATCAAGATAAACTTGGCGTTGTCAAAGTAACTGTCTCGCGATTTTGTCATAGCATCACCTTCTCTTCAAAAATCATCCACTGCATGATTATTTCCTGTTGGTGTTCATTTTAAAATAAAAAACAAAAAATTGAAGGAGGACAAAAGGGATTGTTAGGATGATGTAACGGGGAGGTAAGGATCGTAGAAAAAGACTTTAACTTGTCATATCATTGAAATTTTCTGAAATGTATAGGGCGAATGAAGGAAGATGAGGTATTTTGTAGAAATATTGAAGGATAGGTTTTTGAAGAAGGAGTGTACTGAATGGCTGAAACTCTGGATTTGCAAACAAACGAGTCGCTGAAAGAGCAGCTGAAGCGGATGAAAGAGGAAAATGACCGCCTGAAGAGTGATTTGAACCGGTATCACGTGATTATGAATAACACGCTTGATGCCATTTTTATATGCCATAAGGAAATGAAAATCGTCCAGGCGAACGAGGCTGCGGCCCGGATGATGCAGATTGAGGCAGAGAACCTCATTAACCGCTCCGTCCTGGATTTTTTATATTCCGTGCCTCAGGAAGAACTGAATAAGGCCGTGAAAAAGTTTTTAAAAAAAGGCCATCTGTGGAAAGAGGTGCCGATTAAGCTTGACAGCGGCGCGACGAAATACATTGAATTCCTCGCCAGAGACGGAATTGGGGAGGATTATTTTTTTGTGGTGATGAGGGATATCTCCTCTAAAAAAATATTAGAGCGCGAATTCTCCATGAACGAGCAGCTGTTTAAAGATTTGTTTGACAGGGCTGTCGACGGCATCGTGCTGTTTGATAAGGACGGCGGGTTTATTGATGCGAACCTCTCTTTTTGCAAAAGCTTTGAGATCGGCCAGAATGAATTGTCCCATCTGTCGCTCCGCCATTTTACCGACGGAGAAAACAAAAAGCATCTGAAAGAAATCTGGGAAACCCTCCGCAGAAAAGGAAACGCCAAAGGAGAACTGCCCGTCAAGCTTCGGTCCGGCGAAGAGAAGCTGTTTGAATTTACGATTACGTCCAACTTAATCAGCGGGTTCTACATGTCCATTATGAGAGACATAACAGAGAAACGGCTGATGGAATTGAAACTCTTTAAAAGCGAAGAGCGATTCCGCGAAATTTTTGAAAACGCCATGGACGCGATTGTCATTTGGTCTGATGACGGAAAGATTGCCAAAGCAAACGAATCGGCGTGCCGCATTTTCGAACTGCCGATGGATAAGCTGGTGGAGACGAATTTATGTACGTTTATCGTTGATCCGCAGAAAAAATACAAGCAGATTAAGAAGAAATATGAAAAATACGGGGAAATCCGTGAAGAAATGCTGTTTCAGATGGCAAACGGCCAATTTAAAGAGCTGGAATTCACATCAAAACGAACCATACTTGAAGGTCAGCATTTAACCATTTTAAGAAATGTCAGCGATCGTAAGCGCATGGAAAAAGAATTGCGGGAAAGCGAGCTGAAATTCAGAAAAGTATTCAACGGCTCAATGGACGGCAAGGTCTTATTTGACAACCAATTCCGCATTATTGACGCGAATCCTCTCGCAAGCCGTATACTCGGTATGCCGGATGAGGAGCTGAGAGCGTACACCGTTCCGGATATTCTTTCTTTATTTGATATTGAAAACGCGGGTGTTCCCGCCAGAAAGATTGATTTAGAAGGAATGGATAATGAAATCCCCTTCCTGTTAAGCAGCAGCGACAGCCGCAAACTGGAATTCTCCTTCAAAAGAAATATCATTCAAAATATGAATCTGGCCATCTTTAAAGATGTCACAGAGGCCAAAGAGCTTGAAGAGAGGCTGAGGAAATCCGACACTCTTCATGTTGTAGGGGAGCTGGCGGCGGGCATCGCCCACGAAATCAGAAACCCGATGACGGCGCTGAAAGGGTTCATTCAGCTTCTTCAAGGAAGCATTGAAGGCGAATATTCTCTGTACTTTAACGTCATTACCTCAGAATTAAAACGCATCGAGTCTATCATCACTGAATTTTTAATTTTAGCGAAACCCCAGGCGATATTATATGAAGAAAAAGACGTGACGCAGATTATGAAAGACACGGCTGATCTTCTGAATGCCCAGGCCAATCTTGTCAATGTGCAGATCCATCTGAACCTGACCGGAAACATCCCGCCGATTTACTGTGAACCGAATCAATTAAAACAGGTGTTTATCAATATTTTAAAAAACGCCATTGAAGTCATGCCGGGCGGCGGCAATATCTACGTGACCATTCAGTCTTCTGATCAAGACCACATTTTGATTTCTATTCAAGATGAAGGAACAGGCATTTCCGAAGACAAATTAAAACGTCTGGGTGAACCATTTTACACGACAAAAGACAGGGGAACGGGCCTCGGTCTCATGGTCAGCTATAAAATCATCGAAGAACATCAGGGACGCATTCATGTGGAAAGTGAAGAAGGGAAGGGCACGGTTTTTCATTTGACGCTTCCGATCCGGCAGAATACCGAAGAAAGAAGGAGCGGCGAATGATCTGTTTTACAAGTATGAAAGTACCGTTTGGAACCGTCATCGTAACAGAGGAAGAGAGCTTTATTAACGGCCTGTTTCTCACCGTGGAAGATTTTGAGGAATGGCGGAAAGACGCGCCCGGCGTAAAGCCGTGCGAAACCGCTTTGCTGTCGGAGGCGAAACAGCAGCTGGCATCATATTTTTCAGGAGAAAGAAAGCAATTCTCTCTGCCTCTGAGACAAAAAGGCACACCCTTTCAAGAAAGGGTATGGAACGCGCTGACGATGATTCCTTACGGGGAATCCCGAAGCTACGGCGATATGGCTGAAGCGATCGGAAAACCGAAAGCGGTGCGCGCCATCGGACAAGCCAATAAACGAAACCGGCTGCCGATTTTGATCCCGTGCCATCGGGTAATCGGCAAAAACAGCGCCTTAACGGGATACGCGGGCACGAAGACGGATGTAAAAGCGGTGCTGCTGAACATCGAACAAATATCCTATAAAGAAAAATAAAGCGTATGGCACGTTCCGTTTTTTCGCGTCCGACATATCATTTTATTAAGTGAAAAAAGTTGCCCTGATGAAAAAGGAGGACGAAGCCTGATGAAAATGAGCCGTCCGCAAAAGATAGCCGGTTATGCAGAGCTGTTTTTTAAAATGCATCTCATTACAGCCGCCCAAAAAGATGAAGTGATTACATTGTGCAGACAAAAAAACCGCTGACATTGCCTGAGGCAATATCATCAGCGGTTTTTCAGCTCAGCTGGCAGTCAGCGAATAATTGTTCAATTTCTTCCGTGTAAGAACCGGTCACAATTCCTTTCTCGGTTATTATGCCGGAAATCAGGCTGCCCGGTGTGATGTCAAAGGCCGGATTGAAGACCGGAACATCCTCGGGAGCGGTGCGTATGCCGGAGATCTGTCTGACTTCATCCGGATCTCTTTCTTCAATCGGAATCTGATCGCCGTTTTCAATCTGCAAGTCAAATGTCGAAAGCGGTGCGGCCACAAAAAACGGAATTTGAAAGGCGTTTGCCAAAATAGCGAGGCCGTACGTTCCGATTTTGTTGGCCGTATCACCGTTTTTTGCAATTCTGTCAGCGCCGACAATGACCGCAGAAATATGTTTTTCCTTCATTGTATGGGCGGCCATGCTGTCCGTAATGAGCGTGACATCAATTCCGCCCTGCATCAGCTCCCACGCCGTCAGCCGTGATCCTTGAAGAACGGGTCTTGTTTCACATGCGTAGATATGAAGGCCGAGGTCTTTTTGTTTCGCTAAGTAAAAGGGGGCAAGCGCCGTACCGTACCGGCTTGTGGCAATCGAGCCCGCATTGCAGATGGTCATGATCTGATCGCCTTTATTAAAAAGGTGCAGAGCATTTTGGCCGATCATTCGGCATGTTTCTTCATCCTCAATCTGAATTTGAATGGCTTCATGAACGAGCGTTGTCTTCGCTTCATTGATTGAGATCGCATCCCTGATCGAATCCGTAAGTCTGTCAAGCGCCCACGCAAGGTTGACGGCAGTGGGCCTCGAACTGTTTAAATACGCTTTGACATCCGCGAATTGACGTCGGAAATCTGAAAGGTCGCGGGCTTCAAATGACTTGGCGGAGAGTGCGAGTCCGAACGCTGCGGTTATACCGATGGCCGGGGCGCCCCTTACTTTCAGCGTGACAATCGCGTCGAATACATCTTCCTTTGTTTCAAGTTCCGCATATTCAGTGACGTCGGGAAGCTTTTGCTGATTTAAAATGCGGATGTAGGTTTCTTTCCATTCCACAGAACGGGGGATGGCAAATTCATTGGTCATGCTGCATCATTCCTTTACACGGAGCTTAAATTGGTCCAGAACCTCGGTGATATGCTTCAGTTTTTTTCTGTTTTCGATATAATAGGCGCCGATGTCAAGCGCCAGCTTCTTCCGTTCGATTCGTTTGTCAAACGGAGTGATTTCATCTAAGTCAGCCACATGGGCGAGTCCGATCGTGCGCCGGATCAATTCGCATCCCGCAAAACCGACCGCTTCCTCAAACGCGTTTTTCAGTGTGTCTTTCAGCAGGTGTCTGCGGGAAGGCAAGCAGTCTTTCTCCCATGCTTCACTGAATGTTTTCACAAATGTATCCCATACGGCAGCGGTGTGGTCATATAACGGCTGTCTGTCGTCACCGTCGCGGCTGAGGGCGTTTAACAGCAGATTGGCGATAAATTGGCCGATGTCAAACCCGATCGGTCCGAAGAAAGCAAACTCGGGATCAATCACCTTTGTTTCATGTTCATCGGCGAAGATGCTTCCCGTGTGCAGATCGCCGTGAACCAATGTTTCCGCGGAATTCAGAAAGATGGCTTTCAATTCGTCAGCGCCTTCTTTCAGCCGGGAATTGTTCCAAACTTTTTCTGCGTATGGGCGCAGCTCTTCTTCAAAATCGTTTGTCTCATGGTCGAGAAACGGTTCTGTAAACACAAGCCTTTCTGTAATATTGCAAAGCTCAGGATTTGTAAACTGCTTTGCGAGCTGCTGCTTTACTTTCGCATCAAGCGCGTAATCGGATGAGTAAAAAAGCGTTTTCCCTAAAAATTCACCGATATGAACCGATAAGTTCGGATAATGCTGCCCTTCCAGCAGCCCTTTTCTTGAAATCCGCAAACGGGAGAGGTCTTCCATTACCGTGACGGCCATTTCAGTATCGGAATAGTAAACGGCCGGAACGAGGTGCGGCACGTGTTCGCCCTGGCGGATGAGGGCGCTGCTTTCGATTCTCGCCCGGTCAATGGTAAGCGGCCAGCTTTCACCGACGACTTTCGCGTAAGGGATTGCCTGTTTAATAATCAGTCCTTTTTTGTTTTCTTTATCGTAAACATAAAAGACGTAATTTAAATTGCCGTCGCCGATTTCACGGCATGTCAGAGTGCTTTTGCTTTGGAATAAGCCGAGCTTGACGGCTAACGCGGCGGCGGAGCTTTCTGTTAATTGTTCATAAAGACTTGTTTTAGTTGCTGACATGGATTTACCCTCCAATTATGTAGTGGCAGTAAGAGATCGTGACGGAGAATACGCCCGAAAAAAAGCCCCCTTCTCTGAAAGAGAAGGAGGCTGAAACAGTGCAGTCCGCCTCTTATCTCTCAGATAACATCTGATGGAATTAGCACCGTGCCTTATGAGACAATCGTCTCGGCGCAAAATGTACGCGCCCCATTTCACAATGGAATTACGGTCGGTTGCTGTTGGGGTCAAAAGGCCAATCCCTCGCCCAACTCTCGATAAGAGAAAAATATATTGATTTGTATCACAATTCGGATTAATCAGTTGATGAAAATATTAGCAGATGCCGGATATTCTTGTCAACGTTTTTTTGAAAATTAATATAAATCACGCCGCAAGTCTTGGAAAACCGGAATGGTTCCGCGGACGGCCGCGCTTTCTGACACATCGATTTCCGCCCGGACTGCGCCTTCCGTCCGGTCTCCTTCGGCTAAAATCCGGCCCCACGGGTCAATAATCAGGCTGTGGCCGGCAAATTCATTATCGGGATTGGACCCCGTGCAGTTAGAGGCTGCGACAAAACATTGGTTTTCAATTGCTCTGGCGATAAGCAGGCTTCGCCAATGATCAAGGCGGGGCAGAGGCCATTCAGCAGAGATAAACAGGACATTCGCGCCCTGGGACGTATGCTTTCTGATCCATTCGGGGAAACGGATATCATAGCAGATCAGCCCGGCGCACTTGACACCATCAAGCTCAAAGGAACCGTCACTGTTTCCTGCTGACAAGTAAAGGTGTTCATCCATCAGCTGAAACAGATGTGCTTTCTGATACCGCTTCACGATCTGTCCGCTGTTATCGGCGATGTACATGGTGTTATAGACATTTTCGCCTTCTTTGACCGCAAAAGATCCGGCAACGAGGTGTACGTTGTATGTTTTTGCCGTTTCTTTAAGCCATTGTTCCGAAACTTTGCCGTTTTCATCCGCCAGCTGATCTAGCCGTGTGAGATCATAGCCGGTCGTCCACAACTCAGGAAGCACGATTACATCCGCATGGCGGCTTTCTTGCTCAATCAAAGATTCTGCTTTTTTAAAGTTTTCTGAAGGATTTCCGTATGAAATATCAAATTGCAAACAGGAAACGGTCCATTTCATTTTTTAACACCTCAAGTTTCTCTTTACTTTTTTTATTTAACCATATATGATGATGGACTATCATTTCAAGACATTTTTAGAAGGTGAAAAATATGAACTTTGAAATCTCAGATGTACTCAAACAGCTGCCGGAACAATTTTTCGCATCATTGGTGCAAAAAGTGAATCAAAAGCTGAAAGAAGGCAGAGACGTCATCAATTTAGGGCAGGGAAACCCTGATCAGCCGACGCCTCAGCATATCGTTGAAGAAATGAAGCGCGCCGTCGAAAGGCCGGAAAATCATAAATACTCATCATTCCGGGGCGCTTACAGCTTCAAAAAAGCAGCCGCTGCATTTTATGAAAGGGAGTACGGGGTCACGCTTGATCCGGAAACGGAAGTCGCCGTGCTGTTCGGAGGCAAGGCGGGACTTGTTGAGCTTCCGCAATGTCTTTTAAACCCTGGAGATACCATTCTGGTGCCTGATCCCGGATATCCTGATTACTGGTCGGGCGTCGCCCTTGCAAAAGCGAAAATGGAAATGATGCCGCTGACGGAAGAAAGAGGGTTTCTCCCTGATTACAGCGTAATTCCTGAAAAGGTGCGGAGCGAGGCGAAGCTGCTGTATCTCAATTATCCGAATAATCCGACCGGCGCTGTGGCGACAGAGGCGTTTTTCGAGGAGACGGTCGGTTTTGCGGAGCAAAACGGCATTTGTGTCGTTCATGATTTCGCGTACGGAGCCGTCGGCTTTGACGGGCATAAACCGCTGAGCTTTTTGCAGACCGAAGGCGCAAAAGAGACGGGAATCGAAATCTATACCTTGTCCAAAACCTATAATATGGCGGGCTGGCGGGTCGGATTTGCCGTCGGAAACGCTTCTGTCATCGAAGCGATCAACCTTTATCAGGATCATATGTTTGTCAGCCTGTTTCCCGCGTCACAGCAGGCGGCGGCAGCCGCTCTTTTAGCGGATCAGGCATGCGTCGCAGCGCAAAATGACAGATATGAATCGAGACGCAATGCATGGATTGAAGCCTGCCGCGATATCGGCTGGGATGTGACGGCTCCGGCGGGCTCCTTTTTTGCATGGCTCCCTGTGCCTGACGGTTATACGTCACAGTCGTTTTCAGACCTGCTGCTCGAGAAAGCGGATGTCGCGGTCGCTGCCGGAAACGGGTTCGGAAAATGGGGGGAAGGCTATATAAGAGTCGGTCTTCTGACAAGTGAAGAAAGACTTAAAGAAGCTGCGGAACGGATCGGGAAACTGAATCTTTTCACCCGAAAAAGCATTGACATATCAGGATAACAATGCGATAATTCAAAATACTTTATAAAATCATTATTCTTATCAAGAGCAGGCAGAGGGACGAGCCCGATGAAGCCCGGCAACCGACTGATAAAGCACGGTGCTAATTCTTGCAGCAGGAGCTGAGAGATAAGATTCGGACATAACACGAAGCCTCTTTCTGCTCATACGGAAGAGGTTTTTTTATGTTTTGCGAAAGAAAGAGAGGCGTTCACGCATGAGCGAAGTATTGGCAACATATCTTCTGACAGACACAACGGACAGTGAAAAGCGGGCGGAACAGATTGCGGCGGGGCTGACGGTAGGCTCCTGGACTGACCTGCCCCTGGTGAAGCAGGAACAGCTCAGAAAACATAAAGGGCGGGTCGTAAAAGTTGAGGAGAAAGAAGGAACCTCAGAAAACGAAACACAATCCGTCATCACCATCGCCTATCCCGAGGCGAACTTTTCAAGAGATATTCCGGCCGTCCTGACGACGGTATTCGGAAAGCTGTCACTGGACGGAAAAATAAAATTGACTGATCTTGAATTTTCCGAAGGGTTTAAACGCTCCCTTCCCGGGCCGAAATTCGGTATATACGGCATCCGCAAACTGCTGGGCGAATTTGAAAGACCGCTTCTGATGAGCATATTTAAAGGCGTGATCGGACGGGATCTCGCCGACATTAAAGAACAGCTCAGACAGCAGGCGCTCGGCGGCATGGATCTTATTAAAGATGACGAAATTTTCTTTGAAAATGAACTGGCTCCGTTTGAAACCCGCATTATCGAAGGAAAACAAGTCCTGAAGGAAACCCGGGAGGAGACGGGGCATAAAACGCTGTATGCCGTAAACCTTACGGGAAGGACCGCTGAATTGCGGGATAAAGCGAGGCGCGCGGCAGAACTCGGGGCGGACGCGCTTTTATTGAATGTGTTCGCTTACGGTTTAGATGTGATGCAGAGCCTTGCTGAAGACAGGGAAATCCCGATTCCGATCATGGCGCATCCGGCAGTCAGCGGCGCGTTCACATCATCTCCCGTTTACGGCTTGTCGCATGCGCTTTTGCTCGGCAAGCTGAACCGCTATTGCGGCGCTGATTTCAGCTTATTTCCGTCACCTTACGGAACCGTTGCTCTTCCGAAGGAGTCCGCGCTTGCAATCCATGATGAATGTGTAAAAGACGATGTCTTTCATCCGTCGTTTGCCGTCCCGTCAGCAGGCATTCACCCCGGTATGGTGCCATTATTGATGCGCGATTTCGGCATCGACCACATCATCAATGCCGGCGGAGGCATTCACGGCCACCCGAAAGGAGCCGAGGGCGGCGGAAAAGCGTTCCGCGCCGTCATTGATGCGGTGCTTGAAGCGCAGCCGATTGAAGAAAAAGCCGCGTCGTGCAAAGATCTTCAGCTCGCATTAGACAAATGGGGAAGGGTGGAAGCCGTATGACCCGCACACCGCTGATTATTTGTGATTTCGACGGAACGGTCACCATGAACGACAACATTGTCAGCATGATGAAAGAATTCGCGCCTCCTGAGTGGCTTGAATTAAAAGACGGTGTTCTGTCAAAAAGCATATCAATCCAAGAAGGAGTCGGCCGGATGTTCGGACTGCTGCCGAGCAGCTTAAAAGAAGAACTGACCGGCTTTATCCTGAAGGATGCGAAAATACGGGACGGCTTTTTGGATTTTGTCTCGTTTGTCCGCTCAAACGATCTCCCGTTTTATATCGTAAGCGGGGGAATGGACTTTTTTGTGCATCCGCTTTTGGAAGGGATCGTAGAAAAGGAGCGGATTTTCTGCAATCATGCATCCTTTGACAATGAATATATTCATATAGACTGGCCGCACGCCTGTGACGGAGCCTGTACCAATCAATGCGGCTGCTGCAAACCGTCAGTCATCCGGAAGCTATCCGATCAGCAGAAATTTCTCGTTATGATCGGTGATTCGGTCACGGATGTCGAGGCTGCAAAGTTATCCGATATGTGTTTTGCGAGAGATTATCTTTTGACTGAATGCAAAGAACTCGGCCTCCGGCATCTGCCTTTTCAAGATTTTCATGAGGTGAAAACAGGCATTGAAAACATCGGGGAGGTGCAGGCATGGCTGCAAAAGAAGAACGCTGGCGCGAACTTGCCGAGGTAAAACGCGAGCTGGCCGAAAGAGACTGGTTCCCGGGAACGAGCGGGAATCTTTCCATCAAAGTATCTGACGGGCCGCTGACTTTTCTCGTTACGGCGAGCGGAAAAGACAAACGAAAAGAAACAGACGAAGATTTTCTCTTAATCGATGAATACGGGAAGCCCGCTGAGACAGGCCATTCTTTAAAACCTTCAGCGGAAACGCTTCTCCATACTTACTTATACCAAAAGACAGACGCCGGCTGCTGTCTGCATGTCCATACCGTCAATAATAATGTCATCTCAGAGCTTTACGGGGATGAAAAACAAATCACTTTTCAGGGGCAGGAGATGATTAAGGCGCTCGGATTATGGGAGGAAAACGCGTCCGTGACCGTTCCGATCATTGACAATCCGGCGCACATCCCGGCATTGGCCGAAAATTTCGCGCACCATGCGGACGCCGGCTCAGGCGCGGTGTTAATCCGCAATCACGGCATTACGGCATGGGGGCGGACCGCATTTGAAGCGAAAAGGGTGCTGGAAGCCTATGAATTTTTATTCAGCTGTCACCTCAAGCTTCTGGCACTTCGTCCGCAGCTGGTAAAATAAAAGGAGGAATAGAAAATGGCGACCATCAGAATTCATGACGAAAAGAATACGATCATTGAACATCAGGAAGAAGTAGCACGCTTCTTAGACGAGCAAGAGGTGATCTATGAGCAGTGGAACATTGAAAAACTTCCGTCTGAGCTTTCGGAAAAATACGATCTAACTGAAGATGAAAAAGAACGGATTCTCGCGGCGTTTGACACGGAGATTCAGGACATTTCAGCCCGGCGCGGATATCAGTCTCAGGATGTCATTTCTTTATCAGATACCACGCCGAATCTTGATGAATTATTAAAAAATTTCCAAAGAGAACATCACCACACGGATGATGAAGTCCGCTTTATCGTCAGCGGACACGGCATCTTCGTCATTCAAGGCAAAGACGGCACATTTTTCGACGTCCGTTTAAATCCGGGAGATTTGATTTCAGTTCCGGAGAACATCCGCCACTACTTTACGCTTCAGGAAGACCGCCGGGTCGTCGCAATCCGAATCTTTGTGACGACTGAGGGCTGGGTGCCGATTTACGAAAATGAAAGTGTGCAAAACTGATAGACGCCCGAACCTCTCATGCACCCACCGGCATGAGAGGTTTTTTATTGTAATATAAAGTCAGCTGTGGCTGTTTTTTAAATCTTGAATATGCCGCATTCTGTTTATATCATTACCCGAATGGGTATTATTCTCGTATTCATGCAAAGATTCCAATATGAAATGAAAAAATAAGTTATTTAGTAAAAAAATGTTTACAAATAAAGTATAATCTGTAATAATGCTCAATAACCCAATCAAACTTGTTTCCTATTCTTTTAGCGGTGAGGGGTGAAGTGAATGGGCAGTTATTCTGAACAAGAAAAATTGCTTGTATCTATTGATAAAAAAAGAAAAATGATGATAGATGCAGCTAACAGGCAAGGGTTTACAGGATATGACACGATCAGGCACAGCCAGGAACTGGACTGTCTGATGAACGCGTATCAGCAGCTGGTAAACCGTGATCGTACACATCACCAAGGAATACAGGGCCTTGTGAAGAAAATAGGCTTGTTCTCCCGCGGTGACGTCATGCCTGCATATGAAGCAAACAAATGATTGATGATAAAACAGATAACGAAGACTGAATGCGCTTCCTGATCAAGCGCCGCATCCGAAAGATGACCGCGTACAGTCAGCAGATTTTTCCGCTGACACGGCTCACGAAGCGCCTCGTACTATCTGCCGGCTATGATGCCGTTCCTCTGGTATATCCTCTTACACATATTCTTCTTTAAATAAAAAACACCCCGATCCAGGGTGTTTTTTTCATCGAGAAGCGGCAGGGAGGGCAATGGTGACCTCTGTGCCCTTATCGACTTCGCTTTGAATGTCAATCGAACCGCCGTACATCAGCATGATTCGTTTACATACGACAAGGCCGAGGCCGGTGCCTTTTTCCTTTGACGTTACAAACGGAAGAAAAATGTGCTCAAGCATATCTTCAGAAATGCCCATTCCGTTGTCGGCCACCTTAATGACTGCTTTATGATCGCGGGCTTCTAAATAGATGGACAGCCGGCCGCCTTCCTGCATGGATTCCAGCGCGTTTTTCGCGACATTTAAAATCACCTGTTTAATATGGTCTTTCGTGCAGTTGACCTTGAGCGGCCGATTGACGAGAATCTCCACATTCACTTCCACATTATACAGATTCCCTTCAGAATAAATAATCGGCATAATCTCATCAAGAATATCCTGCAGCGAGTTCACTTCCAACCGTTCAGCAGTGGGTTTTCCAAGCACTAAAAACTCACTGACAATCTGATTGATCCGTTTAATCTCCTGCTCAATAATTGAGAAATACAGCTGATCTTCCTCCGATTTGTATTTTTTCTGCAAAAGCTGAATGAAGCCGCTGATCCCTGTAAGCGGGTTGCGGATTTCATGGGCGGTGCTGGCGGCAAGCGTTCCGATCAGCTCCAATTTCTGCGCTTCATTTTGAGCACGCTCCAGCTGGGTCTTGCGCTTAAGCAGATAATATTGAACGAGGATGAACAGAATATTCAGCAGCACGGCAATACTGGACATCGGCAGCAGCACGCTTTTGGTCAGCTCATTCAGCTCAACCGGTTTCGGATAAACATTGATATTCCAATTAATATCATCCAGATAGCCGCTGACCGGTTTCACACCTTCTGATTGATCAGCCCGTCCGCTGGCAAATATCACTTTATTCTGATTGGTTGCCTTGACATAAACGTCAGGGCTCAGCATATTGATCATATTTCTCAAATAATCGACTTGTATGGCGGCTACTAAATAATCCGTGACTTCCCGTTTTGCGTCTAACACCGGCACGCAGATCGTGAAGATGCGCTGGCCTGTAATTCTGCTGGAGTAGTCATTTGTGATGACCGTTTTTTTCGTCTTTTTCGCCTTCGTAAAATACGGTCTGTCGGCCAAGTTCACCTTTGATTTCAGATCAGTCGTGCTTGCGATGACATCACCTTTGGAATTCAGCATATACAGACCGCTGAATCTGGGTTCATCCTCAAAAGCCTGATCAAGAATGTCAATGATCTTTTCTTCATTGACAGGCTTATCGACAGCGATCGCAAGTGTTGTCATCCGGGCTTTTGTTTCACCGATTAAATAATTGAGCTTATTGCGGTGAAGGTTGAGCATCATACTGGCTTCCTGTATGTGTTTATCGGCTATTTTCTGCTTTTCTTTTTCATAAATGAAAAAGCTGATAATAAGTGCCGGGATGATCACCAATATGAGATAAAGCTTGATCTTTCCCCGGGCACCTTTAAATGTATTCACTCTGCATCGCTCCAACATTACACTTGAATAGAGGTATTATATCATTTTTATACTTCTTTAATAAGAAAAAATAACCAAAATGATAGAAAAACAAATTATTTTATTAAGGTCAGACAAAAAGAAGAGAAATTTTGGAAACATTTTTGTTGACATTTTTCATTTTGTTTATTAATGTTTCTCTGTAACGGTTTCTTTTGTAAAAGGATGATTGAATGTATGACGGATAAAACAGAAAACTCATTGAAATTATTTATTGTACTGTCACGTGCGTACCGATCTATTAACGACCATATGAATAAACATATTCATAAGCACGGCCTGAACCCGACGGAATTTGCGGTGCTTGAGCTGCTGTACCACAAAGGCAACCAGCCGCTTCAGCAGATCGGCGACAAAATTTTATTAGCGAGCGGAAGTATTACATACGTTGTTGACAAATTAGAGAAAAAAGAACTTCTCATCAGAAAAGCCTCGCCGACTGACAGGAGAGTGACTTTCGCACAGATTTCTGAAAAGGGAATCCGTCTTTTGGACGATATTTTCCCTGATCATGCTGAAGAAATTAAAGAAATGATCAGTGTGCTGAGTGATGAAGAGATAGAAATGTGTACGGAAATGCTGAAAAGAGTGGGATTAAACGCTAAACATTTTCATCAGAAATAAAAAAGGAAGCCATTTGAAAGGCTTCCTTTTTTATATTACTGATTTTGGTCAGTCGCGGCGTTTCTAGGCTGTATCAATACCTCGACGCGCCTGTTTTTGCTGCGCCCTTCAGCGGTTTTGTTCGACACGGCCGGTTTATACTCTCCGAAACCTTTGGCGCTGAAAACTTTTGCGTCAAGTTTCGGGTTTTCTGTCAGAATAGCCATGAAGTTGACGGCCCGCATGACGCTTAAATGCCAGTTAGATTGATATTGTGAGTTTTTAATCGGTACATTGTCCGTATGTCCGCTGATGATAATGTTCCTCGGCGGATTCAGCACAAGGAGATTCGAGATTTCCTTGGCAAGCGGAATATCTTCCTGACGGATATCCGCCCGTCCGGAATCAAAAAAGATACTGTCTTTAATCGTAATTAAGAGTCCTTCTTTAGTCAGCTTTGTTTCAAGCTGAGTTTCAAGCTTTTTATTTTTTATAAATTGATTGACTTGCTTTTGCACGCCTTCAAGTTCTTCGCGGTCGGCTGCTTCTCTTTCTTTCTTTTTCTGTTCTTTATCTTTTTCCTTGTCTTTTTTTAACTGATCAACGCCGTCTTTTTCGTTTTCAGGAGGGGTGAGGCTTGAATATTCAAGAACACCCGTGCCTCCGGTAAACACGGCGTTAAATGATTTAGACAGCATTTGGAATTTCGCCGCATCGACCGAGCTCATGGCGAACAATACAATGAACAGAGCCAAAAGAAGGGTGAGCAAATCCGCGTACGGGATCAGCCAAGACTCATCCACATGCTCGTCATCATGCTTCTTCTTCTTTTTTCTCGCCATTGTTTGCCTCTCCTTCTTGTTCAGCGACTTTTGCGCGTTCATTCGCAGGAAGATACATGAGAAGTTTTTGTTCGATCACTTTCGGAGCCTGTCCTTCAAGCACTGACAGAACGCCTTCGATCATGATTTCACGCAGTTTGACTTCCTGCTTTGATTTGCGTTTCAGTTTGTTGGCGAAGGGATGCCATAGTACATATCCTGTGAAAATCCCGAGAAGGGTGGCGACAAACGCCGCACTGATGGCATGTCCGAGCGCCTCGGTGTTGTTCATGTTGGAAAGAGCGGCGATAAGGCCGATGACCGCACCCAAAACGCCGAGTGTCGGCGCATATGTGCCGGCTTGTGTAAAGATGGCTGCGCCGGCCTGGTGTCTGTCTTCCATCGCTTCAACTTCCTCAGTCATAATATCTCTGATAAATTCTGCGCTTTGTCCGTCAACCGCCATGCTCAGGCCGTTTTTCAAAAATGCGTCATCCACGTCTTCAATGCTTGCTTCCAATGCGAGCAGACCTTCACGTCTGGCGATTTGCGCCCATTGAGAGAACATAGGAATTAATTGCGCAATTGTCAGCTGTTTGTTTTCTTTAAACAGCACTTTAAAAAGGGCAGGCACTTTTTTGATTTCTTTTCCGGGGAATGCGATGATCACCGCAGAAATCGTACCGAACAAAATAATCAGAATAGCTGCCGGGTTAGCGAGTGCGCTTAAGCTGACCCCTTTCAGCACCATGCCCACGCTTAAAGCAATCAAGGCGAGGATGATACCGATAATCGATGTTTTATCCATAGTTTTCACCAAATCCTTTATACTAGCTTTCTATGGTTAATATCGGTGGCAGTGCATGGAACTTTAGGGTGATTGAGAAATTGTTCCCGAATTCTTCACAGTTTCTCCCTTCCGGCATGGAGAAAGAAACAAAAAAGCGGCTCCCCGAAAGGAGGGAACCGCTTTTTTCTTATTGTGCCCGGACTTTGATGCCGTCCTCTTCCATTACGACACGGAAGGCTTTTATTTCGTTGTCATCCAATAAGAGATCTGTCATTTCGTCCTCGATCAATTCTTGGATGGTTCTTCTGAGCGGGCGTGCTCCGAAAGCTGGGTGGTAGCCGATTTCAGCGATTTGTTCTTTCGCATCATCGGTGACGCTCAGGCTGATGCCGCGCTCTTTTAATGTGTCTTCAAGCTCTGTGAGAAGCAGGCTGACGATTTTCACGAGATGTTCTTTTTTCAGGGATTGGAATTCAATAATGCTGTCAAACCGGTTTAAAAACTCCGGTTTGAAGAACGCGCTCAGTGAATCAATCAGCGTTTGTTCTTCCAGGACGCTCTCTTCAGATTGGAATCCGACTTTCACCTGTTTTTCGCCGGTTCCAGCGTTGCTTGTCATAATCAAAACGGTATCTTTGAAGCTGACCGTTCTGCCCTGGCTGTCTGTCAGACGGCCGTCCTCCATAATCTGCAGAAACATATGCTGGACATCAGGGTGGGCTTTTTCAATCTCATCGAGCAGCACGATGCTGTACGGATTGCGGCGCACTTTTTCCGTTAATTGACCGGCTTCATCGTGTCCGACATATCCCGGCGGTGAACCGATGATTTTTGATACGGCGTGTTTTTCCATGTATTCACTCATATCGAGACGGATAATGGAATCTTTTGTACCGAACAGTTCATCTGCGAGTGTCTTTGATAACTCGGTTTTTCCGACTCCGGTCGGTCCGACAAAGAGGAAGGAGCCGACAGGTCTGTTTTTGGATTTTAAGCCGACGCGGCTTCGTCTGACCGCTTTCGCCACTTTTTTCACGGCTTTTTCCTGACCGATGACGCGCTGATGAAGATGCTCTTCAAGTTCCTTCATTTTTACTTGTTCATCAGCCTGGAGTTTTCCGACCGGAATGCCTGTTTTCTGTTCAATGATGGCTTGAATATGCTCCGCCCCGATTTCAGGTGAAGAGGCCGGTGTTTCATGCGCCAGCTGCTTTTCCAACGCCGCTTCTTCATCACGCAGTTTCGCGGCAAGCTCATAATTTTCTTCATGAAGCGCTTTTGTTTTCTCCGCGTCAATTGCTTTGAGTCTCTCAGCCGCATCTTCTTCATTTACGGTATCAAGCTCCAAGTTCGCCTTAGAGCCGGCTTCATCTAATAAGTCGATCGCTTTATCCGGCAGGTGGCGGTCCTGAATGTAACGGGATGAAAGCGTAACACAGGCGTTTATCGCTTCATTGCTGAATGTGACGCCGTGGTATTTCTCATATTTATCTTTAATGCCTTCCAGAATGCTGATGGCTTGTTCTATTGTAGGCTCGTGAACCATGACGGGCTGGAAGCGTCTTTCAAGCGCCGCATCTTTTTCAATCTGGCGGTACTCTTTCAGCGTTGTCGCCCCGATGACCTGCAGCTCGCCTCTGGCAAGCGCCGGTTTCAGGATGTTCCCGGCATCCATTGATCCCTCGGCAGAGCCGGCGCCTACAAGAAGATGAATCTCATCAATGAACAAGATGACGTTTTTCCGTTCTTTTAATTCGTTCATTAATTGTTTCATTCTTTCTTCAAACTGGCCTCTGATCCCTGTATTGGCGACGAGAGAAGCGACGTCAAGCAGGTAAAGCTCTTTGTTTTTCAATTTGTTCGGCACATCGCCTTCAGCGATTTTAAGCGCGAGGCCTTCTGCAATAGCCGTTTTACCGACGCCCGGCTCACCGATCAGCACCGGATTGTTTTTATTCCGGCGGTTCAAAATTTCAATTACGCGCGCCACTTCATTATCGCGGCCGATCACAGGGTCAATCAGACCTGCTTTTGCGGCGTTTGTGACGTTTTGAGCGAGCTCGTCGAGCAGGCCTTTTTCAGGGCCGGCCTGCTGTTTATTTTGATTGGGAGCGAAACCTTGCTCAAACGGGAATCCGAATGATTGCGGCCCCATGCTCATAGACGGTTTTCGGGTTAATTCTGTATAACATGTTTCACATAAAACGAATTGTTTTTGAATGGAATTGACTTGCATGTTCAGGCGAATCGTCGCCTCGTTTTTCTGACAATGTTGACAACGCATTTGCCAAAACCTCCTTGAAAAATGTTTGATCATCTTTGACCAAATGGATTAGAAAATAAGGTCTTAACTTTGACCTTCTTTGATTAATAGTATACTCTGACCTTCTTTGACTTTCAAGTATTTTGTTTCAAACCCCGAAAAATAAATGTTTACAGCATGATAAGTGATATTTGTGAGGTTTGATTATTTTTGACCAATATAGTCAGAAAGGAAATGAAATGCTTTGACCTTTCTTGATGAAGAGTATACGCCGGCCCTTTTTTTCTTTCAATATTTTTGCTTAGAGGAGAGAGCTGAATCTGTTTTCTCCGGGGAAGGACGATTTGTTCGTCTTTTCGGGCGACTTGTCTCATAAGCATATATAAAGGCCTGGACAAATCTGCGCTTAGCCGGAGGGTGAAATGGGACAAACAAAAGGTTCTGCAAGTCAGCTTGCATTTGTATACGTAGGCACGGTTGTAGGAGCCGGTTTTGCCACGGGACGGGAAATCGTTGAGTTTTTTCTGAAGTTTGGCTGGATCGGTCTGTTCGGTATCGTGGTAAGCGGTCTGATGTTTACATATTTAGGCGCCAAAATCATGATCATTTCCAAACGGATTCACGCAGCATCTTATCAGGAATTGAACACATATTTATTCGGCCAGTCCATCGGCCGCGCCGTGAATATGTTTATGATGTTTATATTGCTGGGAGTGACCTCTGTCATGCTCTCCGGAGCGGGGGCGCTGTTTCATGAACAGCTTGGATGGTCCGCACAAGCGGGGATCCTTCTGACGATCGTACTGAGCTTTGCCGTCATGACAAGCGGTGTTAAAGGTGTGTTCGGCGTCAATATATTGGTTGTGCCGCTTTTAATTTCTTTCTCTTTTATCGTGACAGCTGATTCATTTGTATTTACAAGCACGAGAAACGCGGACGAATGGGTATGGCCTGACAAGTGGAATTGGCTTTTGTCCGCCGTCTCTTACGGCGCGTTAAATTTATCGCTCGCCCAAGCCGTCCTTGTGCCGCTTGCGAACGAAATGTCTTCAGAGAAGGTGATCAGAAGGGGGGCTTATATAGGCGGCGTTCTGTTGACACTGGTGCTTGCCGCGAGCTTTTTATCATTATCGGTGCTGCCGGATGTGCTGGAGTTTGACATTCCGATGGCTCAAGTTGTCTATTCGTATTCGCGTTCGCTTCATATCATTTATTTGTTTATTATTTTCGGGGAAGTGTTTACGTCGGTCATCGGCAATTTATACGGATTGGAAAAACAATTAAACAGTTTTCTTCATATAAGAAGTACATATATTTACGGCGGCATTTTGGCGTTTGCTTTCATTATCAGCCAAATCGGCTACGGACAGCTGATTTCCACCGTTTATCCGGTGTTTGGATATGTGAGCCTCGCTTTTATCGGCGCATTGATTTGCAAAAAAATCCCGAAAGAAAAATAAGGATATAAGGAAAATGTCTGTATTTTTTGGGAATTACCCTTCTTTTTTCCTGACATTTCTGTATAATGAATTGGGAAATGATGGGGAGGAGTAAGAGATGAAAGCTCGACGTGTATTATTGGGATTTATTTTTATTTGTATCGGCATTGCGTTTTTTTTACAGAAGGCGGGAGTTATACATATATCCGCAGGTTCGGCGTGGCCGTTTCTTTTCATTATAATGTCCGCAGGGTTTCACGCCGGATTTATTTTTGCGAAAAAAACGCCTGACCAGGCGGGACTGCTCGTTCCGGGCGGTATGTTTCTTGTGCTGGGCTGCCTGTTTTGTTTTGAAACGGCAACGGGATGGACGTATTCAGGCGTGACGTGGCCTGTTTATATATGGGCGCCTGCTCTCGGTCTGTTTGAGCTGTGGTATTTCAGCGGGAGGAAGTTAGGTGTATTGATTCCTGCTTTCATCCTGACTGCCGTGGGAGCACTATGCTTTGCCGGTATGCTGATGCCGGGGCGGTGGCCGCTTTTGATCATCGCAGCCGCGCTTTTGTTTCACGCGGCTGCCTTTATGCAGCCGAAAAAAAGATCGGGCCTTCTTATTCCGGGCGGCATTTTGCTTGTGACGGGCGGCTTGTTATGGTTTGAAACGCTGACGGATTGGACATACGCAAATGTGACATCGCCTGTCTACCTCTTTGCCGTTGCGTTCGGCCTGTTTGAAGCCTGGCTGTTCGACAGAAGGAAAAGGGGGCTTTTGACTGCTGCTGCGGTTCTGTGCGCCGCGGGCATTTTCGGCATATTCACCAATGCAAATGAAGTCATCAGCGAACGCGGCTGGCCCGCTCTCATTCTTTTGCTGGGCGCCGCTTTTCACATTCCGATTTTCGGCCCGAAACCTGTCAAAAACGCGGGACTTCTCGTACCGGGCGGCATCTTGTTGATTACGGGGATCTTGTTTGTCTTTGAAACGGCAACCAATTGGTCCTACTCCGGTGTGACATGGCCTGTTTACCTGCTTGCAACGGCATTCGGTTTATTTGAGCTGTGGCTGTTCGGCGGGAAAGAGAAGGCGCTGCTCATCCCGGTTGCGGTGCTGACCTTGACAGCACTTTGCTTTATGATGACGAATCAGCCGATCATTCCGGTTTCTGTTTTCTGGCCTGCTTTATTTGTTCTGATCGGGATTGCGCTGATGGTATTTCCGGGGAAAAAACGCGGGGCTTAAACCCGCTTTTGCAGCCTGACACAGGGTTCAGGCTGTTTTTTTATTGTCACGGGAAACAACATTATGGTATGATAGCAAAAGTGAAAAAAGAAGAAAATCCGTATTGATGCGGGAGAGGTTCTAGCTACACCCTCTATAAAAAACTAAGGACGAGCTGTATCCTTGGATACGGTTTTTTTTATGTTTTTTAGGGCGCCTTCTCCGAAAAAGGCGCTTTTTTTATGGAATGATAGATAAGGGAGAGAAAGACATGAAAAAAGAAAAAGCAGTTGTGGTGTTCAGCGGAGGCCAAGACAGCACGACTTGTTTATTATGGGCTTTGCAAAACTTTGAAGAAGTGGAAACCGTTACATTCCATTATAATCAGCGTCACCAAGAAGAAATCGATGTGGCAAAATCGATTGCCGAAAAGCTCGGTGTCAAAAACCACTTGCTTGATATGTCTCTTTTAAATCAGCTTGCGCCGAATGCGCTGACAAGAGATGATATCGAAATTGAAGCGAAGGACGGGGAACTGCCGACAACCTTTGTACCGGGACGCAACCTCGTGTTTTTATCCTTTGCTTCGATTCTTGCGTATCAAATTGGCGCGCGCCACATTATTACCGGTGTTTGCGAGACTGATTTCAGCGGCTACCCGGACTGCCGTGACGAGTTTGTCAAATCCTGCAATGTCACCGTCAACTTGGCGATGGAAAAGCCGTTCGTCATTCATACGCCGCTTATGTGGCTGAACAAAGCAGAAACGTGGAAACTTGCGGATGAGCTCGGCGCGCTTGATTTTGTAAAGAATAACACACTGACTTGCTATAACGGCATCATTGCGGACGGATGCGGCGAATGCCCGGCATGCCTGCTCCGCAATAAAGGATATGATGAATATATGAAAATGAAAGGAGAGCGGAACTAATTGCTTTCTCAAATTTACCCGCAGGTTCAGCATCCTTATTCGTTTGAGTTGAATAAGGACATGCACATTTCAGCCGCGCACTTTATTCCCCGCGAAAGCGCCGGAGCGTGCAGCAGAGTCCACGGGCACACGTATACAGTAAATATTACCGTTGCGGGGGATGAACTGGACGATTCAGGCTTTCTCGTGAATTTCAGCGTGCTGAAGAAATTGGTGCACGGCGCTTATGACCATACATTGCTGAATGACCATGAGGAATTTTCTGATGATGACAGATATTCACTGCCGACGACCGAGGTCGTGGCCAAAACGATTTACGATAAGGTGCAGTCCTACCTTGAAACACTGGAGAATCAGCCGGTCTGCGTGCAGATTTTTGTCAGGGAAACCCCGACAAGCTATTGCGTATACCGCCCGAAAAAAGGTGATAGGAATGGCTAAAGGAATTCCGGTATTAGAAATTTTCGGACCGACGATACAAGGGGAGGGCATGGTTATCGGCCAGAAAACCATGTTCGTCCGCACGGCGGGCTGCGACTACTCCTGCAGCTGGTGCGACTCCGCTTTTACATGGGACGGCTCAGCCAAAAAAGACATCCGCTGGATGACGGCGGAAGACATTTACCGCGAGCTGAGAGAAATTGGCGGAGACGCCTTTTCCCATGTCACCATCTCAGGAGGAAACCCGGCGCTGTTAAAGCAGCTTGACGCGCTGATTCTGCTGCTGAAAGAGCACGGGGTGCGCGCCGCTTTAGAAACGCAGGGAACGGTCTATCAGGATTGGTTCACAATGATTAACGACCTGACGATTTCACCGAAGCCGCCAAGTTCGGGGATGACAACCGATTTTGCAAAGCTCGATCACATTGTGTCTTCGCTTGATGCGGCAGAAAGGCTTAACGCGGTCAGCTTAAAGGTCGTCATCTTTAATGATGAAGATCTGGAATTTGCCAAAACTGTGCACAAGCGGTATCCGGGAATCCCGTTTTATTTACAAGTCGGAAATGATGACGTGCATACGACAGATGATCAGTCACTGATTGCACATTTGCTTGGGAAATATGAAGCGCTTGTTGATAAGGTAGCTGTCGATGCGGAGCTGAATCTCGTCAGAGTGCTCCCGCAGCTGCACACCCTGTTATGGGGCAACAAACGCGGAGTATAATAGAAAGGAAGATGAACATGACGACAAGAAAAGAATCAGAATTAGAAGGTGTAACATTACTAGGCAACCAAGGTACAAATTATTTGTTCGAATATGCACCGGACGTGCTGGAATCCTTCCCTAATAAACATGTAAACCGTGACTACTTTGTAAAATTCAATTGTCCGGAATTCACATCTTTATGTCCTAAAACAGGGCAGCCTGACTTTGCGACAATCTACATCAGCTACATTCCTGATGAAAAAATGGTTGAAAGCAAATCATTAAAGCTGTATCTATTCAGCTTCAGAAACCATGGTGACTTCCACGAGGACTGCATGAATATCATCATGAATGACTTGATTGAATTAATGGACCCGCGCTACATCGAAGTATGGGGCAAATTCACGCCAAGAGGCGGAATTTCCATCGATCCATACATAAACTACGGAAAACCTGGCACGAAATATGAGAAAATGGCCGAGTACCGCATGATGAATCATGATTTGTATCCGGAGACGATTGATAATCGTTAATTATTCCGTTGTGTGATACGGAGTGTGAAACGAAGTGGAGTCACAGTAAAATCCGAACATTCAGCGTTAATTTTCAGCGGAAATGTGACCTGGTCACAGCGAAGTGTGACCGGAGTGTGACCCGCACTAAGCTCAATAAAAGTGTGACCTGAGGTGCAACCTGAACTGTGACTTTTATGCAGTGAAAAATTGATAGTACAGAAGCAGATTAAGGCGTACAATTTGTACGTCTTTTCTTTTTTATCCGAATGAAAAAATGCCTATCTAGAGATCATAGGCATTAAATATTATTATCAATATCTTCATTTATTTTTTGGCTAAGTTTCTGAACCTTCTCTTTAACATTTGAAACAGCTCTTTTTTGAATTTCATCAAAGTTCTCCTGAATATAGTCGATGACACTTCTTATTAGAACTTCACTTTCAAAATTGAATATCTCATTTATTTCTGACTGTTCTTCATCTGTTAGGTGATGGTATTGAAGTTGCTTAGCATTTACTTCAGCAGCTACATCAATACTAATTTAGTTGTTCTGGTTGTACAATTTCATATTCACCTTCTGCATACTCTTGCTCCGCATAATGGCCTCCCCATTGACAGAGCTCCTGCAAGATAGGTTTAAGAGATTCTCCAAGTTCAGTGGATGAATATTCAACCTTCGGCGGTACTTGATTATACATCTTTCTGCTCACAAGTCCACTGGCTTCAAGCTCTCTAAGTGTTTGAATCAGCATTTTCTGAGTTATATTTGGGATAATGCGCTTTAATTCACTCGTTCTCTTTGGTCCATTCATTAAAAAGTATAATACAAGGCCTTTCCATTTTCCGCCAATAACTTCCTTTGTCACTTCAAACCCACAACTAAATTTTTTCATGTCTAAAGCTCTCCATTCCACATTTATTACTTTTTAGTTACTATATCACAAAAAAGTGGGTACTTCCGATAATGTGCTTACTGAAGGATACTATATCTTGTAAGTTGTTCTTCAAGTACTTAAAGGTACTAGACATAAAATAAAATTAATTCTAAAGGAGTGTTAAGTATGGGTAAATTTGAAGGTAAAATAGCGCTTGTAACGGGTGGAACAAGTGGGATTGGTCTTGCTGCAGCACAAAAATTTGTAAACGAAGGTGCATATGTTTATATCACGGGACGCAGACAAAACGAACTTGATAAAGCAGTTAACCAAATTGGCAAGAACGTAACCGGTGTTCAAGGTGATATTTCTAAGCTTGAAGACTTAGACAAACTATATGACATTATAAAGCAGGAAAAAGGTAAGTTGGACATTCTTTTTGCTAATGCAGGCATCGGCAACTTCCTTCCATTAGGTGAAATTACTGAAGAGCAGGTTGATAGAACGTTCGACATTAACGTTAAAGGAACCATCTTTACTGTTCAAAAAGCGTTATCACTATTCCCGGACAAAGCAGGTTCTATTATTGTAACGGGCTCTACTGCTGGATCAATTGGCAACCCAGCGTTTAGTGTATATGGAGCATCTAAAGCAGCATTAAGAGCACTGGTTCGCAACTGGATTCTTGACCTAAAAGGTACTGAAATCCGTGTAAATGTGGTTAGTCCAGGAGCTATTCTTACACCTGCCTACGATGAGCTTTTTGGTGATGCACTTGAAGAAGTAATGGAAAATAGCAGAAATACTGTTCCAGCTGGAAAAGTTGGGACACCTGAAGAAGTAGCAAACGCTGTATCTTTCCTTGCTTCAGACGAAAGCAGTTACTTGACGGGTGTTGAATTGTTCGTAGATGGCGGGCTAGCACAGGTATAATTTCCCTGCGCAGAGATTACAAATAGTCCCCAAAAAAGGTTAAAATCAATCGTTTGGTAAGGTGTGAAATTGGTGTGACTTCATGATTAATGTCTAGAGCAAGTACTTATGGGACAAGACTTTGACCTGCCTTTTCTTCCACGAGGATTGCATGAACATCATCATGAATGACTTGATCGAATAAATGAACCCCCGCTGCATTGAAGTATGGGGCAAATTCACGCCTAGAGGCGGAATCTCCATTGACCCGTATACAAACTACGGCAGACCGGGAACAAAATATGAAAAAATGGCCGAACATCGGATGAGGAATCATGATATGTATCCGGAGACGATTGACAACCGTTAATTTTCAGACGGAGTACGGTCTCGGAATATAACCTAAATACCCCCGCCTTTTAAGCGGGGGTATTTTTCGTCTGTGCCGCGCCGCCAAAAAGGTGCATGATATTTGCACAGAACTTCTATAAGGAAAGGAGAGATCATTTGGAGAAAAGAAAAAGACGAGTAAACCCGGGGGGAGTGTACTCGCCGCTTCAATACGTGACGGGTGCTGGATGGCAGCTCGTCTGTTTTATTATAAAATAGGGAACGTATGTTTGTAAAGACCTGCGCTGTTTTTTCTCATTCGGATCGGATCAATTGTAAAGGAATGGTCAGCATGATAGCATGTCCTGTAAAAAGAAGGAGTGTTCGTTATGGAGCCGTTAGAGTTAAACGGTGTAAGGCTGAAAATGTATGATTGTAAAGAAAGTGCGGGCAAAAACGGCCGCATGATTTCATTTGTATTGAAGGTGACCTCTGAAACGTATCATGATATTGCCGTCCTTTTGTATGAAAAAACATTTGACATCAAGGCGCCCGAGCGCGGGCTTGAATTCCGCGGTAAAATAACCAACTACTATACATCCGTCACAAATCTTTACAATAAAGATGAGACCGGTGATTTTTATGTAGAAATGACCGAGATCTGAATTCATTTGAAAAAGCTGCCGGGCGGCAGCTTTTGTGCGGGATATGTAAATGGTTCGGATTGTTCGAGGGGGTTTAATAGGAGTCTCTGATGATTTTATAATTCTTATGGTTGACGACAGTGAGGGAATCTAATTCAAGGTCACGATAATTATCCATGATGGTTACATCAACGATGACGGAGTTTTCATTTACTTTTTCAACAATACCGGTTAATCCGTTTTTAAATTCAATGACGTTTCCAACCTTAGCAATTTTCACGAGCTTCCTCTCCTTTATCATAAATCCTGTTTGAAAATATTTTGCAGTATTTTCTTTAAGAAGTAAAGCGATATGGGTATCAGCCCGCTCAATCATTGTCCCGGCGGGGGAAAGATGGTATATTGTTTTTCGGGAAAAAGCCGAGAAAAGGAGGCTGTATTCGTTGCTGCCTGAGGAAATTTCAGAACGTATCAACCAAATGCGCACCGGTGAAATCAAAGAATTCAGGGTGCAGAAAGAACATTTTCTTGCATTTCGAGCGGTTTTGTCGAAGCAGGAAGATTTTAAGCATTTCCGCGGTATTGCCCAGCAGGGCGGGGATGTTATATTCCAGTATTTAGAACAGCCAAGAAGCTGACGGCTCCTCGCACTTGAGGAGTCTTTTTTTTGTTTTTTAGTTTCTCATTTCATCTGGCTGTAACAGATGTAAACAAAATGTAAAATCCCTCCGATGGATACTTTTACTGCTATTTGGTTAATGTTGTGAAAATGACGGCTGTTTTCCTGCCAATAACAAGGCTGTTAACGAACTTCTTCCATCATAAAAGCTGATTGGGAGCACTGGAAAATCTTTAACCGTGAATTTGCGCACAGCTCTTGTTAAGGTAGTGAAGTATTTAAGGAGGAAATCGTATGACGACAAAATTTGCTGCCTTGGCTGTCTTTTTTCTATGTTTTATGCCTGCATCAAAAATTGAACATACAGAAGCTCTGTTTACTTTTGCGAAGAAGCCAAAGCAAGAACCCAGCACACTGGTTGCTGATTTAAATAAAAAAAGCTCGGTTCCGAAGCTTTCAAAAACGGATCATAAGCATTCTATCCAACCGATAAAGCTGTCATCTCACCAAGAGAAGAAAGCAAAACCGGAAGAGACGGATTATCAGCCGCCGAAAAAAACGTATTCCCGCGCTGACAGACAACTTCTGGCACGTCTCGTTCACGCAGAAGCGAAAGGTGAATCTTATAAAGGGAAGGTTGCGGTAGCCAGCGTAGTGCTGAACCGCACTGAAAAAAACGGCTTCCCGGATACCATTCGGGGTGTGATCTATCAAAGGAATGCATTTGAACCGGTAGCAAACGGAAGCATTAATCAAAAGCCCGATAAGGATTCCGTCGCCGCCGCAAATGAGGCGCTTGACCATCCGGGCAGAGAAACGAACGCGTTGTTTTTCTACAATCCGAAAACGGCATCTGACCACTGGATCCGTTCACGAAAAATTATCGAACGGATCGGCAGACACGTATTTGCGATGTAAGCATAGCGGGATCAAAAATATCCCGGCTATGCTTTTTTCAATTTTGAGAAATCGAAAATATTTTCAGAACTTGTCTCATATGATGATGGAAGAACGAGAGACAAGGAGAGACACCATGAATCGATTTGTGAAAGGGATCATTCTTTTATCCATCGCCGCCTTTTTCGCGGAATGTCTGGAATTTGTCGTGAATATGATACTGGCGCGGGAGCTTGGCGAGCATGGGATGGGACTTTACATGAGCATTCTGCCCACCATTTTTTTAATTATCGTCATCGCCAGTCTGGAGCTTCCGATCTCCATTTCAAAATTCATCGCGGAATCCAATCAGAAGCTGCATGAAAGCATGCTCCGGCATGCCTTCAGAATGACCGCCGTTTTTACCGCGTTTTCAACCGCGGCCGCAAGCATCGCGCTGCCGTTCATTCCTGTATTCGATACGTATCACCCGTTTATTAAAGGGATTGTCATCGGGCTGATTCCAGTCGTCGCTTTTACATCCATCGCCAGAGGTTATTTTATGGGTGTGCAGCAAATGGGAAAAATCGCGGTTGCGAATGTCTTGAAAAAAATCATTCAAGTGCTTTGTCTGTTTATCTTTTTTCAATGGTACTCTTTTGAAATTGATATGGCCGTGCTCATTTCGTTATTTGTGCTGGTCGCAAGCGATGTTGTGGTGTTCGTTTACTTGTATACGCAGTTTATTTTGGCGCGGAGGGCGCTTTCCGGCCATCAGCACATTCATCTTCGCGGGAAAGACGTGCGGAAACGCCTCCTGGCCGTATCCATCCCGACAACGGGACTTCGTATATTTCATGCGGTGACAAACGCCATTGAACCCTTTTTAGTGAAAGGAGCGCTGCTGGCGTCCGGGGCAGCCGGGACAGCCGCGATTGATCAATACGGCATGCTAGCCGGTGTAGCGATGACAATCGGTTCGTTTCCCGCATTTATCGCCCATTCGCTGATGGTCGTCATGATTCCCAGCATTTCAGAAGCGTATGCGCTGTCCCAATATGATATTGTGCTGAAACGGCTGAGACAAGCGATTTTTATTACATTCGGCTACGGCATTCCGGCAGTCTGGGTCATGTTTCAGTTCGCGGGCCCGCTGACCCATTTGTTTTTTCAGTCTCCGGAAGCGCAGTATTATTTGCAGCTTTTGTGGCCGTTTTTTCTTTTTCACCTGTTTGTGATGCCGCTTCAGGCCTGTCTGATCGGCATCGGCCACGTGAAAACGGCGTTTTATCATAACGTATGGAGCAGCATTGTAGGGCTTTCGATGATGTATGTGCTCGGTTCTATGCCGGAATTGCAAATGCTCGGCATTATACTCGGCATGAATACCGGCATGATTCTTCTGACAAGTTTACATTACGCGACGATCTGCAAAGACCTCGGTGTCTCCGTGTTTTTGACGGGCGGCGGAAGAACAGCGCCCCGGATCGAAAGCTGAAAAGGCTGATACATTTCAATAAGGAAGGGCAAGCTATCCGAAACGCGTGAAAGGAAGATCATATGCATAAAAACCGCCTAATTGTATGTGCAGTCCTTTTGATAGCTGCCGCCGTCTGGATGCCTGAAGCAAACGCCTCATCAGAAAAACAGGCAGTTCCCGCCGTGTTTCTGATGAAGACGATTGAAGGAGACGAGATATCGATTCCGAATAAAGGGCAGAAAACGATATTGCATTTTTGGACATCGTGGTGTCCGCCGTGCAAAAAAGAACTGCCGCAATTCCAAACGTATTATGAACAGCATCAGTCCGATGATGTAAGCCTTGTAACGGTAAATCTGATGAATGCCGAGCGAAACAAAAATACCGTTCAAAACTTTGTCAGTCAGCACCATCTCACTTTCCCGATTGTTCTTGACACGAAAGGCGAGCTTATGAAGGAATACGATGTCATGACGATTCCCACGTCATTTCTGCTGAATGAAAAAGGAGAAATCGAAAAAAAGATCGTCGGTCCGATGACCGCCTCACAATTAAAAGAATGGTCAGAGAAATAAAAAGGTGCGGAGGAATTCCTCCCGCACCTTTTTTGCATATAATGAACAGCTGAAGAAACACTAATGATAATTATTATCAAAAAGAAATTAAAACAATTATAATTGAAATCTTCCGCCGGCATGCTATAATAAAGAAAACACTGCGATAACACTGTGAAAATGCTGCCTGTCAGGCGGCTGTTTTGCTTTTATCGGGGAATTGAAGATGATTTGCGTTCTCAATTAGAGAGGAGAATTCATAATGAATGAACAAGTGATGACACAAACCCATTCACAACAGAACATACAAGAAGAGCGGGCCGGAAAAAAGTGGCTCCAGCATGCAGAACTCATTGCGGCGCTCGTATCCGGCGTCCTTATTCTTGCGGCCTGGTTTTTTACTGAAACAAAAGGCCTGTCCGTCACTTTGTATATCCTTGCCTTCCTGATCGGGGGATTTGCAAAAGCGAAAGAGGGAATTGAGGATACCATTGAGACGAAGGCGTTAAATGTGGAAATGCTGATGATTTTTGCGGCTGTCGGCTCCGCCCTGATCGGTTATTGGGCTGAAGGCGCTGTTCTTATCTTTATTTTTTCGTTAAGCGGCGCGCTCGAAACATATACGATGAATAAAAGCAGCCGTGATTTAACATCTTTAATGAAACTGGAACCGGAGGAAGCGACACTGCTTGCGGACGGACGAGAAAAGCGGGTGCCGGCTGCTGAACTTAAGATCGGTGACATGATCGTCATTAAGCCGGGCGAACGCGTAGCAGCAGACGGGATCATTGAGTCTGGCGTGACGAGCCTCGATGAATCGGCGCTTACGGGTGAAGCGATGCCGGCGGAAAAAACAGCCGGTGATTCTGTGTTTACAGGAACGGTAAACGGAAACGGCTCCTTAACGGTTCGTGTGACGAAAACAAATGAACAGTCTTTATTCAGAAAAATCATTCGGCTGGTGGAATCAGCCCAAAACAGCGTGTCACCGGCTCAGGCATTTATTGAACGATTCGAAAGTGTCTATGTCAAAGGCGTGCTGTTAGCCGTGGCTTTGCTTTTATTCATTCCTCATTTCGCTTTAGGCTGGAGCTGGAGTGAAACCTTTTACCGGGCGATGGTGTTTATGGTGGTCGCCTCCCCGTGCGCGCTTGTCGCTTCTATTATGCCCGCTGCGCTTTCCCTTATCTCAAATGGTGCCCGCAACGGATTATTGGTTAAAGGAAGTGTGTTTTTAGAGCAGCTGGGAAGCGTACGGATGATCGCATTTGACAAAACCGGCACGGTCACAAAGGGACAGCCGGCAGTCGCGGCATTTCAAGCTGCGGAACATGTGAGTGAAGATGAGATCATGCAGGCGGTGTATGCGATGGAAAAGCAATCAAGCCACCCGCTTGCAAAAGCGATAGCTGAATTTGCCGAAAGCCGGGGCGCCGCGCCCGGAGGACATCTATCGATTGACGAGACGTCCGGATTCGGTGTTCAGGCTGAAATAGAAGGCGTCAAATGGATGGTCGGAAAAGCGGGGTTTGCAGGTGAAGATGCGGCAGATGCTTTTTTGCAAACATCGGGAAAAGAATTAAAGGATAAAGGTTTTACACTGGTCTTTGTTAAAAAAGATGACCGGATTGCGGGCTGCTTTGCCTTAAAGGATCAAATCCGACCTGAAGCCAAAGCCGTGATGGCTGAGCTTGAATCACTGGGCATTAAAACAGCCATGCTCACCGGCGATCAGTCTGAAACTGCGGCTGCCATTGCAAAAGAGGCGGGCATGACGACGGTTGTTGCCGATTGTCTGCCGGACCAAAAGGCAAAAGAAGTGAAGAAGCTGAAAGAAACGTACGGCACAATCGCCATGGTGGGGGACGGCATTAATGACGCGCCCGCTCTGAAAATCGCTGACGTCGGTATTGCGATGGGCGGGGGAACGGACGTGGCTCTTGAAACGGCTGACTTAGTCCTTATGAAAAATGATCTTCACAAGCTTGTGAAAATGTGCAGACTCTCAAGGAAAATGAACCGGATTATTAAGCAGAATATTGTTTTCTCGCTCTCGGTCATCTGCCTTTTGATCTGCGCTAACTTTCTGCAGGTGATGGAACTGCCGTTTGGCGTGATCGGGCATGAGGGGAGCACGATTCTGGTCATATTGAACGGACTGAGATTATTAAAATAAACATGACAGCCGCACACGGGCGGCTGTTTTTTTAATGTTCGTTCACAGCATAAACGCCGGAAAACTGATAGAATGAATAAAGAGTCACTTTGGTAAGGAGGAAAAGCAAAAAATGAACAGATTAAAACGTGTTTCATCTTGGCTGAAAAAAGAAGGACATGATGCGGCGTTTATACATACAAAGGAAAACGTATTTTATTTAACTGATTTTTACACGGATCCGCATGAGCGGTTAATGGGATTGTTCTTGTTTCAGGAACAGGAGCCGTTTTTCGTTTGTCCGGGAATGGAAGCCGGACAAGCCCGAAGCGCCGGGTGGGAGCATGGTATTATCGGCTACGGCGATCACGAAGATCCGTGGGAGCTGATCAAAGCCGAGCTCACAAAACGAAATGTGCGGCTTGATTCCATCGCGGTTGAAAAGGATTCGATCTCTCTTTCCCGCTCAGAACAGCTCAAACAAGCTTCAGGGGGCGCGGCATTTGTTTCGGCAGAAGAAACGCTCAACCAATTCCGTCTCGTAAAAGATGAGAAGGAAATCAGCATTCTCAGGGAAGCGGCAAAACTCGCGGATTACGGAGTTGAAGTCGGTGTCGCGGCGCTTAAAGAGGGTGTGAGTGAAACCGAAGTACTCGCGCAGATTGAGTTTGAGCTGAAGAAAAAAGGCGTGCAGGGCATGTCATTTTCAACGATGGTGCTGTTCGGGGAAAAATCAGGCCAGCCCCATGGAAATCCGGGTGCAGACCGGTTGAAAAAAGGCGATTTCGTTCTGTTTGATCTGGGCGTTATTCTTGACGGCTACTGTTCAGACATTACGAGAACATTCGCATACCAATCAATCAGCCCGAAACAGGAAGAGATTTACGAAACGGTGCTTAAAGCTGAACAGGCGGCGCTTCAATTAAGCAAACCAGGCGTCAGAATCGGCGATCTCGATTTAAAAGCCCGCGGCATTATTGAAAAAGCCGGATACGGAGACTATTTCCCGCACCGCCTCGGCCACGGACTCGGGATTTCGGTTCACGAATATCCATCAATGAGCAGCGCGAACGACACACTCCTCAAAGAAGGCATGGTATACACGATAGAACCGGGGATTTACGTGCCGGATGTCGGCGGCGTGCGCATAGAAGACGATGTGTTCGTCACAAAAGACGGCGCCGAAGCATTAACGCAGTATCCGAAAGAATTAACGATTCTGAAATAGAAAGCTTTGTGATAAAAAAGGACGATTCTGGAACGCAGCGTCCTTTTTTATCACCTTTTAAATGAAAAAATCATCAAAATGCTGAAATGGTTTGATGTCATGCTTTTCATTCAGGGGCCGCATGGCAAGGTAACTGCCGCCGACTATGGCGAGACACAAACCGATTAAGCAAAGAATCCCCATCGCTGTTCTTCTCCTTTCAAACGAATAGGCTGTTTCTGTTTCTAGCTTACTGTATGAAACGCATTCCAGATCAAGGGAAAAAAGAAAGGGGGACGCCATGGCTACGATCAGAGACATTGCCGGCGCTGCCGGAGTTTCCGTTACAACGGTATCAAGAGTATTAAACGATCATCCTTATGTAAGTAAGGACAAAAGAGAAAGAGTGAAAAAAGCGATGCAATCGCTCGGATATACGCGCAACATTCATGCTGTACATTTATCCAAAGGTTTTTCCGATATGATCGGCGTTGTGCTTCCGTCGGTGAATCTGCCGTATTTTGCAGACCTTGTCACAGGTATTGCCGAGGCTGCCGAAGCGTCAGGCGTGCATCTTTCTTTATACCAGACAGATTATCAGCAGCAAAAAGAACGTTTTGCTTTATCACAATTACAGGAGCGCCAAGTGGACGGCCTGATTATCTGCTCAAAAGCAATTCCTGATGAGCATCTGCTTACCGTGAAAGAACCGCTCATCCTCTGCCAGTACACTGATGCGGCGGGGCTTTCCTCCATCAGTAATCCGCATCGGGAAGCATTTCGGCACGGTCTGGATTATCTGATAGAAAAGGGACACCGGAAAATAGCGATCAGCCTGGCCAGAAAAAAGGGAAAAAACAGTCAAGTACGCATTGCCGCATACAAAGAGGCGCTCAAGAAGATCGGGCAGCCTTACAGGGAAGAGCTGGTTGTGGAAAAGGCGCTGACGCTGCTTGACGGGAAAGCCCTTTTTCAGAGATGGAAGAGCTGGGATGACAAACCGACTGCGCTGTTTGCGGCGAATGATCAAGTATCCGCAGGTCTTTACCTTGAAGCCAAGGCAAACGGGACGCGCATCCCGGAAGAGCTTGCGATTTTGAGCATCGACAATCATGATATCAGCAAGATGTTAGGTATTTCCACAATAGATATACAAACAAAAGAAATGGGAAAGCAGGCTTTTCACATGCTTGAGAACAGGATCAGCGGCGGGCCTCCGGCAAGGAAAGTTCTTGATTACCGCCTTATTGAACGATCAACCGTCTAAAAAAAGAATTGACGCGCTTTCCGTTCGTTTTGTACGATATGAGGTATTGAATGACAAAGGAGCTGAGGATCATGAAGGGGTCCTTTACAGTTGAAAAGGTATTAAATAACAATGTGCTCATCGCAACACATGATAGATACAGTGAGGTCGTCTTAATCGGAAAAGGGATCGGCTTTGGAAAAAAACAAGCGGATGTCATTGAAGATAAAGGGTATGACAAGATGTTCATCTTAAAGGATGAAAAAGAACAAAAACAATTTAAAAAGCTCCTCGGTTATGTGGACGAGACACTTGTCGACATCTCCAATGACGTCATTTATCATATCAAGAAGCGGACAAGCCAACCGTTAAATGAGCATATCCATATTGCGCTGACTGACCATATCGCCTTTGCGGTAAAGCGGCTGCAGCAGGGTTTTGACATTAAAAACCCGTTTCTCATGGAAACCGAAACGCTTTATCCGGAAGAATTCCAAATTGCCCGTGAAGTCGTCGGCATGATTAATGAAAAGACGGGAATCTGCCTTCCGGAAGGGGAGATCGGCTTTATCGCTCTGCATATCCACTCCGCCCTGACGAATCGGCCCCTTTCAGAGGTCAATCAGCATTCACAGCTGATGTCCCGGCTCGTTCAGGTGATTGAGGAATCTTTCCAGATGAAAGTGAATAAAGAAAGCGTCCACTATTTGCGGCTGATCCGGCATATCAGATTTACCATAGACAGGATTAATCGGGAAGAGCAGACAAAAGAACCAGAAAAGTTAATGTTATTATTGAAAAATGAATACCCGCTATGCTACAATACTGCTTGGAAACTGATAAAAATCTTGCAGCAAATACTGAAAAAACCAGTTCATGAGGCGGAAGCGGTTTATCTCACGCTTCATTTGTACCGATTAACCAATAAAATTTCATAATTTCAGTTGAAACCTTAAAAACGTGTCACTGATTCGATCAGGCATGAGTGATTGAGGGTAAAAAACGGGAAGAACGGTCCCGTTATTTTGCACACCCTTTTTACTCATGCCTTTTTTGTTGTGTAAAAGGGCAAATGTAAACGGTTAAACTGAAGACTTGCGCCAGTGAATTCGTTGTCATGAATTTTCGCTGTAAGGTCACACTAGCTAACAGAGGAGGTACATCTTTTATGTTTAAAGCATTATTCGGCGTTCTCCAGAAAATCGGCCGTGCTCTTATGCTTCCGGTTGCGATTTTACCGGCTGCGGGGATCTTGCTTGCGTTAGGGAATGCCATGCAGAACAAAGATATGATTCAAGTCATGCACTTCTTAAGCAATGATAACGTTCAGCTTGTGGCGAACGTCATGGAAAGCGCCGGCCAAATCGTATTTGACAACCTGCCGCTTCTTTTTGCAGTAGGGGTTGCGATCGGTCTTGCCAACGGAGACGGTGTTGCCGGAATCGCGGCTATTATCGGATACTTGGTCATGAACGTATCCATGAGCGCCGTGCTTATGGCAAACGGCAGTATTCCGTCTGACAAAATTGAACGGGCAAAGTTTTTTGCGGAAAACCATCCGGCCTATATTAACATGCTGGGGATACCCACTTTGGCGACGGGCGTGTTCGGCGGTATTATCGTCGGGGTTCTGGCCGCGTTATTGTTCAACAAGTTTTATAAAATTGAACTTCCGCAGTACCTCGGATTCTTTGCGGGTAAGCGGTTCGTCCCGATTATCACATCAATTTCCGCATTAATTCTCGGTCTTATTATGTTAGTGATCTGGCCTCCGATCCAGCACGGTCTGAATTCCTTCTCCACGGGTCTTGTGGAAGCGAATCCAACCTTGGCGGCCTTTATTTTCGGGATGATTGAGCGGTCATTGATTCCGTTCGGTCTTCATCACATTTTCTACTCGCCGTTCTGGTATGAATTTTTCAGCTATAAAGATGCCGCCGGGGACATCATCCGCGGAGATCAGCGGATTTTCATGGCTCAGATCAAAGACGGCGTGCAGCTGACGGCGGGAACATTTATGACGGGGAAATATCCGTTTATGATGTTCGGTCTTCCGGCGGCAGCGCTTGCAATCTATCATGAAGCGAAGCCTGAAAAGAAAAAACTTGTAGCCGGAATCATGGGTTCTGCCGCTCTGACAAGTTTCTTAACGGGAATTACCGAGCCGCTTGAATTCTCATTCTTGTTTGTGGCTCCTATCCTGTTTGCGATTCACTGCGTATTCGCGGGGCTTTCCTTTATGGTCATGCAGCTGCTGCATGTAAAAATCGGTATGACCTTCTCAGGCGGTCTGATTGACTACTTCCTGTTCGGAATTCTGCCTAACCGGACGGCTTGGTGGCTTGTCATTCCGGTCGGCTTAGGATTAGCCGTCATTTACTACTTCGGTTTCCGGTTTGCGATCAGAAAGTTCAATCTGAAAACGCCGGGCCGTGAAGAAGAGGCTGCGGATGAAGGTGCGGGCGCCTCAGGCGAAGCCGGCGACCTTCCTTATGAAATCCTGCAGGCAATGGGTGATCAGGAAAACATTAAGCACCTTGACGCTTGTATCACGAGACTCCGCGTTACGGTCAACGACCAGAAGAAAGTGGATAAGGCCCGTCTGAAACAGCTTGGCGCCTCAGGCGTTCTTGAAGTCGGAAACAACATTCAGGCCATTTTCGGCCCGCGTTCTGACGGTTTAAAAACACAGATGCAGGATATTATTGCCGGACGCACGCCGCGCCCTGAACCGAAAGTATCCGCGCAAGAAGAAGTCAGCCAGCAGGTTGAAGAGGTTATCGCAGATCCGCTCCGAAACGAGCAGGGTGAAGAAGTGTTCGCTTCTCCGATCACCGGCGAAATCCATCCGATTACTGATGTGCCTGACCAGGTGTTCTCAGGAAAAATGATGGGTGACGGTTTTGCGATTCTTCCTGAAGAAGGAATCGTCGTATCGCCTGTCCGCGGAAAAGTGCTGAATGTTTTCCCGACAAAACATGCGATCGGCCTTCAGTCTGACGGCGGAAGAGAGATCCTGATTCATTTCGGAATCGACACAGTCAGCCTGAAAGGTGAAGGATTCACTTCTTTTGTTTCTGAGGGTGACCGGGTTGAACCGGGGCAAAAACTGCTTGAAGTTGATCTTGAAGCGGTTAAACCTCATGTTCCTTCATTAATGACACCGATTGTCTTTACAAATCTTGCCGAGGGTGAAGCGATTTCCCTTTCGGCCGAAGGTACCGTAAAACGGGAACAAAAAGATATTGTGAAAATCGGAAAATAAGCATATAAATACGCCGTGCTTGTCAGATGACAAGTACGGCTGTATGATATAATATTGTGTAGTAAAATAGCTTTAATTTAAAGGAGAATGATAATCATGGCACAAAAAACATTTAAAGTAACAGCAGATTCCGGAATCCACGCTCGTCCTGCGACAGTTCTTGTACAGACTGCAAGCAAATACGATGCTGACGTAAACTTAGAATATAACGGCAAAACAGTAAACCTTAAGTCAATCATGGGCGTTATGTCTCTAGGTATCGCTAAAGGCGCTGAAATCACAATTTCCGCTTCAGGCGCTGACGAAAACGATGCTCTTAACGCTTTAGAAGAAACAATGAAAAGCGAAGGACTCGGCGAGTAATGCAAGAATTAAAAGGAATAGGCGCTTCAGCCGGAATTGCGATTGCGAAAGCATACCGGCTTGAAGAGCCGGACTTAACGGTTGAAAAGAAAAACATTGCTGATGCTGCGGCTGAAGTAAGCCGTTTTGATGAAGCGATTGTACGTTCTAAAGAAGAGCTTGAAAAAATTAAAGAGCATGCTTTAAAAGAACTGGGACAAGACAAAGCTGACATTTTCTCCGCGCACCTTTTAGTTCTGAGTGATCCTGAGCTGTTGAACCCGGTAAAGGAGAAAATCAGCACAGATTCAGTCAATGCTGAATTCGCTCTGAAAGAAACAGCTTCCATGTTCGTTACTATGTTTGAATCAATGGATAACGAGTACATGAAAGAGCGTGCGGCGGATATCCGTGACGTAACAAAACGTGTGACGGGGCACCTGCTGGGCGTGGAAATTCCGAACCCGAGCATGATCTCAGAAGAGGTTGTTATCGTGGCTGAAGATTTGACACCGTCTGATACGGCGCAATTAAACCGCCAGTTTGTAAAAGGTTTTACAACTGATATCGGCGGACGCACTTCACACTCCGCGATCATGGCCCGTTCGCTTGAAATTCCGGCTGTTGTCGGCACAAAAGCGGCTACAGGGACAATTGAAAACGGTGTTACGGTAATCGTAGACGGCATCGATGGTGATGTGATCATCGATCCTTCCAGTGAAACGTTAAAGAAATATGAAGAAAAGCACAGTGCTTACCTGGCGCAAAAAGCTGAGTGGGCGAAGCTCGTCAATGAACCGACTGTTTCTAAAGACGGCCATCATGTAGAGCTTGCCGCAAACATCGGCACCCCGGATGATGTAAAAGGCGTTCTTGAAAACGGAGGAGAAGCTGTAGGGCTTTACCGTACGGAATTCCTTTACATGGGACGCGACCAGCTTCCGACGGAAGACGAGCAGTTTGACGCTTATAAAACGGTTCTTGAGCGTATGGAAGGAAAATCAGTTGTCGTGCGGACATTGGATATCGGCGGCGACAAAGAGCTTCCTTACCTGCAGCTCCCTAAAGAAATGAACCCGTTCTTAGGCTACAGAGCCATCCGCCTTTGCCTTGAAGAGCAAGAAATCTTCAGAACTCAGCTTCGTGCGCTGCTTCGTGCAAGTACATACGGAAACTTAAAAATCATGTTCCCGATGATTGCGACAGTAAACGAGTTTAAACAGGCGAAAGCGATTCTTCTCGAAGAAAAAGAAAAACTCGTCGAAGCCGGCGTAGCGGTTTCTGACGATATTGAAGTCGGTATGATGGTAGAGATTCCGTCTACAGCCGTTATCGCAGATCAGTTTGCCGCAGAAGTTGACTTCTTCAGTATCGGAACAAATGACTTGATCCAATACACGATGGCTGCTGACCGCATGAACGAGCGCGTAGCTTATCTGTATCAGCCATACAATCCGGCGATTCTCCGTCTGATCACCCTTGTTATTGAAGCCGCTCACAAAGAGGGCAAATGGGTCGGCATGTGCGGAGAAATGGCGGGAGACGAAATTGCGATTCCGATTCTTCTCGGCTTAGGCTTAGATGAGTTCTCAATGAGCGCTACATCCATCCTTCCGGCAAGAACGCAGATCAGCAAGCTTTCTAAAAAAGAAGCTGAATCATTCAAAGAAACAATCTTGTCTATGAGCACGACAGAAGAGGTTGTCGCATTCGTTAAAGAAACATTCAATAAGTAATACAAAAGCCAGACGGTGTAAGCCGTCTGGTTTTTTTCATATTCGGAAAAAAGGGGGGAACAATAACTTTCAACAGGAGGGATTATCATGACAAAATCATTTGCAGCGGGGGATACGGTCTATGTGATTTACCGCAATCCGCATGCCGCCAATGTTGCCCATATTAAAGAGGCGGAGATCGTCCATCACCCGTATCATGAGGGAGAACTTTCTCTGTTTTTATACGAAACCTATCATCCGCTGGCCGAAGATGACGCGGTCTTTTCGACATATGAGGAAGCGGAAGCGCTTTACAGCGAGCTTTTTGAAGAAGACCGGTATCATTGATCAAAGGAAATGTTTACAACGCATATTCACTCTCTTTTGGACGGAAAGTAACAACATGAGAATATGTAAAGGGAGTGTCTGTCTATGCTGAAGCCGTTTGTTCCCCAGCTTGTTTATATAGAACCGAGAGCGCTCGAATACCCGTTAGGACAAGAGCTGAAAAATAAGTTTGAAAACATGGGGCTTGAGATCAGAGAAACGACATCGCATAATCAAGTCCGGAATATTCCGGGAAAAAATCACTTGCAGCAATACCGGAACGCGAAATCAACATTGGTAATCGGCGTCCGGAAAACACTGAAATTCGATTCTTCAAAGCCGTCCGCCGAATATGCCATTCCATTTGCGACGGGCTGTATGGGGCATTGCCACTATTGCTACCTGCAGACGACGATGGGGTCAAAGCCTTACATCCGGACATATGTCAATGTGGAAGAGATTCTGGATCAGGCTGATGAGTATATGAAAGAACGGGCGCCGGAATTTACAAGATTTGAAGCCTCTTGTACGTCTGATATCGTAGGAATCGATCATCTGACACATACATTAAAAAGAGCCATTGAACATTTCGGACAAAGCGAATTGGGACAGCTCAGATTCGTGACTAAATTTCACCACGTCGATCATTTGCTTGATGCAAAACATAACGGAAAGACTAGGTTCAGATTCAGCATCAATGCGGACTATGTCATTAAAAACTTTGAACCGGGAACTTCTCCGCTCGACAAACGGATAGAAGCCGCCGTCAAAGTCGCTAAAGCGGGCTATCCGCTCGGTTTCATCGTGGCGCCGATTTATATTCACGATGGCTGGGAGGAAGGCTATAAGGAACTGTTTGAGAAACTTGATGCGGCGCTTGATGAAGACGTTCGGCATGACATCACATTTGAACTGATCCAGCACCGTTTTACAAAACCGGCCAAACGGGTGATTGAGAAGAACTATCCGAAAACAAAGCTTGAGCTTGATGAAGAAAAGCGCAGATACAAATGGGGACGCTACGGAATCGGCAAGTATATATACCAAAAAGACGAAGAGCATGCTTTAAGGGAAACACTGGAGTCTTATATCGAAACCTATTTCCCTAAAGCGAAAATCGAATATTTTACGTAAGGCGGAGCTGTCGGCATGACGGCTCTTTTTTTGCTGCGCCAAATGGCGGAAATTTTTGATATTTATTTCAAGGTTTATTCATTTTCTTGGCCGAAAGACCGATATAACTCTCAGGAGGGGATGGTTATGTTTAAAAAAATGCACATCAAAATTGCTGTGTTTGTATCGGTAATGCTTATCGTAACGGTTGTTTTTTTAACGGTTTCTTCATATTTGACATTAAAGCCGATGATGACGGAGGAAGCAAAACGTACGACAGAGAATGTCACCAATTCACTCGGTCAGAACATTGAGCTTCAGCTGAAAAATGATGAGACCGTATTAATGAGATTAGCAGGCGGTGAATTGTCCCGGTCTTTTCTATCAGATGGGAAGAAAGAAACCGCGCGGCTTTTTAACGATGAGTTAAAACAGATCGGACGGAATGACAAATATGTCGCGCTTGCGTACGTCGGAACCGCAAACAAACAAATGTTTACATATCCAAAGGCACATTTTGCCAAAGACTATGATCCGACAAATAGAACGTGGTATAAGATGGCGGCCGAAAAACCCGATAAAGTTGTCTGGACTGACCCTTATAAAGATGCAGTGACGGGAGACATGATTGTGACGGCGTCAAAAGCCATTCAAAACAGCGGAACCGTCGTCGGAGTGGCGAGCTTAGATCTGAAGCTGTCCTCCATTCAGAGCATGGTCAACGAGCAAAAGGTTCCATATAAAGGATTTGCGTTTTTGGCGGATGAAAACGGTTCTCTGCTGGCGCATCCGGAAAAACAGGGAAAAAATATTTCGGAAGATCAGACGTTGAAAGACATCACTACGGATAAAGAAGGCATCAAAGAGCTGCAGGGGAACATGGTCGTCTACCAAACGGTAAAAGAAACAGGGTGGAAAGTCGGAACGCAGTTTGAAAAAGATCAGCTGATGGGAGTAGCCGACAAAATGAACACGGTGAGCATTTTTATGTCACTGATCGCTCTTGTGATTACGATCGGACTCAGCTATTTACTAGCAAAAACGATAACCGGGCCGATTCAGCAGCTGATCGCCAAAACAAATTCAGTCTCAGCCGGAGATTTAACCGTCCGCGCCCAGACGAAATCAAAAGATGAAGTAGGCGAGTTAACAAAAGACTTTAATCAAATGGTTGAAAATATGAAAGAGATGGTCGAACAGGTTAAGGCCTCCTCAGAAAATGTGTCTGATACATCTGACCAGCTAACCGTCATTTCACAAGAAACAAATGAAACGAGCGGACAAATCGCAAAAGCGATAGAGGAAGTCGCCGCCGGAGCGACAGAGCAAGCGTCAGAGGTTGAGACGATCAACGAAAAATCAGAAAATCTCTCAGTCAAAATAAAAGGAATCGCAGATCGCGCAGGCAGCATAAAACAACTCTCAAAATCTTCAGAGGATGCCAGCTACAAAGGACTGGACGCGCTCGGGCAGCTGCTGATGAAGTCAAACGAAGCCAATTCAGAAACGAAAAAAGTAGAGGCAATGCTGAATGACCTGGAAGAACAAACGAAAAACATAGAAGAAGTCGTGACGGCAATATCCGCCATTTCAGACCAGACGAATCTCTTGGCGCTGAATGCGAGTATTGAAGCCGCTAGAGCGGGAGAAAGCGGACGAGGCTTTGCCGTCGTCGCTGAAGAAGTCCGCAAGCTTGCTGAACAATCAGCTCTTTCTTCCGGCCATATCAGTGAAACGGTCCGGCTGATTCAATCTGAGACAAAAGAAGCGTCACACGCGATGATTGAGGCAAGCAGAATGAATGATGAACAAAACAGCGCCATTCATGAAACGGGTGAGGTCCTCAATCTGATTACGACGGAAATGCAGTCTCTCGTTCAAGGTATAGATCATATTTACAATGACATTCAAAAAATGAGTGAAGAACAAGCCGCGATTCAAGAAGCGATTCAAAGCATCTCCGCCATTTCTCAAGAATCTGCGGCAGCGGCGGAAGAAGTGAATGCTTCTACTGATGAACAGCTCGTTACGCTTGAAAAAGTGAAGCAATCGACTGATATGTTAAAGAGCGCAAGCGAAGATCTGATCAGCGCTATTTCTAAATTCACCTTGTAACGCGGACTCTATCAGCCTATAATATGGTAATATAGACATGAGAGAATGATATTATGAATCGCATCAGGGGAGGAAAGCGCAGTGAACAAAACGGTCGGATTTATCGGTTTGGGCGTCATGGGAAACAGTATGGCATCGCACATTTTAGAAGCGGGCTATCCTGTTTTAGTCTACACGCGGACGAAACAAAAAGCGGAAGAGATTCTGAATAAGGGAGCGGTCTGGCAGGAGACGGTCAAAGACCTTTCAGAGAAAGCAGACATCATTATTACCATGGTCGGCTATCCGAGTGATGTCGAGGAAATCTATCTCGGCGAAAACGGCATTCTTCGTCATGCAAAAGAAGGGGCGTTTGTCATTGACATGACGACATCAAAACCGTCTCTGGCGAAGAAGATAGCGGAGAAAGCCAAAGAAAAATCCATTCACGCCCTGGATGCACCCGTTTCCGGCGGAGACATCGGCGCGAGGAACGGAACGCTTGCCATTATGGCCGGAGGAGAAAAAGAAGCGTTTGAAGCATGCCTGCCGCTTTTCTCCGTTATGGGGGAAAACATTCAGTATCAAGGGCCGGCTGGCAGCGGCCAGCATACGAAAATGTGCAATCAGATCGCGATTGCAGCGGGAATGGTCGGAGTGGCTGAAGCGATGGCTTACGCTGAAAAATCCGGTCTGAACCCGGAACAAGTGCTGAAAAGCATTACAACCGGAGCTGCCGGAAGCTGGTCATTGTCCAACCTCGCTCCCCGTATGCTGAAAGGCGATTTTGCACCAGGATTCTACGTGAAACACTTTATTAAAGACATGGGAATCGCCCTTGAAGAAGCGGAGCTGATGGGAGAAGAAATGCCCGGATTGGCACTTGCCAAATCATTATACGACAAGCTTTCCGCGCAAGGTGAAGAAAACAGCGGAACTCAAAGCATTTATAAGCTTTGGGTGAAATAAAAAAGATTGCCCGAACGCGATATTTTATGGATACGAGGAAGCGAAGGCTTACGGTATTGTTGATGGTGTTTTGTAAACAATAATCTGCAAACCTTGATTCTTAGAGCCTTTAATGAAGACAGGAACTTGGCAGGGTAATGTATTAACATGTATCCGTTTATAGTATTCTACTGTTTGGAATCCCCCTCGTTTGTTTGATGCAGGCTGTCTATTATAAATCAAAAGGGGGATTTCCGAATAGTTATAAGGATTAATACAACTTTCCAACAGTAGGATGTATCATGTTTGATTCAACTATGAATTCGAGTAACCCAAATGTACATTACAATAAATCGAGTTGATTCCCGCAATTAAAACCTAATAATTGGGCATCCGAAATTGAAATTCTATAGATTAGCCTTCTAGCAAAACTGAAAAATAAAAGAGGATGTATCGTAAAAAATCCAAGAGATTTACGAAAACATCCTCGATTCAGAGATTTCATCATTACATGTTGTTTTTTGAGAATTCCAGATGAAATCAACGTTAAACCCATTTGTTAATAATATGAATTTTAATGTTGTACAGTAATATAGTGTTTCAGTACTCCTCTATGGGTTTGGTTTCCCCAAGTCGTTGCTACCATTACATCATACTTGCCTGCTGGAATATTTTTTGTTGAAAAGCTTACTCTAAAACTGCGAATATTACGGCCATTAACAATTGTATATTTGACTGAATCTCCTTTTTTATTTAAAAGATCAACTACAACACCCTCGTTTAGTTCATGATTAGACATAGTACCTGTTACGACAATAGAAGTAGCGTGTTTTGAGTAAGTATTAGCATCTGTTTGGAATTTAATTGCTCCTTTTGAAGTCATGGCTAACGCTTCTGAACTGTTTGAGAAAATCCCGAATGTCAATAGAGCAACTGTGAATAAGAAACCCATTCAATATATTACTAAATTTTGAAAAAATATTCAACAGAAAATAGGTAAATTCTACTTTTTATTAAATAAAGTATTACTAAAGAAGCAAAGGCTAACAAAACCAATTTAATCATCACGTTTAAGATTTTACAAAAAAGCTCCCAGCACTTATGTGCCGGGAGCTTAAAATGTTTATAAATTTATAAAGTGTCAGGCCCTTCTTCGCCCGTACGGATGTTGATTGTGTTGTGAATTTCAAAAATAAAGATTTTCCCGTCTCCGGAATTACGGGTTTTGAGCACTTTTTGCACCGTCTCAGTCACTTTTTCGACAAGCAAAAGATTGCCCGCAGGGGCAATCTTTTTTATTATTTATTTTCCGATAAATTGCTGTGTCCAGATGTTTCCTGATTCTACGTAACCGACACCGATTTGAGTGAACTCAGGATTCATGATGTTCTTTCTGTGGCCTTCACTGTTCATCCAAGCTTTAACGACAGCTTCAGGAGTCGGCTGTCCTTTGGCGATATTTTCACCGGCGGTTTTATAAGTGATTCCGAAAGATTTCATCATATCGAAAGGTGAGCCGTAAGTAGGACTTTGGTGATCGAAATAGTTTTTGTCTTTCATATCTTGTGATTTTGCGTGAGCTGATTTGCTTAGTTTATCATCAATCTGCAGAGGTTTTAAGCCTTGCTTTTGTCTCTCTGCATTTGTCAATTCAACGACTTTCTTTTCGTACGCACTGACAGAAGAAGGAGTTTTCTCGCTGCTGTTGTTTGTGTTATCTGTCTGCTTTGCATTGTCAGCAGCCTGGTTTTGCTGGTTTTGATCGGCTTTCGGTTTTTCGGCAGCTGCCGGTGCCGTTTTTGCCGGTGTTTCTTTTTGAACGTCTTTAACTGTCATATCAGAATGCTTTGCGTGTTTTTGCAGCTGCTGTTTCAGTTCTTTCTCATTTTTAACGTTCAGCTTTTTCACGCTCGTTTTCATATGTAGTTTTTCAATAGCCTCTTGAAGAGTCAGATGCTGTACGGTGTTTCCTTTTTTCACGGTAACGACGTGCTGGCATGACAGCTCTTTGGCAGATGCCTGCTGAATGCCTCCGAATGTAATCAAACTGACTGCCGCGGCAGCAGATAAGAGAAATGCTTTTTTCATAAGTTTATAGCCTCCCAGAGAAGTTGTTTTTTTCTACATGAAAAATCTTATCACAGCTTTTTTGTCATAATGCAGGCAGCCATTTCCTTTGACAACAAACTCTTGTCATAATTGTAATTGAGCGCAGAAAAATGGCTCTATACCGGGAAAAACGATCTGTATTTATTTTTTAAAATCCGTTACATCTCTTCAAATTATTTGAAGTGTTAGATATATTTTAAGATAATTTGATCTTGACAGTTTTTTTTACCCGTTTTCGCTGTAACAACTTTTACAAAAATGTTACAATTAAAATCTGTTTATGTAAATATATTCAATGATTTGAGAGGTGTAACAGAAAGTGGCTGAAGTTGCGCGTGAACCAAAGAAAAAAACGAAACGTTACAGAGCGCTGAGAATGAATCTCTATTTTTTAGTTGTTTTCCTTCTCTTTACGGCACTGATTTTTAAACTCGGCATCGTCCAGATTGTCGAAGGGGATAAACACCGCCAGGATGCGGAGAAGGCAAATGCAAAAACCGCCTATTATCCGACACCGCGGGGAAAGATGTATGACAAGCGGAACAGAGTGGCGGTTGATAACCAGGCTGTGCCTGAAATTGTATACGTTTCTACCTCAAAAACCTCGGCAAAGGACAAATTGAAAACGGCAAAAAATCTCGCCGCACTGATTCATATTGATACTGAATTTATGAAGGATCGAAATATCATTGATTACTGGCTTGCCGCACATCCGAAGAAGGCGGAAAAGCTTATGAAGGATTCAGAAAACAGCCTGAAATCCCAAGAAGTATACAAACGCCAGATTGAACGCGTCCCGAAGCAGGAGATTGACGCGATCAAACAAAATAAAAAAGAGCTGGAAATCGCGGCGATTTATACGCGTTTTTCAAGCGGCAACGCCTATCAGCCGCAAGTCGTCAAATCAATGGACCCGAATAAGCTGAACGGAAACGGAAACAGCGGTTCACTGCTTGACGAGCATGAAAACAACAAGCAAAAACCAAAAAGCGACCTGACATATGAAGAAGTTTCCGTGGTATCCGAGCACCTGAAAGAGCTCCCCGGCATTGACGTGATCAATGACTGGACGCGGAAATATCCATACGACAAAACGCTGTACTCTCTGTTCGGCGGTGTGACGACACCGGAACAGGGATTGTTGGGCGAACGGAAAGATTATTATGTCACAAGAGGCTACTCACTGAATGACCGGGTGGGTAAAAGCTACATTGAATATCAGTATGAAGACTATTTAAACGCACATAAAGAAAAAGTAGAGTATGTGGAAAACAGCAAAGGTGAAGTCGTCAGCCAAAAGCCCGTCGATGAAGGCAGCAGAGGCTACGATCTGCAGCTCTCGCTCGATATGGAATTACAGTCGAAAGTCGAAAAAGTCATTGAAAAAGAGCTGAGAAGAAGCCGCGCCGCAGGCAACTTTATGGTTGACAGAGGATTTGCCGTCATGATGGATCCGAACAACGGGGATATTCTCTCAATGGCGGGGAAACGCATCGATCTCGAAACAAATAAAACACAGGATTTTGCGATCGGAGCATTTACGACCCAATATGAGATGGGCTCTTCTGTTAAAGGAGCGACTGTTCTCGCGGGTTACCAAAGCGGCCTCCCGCATTATAAAACGTTTGTCGATGCACCGCTTGTATTTAAAGGCAAAACGAGAAAACAATCGTGGACACAAATGGGAGCCATTACTGAGCTGACCGCGCTGCAAAGAAGTTCAAACGTATATATGTTTCATGTGGCCATGCATATCGCCGGCATTACCTACAGGCCGTACGGCACGCTGCCTGCCGGATTAGACGATATTAAGAAAATGCGCAACTACTACGCCCAATTCGGTTTGGGTGTGAAGACCGGGATTGATCTTCCGCAGGAATCAGCGGGCATGCAGTCAAATCCGCAAATGGTCGGGGGATTGCTGCTTGACTTTGCGATCGGACAGTTTGATACGTATACGCCGCTTCAAATGGCTCAATATATTTCAGCCATCGCAAACGGCGGGTATCGCGTTCAGCCGCGGATCGTCACAAGCATTCATGAACCGGACAGCAAAAATAAGATTGGAAAAGCGATTGAACAGCGAGATATTAAAATTTTGAACAAAGTAAATAACAGCCCGAGCGATTTTGATCAGGTTCATAAAGGAATGAAATTGGTCACAAGCTCACCTCAAGGAACGGCTTATTCAACATTCCAAGGTTCCGGCGCTGATGTTTCCGGAAAAACGGGAACCGCGGAGACGCACTATTACGGCACGAACAAAAACTGGTGGGGGAAGTACACGTATAACCTGACCTTTGTCGGCTATTATCCGTCAGAACATCCACGAGTGGCATTCAGCGTCGTCGTTCCGTCTGTTCGAAATGATAAAGATCATGTAAGCAAAAACATTGCCAAGGGAGCAATTGACGCTTACAAAGAACTTGAAAAGAAATACAATAAAAAATAACAAATGAAAGGGCGGCCGAACATCTCGTGCGCCCTTTCTTTCATTCAGGAAAATTGACGTTCACAATAAGAATAGAAGGAGAATGCTCATTTTTTAGCGAATCAATCTAGTGGAATTTCTTTTTATACCAGTCCGTGTTCAGCCTGCAGTGCGAGTATAATGCAAAGGAGGGATTCTGTGGAACAGGATACTCAGCATGTCAAACAGTTTCAATCGAAAACCGATCTTCATGCCGTTTTGACGTCTAACGGGCGTATTATGTATATTTCTGCAAACTGCAAATCGTACTTCAGTTATTCTCAGGAAGAGATGATCGGGTCATTTCTCAAAACGTTCCTGCATGAAGAAGATCAATTTTTGGTTGAAAGTTACTTCTATAATGAGCATCATTTGATGCCTTGCACCTTTCGTCTTATTAAAAAAGATCATACCATCGTATGGCTTGAAGCGGGTGTGGAAATTGTCACACCGCAAATGGAGGGGACGGATCGGGAAATCATCCTCAAAATCAAGGTGCTTGAGGAGAAGACGCCCCGCCGGCCTTATATGTATGAACAAAAGAAGCAAAAGGCAGAACAACAGTCGGAAGATGCGGCTGGAAACGGCGAATTCGAGCGTCTTGTCGAAATGCTGCCGAATCCTTTATATGTCAGCATCAACGGCACAATCGCCTACGCCAACAACGCGATGCTTGCCATGCTGGGAGCCGAAAGCAAAGACGAGGTAATCGGCAGGCGCTCTTATGAGTTTATTGAAGAAGAGTACCACGACATTGTGAAAAACCGAATTGTGCGGATGCAAAAAGGAATGGAAGTCGGAATGATCGAACAGACGTGGAGAAGGCTCGACGGCACGCCCGTTCATTTAGAAGTGAAGGCGGCACCGACGACATATAAAAATCAGCGGGCGGAATTGCTGCTTCTGATTGATATTTCTTCACGGAAAAAATTCCAAACGATTCTGCAAAAAAGCAGAGAGCGTTATCAGCTCCTCATTCAGAATTCAATTGACACGATCGCCGTGATTCACAATGATAAATGGGTATTCATGAATGAGTCGGGCATTTCGCTGTTTGAGGCTGAAACATATGAAGATTTAATTGGGAAAAACGTCTATGATCAGCTTCATCCCTGTGATCATGACGGCGTGAAACAGCGGATCCAAAATATTATCAACCGAAAGACCGAGTCAGAAATTATTAAGCAATCGTGGTTTACCTTTAAAAACCGGCTGATCTACACGGAAATGGTCTGCATTCCGACGACGTTTTTCGGAGAAACGGCCGTGCAGGTCATTCTGCGTGACATTTCTGAGCGGAAGCAGACGGAGGAATTAATGCTGAAGTCGGAGAAGCTGTCTATCGCAGGGCAGCTGGCGGCGGGAATCGCTCACGAAATCCGCAATCCGCTGACGGCGATCAAAGGATTTTTACAGCTCATGAAGCCGACGATGGAGGAAAACGAACATTACTTTGAAATTGTGTTTTCTGAACTGAGCAGAATCGAATTAATTTTAAGTGAGCTTTTAATGCTTGCCAAACCTCAGCAAAACGCCGTGAAAGAGCGTGTAAACTTAAAGAAAATTATAAGTGAAGTGACCGCTCTTTTAGAGACGCAGGCAAATCTTAAAGGGATTTTTATCAAAACGGATTACGAACATGACAGCATGTATATTAACGGTGATCAAAATCAGCTGAAACAGGTGTTTATCAATCTGATTAAAAATGCCATTGAGTCGATGCCGGATGGGGGAACGGTTCACATTCTTATGACAGAAGATGAGTATTCCGTTAATGTGACGGTGAAAGACGAGGGTGACGGGATACCGGAAAACGTGCTGAAACGAATAGGCGAACCGTTTTTGACAACGAAAGAAAAAGGAACCGGCCTGGGGCTGATGGTCACATTCAACCTTATTAAAAACCACCAGGGAGCTATCCAAGTAGACAGCAAACCGGATAGAGGCACGGCCTTTCATATTACATTCCCGAAACAATAAAAAACAACGGCGTTATGCCGTTGTTTAAATAGTCTGCATGGATTCTCTCGTTTTTAAAATAAATGCTTCCAGCCGGTCCAAGCCTTCTCTCAATGTATCCAGTGAATATGCGAATGACAGCCTCACATACCCTTCACCCAACTTTGAAAACGAGCTGCCGGGCACAAGAGCCACACCTGCATCCTCTAAAAGAGCCATACTAAAATCAAACGATGACATTCCGAATGACTTAATGGAAGGGAAGATATAAAATGCGCCTGACGGCTTTACGACGTCAAGCCCCATTGAAACAAGACGGTCATATACATAGTCAAGCCGCTTTTTATACTGTTCTCTCATAATAAGCGCATCATCAACACCGTTTGTCACCGCTTCAAGAGCCGCTTTCTGAGAGATTGAAGACGCGCATGTCACACTGTATTGGTGAACTTTTAAGATGTGCTTGGCAATTTCTTTCGGTGCGAAAATGAAACCGATTCTCCAGCCCGTCATGCTGTGTGATTTTGACAGGCCGTTGATGACGATCGTCTGGTCTCTCAAATAAGACGCGATCGAATAATGCGGTCTGTCATAGGTTAATTCGCTGTAAATCTCATCAGACAGGACAAAAACATTTCTGCCCTTCAGGACGGCTGCGATGTTTTGCAGCTCTTCCTCAGACAATGTCACTCCGGTCGGATTTGACGGATAAGGAAGAATGACGCATTTTGTTTTTGGTGTCAGCGATTCTTCAATGAGCCGCGCCGTCAGCTTAAATCCGTGTGTCGTCGTATCCACATGGACCGGAACGGCGCCCGACATGCGGATGATCGGTTCGTAGCCCGGATATATCGGTCCGGGGAGAATAACTTCATCGCCCGGAGATAAAATCGTCCGCAAAGACGCGTCAATCGCTTGGCTTGCCCCGGTTGTGACGATGATTTCAGTTTCAGCTTCATAATTCAAATCAGCTTTTTTCTTCATATAAAGCTGTACGGCCTGTCTCAGCTCAAGGCCGCCCGCATTCGGAGTATATGCCGTTGCGTTCTCGTCGATTGCCTTTTTGGCAGCCGCTTTGACATGGTGCGGCGTGAAGAAATCCGGCTGACCGATCGTAAGCGAAATGACATTGTCGTGCTGAGCTACAAGATTTGAGAATTTGCGAATTCCTGAAATTTCAATTTCTTTTACATTCGGATTAAGCAAATGTTCCATAATTCATCACCTTATACTATATATTGAGTTTCTCCTATTTTACCACTAGCTGAGCATTTGTCATCTTTTTATTGAACTATCCCGAATATATGTCCGATATGTGAAAACATACCTTCTTTCAGAAAAAAATAAGACAACCAGCTGAAATGATTGTCTTCATTGTATCATGATCTATCTATTGTGATATGTGGCGAATGTCATTAATACCCGTATTCAAAGCTGACGTCTTCCCGCCATAAGATGTATGGAGCGGGCTTGTCGGGACGCTCTTTCGCCTCTTTTTTCATTTGCAGGTAAGCCGTTTTGCTGATATCTTCTAACACCGTCATTTGATCTTGGTCGAATATGACTACTGTACCCATTTATTACACCCTTCTTCCTGAAAAATCCTTGACTATTTTACCACTCGATGTCAAAAAGTCAATGGGATATCAGAAAAAAGCATCTTTTTATAAAGAGTTCATGGCCAGTTGGCCCGAATACATTCACTTTTTCCGTTTCCAGCCGATATATACAGTACAATACTGAATGCGGATAGCGAGGGATTGAATTGTCTTTACAACAATACGATATTTTATTGGATTCAGGCACAAACGAATTAGAAATCGTCAAATTTGAAGTAGGTGTCAATACATTTGGCATAAATGTGATGAAAGTCCGGGAAATCATTCAGCCGGTAGATGTCACATCTGTGCCTCAGTCTCATAAAGACGTAGAAGGGATGATTAAGCTGAGAGGCGAAATTCTTCCCGTCATCAGTCTGTATACCTTTTTCGGCGTTGATGCCGAAGGAGCAAAAGACGATAAATATATCGTAACGGAATTCAACAAGCGGAAAATCGTCTTTCACGTCGGTTCCGTTTCACAAATCCACAGGGTGTCCTGGGAGGCGATTGAAAAGCCGACTTCCCTGAACCAGGGCATGGAGCGGCACTTAACGGGAATCATCAAACTGGAAGACACGATGATCTTTCTGCCTGATTATGAAAAGATCATTTATGATATTGAATCGGCATCCGGAGTTGAAACTTATCATGTCCATCAGGAAGGATTTGATGAAAGACGGGCGGGTAAAAAACTGATTATCGTTGAAGATTCGCCGCTTCTGTTGCGTCTTTTGACGGATGAGCTGACTGAGGCGGGGTACAGTGAAATCGTTACGTTTGAAAACGGAAAAGAAGCGTATGATTACGTCGTGGAACTGACGGATAGAGGAGAAAACCTGTCAGACCATATTGACATGATTATCAGTGACATTGAGATGCCGAAAATGGACGGGCATCGTTTGACGAAGCTCCTTAAGGATAACCCGCAAAGTTCTGATGTGCCGATTATGATTTTCTCGTCCCTGATTACGGACGACCTGCGCCACCGGGGCGAAGTCGTCGGGGCGGATGAACAGATCAGCAAGCCTGAAATCAGCGAGCTCATTAAAAAAGTGGATACGTACGTGATTGAATAGAAAAAAGCCGATGCATGACGCATCGGCTTTTTTGCGGCGGAATTAAAAATAACTCTCACCAAGTTTTTTAAATACGGGTTTATGATAAGCGGGCTGCTGCCTGTTGGCGGCAAGCGGTTTTTCCTTTAAGCCCACATATTTTTGCAATACGTTTTTCGCTTTTGTCAAAGACATTTGTGCTTTAGGATTGCGGTACGATTGATTTAACGTACCTAAATGCGGAAGATACTGGAAGTCTTCTTTTGTTGGAGGCATGTGAAAATAGTAGTCTCCGATAGAGATAAGTACGTCTGACTGCTGTTGGCTAAACCTGGGATTATTTGAAAAGTGAAGCCCTATTTTTTTCCCTTTGCCTTCTTTCACAAGCTTTTGTAATGCCCGTTTTTTCAGCAGATAAAGGTATTTAGGGTTGGGGGCGGTTTTTGCATGGCGGTTCACAGTATAAACAGCTTTTGAAAGATTCTCGATGGTTGGCTGCAGCTCTTTCGAATAAGCGTGGTCGTCCATTATTTCTCTCCTTTGCATTGATCAAGTTCATATATAGATTATACTTTTTTAGCGTTGAAATGCAAATATTGATTATAAAAATACGCCTTTTTCTGATGAAAAGGGCGCATCTTTTTCCTTTATTAGACAGGATTTGCATGTTTTTCGGAATCAGCCTTTAATGATTGCTGCACATCGACCTCTGCTGCCTCGGCGCTGTATTTCGGAAGAGCGATAAAATAGAACACAAATACCGCCAAAATCACGATTCCCATGCCGTAATAAAGGTAATCAATATTGGAAACGAATTTCGGAAATAACAGGGCGACAAGTCCGAGTGTAATCGATTGGGCAAACATCATAAAGGGATCCTGCCAGCCGCTGACCCGGCCCATTATTTTCGGATGAACGATTTTCGGCATCCAGCCGCCGATGGCGATATTGACAGGGCCGATGCACATGCCGAGGACAAAAGCCGCCGCATAATAAATCCACAGCTGATTCGTATAGCCGAGGACAAAAATGAGCAGTCCGGCAGCCAAAATCGGAAGCGACATCAAATGATGCGGTTTGACTTTTTTTGCGATCATCGTGCCGATCACACTTCCGGCAAGCAGGCCGAAGCCGAGTGCGACGGTGAAGATGGAAGTGTGTGATTCGTAATGATCGGGCGCAAGTCCGTATTTCATCGTAAACATCGGAAGTACGGCAAAGCCGCCGTTGACAAATCCAAAAATAAAAAATCCAAAAATAAGAGAAGCAAGCAATTTGTTTTTAATAATATATACGATCCCTTCTTTAAAATCAGCGACCGAGTCTTTCAGAAACGAATCTCCCCATTTAAAAGGGCCGTTCGGCTGACGGGCTTCTATCGGAATGCGGCAGGCGCGGATCAGAAAGCCTGACACAATAAAGCTGATAAAATCAAGGATAATGGCTCCGTGCACACCGATCGTTTTATACATAAACGCACCCATACCGACTCCGAATACCATAAAGATGCTGAACAGGATCTGGTTAAGTCCCGCTGCTTTCGCATAATGCTCCTTAGGCAGAATAGCTTGTACAAGGCTGGCTTCCGCCGGGAAAAAGAACTTGGTCACGGCGCTTCTGATGAACAAAATACAGAACACGAGAGGAATATTCCCGCTGTATAATGCCGCAAACAATACGATCGTCAGTCCCGCCCTGATCCAGTCACAATTTTCTGCGACCTTTTTCCTGTCGAGCCGGTCAGCTGCGACACCGACAATCAGAAATACGAAAACTGTCGGCAGCGAATACATCAGCTCTGCCAAAGTCGTATATGCCGGCTGGTTGGCAAAGCGATCCAGCAAGTAAAAAGCGAAAGCCATATTACCTACAGTCGTTCCCATTTGAGAAGCGAGTGCTGCGAAAAATAAACGGACAAAATTGCGATTTTTAAATATATCCATAAACACGCTCCTTACCCTAAAGGTCCCACTGTAATATATTATCATCAGCTCGTTCCATAAACAAATGAGATCTTTCTATCTTATAATCGTCACCCTTGTTCCATTAGGGACGGTAGCGGCAAGTTCAGTGACGTCCTGATTATACATGCGGATGCATCCTTTTGATACCGCTTTGCCGATGGAGGAAGGATTATTTGTCCCGTGAATGCCGTAATGGAGCTTAGAGAGGCTGAGCCAATAAGCGCCGAACGGACCTCCGGGCTTAGGCTGGCGATTCACGATGTAAAATTCCCCGGTCGGCGTGGTCGTCAATATTTTTCCGACTGCGATCGGATACGTACGGATGAGCCTGCCAAGGCGGTATAACTCCAGTTTCTTCGCTCCGATATACACGACAATGGAGTAGGGAATAGTGGATGGGTCGGGAAGATTCGGTATGATAATATGCTGTCCCGCATAAATGACCGATTGGATTGAGGGATTTGCCTGAAGGAGAGCGGCCGTGCTTATTCTGAAGTCTTGCGCAATGCTTGAGATGGTTTCTCCTTGTTTCACTTGATAGGTCAGCAGTTTCATCACCCTCCTTTTTGTTCTTTTCCATATACATATTAAGGAGGGGCTGTTTGCGCATCGGGATAAAAGTCTTATTTTTGTACAGTTTTTAATGTGAACAGCGTGATTTCCGGTCTTGCTAAAAATCGATACGGCAGTCTTGTCGTACCGAGCCCGCGATTGACATAAACGGTTGTGTCATGCAGCGTATACATGCCGTCGGTATATGTTTTTCCGTAAGGGGGCGTAATGAGAGGCCCGAAAAACGGAAGCTGCACCTGACCGCCGTGAGTATGTCCCGACAGCTGCAGGTTTACGGGATGTCCGCCGATTTTGAGTGCGGCGTCCGGCTCGTGAACGAGTAAAATGGAAAACGCATCTTCGGAAAGACGGGATAGAGTGCCTTCATAATCAGGCTTTCCGAGCATTAAATCATCCAAAGACGCAAGTTCAATCCGGCTCCCATTTGCCAGCTGCACCTGACGAAAGCCGTTTCGAAGCACTTGAAAATCAGCCGCTTCCATCAGGGTCTTGTACGTGTTCGTGCCGTAGCCTCCGTGGTCATGGTTTCCGTATACACAAAGTTTGCCGAAAGGAGCTTCAAGCCTTTCCAGCACGGCGAGCGCATGCTGATGATCATGATATAAATGCGGCTTATCAATTAAATCTCCCGTAAAGATAAGCAGATCAGGCTTCAGCTGATTGATCTTTTCAGCTGTTTTATTCAAGTCTTCGGCTGTAAACACGTCACTGAGATGCGTATCGCTGAATTGAACGATTTTAAAATTGTCAAAGCCGCGTGGAATCAGGCGGCTGGTGATTGTATGCCGGGTGATTTCAATCATGCGCGGTTCAATATACCGGGCATAGCCGTAGCCTCCGCAAGCCGTCGCAAGAGCCGCGCCAAAAATGCCGAATCCTCTTTTTAAAAATGTTCTTCTCGTCATTTTCTCCATATGTAAAACCAACCTTTGTCAGAGTTTTTCTATTATATCATCAGCTTGGCCGGAAAATCCCTTCTCAGCATGTAATGACGGGCAGAGACATCTGTGATAGAATTATGAATGATTATTCATTCAATAAAAGGGGTGGGGTTATTATGGATAAGAAAGCGGTAATCATTACAGGCGGTTCAAGCGGCATGGGAAAAGCAATGGCGAAAAAACAGGCTGAACTGGGATGGCACGTCATGGTGACGGGGAGGAACCATGAAGCACTTGAGGAAACAAGAAAAGAAATTGAGACCTTTGAGGGACAGGTCGCCTGTTTTCAAATGGATGTCCGTTCTGAATCCGCCGCTTCAGACATGATGACAGAAGCGGTAAAAGTCTTTGGCCGGCTTGATGCGCTGATTAACAATGCGGCCGGTAACTTTATTTGCCCGGCAGAAAAGCTGACGCCTAACGGATGGAAAGCGGTTATTGAGATTGTTTTAAACGGCACTTTTTTTTGCAGCCAAGCCGCGGCAAGGCATTGGATCGAGCAAAAGCAGAAGGGTGTCATATTGAATATGGCCGCCACATACGCATGGGGAGCGGGAGCAGGGGTCGTTCATTCCGCTGCAGCCAAAGCGGGGGTATTGTCACTGACAAGAACGCTGGCCGTTGAATGGGGGGGCAAATACGGCATCCGCACAAACGCGATAGCCCCAGGCCCGATTGAACGAACAGGCGGTGCGGAGAAGCTGTTCGAATCGGAAAAAGCGGTGTCCCGCACTATGAACAGTGTCCCGCTTGGTCGGCTTGGCACACCGGAAGAAATCGCCGCGTTGGCAGCGTTTTTACTTTCTGATGAAGCATCCTACATAAACGGGGATTGTATCACAATGGACGGCGGGCAGTGGCTGAATCCTTATCCGTTTTAATTTTTCGTATATTGACTATTTTGCAGAACAAGCGAACGTCAAAGCCTGCCGTTCGCTTGTTTTATTTTCTATTCGAAATTATGATATAATTTTGAAAGATTAAGGGGCGATTAATTGAAGAAATTATTTAAATGGTTCGTTGTACTATTTGTAAGCAGTTTAGTTATCATCTTTAATATTTGGTACTTTATGATTTGTGCTTTTACTCCACAGTATTATCAAAATACCAATCTTACATCTGATGAAATAATCAGATTTGAAAAACTATATCACATCGATTTTCCTGATGAAACGAAATTTATTAAAGTCAGGGAGTATTTGTCTGGGCTCGGAGGCGATACATCGGCTGTATGTTATGTGTCTCTGCCAACTAAGCTCGCGGAAACAATTTTATCTGATTATACGTATATGCCAATAAATCATACTGATCATGCCGGTTCAATGTATGGAGTTGACGTTTCCAAGAGTGTTGGCGTGTTAACAACTCTTACATTTGGCACTTTAGATAAAAAAGGAACTTTTTTTCAGTTGGAACATGAGGATGATTGGATATATAACAGAACTGATTGGAGCCATTATTTTTGGACAGCTGCCGGTTATAATGCTCTTATATTTATACTTTTATTTGTGATTGTGAAACAAATGAACAACGTCCTTAATGACCCGGTCTAAAGAGTGATCTTAAAAATGTCCCCCTTTTATTTTAAGCTGCTGCCATACTGCCTCCTTTTCCCCTAATCTAAACATTTGTGGTGCTGATATAATTGTGTATAATCAGACAAAGATAGAGAAGCAGGTGATAACATGTTGGACCCACTTGATATACTGACGAATATTGATGATGTCATTCCGTATTACCAAGCGATTTTTAACGCTGAGGAACAAAGAGTCGTAGGTTACGAAGTGCTTGGCAGGATTTTGGCAGATACGGAGATTGAGAGCCTTGGGCCGTTTTTCTTAGATTCCGGCATTCCGGAAGAATATAAGCTTGAGGTCGATGACAGAGTCATCAGGCAGGCGCTGGAGAGGTTTAAAGAAGCTGATCGTGATCTGTTGATTTTTATCAATCAGGATGCGAATGTATTAATGCTTGACCACGGCGAAAGCTTTCTTGAGCTTTTGAAAGAATACGAAGAGCAGGGCATTGAATTGAACCGTATTGTGCTTGAGATCACCGAGCACAATTTCGAAGGCGACATTGAACAGCTGTACCATATGCTTGCCTACTATCGTACATACGGCATTAAAATCGCGGTGGACAATATAGGTAAGGAGAGCAGCAACCTGGACAGAATCGCGCTCCTTTCACCAGACCTTCTGAAAATAGATTTGCAGGCGCTGAAGGTATCTCAGCCGTCACCATCCTATGAGCATGTGCTGTACAGCATTTCATTGCTGGCGAGAAAAATCGGCGCCGCGCTGCTGTATGAAGATATAGAAGCTGATTTCCAGCTCCAGTACGCATGGAGAAACGGAGGCCGATTTTTTCAAGGCTATTATCTGCAGGCGCCGAGCGGCGATTTTATAGACCGCAGCCTGTTAAAAGCACGCTTGAAAACGGAGTTTCAGCAATTTATCACGAGAGAAAAAAAGAAGCTGGAGACAGTATACGAACACTCTGAGAATTTTTATAAGCGGGTCAATCAGGCAGTTTCCGAGCTGAAGAAAACCCATCAGGCGGATGATGAGTTTATTAAGAAACTGGCGGAAAACCTGACGGACTGCTGTTTCAGAATTTATATGTGTGATGAAGAAGGCTATCAGCTGACGGGAAATGTGTTCAAGCAATCCGGCGAATGGCTTTATCAGCCTGAATACATGGAGAAAAACTGGAGCTGGCGTCCGTACTTTTTAGAAAACATCATGAAGATGCGTAATTCAAGAAAAGGCTTTTTCAGTGACCTGTACAGTGATATTGAAACGGGTGAGATGATCAGAACCTTTTCATACCCGATGGATGACAATATGTATTTATTTATCGATCTGCCTTACTCTTATTTATATGAACAGGACGGATTACTATAAAGCGGCTGCTGTAAGCCGCTTTTTTTTATAAATGTGAAAAAGTTTAAAAAAACGATTGACAATGATACTGATAATCATTATCATTTAGTTATAGAGAGAAGTTACTCTCTGTTCCCCAACCCCTCTATCAGATCAAGATCCGAAAAAGCTTGGCGCTACCCCCGCCAAGTTTTTTTATGCCTTCCTGCGCATAAAAAGGCTTCTTCTCACATACATCTGACAATGGCGGCTCAAAAAGCGAAAAATCATTTATAAAAGGTGTATGACATTCCGAAAAAAGCTTCAAACTATTCGAAAACACGGTTTTCCCGTTTATTTTCTTATTGAAAATCCAGCGGGAAAATGCCATCCCGGTCTACTTTATGGTATGATGCTCTGTAGAACTTGTATTATAATAAATACTTGTTGATTTGAAGTTGTTTTTTGAAAGGAGTCTTTTTTTAGAATGTCACAATTAATGGGTATCATCACACGGCTGCAAAGTCTGCAAGAAACAGCCGAAGCGGCTAATGAGCCGATGCAGCGTTACTTCGAAGTAAATGGTGAGAAAATATGCAGTGTTAAATATTTTGAAAAGAATCAAACGTTTGAGCTGACGGTTTTCCAAAAAGGTGAAAAACCTAACACATATCCGTTTGATAACATTGACATGATTTCTATTGAAATTTTTGAGCTCCTTCAGTAATTTGGTTTGATTTTTCAGGCTGACCAAGCTTCCCGTCTTCCGCAAGCGGAGCTTTATTAAATCATGCAAAGGAACCGTGCTCGTTCGTTTGGTTGTAGATTTTGGAAAGAGGAGTGTCCGTACATGGCTGATTCTTTTCTGTTTTATAATCTTTCTGAGGCACAGATGACCTTTCAAGACGTGATGGAGCGGCTGAAACGCTTTGTCAATAAAGACCCCCGATCAGCATACGTGCTGTCTGTGGGGACTGATTCACAAGTTTACCGCGACTTCACGAAGTTTATTACGGCTATACACTTGCACCGTACAGGCAAGGGAGCTTGGGGCTGTTTGAAAAATCACGATCTCGCCAGACCGATACATAGCCTTCGCGAAAAAATTTCGCTGGAAACCGCATTCAGCCAGGAGATGGCTGCGCATATCCTCGACGGACGTTTCATGGAAATTACCGATTTGCTCCTGCCTTTCGCTGATGAAGGAGCGGATCTTACATTTGAAGTGCACTTGGATATCGGCCAAAAAGGGCTGACAAAAGAATTGATACAAGAAATGACCGGCCGTATTACCTCGATGGGCATTGAAGCGAAAATCAAGCCCGATTCCTGCACAGCATTCAGTTATGCCAATCGTTACACAAAATAATATGTCATACAGAATCCGCAAAATGTCGAATTATGCGGTTGACGATTTTTTTCTGTTTACTTATCCTAGCGGTAGAGCTGAAAGCAAATATCATCTTGCTTTCAGAGGTATTCAGTTAAAAATAGGGGGCCTGATTACGTATGAGTCTTATCGGTGAACGATTTACGGAAGAAGAACAAAAACTTCTGCTGAATATCCTGATCAATCATGAATATGCCATTGAGCTTTTGACCAGCGAAATCAACGATATAGAAGCAGGGTCAAAAAGCGTTGATGGAACCACTTATAAAAAACTCGTAACGCTTTATGACCGTTTCCGGAACGAAAATTAATCAGCGGCTTATAAATTGATACTCGATTGCAAAGAGTATCTTTTTTATTGACGGAAACTTTTCGACAAAAAATGATAATGTTTATATTATTGCGATATAGGGAATACATGGTTTGATGAAAAATGTAAAGGGGTCGAAGTGACATGATTAGCTTACAATCAGATCAGCTTCTTGATGCAACAGTCGGACAATTTATGATCGAGGCGGATAAAGTGGCGCACGTACAAGTCGGAAACAACCTTGAGCATGCTCTTTTAGTGCTGACGAAAACCGGCTATACCGCTATTCCAGTCCTTGACGCTTCGTACCGTCTGCACGGTTTGATCGGCACAAATATGATTATGAACAGCATTTTCGGACTTGAGCGGATTGAGTTTGAGAAGCTGGATCAAATTACGGTTGAGGAGGTCATGCTGAAAGACATTCCCCGTCTTCACATCAATGATCCGATTATCAAAGGGTTCAGCATGGTCATTAACAACGGCTTTGTCTGCGTTGAAAATGATGAAGGCGTCTTTGAAGGCATCTTTACGAGAAGAGTCGTATTAAAGCAGCTGAGCAGTCATATCAGGTCATTGAATAAGTAGGCTCGCACGATCAGCCTATTTGTTCTTTGTATGTCAGAAAAAGAAAACGTATACATATTGGTCGCACTTGCTTCGGCAGCCTTTATTTTATTAGAATGGTAGATAAGAAATACGAAAAGGCATTGAAAAGGAGGACGACATGCAGCTTCAAGAGCTTCATATGCTCGTAATTTTAGCTGAGGAATTAAACATGAGGAAGGCTGCCGAACGGTTATTCGTGTCACAGCCGGCTCTGTCCCAGCGATTGCAGACCATTGAAAAAGCCTGGGGAACAAAGATCTTTCTAAGATCTCAAAAAGGACTCACGGTAACGCCGGCAGGAGAAAAAATCATACAATTTGCAAATGATGTCACGGACCGGCAAGAGAGAATAAGAGAAAATATTGATGAACTTGAAGGGGAAATTCACGGCACATTGAAGCTTGCCGTCGCCTCCATTATCGGGCAGCACTGGCTTCCGAAAGTGTTAAAAACATATGTGGAGCGTTATCCGAATGCAAAGGTTTCCCTTATTACAGGATGGAGCAGCGAAATGCTGAAAAGTCTGTATGAAGATCAGGTACATATCGGCATTATCCGGGGAAACCCGGAATGGAAAGGCCGAAAAGAATATCTAATGACCGATCATTTATATTTGGTCGATACGGAAATTTCCTGCATTGATGATATAGCCCATACCGATCGGCCGTTTATCCAGTTCAAAAGTGACAGTACATATTTTCAGGAAATTCAGCATTGGTGGCATCAAAAATTCAAAACCTCGCCGAAACAGACGATCCTCGTCGATCAGATTGAAACGTGCAAGCAGATGGCGCTGCACGGAATCGGTTATGCCATTTTGCCGTCAGTCACCTTAGATGAGGAAGACAAAGTAAATAAAATGCCCCTGCTTGATGCAAAGGATCATCCGATCGGCCGCGACACATGGCTGCTCGGTTATGAGCCGGCATTTGAATTAAAACAGGTGCAGGCTTTCGTTTCTGTCATCAAAGATATGCTGAAGCAGGAGAGCCCTTTTTAGAAAGACAGCAATTAAGCTGTCTTTTTTTATTTTTTATTGACAATGAAAATCATTATCATTTAAAGTAATGTATATGTTATTGAAAATCATTATCAATTACGAGGTGATCATATGCAGAAAGCATTAATGATATACGCAAGCATGTCGGGGAATACGGAGGATATTGCCGGCATTATAAAAGAAACACTGAGCGAGCATCAGATTGCAATTGACTGTCTTGACATGGATGAGGCAGATGCAGATTGTCTCGAAGCATATGATTATGTTTTTGTCGGCACATACACATGGGGAGATGGTGATCTTCCTTATGAAGCGGAAGATTTTTATGAAGATATTCTGCGCCGCCAGCTGAACGGACTGAAAACGGCTTGTTTCGGTTCAGGTGATCACGCCTATCCGAAGTTTTGTGAAGCGGTTACGCTGTTTTGCGATGCGTTTGAACAGGCCGGAGCCAATTTATATCCGGAAACGCTGAAAATCGAATTGGCGCCTGAGACGGCTGAGGATCAGGAATGCTGCAAAGAATTTGTCCGCGGTTTTCTTGCATGGGCCGCTCACCAAGGAGACCGGTGCCATGTTTCATAAAGGCGCGACGGCTGTCATGGCATCAGTGTCTTCAGGCTTTTTTGTCGCAGTAAAAGGCGAAGGCATTTTTCATTTTTCCGCAGAAGAAGGCTGGAAAAGGCTGTACCGGATGAAAAGCAAGATTCATGTGCTGACCTACATCGGGCCTTACATATTCGCGGCGGGGGAAAAAGGCGCCGTCCTCAGATCGGCCGATCAGGGAAAGACCTGGACGGCATCCCGATTTCCGACCAGCGCCTCCGTATGGGCCGTTGCCGGGCGGAATGACGGGTTCGTCTGTGCGCACGGCACGCACTGCCTCTACTTATCTGATGATTTCGGCGTCACTTGGCATGTGGCTAAGCCCTTTGCACATTTAAAGGAACCGCCTGTCATCCGCTCGCTTTGTTTGCACGGTCAGGCGATTTATATCGGCACCCGGATTCATATGAATTATGGCGGCATTTGGGCGTACGATCTGACAGAAGGCCGCATCCGGCGTATAAGCCGTGAAAGACAGCGCATGACGGCTTCCATGCTTATGTACAAGAAGGACTGGCTCATTGCCGCAAAGGGTGCGGCAAAGGGAGAACGGGGCGAGGTTGCCGTCCGAAACGTGCGGACGGACGAGGCGTTTGCCATTTCAGCCGCGCCTGCCGTACGGGAAAAATCATTTCTCGACGTTTCTGAGGATGCCGGTATTATTTATGTCACTTCGTCACAGGACGAAAACGGATTTTCGCGCATTTACCAAGCTGATTTCGCCGCCGGAGAATTAAAATGGTTTGATACGATCCGCGGTCACGGATGGCGGGTGGCCAATCAGAAAGAAAGCTTTTTTTGCGCGGGCCTTTACGAATGTAAGTTTGTCAGACCGTATGAGGCGGCCCGGCTCGCACATTAGTTTCTATACATAAAGGAGAGACGGAGATGGGGAAAGTATTGCTTGTTTATGCGACAATGTCAGGAAACACCGAGGCAATGGCGGATTTGATTGAAAAAGGGCTGATCGAAGCACAAGCATCTGTAGACAGATATGAAGCGATGGATATCGATGCCGAACTTTTTAATGACTATGAGTATATTTTATTAGGCACATATACGTGGGGAGACGGGGATCTTCCTGATGAAATGCTCGATATCGCTGAAGATATGGAAAACCTGGAGTTTGCAGGGAAGACATTTGCTCTGTTCGGTTCCGGAGATACGTCCTACGCGTTTTTTTGCGGAGCGGTTGACGAATTGGAAAAAGTGATCACGGCCCGGGGAGGACGGGTGGTGCTGCCACCGGTCAAAATTGAAAACAACCCTGAAGGCGGCGAGGAAGAAGAGCTCAGGGAATTCGGAAGACAGTTTGCCGCACTGTGCAGACAGCCGGCAGAATAAAGGCTTGTTCCTTTTTTTCTTGTTTTTGCATCCTTCCTTTGTTACAGTAATGAGGTAGAAAATCAGAGGAGGACAATACATATGAAAATGATGGATGCAAATGAAATTATTTCATTTATTCAAAATAGTACAAAATCAACGCCTGTAAAAGTGTATGTAAAAGGCGATCTTGAGGGAATCAGCTTTGGCGATTCCGCTAAAACATTCCTGAACGGCCAATCCGGCGTTGTTTTTGGCGAATGGGCTGACATTAAAGCGGCAATTGAAGAAAACAAAGACAAAATTGAGGATTACGTCATTGAAAATGACCGCCGCAACTCTGCGATTCCGATGCTTGACTTGAAAGATGTAAAAGCGCGCATCGAGCCTGGCGCTATTATCCGCGACCAAGTCGAAATCGGCGACAATGCCGTTATCATGATGGGGGCGTCCATTAATATCGGTTCAGTCATCGGCGAAGGCACAATGATTGATATGAACGTTGTGCTCGGAGGACGCGCGACTGTCGGAAAAAACTGTCACATCGGAGCGGGTTCTGTATTAGCGGGCGTTATTGAGCCGCCAAGCGCTAAGCCTGTTGTCGTGGAAGATGACGTTGTGATCGGAGCAAATGCGGTTGTGCTTGAAGGCGTAACAATCGGAAAAGGCGCGGTTGTCGCTGCGGGAGCTATCGTAGTAAATGACGTTGAGCCATATACCGTTGTAGCAGGAACACCAGCGAAAAAAATCAAAGATATCGATGAAAAAACAAAAGGCAAAACAGAAATCAAACAGGAATTACGCCAGCTGTAAGGAATGGTTTGATAGAATGGGCGTGGATGATAAAATCCACGCCTTATTCTTATCTTAAGGAGGAATACATATGGAAAAAGAGCGGCTCATAGCGATCCGGAGAGATCTGCACCGCATCCCGGAAATCGGCTTTCAGGAATATAAAACACAGCAGTACCTGCTGAATATATTGAAACAATATCCGGAAGAACGAATTGAAATCGAAACGTGGAGAACCGGCATCTTTGTCAAAGTCAACGGCACGGCTCCGGAAAAAATGCTCGCCTACAGAGCGGATATAGACGCTTTGTCGATTGAAGAACAGACGGGGCTTCCGTTTGCATCTGAACATCCCGGTTTTATGCACGCATGCGGCCACGATATGCACATGACCATCGCGCTCGGCATTATTGATCACTTTGTCCATCACCCGGTCAAGCATGATCTGCTCTTTTTATTCCAGCCGGCTGAAGAAGGACCGGGCGGAGCAGAACCGATGCTTGAAAGCGATGTGCTGAAAAAATGGACGCCGGATTTGATCACGGCTCTCCATATAGCACCTGAGCTGCCGGTTGGCACAATCTCTACCAAAAGCGGATTGCTGTTTGCCAATACGAGCGAGCTTGTCATCGAGCTTGAGGGGAAAGGCGGACATGCGGCATATCCGCATACAGCAGACGACATGGTCGTCGCCGCAAGCACGCTTGTCACGCAGCTGCAGACGGTCATATCCAGAAATACGGACCCGCTTGACAGCGCGGTAATTACTGTCGGAACGATTACCGGAGGCACGGCGCAAAATATCATCGCAGAGCGTGCTCATCTGGAAGGAACGATCCGGACGCTTTCTGAAGAATCAATGCGTATGGTGAAAAAGCGGATTGAAGAACTCGTCAAAGGAATTGAAATCGGCTTCCGCTGCAAAGGGAAGGTCACGTACCCGTCCGTTTATCATCAGGTTTATAATACAAGCGGCCTGACCGAAGAATTTATGCAATTTGTCAGTGAGCATCATCTTGCAGAAGTGAAAACGGCGAAAGAAGCGATGACCGGAGAAGATTTCGGGTATATGCTGAAAAAATACCCCGGCTTCATGTTCTGGCTCGGTGCCGATTCTTCCCACGGGCTTCATCACGCAAAGCTGAATCCGGATGAAGATGCGATGGAAACCGCAGTAAATGTCATGGTCGGATATTTTTCGGAGTATGCCAATTAAATCCGAAAAGAAGAATAATCTAACAAAACTTGAGCATTCTACGTAACGGAGGTGTTCAATATGACGAAAAAAATTGGAATTGAACAATCTTTATCGGATGTAGAACAGGCGTTAAAACAAAAGGGATATGACGTAGTGATGATGAAGACTCCTGAGGATGCGAAGGATTGTGACTGCTGTGTCGTAACCGGACTTGACAGCAATGTCCAAGGCATTGCCGATACGTCAACTCAGGCTCCCGTCATTACGGCTTCCGGAATGACAGCTGACGAAATCTGCAGCGAAGTAGAAAAAAAATTTCATTAAAAAGAAAAGGGGCTGGGACAAAACCCACCTCTAAGACGAAAAAAACGGTGAAATTTTACGACGAGTAAACTTTCACCGTTTTTGATTATTTTACAATAAAAAATAAGGACAACTTCTGATAAAATTAAGTTACCATACAAAATCTAATCAGAAAGAAGTGTCCTTATGTTTAAAGATTATACCATGAATCAAATCGTTTTGCCTTTAGATTTAGAAGTAAAGTTACAAAATAATGATATTGCCTACCATGTCCATCATTTAGTGGAAAGTATCCCTCAAGAAGCGTTTGAACCATTTCTTCGAAATGAAGGTTGTCCTGCCTATCATCCACGCATGATGCTTAAAATTATTCTATGTGCCTACACTCAATCTGTCTTTTCAGGGCGTAAAATAGAGGCCCTATTAAAAGACAGTATCCGTATGATGTGGTTAGCTCAAGGGTATGAACCAAGCTACCGTACAATTAACCGATTTCGTGTTCAACCAGTAGTGAAAGATTTAATCCGTCAATGTTTCATCCAATTTCGCTGCCAATTGATTGAAGAAAAACTGATCGATCAAGAAGCGATATTTATCGATGGTACAAAGATTGAAGCGAATGCGAATAAATTTACGTTTGTCTGGAAGAAAGCGATTGAGAAATTTCATCAGCGTTTAATTGATAAGTCAAACCAGTTGTACAATGAGTTGCTTGAGAACGAAATCATACCCCAAATGGAACGGGAAAGTGATGAACAGCTATCATTTGGAGAGCTCACTCAAATGGTTCAAAAAGTAGACGAAGTAGTGACCGAATATGATAAACAAATAGAAGCATCTTCAGACGTTACGGAACGAAAAGCCTTACGAAGGGAACGAAAATACCCGAAACAAGTGCGTAAACAGTTGATTGATTTTATCCTAAGAAAACGGAAGTACCAACAGGATCTTAAAATCTTTGGACCACGTAATAGCTATTCTAAAACAGATCTAGATGCGACATTTATGCGAATGAAAGATGATTATATGAAAAACGGGCAATTGAAAGCTGGTTACAATGTACAAATCGCAACGGAAGGTCAATATGCGCTTGCTTATAGTCTATTTCCAAACCCAACAGATACACGTACGTTAATTCCATTTTTAGATGAGATCGAGCAACATTATTTCGAGTTACCGAAACATATAGTTGCAGATGCAGGTTATGGTAGTGAACAAAACTTTAGTGATATTCTCTCAAACAGAAACCGAGAAGCACTGATAACATATAACATGTTTTTGAAGGAACAAAAGAAAAAGTACAAACAAAATACATTTAATCCTGATAACTGGGTATATGATCAAGAAACCGATACATATACGTGCCCTAATCAGAAACGTTTAGAATTTCAATATCATTCTGTCCGAACGGACGCTACAGGTTTCCAAAGGAGTTTCAAAGTCTACGAGTGCGAAGACTGTTCAGGATGCCCATTCCGTTCATCATGTACCAAGGCAAAAGAAGGAAACAATCGAAAACTAATGGTGAACAAAAAATGGGAACAGCAAAAAGAATATGTGAGAGCGAAGCTTTCAGAAGAGAAAACGAGTGCCATCTATCGAAAACGTAAAACCGATGTGGAACCAGTTTTTGGATTCTTGAAGGCTAATTTGCGTTTCACTCGATTTTCTGTACGAGGAAAATCGAAGGTAGCAAACGAAATGGGTCTCGCATTAATGGCAGTGAATTTAAGAAAATTCACTGCCAACTTCTAAGGTAATAGAAGAATTTATACATAAAAATAAAGAAAGATGAATTTGAGTACCCCCAAATTCACCTTTCTCATTATTTGAAGCTAGTTTTGTCCCAGCCACTTTCTATTCGGCAGAAGCGGCGTTTTTCAAACGGTCGAGCGCGATTTTCATTTCTCTCCGCAGCACGCGTTCAACCCGCCATTGCTCCATATTTTCTGTTTTGGCGATGATTCTGATGACCATTTCTGATGTGCTTAAATCCTGAACCCCGATGACGTCCGGTCCTTCCTTAATCTGCGGAAGCTCAAGGGCTGCTTTGTCACAGGCGTTTTGCAGGACTTGAATGGTTTCATCAAGATTTTTTTCAAGCGGCACCTTAATATCGACAAGCGCCTGCATCGTTCCGCGGGAATGGTTGCTCACATTCGTGATCCCCCGGTTGGGAAGGTAGTGAAGCGTGCCGTCAAAGCTCCGGATTTGCGTCGTACGGAGACCGACCTGCTCGACAATGCCGCTGTAGCCGGCAACCGTAATATAATCACCGACGTCGATCTGTTTTTCCAAAAGGATAAAAAATCCGGTGACGATGTCACTGACAAGCCCCTGAGCCCCGAAGCCGACTGCGAGACCGACCACGCCGGCGCCGGCAATGAGAGCGCTCGGATTGTAGTGAAATAAATCCAAAATCATTACGATAAAAACGAAAATCAGGATGTATCCATATACATTAAGCGCCAGGCTTCGCAAAGTATAAGCGCGGCCTGTAGAGAGGTTGTTTTGTTGCTCGAATTTCTGAAACAGATGCTTGATCAGCTTTTTTCCTGCCGTCCGGAAAATAAAATACGCTAAAATAATGAGAGCCAGCTTTATGATGAAAATCCCGGCAGATGTGAGAAGCCCGGCCCAATCAAAGTGTTTTAGATCAATCATAGTGATGTCTTCCTTTCAAGTCTATTGCGGAAAAAGCTAAAAGTGATATACCCGTTTTTAAAATAAAATAAACCTTTTAATAGAAATCAGTTATTTCATTTATGATTTGTTCATATTGCCCGGTTTCAATATCATCATTTTTGTGAAGATATGAACTAAGGAATCGCCACACTCATTTTAACATGGTGATTCAGCCAAATCATATCCTTTGGAGGGAAAACAGGAGAACGTTGCCCGGCGGACTGAAAGCCCCGGCAAAAAACCTTTTTCGTAAGGAGGGAAATAAGATGAAATTACGTCAGCAAATGCCTGAATTGACAGGCGCTAAAGCATGGATTAACAGAGAAGTCTCGAAGGAACAGCTGGTCGGCGGAAAGCCGGCACTGATTCACTTCTGGTCCGCCAGCTGCCGCATGTGTAAAGAAGCGATGCCTGAGGTGAACGGGTTTCGTGATAAATATAAAGATCAGCTGAATGTGGTGGCCGTTCACATGCCCCGTTCCGAAGACGATCTTGATCTTGAGAAAATCAAGAAAACAGCGGCTGAACATGATATCTCTCAGCCGATTTACGTCGACAGCGATCATACGCTGACTGAAGCATTTGAAAATGAATATGTGCCGGCTTATTACGTTTTTGATAAAAGCGGACAGCTCCGCCATTTTCAAGCGGGAGGAAGCGGGATGAAAATGCTTGAAAAACGCGTCAGCCGAGTACTTTCAGAAACGGAGCAGGCTTCTGAGTAATCGGGACAATCTCCGTCGGACTATTGTCTCGGTTCCGCAAACCCTTTGCCGTTTAGGTAACAGGGTTTTTTTGTGCCTATTGGATAAAAAATTCCAATATGACATGTGTGGCTTAAAAAATAAGAGAAACAGCCGTAAACACGCTGTACCGCTTGTTTTATCCGTATCATTATCTTTTACATATTATAGTCGAAAATTGTAGATATCACGCTAATTTTCATTAAACAAGTAATTTCAAGTTATATTTTGAAATGGTTGAATAAATTGGAACTTTGTCCAGAATCCCCTATATGATAAGGATTTTTGTATATAAAGTACCATTTTCAGAAAATAAGCAATTTTTCATAGAGTAAATAAAATAGTAAAATGATAAAATAATAGTTGATAAAATTACTTTTGTAATCTAATATCTTAATAAAAGCGTTTAAATTTTTGACAGGGGGTTTTACACATGTTTAATGAAAGAGAAGCGCTGCGCTTACGTTTAGAACAATTGAACGAAGCAGAGGTAAAAGTCATTCGTGAATATCAAATAGAACGTGATAAAATATATGCAAAACTGAGAGAATTAGACAATACAGGCAGCCTGTCCGATACAAAAAAAGAGTTTCGTCCGGAGAAAAAAAGTGACTCTCTCCCGGTGCTTGCAGAGCTTGCAGCACAGGAAATGAGAAGCTATCAAAAGCCGCAGACACAGCCTCAATCCTCCCAGCCGCAGATGCAGTCTATTACGTCTCTTCCCGCCGGCATTCCGGACGGTTCTACAAGAAGAAGAAGAGGGACGGCGAGACCGGGATCAAAAGCGGCAAAACTGCGCGAAGCAGCGATTAAAACGTTGAAACGCCACAATGCAGCGATCAAAAGTTCCGAACTGCAAAAGGAAATTGAAAAGGAAAGCGGCCTTGAAATTCCTAATATGACAACATTTATGCAAAGCTTAATTAAAATGTATCCGGAAGTGAAAAAACCATACCGCGGCCAATATATTCTTGAGGGAGAAATTTCTCAGGAAACAGCAGAAACGGCAAATGATACGGCTGCTGAATAAAACAGTAAAAACTGCTTGCGTTACTCAAGCAGTTTTTTTGCGTTTTCCCGCTTATTCTGCGGAAGTGACGCATCTTTTCCAGGCTTTTTTTCAAGCTTGACGACATATTTTTGGAAAGGCTTTTCGCCGTCAGCACGTTCTTTCAACGCATCCAGTTTTTCATCAAACGACTGATCGCGGGACTCTGATTGTACAAATTGTTTTTGCAGGGAGATGACTTGTTCGGTAACGGCTTTAAGCAAGTCTTCTGCCTGAACAGTCTCTTTGGAAACAGAAGGGATTTCCAGAGCTTGTTCCGCCGGTTCCGCCGTGCGGCTGTCAATATCAGCAAAATGGCCGGCAATCCAAGCATCACTTTCGTCCAGCTGCCGTTTATACGAAAGAATGGTTTCTTGAAATAACTTTTCTTTCGTTTTTTCTATTTCTACAAGCCGTTCTTTTGTTTCTAGTATTCGATCTCTCATATGATTAATTTCTATTTTAATATGTTTGAGCTGGTATTCTTTTTCTATCATTTGTGTTTGGAGCCGGGTATTTTCGTCTGCAGCGGCATGATAACGCTGTTTCATATCTTCGTGAGAAGTCCGTTCAGTTTGAATGGCGGTCTCAAGTGAGCGGATGCGGGTATGTAAGTTTTTATTTTCTTCTTCAAATTTTACATTTGTAAGATGCAGACGGTGCTTTTCTTCCATCTCATTTTTCCGCCGAAACGTTTCCTGCTGAAGCAGTTCTTGCAGAATGACGATTTTATCGAGCAGGCCGGCTCTGATTTCATGCAAAGAACGTTCCGTGTCACTTGTCTGTTTGTGTTTTTGAGCCATGGCTTCCAATTCGTCAGAAAGCTTGTGAAGCCGCTCTTTAATATTGGCGTTTTCCTCCTGAAGCTTATTATTTTTCTGATGGAAGTAGCTTGCTTCAAATTCTGAAATTAATTTTCTGCATCTGGAAAGTTCGGATTTCAAGTAAAGGTTCTCTTGAGAAGTGTCGTGGAAAAACGGACCGGATATTTTCATAAGAACCATCTCCCTCATGATGTTAACACTACAATATGGGAAAGGATCAACGGCTATTCCTCTTAATTAAACAGACAAGCACCGTAATATTGTATTTCGGCTGAGGCGTTTGCTATGCTTTTATATAGAATGGGAGAGAGATGACATGAAATGGGTGAATGTAATATTAGCGGGGGGAGCTTCCCGAAGATTCGGAGAACCGAAAGCTTTTGCAAAGTGGAAGGGCGGCATGTTTTATGAACAGGCGAAAAAAGCCTTCGGCGGCGGAGAAACGGTAATTATCAGCCGCCCTGAGCATATAAAAAAGTTCTTATCAAACAGGGAGCGGCATGTTTTTGCCGATGAGCCGCGGTTTCGGGGAATGGGCCCGCTGGCCGGCATATATACGGCAATGAAACAAACGGAAGGCGAAACATACACGGTCATATCCTGTGACACGCCGCTCGTGACAAGAAAGACGATGGCTGCACTAGAAATGAAGCTGACCGGAAACCTGGACGCTGTCATACCGGTTTGTGAAAACAGAGAGCAGCCCCTCTTGGCGGTTTACCATAAACGGGTGCAGGATGTGCTTTTTGATCAGCTGACACAAAACAAACTGAAAATGACAGACACGCTGAAACGGCTGTCTGTCTGTTATGTGCAGGCTGAAGACATCGGCGCCGGGCCGGAGGAGTTCGCTAATATCAACACACCGGACGATTACACCAGACTTTTGGCGCATGTCGAGTCTTCAAATTCAAGACTGATCGGGAAGAAACATGGTATGATGGAAATAAAAATGCAAGGGGACAACACAGATGGAAGAGCGCTATTCGCGGCAGACAAGATTTAAGCCGATAGGGGAAAAAGGGCAGCAGGCGCTGGCTGACAGCAGCGTCCTGATTGTCGGAGCCGGAGCCCTCGGAACAGCCGCGGCAGAGGGCCTGGCAAGAGCCGGAGCGGGCCGTATGACGATTATTGACCGGGATTATGTGGAATGGAGCAATTTACAAAGACAGCAGCTGTATACAGAAGAAGACGCGAGACAGCGCCTGCCGAAAGCAATGGCGGCCAAGGCGCGTCTTTTGGCGGTAAACAGTGATATACATATCGATGCTTACGCGGCGGAAGGTACGGCGGAAACGCTCGAACCGCTGATCGAACAAGCGGATTGCATCGTGGATGCGACAGATAATTTTGAAACGAGAATGGTCATCAATGATCTGGCGCTGAAAACGGAAACACCTTGGATTTATGGGGCCTGTGTCAGCAGTCAGGGAATGTGCATGACGATTATTCCGGGGGTTACGCCGTGTTTATCCTGCCTGTTTGAGCAAATGCCCGTGGGCGGAGCGACATGTGATACAGCAGGCATCATACCTCCGGCGGTTCATATCGTTTCCGCTTATCAGCAGGCTGAGGCGCTGAAATTGCTGACAGGAAATCATGCGGCGGTAAATCGGCGCTTTTTCACGTTTGACGTGTGGAATAACACCAATATGAGCATAAATGTGGATCAGATCAAACGGGATCATTGCCCTTCCTGCGGCGCGGAGCCCGTATATCCGTATCTGCAGCCTGAAAACAGGCCGAAAGCAAGCGTGCTGTGCGGAAGAGACACCGTTCAAATCAGATCGGAAGCCTTAAAGAGGCTGGATAAAGAAGAGCTTGTCAAACGTCTGAAGCAGATCGGTAAAGTGGAAGCAAATGAATTTCTGCTGCACATGGCGTATGAGCGCTTCAGAATCGTTATTTTTCAGGATGGACGGGCTCTGATTCACGGTACAAACGATATAAAAGAAGCAAATTCAGTTCTGGCCAGGGTGATCGGACTGTAGGAAGGGGAGATATTGCTATGCTTGAAAAAAGAACGCCGATTCAGGTGGACGAAGCAGTCCGCCGGGTGACCCGGTATAAAAAACAGGGGGATACTGAATGGGTGGCGCTTGAGGACAGTCTCCACCGCTATTTGGCGGAGGATGTTAAGGCGGATCATGATGTGCCGGCCTTTAACCGTTCCCCGTATGACGGGTTTGCCATCAGGGCGAGCGATTCAACAACGGCTTCCCGTGACAATGCCGTCCCCTTTGAAGTCATTGACCATATCGGAGCCGGCGCCGTGTCAGAAAAAGAACTCGGGCCTTATGAAGCGGTCCGCATTATGACGGGGGCGCAGATTCCAAAAGGCGCGGATGCCGTAGTGATGCTTGAGCTGACAAAAACGTTTTCTGAAAACGGGACGAATTACATGTCAGTGAAACGCCCTTTTCATGCGGGCGATAATATTTCATATCAAGGAGAAGATGCGAAAAAGGGCAGCTCGCTATTAAAAAAAGGGACGAAAATCACGCCGGGCGTAACCGCTCTTTTAGCAACCTTCGGCTATGCTTCCGTTCCCGTGGTCAGAAAGCCGGTTGTCGGCATTATCGCAACGGGAACCGAGCTTCTTCATGTCAGCGATCCGCTTGAGCCGGGGAAAATCCGCAACAGCAACGCTGCCATGGTGTATGCCCAGGTCATTGAAGCGGGCGCGGTACCGCTGAACTTAGGGAAAATTTCCGATGATTTTGATGACAGCTACGCTGCGGTGAAGGAAGCTATGAAAAAAGTTGATTTTCTGATCACGACCGGCGGCGTGTCAGTCGGCGATTTTGATTTTCTTCCAGACATTTATAATAAGCTCGGAGCGGAAGTTCTTTTTAACAAAGTGGCAATGCGTCCGGGAAGCGTGACAACTGTCGCCCGGGCCGATGACATGCTGCTGTTCGGCCTTTCAGGCAATCCGTCCGCATGTTATGTCGGATTCACCCTGTTTGTCAAACCGATGATTCAGACGTGGCTTCTGAATGAAAAACCTCATTCCGGATGGGCGGAAGCCGTGTTAACAAACGACTTTCCGAAGCCGAATCCGTTTACGAGATTTGTGAGGGCATTTGTTTATCATAAGGACGGAAAGATGATGGCGTCACCGGTCGGTCTCGACAAATCAAGCTCAGTCACATCTCTAGCCGAAGCAAACGCGTTTATCCTTCTGCCGGGAGGAACGAGGGGGTATGAAGCGGGACGGACGGTTCACGTGCTCCTCATCCGTGATGAGAATGGAAGTGAATGGCCGTGGTCAATTCTTTCCCGATCGTCCAGATCGTAGGTTTTCAAAACAGCGGTAAAACAACGTTTATTGAACGTGTGCTGAAAGCGGCGCCGAAAGAGTGCGATATTGGATGTTTAAAACATCACGGACATGGCGGAGAACCGGAACCTTTTTCTGACGGAAAAGACTCGGAGCGTTTTTCAAAAGCCGGAGCCGCGGTTACGGCAGTAGAAGGGGACGGCGTCCTGCAGCTTACGGCGCGAAAAAAATGGGATCTGGCGGGTTTGATCAGTCTGTATGAATGTCTGGGAATTGACGGTCTTCTCATAGAGGGATTTAAACATGCGCCGCATCCGAAAATCATTATGATCAAAGACAGCGAAGATTGGCAAAAGCTCAAACATTTGGAGCGCGTGATCGCGGTTATCAGCAGAAATACGGAGCATATGCCGGCAGATGCAGGCATGCCCGTATTCCATGCGGATGATCCGGCTGCCATTATGTTTGTGCTTTCGCAGCTGAAAGGGGAATCTGCATAAATGGAACGTTTTCAAATTACAAGGGAACCTATCATTGCGGAAAATATCGTAAAAAAAGTTGAAAAGCGTGAAGCCGGCGCCATCACAACGTTTATCGGCACGGTCAGAGAGTGGACTGCAGGACGGCGGACGGTACGGCTCGAATATGAAGCGTATGAACCGATGGCTGTTCAAATGCTTTCTCAAATCGGCGATGAAATCAGTGCGAAATGGGAAGGAGCCGAAGCTGCAATCACACACCGTGTCGGCGTCCTTGATATCGGAGAAGCAGCGGTCGTAATCGCCGTGTCTTCACCGCACAGAAAGGCGGCATATGAGGCGAATGAATATGCAATTGAACGGATAAAACAGATTGTGCCGATATGGAAAAAAGAAATCTGGGAAGACGGAGAAGAATGGATAGGCGATCAGCTGGAAACAACGCCCTATCCGAACGGAGAACCGGATTTGGATAAAGGGGAATCGCGATGATTAAAGTACTATTGTTTGCCGGGCTTGCGGAGCAGGCGGGAACACCGGTCATTGAACTTGACGAAAAAGAGACGGCGGCGTCTGCTGTAAAAACGCTGTTAAAGGAACGGTACGGCCTTCAGACGATTGACAATGCCATGATCGCAATCAATGAAACATATGTAAAAGACAACAGCAGCATCGTAACAGAAGGTGATACTATTGCCTTTATCCCTCCTGTAAGCGGAGGGTGAAAAAAGAGCCGGATGTGCATCATTGCCATCCGGCTTTTTTGTATATAGGAGCTGAATTACAGAGAATATCTAAATGGGATTTAAAGGGATTTGTGATTGAGACGGTTTTGATTACATGAATAGGCTGAAGACAGTGCCTTCACAAGGCTTTGAGCCTCCCGTCATACCGGTCTGACAATACTTTTTTTACATAATTATGGAACGTAAAGCTGAGAATTTGTGTTACAATTTAGCATAAATACGCAAACGGCAAAAAAATTGAAACTTCTCTCAGCCTAAAGCGTACGTATAAACAGAATAATACATAGGAGGCATCAGCAATATGGAACCAAACCTGGAAAAAAGCAATACGGCAGTAACGGAAAAGCCGTCAATTTTCGGCGTCATTACAAGTCCTGTTGTGCAGTTTAAAAGATTAAAAGAAAAGCCGGTCATCGGCATTCCTCTCCTGATTGTCATCATTCTCATCGCGGCCGGCAGTATTTTGCGCGGACTGGGGATGAATTATGAAGAAGTGCTGAACAGCCCATCTCTTGACGGTTTGACGGATGATCAGATTGAAATGACCAAAACCTTCGCTAAATTCGGCACGATGTTCGGAGGAATCTTCGGGGGCATTATCGCTCTGTTTATCGTTCCGCTCATTTACTGGCTGTGCGTCAAAATTTCAGGCGGCGTGACAACTTACAAAAAAATGCTCTCACTCAGCCTGTTTACGGCATTTATTACCAATATAGGCTTAGCTATTAACGGTCTTGTTACTTATTTTACCGGTGCGGGCTCACTGTACGCCGTTACATCTTTGGCGAGTGTCATACCGGCCGGAGACGGCGTCGCGGTCTTTTTAAGCGCGTTCGACATTTTCAGCATCTGGAGCTATATTCTGCTCGCTTTGGGACTTCGCTATACAGGCGGCATTTCAAAAAAAGCGGCCTGGACTTCCGCGATTGTCCTGTTTGTTATTATGCTTTTGGTTTCGGCAGTCGGAGGACTGTTAAGTTCAGTGATAGCAGGTGTATAACATGAAAAAAATTTGGATCGGAATCGGCATCGCCGTAATTGTTGCAGTATTCATCGGTATCAATATTTATAAGTCTGCCGCTCCCGCGGGCGGCAGCGCCGGGAAAAAAATCGAAACCGGAACCATGGAAAACAGAGAAATCTCCTCTACGGTTATGGTTCCGGGAACACTTAAATTCTCTAAAGAACAGTATGTTTTTTATGAAGCGGATAAAGGAACTCTTGATAAAGTGAAAGTAAAAGAAGGCGACAAAGTAAAAAAAGGGTTGTCGTTAGTCACGTATACAAATGAGCAGCTCAATCTTGATAAAGAACAAAATGAGTTGACAGAACAATCAAAACGGATGCAAATCGAACAAGTTGAAGAAAAACTCAGAGCATTAAACAGCAAGGAACAAGATCTGGCAAAACAAGTGGGAGAAGCTGAAGCCAAAAAACAAATTGAATCCGAACGGACTGATCTGCAGCTTCAGCAAAAAACGGCGGAAATCGAATTAAAGCAATCTGATTTGCAAAAGCAGTCTCTTGAAAATCAAGTGGCGAATCTCAATGTTAAGAGTGAGATGGACGGGACGGTTATCTCGGTAAATCAAGAAGCGGCTTCTAAAAAATCGGATATTCAAGAACCGGTTTTACATATAGGAGACCCGGAACACCTGATCGTTGCCGGCAATTTGTCCGAATACGACACGCTGAAAGTGAAAAAGGGCCAAAGCGTTACGATTACCTCAGACGCCATTCCCGGTAAAACGTGGAAAGGGAGAGTGGCGGCTGTCGGCCTCGTTCCTGATCAAAAGTCAAGCGCTGCTTCGGGGGAAAGCACGGAACAGGCTGTGCAGTATCCGTTTCAGGTTAAGCTGATCGGAAACCTTCCGGAGGGCAAGCCGGGGTTTAAATTAATTATGAACATTGAAACCGACAAACGGAAAGCCGATACGCTGCCGTCCTCCGCGGTCAAAAAAGACGGAGATGAGCACTGGGTCTTTACGGTAAAAGACGGGAAGGCCAAACGCGTGAAAGTTAAAGTCGGCGATACCGCAAATCAGCTTACGGAGATAAAAGAGGGGCTTTCAAAGGATGATAAAGTCATTCTGAATCCGGCTGACGATTTGACTGACGGAACGGATGTGAAAGCATAGATGATTCAGCTTTCAAAGGTGAAAAAAAGTTATCAGATCGGCAAGGAGACGTTTGATGTTCTTCGTTCAATCGACCTGACGATTGAAGAAGGAGAATATGTGTCAATTATGGGACCGTCGGGATCGGGAAAATCTACGATCATGAATATCATCGGCTGTCTGGACAGACCGACGTCCGGCAGTTACAGGCTTGCGGGCGAAGATGTTTCTTCATGTACCGAAAAAGAGCTTGCGGCGGTCCGGAACAAATCAATCGGATTTGTCTTTCAGCAATTTCAGCTGCTGCCGCGATTGAATGCAAGAAAAAATGTCGAACTCCCCATGATCTACGCCGGTATCGGCAAAAAAGAGCGTGAGGAACGGGCTGAGCATGCGCTGGAAAAAGTCGGTTTGGCGGATCGGATGCGTCACATGCCGAATGAGCTGTCAGGCGGCCAGAAGCAGCGTGTCGCGATTGCAAGAGCCATCGTGAACGAACCGAAGCTCATTTTAGCTGATGAACCGACCGGCGCGCTGGATACGAAAACAAGCATTTCTATTATGGAGCAGTTCACAGAGCTTAATGCAGAGGGCGTGACCGTGGTGCTTGTCACTCATGAGCCTGAAGTGGCGGACTGTACAAACAGAGTGATTTTCGTCCGTGACGGCATGATCGTTTCCCGCGATGCTGAGCAGAGGAGAGTGGGAGAATGAGCCTGTTAGAAAATCTCCGGATGGCCCTCAGTTCCGTAAGAGCTCACAAGCTGAGATCGATTCTGACGATGCTCGGAATCATTATCGGCGTCGGTTCAGTAATTGTTGTTGTGGCTGTCGGCCAGGGCGGAGAGCAAATGCTGAAGCAATCCATCAGCGGGCCGGGCAATACGATTGAATTGTTTTACCTTCCGAGTGATGAAGAATTAACAGCCAATCCGAACGCCTTACAGGAAGCGAGTTTTACAGAAGAAGATATTAATGGATTAAAAGGAGTGGACGGCGTAAAGCAGGTTGTCGCTTCCGCGGTAAAATCCATGACGGCCCGTTACCATGAAGAAGACACGGATATTACGCTGAACGGCATTAACAGCGGCTACATGGACGTAAAAAAGCTGGACGTTCAAGATGGACGGACATTTACGGACAATGATTTTCTTTCCGGGAAAAGAGCGGGAATCATCTCGAAAAAAATGGCTGAAAAGCTGTTCGGGAAAACGTCTCCGCTCGGAAAAATCGTCTGGGCCGGCGGACAGCCCGTTGAAGTAATCGGCGTACTGAAAGAAGAGAGCGGTTTTTTATCGTTAGGACTCAGTGAAATGTATGTGCCGTTCAACATGCTGAAAACGTCTTTCGGTACTAACGACTACAGCAACGTTTCCGTTCAGACGGAGTCCGCTGATCAAATCAAAACAACAGGAAAAGAAGCGGCCCGTCTCTTAAATGACAATCACGGTACAAAAGAGGCCTATCAAGTCATGAATATGGAAGAAATCGCGGCGGGAATCGGTCAGGTCACGACCGTCATGACGACGATCATCGGTTCGATCGCCGGTATTTCTCTCATTGTCGGCGGGATCGGGGTCATGAATATCATGCTCGTATCAGTGACGGAACGGACAAGAGAAATCGGCATCCGCAAATCGCTCGGTGCCACGAGAGGACAGATTCTGACACAATTCTTAATTGAATCTGTTGTGCTTACATTAATCGGCGGCTTAATCGGAATCGGTCTCGGCTACGGGGGAGCATCACTCGTTTCACTTATCGCAGGCTGGCCGTCGCTCGTTTCTTGGCAGGTGGTTTGTATCGGTGTGCTGTTCAGTATGCTGATCGGTGTCATTTTCGGCATGCTGCCCGCCAACAAAGCATCACGCTTAGATCCGATTGAAGCGTTACGGTATGAATAACCGGCGCCCCATGCAGTCTGCATGGGGTTTTTTGTGTTTTAATGATTGAATGAATATAATAGACTTTTTTCATTTATGATAAAAAGAAAATGTCATACAATTGTCCCCCTTTTTGTCGAATTTACAGTTTACAAACCCTATGTACATACGTTAATATGAACAAATGTGAAAGATTTTGATAGTTATTGAATGAATTTGAGTGATTTTAGTTGCTAGAAGTAAAAAAAGCGTTTACAATTATCTTGCAGCCGAAATGAATACGTTTCCAAAGGAGGCGGAATATGCTTACTCCTGAAAGGTATCAGCTGATTATGGATCAGATTGAAAAGCGAGATGTGGTGAAGATTCAAGAGCTGATAAGCATGACAAACGCTTCTGAATCAACGATCAGAAGAGATTTATCAACACTTGAAGAGCGCGGGTTTTTAAAGCGCGTTCACGGCGGGGCGTCTAAACTTTCCAACAGCAGGCAAGAACCCGATATGCTTGAAAAATCCTCCAAAAACCTTCAAGATAAACTGAAGATCGCAGAAGAAGCGGCATCTTTATTAGAAGAAGGTGACTGTATTTACCTCGATGCGGGAACAACTACATTGCACATGATTGATTTTATAGATCATACAAAGGACATTGTGGTTGTCACAAACGGAGTTATGCATATCGATGCCTTAATAAGGAAAGGGATTCCTTTTTATCTTCTCGGAGGATATGTGAAGCATAGAACAGGTGCGATGATCGGCGGCGCCTCATTAACGGCGGTCAGCCAGTACCGTTTTGACAAAAGCTTTCTCGGGGTGAACGGCGTGCACATTGAAGCCGGCTTTACAACACCCGATCCGGATGAGGCTCTTCTGAAGACAAAGGCTGTGAGACAGGCGAAAAATGCGTATGTTTTAGCCGATCCTTCTAAATTCGGCGAGATTTCTTTCGCAGCGTTCGCCGCCTTGGGCGATGCCGCTATCATTACCACTGAAGCTGAAGAACTTGCATTCGATAATTACCAAGAAAAAACTGTCGTAAAGGTAGTGAAACCATGATTTACACTGTAACCCTCAATCCGTCTGTTGACTATATCGTTCACGTTGAAGATTTTGCCGTAGGCGGTTTAAACCGTTCCAGCTATGACACGAAGTATCCCGGCGGAAAAGGCATCAACGTTTCGAGATTACTGAAAAGACACCATGTGCCGTCAAAAGCATTGGGGTTTGTCGGCGGATTTACCGGAAATTATATCACGTCATTTTTGCAGCAGGAAGGTCTGGAAACGGCTTTTTCTGAGGTAGATGAAGACACGCGTATAAATGTAAAACTGAAAACGGGCGATGAAACGGAAATTAACGGACAGGGCCCGACGATTTCAGACGAAGTGTTCAATGCCTTTTTAGAACAGTTCTCCGCTCTGGAAGAGGGAGACATCGTCGTTTTAGCGGGAAGCATTCCTTCTTCCCTGCCGCATAACACGTATGAAAAAATTGCTGAGGCATGCAGAAAGCAGAATGCCCGGGTAGTGGTGGACATCTCCGGTGAAGCGCTGATGAAAGCGACAGAAATGAAACCGTTTTTGATGAAGCCGAATCATCATGAGCTTGGGGAAATGTTTAATACGGTCATTGATTCAGCCGAAGCTGCCGTTCCTTACGGTAAAAAATTAATTGAACAAGGCGCTGAACACGCGATTGTTTCGATGGCTGGCGACGGTGCGCTTTTATTTACGAAAGAGGCGGTTTTCCTCGCCAATGTTCCTAAAGGAAAGCTTGTCAATTCCGTAGGCGCGGGTGATTCCGTCGTCGCGGGATTCCTTGCGGGAATTTCAAAACAGCTGCCTTTGGAAGATGCGTTCCGTTTAGGAGTTGCTTCCGGAAGCGCGACGGCATTTTCTGAAGAACTCGGAACTGAAGAGTTTGTACAGCAGCTTCTTCCTGAAGTTAAAGTCACACGTCTATAGAGGAGGAAAGAAAAGTGAAGATAACTGAGCTGTTAACAAGAGATACAATTCATCTCAATATAGAAAGCAAAGAGAAAGAAAACGTTATCGATGAAATGGTGACAGTGCTTGACAAAGCCGGCAGATTAAATGACAGAGAGGCTTACAAAGCAGCCATTTTAAATCGTGAAAGCCAAAGCTCAACGGGAATCGGCGAAGGCATTGCCATCCCTCATGCGAAGACGGCGAGCGTCATTAACCCGGCCATCGCATTCGGCCGTTCAAAAGATGGTGTGGATTATGAATCATTAGACGGTCAGCCGGCACACCTGGTCTTTATGATTGCGGCAACCGAAGGAGCGAATAATACGCACCTTGAGGCATTATCAAGACTTTCAACGCTTCTTATGCGTGAGGAAATCCGCAAACAGCTTCTTGAAGCTGAATCAGAAGATGCGATCATTGACATCATCAATCAGCATGACAAAGATGACGATGAGGAAGAAGAAGAGCAGGAAGAACAGGCAGCGCCGTCAGGAAAAGGCAAAATCCTTGCCGTTACGGCATGTCCGACAGGTATCGCCCATACGTTCATGGCAGCTGACGCACTGAAGGAAAAAGCGAAAGAGCTCGGCGTTGACATTAAAGTCGAGACAAACGGCTCAAGCGGTATCAAACATAAGCTGACGGCTCAAGAAATTGAAGACGCGCCTGCGATCATCGTGGCGGCTGATAAACAGGTTGAAATGGAGCGCTTTAAAGGCAAACATGTTCTTCAAGTACCTGTAACAGCTGGTATCAGACGTCCTCAGGAACTGATTGAAAAAGCCGTTAACCAAGATGCGCCGATTTACGAGGGCAGCGGCGGCGGATCTTCCGCTTCAAATGAAGACGGCCCGAAACAGAAATCAGGCACAAGTATCGGAAGCACTTTCTATAAACACTTAATGAGCGGTGTCAGCAACATGCTGCCTTTTGTCGTCGGCGGCGGAATTCTCGTTGCGATTTCATTCTTCTGGGGCATTCATTCAGCTGATCCGAAAGACCCGACATACAACACGTTTGCTGCAGCACTGAACTTTATCGGCAGCGATAATGCGTTAAAGCTGATTGTTGCAGTTCTTGCCGGATTCATCGCAATGAGTATTGCGGACCGTCCGGGATTTGCGCCGGGTATGGTCGGCGGATTTATGGCCACGCAGGCGAATGCCGGATTCTTGGGCGGACTGATTGCCGGATTCTTAGCCGGTTATGTCGTAATCCTGCTGAAAAAGCTGTTTGTCTTTATTCCTCAGACTCTTGACGGATTAAAACCTGTATTGATTTATCCGCTGCTCGGTATTTTTATCACAGGAGTTCTGATGGAATTTGTCATTAACACACCTGTAGCAGCGTTCATGAATTTCTTAACAAATTGGCTTGAAAGCCTTGGAACTGGAAACCTTGTTTTAATGGGTATTATTTTAGGCGGTATGATGGCTATCGACATGGGCGGCCCGCTCAATAAAGCGGCGTTCACATTCGGAATTGCGATGATCGATGCCGGAAACTATGCGCCGCATGCGGCCATCATGGCGGGCGGAATGGCTCCGCCGCTTGGAATCGCACTGGCGACAACATTCTTTAAACACAAATTCTCTAAACGTGACCGTGAAGCCGGTATTACGTGCTACTTTATGGGAGCAGCTTTCGTTACAGAAGGCGCCATCCCGTTTGCAGCGGCTGATCCGCTTCGCGTCATCCCTGCAGCCGTTGTCGGTTCTGCGGTAGCGGGCGGGTTGACAGAGTTTTTCCGGGTAACGCTTCCTGCACCGCACGGAGGAATATTCGTTGCATTCATTACGAACCATCCGCTGCTTTACTTAATGAGCATCGTGATCGGAGCGATTGTAACGGCGGTTATCTTGGGAATCGTCAAAAAACCGGTTGTAGAGAAATAAGCAAAAAGCGTCCTTTACGGGCGCTTTTTTCAATCATGTACGCATAGAAGCGTTATGTATTTTGTGATGAGTTATGATAAAGTAAAGATGGTACATGAACTGAAACAGTGATCGTCTAGGAGGAACCACGTTGACTGAAGAACAAAAACCTACTTCTGAAAAATCGGTAAAAAGAAAATCCAACACATATTGGGAATGGGGAAAGGCTATCATTATAGCGGTCGCACTTGCGCTGTTAATCCGCCATTTCCTGTTCGAACCGTACTTAGTGGAAGGATCATCAATGTACCCGACATTACATGACGGTGAAAGGCTGTTTGTCAACAAAAGCGTCAATTATATCGGAGAAATCGAGCGGGGGGACATCGTCATTATTAACGGCGATACATCGAAAGTCCATTATGTAAAGCGTCTCATCGGAAAACCGGGAGAAACGGTGGAAATGAAAAATGACACGCTTTATATAAACGGCAAAAAAATCGCAGAACCGTACCTCGCGAGCAATAAAAAAGAAGCGAAAAAACTGGGAGTCAACCTGACGGGAGATTTCGGCCCCGTAAAGGTTCCGAAAGGCAAATACTTCGTCATGGGCGACAATCGGCTGAACTCAATGGACAGCCGGAACGGACTCGGTTTAATTGCCGAAAACCGGATCGTCGGCACCTCGAAGTTTGTGTTCTTCCCGTTTCATGATATGCGTCAGACAAAATAAAAACGCCGCGCTGCCCGATTTGGACAGCAGGCGTTTTTTATTTGGCAAACGAGGCGGCGACGGCGATGAACAATACCGTGGCCAGCACTGATCCGACAATGGCCAGAACGCTGAAAAAAAGGTTCACCTGCTTCTTCTCTTTGCCGCGTTTTTCAAGCATCCGTTTTGAAAAGAGATGCGAAAACGTATAAATAAGGGCGATTCCGACGTACAAGCCGATGTCACGGGCCGTAAAGCCTGTGACGGCCAGAAAAACCCCGGTGAAGAAAATCATAAAACAGTATTCTGTGAGTGTTAAAAGCTTCAACTTGTTCCTCCGTGATGAATATGTATATATATCTATTGTATCACAGCGCTCCGGGTTTGACGCCTGCATCTTTCAAACCCGTATATTCGCAGGGAAACATTTCTCTTCCCCTTTATTCATGGTATACTTTTAATGATGATAGACACGATGGAGGATTCTAAATGATTGCTGTAAATAATGTGAGCTTGCGTTTTGCGGATCGCAAGTTATTTGAAGATGTCAATATTAAATTTACGCCGGGCAACTGCTACGGATTAATAGGCGCAAACGGTGCCGGAAAATCAACATTTTTGAAAATTTTATCCGGTGAGCTGGAGCCGCAGACCGGCGATGTCCATATGAGCCCGGGTGAACGTCTTGCCATTCTGAAGCAGAACCACTTTGAATATGAAGACTTCGAAGTGCTGAAAGTCGTCATTATGGGACATAAACGTTTATACGAAGTCATGCAGGAAAAAGACGCGATTTATATGAAGCCTGATTTTTCAGATGAAGACGGCATCCGCGCCGCTGAGCTTGAAGGAGAGTTTGCGGAATTAAACGGATGGGAAGCTGAAAGTGAAGCCGCTATTTTGTTAAAGGGCCTGGGCATCTCTGAAGACCTGCATACGAAGAAAATGGCGGACTTAGGCGGTTCAGAAAAGGTGAAAGTGCTTTTGGCACAGGCGCTGTTCGGCAAGCCGGACGTTCTGCTGCTTGATGAACCGACCAACCACTTGGATCTGAAAGCGATTCAGTGGCTGGAAGAGTTTTTAATCAACTTTGAGAACACAGTCATCGTCGTATCCCATGACCGTCACTTTTTAAATAAAGTGTGCACGCACATCGCCGATCTTGATTTTAATAAAATTCAAGTGTACGTCGGCAACTATGATTTCTGGTATGAATCCAGCCAGCTTGCTTTAAAGCTTTCTCAGGAAGCCAACAAGAAAAAAGAAGAGCAGATTAAACAGCTTCAGGAGTTCGTGGCCAGATTCAGCGCCAACGCTTCTAAATCAAAGCAGGCGACATCAAGAAAGAAACTCCTTGATAAAATCACGCTTGATGATATCAAACCGTCATCACGCCGTTATCCTTATGTCAATTTCACGCCGGAACGCGAGATCGGAAATGACGTGCTGCGGGTTGAAGGCTTAACAAAAACGATTGACGGGGTAAAAGTGCTTGATAACGTCAGCTTTATTATGAACAGAGAAGATAAAATCGCTTTTACGGGCCGCAACGAACTTGCCGTTACGACATTGTTTAAAATCATTTCCGGGGAAATGGAAGCAGACAGCGGCACATTTAAATGGGGCGTGACCACTTCTCAGGCGTACTTCCCTAAAGACAACAGCGAGTATTTTGACGGCAGCGATGCGAACCTTGTTGACTGGCTCCGCCAATACTCGCCGCATGACCAAAGCGAAAGCTTTCTGCGCGGTTTCTTAGGACGCATGCTGTTCTCAGGAGAAGAAGTCAACAAAAAATCAAACGTCCTTTCCGGAGGAGAGAAAGTGCGCTGCATGCTTTCAAAAGCGATGCTTTCCGGCGCGAATATTTTAATTCTGGATGAACCGACCAACCACTTAGATTTGGAATCCATTACGGCGCTTAACAACGGCTTAATCAGCTTTAAAGGCGCTATGCTGTTTTCATCTCATGACCATCAGTTTGTACAGACAATTGCCAACCGTATCATTGAATTAACGCCTAAAGGCATTGTTGACAAACAAATGTCTTATGACGAATTTCTTGAAAACGCGGATGTACAGAAAAAGCTTGAAGAGCTATACGCGTAATAAAGAAGCAGGGGAGACTCTGCTTTTTTATTTATGAAAAAAGTTTTCAATCTTCTGACTTCCCGTTACAATAAATGAATACATAACTTGAAAAGATACGGAGGAATGCATCATGAAGTTTTTAATTGTCGGAGCTGGAGGAGTGGGCGGATATATCGGCGCGCGTCTTGCAGAAAAGGGAAATGACGTTACGTTTCTCGTCCGCAAGAAACGGGCGGAACAATTACAAGAAACGGGTTTGACCGTCAAAAGTGCAAAAGGTGATGTTTCAATCAAGCCGAAATTAATGATGGCGGGCGAAGAAGGAGCATTTGACGCCGTTATTATCGCTTCAAAAGCGTATTCTTTGCAGGACGTCATGCGGGATGTCAAACCGTTTGTCAAACCTTCGTCGGTCATTATTCCTTTTTTAAACGGATACAGGCACTATAACCAGCTGTTTGAAGCTTTTTCAAAACGGCAGGTGCTGGGCGGCCTCTGCTTTATTGAGAGCGCCCTTAACGACAAAGGGGAAATTCTTCATACGAGCGCTGCCCACCGCTTTGTTTTCGGTGAATGGAACGGGGAACGCACAGAACGTATGAACGAGCTGGAAAACGCATTTGCAGGTGTGAAAGCGGATGTCATCATCAGCCGGGATATTGAAAAGGACATTTGGAAAAAATATGTGTTTATTGCCGCGCAGGCGGGAGTGACCACTCTGTTTCAACAGCCGGTCGGACCGATTTTAGAAACAGAAGGCGGCCGCAACACGGCAAAGCGCCTCTTTGCTGAAATCGGAGCCATTTTCAAGGCTGCCGGCATCCCGAAAGATCCTGGTCTGGAAGAAGAGAGTTATCGCACATTGACAAGCATGTCTTACCATATGAAATCGTCGATGCTGAGAGATATGGAAAAGGGCAGGGTGACGGAAGGTGATCATTTACACGGATTTTTGCTTGAGAAAGCGAAAGGCTTGTCAGTTGATACACCTGTTTTGGAAACCGTCTGCGCCAACTTGCAAATGTATGAAGCGAAATAAAAAGGAGGCCTGATCGCCTCCTTTTTTATTAAAATGCCCAGTTTCCGTTTCTGAAGATCGGTTCTCTTTTGCCGTCCGCCGTAATGCCGTCGATATTCATATCTTTGGAACCGACCATAAAATCTACGTGTGTAATGCTTTCATTTAAGCCCTCTTTGACAAGCTCTTCCCGTGTCATTTGTTTACCGCCCTCAATATTAAAGGCATACGCACTGCCGATCGCCAAGTGGTTAGAGGCGTTTTCATCGTACAGTGTGTTGTAAAATAAAATATTTGATTGTGAAATCGGTGAATCGTACGGCACTAAGGCCACTTCTCCGAGATAGTGTGAGCCTTCATCGGTTTCGACGATGCCTTTTAAAATCTCCTCGCCTTTTTCAGCTTTCACATCGACAATGCGGCCGTTTTCAAAGGTAAGAGTGAAGTTATCAATAATGTTGCCGCCGTAGCTCAGCGGTTTCGTGCTGGAAACCGTGCCGTTCACCCCGTCACGCTGCGGAAGGGTGAAAACCTCTTCTGTCGGCATGTTGGCCATGAATTCGTGCCCGCTCTCATTCACGCTTCCCGCGCCTGCCCATACATGTTTTTTCGGCAGTTCAATGGTTAAGTCTGTTCCTTCAGCCTGATAATGCAGGGCGCTGTAATGTTTTTTGTTTAAGTGTTCCACTTTTTCATGAAGATTTTGATCATGTTTTTTCCATGCTTCCACAGGGTTTTCTTCATTTACGCGGGTCGTTTTGAAAATTTCTTCCCATAAAAGCTGAACGGCTGTTTCTTCCGGCTGATCCGGGAACACTTTTTTCGCCCAGCCTGTTGAAGCCGCTCCGATCACCGTCCAGCTGACCTTATCTGATTGAATATATTGTCTGTATGTATGCAATGCTTTTCCGGCGGCTTTTTGGAACGCTGCAATCCGTTTGCCGTCAGTGCCTTTTAACAGGTCGGGGTCGGATGAGACGACAGAAATAAACGCAGCCCCTTTTTTCGCGAGCTCTTCTTTGCCTTTTGCTTCCCATTCAGGATACTCTTCAAACGCTTCAAAAGGTGCCATCTCGTATTTTAATCTGGACAGTTCATCGTCCTGCCAATTTACGGTGACGTTTTTTGCGCCTTTTTCATAAGAATGTTTGGCAAGCAGTCTGACAAGTTCCCTAACATCAGTTGAGGCATTGATTACGACATGCTGTCCTTTTTGGACATTGACGCCGACTTCTACCGCCAGCTGAGCATATGTATGTAACTTTTCAGTAAACGAACTCATCGTTCATTCCTCCTCATCGGTTTTTCTCATCATATCAAATATCGCCTCATAAAGGAAAGAAAGGAGCACAAACGAAAAAGACACAGCTTTTGCTGCGTCTTTACGGGTGATTCAGTTTTACGGCGCCGCCGGCCGGAGAATGGGGCATATTGGCCAGTGAAATGCTCATACCCCCCAAAATAATTCCGCTTAAAATGACGGCTACTGCTACGCGTCTTCCCACATCTCTAAGCATATGCTTCCTCCTTAATGTTTCTCCAGTTCTCACAATATGAGCCGGCCGGAGAAAAAAGAAGCACAATCTTATTATTTAATCGCTTTTTGCAGCTTGTCGATGACGTCTAATGAACGCCCCGTGCCGATAGCCACTGATTCAAGCGGATTTGCCGCCAAATGAACGGGAACGACGATTTCTTCTGTCAGCCATTCTTTCATCCCGTTTAAAAGGGAGCCTCCGCCTGTTAACACGACGCCGCGGTCAACAATATCACCGCTGAGCTCCGGCGGGCAATCTTCAAGTGTCGCTCTGATCGCTTCAAGAATATGCAGGAGCGACTCACGCATCGCGTGCTGAATTTCATTAGACTGCAGTCTGATTGTCTTCGGCAGACCGGTTACAAGGTCACGGCCGCGGATTTCCATCGTTTCCGGCACATGTTCAATCAATGCAAAACCGATTTCCATTTTCACTTGTTCTGCCGTACGTTCCCCGATCAGCAGGTTGTATTTTTTTCTGACGAACGAGGCGATATCTTCATCAAGCTGGTCGCCGCCGATTCTGATTGAATGGCAGGATACGACGCCCCCGAATGAGATGATGGCGACTTCAGTCGTACCGCCGCCGATATCTACGACGACGTTTGCGACCGGCTCGTCAACAGGGAGGTCGGCCCCGATTGCAGCGGCTACGGGTTCTTCAATCAAGTGAACGTTTTTCGCTCCGCAGTTTTTGACAGCGTCACTGATGGCGCGGCGTTCAACGGCTGTTGAGCCTGAAGGCGTGCAGACGACGACATTCGGTTTGCGGAAAGTCATTCCGATTTTTTTTCCGGCTTTTTTCATAATGTGTTTTAATAAGTCAGTTGTCATATCATAATCAGCAATGACACCGTCTTTCATCGGCCGTACGGCGACGATTTTCCCCGGCGTCTTTCCGATCATGCTTTTGGCATCCGTTCCGATGGCAAGCACCGCTTTCGTTGTTGTATCTACAGCGACAACGGAAGGTTCGTTTAAAATAATTCCTTTATTTTTACTGTAAACAAGTATATTAGCGGTTCCTAAGTCGATTCCGATCTCAGTTGATTGAAACATGTTTTCACCCAATCCCTATCCTGATTTAATTGATTCTACATTTAAAGTTTCTGAGAAAAACCACGATTTTTGGGGGTTTCCGCCGGGAATGAAATGTTTTTGTAAAAAAGGAGGGAAAGTCTGTATCCCATATTTCAAAAGGATTTTCTTCTGTAAAAAAACATTCAGTTCCGGATGCTGAGAAACTTTTGCTCCGTTCCTTTCGTCTACGTTTATGAAGGATTTTCCTTGGACATAAAGAAGAGACATTAAAGGAAGTAGGGGATTTCTATGAAATCAATTGGTGTAGTAAGAAAAGTAGACGAACTCGGGCGTATTGTCATGCCGATTGAATTGAGAAGAGCATTGGATATCGCTATTAAAGATAGTATTGAATTTTTCGTTGACGGAGACAAAATTGTCTTAAAAAAATACAAGCCGCACGGCATTTGCTTAATGACGGGGGAAATTACCTCCGAAAATCAGGAGTACGGCAACGGCAAAATTATTTTAAGTCCTGAAGGAGCGAAAATGCTGCTTGAGGAAATCGAGGAAGCGTTAAAAGATAGATCATAATCAGCAAAAAGGGCGGAGCATCATTCCGTCCTTTTATTATGAACTTGTGCAAAAACTCACGGGAAAAGTAAGTGAACCTGCTCAATTAATTGGGAATAGTTATCATTTTTTAGTCAATAATGCAGTCAACAATGTTACAATATATGTAGAAATGCTAGCGGCAGGTGGGACTATGGGAAAATATCAAGCGCGTATCATTTCCTTAATCTTGGCAATGATTTTTATTATGTTTTGGGATTATTTATTTTATATGATTGAACGGAATCCGATTAACTGGCCAGTTGACATCACCTTTACCGCCGTCACATTAATCGGCGTCTGGCTGCTGGCTTATTATGTGGACAATAAAAAGCAGCTGCTGGCGGAGCTGAAGGACAGCGAGCAGAAAGCAAAGGCGCTTTCAGATGAGAAAAACCGGATCATGGACAATCTGCAGGAAATCGTTTTTCAGACGGATGCACAAGGGAATATTACATATTTGAATCAAGCCTGGACGGCGATTACGGGCCACTCCATCAGCGAATGTATGGGCACGATGTATAATGATTATTTTATAAAAGAAAAACATATCATTGATTATATTATCTCCCAAATCAAGCAGCAGTCCCCGTCAGGAATGTTTACGGCCAAATATATTAAAAGAGACGGCTCGATCTTTTGGGGAGAAGTCCATTATAAGCTGTATTATGACCGCAGACAGAAATTTGTCGGAAGTCTGGGGACGATGTCTGATATCAGTGAACGGAAAAAAGCGGTCGACGAGCTTCTGGAAACGAACGAACGCCTTGCCATGCAATCTCAAAAGCTGGCCATTGCCGGGGAGCTTGCGGCAGGAATCGCCCATGAAGTAAGAAATCCTTTAACGTCAGTCAGCGGCTTTCTCCAGCTGATGAAAGCCCAGTATCCGGAAAGAACGGATTATTTTGATATTATTTTTTCGGAGATTAAAAGGATTGATCTCGTGCTGGGGGAGCTGCTTCTGCTCGCCAAGCCGCAGACCGTGACGTTTACCGCTCATCATCTCAACCATATTTTAAGGCAGGTGGCGACGCTTCTTGACACGAACGCGGTGCTGTCGAACACTGTGATTGAGAAGGATTTCAGGCAGACTGAGTCCTGTATGGTCAACGGTGACGAAAACCAGCTGAAACAGGTATTTATCAATATTATTAAAAATGCGATTGAAGCGATGCCTGACGGCGGGAATATTCATATTTATACAAAACGGGATGAAGAATACGCGGTGATCAGCATACAGGATGAAGGGAACGGCATGTCGAAAGAAAAGCTTGAAAACATCGGGAAACCGTTTTTCTCAACAAAAGATCAGGGAACGGGTCTCGGTCTTCCGATTTGTTTACGAATTCTGAAGGAGCATAATGGTAAACTTAACATTAAGAGCAAAAATGGAGAAGGCAGTACGTTTCAGGTGATTCTGCCGTTAGAAGCGGCTGCTGTCCAAAAGGAGGAAAAATAACTTGCTTCTTTTTGTATACGGTTTGTTACGGAAGCGTGAAGAAAACCATGAACTGCTGAAAGGCGCTCCGTGTGTGTGCGAGCAGGCCGCGATAAACGGCGTGCTGTACGAAACGGATAAAGGTCAGCCTGCGGCGTCTTTAGCAGAAACAGCTTTTGTGTACGGGGAATTGTATGAAACAGATCATCAGATGATCCGTAAGCTGGATGCGTATTATGCTGATTTTGATCGGAAAGAGGTTGCCGTGACGACGGATGCCGGGAATAAAACCGCCTTCGCATATGTCGTAAAGCCCGGCCAGTGTGCCTCATTCAGCCGTATCAAAAGCGGAGACTGGAAAGAATACCGTTTTATGAAACGGGAGGATGACAGTCCGGTTTATTATTTCGCTTACGGCTCCTGTATGGACAATGCCCGGTTTAAACAGGCGGGGGTCGACCACTTTTTTGCCGAGCCGGTCGGAGGGGCGGTTGTTGAAGGGTATTCGACGAGATTCACGTTAAGGCGTCCTGACGGTTCCAGAGCCGATCTTGTTGAAGACGGGGGACGAACTGAAGGCGTGCTGTACAAGCTCCCGTTTGAAGCGGCAACCTATCTGTACAAAAGAGAAGGTGTTGATAACCACACATACCGTCCAGCATTCATAGAAGTGTGTGCCGGCGGCCGTGTATACAGAGGCGTCCTGACGTTTCTCGTTCTTGATAAAGCTGAGGAAATTGCGCCTCCGGGTCACTATCAGGAAGAAATCGAACGCGGAGCGGACCTGTATTTATCGCCCGCCTTTTCAGAAAAGCTTAAACGCTATATGAACTCATTGCCGAAAATGTGATACTATTCCTATTAGAGATATTGTTTAAAGGAGTACTGTTATGAGAAAAGAGTTTGCCGTTATCGGTCTCGGACGCTTCGGCGGAAGTATTTGCAAAGCATTAAGTGAAGAAGGCCTTGAGGTCATGGCGATGGATATTGATGAAGATAAAGTAAATGAATACGCCAAAATCGCATCACACGCGGTCATCGGCGATTCAACCGATGAATCGGTGCTGAAAAACTTAGGGCTGCGCAACTTTGACCACGTCATTGTGGCAATCGGCGAAAATATACAGGCGAGCATTTTAACGACGCTGATCTTAAAGGAACTCGGCGTGAACACGATCACGGTTAAAGCGCAGAACGATTATCATGAGAAAGTGCTTGCGAAAATCGGGGCCGACCACATCGTCCACCCTGAACGTGACATGGCAAAACGCATCGCCCACAACATCGTATCAAATAATGTGCTTGATTATTTGGAGCTGTCCGACGAACACAGCATTGTGGAGATCGTGGCCAACAGCAGGCTTGCGGGCAACACACTGCTTGACCTGGACATCCGGGCGAAGTACGGCATTAATATCGTGGCCATCAAGAGAGAAAAAGAAGTGATCGTATCTCCGCTGGCGACTGAAATGATCCAAAAAGAAGATATTCTCATCGTTATCGGCTCTCTTACGGACATTTCCCGATTTGAAAAAAGAGTGCTTCATACAAAGTGAAAAGCCGTCCGTAAAAGGGCGGTCTTTTATTATGTCAGAATAGTAAGACATTTATCGTGTAAGCGGTATTTTCTGCGATTTTTATTGACTATGATCAAGCGATCCGATAGCATATTGTACCATATAAAGAAAAAGAGGAGGCCTCATTTTGAACAAAGAAACACTGGCTGAACGGCTGAATGCATCAGCCGGCAGACAAAAAGCCGATACCGTCATTAAAAACGGAAACATCATGGATGTATTTAACCAGGAATGGATTTCTGCAGATATCGCCATTACGGGCGGAATGATCGTCGGGCTGGGCGAATATGAAGGGGAAGAAGTCATTGATGCAGAAGGTCAAATGATCGTTCCGGGCTTTATTGACGGACATGTTCATATCGAGTCCTCTATGGTTACTCCGATTGAATTTGCTAAAGCCGTCCTCCCACACGGAGTGACTACGGTCATTACTGATCCTCACGAAATTGCGAACGTTTCCGGAGCAAAAGGCATTTCATTTATGATAGAGCAGGCGAAAAAGGCGCCGCTGAACATCCGTTTCATGCTTCCTTCCTGTGTTCCCGCCGCTAGCTTTGAACGCTCAGGAGCCGTATTAAAAGCCGAGGATTTAAAGCCTTTTTATCAGGAGAAAGAGGTGCTCGGACTTGCGGAAGTAATGGATTATGTGTCTGTTGCGGAAGGTCAAGAGGATATGCTTCAGAAACTGCTTGATGCCAAGCGTCACGGAAAACGGATCGACGGGCATTTAGCCGGACTCTCTTCAGATATCATCAATATATATAGAACCGCAATGGTGTCAAATGATCATGAAGTGACGACAAAAGAAGAAGCGCTGGACAGAATCAGACGGGGAATGTATGTCATGCTGCGCGAAGGATCGGTGGCAAAAAATACGCTCAATGTGCTGCCGGCGGTGAATGAAAAAAACGCGCGGCGCTTTTTCTTTTGCACGGATGATAAGCATGTAGATGATCTGCTTTCAGAAGGAAGTGTGAACCACCAAGTCAAAATGGCGATAAAGGCGGGACTTGATCCATTCCTTGCGTATCAGCTCGCCAGCTTAAATGCGGCTGAGTGCTACGGTCTTGAAACAAAAGGGGCGGTAGCGCCGGGTTTTGACGCAGATCTGCTGTTCATTTCAGATGTACGGGAGGCTGCCGTCACGAAGACCATGGTCGCCGGCCGGACCGTTGCCGAGAACGGACGCACGGTTTATGAACAGTCTGCCGGTTCCTATTCGCCGGACCAGGCGCTGTTGGATACAGTGCGGCTGAAAGCGCCGCTGACTGAATCGGATTTTCATATACCGATTCAAGAGGGCAAGAAAATGAACGTAATCGAAATGATACCGAATCATTTGGAGACGAGAAAAAAAGAAGTGCCTGCACCGTCTGCTGACGCGTTTCGTCCTGATACAGAAAATGATTTATTAAAAATCGCCGTCGCAGAGCGGCACAGCGGCGAAAAAATGATAGGACTCGGGATTGTACAAGGGTTCGGGTTAAAAGAAGGCGCCATCGCCACAACCATTTCTCACGATTCCCATAATATCATCGCCGTCGGTACAAACGATGCCGATTTGGCAAAAGCAATCAACAGGCTCCGTGACACCGGAGGAGGATTAACAGCCGTGAAAAACGGAGAATTGCTTCATTCCGTTCCGCTTCCGATCGCCGGGCTTTTGTCTGATAAGTCGGCGGAATGGGTCAATGACAGCTTGGGCGTGCTTCATGAAAAGCTTTCTCTGCTCGGATTCACCGGTGATTTCAATCCGTTTCTCACATTATCGTTTTTAGCGCTTCCGGTGATTCCGGATATTAAAATGACGGCGGCCGGTCTGTTTGATGTCAAAGCCTTTCAGCATATTCCGCTGCAATAAAAAAACTGCACTCGTAATGAGTGCAGTTTTTTTTAGACCTCCATAATGATCGGAAGGATCATCGGGCGGCGTTTTGTTTTTTCGTATAGGAACGGAGCAAGCGTATCGGTAATTTCGTTTTTAATTTCGGACCACTGCGTTGTTTTCCGATCCATTACTTTCTCCAGATGGTTCGAAATGAGCTGCTGCGCGTCATTGATCAAATCACCGGATTCTCTCATGTAAACAAAACCTCTTGAGATTAAATCAGGTCCCGCCGAAACCTTAAAGTCGTCCATATTGATGCTGACAACAACGATAACAAGGCCTTCTTCTGAAAGAATGCGGCGGTCGCGGAGCACGATATTGCCGATATCACCGATTCCGCTTCCGTCAATGTAAACGGAGCCGGACGGAATTTTGCCTGCCACAGCGGCTTCTTCGCCTTTGAGGGCCAGCACTTCGCCATTATCCATGATAAAGCAGTTTTCTTCAGGTATGCCGCAATCAGTCGCGAGTTTGACGTGCATTTTCTGCATTCTGTACTCACCGTGAATCGGCATAAAGAACTTCGGTTTGATCAGGCGGAGCATTAATTTCTGCTCTTCCTGTCCGCCGTGTCCGGATGTATGAATGTCATTCAATGAACCGTGAATGACTTCTGCGCCCGCACGGTACAGCTGGTTGATGGTGCGGCTTACGCTGATTGTGTTTCCGGGAATCGGAGAGGAAGAAAAGACGACCGTATCTCCGGGATTAATGGAAATCTGCCGGTGCGTCCCGTTAGCGATGCGTGATAACGCCGCCATCGGTTCACCTTGGCTTCCCGTACATAAAATCGTTACCTTATTGGCAGGCAAACGATTGATTTCGTTATGCTCAATAAACGTATTTTTAGGACAGGTAATGTAACCGAGATTTTGTCCGATTTCAATAGCCGATTCCATACTGCGTCCGAATACGGCAACTTTTCTGCCGTTTAAAACGGCTGCTTCAATCACCTGCTGAAGACGGTGTATATTCGAAGCGAATGTCGCAAATATAATTCTGCCGTCCACTTTTCGGAAAATATCGTGAATGCTTTCGCCTACGCGGCGTTCTGACATGGTGAAATCAGGAACCTCACTGTTTGTACTGTCAGAAAGCAGGCACAGAACGCCTTCTTTCCCGATTTCAGCCATCTTTGTCAAGTTTGCCGGTTCGCCTACCGGTGTGAAATCGAACTTAAAGTCCCCGGTATGTACGATATTGCCCGGCGGTGTTTTGACGACGATTCCGTATGAATCCGGAATGCTGTGTGTCGTTCTGAAGAAGGATACAGACGTCTTGCGGAACTTCACGATGTCGTCTTCACCGATGATGTTTAATTTGGTCTGTCTTAACAGCCCGTGCTCTTCAAGTTTATTCCGAAGTAAGCCGATCGCGAGTTTACCGCCGTAAACGGGAATATTTACTTGTCTGAGCAGGTACGGAATACCGCCGATATGGTCTTCGTGACCGTGGGTGATAAACAGACCTTTAATTTTATCTTCATTTTTTACTAAATACGTGTAATCGGGGATTACGTAATCAATGCCGAGAAGTTCATCTTCCGGGAACTTGATTCCCGCATCAATCAGTACAATTTCATCCTGAAACTGCACCCCGTACGTATTTTTTCCGATCTCGCCCAATCCGCCGAGGGCGAAAACGGCAGTCTGGTCATTTTTTACAAATTTCATTCCGCTCATAACTCCAATACTTTAAAATTTTCGCTCTGCTTCTCATATTCTAAAAAAGCACCGTCCACAGGCTGAACAAATTCAATGTTGTATTTCTGATCTTTCAGTTTCGTTCTGACGTCCCGTTCTGAAACGCCCTCAATGTAAAGTGAATCTGTTTTTTCCCGAACAGGTACTTCGTCAGCCTTCTCTTGATAAAATACCTTATAAATCATCCAAATCTCTCCTTAAATGCCGTATGTTAGACTCGCTTATTCTATTATATTCGAAAACGGATTATAAGGAAAGTCTCGAGCAAAAAAGGGACTTTCAAAAACCGAAAGATCCCTTCTACGCGATGACTTTTTTTCGGAGCATTCCGCCCCACTGTCTTCTGAGTTTCTTCCGTAATCGGCGCAGCATCGTATACCTCCTTTAAAGCCCTTTATAGCAGTAGTATGCGGAAAAAATGAATTTGTTTTCGTGGGTAAAACTGGAATTTCATCAAGGCGGTTTTCCGGAAGAAAAACTTTCTGTATGATGATATTGAAAAAGACACGACTGATAAACGGGAAAAAGGAGAAATTGACATGAAACCAAAATTGATCTTTTTTGATATTGACGGCACGATCTATGACCATGATAAACATATTCCCGATAGCGCAAGAAACGCCGTGAAGGCGCTTAAAGAGGCTGGCCATCACGTTTTTATCGCCAGCGGAAGGTCCCCGTTTATGGTAAAACCGATTCTGGAAGAGCTTGAGATTGAATCATTTATTTCATACAACGGCCAGTATGTCGTATTTGAAGGTGAGGTCATTTATAAAAATCCGCTTCCTGAAGATGCGGTTGCGCGTTTATTAAAGCAGGCGGCAGAAGGGGAGCACCCCGTCGTATTTATGGCGGAAGATACGATGAAAACGACCGTCCCCGGACATCCGCACGTCTCGGAAGGAATCGGCAGTCTGAAAGCGCCTTATCCCGAAGTTGATGAAACATTTTATAAAGGAAAAGAAATTTATCAGCTGCTTTTATTCTGCCGCGGACATGAAGAAAAAGCATATGCCGCTTTTCCGGAGTTTGATTACGTCCGCTGGCATGAATTGTCAACGGATGTGCTCCCGAAAGGCGGTTCAAAAGCGGAAGGCATTAAAAGAGTGCTTGAGCGGCTTCCGTACGGCGTAAGTGACACTTATGCATTCGGCGACGGACTAAATGATCTTGAGATGATCCGTTTTGTCGGCACCGGGGTGGCGATGGGAAATGCGGTTCCGGAATTAAAAGCTGCCGCTGATTTCGTCACAAAGCCGGTGGATGAGGAAGGAATCAGCTGGGCCGTCAAAGAACTGGGCCTTTTGAAATAAAGAAAACCGGCACTTTGGGAAGTGCCGGTTATTTTTAACGGTCAATGGCAATGGCGTTTTCAGGTTCTTTGAACGGATTTTCTTTATCGATATGGTCGTAAAACATCACGCCGTTCAGATGATCGATTTCGTGCTGAAACACGATGGCCGGAAAACCTTTGAGGCGGATGTCAATCTGTTCTCCTTCAAGCGTCACCGCCTTTACGCGGATGCGGGCGTAGCGCGGCACATAGCCGGGAATGGGTTCGTTTACCGACAGGCAGCCTTCTCCGCTCGTCAAGTAGCTTTTTTCCACTGAGTGGCTGACGATCTTAGGGTTAAAAAGAGCATAGCTGTATAAAGTGCCTTTCGCATCTTCTGCATGGACGGCGATCATCCGTTTTTTTACGTCTGTTTGCGGAGCGGCAAGACCGACGCCCGGACGAAGCTTGTATTTCTCGGCTAATTCAGGATTTTGGCTGTTTTTCACAAACTCAATCATATCAGCAAGATGCTGTTTTTCTTCGTCAGAAGCGGGAAGCTGAACCTCTTCAGCGATCTCTCTGAGCGCGGGATGTCCGTCGCGTACAATATTTTCCATAGTAATCAAGAAACTTCACTCCTAAAGCTTAATATGTAAATTATAGCGAATTTCTTTATCGCGGCGCAACGAAACAATTGGCCGGCCATAGCAGGCCGGCCGATGTTCATGGTGTTTAAGGTCAGCAGCCGCAGCCTAAATAAGCGGCACCGACGATGATTAATAAGATAAACAATACGACGATTAATGCGAATGTGCGGCCGTATCCGCCGCCGCCGCCGTAACCGTAACCGCCGCCATAACCATATCCGCCGCCGCAACAACCGCCGCCAAATCCGCCGCCAAATCCGCCGCCAAATCCATATCCGTACATAAAAAAACCTCCTCTTTTAATTACGCTGACCCTCTGTCAGCAGGGCCGGCGTCTACTATAAACTATGTAAAAGCCAAAAAGATGTATGGTCATCCGCCCTGTTTTCTCAATTTTTTACGCAAGTATTCTTTGAAAGCACCGTAAGCGTCTTTACCCGGTCATGCCAATTACAGCTCAGCTATTGTCAAAAAGCGTTCGGGCTTCTATAGTGGAAATTGTCAAGATTGGGGGATTTTAAGTGAATATGATTCAAAAAAAGGTATTAGCAGGAATCGGAGCGCTCGGCGCCGCAAGTATGCTGCTTGCCGGCTGCGGGGGAAAAGATCCGGTTGAATCGCTTCATGACTCGATGGAAAAAGCCGTTCAAGCGGAAAAACCGTTTCAAAAAGAGCAGAAAACATTAGAAAAATTGGAGAAAAAAGAGCATAAGCTATACGACAGCGCGGTTAAACTGAATATGGATGATTACCAGAAAATTGTCACACTGTCTGATCAGGCTCTGAGCAATGCAAATCAGCGAAAAAAACATCTGAAAGCAGAAAAAGACAGTATTGATGATTCAAAAAAAGCGTTTGAATCCGCAAAAAAAACTTCTCAAGAAATAAAGGATAAGAAAGTAAAAGAAAAAGCCGGGCATGCTGTCGCTTTAATGGAGAAAAGGTATGCATCTTATGATCTTTTGTACAAAAAGTACGAAAAAGCCATTTCACTTGATAAGGACCTTTATAAACTGATTAAAGATAAAAAGCTCACATTAGCGCAGCTGGAAGAGCAAATCAGCAAAGTAAACTCAGTTTACGAAAAGGTGCATAAACAAGCAGATGAGTTCAATCAATTTACTAAAGACTACAACAAAGAGAAAGAACTATTATTCCGCAAATAGTATAGTGAAGGCATATCGGCATGGGCTGATGAACTGATAACAACCGAGTTCAGCCGCCTGTAAAAAGGCGGCTGAAGAATTGGTATATACGTGTGTTTCCCATTGACAACAAGTAAATCATGGTATAGTATTTATTTAGGGAAATATTCACATAAAACCAATCGTTGTTTCGGCACGTTGGAATGTTTTTATTATATTGATATATATAAAACAGAATGAAAATGTGATTTTAATTATCAGAAAATTCTATCTATTTATATTTACGGCGATATGATATTTGTACATGCTTTTTGCTTTTAAACCTTTATCCGGCATAAAGGTTTTTTTATTTTGCTTAGTAATGCTTATTAAGTAAGGGTGCTGAAAGTAAACGACAATTTTAAAATTGAAGTGAAAAACGTTTATCAAAATCGTAACGAAAAGAAACGGCAGAAATACGGAACAGGAGGAAAACAAATGCTTGCTTACGTCTTTCCCGGACAGGGAGCGCAGTTTAAAGGAATGGGCAGAGACTTATTCGATGAATTCGGTGAGCTCATTAAAAAGGCAGATCATATTTTAGGATACTCCATAAAGGATTTATGCCTTTCAGACGAAAAAGAGAGGCTGACTGATACGAAGTATACACAACCTGCAATTTATACAGTGAGCGCACTGCAATATTTAAAGGGTTTAAAAGAAGGTCATACACGTCCTGATGCTGTTGCAGGACATAGTCTGGGTGAATATACTGCGCTTTTTGCGGCCGGTGTTTTTAATTTTGAAACAGGTCTCCGGCTGGTTGCTAAAAGAGGCGAGTTAATGAGTGAGGCTTCCGAGGGCGGAATGGCTGCCGTGATCGGACTGGATGAGCATCACATAAAAAAAATACTTCAAAAGTATGAACTCGGCCAAATAGATATCGCCAATTACAATACATCTTCACAAATTGTGATAGCAGGGGCTGCAGAAGAGATAAAGCGGGCAGCCTCTTTTTTTGAAAAAGAAGGGGCGAAAGCTTATATCGTATTGCAAGTCGGCGGAGCTTTTCATTCTCGTTTCATGGAAAGTGCACAGCGCGAATTTGCGGAATTTATCGAGGAGTTTCATTTTTCTGAATTGAATTTCCCGGTCATTTCTAACTATACGGCAAGACCTTATAAACAAGAAGATATCAAACGGAATTTAATTGAACAAATAACAAACTCGGTAAAATGGACTGAAAGCATCAGGTATTTAATGGGACAAGGCATCACTCTGTTTGAAGAGATCGGTCCCGGAAACATTCTGACTAAATTAATTCAAACCATACAAAGAGATGAAGAACCGCTTACTATCAGCGCGCCGGAAGACAGTCTCTTTTTTTCTGAAGGGAACACGGACAATTCGGAAAGCGGGAAAGAGCATAGCCTCTTGGCCGAAAATATAGAGAGCGGTGCAGCTTCACCGGTGTCCCGATTGGGTGATCAATCTTTCAAAGAAGATTACGGTTTGACATACGCGTATTTGGCAGGTGCGATGCATAGGGGGATCTCTTCCGCTGAAATGCTGATCCGCCTCGGGAAGAAAGGAATGCTGGGGTTCTTTGGCACAGCGGGTTTACCTATAAGGGAAATTGAACAGGCCCTTATTTCTATTAAGAAGACACTCAAAAATGGCCAGCCCTACGGAATGAATCTGCGATTTGAGCCGGATCATCAAGATAGAGAAAAGGAATTGATAGATTTATATATCAAGCATGACGTACGAGTAATAGAAGCGTCTTCGTATCTTTCTGTCAGCGCACCATTAATTTATTACAAAGCGCATCAGTTGAAGATAGACAAAAGCGGCAGGGTCATACCTCATAATCGGATCATTGCCAAAGTTTCACGGCCGGAAGTTGCGGCCGCATTTCTGAGTCCGCCTCCTCAAAGTATCGTAAAGAGAATGTGTCAGCACGGTATGCTGACGGAAGAGCAGGCGGAGTGGCTCAGCCGTATTCCGGCAGCAGACGATATCATTATTGAAGCAGATTGCGGAAGTAATACTGAGCAGGGCTCATTGACAGCGATGCTGCCGTTTTTTGTTAACCTGCGGGATGAAATGATGGAAACACACAAATACGCAAGGAAGATAAGGATCGGGGCTGCGGGAGGAATCGGGACTCCCGAGTCTGCCGCGTCTGCTTTTTTAATGGGCGCTGATTTTATTATGACGGGATCCATTAATCAATGTACAGTTGAAGCCGAAACAAGCGGTTTTGTTAAAGAAATGCTGAGTGAGACAGGAATATGCGATACTGCTTATGCGCCTTCGGAGACTCTGTTTGAGTTCGGAACAAAGGTTCAGGTGCTGAAAAAGGGCACGCTGTTTCCGGTCAGGGCAAATAAATTATTTCAAATCTACCAACAATATGAGTCTTTGAGTGAGATAGATGAAAAGACAAAAATTCAGCTCGAAAATGATTATTTTAACAAGACTTTTGATGAAATCTACGAAAGCATAATAGAAAAACAGCCGAACCTCGCCCAAAAAGCTGAGCGCAATCAAAAATATAAGATGCTGTTACTATTTAAGTGGTATTTGCAGAGAGGATGTCTGCTTGCTTTGGAAGGGCAGGAAGAACAAAAGGTGAATTTCCAAGTTCATTGCGGCCCGTCTTTAGGCGCTTTTAATCATTGGGTAAAGGGCACGGATTTGGAATCATGGAGAAACAGACATGTCGATGACATTGGTGAAAAATTGATGAATGAGACCGAAAGTCTGCTGAGGCGCAGATTGGATACGTTATTTCTACACTAAAGAAGGAGCGGGTGGAGGCCAATGGTTCATTTGAATAAACAGAATGCGGATATCGCGATAATCGGGGTTGCTTGCAGATTCCCCGATGCAGATCATTATCATGAATTCTGGGAAAACATAAATAGCGGCAAAGATTCCATCCGGGAAGTGCCGATTGAACGGTGGGATCCCGAACTTTATTATTCAGCTGATATCAGTATACCGAACAAAACAATCAGCAAGTGGGGAGGTTTTATTCATAAAGCAGACCATTTCGACCATAAGTTTTTTAATATCTCTCCCCGGGAAGCGAAAAACATGGATCCTGAGCAAAGAATCCTTTTAGAAGAAACCTGGCGGTGCATCGAAGATTCCGGGGTTTCTTTGCAGGATCTCCAGCGTAAAACCACTTCTGTTTTTGCGGGTATTATGAATTCTGACTACCGGCAGACAGGTCATGCTGAATCGGAAATCGACAGTTACGCCTGTTTAGGAAGTTTCGAAGCTATGCTTTCCAACCGGCTTTCATACACATTCGGTTTGACCGGAAAAAGCATGTCTGTAAATGCCGCTTGTGCATCATCGCTTGTTGCTTTACATGAAGCGGTTAAGTCATTGCGGACAAAAGAAAGCGATTATGCAATCGCATCGGGAGTAAACTTGAATTTCCAACCCGGAAAATATATTTCTTTTTCTAAAGCCAGAATGCTGAGTCCTGACGGCAAATGTAAAACCTTTGACGCAGCGGCGAACGGGTACGTTCCCGGAGAAGGGGCAGGCGTTGTATTGCTGCAGCGCCTTGGTGATGCAGTAAAAGCCGGTCACCATATATACGGGATCATAAAAGGGACAGCTGTTAATCATGGCGGTAAATCCCGTTCCATAACCGCTCCCAGAGCAGAAGCGCAGAGCCGGGTCATCTCAGAAGCTTTACACAACGCTGCTGTCGATGCTGCGACGGTTTCTTATGTAGAAGCACATGGCACAGGTACATCTCTGGGCGATCCGATAGAAATAGAAGCATTGACAAAAGCGTATCGGCAATATACTGAGGATACTCAATATTGCAGGATCGGAAGTGTGAAAACAAATATCGGTCATACAGAAGCAGCGGCGGGAATGGCCGGAATGATAAAAGTTCTAATGATGATGAAACACCGGAGGGTGCCGAAAAGCCTGAATGTACATACGGTAAATCCAATTATACAGTTTGAAAAAACACCGTTTAGGCCGGCACTTGATTCAAGTGATTGGAAGGCGGCAGACGGGGCTCCGCTCAGGGCGGGAATCAGCTCCTTCGGTTTTGGGGGTGTCAACTCTCACGTCATCATCGAAGAATTTATACATACAAAAGACGAATCTGACAGAAAAGGAAGGGTACCCTTCCTTTTTTCCGCTAAAAGTGAAGAAAGCATGAAACAAATGATACATCATTGGAGAACCTTTGCTGACGATTCAGAGGAATTTTGCAAAATATCAAATGAAGTGATCAGCAGCACCCTTTTAACAGGGAGGACATCGTTTGATTACAGGGCTGGTTTATTGGCAGGCAGCAAGGAGGAATTTAAAAATCAGCTTAAAGAGGGATTGAGTTTTCGGAGGAAACAAGATTCTGAATGGGCGCTTGCCATCGGTGACTTCAAATGGGAAAGTTATAAACAATTTGCCGTTTTGAAACGGGTGTTCCCTGATTTAGAAAAGAACGTAAGGCCGGTGCTGAAGGGTATACCAACATTGCACAGTTCATTTAAAAGAAAATGGACGCCTGAGAAAATCCGCTTGTATTCTTTAGTTATCAATACGGAAATCATAAAAAGTATCCTGGCATCCGGTTTTAAGCCAAGCCTCATTACAGGCGCCGGAGACGGATATTACGTTGCTCTTGCAGCAGCGGGTATCATCAAAATTGAAAAGGCCATTTCTGTCATCACAGGCGCTGAAAAACCTTCGCACTTATCCTGTGAGCCGCCGTCCATTCCATTTGTCAATCCGTACACTTCAAAAACGTACCCGCCGGTTCGATTAAATGAAGAATATGTAAGGATGCTGCTGAACGGTCTGAGCTTCCCGGCTGATTTTGCAGACCGCCTGTACGGGAAAACACGGCTGCTTCTTGAGCACCAATATACGTTTAAAGGGTTTTTAGAAGAGTGGGATAAAGCGGGAAAGACTCAGGAAATCGAGATTTTATCTTATATTGTGAATCGCACGGCGGATAAAAGAAACGCATTGCCGGCTGATGAGGAAGCGGCGATCATGGCTATCCTTGCCTCTATGAGGAGACTGTATAAGAGATGGGATTTAACAGATTATGATGGATTCTTTAATAATGATTATGTTCTGGAAATATTAAATTTACTAGACGAAGGAATTTTGTCTAAAGAACTTTTTCTGAGCATGTTATTGAAAAAGCAAGACGGAATTAAACAGGCTGTTGCTTGTATGAATGAGCAGCCGGCAGATTTTTATGATAAGGCTCGTTTTCCGTTGATGACAGAATACAATCAAATGGATGCCGTGTCTCAGGAGATAGCTGACCATATGCCGCATCACACGGAAGAAAAGGGAACGGAGACGGATATGGATATTTCTGAGTTTTCAGTTTTCCAATTCGGATCGCTCCCTCCATCAGCAAAACTAAACAAAGCGGCTGCTTTTGAAGCGGACAAAGCAGCTGATGACGCTCTTTATCATTCATTTATGCAAATGTGGCTTTCAGGAGAAGAGATTGAATGGGCGAAACTAGGTGACTATCATAAAAGAAAAGCCCCGCTTCCGCCTTATCCGTTTGAGCGCTGTCAATTTTCTTTAAACCCTCAGCAGGTAAAATCAGACGCGGCTTTTTCAGCAAAGAAGAATCAGGCACTTTATACGCCGATATGGAAAGAAACCGCACTTGAGAATGAAGCGGACAGCGGACAAGCCTGTACTATTTTGCTGTTCTCCGAGAATAAAGACTATTTTGAAGAGATGAAAAAAAGAGAGAATACGTCCGCATATCTTATTATGCCCGGTGACCGTTTAGAGCAGATAAGCGATAGTGTTTTCACGATCAACAGGCAGCGTCCCGATGATTATCAAAGTGTCATTCGTCTGTTAAAAGAAAAAGGCGCAGCGCCTGATGCAATTTTGCATACGTGGTCTGAAAAACAGCCTGAACTGGAAGAAACACTCGAATCAGGAATTTATTCCGTGTTTTATCTGACTAAGGCTTTAATCAGCGAGAACCTTATAAACAAAGTAACGTTCATTTATACATTCAGCGCAGATCAAAAAGAAAAATTGCCGTATTTTGAAGGTGTGAACGGTTTTTTTAAATCGGTAAAACAAGAATATCCGCAGCTGCATTGTAAGACGGTTTGCTTTGAACATGATTCTGCAGCCGTTTCATTTTCAGAGAAGGCTGCCATTCTTTATAAAGAAATAAACACAGCACCTGATCGGCATATTCATATCACTTACAGAGGCTGCGTAAGATATGCACGGATGTTAGAAAAGCAGGGAGAAACAAACAGAAAGGCCATTCAATACCCTGAAAAAGATAAAGTATATTTAATTACAGGGGGATTTGGGGGGATTGGCAGTAAAGTCGCTGAATATTGCGCGAAAACTGAAAGATGCACCATTATTCTATCGGGGCGATCTGCTTTAACCGGAGATAAGCAGAAACATTTAGAATACCTGAACAGCTTTAAAGCAAAGGTTTATTATATACAGGCGAATATATCCGATAAAGAAGCGGTAAAAACAATGATTGACGGTATTACCGATCAGCATGCAGGTCTTCATGGCGTCATTCATTGCGCAGGAGTTATCAGAGACTCGCTGCTTTTTCAAAAAACAAAGCAGGAACTTTCAGAGGTGATTGCTCCGAAAGTTCATGGTGCATTGAATCTTGATCATGCAACGAAGTCGCTGGAATTGGATTTTTTCGCCGTTTTTTCTTCAGTCGTCTCTATTGCAGGGAACGAAGGCCAGTGTGATTATGCATATGCAAACGGCTTTTTAGATCATTTTGCAGAATATCGGGAATGGAAACGGCAAAATTCTCTGCGCAGCGGCCGCACGCTGACAATCAATTGGCCTTTATGGAAAGACATCGGAATGGGAGCGAACCTGTCAGGTCAAGGGCGGACGTCTCTTTTTCATGGTTCCGGGCTCGAAGAACTTCCTGCTGAAGACGGAACGCAATGGTTTTCGCGGATTGTAACTTCGGGTCAGCTGCATAATATTGCAGTCTGCGGTGATCATGAGCGCTTTGAACAATTTATGCGGCAGAGATTTTTGACGGACGAAACAGAGACAGGCAGTGCCATTCCTTTGGCCCAAGGCGATATTTTGGATCAGACAGTTTTGTTTTTAACCAATATCATCTCCTCTGAGATCGGTGCAGAACGGGAAGAGATCGATCAAGATGTGCATCTGGCTGAATATGGAATGGATTCGGTTATGATTCATCAATGCAACACAAAGCTGGAGCAGTCACTGGGAGCAATTTCGAAAACGCTTTTATTTGAATTTCATACAATCAGAGATTTAGCAGATCATCTTGTAAAGGAATATCCGGATCGGCTGGGGCGTTTATTTTCACGGGAGGAAAAAGGAAAACAGATTCAGAGCATTACCCCCGCCAGGCCGGAACAAAACATCACTGCACCTGCGGCGGAGGAAAAAGAACATCTTGACGGGGTAGCGGTAATCGGTATCAGCGGCCGTTATCCCGGGGCTGAAAATATCGAAGAATTGTGGGAGCTTCTATCAAAAGAGAGAACCGCAATCACAGAAATTCCGAAAGAACGATGGAATTATGAGACCTACTATGACCCAGACCCCGCTAAAGCGCATGAGGGGAAAATTTATTGCAAATGGGGCGGATTTTTAAAGAATGCTGAATCATTTGATTCTTTGTTTTTCCAAATATCGCCGAGAGAAGCAGAAGCGATGGATCCTCAGGAACGAATATTTCTCGAAACCGTATGGAAAGCATTTGAAGATTCGGGATATACCATTGAAGGGTTGAGAAAGCAGACCGAAAAACATGTCGGTGTATTTGCGGGAGTGACGACCAATTCTTACAAGCTGCTCGGCGAAAGAATACCGACGGACAAAAACGATGTACTTCCAAATTCGTTCCCATGGTCTCTCGCGAACAGAGTGTCTTACACATTTGACTTTACAGGTCCCAGTGTCCCTGTAGATACGGCTTGTTCTTCATCCTTAACGGCAATTCACATGGCTTGCCAAAGTTTAACAAAGGGTGAGTGCTCGGTTGCGGTTGCGGGAGGAGTAAATTTGTATCTTCATCCTTCTGACTATTTATACCGATGTCAGATGGGAATGCTTTCAAAATCGGGAAAATGCAGAAGTTTTGGAGAAGGCGGCGACGGTTTCGTGCCCGGGGAAGGTGTCGGGGCCGTTATTCTTAAACCTCTTAAAGATGCCATACGTGATAATGATACTGTGTACGCCGTCATTAAAGGAACGGCAATTAACCACGGCGGAAAGACGAATGGCTATACGGTGCCTAATCCTGCCGCACAGGCGGATTTAATCCAAGGAGCTCTTAAAGCGGCCGGTTGGAGCGCCAGAAGTGTCAGCTTTATTGAAGCCCACGGCACGGGAACGCCGCTGGGTGACCCGATTGAAGTCCGAGGCCTGACCAAGGCGTTTAGAGCTTATACCGAAGATGTTTCATATTGCTCTCTCGGATCGATTAAATCTAACATCGGTCATCTCGAAGCGGCTGCGGGTATTGCCGGCCTGACAAAGATTATCTTACAAATGAAGTATAAAAAAATAGCCGCAACACTGCATGCTGAACGGGTGCATCCGGATCTTTATCTGGAAGAGACACCTTTTTGCCTTCAGCAGGAAACCGCCGACTGGATAAAACCCGCGAATGAAAAACATTCTGACAGCAAATATCCGCGGCGCGCGGGATTAAGTTCTTTCGGAGCGGGCGGGGCAAATGCTCATATCCTTGTGGAAGAGTATGAGTCTGCTGCTGACTGTCATACGAGGCGTGAGGAAAGTGAGGAACTTATCGTACTCTCAGCCAAGCATTCACTGAGTTTACGGGAATCAGCAAAACAGCTGGAGGAATATCTTCAAAAGGCCCGTCATAAGCAGGGCGAGTTTTTACAGCAAGCGGGAACAAACAAGCCGCTTCACCTTTCTGATATTGCGTATACCCTTCTTGAAGGGCGTGAAGCCATGCCGGAAAGGCTTGCTGTCATTTCAAATAATATCGATGATCTGATGTTGAAATTAAATCACTTTTATAATGGAATTGATGATCACGAAATATTTAGAGGGAAAAAACTGAATCATAAACGCAGACAGCAGCAATCGGATCTTCAGCTCAAATCCGGCAGCACCACATTAGCCGAAATGGCTGAATTCTGGGTATCAGGAGGCAATTTAAGCTGGGATGACTTCCGCACCGGCAGAAAACCGAGAAAAATTGCCCTGCCGACTTACCCTTTCTTAAAAAACAGACTGTGGGTGTCAAATAAGGCGCAAACAACATCAGCAGCCGGTACAGCTCCTTTATTTGATTTTTCAGCAGGTGAGTGCCGATTTTATAAAACGCTTTCAGATTCTGAATATTATGTAAAAGACCATGTTGTACATGGGAAAACGGTTCTGCCCGGAGCGGCAATCATCGAAGCGGCCAGAGAAGCGGGAGAGAGGCTGTACGGAAAATCAGTCATAAAACTGAGTCAGGTTGTATGGGCCGTTCCGATAACCGTTGAGAAAGAAAAGACGATAATGATAGATCTGCTGCCGAATCAAAAAGACGGCAGATTTGTGGTGAAAACCGATATGCAACCTGAAGCGGCAGTTCATTGCCAAGGAAACATTATCACATGCGGAGATCAAGATGCCTCTCATACAGAGCGTTTTCAATTGGACAGCTGGTTAACCGGACAGAAAAGATTAATCAGCGGCGCTGAGTGTTACAGGGATTTCCGGCAGAGCGGTTTGGACTATGGAACCAGTTTTCAGGTAATAAAACAGCTGTTTATCCATGAAAATGCTGTTCTTGCACGAATATCACTTCCTGAGAGCATTCATAAAAAATCCGGCACGCTGCTGGAACCGTGTTTATTGGATGGCATTTTTCAATCCACAACAGGGTTTACGTCCGGTCAGGAAGACGATCACACCGCATATTTGCCTTTTGAATTAGGTGAGCTGGAGATTCTTCACGCACCTTCGGCAAACGGCTATGCTTACATTACAGCTGCCGATGAAAGACAACATGATGATGTCAAAAGGTTTCATATACTATTTATGGATGAAAACGGATCTGTAAGTCTTAAAATAAAAAACTTGGCGTTGAAGGCATTAAGGGCTGCACCGCAGACTCAGGATGAGCGGCATTCAGTTAAGTATTACACAGATATGTGGAAGCGGGCCCCTATGCTTCATCAGCCTGAAGCCAGCGGTTTAAACAGCTGCCTTGTGATTTCACTCCGTCGGGATATATCAGAACCGCTGATCCGCCAGGCATATAAAGATATCGGCCTGAACATGATCTTTGTCCGCCATGGCGGCAGTTTTCAAGAAAAAGAAGCTGATTCCTTTGAATTGAACAGCGTCAAACTTGACGGCTATCAGAAATTGCTGGCGATTCTTAAAGAAAGACAAGTGACAATTGACCGCGTCATTTTAATCGGGATGAGCCCTGAAACGGGAATTGAGCATAACATTGATGAAAAGCTGGAAGAGGCTGTTTTGCCGGTTTTCAATGTAACGAAAGCTCTGTTAGCAACAATCCCAAGACATAAAATCCTGATATCACATGTATTTTTCACAAGGGAAAATCAAATCTTACCTTATCAAATGGCAATCAGCGGCTTTTTTAGGTCGCTTCATTTAGAACATCCAATGTTGTCCGGTAAAAATATTGAAATACAAAGCGACGAAATTCAGTTACAGCTGAACACCGGTCTGCCTGAATTAAAAAACCTTGTGAAAGAAACAATCATCAGCGATGATACTTCAGAAATCAGATACAGAGATGGAATCAGGCAGGTAAAGCACTCTGCAGAAATTGAAAGTGCCGAGCCCCCCAAAAAGATGGAAGTAAAAGAAGGGGGAGTTTACCTCATTACAGGAGGAGCAGGCGGTCTGGGACTGATTTTCGCCAGACATCTTGTGCGAAAAGGGAGAATAAAACTTGTCCTTATCGGCAGGTCAGAGCTTTCTGAGGAAGCTGTAAGCAATGTAAAAGAGCTCGAAAAAAACGGATCAGAGGTTTTTTATGTAAGAACCGATATTTCTGATAAGGAAAATGTCAACAACCTGATACAACTCGTCAAAAACAAATTAGGTCCTGTTAAAGGAATTATTCACAGCGCCGGTGTGATAAAAGATTCATTACTCATCAATAAGCGTGAAGAGGATCTCGATTCAGTTTTGGCCAGCAAGGTTTACGGAACAATATGGCTTGACCGGTATACAGACAGAGAACCTCTGGACTTTTTTGTTATGTTTTCATCTATCAGCGCAATAATCGGGAATGCCGGACAAACTGATTATGCTTATGCAAACCGGTTTATGGATTATTTTGCGGAAATGAGAGCGGCGGAAAATAAACCTGGAAAAACAGTCTCGATTAATTGGCCTTTATGGAAAGAAGGCGGTATGCAAATTGATATTCATTCAGAGAAGTTCCTTTATGACCGTTTCGGAATGCTGCCTCTGGGAAAACGGGAAGGCCTTGCAGCATTTGATCAAGCAATGACAGGGTGTGAACATCAAATAATGGTATTTAGCGGTAATGAATTAAAGCTGGAACGAATGATAACGATTGACAGCGGAAAAAGTGATCCGGCAATCGCCGACGAAAATCACGAACCGAAAGAGCTGTCAATAACTGAATCTTTAAAAAGCACTTTGACACGCATCATCACCGGCGTATTAAAAATTGAAGAACGGGAATTTGATTTTGAACTGCCGATAAGTGAATACGGATTTGATTCAATTATGTTTACAATGCTGGGCAACGAATTAAACGAAACTTTAGGAATATCAATGATGCCGTCAGATTTTTTCGGTCTTACTGATTTTAATGAACTTCTTGAGTTTTTAAAGAGTGAGTATTCCGAGGAACTTCATCTCTGCGGTTCTTTTTCTTCAGATGAATCTGCGGCGAAAGACCGGAGAGAAAATCTGATTGAGGGCATCGCAAAGATGATGTCAAGTATTTTGAAGATTGACAGAAAGGAAATAGAAGAAGAGACTTCATTCGGCGAGTACGGATTTGATTCTATTACGTTTACCAGACTCGGAAATGAAATCAATCAACAATATGGTACGGAATTATTGCCGTCCATTTTCTTTGAATGCAATTCACTGGCTGAAGTGACTGATTATGTAATCGAGCAATACGGAGAAATCCTTTTTGCTGAGACAGAATCTTTTTCTGCAGCTGACGAAAAAACATTGTACAGCACGCCTCCGCCGGAATCTTATGAACATTCCCCTGAGCCTGAAAACAAAACCAGGCAAGAGGAAAGACATATGAATGAGCCGGTTGCAATAGTGGGAATAAGCGGCCGTTTCCCCCAAACAGATTCGCTGGAAGACTTTTGGGAAGGAATTGAAAAAGGGCGGGATATGATTACAGACATTCCTGAAGACCGTTGGAACTGGAAAGAGTTTGACGGCGATCCGATCAGGGACGTCAATAGAACAAAAATAAAAAAAGGCGGATTTATCAAAGGCGCGGACAGTTTTGATCCGTTGTTTTTCGGGATTTCTCCCGCCGAAGCAGAATTAATGGATCCCCAGCAAAGAATTTTTATGGAGACTGTATGGAAAACAATAGAAGATGCGGGATATAAGCCGTCTGATTTGGCAGGGACGAAAACCGCGGTGTTTGCAGGGGTCGCCACAACGGATTATGCTGAACGTCTGAATGAAAATGGCGTCTCTGTTCAGGCGCAGACCGCAACCGGTTTAAATCATTGTATATTGGCAAATCGTATTTCTTACCAGCTGAACCTGACGGGTCCGAGCGAACCGATTGACACTGCCTGTTCAAGTTCGTTAGTTGCACTCCATCGTGCGGCTGAGGGGATTCAAAGAGGCGATTTTGAAATGGCGATTGCAGGCGGAGTGCATATTATGACAAGCCCTACTCTGTTTATAGCTTTTGATAAAGCAGGTATGCTTTCCAAAGACGGAAAGTGCAAAACGTTCGATAAAAGCGCTGACGGCTATGTAAGGAGTGAAGGGGCGGCTGCAGTATTGCTTAAGCCGCTCAGCAAAGCACAGGCAGACGGTGATCATATATATGGTTTGATTAAAGGGTCAGCTGTAAATCACGGCGGCCGCGCCAATTCTTTGACAGCTCCGAATCCGAACGCACAGGCGGACTTATTAACCGAAGCTTGGCGGAAGGCGGGGGTCAGCCCTGCCACTGCGGGATATATAGAAGCGCATGGCACAGGGACAAGTCTTGGCGATCCGATTGAAGTGAACAGCATCCTAAAGGCATTTAAAACGTTATATCAAGAATGGGACATTCCTTTTGCGAAACAAAAATGCTGCGGAATCGGGTCTGTGAAAACAAACATCGGCCATCTCGAAACCGCTGCCGGAATAGCCGGCGTGCTGAAAGTGTTACTGGCTTTTAAATATCGCAAACTTCCGGGACTCGCCCATTTTTCAGAACTCAATCCATACATCAAACTGGGAAATACGCCATTTTATATCACAGAAACCGCTCAAAAGTGGAATCCGATAAAAGATGAAGAGAACAACGATCTGCCGAGGAGAGCAGGTGTCAGCTCATTCGGATTCGGCGGTGTGAACGCGCATATTGTATTAGAGGAATATAGGGAACCTCAAAAAGAAGTGCCGGAAAACAACGGTAACACACATATTTTTGTTTTATCTGCGAAAACCAAAGATCAATTACTTGAGTATATCCGGCATATGGTTCAGTACTTGGATCGCGTGATTGCCGGTGACATGACCGTTAATGCCAGTGACATGGAATTTACATTGCAAAACGGCCGGGAAGCAATGAACGAAAGAATTGCCGTATGTGCAGCGAGTCTGACTGAGCTGAGAGATAAATACGTCAGCTTTCTTGATGACAGCAAGGTGCAAAAAGGCGTATTTATAAGCGAAAACACTGAAGAGCGCACAGCTGTTTCTGAATATATGATTCAGGAGGCTCTTCAAAGCGGAAAAGAGGAGCTGCTCGCACAATGGTGGGCCAATGGAGCCGAGTTTGAATGGAAGACAATCGGCAATAAGAAATTGAATAGAGTGCCGCTGCCAACTTATCCGTTTGCAAAAGAGAGTTATTGGTTTACTCCGAAAAAGAACAAAAGCGAGGTTAATAGTAAAAGTCTTCACCCATTAATCAGCGAGAATGTCTCAACATTAAAGAAACAAGCATTTAAAACTGTTATTTCCGGAACTGAATTTTTCGTCACTGATCATCTTGTTTCAGGAGACTATGTGCTGCCAGGAGCCGCTTCGCTTGAAATGGCTCTTGTTTGTGCGGAAATAAGCGGAGAAAGTAAAGTATATAAAATAAAAGATGTGATGTGGAACAGACCTATATTATATAAAGGAAAAACGCTGCACATTTATACCGACTTGGAAATGAAACAAGATAAGTTGAACGTAATGATATGTAAAGAGGGTCCGGATGGCGTGCAGCAAATCTGCACACAAAGTGAAACAGTATTCGGAGACATAAACAGCAATCCTGAGTATGTCGATATTGATCAGTTCATACGCAGCAGTGAGCCGGTCATAAGCCGGGAAGAGTGTTATCACCGCTTCAGCCGTATGGGCCTGACATATCATAGCAGTTTTCAAACATTGAAAGCCGTATATCGCGGTGATATGGAGTTAATGGCAGAATTGGAGCTTCCTGCTCATTTAGCGAACGGGTTTTCACATTTTACACTTCATCCTTCATTAATTGACGGCGGTTTTCAAGCGGCGGCATTTTTGTTAAGAGATAATGAGAAAGAGGGCTTATTTGTTCCATATTCACTTAGAGAGCTTCACATTAAGAGGGCGCTTACTGCCCGATGCCATGTCTCGGTGAAAGAAACCGGTTTTTATACGTATAACATTGATTTTATTAACGAGAGCGGCGAAATAGCCGTGAGCATGAAAGACTTTTCTGTCAGAAAAGTGACCGGGGGAGAATTAACCGCAGGACGTAAAAATGAAGATCAGGAAATTCTCTTCTTATTAGAACGATTGAAAAACGGTGAACTTTCTGCTGACCAAGTTTATCAGCTGCTGGAGGGAAAATAGTGCAGATCAAACAAATACTTTCCTTAATTGAAGAACAGCAAATGTCTCCTGATGCAGGACTGGAGCTAATTCGCACTTACAGAAAAGAACAAATGGAAAAAAAGGCGGAGCCGGAATCACAAGCTCCGTCCCCAACCATTTTTTTTAAGAACGAATGGGTAAGGACAAATAACATTGATAGGCCGAATCAGCAGGCACCGGGAAATATGCTGATTTTTGATCAGGATAACCGTCTTTTTCAGCATGCCGAGATGATGAATGGAGAACATAACCGTGTCATTCTCGTAACGCCCGATTCTGATTATAGAATTGAGCGGAATAGATGCACAATCAATCCTTCTGATGAAAATCATGTCGAAATGCTGCTGTCTGATTTGGCTGAAAACGGATTTACACCTGATGTCGTGCTTTATTTATGGAACGGAGAAATCAGAGAATTCACTGAAGAATCCGTTAACGAAACTCTTCGCAGAGGGATAAACTCGCTCTTTTTATTATCAAAAGCTTTAATGCGAAGAAACGAACCTGTTACGTTATTGCATATTTATTGGACAAGCGGTCTGAATCAGCCGTTTCATGAAGCTGTCGGAGGGTTCATGAAAACGGTAAACATGGAAAGCTCCAAGCTTAAAGCGAAAACCATACAGATTCGCCATGAGCATTCTGAGATAAATCCTCCGGTTTCCAAGGTGTGGGATGCTGCAATCAGTGAAATACAGCACTTTCAATCCGATGAATGTGAGGTTTTAATAGACTCACATACCCGTTATGTGAAAGGGCTGCAGCATATTGATAATCCGGAACACGATAACGGATCTGTAACGTATCAAAAAGGCGGCATATATATCATTACCGGAGGAGCGGGAAAACTCGGGCTGCTGTTTGCGGAACACATCGCTAAAGAAAACCAAGCCGTGATTATACTTACAGGCCGTTCTTTTTTAACAGCTGATCAAAAAGAACGGATCAGTAAGCTTAATGAGAGCGGCTCTATTGTTGAATATCAGCGGACGGACATAACAAATCGAACCGAGACAGAGCGATTCATTTTCGGCGTTAAACAGCGGTACGGCAGCATAAACGGGATCATTCATGCTGCCGGCATCCTTCGTGACTCATTTCTTGTAAATAAAAGTCTCAGTGATTTTACGGACGTACTGAACCCGAAAGTTTACGGGACAATCTGGCTGGATGAGCTGACAAAAGACGAAGATCTTGATTTTTTTGTTCTCTTTTCTTCTTTTTCCGCTTACGGAAATGCCGGCCAAAGTGACTATGCGTACGCAAATCATTTTATGGACAGTTTTGCAGTGCTTCGATCTCAGCTCTCCCGAAACGGAAAAACCCTTTCAATCAATTGGCCGTTATTGAAAGATGGCGGGATGAGTCTCGACAGCAATGGAATCATTCAAATAAAAGAAAAATACGGAATGACTCCGATGCGAACTTCCTCTGTTTTGGAAGCGTTTCTGAAAATGCTGCGGTCTTCATTTACCAGCTTAATGCCTGCAGAAGGAGAGCGGGATAAAATGATAAAAGCGCTTTCGATTCAAAGAAATACAGCTGCAGCAGATCAAGATACACTCACGGCGGAACACGATGAAGAAGAGGAATATGCTGCGAAAGAAAAAGTCAATGACTATTTAATCAAGATCATCAGCGGTGTCTTGAAAATCCAATCTCATAAAATAAATGCGAAAGACTCTTTTGAGAAATTCGGAATCAACTCACTTATGATCATGTCACTTATTTCAAAGCTTGAAGATACTTTCGGGGATCTTCCAAAAACAATCTTTTTTGAATATCAGAACATTGAAGAGCTTTCAAACTTCTTCCTAACATCTTTTAAAGAAAAAGTGCTTAAGGCCGCAGGGGCAGCTCCGGTAACAAGAGTGCAAAAGAAAAGAGAAAATCTGAGTAAAAAACAGCACCGGCAGCAGAAGGTTGCAGCTGCACCGAGCATGGTTCAGCCGGGTGAGGATATTGCCATTATCGGTGTGAGCGGAAGATATCCGAATTCCGATACTCTTGAGGAGTTCTGGGAAAACATTGCCGGAGGGAAAAACTGTATTATTGAAATCCCCGAGGAACGTTGGGATTTCAGATCGACTTACAGTCCCGACAGAATGGAGAAGGGGAAAATCAACAGTAAGTGGGGCGGTTTTATCAGCGGTGTTGATCAATTCGATCCGCTGTTTTTCCATATTTCTCATAAAGAAGCTGAGCTGATGGACCCTCAGGAGCGAATTTTTCTCGAAACCTCCTGGCATACGTTTGAAGATTCAGGATATACAAAAGAGAAGCTTGACGGTATGAAAGCCGGTGTGTTTGTCGGAGCCATGTACGGACAATACCAATTATTCGGCGCAGAAGAAACTGCGCGGGGCAATCCGATCGCGCTCAGTTCCTTCTTTTCATCTATTGCGAACAGGGTTTCATACTTTTTTAATCTCTCCGGCCCGAGCATTGCACTGGATACGATGTGTTCATCATCGCTGACGGCCATTCACTTGGCATGTGAGAGCATTAAAAGAGGGGAAAGTGAAATTGCGCTTGCGGGCGGCGTTAATGTATCCATACACCCCAGCAAATACCTTTGGCTGAGTCAAGGTAATTTTGTTTCCACCGAAGGATTGTGCAGAAGTTTCGGAGAGGGCGGAGACGGCTATGTGCCGGGAGAAGGTTCGGGAGCCGTCCTGTTGAAACCTCTGGAAAAAGCAATTGCCGATCAGGATCATATATACGGAGTGATTAAAGGAACATCTGTAAATCATGGCGGAAAAACCAATGGATTTACGGTTCCGAATCCGAATGCACAAGCTGAGCTGATTGCTGAAAATTTTAAGAAATCGGGCATCAGTCCGCGATCCGTCAGCTACTTGGAAGCACACGGAACGGGTACCTCGCTCGGAGATCCGATTGAGATCGCAGGATTGACAAAAGCGTTTGAGAAATTTACGGATGATAAACAATTTTGTGCTATAGGTTCAGTGAAGTCTAATATCGGACATTTGGAGTCTGCTGCAGGTATAGCAGCTCTTACAAAAGTTCTTTTACAATTTAAGCATCAGAAATTGGCGCCATCCATTCACTCGGAACAGCTGAACCAAAATATCCGATTTGAAAAGACGCCTTTTTACGTTCAGCGGAAAGAAGAAGAGTGGCGGAAAGAATCAGGCGCCTCCAACAGGAGAGCAGCAATCAGTTCGTTCGGAGCGGGAGGAGCAAATGCCCATGTCATTGTGGAAGAATATCAAAACCATGCGGACACACAAACAATAAGCGGGCCGTTTGCCGCAGTTCTCTCTGCCAAAAATGAAGACAGACTGAAAGAATACGCCCGGCGCCTTCTGCAATTCACAGAGCGGGAGACAAAGGCCTCGGCAGCTGATATCGCTTTTACATTGCAGACATGCAGGGAACCGATGGAAGACAGACTTGCTGTTGTAGCTTCCGATTTGCCGGAGCTTAAGGAGAAGCTGAGAACTTTCTGTACCGAAGGAACAATTGGAGAGGGCGTATACAAAGGCAATGTTACGAAAGATTTTGATAAAGTCTTTATCTTTCATGATCAAAAGATGAAAGATAAATTCCTCGAGGCGATGATGGAGACAAAGGACTTGAATCTTCTTGCAAAATTATGGTCTTTCGGGGCTGATATTCAATGGCGAGAGTTATATGAAGAATATACCCCGCAAAAGGTCAAGCTTCCTTTATATCCATTTGCTGAGGAGTCTTACTGGGTGCCTGGAAGCCAAAGTGCAGTATTTCCGGAAACATTGCCGCAGCAGTCTTCACTGCACCCGCTTCTGGATTCGAATGAATCTACTCTGGAACAGCAGTTTTTTAAAACGACATTAAGAGAAAAAGAGATTTGGTTAAAAGACCACATTGTAAAAAACAAGAGCATTCTCCCGGCAGCTGCTTTTCTTGAAATGGCATGCGCAGCGGGAACGCGGTCATATCGAAAGAAAAAGGTCACTCGTTTAAAAAACGTGATATTTGCCAGACCGGCCATGCTTTTGCAAGAGAGCCTGACCATTTACACTCACATTTCCGTAAAAGACGGCAGCATATTATTTAACATGTCACCTGACGAGGATGCTGCTGTAAGGACTGGATTTGTGACGGGGGAATTAGATTATGATCATCATTACAATGATGATGATATAGAGAACATCGACAGACAAGAGATGATAAACAGAAGTGCTTTTGTCCGTGAACAAGATGAATGTTACGAGTATTTTCGGGAAAACGGGTTCCTGTATGGGCGCGCTTTTCAGCCGATTCAACGTTTATGGGGCGGCGGAACGGAAGCGGTTGCACACTTATTGCTGCCAAAAGAAGCCGCATATGCTCTTGAACATTATACATTGCATCCGTCTTTAATTGATGGGGCTCTGCAATCTTTGTTCGGAATTACCGACGGAAGAGAAGAGGCATCTGTTTATGTTCCTTTTTCAATAGGAGAGATTACGATTCGGAAAAAAGTTTCAGCAGAATGCTGGGCTTATGCGCGTAAAACAGGCCAAAAAGGTCAATCCGAGCTTATTTACGATATTCAGCTGCTTAATGAACACGGAGAGAGACTTGCAGGTTTGAAGGATGTAACCATTCGTAAAAAAGAAACGTTTTCCGCGGAGACACAGACTCGTGCAACAGCGGATTCCAATGGAAAGAACGAGAGAGTAAAAGAGCTCCTCAGACAATTAAAAGCGGGCGAACTGACTGCGGAGGAAGCAGATTATGCGCTGGAGCGTATGCAGGATTAGTTTATCATTTTGCGGCAGTGCCATTTGTAAAGGGGATGAAGATTTTTATGAAAGAAGCCCGTCATATTAGAAAAAAAGTACTTTCTGACATAGAAAGCGGCATCATTTCTTTGGAAGAAGGAGTAAAGCGGATACAGCAGCTTGGTTCTCATTCCGCAGGGGGTAACGGACAGGCGATATATTATCAGACGGTCTGGCAGCGGACAGATCTCAGCATTCATGTAAAAGGCGGCCGACGTGAGGGCAGCCTTTTATTATTTGATAAAAATGAAATTGTGAGAAATGAACTTGCTGCATTGCATGATACAAGGATTATTTTGGTTAAGCCGGGGAAAGAGTTTCGAAAAACCGGGGACGGTGTATTTGAAATCGACCCCCGCTCTGAAAGAGATTACATAAACCTGTTAGGATGGCTTATAGAAGAAGAGAAGTCAGATATACGGGAAGCGGTGCATTTGTGGTCAGACATGCCGTTTGAAAAGACAGAGAGAGCGATTCGTGAACAATGCGACAGCGGAGTCTATTCTTTGTTTTTACTGCAACAGGCGCTCTTCAAAAATAACTGCCGCAAACCGATCAAGCTGTTATACGGATATTTTTCGCATCTTTCCGGAGAACAGCCTCTTTACGCGGCGGCAAGCGGATTTTTGCGGACATTGCAGCTGGAAAATCCGTTAATCTCAGCAAAAAGCATTGAAATGGAGCAGTCAATAGCAGCCGTTCACGCAGCTGATATCATACGCAATGAGCTGAGTGATTTCCAGCCTTCAGATGTAGAGATCCGTTATAAAGACATGCAGCGTTATGTTAAACAGCTCAAAACGTATGAACCCGAAAAAAATTCCGGAAGCGGAGATGTGCCGCTGAGAGAAAATGGAGTATATATTATCGCAGGAGGCGCGGGCGGATTAGGATTTACCTTTGCAGAATATTTGGCTTTTCAAACAAAATGCTGCCTTGTTTTAACAGGAAGATCTCCGCTTTCAGATCATATAAGAAAACAGCTGAGACGATTGGAGGATGCCGGTTCTTCAGCTGTTTATGTTCAGGCTGATATTACCAATAAGGAAGAAGCCGATTATGTAGTCAAAAAAGCCAAAACTTTTTATGGAAAAGTAAACGGGGTCATTCAGGGCGCGGGAATCATCCGTGACTCTTTCCTTCTTAACAAGTCACGAGAGGAATTCGATCAGGTAATCAAACCGAAAGTATTGGGTACGATGTGGCTGAATGATGCTGTTGAGAAAGAAAATCCTGACTTTTTCATTTGCTTCTCCTCTACTTCCGCAGTGTTGGGAAATGTCGGGCAATCTGATTACGCGTTCGGAAACAGTTATATGGATCATTTCATGAATATGCGTTCTGCCCAGGATTCTGATACGATTTCTCTCTCTCTGAACTGGCCGCTGTGGAAAGAAGTCGGCATGCAAGTGGATGAGCGCACGGTAGAGACAATGAAAAAGGCGGGTTTTTATCCTTTAGAAAAAGAAGAAGGTAAAGAAGCGTTTGCAGTCGCATTGTCCTCCGGTTTTTCGCAATTTACTGTATTTTACGGAGATGAGCAAATTGACAATCATGTTCATCAATTATATGAACGAAAAGACAATATTCCGGCAGATGAAGGAACAGGGAGAAATATCGAATCATTTGATTCAGAGAAACTGACAGCTGAAACATCTGATTTTATTATAAAAATGATTGCTGCAGAATTCAGGATGCCTGCGGACAAAATAGATGCAGAAGAGGCATTGGAAAAATACGGACTTGATTCCGTTATGATTATCAATATGACGAATGAGCTTGAAAAACATTTCGGCGCGCTCTCAAAAACGCTGTTATTCGAATATCAGACTGCGGCAGAATTGTCACAGTATTTCGTTGAGGAGCACAGGGATACTCTTCTTCATAAACTCCGGTTAGGAGAAAACGGGAGCAGCACCCCATCTCAGAAGAAAAAAGACAATAAACAGACAGCCGAAGTTAACGGGAAACAGAAAATCCAGATGAAAAATCAGGTGCAGCAGCAGGAGAAGTATCATGACAATGATATCGCGATTATCGGTATCAGCGGACGTTACCCGATGGCAAATGATCTTGATACTCTGTGGGAAAACTTATTGAACGGTAAAGACTGTATAACTGAGATACCTAAGGATCGGTGGGATTCGGGGCTGCACTATCAGCCCGCAGCGGGCGATGAAGTAAAAAACCAAAGCAAATGGGGGGGATTTATTGACGATGTGTATCATTTTGATCCGTTGTTCTTTAATATTTCTCCTGCCGAAGCTGAATTAATTGATCCGCAGGAGAGACTGTTTTTAGAGACGGTTTGGCACACCATAGAAGATGCGGGGTATGCAAAGAAAACGCTTGAAAGAAAAAACGTCGGTGTTTTTGCAGGGGTTATGTACGGCCAATATCAGCTGTACAGCGTTGGTCACGAAGCGGCCGTTTCTTCCTCATATGCATCAATCGCCAACCGGGTATCCTACTTCTTTAATTTCAGCGGGCCAAGTATTGCTTTGGACACGATGTGTTCCTCATCATTAACGGCTGTTCATTTTGCCTGTGAAAGTTTAATCAGGAATGAATGTGAAATTGCAATTGCAGGAGGCGTCAATTTATCCATTCATCCTCATAAATATGAACTCCTGACCCAAGGCGGATTTTTATCCAGTGATGGCCGGTGCAGAAGCTTCGGTTCCGGAGGAGACGGCTATGTGCCGGGAGAAGGGACAGGTGCCGTGCTGCTGAAACCTGTAAAAAAGGCTATTGCGGACGGTGATCAGATTTATTCAGTTATTAAGGCAACAGCCATCAACCACGGTGCTAAGACGAATGGATATACCGTGCCGAATCCCAAAGCTCAAAGTGAGGTCATTACGAGAGCCTTAAAAAAAGGATTTATTGATCCAAAAAGCATCAGCTATATAGAAGCTCACGGAACAGGCACCGCGTTAGGAGATCCGATTGAAATCACCGGTCTGACCAGAGCATTTTCAGGTGCCGAACGCGATAAGAAAACATGCGCGATCGGGTCGATTAAATCAAATATCGGACATCTTGAGGCTGCTGCAGGCATAGCGGGCATTACGAAAGTTATTCTTCAAATGAAATATAAAACGATTGTTCCGTCACTGACTCATTCTGCTGAATTGAATGAAAATATACCGTTTCAAAAAACACCTTTTTATGTACCGGACAGTGCCGAAAAATGGGAGTCATCCGTTCCCAGGCGTGCCGGAATCAGTTCTTTCGGGGCAGGAGGAGCTAATGCCCATGTTATTTTAGAAGAATTTGCGGATGAAGCTATCTCTCCTCTCGCGGCTGAAGAACCTGAACAGCTTTTATTTGTTTTTTCTGCAAAAAATGCCGACAGGCTGGAAGAATATGCAAAACGCGCAAAAGAACATATAGCAGCCAGAGATTATCCATTAGAAACACTTAGAAATACAGCATTTACTTTACAAACCGGCAGAGAAGAAATGCCGCACAGATTGGCTGTTATCGCCTCCACAAGAGATGAATTGCTTAAAAGACTGACAGACTATATTGTCGGAAACGCGACGGATCATATTTTTATAAGCGGCAAAGACACAACAGAAGCTCAAAGGATGAACAAAGCTGAAATTGAAGAAGCAGCCGCAAACAGGGATCTTTTGAAGATTGCTGAATACTGGGTTGGCGGTAACGGGGTAGATTGGCCGTCACTTTATAAAGATGTCACTTTGAGACGGGTATCAGCACCCGGATATCCATTTGCCAAAGAGCTGTGCAGAATAGATGCGCAAAATATGGGAAGCCGCCGGATGAACGTTAATAACGATTTGCATCCTTACATTTCATGCAATATATCTGATTTTAAAGCACAGAAGTTTCTTATCAATGTAAGCGATACCGGTTTGTATATAAAAACAAAGTATCAAGACAAGGAAATGTTTCCGTTTCTCAGCCAGATTGAAATGGCGAGAGCTGCCGGAGCGATGGCTTCAGGGAATCCGATTATTAAATTAACAGAGCTCTCCTTTAGAGAACCGATGTTACAAAGCGGAAGCAATGAGCAGATTCAGATTGTATTAACCCAGGATAATCAGGGTGCATCGTATTCTATAGAAAAACAGAGCGACTCATCCATTTATTCCTCAGGGCGGCTCGACTTAGAAGGCGGGGCGTACGAGAACGGAAATATTCATCTTGAGCCGTTTCTGTCTCAGCGCGCAGACCGCATACCGTACGAAGCGTTTTATCAGCGGCTTGCCGAATTCGGATACAGCTGCAATGACAGTCTGAAAGCGGCAGAGCACTGCGTCAGCAGGAACGGACAGGTGCTTTTAAAGATAAAAGCAAAGGCCGGGCCGAAAGGGTGCATAATCAAACCGGAAGTTATTGAGAGCGTATATCAAGCCGTCATATACCTTGCGGGGGAAAATGCCGGAGAGCTCCCGGAAAACATTAAAGAATGTACGATTTTTGATCATGAGACTGAACCCGTTTATGTATATGCAGAACAAACTGGAGAAAGCGATTCGGCTTATGATGTGTATGTATTAGACAATACCGGCGGGATTTTGATGGAACTGAGCGGGCTGGTTTTTGGCGAAAAGCCTAATAAAAATGTACGTTTTTATGAGCATAAGTGGAATCAAAAAAACCCTCTGATTGAAATCAAAGATAGGGAGCCAAAAACAATTCTGGTCTTTGCAAAAGATGAAGCACTGGCTGGAGCTCTGAAAAATCAATCAGACAGCCGTGTCATTCTCGTCACGCCGGATCAGCGGCAGATCGATCAAAATCTGCTGACATTCTATGTAAACCCGGAAGTGACGTCAGATTACATTCGTTTATTCGAAGAATTAGAGAAAAAGGGGTTTTCTCCTGATGTCATCTTGCACACGGGAGAAACATTTTATGCGGGTGACCGCCTTCTCAGCGGCCTGGAATCAATTTTTTATTTATTAAAAGCCCTGAGCGCCCGCAGTGACGCCTCTCTTTATCTTCATTCTTTGCTTCTTGTTCACTCTTTTAAAGAAGGCGTGAATGATCCGTATACGGGCGCTCTTGCAGGCTGTTTAAAAACGGCGAATATGTTGGTGCCATCCGCAGAGAATGTGAAGTCAATCGGTTTTTCAGAACGTATATCAATTGAAAAAATGGCTGAATTTTGTCTTAACGAAATGGTTTCAGGCGTGGAACGGCAGGCTGAAGAAGTTAAATATATCAATGACAAGAGGTATGTTAAGACATTAAAGGAGTATGTGTTCAATCATACAGAGCACTCTCATCAGCTGAAACAGGAAGGGATTTACCTCATAACGGGCGGTTTGGGCGGTCTGGGCCTGATTTTCGCAAAATATTTGGCCTCTCAATATCAAGCAAAATTAGTATTGACGGGAAGGTCACCGTTAACTGCTGATAAACGCCATAACATTGACCGGCTGCAGGCGCTTGGAGGAGATGCGGTATATTATCAAGCTGATGCCGCAGATCAAAAGACGATGGGACGGGTCATAGAAGAAACGAAACGGACTTGGGGCTCCATTCAAGGCGTTATTCATTCAGCTGGTCATGCCGATGATCGGTTATTTACAGAGATGAATCTGGCTGATTTTTCAGATGGCATGACTGCTAAAATTGAAGGCACGGTATGTTTAGATGAATTAACGAAAGCTGAGCCGCTTGATTTCTTTATCGTATTTTCTTCTATTTCTTCGGTCTTCGGAGATTTTGGACAGGTTAACTATGCGTTGGGCAATTATTTTCAAGATCAATATATAAATTGGAGATCCGAACAGAGCCGCCGGCAAGAGAGACAAGGCAAGAGCATTTCGATTAACTGGCCGTTGTGGCGTAAAGGCGGAATGCATTTAAACAAAGAAGCTGAAGAAGCATATCTTTCCGCATCCGGGTTTGATTATTTGGAAACGGAAGAAGGGATAGCGGCTTTTGAGACGATTTTGGCAAGTGACTGTCCGCAAATTTCGGTTGTTACCGGGGATGCCGAAACGACACCAACAAAAAAAGATCTGCCGCATCAAAAAGTAAATACGCTTCCGGTTCGTCAAGAGGAAATTTCTTATACAGCACCGGCTTATACAGACAATGTCCTGGAAGAACTGAAGCAAATGGTATCGGAATTATTGAAAATTAACATTGAACAGCTGGATACGGCAGAGAATTTCGGCAATCTCGGCTTTGATTCTATCAGTTTGAAAACATTAGCTGTCCGACTGAATAAAAAATACAAGCTTAAGCTGACACCTGCCGTTTTCTTTACTTACAGCCATATTAAGTCTCTTTCAGAATTTCTAAACAGTGAACTGCGTACTGTTGCAAAAGGGAATACAGATGCAGAAAAAAACATTTCTGAAAAAAGGAAAGTAGTGCACGCTGGGAAAACCGCCGGGAAAACCGTGAAGCCGCCGCGAAGTTTTCCGTTTGAAAAAAAGACAACAAGACAGGCTGACCATCATCCAGAGAAGCAGCCAGTTGCCATTATCGGGATGAGTTGTGTTTTTCCGGGATCAAAAAATGCAGATGAGTTTTGGATCAATTTAATCAATGAAAAAGATTTGATTCAGGAAATTCCCCCGGATCGCTGGGATTGGAAAAAATACGCCGAAGGCAAAGGAAGCAGCGAAGTACATTCGAAATGGGGCGGCTTTATCACAGATGCCGATAAATTCGATGAGGCGTTTTTCAATATTAATCCGCGGGAAGCAGAACTCATGGATCCTCAGCACAGAATTTATTTGCAGGAAACCTGGAAAGCGATAGAAGATGCGGGTTACAAAGCTTCAAAGCTGTCTGGCAAAAATATCGGGGTGTTTACGGGCATTCAATTTAATGATTACCGCCAGCTGCTGATGAGGCATTCGGACGGGGCGCATGCGTTTGCGGGAACCGGAAACAGCCAGGCGCTCATCAGCAATCGTGTATCCCACTATTTTAATTTCAGAGGTCCGAGTGAGTCCATTGATACAGCCTGCTCAAGCAGTCTTGCAGCAATCCACAGAGCTGTGCGCTCGATTCAAAATGGCGAAAGTGAGCTGGCGGTAGCAGGCGGGGTTTCGCTGCTCTTAGATCCAGTCACGCATATGTATACTGATAAACTCGGTATTTTGTCTAGGGACGGCCGGTGTAAGACGTTTGATAAACTTGCCGACGGTTATGTCCGCGGTGAAGGTGCAGCTGTTCTGTTATTGAAACCATTGCAAGCGGCAATGAATGACAGAGACAATATTTACGGAGTCCTGAGAGGAACCGGAGAAAATCACGGAGGAAGATCTGCTTCATTGACCGCTCCGAACCCGGAAGCTCAGGCTGAACTGTTAACGTCTGTTTACAAAAATGCCGATATTCCTGTTGATACGATATCTTATATTGAAGCACACGGAACCGGGACAGAACTGGGAGATCCGATTGAGATTGAAGGCTTGAAAAAAGCGTTTGGATCTTTTGAGCCGCATCCAGGAAAGAATCATGACCAATATTGCGGCATCGGTTCAGTAAAAACGAATATCGGTCATTTAGAGCCCGCCTCTGGAATGCCGGGGCTGATTAAAGTATTACTATCCATGAAGTATAAAACATTGCCTGCCACACTTCATGTCAAGGAGCTGAACCCTTACATTCAATTAAGCGGAACACCGTTTCATATTGTCAATAAAACGATGAAGTGGGCCAGATTAAAAGATCGAAAAGGAAATGAAATTCCGCGCCGTGCCGGAGTCAGTTCCTTCGGATTCGGCGGGGCAAATGCTCATGTCCTTGTGGAAGAATTTGAATACGGACAAGATAAAGCAGTAACTGCCGAGCGGGAACAAATCATTGTTCTATCGGCCAAAACAAAGGAAAGGCTGATGGTTAAAGCCAAAGAGTTAACAACATTTTTACATGAAGAACGATCAGTTCAATTCAGTCAGCAAGAGGTGCAGGAACGTGATTTACAAGAGGCGGTTCGGGAAGCGGCAGCGGGTATCCTGCGTTTAGATACCGCAGATATAGATGCAAAGACACCTTTTTCGGAATTCGGATTTGATCCGTTGGCTTATTCCGAATTAATCTCTTTTATAAACCAAATGTACGGCACAGAAATATCACTTGACATATTTCAGGAATTAAAGACACTGAGCGAGCTGTGCCGCTATATCAGCAGCATCCGGAATCGATCAGCTGATAAACCGCATAACGGCAATTTTAGAGAAAAGTCCGGATTCGGTCTTGAAGAAATAGCATATACGCTGCAAACCGGAAGGGAACCATTTGAATGCCGCCTTGCGATCACTTGCTCGAATACAGGAGATCTCCTTGAAAAATTAAACGGTTACATCCAGGGGAGCAGGCTGCAAGGTGTTTACGAAGGAAATATAACGGATTTTGATAGTCTGTACGCTCCTTTATTCGGCGGCCCCGAAGGTCATGCATATGTTCAATCACTAATTCAGCAAAACAAGCCGGCCAAACTGGCTCAGTTGTGGACGATCGGTTGTGAAATCAGCTGGGAAGACTTGTATGAGGAGGAACTCAAACCGATTAAACTGTCTCTTCCTCTCTATCCTTTCAGTAAGAACAGACATTGGATTCATTTAAATAAAGATGAAGCGCAGAAGGCTGAGGCTTTCTCGAACACTGAGCTTCACAACTCAAATAAAGATACAGCAGATGGAGAAATCATGTCGCTTCTTGAAAAAGCACAAACAGGTGAGATGAATACGAAAGAGACGTCAGAGCTGATAGAGGAGTTGCTTTTCCATGAATGAAAAAACGATGCAAATTGAGCAAATCGTGAAAAAGGTGAAAGAATGCAGCCTGACGCCTGAAGAAGGGCTGGAATTCATTAAGAGCTTGGGGAAAACCCATCTATATGAAATGGTATGGGATAGACATGAATTTAAAGGTAGTAAAAAATTCCCGCATACGAAAGAGCCAATTTTATTTTTTTGCGAAGACGACAGCATGTATACCGTAATGAAGAGACAGCTTGAAGGTTATGAGGCGCCTTTCATTTACGTGACTTCCGGCGAGCGTTTCGAAGATTGCCGGAACGGTCGTTTTACAATGAACTTTGCAAAAGGTGAGGATTATGATGCGTTATGCGGGGTTCTGCGTTCTCAAAATATAAGACCCCGCCATATTATTCATTTTTTGGCTGCCGGGCTCTTCAAAAATACAGAAGATGCAATGAGAAAGCAGCTCAATAAAAGTCTGTATTCCTTGTTTCAAATGTTTCAGGCCTTCATGGCGAACAAACTTTGTCCGAAAGCTGAGATTTTGTACCTGTATGAAAATACCGAGGGCGAGGTTCAGCCGATTTATAACGCGGTTGAAAGTTTTCTTAAGACCGTACAGGCCGAAAATCCGAATTTCACATGTAAGGCTGCAGAGCTGAAATCAATGTTTGACGAGCCGTTTACAAAGCAGCATGTTGCAGATGTCATCTCTTTTGAATGGAACAATCAATGTAAAACGGACCACTTTACCTGCTATGAGCCGAGGCATTATTATAAAAGGCAGCTTCAAAGAGTAAAAAAAGAAGATGGGGAGAAACATAGTTTCAGTGTAAAAAAGAACGGTGTGTATTTAATTACGGGAGGAGCCGGCGGTCTCGGGTATCTGTTTGCTGAATATCTGGCGAAACAGGCAGAAGTCAAGCTGGTATTAACCGGGCGTTCCCCGGCCTCCAGTGAAACGGCGCAAAAATTGAGCGCTCTTGAAAATCTTGGCGCTGAAGCCTTATATGTCCCGGCAGATATTTCAAAGGAAAAAGAGACGGACGCTTTGATTAAGCACATTAAGCAGACATTCGGAGAATTAAACGGAATTTTGCACAGTGCCGGACTTGTTAAGGATGCATTTATCATAAAAAAAACGAAAGAAAGCATAGAAGAAGTTATAGCGCCTAAAGTATTCGGAACCGTTTGGCTGGATAAAGCAGCTGAAGAAGAGCCTCTTGATTTCTTCGTTATGTTTTCATCCCTTTCGGCCGTTCTGCCTAATGCGGGTCAAAGCGACTACGCCTTCGCTAACGGATGTATGGATGGATTCACTCAGTATCGAAGCATTAAAGGACGTCCCGGGAAAACACTTTCTATTAATTGGCCGTTATGGGATGCGGGCAATATGACAGTCGGGCCGGGAGAGCTGCAAGCTTTAAGACATGCAGGGCTGGAACTTTTATCCGCCCAAGCAGGGCTTGCCGCTTTTCAGGACAGTATGAGCCGCTCTGCTTCTCAGCTGGCTGTTATCAGCGGAGACAAAGATAGAATAAGTGAATTACTCTCAACTGATCATAAAGAAATAGAGACTGTGCCTGAAAACAACAGTAATCTGCCGCAATTAAATGAAAGGGATCTGAAAAAACAAACGGTTCGTCTTTTGACAGAGATTGTCGGTGCGGAAACGGGAAGACCGGCGGACAGTATTTTACCCGAGGATACGTTTGACCGTTACGGAATTGATTCTCTAACGATTTTAGGTCTTAACTCCCGTCTGGAAAAATATTTTGGAAGAGTGTCTAAGACTCTTTTCTTTGAATACAGCAGTGTTGAAGAGCTGTCAGAGTATTTTCTTGAACACTATCATCATGAGTTGAAGAAGGCGTTTTTACCGGCAGCCGAACAGCGAATTGATCATTCGGCGCCGGCGAAACGGGAGAAGCTTTCCGTTTCCCGCATACCATCCGAACCTTCCGAGGAAGATATTGCAATTATCGGTATAGCCGGCCGCTACCCGATGGCGAAGGATGTGGAACAGTTTTGGGAAAATATTTCTTCCGGAAAAGATTGTATAACGGAAATACCGAAAGAGCGCTGGGATTTTCGGAAATATTATCACACAGGTGACAATGCCCGTCATGACAGCAAATGGGGAGGTTTTATAAAAGACGCTGATAAATTCGATCCGCTGTTCTTCTCAATTTCGCCCCATGATGCCGAGTTAATTGATCCTCAGGAACGGTTATTTTTAGAGACAGCGTGGCACACGTTTGAAGATGCGGGTTACACAAAGAAAAAGTTGAAACGGCATAAGACAGGTGTATTTGTCGGTGTCACCTACAGCCACTATCAGTTATTTGCAGCCGGTGCTTCAGATGATGAGGAACGTCAGGCGCTCTTGTCTTCTTATTCGTCTATCGCAAACCGGGTGTCATATTTCTTTGACCTGCACGGACCCAGCCTTGCAATTGATACAATGTGTTCTTCTTCACTTTCTGCTGTTCATTTTGCATGTGAAAGTATAAAAAGGGGAGAATCCACCCTCGCTATTGCCGGAGGAGTGAATTTATCCTTACACCCTGATAAATATACTTTGCTTTCACAAAATCATTTTGTTTCAAGCGATGGGCGCTGCAGAAGCTTTGGAGCGGGAGGAGACGGATATGTGCCGGGAGAAGGAGTCGGGGCCGTTCTTTTGAAATCGCTTTCTGCCGCGAAGGCTGACGGGGACAGGATTTACGGTGTGATTAAGGGAACATCTGTAAATCACGGCGGAAAAACAAACGGATACACTGTGCCAAATCCGGGCGAGCAGGCAAACGTCATCAGTGAAACTCTTGATAAGGCGGGGATTGATGCAGACAGCATAAGTTATATTGAAGCGCATGGCACCGGGACATCTTTGGGAGACCCGATTGAAATTTCAGGATTAACCAAAGCTTTGCACAGCTCGAAAAGCGATTATCGTTGTGCAATTGGTTCGGTTAAGTCAAATATCGGACACCTAGAGGCTGCGGCGGGAATTGCTTCTATTACAAAAGTGCTGATGCAAATGAAGTATAAACAGCTTGCTCCTTCCCTTCATTCCGATCACTTAAATCCTAATATTGATTTTGGGGAAACACCGTTTTACGTGCAGTCTGAACTGACCGATTGGGAGACGCCGCAAAATCAAGCCAGAAGGTCAGGCATCAGTTCTTTCGGCGCTGGAGGATCTAATGCCCACATTATCATCGAAGAGTATAAGAATGAAGAAAAGATGGAAACGGTACAGAGCAACAAGACGCAAATTATTCTGCTTTCTGCCAAAAATGAAGAACGGCTCAGACTCTTGATTGATGCATATATAAATGAACTGGGGCCAAAAACGTCACTAGCTGATGCTGCGTACACCTCGCAGACCGGGAGAAACGCTATGGAAGAGCGGCTCGCTGTTGAGGTTAGCAGCATTGACGACCTTCGCAATAAGCTTACGATGTATTTGCGGTCAGATCATAAGTTAAACGGTTTATATAGGGGAAAGGCCCGCCGAGGCTCTGGTCAAAAGGATGCCCTGTCAGCCGCTCACTTTAATAGTGCAAGAGAAATGGCCATTCACTGGGTGAACGGAGGAGACGTTCGATGGGAAGAGATGTACACTGCGGAATTGCCGAAGCTTATCTCTCTTCCCGCATATCCTTTTGAACGGAACAGATATTGGGTGCCTGCCGCAAAAGCAGCACAGAAACAGAAAAAAACAGGTGTACCGCAAAGTTTGCCACACGCACCGACTGACTTATCATTTGATGTATTTAAAAAATCGTGGAAAAAACAAAAGGCTGCGCCCTCCGCTTTTACGAAAGGACAGGTGATGATCCTGGCTAATAGTGAAAGTGAGCGGCTTGCATTCGAATTGTTTGATTCAGACCCTATGATTGAAGCCGCTGTCATTTGCGCAGATAACTGGGATCATTCGGATGGGGAAGCCAAAAAAACGGCTCTAGCGGTCATAGAAGAAAATCCGGAAATCATCGGCATGATTGACCTGTCAGATTTCCGGAGTGATCAAAACGGGGCACGCACCGGCACAATCGGGAAGCTGACACTGCTGCAGGAAATCATAAAGACACGTAAACAGCTTTTCGTTTTACATGTGACCAGAGGGCTGCAGACATTTCTGAATGACAAGCCGTCGTTAGCCGGAGCCGAAACAGCCGGACTATATAAAATGCTGAGTGCGGAGTATCAAAAGATAAAATCAAAAACAATAGATGTAGACGGGTATGTCGGGACTGCGGCGGAACTGAGACAGATAATCACAGATGAAGCTTGCGCTGACGGGCTGTATAGTGAAATCTGCTACCGGAACGGTGAACGTTATATTCCATACGTCGAGAAATTACATGCAGCGGAAATAAACCGGAAACTATCCGGTCTGCCAGTATGCCGTACGGATCAAACCCTGGTTATTACAGGGGGAACAAGAGGGATCGGAGCAGAACTTGCCAGACATTATGCCGGCAAGGGAGTCAAAAAACTTGTGTTGATGGGAGTAACCGACCTTCCGGAATCTGATAAAATAGCCGGCATGTTAAAAGACACCGATGAAAAGTCACCTCTTTATTCGAAATTACAACTGCTGCATGAGTTGGATCAAATGGGAGTTCAAGTAGAAGTGTATTCCGGGCCGCTCACGGAAAAAGAAACATTACAACGCTTCTTTTCAGAGGTGAGACTGAAGTTCGGCAAAATCGGCGGGGTGATTCATTGCGCTGGTGCAGCCAATCATTCGAATCCGGCTTTTATTCATAAATCTGATCAAGAAATAAGAGAAGTATTTGAGCCAAAGGTACAGGGGATGCAGGTACTTCATGACATTTTTATTGATGACAAACTTGATTTCTTCATTTTGTTTTCATCTGTTGCGAGCGCCTTTCCTTTATTAGGCGCCGGAACAAGTGACTATGCCGCGGCGAACGCTTTTATGGATTACTTTGCGGCGTATCAGCATGCAGCCGGCAGAACATATTATCAATCAATTAACTGGCCGAGCTGGAAGGACATTGGGATGGGCGAGGTGACAAGTCCATCATATCAGGCACTTGGTTTACTTTCACACTCAACAGAATCAGGTATTGCCATGCTGGATGAAATGATGACGATAAACGGATACCCCTGCCTTATACCGGCAAAGACACATCCGGAGAAATTCATGCTGCAGCAGCTGCTTCAGACAAGAATTCAAGCTGCTAAAAATAACCCGGATGCTGAGGAAAAAGTGATTTCTGGTCAGGGAGACAATGAATCCATTATCAGGAAGTTAATGGAGATCTTTTCCGCGGAGCTGAAAATACCTTACGAGAATTTAGATCATGATACGTCTTTTGCGGATTACGGAGTTGATTCAATCTTACTGGTTCAGCTTGTCAAAAAAGCGGAAGATGCATTTCAAATAAAAATTGAACCTTCAGCTTTTCTGGAGTATCCGAGTTTTTCACAACTGGCCGTCTATTTAAACGAATTATTTGCAAGTGAGGGGATCAGTCCTCAAATTGATTCGGAAAACATTGAGGTTCGGAAAAAAGAGCAACATATAAATCAAAATGCTTCCGAAATACGGGACAACGGATCACAAATACAACAAACCAGTCTGAACCAAATCGCTATTATCGGAATGAGCTGTGAGTTTCCGGATGCTCCGGACACAGAAACGTTCTGGACAAATTTGAAGAAAGGACAAAATAGTGTCCGCGAAGTCCCGGCGTCGCGATGGGATATTTCTTCATACTACTCTGACACCTATGAAAAGGGAAAAAGTATCAGTAAGTGGGGCGGATTTCTTCAAGATATTGAGTCTTTCGATCCCGCGTTTTTTAATATGAACAAAAGTGAGGCATCAGAGCTTGATCCGTTAATCAAAAAATGCCTTGAGGTCAGCGTCCAGACATTGAGAGACGGCGGCTATACAAAAGAAGAAGTATCAAACAAAGAAGTCGGCGTCTTCATCGGTTCGCGGACCGGGACGTTTATGTCCAAAATAGGTTCCCCTTCAAAAAATACGATCGTGGGTATAGGACAAAATTTCATAGGCGCGCATATCTCACACTTTTTTAATCTGAAAGGACCGAATCTGGTTGTAGACACGGCTTGTTCTTCTTCATTGGTCAGCGTCCATCTCGCTTGTCAAAGCCTGATGTCAAAAGAGTCAGATATGGCGATTGCGGGCGGAGTTGACATTTTGCTGGATCAAAAGCCTTACGTCATGCTGAGTGAGGCTCGGGCGCTTTCACCTGAAGGAAAATGTCATACATTTGATGAGAAGGCAGATGGCTTTGTACCGGGAGAGGGATGCGGCGCAGTCCTTTTGAAAAGACTTGATGACGCCCTTGCCGAAGGTGACAGAATTTACGCGGTAATTGACTCATCCGCGGTTAATAATGACGGACAGACAATGGGAATGACAACACCTAATCCGAAAGCGCAAAGCGCAGTGATAAAAAAAGCCCTGAAAAAAGGCGGAATTGATGAAGATACTCTCAGTTATGTCGAGACGCATGGCACCGGTACGATGATAGGAGATCCGATTGAATTAAAAGCGCTGACAGAAGTGTTCCGGGAGGTTACGGAAGAAAGGCAATTTTGCGGAGTAGGCAGCGTAAAAACGAATTTCGGACATTTAATGAGCGCAGCGGGGATAGCGAGTATTATAAAGGTTGCCTTATCCATAAAAAATCAGATGCTCCCGCCGACATTACATTGTAAAACGCCAAATCCGCGTTTTAAATTTGATCAATCGCCATTCTTTCCTAACACGTCTTTAAAAGAATGGCGTCCCAGAAAAGGGGTTTTGAGAGCTGGAATCAGTTCTTTTGGATTCGGGGGCACGAACGCACATATGATATTGAGCGACAGCCATCTCACATTAGGATATGGAGAGACAAAAAGACACCCGCTTTCTCCGGTTATATTCAATAAGGAACAATGCTGGATCGACAATGGAGAAACTCCAGAAAAGGAAGAGTCAGAATTGCTGATTCCTTTACTTGATTTCAAAGAATTATAAAGAAAAGAAAAGGAATGAGACAGGTGGCCAGTAATCAAAACTATCAGTTCACATTAACAATTAAACATACAGACTATATTGTCAGGGATCACCGGGTGCATGGCACCCGGATTATACCCGGTGTCACATTTTTAGATATGATATACCGTATGGCGCTGAGCAAAGGTTTGCCTATTGAAGAACTCGAGTGTCAGAATATTTTGTATTTGGAACCTGTAGCAACATCAGATACCTTTGACAGAGAAATCCGCATCCGTTTTCAGGGATTGGAACAGGGATGGGAAATTCATGCGAAGAGCAGAAAGGTAAAAGATGACCGCATCCTGGATGAAAGCTGGGATGAGAATATGAACTGCAGGCTCATGCCGAAAATTCCGGAAAGCATGAGTTCAATCAATATTGATGAAATTAAACATGCCTCCGCCCGTGAAGCTGATATGGAGATATGTTATGACTATTTAAAAAAGGTTGATATAGAGCATTTTGAATTTATGAAGAGTTTGGGGAAGGTTTATGCGTCTGACCATTCTGTACTTGCAGAGTTGACGCTCAGCCAAATTGCCAATCAATATACCGGCTATTTTCAATTGCATCCCACTTTTCTTGATGCGTCTACCATCATATCGATCCTTTATCAGGCATGTCCCGAATATTTTACTCAAGGATCTCCGGCAAGCCGGATGAAAACGTATATTCCCATTCATATTGAATCTTTCCGTATGACGAAGCGCCTGGAAGACAGGTGTTATGTGTACATAGAGAAGCAAGACCAAAATCATGATTCAGGGGATGTCATCCAAGTAAGTTACGGTTTGTACGATGCACACGGGGAGATGATCGCTTATTTTACGCGGCTGTCTGTGAAACATATCCGCTCAAAAGATTTAATTGAAAACCTGAAGCAGACTCGTTTGGAAACTGAAGCGGCTTCTCAGCCAAAAGACAGCCTGATCAGAAAAGATTCAATCATAAATCGAAGCGAAAGCATCGAGACACACCTTAAAGAATTAATATCCGGGGTTTCAAATATAGATCTGCGTGACATAAGGACAGACATTGGTTTTTATGAACAGGGCCTGGATTCAGCTTCTTTGCTTGCCATTGTCAAAGAACTTGAAAACAAAACAGGGGAACAGCTGTATCCTACACTCCTGTTTGAGCAGAAAACGATCCGGGAACTCGCCGCGTATATTAGAGAAAATCAAAAAATGTCCAGTTATTTCTTAACGCGAAATCAACCGGCTGAAAAGCCTGACATGAAAGAAAGTAAGAACGAAAATCTTTCCGCTCTTATAACAGAAGGAGACATTCAGCAGCTGATCGCAGATATCAAAGGGACTGCCCCTGAAACACTCTCTGTGGTAAAAGGTTTTTATGAACAAGGCCTCGATTCCGTAACACTTATGCAAGCCGTAAAGGCATTGGAAGAGAAAACAGGCAGGGAACTGTACCCTACTTTATTGTTTGAGTATCCGACGATTCAAAAACTTGCAAACTATTTTGCAGAGAGCGGCGAAAAGACTTCCGTTGAAAAAGACCGCCCTCTTCATCATGGAGAGAATCATACGGCTCTGACCTATTTAACGCCGCATTGGAGACAAAAGGCTGCCGCTTGGGACCCGAATTGCGGAAATAAAAAGAAAAGAACATGCCTGCTGTTTCAATATGACAGAGAGCTTTTTCATTTTATGCGGGAAAATGCTGAAAATGGATTCGAAAATACACAGATCATTCTCGTTTTATCAGGGAATCGTTTCTCCTATCACGGAGACGGTATTTATGAGATAGATCACAGGGAGGAAGCTCACTTTGACAGGCTTGCAGCTGATCTGAAAAAAAGGGGGCAAATGCCCGACATCGTGGTTTACGGGTGGCCGGAAGGGTCATTTGCCGGCCCGGAAAAAATAAGTGAACAGCTTTCTAAGGGGGCTTACCCGCTATTCTTTTTCAGCCGGGCATTGATGCGCAGCAAGGCGGAAAAAAAGGTTGTATCGCTTTTCCTTTATCCGGCGGATCATAAAAATGATCAGCCGCTTTATGCTTCAGTCCATGGCGCAGGGCAGTCTATTTTGCTTGAGAACCCGAAACTGGCCCTTAAGACAATCGGGATATCAGTTTCAGACAAGTCATCGTTGCCGGAACTTACAGCTGAAATCATCAGAGTCGAATCTACAGAAGCGCATCCGGGAGAAACCGATCTTTATTATGAAGGAAATGTGCGCTGGGTCCGAGCCTTACGGGAAGCGGAACCGTCTCAAAACTCAGGTTTCTCCTTTAAAGAAAACGGAGTATACATGATTACAGGAGGGGCCGGCGGCTTAGGCCTTATATTTGCAGAACATATCGCAGCCCAAACGAAAGCCAATATTATTTTAGCGGGCCGTTCTGAACTTACGGAAGACAAAAAGAACAAAATCAGCCGAATGAAAGCAGGCGGTTCTTCGGTTCAATATATAAGAGGTGACTTTTCAGATAGCCGCGATGCAGAGCGAATCATAAAAACCATTAAAAGGCAATTCGGAGAAATCAACGGTGTGATACACAGTGCCGGTGTGACGCACGACGCTTTATTGATTCAAAAATCAAAAGATGAAATTCAGGAAGTGATCGCTCCGAAAATAAATGGGACGGTCTTATTGGACAGCTTGCTGCAAACCGAACCTTTGGACTTCTTTGTGATGTTTTCATCAAGCAGCTCGATGTACGGGAATATCGGACAGACGGATTACGCATTGGCCAACCGGTTCATTGATCTTTTCGCTGAGTGGCGTGAAGGAATGAGGCGGAAAAAAGAACGCTCCGGCGTCTCAGTAGCCATCGGCTGGCCGCTATGGGAAGACGGCGGCATGAAAGTGGATAAACAAACTGAAAAATGGATGAAACAAAAAATCGGTATGGTTCCTCTTAGTAAAACCAATGGGATCAAAGCTTTTCAAGATTCACTCTCTCTGAACGCATCACAGCTGATCGTGTTTGAAGGTGACAAAGAAAAATTGAAATCTGCACTTCAAGATACCTTCATGGAGGATGAAAACCGTGAGATCCAAATAAATGAAACAGCTGATACAAGGCATGAGGACATTGCCATTATCGGATTAAGCGGAAAGTATCCGATGGCTGAAGACTTACCTGAATTTTGGGAGAATTTAAAGAGCGGAAAAGATTGTATTACAGAAATCCCGCCTGACCGCTGGAATATGGATGATTTCTTCAGCGAAGACAGAGATATGAAAGGGAAGTCTTACAGCAAGTGGGGAGGTTTTATCAGCGGAGCCGATCAATTTGATCCGCTTTTCTTTCATATTTCCCCAAGGGAAGCAGAACTTATGGATCCCCAGGAAAGGCTCTTTTTAGAAACGGCCAAAAATTGTTTTGAAGACTCAGGGTACCCGAGAAACATGCTGGAAAAGATGAAAGTCGGTGTATTTGTCGGTGCCATGTGGGGCCAATATCAACTATTTGAAGGAGAAGAAAATGGAGCGGCTTTCTCGCCGGCATCCGTCTATTCTTCAATAGCCAATCGGGTGTCTTATTATTTTCATTTAAAAGGTCCGAGTTTGGCTCTGGATACAATGTGCTCTTCATCACTGACCTCTATTCATTACGCATGCCAAAGCATACATTGCGGAGAGAGCGATATGGCATTAGCCGGCGGAGTGAATTTGTCAATACATCCGAATAAATATAAGTTCCTCAGTATGGGACAGTTTCTATCAAGTGACGGCAGATGCCGGAGTTTTGGAAAAGACGGAAGCGGTTATGTTCCCGGTGAGGGAGTCGGAGCCGTATTGTTAAAACCATTGAAAAAAGCAATAGAAGATCAAGATCAAATATATGGCGTGATTAAGGGAAGCGCCGTTAACCATGGAGGAAAGGCGAGCGGGTATTCCATACCGAATCCGGATGCGCAGGCGGAGGTCATTTCAGAAGCGCTTCGTAAAGCTGACATTGATCCGAACACCGTCAATTATATTGAAGCGCATGGAACAGGGACGTCATTAGGCGATCCGATTGAAATTCAAGGACTGAAAGATTCCTATCAATTGAACCATCCTTGCGCCATCGGTTCGGTGAAATCAAATATCGGACATTTAGAATCTGCGGCAGGAATCGCTGCGGTAACGAAAGTGCTTCTCCAAATGAAGAATAAGCAGCTTGTTCCTTCTCTGCATTCCGATATTGTTAATCCGTTTATAGATTTTGATCAGGTTCCTTTTCAAGTGCAGCGGAAAGCGGCTGAATGGAATATTCCGCAAAACAGCAATGTTGTTCATCCTTTGAGAGCCGGGGTAAGCGCTTTTGGGGCAGGAGGGACAAACGCGCATCTTATATTGGAAGCGTATGAGCCGCCAAAAGCTTTTGATCATCAAAGCGGCCGAGTGATCTTTGTTTTATCGGCCCAAGACAAACAACGGCTGATAAAATATGCAAAGGTTATGGCTGATTTTCTATCAGAAAATGAATCGAAGGATAACAATCATAAACTGCGTCTTCAGGATATTGCCTATACACTTCAGACGGGACGCGATCATATGGAAGAACGGCTGGCGATAGTGGCAGATTCCGGGCAGGTCATTGCTGAAGAGCTTTCAGCTTATATCAGGGGTGAAAAAAGCAGCTTGAGCCATACCGGTCATACATTCGAATCAGAAGTTCACAATGAAATGCCTCACGTTTGTTCAGATTACGCCGAAGCAGCATCCAAATGGGTAGATGGAAGAAAGATAGATTGGGAGACTTTTGAGGTGAATCGGAATGCTCGCAGGATTTCTATTCCGGGACAACCGCTGATCAAACAGCGGTATTGGATAGCGGAAAAAGGGGACGCACTTGTTTCAGCGGATGTGAGTAAGCCGGGTCACCCTTTCTTGGGGAGTAACACGTCCGATTTTAATCAGTTCAGTTTCACGAAAAAAATCAGCCGTAATCATCCGTTTGCACTAAGTCTGTCTGAAGGAAACGTGTCCTTTTTCCCTTATGCATCTTTGGCTGAAATGGCTATCGTCAATGCAGCGGAGGCATTTGGACAACCAGTTCATACATTGACTGATTTATTGTGGACCGAAAGCATGAACGGAATGACTGATATACGGGAACTGATGATTACGCTGACGCCTGAGCGCGGCTTTGCGCGATTTGAGATATATGCAAACACAAAAAATGAGAATAAAGTACGTCTTGCCAGGGGAAATGCGCATATTGTTAAGCCTGAAAGCGGTATGCTTCCTGAAGCGCTTGATATTGCTGAAGTCAAATCAGAAATGACTGAACATCCGGCTGAAGCGCCTTTTGTCATTGAATCAGCGAAAAACAGTGACGGAATGCTGTCGTTTCATTCATTGCCGGATGAGCTTTATGCAAAAAGAGAGAATTTTACGATCTCTCCTGAAGCGCTTGAGTCCGCGATTCAAGCCAGTGCGTTTTTTGTCAGCGGAGAAACCTTCCCGGAATTGATCGGACTGGGAGCGGCGGATGTCTATCAGCCTCTCGCTCAAAATTTTTATGTCTATACTCAAAAAGAGAACCGGCAGAACAGCCGTGATGTAACGTGTCATATGATATTTACAGATGGAAACGGAAACATTCTGGCAGAGTGCAGAGATGTGAGATTCAGATATGGTGATGAAAAAGACACTGTTCAGACGGACGATGAACTCATTCGTCTCCTGCGTCAATTGGAAACCAATGATATTGATCAGAAGGCTGTATTGAAACAATTAATGGGGGAAGAATGATGAACGGAAAACGTGAACAAATCAGCGATATTCTTGATCTGATTCAAACAGGACAAATGTCGGCTGACGAAGGCTATGCCCGTGTGACATCCATTCAGAATCAAAAATCACGGGCATCGAACCATCCGCTTTTATATTACAAGCCGGAATGGACAGAATCGTTCATTCCGAGTAAGAAGAGCGTACCCTTGACGGGATTGCTCCTGATTTTTGCAGAAAATGAACGGCAAATACAAGAATTGAGCGGTTTGTTTAAGGGCTGTACTCTCTTGTTTGTCATCCGCGGAAAAGAATTTGCTGTTTTACATGATGATACGATTTGTATGAACCACGTGAAAAAACACGATTATCTAAAGCTGTTCCGATACATTCATGATCATTATCAGCTGCCCGAAAAGATTCTTCACTTGTGGTCTGATTCTCAGGCTGACATGAGTAAAGGAGGTATACAGAAACAATTGGAAAACGGATTGTTTTCTCTTCTGTATATTACACAGGCGCTGATTGAACTAAAATGGAAAAAGATAATAAAGCTGACGCATATTTTTCAAACAGAGAATAAAGAACAACTGCCGCTGCATCATGCGCTCGGCGGATTGGTGAAAACCGTTCACCAGGAACACCCCAATTTTCACTATCAGATTATCAATATCACGCAATCAGAGGGTGCGGGAGCCGCTCTTCCAGCAATAGCGGACATATATCAGAGAGAGTGTGACGAAAAACGGGATATCCATTTTGAAGTGCGCTATGAAAACGGCAGACGTTTTACGAAAAGCTATAATAAAGCCGGCTCATTCGATTTAACTCAGCCGCTGAAACATCATGGGAATTATCTGATTACAGGAGGCCTGGGCGGTCTCGGTTATATTCTGGCAAAACATCTGTCGGAAAAATGGAAAGCGAATCTCATATTAACGGGGCGTTCTGATTTAACTGAAGAGCAGGAGAAAAAGATCGAATATTTAAGAAGTTCAGGTTCAACAGTTGAATATATCCGATCTGATGTTTCAAAACAAAGTGATGCTGAATGGATATTTGCTTTTGCAAAAGAGCAGTTCGGCACCTTACATGGAGTATTTCACAGTGCCGGCGTACTCCGTGACTCTTTTATCTTAAGAAAGACAAAAGAAGAAATTGATCAAGTCACAGGTTCGAAAGTTTATGGCACGCTGTGGCTGGCGGAAGAAATTAAAAAAATGAAAGTTGAATTACTTGTCTTGTTTTCATCCACATCGGCAGTCTTCGGCTCATCCGGCCAATGTGACTATGCTTTCGCCAATGCCTTTCTGGATCAGTATGCAGCAGTTATGACCGCGACAGAGTCTGCCGAAAGGGTAGTGTCAGTCAATTGGCCGCTATGGACTTCCGGCGGGATGAATATTGACGATGAAGGAGTATCCTACATGAAACAGGAACTCGGTCTTGACTCGTTAGATGATAGTGACGGAATACAGGCTCTGGAGAACAGCTTGTGTCAATCATCTGAACAGCTGGTTGCCCTGAAAGGCCGTAAAGAAAAGATTGAGGATGTGCTGAAGCGTGCCGGCACAATCAGCTTTCATTCAGAGCAGCAGGAAGATGCCGATTTGCAAAACGATGAATTAAGACAAAATATAATCAGTTATCTGAAAAATATAATGTCAGAGGAATTGAAATTACCGGCCTCACTCATAGATGAAAAACAATATCTGGAGAAATACGGCATTGATTCAGTGATGATCATGCGTCTGACCAAAAAGCTGGAGCAAAGTATCGGCAGATTGTCGAAAACATTATTTTTTGAATATCATTCAATATCGCAGTTAGCCGAATATTTCCTGAGTCATCACAGCGAACGAATGATGAAACTGCTGAAACCGGCCGGCAGATCTGTACTTGTTTCATATCAAAAAAAGCAAAAAAGAAAACCAGTGGAAACAAAAGCGCCGGTACGCTCTGAAGGAGAAGGTTCAAAAGAGCATATTGCGGCCGACCCCCTTTCTGCTGATATAGCGATTATCGGTGTCAGCGGCAGATACCCGGGGGCGGAAAACATCAGGGAGTTCCAGAATGTGCTGATGAATGGACGGGATTGCGTAAGCGAAATTCCTGATGACCGGAAGGAAATGCTGGAGGGAAGCTGCTATAAGTGGGGAGGTTTTCTGAAAAATCCAGACCGGTTTGATCCTTTATTTTTCCGGATATCACCGAAAGAAGCGGCTTTTCTTGATCCTCAGGAACGCCTCTTTTTAGAGACAGTGTACAATACCATAGAGGATGCGGGTTATAAACCTTCAGATCTGACCCGCAAAAAGGTCGGAGTATTTGCAGGCGTCACATATGGAAGCTATCAATTTTTCGGCGTTGAAGAATCACTTAAAGGAAATGAACTGGCCGTCGGGTCTCCATTTTCTGCAATAGCAAACAGAATATCATATTTCTTTAATTTTAAGGGGCCGAGTATGGCGGTTGATACAATGTGTTCATCCTCTCTTAACGCCATTCACTTAGCCTGTGAAAGTATACGAAGAGGAGAAAGCACCCTTGCTGTTGCGGGCGGGGTCAATCTTACGCTTCATCCGAATAAATATACATTATTAAATCAAAGCCGCTTCTTTGCAAGTGATGGCCGATGCCGTACATTCGGCGAGGGCGGTGACGGTTATGTACCGGGAGAAGGAGTGGGATCCGTACTTTTAAAGCCGGCGGCGGAAGCGGTAAGGGACGGAGATCATGTTTATGCGCTGATTAAAGCGACAGCGGTCAATCACGGAGGGAGAACAAACGGTTTTACGGTTCCTAATCCAAATGGTCAGTCTGAACTGATACAGGACGCGCTTCAGAAAGCTTGTATTGACCCTCGTACAATTAGTTATATTGAAGCTCACGGAACGGGAACTTCTCTGGGAGACCCGATTGAGATCACCGGATTAACAAAAGCGTTTCGGGAATTTACGGAGCACACTCAATATTGTTCAATCGGTTCTGTCAAATCAAATATCGGCCATCTTGAGGCCGCAGCGGGAATTGCCGGTTTGACAAAGGTTCTTTTGCAAATGAAACTGAAAAAACTGTTTCCCTCCATACATGCGGAGACGTTGAATCCAAATATTGATTTTAAAGCATCTCCCTTTTATGTACAGCGGTCATTGCAAGACTGGAAGAAACCGAAACTGCAGGAAAACGGAAAAACAGTAACTGTTCCGAGAAGAGCGGGGATCAGCTCATTCGGAGCGGGAGGAACGAATGTTCATATCATTATAGAAGAATATGAAGAAACAAACGTCTCAACAGAACATGTTGAGAACGAACCGCATATTGTCCTGTTATCTGCCAAAGACAATGAACGTCTTCTTGAGTATGCCGAAAACATGAAAGATTTTATTCAACGTTCACTAAGTACTGAAGTAAAGGATAAACAGCCTGATATGAAAGAAAAGGTGTATGAAGTACTCAAACCGTTTGTTTCGGAATTGCTTCATATCCATCCGGAAGAAATTAATATTGCTGATCACCTGAGTGAATTTGGCGTAGGGCCTTTGGAATTAAGCCGGATGGCGGATTTTATTAACGAAATGTTTCATATTGAACTCACGATGTATGAATTAACTGATTGCGCCTCCATTCAAGCGGTTACTGAATACTTATTGAAGGAATATGCCGGAGCGATAAGAAACATGTTCCCGAATGAAGTGATGGAAGCCGGCCAATCGGAAAGCGTTGTTTTACGGGATCTGGCATACACTACACAATCGGGCAGAGAAGCGATGGAGGCCAGAGCGGCGATTACCGGTACCTCTCTTAAAGAAATGAAAGATAAATTATTTGAGTTTTGCCGCGGTGACAAGCAAGTTCCAGGCGTATATGTTAATCAGCAATCAGCAGATGCATTTGCTGAAAAAATGAAGGCGTTAACGGAAGGCAGAGCAGGTGAATTGTTTGTAAAGACCATTATTGAGAACGGTGAAGCGGAAAAGCTGGCTCAATTATGGGTTTGGGGGGCGGATATCGACTGGAAATCCGTTCATCAACATTTACAGCAGCCGGGTAAACGGATCTCAATTCCGACTTATCCGTTTGCAAAAGAACGTTATTGGGTTCCGTCCAGGACTGAGAAGACAGAGATCCCTCAGCATTCTTTTCAACATCATTTGCAAAAAAAATGGAGGGAGAATCCGTTTGTAAATCCATCCGAAACAAAAGAGTACGGACTGACAGTAGCATTTGTAAATCAAGACACAGAATCAATTGCCTGCACCATTTGTTCGGATATAGATCAGGAGAATCTGATTGTCATAAAACATCACTCTTCATTTATAAAACACTCTGATCAAATGTTTGAGTGTTCTTTATTAGATGAAAACCACGCATACGACGTTATCCGTGAGGTCTTCTCGGGCGGTGAGCGGCAGGTCGAAAATATATTTGATTTCTCAGATGTCGGAAACCAGAGTGAAAATCAGAACGGCATCCCATATGGTAAATTCTTATTTATACAAGAAATAATTAAGCGGAGTAAAAAGGAAACACCATTATCCATTTTACAAATCACCAATGGCTTGCAGGTATTTAAAGCGGAAAAACCAAAGCTGACGGGGGCGGAATCAGCGGCTTTTCTGAAAGCCCTTTCTGCGGAATACGGCTTTGTTCATGTGAAAACAATAGATATAGACAGCATGAAAGAAACGCATGAGCTGAAACAAATCTTTGAGAATGAAAGGGCGCAATGTACCGGAGAGAATGAAGTATGCTACCGCAGCGGCGTCAGATATGTTCCGTATTTTGAAGAAGAAAGAATCCATACCGGCGGGCCTGTTTCATTTCCTGCGGATAAAGCCATCGTGATTACCGGCGGAACAGGGGGCATTGGCAGAGCAATAGCTGAAGATTTGGTGAAACGGGGAGTGAAAAAACTTGTGCTGACGGGGACGCGTCCATTACCTTTGCGAAGTGAATGGGATCATTTGCTGAAAGAGGGCAGACAGGACGAAAAGACAGTCAGCAATATCAAACTGTTTCAAAGTTTTGAAGAGAAAGGTGTCAACTATCTGTATTACAGCGGTTCTCTCACAAATGAAGAGAAGCTGCGTTCATTCTTTCACCAAGTAAGCCTTGAATTTAAAGATATAAGCGGTGTCATACACTGTGCCGGACTGCACAGCGGCGGAAATCCGGCCTTTATTCATAAAAGAATGAGTGAATTTAAGACGGTGTACGGGCCGAAAGTCACTGGACTTCAGAATTTGGAGCGGATTTTTAATAATAGGCCGCTGGATTTCTTTATTCTATTTTCATCAATTGCTGCACAGTCACCCAAACTGTCGAAAGGAATGACTGATTACGCGTCTGCAAACGCATATATGGACTATTTCGCGGCTTATCATTTTCAAAAGGGGAGAACGTATTTCACGTCCATCAATTGGCCGAGCTGGAAAGAAGTCGGAATGGGTACTGTGACGAGTCCTTTATATGATGAATTGGGATTGGACTCTCTTTCCACACGGGAAGGACTGGCGATTTTGTATCATGCACTGGAGAGAAAATCGGCCAATATCATTCCTATCGTGAAAAAAGGAACAGTGTTTCATGCAGACAGTCTCCTGAATATCAATAAAACCGGCAAGGCTTCATTTCCAGTGCGAAGACAGGAGACTCCCGACACTTTTGATCATTCAGAAGGGCTTGTCAGTGAACTTTCTGCCGTATTTGCCGAGGAATTGAGCATTCCCCTTGAAAAGCTTAACCCAAATACGGATTTTCAGGAATACGGTGTGGATTCTATACTTCTTGTCAGCATTATACATCGTATAGAAGCAATGATTCAGAAAAAAATTGACCCTACTGTGCTTCTTGAACACAACACGATTCATGGTCTTGCGGAATATATCGGTAAGACGGCGCCGCCGTTGAAAAAACAAATCGAACAGACTGATTCTCAAAGCAGCAATCAGCATGATATGCAGTCTGTGACGAGCCGAAATACAGAACCGCAGACGGCTTCCTCTGCAAAGATAGCTGTTATCGGAATCGGATGTAAGTTCCCTGGAGCGGCTGATAAAGAGGAATTTTGGGACAATCTGAGAAAAGGGAAGAATCATATTAAAGAAGTACCTGATTCCCGGTGGAATATAGAAGAAAATTACTCTCCGGTGCAGCAAAAGGGAAAAAGCATCAGCAAATGGGGAGGATTTATCAATGGAATCGGCAGCTTTGATCCGGAGTATTTCCGCATGGAAGAGGAGAAAGCCATCCAAACGGACCCGCTGATAAGACATTTCTTAGAAACGAGTGTACAGACTGTACGGGATGCCGGTTATGAAGAAACAGAATTATCGGGAAAAAAAGTCGGCGTATTTGTCGGTTCCAGAATGGGCGGCTACGGTCACAAACTGCCGAAAGAAAGCAGCAGCCACATCGTCGGGCTTAGTCAAAACTTTATTGCTTCACATGTGTCGCATTTCTTTAATTTTCACGGTCCAAGCATGGTTTCTGATACCGCTTGTTCTTCTTCATTAGTCAGCATTCATTTAGCCTGCCAAAGCATAAAAAACGGTGATTCAGAGATGGCTCTGGCAGGAGGGGCGGATCTGCTTTTGGATGAAATTCCTTACCTGATGTTAACAGAAGGAGGAGCTCTTTCGCCGGACGGTCAGTGTTTTACTTTTGATGAAAGGGCAAACGGCTTTGTACCCGGAGAGGGTTTTGGCGCTGTTCTGTTAAAACCGCTCGAGAAAGCGAAAGCTGACGGAGATCGGATATACGGTATCATTGAAGCATCAGCTATTAATAATGACGGTGCGACAATGGGAATTACGACCCCGAATCCTAAGCTTCAAGAGCAGGTTATTCAAGATGCATTTGAAAAAGCCGATATCACTCCCGGATCAGTCAGCTACGTCGAAACTCACGGCACAGGCACGATGATTGGAGATCCGATTGAGCTACAGGCTCTGACAAAAGTATTCCGAAGAGACACAAACAAAACGCAATTTTGCGGAGTAGGAAGTGTAAAAACCAATATCGGACACTTATTAAGCGCTGCCGGAGCGGCAAGTTTCATTAAAGTGATTTTATCAATATGGCATAAGGAAATTCCGCCTACATTGAATTGTGAAACGCCAAATCCCCGCTTTGAATTTGAAAAGTCGCCTTTTTATCCGAATACAGAGCTGAGAAGCTGGAAGGATGGAAAACGGAGGGCGGGCATCAGCGCTTTCGGTTTTGGCGGAACAAACGCCCACCTTTTGGTAAGCGGCCTGGATGATTCATATCATTCCGTCAGAACTCCGCTGCCGCCTGCCGAGTTTGTCAGAAAAGAGTACTGGCCGGATTCAAATCGGAAAAAACAAATCAAACAGAATAAAAAACGGCTTCTTGAAATTATTGATGAAACAGAGTAGCACCTGCTCTGTTTCTTTACTTTGTAAAAGAAGAAAGGTTGTCGAGTTGCATGAGGTTCAGCGTATTAGTCAAACATGACGATTATATTGTTTCAGACCATGTCCTTCATCAAGTGCGTACGATACCCGGCGTAACGTATCTGGATTTAATAACACGATTTTTAGCTGAGAAAGGGATATCCCCCCGAAGTCTTGAAATCAAACATGTTTTATTCCGTGAACCTGTTGCGACGTCAGTCCATTTTGATAAAAAAGTCACCTTCCAGTTTACGGAACAAGAAAACGGCTGGCTTGTTGAAACAACAAGCAGGAAATGGGTCGCTGAAAAGGCGGAAGGTGAAGCGTCAGTCAACTTGCAGGCGGAAATCATAAGAAAAAATGCGATAAACGAAAAGACAATTTCAATCGAAGAATTAAAGAAAGGAGCCGTCCGGATTTCGGATGCTGAATCCGCCTATCGTAATTTGCGCAGGGGCGGCCTGATTCATAAAGATTTTATGAAATTGGAAGGTACGGTATATGAAGGTGAAAATTATATTCTGGGAGAGGTAAGTTTAAGCGGACTTTCAAAAGAATATACAGATGACTTTTACATGCATCCCGCATTTTTGGATGGGTCTCTCAGCTTGTTGGGAATCCTTACATCAGACTTGCCGGATGAAGGAACAAATGCGTTTATCCCTATATATATTGAGACATTCCGGGCACTGCATAAAACAACTGGGTCTTGTTTTGTGTATATTGATAAAAACAGTATAACGCAGCCGCCTTCTAAAGACATTTTATATGCGGACATAGAAGTATACAGGCCTGATGGAGAGCTCGCTTTTTATTATGAGCGATTCGGTGTGAAAAGAGTCAGAAATGAAAAATCAATACAAAGGCTGGAGCATTCCCAAAAAGCTAAAGAAGTCGGCAGCGCAACGAACAATAAAGAAATGATCAGAAATAATTTGATCCAAGAGATAGCCGGCATGATTGAAAAACCTGCTGAAACAGTGAAGAATGATATTTCCTTTTACGAGATGGGCTTGGATTCTAAACAATTATTAGACTTATCCAAAAAATTAGAACTGATGTTAGATACAAAGCTGTACCCGACTTTATTATTTGATTACTCCACAATCGGTGAATTGACGGAATATCTGCAGGAGAAATACGGAGCTGACATTACAGACTCTATCTCTGATACAGTTTTGCACCAAGACAGTCAAAAAACATTAACAGATGAGCTGTCATCCATTATTGGAGAGGTTACAAACACACCGCCAAATAAAGCGGACAAACACCAATCTTTTTACGAACTGGGTCTTGACTCAAAACAGCTGCTGCATATATCGAAAATGCTCGAGGAAAGATTAGATACACAATTGTATCCGACATTGCTTTTTGATTATAACAATATTCATGATTTAGCGGCTTATTTAGAAGAAAAATATGATGTGCGTAATACACCGGCTGCAGCTTTTAAAGAAAAAACGCAAACGAAAGAGCCGTCTGAAAAGCCGATGCTTGAATCTTTGTATTTACAAAAAGAATGGATTGAGTCGCCATTAAAGTCCGGAGAAGTGTCTAAGGAAAATACTTTGATTTTCGATTTCGACAGTTCATTGAGTGATGAAATCCGCAACTACACTGGGAGTGAAAATGTTATTTATGCGGAAGCCGCCGCTGAATATGAAATGGTAAATGAAAAGCATTATAAATTTAACCCGGAGCAGTCTGCTCATTACACCAGACTGTTAGATGATATGAAAAAGTCCGGAGCGTTTCCGGCGTCAATCATTCATTACCTGTCAAAAAAAGCTTATACTGAAGCGGCGTTAGACCTGACTCACAGCTTTTATTCAATCCTTTATTTAAGTAAAGCTTTGATCCGTCAAAAAACAAAAGAAAACATCAACATTCTGTACGTACATGACAAGGATCAATATACAAATCCGGTTTACGCCGCGATTGGAGGCTTTTTTAAAACGCTGAATGCGGAGCAGCCGAATATAAAGTGTAAAACGGTTGAGATTTCTTCAAGACAAACCATTGAAAAAGCACCTTTGCTTCTCAATGAATTAAGTGCCGGACATCATCAGGCTGTGAAATATGACGGCGATCAAAAAAGGTGGGTGACAGCATATAGAGACGCTTCGCTGCAAACAAGACAAAAGGCCGCAAAGTTTGCAAAAAACGGGGTGTATCTCATCATCGGAGGGTTAAGCGGCATCGGCTGGATTATTTCAGCGTTTCTTTATGCAAATCACGGAGCCAGCGTTATCATTGCCGGGCGATCGAAAATGACAGCAGACATGGAAGAAAAATTAGACAGCATCCGATATGACGGGGCAAGCATTTCTTATATCCAGGCTGACATGTCAGATAAGCAGCAGGTCATCAAGTTAGCGGAAAAAATTCGTGCTGATTATTCCGAAATCAACGGGGTCATTTACAGTGCAGGCGTGTTAAAAGACTCTCTCATTATGAATAAAACAGACGCGGAAGCTCAAGCGGTGCTGCAATCAAAGGTCAATGGTGTGATTCATTTGGATGAAGCGCTCAGAGATATGCCTTTAGACTTTTTTGTTTTGTTTTCTTCCATCTCCTCAGAAATCGGAAGTCTGGGTCAAGCAGATTATGCCTACGCCAATCGTTTTCTGGAGCATTTTGCCGAGTGGAGGGAATGTATGAGAAAGGCGGGGGGAAGATCAGGAAAAACCATCGCTGTAAATTGGCCTTTCTGGAAAGACGGAGGCATGACAGTTGATCCCGGCATTCAAGATATTATGAAAAGGGAGTACGGACTTCACCCATTAGAAAATACTGCCGGAATCAAAGCTTTTGAACACTCGCTTCTCGGCCAAGGCCACCAGCTGATCGTGTTATACGGAGAAAAAGAAAAAATACAAAACGATTTCAAGCCGTTATCCGCCCGTTCAGCACCGCCTCTGGTAAGAGATTCAGCGATTGCAGCCGATTTTGATGCTTCGTCAATCGTTACGGAAGCTGAAAGTCCTTTCCGGATACTCGGCACGGCTTCCAATCGTCATCTCGACGATTATTTGCATTATTGGAGCAGACTGAAGAAAGGAGCCCTTCAGCACAATCAAAGCGATGCCGCAAAAAAACTCATCGCTTTTTACCAGACAGAAGAAACGGAAACCGTTCATTTTCTGGCAAACACAGAAAATGCCCGGCATATGGAGATATTGATGAGCGGTAAGGGCGAAACAATTTTACTGATTTGCGGTTTTGCTACCACTGCTTACATGTGGAAAGAACAAATGAAAGAGTGGGCAGATCAATTTAATGTAATTGTCATACACACACCGGGTTACGGGCTGAGTGAGGGGAGCGCCGATTTTACACTGAGCGGGCTGGCTCAGACTTTTATCGAAGTGCTGAACGAGATAGGGGTTGCGTGGCCGATCCACATTGCGGCAGCTTCTTGGGGAGGCATGATAGGGCAGAGGATAGCCTATGAATACCCTGAAAAAGTAAAAACACTCATTCTTTCCGGAAGTTACACCGAATACGAAGAAGACCCTGAAAGCAGTGTCGAGGAAAAACTGAAAAATGATTTTATAGCTATAGGAAAATCGCATGAATATGAAAGTTTATACAGTAATCAATTTTTAAATGCTTCTATTGAACGTTTTATGAAGATACATCAACAAGAAGGCTATTCTACGATCGGCTTTTTAAAAGACATTCATACAAGAACGCTTATCCTTACGGGTGAGAAGGAAAGCGTAGTTGATCAGAAAGAAACAAAAAGGCTGCAGAAACTGCTGAGCAATGCAGAATTAAAGAAAATTAAGGGAGCGGGGCATCTTCCGAACCTCACACATCCGGAAGAATTTAATAAAGCGGTGTCAGAATTCATCAAGAAATCGGTAAGTAAAGGATGAAAACGATACATACAGTACAGGGGGAGAAAACAATGAAACAAACAATAAGCAATCCGGCATTTGATATGAAACAAATTAACGCTCTTAACAGCCATTATCAGACAATGATAGACAATGGAGATCTGCAATGTGCGAGTTATATGATGTCAAGAGGAGGTGAGGTTTTTGCAGCTGAGTCGTTAGGGGAATTTACCGGCGGACAAAACGAAAAGCAAACATTTCAGCTTGATACAATCAGAGAAATCGGTTCTTTGACAAAAGTGTTTACCGCTGTAGCCGTCATGCAGCTCGTCGAAAAAGGTTTGCTCGATCTGAAAATGCCGGTCAAGCTCATTTTGCCTGCGTTTGATAAACCGGGTTTCGGAGAAATTAAAATTTTGCACCTTTTGACTCATACGGCGGGATTAAGTTTTGAGCTGGATATTCAAAAGGCTGAAGGCATTGACTTAACGAATGAGGAAGAATGGATAAACTATCTGGTCAGTACGCCTTTGGAGTACGGAGTGGATGAAGCATGGAACTATTCCAGAACCGGTTTTGTTATACTTGGCATCATTATTTCAAAAGTAACAGGCGTATCCTACGAACAGTATGTAACAAAGCATATTATTGAAGCGCTCGGATTAGAAAGAACGTATTTTTATGTGCCTGATGCTTTAAAAGAAGAAGTTTGTGTGATCAATGAACACGAGTGCGTACAGCTGGAAAAAAGTCATCACCCGTATTTTCCGAATAAAGCGACAAGCGGTCTGTACTCTTCGTTGCGGGATATTTGGAAGTTGGCTGAAATGTTTAGAAATAAAGGCAGATTGAAAGATAAGAAGCTGCTTGGAAGAAAAACAGTCGAGGCCATGCTGAGAAATCAAATAAAGCCCGGTCTTCCTTTTTACTTCTTCGGAGCGCCCAGAGAGGAAGGCGGCTTTGGTTTAGGCGTTAATTTGTGGCCGGCCGGTGACCATTATTTCATGACAGAAGGCACCTTCTCACATCTTGGAATGGGTTGGTGCGGCATGTTTTCTGATCCAGCCGAAGATTTTACGTATGTATTTTTCACTCCGATTTCCGAGTTTCATCCTCATGCCGTGCTGACGCCGCTGAATATCGTGTGGGCGGGTATTGAATAATTAGACAAAAGCATCGTCCCGTCTGTTCGGCAGGCGGGACGATTGCTAACTGCCCGTTTTTATCCCGCGGCATCTTTTCAAAGCCCGCCCCTAAGTTAAATAACTTAATTTACTCTTTGTAATTTTTTTTAATTATAGTACAGTAGAGCATTTTTATAATACAGTTTAAAGTCTTTTATAGTACAGTTTGGCGCAATATGATCTTAAGTTTTATAAGCGGTTTCAAAATGAGGTTATAAATAATTGACGGCTTTGTTTAATTACTGTAAACTATGGTTGTTGATCATATTGTACTAATAAAAAATCTTTTTTTATTAGTACAGTTTAAACGTCATTATCTTTGCTTAAGCGCTATGTGAATTTCTGAATGATTAATTTTAGAATTGCAGAGCATGATAAGACTGTTTTTAATACGGATGGCTAACGGTATCCTAACCCTGTTAAATCAAAAGAAGAGGTGGTTTAAAAAATGGCTGCAAAGACAAAAACTTCAATTGTTGATAGCAAAAAACAATTTGATGCTATTCATAAGCAGTTTGAAACGTTCCAAATTTTAAATGCTGAAGGAGAAGTCGTAAATAAAGACGCAATGCCTGATCTTTCAGATGATCAGTTAAAGGAATTAATGAGAAGAATGGTGTATATCCGCATTTTAGACCAGCGTTCAATTTCTCTTTCCCGTCAAGGACGTTTAGGTTTCTATGCACCGACAGCGGGCCAGGAAGCTTCTCAAATTGCATCACACTTCGCGCTTGAACAGGACGACTTTATCCTTCCGGGTTATCGTGACGTTCCTCAGCTGATTTGGCACGGGCTTCCTTTACATCAGGCATTCCTGTTCTCAAGAGGCCATTTTAAAGGTAATCAGATGCCTGAGGGAGTAAATGCTTTATCACCTCAAATTATTATCGGTGCTCAAATTATCCAAACCGCAGGTGTAGCTTTAGGTCTTAAAAAGCGCGGTAAAAAAGCGGTAGCTATTACTTACACTGGTGACGGCGGAGCTTCTCAAGGTGACTTCTATGAAGGAATGAACTTTGCCGGAGCATTTAAAGCGCCAGCGATCTTCGTTGTTCAGAATAACCGCTATGCGATTTCAACTCCTGTAGAAAAGCAATCATCCGCACAGACAATTGCCCAAAAAGCAGTTGCCGTCGGTATTACAGGTGTTCAAGTAGACGGAATGGATGCACTTGCCGTTTACGCTGCAACCGCAGAAGCACGCCAGCGCGCAATTAACGGTGAAGGTCCGACTCTGATCGAAACTCTTACATTCCGTTACGGACCTCATACAATGTCCGGTGACGATCCGACTAAATACCGTACGAAAGAAATAGAAAATGAATGGGAGCAAAAAGACCCGCTCGTACGTTTCCGCAAGTTCTTGGAAAACAAAGGACTATGGTCTGAAGAAGAAGAGAACAAAGTGATTGAACAGGCCAAAGAAGAAATCAAACAAGCTATCAAAAAGGCTGACGGCGAATCAAAACCGAAAGTAACAGAGCTGATTGAGAATATGTTTGAAGAGCCGACGTTCAACTTAAAAGAACAACTTGAAATTTACAAAGCGAAGGAGTCGAAGTAAGCCATGGCGCAAATGACAATGATTCAAGCGATCACTGATGCGTTACGCACAGAACTGAAAAACAATGAAAACGTTCTGCTTTTCGGGGAAGATGTAGGCGTTGCCGGAGGCGTATTCCGTGCAACTGAAGGCCTTCAAAAAGAATTCGGTGAGGACCGCGTATTTGACACGCCGCTTGCTGAATCCGGTATCGGCGGTCTCGCTCTCGGTTTAGGCCTGCAAGATTACCGTCCTGTTATGGAAATCCAATTCTTCGGATTCGTATATGAAGTAATGGATTCAATCTCAGGACAAATGGCTCGTCTCCGCTACCGTTCCGGCGGACGCTGGACTTCTCCGGTGACAATCCGTTCTCCATTCGGCGGAGGGGTTCATACACCTGAACTTCACGCTGACAGTTTGGAAGGCCTTATCGCTCAGCAGCCGGGTATTAAAGTTGTTATCCCTTCCACTCCTTACGATGCAAAAGGACTGCTGATTGCCTCTATCAGAGACAATGATCCGGTTGTTTTCTTAGAGCATATGAAACTTTACCGTTCTTTCCGTCAGGAAGTTCCTGAGGAGGAATACACAATCGAGCTTGGCAAAGCTGATGTGAAACGCGAAGGTACTGACCTTTCTATCATCACATACGGCGCGATGGTTCATGAGTCGCTTAAGGCTGCTGAAGAGCTTGAAAAAGAAGGCGTTTCTGCTGAAGTTATCGACCTTCGCACTGTAAGTCCGCTTGATATTGATACGATTATTGCTTCTGTTGAAAAAACAGGCCGCGCAATTGTCGTGCAAGAAGCTCAAAAACAAGCCGGCATCGCTGCCAACGTTGTAGCTGAAATCAATGACCGCGCGATTCTGAGCCTGGAAGCTCCGGTTCTGCGTGTTGCGGCGCCTGATACAGTATTTCCTTTCTCGCTTGCTGAGAGCGTATGGCTTCCAAACCATAAAGACGTTCTTGAAACTGCGAAAAAAGTTCTTGAATTTTAATCAGGCATCATAAAAGACGGTAAAGAGAGTCCTTTTCTCTATATGAAGGAGTCTGTTTACTAGGTTCAATGCTTGCGAATGCATAACTAAAATTTGCTTAATCAACTAGGAGGTCGAAAACTGTGGCATTTGAATTTAAACTTCCGGATATCGGGGAAGGTATCCACGAAGGCGAAATCGTAAAATGGTTTGTTAAGCCGAACGACGAGGTAGAAGAAGACGATGTTCTGGCTGAAGTGCAAAATGATAAAGCAGTGGTAGAAATTCCTTCACCTGTTAAAGGAAAAGTATTAGAATTAAAAGTTGAAGAGGGAACAGTTGCAACTGTTGGACAAACGATTATTACGTTTGACGCACCTGGTTACGAAGATCTTCAATTTAAAGGAAGCCATGATTCAGGAGATGCGAAAACTGAAGCTCAAGTTCAGTCGTCTGCTGAAGCAGGGCAGGATATCGCTAAAGAAGAGACTCCTAAAGAGCCTGCAAAAGAAACCGGCGCAGGACAGCAGGACCAAGCGGAAGCTGATCCGAACAAACGCGTGATCGCGATGCCTTCCGTACGCAAATATGCCCGTGAAAAAGGCGTGGATATCCGTAAAGTAACAGGTTCAGGCAATAACGGACGTGTTGTAAAAGAAGATATCGACAGCTTTGCAAATGGAGGAGCGGCTCAAGAAGCGGCACCGCAAGAAACAGCTGCACCTCAGGAAACAGCTAAACCTGCAGCGGCTCAGGCTCCTGAAGGCGAATTCCCTGAAACACGTGAAAAAATGAGCGGTATCCGTAAAGCGATCGCGAAAGCAATGGTGAACTCTAAGCATACTGCACCGCACGTAACTCTTATGGATGAAGTTGACGTAACAAATCTTGTTGCTCACCGCAAACAGTTCAAACAAGTTGCTGCTGATCAAGGCATCAAGCTGACTTATCTGCCTTACGTCGTCAAAGCATTAACATCCGCTTTGAAAAAATTCCCTGTTTTAAACACATCTATTGATGATAAAACAGATGAAGTGATCCAAAAACATTACTTCAACATCGGAATTGCAGCGGATACCGAAAAAGGCCTGCTTGTGCCGGTAGTGAAAAATGCCGACCGTAAAGCCGTTTTCGAAATCTCTGATGAAATCAACAGCCTTGCTACAAAAGCGCGTGAAGGCAAGCTTGCACCTGCGGAAATGAAAGGCGCTTCTTGCACGATCACAAATATCGGTTCTGCCGGAGGCCAATGGTTCACACCGGTTATCAACCACCCAGAGGTTGCGATTCTCGGTATCGGCCGTATTGCTGAAAAAGCGATCGTCCGTGACGGTGAAATTGTAGCTGCTCCTGTCTTAGCTCTTTCTCTCAGCTTTGACCACCGTATGATTGACGGAGCAACTGCACAAAATGCGTTAAACCACATCAAGCGTTTACTGAACGATCCACAACTTATTTTAATGGAGGCGTAATGTTATGGTAGTAGGAGATTTCCCTATTGAAACAGATACTCTTGTGATTGGTGCGGGACCTGGCGGCTATGTAGCTGCCATCCGCGCTGCTCAGCTTGGACAAAAAGTAACAGTCGTTGAAAAAGCAACTCTTGGAGGCGTTTGTCTGAACGTCGGCTGTATTCCTTCAAAAGCGCTCATCAATGCAGGCCATCGTTACGAGAATGCAAAACATTCAGATGACATGGGAATCACTGCTGAGAACGTAACGGTTGACTTTACAAAAGTCCAAGAATGGAAAGCTTCTGTTGTAAATAAGCTTACCGGCGGTGTTGCAGGTCTTTTAAAAGGAAATAAAGTGGACGTTATAAAAGGGGAAGCTTATTTCGTAGACAGCAACTCTGTCCGCGTAATGGATGAGAACTCTGCGCAAACATACACATTTAAAAACGCAATCATTGCTACCGGTTCTCGCCCTATCGAATTGCCAAACTTCAAATATAGCGAACGCGTTCTGAACTCTACAGGCGCACTTGCGCTTAAAGAAATTCCGAAAAAGCTCGTTGTTATCGGCGGCGGATATATCGGTACTGAGCTTGGAACAGCGTATGCGAACTTCGGAACTGAATTGGTTATTTTAGAAGGCGGAGATGAAATTCTTCCTGGCTTCGAAAAACAAATGAGTTCTCTCGTTACCCGCAGACTGAAGAAAAAAGGCAACGTTGAAATCCATACAAGCGCTATGGCTAAAGGCGTTGAAGAAAGACCTGACGGCGTAACAGTTACATTCGAAGTAAAAGGCGAAGAAAAAACGGTTGATGCTGATTACGTATTAATCACTGTCGGACGCCGTCCGAACACTGATGAGCTCGGCCTTGAGCAAGTCGGTATCGAAATGACTGACCGCGGTGTCATTAAAACAGACAAGCAGTGCCGCACAAACGTACCGAACATTTACGCAATCGGTGACATCATTGACGGACCTCCATTGGCTCACAAAGCGTCTTACGAAGGTAAAATCGCTGCGGAAGCTATTTCAGGAGAGCCGGCTGAAATCGATTACCTCGGTATTCCGGCGGTTGTATTCTCTGAGCCTGAACTGGCTTCTGTCGGTTACACTGAAGCACAGGCGAAAGAAGAAGGCATTGAAGTCGTTGCAGCTAAGTTCCCGTTTGCAGCAAACGGACGTGCGCTGTCTCTTAACGAAACTGACGGCTTCATGAAGCTGATCACCCGTAAAGAAGACGGTCTTGTAATCGGTGCGCAAATTGCCGGCGCAAGCGCTTCTGACATGATTTCTGAATTGAGCCTGGCGATCGAAGGCGGAATGACTGCTGAAGATATCGCAATGACAATTCACGCTCACCCGACATTGGGCGAAATCACTATGGAAGCTGCCGAAGTAGCAATCGGAAGCCCGATCCATATCGTAAAATAATAATGTAGCAAAGAAACAGCCCCCGTTTGTAAAAGCGGGGGCTGTTTTTATTGTGCAAGCACATGCTGCATAGGTTTGATGATATCCTCTTTTTTCTTTACGGATCCCTCAATCTTCATGACCACATGCCGCTGATTGATCACCATCAGCGCAGGGAACGTGTTGATTTCCTCTTCCCATCCCTTTCTGTTGTCATAAACCTTCATTTGATCGACATGATGGGGATATTTCTTTTCTAAATCAAGGATCGCATCGTAATAAGGCACTTCTTTATCTATATGATTTTCATCGGAAAAAAACAAGATTTGAGTGTGATGAATGCTGTCGATCCGGTTTTTTTTGAATGGACTGACAGTAGAAACCGAACAGCTTGACAGAACGAACAGCATCAAAAAAAAGGGAATCACCGTACGGTAGCGCATCTATCTTACTCCTCTGTTTTATATAATATATTGGTTCATCCATTTATAAGGACTATATCAAGTGTATCACGAGAGGTGAAAAACCTAAGGCTTGTTACTGAATTGTTATATAATTGAAACCGTTTTTAATGAAGAAATAATACGTGTGACAACTTGCGCAGCCGATGTGTAAAAAAGGCACATTGTTTTTCGTGAGAGCGCTGTTTTTTCGTTATACTGGGGGCAAAACCATATCAGGAGGGATTGTCATGTATAAAGCCGCTGCAGCCGTCGTATGTATGTGCTTACTCGCCGGCTGCCAATCAAATGAAAAAATGCAAACAAACAAACCCCATTCTCAAGCCGCGGCCAATCACGCCAAACGGGAAAACCACCATATAAAAGAGGAAAAACAGAAAAAACAGAAGGCGGAGCCCCGTTACTATATCAATCCGAAAAGCTTTTCTGTGGAAAAAATGGATGAACAGAAAGAGAAAAAACCGATCGCATTGGTAACGATCGATGACGCGCCTGATCAGCATGCCGCTGAGATTGCGGACAAACTGCATGATCTCAATGCGTCAGCGATCTTTTTTGTAAACGGACATTTTTTGAAAAAAGATGAAAATAAGAAAGCGCTTAAGCATATTCATGAGTTAGGTTTTATGATCGGAAATCATACAATGACTCATCAAAACTTAAAAGATCTTTCCGAACAAAAACAACGGGAAGAAATCATTGGCGTCAATAAAGCGGTTGAAAAGGTAATAGGAGAGAAACCCGCATTTTTCAGGGCGCCTTTCGGAAGCAATACGGACTACAGTGACAGACTTATAAAAAAAGAAGGTATGGTGAAAATGAACTGGACCTTCGGGTATGATTGGGATCAGAAATATCAATCCAAAAAAGCGCTTACCGATATCACACTGAGCAGTCCTTATCTGCGGGACGGGGCCAACATATTGATGCATGACCGCAAATGGACGGCTGAAGCCATGCCGGACATTGTAAAAGGATTGCGTCATAAAGGATATACCGTGATTGACCCTCGGGCTATAAAAAGACCGTAAAAAATAAATGTGTTATACAATTTATCAGTTGACATATTAAATGTGACATAATAATATAATAACAACAAGTAAAAATTAAGCGTTTTCAAATTCTGAGAAATGGGGAATGACAGATGGGTACAATTGTTTGCCAAGACTGTAACGAAGCGATTCATTACTTTGAGGATGAGAAGGTCACGACGTTATACGGAACATGCTGCGGACAATGCCAGTGTCATCTTGAAGAAGAGTAAAAAGCGTAAAAAGGCCCGAAACAATTTCGTTTCGGGCTTCTTTATATTTATTGGATGGCTTTTTGCTCTTTGATGACTCTGATCATTTCAAGCGTTGCATCTTCGGGACCCTGCACAGGAAGGCCGGCGTCCAAGTTTTTAAAAATGTAGCTGATATTTTCTTCAGTAATAATCTCACCCGGAATAAAGATCGGAATTCCCGGCGGGTACACCATGACAAACTCTGCGATGATCCGTCCCGCGGATTCTTTTAACGGAATGACTTCCGTATTTGCGTAAAACGCGTCTCTTGGCGTCATCGCTAACAGAGGAATTTCAGGAAGCAGAACTTCGGTTTGCTGATGAGCATAGTCATTGGCGGAAGCCTGCTTTGAAATGTCTGTAAGCGCGCTTACAAGACGGTCGGCATCTCCTGCTCTGTCTCCGGGGGTGAAAATACATAAAATATTATACAAATCGGACAGCTCGACTTCGATATTATATGATTCGCGGAGCCATTTTTCAACGTCATGCCCCGTCAGGCCGAGGTTTTTGACCGAAATGATTAATTTAGTCGGATCATAACTGAAGGCAGCTTTAGACCCTGTGATTTCTTCGCCGACACAGCGGATGCCTTCAATTTGATTGAGGCGTTCCCGTGTCTGATCCGCCAGCAGAATCGTATCTTCAAGAAGATCGCGGCCTTCTGTAGCGAGGCGTTTTCTTGCGACATCCAGTGAAGCGAGAAGCAGATAGGATGTTGACGTTGTCGTCAGCATGCTTAAAATCGACTGTACTCTTTCTTTGGAAACAAGGCCTTCTCTCACATTTAAAATGGAACTCTGCGTCAGGGAGCCTCCCAATTTGTGCACGCTTGTGGCTGCCATATCAGCGCCCGCCTGCATGGCGGACAGAGGAAGCTTATCATGAAAATGAATATGCACGCCGTGCGCTTCATCGACAAGCACAGGCACATTGAAAGAATGCGCGAGCTTTACAATGCTGCTCAAGTCAGCTGCCACACCGAAGTACGTCGGATTTATGACAAGCAGGCCTTTTGCATCAGGGTGCTCCGTCAAAGCCCGCTCGGCGGACTCAAGCGTAATGCCGTGAGAAATTCCGAGCTCATCGTCAATTTCCGGGTGTATAAAAATCGGCACCGCTCCGGAAAATACAATGGCCGACATAATGGATTTATGAACGTTTCTCGGGATGATGATTTTATCTCCGGGTCCGCATACGGCCATGACCATCGTCATAATGGCGCCGCTCGTCCCTTGTACGGAAAAGAAGGTATGGTCTGCGCCGAATGCTCGAGCGGCCAGATCCTGGGCTTCTTTAATTATGCCCTTTGGCGCATGTAAATCATCCAGAGGTTCGATATTAATTAAATCTATGCTTAACGCGTTTTCTCCGATAAATTGTCTGAATTCCGGGTCCATTCCCGCGCCTTTTTTATGGCCCGGAATGTGGAATTGGACAGACTGTCTGTCCGCGTGCTTTTTCAGTCCGCTGTACAGGGGTGTTTCATGTTGCGGCAATTGTTTTCCCACCTTTATCATAATACCTACGGATTAGTTTGTATTACATTCAGTTTTATTACCCGTTTTTTAAACGTAAAACAAATGAATTATATTATGAACTTGAAAGAAAGTAAAGAACAATTTATGATCTATGGAAGATGCTTATTTTGAGCATGATTATAAAGGAGTGAAGACATTTGGAATATCAATATCCGATGAATGAGGACTGGACGACAGAGGAGGCCGTGGATGTCATTGCTTTTTTTCAGCAGGTGGAAAACGCCTATGAAAAAGGAGCTGACCGAGACAGACTTCTGAATGCGTACCGCCGCTTTAAAGAAATCGTTCCCGGGAAAGCGGAAGAAAAGAAAATCTGCAGCCAATTTGAAGCTGACAGCACCTATTCCCCGTATCGGACTGTGAAACAGGCGAAACAATCAGATCAAGCGATTATCAAAATGTAGACAAAGCGAGCCGGCAATCGGCCCGCTTTTTATGTTATGAGACTTTCTGAGTCAGTGTGTATAAAAAGGAAAGCTTCCTAAAAGCGTCTTCAATGGTTTGCAGGAATTCATTGTTGTTCATGTTGATCACGTCTTCTTTTTGCAGCTGAATGCCGCACAAAAGCTCTGCTTTTTTCACTGTCTGCAGGCGTTCAAATAATGTTTTCAGCTGCTCCTGATCCATGTCGGACTGCTTGTACGCACCTGGCTTCGTATGATCCGGCGACCATACAAAATGACCGGGAATCTGTTTTGTGATGTCCTCCTGCTTCGCTTCCAGCAATCTGCCGTATTCCTCTTTTATCGGAGATTCATAAATGATGGCAAACCATACAAACATATGGGTGTCCCATAAACCGATCTGAAAGTGAGGGAGTTTCTTATACCCGCGTTTGCTGTTGGCAAAGGCAACCCAGCTGTCAGCCGGCGGGTTGACAGATCTTCTCGCGTGCTTGGCGACATGCGGGAACATTTCATCGCCTGTCAATGCTGACAATGTCGGTGCGAAATGCTCTCCTAACAAGGTCAGCTTCGGACGGACTTGTTCTTTTAACACCTCCATGCGCGGATTTAAACCTTCTATTGTAAATGTATCGAAGTCTTCTTTTGTAAAACGCATCTGAGTCATCTTTTTCCTCCTTATCGTAAGTATTCATATTTTACCACAGCCGCCGCCGGCCGCAAAAACATTGAGAACGTTTGAGCCGAGAGGATTGGGGTAAAAAACGAATAGGTAAACACACAATTTTAAGAATGTTGTTACAGCCGAATATAAGTTTCCATACGATATAAGAAGTATCATTAATAAATTGGAAAAATGGGATGCTTTTTTAACAAATGATCTCTGGAAGGGGCGAAAGACAATGAGGCAAGTGGTGAAGGAAGGATTCAGGGAGGAAAAAAATAACCGTGTAGCTGTCTGGAGACTAGAGGTTGATTATGAATTGGCAACCCTGTATGAGGCCATGCAAAAAGAGAATGAAGATCAAATCGATCTCAGTAAAAGAAAACTGGAACGTCTCAGAAAAGAAAGGATTCGGCTTAACGGATAAAGAATAGTAAAAACGAACCGCAGGAAATGGTTCGTTTTTACGTGAGAAGGCATTTTTTTCATTTTCCTTGCTTTTTCATCGCCTTTATCAGTATGCTATAGAATAAGCTATACATAGAAAAGAGGTACACGGTATGACAAATTGGACGGAAATTGATGATATCGCAAAAAAATGGGTAAAAGAAGCCGGAACGAGAATCAGACAATCCATGCAGGAAAGCTTGACGATTGAAACAAAATCAAATCCGAATGATTTAGTCACAAATATTGATAAAGAGACGGAGCGCTTTTTCATTGACCGTATACAAGGAACTTTTCCCGGACACCGGATTCTCGGAGAAGAAGGGCAGGGGGATAAACTCCGCTCCCTTGACGGAATCGTCTGGATCATTGATCCGATTGACGGAACGATGAATTTTGTCCATCAAAAGCGGCATTTCGCGATCTCCATCGGCATCTTTGAAGACGGAAAAGGCAAAATCGGCTTAATTTATGATGTGATGCAGGACGAACTGTATCACGCATTCAGCGGAAAAGGGGCTTATCTGAACGACACGCCGCTTGCTCCTTTAAAAGAAGCTTCCATTGAAGAAGCCATTATTGCAATCAATGCCACATGGGTGACGGAAAACAGAAGGATTGACCCGAGTATTTTGGCGCCGCTCGTAAAACGGGTCAGAGGAACGCGTTCCTACGGTTCGGCGGCACTTGAGCTGGCCAGTGTTGCGGCCGGCCGCATTGACGCATACATTACGATGAGGCTCGCGCCGTGGGATTACGCTGCCGGCTGCGTGCTGCTGAACGAAGTCGGGGGCATTTACACGACCACAGACGGCGAACCGTTTACGTTTTTAGACAACCACAGCGTGCTTGCGGGCAATCCGGCAATACATAAAATTATCTTTGACGACTATTTACATGCTGACAGGTAGAGATTTTGAAGAAGAAGATCTCGGGTTTCTGGAGCAGCTGGCGACATCACACCCGGTGTGGAAAAACGAAGAGTTCGGAACAAAAAATGCGGCGGAGTTTATGCTTGCATACTCCATGTACAATGGAACATGGCTCGTATGGGAGATTGACGGCGCTCCTGCCGCCGTCAGTTTTCATTTGGAATGGGCGCCTTCAAACGGAAAACCGTGGCTCGGAACCGTGGCCGTCGCTCCGGAAGCAAAAGAGAAAGGAATCGGACGCGCGGTCATTGAAGAGATTGCGGGCCGGCTGAGAGGGGAGCATAAAGCGATGTTTTCAGCCGTTCCCCTGGACAGGCAGGAATGGGTTTTGTTTTTAAGCCAATGCGGCTTTGAACAGCTTAAGCTTGAAAAAGACGATCGTGAAAAGACATATATGATCATGGTGAAGCCATTGTGAAATGTTTCAGATATAAAAAAGAGACCGGATTTCTCCGGTCTCTTTTCTTGTTTACAAGCCGACCGCATTCCAGGCCGCTTCTACGCTTGCAGCGTCTTGAGAGCCGTAAAGGTCCCGCGCTGATTGAATCAAAGCTGCTTTTGCATCTTTAAAGTTTGATGACGGAGTGAGATATACCGTTAGTGCGCGGTAGTAAATCTGCTCCGCTTTTTTCACGCCGATTTTTGTAATCGTGTTGTAAGCGGCTTTGTTCGGAATTCCGCTGTTTGTATGCACGCCGCCGTAGTCGCCGGCATCAGTGTTCGGAAGGTTTTGATAATTTTTGTAATGGTCGGGCTGTCCGTATTTTGTCGGAGTGGATAAACTGCGGAGAGCCGGCTGGCTGACCGTAATATCTTCACCGATATCCCAGTCCTCAGTATCATTGAAGTATCCGAATACATCAGAGAAGGATTCGTTTAAAGCGCCCGGCTGATTTTCATAGTTCAGGTTGGCTGTTTCCTGTGTAACACCGTGTGTCATTTCATGGGCCGTTACGTCCATTGAACCGGAAAGAGGCGAGAAGAATGAGCCGTCACCGTCACCGTAAATCATTTGGTCGCCGATCCAGGCCGCGTTATTGTATTTGCTGCCGTAATGAACGGAAGATACGATTTTGCCGCCTTTATTGTCGTAACTGTTGCGTTTAAACGTCTGATAGAAATAATCGTACACTTTGCCGAGATTGTAATGCGCATCAACGGCAGCGCGCTGAGAAGAAGTTGTGAACTGGTTGGTAGTGCTTGATACGAGCGTGCCCGGCAGGTTATACTGTCGGTTTTGCAGATCGTACGTAATAATTTGCGTTCCGGTAGGTTTAGAAAGATCACGCATTACATATTTGCCGCTTTCAGAAGAAATATTTAATGAGACCGTTTTTCCTTTAAGAGTCGTACCTGTTCCGGTTGCAGCGGCATGCTCCACTTTGTTTTGCTTTTTCAGGACTTTCCCTGTCTCCGCATCAACGGTTACTTCCCAGTTAGCTGGTTCCGGTTCGATGTAGCGGATGGTTACATCATAGGCGAGGCGGTATTTACCGTCTTTTGTGGCCGCTGCTTTCAGCTCGGCTTTGTTTTTGTTTGCAACGTTGCCGTTAGAGACGGCTTCAGGTGATTTGCCGATTGCTTTAAAAGCATGATCCAGCGCTTGATTTGCAGATAATTTTTTGCTGTTTGCCGTTTTGGCAGAAGCATCGTTGTTTAATTCTCCGTTAATCGCATAGACATTGTTGGATTTATCGACGTGAATAATGACTTGCGAGTCTTTCACAGGCACACCGTTAACGACAGGCACATAACGGAAGTGCTTGTAGCCGAGATCATCGGTCGTGTGGTCAATCAGCTTCAGTCTCTCAGAAGGATTGCCTTTGAAGACTTTGCCGTTTTGTTTCAAGTATTGCTTGATTGCTTTGTCACTGACTGAAGGCAATTCAGATTGCACCAAAGAATGCTTCGGCACAAAGTTCGTCAGGTTTTCTTTAAGCTGAGGATTCTCAGCGGCCTGAACACCCGGAAGACTGATGGTTAAACTCATAAAGGAAGCGGCGACAGCAACAGACAATTTCTTACCTAAACCCACAATAAATCCCCCTTTTTGAAAATAATGAAAACTTATATTGTTATAATAAACCAGCATTCTCTCATTCTGCAATATAAAACTAGACTCCGCTGATGAATTGATAGAATCGTCCCGGAAAGGCTTCCGTCGGCCAGCATCGGGGGATAAGCCGAGAGGCACGTGTTGAATCAGACATGAGTCGAATGATGCGATTTATTCTGAAAAAAATGACAAATGAAGTCGGGAAAAATGATAGGGGAAAAATGTTCCGATTTGTAAAACTTTTTTATAGCCGTTTGTCTAAACGGGTGAGGCCTTAATAAACGAAAAGGATTGTTTCAGATGTCAGAGATTTTCAGTCATTTTATTCAGCATTTCGACAGATATTTCAAGAGCTGTCTTACGAAGAGATTGCTGATGTTTTGGACTGGAGTCTTTCGAAGGTGAAGAGCACCCTGTACAGGGCGAGAATGCAGCTGAAACAGCACTTGGCGGAAAAAAGGAAGGACGGACAGATATGACTTGCTGTTTAGTGAGGGATTTACTCCCTTTATATATTGAAGGCGATTGTGAAACAGAAACGGAGCGGTTTATTTCCCGCCATCTTGAATCATGCGGTAAGTGCGGGAGTTTATATCATATGATGAAGGAGCCGCTTGACCTCGGCAGCCCTGAGATGAAGGCGCCAGCCTGTTATGCAGAAGAAGAAAGGCGGTTTAAGGAACGGTATTACGGGAAGCTGCTGATAAAAGCAGCCTGTTTGTTCGGCGCTGTTTTCTTTATCATGCTGATCCTTAAACTGCTGATTTAAAAAAACGCCCGGCTGAATGACCGGGCGTTTTAATCCGTTTACTCAGCCGGATGAAAGGCTGTATAAATGCCTTCAAGCAATTCCTGGGGCAGTGAATTAAAGAATCCGGCACACAGCTTTGCTTCTTTTTTTCCTGCTCCTGCTTTTTCAGCAAGGTTCTGATCAAACGTATACACACCGTCTTCTTCAATCAGCGCAGATTGAAGGATATGAAGACTTTGGGAAAAAGCGGTGAACAGCTGATCAACGATAAGGGCCTCTTTTTCCGTAAAGCCGAGCTCCACCGCTTTTTCTTTATTAAATGTATATTCGCCGTCCGTTTTCTCAATACATTGGGAAAGAACGGTTAAAAATTCGGTTGAACTGTCCCACAGCTTTTGAATGATCTGGGCTTGTTCTTGATCTAATCCCAATTCCACCGCTTTTTCGCTGTCAAAATAATAGACACCGTCTTTTTCGTAAATCGATTGGCTGATGATGTCAATGAGTTTTGCCGCGTCTTCCGGTGTTTTCTCTGCGGAAGCCTGCAGGATATGCGGTTCATTTGCCTGGATCGTTTTTGCGCCGGCAGAATCAAGCGGACTGAATGCAAGCAAGGCGGCTGAGGCGGTTGCGGCGGCAGTTACAGCGGTTTTCTTCAAAAAAGATGTTTTCATTTCGTTCTCTCCTTGTTATGTGTATTTGCTTACAGCCACAAGTATAAAAAGCCAGTGATGGAATTGAAATAGGAAGTTTGGTATTTTCTGCATAACGATGCCGGACTAATTCCGGCTGCCTTTTCTGACGGACTCTGCTGTTGTCACTAGGATGCATGCCGCTGTTTCCGGCTTCCTGACTAGGCGGCGGGGGAGATAAGCCTTACATCCCGCCGGTTTTGAGGATGCAAAAAAGCCTGAATTTTTCATTCAGGCTTCATACAATATTGTGCTTTTCATGTTTACGGAATTTTGCAAAGGGTCATGCTTTTAATCAAGCAGTCCCTGTTCGCGCATTTTTTTCTTTACAGTGAAACCGCTTCCCATCATGGCGATAACGAGAACAATGCTTCCGATGACACCCCATGCGCTTTTCTCAGCGATTGATACGCCGATCAGCATCATGCTGAAGACTGCTGCGAATGCAAATAATAATAAGAGCCAATTCAATTTTTTCATATTTCCATCCCCTTTAACGTCATACTTTCAGTTTACAGAAAAACGTGACGCTTTTAAAGAGGATGTGTGGTATAATATGAAAGTTATCTAATTTTTTTAGGAGATGAAAATGTGAAACTTCGAAACGATCTTCGCAATATCGCGATTATTGCCCACGTTGACCATGGGAAAACGACTTTGGTAGACCAATTGCTTCACCAAGCCGGAACATTCCGTGCCAACGAAAATATTGCCGAACGCGCAATGGATTCAAACGATCTTGAACGTGAACGCGGTATTACAATTCTCGCGAAAAATACTGCGATTAACTATAAAGATACACGCATTAATATTTTGGACACTCCGGGACACGCCGACTTCGGCGGAGAGGTTGAACGGATTATGAAAATGGTTGACGGCGTTCTGTTAGTCGTTGACGCATATGAAGGCTGCATGCCGCAAACCCGTTTCGTTCTGAAGAAAGCCCTTGAGCAGAACTTAAATCCGGTTGTCGTCGTAAACAAAATCGACCGTGATTTCGCCCGCCCGGAAGAAGTCATTGATGAAGTGCTTGATCTGTTCATCGAGCTGGATGCAAACGAAGAACAGCTTGAGTTCCCTGTCGTCTACGCTTCTGCGATTAACGGAACGGCAAGTCTTGATCCGAAAAAGCAGGACGAAAACATGGAATCACTGTATGAAACGATTCTTGAACATGTCCCTGCACCGGTTGATAACGCCGAAGAGCCTCTTCAATTCCAAGTGGCGCTTCTTGATTACAATGACTATGTCGGCCGTATCGGTATCGGACGCGTTTTCCGCGGCACGATGAAAGTCGGCCAGCAGGTTTCATTGATGAAACTTGACGGAACGGTCAAATCATTCCGTGTAACGAAAATCTTCGGTTTCCAAGGATTGAAACGCGTGGAAATTGAAGAAGCGAGAGCGGGAGACCTCGTTGCCGTTTCCGGTATGGAAGACATCAACGTCGGTGAAACGGTTTGTCCGGCTGACCACCATGAGCCGCTGCCGGTTCTGCGTATTGATGAGCCTACGCTTCAAATGACATTTGTCGTAAACAACAGCCCGTTTGCAGGCCGTGAAGGCAAATATGTCACAGCCCGTAAAATTGAAGAGCGTCTGAACGCACAGCTTCAAACAGACGTCAGTCTTCGTGTCGAACCGACGGCATCGCCTGACGCATGGGTTGTTTCAGGACGCGGTGAGCTTCACCTGTCTATTTTAATTGAAAACATGCGCCGCGAAGGCTATGAGCTTCAAGTGTCTAAACCTGAAGTTATCATTAAGGAAATTGACGGCGTAAGCTGCGAGCCTGTTGAGCGCGTGCAGATTGACGTGCCTGAAGAGCATACCGGTTCTGTTATGGAATCAATGGGTGCGAGAAAAGGCGAAATGCTCGATATGATTAATAACGGAAACGGCCAGGTCCGCCTGATCTTTACCGTACCTTCACGCGGGCTCATCGGCTATTCTACTGAGTTTCTGTCACTGACACGCGGTTTCGGTATCCTGAACCACACGTTTGACAGCTATCAGCCGATGCAAAAAGGCCAAGTCGGAGGCCGACGTCAGGGTGTGCTCGTTTCCATGGAAAATGGAAAAGCGACATCTTACGGAATTCAAGGTATTGAAGACCGCGGCGTCATCTTCGTTGAGCCGGGCACAGAAGTATATGAAGGCATGATTGTCGGCGAACATAACCGTGACAATGACCTTGTCGTCAATGTCAGCAAAATGAAACAGCAGACAAACGTCCGTTCCGCAACGAAGGATCAAACGACTACGATTAAGAAAGCGCGCATTATGTCGCTTGAAGAATCACTCGAGTACTTAAACGATGATGAATACTGTGAAGTAACACCGGAATCCATCCGTTTAAGAAAGAAAATCCTGAACAAAAACGAACGTGAAAAAGCGGCGAAAAAGAAAAAAACAGCAGGAATGTCTTAATCACTTGCAGAATTTGAAAAGATAGAACCCGAACGGAAAAGGGGAGGGGATCTTTTTGAATGAAGTAAGTGAACGGCTGTCGTTCTTTGCTGCGCTTTACCAAGTGGATGAGCATCCGCTGACGGGAATGTGGCTGTTATACGGAACGATCGTCGTGCTCTCGGTGATTGTATTTAAACTCGGCTTTGCCAAAAGGCTGCCGGTTTTAAAGGCTGCGGCAGTTTATCTCTTTCTTGTGCTCGGCTGCACCGTGCTGACTTTTTTCGGTGTGTTTCTGCCGGTCGGAGAAGGGCTTGTTGTCGCCGCCTTGATTTTGATCATTTACAAAATCCGTCTGCACCAGTCCAAAAAAAGCCAGTCAGCTAAACCGCAATAAAAAAATGACCTTGCCTTTCGGCGGGTCATTTTTTTATTGGTTTATTTTTTCACTTTATCTTTTTTCGTTTTTTGCCCTGAATGAAAGGGGAAGTGTCCGGTATTCAGCCGCGCCTCTGTTTTGACTTTGATTCGGTCATGGCATTCCTGGCACATATATGTATGAATCGGACGGTTGCGGAGGCGTTTGGCTGTCAGTGTTTCATCATCAATTTGTTCAATTTTGTCGCAAATGGAACATTTAACTCTCATTGATTTTTCACCTCTTTCACTATGACAAGCATTATATCATGGATGACCCGCCTGCCAAAGGGAAAGAAAGCAGCGCCCTTCCTTTGTAGCGGGCGCTGCTTTTTACCGGCGGTTATTCATGTGATGATCCGATTGATCATTCTGCTCTTTATGCAGCTTGTTCTGCTCTCTTTGGTTCAGCTGGTCATCATTCGATTTAGTCGGTGATTCTTTTTCATTGTCGGTCACATCATTCGGAACTTCCGGCATGACACGTCCGACGATGGCGGCGAGTTCGTCTAAAATGCCTGAAACCGGACGTCCGGCCTTAATATCGCTGCCCATGCCTCTCAGGCGGGAGACTGTATCAGGATCAGCGACGACAACGGCATTGGCGCCGTAAGGATCGTTTTTTAACGCTTGGGCAACGGTGTATTTAATGCTTTCCACTTTGCTCCGTTCTAAATTGTCATACACATCGATTCCGACGACTGAGTATCTTCCGAGTACGACCGCGGTGGCATCTGTAATGCCTGGGATTTTTTCAGTCACTTCGACTAGATGCTTTGCAATGTCTGTCCGGCCGGGATTCGCAGCTGTTTCAGGAGCTGTATCACTCACATGAATCGGTTTTGCTCCGCCCTGATCGGTTGATTCGTTTTGGATATTGCTGCGCCCGCGGCCGTCCTGTACAGCGGTGCAGCCGGTCAGAATAAATAAAGCTTGTATGATAATGAAAAGAATTCGCACGTCAGATTCCCTCCTTTAATGCTTTCATTTCTTTTATTGTTGAATTAACCTTCTATCTTTATTCACCAAATCATATATTTTAGCAGGCATCCCCGTTTTTCACGAAAAGAGAAGCACACGCTGGGCTTTGATCCTTATTTTTCAGGAGGCTGAGACTTGAGTAAAATTTATGTGTTAGATACGAATGTACTTTTGCAGGATCCTAACGCCATTTTTTCTTTTGAAGAAAATGAAGTTGTCATCCCCGCCGTCGTGCTGGAAGAGGTCGATTCAAAAAAGCGGTATATTGACGAGGTCGGGAGGAATGCGAGGCACGTATCTAAGCTGATAGACGGGCTCAGGGAGAAAGGAAGGCTGCACGAAAAGGTTCCTCTTGAAAGCGGAGGAACGCTCAGAATTGAACTGAATCACCGGTCATTTCATCAGCTTCAGGAAATTTTTATCGAAAAAACAAATGATAACCGCATTTTGGCGGTGGCAAAAAATTTAAGCCTTGAGGAGGAAACGAAAGAAAACGGCCGCCCCGTCATCCTGGTCAGCAAGGATGTGCTGGTCAGGGTAAAGGCGGATGCCAGCGGGCTTTTGGCGGAGGACTTTTTAAACGACAGAGTCGTTGACCATGATGAAATATATAGCGGGTACAAAGATATATTTATGAATAAAGAGCGGTTTGCCTCGTTTTATAAAAACAAACAAATTTCAGTCAAGGAGCTTCAGCAGCATCAGGTTTATCCGAATCAATTTGTGCTGATGAAAGATGAATTAGGAGGATCTTCGTCTGCGGTCGGCATGGCAGATAAGAAAGGCGAGACCGTAAAAAGACTCGTTTTCGATGATGAGCACGTATGGGGTATCAGGCCGAAGAACGTCCAGCAGACAATGGCGCTTGAACTCCTGCTGAGGGAAGATATCCCGCTTGTCACCCTGATCGGAAAAGCGGGAACGGGAAAAACCTTGCTTGCTCTCGCGGCAGGGCTTCTGCAGACGGAGGATCTCGGTATTTATAAAAAACTGATCGTCGCGCGTCCCATCGTCCCGGTGGGAAAGGATATCGGATATTTGCCGGGCGAAAAAGAGGAAAAGCTCAAGCCGTGGATGCAGCCGATCTTTGATAATCTTGAATTTTTATTCAATGCGAAAAAGCCGGGTGAACTTGAAGCGATTTTGGCAGGAATCGGATCGATTCAGGTGGAGGCGCTGACATACATTCGGGGAAGAAGCATTCCGGACCAATTTATTATTATTGATGAGGCTCAGAATTTGACGAGGCACGAGGTCAAAACGCTTTTGACTCGGGTGGGAGAGGGCAGCAAAATTGTCCTGATGGGCGATCCGGAGCAAATAGATCACCCATACTTAGACAGTTTAAACAACGGACTTGCTTATGTTGTAGAACGGTTTAAAGAACAAACCGTCTCCGGCAGCGTGAAGCTTGTGAAAGGTGAGAGATCCGGCCTTGCACAGCTTGCCGCCGATTTGTTATAAAACTTCGATTTCTGTGACGCCCGTTATTGGTTTTTCAAAGTCTCCGTCCACGTAAAAATGGACCGGGCCGCCGTCTTGAAGGGGTTTCCCCGCATCGCTGAAATGCGCGATTGCGTCCATCGCCTTTTCGAGCGGCACTTCGGTTCTTTCTGATTTTGAAATAAATGCGCACAGGACAGCGCTTTCTTTCGGCTCGGCATTTGCTAAAACAGCGCCGAGCTTCATGGCGAAGCTGCCGTTCATCAGTCTTTCTTTTTCATAACGTTTTTCGCTTTTTAAAGTCGGCGGCGAAATGCGCCCTTCTCTGATCACCCGTTCCGGATCAAGCGTATGCTCCTGGGTTTCTGCAGAGCCGTCCGGATGAACGGGCTGATTTTTTTCAAACGGAAACTTGCGGTCATCGAAAATCCAGACACTCGGATCAATTGTAATCGGGTATGTAACATTGCCTTTTACTTGAATAACGCTCATGGTGAAGCCCCCCTTTACTTAAAGTATAAAAGTTTTCGCATGAATTGTCACTTTGCGTTGCAAATTAGATGTATACAACGGCAGCGAAGTGAGGATGATCGACATGGTATGCCGGCATTACCAAGAGCTGGACGCATTAGTTCAGGAAGCGAAAAAAAGGACCGAAGAAGGCAAAGTGGCAGACTATATTCCGGCTCTGGCTGAATCTGAACAAGACAGCCTTTCGGTCACGATTTATCATGCGGAAAATACATGTCTGACGGCAGGTGACGCCGACCGGACATTTACGCTGCAGAGCATTTCGAAAGTGCTTTCTCTGGCGCTCGTACTGATGGATTACGGAAAGGAAAAGGTGTTCAGCTGCGTGGGTCAGGAGCCGACCGGCGACCCGTTTAATTCCATGATTAAGCTTGAAACAATGAATCCGGGCAAGCCTTTAAATCCGATGATTAATGCGGGAGCTCTCATCGTTACGGGTTTAATTAAAGGGCATTCGCCGAAAGACCGCCTGGATTACCTGCTCGGATTCATCAGAAGACTTGCGAATAATCAGGACATTACATATTGCAGCCATGTCGCGGAATCGGAATTCAAATCTTCCATGATTAATCGGGCCATGTGTTATTACATGAAGCAGTATGACATTTTTAAAGGCGATGTTGAAGAGGTCATGGATTTGTATACAAAACAGTGCGCGATTAAGATGAGCAGTCTGGACTTAGCCAAAATCGGCTGCGTATTCGCCCTTGACGGCAAGCATCCGGAAACCGGGGAGCAGGTCATTAAAAAAGATGTGGCGAGAATCTGCAAGACGTTTATGGTGACCTGCGGCATGTACAATGCGAGCGGGGAATTCGCGATTAAGGTCGGCATTCCCGCTAAAAGCGGCGTTTCGGGAGGAATCATGGGCATTTCGCCGTACAACTTCGGAATCGGTATATTCGGCCCGGCGCTTGATGAAAAAGGCAACAGCATCGCGGGTGTGAAGCTTTTGGAAATCATGTCTGAGAAATACAGGCTGAGTATTTTTTGAAACATTTTTTATCATAACATCTGCTTAAATCCTCTTGCAATTTCACCTGATACCCTTTATGATAAATAGAAGAATTAGGTACTCGCCTGGGGAACGGAGGGATACTTTTGGCTTCAGAGATTATAGTCGACCATCAGCAGAAAGCATTCGAGCTGTTGAAGTTAGATGCTGAGAAGATTTTGAAGCTGATCCGAGTACAAATGGATAACTTAACGATGCCTCAATGTCCTCTGTATGAAGAGGTCTTGGATACTCAGATGTTCGGACTGTCGAGGGAAATCGATTTTGCTGTCCGCCTGGGATTAGTTGACGAAAACGACGGCAAAGAGCTGCTGGACAGACTTGAAAGAGAACTGTCTGCTTTGCATGACGCGTTTACAGGAAAATAAATGATCAAACTCAAACTATTCAACGGTTTGGGTTTTTTTATAACCGTAAACCGTTTTTTTGCATCTTCTTTTCGTAAGACGGTCTCTTAATCTGCATTTCATCCGAAAAACTATAAAGAAACTGCGTAAATTGTTTATGAATTATAGTAAAATATAATACGCAATAGGTATTAAACGTAAGCTTTAAGCAGGAAAGAGGATGTTATGTTTAAAAGAATGTTAAAATCTTACGATTATTCATTGATATGCGCTATCATTCTGCTGTGCAGTTTCGGATTGGTAATGGTATACAGCTCAAGCATGATTACCGCCGTTATGCGTTACGGCGTGAGCAGCGACTATTTCTTTAAACGGCAGCTGTTCGCCGTCATCGCGGGGGTTGTGCTGTTTATTATCGCGGCCGTTTTTCCGTACAAAGTGTTCGCCCATCAAAAGATTCAGAAATTCATACTGCTTGCCTCAGTGGCTGCGCTTTGCGCGCTGTTTGTTTTCGGACATGTTGCCGGAAACGCGCAAAGCTGGTTTAAAATCGGCGGAATGGCCATTCAGCCGGGGGAATTTGTCAAGCTGACCCTGATACTGTACCTTGCCGCGGTATACGCAAAGAAACAAAGCTATATCGATCAGCTTTTGACGGGGGTTGCGCCGCCGGTGATCGTCACCGTAGTCATTTGTGCGCTTATCGCCATTCAGCCTGACTTCGGAACGGCGATGATTATCGGTCTGATCGCGCTTTGCGTCATTATGTGTTCGGGATTCAGCGGAAGGACCCTGCTCAAGCTGGTTCTCATGGCGGGAATCGTATTACTCCTTGTCAGCCCGATCATCTATCTGAAATGGGACGATATTTTGACACCCGGGCGTATGAGCCGGTTTGAAAGCCTTGAAAATCCCTTTAAATACGCCAGCACATCAGGCCTGCAGATTATAAATTCGTATTATGCGATCGGCTCAGGCGGTTTTTTCGGTCTCGGTCTTGGAGAAAGCATTCAAAAATACGGTTATCTGCCTGAATCGCATACAGACTTTATTATGGCGGTTATTTCAGAGGAGCTCGGCATTTTCGGCGTCCTGTTTGTCATTGTGCTGCTGGCTTTTGTCGTGTTAAAAGGTTTTTATATTGCGAGAAAATGTGAAGATCCGTTCGGAAGCCTTTTGGCAATCGGGATATCCAGCATGATTGCGATTCAGACCTTTATCAATCTCGGCGGTGTCAGCGGTTTAATTCCGATCACAGGTGTTCCGCTGCCGTTTATCAGCTACGGGGGCTCATCAATGTTTTTGTTATTAATGAGTGCCGGTATATTGGTGAATGTCAGCATGCATGTCAAGTACTCAGAAAAGAAGAAAAAGAGGGAGCCCGTTCCGTCTAAGGGGGTAAAAAGACGGCAGACGGAAAAATCTGTGTATCTCTAAAAAACAAGTGTATACACAGCACGGATATTCCTTTATTATAAACTACATATTTATTAGGCCAAGGGGGAGAAAAGTTTGTCACAACAATCCATCCAAAAAGTGTTAGTAGCAAACAGGGGAGAAATTGCGATCCGGATTTTCCGGGCGTGCACAGAATTGAACATCAGAACGGTAGCCGTTTATTCAAAAGAAGATTCAGGCTCCTATCATCGCTATAAAGCGGATGAAGCTTATCTTGTGGGAGAAGGCAAAAAACCGATTGACGCGTATCTTGATATTGAAGGGATTATTGAGATCGCAAAAAGAAACGGCGTTGATGCCATTCATCCGGGCTACGGATTTCTCTCTGAAAATATCCAATTTGCGAGGCGCTGTGAAGAAGAGGGCATCGTATTTATCGGACCGACGTCAGCGCATTTGGATATGTTCGGAGATAAGGTAAAGGCGAGGGAGCAGGCAGAAAAAGCCGGCATCCCCGTTATTCCGGGGAGTGACGGACCGGCTGAAACATTAAAAGATGTCGAACAATTCGCAAAAGTCCACGGATTTCCGTTTATTATTAAAGCATCGCTCGGAGGCGGAGGCCGCGGAATGAGAATCGTCCGAAGCGAAAGCGAATTGAAAGAATCGTTTGAGCGGGCCAAATCAGAAGCGAAAGCCGCATTCGGAAACGATGAAGTGTATGTTGAAAAACTGATCGAAAATCCTAAGCATATTGAAGTTCAGGTGATCGGAGATAAAGAAGGCAATGTCGTCCATCTGTATGAGCGGGACTGTTCCGTTCAGAGACGCCATCAAAAGGTCATTGAGGTGGCGCCGAGTGTATCTTTGCAGCCTGAATTAAGGGACGAAATCTGTGAAGCGGCTGTCGCGCTTGCGAAAAATGTCGGCTATATCAACGCGGGGACCGTGGAATTTCTCGTAGCGGGCGGTGAATTTTACTTTATTGAAGTGAACCCGCGCGTGCAAGTGGAGCATACGATTACGGAAATGATAACGGGGGTTGATATCGTTCAGACGCAAATCCTCGTCGCGCAGGGCCACGGACTGCACAGCCGTGCCGTCAATATCCCAGAGCAGAAAGACATTTTTACAAACGGGTATGCGATCCAATCACGTGTGACCACTGAAGATCCGCTGAATGACTTTATGCCTGACACGGGTAAAATTATGGCTTACCGCTCAGGCGGCGGCTTCGGCGTCCGCCTTGATACGGGAAACAGCTTCCAGGGCGCCGTCATTACGCCTTATTATGATTCATTGCTTGTCAAGCTGTCGACATGGGCGCTGACGTTTGAACAGGCATCAGCGAAAATGGTCCGCAACCTGCAGGAATTCAGGATAAGGGGCATTAAGACCAATATTCCGTTTCTTGAAAACGTGGCAAAGCATGAAAAATTCCTGACGGGCCAATATGACACATCGTTTATCGACACAACGCCTGAGCTGTTTGTTTTCCCAAAACAGAAGGACCGCGGAACAAAAATGCTTTCCTATATCGGCAATGTCACGGTGAACGGTTTTCCGGGAATCGGGAAAAAAGAAAAACCTGCATTTGATAAGCCTCAGACCGTTACGTTAGGTATCGAAGAAAAGCCGGCAAGCGGTACGAAACAGATCCTTGATGAAAGAGGCGCTGAGGGGCTTGCAGACTGGGTGAAAGAGCAAAAAGCCGTGCTACTGACCGATACAACGTTCAGGGATGCCCATCAGTCCCTGCTTGCAACCCGGATCAGATCCAATGATTTGAAAAAAATCGCGAATCCTACGGCTGCCTTGTGGCCTGAACTGTTCAGCCTTGAAATGTGGGGAGGCGCGACATTTGATGTAGCGTACCGTTTCTTAAAAGAAGATCCTTGGAAACGCCTTGAAGATCTCCGCAAGGAAGTGCCGAACACATTGTTCCAGATGCTGCTTCGTTCATCAAATGCCGTCGGTTATACAAACTATCCGGACAATGTCATCCAAAAATTTGTCCGGCAGTCAGCGGAGTCAGGTATTGACGTATTCCGGATCTTTGACAGCCTGAACTGGGTAAAAGGGATGACGCTGGCCATCGATGCCGTCCGTGAAACCGGAAAAGTGGCGGAGGCTGCGATTTGTTACACGGGAGATATTCTTGATAAGACCCGGACGAAATATGATTTGCAATATTATCTTTCTATGGCGAAAGAGCTTGAGGCGTCTGGTGCGCACATTCTCGGCATTAAAGACATGGCCGGTCTTTTGAAACCTCAAGCCGCATACGAACTTATCTCAGCGCTGAAGGAAACGATTGATATTCCCGTTCATCTTCACACGCATGATACGAGCGGCAATGGCGTCTTTCTCTATGCTAAAGCTGTTGAAGCGGGTGTGGACATCGTGGATGTCGCCGTCAGCTCAATGGCGGGTCTGACTTCACAGCCGAGCGCAAGCGGATTTTATCATGCCCTTGAAGGAAACAGCCGCCGTCCTGAAATGGATGTCCGGCAGGTGGAAAGACTGTCGCAATACTGGGAATCCGTCCGTCAGTATTACAGTGAATTTGAAAGCGGGATGAAGTCTCCGCATACTGAGATTTATAATCATGAAATGCCGGGCGGCCAGTACAGCAATCTGCAGCAGCAGGCAAAAGGAGTCGGCCTGGGTGATCGCTGGAATGAGGTGAAAGACATGTACAGCGTCGTCAACCGCATGTTCGGCGACGTCGTGAAAGTAACACCTTCTTCCAAAGTCGTCGGAGATATGGCGCTTTACATGGTGCAAAACAATTTAACAGAACAAGATGTTTATGATAAAGGCGAAACGCTTGATTTTCCGGATTCAGTCGTTGAGCTCTTTAAAGGGCAGATCGGCCAGCCGCACGGCGGATTTCCGGAAAAACTGCAAAAGCTCGTTCTGAAAGGACAGACGCCGATCACGGTAAGACCGGGTGAGCTGCTTGAACCGGTATCTTTTGAAGGTATTAAAGAAGAATGGAAAGAAACACATCAGATGGAATTGAGTGATCAGGACGCAATCGCGTATGCTCTTTATCCGAAGGTGTTTACTGAATATGTTAAAACGGCGGAACGCTTCGGTGATATTTCCGTATTGGACACACCGACTTTCTTCTACGGCATGACACTCGGTGAAGAAATCGAAGTGGAAATCGAGCGCGGAAAAACGCTGATCGTGAAGCTTGTATCTATCGGTGAACCGCAGCCAGATGCGACACGTGTCGTTTATTTCGAATTGAACGGCCAGCCGCGCGAGGTGGTCATTAAAGATGAAAGCATTAAATCGTCCGTACAGGAAAAATTAAAAGCAGATCGGACAAACCCAAGCCACATTGCGGCATCCATGCCGGGAACCGTCATTAAATTGTTAACGGAAACCGGGGCAAAGGTAAATAAAGGCGATCATCTGATGATTAATGAAGCGATGAAAATGGAGACGACGGTACAGGCGCCGTTCTCCGGGACGATACAGCAGATTCATGTGAAAAACGGTGAACCGATTCAGACAGGTGATTTACTGATCGAAATTGAAAAAGCGTAAAAAATGAACATGAAAAAACCTGATCCTCCCCCGTGTGCGATCAGGTTTTTTATATGTAAAAAGGCCGAAGCTCTAATGCTTCGGCCTTTTCATGTGCCTCAGATGTTCCGCTGTTTTGATTCATAGCGGAAGCGGGCGATTAATAATAAGAAATAGCATAAGACGCCGAACAGGCCGGCAATAAAGAGCGAATGGGCAAGTGCAAAACCGGTGGCCATTTCTGAATAAACAACCATGATTCCGGACAGCGCCTGTAATAAAACAAAGACAAGAGCCGCTATCCAGCCTCCAAGAATCTGTTTTTGATCTTTGTAGGAGCGCACCGCATGCGCAAAAGCGACAAGAATCCATACGAACAGAAGCAGTGCTGCCGTTCTGTGGCCCATCTGCACATATTCCTGAAAATGGGACGGAAGCCCGTGATTCAGCCTGCTGCAAAGCGGAACGTCAGGGCAGGCAAGGCTTGATTTCGTATGGCGCACATAAGCCCCCGTATAAACGACGATATACGTGTAAATCGAAAGGCCGATCATATGAAACTGCATTTTCCTGCCGATTCTGAGCGGCTTGACGAGCTTTTTGTCTGATTTATCAGCTTCAAATATGAGCAGCGTCAAAATCAGAACAGAAGCGAAAGAAATCAGCGATATGCCGAAATGAAGCGCCATAACGAGCGCATTTGATCCGAAAACAACCGCTAATGCGCCGAGAAGCGCCTGTAAAAACAAAAAGATAATGGACATAATGGCGAGAAAGGTTGTTTCACGGAAAACAGGCGTGACTTTTCTCCATGCCCAAAAAGCGAGACTCAGCACGAGAACGATTGAGACACCGCTTGCGAGTCTGTGGCTCCATTCAATGATAGAAGCGGCGTTAAGCTCCGGGAAAAACCGGCCGTGGCAAAGCGGCCACTGCCTTCCGCAACCGAGACCCGATCCTGTCTTTGTGACAAGAGCGCCGCCGATCAGCACGACGAGCATAACGAATGTCGTCAGTACGCCGAGCGCTTTCAAAGCTTTATTCATTTTACATTCACCTTCTTAACAAACTGGACAAAATGATATACGTACCAAGTGTAAGCGAATATGTGTTTTGTGGCAATTCTCAATTCTGTTTGTTCACAAAAATATAATAGAATCAGGACTTCTTAGATAATGGGGTTGATTATTCCAGATGGGTCTGATAGAAATAAAGTAACCGCTTTATTAAGAAACCGGCGGATTTGGTAAAATTCATAAAAAGTTCACAAATAAATTCCTGTTTCTCGTTTAATATTTAAGAGGATGTTTTTTTACAGGTCATTATCTTGTATGATAGAGTTGCAGGTCTTAAAAAACCTGCTTTAGGTTTGTAAGGGAGGTTTACGTTATGGCTAATTCCAGAATTTTAAACGATACAGCTATAGACGGACAGATTGAAGAGACGACGGCATGGAAGGATTTCCTTTCGCTTATCAAAATAGGAATCGTCAATTCGAATTTAATTACGACTTTTACCGGCATGTGGCTTGCGTTACATATATCCGGTCTGAGTTTTTTAGGCAATTTAAACACCGTGCTTCTTACATTAATAGGATCTTCTTTGATCATCGCCGGTTCTTGTGCGGTTAACAACTATTACGATCGTGATATTGATCATTTAATGGAACGCACGAAAGTAAGACCGACGGTAACCGGAAAGATTCAGCCGAATCAAGCGCTGTGGTCAGGAATTTTACTCATTGCTTTAGGACTTATCATGCTTTTGATGACCACCGTGATGGCAGCAGTCATCGGTTTTATCGGCGTGTTTACGTACGTTGTTCTTTATACAATGTGGACGAAACGCCGTTATACGATTAATACGGTTGTCGGAAGTGTATCAGGCGCCGTGCCGCCGTTAATCGGCTGGACAGCGGTTGAAGGGCACATCGGTGTTGTCGCGTGGGTTTTATTCATGATTTTATTCATCTGGCAGATTCCGCACTTTTTAGCGCTTGCGATTAAAAAGACGGAAGATTACAGAGCAGCGAATATTCCGATGCTTCCGGTAGTGCACGGCTTTGAAGTGACGAAAAGACAGATTATCGTCTGGGTCGCATGCCTGCTGCCGCTTCCGTTTTTCCTCGGCAGTCTCGGTCTTCCGATCGTCATTCTCGGCACTTTGCTGAATGTCGGATGGCTTGTTCTCGGACTGATGGGATTCCGCATGAAAAACATCATGAAGTGGGCAACTCTTATGTTTGTCTATTCGCTTAATTACATGACCATTTATTTTGTAGCGATGGTGGTCTTCACGCTGTTTTAATTGAATAATGAGCTTGTTTGATCGCCAAAACAAACAATGACAACTAGTAAACGCCGCCTTGACCTTTTGTTTAATCAGGCGGCTTTGCTTTTATACATAGATGGAATTTTAAGTAAAAAATCTCATATTTTAAGAAATGAGGAAATGAAGTATTTCGGCTGGAAGCAGATTTACTGCTTGTGCATCTCGTACTGATTCAAAAAAGGGGTTGGGTGAAATGTTAAAGCGTTGGCGTCTTTTATCATTATTAGCCTTAGTGCCGCTTTTATTGAGCGGCTGTGGAAAACCGTTTCTGTCCACACTCAAGCCTGCCGGCGAAGTGGCTGATAAACAATATGATCTGACGGTGCTCAGCACACTTATCATGGTTGTCGTCGTTGCGGTCGTAGCAGTTATTTTCTTTTACGTCATTGTGAGATTCAGACGGTCGCGTGTAGGGGAAGACACGATACCGAAACAGGTGGAGGGGAACCGTTTTTTAGAAATCACCTGGACCGTTATTCCGATCCTGCTTCTGATTATTCTTGTCATTCCGGTTGTCATCGACACATTGGCGCTGGCGGATACGTCGCCGATGGATAAGAAAAACCGTAAAGCAGAGGATGCGCTCGTGATTAATGTAAGGGCGAATTTATACTGGTGGGAATTCGAGTATCCTGATTACGGGTTTGTGACAAGTCAGGAGCTGATCGTTCCCACAGATGAACGCGTCTATTTCAAGCTGAAGTCCTCAGATGTGAAACACTCTTTCTGGATTCCGTCAGCCGGGGGGAAAATCGATACGAATACGGATAATGACAATACTTTCTTTCTGACCTTCGATTCTAAACGCAGCAAAGAAGCGGGAGAATATTTCTTCGGGAAATGCGCAGAGCTGTGCGGACCTTCACATGCGCTGATGGATTTCAAAGTGAAACCGCTGCCGTCAAAAGAATTTAAACAATGGACGAAAGCGATGAAAAATTATAAGCATACAACAGATTCCGGTTTAGCCGCGCAAGGAGAAGAGCTCTTTAAGGAAAAAAACTGCCTGAGCTGTCATGCGGTTGAGCCCAATGATAAACGGGCTGAAGCGGCAAGAACGGCTCCGAACCTCGCTACCTTCGGTGAGCGGGTCAAAGTGGCCGGCATTAAGGATGCGAATAAAGAGAATATAAAAGCCTGGCTGAAAAATCCGGACAGCATTAAACCGGGCAATAAAATGACAGGCACTTATCCGAAGCTCTCGAACGCTGAAACGGATGCGCTGTATGAATATTTAAAAGGGCTGAAAGCGGAGAACAAGTGAGGACAGGGAGATATCAGGGGGGAGGTCGTAAATGATGAATACGCTTACAGGAAAGCAAAGAAAAAGCTCTTTGCTTTGGGATTATTTGACGACGGTTGACCATAAGAAAATCGCGATTTTATATATGATCGCCGGGGGATTTTTCTTCGTCGTCGGCGGACTTGAGGCCATGCTTATCAGGATTCAGCTCTTGAGGCCGGGGAACGATTTTATGGGTGCGCAGCAGTTTAATGAAATTATGACGATGCACGGTACGACAATGATCTTCCTGGCGGCGATGCCGTTGTTATTCGGGCTGATGAACGCGGTTGTGCCGCTGCAGATCGGGGCGCGTGACGTATCGTTCCCATTTTTGAATGCGCTCGGATTTTGGCTGTTTTTCTTCGGAGGCATCTTTTTGAATCTGAGCTGGTTTTTAGGGGGCGCTCCTGATGCAGGATGGACGTCGTACGCGTCGCTTGCGCTGAATTCGAAAGGGCACGGGATAGACTTTTTCGTGCTCGGCCTGCAAATATCAGGCTTAGGTACGCTGATTGCGGGGATCAATTTTCTCGCCACGATTATTAATATGAGGGCGCCGGGTTTGACGTATATGAGATTGCCGCTGTTTACGTGGACGACATTTGTGGCGTCGGCACTCATTTTATTCGCATTTCCTCCGCTCACCGTCGGTTTGGCGCTGATGATGCTGGATCGTTTGTTCGGAACGAATTTCTTTAATCCTGAATTGGGCGGCAATACGATAATCTGGGAGCATCTGTTTTGGATTTTCGGGCATCCGGAAGTATACATTTTAATTCTTCCCGCCTTTGGGATTTTTTCAGAAATCATTCCCGTATTTGCGAGGAAACGTCTGTTCGGTTATTCGTCTATGGTCTTTGCGATCGTGCTGATCGGCTTTCTCGGGTTCATGGTTTGGGTTCACCACATGTTTACGACGGGACTCGGACCGATCGCTAATGCGATATTTGCGGTTGCGACGATGGCGATCGCGGTGCCTACGGGCATTAAAATTTTCAACTGGCTTTTGACCATCTGGGGAGGAAATGTCAAATTCACGACGCCTATGCTGTATGCCGTCGCCTTTATTCCTTCTTTCGTACTCGGAGGAGTCACGGGTGTCATGCTGGCGGCCGCAGCGGCAGATTATCAGTTCCATGATACGTATTTTGTCGTAGCGCATTTCCACTATGTCATTATCGGCGGCGTTGTGTTCGGCATCCTGGCGGGCGTGCATTTCTGGTGGCCGAAAATGTTCGGGAAGGTGCTTCATGAAACGATGGGGAAAATTTCGTTCGTCTTATTTTTTATCGGGTTTCATCTTACCTTCTTCATTCAGCATTTCCTCGGCTTGATGGGAATGCCGCGTCGCGTTTACACATATCTGCCCGGCCAGGGGCTTGATACCGGCAACCTGATCAGTTCAATCGGCGCGTTTTTCATGGCGGGCGCGGCTGTTTTACTCGTCGTCAATATTATTTATACCTCAATAAAGGGGAAATACGTCGGGAACGACCCGTGGCTGGACGGTCGTACGCTTGAATGGGCGGTCTCTTCGCCGCCGCCGGAATATAATTTTAAACAGCTTCCGTTTGTCCGGGGACTTGACCCGCTGTGGATTGAAAAGCAGGCCGGAAATGAAGGGATGGCGCCTGCAGAGCCTGTAGAGGACATTCATATGCCGAACGGCTCCATCATGCCGTTTATCATATCTTTCGGGCTGTTTGTCGCAGCGTTTGGGTTTTTATACCACTCCGATTATTCATGGGGGCTTCCGGTTATCTTCATAGGGCTCGGCATCACATTCTTTACCATGCTGCTTCGCTCTGTGGTCGATGATTACGGCTATCATATTCACAAAGAAGATCTGCCGAATGATGATAAAGGGGTGAAGGCGTAATGCAGCTGCAGGAAAAAATGACGGCTGAAACCTTTCCGGCTTCTCCTGAAAAAGCAACGCTGGAGGGGAAAAATAAGTTTTTGGGATTTTGGCTGTTTCTCGGCGGCGAAACGGTTCTGTTCGCCTCGCTATTTGCGACATTTCTTGCTTTACGGGAATCTAAAGCCGGAGGGCCGTCAACGGCTGAGATGTTTGAGCTGCCGATCGTGTTTATCGCGACGATGCTTCTTTTAACGAGCAGCTTAACGAGTGTGTATGCGATGTATCATATGAAAAATTTCTCCTTTAAAAAAATGCAGGTGTGGCTTTTGGTTACCGTTTTATTGGGAGCAGGATTTTTAGGGGTAGAAATCTATGAATTTATGCATTACACTCACGAATTCGGCTTTACCATTACAAGCTCTGCGCTCGGCTCAGCGTTTTACACGCTGGTCGGCACACACGGAGCACACGTGGCGTTCGGGCTGTTGTGGATCAGCGCGCTTATGATCCGGAATGCGAAAAGAGGGCTCAGCCTTTATAATGCGCCGAAATATTATGTGGCCAGCTTATATTGGCATTTTATCGATGTCGTGTGGGTCTTTATCTTTACCGTTGTATATTTGATGGGGATGGTGGGATAACGATGGACGATAACAAAAACAGAGGGACTGTCAGTACGGATCTCGAATATCGGAAAAAGAAAAATGCCGAGGAGATGAAATATCAGGTCATATCCTTCGGTTTGATGATCGGCCTTACGCTTGTCGCGTTTTTGACGGTGGCTGCTGACGGCATTGCCGGATGGTTTACGATGCCGTTTCTGATCCTGCTTGCGGTCATCCAGGTCATCTTTCAGCTGTTTTACTTTATGCATATGAGCCAGAAGGGGCATGAAGCGCCGTCATTATTTCTGTATTCGGGAATATTTGTCGCGTTTATCACCGTGCTTGCATTTGTCACGATTATTTGGTGGTAATCGGGGCGGCGGGGAGTGAGAGATTTGATTAATTTGGAAATGTTCGGGTTTCGCGCAATGTGGAGCCCGTATCTGTTTTGCATAACTGCCGTGATAACAGGTGTTTACTTTTACTGGTGCAGCCGGCATAAAGGACGTGTGGCCGCTAAGGAGAAGGTGCTGTTTGTGCTTTCCGCGCTGTTTTTTTACACGGCTGCGGGAAGTCCGGTTGATTTATTGGGCCATGTGATGTTCAGCGCCCATATGACGCAGATGGCGGTTCTGTTTTTAGTCGTACCGCCGCTGTTGATTTCCGGAATTCCCGGCTGGGCATGGAAAAAACTGATCTTCCGTCCTGTCGTAAAGCCGCTGTTTTCGTTCTTTTCAATGCCGCTTATCGCATTAGTGCTGTTTAACGGTATTTTTTCACTGTATCACATCCCGTTTATATTTGATTTCGTCAAAACGGATTCGCTGTATCACACGCTGATGAACGGACTCATCTTTGTAACGGCGTTTTTTATGTGGTGGCCGCTTGTGCATAAGGTGGACGGTCTGCCCCGTCTCAGCGGTTTAATGAAGCTGGGGTATATTATGGCAGACGGGATTCTGTTAACGCCGGCCTGCGCGCTCATTATGTTCAGCGGGGCGCCCATGTATGCCACGTATACAGATCCGGCGGCTTGGGCCGAAGCAATGAAGCTTTGCGTTCCTTTAGATTTGCTGGAGGAGATTCCTTTATCCGGACCGGAGATGTTTAACACGCTGCCTCCTCTGGAAGATCAGCAGCTTGGGGCAGTGCTGATGAAAATCATTCAAGAGGCGGTCTACGGAACATATTTGGCTGTCATCTTTTTTCAGTGGGTCAGAACGGAACGGGAAAAAGATACGCTGTCAGAGCCGCCGTATATCGAGCATACCGTCTCATAAAAAAAGTACAGCAGAATGGGACTGACCCCCGTTTTTGAGACAGGGATCAAAACACCTTTAAGCAGCCAGCTGTCGGTATGTGACCGGCGGCTGGTTGTTTAGTTTCGTTTGAATACGAATGTTGTTATAATAGTATATATAGGTTTCGACAGTTTGCTCTACGATGGTCGTCGTAGTGCTTTCCAACCTGTCGAGGTAGAACGTTTCAGACTTTAGTGAGGAATGAAACGATTCGATGGAGGCATTATCAGCGGGTGTCCCTTTACGGGACATGCTCATGGTAATGCCTTTTGTTTTAACAGCTTTCTGATACTCATAAGATGTATAAACAGAACCTTGGTCACTATGTAACACGCAGTTCTCTGGCAGTACGGGCAGCTGATCAAGTGTGTGTAAGACAAAATCTGTGTCCTGTCTATCGCCAATCGTAAAAGCAATCACTTCTCCATTGTATAAATCCAATATACTGGAAAGATACAATTGTTTCTGCCCATAAGGCAAATATGTGATATCCGTTACTAGCTTTTCCAGAGGGCGATCAGACTGAAAGTTTCGATCCAATATATTCTCGGCCACGGCATATGGCTGCCCATTCTTCTTGCGCCCTTTTCACCTTAACCCGGCATTGCCACTAATTTTTCTGCATAATGCGCTGAACCGTTTTATGATTCATACGCATTCCCTTTTTTAATATGGCTGTGATTTTCCGATAGCCATATCGATACTTATGTTCTCGGCACAACGTGCCGATTTGTTTTTCTAAATGGTATTTAGGGTTATCTTTCATCAGATTCTTCTTCCAACGATAATAAGATGCTCGTGAGATACCTAAATGAATACAGATATCCTGTATGGTCATTGTGCCGCGCAATGCTTCTACAAGCTCGACTGGCGTTTCGCTATCAGCTTCCTTTCCAATTCGTTGTACTTTTTTAACACTTCATTCTGTTGTCTCAGATAACGATTTTCTGCCTGCAGTTTCTCTAATTCGGAAGAATACTCTGGACCTTTTCCATAAGAATATTGCTTTCCGACAGGTTGTTCGAATCGATGTGTGTCCCCAGCTTTATACCACCTGACCCATGTCTGCACCTGCGTCTTATTCTTTATATTCAATTCCTGCATGATCTCCTTCACAGGCACGCCCGCCAATCTCATTTCTACAGCCTTCTGTTTGACTTCAACCGGATAACTCACTCTTGCCCTCATAGAAAAACACCTCCAAGTCTAATTTCGGATAACAACGATCCGTTTTCAAACTTGAAGGTGTTTTTTGTTTGTCTCATATTATGGGGTCAGTCCCGAATATGCTGTACTTTTTTATTACATTTGCACTGTTTTTAATGACTCTTCCAATTCAAGCAGTAAAGCTTTGCTTTCAGCGACGACTTGTTCCGGAAATTCTTCAGCGCTGCCGTATTCTACGCCGTGCGGATAATAATGCTTTCCTAAAAGAGGGGCCTTCAGCTGAATCACGGCCCGGCTGCCGCCGACATCGCCCTCTTTTGCCGTTCCTTGAATCCGCAGATAAAATGTCCCCTCAGGTACTGAAAACTTTTTGTCGTAAGTCACTCTTTCATAATCCCATTGTCCAGCCAGAATGAGCCCTTTACCTTCCATCAGATCATTCAAGCGGCTGAGCTCCGCTGTTACCCCTTCAAGACCGCTGTTTTCAAACTTCAAACCTTCCCCCTCCTTTTAAAAATGCCCTTTCCTGACAATCATAGTATGAAAGCGTTACACTTTCAATGATTCATACGGTGAAAGTATGCAAAAAGAAAAATTTGACGACAATAGTAGCAGAAAAAAGGAGGAATTCCGCAATGACAAAGATCAATAAGCTCATGACGTCAGACTTGCAATATTGTACAGTATTAGATAATGTATATGAAGCTGCGGTGAAGATGAAAGACGCGGATGTCGGCGCCATTCCGATAGTGGATGAAGACGGCGCCACACTTGTCGGGATCGTGACAGACAGAGATCTCGTATTACGGGGAATTGCTTCAAAAAAGCCGAACTCTCAAAAAATAACCGACGCAATGACAGAGCGGGTTATCAGTGCAGAAGAAGACGCCTCTGTGGAGGAGGTGCTCCATTTGATGGCTGAACATCAGCTCAGAAGAATTCCCGTCACAAGGGATAAAAAACTGGTCGGCATTGTTACGCTCGGCGATCTTTCGTTGGCCGAGCAATCAAATGAGCAAGCAGGCCGGGCGCTGTCTGACATTTCTGAAGACGGCGGTCCGGAGGGGTTTATCCATTAAACATAAATCACGGACGATGCAAATAGGCTGTACTGTATAAGAGTAAACAAAAACAGAACGGTTTGAACATATGGGGGTGAGAGGTTGAAAAATATCGCAAGGGCTCTCGTTATCCTTTTGCTTATTTACGGAGCGTATGTTCTGTTTATACAATATGGATCGGCTCCTCAGAAAAAGACGGATCAGGAGGAGCCTCAGGTTTCCAATGAAGAAGAGAGCGGAAAACGGCTGAAAATGCCGTCATCCGGACTTCTTTCTCTCATGGGGAAATCTGCCGCCGATGTGAAAAAGAAACTTGGGGAACCGTCTCGGAAAGATCCTTCTGCCTACGATTACGAGTGGTGGGTGTACAACCAGGGGAAAGACCAATACGTACAAGTCGGTATTTTGAATGATAAAGCCGTGACTTTATATGCTTCGGGAAGCGGCATCAACGCAAAACCGTTTAAGATCGGCGAATCGACGGGCGAAGTTTTTAAAACGACGCAGGTTTCTCCTTTTGTCAATGTGACTGACAAGGGAAACACGTATCGGTTCGAGTTTTCTGAAGAAGATATCAATACCCGTCCCACCGTTAAGATAGGCGGAATGTATGTTCAGCTGTACATGGACAAATTTGACGGGAATCTGTCAAGCATCAGGGCATTTGATGCGGAAACACTTGTGAAACAAAGGCCGTATGAGGTCATGTACAGAGGAAAGCTGACAGAACCCGAGCCTGTTTCTGATAAAAAATGGAACGACATTGAACGAGCGAGTGAACAGCAGATTCTCGATATTACAAATGTCATCCGCGTGAAACACGGACTTGCAAGGCTGAAATGGGACGAAGACGCCGCAAAAGTGGCATTCGGCCACAGCAAGGACATGAAGGATAACAAGTATTTCTCTCACGTCTCAAAGAAATACGGGACTCTGAAGGACCGCTTGGAAAAAGGCGATGTGAAATACCGGGAGGCCGGTGAAAATATTGCCTACAACTATGTGGACGGTCCTGCAGCCGTGGAGGGCTGGCTGAACAGCGAAGGCCACAGAAAGGCGCTGTTAAGCCCGGATTATACGCACCTCGGTGTCGGCGTGGACCGGAAGTATTATACGCAAAACTTCATTAAGCCTTGGCAGTAAAAAACCGCAGAGGGGCGCGTCCCCCGCGGTTTTTTTATGTTTTTTCGCGAGCGGCGCTCCTGCTGAAAAAAATATACCTGCTTTTTTTCGCAATTTAGGCGAACATTAAGGCGAATGAACCGATACATTATAGCAGGCAAAACTTTTCGGAGGGGGTGAGAATTGTGGCGAATCAGCAATCACGGCAATCAATCGATGATTTTAAACAATTCGTAAAAAAGCATCCCAAACTGATCCAAAATGTTCGCAAGGAACAAAGGAGCTGGCAGGAAGTCTATGAAAATTGGGTTCTTCTGGGCGAGGATGATCCGATATGGAACCCTTTTAAAGACGAGGCCGTTCAGCCTTCTTCCGACGCGGAAACCAAACAGGAACCAGCTGAAAAAAACGATTTCGTTTCAAAAATGGTCACTGCCGTCAAAAAGATGGATATCAACCAAATGAATGAGCAGATCAATAAAATGAGCCAATCCATTTCATCATTGCAAAGCCTTTTAAGCCAATTTTCGGGGAGCAGCACGAAGCAGCCCCGGCAAGGCTCCGGACAACATCCTTTTTCGTTCAGGAAGGATTAAAGAAGGGGATCGTGTATGCGAAAAGAGGTTCAGGAATTCATATCCGCAGATGAGGAACGGAAACGGTTTATACGGCAGCGTCCCGTCTGGTACCGCAGACTTGCGAGAAAACCGGACGATCTCAATTCCTTTCAGCTTGACATGATGAATTTTTATGAAAAGACGATACCGCATCGGGTAAGCCAATTCTCAAACGGGATTCAAATGGCGCAGATGATGATGCAGATGGTTCACGCCATGCGTTCACAGGATTAAAAAGCGTTTAAACGCCGCATTTTCCAATTGGGTGGTTTCATGGTAAACTAGCAACTGGAGGTGCGTATTTATGTATGCAACAATTGAGTCCGTCAAGCTTCAAAGTGAAGCGGAGCAGCTTGCCGGCATGATTCTGCAGTCTGAGACGGCTGAAAATTACCGCGATTGTTACAAGCGTCTCCGTGAAGATGAAGAGGCAGGGCGGATCATTCGTTCTTTTATGAGCGTTAAAGAGCAGTATGAGGATGTGCAGCGCTTTGGCAAATACCATCCTGATTATAGAGAGATTTCCCGCAAAATGAGAGAAATGAAGCGGGAACTGGATTTAAACGATAAGGTGGCCGAATTTAAAAAAGCGGAGACTGAGCTTCAGTTGCTGCTTGACGAGATCAGCATTGAACTCGGAACGGCCGTCTCGGAGCATGTAAAAGTTCCGACGGGGAATCCTTATTTTGACGGCCTGTCATCCTGCGGCGGCGGGTGCGGTTCCGGCGGCGGCTGCGGATGCAAAGTTTCCTGACGAGACGGCCGTCTCGTCTTTTACATAAAATGAACAGAAAGTCAGGCGGGTGATCATGATGGAAAATAAGCGCCAAGGCATAATCGTATATCTGCATTCTTTAAAACACAGCAAAATGCTGAGAAAATTCGGCAACGTTCATTATGTTTCCAAGCGGCTGAAATACGTTGTGCTGTATTGCGATATGGACCTAATCGAAAAAACAATGGAAAAGATTTCTTCTTATTCTTATGTGAAGAAGGTAGAGCCTTCTTATAAACCTTTTTTAAAGCTGGAATTTGAATCAAAGCTTGATAAAGCGAAAGAGTACGATTATAAAATCGGCATATAAAAAAATCCCCGCAGATACCTGCGGGGTCCTTCTATTCCTTAACAAGTTAAGGAGAAGGAAAAGGGAGAGGAGAAACCGGAGGAAGAACTTATGGGGAAACGTAAGTCTTCTCCGCGGTTGGCAACAACATCATTCATTGATGCTGTTACACTTAGTCTTGACAGGAATGTGAATATGTATACACGGTTTCACGTTCATTGTTTGAAAGAATGCTTTATGATAAGATAGGGATTGTTTTGATACATAACGGCTCAGCCGATGAGAAACATCAAAGTTTTCAGAAAAAGTGGTGTGAATAATGAGAGTAATTTCCGGTTCAAGAAAAGGACGAGCCTTAAAGGCTGTGCCGGGCACATCAACAAGGCCGACGACGGATAAAGTAAAAGAGTCTATTTTTAATATGATCGGCCCGTATTTTGACGGAGGAACGGGGCTGGATTTGTTTGCGGGGAGCGGCGGTCTCGGGATTGAAGCGCTGTCGCGCGGATTTGACCGCTGTATCTTTGTGGATCGTGATTTCAAAGCCATCCAAACGGTAAAAGCGAATATCAAAGCGCTTGATCTGCTGTCTTCAGCGGAAGTATACCGCAATGATGCAGAGCGGGCTCTCTATGCCGCGGCGAAACGGGAAAAAGGTTTTGACGGAATTTTCTTAGATCCTCCGTATAAGGAGCAAAAGCTGAAAGCGCTTATCGAAATGATTGATGAGCAGAACATGCTGAATGAAGACGGTTTTGTCGTAGCCGAGCATGATAAAGCCGTTGCGCTTCCTGAAGCCGTCGGCGCGCTTTCCGTAACAAGAAGGGAAATTTACGGGCTTACAGGAGTGACGATATACCGAAATAGGGGGTAGTGATGTGGCAAGTATAGCTGTATGTCCCGGAAGTTTTGATCCCGTTACCTACGGACATCTGGACATTATCAGACGGGGGGCAAACGTGTTTGAGCAGGTGTACGTATGCGTGCTCAATAATTCTTCTAAGCAGCCGCTGTTTACAGTTGAGGAACGATGTGAGCTGTTAAGAGAAGTGACAAAAGACATACCGAATGTTACGGTCGAGACGTCACAGGGACTGTTAATCAACTATGCGAAAAAAAAGCGGGCGAAGGCGATTATCAGGGGGCTCAGAGCCGTTTCTGACTTCGAATATGAGATGCAGGGGACTTCCGTCAACCGCGTGCTCGACGAATCAATAGAAACTTTTTTTATGATGACGAACAATCAGTACTCTTTTTTAAGTTCAAGCATCGTAAAAGAAGTCGCAAAATATAACGGGCCTGTTTCAGAGTTTGTTCCTCCGGAAGTTGAACAGGCGCTGAAGCAGAAATTTAAAGGATGAGAAGCGCTGATTGGCGTCTCATCCTTTTTTTGTCCGTGCTGACAGCCTGTAACAATAAATCAATGCGTATACGGCGAGAGCTGTCAGCGTGATGGCGGGTCCGGTTTCAACAAGTGTATTCCATCCGCTGACGACAGCAGATACCGCTTCCTGATCGCGGAAAGGGAGGAATACGGACTGGTAAGGTTCGTCCAATGCAAGGTAAAGCGGCTTCCACAGTAAGAGAATAAAGAGTGCGGCATAAATGCCCTGAAGGATACGCGCCGCGAAAAACGGTTTAAAGCGGATATCTGTTTCCGATAAAATGCCGGCTACCTGGGCCTGTACGGAAAGGCCGCTGAACCCGAGAATAAAACTCACAATCATGGCTTTCGGCAGCAAGTCGGCATCAGCTTCACTGACCAGTTTGCTCCCAAGTGTAATTTCAAACATCCCGCTGATAAGAGGGATGTCCAGATTTGCCGGAAGATGAAAAAGCGAAAGCAGCGCGTTTGTAAATACAGAAAGCACATCCATGACTTGTACGATTGATAATAACCGACTGAAAACCGAAAACAATATAATAAAACCGCCCACCATCAGCAAGGTTTGTACAGAAGAGGTGACGGCGTCGCCCAAAATTTTTCCGAGCGGCCGCTTTTCCGAAAGCCGCGCCTTGTGGAGGGCCAGAAATGCTTCCTTCAGAGAAGGGAGAGCGATCGTCTTTTTACCGGTATACGCCGCTTCTTCTTTCCGTCCGTATGAACGCATCGTCAGGCCGACGGCGATGTTTCCGAGATAGTGAGCCGATGCCAGCAGAATGCCGAGAGACGCGTTATGAAAAAAGCCGACTGCCACAGCAGCGAATATAAATAACGGATTGGATGAATTGGTAAAAGAGACGAGGCGTTCAGCCTCTACTCTGGAGATTTGTTTATCCTGGCGCAGCCGTGCAGTCAGCTTCGCGCCGGCCGGATTGCCTGAAGCCATGCCCATAGCCAGTACAAATCCGCCGACCCCCGGCACTCTGAAAATGGGACGCATAAAGGGTTCGAGTAAAAGGCCGACAAACTTGACAATGCCGAATCCGATTAAAAGCTCAGATAGAATAAAAAACGGAAGCAATGAAGGAAAAACTACCTCCCACCACATGGAAAGACCGGTTTTGGAGGCTTCGAATGAGGCCTGAGGGTGTGAAATAACCGTCGCCGTCAAAAAAATGAAAAACAATGAAATCAAAAATGTATGAAACTTAGACAAATTCATTCTTACCTCCCCGATGCTAAAATTGCACACTGACATTTATATCATGATAAAATATAGAACAGACCTTAAAGGCGGCCGGGCAAGTACCTATTTGTCATCCTGTACTAATATACGAGCATAGGGGTTCAATTTAGACCATAGAATTCATGTATAGGATGTCTATTAGGGGGTTCGTCGCGTTGGCCAAACCTACAATCGGGTTAGCGTTAGGTTCGGGAGGGGCAAGAGGCATCGCTCATCTCGGAGTGTTATCCAGTTTACATAAGCATCAGATTCCAATTGATATGATTGCCGGCAGCAGCATGGGAGCATTAGTCGGGAGCTTTTATGCGGCCGGGCATGACGTGGCCACGATGAAAAAAGTCGCTAAAGCATTTAAACGGCGGCTGTACGCGGATTATACGATGCCGAGGCTTGGTTTTTTAAAAGGAGACCGCATCAGGCAGCTCGTTCATGCCTATACGTACGGCAAGCCGATAGAAGAACTGCGGATCCCGCTCGGCATTGTGGCCTGCGACCTTCAGACCGGCGAAAAGCTTGTTTTTACGAAAGGTTCAGTATCCGAAGCCGTCCGAGCGAGCATCAGCATACCGGGCGTTTTCGTCCCGCAAAAAATGAACGGACGTATGTTAGTCGACGGCGCGGTGGTCGACAGAATACCGGTTTCCGCCGTAAAAGATATGGGTGCTGATATCGTCATCGCCTCTGACGTATCCCGGGTGAAAAAAACGGAAAAGGCGGCACATATTTTTGATGTAATCATGCAAAGTATGGATATACTGCAAAATGAATTGGTCCGTCACCAGACCATTGCCGCAGACGTCATGATCCGCCCTTCTCTTGAATCATTCAGCTCAAGTTCTTTTGCCAACATTGATCATATGATCACAGCGGGCGAAGAAGCCGCAGACCGGATGATCGGCCGGATTAAACAAGAAATAGAGAACTGGGAGGGCTAACTCATATGAAAGCAAAACATTTTCGCTGGGTGTTTATCATCCTGATCTTATTAATCGCTGTTACATTTATTAAGCTTCCGTATTACATCACACAGCCGGGAGAAGCATCAGAGCTGAGACCGCTGATTAAGGTGGACGGAGGCTATCCTGAAAAAGGAAGCCTTTCCTTGATGACTGTCAAAGTAGGCCCTGCCAATCCGTATACATATCTTTGGGCGAAAGTGCATCCTTACGATGAAATCGTCCCTGACGAAAGCATAAAAGAAGAGGGCGAATCGGACTCGGATTATATGAAGCGCCAGCTGCAAATGATGAAAAGCTCCCAAGAAAACGCGGTCATTGCCGCTTATCAAAAAGCCGGGAAACAGGTGAAATACTCATTTAACGGCATTTATGCCAGCTCAGTCGTCTCTGACATGCCGGCAAAAGGAAAAATAGAGGTCGGTGATAAAATCATCAGCGCGGACGGGAAAACATACGAATCCGCTGAAAAGCTGATTGATTATATCAGCAGCAAAAAAGCGGGGGAAAAAGTAACGTTTCACATTGAACGGGACACGAAAGAAAAGACCGTTGACATTGTGCTGAAATCATTCCCGGACGACCCGAAAAGAGCGGGAATCGGCGTCGCATTATATACGGACCGGAACGTGAAAGTGAAGCCGGATCTTCATTTCAGCATTGAAAACATCGGCGGGCCTTCTGCGGGTCTCATGATGTCTTTAGAAATTTACAACCAGCTGACAAAACCTGACGAAACAAAAGGCTATAATATAGCCGGAACGGGGACAATCGACGTGGACGGCAAAGTCGGACCGATCGGCGGAATCGATCAGAAAGTCGTCGCCGCAGACAAAGCGGGAAAAGATATTTTCTTTGCGCCGAATCAAAACGGAGCTGAAAATTCTGATTACAAAAATGCGGTAAAAACGGCGAAAGCAATCAAGTCCGATATGAAGATCGTCCCTGTCGACTCCATGCAGGACGCACTTGACTATTTGGATCAGATGAAAGTAAAAAGCACCTGATACAGTCAGGTGCTTTTTTTACGCATTCAAAAAACGCTTTTCGTCTTCATCATAGCGGATCGGGGCTTGTGAAAATTCCTGCTTCTCAAACAATGTGCGTTCAGGTTCTTTTATCGGCAGGCTGTAAACCCGTCCCGCCAGTATGTCCAGATCCAGAGCGGGATGAGAGAAAGAAGAGAGCTTGCTGACGAGAGGTGCGGTAAGCTCTTTTTTCTTTGCCGACAGGTACGCCTGTCCTTTTTTCGTCATTCCGAGAAGACGGATATAAGGAGCGCTTGAAGGCTGCAAGAGCCGATGCATGTCTTCTTTTTTCGTCCGTGTCAGAATGTGCGTGTTCATCCGCTGCAGCCTCGTCCACGTGTATCGTTTTGTTTTCAATCGTTCCATCATTTCGCGATAGGATCGGGCTTGTCTGATGGTGCGCAGAATTCTGTGCTCAAGGCCTTCTTCCACTTCATAGATTCGGCTCAATTCTTCAGCGGAAAGAGTGCTGAGGCTGTATTTTACATATGAAAAATAGTCTTCCGTGCTGTGCCATATTCCGTATGAATTTCTGTATGCCTCCAGCTCACGCGCAGACGCTTCCGGGAGAAAGCTCCTTGCGGCCGCCGTTCCTTTTTCTATCAGCGCTTTCCGGATGCTTGTTGCGCTGGCTATCCGGCTGTTATCTCCGGGAAGCTCGGCGTCATGATATTGGGAAGCGATTCTGGCTGTCGTATAAGGCTTCATAGCGGAACCGGAGGCGTGTATCGCTCTAACGTAGTGAAAACCGAGAATATTGTTCGGCTTGGACAAATCGAGCATGTCCCGCCCTTTGAATATGTGTGAAAAAGCTTTTGAGGCGGCGGCCGGATAGCTGAGACCCTTTTTCAGCTCCTCTTTCAGAATCAGGCTGCAGTCATCTTCCTTTCGGCTGAACGCTTCAGACGCTTCAAGAAAGGATTCGATCCGCCCGTTTTCGCTGCCGAAAAACAAGCTGCTGCATCCTAAATGATGAAGAAGCGAAACGCTGCCGCGCGCGAATAATTCCGCTTTTTGTACGGCATATATATAAGGGAGCTCAATGACGATATCCACGCCGTTTTCCAGCGCCATTTTTGTCCGGGCCCACTTTGAGACGGCGGCCGGTTCCCCGCGCTGCAAAAAAGGGCCGCTCATCACCGCCGCCGCGACGCTGCTGTCCGTTTTGATTTTTGCTTGTTCCGCATGATAGCGGTGTCCGTTATGAAAGGGATTATATTCAACAACCAGGCCGACTGCTTTCATATTTGTCCCGCCTTTCTTGCTATGTTTTGCTTCGTGTGGTACATTTGCAAATGAAGTGCATATTTTAGTCCGTTTCGTTTAGTGTATGCATAGCCTATCCGGCTGTCAACGATTGCATGACGGCGGCATTATGCTGTAAAGAAAAAATATTGACAAAAACATTCTGAAAAGCTATAATCATGTTTGTTGCTTTCCTGAGGTGATACAAATGAAATGGACGATTTATCAGCTTCATCAAATGGCGAAAAAGAGCTTTGAATTTGATGAAACAGTTGAGTTAAATGAGCTGACAAAATTGAATTCTGACATCCGCCGCATTTCTCCCGTCCGGGTGAAGGGCCGCGCGGAGATTGAATCCAAACAAGTTTCGTTTGATTTTACGATTTCAGGCGAAATGGTTTTGCCGTGCTCAAGAACTTTAGTTGATGTGCCGTATCCATTTACAATCGCGACAAAAGAACTGTTTAGATTTCATAAGTCGGATGATATAGAAGATGAGGACGTTCATATTGCTGAAGACGATACCGTCGACTTAACTCCGATCGTAAAAGAAGAGATTCTTTTAGAAATTCCTATGCAAGTCTTTTGTGAAACTGAACAAAAAGAAGGAGCCGCTCCCCAAGTGGGGAAGGATTGGCAAGTGATTTCTGAGGAAGACAAGAAAAATCAAATCGACCCCAGACTTGCGGATCTGAAAAAGCTCTTAACACAAGATGATGAATCTTAACTCTTTAAGGAGGTGGGAATAATGGCTGTACCTTTTAGAAGAACTTCTAAAATGAAAAAAAGATTGCGCCGTACACATTTCAAACTAAATGTACCTGGTATGACAGAATGCCCGTCATGCGGAGAGATGAAATTGTCTCACCGTGTATGTAAAGCATGCGGATCATACAACGGCAAAGACATAAATGTTAAAAGCAATTAATGTATGAAGAAAAGCGCGGGAATCTCGGTTCCTGCGCTTTTCTTTTTTTTTGCCCCTCCGGCCTGCTTCCGCCGAAAAAATTGTGAGCGCCAGTAGTCTATCTAATCTATCAGCGGCATATGTATGAGGTAAATGAGCAAATATGGAGGGAGATACGATTGACGATAACGAGACAAGACGCGTGGACGCAAGATGAAGATTTGCTGCTGGCCGAAGTGGTGCTCAGGCATATTCGGGAAGGCGGGACCCAGCTTTCCGCTTTTGAAGAAGTCGGCAGAGCGCTGACGAGAACGGCTGCCGCCTGCGGGTTCAGATGGAATTCTTATGTCAGAAAACAATATCAGTCAGGGATAGAACTGGCGAAAAAACAGCGGAAGGAATTAAGAAAGCAGATCGGGGTGCATTCCGCCAATATGCCGGGAACCGTCAAACAGCCTCCGATCCGCAGGGCGGAAGGAGAAAAAGAGCTGTCCATTGATGATGTCATTTTGTTTCTGCAGCAATTTAAAGAGTCGCCGGCCGCAGCGGATGTGCGTCATGAAAAAGAAAAACTCACAGAACAGCTGACCGCGCTGCAAAAAGAAGTCGAGGATCTGCGTGAGGAAAATGAAAGCTTGAGAAACAAGCTGGAGATGACGGAAGAAGATTATAAAGCGCTAATTGACATTATGGACAGAGCGAGAAGGATGGTCAATTCAAAAGAAGACGACAGAAAATCGGCGCAGAGCCTGTAAAATGAACCGGCCTGGGGGCGGCGGCCCCGCCGGTTTTTTATTATGCCGTTTCTCCGGATGTCATTTCACCGTCCATATCGGGATGCCAGATATAAGGATTTTCTCCTTTATCACGCGCCATATCATATTTAACGGGCTCAAAATTCATCTTATCCCAGAAATCTGCTGATTTCATGCGTGAATTTGTCCTGATCGGCATTCTGAAGGATTTTGCAAAATCAACAAGCGCTTTTCCGTATCCGTTATTTTGATAGCCCGGAAGAACCTCAAGCTTCCAAAGTTCCAAAAAGTCCTGACGCTGATCAAAATACGGATTCGCACCTCCGTTTACCTGATATAAACTCATTCTCGCCACTAGTTTATCCCCGAAGTAAATCCCGTAAAAAGGCGAGGTGCTGTCATTTTCAATGATATTATCCTGAAGATCTTCAAGCATCGACAGCTCCTGCATCCCGTATTCCTTAAACCTTTTAAATTCTTCGAGTGTCTTAAAGTTGATGAGCAGTCGCTCTATTTTCAACACAAACTCCCCCTTTGTTGTGTTCTACCATTATTGTAAACGCTTTAATTGAAAATTCCAACTATAATATGCTTGCCAGTCTTTTTGCTCAAAACGAAATTGAAGTAATTTGCGGCGGCTTCTGCTATGATAATATGGAAAAATGCAGATATAGGGTGTGACAGTGTGAAAATCGGAATTATCGGCGGCGGAGCGGTAGGCCTTTTATGTGCTTACTACTTATCGTCCCGCCATCAGGTAACGGTCATTACGCGGCGGACGGAGCAGGCTGATGCGATTAACTCAGGCGGTATACGACTTGTGAAAGACGGAATAGAATGTACGGCGGCATGCAGAGCGCAAACGGGCATCACTTCCGGATTCGACCTCTTAATCGCAGCCGTTAAACAGCACCAGCTCAGTGCTGTGCTGCGGGACCTTGAGACGATAAAAGGGACGAATGTGCTGTTTTTGCAAAACGGCATGGGACACATACACGACATGAAAGATTGGCATACGGATCATTCGCTTTATGCCGGCACTGTTGAGCACGGAGCAAAAAAGATATCAGATCATGCCGTTGAACATACGGGAGCGGGAGCCGTAAGATGGAGTGAATTCAGCGCATCCCGGCCGGAAACGCTCAAAAGCATCTTTTCCGGCATGCACCGCGATTTTCCCGTACATGATGAAAACGACTGGTATCGGCTGTTAACGGGAAAACTGATCATAAATGTATGCATCAACCCGTTAACTGCATTGCTGCGCGTGAAAAACGGAGAGCTGTTAAGAAATGACGCTTACAAAAAGTATATGAGAAACGTATTTGAAGAAGCGGAGACAATACTTGGCCTCGCCGATAGAGAAAAAGCGTGGAACAAGGTTTGCGAAGTGTGCAGACTGACGGAAAAAAATCATTCTTCCATGCTCGTCGATATCATGGCAGGCAGGCGGACAGAGGTTGATGCGATTATCGGCTACCTTGTAAAAGAAGCGGAAAGCCGCGGATTGCCGGCCGTTCATCTCACGTTTTTACACCGCAGCATAAAAGCGTTAGAAAGAAACTGAAACAAAGTCTTTTGAGGTTTTCCGGTAACATGCTATACTCATTTCGGAAACCTAACTATTTATTGGAGAAAGGAAGTTCCAGACAGATGCAGCTAACTGAACTTTCCATCAAAAGTCAAAATAAGTTTGTGCAGCACTATATAGATGGAGAAAACATGTCTTCATTTTTTGATTATGATATTCATTCAGAGGACGTATGGCAAAAGCGGCTTCATGACTTGTCTTCGCGGCCGTTTGCCAGAGAGGAATTAGCGGATTATTTATCCTCCTATCACGAAAAATTTCACTCCGCCGCCATGCAGGCCTCCATCGAAAAACTGAGAGATCCAAAAAGCGCAGCGGTAGTAGGCGGCCAGCAGGCCGGTCTTTTAACGGGGCCTCTTTACACCATACATAAAATTATCTCCATTATCGTACTTGCCAGACAGCAGGAAGAGGCGTTACAGATTCCTGTCGTTCCGATTTTCTGGGTGGCGGGTGAAGATCACGATCTGGAAGAAATCAATTTTGTGCATACGTCAACAGAGAATAAAGGTCCGGTGAAACAGAAACTGCCGCAGTCGTACTGGAAAAAAACATCGGCGGCTAAAACCGAGCTTGATCAGGAAAAATGCGCGGCTTGGATTGATGAAGTGTTCGCTGCTTTTGAGGAAACGGATCACACAAACACACTCCTTCAAAACGTGAAGCGATGTTTACGCTCATCAGAGACATTCACCGACTTTTTTGAGCTGTTGATCGCCGACTTGTTTCAAGAAGAAGGCCTTATTCTGATGAACTCGGGAGATCCGGGGATTAAAAAGCTGGAAACGGGTATGTTTCAGCAGATTTTAAAACACAATCATGAGCTTGCCAAAGCCGTTTCAGACCAGCAGTGTTTTATGCGGGAAGCCGGTTATCACCCGATTATTGAATCGGACAAAGATCAGGCCAATCTGTTTTACGAACACGAGGGAGAGCGTTTCTTAATTGAAAAAGAAAACGGCGTTTTTGTCATTAAGGAGCTTGACCTGAAGTGGACGAACGACGAGCTTCATACCCATATGGAAGAAAAACCGGAATGTTTCAGCAATAACGTTGTGACAAGGCCGCTTATGCAGGAGTTTCTCATCCCGACTCTGGCGTTTATCGCGGGACCGGGGGAGATCAATTATTGGGGTGAGCTGAAGCAGGCTTTCTCATTAATGGGCTTTCGCATGACGCCGGTAGTGCCGAGACTGAACATTACGATTCTTGAGCGCCATATTGAAAAGAAGCTTTCAGAACGGAATATCCCGCTTCAGGAAGCGATCGAACACGGCACCGGACACCTGAAAGACAATTATTTTGAAGAGCAGATTCCGGAAGAGTTTACTTCTGTAATGGAGCAGGCGAAGTCGCAGATTGAAGCTATCCATAAAAGCGCAAGGGACGAAGCGCTGAAGGTCGATTCAAGCCTTGAGCCGCTCTTACAGAAGAATGCCGCCTTCATTCAAGATCAGCTCTTGTTTTTAGAACGGACGGTAACGAAAAGAATTGAAGAAAAAGAAGGCTTTGTGCTGCGTGACTATGAAAGAATCCAAAACAGCATCAGACCGCTCGGCGCTCCGCAGGAACGGATTTGGAATGTGATGTATTATCTGAACCGCTACGGTCCAAAATTCTTCACAACCTTCAAACATCTGCCATTTTCTTTTCAAAACCAACATCAGATTGTCAAACTTTGAAATAAAGTTTTAAAGAACCCTGAATAGTTCAGGGTTTTTTTTTATGTGTAAACAGTGTAAAATGAGGTTGTGGAGAGAAGTGGCGGATAGTGGTGAGTTTAGGGGAGAAAGTGGGGGTCCTTATCATGTTTATGGGTGAATACCGGCATACAATTGATGCAAAGGGCCGCATGATCGTACCCGCAAAATTCAGAGAAGGCCTCGGTGAGCAGTTTGTGCTGACCAGAGGACTGGACCAATGCCTTTTCGGCTATCCGATGAATGAATGGAAGCTGATTGAAGAAAAGCTGAAGGCTCTGCCGCTCACCAAAAAAGACGCCCGCGCATTTACCCGATTCTTTTTTTCCGGTGCGACCGAATGCGAACTGGACAAGCAGGGAAGGGTTAATATTGCGTCATCTCTTCTGAATTACGCAAAACTGGAAAAAGAATGTGTTGTCATCGGGGTTTCCAATCGAATTGAATTGTGGAGTAAGGTAATATGGGAACAATACACAGAAGAGCAAGAAGATTCATTCGCTGAAATTGCTGAAAACATGATTGGATTTGATATATAATGGATCTTCGTGCATCACAACAACAACTGACAATTCAATTCATTCCTGATAAAGGTGGGACCGACACAAATGTTTCAGCATAAGACAGTACTTCTTCGTGAAACCGTCGACGGTTTAAATATCAAACCGGACGGAACCTATGTGGACTGCACCCTTGGCGGCGCCGGGCACAGTACATATTTATTGCAGCAATTATCGGAAAAAGGACGCTTGATCGCCTTTGACCAAGATGACACAGCACTTGAAAACGCAAAGAAAACATTGTCCGAATACAAAGGACAGCTCATTCTGGTGAAAAGCAACTTTCGTTATTTAAAAGAGTGTTTACATGAACACGGCATTACGAGTGTCGACGGAATTTTATTTGATTTAGGAGTATCCTCTCCGCAGCTTGATACACCGGAACGGGGATTCAGCTATCATCATGACGCACCGCTGGACATGAGGATGGACCAGTCGGCCGCCCTTACGGCGAAAGAAGTCGTAAATGAATGGCGGTATGAGGACCTTGTGAGGATTTTCTTTAAATACGGAGAAGAAAAATTCAGCAAGCAAATCGCCAGAAAAATTGAAGAGGCAAGAGAGAAATCGCCTATTCAAACAACCGGCCAACTGGTCGATCTAATAAAGGACGCGATACCGGCTCCGGCGAGAAGAAGCGGCGGTCATCCGGCCAAACGCGTATTTCAGGCGATTCGAATCGCCGTAAACGATGAGCTTCAAGTATTTGAAGAGGCTCTCTTGCAGGCGATAGAGATGCTGAAGCCGGGCGGAAGGGTATCTGTGATCACTTTTCACTCACTGGAAGACAGAATGTGCAAGACGACATTCAAGGAAAAATCATCACTTCCCGAACTGCCTCCGGGTCTTCCTGTGATACCGGAAGAATTTGAACCGGAATTAAAACTGATTACGAGAAAACCCATTACGGCATCAAAAGAGGAGCTTGAAGAAAATAACCGCGCCCGCTCAGCGAAGCTCCGCATTGCGGAGAAACGAAAATAACGGGCAGCAAATGACAACATAAAGGAGGTCATCAGCCTATGAGCAACTTAGCTTACCAGCAGGAAAAACAACAACGGCCAGTGATAAGTCCCGAAAAAAAGGTGATTGTCAAAAAAAGGGCTTCCATTACACTCGGGGAAAAGGTGCTGCTCGTCCTGTTTGCCATTGCCGTTCTCTCCACTTCAATGTTTATCGTATCAAAGGCATACGCGGCGTACCAATCCAATATTGAGGTGCAAAAACTGGAGGAGAAAGTATCAGAGAAGAATAAGCAGATCGGTGATCTCCAAAAAACGGCGGGTGATTTAAGCCAGCCGCAGCGATTGATGGATATCGCCAAAAAGCACGGTTTGAACCTGAAAGATAAAAAAGTGAAAAACATACAGGAATGATAACCCATGCCGAAAAAAAATAAGTTTATGAACAGAGGAGCAGCGATACTCAGTATTTGTTTCGCTCTCTTTTTCTTTGTCATTCTCGGGAGAATGGCGTACATTCAATTAACCGGTAAAGCAAACGGTGTAGAACTTGCAACAAAAGCGACCGAGCAGCACGAAAAAAAGCGGACGATAGAAGCGAGCCGCGGCTCTATTCTTGACCGGAACGGCAAAGTGCTTGCAGAGGACACGGCGACATATAAGCTCATTGCCGTGCTTGATAAAAAAATGACGACCGACAAGAAGCATCCTCAGCATGTCAAAGACAAAGAGAAAACGGCGGAAAAACTGGCGACCGTTATCAATCTTGATAAAAGCGAGATTCTGGACATCTTAAACAGGGATGGCGCGAAGCAGGTGGAATTCGGTTCAGCCGGCCGCGATATCTCTTATGCGAAAAAACAAAAGATCGAAAAAATGAATCTTCCGGGTATTTCTTTCTTAAGAGATACGAAGCGCTACTATCCGAACGGTGTATTTTTGTCAAATGTTCTCGGCTATGCCGATGTGAATGAAAAAACAAACGAGATACAGGGCTCTTTAGGGCTTGAAAAAATACTGAATAACTATCTGACGGAACGCGACGGATCCGTCACTTACGAAAGTGATAAATCCGGCTGGAAACTTCCGAACAGCAAAGAAAAAATCACCGCACCTAAAAACGGTGACAATGTATATTTAACCATTGATCAGAAAATTCAAACCTTTTTAGAAGACAGCATGACGAAAGTAGCGGAAAAATATAAACCGAAAAAAATTATGGCGGCTGTCGTAGAACCGAAAACAGGCAAAGTGCTTGCGATGGGGCAGCGTCCGAGTTTTGACCCGAATATCAGAAACGTCACCAATTATTACAACGACTTAGTGTCGTACGCGTATGAACCGGGTTCAACGATGAAGATCTTTACGCTTGCCGCGGCGATTCAGGAAAATGTGTTTTCCGCAAACGAGAAATATAAATCAGGAACATATAAAGTGGGAGGCGGACCTGTTAAAGATTGGAACGATGGCGCCGGATGGGGTATGACAAGCTTCCGTGACGGCCTCATGAGGTCATCGAATGTTGCTTTCGCCAAACTGGCCAACGAAAAACTGGGGTTTGACCGGTTTAATGAGTACCTGCACAAATTCGGGCTTTATCAAAAAACAGGGGTTGATCTGCCCGGTGAAGTATCAAGTAAAATTAACTACAAATATGATTTTGACAAAGCGTCTACGGCTTACGGCCAAGCATCGGCGATAACGCCGATCCAGCAGCTTCAGGCCGTCACGGCGATTGCCAATAACGGCAAAATGATGAAACCTTACATCATTGATCATATTGTCGACCCCGATACGAAAAAAGTCGTCAAGCAGACAAAACCAGAGCAAGTAGGCACGCCGATTTCAGCCGATACGGCGAAAAAAGTCCGGAATCTGCTCGGAGAAGTCGTGACGTCAGACATCGGAACGGGAAAACCTTATAAAATTGAAGGATTTGACGTCGCGGGTAAAACGGGAACCGCACAAATCGCCGGGACGGGCGGATATTTAAAGGGAACGAGCAACTATGTGTTTTCATTCATGGGCATGGCGCCGAAAAATGACCCTAAGCTCGTCATCTATGTAGCCGTGCAGCAGCCGCAATTAAAAGCGGGCCAAAGCAGCACTGATCCTGTCGCGGAAATCTTTAACCCGACGATGAAAAACAGCCTCCACTACCTGAATATTGAACCGACGGAAAAAACAGATTCCGGTCAGGAAGAAACGAAAAGCCAAAAGATGCCTGACCTGACAGATAAGACGGTCACGAGCGCTGAGAAGGAAGCGAAAAATGAACATCTCACACCGATTGTCATCGGCAGCGATGTTGCCGTAAAAGAGCAGTATCCGAAAGCCGGAGAAGATGTGATCACCAATCAGAAAATCTTCTTAAAAACAGACGGAAAGATGACGATGCCGGATATGTCCGGATGGTCGAGACGGGAAGTGCTTCAATTCAGCAAAGTATCAGGCATTCACATTGATGTGAGCGGTGAAGGTTACGCTTCAAGCCAAAGTGTGAAAAAGGGCAAAGAACTGAAAGAAAATACCGTGATTAAGGTGAAATTTAAAAATCCTGATTAACGGGAGAGAGAAGTCCGCGGATGCCGCGGGCTTCTTTTTTATGCGCCGCCGTTCTATGTGTCCAAGCTGAGGCATAAATTGAAACAAGCCTAAATAAGGAGTGGACGGTCCCTTGCGCGTTTCAAATGTAACGGTTCGAAAACGTTTATTACTGGTTTTGCTTTTTGGCGTAATCATTTTTTTGATCATTGACAGCAGATTAGGCTATGTCCAATTTGTGATGGGAGAAAAGCTGACTTCACTGGCTAAGGATTCCTGGAGCCGGAATTTGCCGTTTGAGCCTGAGCGGGGAGAGATTCTTGACCGAAACGGCGTGAAGCTGGCTACTAATAAAAGCGCGCCGACCGTCTTTGTCGTACCGCGCCAGATCCAAAATCCCATAAAAACGGGCAAGCTTCTCGCGTCAGTTTTAAATATGTCGGAAGAGAAGGTCTACAAACACATTACTAAGAAAACCTCCATAGAAAAAATCTCACCCGAGGGGCGGAAAATTTCCAATAAAAAAGCGAAAGAAATCAAAGCGCTCGACTTAAAGGGGGTTTATGTGGCTGAAGACAGCATCCGCCATTATCCGTACGGAAGCTTTTTGTCCCATGTTCTCGGTTTTGCCGGTATTGATAACCAGGGCCTTCTCGGATTGGAGGCTTATTATGATGATGACTTAAAAGGTGTAAAGGGATCTGTGAAATTTTATACGGATGCCAAGGGGAAGAAAATGCCTGATGAAGCGGATGATTACAACCCTCCGAAAGACGGACTTGATATGAAATTGACGATTGATGCCAAGGTTCAGACGATTATAGAAAGGGAGCTCGACAATGCAGCGGCGAAATATAACCCGGACGGAATGATTGCGGTCGCAATGAATCCGAAAAACGGGGAAGTGCTCGGCATGTCAAGCCGTCCTGATTTTGATCCGGCTGACTATCAATCGGTGGATCCGTCCGTTTACAACCGGAACCTGCCGGTATGGAGCACATATGAACCGGGTTCGACCTTTAAGATTATTACGCTTGCGGCGGCTCTCCAAGAGCAAAAAGTAAACTTGCAAAGAGACCACTTTTATGACAAAGGATTTGCCGAGGTCGACGGCGCCCGCCTCCGATGCTGGAAAAAGGGCGGCCACGGTTCGCAATCTTATCTTGAAGTCGTTCAAAATTCCTGCAACCCCGGGTTTGTACAGCTGGGGGAACGGCTCGGAAAACAAAAGCTGTTTCAATATATTAAGGACTTCGGCTTTGGAAAGAAAACAGGCATTGATCTGCAAGGGGAAGGAACGGGGATCTTATTCCCGCTTGACAGAGTCGGACCGGTGGAACAGGCGACAACCGCTTTCGGACAAGGGGTTTCCGTCACGCCGATTCAGCAGGTGGCAGCCGTTTCCGCGGCAATAAACGGCGGAACGCTTTATACTCCGTTTATCGCCAAAGAGTGGGTTGATCCCGTTACGAAAAAAACCGTTAAGAAACAATCGCCGATTGCGAAAAGGCAAGTTATTTCCCAGGAAACGTCAAAGCAGATCAGATATGCTTTAGAAAGCGTCGTCGCTCAGGGAACGGGGCGGAATGCCTTTGTGGAAGGATATCGCGTCGGCGGAAAAACAGGTACCGCACAAAAGGTTAAAGACGGCAAATATCTCGAAAACAATCATATCGTCTCCTTTATCGGTTTTGCGCCGGCTGATGACCCGAGCCTTGTCGTGTATGTCGCGGTTGATAATCCGAAAGGCACGATTCAATTCGGGGGAACCGTCGCCGCGCCGATTGTCGGAAATATGATGAGAGACAGTCTGCCTGAGCTCGGCGTGAAACCGCGAAAAAATCAAATCGAGAAAAAATATCAATGGAACGACACAAAAACAATAGAGGTTCCGAATGTTGTAGGGATGTCTGTCTCTGATCTTGAGTCGCTGCTTGTCAATTTGAATATAGACTCCTCAGGAAAAGGAAGCAAAATTGTGAAACAATCACCTGCAGCCGGAACGAAAGTAAAAGAAGGCTCAAAGATCCGTGTTTACTTGAGTGAAGAATGAGTCTTTTTGAGGCAGCCGATTGTTTTCGGCTGCCTCTTATCATAAAGAGAAAAAAAGAAGATAACTTTTAAGATTAACTGGATGTATCCTTTTATTTACGCTAAAATATGAACTGTATGTTTAAAAGCCATTCTGACTTTTATAAACGGTTATCATGATAAAAGAATGAATAGAATTTCTGAGAGGTTTGATACAATGAAACTTACAAAGCTGCTTACATATTTAATGGCCGAACCTGTTCAAAATGACTTTCATGACCCTGACATAACTTCAATTGAGATGGACTCCAGGGAAGTGAGAAAAGGGAGTCTTTTTGTATGTATAAAAGGGTATACGGTAGACGGACATGATTTCGCCCAAAAAGCCGCAGAAAACGGCGCAGCGGCCATCGTTGCCGAGAAAGAGCTTGACGTCGATGTTCCTGTCATTATCGTCCGCCGGTCACAGCGGGCGCTCAGCGTTCTTTCTGACGCGTTTTACGGGCAGCCGACAAAGCAGCTTCAGCTTATCGGCATCACCGGCACAAACGGCAAAACATCAACGACGCACATGGTTGATGAGATTTTCAAAAAAGCGGGAAGGCAGACCGGTTTAATCGGAACGATGTACATTAAAATCGGGGATGAGACATTCCCGGTCAAAAATACAACGCCCGAAAGCGTCACACTGCAAAAAACGTTCAAGAAAATGAATGATGAGCATGTTGACACAGCTATTATGGAAGTGTCTTCTCACGCTCTGTCACTCGGCAGGGTTCACGGCTGCGATTATGATATCGCCGTATTCACGAACCTGACGCAGGACCATTTAGACTATCACAAGACGATGGAAGACTACAGACAGGCTAAAAGCCTCCTGTTTTCCCAGCTGGGCGGCTCCTTTAACCACGAAAAGCCGAAGCGGGCCGTTTTAAACGCAGATGACAAAGCCAGTGCTTATTTTGAAAAAGTGACGGCGGCGCACATCCTTACATACGGAATCGAGAACGATGCCGATGTCATGGCGAAACAAATCGAGATCTCTGCGCAAGGCACAAGCTTTGAACTCGTTACGCCAAAAGGAACAAAGCAGATCACGGTTTCACTCGTCGGCCGCTTCAACGTGTATAACGTACTGGCTGCAGCGGCGACAGCGATCGCAGCGGGACTGCCGTTTGATACGATCGCAAGCGCTCTTGAAGAGCTTCAAGGTGTCAGAGGCCGGTTTGAACTGGTGAATCATAATCAGCCGTTTCCTGTGGTCGTCGATTACGCGCACACGCCTGACAGTCTGGAAAACGTTCTGAATACATGTAAAGACATGACAGAGGGCAAGCTTTTCGTCGTCGTCGGCTGCGGCGGAGACCGGGACAAAACGAAACGCCCGAAAATGGCCGAAATTGCGGTGCGGATTGCCGACGAACCGATTTTTACTTCAGATAACCCGAGAAGCGAGGACCCGCTGGCCATATTAAGAGATATGGAAAGAGGGGTAGAAGGCACCTACTATCACAGTATCGCAAACCGCGAGCAGGCTATCTTTTTTGCCATTGCCAACGCGAAAAAGGGAGATGTGGTTCTGATTGCCGGGAAAGGGCATGAAACCTATCAGCAGATCGGCAATGAAACATTCGACTTTGATGACGCCGAAGTAGCGGGAAGAGCTATTGTTGAGCTGAATAAAAAGTAAAACAGGAAAGAGTGTTAGAATGAGGGAAATGAATAGAATTACGGGGACACAATGTGAATATGATAAATACGTATGTCGTTTGAACGAAACGGGAGGAGAAAAGAGCAATGCTTGAGCAAGTGATTTTATTTACAATAATAATGGGATTTTTAATCAGTGTTCTGATATCTCCGATTCTTATCCCGTTTTTAAGACGTTTAAAATTCGGCCAAAGTATCAGGGAAGAGGGGCCGAAATCACATATGAAAAAATCAGGGACGCCGACGATGGGCGGGGTCATGATTATTGTATCCATCGCCATTACGGCGATTGTCATGACGCAGAAATTTTCGCATCTGAGCGCGGAAATGTTTCTTCTGCTGTTTGTCACGATCGGATACGGCCTGCTCGGCTTTCTGGATGACTATATTAAAGTAGTAATGAAACGGAATCTCGGATTGACGTCGAAGCAGAAATTGATCGGCCAGATCATTATTGCCATTGTATTTTACGGAGTATATCATTATTGCCATTTTTCAACCGGCATCAGGGTGCCGGGCACACATCTGTCAATCGATCTCGGCTGGGGATACTTTATCCTCGTTCTCTTTATGCTTGTCGGAGGTTCAAATGCCGTCAACCTGACAGACGGTCTGGACGGTCTCTTGTCCGGTACCGCGGCTATCGCATTCGGCGCTTTCGCCATCCTTGCGTGGAACCAGTCACAATATGACGTTGCGATTTTCTCGGTTGCCGTTGTCGGCGCCGTTCTCGGTTTTCTTGTATTCAACGCCCATCCCGCCAAGGTATTTATGGGGGATACCGGTTCGCTTGCGCTCGGAGGAGCGATCGTGACCGTTGCCATTCTGACGAAGCTTGAAATTCTGCTCGTCATTATCGGCGGAGTATTTGTTATTGAGACCTTATCTGTTATCTTACAAGTCATCAGCTTTAAAACGACAGGAAAACGAATCTTTAAGATGAGTCCGCTTCACCACCATTACGAATTGGTCGGATGGTCTGAATGGAGAGTTGTCGTCACATTCTGGACTGCGGGACTGCTGCTTGCCGTTTTAGGAATTTACATTGAGGTGTGGTTATAAGTGGAAAACGAACTTTTTTTGCAAAAACAAAACTTTCTGGTCCTCGGACTGGCGAAAAGCGGATATGCGGCTGCGTCGATTCTTCATGAAAAAGGCGTTAACGTCGTCGTGAATGATCAAAAAGCCTTTGAAGAGAACGAACCTGCCCAAAGGCTTTCAGAAAGAGGAATTGAAGTCATCTGCGGTGAGCATCCGACGTCACTTTTTGATCAGCATCACATTACCATTCTGATCAAAAATCCCGGAATCCCGTATGAAAATATCATGGTGGAGGAAGCGCAAAGAAGAGGCATCCCGGTCTGGACGGAAATCGAGCTTGCGTATTATATCACCAATGCAAAATTCATCGGCATTACAGGTTCAAACGGGAAAACAACAACGACGACCCTGATTTATGAAATGCTGAAAGCTGACTCGATAAAGGCGCTGATCGCAGGGAATATCGGCACTGTCGCCAGTGAAGTGGCTTATCATGCTGACGGTGATGAATGGATCGTCACAGAGCTTTCTTCGTTCCAGCTTATGGGGACTCATGCGTTCAGACCTGAAATCGGCCTGATTTTAAATGTATTCGACGCTCATTTGGATTACCATCACAGCCGTGAAAACTATGAAAAAGCCAAGCAGAACGTGTATCTTCATCAGCTTGAGAGTGATACGGCCATCGTGAATCAAAGCGATGAAACAGTCGTGCGGCTTGCCGAAAGCGGAAAAGCCGGCACCGTTCCGTTTTCAGTTCACCAGGAACTGTCAAGCGGCGCATTCATTAAAGACGGAATGCTGATGTTCGGCGATGAAGCGATTCTGCCTGTTGATGACATCGTACTGCCGGGCGCGCACAATTTAGAAAATATATTGGCCGCTGTAGCCGCGGCAAAAACGGCGGGCGCGTCTAATAAAGCGATTCAGAAGGTGCTGACAAGCTTTACCGGTGTCAAACACCGTCTGCAGTATGTAACTGCGATCCAGAATCGTAAATTTTATAATGACAGCAAAGCGACGAATATTTTGGCCACAAGCAAAGCGCTCTCCGCATTCAAAGCACCGGTTATTCTGCTTGCAGGCGGACTGGACCGCGGCAACGGTTTTGACGATCTGAAACCGTATATGGACAATGTCAAAGCGGTTCTGACGTTCGGACAGACAGCGCCGAAGATAGAAAAACTGGGCAATGAGCTGGGAATACAACATGTCAAACGTGTCGATAATGTTGAACAAGCAGTATCTGCGGCGTTTGCGCTCTCAAATGAAGGAGACGTCATCCTCTTGTCACCCGCGTGTGCAAGCTGGGATCAGTTCAAAACATTTGAAGAACGCGGTGACATGTTTATAGATGCCGTGCATATGCTTAAGTAAGGGCTTGTCTCTGTTCATCGGCAGCCCTAAATGACTTATGCTTGGGGTGTCGATTGCTTTGACTACTAAAAAAACAGCGCCTGATTTGTTATTAGTTATCATTACGTTATTGCTTTTAACAATAGGATTAATTATGGTCTACAGTGCAAGTGCGGTATGGGCGGATTATAAATTTGACGACTCGTTTTTCTTCGCGAAACGGCAGCTGCTGTTTGCGGGGATCGGCGTCATTGCCATGTTTTTCATTATGAATGTGGATTATTGGACATGGCGCACATGGTCGAAGCTGCTTCTGATCATTTGCTTTTTTCTGCTTGTGCTTGTGCTGATTCCGGGAGTCGGAATGGTGCGGAACGGTTCAAGAAGCTGGATCGGAGTGGGAGCGTTCAGCATTCAGCCTTCGGAGTTTATGAAACTCGCGATGATCGCGTTTCTGGCTAAATTTCTTTCTGAAAAACAGAAGAATATTACGTCATTCAGACGCGGATTCGTTCCCGCGCTCGGAATCGTGTTTTCTGCATTTATTATTATTATGTGCCAGCCAGACCTGGGAACGGGGACGGTAATGGTGGGCACGTGCATCGTGATGATTTTTGTTTCCGGTGCGCGAATCGCTCATTTTGCGTTCCTCGGACTCATCGGTTTAAGCGGATTTGCGGCACTAGTTCTGTCCGCTCCTTATCGGATTAAACGGATTACCTCTTACTTAAACCCGTGGGAGGATCCGCTTGGAAGCGGATTTCAGATCATTCAGTCGCTCTATGCCGTAGGTCCGGGCGGTCTGTTCGGGATGGGGCTCGGCCAAAGCCGGCAAAAGTTTTTTTACCTGCCGGAGCCGCAAACCGATTTCATTTTTGCTATTTTATCTGAGGAACTCGGCTTTATCGGCGGTTCGCTCATATTGCTGCTGTTCAGTATTTTATTATGGCGGGGCGTCAGAATTGCCCTCGGCGCGCCGGATTTATACGGAAGCTTTGTCGCCATCGGTATTATTTCTATGATAGCTATTCAAGTCATGATTAATATCGGCGTTGTGACGGGGCTGATCCCGGTAACAGGAATTACGCTGCCGTTTTTAAGCTACGGAGGCTCATCACTGACGCTGATGCTCGCAGCGGTCGGCGTACTTTTAAATGTCAGCCGGTACTCGAGGTATTGATCTGTATCTTGCCTCATCACTCATGATTTATTCGTTATCTATAAAAAAACAGACAACATCAATAACCCTGTCCTAAAAAACAGGGTTATCGCTATGTGATTAAGGGGGACATACGAATGCGTATTGCAGTAAGCGGAGGCGGAACCGGAGGACATATTTATCCGGCCCTGGCCTTTATTAAAGAAGTTCAGCGCCGGCATCCGGATGTGGAATTTTTGTATATCGGAACAGAGAACGGTCTTGAGAAAAAAATTGTTGAACGGGAAAATATCCCGTTCCGCGCCATTGAAATTACAGGTTTCAAACGAAAACTTTCTTTTGAAAATGTAAAAACCGTCATGCGTTTCTTAAAAGGCGTGAAGAAAAGCAAATCATATTTAAAAGAGTTTAAACCGGATGCCGTTATCGGTACAGGCGGCTATGTATGCGGTCCGGTTGTATACGCGGCGGCAAAAATGGGAATTCCGACGATCATTCATGAGCAAAACAGCCTGCCCGGCATCACAAATAAGTTTCTCTCAAAATATGTTAATAAGGTGGCAATTTGCTTTGAAGAGGCAAAATCGCATTTTCCTGCTGAAAAAGTTGTGTTTACGGGAAACCCGAGAGCCTCTGAAGTCGTCTCAATTAAGACAGGCCGCTCGTTAACTGAGTTCGGGCTGAAAGACAATCAAAAAACGGTGCTCATTTTCGGCGGAAGCAGAGGCGCGGCTCCCATTAACCGTGCCGTTATAGATATGCAGGAAGAATTGAAAACGAGACCTTACCAAGTGCTTTATATTACCGGGGAAGTACATTACGAGAAGGTAACGGCTGAGCTGAAAGGCGGAAAAGCCGCTGATAATATGGTGACAAAACCGTTTTTGCACCAAATGCCGGAGTACTTACAATCAATTGATGTCATTGTGGCCAGAGCCGGAGCGACGACGATTGCGGAAATCACCGCTCTCGGCATTCCGAGCGTGCTTATTCCGAGCCCGTATGTGACAGCCAATCACCAGGAAGTCAATGCGAAGGCGCTCAGCCAGCATGACGCTGCAATCGTACTGAAGGAAACCGAGCTCAGCGGAGAAAAACTGATCGCTGCGCTGGACAAAATCGTCATGAATGAAGAAACCTTAAAAGACATGAGTGAGCGGACAAAATCACTCGGTGTTCCGGATGCGGCAGCCAGACTGTACAGTATCATGGAAGACATAAAAAAATAGAGCAAATGGAATGCGGAGGTTTATGATGGAGAACGTAATTCAGGAATTAAGAGACCGCGAAGTCGGCAAAGTGCTGGAACAAGAACCGCTCGCGAACCATACAACGATGAAAATCGGCGGTCCGGCGGACATTTTAATCATCCCCAACCGTGTGGAAGCAGTCAAAGATATTATGGATATTGTGAAGAAACATGATCTGCCATGGACGGTTATCGGCCGCGGTTCAAATCTGCTCGTGCTTGATGAAGGCATAAGAGGAGTTGTCATCAAGCTGGGAGCGGGTCTGGATCATTTGGAGATTGACGGTGATCAGGTGACGGTCGGAGGCGGCTATTCGGTCGTCCGGCTTGCGACTTCCATGAGTAAAAAAGGAATGTCCGGTCTCGAATTTGCAGCGGGCATTCCCGGATCAATCGGCGGAGCCGTCTATATGAATGCCGGGGCGCACGGATCTGATATGAGTGAGATTCTTGTGAAAGCCCGTATCTTATTTGAAGACGGCACAATCGAATGGCTGACGAACGAAGAGATGGATTTCAGCTACAGAACGTCTGTTTTGCAGAAAAAACGCCCCGGCGTCTGTCTCGAGGCAGTTCTTCAGCTTGAGCAAAAGGAACGGGAAGCCATTACGGCGCAAATGCAGCAGAACAAAGATTACAGAAAAAACACTCAGCCGTATTCAAGCCCATGCGCCGGGAGCATATTCAGAAATCCGCTGCCGGATCATGCCGGAAACCTCGTTGAAAAAGCGGGATTAAAAGGACATCAGATCGGCGGAGCGAAAGTGTCCGAAATGCACGGGAATTTTATCGTCAATGCCGGCGGAGCGACTGCCAAGGACGTTCTTGACCTGATTGAATATGTGAAAAAGACAATCCGTGAGCAGTATGATGTTGACATGCATACAGAAGTTGAAATCATCGGAGGGAATCGTTAAAAGGTTCTCTGATTACATGAGCTCATGTGATATACTTTTAACAAATGTCAAACGGCATCACAGCATGCCGTTTGTTTTTCAATCAGACGAATGTCAAGCTGTTTCATTCTTAGTGAGGTGGACAGGCAGTGAACCCGAATCATGAAAGAGAAAAAATCGTAAATATTGAAGAGCGGATTCCGAAAATCAAAGAGCAGCGGAAGCAAAAAGCAAACCGCCGGCTGATTTCATTCATTGTGCTCTTTTTTATGATGGTGCTGATCATCGTGTACTTGCAGATGCCGATCAGCAAAGTGTCTTCTGTCACCGTTTCCGGAAACGAAAACGTGTCTGTAAAAGAGATCAACGCGCTTTCTGATATACATAACGGACAAACCGAGTTCTGGAGTCTGAACAAGAAACAAACAGAAGAAAAGATTGAGCAGAATAAGCTGGTGAAAAAGGCGGAACTTTCAAAAGTATTTCCTAACAAAGTCAGCATTCACATTGAAGAATACAAGACGATCGCGTATCTGCAGCGACATGATGTGTATTATGAAGTGCTCGAAAACGGCACTGTGCTGCCGAACGAAGTCACACCGGATGACGCGGGCCCGATTTTGGTTGACTGGACAAACGCGAAAAAGCGGGTCAAAATGGCGGAGCAGCTTGATAAGCTTTCCGGTTCGCTAAAGCAGTCGATTTCTGAAATCTATTATACACCGGTAAAAATGGATCAGGACCGGATCAAGCTGTATATGAACGACGGGTATGTAGTTACCGCTTCTATTAAAACGTTTGCCGGCCGGATGAAGACCTATCCTTCTATCGTTTCCCAGCTGGACGGCGGGAAAAAGGGGATTATCCACTTAGAAGTCGCTACGTATTTTGAAGAATTTAACAAAGGTAAATCCGGCAAGAAAAAAGAAAATGATTAATAGTTCTAAAGAACTAATTTAAAGGTGATTCAAAAGAATCTATTACAATCAGCGGGGCAGCCGATATAACCGATAGCGGAATCATTATGACTATGTTTGTTTTTGCCCGGGATATGGCTGCCGGACAAGCGGAAAATTCTCAATGCAATGGGCGTGTCTTCTGCAATGAGCATTGCATTTGGAATTTTCCTCCTGTTTCTTCTTTTTTCGGATGTTTCTGGCAATATCTATAGCTTTTCTGGAGGTTCATCTTAGTGTAGACTAATGGAAAGCGGGTATATTTGCATCTGGTTTGCACATTATGGCACCGTGACAGGAAATCTTACGGTAAGGTGGGCCGTCTCTAAAAAAAATAAAAAAAATGCGATATAAAAGAGGATATACATAGAATATAACGAATAGTTTCATTAAACATAAATTGTGAGAAATCAGATAAGAATTTGTTGATGCTGTTGTTTTTGTTACACACTTGTAAAGCCACATTCATTGTATTGTTGTTCCGCAAATAATAGAATAGAATTTGATCGAAATGTGAGGAGGTGCCATAGAATGAACAACAATGAACTTTACGTCAGTCTTGACATCGGTACGTCCAATACAAAAGTGATCGTCGGAGAAATGACAGATGATTCCCTTAACATTATCGGAGTGGGAAATGTACCGTCTGAAGGGTTGAAAAAAGGCTCAATCGTTGATATAGATGAAACCGTTCATTCTATAAGAAAAGCGTTTGACCAAGCTGAAAGAATGGTAGGTTTTCCGCTGAAAAAAGCCATTGTCGGCGTTAATGGAAATTATATTCATATTCAAGATACGAACGGCGTTGTCGCTGTTTCCAGTGAAAACAAAGAAATTCACGTTGAAGACGTCCGCAGGGTAATGGAAGCGGCACAGGTCGTGTCAGTTCCGCATGAGCAGCTGATCGTAGACGTCGTTCCGAAACAGTTTATCGTTGACGGAAGAGACGAAATTACCGATCCGAAAAAAATGCTCGGCGTGCGCCTGGAAGTAGAAGGCACGCTGATTACCGGCTCCAAAACGATCTTACATAATTTACTTCGCTGTGTGGAGAGAGCGGGCGTTGAAATTACTGATATCTGCCTGCAGCCGCTTGCGGCCGGTTCGGCGGCTTTGTCAAAAGACGAAAAAAACCTCGGAGTCGCCATGATTGATATCGGCGGCGGCTCGACGACGGTGGCGGTATTTGAACAGGGGCACCTGAAGGAGACAGCCGTCATTCCGCTCGGAGGCGAAAACATCACGAAAGATGTATCGATCGGATTGCGCACTTCCACCGAAGAGGCTGAAAGAGTAAAAAAACAATTCGGACATGCATTCTACGATGAGGCTTCAGAAGATGAAGTATTTGAAGTCACCGTCATAGGAACGAATCAAAAGCAATCTTTTACACAGCAGGAAATTGCCAATATTATTGAAGCAAGAGTGGAAGAGATTCTTGAGATTGCCGCAGCCGAAATTGAGCATATGGGAATTACAGATCTGCCCGGCGGCTTTGTGCTGACCGGCGGACAGGCCGCAATGCCCGGAGTGCTTTCATTGGCACAGGAAGTGCTGAGGCACAATGTAAGGGTCGCAAGCCCGAATTATATCGGTGTAAGAGACCCTCAGTATATGACGGGTGTCGGCTTGATACAATTTGCCTGCCGAAATGCCAGAATTCAGGGAAGAAAAATAGGCTTTCATATGCCGGAAGAAGCCGTGCAGGAAATCGCGGTCTCTCACGAAGAAGAACATCATCAGCGGCCAGAGGCGCAGCAGCGTCCAAAAGCAAAACAAAAAACACAAGCCGAACACAACAAACCGAGCAAAATGAAAAAACTATTAAGCATGTTTTGGGAATAGATTGATAGTCATTCGGCAGATTAGGAGGATTTAGCATGTTGGATTTCGAAACAAACATAGACGGCTTAGCATCAATTAAAGTAATCGGAGTAGGAGGCGGCGGTAATAACGCGGTCAACCGAATGATTGAAAATGAAGTGCAGGGTGTAGAGTACATTGCGGTGAACACGGACGCGCAAGCTCTTAACCTGTCAAAAGCGGAAGTGAAAATGCAGATCGGGGAAAAGCTGACCCGCGGTCTCGGAGCGGGAGCGAATCCGGAAGTCGGCAAAAAAGCCGCTGAAGAAAGTAAGGAACAAATCGAAGAAGCGCTGAAAGGCGCTGACATGGTGTTCGTTACAGCCGGAATGGGAGGCGGTACCGGAACGGGAGCCGCACCGGTTATCGCGCAAATCGCAAAGGACTTAGGCGCTTTGACTGTCGGTGTCGTAACAAGACCGTTTACATTTGAAGGAAGAAAACGCCAGCTGCAGGCTGCAGGCGGTATCACGGCAATGAAAGAAGCCGTTGACACACTGATCGTTATTCCGAATGACCGCATTCTTGAAATTGTCGATAAAAACACACCGATGCTTGAAGCATTCCGTGAAGCTGATAACGTGCTTCGCCAAGGGGTGCAAGGTATCTCTGACCTCATCGCGACGCCTGGTTTAATCAACTTGGACTTTGCCGATGTCAAAACCATCATGTCCAACAAAGGTTCAGCATTGATGGGTATCGGGATCGCTACGGGCGAAAGCCGTGCTGCTGAAGCCGCCAAAAAGGCGATCTCCAGTCCGTTACTGGAAGCGGCAATCGACGGAGCGCAAGGTGTTTTGATGAACATTACGGGAGGTACAAACCTTAGCCTCTACGAAGTGCAGGAAGCAGCCGACATCGTCGCTTCTGCATCTGACCCTGATGTCAACATGATTTTCGGATCAGTTATCAATGAAAATCTGAAAGATGAAATCGTCGTCACCGTTATTGCGACCGGTTTTATCGAACAGGAAAAAGATGACTCAAAACCGCAGCGTCCGACTTTAAACCAAGGATTGAAGTCTCAAAGCCAAAACGCTGCGAAACGTGAGCCGAAACGAGAAGAAACACAGCATCAAAACACGGTGAACCGCCATACATCACAGCCGGCGGATGATGCCCTCGACATTCCTACATTTTTAAGAAACCGCAACAAACGCGGCTGATGTAAAAAAGGACAAGACCACATGGTTTTGTCCTTTTTCTTTTGTGCACAGTCTTCCTTCCTATCCCCGTAATCTACACAGTGAAAAAAGCAACTTTATACCTATGACGAATTGATTGTTTTTTAGTTTCATACGGTTTTCTACAGAATGTGACAATATCTGGATGGAAGATTGTCTACATTTAACGTACAGCATCGAAAATGACAAACGATTCCAATTATGAAGGAGGGATACACATTTTATAGGGCGTTACCAAATAAGGGGGGATACGATTGAAGAAAAAAACGAGAAACAGATGGACAGGCTCCGTTTTAAGCGCGATTGTCGTCAGTTCCCTGTTGTTTCCGGGTGCAGCCGGAGCGAACAGCACACCGGGAGCAGTTTCTTTCACCAAAGATCTTTCTTCCTCTAAGAGCATTCAGCATAAGATTTCCGATTCAGTCAAGAAGCGTTTTGAAAAAAATGATAAAGTCACGTTTCTTATCAAATTTAAAGAGAAAGCCAATACGAAAAAAGCGGTCAAAGAAGCAGAAAAAAACGCCAAGTCTCAATCGCTTTCCGCAGCAAAAACCGAATATCAAAAGCGGTCAGCCGTCGTTTCTTCTTTAAAACTGGCGGCTCATGAAGCGCAGCAGAATCTGAAAACATATTTGGAAAAACAAAAAAAGAAAGGCAAGGCTGATCACATCCATTCCTATTATATTGTCAACGGAATGGCAGTCACTGCTTCGAAAGAGGTAATGGAAAAAGCCGCCTCATTTCCTGAAGTAGAAAAAGTTCTTCCGAATGAAAAACGTCAGCTTACTCAACGACAATCAAAAGCTCCTTTTCAAATGAAGAAAAAACAAAAAGAGATCAAAGCAAAGGAAGGCATCGAATGGAATATCAGCCAAATTGATGCGCCGCAGGCCTGGGCCTCAGGATACGACGGAACCGGCACGGTTGTCGCCTCCATTGATACGGGAGTTCAGTGGGATCATCCGGCGCTTAAGGAAAAATACCGGGGTTACGATCCTGAAAATCCCGCAGCGCCGAATCATGAAATGAACTGGTATGATGCCGTGTCCCATAAAGACGCTCCCTACGATGATCTTGAACACGGCACTCATGTAACAGGGACCATGACGGGTTCAGAACCTGACGGCTCAAATCAAATCGGTGTGGCTCCGGGGGCGAAATGGATCGCAGTAAAAGCATTTTCAGATGACGGAGGAACCGATGCCGATATTTTGGATGCCGGTGAATGGGTGCTCGCGCCTAAAGATAAAAACGGCACGCCGCATCCCGAGATGGCGCCGGATGTTGTCAATAATTCCTGGGCAGGCGGTTCGGGAATGGACGAGTGGTACCGAGATATGGTGAATGCGTGGAGAGCGGCAGGGATTTTTCCGGAATTCTCTGCGGGAAATGAAGACTTATTTACACCGGGAGGACCGGGTTCAATCGCAAATCCGGCCAATTATCCTGAAGCATTTGCGACAGGTGCGACTGACATCGACAAGAAACTCGCTGATTTCTCACTTCAAGGCCCCTCACCGTATCATGAAACAAAACCCGACATTTCGGCTCCGGGAGTGAATATCCGTTCTTCGATTCCTGGAGGAACATACGAAGGCGGCTGGGACGGAACTTCAATGGCCGGGCCGCATGTGGCGGCGACGGCGGCTTTGTTAAGGCAGGCGAACGCCTCTATTACGGTCGATGAAATGGAAGACGTTTTGACGCGCACCGCGGAAAAACTGACAGATTCCGTTTTTCCGGAATCACCGAATAACGGTTACGGCCACGGTCTCGTTAACGCTTTTGATGCCGTTTCTGCCGTAACGGACGGAATCGGAAGTGTAGAAGGCCAGGTATCTTCTGCGGGCGAAGATCACAATCCGCCCAGCTTTCATCATGAACCGGTCTCAGAGGCTTACAAAGGGGCAAACCTTCCGTTAACGGTTACAGCAGAAGATGATGTAAGCGTAACTGAGGTGATCCTCTCCTATCAGTTTGATGAAGGAAAGTGGAAAACGACAGCCGCCGTTCAAAAAAGCGGTGATGAAAAAAAGGGAACATACCAGGCGGAGATTCCGGATGTAACGGGAAGCAAGGTAAGTTATAAATGGACCATAAAAGATTTCGGAGGTCATTCTGTAGAATCTGATACGTACCGGGCTGACGTGAAACCGAGCATTACGGCGGGATACAAAGAGGATTTTGAATCACAGCCGGCGGGCTGGTCCAGTTACGGGACACATGACCAATGGGAATGGGGTATCCCGGGTTCAGGGCCCGGCGCCGCATTTTCCGGAGATAAAGTGTATGCGACGAATCTGTCCGGCCCTTATGCCGATTCAGCCAACATGAATTTGGTGATGCCTCCGATTCAAGTTCCGGAAACAGGACGGCTGTTTTTGCAATTTAAAAGCTGGCACAAGCTCGAAGAATTTTTTGATTACGGGTATGTGTTCGTTCTTCCGGAAGGGAAATCAAATTGGGAGCAGGCGGCCGTTTACAATGGTGACTCCGCAGGATGGAACGATGAAGAGGCAGATTTATCTGCGTATAAAGGCCAAAACATAAAGCTCATGTTTAATATGCAGTCAGACGAAGTACTGAATGAAGACGGATGGTATATCGATGATGTCCGGCTTTCAAGCAGCTCTCTCGGCAAGGCGGCTAAAAAAAGTAAACACAATAGACAAACACCTCCCGGCCACCTGAAGAAAAAAGCCGTCAGTCCGAAACAGGCCAAACCGGCAGTGAAATCACCCGGAAAAAGAGTAAAACGTGAAACAAACCTCCTGCCTCTCAGAGCGCAAATCAGTGTCGCCGAGACGGGGAAATCCGTATATTCCGACCCTGCAAGCGGAAGCTACAGCCTGTCGCATAAGGCGGGAAGCTATACGCTGAAAGCAGAGGCTTACGGATTTAAGTCCGCTTCGAAACAAGTTTCTATTCAATCAGACAAAACCGCACAGGCAGACTTTACTCTGGAGCAAATGCCGTCCGGCACGCTAAAAGGAACCATCACCAATCAGTCAACAGGCAAACCGGTAAAAGGGGCTGCGCTTTATGTGGCCGAGGATGCCGCAATTGAACCGGCGGTGACAAACGATAAAGGGGAATATTCGCTTAAGGCGTACGAAGGCTCCTACACAATCAAAGTAGCGGCAAAAGGCTTTTACAATAGCGAATTTTCTGTTGACATCAAAGGGGATGCTGAAAAAAACGTCAAGCTTAAGCCGTATATCGGTTATGAAGGGGAAATTGCCTATGATAACGGGACGGAAGAAGCCGCGCTGTCATATTTTAAAGCCGGCAGCAAATCTGCCGTTAAGATGACGCTTAAAGACGGAAAAGAACACGGTATGCTGACGGGAGGCCTTTTTAAATTTTGGGGCGCAGACTGGCCTGATCCGGGAGGTACCGAATTTCAAGCAGAAGTATATGATGCATCCGGCCCTGACGGCGCTCCGGGCAGCAAAATTGCCGGCCCGTTCCAAGCTGAAGCGCTTCGAAACGGAGAATGGACCAAAGTGGATCTCAGCTCAAAAGGAATCGCGGTCGGGAAGGATTTTTATCTTGTGTTCCGCCAGACGAAACCCGATCCTTATACACCTGCCCTGTCATCTGATGACGGCAGTCCGTACTCGAACAGAAACTGGCAATACCTTGACGGCCGCTGGTCTAAAACCGATAAATCAGACGGAAACTTTATGATCAGGGCTTTGGTCGACTACGAAGCTTCTGTGCCTGACATAACGTCGCCTGAAGACCGGTCATTTACAAACAAGAAGTCAATCACGGTGAAAGGAACGGCTTCACCAAAAACCGCTGTCCGTCTTACCAATAACGGTAAAACCGCCGCAGAAACGAAAGCAGATGCAGAAGGCAATTTCCAGGCCGGCGTCACACTCACTAAAGACGCCAATCGGCTGACGGCGGCATCTGTGACAGACAGCGGGTCAACCGATGAGTCACGCCCTGTCACGGTCATACTGGATGAGGATAAACCGGATGTGACGATTGACAGTCCGGCAAACGGTGATAAAACAAATAAAGAAACAGTGACCGTAAAAGGAAAAGTGCACGACGCCCATTTAAAATGGGTAAAGGTGAACGGAAAAAAAGCTGAAGTAAATAACGGTTCTTATCAAGCGAGAACCCTTCTGGAAAACGGCAGCAATGAGATCAAGGTCACGGCCTCAGATGAAGCGGGTAACAAAACAACGAAAAAGACGGTGATCGATGTCAATTACAATGCTCCTGTCATTTCCGGATTGGTTCCCGGAGCGGATAAGGAATTAAAAGCCGGAGAATCAGTGAAAATCGCTTTTTCAAGCGGAACGAAATTAGACGCTTCCTTCGTTATCCGTCTGCCTCTGACAAACGCCCGGGCAGGGAGCCAAAACGCAACAGAGCTTCCGCTGAGAGAAATTTCTCCGGGACGATATGAGGGTTACTGGACGGCGACTTCTTCCATCAAAGCAAGCGGAGCAAAAATTGACGTTATCGCAAGAGATGACTACGGAAATGAAACGAGACAGACGGCTAAAGGAAAACTTTATATCAATGAGTAAAACAAAGCGCTGCCAGATCACGGCAGCGCTTTTTTAGTTGAAGCGGACAATAGGAAAGCAACCCTTTCGGCCCTCGACAAATAAAACGGTTATCCCTTAAAAATTGTACTTTACCCTCAACATTAATTGACAGACTTTCCCACAGAGCTTGCTTTATACTTATGAAACAAGAGAGAGAAACAGATAAGTAAGACAAAAGAGGAAAGGGGTCAGATGTGAAAATCTATCTGGATGTCATTTGGCTGTTGAACTTTTGTTTTGATTCTCTTTTGCTTTTATTGACCGCCTTTATTTTAAAACGCCAGGTGAAAAAAAGAAGAGTGGCCGCCGGCGGTTTCATCGGGTCAGCCATTGTGCTTCTGATGTTTACGCCTGTTTCTCCCTTTGTGGAGCATCCGGCGGGAAAAATGGCGTTTTCAGTAGTCATCGTGCTTACGGCTTTTGGCTTTAAACGGTTCCGATACTTTTTTCAAAATTTGTTCGCCTTTTATTTCGCGACTTTTCTCGTCGGCGGGGGAATGATCGGCGTACATTCCCTGCTGCAGACAGAATCAATTGTGCAGCAAGGCGTAATGGTCACAAGCCAGACCGGATTCGGCGACCCGATCAGCTGGATGTTTGTAGTTATCGGATTTCCGGCCATATGGTTTTTTTCGAAAAAGAGAATTGAAGACATCGAGACGAAGTCCATTCAGTACGATGAACTTGTCATGGTGCAGGCGGAATTCAGCGGACAGACAATCCGCGCGAAAGGATTGGTGGATTCTGGGAATCAGCTGTATGATCCGCTGACGAAAACGCCGGTCATGATCCTTCACATTGACAAATTCGCTCCGATTCTCAGCGAAAAGGAAACGGACCTCATCAAATCCGCCAGTCCGCTTGAAGTGATAGAGCAGCTTGATGATTCGTTCCGCCATGCGGATAAGCTGAGGCTGATTCCATACAGGGGTGTCGGCCAGGACAATCAATTTTTACTCTGTTTAAAGCCGGATTACGTCACGATTTTAACAAAGGACGAAATGATCGCTTGTGAAAAATGCCTGATCGGCATCAGCACGAAACCATTATCCGCGGACGGTGAATTTGACGGAATCGTTCATCCGAAGATGCTGACAGGGAAGGCTGTAAAACATGTTTCCTGACGAAAAGTCTGTTATTCATCATACTCAAAACGCGTTGTATTTAGAAGGGGGAGGAAGATGAAAAAACTTAAGCTGCGTCTGACATATTTGTGGTATAAATGGCTGATGAAACTCGGACTGAAAAGCGATGAAGTGTATTACATAGGAGGAAGCGAGGCGCTGCCGCCGCCTTTGTCTAAAGAAGAGGAGCAGGTGCTCTTATTAAAGCTGCCGAGCGGGGATCAGGCGGCGCGGGCCATCCTGATTGAGAGAAACTTACGTCTTGTTGTTTACATTGCCCGCAAATTCGAAAACACCGGCATCAATATCGAGGACTTAATCAGCATCGGCACCATCGGTTTGATCAAAGCGGTAAACACTTTTAATCCGGAAAAGAAAATCAAACTCGCCACCTACGCTTCGCGATGTATCGAAAACGAAATTTTAATGTACTTGCGCCGTAACAACAAAATCCGTTCAGAGGTATCATTTGATGAACCGCTGAACATTGATTGGGACGGAAACGAACTGCTGCTTTCGGATGTGCTCGGCACAGATGATGATATTATTACAAAAGACATTGAAGCCAATGTGGATAAAAAACTTCTGAAAAAAGCGCTTGAGCAATTAAACGAAAGAGAAAAGCAGATTATGGAACTGCGTTTCGGGCTTGTCGGAGAAGAAGAAAAAACACAAAAAGATGTAGCCGACATGATGGGGATTTCACAATCTTATATCTCCCGGCTCGAAAAGCGGATTATCAAAAGACTGAGAAAAGAGTTTAACAAAATGGTGTAAATTTTTTTCCATCTGACAGCCCTTACTGCTGCAAGGATTGCCGCAGCCGGATGTTTATTTCTGTAAAATGGCGGTGCATATTTTTCCCACCCGAGGAGATACTTAACGTTGTACAGCAGCTCCTAGTGGGAGGGAAAAACGTGTCAAGAAATAAAGTCGAAATTTGCGGGGTGGATACCTCCAAATTACCGGTGCTCAAGAATGAAGAGATGAGAAAGCTGTTTAGGCAATTACAGGATGAGGGCGATGATTCAGCGAGGGAAAAGCTTGTAAACGGCAATCTGCGCCTTGTCTTAAGCGTCATTCAGAGGTTTAACAACAGAGGAGAGTATGTTGATGACTTATTTCAGGTCGGCTGCATCGGACTAATGAAATCCATTGATAATTTTGACCTAAGCCATAATGTTAAGTTTTCAACATACGCTGTACCGATGATCATCGGAGAAATCCGCAGATATTTGCGGGATAATAATCCGATCCGCGTCTCGAGGTCGCTTCGCGATATCGCATATAAAGCGCTTCAAGTAAGAGAGCGGTTAATCAGTGAGACAAGCAGGGAGCCGACAGCAGAGGAAATCGCCAAAGTTCTTGAAGTGCCCCATGAAGAAATTGTGTTTGCCCTTGACGCCATCCAGGATCCGGTTTCACTGTTTGAGCCGATTTATAATGACGGCGGCGATCCGATTTACGTGATGGACCAGATCAGCGATGAGCGCAACAAGGATACACAATGGATTGAGGAGCTGGCTCTGAAAGAAGGCATGAGAAGACTGAACGAACGGGAAAAAATGATTTTGCGAAAGCGCTTTTTCCAAGGGAAAACCCAAATGGAAGTCGCTGAAGAAATCGGCATATCCCAAGCTCAGGTCTCAAGGCTTGAAAAGGCAGCCATTAAACAAATGAATAAGAATATCCATCAATAACGGAAAAAGGGGCTGGGACAAAACCCACCTCTAAGACGAAAAAAACGGTGAAATTTTACGACGAGTAAACTTTCACCGTTTTTGATTATTTTACAATAAAAAATAAGGACAACTTCTGATAAAATTAAGTTACCATACAAAATCTAATCAGAAAGAAGTGTCCTTATGTTTAAAGATTATACCATGAATCAAATCGTTTTGCCTTTAGATTTAGAAGTAAAGTTACAAAATAATGATATTGCCTACCATGTCCATCATTTAGTGGAAAGTATCCCTCAAGAAGCGTTTGAACCATTTCTTCGAAATGAAGGTTGTCCTGCCTATCATCCACGCATGATGCTTAAAATTATTCTATGTGCCTACACTCAATCTGTCTTTTCAGGGCGTAAAATAGAGGCCCTATTAAAAGACAGTATCCGTATGATGTGGTTAGCTCAAGGGTATGAACCAAGCTACCGTACAATTAACCGATTTCGTGTTCAACCAGTAGTGAAAGATTTAATCCGTCAATGTTTCATCCAATTTCGCTGCCAATTGATTGAAGAAAAACTGATCGATCAAGAAGCGATATTTATCGATGGTACAAAGATTGAAGCGAATGCGAATAAATTTACGTTTGTCTGGAAGAAAGCGATTGAGAAATTTCATCAGCGTTTAATTGATAAGTCAAACCAGTTGTACAATGAGTTGCTTGAGAACGAAATCATACCCCAAATGGAACGGGAAAGTGATGAACAGCTATCATTTGGAGAGCTCACTCAAATGGTTCAAAAAGTAGACGAAGTAGTGACCGAATATGATAAACAAATAGAAGCATCTTCAGACGTTACGGAACGAAAAGCCTTACGAAGGGAACGAAAATACCCGAAACAAGTGCGTAAACAGTTGATTGATTTTATCCTAAGAAAACGGAAGTACCAACAGGATCTTAAAATCTTTGGACCACGTAATAGCTATTCTAAAACAGATCTAGATGCGACATTTATGCGAATGAAAGATGATTATATGAAAAACGGGCAATTGAAAGCTGGTTACAATGTACAAATCGCAACGGAAGGTCAATATGCGCTTGCTTATAGTCTATTTCCAAACCCAACAGATACACGTACGTTAATTCCATTTTTAGATGAGATCGAGCAACATTATTTCGAGTTACCGAAACATATAGTTGCAGATGCAGGTTATGGTAGTGAACAAAACTTTAGTGATATTCTCTCAAACAGAAACCGAGAAGCACTGATAACATATAACATGTTTTTGAAGGAACAAAAGAAAAAGTACAAACAAAATACATTTAATCCTGATAACTGGGTATATGATCAAGAAACCGATACATATACGTGCCCTAATCAGAAACGTTTAGAATTTCAATATCATTCTGTCCGAACGGACGCTACAGGTTTCCAAAGGAGTTTCAAAGTCTACGAGTGCGAAGACTGTTCAGGATGCCCATTCCGTTCATCATGTACCAAGGCAAAAGAAGGAAACAATCGAAAACTAATGGTGAACAAAAAATGGGAACAGCAAAAAGAATATGTGAGAGCGAAGCTTTCAGAAGAGAAAACGAGTGCCATCTATCGAAAACGTAAAACCGATGTGGAACCAGTTTTTGGATTCTTGAAGGCTAATTTGCGTTTCACTCGATTTTCTGTACGAGGAAAATCGAAGGTAGCAAACGAAATGGGTCTCGCATTAATGGCAGTGAATTTAAGAAAATTCACTGCCAACTTCTAAGGTAATAGAAGAATTTATACATAAAAATAAAGAAAGATGAATTTGAGTACCCCCAAATTCACCTTTCTCATTATTTGAAGCTAGTTTTGTCCCAGCCACTTTTTTCATGCGATGGTTTACGTTTGCAAAAAAGTGATGTATTCTAATGTGTAAAAGTTTTTAGAAAATTTAAATAAAACAAACGGGGGAAACTGCAATGATTTTACAGCTGGACAGTGTGTCATTAAAAAGAAACGGGAAATGGATTTTGAAAGATATTAACTGGCGCGTCGAGAAAAACGAAAATTGGGTGCTGTACGGATTAAACGGAGCCGGGAAAACGGCTTTGCTGAATATGTTATGCTCTTATTACTTCCCCACTTCAGGAGAGATGCAGGTGCTCGGCCATCAATTCGGCAAAACAGAGCTCGGTGACAGGTCCAGAAGGAAAATCGGCCTTGTTTCGGCAGGTCTTCAGCACAAATTATATGCCGCGGACTCCGCTTTTGAAATCGCCCTCAGCGGCGCGTACGCCTCAATCGGGCTGTACGAAACTCCGAGTGAGCAAGTAAGGGAAAAAGCGATCGGTCTTCTGAAGGATTTGGGCGCCATCGGTTACGCCGACAGACGGTATGAAACATTATCACAAGGGGAAAGACAAAGAGCGCTGATTGCGCGGGCGCTTATGGCTGATCCGGAACTGCTGATTTTGGACGAACCCGTGACGGGTCTTGATTTTATGGCAAGGGAGCAGCTGCTGGACACGATTACGTCGATCGCCGAAAAAGAAAATGCGCCGTCCATCCTTTATGTCACCCATCACGCTGAAGAAATTCTGCCGGTATTTGATCAGGCGCTTCTTTTAAAACAGGGCGAGGTGTTCGCCTCCGGGAAAATCAGGGACATGCTTTCTGACGAGCGGCTTACAGCGTTTTTCGATATGCCTGTCAATGTCTTATGGAACAATGGCCGCCCGTTTTTAACACGTGCAAAAGAGGCATCATCCGTAAAATAACATAAATTCACCCTGGGGGTGCTGCCATGCGGCTGAGAGAGACGTTGTCTCACCCCTTAACGGACCTGATCCGGATCATGCCGGCGGAGGGAAGCGGTGAAAAAAGCGGAGGAAGATCCGTTTTTTACCCGTTTCATTTCATGAATGAACGGGTGTTTTGATACAGCCAAAGGGGAGATTTCCAATGCATCAGATTGATATGCTGTTACACCAGGCGGAGAAACGGCGGCACGACTTCATACATATTGCTGAAAGACTGATAGCCTTTCCCACTCCGGCCCCGCCAGCAAGAAATACGGCAGAAGCCCAAAAGTGGGTGGCCGGCTTTTTAAAAGAAACGGGCTGCTCGGTCGATATGTGGGATGTGTATCCGGAAGACCCGAATGTAGTCGGTGTTTTAGAAGGGACAGATTCAAGCAGGCATCAAAGCCTGATTTTAAACGGACACATTGATGTGGCAGAAGCCGGGGGCGAAGACTGGCACTCTGACCCGTTTCAGCCGCTCGTAAAAGACGGCATGCTGATCGGAAGGGGCGCCGCTGATATGAAAGGGGGATTGGCGTGTGTTCTTTTCTCTCTGAAGCTGATCCATGATGCCGGCATTAAGCTTCCGGGCGACCTCATTGTACAGTCTGTAATCGGAGAAGAAGTCGGTGAGGCGGGGACGCTGGAATGCTGCAAACGCGGCTATCACGCGGATTTTGCGGTTGTCGCAGATACGAGCAGCCTGCATATTCAAGGGCAGGGCGGTGTCATCACCGGCTGGATAGAATTGAAAAGCAAACAAACATTTCATGACGGCATGAGGCGCAATATGATTCATGCAGGCGGAGGCACATTCGGAGCGAGCGCCATCGAAAAAATGGCGAAAATCATCGCTGCCTTGGGAGAGCTGGAGCGCCACTGGGCGGTAACGAAAAGCTATCCCGGCTTTGCGCCCGGCACCAATACGATCAACCCCGCCGTCATTGAAGGCGGAAGACACGCAGCGTTTGTCGCCGATGAATGCCGGTTATGGATCACCGTCCACTTTTATCCGAACGAAACGCACGAACAAGAAGCCGCAGAAATCGAAGACTATATTAATCGTGTCGCTGACAGTGATCTGTGGCTCAAAGAAAACAGGCCGGTGTTCAAATGGGGCGGATCTTCGATGATTGAAGACAGAGGAGAGGTGTTCCCGGCGCTGAAAATCGACCCGGATCATCCGGCAGTTTCTGTCTTGGCTGCATCACACTCAGCCGTCAAAAAACAGGAGCCCGTCATTGATGTTTCCCAAACCGTAACTGACGGAGGGTGGCTCTATCATGCCGGGATTCCGAGCGTCATATACGGCCCCGGCGATTTAAAAAACGCCCACTCCGTAAACGAGGAAGTGTCCGTTGATGAGCTTATGGACTATACGAAAATCATGCTGAGATTTATCCTCGGCTGGTGCAGCCGCAAAAAAGATTGCCCGATGTGACAAGGTTCAGCCCGGCCGTTCATATAATAGGAAAAAGAACGGGCAAAGGGCGTGATACGGATGATCAGCATATCTGAATTTCAAATAAAAGATGTGGTAAACGTGTCGAACGGAAAAAAACTCGGAAGCATCGGTGATATTGATATTAACGTGACAACGGGAAAAATTCAGGCGATTATTTTAGGCGGCAGCGGAAAAGTTCTCGGTTTTTTCGGAAAAGAAGAGGAAATGATCATTCCTTGGCGAAATATAGTTAAAATTGGGGAAGATGTCATCTTAGTGCGTGTAAATGAACCAAAGGGGGGAGCGTAATCCTCCCTTCACTTGTAAAAAGCCGGAAATCTCAATGTTTCCGGCACATTTATTTATCTCATTTTTCAATCAGCCGCTAAACGTATGCTTAAAATTGTGTTAAAATGAGTGGGAAATTACGCTTTTTTAATGTTTGTCGAAAGGTTGGATCTCCATGAATACATATCACCCGTTTAGTCTTACCACCCCCTCGGCACTCATGATAGAAGACTGGAACTGTGTGAATCAGCTTAACACAAAGGTCATCGCCGGATTCACGACGAAAAACGGCGGGGTCAGCAATCCTCCGTATGAGTCATTAAATACCGGATTGCACGTCCGGGACGAAGCTCATGATGTTGTGACAAACCGTGAAGTCATAGCGTCCTTATGCGGTACTGATCTGGATTCCTGGGTGTTTGCCGACCAGACACATGAAAACCGCGTCCGGCGCGTGACAGCCGGGGATAAAGGAAAAGGAGCGAGAGACTATTCTTCCGCATTCCGCGGGACGGACGGGCTCTACACGAAAGATGCGAATCTTTTTTTGGCCCTTTGTTTTGCGGACTGTGTGCCCTTGTATTTTTATGACCCGGTGAAATCCATTATCGGCGCTGCCCATGCCGGATGGAAGGGGACGGTCAAACAAATCGGACGCATCATGACGGAACGCTGGGTAAACGAAGAAGGCTCCCGTTTAACAGATATTCAGGCTGTCATCGGTCCGTCCATCAGCGCGGGAAGCTATACAGTCGACGACCGCGTCATCAATGAAGTGCGGGCGCTGCCTTTTACGGCTGAATCCGCCATATGCGAAACGGAAAAAGGCCAGTATCAGCTTGATTTAAAAGAGGTCAACCGTCTTCTTCTGATACATTGCGGCATTCCGGAAGAAAACATTTCAGTCAGCGGTTTATGCACCGAACGAGAGCGTGAACTATTCTTTTCACACCGCCGCGACAAAGGGAAAACGGGACGCATGATGTCCTTTATCGGAATGAAGGAGGCGTAAGATCTTGCGTGTTGCTGATCAATTACGACATATAAACGAAAGAATAAACGAAGCATGTAACAGATCGGGCCGAAGCCCCGAAGATGTTACCGTCATCGCGGTTACAAAATACGTATCAGCCGAAAGGGCTCAAGAGGCCGTTGATGCCGGTATTACAAGTCTGGGAGAAAACCGGGATGCCGAGCTTATCCGTAAGCAGGAAGTCATCAAAGGCAGCCCGGAGTGGCACTTTATCGGCAGTCTTCAGTCCAGAAAGGTGAAGGCCGTCGTTGACCGTGTATCTTATATTCATTCCTTAGACAGACTGTCATTGGCAAAAGAGATTGAAAAACGGGCGCAGCATACGGTTCGCTGTTTTGTGCAGGTGAATACTTCGCTTGAGCCGTCTAAGCACGGTTTGAAAACAGAGGAGGTCATCCCCTTTATCAGAGAGCTTTCTGAGTTTAGAAACATTTCTGTAGAGGGCCTGATGACGATGGCTCCCCTGACAGACGATACAGAAACGATCAGAGCCTGCTTCCGGCAATTGCGTGATCTGAGGGATCAGGTGCAAAAACTGAATCAGACAAACGCACCGTGCCGGGAACTGTCAATGGGCATGTCAAATGACTATGAAATCGCTGTTGAAGAGGGCGCAACTTTTATCAGAATCGGCTCTTCATTAGTCGGAAATGAACCGGGGGGTGTAAACAAATGAGCATGAAAAATAAACTGAAAAACTTTTTCTCAATGGATGAGGAGGAGTACGAGTACGAATACATTGAAACGGAGCAGGATCATCCGGAAGAGCATGAACAGCAGAAAGATAAACAGCCTGCTTACGCTCAGAAGCCGCAGGGCAAGCAGAACGTAGTAAGCTTGCAAAGTGTTCAGAAATCCTCTAAAGTGGTGTTGAGTGAACCGCGTGTATATGCGGAAGCGCAGGAAATCGCCGATCATTTAAAGAACAGGCGGGCGGTAGTCGTCAATCTGCAGCGCATCCAGCATGATCAGGCGAAAAGAATCGTCGACTTTTTAAGCGGTACCGTCTACGCCATCGGCGGCGACATTCAGAGAATCGGTTCAGATATTTTTCTGTGCACGCCTGATAATGTCGACGTTTCCGGCACGATTTCGGAGCTTATAAATGAAGACGAACATCAGAGGTGGTAAAGCAGGATGATTCTTTATCAAATTTTTTCCGTTCTGAGTTATTTAATTTACATCTACTCGTTTGCCTTGATCATCTATATCTTTATGTCATGGGTGCCGAGTACGAGAGAAACGGCGGTCGGACGGTTTCTCGCAGCGATTTGCGAACCGTATTTAGAGCCGTTCAGAAGGATCATTCCGCCCATTGCCATGCTGGATATATCCCCGATTGTAGCGATTATCGTGCTTCGGTTTGCCACGACGGGACTTTGGGGCCTATACCGCATGATCGCAATGTATACTTGAATGCGACAGTTTGATACGGGCTTGGCACCAGCCAAGCCTCTTTACATAGAAAGGAAAGAACATGAGCGATATTTACCAGCACTTCAGACAAGACGAGCGGCCTTTTATTGATCAGGCGCTTGAATGGAAACAGATTGTCCTGGACCAGTATCGGATGAAGCTGACTGATTTCTTAGATCCCAGAGAACAGGTGATTGTAAAAGCCGTTATCGGCGACGCCTGCGGTCTTGCGTTTTTCGGAGGATATGACAGAGCTGAGCGCAAACGCGCGATTTTATACCCTGAATATATGGAACCTGAACAGGATGATTTTGAGCTTCGGGCTTTTGACGTTCAATACGCTGAAAAATTCGTCAGCATTGACCACCGCTCTCTTCTCGGATCATTAATGGGGATCGGCTTAAAGCGGCAGAAATACGGCGATCTGATTTTCTCAGAGGAAGCCGTGCAGCTGATCGTCTCCGGTGAAATCGCCGATTTTGTCAGCACTCAGCTGACCAAGGCGGGCAAAGCGCCGGTAAAGCTTGAGAAAATCGAGCTTTCCGCTCTTCACATTCCCGCTTCAGATGTCGAAATAAGGGATGACACGGTTTCTTCATTGCGTCTCGACGCCGTCTGCGCTTCAATGAGCAGGCAATCCCGTCAGAAAGCGCAGGCGCTTGTGAAAAACGGGCTCGTTAAGGTGAATTGGAAAGCCATTGAAGATCCGTCTTATCAGGTTGCTGAAGGGGACATGCTCTCGATTCGCGGCTTCGGACGATGCAGTTTGGCAAAAGTTGACGGAAAAACGAAAAAAGACAAATGGAAAGTTACATTTGAACGGCAAAAATGAGTCGTTTTTTCAGTTTTTTTCTCCATCTGTGCCGTATTTGTTTTATAATGTGAACTAGATAACCGTACTGAAATGTAAAAATGGAGGTGGCAATATGCCATTAACGCCGAATGATATCCATAACAAAACGTTTACAAAAGGTTTTCGCGGATATGATGAAGATGAAGTAAATGAATTTTTAATGCAGGTCAGAAAAGATTACGAAATCGCACTCCGTAAAAAAACGGAGCTTGAGGCGAAAGTGAACGAGCTGGACGAAAAAATCGGCCACTTTGCCAATATCGAAGAAACGCTGAATAAATCAATTCTCGTAGCCCAGGAAGCCGCAGAAGACGTAAAGCGCAACTCGCAGAAAGAAGCGAAGCTGATCGTCCGTGAAGCAGAAAAAAATGCTGATCGCATCATCAATGAGTCGCTTTCCAAATCAAGAAAAATCGCAATGGAAATTGAAGAGCTGAAAAAACAGTCTAAAGTCTTCAGAACGCGTTTCCAAATGCTGATTGAGGCGCAGCTCGACCTGCTGAAGAACGATGATTGGGATCATCTGCTGGAATACGAAGTCGACGCGGTTTTTGAGGAAAAAGAATAATTTTCTGATTTTCTTGACATTCTCCGGCCCGTTCGAATATAATACGTTCATAAATTCAGATGAAAAGACGATTGAAAGGGACCGGCATGACTCAAAACAGGCTATAAAGCGACCCGGGGAAGGTGAAAGCCCGGGATGGCCGGAATCATGCAGATCAGCCCTTTAGTTTCCTTTCTGAACCGAGAGTAGGATAGGACGTTCCATCACGTTACGATGTTCGAGAGGAAAAGACGGATGATCCGTTTTTTCTAAAAGGGTGGTACCGCGAGATAAGCTTTCTCGTCCCTTATGGGATGAGAGGGCTTTTTTTATTTTCTGAAAAATGTTGTGGAGGAATGAAAATGGATTACAAAGATACGCTGTTAATGCCGAAAACAGATTTTCCGATGCGCGGAAATCTGCCGAATCGTGAGCCGGACATGCAAAAAGACTGGGAGGAGCAGGACATTTACCGTCTTGTTCAAGAACGGACGAAAGACCGCCCGAAATTCGTGCTGCATGACGGACCTCCTTATGCAAACGGAGACATCCACATGGGCCATGCCCTGAACAAAATCCTGAAAGACTTCATCGTCCGCTATAAATCAATGAGCGGCTACAACGCACCGTACGTGCCGGGCTGGGATACGCACGGACTGCCGATTGAAACAGCTCTGACGAAAAACAAAAAAGTAAACCGGAAAGAAATGTCAGTAGCGGAATTCCGCAAACTATGCGAAGAGTACGCTTGGAAGCAAATCGAGGGACAGCGTGAGCAATTCAAACGTCTTGGTGTCCGCGGTGACTGGGAAAACCCATACGTGACATTAAAACCGGAATACGAAGCGCAGCAAATCCGCGTATTTGGTGAAATGGCAAAACGAGGCTACATTTACAAAGGCCTTAAACCGGTTAACTGGTCACCTTCAAGTGAGTCTGCTCTGGCTGAAGCCGAGATCGAATATCAAGACAAACGTTCAGCATCTATTTACGTCGCTTTTGGTGTAAAAGACGGAAAAGGCGTTCTTGAAAACGGCGAGCGCATCATCATTTGGACAACAACGCCTTGGACAATTCCGGCGAACCTCGGAATCTCAGTGCACCCTGATCTTGAGTACAGCGTGATTGCAGTAGGTGAAGACCGCTTTGTCGTAGCAAGTGCCTTAGTCGAAAGTGTTGCATCAGCATGCGGATTTGATCAGTATGAAGTGACAAGAACGGTCAAAGGAAAAGACCTTGAGAACATTACCGCTGAACACCCGCTATATGGCAGAGACTCTCTCGTTATGCTTGGTGAACACGTAACAACTGATGCCGGAACAGGCTGTGTTCATACAGCGCCAGGACATGGGGAAGATGACTTTATCATCGGCCAAAAATACGGTTTAGATGTGCTTTGCCCGGTCGATGAAAAAGGTGTAATGACAAGCGAAGCTCCTGGGTTTGAAGGCATGTTCTATGATGATGCAAACAAAGCGATCACACAGCAGCTCGATGAAAAAGGCGCACTTGTGAAGCTTGAATTCATTACTCACTCTTATCCGCATGATTGGAGAACAAAAAAACCAACCATTTTCAGAGCGACAGCGCAATGGTTTGCGTCTATTAAAGATTTCAGATCAGACCTGCTGGATGCCATTAAAGAAACCAAATGGGTTCCTGAATGGGGTGAGCAGCGTTTGCACAACATGGTTCGGGACCGCGGAGACTGGTGTATTTCCAGACAGCGTGCGTGGGGTGTGCCGATTCCGGTATTTTACGCTGAAAACGGAGAACCGATTATTACAGATGAAACCATTGAACATGTTTCTGAATTGTTCAGACAGCACGGATCAAACATTTGGTTTGAAAAAGAAGCAAAGGATCTTCTTCCGGAAGGCTTTACGCATCCTGGCAGCCCGAACGGCACATTTACAAAAGAACAGGATATCATGGATGTTTGGTTTGATTCAGGCTCTTCACATCAAGCAGTGCTTGAAGAACGTGATGACCTCGTTCGCCCGGCTGATTTATACCTAGAGGGATCTGACCAATATCGCGGCTGGTTTAACTCTTCTCTTTCTACAGCAGTAGCCGTAACAGGAAAAGCGCCGTATAAAGGTGTGCTCAGCCATGGGTTCGCACTGGATGGAGAAGGACGCAAGATGAGTAAATCAATCGGTAACGTTGTTGTTCCGGCTAAAGTCATGAAACAGCTTGGTGCCGACATCTTAAGATTATGGGTATCGTCAGTGGATTATCAGGCGGACGTTCGCGTGTCTGACGCCATTCTGAAGCAGGTTGCGGAAGTATACCGGAAAGTCCGCAACACGTTCCGCTTCCTTCACGGCAACCTGTTCGATTTCAATCCAAGTGTCAATGCCGTTGATGTAAAAGATCTCCGCGAAGTGGATCAATATATGCTGATCAAGCTGAATAAGCTGATTGATAAGGTGAAAAAAGCGTACGATGAATATGAATTTGCGGTGGTTTATCACAGCATTCACAATTTCTGTACGATCGAGCTCAGCTCCTTCTATCTTGATTTTGCAAAAGATGTTGTGTACATCGAGCATGCGGATCATCCGGACCGCCGCAGCATGCAGACCGTCTTTTATGAAACGCTGCTGGCGTTAGTGAAGCTGACGGCGCCGATTCTCCCGCATACGGCGGATGAAATGTGGTCTCACTTATCATTTGTTGAAGAAGCAAGCGTGCAGCTGACAGATATGCCGGAAACCATTGCTGTTCCGGACAGTCAAGCGACAGAAGAAAAGTTCGACCGCTTCATGGAGCTTCGAAACGACGTGCTGAAAGCTTTGGAAACAGCCCGTAACGAAAAAATTATCGGAAGATCATTGGAAGCGAGCCTGACTTTGTATCCGAACAAAGAAAACCGCGACCTCTTGTCATCCATTAAAGAAAACATCGCGCAGCTGTTTATCGTCTCAGAACTGACAGTAAAAGACGAAAGTGAAGCGCCTGAAAACGCGCAAAGTTTCACAACAGGAAAAATGACCGTAGAAAAAGCGGAAGGCCAGATGTGTGAGCGTTCCCGCGTCATTTCTAAAGATGTCGGAGCCAATCCGAAATATCCGACATTATCACTGCGCAATGCAGAAATCGTTGAAAAATATTATCAAAAATAATAAATGGGAAAGCGCCCGGTGTCAGCCGGGCGCTTTTTTACATGCCACTAATGTCATCGATTAGAACGACAGGAAAAATCTTATGGGCTTCAAATGGCGCTCTGGGGGCAACAATAAAGCCATAACATCAAGAGCAGGAGTTGTGATGAATGAATGATCAACTGACCGCAATCCACACGGAGCTTCTCATGATGAAAGAAGAACTTCAATCAAGATTATTCGAATATTCTTGCTTTCAAATGTCAGCATCTGTTGAACCTTCAATGAACGACCAAGAAGCAACTCTGATCTATCATATAAAAGAAGAACTTCAGGACGTTCTTCTTGCCCTGTCTAAGTTTGAAAACAATACGTACGGTTATTGTGAAAAAACAGGCGCCCCCATTCCGATTGAAAAACTTGCGGTGTTGCCGACGGCCAGAACCGCTGATGATTTTTATTATCCCGCTCAATTTGAAAAGAAAACCCTTCCATATTGGGAACCCGGAGATTATGCATATGATCAGGCGCTGTATGAGTGACAGCGTCTGTTTGCATGCGCTTATGATCTGCCTTTACTCTGGCATCTTTTACTGATAAAATTCATAAAGGATAAAAGTAACTGTATACTGGAGGAACGTGTGTGCTTTATTATCTTATCGCTCTTTTTATTATTATTGCCGACCAATTGACCAAATGGCTTGTCGTCAGCCATATGGAATTGGGACAAAGCATACCTGTCATCAATCAGGTGCTTTATATCACATCTCATCGCAACACGGGAGCGGCGTGGGGGATTTTAGCCGGCCAAATGTGGTTTTTCTACGTCATTACCATCGCCGTGATTATCGGAATCGTTTATTACATACAGCGTTATGCAAAAGGGCAGATGTTACTCGGAATTTCTCTCGGCTTAATGCTGGGCGGTGCGGCCGGTAACTTTATTGACCGGGCGGCGCGCCAGGAAGTGGTGGATTTTATTCATGTCATCATCGTGGATTATCACTATCCGATTTTTAATATCGCGGACTCCTCACTGTGCGTCGGTGTAATACTTTTATTTATTCATATGCTGTTTGACAGCGGGAAAAAGAAGGAGCAATAACATGAATCAATTTGAGATAACCGTTCAGCCTGAACAAAAGAGCGAACGGATTGATAAATTTTTGGCTTCAACGGGAGAAAACTGGTCACGCACTCAAGTGCAGCAATGGGTAAAAGAGGGACTGGTATCCGTTAACGGCAAATCCGTAAAAGCGAATTATAAAATGCAGCCCGGCGATCAGGTAAACGTCACCATTCCTGAACCGGAAGAATTGGACGTGCTTGCAGAGCCGATGGATTTGGACATTTACTATGAGGATCAGGACGTCTTGGTTGTGAACAAACCGCGGGGCATGGTTGTACACCCGGCGCCCGGCCATGTGACAGGGACGCTTGTAAACGGACTGATGGCTCACTGTAACGACCTTTCCGGCATTAACGGCGTCATGCGCCCGGGAATCGTCCACCGTATTGATAAAGATACTTCCGGTCTGTTAATGGTCGCTAAAAACGATATGGCGCATGAATCACTCGTTAATCAGCTCGTCAATAAAACCGTGACCAGAAAGTACACAGCGGTTGTCCACGGGATGATTTCACATGATGACGGAACGATTGACGCTCCGATCGGAAGAGATAAAAAAGACCGTCAAAGCATGACCGTAACAAGAGAAAGCAGCAAAAACGCCGTCACGCATTTTCACGTGCTTGAGCGTTTTCAAGATTTCACGCTCGTAGAGTGCCGTCTTGAGACCGGAAGAACGCATCAGATCCGTGTTCATATGAAATATATCGGGTTTCCTTTGGCAGGCGATCCGAAATACGGACCGAGAAAAACCGTTGATTTTAACGGTCAGGCGCTTCATGCCGGAATATTAGGTTTTGACCATCCGCGGACGGGCGAATACATTGAGTTTGAAGCGCCCCTTCCTGAAGATATGAAAAAACTCATTGAAGATTTAAGAAATAGCCGTTGACAGCGAGTTTCTTTTCTGAAATAATAAAAACAAGCTGAATAGATTCTTTAACACAGTCCAGAGAGGCTGAGAAGGATAACGGATAGGACAGAAGAGATACGCATGTGTCTTCGTCCTGGAAAGGAACCCCTCTATGCTCTGGCAGGAGGGGTTTTTTCTTCTTATATACGAATGGAGAGGTGTCACGAGTGAATCAAAAAGCTGTTATTCTCGACGAACAGGCGATCAGAAGGGCGCTGACAAGGATAGCCCATGAAATGATCGAACGGAATAAAGGAATGAATGACTGCATTCTTGTAGGAATTAAAACAAGAGGCATTTATTTAGCGAAGCGGCTGGCCGAGCGAATCGAACAGATTGAAGGGAATCCGGTCACCGTCGGGGAAATCGATATCACCCTTTACCGTGACGATCTCACGAAAAAAACGAGCAATGAAGAGCCGCTTGTAAAAGGCGCGGACATTCCGGCCGATATCACAGACCAAAAGGTCATTGTGGTTGATGATGTGCTTTATACCGGCCGGACGGTGAGAGCTGCGATGGATGCCCTCGTTGATGTCGGGCGGCCGTCATCGATACAGCTTGCCGTGCTTGTCGACAGAGGGCACCGGGAACTGCCGATCAGAGCGGACTATATCGGGAAAAACATTCCGACCTCAAAAGCTGAAAAAGTGATGGTTCAGCTGAGCGAAGTTGATCAGACTGATATGGTCGCCATTTATGAAAATGAATAATCACCCTTTTTAAATGCATTCCAGAGAGTTTGCAAAGAGGATTTTAAAACACAAAGCCGGGCGGATCGACGCGGCCGGGTTTTGTATGCCTCTTTGCGCAAAAAGCAAAGAGGTTTTTTTATACCATTTGAAAGTCAACCGGGAGGAAAACGCCATGAGTAAGAAAAAAGTAAACCTGGGAGTCAGGGACGTCCCCAATCCATTGTCCTGGCTGTCATTCAGCCTGCAGCATTTATTCGCCATGTTCGGCTCAACCATACTCGTGCCGAAACTGGTCGGAATGAGCCCGGCAGTGGCGCTTGTCACAAGCGGAATCGGGACACTCGCCTATCTCTTGGTGATAAAAGGCCAGATTCCCGCTTATCTCGGCTCATCATTCGCCTTTATATCACCGATTATCTTGGTGAAGGCGACGGGAGGGCCGGGGGCTGCCATGGTCGGCGCTTTCCTGGCGGGAATTGTGTACGGCCTGATCGCACTTCTCATCAGGCAGCTTGGAACGGGGTGGCTGATGAAGCTGCTGCCCCCGGTGGTCGTCGGGCCGGTCATCATCGTCATCGGCCTCGGACTGGCAAGCACAGCCGTCAATATGGCAATGTATGCTGATCCGAATGCGAAGGAACTCGTCTACAGCTTGAAACATTTCAGTGTAGCCGGCGTCACTTTGGCAATCACCATTATTTGCGCCATCTTTTTACGAGGATTTTTAAGCCTGATTCCGGTATTGATCGGCATTATAGGCGGATATCTGTTTGCGCTGACACAGGGTATCGTCAATTTTCAGCCGGTCATTGATGCAAAGTGGTTCGCCGTTCCTGAATTTATCATCCCTTTCAAAGACTATACGCCGTCAGTGACATTGGGCATTGCGGCTGCGATGGTGCCGGTCGCTTTCGTGACGATGTCAGAACATATCGGCCACCAAATGGTGCTGAGTAAAGTCGTCGGACAGGATTTCATTAAAAAGCCGGGACTGCACCGCTCCATAATGGGGGACAGCGTAGCGACGATTATCGCTTCGTTAATCGGCGGCCCGCCGACGACAACATACGGCGAAAACATCGGCGTCCTGGCAATTACGAGAGTTTTCAGCGTTTTTGTCATCGGCGGCGCGGGAGTGATTGCGCTGTGCTTCGGATTTATCGGAAAGGTTTCAGCGCTGATCAGTTCTGTTCCGTCCGCGGTTATGGGAGGTGTTTCCTTCCTGCTCTTCGGAATTATCGCCTCCAGCGGCTTAAGAATGCTGATTGACAACAACATTGATTATGAAAACAAGCGAAATTTAATTATCACATCCGTCATCCTCGTGATCGGCGTCGGAGGGGCTTTTATTCAAGTATCAAAAGGCGGGTTCCAAATATCCGGCATGGCGCTTGCGGCAATCGTCGGAGTCATCCTGAACCTCATCCTGCCGCATGCAAATGAAGAAGACGCGATTGCATCAGAAAAACAAAATCATATGTAAAACCTTTTAAAGAAAGTCCAGAGAGGCTTGGAAGGGTTATAACGGGAAGAAGCTGTACGCTGCTTCTCTCTTTAACCGCACCCCGAGTCTATAGACCGGGGTGTTTTTTACGGCCTTCAAGCGGAAACGGAGGAGAAAAACATGAATCATTTAACGGCGATGTCTGAACTGAGCACTGCTGAAATTACAGAACTGCTGCGTGAGGCAAAAGCGATAAAAGAGGGAACAGTCCGCCCCGATCTCGCGGGAAAATTTGTTGCGAATCTGTTTTTTGAACCGAGCACGAGAACGCGGTTCAGCTTTGAAGTGGCGGAAAAGAAACTCGGAATGAACGTGCTCAGCTTAGACGATACGAGCACAAGCGTTCAAAAAGGCGAGTCCTTATATGACACGGTCAAAACACTGGAATCAATCGGAGCGGACGCCTGCGTCATCCGGCACAGCACGGATGAATATTACAAAGATCTGACCGGCAGAGTCAATATTCCGATCTTAAACGCCGGCGACGGCTGCGGCCAGCACCCGACTCAGTCATTACTCGATTTAATGACGATTCAAGAGGAATTTGAGACCTTTCAGGGCCTGACGGTTTCCATTCATGGCGATATCAAACACAGCAGGGTGGCAAGGTCGAATGCCGAGGTGCTGACAAGGCTCGGCGCACGCGTGCTGTTTTCTGGTCCGCCGCAATGGCAGGATGAGAAAAACGCCTTCGGCACCTGTGTTCAGACGGATGAAGCCATACAAGCTTCAGATGTCGTCATGCTGCTCCGCATCCAAAATGAAAGGCATCAGACAGAAGCCGACCAAAAAGGCTACCTGGAAGCATACGGGCTGACCGCAAAGCGGGCGGGGAGCATGAAGCGGCATGCCATCATCATGCATCCCGCACCGGTGAACAGAGGAGTCGAAATTGACACAACATTAGTTGAATGCGGAAAATCAAGAATCTTTAAACAAATGGAAAATGGTGTGTATATCAGAATGGCAGTCTTAAAAAGAGCACTGCAAACCAATGTGAAAAGGGGAGAAGCGGCTTATGTCTTATCTCATTAAAAACGGCTGGATGTTAAATGAACAGGGAGAAAAAGTGGCACAGGATATCCGGGTAACGGGTGAATTCATTACGGAAACCGGGCTTCTGACAGCGAAAGAAGGAGAAACGGTGATCGACGCTGAGGGACTGTTCGTTTCACCGGGGCTCGTAGACCTTCATGTCCACTTCAGAGAACCGGGCGGCGAGAAAAAAGAAACCATTGAGACGGGCTCTAAAGCCGCGGCGCGGGGCGGCTTTACCACAGTCGCAGCCATGCCGAATACAAGACCGGTGCCGGATACGAAAGAGCAGATGGAATGGCTGCAAAACCGGATCAAAGAAACCTCATCTGTCAGGGTTCTTCCTTACGCATCCATTACGATCAGACAAACCGGCCAAGAAATGACAGATTTTAAGGCGCTTCATGAAGCGGGCGCATTCGCCTTTACCGATGACGGCGTCGGCGTTCAGACGGCCGGAATGATGTATGAAGCCATGAAAAAGGCGGCTTCAATAAATAAAGCGATTGTCGCTCATTGTGAGGATAACTCACTTATTTACGGCGGAAGCGTGCATGAAGGTTCTTTTTCAAAAGCGAACGGCCTGAACGGTATACCTTCCATTTGTGAAGCGGTACATATCGCCCGTGACGTGCTTCTGGCGGAAGCGGCGGGCTGCCATTACCATGTGTGTCATATCAGCACGAAAGAATCCGTCAGAGCCGTAAGAGACGCAAAAAAAGCGGGAATCCGCGTGACAGCCGAAGTGTCGCCGCACCACCTGCTGCTTTGTGACGAAGATATCCCGGGACTTGATACCAATTTTAAAATGAATCCGCCGCTTCGCAGCAAAGAGGACAGAGCGGCGCTGATCGAAGGGCTTTTAGACGGCACGATTGATTTCATCGCCACAGACCATGCGCCGCATACAGAAGAAGAGAAAAACACGGACATGAAGCTTGCGCCTTTCGGTATCGTCGGTTTAGAAACAGCCTTTCCGCTTCTGTACACACATTTTGTGAAAAACGGGGCGTGGACGCTGAAGCAGCTGGTTGATTTCATGACAACAAAACCTTGCGAGGCGTTCGGTCTTCCGTACGGAACGCTTGCACCGGGCGCGCCGGCTGACATCACCCTGATTGATCTGGAAAAAGAAGCGGCCATTGACAAAGATACATTTTTATCTAAAGGAAAAAATACGCCATTCAACAAGATGAAGTGCTTCGGCTGGCCTGTTGCAACGATGGCTGCCGGTAAGCTTGCATATGAAGAAGGGAGACTCGTCAAATGAAAAGAAGACTAGTGCTGGAAAATGGAGCGGTATTTGAGGGTGAAGCATTCGGGAGCCTGGAGCATACCGCGGGTGAAGTCGTATTCAACACGGGAATGACCGGTTATCAGGAAATTTTATCAGACCCTTCCTACTGCGGGCAGATCGTGACGCTGACGTATCCTCTGATCGGCAACTACGGGATTAACAGAGATGACTTTGAATCCATCACTCCCTTTGTAAAAGGGCTGATCGTAAAAGAACTGTGCGAGCTGCCTTCCAACTGGAGATCTGCTTACACGCTTGACGAGTACTTAAAAATGAAAAATATCCCCGGCTTACAAGGGATCGACACGCGAAAGCTCACAAGAATGATCCGCACGGCGGGTGCATTAAAAGGAACATTTGCATCTTGCGAGGAGGATGTCGAAGCGGTTCTGACACGTCTGAAAGAAACGGAACTGCCGAGAAATCAAGTCGCTCAAGTATCGGCGAAAACGGCTTATCCGAGTCCGGGCCGCGGCAAACGCATCGTACTCGTTGATTTCGGCATGAAGCACGGCATTTTAAGAGAATTAAACAAACGAAAATGTGATGTCATCGTTGTGCCGTACAATGTAACGGCGGAAGAAGTGCTCCAGCTGAAGCCGGACGGCATCATGCTATCTAACGGACCCGGAGATCCGAAAGATGTGCCGGAAGCGATTGAGATGATAAAAGGCATTCTCGGGAAGGTGCCGTTATTCGGAATCTGTCTCGGCCATCAATTATTTGCGCTGGCATCAGGAGCGGATACGGAAAAAATGAAATTCGGACACAGGGGCTCCAACCATCCGGTTAAAGAGCTTGCGACAGGGAAAGTCGCTTTAACCGCTCAAAACCACGGATATACAGTTTCTTCTATAGATGAGACGGAGCTAGAAGTGACGCATATTGCGATCAATGACCAAACGATCGAAGGCCTCAAGCATAAAACATTGCCGGCATTTACAGTTCAGTACCACCCCGAGGCTTCACCGGGGCCGGAAGATGCCAATCATTTATTTGACAGATTCATTGATTTGATCGAAACAACTGAGAAAGAAGGGGAAGCGGTATGCCAAAACGCGTAGATATTAAAAAGATTTTAGTGATCGGATCAGGCCCGATTATTATCGGACAGGCGGCGGAATTTGATTATGCGGGCACACAGGCGTGTCTCGCTTTAAAGGAAGAAGGCTATGAAGTCATTCTCGTAAACTCAAATCCGGCAACGATTATGACGGATACGGAAATGGCCGACCGGGTATACATCGAACCGCTGACGACGGAATTTCTCACGCGTATCATCAGAAAAGAGCGGCCGGATGCCATCCTGCCGACCCTTGGAGGGCAGACCGGACTGAATCTTGCCGTCGAGCTGTCTGAACTCGGGGTTCTTGAGGAATGCGGAGTGGAAGTGCTCGGCACAAAACTGTCCGCCATCCAGCAGGCGGAAGATCGCGACTTATTCCGTACACTGATGAATGATCTGAATGAACCGGTGCCGGAAAGTGAGATTATCCGCACTTTGCAGGAAGCCGAGGAATTTGTCGGCCGGATCGGGTTTCCGGTTATCGTGCGCCCCGCTTACACATTAGGCGGAACGGGAGGAGGCATCTGCTCGAATGAAGCGGAGCTGAAAGAGATCGTCGAAAACGGATTAAAACTAAGCCCCGTCCATCAATGCCTATTGGAAAAAAGCATCGCCGGCTACAAAGAGATCGAATATGAAGTCATGAGAGACAGCAGAGATCACGCGATCGTCGTCTGCAATATGGAAAATATCGACCCGGTCGGCATCCATACGGGCGACAGCATCGTCGTTGCTCCGAGCCAGACGCTGAGCGATCGGGAATACCAGCTTTTGCGCAATGTTTCATTAAAGCTGATCCGCGCGCTCGGCATTGAAGGCGGCTGTAATGTTCAGCTCGCGCTCGATCCCGACAGCTTCCAATATTACATTATCGAAGTGAATCCGCGGGTGAGCCGCTCATCTGCCCTCGCTTCAAAAGCGACGGGTTACCCGATCGCAAAGCTTGCGGCGAAAATCGCAGTCGGGCTTTCTCTTGATGAAATGATGAATCCCGTAACGGGAAAAACATATGCGGCTTTTGAGCCCGCGCTTGACTATGTCGTTTCTAAAATCCCGCGCTGGCCGTTCGACAAATTTGAGTCGGCAAACCGCAGGCTCGGGACGCAAATGAAAGCCACCGGAGAGGTCATGGCCATCGGACGCACCCTTGAAGAATCGCTGTTAAAGGCGGTCCGCTCACTGGAAGCCGATGTCTATCACCTGGAACTGAAGGATGCGGGAGAGATTTCTGACGGACTTTTGGAAAAACGGATCAGAAAAGCCGGGGATGAACGCCTGTTTTATCTTGCTGAAGCGTTCAGAAGAGGCTATACAGTGGAGCAGCTTCATGAGTTTTCCGCAATTGACGTATTCTTTTTGCACAAGCTCTGGAAGCTGGTCGCTTTTGAAACAGAGCTGAAAGCGGAAAAAGGCAGCCTCGCCGTCCTTCAAACAGCGAAGGAACTCGGTTTCTCCGACAAATATATCAGCCGGGAATGGAATATGCCGGAACAAGAGCTGTATCAAATGCGAAAAGAAGCAGACATCAAGCCTGTATATAAAATGGTGGATACATGCGCGGCGGAATTCGAATCAGAAACCCCGTACTTCTACAGCACATATGAGGAAGAGAACGAGTCTGAGGTTACTTCAAGAAAAAGCGTCGTCGTCCTCGGTTCCGGGCCGATCCGTATCGGACAGGGCGTCGAATTTGACTATGCGACCGTTCATTCTGTCTGGGCGATCAAGCAGGCAGGCTATGAAGCGATTATTATCAACAACAATCCTGAGACGGTGTCCACTGATTTCAGCATATCAGACAAACTGTATTTTGAACCGCTGACGGTTGAAGATGTCATGCACATCATTGATTTGGAACAGCCGGAAGGCGTTGTTGTCCAATTCGGCGGGCAGACGGCGATCAATCTTGCGGAAGAATTGAGCGCCCGCGGCGTCAAAATTCTCGGCACATCACTTGAAGATTTAGACCGTGCGGAAGACCGGGATAAGTTCGAGCAGGCGCTTGAGGCGCTGAATGTGCCGCAGCCTCTTGGAAAAACCGCCGTGTCGGTGAACGAAGCTGTCAAAATCGCCGCATCCATCGGCTATCCGGTACTTGTCCGCCCTTCGTATGTGCTCGGCGGCCGGGCGATGGAAATCGTCTATCACGAAGAAGAGCTGCTTCACTATATGAAAAATGCGGTCAAAATCAACCCGCAGCATCCGGTGTTAATCGACCGTTATCTGACGGGGAAAGAAATCGAAGTCGATGCCGTATCTGACGGCGAAACAGTCGTTATTCCGGGAATTATGGAGCATATCGAGCGGGCCGGCGTCCATTCAGGGGATTCAATCGCCGTCTATCCGCCTCAGTCTTTAAGCGAAGACATAAAGAAAAAAATCGAACAATACACTGTAGCCTTGGCAAAAGGCCTTAACATCATCGGGTTGCTGAACATCCAGTTCGTACTGTCGAAAGGTGAGGTGTATGTGCTTGAGGTAAATCCGCGGTCAAGCAGAACCGTGCCGTTCTTAAGCAAAATCACAAAAATCCCAATGGCGAACCTGGCGACAAAGGTCATCCTCGGTCAAAAGCTTGCTGATTTCGGCTATCAAGAGGGGCTGCAGCCTGAACAGCAGGGGGTATTCGTGAAAGCGCCTGTCTTCTCATTCGCGAAGCTGAGAAGAGTGGATATTACGTTAGGCCCTGAAATGAAGTCGACGGGAGAGGTCATGGGCAAAGATTCAACCCTGGAAAAAGCGCTCTATAAAGCGCTGATTGCTTCTGGCATTCAAATCCCGAACTACGGCTCAGTGCTGTTGACTGTTGCCGATAAAGATAAAGAAGAAGGACTGCTGATCGCCAAGCGGTTCCACGCCATCGGCTATAAAATCTTGGCAACGGAAGGAACGGCGGCTTATTTGAAAGACGCTCAGATTCCGGCTCAGGTCGTCGGAAAAATCGGCGAAGAAGGGAAAAATCTGCTCGATGTCATCAGAAACGGCGAAGCGCAATTTGTCATCAATACGCTGACAAAGGGCAAACAGCCGGCCAGAGACGGCTTCAGAATCCGCCGCGAATCCGTTGAGAACGGAGTCGCCTGCCTGACATCTTTAGATACGGCCGAAGCCATTTTGCGGGTATTGGAAAGCATGACATTCCGGGCGGATCATATGCCTGCATCCGAAACCAATCAAAAGGCGGCAGTCACGATATGAAGAAAGCGCATTTGACTGTTCAATCCAACTTAGAGATTGCCGACGGGATTTATAAGATGGTGCTGAAAGGAGAGCTTGTCCGGCACCTTACCGAGCCGGGTCAATTTCTTCATCTGAAGGTGAGTGACGCGGTCACGCCGCTATTAAGAAGACCGCTCAGCATTGCGGACGTCAATTTCGCCGCGAATGAAGTATCCGTTATCTACAGAGCTGACGGTGAGGGAACGCGTCTTTTGTCCGAGAAAAAAGAGGGCGGCAGGATAGACGTTCTCGGCCCTCTCGGCAACGGATTCCCCGTCCGGCGGATTGAACCCGGCAAAACCGCGCTGTTAGTCGGAGGCGGAGTCGGGGTTCCGCCCTTGCAGGAACTGTCAAAGCGCCTGACGGAAAAAGGCGTAAACGTCATTCATGTGCTTGGATTTCAATCAGCAAAGGATGTTTTTTACGAACAGGAATGTCGTGCGTACGGAGACACCTATGTGGCGACGGCTGACGGAACATATGGAGAGAAAGGGTTTGTCACCGATGTCATCCGTGAAAAGCAGCTCGAATTCGATGTCCTGCTAAGCTGCGGACCGACACCGATGCTGAAAGCTCTGAAGCAGCAGTACAGCCATAAAGAGGTTTATCTTTCGATGGAAGAGCGGATGGGCTGCGGCATCGGGGCCTGCTTCGCCTGCGTGTGCCGCACGGGTGAAAGCGATACATCCTATGTAAAGGTCTGCCTTGACGGGCCGGTATTTAAAGCTGAGGAGGTGGCGCTGTAATGTTAGAAGTGAATCTGCCGGGTCTCCAATTGAAAAATCCGATCATCCCCGCTTCCGGATGTTTCGGTTTCGGGAAAGAATATGCCGGATTTTACGATTTATCATGCCTCGGAGGCATTATGATTAAAGCCACGACGAACGAAGCCCGCTTCGGAAATCCGACACCGAGAGTGGCGGAGACAAGCGCGGGAATGCTGAATGCCATCGGACTGCAAAATCCCGGCCTTGAGCATGTGCTCAATCATGAGCTGCCTTGGCTCGAACAATTTGACACGCCGATTATCGCAAATGTCGCCGGTTCTCAGGTGGACGACTATAAAGAAGTGGCCGAGCACATCAGCCAAGCTCCGAATGTGCATGCGCTTGAGCTTAACATTTCATGTCCGAATGTCAAAACGGGGGGGATTGCTTTTGGCACTGATCCCGTCATGGCGGCCGAACTGACAAAAGCGGTGAAAGAAGTTTCCGCAGTGCCTGTGTATGTGAAGCTTTCGCCTAATGTCGCAAACATAACCGAAATTGCCAAAGCGATTGAAGCGGCCGGTGCTGACGGTCTGACGATGATTAATACACTCATCGGGATGAGGCTCGAACTCAAGACGGGACGGCCGATCTTAGCAAATAAAACGGGCGGACTGTCAGGCCCGGCGATCAAACCGGTCGCCATCCGGATGGTATACGAAGTCAGCCAGGCCGTTCAAATCCCGATTATCGGGATGGGCGGCGTTCAGACCGCAGAGGATGCATTAGAATTTCTTCTTGCGGGAGCGAGTGCGGTTGCCGTCGGCACAGCAAACTTCGTCAATCCGTTCGTCTGCCCGGAAATCATAGAACAGCTGCCCCGTGTGCTGCGCCAATACGGCTTTCAATCTGTAAGTGAATGCATCGGAAGGAGCTGGAAACATGAAAAACAACCTGCCCATCATCGCGCTTGATTTTGCATCAGGGGAAGAGACTTTAACGTTTTTAGACTTGTTTGAAAAGGAAAGGCTTTTTGTCAAAACGGGGATGGAACTTTTTTATCAGGAAGGCCCCGCCATCATTCACCAATTAAAAGAACGGAACTGTGATATATTTTTAGATTTAAAGCTTCATGATATCCCGACTACGGTCAATAAAGCGATGAAGCGGCTGGCCGGCCTCGGCGTTGATCTCGTCAATGTGCATGCGGCAGGGGGCGCACGCATGATGCGCGCGGCCCTTGAGGGGCTTGAAGAAGGCACGCCGGCAGGCAGAAAACGCCCGTCTTTAATCGCGGTGACTCAGCTGACCAGCACTTCAGAGCAGGTGGCGAAGGAAGAGCTTCTGCTGCATAAGCCGCTGTTAGAAACGGTTGTGCATTACGGCAAAATGGCGGAAGAGTGCGGGCTGGACGGAGTGGTATGTTCGGTACATGAAACAAAAGGCATTTATGAAGCGGTCCGGCCTTCATTTCTGACAGTCACACCGGGCATCCGCACGGCCAGTGACGCAGCTGACGATCAAGTCCGGACGGCGACTCCGTCATTTGCGAATGAAAACGGTTCGTCAGCCATCGTTGTGGGCCGCTCAATTACAAAAGCGGAAAACCCCGTTAAAGCATATGAAGCAATTAAACTGGAATGGGAGGGCGTTCGCCGATGAAACAGGCTATCGCAAAACATCTATTACACATTGAAGCTGTCTTTTTACGCCCGAATGAGCCGTTTACGTGGGCGAGCGGTATTTTATCACCGATCTATTGTGACAACCGTCTGACATTGTCGTATCCAAAAGTGAGAAATGATGTGGCGGACGGGCTCGGCAAACTGCTGAAAGAGCATTTTCCCCAGGCGGAGATGATCGCGGGCACTGCAACGGCGGGCATTCCGCATGCTGCGCTTCTCGCAGATCGTACAGGCGCGCCGATGTGCTACGTCAGAAGCAAACCGAAAGCGCACGGCAAAGGAAATCAAATAGAAGGCGCCATTAAAAAAGGGCAAAAAACAGTCGTGATTGAAGACTTGATTTCTACCGGGGGCAGCGTGCTTGAAGCTGCGGCGGCCCTTCAAAGAGAGGGCGCGGAAGTCCTCGGCGTCATTTCCATTTTTACATACGGACTGCCGAAAGCGAAAGAAGCCTTTAAAAAAGCGGGTCTTCCTTATTACTCGTTAACGGATTATGACACGCTGATTGAAGTCGCGCTTGAAAACGGAACGATTCATTCAGATGACATTGAGAAACTGAAATCATGGAAACAGAATCCCGAGTCAAAAGATTGGTTTAAAAAATAATGACAATAAAAACAGGCCTCAGGGCCTGTTTTATTATTCCTATCAAAAAACTCGGGTTGACTTCTGTTAGAATTGTGCTAAAATTTAGTACAAATCTAAAAAGCTTATCAAGAGCGGCTGAGGGACTGGACCGATGACGCCCGGCAACCTGCGTGTCATGCAAGGTGCCGCATCCAGAAAAATGCACAGCATTTTGAAGATAAGGGCTATACCGGGTCACTGTCTTTCATTCCGCTGGATTGAAAGTTTTTTATATGAAAAAAAGATTGAGGGATAAGACAACCGGCAGAAAACAACAGCTGTTTGATTGTCTCCGGGAGGAGGAAAGGAAAAATGCTAACGTATGACACATGGGAAGAGCCGGCGATTACATTTCCGGAAGACGATTCCTATAAAGGCGCGCTGTCCGTTTTAAAATGGGCATACGGCCACTACGGAGACCAGCTTGTTTACGCGTGCAGCTTCGGGATTGAAGGGATCGTCCTGATCGATTTAATTTCTAAAGTAAAGAAAGACGCGGAAATCGTGTTTCTCGATACGGGTCTTCACTTTAAAGAAACATATGAAACGATCGAAAAAGTGAAAGAGCGTTACCCGGGACTGAACATTATCCTGAAAAAGCCCAGCCTTACTCTTGAAGAACAGGCCGAGGCTCACGGAGATAAACTGTGGGAAAGAGAACCGAACCAGTGCTGCTACATCAGAAAAATTCTGCCGTTAAGAGAAGCGCTCGCAGGGCATCCGGCATGGCTGTCCGGTCTTCGCCGGGATCAAGGGCCGAGCCGGGCGAATACGAATTTCCTGAATAAAGACGACAAGTTTCAATCGATTAAAGTATGCCCGCTGATCCATTGGACATGGAAAGACATCTGGAGATATACTTCCAAGCATGAGCTGGATTACAATATCCTCCATGATCAGGGGTATCCGAGCATCGGCTGTGAACCGTGCACTTCACCTGCGTTTACCGCGGAAGATTTGCGGAGCGGCAGATGGAACGGCATGGCGAAAACAGAATGCGGACTGCATGAATAAAGGAGCTGCCCGATGGAATTAGCCGCTATTTTATTCTGCATGTTTTTTGCCATGAATATCGGAGCCAGCGGGGCCGCGGCATCAATGGGAGTCGCTTACGGGTCCGGCGCCGTTAAAAAGAAAACGTATGCGCTGATCATCTGCGCGGCCGGAGTCCTGTCAGGGGCGGTTATCGGCGGCGGTGAAGTCGTTAAGACGATCAGCGGCGGAATTATTCCCGAACAAACCATTACGCTCACCATTGTCTGCATTATTATCGGATCGGCGGCGCTATCATTATTCACGGCGAATGTGCTCGGCATTCCGCTGTCGACGAGTGAGGTCACTGTCGGGGCGATTGTCGGTGTCGGCGTCGCGTACAAAGTATTGTTTTTACAGCATCTTTTGGTCATCGTGAGTTTTTGGGTGCTTGTACCGTTTGTCGCGTTCTGTTTCACGTTTCTCGTCTCGAAGGTATTCAGTTCTCTGAATATTCGAGTCATTTCGAATCGGAAACAGAAGATTTTAGGGATTGTGCTGCTGATTGCGGGGTTTTGGGAAGCTTTTTCCGCCGGAATGAATAATGTCGCAAATGCAGTGGGCCCTCTGGTTGCTGCGGGCGTGCTCAGCGTGTCCAAAGGAACGCTGTACGGAGGCATCTTTGTCGCTCTCGGCGCTCTGCTTTTAGGACGTAAAGTGCTTGAAACCAACGGGAAAAAGATTACGAGATTTTCAGCCGGAGAAGGCATACTGCTTTCAGGAACCGGCGCGGGGCTTGTCATTATCAGTTCCGTCTTCGGTCTGCCGGTCCCATTGGCGCAAGTCACATCATCATCAATTATCGGCATCGGAATGGCCAAAAACGGGCCGAACGTTTTTCATAAAGAAGTCGTGAAAACGATGCTCAAAGTATGGGTCGTTTCGCCGTTTTTGTCACTGTCGATTTCGTATTTGCTTGTCTCCCTGCTGTTAAAAGGAGATTACTATTCCATCTTTATGATGGCCAGCGTGCTTTTGGCAGCTGGCGGAGCCGCCAGTCTGATGAAAGCCATCCGAAAAGAGAAACGCTCTGTCCATGAACAAGGCGGAGGCATTTAACTATTAATCTGAGTTTATTTATCTGTTAACTGGGAGGAATCGTGTATTATGAGTTTAGCACCGCACGGAGGAACATTAATTAATCGGGTGAATGAGCAGTATGATCTTACATCCGTCCAAAAAGAAATTGAGCTTGATTTGATTTCGTTCGCTGATTTAGAGCTGATCGGGATCGGGGGGTACAGCCCGATTGAAGGATTTTTCACAGAAAAAGATTACGTGTCAGTCGTTGAAAATATGCGTCTGGCATCCGGGGTTGTCTGGTCCCTGCCGATCACGCTTCCGGTCGATTCAGAAAAAGCGGCTGAGCTTGCCGTCGGCGACACGGTGAAACTGACTTACGGCGGAGAAACATACGGCGTCGTCGACATCGAAGATATTTATACGCCGGATAAACAAAAAGAAGCCGTTCACGTATATAAAACCGATGATGCCGCGCATCCGGGCGTGAAAAAATTATTTTCACGCGGCGATACGTATGTCGGCGGGCCGATCACATTAGTTAAAAAAGCGTCAAAGCAGTTTCCCGAGTTTACATTTGAACCTGCCGATACAAGACGAAGCTTCGAAGAAAAGGGCTGGAAAACCATCGTCGGTTTCCAAACGAGAAATCCGGTTCACCGCGCCCACGAATATATCCAAAAAACCGCGCTTGAGACGGTTGACGGCCTGTTTTTGAATCCGCTCGTCGGTGAAACAAAATCAGATGACATTCCGGCGGATGTCAGAATGGAAAGCTACCAGGTGCTGCTCGATCATTATTATCCGAAAGACCGCGTTTTCCTCGGCGTATTTTTGGCGGCAATGCGGTATGCGGGGCCGAGAGAAGCCATTTTCCACGCGCTTGTCCGCAAAAACTACGGCTGCACGCATTTTATCGTCGGCCGCGATCATGCCGGCGTCGGTGATTACTACGGCACATATGAAGCGCAAGAGCTGTTTGATCAATTTACAGCGGATGAACTCGGGATTACACCGATGAAATTCGAGCACAGCTTCTTCTGCCGGAAATGCGGCAACATGGGAACGGCCAAAACATGCCCGCATGACAGAGAAGACCACGTCATTCTGTCAGGAACAAAGGTCAGAGAAATGCTGCGAAGCGGCGTCATGCCGCCGGCGGAATTCAGCCGTCCTGAAGTTGTCGAGGTGTTGATTAAAGGGCTGAAAACGAAAGAAGAAGCAGGCGTTTCTTAAGGAGGAAAATAGAGTGACAAATCGTGATATCGTGTGGCATGAAGCCTCAATAAAGAAAGAAGAATACCAGCAGAAAAACAAGCATAAAAGCTCTATCCTCTGGCTGACGGGCTTAAGCGGTTCAGGGAAATCCACGATTGCAAACGCCGCAGCGCGCGAGCTGTTTGAACAAGGCTATCAAGTCATCGTGCTTGATGGTGATAACATCCGCCACGGCTTAAACAAGGACTTAGGTTTTTCGGATGATGACCGCAAGGAAAATATACGCCGCATCGGGGAAGTGGCGAAGCTTTTCGTTCAGCAGGGAACCATCGTCATCACGGCGTTTATTTCTCCGTTCCGTGAGGACAGAGATCAGGTGAGAGAGCTTGTGGCAGAGGGCGAACTTAATGAAATCTACGTGAAATGCGATCTCGATATATGTGAAAAGCGCGATCCGAAAGGTTTATATAAAAAAGCAAGAAATGGTGAAATTCCGTTCTTTACGGGGATCGACTCACCGTATGAAGAGCCGAAAGCGCCTGAGCTCGTACTTGATTCAGGCAAATGTGAACGCGAAGAATGCACGGGAAGACTGGTTGACTTTGTGAAAAACAGCTTAGCATAATAGGTCCAAAAAGGCCGCGCAATCAGCCGGATATCCCCCCTAATGGCGGGATATGGTAAAATAGCTGAAGTGCGGCCTCGCGGCTGTTCAGGGAAGATTTCAAAACGGATCGGGGAGACATGCTATGGGGAAAGTATTTATCGTTGGAGCCGGTCCGGGAGATCCGGACTTATTGACGGTGAAGGCAATGAAAGCCATACAGAAAGCGGACGTTATATTATATGACAGATTGGTAAGCAAAGAGATTTTACAGTATGCCGGAGAAGAAGCGGATCTGATTTACTGCGGCAAGCTCCCGGATTTTCACATTATGAAACAGGATACGATCAACCGTTTCCTTGTGAAGTATGCGAAAAAAGGAAAAACCGTTGTAAGGCTAAAGGGGGGCGACCCGTTTGTTTTCGGCCGCGGAGGCGAAGAAGCGGAGGCTCTCGCGCAAAACGCCATTCCGTTTGAGATCGTTCCCGGCATTACATCAGGAATCGCGGCTGCTGCTTATGCCGGCATTCCCGTGACGCACAGAGAGGCGAGCTCCAATGTCGCATTCGTTACGGGGCATTATAAACAAGAAGACGACTTTGAAGAAAAATGGAAAGCGCTGGCGACGGGCATTGATACGCTGGTGATTTATATGGGAATTAAAAATATCCGGCAGATTGAAAGAATGCTGCTGGAAAACGGCAGAGACGCCGGCACCCCGGCAGCCTTTATTCATTGGGGAACGACGGACAGGCAAAAAACTGTCGTCTGCACCGTCGGCACGCTTTCAGACACAGTGATAAAAGAAGAAATCAAAAACCCGAGCTTAATTGTTATCGGCGATGTCGTCAATTATCACTGCAAACTGGACTGGTATGCATCTGAACAGAAAAATCTGGATTTGAGCGAGGCGTTGTAAATGAAGCAGGCGATTTTATACATCGGGCACGGAAGCAGGCTGAAAAAAGCGCAGACAGAGTCGGCGGCGTTTTTAAAAGGGTGCATGCCGCACGCTGACGCTCCCATTCAGGAAATTTGTTTTTTAGAACTGCAGGAACCGTCTATTGAAGCGGGATTTGAAGCATGTGTCAGACAAGGTGCCACTCATATTGCGGCCGTGCCTTTGCTGCTGTTGACCGCTGCCCACGCAAAACATGACATTCCGGCTGAAATCGCCTGTGCGGCGGCCCTGCATCCCTATATAAAAGTGACATATGGTGTTCCGATCGGAGTGGACGATGAAGTCGTAAAAGCGGTGCATCATCGCATTGAAGATACCGGAGTGCCCATTGAGCAGGCGAAAGTGGTGCTGATCGGAAGAGGAAGCACAGATCCGGCAGTTAAAAACGCAGTCAGTGAGATTGCCGGAAAACTTGAGGCGATTACACCTGTTAAAGAAGTCATCCCTTGTTTTTTAACAGCATGTGACCCGCACTATAAAGAAGTGTTTGCCGGCCTTGAAGAGGATGACGGAGCACCCGTTTTTATCGTTCCATATCTTCTGTTTACCGGACTTTTAATGACTGAGATTGAACGGGAAGTTCAAAAGCTTCAAACGATCAATCAAAATGTTCATCTCGCTTCATACTTAGGTTTTCACCCGCATATTAAGCAGGCGTTTTTGAACCGTGTGTCAGAAGCTGTTCGAAATCCCGGCGGTCAGTTTGATTTTAAGGGGGGACAGTATGCTGCCTCTGCACATTAATCTCAGCGGAAAAAGAATTGTCATCGCGGGCGGAGGCAATGTTGCCTTAAGAAGACTCAAAACAGTGCTTCCGGAAGGCGCGGATATTACTGTAATCAGTCCCGATGCCCTGCCTGAAATTAAACAGCTGGCGGATGAAGGACGTATCCGCTGGGTTTCCCGTAAAATTGAAATGAAGGATCTTGCGCCCGCTTTTTTCATCATTGCCGCGACAAATGACCGCAGCGTGAATCGGGAGATAGCCGAGGGCGCTTCTGAAACGCAGCTGGTCAATTGTGTAAGCGAGGCTGAACGGGGCGGCGTGTATATGCCGAAGATCATCCGCAAAGGGCGCATTCAAGTATCCGTATCAACAAGCGGCGCAAGCCCTGCACATACGAAAAGACTGGCTGAGGACATAAAGCCTCTCATTACTGCTGATTTGGCTGAAGAAGTGGATCGATTATTTGAGAAAAGAAGAAGACCATAAAAAACACCTTGTCAGTCCCTCCCCATGCCGCCTGGACTCCGCCCGCATACAAAGGAACGGTCAGAGACCCCGGCATGATTATATTGACTGCCCGGATGTGCTCAGGTGCGGCGAGGGAAGGTGACAGTATCCGCCGCCAAATCAGGTGTGACCGCTTTATTCAGAGACAGCCCCGGCGGATCAGGCAGACATGACGGGAAACTGATCAGATACTGTAAAGATCGGTTCTGACGGCTGGGAGAGTTTCGTCTCCGTTTATAAGTAATAAAAAACACCTCCAAGCTGAGTGCGGGTTTCAGCTTGGAGGTGCGTTTATTTTTTCAGCCGTATGACAAGGTCGGCATCAGGTGTGACAAATACGGTGTGCTGGCTGTCATAGGTGACAAATCCGGGCTTTGCGCCGTTTGGCTTTTTCACGTGTCTGATTTTTGTATAATCAACGGGAACGGAGCCGGAATCTTTCGCTTTGGAAAAATAAGCGGCGATCGCAGCCGCCTCCAGTATGGATTGTTCATCCGGATCGCTGCTTTTAATCACAACGTGGGAACCGGGAATGTCTTTCGTGTGGAACCATAAATCATCCCTTGCGGCAGCTTTTGTCGTTAAGTATTCATTTTGTTTATTGTTTTTGCCGACAAGAATCGTCAATCCCCGTGAAGATTCATATTGCTCCAAAACAGGAACGTGCTGCTTCTGCTTTTTCTGTCCTCGCTGCTGTTTCGGTCGCAGATATTTGCCTTCCACAAGCTCTTCCCTTATTTCGTGAATATCCTTTGTGGAGGCGGAGGAGAGCTGCTGGATCAGCTGATCGAAATAAGCGATTTCCTCCTCGGCCAGACGGATCTGTTCTTTTACCACCTCGACGGAATTCTTCGCCTTTTGATACTTTGTAAAATACATCTGCGCGTTTTCTGACGGTGTTTTATTCGGATTTAAAGGGATGGTCACTGTTTTACTTTCTTCATCATAATAATTGATGACTTCCGCTTCTTTGTCACCTTTTTTCAGCATATACAAATTCGCCGTCAGCAGTTCGCCGTATAGCTGGAATTCCTTCGCGTTCTCTGAGTAGTCGAGCGTCTTTTCCAGCTTTTTTATCTTATTGGCGTTCTTTTTCCGTTCATTTGCGACAAACCGCTCGAGATCCTGAGCCTGCTGTTTGACGCGGTCGCGTTCCGCCTTGCCGAAATAAAACCGGTCCAACAGCTCACTCAGTGAGTGAAAGGTGCGCTCCTCTCCGTTTACATGTGTGAGAGACAGGAGATAAAAGTATTCCTTTCCGCCGGCTGTTGTAATGTTTGGTGTAAACCTGCAATCTTTCACGGCATGGAACATTTCAATCAGCGTCTTCGGCAGCGTTATTTTGTTAGCGAGACCCGCTCTGTGAATGGCTTCTTTTGCAAACAGCGGAGAAACACCGGAGAAATGTCTGACGATCTGCTGGTCAAGCCGTCCTTCCTGAAAACTGAGATAACGCAAAACGTCTTCTTCGTCCGCGGCGAGCGGCGAAATTTTTTCCTGAGCGGGAGGAAGCTTGTAATCATAGCCCGGCAGAACGGTCCGGTAGCTGTTCATCGACGGAGATAAATGTTTCAGCCCGTCGATGATGGCTCCTTCTCCGTCAGTCAGGATAATATTGCTGTGCCGCCCCATAATTTCAACATACAGCGTTCTTACGGTTTCGTCGCCGATTTCATTTCTGCTTTTTATGCGGAATATCATAATCCGGTCTAATCCGGCCTGTTCTATTTTCTCAATAAATCCGCCTTCTATATGCTTTCTGAGCAGCGTACAAAACATCGGCGGCTCGCTCGGATTTTCATAGGCCTGATTCGTCATGTGCACCCGTGAATAGCTCGGATGCGCCGATAATAATAATTTATGGTTTTTTCCGTTAGCGCGGATATGGAATATCACATCGTGCTTAAAAGGCTGATGGACTCTCGTGATCCGGCCTCCGGCAATCCGGCTGTTTAATTCATGTGTCATTCCGTATGTAAACATGCCATCAAAAGACATATAAAACACCCTTTCCTTCTTCCTGCATTCGATAATTATAGCATGAAAAGGGACGAGTCAGAATAAGCTTGTTTACAGAGTGACATCTCTAAAGCGAGGCAGGGGAGTGGACGAGAAGAATGAAGTTTCATGAAATGGGACAAACCGATTTGCTGAAAGCAACAAATACGTCCATTAAACAGGGGTTGACCGAAAAAGAGGTGAAAAAACGCCTTGAAAAGCACGGACCGAACGAGCTTCAGGAGGGCAAGAGGACACCGGCGATCGCCGTGTTTTTCGCCCAATTTAAAGATTTTATGGTGCTCGTGCTGCTGGCGGCAACCTTAATATCCGGGTTTTTAGGCGAATATGTAGATGCCGTAGCGATTATGGCGATTGTATTTGTCAATGGGGTTCTCGGTTTTTTTCAAGAGCGGCGGGCGGAAAAGTCTTTACACGCATTAAAAGAGCTGTCAACGCCGTATGTGTCAGCGTTGCGGGACGGGAGCTGGAAGAAAATTCAGTCCAAGGAGCTCGTTCCCGGCGATATCATGAAATTTTCAAGCGGCGACCGGATTGGCGCGGATGTGCGGATCGTTGAAGCGAAAAGCCTTGAAATTGAGGAATCGGCGCTGACCGGGGAATCAATTCCGGTGGTTAAACAAGCTGATAAACTGAGAAAGCCGGATGTTTCGTTAGGCGACATCAGCAATATGGCGTTTATGGGTACGATCGTAACGCGCGGCAGCGGTATCGGCGTCGTCGTCGGTACAGGAATGAATACGGCAATGGGGAAAATCGCCGATATGCTGGAATCCGCCGGCAGCCTTTCAACACCGCTGCAGCGAAGGCTTGAAGAGCTCGGCAAAATTTTAATTATAGTCGCGCTCCTTTTAACGGTATTGGTCGTTGCAGTCGGCGTCTTACAGGGACATGAGCTTTACAGCATGTTTTTGGCCGGGGTGTCATTGGCCGTCGCCGCGATTCCGGAAGGGCTTCCCGCCATTGTTACGGTGGCATTATCAATCGGCGTCCAGCGCATGATCAAACAAAAATCAATTGTCAGAAAGCTCCCGGCGGTTGAAACATTGGGCTGCGCCTCTGTCATTTGTTCTGATAAAACCGGCACGCTGACACAAAACAAAATGACCGTCACCCATATGTGGTCAGGGGGAAAAACATTTAAAGTGTCAGGCATCGGCTATGAGCCGGAGGGCGTTTTCACCCGAGATGAGCGGGAAATCAAGCTGAAAGATGAGAAGATTCTTGAACAGATGCTGGTTTTCGGCGCGTTGTGCAACACATCTGAAATCTCACTGAAAGACGGCCGTTATGTACTCGACGGTGATCCGACAGAAGGAGCGCTGCTGACGGCTGCAAGAAAGGGCGGCTATTCAAACGATTGGCTCAGCGGGCAATACCGCGTGGTTGCCGAGTTTCCGTTTGACTCCGTCCGCAAAATGATGACCGTCATTATAGAGGATAAGGAAAAAAAGCAGTTCGTCATCACTAAAGGAGCGCCCGATGTGCTGATTGACCGCTCGTCACATCTGATGCACGGCGCAAGAAGTACGCCTTTTTCAGGAGAAAAGAAAGCAGAAACGGAAGCGGTTCTGAAAGAGCTGGCGTCGCAAGCTTTGCGTACGATCGCGATTGCTTATAAACCGCTTAAGCCCGGAGAAAAGCCGACAATGGAGCAGGCGGAAAAAAATCTGACGATGCTCGGCTTGTCAGGCATGATTGATCCGCCCCGTCCGGAGGTCAGACAGGCGATTAAAGAATGCCGTGAGGCCGGCATTAAAACGGTTATGATCACAGGAGATCACGTCGAAACGGCAAAGGCCATTGCAAAAGATTTGCGTCTTCTTCCGAAAAAGGGGCGTGTGATGGACGGCAAGACGCTGAATGAGCTTACGGAGAAAGAACTTATCGAAACGGTCGATGATGTCTACGTCTTCGCACGCGTGTCGCCTGAACATAAATTGAAAATCGTCAAAGCGTTCCAGGAAAACGGACACGTCGTCGCCATGACGGGAGACGGGGTTAATGACGCGCCGGCCATAAAGCAGGCAGATATCGGTGTTGCCATGGGCGTGACGGGAACGGATGTGGCAAAGGAAGCCTCTTCTCTCATTCTGGTGGATGATAACTTTGCTACGATTAAATCAGCCATAAAAGAGGGACGGAATATCTATGAAAATATAAGAAAATTCGTCCGATATTTGCTCGCCTCCAACGTCGGTGAAATTTTAGTGATGCTGTTTGCGATGCTTCTCGCTCTGCCGCTGCCGCTCGTTCCGATTCAGATATTGTGGGTGAACTTAGTCACTGACGGGCTGCCGGCGATGGCCCTCGGTATGGATCAGCCGGAAGGAGATCTGATGAGGCGGAAGCCGCGGCATCCGAAAGAAGGAGTGTTTGCGCGAAAACTGGGCTGGAAAGTCGTATCAAGAGGGTTTTTAATCGGAGCCGCAACCATTTTAGCGTTTATCATCGTCTATCACCGCAATCCTGAAAATCTGCCCTACGCACAGACCGTTGCATTCGCGACTCTTGTCCTGGCTCAGCTTATACACGTGTTTGACTGCCGGAGCGAAACGTCTGTTTTCTCCCGGAATCCGTTTGAAAATATCTATCTGCTCGGCGCCATCATTTCTTCTATCTTCCTGATGGTCATCGTCATCTATTATCCGCCGCTGCAGCCGATTTTCAAAACAGTGCCGATTACGCCGGGCGATTGGATGCTGATTATCGGGATGTCGGGCATACCTACTTTTTTGCTGGCGGGTTCACTTTTGACAAGAAAAAAATAATTCCATATGATATAATCTTAGGGGTAATAGCATGTCTATTGCCCTTTTATTTTGATAACGGGAAAGAATTGGGTGTTTCATATGATACGGAGTATGACAGGCTTCGGCAGCGCAAGCAGCACAAAAGGCGATCTCTCGGCAACCGTTGAATTGAAATCCGTCAATTACCGGTTCAAAGAAGTGAACGCCCGCCTGCCACGGCCTTTGCTATATGTAGAGGATAAGCTGAAACAAACGATATTGCAGCATATACAGCGCGGAAGAGTAGAGCTGTTTCTCACTGTAAACAGTGACGCGCTCATAAAAAGAAGCCTGAACATCGATTGGGAGCTCCTTGATGAATATGTGAGCGCCGCACGCGTCATGAAAGAGCGCTACAGCCTGGCCGCAGAACCCGATGCAATGGATTTCTTTAAATTTGAACATATTGCGCAGATACACGAAGAACAGATGCGTGATGACAAGCTTGAAGAAGTCATCAGGGAAGCCGCTGAGCTGGCTGTAAAGGAACTTTGTGACATGAGGGAAAAAGAAGGACGGCTTTTGGCGGAAGACTGCTTTCTGCACATTGAGCGGCTTGAGACGCTGTCCGAACAGGTGAAAGAGCGCGCTTCGGCCGTTGTTATTCAATACCGCGAGCGTCTTTACGCCCGAATGAAGGAATGGACGGAGGACGCACTCGACGAAAGCAGGCTGATCACGGAATGCGCCATTTTCGCCGACCGTTCTGATATCACGGAAGAAATTACCAGATTGAAGAGCCATTTTGTTCAATTCCGTGATATATTAAAAGAAGGCGGGGCAGTCGGCCGCAAACTTGATTTCCTTGTTCAGGAGCTTAACCGGGAAGCGAACACGATCGGCTCAAAAGCCAATGATCATCAAATCACAAAGCTTGTCGTTGAAATGAAAAGTTCTATTGAAAAATTGAAGGAACAAGTGCAAAATATAGAATAGCGACTGTGCGTATTGTTTACAGACGGTCTCTTCAGGTTACACTAGAGACGTCTATTTTACAGGGGGAACGTAGAAGATGACGATTAAACTGATTAATATCGGATTTGGCAATATCATCTCCGCCAATCGGATGATTTCGATTGTCAGCCCGGAGTCTGCGCCAATAAAGCGAATGATCCAGGATGCAAGAGACCGCGGAATGCTAATAGACGCTACATACGGACGAAGAACCCGTGCAGTTGTCGTCATGGATAGTGATCACATTATCTTATCTGCCGTCCAGCCTGAGACAGTTGCACACAGACTTTCTGTGAAAGAAGAAATTATGGATGAAGGGCAGGGGTAATTGCCGCATGAAAGAAAGAGGGTTATTAATCGTTCTCTCAGGTCCCTCCGGAGTTGGAAAAGGAACGGTTCGGCAAGCAATATTTTCACAACAGGACACAAAATTTGAATACTCAATTTCAGTCACGACGAGAAACCCGAGAGAGGGCGAGGTCGACGGCGTCGATTATTTCTTTAAATCCAGAGATGAATTCGAACGCATGATTGAAAACAACAAACTGCTTGAGTGGGCGGAATATGTCGGCAACTATTACGGAACGCCCGTTGATTATGTCGAACAGACGCTTCAAGAAGGAAAAGACGTCTTCTTAGAGATTGAAGTGCAGGGCGCGCTCCAAGTGCGGAATGCATTTCCGGAAGGCCTGTTTATCTTCTTAGCGCCGCCGAGTCTTTCTGAACTGAAAAACAGAATCGTGACAAGAGGGACTGAAACCGACGATTTAATCGAAAACAGAATGAATGCCGCAAAAGCTGAAATCGAAATGATGGACGCGTATGATTATGTCGTTGAAAACGACGATATCCAAACGGCTTGCGACAAGATTAACGCAATCGTTCTCGCCGAGCACTTAAAACGTGAACGCGTCGCTCCGAGATATAAGAAAATGCTGGAGGTAGAATAACTTATGTTAGATCCGTCAATTGACTCTTTAATGAATAAATTAGATTCTAAATATACGCTGGTGACCGTGTCTGCAAGACGCGCGCGTGAAATGCAGATCAAAAAAGACCAGCAGATTGAACATACCATTTCTCACAAATATGTAGGCAAAGCTTTAGAAGAAATTGACGCGGGCCTGCTTTCGTTTGAAAGAGAAGACAGCGAATAACAAGCACACGTAGCAACCTATCTCTACATAGGTTGTTATTTTTTTCCGTTTGGGATTTGTCCAATGCTTTCATAAAGGGGAGAAGACTTCATGAAAAACCGAAACATTTTGCTATGCGTAAGCGGAGGAATTGCCGTTTATAAAGCTTCCGCACTCACGAGCAAGCTGGTTCAGGCCGGCGCAAACGTCAAAGTGATTATGACTGAGTCCGCGCGTGAGTTTGTTTCTCCGCTGACATTTCAGGCGCTGAGCCGGAATGAAGTATATACAGATACATTTAATGAACAAAATCCGAAGGTGATTTCTCATATTGATGCCGCTGACTGGGCGGATTTAATTATTGTCGCGCCCGCTACGGCAAATATCATCGGCAAGCTTGCCAACGGAATTGCTGACGATATGCTCACAACGACGGTGCTGGCGGCTGAGGCCCCGGTCTGGGTGGCGCCTGCGATGAATGTCCATATGTATGATCATCCGGCGGTGAAACGGAACATCTCTGTGCTTTATCAGGACGGGGTCCGCTTTATCGAGCCGAGTGAAGGCTATTTGGCATGCGGATATGTCGGCAAAGGAAGGCTGGAGGAGCCGGAGCTTATTGTTGAGCGTGTCAGAGAGCATTTTAAGGAGCCTGAAGACGATGCGCCGCTGAAAGGAAAACATATTGTCATTACGGCCGGCCCGACGCGCGAAGCCGTGGACCCTGTCCGCTTCTTCACAAATAAATCCACCGGCAAAATGGGCTACGCCGCTGCTGAAGCCGCTGTCCGTCTCGGGGCGCGGGTGACGCTGATTTCAGGCCCGGTGTCAATAGAGCCGCCAGTCGGGCTGTATCAGTTTCTTCCTGTGCAATCGGCAGCCGATATGAGAGAAGCCGTGCTTTCTGTGTTTGATTCATGCGACATGGTGATTAAGACGGCGGCCGTGGCCGATTTTACGCCGGCGGCTGTTTCTGATCACAAAATGAAGAAGAAAGACGGTTCGCTCGTGATCGAATTCAACCGTACGGCAGACATACTGAAAGAACTCGGCGAACGGAAAACACACCAGCTGCTGGTCGGATTTGCGGCTGAAACGCAAGACGTCGAACGCTATGCGCGCAGAAAACTCGAACAGAAAAACCTTGATATGATCGTTGCGAATGATGTGAAAGCAGAAGGGGCCGGATTTGGCACGGATACGAATGTCGTCACCTTCTATTTCCGGGACGGAAGAAAACGGGAGCTTGCGCTTATGTCTAAACTTGACGTTTCCTTTGAAATGCTGAAGGAAATGACCGCTTTGAAAGCCGAGGACCGAAAACCCGTATGAATGTAGCAGAAGTCATTGTCGATGTCAGCTCCAAAAACATTGACAGACCCTTTGATTACAAAATTCCCGATCATTTAAAAGGGATGATCGAAGTCGGCATGCGGGTGATTGTCCCGTTTGGCCCGCGCAAGCTTCAAGGATTTGTGACCGGTTTGAAAGATTCGTCTGAATTAAACGGCGGCTCAATGAAGGAAGTCGAGAAGCTTCTTGATTTGACGCCCGTTCTGACTGAGGAACTGATGCAGCTGTCTTCATGGCTTTCTGACAAAACGCTGTCGTTTAAAATCACGGCGCTTCAGGCAATGCTGCCCGCCGCACTGAAGGCGAAATACGAGAAAGAGCTGAAAGTCGTTGACGAAGAAGCGCTGACACCGGACATCAAACAGCTTTTCAGGAATCAAAAAAGTCTTCTGTACTCGGATATTACCGATGAAAGCATTCTTTCGTCACTTCAAAAATTCGTGCGCAAAGGAAGCATTGATGTCACATATAAAGTCGCCCAAAAAACGAATAAAAAAATGATCCGCATGATCGAAGCGGGGGCGGACAAAGAAGAACTCGCCCGGCACGCAGATGCATTGACAAAGCAGGCTTCTAAACAGCTCGCCGTGCTTACTTATTTTATCGGCGGGGGAGCAAAGATTTCCGCGGCCGAGCTTTGCAAAAAGACCGATTCCAGTTCCGCGACGCTGAAAACGCTTCTTAAAAAGGGGCTTCTTACGGAAAGCTTTGAGGAGGTTTACCGCGATCCTTATCAGGACAGAATGTTCAAAAAAACAGAGCCGCTCTCTCTTACAGAAGAGCAGCGGGCCGCTTTTGAGCCGATTAAACAAGCTGTAGCCGACCATGTCCATCACGTTTTTCTGCTTCACGGCGTCACGGGAAGCGGCAAGACGGAAATTTACCTGCAATCCATTGAAAAAGTGCTGGCAAAAGGACAAGAAGCCATCGTGCTCGTTCCGGAAATCTCGTTGACACCGCAAATGGTCAACCGTTTTAAAGGCCGCTTCGGCTCACAGGTTGCGGTCATGCACAGCGGATTATCCACAGGTGAAAAATACGATGAATGGCGGAAGATTCAGCGCAAGGAAGTCCGGCTTGTCGTCGGAGCCAGATCGGCCATCTTTGCCCCGTTTGAAAATCTCGGCATGATCATTATTGATGAAGAGCACGAATCTTCCTATAAGCAGGAGGAAATGCCGCGGTATCATGCAAAGGACGTAGCCATCCGCCGGGCCGAGCATCACAGCTGTCCGGTCGTCCTCGGGAGCGCCACGCCAACATTAGAGTCATTTGCGCGGGCGAAAAAAGGCGTTTATGAGCTGCTTCCGTTAAAACATCGCGTAAATCGCCAGCTCATGCCTGACGTTTCTCTCGTTGATATGAGAGAAGAACTGAGAAACGGCAACAGATCAATGTTTTCAAGAGAGCTGATGGAACAGCTGGAAGAGAAGCTTGCAAAAAAAGAGCAGGCCGTCCTTTTTCTGAATAAACGGGGGTATTCTTCGTTTGTGATGTGCAGGGACTGCGGTTATGTGCCGCAATGTCCGCATTGCGACATTTCAATGACTTATCACCGCTACGGACAAAGGCTGAAATGCCATTACTGCGGCCATGAGGAACATGTCCCGGGAACATGCCCGGAATGCGGCAGCGAACATATCCGCTTTTTCGGCACGGGCACGCAGCGTGTGGAGGAGGAGCTTACCAAAGTGCTGCCTCAGGCGCGCGTGATCAGGATGGATGTGGACACGACTTCAAGAAAAGGCGCCCATGAAAAACTGTTGTCAGCGTTCGGTGAAGGGAAGGCGGATATCCTGCTCGGTACGCAAATGATCGCAAAAGGGCTTGATTTTCCGAACGTGACGCTCGTCGGAGTATTAAGTGCAGATACGACGCTTCACATCCCTGATTTCAGGGCCGCGGAGAAGACATTCCAGCTGCTGACGCAGGTAAGCGGACGGGCCGGGCGGCATGAAAAGCCGGGAACGGTGGTCATTCAAACGTATACACCGTCTCATTACAGCATTCAGCTGACGAAAACGCACGACTATGAAACTTTTTTTCAGCAGGAAATGGCGCACAGACGGGCCCAGTCATACCCGCCTTATTATTACGTGGCGCTGGTGACCGTTTCTCATGAAGAAGCGGCAAAAGCCGCGGTCACCGCAGAAAAGATTACAAACTATTTAAGAGCGGGATGCGGGCCTGATACGAAAATTCTCGGGCCGGCGGCTTCCCCGATCGCCAGGATCAAAGATAGATATCGCTATCAATGCGTGATAAAATACAGACAGGAAAACGAGTTGCAGATTCAGTTGAAAAAGATACTGGAGCACTATAAACGCGACATTGCGCAAAAGCATGTAATGATTTCAATCGATATGAATCCGTACATGCTGATGTAACATTAGTTTTTGGAGGGCAAAATTTTGGCTGTGAAAAAAATCGTCACACACCCGGCGGAGGTTCTGGAAACACCTGCCGAAGAAGTGACAGTGTTTGATAAAAAATTAAAAAAACTGCTTGATGATATGTACGATACGATGCTCGAAATGGATGGCGTCGGCCTCGCCGCGCCGCAAATCGGCATTTTAAAAAGAGCGGCCGTCGTGGACATCGGTGAAGAAAGCGGCCGGATCGACCTTGTAAATCCGGTTATTCTTGAAAAGAGCGGTGAACAGACCGGAGTCGAGGGCTGCTTAAGCTTTCCCGGGGTTTACGGCGATGTCACCCGCCCGGATTACGTAAAGGTAAAAGCCTATGACCGTAAAGGAAAACCGTTTATTTTAGAAGCGGAGGGTTTTTTGGCCAGAGCCGTTCAGCATGAAATGGATCATTTAGACGGCATTTTATTCACATCAAAAATTACGGCTTACTACACTGAAGAAGAACTGGCAGAAATGGAAGGATGATTGGATGACAAGGATCGTTTTTATGGGAACGCCCGACTTTTCAGTTCCCGTCCTGCGCACGCTTATTGAAGACGGATATGAAGTGGTTGGTGTCGTTACGCAGCCTGACCGCCCGAAAGGCAGAAAAAAAATCATGACGCCCCCTCCTGTAAAGGCTGAAGCTGAACGTCACGGCATTCCCGTGCTTCAGCCCGAAAAAGTAAGGCTCGAAGAAGAAATAGAAAAAGTGCTCAGCCTGAAGCCGGACCTGATTGTTACGGCGGCATTCGGACAGATCCTCCCCAAGCAGCTGTTGGACGGCCCGAAATACGGCTGTATCAACGTACACGCGTCACTATTGCCTGAATTAAGAGGCGGAGCGCCGATACATTATTCGATTCTCCAAGGCAAGAAGAAAACGGGCGTGACGATCATGTATATGGTTGAAAAGCTTGATGCGGGCGATATGATTTCTAAAATCGAAGTGGAAATTGATGAAACGGATAACGTCGGCACGCTTCACGACAAATTAAGCATAGCGGGGGCAAAGCTTTTGTCAGAGACCGTTCCGAACGTCATTTCCGGGAATATTAAACCGATCAAACAGGACGAATCAAAAGCGACTTACGCGCCTAACATTAAGCGTGAGCAGGAGCTGATTGATTGGGCAAAGCCCGGAGAAGAGATTTACAACCAGATCAGAGGTTTAAACCCTTGGCCTGTCGCCTATACAACTTTGAACGGTCAAAATATTAAAGTATGGGCTTCTGAAAAAGTTGCGGCAAAAACTGAAGCTGCGCCCGGAACAGTCATCCGCACGGAGCAAAACGGCATTGTCGTCGCATCAGGAAACAGCACAGCCCTTTTAATCACTGAGCTGCAGCCGGCGGGAAAAAAACGGATGAAGGGCGAAGATTTTGTAAGAGGCAAAAATGTGCAGCCCGGTGACGTGTTAGGAGAAGCAAATGAAGAAAATTAATGTCCGGGAGCTCGCCCTTGAAGCGCTTGAGAAGCTTGAGCAAAATCAGGCATACAGCAACCTGCTTCTTACATCGGTTATCAAAACGAACACGCTCAGCGATCAGGACAGAGGGCTGCTGACAGAGCTTGTCTACGGAACGCTGCAAAATAAAATCGCCTTAGACTTTATGCTGAAGCCTTTTATCCGCAAGCCGAATAAGGTGAAGCCGTGGGTGATTCAGCTGCTTCGTCTGTCCGCGTATCAAATGGAGTATTTAGAAAAAATTCCGGATCGCGCCGCCATCCATGAAGCGGTTGAAATCGCCAAAAAACGCGGGCATAAGGGCATTGCGTCCTTTGTCAACGGCATCCTCCGCTCCCTGCAGCGTGAGGGGGCGCCGTCATTCGCTGAAATTGAAGACCCGGTTCTCCGTCTTTCTACAGAGACAAGCCATCCCGAATGGCTCGTAAAAGAGTGGGTCGAGGCGTACGGCTTTGAGGCGGCTGAAAAGATCTGCCGGATTCATCTCATTCCGCCGAAGCAGACGCTCCGTGTCAATCACATAAAGAGCGACAGGGAAACGGTGCTGAATGAGATGGAGAATGCCGGTCTGGAAGCAGAAGCCGGAGACCTTTCTCCTGATGCGATTAAGCTTTTAAAAGGAAGCATCGCGAACACGGCATTTTTCCAAAACGGCCGGGTATCCATACAGGATGAAAGCTCAATGCTTGTCGCGCGGGCGCTGGACCCGAAGCCGGGCGAAACCGTTTTAGACGCATGCGCCGCACCGGGCGGAAAGTCGGCTCACATTGCGGAACTGATGGAGAACGAGGGGAGCCTCACATCGCTTGATCTTCACCGCCATAAAGTGAAGCTGATTAAAGAGGGCGCAGAACGGCTCGGACTTACGATCATCGACGCACAAACGATGGATGCGCGAAAAGCGGGAGAGGCCTTTGGCGCAGAACGGTTTGACCGTATTCTCGTTGATGCCCCTTGCTCAGGTTTCGGCGTCATCAGAAGAAAACCCGATATGAAATATACGAAGACGCCGGAGGACAGCAGACGGCTGTCAGAAATCCAGCTCGGCATTTTAAGGGAAATCGCCCCATTAGTAAAAAAAGGTGCCACACTCGTATACAGTACGTGTACAATGGACCGGACAGAAAATGAAGAAGTTATGCATGCGTTTATACAAGAACACCCTGAGTTTGAACCCGATTTGTCTCTTGAAAAGCGGCTGCCTGAAAAGGCGAGACCCTTTGTTCAGGATGGAAGCCTTCAAATTCTTCCGCATTATTTCGGAACAGACGGTTTCTTTATTAGCAGCATGAGAAAGAAGGGATAAAAAATGACACAATTAAAAAAGACAAGCGTACGGAAAGAGCTGCGGACTGAGCAGCCGTCCATTTACTCTTTTGAATTAGATGAAATCAAACAATGGCTGACTGAGAATGGCGAAAAGCCGTTCCGCGCGGCACAGATTTTTGAATGGCTCTATGAAAAGCGGGTTTCTTCATTTGATGAAATGACAAACCTCTCAAAAAGCCTGCGTGAAAAACTCGAGAGCCATTTTGTGCTGACAACGCTGAAAACGGCTGTAAAACAGACATCTCAAGACGGCACGATGAAATTTTTATTTGAGCTTCATGACGGTTATACGATCGAAACGGTTTTAATGAGACACGAGTATGGTAATTCTGTATGTGTAACGACACAGGTCGGCTGCCGGATCGGCTGCACATTTTGCGCGTCAACGCTCGGCGGACTGAAACGGAATCTTGAAGCGGGAGAAATCGTCGCTCAAGTCGTGAAAGTGCAAAAGGCGCTTGATGAAACGGATGAACGCGTCAGCTCAGTCGTGATCATGGGAATCGGAGAGCCGTTTGATAATTTCAATGAAATGCTCGCTTTCTTGAAAATCATTAACCACGATAAAGGGCTGAACATCGGAGCGCGTCATATCACAGTTTCCACCAGCGGAATCATTCCGAAGATTTACGATTTCGCCGATCAAAAAATGCAGATCAATTTCGCGATTTCTCTGCATGCTCCGAATACGGAAATCAGAAGCCGTCTGATGCCGATTAACAAAGCCTATAAGCTTCCTGACCTTATGGAGGCCGTCAAATATTACATCGAGAAAACAGGCAGACGGATCAGCTTTGAATACGGGTTGTTCGGCGGCGTAAATGATCAGGTCGAACATGCAGAAGAGCTTGCAGAACTGTTAAAAGACGTGAAATGCCATGTCAATTTAATTCCGGTAAACTATGTGCCTGAACGGGATTACGTCCGCACACCGAGAGATCAGATTTTCGCATTCGAAAAAACGTTAAAATCCCGCGGTGTAAATGTCACGATCAGAAGAGAGCAAGGCCATGACATTGACGCGGCCTGCGGTCAGCTTCGCGCGAAGGAGCGTCAAGACGAGACGAGGTGAAGAGGTTGATTACAGCCTTGAAAACAGATACAGGTAAAGTCCGCCGGCATAATGAAGATGCGGCGGGCATTTTCACAAAAGAAGACGCGGTGCTTGCGGTTGTCGCCGACGGCATGGGCGGTCATCTTGCCGGAGATGTAGCGAGCAGGATGGCGGTTGCGGCGATGGAGGAGCAGTGGAACCGGACCGAAACGGTTCCTTCTCTGCCGTCTGCTTGCGAGGATTGGCTGAAAGACCGGATTCATGAGGCGAATGTCAAAGTACATGACCACGCTAAAGCGAATGAAGAATGCCGGGGAATGGGCACCACCGTTGTTTGCGCCTTATTTACCGGGAAGTTTGTCACTGTGGCTCATATCGGTGACAGCCGATGCTACCTGCTTCAAGAGGGGGAATTCACTCAGCTGACTGAAGACCATTCGCTTGTGAATGAGCTGGTCAAGACGGGGGAAATTTCGAAAGAGGACGCCGAGCACCATCCGCGGAAAAATGTATTGACGAGAGCGCTGGGGACAGATGAAACCATCAGTTCCGACGCCCGTTCTTTTGAACTGTCTGACGGCGATCAGCTGCTTTTATGCTCTGACGGACTGTCAAATAAAATAGAAGATCACGAGATCAAACAAATGCTTCAAGCCGAATCTGATCCTCAGGAAAAAGTAGACCTTCTCATCAGCAAAGCGAATCAAAACGGCGGCGAAGATAACATCACGGCTGTGTTGATTGAGTTTTCCGCAGATGCAAAAGAGGGTGAAGACAAGTGCTAACCGGCAAGCGGATCAGCGGGCGTTATCATATCCTCCGGCCCATTGGCGGCGGCGGAATGGCAAACGTTTTTTTAGCTGAGGACATCATTCTCGAACGTGAAGTCGCAATTAAAATTCTGCGGTTTGACTTTGTGAATGACATTGATTTTATCAGGCGTTTCAGAAGAGAAGCACAGTCGGCATCAAGCCTCGATCATCCGAATATCGTCAGTATTTACGATATCGGGGAGGAAGGCGATATTTATTACATTGTCATGGAATATGTGGAAGGCATGACATTAAAGGAATACATAACCGCACACGGGCCGCTTCATCCGAAAGAAGCGCTGTCCGTTATGGAGCAGATCGTCTCGGCCATCGCCCATGCCCATCAAAACCATATCGTGCACCGGGATATTAAACCGCACAATATATTGATAGATCATTTAGGGCATATCAAGGTGACGGATTTCGGCATCGCCACAGCGCTTACGTCTACGACAATCACACATACGAATTCTATGCTGGGCTCGGTTCATTATTTGTCTCCGGAGCAGGCGAGAGGCGGTCTTGCAACGAAAAAATCAGATATTTACGCGCTCGGCATCGTGCTGTTTGAGCTTTTAACAGGTAAAATTCCTTTTGACGGAGAATCAGCCGTCAGCATAGCGCTAAAGCATCTGCAAACAGAAACGCCTTCCGCCAGAAAGTGGAACCCTTCCATTCCGCAGAGCGTCGAAAACATTATTTTAAAGGCAACCGCCAAAGACCCGTTTCACCGCTATGAAAGCGCCGAGGACATGGAAGCGGACATCAGAACGGCTTTTGACGCCGGCAGGCTGAATGAACAAAAATTTTCCGTTCAGGATGATGAGGAAATGACAAAAGCCATTCCCGTTATTACTGACGGCGCAAAAGCCGCGCCTCAGGCGGAAACGCCGGGGGAGACGGACGATAAGGAACAGCAGCCCGCCAAAAAGAAAAAACGGAAATGGCCGTGGGTTTTGCTGTCCGTCTGTTTCATTTTCATTATGGCGGCTGTTCTTGCGGTCACCGTGTTCCCGTCTTTGTTTATGCCTAAAGATGTAAGCGTCCCCGACGTACGGGGCATGAAGTACGAAAAAGCGGAAGCACTGCTTGAAAAGAACGGGCTCCGGGCGGATCCTGATATAACGGACATTGAAGATGACAAAATAGAAGAGGAATTAATGGTCAAAACGGACCCAAAAGCGGGGTCTACCGTTAAAGAAGGCTCTTCTGTAAAACTGTACAAAAGCATCGGAAAACCGAAAACCCAGCTGATCGACGTGAAAGGGCGGCAGATCGGCGACGCAAAAAAAGCGCTGAAGGAAAAAGGCTTCAAACATGTCAATGTCAAAGAAGAGAACGATGACAGCGAGGCCGGCACCGTAATTGATCAGGACCCGTCAGCCGGCACCGACATGGTCGCAAGCGACGATGAAGTCAATCTAACGGTCAGCCTCGGCCCGGCGGACGTTACGCTGAGGGACTTAAAGACTTACAGCAAGGAAGCGGCTTCAGGGTATCTTGAAGATAACGGCCTGCAGCTTGTTGAAAAACAAGCCCATTCAGATGACGTGCCAAAAGGACAAGTCATGAAACAAGAGCCGTCAGCCGGCACTGCGGTTAAGCCGGGAAGTAATGTTGAAGTGACGTTCTCGCTCGGACCTGAAGAAAAACCGGCGAAAACGGTAAAAGAAAAAATCAGCATTCCTTACGAACCTGAACATGAAGGGGACGAGCTTGAAGTGCAAATCGCCATCGATGATAAGGACCACAGCATCTCTGATACGTATGACTCATTTAAAATAAAAGAGCCGACTGAAAAAACAATTGAACTGAAGATTGATCAGGGACAGAAGGGGTATTATCAAGTGATGGTCGATCATAAAGTCGTCAGCTACAAAACGATTGAATACCCGAAAGATAATGACTGACAAGGAGGGACCCTATGCCTGAGGGCAAAATTATAAAAGCGTTAAGCGGATTCTATTACATCTTGGATGAATCACAGGATAAGATCATTCAATGCAGGGGCCGGGGCATTTTCAGAAAAAATAAAATAACGCCCCTGGTCGGCGATTATGCCGTTTATCAGGCTGAAAATGATAAAGAAGGCTACCTGCTGGAAATCAAAGAACGAACAAATGAGCTGATCAGGCCGCCGATTTCAAATGTCGATCAGGCCGTTCTCGTCTTTTCTGCCGTTCAGCCGGCGTTCAGCACGTCTTTATTGGACCGTTTTCTCGTCCTTGTGGAAGCCAACGGCATTCACCCGATCATCTGCATAACCAAAATGGACTTAGCTGCAGACGGGGAATCGAAAGAGGCGATACTTTCTTACGTGAAAGACTATCAGGCGATCGGTTATGACGTATATGTGACGTCATCAAAAGAAAACAGCGGCTTAACAGGCATTGTGAAACACTTCGAGAACAAAACGACGGTGTTTGCCGGTCAGTCCGGAGTCGGAAAATCTTCGCTTTTAAATGCGATCAGCCCGGAGCTTGAGCTGAAAACAAACGAGATTTCCGCGCATTTGGGACGCGGAAAACATACGACGCGCCATGTGGAGCTCATTCATACATCAGGCGGTCTGGTTGCGGATACTCCGGGGTTCAGTTCGCTTGAATTTACCGGCATTGAGGAAGAAGAGCTGGGCAGCACGTTCCCTGAGATCAGAGAAATAAGCGCCTCCTGCAAATTCAGAGGCTGTCTGCATCTTAAGGAGCCAAAATGCGCGGTAAAGCAAGCGGTGGAAGAAGGAGAGATTCAGCCGTACCGCTATGAGCATTACAAAGAATTTATGCAGGAAATAAAAGAGAGAAAGCCGAGGTATTAATATGATTAAGGTTGCGCCGTCAATTCTTTCCGCCGATTTTGCTTCACTGGGCGAGGAAATTAAAGACGTGGAAAAAGGAGGGGCGGACTATATCCATATTGATGTCATGGATGGCCATTTCGTCCCTAACATTACAATCGGGCCGCTTATCGTTGAAGCCGTCCGTCCGGTGACTGATCTGCCGCTGGATGTCCATCTTATGATTGAAAACCCGGACCGCTACATCCCGGCATTCGCAAAAGCCGGTGCGGACATCCTTTCCGTTCACGCTGAAGCGTGTCCGCATCTTCACCGGACCATTCAATTGATAAAAGAGCAAGGGGTAAAAGCGGGAGTTGTGCTTAATCCGCATACGCCCGTCCACATGATTGAACATGTGATCGAGGAGCTTGATCTTGTGCTGTTAATGACGGTTAACCCCGGTTTTGGCGGACAGCGCTTCATTCATTCGGTTCTGCCGAAAATCCGTCAGGTCAAACAGCTGGCTGAGGAGAAAGGCCTGTCTGATCTTTTAATCGAGGTGGACGGAGGCGTTAATAAAGAAACAGCCCCTTTATGCGCTGAAGCGGGCGCCAATCTGCTTGTTGCCGGGTCTGCCGTATATAATCAGCCGGATCGGAAAAAAGCCATCGCTGACATCCGAAACGCGTAATAAACATGCTGAAAAAGAGCCCGGTGAAAGCCGCCGGCTCTTTTCGCGTCTAAGAGAGAGGATAGCATATGAAGACAATCAATATCGTTGCGGGCGGCCCGCGGGAGCTTATTCCCGATCTATCCGAATACACAGACGGAGATACGACGTGGGTCGGAGTTGATAAAGGGACGGTTGCTCTTTTGGAGGCCGGAATCATTCCGCAGGAAGCTTTCGGTGATTTTGACAGCATTACGGAAGAGGAGCTCATGCAGATTCAAAAAGCGGCGCCGGCCCTCCATGTGTATCAGGCGGAAAAAGATTATACCGATCTTGAACTCGCCCTTGACTGGGCTTTACAAAAAGAACCGGAAAATATTCGGGTATTCGGTGTGACGGGCGGAAGAGCTGATCACTTTTTAGGGAACATCCAGCTGCTGTATAAAGCCTTACATAAGCATACCGATGTCAAGCTGATCGACCGGCAGAATGACATTCAGATGTTCGGGCCCGGCCGTTATACAATTGAAGAAAAAGCGCGCAGACGCTATATTTCTTTCATTCCGTTTACGGAAGCGGCAGACGGCCTGACACTCGACGGTTTTAAATATCCCCTTGATAATTGTCATATTCCTCTGGGTTCCACACTATGTATTAGTAACGAACTCATTCATTCACGAGGTACTTTTTCGTTTGCAAAAGGCATATTAATAATGGTAAGGAGCGCGGATTAGAAAAGCGGCTTCTGCCATATGCGGAAAAAACCATGAATCCTAAAGTGATGAACGCAGCGGATACGGGACTTATAGGAGGGGACAAAATGAAATTTTATACCATTAAATTGCCGAAGTTTTTAGGAGGAATTGTCCGGGCGATGCTGGGCTCATTTAGAAAAGAGTAAGCCCAAGAAGCTGAAATTGCCCTCTTTGAACGCATAAAAAACGCCTGCCGCATAAAAGGGCAGGCGTTCATTTTTGCTTATACACGCTCAACTTTACCGGATTTTAAAGCCCGGGCAGATACATACACTTTTTTAGGTTTGCCGTCAACGAGGATGCGGACCTTTTGAAGGTTGGCGCCCCAAGTACGCTTAGAAGCGTTCATTGCGTGAGAACGGTTGTTTCCGGCTTTTGTTTTTTTACCTGTAATAAAACATTTACGTGCCATTTGTTTCCCTCCTAACTGCGCGAAACATCTTTTTAAACATAGTGTCTCAGATGCTTTCGTTATACAATACTTTAAATAATTTACCACAGCTAAAAACCGTTTGCAACTATTGTTTCCCTTACTTTCAAGAAAAATCACTTGACATGTAAAACCAATCACATTTCCGCGCTGAAGGCCGCTGTCTGTATCTTTTCTTTTCATAATGGGATACATATAGTAGAATAATGATAACTCTATGCACCTGAAGGAGGAACCTGTGTGTCCATTGAAATGAAGACAAAATACGGACAGATTGATATATCCAACGAAGTCATCGCAATGGTTGCCGGAGGCGCTGCCATTGACTGTTACGGAATAGTGGGGATGGCCTCAAAAAACCAGATTAAAGACGGTTTGTCTGAAATCCTCCGGAGAGAGAACTTCGCAAAAGGCGTACATGTCCGTCAGGAAGCCGAACAAATACATATCGACATGTACATTATTGTCAGCTACGGCACTAAAATATCCGAAGTAGCCCACAATGTTCAGACGAAGGTAAAATACACAGTAAATCAAACAATCGGACTTGCAGTTGATTCTGTAAATATTTATGTCCAAGGCGTACGAGTAACGAACCCGTAGTGAGGAGGATGAGTATTGTCTAGACGAAACTTAGATGGGAGAGCTTTTGCGGCAATGATTCTGGCGGGGGCTGAGACATTGTCTCAAAATGCATCCGCGGTGGATGCGCTGAACGTGTTTCCCGTGCCTGACGGCGATACCGGAACAAATATGAATTTATCGATGTCATCCGGTGCAAGAGAGGTAGAGCACATTGACTCACCCGACATCGGCAAAGTCGGCATCGCCCTGTCAAAAGGCCTGCTTATGGGGGCGAGAGGAAACTCAGGGGTGATCTTGTCCCAATTGTTCAGAGGTTTCACAAAGAGCATTGAAAACAAAAACCAAATAGACGCCCAAGAATTTGCCGCAGCACTCCAAGCGGGAGTGGATATGGCATATAAGGCAGTCATGAAACCGGTTGAAGGAACGATTTTAACCGTGGCCAAGGATGCGGCTAAAAAAGCGGTCGCCTCGGCTAAAGAAGAAACCGATATCATTGCTCTCATGGAGGCCGTTATTGAAGAAGCGGAAGCGTCGCTCAACCGCACGCCGGATCTGCTTCCTGTTTTAAAGGACGTCGGTGTCGTTGACAGCGGCGGAAAAGGTCTGCTTTGTGTATATGAAGGCTTTTTGGCTGCTTTAAAAGGAGAGGCCGTACCGAAAAAAGCGGTTCTTCCGGCACTCGATGATATGGTGAATGCCGAGCATCATAAAAGCGCGCAGAGCATGCTGAGTACAGAAGACATTGAATTCGGATTTTGTACGGAAGTGATGGTGAGGCTGGATCAAGATAAACGGACGTTCAAGGAAGAGGCGTTCAGAAACGAACTGAGCCGTTTCGGCGATTCATTGCTGGTCGTGGCTGATGATACGCTGGCGAAAGTTCATATTCATGCCGAAGAACCAGGGAACGTACTCAATCTCGCACAGCGTTACGGCGATTTGATTAAAATTAAAATTGAAAACATGAGGGAACAGCATACTTCAATCATCAGCCAAGAACATGATGAAAAAAAGCCGGCCGGCGTTATGAAAGAAGCCCGTAAGCCTTTTGGCATCGTGACTGTGGCAATGGGAGAGGGCATTTCTGAATTGTTTACGAGCATCGGCGCTTCACACGTAATCGAAGGCGGCCAGACAATGAATCCGAGCACGGAAGATATTGTTGAAGCCGTTCAATCTGTCAATGCGGAGACGGTTTTCATTCTTCCGAACAATTCCAATATTGTGATGGCTGCCAATCAGGCGGCGAGCGTGGCTGAAGAAAATGTCATTGTCATTCCGGCAAAAACGGTCCCTCAAGGCATGACCGCTCTGCTTGCGTTTAACCCTGACCAGCCGGCTGATGTAAATGAAGCCAATATGCTTGAGGCCATCCGGAATGTGAAAAGCGGACAGGTGACATATTCAGTCAGAGACACCCATATTGACGGCAAAGATATTAAAAAAGGTGATTTTATCGGTATTTTAAACAGTTCAATTATCGGCAGCGCCGAAGATCGGATAAGTGCGGCGAAATTGCTGCTGGATGAAATGATCGGGGAAGAAGATGAAATCGTCACCATCCTGTACGGAGAGGACGCGCCGGAAGAAGAAGCTGAGAAACTCGCTGAGTATATTGCTAGCGTCTGTGAAGATATCGAGGTTGAAATCCATAACGGCAGACAGCCTCTGTATCCATATATATTTGCGGCAGAATAGAAGGGCTTATCAGGCCCTTCTATTCTTATGCCTTTATTTACCTGCGGCAGTGCGGCAGTGTGCCTGCTTGCCAATTGAGAAATGTTCAATTAGTCTAAAGAAAAGCGCTGAATGAAGTGATGTTAAGGAGGAGCAAACCAGCATGAAGTATAGAAGCGTTTTTGATATTATCGGCCCGGTCATGATCGGTCCGTCCAGTTCACATACCGCAGGCGCCGCCCGGATCGGCAGAGTGGCCAGAAGCTTATTCAGGCGGGAGCCCCGCCGGATCGTTGTGTCTTTTTACGGATCATTTGCAGAAACGTATAAGGGTCACTGCACTGATGTCGCGATTATCGGCGGCCTGCTTGATTTTGATACATTTGATGAACGGATTAAAACAGCGATTCAAATTGCGGAAGAGAAGGGCATATATGTAGAGTTCCGTACAGAGGATGCCGTGCCCGTTCATCCGAATACGGCGCGTATCGTCATTTCTGATGATGAGGGAGAGCTTGCCCTTACCGGTATTTCCATCGGCGGCGGAAAAATAGAAATCACGGAGCTTAACGGCTTTGAGCTGCGACTTTCCGGAAACCACCCGGCTATTTTAGTCGTTCATAATGATAAATTCGGCACGATTGCAGGCGTTGCCAATGTGCTTGCGAAATTCTCCATCAACGTCGGACATATGGAAGTGGCGCGTAAGGACGTCGGCCAGCTTGCGCTGATGACGATTGAGGTCGATCAGAATATTGAAGAAGAAGTGCTTGACGAACTTTCAACACTTCCTAATATTATACAGGTTACTAAGATAGCTGACTAAAAAGTCAGGAGGAAAATGACATGTTTCGTAATGTAAAAGAATTAATAGAAATCACTCAAGAAAAACAAATTCCGATTTCGGAAGTGATGATCACCCAAGAGATGGAAGTGACGCAAAAAACACGGGAAGAAATCTTTCAAGGAATGGAGCGCAATCTCTCCGTCATGGAAGCAGCTGTTGAAAAAGGGCTGAAGGGCGTCACGAGTCAGACCGGTTTAACAGGCGGAGATGCCGTGAAACTTCAGGCATACATCCAATCGGGAAGAAGCCTGTCGGGCAATCTGATTTTAGACGCCGTTTCTAAAGCTGTGGCGACAAATGAAGTCAATGCGGCGATGGGAACGATCTGCGCTACACCGACCGCCGGCTCTGCCGGGGTTGTGCCGGGAACGTTATTCGCCGTAAAGCATAAGCTGAACCCTACGACAGAACAAATGATCCGTTTTCTGTTTACAGCCGGCGCGTTCGGTTTTGTCGTAGCAAATAATGCGAGTATTTCAGGAGCGGCAGGAGGCTGTCAGGCGGAAGTCGGGTCAGCATCAGGCATGGCAGCGGCCGCGATTGTGGAAATGGCGGGCGGAACGCCTCAGCAATCAGCGGAAGCAATGGCGATTACACTGAAAAATATGCTCGGTCTCGTATGTGACCCGGTCGCCGGATTGGTAGAAGTGCCGTGTGTCAAACGAAACGCAATGGGAGCATCCAACGCGATGATCGCGGCGGATATGGCGCTGGCCGGGATTACAAGCCGCATTCCTTGCGATGAGGTGATTGACGCGATGTACAAAATCGGCCAGACGATGCCGACAGCACTGCGTGAAACGGGACAAGGCGGTTTAGCTGCGACACCGACGGGAAGAGAATTAGAGAAAAAAATTTTCGGAGGAGCGCTGAAATCAAGTGACACACCATCAGCAAACTAGTATAGCGGAAATTAAGGGCATTGGGCCGGAAACAGAAAAAACATTGCACGAACTTGGTATCTATGACATTTCTGATCTTCTGAATTATTTCCCTTACCGTTATGACGACTATGAGCTGAGGGATTTAGAAGAAGTAAAACATGAAGAAAGAGTGACGGTAGAAGGGAAGGTTCATTCAGAACCTTCTCTTACCTATTACGGCAAAAAACGAAACAGGCTGACATTCAGGGTGCTTGTCGGCAATTATTTAATTACCGCGGTCTGCTTTAACCGTCCCTACTTAAAAAAGAAACTGACGTTAGGTTCTGTCGTCACGATATCCGGGAAATGGGATAAACACAGACAGACCGTTTCCGTGCAGGAATTAAAAAACGGTCCTCATCAAGAAGATAAAAGCATTGAGCCTGTTTATTCCGTTAAAGAAAACGTCACCGTAAAAATGATGAGACGGTTTATTAAGGAAGCGCTGCAGCATCATTTGGACAGTGCGGCCGATCCGCTTCCTGAAAAATTGAGAATCCGCTATAAGCTGCCTGATTACAAACATGCCCTGCAGACGATGCATCAGCCTGAAACGAGGGAATCGTTACAGCAGGCAAGACGCCGGTTTGTTTATGAGGAATTCTTATTATTTCAGCTGAAAATGCAGGCGTTCCGTAAAGCGGAAAGGGAACAGTCAAAAGGCATCAGCCATGTGTTTCCTGCTGAAAAGCTCACCGCTTTCACAGACAGCCTGCCGTTTTCACTCACGACCGCACAGACGCGCGTGCTTCGGGAAATTACCGCTGATATGACATCCCCTTACCGAATGAACCGTCTGCTGCAAGGTGATGTCGGTTCAGGAAAAACAGCCGTCGCCGCCATCGCTTTGTACGCTGCGATTCTGTCGGGGTATCAGGGGGCATTAATGGTGCCGACTGAAATTCTGGCCGAACAGCATGCCGACTCTCTCGTGTCGTTGTTTGCAAATGAAGATGTAAATATCGCGCTTTTGACGAGTTCTGTAAAAGGAAAGCGGCGCAGGGAGCTGTTGGAGAGGCTTGCTCTCGGAGAGATTGATATTTTAGTAGGGACCCATGCTTTAATCCAGGATGAAGTGGAATTCAAAGCGCTGAGTCTTGTTATTACGGACGAGCAGCACCGGTTCGGGGTCGAACAGCGCAAAAAACTCAAGAATAAAGGTCAGGATCCGGATGTGCTGTTTATGACAGCCACCCCGATACCGAGAACGTTGGCCATTACCGTCTTCGGAGAAATGGATGTTTCCGTGATAGATGAAATGCCCGCGGGGCGAAAACAAATCGAAACGTATTGGGTGAAACACGACATGCTGGAGCGGATTTTGGCTTTTATAGAAAAAGAGCTGAAGCAGGGAAGGCAAGCCTATATTATCTGCCCGCTCATTGAAGAGTCGGATAAACTGGATGTACAGAATGCGATTGACGTATATAACATGCTGTCTGACGTTTACCGCGGTAAATGGAATGTCGGCCTGATGCACGGGAAGCTCCATTCTGATGAAAAAGATCAGGTGATGAGAGAATTCAGCGCCAATCAATGTCAGGTACTTGTGTCAACAACCGTCGTAGAAGTCGGGGTGAACGTGCCGAATGCGACGATTATGGTCATCTATGACGCCGACCGTTTCGGATTATCTCAGCTCCATCAGCTCCGCGGCCGGGTCGGGCGGGGAGACCACCAATCTTTCTGCATCTTGATGGCCGATCCGAAATCCGAAACCGGGAAGGAACGGATGAGAATCATGTCAGAGACAAACGACGGCTTCGAGCTGTCTGAAAAGGACCTTGAACTGCGTGGCCCCGGTGATTTCTTCGGAAAAAAACAGAGCGGTATGCCCGAGTTCAAGGTAGCGGATATGGTTCATGACTACAGAGCTTTGGAAACGGCCCGCCAGGATGCGGCCAACCTGGTGTCTTCAGAGGCTTTTTGGAAAGATGACGAATACCGCATGCTGCGCGGTCAATTACTTTCAAGCGGCGTCTTAGAAGGGGAGAAATTAAGCTGATTCTGTAAAATTCGGCGGCTTTCAAAAAACAATCATTGCATTCCAATCTATGAGATTATATACTACTATTAGTACCTAGTCTTAATTGTCCGGATGGTGTTTACAGATGAGAAGAAGCAAGAAAGAACGCCAAAAATTATTGCAGCAGACGATCAAATCGACACCCTTCATCACAGATGAAGAATTAGCGGGGAAATTCGGCGTCAGCATTCAGACGATCCGTTTAGACCGCTTAGAGCTCTCAATACCGGAGCTGAGGGAAAGAATTAAAAACGTGGCAGAACAAACGCTTGATGATGAAGTGAAATCATTGTCTTTAGACGAAGTGATCGGTGAAATCATTGATCTGGAGCTTGACGGCCAGGCCATTTCCATATTAGAAGTAAGACGCGAACATGTCTTCAGCCGCAATCAAATTGCGCGGGGGCATCATTTGTTTGCGCAGGCGAACTCACTCGCCGTTGCCGTCATTGATGATGAGCTGGCGCTGACCGCAAGCGCAAATATCCGCTTTACAAGACAGGTGAAAGAAGGCGAGCGCGTCGTTGCGAAAGCCAAAGTGACGGCAGTCGAAAAAGAAAAAGGCAGAACGGTAGTTGAAGTCAACAGCTATGTGGGAGAAGAAGTCGTGTTCTCCGGCAGCTTTGACATGTACCGTTCAAAACAATCATAAAGGTGGAGCATGCATGAGAATAGCTGTAGATGCAATGGGAGGCGACAACGCACCCAAAGCTGTTATTGACGGAGTAATGAAGAGTATTGAGGCATTTGACGATCTTCATATTACGCTGGTCGGTGACAAGACAACGATAGAATCACACTTGCCAACAACATCAGACCGCATCACTGTGTTGCACGCCGATGAAGTGATTGAACCGACGGATGAACCGGTCCGCGCCGTACGCAGAAAGAAAAACTCTTCTATGGTGCTGATGGCGCAGGAAGTGGCTGAAAACAGAGCGGACGCCTGTATCTCAGCGGGGAATACGGGCGCACTCATGACAGCGGGACTGTTTATCGTCGGCAGAATTAAAGGAATCGACCGGCCTGCGCTTGCGCCGACGCTTCCGACCGTTTCAGGCGACGGTTTCCTTCTTTTGGACGTGGGAGCCAATGTCGATGCTAAACCGGAGCATCTCGTCCAGTACGGAATTATGGGATCTGTATATGCCCGGCAGGTTCTCGGAATCAGCTCGCCCCGCGTCGGATTGTTAAATGTCGGCACGGAAGAAAAGAAAGGAAACGACCTGACAAAAAAGACGTTTGAATTATTAAAAGAAACAAACGTGAATTTTGTCGGAAACGTTGAGGCGAGAGACTTGCTCGAAGGCGCTGCTGACGTCATCGTCACAGACGGCTTTACGGGCAACGTCACGTTGAAAACATTGGAAGGTTCAGCGTTATCGATTTTCAAAATGCTGAAAGATACACTGACTTCAAGTTTTGTTTCTAAGCTCGCAGCGGGAGTGCTGAAGCCGAAGCTGATGGAAATGAAACTGAAAATGGACTATTCTGAGTACGGCGGGGCGAGTCTTTTCGGTTTGAAAGCGCCCGTCATTAAAGCGCACGGCTCTTCTGACGCACGCGCTGTTTACCATGCGCTGCGCCAGGCGAGAGAAATGGTCAGCCAAAACGTGGCCGCATTTATAGAAGAAGAAGTAAAAGAAGAAAAAACAGATGAGTAGTCTGGAGGTTACCGCATCATGAGTAAGATTGCATTTTTATTTCCCGGACAGGGATCACAATATATCGGTATGGGAAAAGACCTGTACGAACGCGAAGAAGCGTCAAAACGTATTTTTGATGAAGCGGACGAAACGCTTGAAACAAAGCTGAGCTCGCTCATTTTTGAAGGCGACGCCGAAGAATTGACCCTTACATACAATGCGCAGCCCGCGCTGTTGACAACGAGCATCGCCGTATTGGAAAAGTTTAAAGAATCCGGCATCACCCCTGATTTCACCGCCGGCCACAGCCTCGGAGAATATTCGGCGCTTGTTGCGGCGGGAGCGATGACGTTTAAAGATGCTGTTTACACGGTAAGAAAACGGGGAGAATTCATGAATGAAGCCGTGCCGGCCGGAGAAGGCGCCATGGCAGCGATTCTCGGAATGGATGCGGAGTCCTTGAAAAAGGTAACGGATCAAGTGACGGAAAACGGGCATCTCGTACAGCTTGCAAACCTGAACTGCCCCGGTCAGATCGTAATTTCCGGAACGGCAAAAGGCGTGGAGCTGGCTTCAGAAGAAGCGAAAAACAACGGAGCAAAACGGGCAATCCCATTAGAAGTAAGCGGACCGTTCCATTCTGAATTAATGAAGCCGGCAGCGCAAAAACTCGAGGAGGTGCTCAGCGCCTGTGAGTTAAAAAATGCGGCTGTTCCCGTGATTTCAAACGTTTCGGCTGACGTTATGACAGAAAAAGACGATATCAAGAAAAAATTGATCGAACAGCTGTACTCACCTGTACGCTTTGAAGAAACCATTAACAAACTGATTGACGAAGGTGTCACGACGTTTGTTGAAATCGGGCCCGGAAAAGTGCTTTCAGGCCTTGTGAAAAAAGTGAACCGCCGCCTTAAAACAATCGCGGTTTCTGACCATGAAACCATCGAACTGGCGATTCAAACGCTGAAGGAGGAGAATCAGGATGCTTAATGAAAAAACAGCAGTGGTAACGGGAGCGTCCCGCGGAATCGGGCGGGCGATCGCGCTTGATCTTGCGAAAAACGGCTGTAACGTAGTAGTCAACTACTCCGGGAATGAAGCGAAAGCGAACGAAGTCGTAGATGAAATCAAATCTTTGGGCCGAAACGCGATCGCGGTAAAAGCCGATGTATCAAATTCCGAAGAAGTACAAAACATGATGAAAGAGGCTGTCGCTGCATTTTCTTCAATCGACATTCTCGTGAACAATGCGGGGATCACAAAAGACAATCTTCTGATGAGAATGAAAGAAAATGAATGGGATGATGTCATTAACATTAACCTGAAAGGTGTATTCAACTGCACGAAAGCCGTGACAAGACAGATGATGAAACAGCGCTCCGGCCGGATTATCAACGTATCATCAATCGTCGGCGTCAGCGGAAACCCCGGCCAGGCGAACTATGTGGCGGCAAAAGCCGGTGTAATCGGCTTAACGAAGTCATCAGCCAAAGAGCTTGCGAGCCGCAATATTACGGTCAATGCCATTGCTCCGGGCTTTATTTCTACAGATATGACGGACAAGCTTTCTAAAGAAGTCCAAGATGAAATGCTGAAGCAGATTCCGCTCGCGCGTTTCGGTGATCCTTCCGATATCAGCAGCGTTGTTACGTTCCTTGCTTCTGAAGGATCGCGTTATATGACGGGCCAAACCCTTCATATTGACGGCGGAATGGTGATGTAAAGATTTGTTTTTAAAATTTCATCCTAGTTTCTCTAGTTTTTTAAAAACGAATCCTCTATAATACTTGAGGGGAGGTGAATTGCTATGGCAGATACATTAGAGCGTGTAACGAAAATCATCGTAGACCGCCTTGGCGTTGATGAAGCTGACGTCAAACTTGAAGCTTCTTTCAAGGAAGACTTAGGTGCTGATTCCCTAGATGTAGTTGAGCTTGTTATGGAACTTGAAGACGAGTTTGATATGGAGATTTCTGACGAAGATGCTGAAAAGATTGCAACAGTCGGCGACGCTGTGAACTACATACAAAACCAGCAATAAGCTGATGCTAAAAGTCCCGCCTGACAGCGGGGCTTTAGCCCTTTAATCGTTCGGTTACCGGCGTCTGACGCTGTACGCGCTGCCGATTCCGTTTACGGCGGGGAGCGCGGTGAACCTGATGTGCCTATGGAGGTTACTATGTCAAAACACTCACATTTTAAAGATAAAAAAAAGTTCTATAAAAAAATAGAGCAATTTAAAGAGTTCCAAGAACGGATTTCGGTTCATTTTCAAAACGAGAAACTTTTGTATCAAGCATTTACACATTCATCTTATGTGAATGAGCATCGGAAAAAGCCGTATGAAGACAATGAAAGGCTTGAATTTTTAGGTGACGCTGTTTTGGAACTGACGATCTCCCAATTCTTATTTGCCAAATATCCGGCCATGAGTGAAGGAGATTTGACGAAGCTGAGAGCCGCTATCGTATGCGAGCCGTCACTCGTCTCACTTGCCCATGAATTGTCATTCGGCGATCTTGTTCTCTTGGGAAAAGGAGAAGAAATGACGGGCGGCAGAAAGCGTCCTGCGCTTTTAGCGGATGTGTTTGAAGCGTTTATCGGCGCACTGTATCTGGATCAGGGCCTTGAGCCGGTTCAGCAATTCCTGAAAGTGTACGTGTTCCCTAAAATAAACGATGGTGCTTTTTCTCATGTGATGGATTTCAAAAGCCAGCTTCAAGAATTTGTACAGCGGGACGGAAAAGGATCGCTTGAGTACAAAATTCTCAATGAAAAAGGGCCTGCCCACAACCGGGAATTCGAGGCGCTTGTCTCTCTTAAAGGTGAGGCGCTCGGTATCGGGAACGGACGTTCCAAAAAAGAAGCCGAGCAGCATGCGGCACAGGAAGCTCTTGCAAAAATGCAAAAATATCATACGAAACAATAAAATCCCCCTGTTTCCCTAGGGGGATTTCAGTATGTCTGCGCCTGATATAAGCGGGTGATTATGATAATATTGAGATACTTATACGATAAGGAGGATCTGGGATGTTCCTCAAACGTTTAGACGTTATAGGATTTAAATCATTTGCAGAACGGATATCCGTTGACTTTGTAAAAGGCGTCACGGCCGTTGTCGGTCCGAACGGCAGCGGAAAGAGCAACATTACCGAAGCCATCCGCTGGGTGCTCGGCGAACAATCAGCCCGCTCGCTTCGGGGCGGAAAAATGGAAGATATCATTTTTGCGGGAAGTGATTCGCGCAAGCGGCTGAACCTTGCCGAAGTCACGTTAACGCTTGATAATGAAGATCATTTTCTCCCGATCGATTACCACGAAGTCAGCGTGACGAGACGGGTGTACCGTTCCGGAGAAAGTGAATTTCTCATCAACAATCAGCAGTGCCGCCTGAAAGATATCATTGACTTATTTATGGACTCCGGGCTCGGGAAAGAAGCATTCTCTATTATCAGCCAGGGGAAAGTCGAAGAGATTCTCAGCAGCAAAGCGGAAGACCGCCGCAGTATTTTTGAAGAAGCGGCCGGCGTGCTGAAATATAAAACAAGAAAGAAAAAAGCGGAAAACAAACTGTTTGAGACGCAGGATAACTTAAACAGGGTGGAAGATATTCTCCACGAGCTTGAAGATCAGGTCGAACCGCTGAAAATCCAGGCTTCAATCGCCAAAGACTACTTAGAAAAAAAGAAAGAGCTTGAACATGTCGAAATCGCCCTTACCGCCTTTGACATCGAAGAACTGCATGGCAGATGGTCGGGTTTAAAAGAAAAGGTGCAGGCGGCAAAAGAAGAAGAATTGGCGGAATCATCGGCTCTGTCCGCAAAAGAAGCGATGATAGAAGAGACGAGAGATAAAATCCACGCGCTTGATGAATCCGTCAACGAACTGCAGCAGGTTCTGCTCGTGACAAGTGAAGAGCTGGAAAAGCTGGAAGGCCGGAAAGAAGTGCTGAAAGAGCGCAAAAAAAACGCCGCGCAAAACCGGGAACAGCTTGAGGAATCCGTTACACATTACACGAACAAAGAAGCCGAACTGAAAGCGGACATTGAAAAACAGTCTGCCGTCTATGATAAACTTCGTGCGGAAGTGAAGCGGTTAAACGCCCAGGTGAAAGAAAAGCAGCAGGCTCTCAGTCTGCATAATGAAAATGTAGATGAGAAAATCGAACAATTAAAAAGCGATTACTTTGAATTGTTAAACAGCCAGGCGTCGATTCGCAACGAGCTGCAGCTTTTAGATGACCAGATGTCCCAATCTGCGGTCCAGCAGGCGAGACTGACCGCAAACAATGAAAAATATCTTGAAGAACGTAACGATATTGCAGTCCGCAAAGCGGCGTGCGAAGAAGAATTGGCCGCCGTTAAAGAGGATATTCACAATCAGGTCGTCCGCTTTCGCGAAGTCCAGACAGCATATGAACAGAAAAAACGCCAATATGAAAAGAAAGAATCTGCGCTGTATCAGGCATATCAATTCGTCCAGCAGGCCAGATCCAAAAAAGATATGCTTGAAACGATGCAAGGCGATTTTTCAGGATTTTACCAAGGCGTAAAAGAAGTGCTGAAGCAGAAAGAGAAGCTCGGCGGCATCCGCGGCGCCGTTCTCGAACTGATTGCCACCGAACAAAAGTATGAAACGGCGATCGAGATTGCACTCGGCGCAGCGGCGCAGCACGTTGTCACAGACGACGAGCAGGCGGCGCGGAAAGCGATTCAATATTTAAAACAGAATTCATTCGGCCGCGCGACGTTCCTGCCGCTTACGGTTATGAAACCGCGCCAGCTCCAAACCCGTGATGAACAGACGGCTCAGAAGCATCCGTCTTTTCTCGGCACAGCGAGCGGGCTTGTCACATATGATGCCGCGTATCGGAATGTCATTCAAAACCTTCTCGGCACAGTGCTGATCACTGAAGATTTAAAAGGTGCGAATGAACTGGCCAAGCTTCTCGGGCACCGCTACCGCATCGTGACGCTTGAGGGCGATGTCGTCAATCCAGGCGGATCAATGACAGGCGGCGCGGTCAAAAAGAAAAACAATTCTCTGCTCGGCAGAAGCCGTGAGCTTGAGACGGTGACTGCGCGGCTTGCCGAAATGGAAGAAAAAACAGCTCTGCTCGAAAAAGAGGTCAAAACGCTGAAGCAGGCCATTCAAGAGCTTGAACATACGCTGAGCGGTCTCCGTGAAGACGGTGAAGCTTTCAGAACAAAGCAGCAGGATGTAAAAGGCAGGCTGTATGAACTCGAAGTCGCTGAAAAGAACATCAATACCCATCTGGAGCTTTACGATCAGGAGAAAGCATCACTGACGGAAAGCAGCCGGGAAAAAGAGACGCGCAAATCAGCTCTGGAAGAACAGCTGAGTGAGGCATCCGGCCAGCTGAAAGAGCTTGAGGAAGAGATGGAAAGGCTGACAAAACAAAAGCAGACCCTATCCTCAACAAAAGAAACGCTCTCTCATGAACTGACGGAATGTAAAGTGGCCGCTGCGAAAAAAGAACAGGCGTGCTCGAGTGAGGAAGACAACCTCAAAAGGCTGAAAAAAGAGCTTGAAGAAACACAGCTCGCTCTGAAAGAAACACGGGAAGATTTAAGCCTCCTGACCTCAGAGATGACGTCCAGCACAAGCGGTGAGGAGCAGCTTGAAGAAGCAGCCCATCACAAGCTTCACGATAAAACGAGAACGATCGAATTGATCGCCAGCCGGCGCGACCAGCGTGTGAAGCTCCAGCGGGCTCTTGATACGAACGAGCTTGAACTGAAAGAGATGAAGCGTCTCTACAAGCAAAAAACAGAAATTCTGAAAGATGAAGAGGTAAAACTCGGCCGGATGGAAGTTGAGCTTGATAATCTCTTGCAGTATTTACGCGAGGAATACAGCTTATCCTTTGAAGGAGCAAAAGAACAATATCAGCTCGAACTCGAGCCTGAAGAGGCGAGAAAACGGGTCAAACTGATCAAGCTTTCAATTGAAGAGCTCGGAACGGTCAATCTCGGCAGCATCGATGAATTTGAAAGAGTAAACGAACGGTATCAGTTTTTAACAGAGCAGAAAAATGACCTGACGGAAGCGAAAAATACACTGTTTCAAGTCATTGAAGAAATGGATTCTGAAATGACGAAGCGATTCCATGAAACGTTTATCCAGATCCGTTCTCAATTCAACGACGTGTTCCGTTCTTTATTCGGAGGAGGACGGGCTGAACTGAAGCTGACTGATCCGAATGATCTTCTTAATTCCGGGGTGGACATTATCGCGCAGCCTCCGGGCAAAAAACTGCAAAACTTAAATCTTTTGTCAGGGGGAGAACGGGCGCTGACTGCCATTGCCCTTTTATTCTCCATTCTGAAAGTAAGGCCCGTGCCGTTCTGCGTCCTTGATGAAGTGGAAGCTGCGCTTGATGAAGCCAATGTATTCAGGTTTGCGCAATATTTAAAAAAATACAGCGGCGACAGCCAGTTTATCGTCATCACCCACAGAAAAGGCACCATGGAAGAAGCGGATGTCCTCTACGGTGTTACGATGCAGGAATCCGGCGTTTCCCGAATGGTTTCGGTCAAACTGGAAGAAACAAAAGAATTCGTTCAGTAACGAGGAAAGAGGTTGAAAGATGAGCTTTTTTAAAAAATTAAAAGAGAAAATCACGAAACAGACAGACTCCGTCTCTGAAAAATTTAAAGATGGTCTTGAAAAAACAAGAAATTCCTTCTCAAATAAAGTGAACGAACTCGTCTCCCGCTACCGGAAAGTCGACGAGGATTTCTTCGAGGAGCTTGAGGAAGTGCTGATTGGCGCTGACGTAGGTTTTACAACCGTTATGGAGCTGATTGATGAGCTCAAAAAAGAAGTGAAGCTGAAAAACATCCAGGATCCTCAGGAAGTGCAGTCCGTCATTTCTGAAAAGCTTGTCGACATTTATAACAGCGGCGACGAACAGATTTCTGAATTAAATATTCAGGACGGGCGCCTGAACGTTATTCTGCTTGTCGGGGTAAACGGCGTCGGAAAAACGACAACGATCGGAAAACTTGCCCATAAGCTGAAGAATGAAGGCAAATCCGTTGTGCTCGCTGCCGGAGACACTTTCAGAGCCGGGGCGATTGAACAGCTTGAAGTATGGGGGGAGCGTACAGGCGTGCCTGTCATTAAGCAGGCTGCCGGAAGCGACCCTGCGGCGGTTATTTATGATGCCGTACACGCGGCTAAAGCAAGAGGAGCGGATGTGCTGATTTGTGATACGGCCGGCCGTCTTCAGAATAAAGTAAACTTAATGAAAGAGCTTGAAAAAGTCAAACGCGTCATCGAACGCGAAGTGCCTGAGGCTCCGCATGAGGTTCTCCTTGCGCTTGACGCGACGACAGGCCAGAATGCGATGGCGCAGGCGAAAGAATTCTCCAAAGCGACGAATGTGACGGGTATCGCGTTAACGAAGCTTGACGGCACCGCAAAAGGCGGTATCGTCCTGGCAATCCGCAATGAGCTTCACATCCCCGTGAAACTGGTCGGCCTCGGAGAAAAGGTTGACGACCTCCAGCGGTTTGATGCAGAATCTTACGTATACGGTCTCTTTTCTGATTTAGTTGAAAAAGCCGAGGATTAATGAATAAAAAACGAGTATAAAATGGACGGTTTTATACTCGTTTTTTTATACGCATTGATAGATCGGAATGGAGGGGGAAATTGTTGGACAAATGGCTGAAAGCTGAATTGGAAAGTAAGATCGGCGCAATAAACCATATGTCGCTGTTGGATGAACAGGGAGGCACTTCAACCGTTCGAAAAATAGTGACCGGCCAAGACGCATTTCTGCTGAAAAGTTCTTTTCAACAGAAGTATCGGGAATGGTTAATGAGAGAAGCCTTCGTTTTACAAAAACTGACGGAAACTCGTCGTCTGCCTGTTCCTGTTTATTATGGGATGATACAGGAACAGCATGCCAGCCATATCATCATGTCATTTGAGGATGGAATCACCCTGACTTCGGCTTTAAGAAAAGCAAAAGGGGATACTGAAAAGAAAAAGCTGATCAAAAGTTTCGGCCGGTTTCTGCAACGGCTGCATGAAACCGACATGGTCTCTGGTTTACAGCCGGAAACAGACTGGCTCGATCTGCAAATCAAACGAGCCGGGGAATATGTCAAAAAAGGGCAGGCTGAAGGAAGTGCAGAGCTTTTGAAGGAATTGGACAGGTACAGGCCTGTTCCTGTTCAGCAGACAATGATTCACGGTGACTGCACGACTGATAATGTGCTGGTGAAAGACGGAGAGGTCTATCTGTTTATCGATGCTGCGGGAATATCGGCGGGAGATCCGCGATATGATGAATCATTAGCGATCAGTCATTTTGTCACAAATGAAGCATGCCTCAATGCTTTTTACGAAGGCTATTGCCGCTACCGTGTATCAAAACAAGAATTCGAGTATTTTAACGACGGTCTATATGAATTTTTTTGAAAAAACTTATGATGTAAAAAGAGCATCATGCTTTGACAAGATAAAAACTTGACACACGCTCTGAAACCATGTAAACTAAGTTTTTGTAAAGGGATTTGACTTAACAAAGGGGAGAGCTCAAATGTCGCTCGAAAAAACGACGAGAATGAACTATTTATTTGACTTCTATCAGTCGTTGCTGACGTCAAAACAAAAGAGCTATATGTCGCTTTATTATCTGGACGATTTCTCCCTTGGTGAAATAGCCGAAGAGTATGACGTTTCAAGGCAAGCCGTTTACGATAACATCAAACGGACTGAAGCGATGCTTGAACAATATGAAGAAAAACTGCTCCTTTTTAAAAAGTTTCAGGAGCGTAAAGAAATGTTTACAAAGCTGAAAGAGCTTGCTTCCGGGTTGCAGGAAGAGGAAAAAATGACGGCTCTGATTGAAGCGCTTGAGAAATTAGATTAGGAGGCGGCAAACAATGGCATTTGAAGGATTAGCCGACCGACTGCAAAAGACGATTTCAAAAATCCGCGGAAAAGGAAAAGTCAGCGAACAAGACGTAAAAGAGATGATGCGTGAAGTTCGTCTTGCGCTTCTTGAGGCTGACGTTAACTTTAAAGTAGTAAAGGATTTTGTGAAAAAAGTAAGTGAACGGGCTGTCGGACAGGACGTTATGCAGAGTCTGACACCCGGTCAGCAGGTTATTAAAGTCGTAAAAGAAGAGCTTACCGAGCTGATGGGCGGCGAAGAAAGCAAAATTGCCGTCGCCAAACGCCCGCCGACCGTTATTATGATGGTCGGGCTCCAAGGTGCCGGTAAAACGACAACCACGGGGAAGCTTGCCAACCTGCTGCGCAAAAAACATAATCGCAAACCGCTGCTCGTGGCTGCGGATATTTACCGCCCCGCCGCGATTAAACAGCTGGAAACCCTGGGGAAACAGCTTGATATGCCGGTCTTTTCGCTTGGCGATCAGGTCAGCCCGGTGGAAATTGCCAGACAGGCGATTGAAAAAGCGAAGGAAGAGCATCATGATTATGTGATTTTAGATACCGCCGGACGGCTGCACATCGATCATGAACTGATGGATGAGCTCTCCGGCGTAAAGGAAGTCGCAAATCCTGAGGAAATTTTCCTTGTCGTCGACTCAATGACCGGTCAGGATGCGGTAAACGTCGCCAAAAGCTTTAATGACCAGCTCGGTTTAACGGGTGTCATTTTAACAAAGCTTGACGGGGATACCCGCGGAGGTGCGGCGCTTTCTATCCGCGCGGTCACCGAAACGCCGATTAAATTCGCCGGAATGGGAGAAAAGCTCGATGCTCTTGAAGCGTTCCATCCTGAACGGATGGCATCCCGGATTCTCGGAATGGGTGACGTGCTGACGCTGATTGAAAAAGCTCAGGCGACCGTTGATGAAGACAAAGCCAAAGAGCTTGAGCAGAAAATGAGAACGATGAGCTTCACATTGGATGATTTTCTGGAGCAGCTCGGCCAGGTCCGAAACATGGGGCCTCTTGACGAACTGCTGCAAATGATGCCCGGCGCAGGCAAAATGAAAGGCTTAAAAAACATCCAAGTCGATGAAAAACAGCTGAATCATGTGGAAGCGATCATTAAATCAATGACTGTTCTTGAAAAAGAACAGCCGGATATCATTAACGCCAGCCGGCGGAAGCGGATTGCCAAAGGAAGCGGAACATCCGTTCAGGAAGTCAACCGTCTTTTAAAGCAGTTTGAGGAAATGAAAAAAATGATGAAGCAGATGACCAACATGACAAAAGGGAAGAAAAAAGGCTTTAAATTACCTTTTATGTAATCGGTTATACATGATAAAACCGTTGTTAAGAAAAAACACTTTACAAACACTTTTATCATTGTTAATATACTATCTTGTTGAAATATTTTCGGAGGTGCTAGTAAAATGGCAGTAAAAATTCGTTTAAAACGTATGGGAGCAAAAAAATCTCCTTTCTATCGTATTGTTGTAGCAGATTCTCGTTCACCGCGTGACGGCCGTTTCATCGAAACAGTCGGCACATACAACCCGGTTGCAAAGCCGGCTGAAGTGAAAATCAACGAAGAGCTTGCTCTTAAATGGCTTCAAACAGGAGCTAAACCTTCTGACACAGTCCGCAACTTGTTCTCAAGCCAAGGAATTATGGAAAAATTCCACAACGCTAAACAAGGCAAGTAATGACTGATCAGAACTTGGAAGATTTGATTGTCAGCATTGTGGCTCCGCTTGTCGACCATCCGGAAGACATAACGGTCACAAAGGAAGAGACTGATCAAAAGATTGCGCTGCGCTTATCTGTCAATAAGTCAGATACTGGTAAGATTATCGGAAAGCAAGGCCGGACTGCAAGAGCGATTCGAACCGTCGTTTTTGCAGCTGGCGCACAGTCTTCTAAGAAAGTTCAATTTGAAATATTTGACTGAAAAAGGGAGAGGGCCGGCACCTCCCCTTTTTTTACACGTAAAAAAGGCAAATGAACAGAAATATGTTGGAAGAGTGGGGAGTCTGGTCCTATGCAGATTATTCACAGGGTAACCGTTATGCAGGTTCTGACCGAGCAAAGCAAGGAAAAGCTTTTGGCCTCTTTTGCAGAAAAAAAGCAAACGCTTGAACGAGAATGCAGCCAGCTCTATTTTCAGCTTAGAAAACATGAAAAAGATCAGCAGAATCCCGATGTAGCGGAATCTTTTAAAAAAGCCATTGAAAAAAGACAAGACAAAATCAAAATGATCGATTTCCAAATAAGCCAGACAGAGTCGCTCCCGCTTGGAAGCGAAGTGAAGGAAAAGGAGATCGATGCGCTGCTTTCAATCAACGTCGGTGATAACTGGCATGAAAAAACAGCGGCAAATACCATCGTCATAAAAGACGGGGTAGTAATTGAAATCCGCCCGAGGTGATAATATGACAAACAGATGGTTTAATGTAGGCAAAATTGTAAATACCCACGGCATTAAAGGCGAAGTGCGGGTCATTTCTAAAACGGACTTTGCCGAAGAACGGTACAAGCCCGGCAATACGCTTTATTTGTTTGCGGAAGGGGCTGCGGAGCCAATCAAAGTAACGGTCAGCGCCCACAGGCTTCACAAGCAGTTTCACCTGCTGCAATTCAAAGAAATGCCGAGTCTCAATGAAGTCGAACACCTAAGAAACATGGTGATCAAAGTCCCTGAAGAAGACTTGGGAGAGCTTGAAGAAGATGAATTTTATTTTCATGAAATCATCGGCTGCGAGGTTGTGTCAGAAGACGGAGAACTGATCGGCACAGTGAAGGAAATTTTGACGCCCGGGGCTAATGACGTATGGGTGGTTCAAAGAAAAGGCAAAAAAGATGCGCTCATTCCGTATATTGCTTCTGTGATAAAGGATATTAATATAAATGAGAAAAAAATTAAGATTCATGTAATGGAAGGGTTAATAGACGAATGAAAATCGACTTTTTAACACTGTTTCCCGAAATGTTTCAAGGGGTGCTCGGCTCATCCATTCTGCAAAAAGCACAGGAAAAAGAGGCTGTCCGTTTTGACGTCATCAATTTCCGGGCTTTTTCGGATAATAAACACCAAACGGTTGATGATTACCCGTACGGCGGGGGAGCCGGGATGGTGTTAAAGCCGCAGCCCGTATTTGATGCGGTTGAAAAGCTGACAGCCGGTACGGACGCCAAGCCGCGCATTATTCTCGTCTGCCCGCAAGGTGAGCGTTATACGCAGAAGAAAGCCGAGGAGCTGGCGGAAGAGGAACATCTCATGTTTATTTGCGGACATTATGAAGGGTATGATGAACGGATCCGGGAACATCTTGTCACTGATGAAATCTCCATCGGGGATTTTGTGCTGACCGGGGGAGAGCTCCCTGCCATGATGATCGCCGACAGCGTTGTCAGGCTTTTGCCGGGCGTTCTCGGAAAAGAAGCATCCCACGTGGAGGATTCCTTCAGCACGGGGCTTTTAGAGCATCCGCACTATACGAGGCCTGCAGATTATAGAGGCTTAAAAGTGCCTGAGACCCTTCTGTCGGGCAACCATGCCAAAATACAAGAATGGCGCAATAAAGAATCAATCAGAAGAACCTTTTTAAGACGTCCGGATCTTCTTGAAAACTATCCTCTCACTGATGAGCAAAGAAAATGGATTTCCGAGTGGGAAAACGAATAGATTCTATTGCGCAGGCGATGAAGATATGATAAGATACTACTTGTGGCTTAAGGAGGCTTATCCTTCAGAAGCTTGAAAACGATGTTCCGCTGTGCCTTGCAGTTGTGGCCAAGAGCATCTGTTGGAAGGAGTTGAAAACGATGCAAAAACTAATTCAAGATATCACAAAAGAACAGCTTCGCACTGATCTTCCTGCGTTCCGTCCTGGTGACACTTTACGTGTACACGTAAAAGTTGTTGAGGGTAACCGTGAGCGTATCCAGATCTTCGAAGGTGTTGTGATCAAGCGTCGTGGTGGTGGAATCAGCGAAACGTTCACAGTTCGTAAGATTTCTTACGGTGTTGGCGTTGAACGTACATTCCCTGTACACACACCAAAAATCGCGAAAATCGAAGTTGTACGTTACGGTAAAGTACGTCGCGCTAAGCTTTACTACCTGCGTGAACTTCGCGGAAAAGCGGCTCGTATTAAAGAAATCAGACGATAATGATAACGAACGAAAAGAGCTTGTTACCCGTAACAGGCTCTTTTTTTATATGAAATTTGTAAAAGCAGAACAAGCAACGTAAAATACATAAGAGATCATCGGAACATCCGGTTCCGGTAAATAAGGCAGGTGTCGAAGTCACATGACCATTCAATGGTTCCCGGGCCATATGGCTAAAGCGAGACGGGAAGTAACAGAAAAACTGAAATTAATTGATATCGTATACGAATTGGTGGATGCGAGAATCCCGATGTCATCGAGAAATCCGATGATTGAGGAGATTTTGAAAAATAAGCCGCGCATTATGCTTTTAAATAAAGCCGATAAGGCGGATGCGGCTGTGACTGCCCAGTGGAAGGACCACTTTCAGGAACAGGGCATTCCCTCTCTTTCAATAAACTCCGTTAACGGGCAGGGACTGCATCAAATCGTGCCGTCCTCGAAAGAGCTGCTGAAAGATAAGTTCGATAAAATGAAAGCAAAAGGCATTAGGCCAAGAGCAATCCGCGCATTAATCATCGGCATTCCGAATGTCGGCAAATCTACGCTCATTAACCGGCTGGCCAAGAAAAACATTGCCAAGACGGGAGACAGGCCCGGCATTACCACTTCACAGCAGTGGGTAAAGGTAGGCAAGGAATTAGAGCTGCTCGATACACCGGGAATTTTATGGCCTAAATTTGAAGATGAGCTTGTCGGCTTGCGCCTGGCGATCACCGGGGCGATTAAAGATACGATTATCAACCTGCAGGATGTGGCCGTCTTCGGGCTGCGCTTTCTGGAAGAGCATTATCCCGACCGCTTGAAGGAGCGCTACGGACTTCAGGAAATCCCTGAGGATATCGCCGCTCTTTTCGACGCGATCGGTGAAAAACGCGGCTGTTTGATGGGCGGCGGAATGGTTGACTATGATAAAACAACGGAAGTCATCATTCGGGACATCCGGACGGAAAAATTCGGCAGGCTTTCATTTGAAACGCCATCAGAATAAAGACGCGCAGCGATGCGGGTCTTTATTTTTTCCGCAGAACACCGATATACATAATGTAAGGGAGAAGAGAACGTGAATACATTAACCGTAAAAAGCGTAAAAGAACGCCTGCAAGAGGTCAGGGACGAAAGCGACCCCTTCCTTGCCCAATGTGAGAAAGACCCGAGAAAAAGCGTACAGACGCTTTTAGAGCAATGGCTGAAAAAGCACGCGAAGGAAAAAGCTCTTAAAGAGCAATGGCTGAACATGATGGCATACGAAAGACTGTCATCCAAAAAGGGTTTCCGCCTGATTGCGGGTGTTGACGAAGCCGGAAGAGGGCCGCTTGCCGGACCGGTTGTCGCCGGCGCCGTCATTTTGCCGGCAGAATGCGAGATTCTCGGTCTCACGGACTCGAAGAAATTGTCGGAAAAGAAGCTCGAGGAGTATTACAGCCGGATCACGGAAGAAGCGGCGGCTGTAGGAGTCGGCATTGTCCATGCGGACGTCATTGACCGGATCAACATTTATGAGGCCGCGAGACTGGCGATGGTAAAAGCCGTCAATGCTTTAACGGAAACACCTGATTATCTGCTTGTTGATGCCATGACCCTTCCGCTTGACATTCCGCAGTCATCAGTCATAAAAGGGGATGCCAAAAGCGTGTCAATTGCCGCCGGAGCCTGTATCGCAAAAGTAACGCGGGACCGTCTCATGGCTGAGTACGCCAAAACCTACCCCATGTATGGCTTTGAAAAAAATAAAGGCTACGGAACGAAAGAACATCTTGAAGCTCTTCAGGCATACGGACCGACAACTATTCACCGAAAAACGTTCGCTCCCGTTCAATCTTATTGTTAGAAAAGAGGCTTAAGACATGAACATAAGCGGCGAAATCCAAGCGGCTTTCAGACAGCTGACGGCGGAAATCCCTCCGGATCGGCAAGACGGCGGTAAAGACAGCGGCGCTCAAAGGCTGCTGTTAGGGAAGGTTCTCCGTTTGCTGGACGATCAAAGCGCCCTTATCCAAATCGGCGGCCGGACGATGCAGGGAAAACTTGAAACCGCCCTTCGTCCGCAGGCGTATTACTGGTTTTCTTATGACAAACAGCCGGCGGAAAAAACGGGCCGGCTTCATGTCATTGACCAATTCGAAGGAAGCCCGAAAACCGTTCAGGAAGCGGCGGGAAGACTGTTAAACGCTCTTTCTGTCAAACCAGGCCCTGTGTCTCTGCAGATTGCCGAAACGTTTATGCAGCAGAAGCTGCCGATGACGGAAAACAGCCTCAAAGCTTGCATCCGCTGGGCTGAATCTCTTCCGACTGCCGAATTGAAAAAAGCGGCGGAAACAATCGTATTTGCGCTGAAACGGGAACTGCCCGCACATCCGGAAGTCTTGTCAGCCATTCATGCCGTTAAATATCCGGTTCCGACCCGTCGCCTCCTCTCAGGACTGCTTCAGGCAATCAATCAGGCTCCGCAATCGGCAAAAGAGCTGTCTGTGCTCAAAGAGGCGGTTTCTGACGTGTTAAACGCGGAAACGGATCTACATGCAGAACGTCTCTTGAAGAAGCTTGCCGAGGCTGCACGCATGCCGACCTCAGAAACCGGGCTGATGGATGAAGGAGAACGGACGGAATCAAAACAATCACCATTTGTCCGAGAGACTTGTGAAAACGGAAAGGCAGTCTCAAGCCAATCTTCTCCTCCGAGTGCACGGACAGATACGGAACTGCCTGAAAAAACGGCAAAACAGATTATAGAGAAATTAATGACCTCGGCAGAAAAAACTGAAAACCGTCCCGTAAAAGTAACGGCGGAGATCATTAAGGCTTTCATTTCTCAAGAAAAAACATTTAAAACAGCACCTGTTCTTCAAAACGCACATTTGACAGAACAGGAGGCGGCTGTTTTCGAAAAAGCCGTTCAGCTCACCGAATTGAAATATGCGGAAAAACATGATGTATTAAGCCTTTTGCAGAAAATCAAAAAAGGACTGGGCACGCGTGATGAATTATCATTCATTACAGCGCTTGAAAAAGGCGTGTCTCCGCAGCCGGAGAAACAAGCGCTGAAAACAGCCCTCCAAGCCGTCCGGACGCTTCAAGAAGCGCCCCAATCCGTTAAACAAGAGGCGGAACCGCTTATTCATAAATTAAACGGCCAGCTGTTTATTGAGCAGCATAACCCTTCTTTTACGCAGATGGTGCTGTCATTTCCGCTGGGAGCGTCCGCGTATGAGAATGACATCACAGTTCTCTTTAAAGGACGGAAGAAGCCGGACGGAAAACTCGATCCGTCACATTGCAGGCTCCTGTTTTTGCTGCATCTTGAAACACTGCAAGAAACCGTCGTGGACTGCATCATTCAGCAAAATGTAATGACCATTACGGTTGAGACTGATTTTGAGCTTCAGGCGGCCATCGACCCTCTCGTACCGGCTTTAAAAGAAGCCGTAAAAGAAACGGGCTTCAGCCTGTCAGGCGTCACGGCTAAAAAACGGCGCCCGAAAGACCAGAGCGCTCTTGTGGAAGAGTTTATAGAAAAAGACGGCGGAAGAAAAGTGGATGTGAAAATATGAAAGAGCAAACGCCGTTAAGAAGAGCTGTCGCCCTGCATTACGACCGGCAGAAAGACCAAGTCCCGAAGGTTGTCGCAACAGGCAGGGGGCACGTGGCGGAAAATATTATAAAAGAAGCTGAGAAGGCTGGGGTCCCCATTCAGGAAGACAGGACCCTTGTCGAATTAATGCGCCATTTGACGGTTGACGATCAGGTACCGGAGGCGCTTTATGAAACCGTTGCCGAAATTTTTTCATTTGTTTACAGACTGGACGAAACCCTGAAAAACGAAAAATAAGGACCATTCATTTCCCGGACTCCGTTTAAATTTATATTTTCAATAAAATAAAAGTTAGAATGTTTGGAAGGATATAAAGATTTTGTTTTGAACCCTAGACAATTCTTCCAGTATTATATAGAATGAAAGCGCAGTCTATTTTTAGTTTTGCTACATAAGTTAGGAGGATGGGAAATGAATATCCATGAGTACCAGGGAAAAGAAGTCCTCAGAAAATACGGGGTGTCTGTTCCTGAAGGTAAAGTGGCTTTTACAGCAGAGGAAGCAGTTGAAAAAGCAGAGAGCCTGTCAAGCTCGGTTTATGTCGTAAAGGCGCAAATCCATGCTGGCGGCCGCGGCAAAGCTGGTGGGGTAAAGATTGCAAAAACAAAAGATGAAGTGAAAGAGTATGCCGAAGAACTGTTAGGCAAGACGCTCGTCACACATCAAACGGGTCCGGACGGACAAGTAATAAAACGCTTACTTATTGAAGAAGGCTGCGATATTAAAAAGGAATACTATGTCGGGCTTGTACTTGACCGCGCTACTTCAAGAATCGTTTTAATGGCGTCTGAAGAAGGCGGAACGGAGATTGAAGAAGTAGCGGAAAAAACACCTGAAAAAATTAAAAAAGCGGTAATTGATCCGGCTGTCGGCCTTCAGGGCTATCAGGCAAGGGAAATTGCATTCGCAATTAACATCCCGAAAGAGCTTGTCGGCAAAGCCGCTAAATTTATGCTCGGTTTATACAAAGCATTTGTTGAGAAGGACTGCTCCATCGCCGAGATCAACCCTCTCGTCGTTACGGGGGACGGAAACGTCATGGCGCTGGATGCTAAGCTGAACTTCGACAGCAATGCGTTATACAGACAAAAAGACATTATGGAATACAGAGATTTAGATGAAGAAGATCCGAAAGAAATCGAAGCGTCAAAATACGATTTAAGCTACATTTCCCTTGATGGAAATATCGGCTGCATGGTAAACGGCGCGGGTCTTGCAATGTCTACAATGGATATCATTAAACACTACGGCGGAGAACCTGCAAACTTCCTTGATGTCGGGGGCGGCGCAACCGCAGAAAAAGTTACGGAAGCTTTTAAAATCATTCTTTCCGATCAAAACGTAAAAGGAATTTTCGTTAATATTTTCGGAGGCATCATGAAGTGTGATGTCATCGCCGAGGGCGTTGTTGAAGCGACGAGACAAGTCGGATTGACATTGCCGCTGGTCGTGCGCCTTGAAGGGACAAACGTAGATTTAGGAAAGAAAATCCTGAATGAATCAGGCTTAAACATCACATCTGCGGAATCAATGGCAGACGGCGCACAGAAAATCGTATCCTTAGTTTAGGAAAGAATGAAAGGCAGGGGACCAGATAATGAGTGTTTTTATCAATAAAGATACAAGAGTTATTGTACAGGGGATTACAGGTTCTACCGCTTTATTTCATACAAAGCAGATGCTGGAATACGGCACGAATATCGTTGGCGGTGTAACACCTGGAAAAGGCGGAACAGAAGCGGAAGGCGTACCGGTATTCAATACGGTCGCAGAAGCGGTTCATACAACGGGCGCAGATGCGTCAGTTATTTACGTGCCGGCTCCGTTTGCGGCGGACGCAATTATGGAAGCGGTTGACGCGGAAATTGATCTTGTCATTTGTATCACTGAGCACATTCCGGTTTTGGACATGGTGAAAGTGAAGCGCTTTATGGAAGGCAAGAAAACGAGATTAATAGGGCCGAACTGCCCGGGTGTTATTACACCTGAAGAATGCAAGATCGGCATTATGCCGGGATACATTCATAAAAAGGGTCATGTAGGCGTTGTGTCCCGTTCAGGAACATTGACATACGAGGCCGTCCATCAGCTTTCAGAAGCCGGCGTAGGCCAATCTACCGCTGTAGGGATCGGCGGCGATCCGGTCAACGGCACGAACTTTATTGACGTGTTAAAAGCGTTCAACGAAGACCCTGAAACACATGCCGTCATCATGATCGGAGAAATCGGCGGCACAGCTGAAGAAGAAGCGGCTGAGTGGGTGAAAGCGAACATGACGAAGCCTGTTGTCGGCTTTATCGGCGGTAAAACCGCGCCTCCGGGAAAACGCATGGGCCATGCGGGCGCCATCATCTCCGGAGGAAAAGGCACGGCAGAAGAAAAAGTCAAAACGATGAACGCCTGCGGAATTGAAGTCGCGGAAACCCCTTCTGTAATGGGTGAAACGCTGATTAAGGTGTTAAAAGAAAAAGGCTTATTTGAAACGTGCAAAACGCACTGATCGAAGCAGGGGCAGCCGTAACGGCTGTTCCTGTTTTTGCTGAAAAAAAGAGGAGGTTTCCAGATTTGGATCAAGCATCGCGCTGTTTAATGGTCTGCAGTATTAATCAAATCATTTCCCCGTCTCTTCTATTAAAATGGTGGAAAGCTGATCATTCTCTGTCTTTTTTACCGGATCCGCATTCATTAACTGTTTTATCAGAAGGGAAAACAGCCCCGGAAGCAATTTTTCGGGAAATAGAGCGCAAGGATCCGGAACTTGATGAAGTTCTGTCCGATTACCGCCGCGAAGGCATCACTGTCATTCCGATTTCATCAAGCCGCTATCCAACATGGCTTAAAGCGATTTATGATCCGCCGGCTGTCTTGTATGCAAAAGGGAACACGCTGCTTCTTGAAAAAGGCAGAAAAATCGGGATTGTAGGAACGCGGAAACCGACGGAAGACGGAATAAAAGCGGTTGGGCATCTTTCCGCCGAACTCTCAAAAAAAGGCTGGGTCATTGTAAGCGGGCTTGCATCCGGTATAGACGGATTGTCTCATAAGGCGAGCATCAGGGCAAAAGGGCTTACGATCGGCGTGATAGCCGGCGGATTCCATCATATCTATCCCCGGGAAAATCTCCTGTTAGCAGAATACATGGCTGAACACCATCTCCTACTCTCAGAACATCCTCCTGAAACAAAGCCGAAAAAATGGCACTTTCCGATGAGAAACCGCATAATCAGCGGACTAAGTGAAGGAATTGTGGTCGTGCAGGGAAAAGAAAAAAGCGGTTCATTAATCACAGCTTACCAGGCTCTCGATCAAGGCAGAGAGGTATTTGCCGTTCCGGGTTCCATATTTAATCCATATTCCGGAGGACCTATAAAACTCATTCAAGAAGGGGCGAAAGCTGTATTATGCGCAGAGGATATTGACGGAGAGCTGACCGCCCGATGCGTTCAGTATACGGAACCCTTTTGAAATATCGTTTGACAAACGGTATTGTAATATTTAATAATAGTGAGGATTTAAAGTTGCACATTATTTTCATGTATAAAATGACGTTCATCATAAAGAATGAAATGTTGAAAGCCATAAAAAGGCAGCTCTAAAATGAATTGATACTTGAAAAGAGAGAGAACACCTCTTGAGGGGGATGAAAATGTCTGATTATCTAGTCATCGTGGAATCGCCGGCAAAGGCGAAAACGATTGAACGTTATTTAGGGAAGAAATATAAAGTCAAAGCTTCAATGGGACATGTCCGGGATCTTCCGAAAAGTCAAATGGGAGTTGACATCGAACAGAACTTTGAACCGAAATATATTACGATCCGCGGAAAAGGCCCTGTTTTAAAAGAATTAAAAACAGCGGCAAAGAAAGCAAAAAAAGTCTATCTCGCGGCCGACCCCGATAGAGAAGGGGAAGCGATTGCATGGCATCTCGCACACAGCCTTGATCTGGATCTCAGCTCGGACTGCCGGGTCGTCTTTAATGAAATAACGAAAGACGCCATTAAAGAATCATTTAAACATCCGCGCATGATTAATATGGATCTTGTCGATGCGCAGCAGGCGCGCCGCATACTAGACAGACTCGTCGGATACAAAATCAGCCCGATTCTTTGGAAAAAAGTAAAAAAAGGCCTCAGTGCGGGCCGTGTGCAATCCGTTGCGCTCCGGCTGATCATCGACCGGGAAAAGGAAATCAACGACTTTAAACCTGAAGAGTACTGGACGATTACCGGCTCATTTTTAAAGGGAAAAGAGACGTTTGAAGCCGGATTTTTCGGGAAAAGCGGCAAAAAGCTTCCTTTAAAAAGCGAAGAAGACGTAAAAGCCGTCCTTGCTCAGCTGAAAGGCAATAAGTATACAGTTGACAAGGTTACGAAAAAAGAGCGCAAACGAAATCCCGCTCTGCCGTTTACAACGTCCACTCTGCAGCAGGAGGCTGCAAGAAAGCTGAATTTCAGAGCGAAGAAAACGATGATGATCGCTCAGCAATTATATGAAGGAATTGATCTCGGCAAAGAAGGGACAGTCGGGCTCATCACGTATATGAGAACGGACTCAACGCGGATTTCCAATACAGCCGTTGAAGAAGCGTCAGCTTTTATTGATCAGGCGTACGGAAAAGAGTACTTAGCGGGAAAACGGAAACCGGCAAAGAAAAATGAAAACGCTCAAGATGCCCACGAAGCGATCCGCCCGACTTCGGTGCTCAGAAAACCTGCCGACTTAAAAGCGGTGCTTGGAAGAGACCAGCTCAGATTATACAAGCTGATTTGGGAGCGCTTTGTTGCAAGCCAGATGGCGCCTGCAGTCCTAGATACGATGAGCGTCGATCTCAGCAATAACGGATTGACATTCCGGGCAAACGGAAGTAAAGTCAAATTCGCCGGCTTCATGAAAGTCTATGTAGAGGGTAAAGACGATCAGCTGGAAGAAAAAGACCGCATGCTTCCGGACCTTAAAGAGGGAGACACGGTTTTATCGAAAGATATTGAGCCTGAGCAGCACTTTACTCAGCCGCCTCCGCGTTATACAGAGGCGCGCCTGGTTAAAACACTTGAAGAACTGGGGATCGGCCGTCCTTCGACATATGCGCCGACTCTTGACACCATCCAGCGCCGCGGTTACGTGGGATTAGACAATAAACGGTTTGTGCCGACTGAGCTTGGGCAGATCGTGCTGGATCTTATCATGGAGTTTTTTCCGGAAATCATCAACGTTGAATTCACGGCTAAAATGGAAAGAGACCTTGACCATGTTGAAGATGGCCAGACAGAATGGGTTCAAATCATTGACAGCTTCTACACCGACTTCGAAAAACGCGTGAAAAAAGCGGAAGCCGAAATGAAAGAAGTGGAAATCGAACCTGAATACGCCGATGAAGATTGTGAGTTATGCGGCTCCCGGATGGTTTATAAAATGGGCCGATACGGCAAATTTATGGCGTGCTCCAACTTTCCTGACTGCCGGAATACAAAACCGATTGTCAAACAAATCGGCGTAAAATGTCCTAAGTGCCATGAAGGAAACATTGTCGAACGAAAATCAAAAAAGAAACGCGTCTTTTACGGCTGTGACCGTTATCCTGAATGCGACTTCGTATCTTGGGACAAACCGATTGAACGAAAATGCCCGAAATGTGAAAATATGCTCGTAGAGAAAAAGCTTAAAAAAGGCATACAAGTCCAATGCGTCGAATGCGATTATAAGGAAGAACCACAGAAGTAGCGGTGAGCAGAGCCTTGCTCACCTTCTTTGTGTGGAAGGGACAAACAACAGGAGATGAAAAGAAATGAACCAGCAAACAGTTAATGTAATCGGAGCAGGCCTTGCCGGAAGTGAAGCGGCATGGCAGCTTGCAAAAAGAGGAATTCAAGTGAAACTATATGAAATGCGGCCCGTCAGGCAGACGGCAGCCCATCATACTGATAAATTCGCCGAACTGGTATGCAGCAACTCCCTCCGTTCAAATACACTCGCCAATGCGGTAGGCGTATTAAAAGAAGAAATGCGGGCCCTTGACTCGGCAATCATTCAATCTGCTGATAAATGCTCGGTTCCGGCAGGGGGAGCGCTTGCCGTTGACCGTCATGAATTTGCGCAAAGCGTGACGGATCTCGTGAAAAACCATCCGAATGTAACAGTTCTTACTGAGGAAGTAACAGAGATTCCGGAAGGCCCGACGGTTATCGCGACCGGACCGCTTACGTCAGAATCGCTTTCACAGCAGCTGAAAGAGCTCACGGGAGAAGAGTATCTGTATTTTTATGACGCGGCGGCGCCGATTGTCGAAAAAGACAGCCTTGATATGGAGAAAGTGTACTTAAAATCCCGTTATGACAAGGGAGAAGCGGCGTACTTAAACTGCCCGATGACAGAGGAAGAGTTCGACCGTTTCTATGAAGCATTGACGACGGCTGAAACGGTACCTTTAAAAGAATTCGAGAAAGAAATCTTCTTTGAAGGCTGCATGCCGATTGAAGTCATGGCGAAAAGAGGCAAGAAAACGATGCTGTTCGGACCGATGAAACCGGTCGGACTGGAAGATCCGAAAACAGGCAAGCGCCCTTATGCAGTCGTTCAGCTCAGACAGGATGATGCGGCGGGTACGCTTTATAATATTGTAGGTTTTCAGACACATTTAAAATGGGGAGACCAAAAAGAAGTGCTTAAACTGATCCCCGGCCTTGAAAATGTTGATATCGTCAGATACGGCGTCATGCACAGAAACACATTTATCAACTCGCCGAGCCTTTTGAACCCGACATATCAATTTAAACAGCGTAACGATCTGTTTTTCGCGGGCCAAATGACCGGCGTAGAGGGTTATGTTGAATCTGCCGCTTCAGGTCTTGTAGCGGGAATCAATGCCGCCAAACTTGTGCTCGGTCAGGATCTTGTGACATTCCCGCAGGAGACGGCGATCGGAAGCATGGCTCACTACATTACGACGACAAATCAGAAGAACTTCCAGCCGATGAATGCAAACTTCGGCCTCTTAAAAGAATTGCCTGTAAAAATTAAAAACAAAAAAGAACGAAATGAAGAATACGCTAAACGCGCAATTGAGACTATTCAAACTATTTCGAAAACGATATAGCTTTTCATTGCAACTTCGATGCATTATATGATACCATTTAAAAGCCCTTCGCCTTGGAGAGGGAGGTCTTCATAATGACTGAGAATGTTAACTTTTTTTTAAAGTTATTCGTTGAATATTTACAAATTGAAAAAAATTATTCACAATATACTATTGTGAATTATGTTAATTCGATTGAAGAATTTGGGATGTTTCTGCATGCTCAAAATATAAATGGAATGAAAGAAGCTGCATATCATGATGTGAGAATATTTTTGACAGAGGCTTATGAAAAAGGCCTGTCAAGAAAAACAATCAGCAAGAAAATTTCAGCTTTGAGAAGCTTCTATAAATTTTTAATGAGGGAAAAGCTTGTTGAAGAGAATCCGTTTCAGCTTGTTCATCTGCCGAAACAAGAGAAACGGATTCCGAAGTTTCTTTATGAAAAAGAACTTGAGGAACTATTCGCTGTTTCAGACAGAAGTCAGCCGTCAGGGATGCGCGATCAGGCCCTGCTTGAGCTTCTTTATGCGACCGGAATGAGGGTCAGTGAGTGCTGTACGCTTACTGTCGGCGATCTTGACCTGTTCATGGATACGGTGCTCGTTCACGGGAAAGGCAAGAAGCAGCGCTATATCCCGTTCGGCTCATATGCCCGTGATGCGCTGGAGCTGTATATCAACAGCGGAAGGCAGTGCCTGCTTGAAAAAGCAAAAGAGCCTCATGATGTGCTGTTTGTCAATCAAAGAGGCGGCCCGCTGACCGCCAGAGGAATCCGGTATATTTTAAGCGGGCTTGTAAAAAAAGCATCCGGCACTTTACATATACACCCGCATATGCTTCGGCACACGTTTGCGACTCATCTGCTGAATGAAGGGGCTGATTTAAGAAGCGTCCAGGAGCTTTTGGGCCATTCCAATCTGTCTTCTACGCAGATATACACGCATGTATCGAAGGAAATGCTGAGAAACACATATATGTCCCACCACCCGAGAGCTTTTAAAGAAAATTAAAAGGAGGCCCTTCTCATGTCATCTTTTCATGCGACAACGATTTTTGCCGTCCGGCATAACGGGAAAAGCGCTATGTCAGGAGACGGCCAGGTCACATTCGGTCAGGCTGTAGTCATGAAACATACCGCGAGAAAAGTGAGAAAGCTGTTTAACGGAAAGGTTCTGGCCGGATTTGCGGGATCTGTTGCAGACGCTTTCACACTTTTTGAATTGTTTGAGGCGAAGCTTGAAGAATACAACGGCAATTTAAAACGTGCGTCGGTTGAGCTTGCGAAAGAATGGCGCAGCGATAAAGTGCTGCGCAAGCTGGAAGCCATGCTGATTGTCATGAACCAGGATACCTTGCTTCTCGTATCGGGAACAGGTGAAGTGATTGAGCCGGATGACGGCATTTTGGCAATCGGCTCCGGCGGAAACTACGCCCTGTCAGCAGGAAGAGCGCTGAAAACCTATGCCGGAGAGAATCTGTCCGCCAAAGATATTGCAAAAGCCGCTTTGAAAATCGCGGGCGAGATTTGTGTGTACACAAACGATCAGATCATTTTGGAAGAACTTGAATAGAAAGGACTTGAGGCGCATGGAAAACAAACCGTTAACACCGAGACAAATCGTAGATCGGTTGGATCAATACATTGTAGGACAGCAGGATGCGAAAAAAGCTGTCGCCGTGGCATTAAGAAACCGCTATCGCAGAAGTCTTCTTGATGAAAAACTGAGAGACGAGATCGTTCCCAAAAACATCCTGATGATGGGCCCGACCGGGGTGGGGAAAACAGAGATCGCCAGACGGATCGCCAAGCTTACCGGTGCGCCATTTATAAAAATTGAAGCGACAAAATTTACAGAAGTCGGCTATGTAGGCAGAGATGTCGAATCAATGGTCAGAGACCTCGTTGAGACATCCGTGCGGCTCATTAAAGAAGAAAAAATCAGCGAAGTGAAAGAACAGGCTGAAGAAAATGCAAACAAACGTATAGTGCGGCTTCTCGTTCCGGGAAAGAAAAAACAAGCGGGTGTGAAAAATCCGTTTGAAATGCTTTTCGGAGGAAGCCAGGCGGCAAATGATGATGAAGCCGACCAGCAGGAAGAAGCAAGCCTTGAAGAAAAAAGAAAACGCATGGCGCATCAGCTCGCATTGGGAGAGCTCGAAGACCATTACGTCTCCGTAGAGGTGGAAGAGCAGCAGCCGTCGATGTTTGACATGCTGCAAGGCTCCGGGATGGAGCAGATGGGCATGAATATGCAGGATGCGCTGAGCAATCTGGTGCCAAAAAAGAAAAAACGCCGCAAAATGACGGTCAGAGAAGCAAGGAAGGTTCTGACCAATGAAGAGGCAGGCAAATTAATCGATATGGATGAAGTCGGCCAAGAGGCCGTGTTAAGAGCTGAAGAGGGCGGCATTATCTTTATTGACGAAATAGATAAAATCGCAAAAAACGGAGGGGCTTCTTCCTCAGCAGATGTATCGAGAGAAGGCGTTCAAAGAGATATCCTTCCGATTGTCGAAGGCTCTACCGTCGTCACGAAATACGGCTCCGTCAAAACAGATCACGTGCTGTTTATCGCAGCCGGGGCATTCCATATGGCCAAACCGTCTGATCTGATTCCGGAGCTGCAGGGCCGCTTTCCGATTCGTGTAGAATTGAGCAAACTGACGGTAGATGATTTTGTGAAGATTCTCGTCGAACCCGATAACGCGCTGTTAAAACAATATCAGGCTTTATTGCAGACAGAAGGTATATCTCTTGAATTTTCTGACGAAGCTATTCGTAAGATCGCCGAAGTGGCTTATCATGTGAATCAGGATACGGACAACATCGGAGCGAGAAGGCTTCACACGATATTGGAACGTCTCTTGGAAGACCTGTCGTTTGAAGCGCCGGACGTAACGATGGAAAAAGTAGCCATCACGCCGCAATACGTTGAAGAAAAGCTCGGAACGATTGCAAACAACAAAGATCTAAGTCAATTTATATTGTGAAAATTTAATAAGAGGAATTCTAGGAGGATTATTTATCATGGCTTTACTACAAAAAACACGAATTATTAACAGCATGCTGCAGGCTGCGGCAGGCAAACCCGTAAACTTTAAAGAAATGGCTGAAACGCTTCGTGACGTCATTGATTCTAATATTTTCGTCGTCAGCCGCAGAGGAAAGCTTTTGGGCTACTCTATTAATCAGCAGATTGAAAATGACCGCATGAAAAAAATGCTTGAAGACCGCCAGTTCCCGGAAGAGTACACGAGAAATCTGTTCAATGTTCCGGAGACGTCTTCAAACCTTGATATCAACAGCGAATACACGGCGTTTCCTGTGGAAAACAGAGACCTGTTCCAAGCGGGCTTAACAACGATCGTGCCGATCATCGGCGGAGGAGAGAGACTGGGCACGCTGATTCTGTCCCGTCTGCAGGATCAATTTGAAGATGATGATCTCATTCTTGCTGAATACGGAGCAACCGTTGTAGGAATGGAGATTTTAAGAGAAAAAGCGGAAGAAATCGAAGAAGAGGCGCGAAGCAAAGCAGTTGTTCAAATGGCGATCAGTTCTCTGTCTTACAGTGAACTTGAAGCGATTGAGCATATCTTTGAAGAGCTTGACGGAAACGAAGGCTTGCTTGTGGCAAGTAAGATTGCGGACCGTGTCGGCATTACGCGTTCAGTCATCGTTAACGCGCTGAGAAAGCTGGAAAGCGCAGGCGTCATTGAATCCAGATCACTGGGAATGAAGGGGACGTACATTAAAGTTCTGAACAACAAATTCCTTATTGAATTGGAAAACCTTAAATCTCATTAAGACAAAAGCAGGATCCCTGAAAATGGGGGTCCTGCTTTTTTTATGGACAATAGGTGAAAAGTTGCAGTTTAAAGTTGCTTATTGGAATCTGATCTGAGATAATCCATCTTGCTGTGTGAAAAAAGGAGGAAGATACAGAAATTCTGCTATTTTCAGTCTTATATTAAACAAATCCTTGTAGTACAAATATTCTAGGACTTAATACCCACATGCAAAATAGATATAATTGAGCACTTTTTTTTAGTCTAACTTCATAGACTTTAAGCCTGTTATTTCTTACAATAAGCATATGGTTTTACAATTCTCGACAAGGATTTTTAGGAGAAAAATATCTGAAATGGAGGTAAGTGGATTTGGACTTATTTTCTGGAACTATACAAAATCTTGAGAATGCCTTGGGGAGAGCGGACATTAAGCAAAAAGTCTTAACTAATAATATCGCCAATATAGATACACCGAACTATAAGGCAAAAAAAGTCTCTTTCCGAAATTTGTTAGATCAGGAAACATCCAATCTTGAGGCTGTAAAAACCGACTATCGGCACGTTGACTTTACGGGTTCGGGGGACGATTATTCTATCGTGTCCAGCAGTGATACATCGTACCAGCAAAACGGAAACAATGTCGATATCGACAAAGAAATGACAGATTTAGCCGAAAACCAAATTAATTATCAGGCTTTGGTTGAAAGAATGAGCGGCAAATTCAATTCTCTGAAAACCGTCTTGACAGGAGGAAAATAATGAGTGGCTTTCAAAGCATAAATATTTCGGGTTCCGCTTTAACTGCACAGCGTGTCCGGATGGACGTCGTATCGTCCAACCTGGCCAATATGGATACAACGAGAGCGAAGCAGGTAAATGGCGAATGGGTGCCTTACAGAAGAAAGCTGGTATCTCTCCAATCCGGAGGCGAATCATTTTCGTCCCTTTTACATTCCAAGATGAACGGAACAGGAAGCGCGGGAAATGGCGTAAAGGTATCTGGTGTTACGGAAGACCCGTCCGCTTTTAATCTCGTTTATGATCCGGAGAATCCTGATGCGAATAAAGACGGATATGTACAAAAACCAAATGTAGACCCATTAAAGGAAATGGTGGATCTTGTCAGCAGCACGAGATCATATGAAGCAAACGTAACTGCATTAAACGCCTCCAAAGGCATGCTTTTGAAGGCCTTAGAAATCGGAAAGTAAGGTGATGTAAGTGGTTAACGCTATTACTCCTTTTCAGCTTCAACAAACCCAAAACACTCAAAACGTAACGAATCAATTAAACCAAACTCAAAAAACTGATTCTTCAAACCAAACAAGCTTTTCGGAGCTTTTAAAAAACTCTATTGATTCGTTAAATGAGTCACAAGTGAAATCTGACCAAATAACGAACGAACTGGCTGCAGGAAAGGATGTAAACCTTGACGAGGTCATGATCGCTGCCCAAAAAGCAAATATTTCTCTGACGGCCGCTACCGAATTCCGCAATAAAGCCGTGGAAGCCTATCAGGAGATCATGAGAATGCAGATGTAGTGGTCAGATTGAAGAGAATGACTGGAATGACCGGGGGTTAACATGAATCGTACTCTAATGCAAATAAAAACCAAAACGGCAGCGTTTTGGAACAACAGATCAAAAACACAGAAGATACTCATGGTAAGCGGCTTGGCCGCATTCATTATTTTACTCATCGTCGTTATTATTTTTACTTCGTCTGAAAAGATGGTGCCTCTTTATAAAGATTTGTCCGCGGAAGAAGCGGGGAAGATTAAAGAAGAGCTCGATACGAAAAAGGTGTCTTCTGAACTTGCTGACGGCGGCACGGTCATTAAGGTTCCTGAGAGCCAAGTGGATTCGCTTAAAGTCCAGCTTGCCGCGGAAGGCCTGCCGAAAACGGGTTCAATTGATTATTCGTTTTTCGGACAGAATGCGGGCTTCGGCCTGACAGATAATGAGTTTGACGTTTTAAAGGTTGAGGCGACTCAGACTGAATTGTCAAACCTGATAAATGAAATGGACGGTATTAAAAGCTCGAAGGTCATGATCAATATGCCGAAAGAAGCCGTGTTTGTCGGTGAAGATCAGCCGGAAGCATCCGCATCGATCGTTTTGCAGATTAAACCGGGCTACTCGCTTGATCAAAGCCAGATCAACGGGCTGTACCATCTCGTTTCTAAAAGTGTCCCGAACTTAAAAGAAGATAATATCGTCATAATGGATCAAAATTCTACATATTATGACAAAAGTGACAGCGGTGCAGGGTCCGTTTCTGACAGTTATGCTTCTCAGCAAGGGATTAAGTCGCAGGTCGAAAAGGATATTCAAAAACATGTCCAATCACTGCTCGGCACAATGATGGGGCAGGATAAAGTCGTGGTTTCGGTTACGGCAGATATTGACTTCACGAAAGAAAAACGCACTGAAGACATGGTCGAGCCTGTCGATAAAGATAACATGGAAGGCATAGCGGTAAGCGCCGAAAAAGTTGCGGAAACGTATAAAGGCGACGGCGCGGCCAACGGCGGAACAGCCGGAACGGGCAGCAATGACACCGCGAACTATAAACAGGCGAATGACGGTTCAAACAGTGGAGACTACGAAAAAAGCAGCAATAAAATCAACTATGAAGTCAACCGCATTCATAAAGAAATCGCAGAAAGCCCGTATAAAGTGCGTGATTTAGGCATTCAGGTCATGGTGGAACCGCCGAATCCGAAAAATGCCGCCTCATTATCAGCGCAGAGACAGGCTGATATACAGAAGATTTTAGGAACGGTTGTCAGAACGTCCCTTGATAAAAATGAAACGCAAAATCAAAACCTGACAGCCAATGATATCAACAATAAAATCGTTGTATCCGTACAGCCGTTTGACGGGAAAACAAGCCTGAACACAAATTCGGCACAATCTTCAGGTCTCCCGATCTGGGTATACATTACAGGCGGGGTGCTGCTTGCAGCCATTATTCTGCTTATTATTCTCCTCATCAGAAAGAAACGCTCTCAAGAGGATGAGTATGAAGAATACGAATATGAAACGGCGCCGGAGCCGGTTCGATTGCCTGATATCAATGAAGAGAAAAATGAAACGGAAGAAACAGTCAGACGAAAACAGCTTGAAAAAATGGCTAAAGAAAAACCGGAAGACTTTGCAAAATTGCTTCGAAGCTGGCTGGACGAGGATTAGGGGGAATGGAAAATGGCGAAACGTGATCAGAACAAGCTTACAGGAAAACAAAAAGCAGCCATCCTCATGATTTCCTTAGGTCTTGATGTATCAGCCTCTGTGTACAAGCATTTGTCTGAAGAAGAAATTGAAAGATTGACTCTCGAGATTTCGGGAGTCAGAAGCGTCGATCATCAGAGAAAAGATGAAATCATTGAAGAATTTCATAATATCGCAATCGCTCAGGATTATATTTCTCAAGGCGGTTTAAATTACGCCCGCCAAGTGCTTGAAAAAGCGCTCGGAGAAGACAAAGCGGTAAGCATTTTAAACAGGCTGACCTCTTCATTGCAGGTAAAGCCGTTTGACTTCGCAAGAAAAGCGGAGCCCGAACAGATTTTGAATTTCATTCAGCAAGAACATCCGCAAACGATGGCACTGATTTTATCCTACCTTGACCCGGTGCAGGCCGGACAGATTTTGTCTGAGCTGAACCCGGACGTTCAAGCTGAGGTGGCGAGAAGGATTGCGGTTATGGACAGGACGTCTCCTGAAATCATAAATGAGGTGGAGCGGGTTCTTGAACAAAAGCTGTCCTCCTCCTTTACGCAGGATTATACGCAGACAGGCGGCATAGAAGCCGTTGTTGAAGTGTTAAACGGCGTAGACAGAGGAACGGAAAAAACGATCCTTGATTCATTAGAAATACAAGATCCTGAATTGGCGGATGAAATCAAAAAACGGATGTTTGTCTTTGAAGATATTGTCACCCTTGATAACCGTGCGATTCAGCGCGTGATCAGAGACGTTGAAAATGACGACCTCCTGCTGTCATTGAAGGTTGCGAGCGAGGAAGTCAAAGAGATCGTCTTCAGCAATATGTCACAGCGTATGGTTGAAACGTTTAAAGAAGAAATGGAAATTATGGGGCCTGTGCGTTTGCGTGATGTGGAAGAGGCGCAATCAAGAATCGTGGGCGTCGTCCGCAAGCTTGAAGAAGCCGGTGAAATTGTAATCGCGCGAGGCGGAGGAGACGATATTATTGTCTAATATCATTAAACAGCAATCATCATTTTCTCCTGAACAAAAACGGCGCAAGCTTTCCTTGCAGGAAGTCAGGAAAACACATTCCCAGCCAGACCGGGAGGAACCCGAAAATCCAGAGGCTCTCATGGCTTTTGCCAAAGCAGAAGCCGACAGGGTGTCTGAAGAAGCGAAAAATCAATTTGAGCACACTCTTCGTCAGATTGAAGAAGAGAAACACCGCTGGGCGGAAGAAAAACAAAGATTGATAGAAGAAGCAAAGGCAGAAGGATATGAAGAAGGCATGGCATTGGGAAAAGCCGAGGCTCAAGCTGAATACGCCAATCTCATCAGCCGGGCCAATGCCGTTATGGAAATGGCGAGACAGTCAGTCGAGGAAAAACTGGAAAGCGCTGAGGAAGAAATCATTGAGCTTTCCGTTGCGCTCGCTAAAAAAGTATGGCGGCAAAAAAGTGAGGATAAAGAGGCTTTCCTTCTGCTGGTCAAACAGGTAGTAGCCGAAGTAAAAGATTATGATGACATCTCCATCTATGTGGACCCTGAATATTATGAGACGGTTCATCAGCATATGGACGAAATTCAGCAGCTGTTATACAAAGAATGCAGATTAAGCTTATATGCCGATGAAAAAGCCGCGAAGGGAACGTGCTCGATAGAAACTCCGTTCGGACGTGTCGATGCAGGCATAGATACCCAGCTGATGCAATTAAAGCAAAAACTTTTAACGGCGCTTGAGGCGGGAGCGGAGCAATGAAGACACAGTATTTAATAGACTCAATTGAAACAGCGGATCCGTACAAGCGCTACGGCAAGGTTAAACGGGTCATCGGGCTGATGATTGAATCAAAAGGGCCCGAAAGCTCAATCGGAGATGTTTGTCTCATTTATCCGAAAGGCCATGCGAAAAAAGCGATTAAAGCTGAGGTTGTAGGCTTCCAGGATGAAAACATTCTGTTAATGCCTTATCTGGAAGCGGCCAGCATCGCGCCGGGCAGCATTGTGGAGGCCACTGGGGAGTCGCTCCGCATCAAAGTAGGCGCGGGTTTAATCGGACAAGTTGTCGACGCGTTCGGCGAACCTCTTGACGGCCGGGCGCTTCCGAAAGGTTTGTCCCCCGTTTCGACGGAACAGCCGCCGCCAAACCCGATGAAACGCCCGCCGATACGGGAAAAGATGGGTGTCGGCGTCAGATCGATTGACAGTCTGCTGACGGTAGGAAAAGGGCAGAGAATCGGGATTTTTGCCGGAAGCGGAGTCGGAAAAAGCACCCTGATGGGAATGATCGCGAAGCAGACTGAAGCTGATTTAAACATTATCGTACTCGTCGGTGAACGGGGGCGCGAGGTGCGTGAATTCATCGAGAAGGATTTAGGTGAAGAAGGCCTGAAACGCTCGATCGTCGTAGTCGCGACCTCTGATCAGCCTGCCTTAATGCGTTTGAAAGCGGCATATACGGCCACCGCCATTGCAGAGTACTTCCGCGATAAAGGCCGGAATGTGATGTTCATGATGGACTCCGTCACGAGGGTCGCGATGGCTCAGCGGGAAATCGGCCTGGCAGCGGGGGAACCGCCGACAACAAAAGGATATACACCTTCTGTGTTCGCTATTTTGCCCCGTTTGTTGGAAAGAACGGGCGCGAATGAACAAGGAACGATAACCGCTTTTTATACGGTTCTCGTTGACGGAGATGATATGAACGAACCGATTGCCGATACGGTGCGCGGAATATTAGACGGGCATATCGTTCTCGATCGGGCGCTTGCCAACAAAGGGCAGTTCCCGGCCGTGAATATCCTGAAAAGCATCAGCAGGGTCATGTCTAATATTTCAGACACATCGCATATAGAGGCGGCCAACAAATTCCGCGATCTTCTGTCAACTTATCAAAACTCTGAAGATCTCATTAATATCGGAGCTTACAAAAGAGGGTCATCAAGAGAAATTGATGAAGCGATTCAGTTTTATCCGCAGCTTATTCAATTTTTAAAACAAGGAACGGAAGAACCTGCTCAATTGGAAGACAGCATTGCGGCATTGACGAGTCTGACAGGAAAAGAGGAATAAACATCGTGGCATACCAATTCAGATTTCAAAAGCTGCTGGAATTAAAAGAAAATGAAAAAGACCAAACATTGACTGAATACAGACAATCGGTTTCTGAATTTGAGACAGTGGCTGAAAAACTATATGAAAATATGAGCAAAAAAGAATTGCTCGAAAAAGACAAAGAATCAAAGCTGAAATGCGGGATGAGCGTTCAGGAAATGAGACATTATCAGCAATTCGTTTCCAATCTTGAGAACACCATCTATCATTATCAAAAGCTTGTCATCATGAAACGAAATGAAATGAATGAGAAGCAGGAACAGCTCACCGAAAAAAACATTGAAGTAAAGAAATTTGAAAAAATGCGGGAAAAACAATTTAATATGTTCGCACTTGAAGACAAAGCTGCAGAGATGAGGGAAATGGACGACATTTCAATCAAGCAGTTTATGATTCAGGGGCATTAGGAGCGAATGAAATGGCCGATAAAGAAAAGAGATCTGGAAAGTTCGGTTCAATCCTGCTTTTTATCATGATCCCGCTGATTTTTCTGATCATCGTCGCAAGCATCATCCTTTGGGCTGCCGGCGTTGATGTGATGAAGCCGATTCAGGAAACAGCCGCTAAAACGCCTGTTTTAAAAGAATTGGTTCCCGAAACGAAAGAAATGAAAAGCGCGGCGGAAAAGCAGAAGGAAGACAGAACGGCTTCTCTTGAAAAGACCATAAAGGAACAAAAAAGTGAAATTAACATTTTGAATAAAGATTTAGACACAAGCAAGTCCGAAATCGATAATCTGAATCAGAAAATCCGTTCACTGAAACAGGAAGCTGAACAGCAGCAGAAAACAAAGACGGATGAAACGAAAAAAGACGCTTCGGATTCAGCCGGAAAAGATAAAATGATCAACATCTATAAAAGTATGGACAGCGGTAAAGCGGCAAGCATTATCGTAAAGCTGAAAGAAAAAGAAGCCCTCGATATTTTAAACGGATTAAGTAAAAAGCAGCTTGCTGAAATCTTGACGAAAATGACTCCTGAACAAGCGGCTAAATATACAGAAAAACTATCCGCTGACGGAAATAAGGAGTGATGTAAGTTGAAGCTGCTTGAATTAACGGGTAATCGTACGCAGACTGCGCAAAACAGCAATGTGAAGATGAATGTAAACAGCTTAGGTCTATTTCAGAACTGGCTCCTGTCGGAAATCACTTCTCCCCGGCAGCCCGGAGATGAAACAAAAACAAGTGACGCAGAGCTGAATGATGCCCTATCTAAAATCGGTGATTGGCTGAAAGCCGGCCCGGAAGATAAAGAATTGCAGCTGAAACAGCTGCTTGAAGCGGTAAAAGCTCTTGAAGGAAAGCAGACGGCTGAAACAGCTCTTCCTTTATTGAAACAGCTTGCCGAATCTGTTGAAGACATGTTAGCGGGAAAACAACATGGGGGGAAGCCTGAAACGGATGAGCCGGATTCTTCCGCAAAAGACGGGGATTCCGTCAAGGATGCGCTTGAGAAGGGGCTGCTGTTCATTCAAGAAGCCGTATCCCAGCTCTTCACATCTCAGCAGGAACTGCCTGACAGCGCGCAGGCAAAGGCGGTTTACCAGGAAGGCGCCCGTTTATTAGAGGCATTGAAAAAACAAGGCGTTCCGGACCGCGTGATTCAAGACCTGCGGCAGACATTTTTTCCGAAAAACGAATCGGCATCTAAACTTTACTCCATGACAGCCGCTGAGCTGAAGAGCTTTCAAAGCGTCGCGGAGCAGCTTGCGGGCCTTTCTCAAAAGGGAACAAAGGATTGGGATATGGCTGAAACTGAGCTGAAAGCTTTTGTGTTATCTCAATCATCTGAATCATCCCAAGAGTCAGCCGGGAAAACAGAACAGCAAAACGGCGGCACGGTTTCTCACGCAAAGGCGCCTGACAGCAAATTGTCTGCACATATACTGTTTTCGGGAACGAGAAGCCTTGCCGGCATTCAGCAAACGTCCGCAGGAGCTGAACAGCAGCCGGCAGAAAATAAACCGTTAACGGATCAGGTCATCAGCGGCTGGAAACAGATGAAATACACGCCTTTCGGGAAAACAACCGGAAGCTTTACGATTCGTCTTAATCCCGAGAACCTCGGATTTGTCACAATTAAGGTGACAAACGAAAACGGGATGTTTCAAAGCAAAATAATCGCATCCAGCCAGTCTGCGAAAGAGCTGCTGGAACAGCATCTTCCTCAGCTGAAACAGTCGCTTCCGAATATGTCGGTCCAAGTCGACCGTTTTACAGTCCCGCTTCAAAGCGGGGATCAGCAGCCTGTTTACGGACAGACGGCCGATCACAATAAACAGCAGCATCAGGGACAGAGAGAGCAGAAGAACCAGCAGCAGTCAGGCGATTTCGGAGATATGCTGGAGGAGCTTTCTCTCAATGAAATGGAGGAAGAATAGTTGACATCAGTAAACTCGGATTATGCCGCGGCGGGCGCTTCAGCCACTTCAAGCGCGAAGAGCACCTCCGCAGTAAACAGCAGCACGAATTTAGGGAAAGACGAATTCCTGAAGATCTTAATGACACAGGTTCAAAACCAGGACCCGCTCAATCCGGTTGATGACAAAGAATTCATCAGCCAGATGGCGACATTTTCTTCATTGGAGCAAATGATGAATATGAATACGACGATGACTAAATTTGTAGAAAATCAAGATCCGTTTACGATGTATGTGAACTGGATCGGCAAAAATGTTACATTCAGCGACAGCGACGGGAAGGATCAGACAAGCCCGGTCAATTCAGTCAAGCATTCAAACGGCAATTACGTGCTCGTGCTTGAAAATGGCAAAGAGGTCAGTCCGTGGAATGTCACGGCCGTCAGCGAAACATCTAAATAAAAAGAAACCCAGGGGGAATTTAACATGTTACGTTCATTATATTCCGGTATCAGCGGCATGAAAAACTTTCAGACAAAACTAGATGTAATCGGCAATAACATCGCCAACGTCAACACAGTGGGATTTAAGAAAAGCCGCGTTACATTTAAAGATATGATCAGCCAGACAGTCGCCGGCGGTTCAAACGTGACCAATTCAAAACAAATCGGCTTGGGTGCCGCGACTTCTTCCATTGATGTCGTTCATTCAACCGGCGCCCCGCAGGCTACACAGAATAAAACCGACCTAGCCATTGACGGAGACGGCTACTTTCAGATTAATACAGGTGCGGGAATTGTTTACACACGTGCGGGGAATTTCGGAAAGGACAATCAAGGGAACCTTGTTACGACTGACGGGTACTACCTTGAAAAAATCGGCGGCGGCAAAATCAATATTCCGACTGATGCGAAAGATTACAGCATCGGTGCAGACGGAACCGTTACATACACTGATGCAGGGGATGAGGTTCATGATGCCGGACAAATCGGTCTGGTCACGTTCCCTAACAGCGCCGGTCTGGAAAAAATCGGAGGCAACCTTTACAGAGAATCATTAAGTTCAGGAGCTGCGAGCGCAGTCACCACGCCGGGCGAAAACGGAACGGGTAAGCTTTTGGCAGGCTATCTTGAAATGTCAAACGTAGATCTGACAGATGAATTTACCGAAATGATCGTTGCTCAGCGGGGTTTCCAATCAAACTCAAAAATCATTACGACTTCAGATGAAATCCTTCAGGAGCTGGTTAATCTGAAACGGTAAGGAGGGAGGAGAGGCGGTTAAGCCGCTTCTCCGGATTGCATGATTCAAGTCACCCGTTTAAACGGCCAGCCTTTTACGCTGAACGCGCTGTTTATCGAACAGATTGAGTGCTTCCCCGACACGACGATTACACTGTCCAACGGCAAAAAGTTCGTAGTGAAAGAACCGGAAGAAGCAGTTCTCAAAAAAGTCATATCGTTTTACCATAGCATACAAATATTTTCACTGGATCAGGGAATAGAGGAAGAAGAATGAAGAAAAAATTAGTCATCATTTTGCTGATTATTTTAATTGTCATCGCCGGCCTCGGAACGGCAGCATATTTTGTCGTCAGCGGAAATTCCGTCAAAGATAAAAAGCCGACAATTGACGAAGTCGTTGCAGCCACTGTGTCTGTCGACGATATTACGACAAACTTAAAGTCTGACAGCATCATCCGTATCGGCATCAAGCTTGAAACCGACTCGGCTAAAGCGAAGGAAGAACTTGAAAAACGCGATTTTCAGGTGAAAGACAACATCATTTCCATTTTAGCCGACACAAGCGCCGGAGAGATTGAGGGAGATAAAGGAAGAGAAGCGTTTAAACAATCATTAAAAGAGAAAGTAAACAGCTATCTCCAAGAAGGAAAAGTTCAGAAAGTGTACATTACCTCCTTTAATCTGCAATAAAAACAAATTTGACAGAATACGGAGGTGAAGAAAATGTCAGGAGAAGTTCTCTCCCAAAATGAAATAGACGCACTGCTTTCCGCCATTTCCACGGGTGAGGCGGATGCGGAAGAGCTTAAAAAGGAAGTAAAAGAGAAAAAAGTAAAGGTATATGATTTTAAACGGGCTCTCAGATTCTCGAAAGATCAGATACGCAGTTTAACCCGGATACATGATAACTTTGCGAGGCTTCTCACAACACACTTTTCCGCCAAGCTCAGAACGTATATTCATATATCCGTCAGCTCAGTTGATCAGGTGCCATATGAAGAATTTATCCGTTCCATACCGAACATGACGATTTTAAATTTATTCGATGTCCATCCGATGGAAGGCAGAATCATGATGGAGGTTAATCCCACCATCGCATACGCAATGCTTGACCGCGTCATGGGAGGCATCGGCATCACTCATAACAAAGCTGACAGCCTTACGGAAATTGAAACGAATATTATTTCTAATTTATTTGAAAATGCACTGGGCAACTACAAAGAAGCGTGGCAATCGATTGCTGATATTGACCCTGAAATGACTGAATTTGAAGTGAATCCTCAGTTTGTACAGATGGTTTCCCCAAATGAAACAGTCGTTGTCATTTCTCTCAATACGCAGATAGGTGAAATCAGCGGTGTCATTAATCTTTGTATTCCCCATGTCGTACTTGAGCCGATTATCCCTAAGCTTTCCGTACATTATTGGATGCAATCAGACCGGAATGAAGCGAAGCCCGAAGAAACGAAGTTGCTTGAAAAGCGCATCATGACGGCTCAAATTCCCGTTGTGGCTCTCTTGGGCGCTTCTGAACTGACAATAGAAGAATTTTTAAGTTTGGAAGTCGGGGACTGTATAACTCTGGACAAATCAGTGACTGATCCTCTTACTGTATTGGTCGGAAACAAACCGAAGTTTTTAGGGCAGGCCGGCCGGGTGAATCGAAGACAGGCAGTGCAAATTTTAGATCACGACATAAGAGGTGAACAAGATGAACAATAGATTATCTCAAGATGAAATCGATGCTCTTCTTAACGGCACAAGCAGTCAATCAGAGGATACAGAACAGCCTCAAGAGGCGAACTTGTCTGAACTTGAGCGCGATGCGATCGGAGAAATCGGGAATATTTCGTTCGGCAGCTCGGCTACGGCGCTGTCCACTCTTTTAAATCAAAAAGTGGACATTACGACGCCGAGTGTGACCGTCATTTCAAAAAGCAAAATCAGTGATGAATTTCCTCATCCGTATGTTGCCATTGAAGTGAACTACACAGAAGGCTTTGACGGCAGCAATTTGCTCGTCGTCGAACAAAGCGACGCGGCCATCATCGCGGATTTGATGATCGGCGGGGACGGCCTGGGCGCCGATCCGTCACTCGGTGAAATCCACCTGAGCGCCGTTCAGGAAGCAATGAATCAAATGATGGGCTCGGCTGCGACGTCAATGTCGACCGTGTTCAGTAAAAAGATTGACATTTCTCCGCCAAGGGTTGAACTTCTGGATGTGACGGAAGAAAAAGGGACCGACAGAATACCTGAGGATGACCTGCTCGTAAAAGTGTCATTCCGTCTGAAAGTCGGTGAATTAATCGATTCGAGCATCATGCAGCTTTATCCGATTACGTTTGCGAAAGATCTGATCGCAGAACTAATGACTGCGGACCAGCATGAGTCCGAGGCCGCAGAAACCGTATCAGAACCACAGGAAACATACGAAACGCCGCAGCCGGAACCTGCCATGCAGCCGGAGCCGCAGGCAAAACCCGAGCTTCCGAAGAGACAGGGAACCGCCAAAAAAGCTGCTCCTGTTCAAGTCGCTCCGGTGGAATTCCAGGCGTTTGATCAAAACGAAGCGGCGCAAGGATCAAGGAATAACCTTGATATGCTGATGGATATTCCGCTTTCCGTTACGGTTGAGCTCGGCAGAACGAAGAGAAGCGTCAAAGAAATCCTTGAACTTTCTGCGGGAAGCATTATTGAGCTTGACAAGCTGGCTGGTGAACCTGTTGACATCCTGGTCAACCAGCGGATCGTGGCAAAAGGCGAGGTCGTCGTCATAGAAGAAAACTTCGGCGTGAGAGTCACTGATATTTTAAGTCAGGCAGACCGCCTTAACAATTTAAAATAAGCGAACATAGAGGAGAGAAACAGATTATGGCACACAGAATTTTAATTGTAGACGATGCAGCATTTATGAGAATGATGATCAAAGATATTTTAGTGAAGAACGGTTTTGACGTTGTAGCTGAAGCTTCAGACGGAGCGCAGGCGGTCGAAAAATTCAAAGAGCATTCCCCCGACCTTGTGACAATGGATATTACAATGCCTGAAATGGACGGGATTACAGCTTTAAAGGAAATTAAACAAATCGATCCGCAGGCGAAAATCATCATGTGTTCGGCTATGGGCCAGCAGTCAATGGTTATTGACGCGATTCAAGCCGGCGCAAAAGACTTTATCGTGAAACCGTTCCAAGCGGACCGCGTGCTTGAAGCCATTAATAAAACATTAAGCTAAAGGGTGTACGACTGTTGAAAAAGAGTCATGGTTTACTAGCTTTGATTTGTTGTTTCGTTTTACTCAATGTACATCCGTTCCCTGCTTTTGCGGCGGAGTCTGACAATTCCACCGTCAACGAATGGTTTGACAAACAATCAACAAACAAAACAGAGAAAAAAAGCGATACATCGAAACAAACGGCTGATCAAGAGATAGGGGATGCTTCTGCATCTTCTGTCTCCGCTTTTGATTTTGTAAAGATGATTGGGGCGTTATTATTCGTCATTCTGCTGATCTATGGATTTGTCAAACTGATGAATAGAAGAAACCGTCTGCTGAAGCCGTTTCAATATGTAGAAAATATCGGCGGAACGTCAGTCGGCCAAAACCGTTCCGTGCAGCTGATTAAAGTGGGAAACAGCGTTCTCGTAGTCGGTGTGGGCGAAACGATACAGCTTTTAAAAGAAATTGAAGATGAAAAAGAGCGCGAGGCGATTCTGAGCCAATACGAAGAGTCGATGTCTTCAAAAGTGGAATGGATCAAGCTCGTAAATCCGCGTAAGGATGGAGAAAAAAAGCCGCAAACGATGCTTCCGTCGTTTTCAAAAGCGCTGAAAGAACAGCTGAACGAGCTGAAACAAAGCCGTTCTGAAGGAAAGAAGAAAGGCCCTTATCATCATGAATGAATTCATTAATCTTTTTAATTCAAGCAGTCCGACCGAAGTCAGCTCCACTGTTAAATTACTGCTGCTTTTGACTGTCTTTTCAGTAGCGCCGGGGATTCTGATTTTGATGACCTGCTTTACGAGAATCGTCATCGTTCTGTCTTTTGTGAGAACCTCACTGGCGACGCAGAACATGCCTCCGAACCAGGTTTTAATCGGCCTTGCGCTGTTCTTGACGTTTTTTATTATGGCGCCGACTTTTTCAGAGATTAATAAGGAAGCCTTAACGCCGCTGATGGACAACAAAATCAGTCTCGATGAAGCATATACAAAAGCCGAGAAGCCGATTAAAGAGTATATGAGCAAGCATACAAGGCAGAAGGATCTGGCGCTGTTTATGAACTATGCCAAGATGAAAAAACCTGAATCGATTCAGGATATTCCTTTGACGACGATGGTGCCCGCTTATGCGATATCAGAACTCAAAACCGCTTTTCAAATGGGCTTTATGATTTTTATTCCGTTTTTAATTATCGATATGGTCGTGGCGAGCGTCTTAATGTCAATGGGAATGATGATGCTTCCGCCGGTTATGATCTCTCTGCCCTTTAAAATATTGCTTTTCGTTTTGGTCGATGGATGGTATTTAATCGTGAAATCTTTGCTTGACAGCTTTTAGGGTAGGTGCTAATTGTGAGTTCAGAATTTGTAATTTCCATGGCGGAAAAAGCCGTATATGTAACACTAATGATCAGTGGGCCGCTGCTTGCGATCGCGCTGATCGTCGGTTTGCTCGTCAGTATCTTTCAAGCGACAACTCAAATACAGGAACAGACGCTTGCGTTCATTCCGAAAATCGTGGCGGTGATGCTTGGACTGATCTTTTTCGGTCCTTGGATGCTGTCGACGATTCTTTCGTTCACAACTGATCTGTTTTCTCATCTGAACCGATTTGCAGGGTAGAATCAAATGAATTCCATCATTGATTTATTTCCCGCTTTTTTATTGGTCTTTATCAGAATCTCTGCTTTTTTTGTAACGGTGCCGGTGTTCGGACATCGGAATCTGCCGGCGGTTCACCGAATCGGCTTTGCTTTTTTTCTTTCGGTGATCTGCTTCAGCACGCTGAAACATGCGCCGGAAATAGAAATAGGGGAACAGTATATGCTGCTTGTCATAAAAGAGGCCGTTGTGGGCTTGAGCCTCGGGCTGATCGCTTTCATGATGATGACAGCCATTCAGATAGCAGGTTCCTTTATTGATTTTCAGATGGGCTTTTCCATCGCCAATGTCATTGATCCGCAATCAGGAACGCAAAGCCCGCTGATCGGACAATTCGTTTATACGCTTGCGCTGTTATTTATGCTCAGCGTAAACGCCCATTATCTTTTATTGGACGGGATTTATTACAGCTTTCAGTATATCCCGCTTGACCAGGCATTTCCGTCGTTTGGAAATGATCAGTTTGGACTTTTTATCGCAAAAAGCTTCAATGCCATGTTTATTATCGCTTTTCAAATGTCTGCGCCGGTTGTGGCCAGTCTGTTTTTAGTTGATTTGGCGCTCGGTATTGTAGCGAGAACGGTGCCGCAGCTGAATGTTTTCGTTGTCGGGCTTCCTCTGAAAATAGCCGTGAGCTTTATTATGCTGATCGTTTGTATGTCGGTGATGTTTGTCGTCGTCCGCAACATCTTCAGCCTTACCGTTGAAACCATGCGGAATCTATTGGCATTGGTCGGTGTGACATGATGAGACTCAGACTGAATCTGCAATTCTTTGCCGGTGAAAAAACGGAGAAAGCCACTCCGAAAAAACGGAAGGATACAAGAAAGAAAGGACAGGTCGCGAAAAGTACGGATGTGAATACAGCCGTTTCTTTACTGATTATCTTTCTTTCGCTGATCGCGCTCGGTCCTTATATGCGGGACAGGCTGCTGTCCTTTATTAAAACGTTTTATACGAAATCGATAACATTACACCTGTCAGCATCTGCCGTGCATGAACTGTTCGTGGATACGGTGAAAGATATCAGCCTCATCCTCGCGCCGATTATGCTGGTCGCGCTTGTGGCAGGTGTCGTGAGCAATTACATGCAGGTGGGTTTTCTGTTTTCTGCGGAAGTCCTCAAGCCTGACTTGAATAAGCTCAGCCCGCTGAAAGGATTTAAGCGGATTTACAGCATGAGGGCGATTGTTGAACTGGTCAAATCCATTTTGAAGATTACTGTGGTCGGTTTTGCCGCCTTTATGGTGCTCTGGCTTCATTATGGCGATATTCTTCGCCTTCCGCTTTTAACGCCTGCGGAAGTGCTCACTTTCGTTTCTAAGCTCACGCTTTGGATGGGGCTTGCGGGATCAGGGGCTTTAATGCTGCTGGCCGGGCTTGATTATTTATATCAGCGTTTTGACTATGAGAAAAATATCAGAATGTCAAAGCAGGATATAAAAGATGAATACAAAAAATCGGAGGGTGATCCGATAATCAAGTCCAAAATTAAGCAGAAGCAGCGGGAAATGGCGATGAGGCGGATGATGCAGGAAGTGCCGAAAGCGGATGTCATCATTACCAACCCGACCCATTATGCGATAGCTTTAAAATATGATGAAAAGAAAATGGACGCCCCTTACATTGTTGCCAAAGGGGTCGACCATCTCGCATTAAAAATCAGGCAGATCGCCAAAGAACACGATGTCATGACGATTGAAAACAGGCCGCTCGCGCGTGCGTTATATGATCAGGTTGACATTGACCAGGCTGTGCCGGAAGAGTTTTTCAAAGTCATTGCGGAAATTTTGGCTTATGTATATAAAACGAAACAAAAAGTATAGTGAATTTCAGATTCAAAAGGAGAGAAAAACAGCATGTCAACAAGAGATTTATCGGTTTTAATAAGTGTTGTCCTCATTGTGGCAATGCTGGTGATTCCATTCCCTCCATGGTTGTTAAGTATTTTGATCATCATTAATATCTCTCTTGCGTTGATCGTGCTTCTCACCACAATGAATATGCAAGAACCGCTGCAATTCTCGATATTCCCGTCATTGCTGCTGTTATTGACGCTGTTTCGGCTTGCGCTCAATGTGTCGACGACACGTTCGATTCTTTCTCACGGAGAAGGGGGAAAGGTTGTTGAGACATTCGGGAATTTCGTTGTCGGCGGAAATGTGCTGGTAGGGCTTGTTGTCTTCATTATCTTGATTATTATTCAGTTTATTGTCATTACAAAAGGCGCCGAGCGGGTATCGGAAGTGGCGGCGAGATTTACGCTCGATGCGATGCCCGGAAAGCAAATGAGTATTGACGCGGATTTAAATGCCGGCATGATTACGGAGCAGGATGCAAAGCACAGACGTGAAAAAGTCGCCCGGGAAGCCGATTTTTACGGCGCCATGGACGGTGCGAGCAAATTCGTCAAAGGGGATGCCATCGCGGGTATCATCATCGTGATGATCAATATTATTTTCGGAATTGTAATCGGCATGCTGCAGCAGGGGATGAGCATACAAGAAGCTGCGTCTCACTTTACAATGCTGACGGTCGGTGACGGTATCGTTTCTCAAATGCCGGCCTTGCTCATTTCAACGGCTACGGGGATTGTCGTGACGAGAGCGGCATCTGAAGGAAACCTCGGTCATGATATTACAGGCCAGCTGTTTGCTTATCCGAAGCTCTTGTATGTAGCCGCGGGAACTGTACTTTTGCTCGGTCTTCTTACACCGATCGGCATTCTGCTGACGGGACCGATCGCCGGTCTGCTTGCATTCGGCGCTTACATGCTGTCCAAAACGGATAAGCCGAGCGAAGAAGAGGAAGAAATTCTTGAAGAAGAGGCTCAGGCGGATGAACTGAAAAGCCCGGAAAGCGTCGTGCAGCTTTTACATATTGATCCGATTGAATTTGAGTTCGGATACGGACTCGTGCCGCTTGCAGACGCGGGGCAGGGCGGTGATCTTCTTGACCGCATCGTCATGATCAGACGTCAGCTTGCGCTTGAATTGGGACTTGTCATTCCGGTTGTGCGCATCAGGGATAACATCGCGCTCCAGCCGAATGAATACAGATTGAAAATTAAAGGCAATGAAGTCGCTAAAGGAGAGCTCCTGCTGGATCATTACTTAGCGATGTCACCGACGCCTGAAGATGACGTCATTGAAGGCATTGAAACGATAGAGCCGTCGTTCGGACTTCCCGCAAAATGGATCAGCGAAGCTGCAAAAGATGAAGCGGACATGCTGGGATATACAGTTGTTGATCCGGCATCAGTCGTATCTACGCATATTACAGAAAAAATTAAGCAGCATGCCCATGAACTGGTCGGCAGACAGGAAACGAAGCAGCTGATCGATCATCTGAAGGAAAATTATCCTGTGCTTGTTGAGGAAGTCACGCCAAACCCTCTTTCTGTCGGCGATATTCAAAAAGTGCTTGCCAAATTGCTGAGAGAAAAAGTTTCAATCAGAAACTTGGTGACCATTTTTGAAACTCTTGCCGATTACGGAAGATTAACGACAGATTCAGACCTTTTGACAGAATACGCGAGACAGTCGCTTGCCAAACAAATCACGGCACAATATGCGAGAGAGCATGAAACGCTGAAGGTCATCACATGCTCAGGCCGGGTGGAAAAAGCGATTGCAGACGGGGTACAGCAGACTGAACAGGGCAATTACCTGTCACTCGACCCTGAGGTTTCAGACAGCATCATCCGTTCTGTCGCTAAAGAGGCCGAGCAGCTTTCCATCCGCCAGGAGTCGGCGATTCTTCTTTGCTCGCCTGCTGTCAGAATGTATGTAAAACAGCTGTTAGAACGGTATTTCCCTGATCTTCCGGTTCTTTCTTATAATGAGCTGGAAGCAAATGTTGAAGTACAAAGCATTGGAGTGGTGGATATTTAATGAAAATAAAAAAATTTACAGCCGCTTCAATGCAGGATGCCGCGAAGCAAATCAAAAAGGAACTCGGCAATGATGCCGTTATTTTACATTCCAAACAAGTAAAGAAACGAAAATGGCTGGGGCTGCGGTCGCAGCAGGCCGTCGAAGTGATAGCGGTTTTAGATCGTGACGTCAGGGAAGCGAGAAAAACGCCGCCGGCTGCCGCTGAAGAAATGAAAAAGACGAAAACGGCGGAGAAAGCTGAGCCTGTTCAGCCGCCGCGTCTTCCGGATCAAAGTATTTCCGGCGAACTGGCGCATTTTAAAGAAGTGCTCCCTGAACCATTAAAAAAAGCCGAGAGACTATTGAAGCAAGCCGGGCTTCCTGATCATACGCAAAACGCCGTACTCAGTGAACTGCTCCGTTCTTCAATTGTTTCCGGAGATTTAACTGAAGATAATGTCAGCTCAAAACTGCAGGATTTGTTAGTGAAAAAACTTCCTTCGGCAGACAGATGGCAGGAAGGGATTCAATCAAAATACGTCGTGCTTTTCGGTTCAACCGGGGCCGGCAAAACGACTACACTTGCGAAACTCGCGGCCTCATCAATGCTGACAGAGCATAAAAAAATTGCCTTTATGACGACGGATACTTACCGGATTGCCGCGGTCGAGCAGCTGAAGACATATGCGGAGCTGCTTCAGGCTCCTCTTGAAGTATGCTATTCAAAGGAAGAATGTCTGAAGGCACTGGAAAAATTCGCTGAATATGACCATGTTTTCATTGATACAGCCGGTAGAAACTTTAAAGAAGAGCAGTATATTACGGAATTACAAGAGATGATTCCGTTTGAATCAGGCTTACAATCCTTTCTCGTATTATCCGCATCTGCAAAATATGAAGATATGAAACAGGTGCTGAAACAGTTTTCAGGTGTGCCGGTCAATCAATTCATTTTCACGAAAACGGATGAAACCGCCTCACTCGGCTCCGTGTTTCAAGTGCTGTCGGAATCAAGAATCGGCGCCGCCTATTTGACAAATGGACAGGATGTGCCTGAAGACATCCTATCGGCTTCACCAAAAGAGTTTGTAAGGATGCTTTTGACATGAAACCCGATCAGGCAGAGTCATTAAGAAGGAAAATGAGAGAGCGGCAAATGATCAAGCCGGAGCTTTATGAGAAAAAAGCAAGGACATTAGCCGTCATCAGCGGTAAAGGCGGCGTCGGAAAATCTAATTTAACATTAAACATGGCAGTTGCCCTGCAGGAAAAAGGAAAAAAAGCACTCATCATTGATCTTGACATCGGAATGGGCAACATTGATGTGCTGATCGGCGCTGCTTCTTCCCGCACCATTATTGATGTGATGGAGAATCGGCACGCGTTGGCTCAATCACTTTCCTCCGGTCCGAAAGGCCTTCGCTACATATCCGGCGGAACGGGGCTTGAGGCGATCTATCAAGCAGACGGAGAGAAGTGGTCGGCTTTTATGAATGGTCTTTCCGCTGTATTAGGCGATTTTGATTACGTTCTGTTTGATATGGGAGCGGGACTTTCAAAAGAACAGCTGCCGTTTATTTTATCGGCGGAAGACATTCTCGCTGTGACAACGCCTGAGCCGACGGCCATTATGGATGCCTACAGCGCGATCAAACATCTCTTGCTCGCGGATGAACGGCTGACCGTAAACATTGCCGTCAATCGCGCCCGCGCCCAAAAACAGGCGCTGGACACGTACAACCGCCTTTCTCATGCAATTCACACGTTTTTAGGCGCGGAGGTGCGTTTCGCCGGCTCCATACCCGATGACCCGCTAGTAAGTCAAGCCGTCATTGACCAGGTGCCTTTTTTAATAAAAAGTCCTCAAGCAAAAGCCAGCAGGTCCGTCCGTCTTCTGACGGATGTCTTGTTTCAAACGGAAGAAAACAAACCAAGAGAAGAGAAACCGGCATTTATTGAGAGATTATCTTCTTTTTTATTGAGGAGGACTTTACAGTGATTCGTGTGCTTGTCGTTGATGACTCAGCTTTTATGAGAAAGATGATTACCGATTTTCTGGCTGCGGAAGTGCAGATAGAAGTCATCGGGACAGCCAGAAACGGGGAAGAGGCGCTGAAGAAAATAGAGCTTCTCAAACCGGATGTTGTCACGCTTGATATTGAAATGCCGGTCATGAACGGAACGGATACATTGCGGAAGATCATCAGCATATATAAACTTCCCGTAATCATGGTATCGAGCCAGACACAGCAAGGGAAGGACCGAACGATCAACTGCCTGGAAATGGGCGCTTTTGATTTTATCACCAAGCCTTCCGGAGCGATTTCACTTGATCTTTATAAAATTAAAGAGCAGCTGATTGAGAGGGTGATTGCAGCCGGGCTGTCCCGCGCACAAAAACCTGAGGCGGCAGTGAAAGAGTCTTCTATCCCGGAACGTCCGGCTTTAGCGGGATTTGAAAGACCGAAAGCAAAATCCGCCAAGCAGGCCGTATTCATCGCGACCTCTACAGGCGGACCGCGGGCTCTGCAAAAGGTGATTCCGAAACTGCCGAAGGATTTAAAGGCGCCTGTATTTGTCGTTCAGCACATGCCTGAAGGCTTCACCGCTTCACTTGCAGACAGACTCAACCATTTGTCAGATATTCAGGTCAAAGAAGCGGAAAACGGTGAAGAAGCGAAAGACGGATGGGTGTACATCGCGCCCGGCGGAAAAAATATGACGGTTGCAGAGGAAGGCGGAAGGCTCCGCATCATTCTTGACGTTCATGATACGGAAAGCCGGCATAAACCGTCAGCCGATTATTTGTTTCGGTCGGCAAGCCGCTTATCCGATTACGAAAAGGTAGCCGTCATTATGACCGGCATGGGCAGCGACGGAACCGAAGGCGTAAAAGAAATGCTCAGAACAGGCGGCGTTAAAACGATTGCGGAATCGGACGAATCCTGTGTTGTGTTCGGAATGCCGAAGTCAGCGATAAAGGCGGGCCTCATTCATGAGATTAAACATGTGGAAGATATCGCGGCATCCATCACCGGATGTGTGAAAAAAGAGAGGGTGTGAATCAATTGGATATGAATCAATATTTAGATGTCTTTATTGATGAAAGTAAAGAGCACTTACAGACATGTAACGAAAAGCTGCTGCTGTTGGAAAAAGATCCGGCAGACCTTCAGCTTGTGCATGACATCTTCAGAGCTGCCCATACGCTGAAAGGCATGAGCGCAACGATGGGATATACAGATCTGGCGCATTTAACCCACCTGATGGAAAATGTGCTGGACGCCATCCGCAACGGAGAAATGCCCGTTACATCAGATTGGCTGGATGTGCTGTTTGAAGCGCTTGATCATCTTGAAGAGATGGTGCAGTCCATTATTGACGGAGGAGACGGCAAACGTGATATTTCTGAAGTGAGTGCGAAGCTCGACGTAAATGCGGTGCATGAGACTGCGGCTTCAGCCGAAACAGCAGAACCGCCGGCTTCAAAACAACAGGCTTCAACTGAATGGAATTATGATGAGTTCGAACGGACTGTTATTGAAGAGGCGGAAGAGCAAGGATTCAGCCGCTATGAAATAACGGTTTCCCTGAATGAAAGCTGCATGCTCAAAGCCGTGCGGGTGTACATGATTTTCGAAAAGCTGAATGAAGCCGGAGAAGTCGCAAAAACGATACCTGCCGCGGAAGTGCTTGAGACGGAAGATTTCGGAACGGATTTTCAGGTGTGTTTCTTGACAAAGCAGCCTGCTGAAGAAATTAAAGAACTCATCAGCGGCATTTCAGAAGTGGAGAATGTCAAAATTTCTGCCGGTGCGCCGTTAAAAACAGCCGAAAAACCGCAAGCGGCTGAACCGGTGAAGGAAGCTCCGGTTAAAAAGGCTGAGAAACAGCCAAAGCCGCAAGCGAAAACGGAAGAACAGCCGAAGCATCACAGCGGCTCGAAAACGATTCGCGTCAACATTGAAAGACTGGATTCTTCAATGAACCTTTTTGAAGAACTTGTCATTGACCGCGGACGTCTTGAGCAGATCGCCAAGGAGCTTGACCACAATGAGCTGACTGAAACCGTTGAACGCCTGACGAGAATCTCGGGCGACCTTCAGTCTATTATTCTTAATATGCGGATGGTGCCGGTAGAAACCGTCTTTAACCGTTTCCCGAGAATGATCCGCCAGCTTCAAAAGGAATTAAACAAGAAAATCGAATTGTCCATCATCGGAGCTGAAACGGAGCTGGACCGTACGGTGATTGATGAAATCGGCGATCCGCTTGTCCATTTAATCAGAAACAGCATCGATCACGGCATTGAATCGCCTGAAGTGCGGGTGAATAAAGGAAAATCGGAATCAGGTCATGTGGTGCTTAAGGCATATCACAGCGGCAATCACGTCTTTATTGAGGTTGAAGATGACGGGGCCGGCTTGAACAGAAAGAAAATTCTTGAAAAAGCGCTCGAACGGAGTGTAATCACCGAACGTGATGCTGAAACGCTTGAAGATAATGAGATTTACGAGCTTATTTTTGCTCCGGGCTTCTCGACTGCCGATCAAATTTCTGACATTTCAGGGCGGGGCGTCGGCCTGGATGTTGTGAAAAATAAACTCGAATCACTCGGGGGCTCTGTCAGTGTCAAATCCGCGGAAGGCCAAGGTTCTCTTTTCAGTATCCAGCTTCCGCTGACACTTTCAATTATATCTGTTCTTCTCATTAAACTGGAAGAAGAGACGTTTGCGATACCGATTTCTTCTATTATAGAGACGGCTGTTATTGATAAGAAAGATATCCTGCAGACGCATGACAGAGAAGTGATTGATTTCAGAGGCCAAATCGTTCCGATCGTCTATCTGAAAAAAGAATTCGGCATTACGGATTCAAAACAGGATGCCGATCAGTTCCATGTAATCGTCGTGAAAAAGGGCGATAAATCCACTGCTTTTGTCGTGGACTCTTTTATCGGACAGCAGGAAGTCGTACTGAAATCACTCGGCGACTATTTGACGAACGTCTTTGCGATTTCCGGCGCTACGATTCTCGGAAACGGAGAAGTGGCGCTGATTATTGATTGTAATGCGCTGATCTACTAAACGACACGAGGAGGTGCCCGAATGACTGCTGAAATCAAAACAGGTGAAAAAATGATTGTGTTTATGATAAACGGGAAAGAATACGCTATCTCAGTTTCCCAGGTGAAATCAATTGAAAAGTGGCAAAAACCGACGAGGGTCCCGGGTGTGGAATCTTATATCCGCGGCGTTATTAATCTGCGCGGAGTGATTACCCCGGTTCTTGATTTAAGAAAACGTCTGAACCAGCCTGAACAGGACATCACAGAAGAGACTCGGATTATCATCATTTCTTATCGTGACGCCGATGTCGGATGGGTCGTGGATGAGGCCAATGACGTCATCACCGTGCATGAAAATGAAATCGAATCCGCGCCTGAAAGCCAGACAAAGGAAACGGATGTGTGGATTAAACAGATCGTTAAGCAAGATAACAGGCTCCTCAATATTATCGATGCGCATGCGGTGCTGGATAAAGGTGCTTCGGCATCTGCGTCCGGAGAGCCTAATGCTTAAAGGGGAAAAGACAACATGAGTAAGTTTGAAGCGATCAAAGAAGAGCAGATGGATATTTTGCGGGAAGTCGGAAATATCGGGGCGGGTCACTCGGCTTCTGCAATGGCTCAGCTGCTGAACAGAAAGATAGACATGGAAGTGCCGTTTGCGACTTTATTGACATTTGATGAGCTCGCTGATTTTTTCGGCGGGGCTGAAACGCCGGTCGCCAGTATCTTTTTAAGAATGGAAGGCGACATGACCGGCTCTATCTTTCTCATCATGCCTTTTGATCAGGCGGAACAGTTTATCAGAGAGCTGATCGGAAATCCGGATTTTGATATTGACCAGCTGGGCGAAGATCATTTGAGTTCTTCTGCTTTACATGAGTTCGGCAATATTTTAGCAGGTTCCTATTTAACGGCATTGGCTGATTTGACAAAGCTTGAGATTTACCCGAGCGTGCCGGAAATCTCACTTGATATGTTCGGCGCGGTTATCAGTGAAGGGCTGATGGAGCTCAGCCAAGTCGGAGAGCATGCCATTGTCGTGGATACTTCTATTTTTGACCAGGGCAGCCGGCAGGAGCTCAAAGCCCACATGTTTATGCTCCCGGACTATGATTCTTTTGAAAAGCTCTTCGTCTCATTGGGTGCGGCTTTATGAGCCGTGCGGAAGCCGCAGTCGTTAAAGTGGGGATTGCGGATGTTCAAGTCGCGCGTTACCCGGATAAAATCCGGACCTCGGGACTCGGTTCATGCGTGGGGATGGTTTTATACGATAAAGACAAACAAACGGCAGGACTCGTTCACGTCATGCTGCCGGACTCCGGTTTATCAAAAACGGCGGAGCTCAACCGTGCAAAATACGCGGACACCGCCGTTAAGATGACGATTGATATGCTTTTGAAAGCCGGCTGCCGCAAGTTTGCCCTGAAGGCAAAACTCGCCGGGGGAGCGGAGATGTTTAAGTTTAAAATGACGAACGACCTGATGAAAATCGGTCCGAGGAATGTAGCGGCCATCAAAGAGCAGCTTTCATTGTATAACATTCCGGTCATCAGTGAAGATACGGGCGGCTCAAGCGGCCGGACGATTGAATTTGAGCCAAAGTCCTGCATGCTGCACATTCGAACTGTTAAACAAGGTGAAACAACGATTTAATAAAGGTATGAGGTAGGGGGATAACAATGCAATCCTTGAATTATGAAGATCAGGTGCTTTGGTCGCGCTGGAAAGAGTGGAAAGATCCTAAAGCCGGTGATGATTTAATGCGCCGTTACATGCCGCTGGTCACATATCATGTCGGCAGAATTTCCGTCGGACTGCCGAAATCGGTGCATAAAGACGATCTAATGAGCCTTGGTATGCTTGGTTTATATGATGCCCTAGAAAAATTTGACCCCGGCCGGGATTTAAAATTTGATACCTATGCCTCGTTTAGAATTCGCGGTGCAATCATCGACGGGCTGCGTAAAGAAGATTGGCTGCCCAGAACTTCACGGGAGAAGACAAAAAAAGTCGAAGCGGCGATCGAAAAACTTGAACAGCGCTACCTTCGGAATGTGACGCCTTCAGAGATCGCAGAAGAGCTGGGGATGACGGAGCAGGACGTAGTATCAACGATGAATGAAGGGTTTTTTGCCAATCTCTTATCCATTGATGAAAAGCTTCACGACCAGGATGACGGTGAGAATATTCAAGTGATGATCAGAGATGACAAAAATGTGCCGCCGGAAGAAAAAATCATGAAGGACGAGCTGATCGCTCAGCTTGCGGGCAAAATTCACGAGCTTTCTGAAAAAGAGCAGCTTGTCGTCAGTTTATTCTATAAAGAAGAACTGACTTTGACCGAAATCGGACAAGTCCTGAACCTTTCGACGTCGCGGATTTCACAGATTCATTCAAAGGCGCTGTTCAAATTAAAGCACCTGCTTGAAAAAGTAATTCAATAATGAACTCATGGTTAGCGAGTGAAAAACATGTCAACACTATTATGGCTTTTAAGCTTTGTGCTTCACGGCGTACTGCTTTATGCCGTCATTATTCTGTACACGAGGTTTTCAGCCCTCAAGGAGACGGAGCGCCAGCAGAAGAAGATTCTTGAAGAGACGGAAAACACCCTTGCAGCGTTTCTGCTTGAGCTGAAAGAAGAAAATGAAAGACTCGAAGACGCAAAAAGCCGTCAAGCGCCGGACGCAGAAGACGCCGAACCCCGGCCGGAACCGAAAGAAGAGCCTGATATTCCGGACCACATGGAAAAGCTCATCAGTGCAACGGAACGGGCTGAAAGTGACGAAAACAGCGGCGCGCATTCGTTTGAAGAACGTGTTTCAGCATTATATGAACAAGGGCTCACCCCCGCGGAAATCGCCAAACGGATGCAGAGCGGAAAGACAGAAATCGAGCTGTTTTTAAAATTTCGCGGCAAAGCTGTAAAGGATTCTTGATTGTCGCATAAAGCTGTGTTATATTATTTCTTGGTGTTAAATACACACGCTTAACGATTTATGCAGAGGGTGCTGCAAACGGCAGTTCTGCACAAAAATGACCTAAGCGGAGGAAAAAAACCATTTTATTAGGAGGAAATCACATGTCAGTTATTTCTATGAAACAATTGCTTGAAGCTGGTGTTCACTTCGGCCACCAAACACGCCGCTGGAACCCAAAAATGAAGCGTTACATTTTCACGGAGCGTAACGGAATCTACATCATTGACCTTCAAAAAACAGTGAAAAAAGTAGAGGAAGCTTACAACTTCACGAAAAACCTTGCTGCTGAAGGCGGAAAAATCCTTTTCGTCGGCACAAAAAAACAAGCTCAGGATTCTGTTAAAGAAGAAGCTGTACGCTCTGGCATGTACTATGTCAACCAACGCTGGTTGGGCGGTACACTGACAAACTTCGAAACAATCCAAAAACGCATTAAGCGTCTGAAAGACATCGAGAAAATGCAAGAAAACGGTACATTTGAAGTACTTCCGAAAAAAGAAGTTGTTCAATTGAAAAAAGAATTAGAGCGTCTTGAAAAATTCCTCGGCGGAATTAAAGACATGAAGGATCTTCCTGATGCATTATTCATCATCGATCCTCGCAAAGAGCGCATCGCTGTTGCGGAAGCTCGCAAATTGAACATTCCTATCATCGGAATCGTAGATACAAACTGTGATCCTGATGAAATTGATGTCGTAATCCCTGCAAACGATGACGCAATCCGCGCTGTCAAACTTCTTACTTCTAAAATGGCAGATGCTATTCTTGAAGCGAAGCAAGGCGAAGAAGAAGCGGAAGCTGCTGAAGAGACTGCACCTGAAACAGAAACGACAACTGCGTAACCTAATCAAAAGGTGATAGAAGGGACTGCCTTTTATCACCTTTTTTCAAGAAAAATGTATCTATACATATCTTGTTTACACATATAAGGAGGAATTCAAATGGCTATTACTGCACAGCAGGTAAAAGAACTGCGTCAAAAAACAGGCGCTGGTATGATGGACTGTAAAAAAGCATTGACTGAAACTGACGGAGATATGGACAAAGCAATCGACCTTCTGAGAGAAAAAGGAATTGCGAAAGCGGCTAAAAAAGCTGACCGTATCGCTGCTGAAGGTTCTACTCTTATTAAAACTGACGGCAACAAAGGCGTTATCTTAGAAGTAAACTCTGAAACTGATTTCGTTGCGAAAAACGAAGGCTTCAAAGAGCTTCTGAACACGCTTGCTGACCACCTTCTTGCAAACGCTCCTGCTGATCTTGAAGAAGCAATGGGTCAAAAGATGGAAAACGGTTCTACTGTTGAAGAATACATCACAAGCAACGTTGCTAAAATCGGAGAGAAAATCACTCTTCGCCGTTTTGCTGTTATTTCAAAAGAAGACAGCGAAGCGTTCGGTGCTTACCTTCACATGGGAGGCCGCATCGGCGTATTATCCGTTCTTAGCGGAACAACTGACGAAGATCTTGCAAAAGACATCGCGATGCATGTTGCAGCGGTAAATCCTCGTTACATTTCCCGCGACCAAGTGTCTGAAGAAGAAGCAAACCATGAGCGTCAGATCCTGACTCAGCAAGCTCTTCAAGAAGGCAAACCGGAAAACATCGTAGCTAAAATGGTTGAAGGCCGTCTGAACAAATTCTTCGAAGAAATTTGCTTATTAGACCAAGCTTTCGTTAAAAACCCAGACGAAAAAGTGAAACAAGTTGTGGCTGCGAAAAACGCATCTGTTAAAACTTACGTCCGCTACGAAGTTGGAGAAGGTATTGAAAAACGCCAAGAAAACTTTGCTGAAGAAGTTATGAACCAAGTGAAAAAATAATGGCGGAAAGCCTTGGCGAATCTTTCGCGGCTTTTCAGGCAGTATAGGGGACACTACTTGTGTTCCCTATTTTTAAAACTATATTTACAAACCTTTTTTTCTCTTGCATAATAGGAAACGGCAATGTTTACACTTGGAGGTTATTATGGAAAAACCAAAATACAATCGTATCGTTTTAAAGCTTAGCGGAGAAGCATTGGCAGGAGAGCAGGGAAACGGCATTAATCCGACTGTCATCCAATCCATCGCTAAACAGGTAAAAGAAATCGCTGAGCTTGACGTCGAAGTGGCCGTAGTCGTAGGCGGCGGCAACTTATGGCGCGGAAAAACAGGCAGTGACTTAGGAATGGACCGTGCGACGGCCGATTATATGGGCATGCTTGCTACTGTCATGAACTCACTTGCCCTGCAGGACAGCCTGGAAACGCTCGGAATTCAGTCCAGAGTGCAGACATCAATTGAAATGCGTCAGGTCGCTGAGCCTTACATCAGAAGAAAAGCCATCCGCCACCTGGAGAAAAAACGCGTTGTTATTTTTGCCGCGGGAACAGGAAACCCTTATTTCTCTACGGACACAACCGCAGCGCTGCGTGCCGCTGAAATCGAAGCGGACGTGATCTTAATGGCGAAAAATAATGTCGACGGTGTGTATAATGCTGATCCGAGAAAAGATGAGTCAGCCGTTAAATACGAAAAATTATCTTATCTCGATGTGTTAAAAGACGGGCTGGAAGTCATGGATTCTACGGCTTCTTCACTATGTATGGATAATGATATTCCGCTGATCGTCTTTTCTATTATGGAAGAAGGAAATATTAAGCGTGCCGTAATCGGCGAATCAATCGGAACGATCGTAAGGGGGAAATAACGTTGTCAAACGAAGTATTAACACAAACAAAAGAACGCATGGAAAAAGCGGTTGCCGCTTATTCACGTGAATTGGCGTCAGTCCGTGCAGGACGTGCCAACCCATCTCTATTGGATAAAGTGACAGTAGAATACTACGGTGCCCAAACACCTTTAAACCAGCTGTCTTCCATCAATGTGCCTGAAGCGCGTATGCTTGTTGTCACACCGTATGACAAAACGGCAATCGGCGATATTGAAAAAGCGATTCTGAAAGCTGATCTTGGCGTAACGCCGACAAGTGACGGCACAATTATCCGCATCGCGATCCCGGCTCTGACGGAAGAAAGACGTAAAGAACTTGTCAAAGTCGTGAAAAAATACGCGGAAGAAGCGAAAGTAGCAGTCCGTAATGTCCGCCGTGACAGCAACGATGACCTCAAAAAACTTGAGAAAAACGGAGACATTACAGAAGACGAGCTTCGTGCTTCCAGTGAAGACGTTCAAAAGCTGACAGATGAATATGTGTCAAAAATTGACAGCGTCACGAAGGACAAAGAAAAAGAAATCATGGAAGTTTAATGAAAAACTATGTACAATAGATAATGTGAAAAGACCCTCTCATGTTTACAGGGGGTTTTTTTGTTAATACTGTTGATTACATTGATCATCAGCAACGCAACCTTTTTGGGTGACGGAGGAATCTCATGCTCAACATACTCAAAAATTGGAAGAATCAGCAGAATGCGGCTTCCAACTTAGAACGGTATACAAAAGAAGACATACTGAAGGGTGAAATTCCCGCACACATTGCCATTATTATGGACGGAAACGGACGCTGGGCGAAGAAGCGCTCACTCCCTCGGATTGCAGGACATCATGAAGGAATGAAAGTGGTAAAAAGGGTGACAAAGCTCGCAAGTCAGCTCGGCGTTAAAGTTCTGACTCTTTATGCGTTTTCAACGGAGAACTGGAAGCGCCCGAAGATGGAAGTCGACTTTTTGATGAAGCTTCCGGAAGAGTTCCTGAATACGTATCTTCCTGAATTAATAGAGGAAAATGTACAGGTGAAAATTATCGGAGATGAATCCGCGCTCCCTTCTCATACGTACAGGGCGATTGAGAAGGCCGTAAAAGATACAGAACAAAATGACGGGCTGATTCTCAATTTCGCTTTGAACTACGGCGGACGCACGGAAATCGTCAATGCGGCAAAAGCACTGGCTGAACAGGTGAAAAGCGGCACGCTGAATATCGAAGACATTGATGAAGCGCTCTTTTCCGGGCATTTAATGACAGAATCAATCCAGGACCCGGAGCTGCTCATCAGAACGAGCGGAGAAATCAGATTGAGCAACTTTATGCTTTGGCAGGTGGCTTACAGTGAATTTGTTTTTACAGATGTCCTGTGGCCCGATTTTAAAGAAGATCACTTTCTGCAGGCAGTGGGAGAATTTCAGCAGCGGGGCCGGAGGTTTGGCGGAATTTAGAGGATGGTGGAAATGAAACAAAGATTGTTAACAGGTGTTCTGGCAGCGGCACTATTTTTATTTTTGGTTATTTTCGGAGGATTGCCGTTCACCGTATTTGTTTACGTGATGGGAAGTATAGCGCTTTTTGAGCTTTTGCGGATGAAAAAGCTCAGATTTTTTTCTTTTCCGGGTCTGATCAGCCTCTTGTTGTTATGGCTGTATATGATGCCGGACAAGTATCATTTTTTCGATGCGAAAATGGAAGTAACGATTTTCGCCGTATTGATTCTGCTCAGCTATACGGTGCTCGTGAAAAACACCTTTACGTTTGACGAAGTCGGGTTTATCGTTCTCGCGACGGTATATATCGGACTGTGTTTTCATTATTTTATTGAAATCAGAAACATTGAAACAAACGGGCTTTTGTATATCTTTTATGCCTGCGTTGTCATATGGTCAACGGACTCAGGCGCATATTTCGTCGGAAAGTCGCTCGGGAAGCGGAAGCTGTGGCCCGAAATCAGTCCTAACAAAACAGTGGAAGGGTTTCTCGGCGGTATTGTCATCGCCCTTATTTTTACGGCTGTTTTTCAGCTGTTTGCGCACCTTCCGATTTCATACCCGGTTCTTTTGGTCATCACGCTTGTTCTGTCTGTGTTCGGACAGATCGGGGATTTGGTTGAATCAGCGCTTAAGCGGCACTATGATGTGAAGGATTCGGGAAAAATCCTTCCCGGGCACGGCGGCATTTTAGATCGATTTGACAGCTTTTTGTTTGTCATGCCGTTCTTATACTTTCTGCTTGCGCTTTTTTCATGAGAAAGGCTAATATGAAAATAAGACCGGTCTGGACGCATAGAATGGGAGTGGCATTTTGAAGAATATTTGTCTTTTAGGAGCAACAGGATCAATAGGGGAGCAGACGTTAGACGTATTGCGCATGCATCAAGATCAGTTCCGTCTCGTCTCGATGACTTTCGGTAAAAACGCCGAGAAAGCGATCCCGTTGATCAGAACGTTTGAGCCGAAATATGTAGCAGTCGGCGACATGGATACATACCAAAAAGTGAAAGAAGCGTCTTTTTCTCATGAATGTCAAATCGGCATCGGAGAAGAAGGCCTGATTGAAGCGGCAGTCATGGACGAAGTGGATATCGTCGTCAATGCGCTGCTTGGAAGCGTCGGTTTAATCCCGACTTTGAAAGCGATTGAACAGAAAAAAACAATTGCGCTTGCAAATAAGGAAACTCTCGTCACTGCCGGGCATATAGTGAAAGGACACGCAAAACGATACGGTGTTCCTCTTCTTCCGGTCGACAGCGAACATTCCGCTATTTTTCAGGCGCTGCAAGGCGAACAGAGCAAAAATATCGAGCGCCTGATCATTACGGCATCCGGCGGCAGTTTCAGAGATAAAACGCGGCAGGAGCTTGAGTCTGTAACGATTGCCGACGCCCTTAACCACCCGAACTGGTCGATGGGCGCAAAAATTACGATTGACTCGGCTACAATGATGAATAAAGGACTTGAAGTTATTGAGGCGCATTGGCTGTTTGACATTCCGTATGAACAGATTGACGTTGTATTACATAAGGAGAGCATCATTCATTCGATGGTTGAATTTCACGACAGAAGCGTCATCGCCCAGCTCGGAAATCCGGACATGAGGGTGCCGATTCAATATGCGCTGACATATCCGGACCGGCTGCCTCTGCCTGAAACAAAAAGGCTTGAATTATGGGAGATCGGAAGCCTTCATTTTGCGAAAGCTGACTTTGAAAGGTTCCGCTGCTTACAATTTGCCTTTGAATCAGGTAAAATAGGGGGAACAATGCCGACGGTTTTAAATGCGGCCAACGAAGAAGCCGTTGCCGCTTTTCTTGCCGGCCGGATTTCATTCTTATCGATTGAGGACCTGATTGAAAAAGCATTGGACCGCCACAGCGTAATTCAGGATCCGAGTCTTGCGGATATCCAAGAAGTGGACAAAGACACCCGTGGATACGTTAATTCAATACTCACATAAGGTGGTATGTTCGTGAATACAGTTATCGCGTTTATTATTATTTTCGGAACGCTCGTTTTTTTCCATGAGCTCGGGCATTTATTGCTCGCCCAAAGAGCGGGAATCCTTTGCCGTGAATTTGCGATCGGCTTCGGCCCTAAAATCTTTTCATTTAAAAAGAATGAAACCGTGTATACGATCAGACTCCTTCCGGTCGGCGGGTTCGTCCGCATGGCCGGTGAAGACCCGGAGATGATCGAAGTCAAACCCGGTTATACCGTCGGGCTTCTTTTTAATAAAGATGACGAAGTGGAAAAAGTCATCATTAATCAAAAGGAAAAATATCCTGACGCTTTAATTATCGAGGTGGAGACGGCTGATCTTGAGCACGAAATGAAGATTACCGGGTACGAGCAGGGGAAAGAAGATGAACTGGCGGGCTTTACTGTCAGTCAGACCTCTTTTTTTATCGTAGACGGAGAAGAAGTGCAGATTGCGCCTTACAATCGACAATTCGGGTCTAAACCCGTATGGAAGCGGATTAAGGCGATTGCTGCCGGTCCGATAATGAACTTCATCTTAGCGTATGTCATTCTCGTCATGCTTGGATTCATTCAAGGCGTGCCTTCAAATCAGCCTGAGCTCGGGAAGCTGACAGACAATGGACGCGCAGCGGCTGCCGGTCTAAAAGAAGGCGACTATATCCAGAGCATTAACGGTGAAAAAATGAGGTCATGGACCGACATCGTGACAGCGGTAAAAGAAAATCCCGGAAAAAAAATCGATGTCGCCGTCAAACGGGACGGCAAATCGTTTCATATCTGGGTTACACCTGAAGCTGTAAAAGATGAAAATAAAAAAACAATCGGCCGCTTCGGCTCTTATGCGCCGACTGAAAAAGGCGCGCTTGCAGCGATCGCCTACGGCGCGACATCTACCGTTGATGTCACAAAAGCGATTCTGACCAATCTGGGCAAAATTGTGACAGGCCAGTTTAAGCTTGATATGCTTTCGGGTCCTGTCGGCATTTATGATATGACGGATCAAGTTGCAAAAACCGGCATCATCAACTTATTGCGGTTTGCGGCGTTTTTAAGCATCAACCTGGGAATCGTCAACCTGCTGCCGATACCGGCGCTTGACGGCGGGCGGCTGCTGTTTTTATTCATTGAAGCAATCCGCGGCAAGCCGATAAACCGTGACAAGGAAGCATTTGTCGTATTTATCGGCGTAGCTTTCTTAATGCTTCTTATGCTGGTTGTCACATGGAACGATATCCAGCGTTTATTCTTATAATTGACTAGTAAAAAATCAGAGGTGCGAAGACATGAGACAAAGTTTGACGCTTATTCCGACCCTGAGAGAAGTGCCGGCTGATGCTGAAGCAAAAAGCCATAAGCTTCTGCTGAGAGCGGGATTTATCAGACAAAATACGAGCGGGGTTTACAGCTACATGCCCCTGGCTTACAGGGTCATTCAAAACATTCAGAAGATCGTGCGTGAAGAAATGGAAAAAATCAACGCGGTGGAAATGCTGATGCCGGCCCTTCAGCAGGCTGAAACATGGCAGGAATCAGGCAGGTGGTATACGTACGGGCCTGAATTAATGCGTCTGAAAGACCGCCACGGCCGTGAATTTGCTTTAGGCGCGACACATGAAGAAGTCATTACTTCTCTCGTGCGCGATGAGGTGAAATCTTATAAGCGTCTGCCGCTCACTCTTTACCAGATCCAGTCTAAATTCAGAGATGAAAAACGCCCGCGTTTCGGGTTACTGCGCGGACGCGAATTCATCATGAAAGATGCGTATTCTTTCCATGCTTCTGAAGAAAGTCTGGAGGAAACATACCAAAACATGTACGGCGCATACAGCAGCATTTTCGCACGCTGTGAATTAAACGTCCGTCCCGTTATTGCCGACTCGGGCGCGATGGGCGGAAAAGATACGCATGAATTTATGGCTCTTTCTGAAATAGGGGAAGATACCATCGCTTATTCCGATGGATCCTCTTACGCAGCCAATACGGAAATGGCGGAAGTTGTCATGAACAGCGAGCCGTCAGATGAAACACCCGAGGCATTGGAGAAAATTGATACGCCGAATGTCAAAAGCATTGAAGAACTCGCTTCGTTCTTGCAGATCGAGCCGAGCGCCTGCATCAAATCAATGCTGTTTAAAGCTGATGACCGATTTGTTCTCGTGTTAGTAAGAGGCGATCATGAGGTCAATGACGTGAAAGTGAAAAACCTTCTGAACGCGGAAGTGGTTGAGCTTGCGTCTCATGAAGAAGTAGCGGAGAAACTTGGCACGGAGCCGGGATTTGCGGGGCCGATCGGCGCTGCCGGCGACATTGAGATTTATGCCGACCAAGCCGTGAAAGTCATGGTAAACGCTGTTAGCGGCGCGAATGAAAAAGACCGTCATTACCGAAACGTAAACATCGAACGTGACGCGTCAGTAAAAGCATATGCCGATCTTCGAATCATTCAGGAAGGCGATCCGTCACCTGACGGAAAAGGCACGATCCGTTTCGCTGAAGGGATTGAGGTCGGACAAGTCTTTAAACTCGGCACGCGTTACTCTGAAGCGATGAATGCGACATACCTTGATGAAAACGGGCGTGCGCAGCCGATGCTGATGGGATGTTACGGAATCGGCGTGTCCAGAACGCTTTCAGCCATCGCTGAACAGCATCACGACGAAAAAGGCTTGATCTGGCCGAAAAGCGTTGCTCCGTATGATCTTCATATTTTGGCGCTGAATATGAAAAACGAAGCGCAAAAAGAGCTTGCTGAACAGCTTTACGGCAAATTCCAGGCGGAAGGTTATGAGGTATTATACGATGACCGCGCTGAACGCGCAGGCGTGAAATTTGCTGATTCTGATCTGATCGGCCTTCCGATCCGCATCACTGTCGGAAAACGTGCCGACGAGGGCATCGTAGAAGTGAAAATCCGCAAAACCGGTGAATCTGCCGAAGTTTCAGTGGATGAGCTTTCTGAATTTATCAAGACGAAGTAATCACCATAACGAATCATACAAAATCATGTTAAAATAGAGAAAAAAGAAGGTACCTCATCACCTGCGGAGGTACCTTCACTTATGATGTTTTAAGGGAGGGATACTGTCTGAATGGAACAGTTATCAGTAAACAGAAGACAGTTTCAGATTCTTCTGCAGCAGCTTAATATGACAGATGATACCTTCATGACATACTTTGAAGACGGAGAGATTGATAAACTGACAATCCATAAAGCAGAAAAAGCCTGGCATTTCCAATTTCGCTTTAAGGCTCTTTTGCCGTATCAAATATATGATTCATTCATGATGAGGTTAACACAATCGTTTGCTCACATCGCACGTGTCACATCGTCTGTTCAGGTCATTGACCCTACAGTGACAGAGGAGCTTGTACAGGATTATTGGACACGCTGTATTGAAGAGCTTGAAGGAACCTCGCCGCCGATGGTGGCTCTTTTGAATCAGCAGAAGCCGAAGCTCAAGGGAAACAAGCTGATCGTGAAAACAAAAACAGATACAGAAGCATCTGCGCTCAAAAATAAATACAGCGCACTGATTCAGCACAGCTATCGCCAATTCGGCTTTCCGGAACTGCAGCTGGATACCGAAATTTTCGTATCTGACCAAGAAGTCCAGAAATTCCGCGAGCAAAAGCTTGCTGAAGATCAGGAGCGGGCGATGCAGGCGCTTATCGAGATGGAGAAGAAGGAAAAAGAGGGCGATGAGGATCAGGCACCGTCCGGACCGCTTGTCATCGGCTATCAAATTAAAGAGAACGAAGAAATCCGGACGCTTGACAGCATCATGGATGAAGAAAGAAGAATTACAGTGCAGGGGTTTGTGTTTGATGCTGAAACACGCGAGCTGAAAAGCGGACGCACGCTCTGCATTTTCAAAATCACGGACTATACAAACAGCATTTTAGTAAAAATGTTCGCCCGAGAAAAAGAAGACGCCGCTTTGATGAAAACGCTGAAAAAAGGCATGTGGGTGAAGGCGCGGGGAAGCATTCAAAACGATACATTCGTCAGAGACCTCGTCATGATTGCAAATGACGTGAATGAAATAAAAGCCAAAACCCGTGAAGACACCGCTCCTGAAGGCGAAAAACGGGTTGAGCTTCATCTGCATTCTCCGATGAGCCAAATGGATGCTGTAACGGGCATCGGAAAGCTTGTCGAACAGGCGAAAAAATGGGGACATGAAGCGATTGCGTTAACTGATCATGCCGTTGTGCAGTCTTTCCCGGATGCCTATTCCGCCGCGAAAAAACACGGCATTAAAATGATTTACGGAATGGAAGCCAATATCGTAGATGACGGCGTTCCGATCGCATACAATCCAGCTCACCGTCTCCTGGAAGAAGACACATACGTCGTCTTTGACGTTGAAACGACAGGTCTGTCCGCAGTGTATGACACCATCATTGAGCTTGCTGCAGTCAAAATAAGAGGCGGAGAAATCATCGATAAATTCGAAGCGTTCGCCAATCCGCACCATCCGCTGTCAGCAACGACGATAGAGCTTACCGGGATTACGGACGACATGGTCCGCGACGCTCCCGATGTCGTTGACGTCGTCCGGGATTTTAAAGAATGGATCGGCGATGACGTGCTTGTGGCTCATAACGCCAGCTTTGATATGGGATTTTTAAATGTGGCGTACAAGCGACTTTTGAAAACGGAAAAAGCGAAAAATCCGGTCATTGATACGCTGGAACTCGCGCGTTTCCTGTATCCTGAGTTTAAAAATCACCGCTTAAATACGTTATGTAAGAAGTTTGATATCGAATTAACCCAGCATCACCGAGCGGTTTTTGACGCTGAAGCAACGGGCTACCTGCTGTTGAAAATGCTCAAAGATGCCGCTGAAAAAGACATTTTTTATCATGATCAGCTGAATGAGAATATGGGACAATCCAATGCTTATCAGAGATCAAGGCCTTATCACGCTACATTGCTTGCCGTGAATGAGACCGGCCTTAAAAATCTGTTTAAGCTCGTGTCCATTTCTCATATTCAATATTTCTACAGAGTGCCGCGCATTCCGAGGTCGCAGCTTAATAAATACAGAGAAGGTCTGTTAATCGGCTCTGCCTGTGACAGGGGTGAGGTCTTTGAAGGCATGATGCAAAAATCTCCTGAAGAGGTTGAAGATATCGCATCCTTCTATGATTATCTTGAAGTGCAGCCGCCGGAAGTATACAGACACCTTCTGCAGCTTGAGCTCGTCCGGGATGAAAAAGCGCTGAAAGAAATCATCGCCAACATTACAAAGCTCGGAGAAAAATTGAATAAGCCGGTCGTGGCTACGGGAAATGTCCACTATTTAAACGATGAGGATAAAATTTACCGGAAGATCTTAATATCTTCCCAAGGCGGCGCCAACCCGTTAAACAGACACGAACTGCCTAAAGTGCACTTCAGAACGACAGATGAAATGCTGGAGGCTTTCTCCTTCCTCGGTGCGGAAAAAGCGAAAGAAATCGTGGTTGACAATACGCAGAAAGTCGCTTCGATGATCAATGAGATCAAACCGATCAAAGACGATCTGTACACGCCGAAAATTGACGGGGCTGATGAAGAAATCCGTGAAATGAGCTATCAGCGCGCCAGAAGCATTTACGGTGAAGAGCTTCCCGAAATTGTGGAAGCGAGAATAGAAAAAGAATTAAAAAGTATCATCGGTCATGGGTTCGCCGTTATTTATCTCATCTCTCATAAGCTTGTAAAACGGTCTCTGGATGACGGTTATCTCGTCGGCTCCCGGGGGTCCGTCGGTTCATCGCTTGTGGCGACCTTAACGGAAATCACTGAAGTGAACCCGCTCGCTCCGCACTACGTGTGCCCGAGCTGCCGATATTCCGAATTCTTTAATGACGGATCAGTCGGTTCCGGTTTTGACCTTCCGGATAAAAGCTGCCCGTCTTGCGGTACACCTTTGAAAAAGGACGGACATGATATCCCGTTTGAAACGTTCTTAGGCTTTAAAGGTGACAAAGTACCCGATATCGACTTGAACTTCTCAGGTGAGTATCAGCCCCATGCCCATAACTACACGAAAGTATTGTTCGGTGAAGATAACGTGTATCGCGCGGGAACGATCGGCACCGTCGCGGAAAAGACGGCTTACGGATATGTGAAAGGCTATGCGGGCGATCACAACCTACACATGCGCGGCGCGGAGATCGACCGTCTGGTTCAAGGCTGCACCGGCGTTAAGAGAACGACCGGCCAGCACCCGGGGGGGATTATCGTTGTCCCGGATTACATGGATATTTACGATTTTTCACCGATACAATTCCCGGCAGATGCGACGGGGTCTGAATGGAAAACGACTCATTTTGACTTCCACTCCATTCATGACAACCTGCTGAAGCTTGATATATTGGGGCACGATGATCCGACAGTCATCCGGATGCTCCAGGATTTAAGCGGAATTGATCCGAAGACGATTCCGACAGATGATCCGGAAGTTATGAAGATTTTCCAAGGCACAGAATCGCTCGGCGTCACTGAAGAGCAGATCGGCTGTAAAACGGGGACGCTCGGCATTCCTGAATTCGGGACGCGATTTGTGCGGCAGATGCTTGAGGATACGAAGCCGACGACGTTCTCCGAGCTTGTCCAGATTTCCGGGCTTTCTCACGGAACGGACGTATGGCTCGGCAATGCGCAGGAACTGATACACAACAATACGTGTGAACTTAGCGAAGTGATCGGCTGCCGTGATGACATTATGGTTTACTTGATCTATCAGGGCCTTGAGCCTTCACTGGCCTTTAAAATCATGGAATTCGTCCGTAAAGGCAAAGGCCTGACGCCGGAATGGGAAGAAGAAATGAAAAAGAACAATGTGCCGAACTGGTATATTGATTCATGCAAAAAAATCAAATACATGTTCCCGAAAGCCCACGCCGCCGCATACGTGCTGATGGCGGTGCGGATTGCATACTTTAAAGTGCATCACGCGCTTTTATATTATGCTGCGTATTTTACCGTCCGCGCAGATGACTTTGACATTGATACAATGATTAAAGGCTCGACCGCCATCAGAGCGGTGATGGATGATATCAGCTCTAAAGGGCTTGATGCTTCGCCGAAGGAGAAAAACCTCCTTACCGTGTTAGAGCTTGCGCTTGAAATGTGTGAGCGCGGCTATTCTTTCCAGAAGGTCGATCTATACCGTTCGAGCGCTTCGGAATTTATCATTGACGGCAACAGTCTCATCCCGCCGTTCAACTCAATTCCGGGACTCGGAACCAACGCCGCTCTCAATATTGTGAAAGCGCGGAAAGAAGGGGAGTTCCTTTCAAAAGAGGATCTTCAAAAACGAGGAAAAGTGTCAAAAACCATTTTAGAGTATTTAGACCGTCACGGCTGTCTTGAGTCGCTTCCGGACCAAAATCAGCTGTCTCTGTTTTAAGCTTTGTGCACAGCCTCCGAGCGGAGTTTGATTTGCATTAAATATATGGTTATGGTATAGTTTTATTGGAAATGCTAACGATTACCGAGGCAAAGAGTGGGGAAACCCGCTCTTTTGTATTGAACAGGCAATTTTGCCTCGACATGTCCATCGTTTTCTCAATGCCCCTGCTCTTTTGAAGCAGGGTTTTTATGCAGAGGAACGGCTGATATGATATCGACAGCACAAGGAGGAAAAACATGAGCAAAAAAGTGACTGATACCGTTCAAGAAATGGCTCAGCCCATACTGGATGACCTTCAGCTTGAACTCGTAGACATTGAATTTGTCAAAGAGGGTCAAAACTGGTTCCTTCGCGTGTTTATTGATTCCGAGAACGGTGTTGATATTGAGGAGTGCGCCAAAGTCAGCGAAGCGTTAAGCGAAAAGCTGGATGAGGCCGATCCGATCACCCAGAACTACTTTCTTGAAGTATCTTCTCCTGGAGCCGAGCGTCCATTAAAGAAAAAAGCCGACTTCGAAAAATCACTGGGCAAAAATGTGTACATGAAAACGTACGAACCGATTGACGGTTTAAAAGTGTTTGAAGGCAAATTGGCTGAATTCGATGGACAAACTGTTACAATAGAGATGACGGTCAAAACAAGAAAGAAACGGGTCAATATTCCGTATGAAAAAATAGCTAACGCAAGATTAGCTGTAACATTTTAATGAATGAAGTATTAGTGTTTAAGGGGGGAGACCGCTAACATGAGCAGTGAACTATTAGATGCTCTCACTATTCTTGAAAAAGAAAAAGGCATCAGTAAAGACATTATCATCGAAGCAATTGAAGCTGCCTTAATTTCCGCGTATAAGCGAAATTTTAACCAGGCGCAAAACGTACGGGTCGATCTGAACCGTGAGACGGGCACGATCCGCGTGTTCGCAAGAAAGGATGTCGTAGACGAGGTATACGATTCAAGACTTGAAATCTCGCTTGACGACGCCCAGCACATCCATCCGAACTACCTTGTCGGAGATGTCGTTGAAATAGAAGTAACGCCGAAAGACTTCGGCCGCATTGCTGCGCAGACGGCGAAACAAGTGGTGACGCAGCGTGTCCGTGAAGCTGAGCGCGGCGTGATTTACTCAGAATTTATCGATCGTGAAGAAGACATTATGACGGGAATTGTACAGCGCTTAGACAGCAAGTTTATTTACGTGTCTCTCGGCAAGATTGAAGCGCTGCTGCCCGTCAATGAACAAATGCCGAATGAGAGCTATAAACCGCACGATCGGATTAAAGTATTTATCACAAAAGTCGAAAAAACGACAAAAGGGCCGCAGATCTATGTATCAAGAACGCATCCTGGTCTGTTGAAGCGTCTTTTTGAAATCGAAGTGCCGGAAATTTATGACGGAACGGTCGAACTGAAATCCGTTGCCAGAGAAGCGGGCGACCGCTCTAAAATCTCCGTCCGCACTGATGATCCTGACGTTGATCCGGTCGGTTCATGCGTCGGTCCCAAAGGCCAGCGCGTGCAGGCGATCGTCAATGAACTGAAAGGCGAAAAAATTGATATCGTCAACTGGTCTGATGATCCGGTTGAATTTGTTGCCAATGCGCTCAGCCCGTCTAAAGTGCTGGATGTCATCGTCAGCGAAGAAGAAAAAGCCACGACTGTCATCGTTCCTGATTACCAGCTTTCTCTGGCAATCGGAAAAAGAGGGCAAAACGCCCGCTTAGCTGCGAAACTGACAGGCTGGAAAATCGATATCAAAAGTGAAACGGATGCAAGAGACCTTGGCATCTATCCGAGAGAGCATGAAGAAGATGACGATTTAGAGCCGCTCTTTATGGAGCATGAAACAGCCGAATCGGATGAATAAGAGGTGACTTTAGGTGAATAAGCGAAAAAAAATTCCTCTGCGCAAATGCGTGGTAACGGGGGAAATGAAGCCTAAAAAGGAACTGATCCGAATTGTCCGTTCTAAAGAAGGAGAGATTTCAGTCGATCCGACCGGAAAGAAGAACGGGCGGGGTGCCTATATCACCCTTGAGAAAGAATGCATCTTAGCTGCGAAAAAGAAAAACACATTGCAAAATCAATTTCAATCACAAATCGATGACCAGATTTTCGAAGAATTGCTGGAACTGGCGGAAAAGGTGAAAAAATAACATGTCTGGAATGGAATGGTTTCCCTTGCTGGGTCTGGCCAATCGAGCTCGTAAGGTCGTGTCGGGCGAGGACTTGGTTATAAAAGAAATTAGAAATGCGCGTGCAAAACTTGTTCTGCTGACAGAAGATGCATCTGCGAATACTGCAAAAAAAGTATCCGATAAATGCAATTATTATAAAGTGCCTTATAAAAAAGTCGAAAGCCGCGCGGATCTCGGCCGCTCTATCGGCAAGGAATCACGTGTCGTTGTCGCCGTCACTGACCAAGGTTTTGCGAATAAGCTGATCAGCTTGCTCGATTAATATTTTTGGGGGTGAACGAATGGCTAAAATGAGAGTTTACGAATATGCAAAAGCCATCAATGTTTCAAGCAAGGAAATTTTGACTGCGCTGAAAAACATGGATATAGTAGTAAATAACCATATGGCAATGCTTGAAGAAAAGACCATTAAGCAGCTTGATGCGAAATTTAAAAAAGGCGGCGCCGGCGTTACATCTCAGAAGCCTGCGGAAACGAACAAAAACAAGCCGCAAGGGATTAATCAGCAGCCTGCTGGGAATCAACCAAACAAAATTCGAGACGGAAAGAAGAATGACGTGCAGAATAATCAATTTAACAAAAACAAGAAGAATAACAACAACAAAAACAAAAACAAACGCAATCATAACAACAAAAATCAGTATCAGCAAAAACCGCTGAAGCCGAAAAAAGAGCTTCCTGAGAAAATTACGTTTTCCGGCTCTTTAACAGTCGGAGCTTTAGCCGAGGAACTGGGCAAAGAGCCGTCTGAACTCATTAAAAAACTGATGCTTCTGGGCGTAATGGCTACCATTAACCAGGAGCTTGACAAAGACACAATCGAACTGATCGCATCTGAATACGGTGTAGAAACAGAAGAAGTGATTGTGCTTGAAGAAACTGAGCTTGAAAAATATGAAGAGGCTGACAAAGAAGAAGATCTTCAAATCCGTCCGCCTGTCGTGACGATCATGGGCCACGTTGACCACGGGAAAACGACCCTTCTTGACAGCATCAGAAAAACAAAAGTTGTTGAAGGAGAAGCCGGCGGAATCACCCAGCATATCGGGGCTTACCAGATCGAAGAAAACGGCAAAAAAATCACGTTCTTAGATACTCCGGGACACGCGGCGTTTACAACAATGCGGGCGCGCGGTGCGGAAGTAACTGATATTACCATTTTAGTCGTAGCGGCCGATGACGGCGTTATGCCGCAGACAGTCGAAGCCATCAACCATGCGAAAGCGGCTGAGGTTCCGATTATCGTTGCCGTGAATAAAGTGGATAAAGAAAGCGCGAACCCTGACCGTGTCATGCAGGAGCTGACTGAATACGGACTCGTTCCTGAAGCATGGGGAGGAGAAACGATTTTCGTTCCTCTGTCCGCTCTTACAGGCAAGGGAATTGACGAGCTTGTCGAAATGATTCTGCTTGTCAGTGAAGTGGAAGAGCTGAAAGCCAATCCGAACCGTCAGGCAAAAGGAACGGTTATTGAAGCTGAGCTCGATAAAGGAAGAGGATCTGTCGCGACACTTCTCGTTCAAACGGGAACATTGAATGTCGGAGATCCGATCGTTGTCGGAAATACATTCGGCCGCGTGCGGGCCATGGTTAATGATCTCGGCCGCCGCGTGAAAACAGCCGGACCGTCCACACCTGTAGAAATCACGGGCTTAAACGATGTACCGCAGGCTGGCGATCAATTCCTCGTCTTTAAAGACGAAAAAACAGCCCGTTCTGTCGGTGAAGCACGCGCTTCCAAGCAACTGGAAGAACAGCGCAGCGACAAAGCGAAGCTGAGCCTCGATGATCTGTTTGAACAAATTAAACAAGGCGATGTCAAAGACATCAATTTAATCGTAAAAGCTGACGTTCAAGGTTCAGCCGAAGCGTTAACAGCCGCTCTTCAAAAAATTGAAGTAGAAGGCGTAAAAGTGAAAATCATTCACACAGGCGTCGGTGCGATTACGGAATCAGACATCATTCTCGCATCTGCTTCAAATGCAATCGTTATCGGGTTTAATGTGCGCCCAGACGGAAATGCTAAGAGCACGGCTGAAGCTGAAAATGTAGATATCCGTCTTCACCGTATCATTTACAAAGTCATCGAAGAAATTGAAGCGGCGATGAAAGGAATGCTTGATCCTGAATACGAAGAAAAAGTCATCGGCCAGGTTGAAGTGCGCCAAACATTCAAAGTGTCGAAAATCGGCACGATTGCCGGCGGATATGTAACAGACGGCCACATTACACGTGACAGCGGACTCCGCCTGATCCGTGACGGCGTGGTCATCTTCGAAGGGGAAGTAGACGTTTTGAAACGCTTCAAAGATGATGTGAAAGAAGTTTCACAAGGATATGAATGTGGTATTACAATTAAGAAATACAATGACATTCGCGAAGGCGACATCCTTGAAGCGTATGTCATGCAGGAAATCGAAAGAAAGTGATCGGATTTGCGGAATGTGAATGCATCATTTATGATGCGGGATCATTAAAGGAGAAACGAGCCGTTCTGAAGCGGATTATAACGAGGGTTCAGAATAAGTTCAACGTGTCGGCTGCAGAAATCGGCTATCAGGACACTTGGCAGCGGACCAGCTTCGGAATCGCCGTCGTCTCCTCCTCTCACGTTCAGGCGGAAAAGGAGATCCAGCGCGTACTCGCGTTTATTGACTCCTTTCCCGAAATAGAACGGACGATCACTAGAACAGAGTGGTTTTAACTTAGAGGTGATTGAATTGAGTATGAGAGCAAACCGTGTCGGCGAGCAGATGAAAAAAGAGCTCGGGGATATTATCAGCCGAAAGCTGAAAGACCCGAGAATCGGATTTCTCACTGTAACAGACGTACGTGTTTCAGGTGATTTACAAATAGCGAAGGTGTATATCTCCGTTCTCGGCGGAGAGAAAAAGAAAGAGGAGGCGCTGAAAGGGCTTGAGAAAGCGAAAGGATTTATCCGTTCCGAAATCGGCAGCCGAATCAGACTCCGCAAAACGCCTGAGCTTGAATTTGAATTTGATGAATCAATTGAGTACGGCAACCGTATTGAAACATTGATTCACGAACTGCATTCAGATAAACCGTCTGAATAACAAGGAAAGAGGATGGGCGAGTGTCGTCTGTCCTCTTTTCTGCGTTTTACGGGATACAATTGATAACAAAGGAGCGAAAGACAGATGGTTAACGGAGTTCTCCTTTTACATAAACCGGTCGGCATGACTTCTCACGACTGTGTAATGAAAATAAGAAAACTGTTAAAAACAAAGAAAGTCGGGCATACGGGAACGCTTGATCCGGAAGTGTCAGGCGTACTGCCGATCTGTGTCGGACGGGCTACAAAGATCGTTGAGTACGTCACCGACAAGTCAAAAACGTACGATGCTGAGATCACTCTCGGCTTCTCCACATCGACCGAAGACCAGACGGGAGAAACGGTCAGCGTAAAACCTGTCAAGGAGCCGCTGAAAGAAGCGGATATCAAAGCCGTTTTAGACGAACTGAAGGGACCGCAGGAGCAAGTGCCGCCGATGTATTCCGCTGTAAAGGTCAACGGAAAAAAGCTCTATGAATACGCCAGGGCGGGTATTGAAGTGGAGCGGCCGAAGCGGAATATCACGATTGAAGATATCGCGCTCACTTCCCCTGTCACTTATAACGAAGACACAGCATCATTCCGCTTTACAGTCACGTGCTCAAAGGGCACTTACGTCAGAACATTGGCGGTGACAATCGGTGAAAAACTCGGCTATCCCGCGCATATGTCGCATCTCATCCGCACCGCTTCCGGCGATTTCAGCCTTGATGAGTGTTTCACGTTTGAGGAACTTGAACAGCAGGTTTCAGACGGAACGGTTGCAGAGCATGCCGTGCCGATCGATAGAGCGCTCAATCATTTGCCGAAATGGGTCATAAGTGATACATTAGCTAAGAAAGCTGAAAACGGGTCAGTGTTTGACATCCCGGCGGAATTTTCTGCAATGACAGCTGACGCCCGTATAGCGGTCTGTACTGAAGACGGAGAATGTGTGGCCATTTATATGCCGCATCCTTCAAAAAAAGGACTGCTGAAACCGGCTAAAGTGCTCATGCAAAAAAGCGAACAATAAGAAAAAAGGTGACCGTTCTGTGAAGACGATACATATTTCTCATCCGCATCATTTACAAAAAGAAGAGCAGCCGGCGTCTGTCATGGCGCTCGGCTACTTTGACGGCGTTCATTTGGGACACCGGAAAGTAATCGGAACAGCCAGACAAATTGCCGAAGAAAAAGGCCTGTCGCTGGCCGTTATGACGTTTCATCCTCACCCTTCCCATGTGTTGGGCAGGGACAAAGAGCCAAAGGATCTGATTACGCCGCTTGAAGATAAAATCAGCCAGATCGGACGTTTAGGCGCTGATGTGCTGTATGTCGTAAAGTTTGATGAAGCGTTTGCGTCTCTTTCTCCAAAACAGTTTGCCGAGGAGTATATTTTAGGGTTAAACGCGCGGCACGCTGTGGGAGGCTTCGATTTTACGTACGGAAAATACGGAAAAGGTACGATGGAGACGCTGCCGGACGATTTAAACGGCAAGGCCGGATGCACGACTGTCGAGAAACAGACCGAGCAGGACAGAAAGATCAGCTCCACTTATATCCGGTCAGCGCTGCAGGATGGTGACGTTGAACTTGCGCACACTCTTCTCGGCCAGCCGTATTTTATCCGGGGCACTGTGATTCACGGAGATAAAAGAGGCCGCACCATCGGTTTTCCGACCGCGAATGTCGGCCTGCACAACAGTTATATCGTGCCGCCGACAGGCGTGTATGCAGTGAAAGCCGAAATAAAAGGCGAGGTGTATGAAGGCGTCTGCAACATCGGCTACAAACCGACCTTTTATGAAAAGCGTCCCGATCAGCCGTCAATTGAAGTTCATTTGTTTAATTTTCAGCAGGATGTATACGGAGAAGACGTTAAAATCGAGTGGTACAAACGAATCCGAAGCGAACGGAAGTTTAACGGCATCGATGAACTGACGGCTCAGATCGGGAAAGACAAACAAGAAGCGATCCGTTTTTTCAGCAAATAACGGAAAAAACATCAAAAGTACACAAATTTTCTTCTAAAAGATTTGCATATGGGCGCGATTTTTAGTATCATATGTTTCGTAGTCTTAAAACCATTGCTTGGCAATCCGAAGTCACCGACGGTTGCTAGGTAACTGGGGCTAATTATGATATGGAGGTGAAACAGGATGGCAATTACTCAAGAGCGTAAAAATCAACTCATCAGTGAGTTCAAAACACACGAATCTGATACTGGATCTCCAGAAGTTCAGATCGCTATCCTAACAGACTCAATTAACAACTTGAACGAGCATTTGCGTACTCACAAGAAAGATCACCACTCACGTCGCGGTCTTCTTAAAATGGTAGGTAAACGTCGTAATCTTCTTACGTATCTGCGTAATAAAGACGTAACTCGTTACCGTGAGTTAATTAACAAACTAGGCTTACGTCGATAATCGTAAAAAGCGGGAGGATTCCCGCTTTTTTATCGTATTAAAGCGAAAAAATAATGATAAAAAAACAATGAAATCCTTTTACATACTACTTTGACATTGATATGTTCAATTCATTTCGTTCATAATAGGAGTAATTGATTATTTCACACATTAAGAGAGGAGCTCGTAATCGAATGGGACAAGAGAAACATGTCTTTACCATAGATTGGGCCGGCAGACAGCTTACAGTAGAAGCCGGCCAGCTTGCCAAACAGGCAAACGGCGCTGTCATGGTCCGCTACGGCGATACCGCAGTGCTCAGCACAGCAACCGCATCAAAAGAACCGAAACCGCTAGATTTTTTCCCGCTTACCGTTAACTATGAAGAAAGATTATACGCAGTAGGTAAAATTCCGGGCGGTTTTATTAAAAGAGAAGGCCGTCCAAGTGAAAAGGCCGTTTTAGCCAGCCGTCTGATCGACCGTCCGATCCGCCCGCTTTTCGCAGACGGATTCCGTAACGAAGTACAAGTCATCAGCATTGTCATGAGTGTTGATCAGGACTGCTCATCTGAAATGGCTGCAATGTTCGGTTCATCACTCGCTCTTTGCGTTTCCGATATCCCGTTTGAAGGCCCGATCGCGGGTGTGACGGTAGGCCGCATTGACGGGAAATTCGTTATCAATCCGACGGTTGACCAGCTTGAAAAAAGTGATATCAACCTCATCGTTGCAGGCACAAAAGACGCCATCAACATGGTGGAAGCCGGAGCGGATGAAGTTCCTGAAGAAATCATGCTTGAGGCGATTATGTTCGGTCACGAAGAAATTAAGCGCCTGATCGCATTCCAAGAAGAAATCGTCGCAGCAGTCGGCAAAGAGAAAACAGAAATCGAACTGTATGAAATTGACGAAGAGCTCAGCGGAAAAGTGAAGAGCCTTGCGGAGCCGGATCTTCTCAGCGCCATTCAGGTTCACGAAAAACATGCTCGCGAAGACGCGATCAATGAAGTGAAAAATGCAGTTGTCGCGAAATTCGAAGAAGAAGAGCATGATGAAGATACGATTAAAAAAGTGAAACAGACACTGTCTAAACTCGTGAAAAACGAAGTGCGCCGTTTGATCACAGAAGAAAAAGTCCGTCCGGACGGCCGCGGCGTTGATCAAATCCGCCCGCTTTCTTCAGAAGTCGGCCTTCTGCCGAGAACGCATGGCTCCGGGCTGTTTACGAGAGGACAGACGCAGGCGCTCAGCGTTTGTACATTAGGCGCCCTTGGGGACGTTCAGATTCTTGACGGTTTAGGCGTGGAAGAATCAAAACGCTTTATGCATCATTATAACTTCCCGCAGTTCAGCGTAGGGGAGACAGGCCCGATGCGCGGACCGGGACGCCGTGAGATCGGTCACGGCGCTCTTGGAGAGCGTGCGCTTGAGCCGGTCATCCCGAATGAAAAAGACTTCCCGTATACGGTCCGCCTCGTATCCGAAGTGCTTGAATCAAACGGTTCCACTTCACAGGCCAGCATTTGCGCAAGTACGCTTGCCATGATGGACGCAGGTGTTCCGATTAAAGCCCCTGTTGCAGGTATTGCGATGGGACTTGTGAAATCAGGCGAGTACTATACGGTATTAACGGATATTCAAGGGATGGAAGACGCCCTCGGTGACATGGACTTTAAAGTAGCCGGCACGGAAAAAGGCGTGACAGCGCTGCAAATGGACATTAAAATTGAAGGCCTTTCAAGAGAAATTCTTGAAGAAGCGCTTCAGCAGGCGAAAAAAGGAAGAATGGAAATCTTGAACAGCATGCTCAGCACGCTTGGTGAATCAAGAAAAGAACTTTCTCAATATGCGCCGAAAATTTTAACGATGAACATTAATCCGGATAAAATCCGTGACGTTATCGGACCGAGCGGTAAACAAATCAACAAAATCATTGAAGATACCGGTGTTAAAATTGACATTGAACAAGACGGCACTATCTTTATTTCTTCTACTGATGAAAGCAGCAACCAAAAAGCGAAAAAAATCATCGAAGATCTTGTCAGAGAAGTCGAAGTCGGCCAGCTTTACCTCGGTAAAGTCAAACGGATTGAGAAATTCGGCGCTTTCGTTGAAATCTTCAGCGGAAAAGACGGTCTCGTTCACATCTCTGAACTAGCGCTCGAACGGGTCGGCAAGGTTGAGGATGTTGTGAAAATCGGTGACGAAATCCTTGTGAAGGTAACCGAAATTGACAAACAGGGACGAGTGAATCTGTCGCGTAAAGCAGTGCTGCGCGAAGAGAAAGAAAAAGAACAGGAACAACAACAATCTTAAATGAAAACCTAACAAGGAGCCTGGGAGACCCGGCTTCTTTATTTTGAGAAAGACAACAGACGGGTTCTACCTTGTCCTCCTCATACATAATGTGTGATGAGGGGGGAAGGACATGTTGAAAAAATTCGTGCCGTTTGCCGTTTTTTTATTTCTTTTTTTTGTTTCGTTTGAAATGTTAAAAAATCCGTATACAGTTGATTACATAGACGCAATGAAAAAAGACGCTGTAACTGTGTCAGCATCAAAAGATCCGCTCTATGAAGAACTACTGCAAAAAGCGTCAGAGTATGAAGTGAAGCCGCAAGACGCGCGGATTGATAAAATATGGAAGAGTATACCGGGATATAACGGTTTAAAAGTCAATGTGGAAAAATCCTATAAACAAATGAAAAAGGACGGAGAATTTCACGAAGACGGCCTTGTCTATGAGCAGGTAAAACCGAAAGTCCATCTTGATTCTCTCGCGCCCGAACCCATTTATAAAGGAAATCCCGACAAACCGATGGTCGCTTTCCTGATAAATGTCGCCTGGGGAAATGAATACGTGGAGCAAATGCTGCCTATTCTGAAGCAGCACCAGGTCAAAGCAACTTTCTTTCTTGAAGGGAAATGGCTGAAAAACAATCAGGAACTGGGGAAAAAAATAGCGGCAGACGGACATGAAATCGGAAATCATTCATACAATCACCCTGATATGAGCAAACTGACTTCAGGAAGCATTTCCGAACAGCTTGACAAAACCAATGCACAAATCAGCGAGACGCTCGGCATAAAGCCGAAATGGTTTGCGCCGCCAAGCGGCAGCTTCAGAAAAGCCGTGGTCGACCTTGCGGCGGAAAAAGGAATGGGCACCATCATGTGGACCGTGGACACCATTGACTGGCAAAAACCGTCTCCGGCTGTTTTACAAACAAGGGTGTTGAGCAAAATACATAATGGAGCCATGATTTTAATGCATCCGACTGATCCGACTGCGAAAAGCCTGGATACACTGATTGCAAAAATCAAAGAAAAAGGCTACGCGCTCGGCTCAGTGTCTGACTTAATGGATGAAAACAGGCTGATGAAGTAGCAGGCGGCAGTTTGCCTGTCTTTTGAATAGGAGGAACAGACTTGATAAAACGCTATACATGCCAAAACGGTGTAAGAGTTGTGCTTGAAAATAATCCAACGGTGCGGTCTGTGGCAATCGGCGTCTGGATCGGGACGGGATCACGCCATGAAACGCCGGATACAAACGGTATTTCGCACTTTCTTGAGCATATGTTTTTTAAAGGAACAAATACCAGGTCCGCACGGGAAATCGCAGAATCCTTCGATCGGATAGGCGGCCAAGTGAATGCCTTCACTTCAAAAGAATATACGTGCTATTACGCCAAAGTGCTGGATGAGCATGCAAACTACGCACTTGATGTGCTGGCTGATATGTTCTTTCATTCTGCTTTTGACGAAGATGAGCTCAAAAAAGAAAAGAACGTCGTATATGAAGAAATCAAAATGTATGAAGACGCGCCGGATGACATTGTCCACGATCTGCTGAGCAAAGCGACATACGGCAATCATTCGCTCGGCTACCCGATTCTCGGGACGGAAGAAACGCTTTCGTCATTTAACGGTGATTCTCTCAGACAGCATATGGATGACTTTTACACACCGGACCGCGTCGTCATTTCTGTCGCCGGAAATGTAACGGAACAATTCATTAAAGACGTGGAGAAATGGTTCGGTACATACGAAGCGAAGGGCAAAGCAAGCGGCATCAGCGAGCCTGAGTTTCATTATGAAAAGCTGACCAGAAAAAAAGACACCGAACAGGCGCATCTCTGTCTCGGTTTCAAAGGCCTGAAAGTCGGAGATCCGGACATTTACGATTTGATCGTCTTAAACAACGTGCTGGGCGGAAGCATGAGCAGCCGTCTTTTCCAGGATGTGCGCGAAGATAAAGGACTGGCCTATTCTGTATACAGCTATCACAGTTCCTATGAAGACAGCGGTATGCTGACGATTTACGGAGGCACCGGCGCGAATCAGCTCGGACTTCTGTCTGAAACCATTCAGGAAACGTTATCGGTTCTAAAACGTGACGGTATCACCCCGAAAGAGCTTGAAAACAGCAAAGAGCAAATGAAGGGGAGCTTAATGCTCAGCTTAGAGAGCACAAACAGCAAAATGAGCCGGAACGGGAAAAACGAACTCCTGCTCGGAAAGCATAAGACCATGGATGAAATTATCACTGAATTAAATGCGGTCAGCCTGGAAAGCGTCAACGGCCTCAGCCGCCGCTTATTTACGGATGATTACGCACTATCGCTCATCAGCCCGACCGGCAATATGCCGGCCTCGTCTTAATCGGAAAAGCAGTCTGCCTCTATACGGGGCAGGCATTTTTTTTTGCTCCGGGTCATATAGTACAAGGGGGTGGCTATCATGAGGCTCAGTGAACTTTCAGGTAAAGAAATTGTGGACATTAAACGGGCAGAGCGGCTCGGCGTGCTCGGCCAGACCGATTTGGAAATTAATGAACAGGACGGACAAATTACCGCGCTGTTGATACCGACGGTAAAATGGTTCGGATTGCGAAAACAAGGCCACGACATCCGCGTCCCCTGGAACCATATCCAAAAAATCGGGTCAGACATGATCATTTTAGACGTTCCGGGGGAGATCACGCCTCCCGAAGAGTAGATCTTATTCATTTTTTGCAAGCACCGGCTCATACAGCCGGTGCTTTTTTCATGAAAAAGAACGCTGTACATTCACGCCCTTTCTCTTTGCACATACGATGAAGAGGAGGATGACACTTAAAAGATCCAGTAACTGTAAAGAAGGTGAACGTTTCAGATGTTAACCGGATTGACAATTGCGATCATTGGCGGTGACGCAAGACAGCTTGAGATTATAAGAAAGCTGACAGAACAGCATGCCGATATTTATCTTGCAGGGTTTGACCAATTGGATGACGGTTTTACAGGAACCGTCAAATGCAAAATCGATGAGATTCCCTTTCAAAAAATAGACAGTATCATCCTGCCCGTATCGGCAACGACCGGAGAAGGCGTTGTTTCCACGGTTTTTTCAAATGAAGAAGTGGTATTAAAGCAGAGCTATCTTGAGCGGACACCGGAGCATTGCGTCATTTATTCAGGCATCTCCAACGCGTATCTTGAGGGGATCGCCAGCGAAGCCGGCCGCAAACTTGTGAAATTATTTGAACGGGACGATATCGCGATATTCAACTCGATTCCCACTGTTGAAGGAACAATCATGATGGCGATTCAGCATACGGATTATACCATTCACGGATCAAATGTCGCCGTTCTCGGCATGGGGCGCACCGGTATGACGATCGCCCGGACGTTTGCGGCGTTAGGGGCGAAGGTAAAAGTGGGCGCGCGGAGTTCGGCTCATTTGGCCCGTATAACGGAAATGGGGCTTTCTCCTTTTCAACTTGAAGAGCTTACTGAACATGTAAATGATATTGATATCTGCATTAACACCGTACCGAGCTTGATTCTGAATCAAAGCGTTTTATCGCGCATGACGCCGAAGACCTTGATTTTGGATTTAGCATCCCGTCCGGGCGGAACGGATTTCAAATATGCTGAAAAACAAGGCATTAAAGCGCTGCTTGCTCCGGGTCTTCCGGGAATTGTGGCCCCGAAAACAGCCGGACAGATTATTGCGAACGTATTGAGCAAGCTTTTGGCAGACTTAAAGAAAGAGGGGAAATAACCATGTCTCTGAAAGGGAAAAGAATCGGATTCGGATTAACCGGCTCGCATTGCACATATGAGGAAGTTTTTCCGCAAATAGAGGCGCTTATCAGTCAAGGAGCTGAAGTCCGGCCGGTTGTGACATCAACCGTTCAATCGACCGATACCCGCTTTGGGGAGGGGGGAGATTGGGTCAGAAAAATTGAAGAAGCAACAGGCTTTGAGGCGATTGATTCCATCGTAAAAGCGGAGCCTCTCGGGCCGAAACTTCCGCTCGACTGCATGGTCATCGCCCCTTTAACCGGAAATTCAATGAGCAAACTCGCAAATGCGATGACTGACAGCCCCGTCCTTATGGCTGCGAAAGCCACGATCCGCAACGGCCGCCCGGTCGTGCTCGGAATTTCGACAAACGACGGACTCGGTTTAAACGGAACGAACTTAATGAGGCTGATGTCCGCAAAAAACATATATTTCATCCCGTTCGGCCAGGACGACCACGTGAAAAAACCGACATCGCTCGTCGCCAGAATGGATCTCCTTCCGATTACGGTAGAAAAAGCTCTTTTGCACCAGCAGGTTCAGCCGGTGCTCGTACACCATCATGAATAAAAAATCATGATGACAGAAAATCATTCCGGAATAAAAAAATTCGATCAATCCGTGACTATTCTATGGTAAAATAAAACGTAAAATGCAAAGTCAATTCAACAAATGATGCTTAATTGGCGGAAGGAGTTTTACAGATGGGAAGAGGATTACACGTAGCAGTTGTCGGAGCGACGGGAGCCGTAGGACAGCAAATGCTGAAAACACTGGAAGACAGAAACTTTGAAATCGAAACACTCTCACTACTATCCTCAAAGCGTTCTGCTGGTACGAAAGTAACGTTTAAAGGCGAAGAATATACAGTGCAGGAAGCTGTTCCTGAAAGCTTCGAAGGCGTTCATATCGCGTTATTCAGCGCCGGCGGAAGCGTATCACAAAGCTTGGCGCCTGAGGCTGTAAAACGGGGAGCCATCGTGATTGACAATACCAGCGCATTCCGTATGGACGAAAATACACCGCTCGTGGTGCCTGAGGTGAACGAAGGTGATCTGCACAAACATAACGGCATTATCGCCAACCCTAACTGTTCAACGATTCAGATGGTGGCTGCGCTTGAACCGATCCGCAAAGCGTACGGTTTGAAAAAAGTCATTGTATCTACTTACCAAGCTGTGTCCGGGGCCGGCAATGAAGCGGCGAAAGAATTGTACAGCCAGACAAAGGCGATTTTAAACAATGAACCCGCAGAACCGTCTATTATGCCGGTTAAAGGTGACAAAAAGCATTATCAAATCGCATTTAACGCCATTCCGCAAATTGATAAATTCCAAGACAACGGCTATACGTTTGAGGAAATGAAAATGATTAATGAAACGAAAAAAATCATGCATATGCCGAAGCTGGAAGTGGCTGCGACATGTGTCAGACTGCCGATTGAAACAGGGCACTCAGAATCTGTTTACATTGAGCTTGACCGTGATGACGCAACCGTTGAAGATATCAAACAGCTTTTGAAAGAAGCTCCGGGTGTTACGCTTCAGGATGATCCGGCGGAGCAGCTTTACCCGATGCCTGCTGATTGCGTCGGCAAACGCGATGTATTTGTAGGAAGAATCCGGAAAGATTTGGACAGAGCAAACGGTTTTCATTTGTGGGTTGTTTCTGATAACCTGTTAAAAGGCGCCGCTTGGAACTCAGTCCAAATCGCGGAAAGCCTGCAAAAACTGAACCTCGTATAAAACAAACGTATTTTCTATAGGCGAATAGAAGAGAGTAAGGCTCTGCCTGCTCTCTTCTGTTACGTCAGACTAATTTGGAGTGAAAATAGTGAAGATCATTGTTCAAAAATTCGGCGGAACATCCGTAAAAGATGACAAAGGCCGCAAGCTTGCGCTAGCACACATTAAAGATGCCATCAGTGAAGGTTATAAAGTTGTCGTTGTCGTATCAGCGATGGGAAGAAAAGGAGACCCGTACGCGACAGATTCTTTAATCGGGCTCCTTTACGGCAGCCAGTCCGACATTTCTCCGAGAGAGCAGGATATGCTTCTGTCTTGCGGAGAAACGATTTCGTCCGTTGTTTTTTCCAGCATGCTGAAGGAAAACGGCATAAAAGCCGCAGCTTTAACAGGAGCCCAAGCCGGCTTTTTAACCAATGCCCAGCATACTGACGCCAAAATTATAGAAATGAAAACAGAGCGGCTTTTCGCTGCACTCGCCAGCCATGACGCTGTCGTTGTCGCAGGATTTCAGGGAGCGACTGAAAAAGGCGACACGACGACGATCGGCAGAGGAGGAAGCGATACTTCAGCAGCGGCGCTCGGCGCGGCGGTAGATGCTGAGTTTATCGACATTTTTACGGACGTGGAAGGCGTTATGACAGCCGATCCGAGAATCGTGGAAAATGCTAAGCCGCTTCCGAACGTCACATATACGGAAATCTGCAACCTTGCCTATCAAGGCGCGAAAGTCATTCATCCGCGCGCGGTGGAAATCGCCATGCAGGCAAAGGTGCCGATCCGCGTGCGCTCCACTTATTCAAAAGACAAAGGCACTTTGGTGACGTCCCATCATTCGTCTAACATCGGCAGCGATGTATTCGAACGGCTGATTACGGGGATCGCCCATGTGAAAGATGTGACGCAATTTAAGGTTCCCGCCAAAATGGGGCAATACAACGTTCAGACTGAAGTCTTTAAAGCAATGGCAAATGCCGGAATCAGCGTAGATTTCTTTAACATTACGCCGAGTGAAATCGTATATACCGTAGCCGGCAGTAAAACGGAAGCCGCGCGCAGCATCTTGGCTGAATTAGGGTATGAGCCGACAGTGACGGAGAGCTGTGCGAAAGTGTCAGCGGTCGGCGCCGGGATAATGGGTGTTCCGGGTGTCACGTCAAAAATCGTCTCCGCACTTTCTGATAAAGGCATTCCGATTCTGCAATCTGCCGACAGCCATACGACGATCTGGGTGCTCGTTCATGAAAAAGATATGGTAACGGCCGTAAATGCGCTGCATGAAGTGTTTGAACTTTCAAAGTAAATGTGATTGAATCATGATGAGGTGAAAAAAATGAATGTCGGAAATATATCTACAGCGATGATTACCCCCTTTGACAGTAAAGGGAATGTAGACTTTCAAAAACTGTCTACATTAATCGACTATTTGTTGAAAAACGGCACGGATTCTTTAGTCGTCGCAGGCACGACCGGCGAATCTCCGACACTTTCAACGGAAGAAAAAATTGCACTCTTTGAATTTACAGTCAAAGAAGTGAACGGACGCGTGCCTGTCATTGCGGGTACGGGAAGCAACAATACGAAAGACTCCATTAAACTGACAAAAAAAGCTGAAGAAGCCGGCGTCGATTGCGTTATGCTTGTCACGCCGTATTATAATAAGCCTTCCCAAGAGGGTATGTACCGTCATTTTAAAGCCATTGCGGAAGAAACGTCTCTTCCTGTGATGCTTTACAACGTGCCGGGCAGAACGGTCGCTTCGCTTGCGCCGGAAACGGCCATCAGACTTGCGGAGATTCCGAATATCTCTGCGATTAAAGAAGCGAGCGGCGATCTTGATGCCATTACGAAAATCATTGCCGAAACACCGGAAGATTTTTACGTCTATTCAGGTGATGACGGGTTAACGCTTCCTATTCTCGCAGTCGGCGGAAGAGGAGTCGTGTCAGTGGCCAGCCATATCGTAGGTTCTGACATGCAGCAGATGATTAAAAACTATACGAACGGGCAGACGGCAACCGCGGCGCTGATTCATCAGAAGCTTCTGCCGATCATGAAGGAGCTCTTTAAAGCGCCTAATCCGGCTCCGGTCAAAACGGCGCTACAGCTGAAAGGCCTTGATGTCGGATCTGTGCGTCTTCCTCTTATCCCGCTGAATGAAGATGAACGTCTGAGCCTGAGCAGCGTCATCAGCGAACTGTAAGAAAAAATTTATACAGTTAAAATACGCGGTCATTCTCATTTTTATCGTGAGTTTGACCGTTTTGTATACATATTGGTTTTCCCTAAACCTTCCGCTTCTTCTTGTTTTCTAAAATTGATATCAGTTATAATAGGAACAAGTGATGATGGACGGGTATGAGACTAGGAGGATACAGATTTTGAAAAAGAAAAATACAGAAAACGTCAGAATTATCGCCCTTGGCGGCGTCGGAGAAATTGGGAAGAACCTATATGTCATTGAAATTGACTCAGACATATTTGTAGTGGATGCAGGGCTGATGCACCCTGAAAATGAAATGCTCGGTATTGATGTCGTCATTCCGGATATTTCCTACTTAGTAGAACGGGCTGACCGCGTGAAGGCCATCTTTCTGACACACGGGCACGATGAAAACATCGGAGGCGTCTTTTATTTATTGAACAAGCTGTCGGTGCCGGTATACGGAACGAAGCTTACTCTTGCATTACTGAGAGAAAAACTCAAGCAGTACGGGCATAATCGAAAAGCTGATTTGCGTGAAGTTCACTCTAAATCAGTCATTACATTTGAATCAACGAAAGTATCGTTCTTTAAAACGATTCACAGTATTCCGGATTCAGTGGGAGTCAGCTTCAAAACATCACTTGGCTCTATTGTATGCACGGGAGACTTTAAATTTGACCAGACGCCTGCTTATCACCAATCATGTGATATTGGCGAAATTGCCAAAATCGGAAACAGCGGCGTGCTCGCCCTGCTTTCTGACAGCGCCAATGCGGAGCGCCCGGGGTATACTCCGTCAGAAGCATATGTAAGCGGTGAAATTTCCGATGCGATGAACAGTTCAGAAAACCGTGTCATCATTGCTGTATTCGCGTCTAATATCAACCGGATCCAGCAAGTGATACAGGCTGCCGTCCAGAACGGCCGCAAACTTGCAATCGCCGGAAAAAATCTGCAAAACGTGCTTCAGCTTGGGCGCAAGCTCGGCTATATTGAAGCCGAAGATGAAATGTTTATTCCTGTGCAGGATGTGAAAAAATATCCGAAGCGGGAAGTTGCAATTGTTACAGCCGGAAGCCATGGTGAGCCGCTGGCCGCTCTTACGCGGATGGCCAAGCAGGCGCACAAGCAGCTTAACATTGAAGAAGGAGACACCGTTGTCATTGCATCAACACCGATTCCGGGGCATGAATTGATATATTCCAAAACCGTCAACCTTCTTGCCCGCGCCGGCGCTCAAGTCATTTTCGCCCAAAAACGCGTGCATGTGTCGGGTCACGGTTCGCAGGAAGAATTGAAACTCATGCTTAATTTGCTGAAACCGAAATATTTAATTCCGGTTAACGGTGAATTCAGAATGCAAAAAGCGCATTCCAAAATCGCAGAAGAGATCGGCATGAAACGCAGCGACATTTTCTTGATTGAAAAAGGTGACGTCGTTGAATTCCGCGGACAGAATGTAAAAATCGGGGATAAAGTCACGTACGGAAACGTTCTGATTGACGGCCTCGGAGTCGGCGACATCGGCAACATCGTGCTGAGAGACCGCCGCTTATTATCACAAGACGGCATTCTCATCGTCGTGATTTCACTCGATAAGCAGAAAAAGAACCTCATATCAGGTCCTGAGATCATTACGCGCGGTTTCGTGTATGTCAGAGAATCAGAAGGTTTAATTGTACAAGCTACTGAGCTCGTCCGCTCTATCGTGACTGAAGCGACGGAAACATCTGCCGTAGAATGGTCCACGCTGAAACAAGCAATGCGTGATGCGCTGAATCAATTCCTTTATGAAAAAACAAAACGCAAGCCGATGATCATTCCGATCATTATGGAAGTATAATGTATACAAAGCCGGAGCGCATGATGCTCCGGCTTTGTTTTTGTTCATGTCCCGGATGGAAATCATCATCTTTGTTCATAATACAAAGAGACATTCGGAAAGGGTGAAAGATAAAATGGATCATCGTATGGAAAACACCGAAGAACAGCAGCCCGAAAAATCAGATGCGAAAGACAGCATTATGAGCAAAATTCAGCAGCTGGGAGAGACATCTCTGCCGCAAATGTCCCAAGATACCAATATTCACTGCCTGACGATCATCGGCCAAATTGAGGGGCACGTCCAGCTCCCGCCGCAAAATAAAACAACCAAATATGAACACGTCATTCCGCAAATCGTCGCGATTGAGCAAAATCCGAAAATCGAAGGACTTCTGATCATCTTAAACACCGTCGGAGGCGATGTGGAAGCGGGGCTTGCGATTGCGGAAATGCTCGCATCATTATCAAAACCGACCGTTTCAATCGTACTCGGCGGGGGCCACTCGATAGGTGTGCCGATCGCCGTGTCATGTGATCATAGTTTTATCGCGGAAACAGCGACTATGACCATTCACCCCGTTCGGCTTACAGGTCTGGTTATCGGGGTTCCGCAAACATTTGAATACTTGGACAAAATGCAGGAGCGGGTCGTCAACTTTGTGACCCATCATTCAAATATTTCCGAAGAAAAATTCAAAGAGCTGATGTTTTCAAAAGGAAACTTAACCAGGGACATCGGAACGAACGTAGTCGGAAAAGATGCGGCTGATTACGGATTAATTGATGCCGTGGGCGGCGTCGGACAGGCGATAAAAAAGCTGAATCAGCTGATTGAGGAACGAAAGGGCGAGGAAGGAAGGATGATTCAATGATCCTTTATACCGTCATGCCCCAAGAAGTCGTTTACGGTCAGGATATAGAGCAAAGCGTGCATGAACAGGTCGATTACGCCGGCGTGCCGCTGCTAGTTGAGATGAAGGGAAATGAAGCTGAAGTCGTACAGATTTTAAGTACGAACCCGATGGATTTTCTGAATCCGGACATCGCTCCGGGACAAAAAATCAAGCTGAAAATCTAACCGGCATTCAGTCCGTTTCTCGGGGGCAAAATATGCTATAATAGGGGAATCCTACAGAAAAATGCAGCCGGCAAAAGGCTGCTTTTCTTCATGATGTATGATTTTACATTTTTTAACGCAGTAAGGTGATGAGTGTGGCAAAGAAAAAACGGAAATCTAAAAAGAAACAAGAGAGTAAGCTCAATCTAAAATACGAACTAAGCGGACTGCTCTGTGTTGCAATCTCAATTATTGCTGTTTTGCAGCTCGGCGTTGTGGGACAGACATTTGTGTACTTGTTCCGTTTTTTTGCCGGAGAGTGGTTTATTTTATGCTTAATTGCGCTCTTCCTTCTCGGAATTTCGCTGTTTTGGAAAAAGAAGAGTCCAAGCCTTTTAACGAGAAGAAAGGCAGGGTTGTACTGTATTATCGCCAGTATATTGCTGCTGTCTCACGTGCAGCTCTTTAAAAATCTGTCTCATCACGGGTCGATTCGGTCGGCAAGTGTCATCGGCAACACGTGGGAGCTGTTTATGATTGACATGAAACAGCAGGCTGCTTCCCCTGATTTAGGCGGCGGCATGATCGGCGCGGTACTGTTTGCAGCTTCCCACTTTCTATTTGCATCAACGGGTTCACAAATCATGGCGATCGTGCTGATCTTAATGGGGCTGATTCTTGTAACGGGCCGTTCACTGCAGGAAACGCTCAAAAAGTGGACGAGCCCCGTCGGCCGGTTTATCCGCGGCCAGTGGCAGGCATTTCTTGAGGATATGAAAACGGTCAGAACGAATATGTCTTCGCCGAAAACAAAAACAAAATCGGGAAAAAAACAAAAACGGGTTCAAAAGAAAAAAGAAGAGCCTGAACCGGAGGAAGAGGATGAGGAAATCATTTCGCCGATCATCCATTCAGAGCCGATTATTTCAAGCTTTTCAGACCGTCAGGAAGAGCCCGCCGAACCGCTGATTCCGGAAAAAACGCAGGAGGCTGCACAAGCGGCAAAAGTTGAGCCTTCCGGCGGCGCTCAAGACAGTGGCGAAACGGCTGCGGCTCCGCCGATGACGTTTACAGAGCTTGAAAATAAAGATTATCAAATGCCTTCATTGGACATACTGGCTGACCCGAAACATACAGGCCAGCAGACCGATAAGAAAAACATTTATGAGAATGCAAGAAAACTCGAACGGACTTTTCAAAGCTTCGGCGTAAAGGCGAAAGTGACGCAGGTTCATCTCGGTCCGGCGGTCACAAAATATGAGGTGTATCCGGACGTCGGGGTCAAAGTAAGTAAAATCGTGAATCTGAGCGATGACCTCGCGCTCGCGCTTGCCGCGAAGGATATCCGGATCGAAGCGCCGATTCCGGGCAAATCGGCAATCGGCATCGAGGTGCCCAATGCTGAAGTTGCGATGGTTTCGTTAAAAGAAGTGCTTGAATCCAAGCTCAATGACAAGCCGGACGCGAAGCTTCTGATCGGCTTGGGACGAAATATTTCCGGGGAAGCCGTGCTTGCCGAACTGAACAAAATGCCCCACCTGCTCGTAGCGGGGGCAACGGGAAGCGGAAAAAGCGTCTGTGTCAACGGTATTATTACGAGCATTCTGATGAGGGCCAAACCGCATGAAGTGAAGATGATGATGATTGACCCGAAAATGGTTGAGCTGAATGTGTATAACGGCATTCCTCATCTGCTTGCGCCGGTAGTGACAGATCCGAAAAAGGCCTCGCAGGCTTTGAAAAAGGTCGTCAATGAGATGGAGCGACGCTATGAACTGTTCTCCCATACGGGTACGAGAAATATAGAAGGCTATAACGAACATATCAAGCGGTCAAATGCCGAAGAAGAAGTCAAGCAGCCTGAGCTGCCATACATCGTCGTCATCGTTGACGAGCTTGCCGATCTGATGATGGTCGCTTCTTCCGACGTGGAAGATTCTATTACGAGACTTTCACAGATGGCGCGGGCGGCGGGAATTCATTTGATTATCGCGACACAGCGGCCCTCAGTTGACGTTATTACCGGTGTTATTAAAGCCAACATCCCGTCAAGAATCGCCTTCAGTGTCTCATCTCAGACCGATTCACGGACGATTTTAGACATGGGCGGCGCTGAAAAGCTTCTGGGGCGCGGAGACATGCTGTTTCTGCCTGTAGGCGCAAATAAGCCGGTGCGTGTGCAAGGGGCATTTTTATCCGATGAAGAGGTTGAGCATGTCGTCGATCATGTCATTACGCAGCAAAAAGCGCAGTATCAAGAAGAGATGATTCCGGAAGAAGTTTCGGAAACACACAGTGAAGTAACGGATGATCTCTATGACGAAGCGGTCGATTTGATTATCGGCATGCAGACGGCATCAGTTTCCATGCTTCAAAGGCGGTTCAGAATCGGATATACGAGAGCTGCCCGTCTGATTGACGCAATGGAGGAACGGGGCGTCGTCGGGCCGTATGAAGGAAGCAAACCGAGGGAAGTACTATTATCTAAGGAACAATATGATGAGCTCTCTTCTTAAAAAGGAGAGAGTTTTCACTGAAAATGTTATCACCAAAATCATTCCTATTTATTTTTTTATCAAAACATGATATAGTTGTCCCAATTGTTCAATAATTTATGAAAGTGGTTTACGGAGGGGAAACATGTCTACAAAAGCTGACAATCGTCACTTGTATCTAAAAGTGATTGAGCGAATCAAAGAGGATATACAAAACGGAATTTACACCGAAAAGGAAAAGCTTCCTTCTGAATTTGAGCTTTCAAAATCAATGGGTGTCAGCCGGGCAACTCTGCGTGAAGCTTTGCGTATCCTTGAAGAGGAGCATGTGATTATCAGAAGGCACGGTGTGGGCACTTTCGTCCATACAAAACCGCTGTTTCTTTCAGGTATTGAACAGCTCAACAGCGTGACGAAAACGATTCAGCAGGCGAACATGGTGCCGGGTACGATTTTTTTGTCGTCTCAGGTCATCACGCCGTCTGATGAAGATATCGCTAGATTCCGGCTTGAGCCTGAGCAGGAGCTTTTTTATTTGGAACGCGTGAGAACGGCAAGCGGCACTCCGGTCGTTTACTGTTTAGATACGATTCCGATGCACATTCTGCCGAATTCTTTCTGTCATGAACAGGAGTCTATTTTTGATCTTTTGGAAAAAAACTCCGGGTCTGTGATCAGCTATGCCGTTGCTGATATCGAACCGATCGGATATCACGATACGATTTCACCGGTTTTGGAATGCGAGCCGGAGACGGCGCTTTTATTGCTGAAGCAAACCCACTATAATCAGAATGATGAACCTGTGCTGTATTCATTAAATTATTTCCGGGCTGATAAGTTCAGTTTTCATGTTGTAAGAAAACGTTTTTAAGACAGACGCGTCATGTGTCTGTTTTTTTATTTGCCGTTTCAGTACATACTTTGTTTTCTGCAAGGCACAATAAAACAGGAAACAACCAAGTATAGTGAATGGGTGAATAAGTTGAGTAAGAAGAAAAATGGAACGAAAAATATCATTGCTCTGGCTTCTGTACCGCTCGTGATGACACTCGGGAATTCCATGCTGATTCCTGTGCTTCCGATGATTGAAAAGAAGCTGTCCATATCGTCTTTTCAAGTATCGTTAATTATAACGGTCTATTCGATTGTGGCGATTATTTGTATTCCGATTGCCGGATATCTGTCCGATAAATTCGGAAGAAAAAAGGTTCTTCTGCCTTGTCTTCTCATAGCCGGTGCGGGCGGAGCGCTTGCCGCGATAGCTTCCACCGCGTTCAAGCATCCTTATCCCATTATCTTGGCGGGGCGGGTGCTGCAGGGAATCGGTTCGGCAGGGGCGGCTCCTGTAGTGATGCCGTTTATCGGTGATTTATTCAAAGGGGATGATGAGCGGATTACCGCGGGGCTCGGCGACATTGAGACGTCAAACACAGCCGGGAAAGTAATAAGCCCGATTCTCGGGTCGCTCTTGGCTGCATGGTTTTGGTTTATGCCGTTTTGGTTCATTCCGTTTTTTTCGCTCATCAGTTTTTTTCTCGTATTGTTTTTGGTGGCAAAGCCGGAGGAACAAAAAGAAGCGCCTTCTATTTCCGAATTTGTGAAAAATGTCGGCCGCATATTTAAGCGTGACGGACGCTGGCTCTTTACGGTTTTTATCATCGGCTGCGTGATTATGTTTTTGCTGTTCGGGGTTCTTTTTTATTTATCAGACTCACTGGAGAAGAAATACGGAATTGACGGTGTGGCTAAAGGAGCGCTTTTGGCAATCCCGCTTTTATTTCTATCCGTCAGTTCATATATATCAGGCAGGAAAATCGGAAAAGACCAAGGCAAAATGAAGTTTTGCATCGTTTTCGGAATGAGTGCCGTGACACTGTCGTTTATCGGCCTATGGTGGAATCACAGTTTTTATTTATTATTTATCTTTTTGTGTGTCAGCGGTATCGGTATCGGAATGGCATTGCCGGCTTTAGACGCTGTCATCACAGAAGACGTAGACAACGAGGAATCGGGAACCATCACCTCATTTTATAACAGCATGCGGTTTATCGGAGTAGCGGCGGGACCGCCGATCTTTGCTGCCCTGATGTCAAATGCAGGCTGGCTGATTTTTATTTTAGCCGCTTTTTGCGGCATTGTATCTGTATTTTTAGCGCTGTTAAATATCTCATCACAAGCAAAAGAAAAAAAGGAATCATTAAAGACGGTGTAATCTGCACTGTCTTTTTTTATTTTATTTTGAAGATTGACATGATACCGTCAAGTCGTTATTCTTTTTAATAGTTAAACATATTAACTATCGGAAGGAGGGGGAAAAGGTGCATGAAGAAAAAGTAAAGCAGCTGATTCAGCGTTATTCCGATGTATACCTGCACGTCTTAAAAAAAATTGACAGCATTATCGCTGAAAAAGTGAACAAAGAACTGACATTGGATCAATATTACATCCTCCGCTATATTATGCTCAATCCGGATTGCAAATCAATTGAACTGGCCGCAGTGTGCCACGTCAATAAAAGCGCCATTACATCTATGACGAACCGCCTGTATGAAAAAGGCTACATCAATAGAGAACGCAGCCAAAGCGACCGCCGGAGCATACTTTTAAATGTCACGGAAAAGGGGACGGAAGTATTTCACCGTGTGGAGCGGCGGATTGAGGAACTCGTCCGATCATATATTATGTATTTTGATGAAGACGAGGCGGAAATGTTCGTAAATACATATGAAAAATTATATCGATTGATGATGACTGAGGAGGATCAGCAGACATAATGAAAAACATTATCCGAGCCCGCTGGATCATCGCCGCGGTGTGGGTCGCCGCAACGGTGATATTTATGCTTACAGCGCCTGATATGGCTGAATTGACACGGGAGAAAGGGCAGATTTCCGTACCGGACGGATATTCCTCTTCTTACGCCCATGAATTGCTTGATGAAATGTCTGATTCCGATGCACCGTCTTCTTCTGCCGTCATCGTATTTCACGAAAAAGGCTTAATGACAGACAAAAAAAATCGTCTGGAAGAAGCCGTCAGCACTTTGTCTGAACATAAAAAAGCGCTTCAGATTAAAACGGTGACTTCATACTTCGGGGAGAAAAATGACGATATTAAAAAACAGCTGCTCTCAAAAGACAGACAAACGATGCTCGTTCAGCTGCAGCTTGATACATCCAAAAACGATATCATCGAAATAAAAAATAAAATTGATAAAGAGCTGAAACCGTACGGCGTATCATACGGCATTACAGGCCAATCGCTGATCGACGAAGATGTGTTAAAAAGCTCACAGGACGGCTTGAAAAAGACTGAATATATAACGGTCGCTTTTATCCTGATCGTGCTGATCCTTGTATTTCGGTCAGTGGTCGCTCCGTTCGTGCCGCTTTTATCAGTATTGATATCTTATTTAGTCAGCCAGTCGATTGTCGCATTTTTAGTCGATCAGCTGAATTTTCCGCTCTCAACTTTTACTCAGATTTTTATGGTTGCGATTATGTTCGGGATCGGCACAGACTACTGCATTCTGCTTCTCAGCAGATTTAAAGAAGAGCTGTCGCATGGCGCTGATATAAGAGAAGCGATCGTCGTCACCTACAAAACGGCCGGAAAGACGGTTTTGTACAGCGGCGGTGCGGTGCTGATCGGATTTGCCTGCATCGGATTTGCGACATTTAAGCTGTATCAGTCGGCAGCGGCCGTTGCGGTCGGTGTCGCGGTGCTGCTGCTTGCGCTCATGACGATCGTGCCGTTTTTTATGGCTGTTTTAGGAAAAAGCCTGTTTTGGCCTGTTAAGGGCGATATTTCGCATCCTCAAAGCAAAGCATGGGAATCGTCAGGGCGGTTTTCATTTAAAAGGCCGCTCATCAGTCTTGCAATCGTTGCGGTATTCACCGTCCCGCCTATCCTTCTTTACAAAGGGTCGCTGTCTTACAACAGTCTTGACGAAATCGGGGATAAATATGAATCCGTCCGCGCGTTTAATACGATTTCAGACGCATTCGGCCCGGGAGAACTTCTTCCGGCCACAGTCGTCATCAAAAATGATGAGACATTAAATACCGAAAAACACCTGATTGATATCGAAAAAATCAGCAGAGAACTTGAAAAAACAGAGGGTGTAAAAACGGTCAGAAGCGCCACGCGCCCCGCTGGAAACGGATTGAATCAATTATTTGTCACAAATCAGGCAAAGCAGCTTCAAGAAGGGCTTGATAAAGGCAATACAGGACTTGAAAAAATCACGGACGGATTAGGGCATGCCGCAAAGTCGTTAGCTGATTCACAGCCGCAGATCGAAGAGTCGGGCAAAAGCGTCAATCAGCTTATTGACGGAACATTGTCTCTGAAATCCGGGCTTTCTGATATAGGAGAAAACCTGAATAAACTGCAGGCTGGCGTGAACGAGAATAAAGCCGGCGTCGCCCAGATGAGAAAGCGGATTGAAGAGCAAAAACAAATGCTGACTTCACAGCTCAAACAAAACAGCGGTCTCGCTTCAGAAACGCAAAACGCTTTAAAATTGGTAAAAACCGTCCTGCCGATGAAAGATGAAGCCAGCAGACAGCTTGCCGATTTGAACAAGCAGCTTGCCCGGCTGCCGTTTGCAAAATTGGAAGCGTCAATACCGTCAGTCAAAACCGATCCCTCTTACCAAGAAATCAAATCGGCCTTTACGGGTGTACAGTCAGCCGTTTCCAAGGCAAACGCGGATGCAGAAGCGTTTTCTAAACAGGTCGACAGTCAAAAGGCTCATCTGCAGCAAGCGGAAAAACAATTTGCCCGACTGGCAGCCGCTCAGAAGAAGATTGACACTCAAATTAACGCAATGATCAACGGTCTGACCAGTATTGAAAACGGTCTGCAGCAAGTGTCAGACGGACAGGGGGCTCTCGCAGGACAAATGCCGCGCCTTGAATCGGCGGCAGGACAGCTCGCCGAGGGCCAGAAAAAAATGAAGAGCGGTCTCGGTGATTTTTCTTCCCGGCTCAGCGAACTTTCTTCCGGCCTTAACGACAGTGTAAAAGGGCTTAAGAAAGTATCAAGCGGCATGATGGGGGCGAATGATTACCTGGGTGAGCTTCACAAGGCGTCAGACAAAGAAATGACAGGCTGGTTTGTGCCGAAAGACGCGTTGACAAACAGTGATTTCACAAGCGTGTTTAATACGTACATGTCAGATGACAGAAAAACGACAGAATTGACCGTCGTTCTTGATAACAATCCTTACTCAAATACGGCCATTCAAGATATTCAAGCGATCAAAGCGAGCGTAAAAAGGGCCATTCCGAACACGGATCTGAAGAATGCTTCCTTCGGCGTTTCGGGAGTCTCCAGCATGAATGCCGATCTGAAGGAAGTATCGGATTCAGACTTCAAACGGACGGCCATGTTTATGCTGGCGGGAATTTTTCTGATTCTCATCGTGATGCTGCGCTCCCTCATTATGCCTGTTTATTTAGTGGCGTCGCTCGTACTGACGTATTTCGCATCCATCGGCGTGACGGAATACATCTTTACACACTTCTTCGGGTATCCGGGCGTAAACTGGGCCGTGCCGTTCTTCGGCTTTGTCATTTTGATGGCTCTTGGCGTGGATTATTCCATCTTTTTAATGGACCGCTTTAATGAGCTGAAAAAAGAAGGAACGGAACCCGCAATGATCAGCAGTATGAAAAATATGGGTTCCGTCATCATTTCTGCGGCCATTATTTTAGCGGGAACCTTTGCGGCCATGCTGCCGTCAGGCGTTCTTTCCTTATTACAGATTGCAACCGTGGTATTAACAGGCCTTCTCATGTACGCAATTGTCGTCCTTCCGTTTTTTGTACCGGTCATGGTGAAAATATTCGGAAGAGCCAACTGGTGGCCTTTCAATTTGAAAAAATAACGTTCAATGCCTCTGCCTGTTTTCGGGCAGAGGTTTTTTGTTTCCTTATAAATCCTCCAGTTGATATAATTACATCTGCGCACTCTTTTTTGCGAATGCTGAAATTTGGTCATAATACATACTATGAAAGAATGAACGAAGGAGGTTTCACATGACTTACGTAAATGAAATGAAGTCAAAGCACGGCGGGATCACCGCCCACATCGTAAAGACCGAGAAATTTAAAACCGTTTCGCTGACGTTTAAAATGCTGGCTCCTTTAACGAAAGAGCTCGTAACAAAAAGGGCGCTGTTTCCGCATGTGCTTCTGCGCGGAACAGAAAGCCGCCCGAAAACCGCTGATCTGCGGTCTTATTTTGATGAGCTGTACGGCACATCCGTTTCAGCTGATCTGACAAAAAAGGGAGAACGTCATGTCATTACGTTCAGACTTGAGATTCCTAATGAAAAGTATCTGAAGGACCGCACACCGTTATTGGAAAAAGGCCTTCAGCTTTTATCAGAGCTTGTCTTTTCGCCCGCTTTGGAAAACGGCGCCTTCCTGCCCCTTTATGTCACGCAGGAAAAACGGACGCTGAAACAGCGGATTCAAGCCGTATATGATGATAAGATGAGATATTCTAATCTGCGTCTCGTTCAGGAAATGTGCAAAAGCGAACCGTATGCGCTTCACGTCAACGGCGAGTTCGATGATGTTGAACACATTACACCGCAAGATTTGTATGAAGCCTATCAAAAAGCCATACGCGAAGATCAGCTGGACCTGTACGTCATCGGCGATGTTGATTCAGATCAGGTGAAAACGGCCGTTGATACGTATTTTAAAACGGAAGAACGGGAGCTGCAGCCTTTTGAAAGAAGCGCGGCGAATGAACAGCCCGATCCGAAGGAAGTCATTGATGAAGAGGACGTCAAGCAGGGCAAGCTGAATATCGGATTCCGGACCAATACGACATATACAGATCCGGATTATCCTGCATTGCAGGTGTTTAACGGGCTGTTCGGAGGTTTCTCTCATTCAAAGCTGTTTATAAATGTCCGTGAAAAAGCGAGCCTCGCCTATTATGCGGCCTCAAGGGTGGAAAGCTTCAAAGGGCTTTTGATGGTCATGTCGGGCATTGAGGTGAAAAATTACAAGCAGGCCGTCACCATCATTGAAGAACAGTTTCAGGCTATGCAAAACGGTGACTTTTCAGAAGATGATATCGCCCAAACGAAAGCCGTTATTAAAAATCAAGTATTAGAAACGATTGATACGGCATACGGTTTAGCGGAATTTCTGTATCAGCAGGCCTCAGCCCAAGTAGAGATACCGATCGAAAAATTCCTTGACAATATCGAGAAAGTGACAAAAGAGGACATTATCAATGTCGGAAAGAACATTAAGCTGGATACGACTTATTTCTTAAAAGGGACGGGGGGAGCATCTTGACTAAACCGATAAACTTCGAACAGCTTCAGGAAACGCTGTATCATGAAAAAATGGCAAACGGCCTTGATGCCTATGTGCTGCCGAAACAGGGCTTTAATAAAACATACGCTGTGTTTACGACAAAGTACGGTTCCATTGACAATCAATTCGTTCCTTTAAATAAGGAAGAAATGGTACACGTCCCTGACGGAATCGCGCATTTTCTGGAGCATAAACTGTTTGAAAAAGCGGACGGCGACGTGTTTCAGGACTTCAGTAAGCAAGGGGCGTCGGCAAATGCCTTTACATCATTTACACGAACCGCTTATCTGTTCTCCAGCACTTCTAATGTGGAGAAAAACCTGGAAACACTCATAGATTTTGTTCAGGACCCGTATTTCACGGAAAAATCAGTTGAAAAAGAAAAAGGCATCATCGGCCAGGAAATCAATATGTATGATGATAATCCGGATTGGCGGCTGTTTTTCGGCCTTATCGAAAATATGTATAAAGACCACCCCGTGAAAATTGACATTGCCGGGACGGTGGAGAGCATCTCTCATATTACGAAAGATCTGCTGTATGAGTGCTATGAAACGTTTTATCACCCGAGCAATATGCTGCTCTTTATCGTCGGTCCCGTAGATCCTGAAGCGGTCATCAGCCAGGTGCGGGAAAACCAGGAGAAAAAGCCGTTTACAGACCAGCCTGAAATCAAACGTGAAGAAGTTCAGGAGCAGGAAGCGGTTTTCCGCCGGGAGCAGGAATTAAAAATGAACGTGCAAGGCTCAAAATGTCTGGTCGGTTTAAAGGCGAAAGACCCTTATAAAACGGGGCAGGAGCTGTTGAAGCACGAGCTCAGCATGAACCTCATGCTTGAATGTCTCTTCGGAAAAAGCTCACCGCATTACGGTGACTTGTACGACAAAGGCTACATTGATGAGACCTTCAGCTTTGATTACACGGCTGAATACGGATTCGGTTTTGCCTCTGTCGGAGGAGATACACCGGAGCCGGATAAGCTCGCTGACGAATTAAAACACATGCTGCTTGATGCAGCATCAGCCGTGACTGCGGAAAAACTTGATCTTGCGAGAAAAAAGAAGATCGGGTCATTCTTAAAAGCGCTCAATTCGCCTGAATATATCGCCAACCAATTCACACGCTACGCCTTTTTAGATATGAGTCTGTTTGATGTCGTAACCGTACTGGAGCAGATTACGCTGGATGACGTAAAGCGGGTCATTGAAGAAGAAATATCAGAAGACAGGCTGACAGTCTGCAAAGTCGTGCCAAAATCATAACAAAAACATCCCTCACGCCCTGAGGGATGTTTTTCTGGGGAAAGAAGGAGTATTGATTGATGAAACAGACAGCGCTCGTAACCGGAGCAAGCGGCGGAATCGGACAAAGTATAAGTGAAGTCCTCGCAAAAAACGGATATGACGTCCTCTTGCATTATCATTCTAATAAGGAAGCCGCACACAGGCTTGCGGAAAGGCTGAGCACATCATTCGGCGTAAAAGCCTCCGTTATTCAGGCGGATCTGTCCTCACCGGATGGCGCGGAGACACTCAGCCGTTCCGTTAAGCAGCCTGTGGATGCTCTGGTATTAAACAGCGGCAAAAGTCATTTCGGCCTGATTACGGACGTTACGGATGACACGGCGCGGGAGATGGTGCAGCTGCATGTAACGAGTCCGTTTTTTTTGGCGCGTAATCTGATGCCCGGCATGATCCGGAAAAAAAGCGGGGGCATCGTCGCGATCGGTTCCGTCTGGGGAGAAACAGGCGCATCGTGCGAGGTATTATACAGCATGGTCAAGGGAGCGCAGCATTCGTTCGTCAAAGCGCTTGCCAAAGAGCTTGCTCCGAGCGGCGTCCGCGTGAATGCAGTCTCGCCGGGTGCCGTTGACACAAATATGCTTGATCAGTTCACGTCTGATGAAAAAGAAGCGTTGGCAGAGGAAATTCCCGCGGGCCGGCTGGCAAAGCCGGAGGAAATCGCCGAAGCGGCGGCCTTTTTATTATCGGACAAGGCTTCCTATATTACGGGGCATATATTATCCGTAAACGGCGGCTGGCACTGCTGAAAAAAATGTGTGTATAGTTTGCATCTGTACGGACAAAATAATTTTGTACAACAGATGAAATGGAGGAACCCAACATGTCAGTATTAGAAAACTGGGATAATTGGAAGAATTTCCTTGGCGACAGATTGAACTATGCGCAGGAAAAAGGGATGAGTGATGAAACGATCACTGACCTCGCTACAGAAATCGGCGGTTACCTTGCGAACGAAGTCGACTCGAAAAACCATCAGGAAAAAGTGCTTGCTGATCTTTGGAGCGTTGCTTCTGAAGATGAACAGCGCGCCATCGCAAATATGATGGTGAAGCTTGTTGAAAATAACAGCACTCATTAAGAGGGGGGATTTCTCCTCTCTTTTTTTATGTTTTCCTCTATAGAGCAACATTCTTCTTTCTAATTAGAGAAAAATGTTTTATGATAAAGGAAGGTAAAAATTTGCCACAATGGAGGGGGTATATCATTTGGCAAAGCTCGAATGGTATTTTGAATATGAAATTCAAGTGAACCGCCCCGGCCTGCTCGGGGATATTTCATCTCTTCTCGGGATGCTGTCAATTAATATTGTCACAATTAACGGTGTCGACCTTTCCAGAAGGGGAATGCTGCTCAGATGCCGGCATATAGATCAAATTAAACGATTGGAATCAATTTTAAAAACAATGGAGACCATTAAAGTAACGAAGCTGAGAGAACCGAGGCTTCGCGACCGTCTCGCAGTCCGCCACGGAAGATACATTCAGCGTGATGCCGATGACAAAAAAACCTTCCGTTTTGAAAGGGACGAGCTCGGTCTTCTGGTTGACTTTATGGCCGAGCTGTTTAAAAAAGAAGGACACAAACTGATCGGAATCCGGGGAATGCCGAGGGTCGGAAAAACGGAGTCCATCGTTGCGTCAAGCGTTTGTGCCAGCAAAAGATGGCTTTTCGTATCATCAACGCTGCTAAAACAAACGATCCGGAGCCAGCTGGTTGCCGATGAATACAGCACGGAAAACGTGTTTATCCTCGACGGCATCGTTTCGACAAGACGGGGATCTGAGCGCCATCTTCAGCTCGTCAGTGAAATTATGCGGCTTCCGGCGACAAAGGTCGTGGAGCACCCCGATATTTTTGTTCAAAATTCGGAGTATACGCTCGATGATTTCGATTATATTATCGAACTCAGAAATGATCCTGACGAAGTTATTACATATGAACATGCAGAAGAACCGCAAATATTTGATCAGACCGGTTTTTCAAGCTTTGATTTTTAATATTGGAAGGTGTTTGTTGTGACAGAATTAGCAATCCGGCTTAAAGAAGCCAGAGAGGAAAAAGGGATGTCATTGGATGAACTCCAGGCGGCGACGAAAATTCAGAAAAGATACTTAACCGCTCTGGAAGAAGGCAATTATGACGTCATTCCCGGCAATTTTTATGTGCGGGCGTTTATCAAGCAATACGCTGAAGCTGTCGGGCTTGATTCAGATCAGTTATTTGAAGAATATAAAAAAGACATCCCTAACACGTACCATGACGATGTGTCGGAAAAAATCTCCGGTCTCGCCATGCAAAGGGAGCTTCCTAAGTCCGCTTCAAAGGCGGCGGAATGGCTTCCGACCGTCCTTGTCGTCATCGGTGTCATTATCGTCATCGCGATCATTTATGCGATTATTCAGCTCGGAATGAGCAAATCCGGGCAGACAGACGGAGATAAAGCCGTCACCCAAAGTGAGAGCAAGTATGAGATTCCTAAGGATTCTGCGCTGAAAAACGACGGCAATACAAATGACGAAGCGCAATCTGACAGCAAAAAAGACAAAAAGGACACAAAAGCGTCAGAGCAGAAAAAGAAAGAAAAAAGCAGTGAAAAGACGGAGATCAAAGCGGCCGGAACGGAAGGCTCGGCTTCTTCATACAACGTCTCCGGGGCAGATAAGTATAAGCTTGAACTGATTGCTTCTGACAGCGCATGGATCCGCGTCCGTGATGACAGCGGCGGTTCTTTAAAAGAAGGAACGCTGCAAAAAGGCGAAACCTTTAAAAAAGACGTCACGGATCAAAAGCAGATTGAAATCCGCACGGGCTATGCCCCTAACCTGAAAATTAAAATCAACGGAGAGGTTCTGTCCTATGAACTCAATCCGCATGATGTGATGGCGCAGACCATCACAATCAAGATGAAAAAATAAAAGGGGAAAAAGTCATCTGAACGATTAAGATGACTTTTTCTTCACGTCCGAGTACATATTATTGGAGGGGCTTTATGTTTAACTTACCGAATAAAATCACACTGGCAAGAATCGCTTTAATTCCTGTATTTATGATTATCATGCTTGTTCCTTTTCAGTGGGGCAGCGTTCATATAGGGGATGAATCGATTCCGGTCGCGCATCTTACGGGAGCTGTTTTATTCATTATCGCATCAACGACTGACTGGGTGGATGGCTACTACGCCAGAAAACTGAACCTCGTGACAAACTTCGGGAAATTTTTAGATCCGCTGGCTGACAAACTGCTGGTATCCGCGGCATTAATTACGCTTGTGCAGTTTGACCTTGCGCCGGCGTGGATGGTCATCATCATCATCAGCCGCGAATTTGCCGTAACGGGATTAAGACTTGTGCTGGCGGGAACGGGGGAAGTTGTAGCCGCCAATATGCTGGGGAAAATTAAAACATGGGCTCAGATCATCGCTGTTGCCGCGCTTTTGCTGCATAATCTTCCGTTTGAGCTCGTTTCTTTCCCGTTCGGCGATATCGCTTTATGGGTGGCCGTGCTCTTCACAGTCATTTCCGGCTGGGAGTATTTTGCGAAGAACTGGGATGCGTTAAAAACATCTAACTAAGAAAGAAGGACTTAAAGATGGAAATAGCAAAAAAAGCAGAAATCATTGCAGTCGGCTCGGAGCTTCTGCTAGGCCAGATCGCCAATACGAACGCGCAGTTTATCAGTAAAGAGCTGGCGGAAATCGGTGTAAACGTGTTTTATCATACCGCTGTCGGTGACAATCCTGAGCGGCTTAAGCAAGTCATCCGCATTGCCGAAGAGCGCTCAGACCTGATTATTTTTTCAGGCGGCCTCGGACCGACCAAGGACGATTTGACGAAAGAAACCATTGCAAACACACTGGGGCGCCCGCTCGTTCTGAATGACGAAGCGTTCCGGTCGATCGAAGAATATTTCGCGAAAACAAAACGGACCATGTCGCCGAATAACCGCAAACAGGCGCTCGTCATTGAGGGCTCAGACGTTTTGGCGAATCATTTCGGCATGGCGCCGGGAATGCTTGCAGAGCACGGCTCAAGGCTTTATATGCTGCTTCCCGGGCCGCCGAGCGAGCTGCGTCCGATGTTTGAAAATGAAGCGAAGCCGCTGCTTCTTAAAAAGCTCGGTTCTAATGAGAAAATCGTTTCAACCGTGCTGCGGTTTTTCGGAATCGGTGAATCCCAGCTTGAAGCTGATTTAGAAGATATCATTGATGCGCAGACGAACCCGACGATTGCGCCGCTCGCTGCTGACGGCGAGGTCACGCTGCGTTTAACGGCGAAACATGCTGACGAAAAAGAAACAGAACGGCTTTTAAAAGAAACGGAAGCCGCCATTTTAGAACGTGTCGGTGAATTTTTCTACGGATATGATGATACGTCTCTGGTGAAGGAGCTTTCAAAAGCATGCAGACAAAACAAAATCACGATTTCTTCTGCCGAAAGCTTTACAGGCGGCCTGTTTTCAGAGTGGGTGACTGATTTAAGCGGTGCGTCTCAACTATTTGCAGGGGGTGTTGTCTGTTATTCCGACAGCGTGAAACAGCATGTGCTCGGCGTGAAAGCTGAGACGCTCGCAGAAAGCGGAGCGGTCAGCAAAGAGTGTGCGAAAGAGCTTGCAGCCGGTGTGAGAAAGCTGACCGGAAGCGATATCGGCATCAGCTTTACCGGGGTTGCGGGTCCCGACCCGCAGGAAGGGCATGCGCCGGGCCGCGTCTTTATCGGCATTTCGGCGGAAAGAAAAGAAGAGGTGCACGAATTTAACTTTGCCGGCTCAAGAACCGGAATCAGAAAGCGCGCCGCTAAATACGGCTGCCATCTCATTTTGAAAATGCTGGATCAAAAATAAAGTTTTAAAGAGGCGATTTCTCTGATTTTTAAGTTTTACAAGGGAAATTATGCTCTTTTGCAGAAAAGCGAACGCGGAAAAAATCCGAATATGCGTTCGCTTTTTTCTTGGCAAATGCCAGTAAACAAGGTATAGTATATGTAGTGGCAAGATAAAGGAGGAAAAAATAAATGAGTGATCGTCAGGCAGCCTTAGATATGGCTCTTAAGCAAATAGAAAAACAATTCGGCAAAGGTTCCATCATGAAGCTCGGAGAAAAAACAGATACAAGAATTTCAACGGTGCCAAGCGGTTCCCTTGCACTTGATACCGCTCTCGGAATAGGCGGATACCCGCGCGGACGGATTATTGAAGTATACGGACCTGAAAGCTCAGGTAAAACGACTGTAGCGCTTCACGCAATCGCTGAGGTTCAGGAAAAAGGCGGACAGGCAGCATTTATTGATGCTGAGCATGCTCTTGATCCTGTTTACGCGCAAAAGCTCGGTGTCAATATCGAAGAGCTTCTGCTTTCTCAGCCGGATACGGGAGAGCAGGCGCTAGAGATTGCTGAAGCGCTGGTGCGAAGCGGAGCTGTTGATATCGTAGTCGTTGACTCTGTTGCGGCGCTTGTTCCAAAAGCTGAAATTGAAGGTGACATGGGTGATTCACACGTCGGTTTACAGGCGCGTCTCATGTCTCAGGCGCTCCGTAAGCTTTCCGGCGCCATCAATAAATCTAAAACAATCGCAATCTTTATTAACCAGATTCGTGAAAAAGTCGGCGTTATGTTCGGAAATCCGGAGACGACACCGGGCGGCCGTGCGCTGAAATTCTATTCTTCCGTGCGCCTTGAAGTGCGCCGTGCCGAGCAATTAAAGCAGGGCAACGACGTCATGGGGAATAAAACGAGAATTAAAGTCGTCAAAAACAAAGTCGCTCCTCCGTTCCGTACGGCTGAAGTGGACATTATGTACGGTGAAGGAATCTCCAAAGAAGGGGAAATCATCGACCTTGGAACTGAACTGGATATCGTGCAAAAAAGCGGTTCGTGGTATTCTTATGAAGAAGAACGCCTCGGTCAGGGCCGTGAAAACGCCAAGCAGTTCTTAAAAGAAAATAAAGACATCATGCTGATGATTCAGGAACAAATCCGTGAATATTACGGTTTAGACAATAACGGTGTAACGGACAAAGCGGAAGAAGTTCAGGAAGAGATGGAATTAGAAGAATAAAAACACGATCAAAAGAGCGGAATAAGCAATTTCCGCTCTTTTTTTTGTGTGTTTCAAAAAACACTGGCTGTTTCGGAAAATTTTATCTGGAATGTTACAACTTTTTTCACCCTTCACTCGTCTAACATCATGGCGAAAGTTGAAATTATATCTGAGGAGGAAAAAAGATGACGAGCCCCCGCCGCACAAGAATAAATAAAAAAAGAAAGAAGAAGCTGATGAAAACGGGAGGGCTGTTTCTTTTTCTGCTGCTTGTTACTGTTTTTATTATGATCTGGACCGTCACGGCGCATCATCGGGAGAAGGAATCCGTTAAAAGCGCTCCCGCCGCTCAATCTGATACTTCAAAAGACCAGACTCAACAGAAAAAAGAAAAGACGCAAAAAGAGAAAACACCTAAATCAATCGATCACAATAAACAGATCAGCAATTACTTGCAACAGATCGGGTTCAGCGGCACAGCAATGATCGTAAAAGATGGAAAAGTTGTGCTGAAAAAAGGCTTTGGCTATGCGGACCGAAAACAAAAAATGAAAAACAATCCGGAGACATCATATTATATCGGTTCTTCACAAAAAGCGTTAATCGCGACGGCTGTCCTGCAGCTTGAAGAAAAAGGGCTGCTGCAGACGAGTGACCCCGTCAGTACATACTTGCCGAATTTTCCTAACGGCACGCGCATTACATTGAAAAACCTGCTCAATCATACGTCCGGCATAAACGGGCATATTGAGGGTCAGGGACCGATTTCTCCAATTGATTTAATCAAGGATATAGAATACCGCGGAATTAAACGGCAGCCCGGGGTTTGGGATTACAGGGATTCCAACTATTCAGTGCTTGCTTATATCGTATCTCAGGTCAGCGGGGAGTCTTATGAACAATATATAAAAGAACACGTGTTCAAACCGGCCGGAATGAAGCATGCCGGATTTTACAAAACATTTGCCAAAGCCAAATATCCTGCCGTCGGCTACAAAGTCGATGAGAGCGGCAGTCTTGTAACGCCGCACCTTCTGGACTTATCGCAGCTGTACGGGGCGGGCGACATGTATATGAGCGCTGAAGATCTCTATAAATTTGATAAAGCGATCGTAAACGGCACGCTCCTTTCAAAAGAAAGCTTCACAAAAATGTTTACAGCAGGAAGCAGTGCCGCTTACGGCATGGGGTTTTACATTGATCCGGGAAGCTATTCCAATCACGGTGTTATGCCCGGTTACAACATTTTAAACAGCTTCAGCCATTCGGCAAGCAAATATGTCATATTACTGTCAAACATTCAGAATAACGCCAAATTAGGACAGGTAAACAATAGAATTTACCAATTGCTTAACCAGGCGGACTGACAGAGCCGTCATTCACGAAAAGCGGATGAAGGTATGGTATGATATATACATGGGCGAAGATCCGAGCTGAAGGCGAATCGTTAAGCTGGCAAGCTTGACAAGTATTTCCGACACAATTACAATGAAGTTGTAACATTTGTTTTTTTAACATGATTGTTAAACCATTTAAACTTGACAAGGGCATGAGAGACTCATTCCCTGTGAAGGTTCTGTATGTTGAGAAAATCAGACAATGTACATGCCGGCACTTATTTAAGCAAAAACCAAGTTCATAGCAAGAGGAGGTGAAAGTATGACCCCAATGACGGTTCTCATCTCCATTTTGCTGACTCTGCTCGGTTTAGTTGTTGGCTACTATGTTCGTAAAACCATTGCCGAAGCAAAGATTGCGGGCGCACGCGGTGCTGCCGAGCAAATCCTTGAAGATGCAAAGCGTGATGCTGAAGCACTGAAAAAAGAAGCTCTGCTTGAAGCAAAGGACGAAATCCATACACTTCGAATAGATGCTGAACAGGAAGTTCGTGAAAGACGAAATGAGCTTCAAAAACAAGAAAACCGTTTACTTCAAAAAGAAGAAAATCTTGACCGTAAACATGAAGGAATTGATAAACGGGAAGCGATGTTGGAGAAGAAAGATCATTCTCTGAATGAACGACAACAACATATTGAAGAGATGGAAAGCAAAGTGGATGAGATGATTCGTATGCAGCAGTCAGAACTCGAACGCATTTCGAGCCTGACACGGGATGAAGCGAAACAAATCATTCTTGACCGGGTTGAAAATGAGCTTTCACATGACATCGCCATCATGACAAAAGAAACCGAAAACCGTGCGAAAGAAGAGGCAGATAAAAAGGCGAAAAACATTCTGTCGCTTGCTTTGCAGCGCTGTGCAGCAGATCATGTTGCCGAAACGACGGTATCGGTCGTCAATCTTCCGAATGATGAGATGAAAGGACGTATCATCGGCCGTGAAGGGCGTAACATTCGTACGCTTGAAACGCTTACAGGTATTGACCTGATTATTGATGACACACCTGAAGCAGTCATTCTTTCCGGATTTGATCCGATCAGACGAGAGACGGCAAGAATCGCTCTTGATAAACTCGTTCAGGATGGCCGTATTCACCCGGCGCGCATTGAAGAAATGGTTGAAAAATCCCGCCGTGAGGTTGATGACTATATCAGGGAAATGGGTGAGCAGACGACGTTTGAAGTCGGCGTTCACGGACTCCACCCGGATCTGATCAAGATCCTCGGCCGGTTGAAATTCCGTACAAGCTACGGGCAGAACGTACTGAAACATTCTATGGAAGTTGCGTTTTTAGCCGGTTTAATGGCTTCCGAGCTTGGAGAAGATGCAAAGCTTGCCAAGCGGGCCGGTCTTCTGCATGACATCGGAAAAGCAATTGACCATGAAGTGGAAGGAAGCCACGTGGAAATCGGAGTGGAGCTTGCGACCAAATATAAAGAGCATCCAGTCGTCATTAACAGTATTGCGTCACACCACGGAGACGAAGAGCCGACTTCCATTATCGCCGTTCTGGTCGCTGCCGCTGATGCACTGTCAGCCGCAAGACCGGGCGCGAGAAGTGAAACGCTCGAAAACTATATCCGCAGACTTGAAAAGCTTGAAGAAATCTCCGAGTCTTACGAAGGTGTTGAAAAATCATTTGCGATTCAGGCCGGCCGTGAAGTTCGCATCATGGTGAAGCCGGACTCCATTAATGATTTAGAAGCCCATCGTTTGGCACGTGATATCCGTAAACGAATTGAGGACGAGCTTGATTATCCGGGCCACATTAAAGTGACCGTAATCAGAGAAACTCGAGCCGTAGAGTATGCAAAATAAAGTGATGCTTAGCGCATCACTTTATTTTTTTGAGTCCCTGAAAAGGAAGGAATGGAATGTATGAGAATTTTATTTATCGGAGATGTTGTCGGTTCCCCGGGCCGCGACATGGTAAAAGAATATGTCCCGAAACTGAAAGCGAAACATAAACCGCATTTTACAATTATTAACGGAGAAAATGCAGCACACGGAAAAGGACTGACAGAAAAGATCTACCACAGCCTTATGGAAGCGGGAGCAGATGCCATTACAATGGGAAACCATACGTGGGATAAAAGAGAGATCTTCGACTTTATTGATGATGTGCCGCATCTTGTCCGGCCGGCGAATTTCCCGGAAGGTACGCCGGGCAAAGGCATTACTTATATTAAATCGAACGGAAAAGAGCTTGCCGTCATTAACTTACAGGGGCGGACGTTTCTTCCGCCGCTTGATGATCCGTTTGCTAAAGCGGATGAATTAATAGAAGAAGCGAAAAAGCGCACGCCGTACATTTTTATTGATTTTCACGCCGAAGCGACAAGCGAAAAAATTGCGATCGGCTGGTACACAGACGGAAGAGCCTCTGCCGTGGTAGGCACCCATACACACGTGCAAACGGCAGATAACCGCATTTTGCCGAAAGGAACGGCATATATTACTGATGTAGGCATGACGGGTCCGTACGACGGAATTCTCGGTATGGACAGAGAAACGGTCATCAAGCGGTTTAAAACCAATCTTCCTGTCCGGTTTACGGTGGCGGAAGGTAAAACTACGCTGAGCGGAGTGCTCATTGACATCGACGATCAAACGAAAAAGGCCGTAAATATCGAACGGATATTAATCAATGATGACCATATGTTCTTTGAATAGGTGATCATGTGTTTATTTTATAAAAATATTAAAAGGAAAAGCAGGAATATAGCAACTTCTTAGTGAATATAGTAAAAATGGAAGGTAGCCCGCTATTTTTGAAAAGCATTGTGGGGATGGCTTTTTGGATAGCAACATCTAATAATGATTGTTCTAATGAACACTCACTTATCCATTGTAAAACTAAGGGGGAGCAGAAATGGAAATCTTAAAAGTTTCAGCAAAATCAAGTCCGAATTCAGTAGCAGGCGCGCTTGCCGGTGTATTGAGGGAACGCGGAGCCGCCGAAATTCAAGCAATTGGGGCGGGTGCCTTAAATCAGGCTGTTAAAGCGGTTGCGATTGCCAGAGGCTTTGTCGCGCCAAGCGGCGTAGATTTGATTTGTATTCCGGCTTTTACAGATATACAGATTGACGGAGAAGAAAGAACGGCGATTAAGTTAATCGTCGAACCCCGTTAAAAACAAAAACATGACATTCTCAACCTGCTTGCGTAAGGCGAGCGGGTTGTTTTTATTGTTGTCATATTTTCTCACAATATTATATTGATAGTACGAAGAGATGATAAATGGCTTTATTCATATAATATTCAAAAAAATCACGCCCATTTTTCCGGACGGAAGCAGTTGTTTTCTTGGAGTGGACACTGGTATTTACCTCCTTTTTATCTCATGTTACAATCCAGTTATTACAGTGTTTTTTCGAGGAGGAGTGTACATGTTGGGAGGAAAGATGAAAGCTATCGTCAAAAATGAAAACGCTTTCGGAGCAACTCTGAAAGAAATTCCCATACCTTCCATAAATGAGAATGAAGTTCTTATTAAAGTACAGGCCGCATCTATATGCGGTACAGATGTGCATATTTATAATTGGGATCAATGGGCGCAGAAACGAATCAAAACACCTCAAGTATTCGGACATGAATTCAGCGGTATCGTAGCGGAAACGGGCAAGCACGTCACAAATGTCAAAATAGGCGACTATGTTTCGGCTGAAACCCACTTCGTCTGCGGTACTTGTGTCCCTTGTTTAACAGGAAAACATCATGTGTGCACCCATACAAAGATCCTCGGCGTAGATACAGCCGGTTCCTTCGCTGAATATGTCAAAGTGCCGGCTCGAAATGTTTGGAAAAATCCCGCTGATATGGACCCCGCCGTCGCTTCTGTTCAAGAGCCGCTTGGCAACGCGGTGCATACGGTGCTGGAAAGCAGCCGGCTTGCGGGCGGTTCCGCTGCAATTATCGGCTGCGGACCGATCGGGCTGATGGCGGTGGCGGTGGCTAAAGCGGCCGGTGCATCCCGTATTGCGGCCATTGATAAAAATGATTACAGGCTGGCTCTTGCGAAGAAATTGGGAGCCACGATCACCATTTCAGCTGATAAGGAAGATCCGCTTGAGGTGATCGACACTTTAACAGGCGGAGAAGGGATCGACCTTGTCTGCGAAATGTCAGGCCACCCGGCAGCTATAACACAAGGATTAAAGATGGCGGCCAACGGGGGAAGGTTCCACATGCTGAGTCTGCCGGAACGTCCGGTGACGGTTGACCTGACAAATGACGTGGTGTTTAAAGGACTTACCGTCCAAGGCATCACAGGCAGAAAAATGTTTGAAACATGGCGGCAGGTATCGCACCTGCTTGAATCCGGCCTTGTTGATCTGACGCCGGTGATCACGCATCAGTTTCCGCTTGAAGACTTTGAAAAAGGGTTTGACCTGATGAGAAAGGGCCAGTGCGGCAAAGTCATTTTGATTCCATAAGGGGAGGGTTCTATAATGAAAGAATTTGAATTTCTAAAAGCCGAGCTTGATAAAATGAAAGAAAATAAAACGTGGCAGCAAATGAAACAAATTGAAACGAAGCAGGGTCCGTCGGTGGAAGTCAAAGGGGAAAACGTGATACAGCTTTCATCGAACAATTATCTCGGTTTGACGTCGCATCCAAGGCTTGTCGAAGCGGCTAAACGCGCCGCGGAAGAATTCGGAGCGGGTACGGGGTCCGTCCGGACAATCGCCGGAACATTCACAATGCACAATGAGCTGGAGAAAAAATTGGCAAACTTTAAAAAAACAGAAGCGGCACTTGTTTTTCAATCGGGGTTCACAACGAATCAGGGCGTCTTATCAAGCATTCTTACAAAAGAAGATATCGTGATCTCTGACGAACTGAACCATGCTTCCATCATTGACGGGATCAGGCTGACGAAAGCAGATAAAAAGGTGTACCGCCATGTTGATATGGACGATTTGGAAAGGGTGCTGAAAAAATCAATGAATTACCGCATGCGCCTGATCGTCACTGACGGCGTATTCTCAATGGACGGCAACATCGCTCCTTTGCCTGACATCGTCAAACTTGCAGAGGCGTACGATGCCTTTGTGATGGTCGACGACGCGCATGCTTCCGGCGTACTCGGAAAAAACGGAAGGGGAACGGTTAATCACTTCGGGCTTGACGGAAGAGTCCACATACAGGTGGGCACATTAAGCAAAGCCATCGGAGTGCTTGGCGGTTACGCCGCAGGGTCGCAGGTTCTGATCGATTACCTGCGCCATAAAGGGCGTCCTTTCTTATTCAGCACTTCTCATCCGCCTGCGGTAACGGCCGCATGCATAGAAGCCATTGACGTCCTGCTGGAAGAGCCGGAGCATATGGAAAAGCTATGGGAGAACACGACGTATTTCAAAGACAAACTGGTTCAAATGGGGCTGACCCTCACAAAAAGCGAAACACCGATCGTGCCGATATTAATAGGGGAGGAAGAAAAAGCCCAGGCATTATCAGACCTTTTATTGACCCGCGGCGTCTTTGCACAAAGCATCGTGTATCCGACGGTCGCCCAAGGAAAAGCGAGAATCCGCACCATTATTACGGCGGAGCATACAAAAGAGGAGCTTGACCGGGCCCTGGAAGTAATCCGTTCAGCCGCAAAAGAGCTTCAGCTTGTGTAAGGGGGAAATGATTCCCTCTTTTTTATTTCTTATTGATTCTTATTCTCAATAAGGTGTACAATAATAGGCTGGCGGTTGTGCCAAACGCTTTTAACCAGTATACTTGAGGGTGGAAGTTTCGGTTGAAAGGAGACATTCGAACATGAATGAAAAGCAAAAGCAGGAAAGCGGACAAGTGAATCCGGCGGACAAAAAATCCGAAAAGGATTACAGCAAGTATTTTGAAGCCGTATATATTCCGCCTTCTTTAAAAGATGCGAAAAAACGGGGCAAAGAATCCGTTCAATATCATAACGATTTTAAAATCTCAGAAGAATTTAAAGGCCTCGGTGAAGGCAGAAAATTTTATATCCGCACGTACGGATGCCAAATGAACGAGCATGATACGGAAGTCATGGCGGGTATTTTTATGGCGCTCGGTTATGAAGCGACAAATTCGGTTGATGACGCGAACGTTATTTTATTAAACACTTGCGCTATCCGGGAAAACGCTGAAAACAAAGTGTTCGGCGAGCTCGGCCATTTAAAGGCGCTCAAAAAAAATAACCCGGACTTGATTCTCGGTGTCTGCGGCTGCATGTCACAGGAAGAATCAGTCGTAAACCGCATCCTTAAGAAGCACCCGTTTGTCGATATGATTTTCGGCACGCACAACATTCACCGTCTGCCGGAACTTTTATCAGAGGCATATTTATCAAAAGAGATGGTCATTGAAGTGTGGTCGAAGGAAGGGGATGTCATTGAGAACCTTCCGAAAGTCCGCAACGGAAAAATTAAAGGCTGGGTCAACATTATGTACGGCTGTGACAAGTTCTGCACATACTGCATCGTACCGTATACCCGCGGAAAAGAACGAAGCCGCCGTCCTGAGGAAATTATCCAGGAAGTCAGAAGACTTGCAAGCGAAGGCTATAAAGAAATCACGCTGCTCGGTCAAAACGTGAATGCGTACGGAAAAGATTTTGAGGATATGACGTACGGTCTCGGTGATTTAATGGACGAACTGCGTAAAATTGATATTCCGAGAATCCGATTCACGACGAGTCATCCGCGTGACTTTGATGATCATCTGATCGAAGTGCTCGCCAAAGGCGGCAACCTTCTTGACCATATCCATCTTCCGGTTCAATCAGGAAGCTCAGCGATGTTAAAAATGATGGCGCGCAAATATGACAGAGAACGCTATCTGGAGCTTGTCGGAAAAATTAAAGCGGCGATGCCGAACGCTTCACTGACGACCGATATTATTGTCGGTTTCCCGAATGAAACTGATGAACAGTTTGAAGAAACGCTTTCGTTATATCGAGAAGTGGAATTTGACAGCGCATATACGTTTATTTACTCTCCGCGTGAAGGCACGCCGGCAGCGAAGATGAAAGACAATGTTCCGATGAGGGTCAAGAAAGAACGTCTTCAGCGCCTCAATGATTTGGTGAAAGAAATTTCAGCCAAAAAAATGAAGGAATATGAAGGCAGGACTGTCGAAGTATTAGTTGAGGGAGAAAGCAAAAATAACCCTGACATTCTTGCCGGCTATACGGAAAAAAGCAAGCTCGTCAACTTCAAAGGGCCGAAAGACGCCATCGGCAAGATTGTACGCGTCAAAATCGAACAGGCGAAAACATGGTCGCTTGACGGTGTGATGGCAGGAGAAGCAATCGAGGTGAAATAATAATGACGCTTTACTCAAAGAAAGACATTGTACAGCAGGCTAGGAACCTTGCGAAAATGATTTCTGAAACAGAAGAAGTTGATTTTTTCAAACGCGCCGAGGCGCAGATTAACGAAAATGAAAAAGTCTCTGCGATTATTAATCAGATTAAAACCCTGCAAAAGCAAGCCGTTAACCTGAAGCACTACGAAAAGCTTGAAGCGCTGAAACAAGTGGAAAGTAAAATTGACGCCCTGCAGGAAGAGCTTGAAGGGATTCCGATCATTCAGGAATTCAGAGATTCCCAGATTGAGGTCAATGACCTTCTTCAGCTTGTCGCACATACGATCTCAAATCAGGTGACAAACGAAATCATTACATCTACCGGAGGCAACCTGCTGACGGGAGAAACCGGTTCAAAAGTAAAACATTCGAATAACAGCTGTTCTATTTAAACACGGGGCCTTCATCGGCCCGTGTTTTTTTGCTATTTGAGAACTAATTGTAATATGTACTAAATTTTCATTGACTCGCCGTTTTGTCCCATTTTACTGGAAAGTTTTATCATACTTAAAAGTAAAGTTTCTGGGCAGGGCTGCATACAATGAAACAGAAACTTTGTATTTTTATATTTTTATTATAAAAATGCACATGAGACAAATGCCCAGCATAAGATAACACGAAGAAGAACAAGGAGGCCTGCCGGAATGTCTGAATACAGGGAAATTATTACGAAAGCGGTAGTTGCGAAAGGAAGAAAATTCACCCAATGCACCAACACGATCTCACCTGGAGAAAAACCGTCAAGTATATTGGGCGGCTGGATTATCAACCACAAGTACGATGCCGAAAAGATCGGGAAGACTGTAGAAATTGAAGGGTATTATGATATAAACGTCTGGTACTCTTACGCCGATAATACAAAAACGGAAGTTGTAACCGAGAGAGTAAAGTATGTCGATGTGATTAAACTCAGATACAGAGACACAAATTACTTAGATGACGAACACGAAGTCATTGCCAAAGTGCTGCAGCAGCCGAATTGTCTTGAAGTCACCATTTCTCCTAACGGAAATAAAATCGTGGTTCAGGCAGAGAGAGAATTTTTAGCAGAAGTGGTCGGTGAAACGAAAGTCGTCGTCGAAGTCAATCCTGACTGGGAAGAAGACGATGATGATGATTGGGAAGACGATCTTGATGAAGAATTAGAGGACATTAACCCTGAATTTTTAGTCGGAGATCCTGAAGAATAAGTTGAGGCTAGGGGAGTTTAACACCCCAAGTCTCTTTTTTATATATAAAGATATCACTCTTTTGTTTATGTTATAATGGGATTCGGATAAGAGAAGATACATAGTGAGGGATTAAATGATGGCTAGTTACACGCCTATGATACAGCAATACTTGAAGATAAAGGCAGAGCACCAAGATGCCTTTTTATTTTTTCGGCTTGGTGACTTTTATGAAATGTTTTTTGAAGATGCAAAAAAAGCGTCACAAGAGCTTGAAATTACACTGACAAGCAGAGACGGAGGTTCGGCTGATAAAATTCCGATGTGCGGCGTGCCGTATCATTCCGCGGCGGCTTATATTGAACAGCTGATTAAAAAGGGCTATAAAGTGGCGATCTGTGAACAGACGGAAGATCCGAAGGCGGCTAAAGGCGTTGTGAAAAGAGAAGTCGTCCAGCTGATCACACCGGGAACCGTGATGGATGGAAAAGGCATCCATGAATCGGAAAACAACTTTATCGCTTCCGTTTCCGAATTCCGTGACGGATACGGTCTCGCTTTATCGGACTTAACGACCGGAGAAAACCTGGCCGTATTTATTGAGCGGATTGAAGATGTCATGTCAGAAATTTACTCAGTCGGCGCAAAGGAAATTGTCGTATCAAGCAAGTTTAACGAACATACAGCTGCTCAGCTGAAAGAACGGTGCGGCGCCACGATTTCCATCGAAGACGGGGAAATAACAGAACGCATTGAAATCGCAAAGCACTTGCCGGGCGAAGAGCTGACAGAGACGTTTATGCGTTTATATACGTATTTGCAGAAAACGCAAAAACGGAGCCTGGATCATCTGCAGCCGGTTCAAGTATATGAATTGGAAGAAGCGATGAAAATTGACCTGTATTCAAAACGGAATCTTGAGCTGACGGAAACGATCCGTTCGAAAAGCAAAAAAGGGTCATTGCTTTGGCTTTTAGACGAGACGAAAACAGCAATGGGCGGCCGGCTTCTCAAACAATGGATTGACCGCCCGCTGATCAGGGCATCCCAAATCGAAGAACGCCAGGAAATGGTCGAGACGCTGATCAATCATCTGTTTGAGCGTGAAGATCTGCGCGAGCGCCTGAAGGAAGTATACGATTTAGAACGTCTGGCGGGCCGGGTCGCATTCGGAAACGTCAACGCAAGGGATTTAATCCAGCTGAAAGAATCTTTAAAACAAGTGCCGAGCATCAAAGAGCTTGTAGGGTCTCTTAACCATAAAAAAGCAAAAGAACGCGCCGGCTTGATTGATCCGTGCGGAGATTTGCTTGACCTGTTAGAAGAAGCCCTTCATGAAAACCCGCCGTTATCGTTAAAAGAAGGCAACTTAATTAAAGACGGCTATCATCAGAAGCTCGATGAGTACCGTGACGCCAGCAAAAACGGTAAAGACTGGATTGCCAGACTGGAGCAGCAGGAACGCGCTTATACGGGCATCCGTTCATTAAAGGTCGGTTTCAATAAAGTGTTCGGCTATTATATTGAAGTCACAAAAGCAAACCTTCATCTGCTTGAAGACGGACGGTATGAGCGGAAGCAGACCCTCACAAACGCCGAACGGTACATTACGCCGGAATTGAAGGAAAAAGAAGCGCTTATTTTAGAAGCGGAAAACAACATCTGCGAGCTGGAATATGAGCTTTTTGCCGGACTGCGTGAAAAGGTGAAACAATTTATTCCGCGTCTGCAGCGTCTTGCCAAACAAATGAGTGAGCTGGACGCACTGCAATGCTTTGCTACGATCAGTGAAAACAGGCATTACACAAAGCCCGTCTTTTCTGATAATGAAGTAAAAGTCATTGAAGGGAGACACCCCGTCGTTGAAAAGGTGATGGACAGTCAAGAATACGTCCCGAACAACTGCCTGATGGGCGATTCGCGGGAAATGCTCCTGATTACGGGTCCGAATATGTCAGGTAAAAGCACGTACATGAGACAGATCGCACTTCTATCGATCATGGCCCAGATCGGCTGTTTTGTGCCCGCAAAAGAAGCGGTTCTGCCGATTTTTGATCAAATCTTCACGAGAATCGGGGCAGCGGATGATTTGATTTCCGGACAAAGCACCTTTATGGTGGAAATGCTGGAAGCGAAAAACGCGATTGTGAACGCCACAAAAGACAGCCTGATCCTGTTTGATGAAATCGGCCGCGGGACATCAACGTACGACGGAATGGCGCTGGCACAGGCGATTATTGAATATGTTCACGATCATATCGGCGCTAAAACACTGTTCAGCACGCATTATCATGAGCTGACGGTGCTTGAAGATAAGCTTCCTCAGCTGAAAAACGTTCATGTGCGCGCAGAGGAATATAACGGAACGGTCGTGTTTCTCCATCAAATCAAAGAAGGAGCCGCAGATAAAAGTTACGGCATTCATGTCGCCCAGCTTGCCGAGCTCCCGGACGATCTGATCAGCCGCGCGCAGGAGATTTTGAAACAGCTTGAGCAGACGGGAGATAAACCGGAGCTTCCGGCGGTATCTGAGAAAAAGTCCGCCGTCAGAGAAGAACCGGCACAGCTGTCCTTTTTTGCTGACGGTGAAAAAGAACAGAAGGCACCGGCTGTTTCTAATAAAGAAAAACAAGTGCTTGAAGCCTTTAAGTCAATCAATATTCTCGATATGACGCCGCTTGAAGCGATGAACGAAATGTACAAGCTGCAAAAAAAATTAAAATAGAAAGAGGTGACGGACTTGGCAAAAGTCATCCAGCTGTCAGATGAACTTTCAAATAAAATAGCGGCCGGCGAGGTGGTCGAACGGCCTGCCTCAGTCGTTAAAGAATTGGTGGAAAACGCCATCGACGCAAACAGCACAGTCATTGAAATCGACATAGAGGAAGCGGGGCTTTCGTCGATTCGGGTGCTCGATAACGGCGAAGGGATGGAAACCGATGATTGCAAGCGGGCTTTCCGCCGCCACGCGACCAGTAAAATCAAAGATGAAAACGACCTGTTCCGGGTGAGAACACTCGGTTTCCGCGGAGAAGCTTTGCCAAGTATCGCATCTGTTTCTCATCTGGAAATCAAAACGAGCATCGGCGAGGGAGCGGGAACCCATCTCATTCTTCAGGGCGGGAATATCATTTCTGAGCAGAAATCCTCCAGCAGAAAAGGAACGGAAATTATCGTTACCAACCTGTTTTTCAATACACCCGCCAGATTGAAATATATGAAAACCGTGCATACGGAGCTCGGCAATATTACGGATGTTGTCAACCGGATCGCTCTTGCGCATCCGGAAGTATCGATCCGTCTCCGCCATCAGGGGAAAAGTCTGCTGCAGACAAACGGTAACGGGGATGTGCGCCATGTGCTGGCCGCAATTTACGGGACGGCGGTTGCGAAAAAAATGATACCGCTCCATGTCAGCTCGCTTGATTTTGAAGTCAAGGGCTACATTGCGCTTCCGGAAATCACGCGTGCATCCAGAAACTACATGTCATCTGTCATTAACGGAAGATACATTAAGAATTTCCCGCTTGTAAAAGCGGTGCATGAGGGCTATCACACACTACTGCCGATCGGCCGCCATCCGATTACGTTTATCGAAATTACGATGGACCCGATTTTGGTCGATGTCAATGTCCATCCGTCGAAGCTTGAAGTCCGCCTCAGCAAAGAGACGGAGCTGCATGAGCTGATCCGTGACGGGATAAAGGAAGTGTTTCAAAAGCAGCGGCTTATTCCGAGCGCCCAGCTCCCGAAAAAATCCGCGCCGGCACCGGCCAAAAACGAACAGCAATTTATGACATTCGAGGAAAGCGCGCCTGAGCGGAAACTTCCTGAAAAAACGCCGGAGCCGTCTTACTCACCAATGAAGCTGAGTTCGGTCGTAAAAGAGCCTGAGCCGGTAATAATAGAAGAAGAGATCCTCCCGAATGAAGCGGATCACGATGTGCCGCCGGAGATCGGCATGCCCGAAACGGAAGCGCCTGTTTCCGATACTCCGGAACCGGAAGCTGTCTCTGAAGAAATACGGGAGGAAAGAGTTCCGGTGATGTATCCGATCGGCCAAATGCACGGGACATATATTTTAGCCCAAAACGAAAACGGCTTGTATATCATTGACCAGCATGCGGCCCAAGAACGGATTAAATACGAATATTTCCGGGAGAAAGTCGGGCAGGTCGAGCCTGAAGTGCAGGATATGATCGTGCCGCTCACCTTTCATTACGCAGCAAATGAAGCGCTGATCATTGACCAGCATCAGCATGAGCTTGAAAGCGTCGGAGTATTTTTAGAAGCATTCGGCACGAACAGCTACATCGTCCGCTGCCATCCGGCCTGGTTTCCAAAAGGGGAAGAAGCTGAACTGATTGAAGAAATCATTCAGCAGGTGCTTGACGCCAAACAGATCGATATTAAGAAACTGCGGGAGGAAGCGGCCATTATGATGAGCTGCAAAGGCTCAATCAAAGCGAACCGCCATTTGCGAAACGACGAAATCAAAGCGCTCTTGGACGACCTGCGCCGAACGACAGACCCGTTCACATGCCCGCACGGCCGGCCGATCATTATTCACCACAGTACGTATGAGATGGAGAAGATGTTTAAGCGTGTGATGTAGAAGGATTCTGTGAGGGATTTATCTCTCGTGCCCACATTTTGCCCACTGATTTTAGCTGTTTAGGTATTCATCAAACTGATTAATGCTTTTTTGATTGTGATTCTGCATGATATGGATATAGACATCAGCGGTCATTTTCACATCGGTATGACCGAGTCGTTCTTACAAAATTTGATATCTGAACGAAAGCAAAAGCATTTTACCGGCTGGACTTTGCACTTCGCGCGGAAGTCTATAAGGACGGGGGCGCGCCGGACCCGGAATGCTTTTTCTATATCAAACGGTTTCTAAAAGAACAGAGCGAGCGGAATCACATGCTATTTGTTACCGGGATAAACTCAGGCCTTCGCATATCAGATATACTGGAACTGAGGGTAAGAGACGCCAAACGTTCGTATTTCAATCTTATAGAGAAGAAAACCAAAAAGAAAAAGAGAATTGACATGACGCCGGGACTTTAAAGAGAATTAAAGGCGTATATCGAGGGGAAAGAAGATCACGAATATCTTTTCAAAAGCCGCGAAGGGATCAACAAGCCCATTTCCCGGTTTTCAAAGCAAACAAAAGATTTGGCTATGCTGCAGAAGATTTTCAACCACTCTGACTAGCGGACAACCCTTCGATACATTGGAATCAATCAGGATGCCATGAACAACGCCATGAAGAAATTTAAAATATAAGCAGGCTCATCTCATAAACAAGATGAGTCTTTTTTTCTGCATATTTTTATTGATTCCCTTCAAAAAGCATACGTGGAATTCATTTTAGGGATATTGCTTGAAAACAAGGGTGCCAAGGGCTGACGGCACTTCGGGCAGTTGCACAGTATATAACATATGGGTAATTCGTGGATTGTGTGGATATGTTATACTATACAAAAAAAGGGAGAGTTATATTATGGCATTAAATGGCGAATGGCTTAGTGTTAATAGAATGTCACCGTACAAATATCAATGTGCCCACTGTGATGCGGTAGTTGGTCCGGATTCAGGTTATTTATGTGATCGAAAAAATCCTGGACGGTCTATACGGTCTACTTTGGCCAGAATTTTTATATGCTCTAATTGCAACAGACCTACATATTTTGAATCGCTTAATGCTGTTAGTAGGACTCAAATTCCTTCACCACGATATGGGAATAAAATAGAGCATCTTCCAGAAGAAATTGAAAAAGTCTACACAGAAATAAGAGATTGTATGTCTCATCAATTACATACGGCAGGTGTATTGTTAGCTAGGAAGCTGTTAATGAATATAGCTGTTGATTCAGGTGCAAAAGAGGGAGAAAGTTTTGTAACCTATGTAAATTTTCTTGAGAGTGAAGGCATTATTCCTAAAGACGGTAAGGATTGGGTTGATGCTATTAGACAAGCGGGTAACATTGCAACTCATAAAATTCCATCAATAGATCAAAAATTAGCAGAAGAAATTGTAACGTTTTTAGAATTTTTATTAAGAATAAAGTATGAAATGCCTGGGAGAATGGCAAAAAACTAATTTTGGCACAAACTTGGCAGGATAAAGGCACAGCATTTTGTTTTAGATAAGGTATTATGGTAATAGGTAATAAATCAAGGGAGCGGGACTGCTGATGAGCGGGGTCGCTTTTTTATGTTTTCTTTAAACTGCTTCCGGTAAATCGTTCGACAAATTTCGTGAATGGTTCCTTTACCACTCTTTTTTACCGATAATATTGATAAAGTGGTAAAGGAGTGTAGAAATTGGATAAAGAAATAATGGTAGCGATTATTGGGGGAATTGTGACAATAATCGTTGGAGTAATAACAGCGATTGCTGGGTACAAAGGCGGTATTAAGGGTGCTCAACTACAGATTGAAAAAGACCAAGAAAAAATAAATACAGAACGGGATGCTTATAGAAGAAAGAGACAAGCCGAGTACAATCAGGAAATCAGCTATAGAAGAGGAGTAATTGAAAGAATCATCTCGCATGAAATCCAAGATAATTTTATGAAAATTAAAAGCGACTTTCTCGAAGAAGAAATACTTTACAGCGGTGATAGTTGGAGTGCTATATCCTACTATTTTAATACAGAATTACGGTTTGCAGAATTCGATAAGGTGAAATATGATTTGATTAAATTTCAAAGTGAAAAAGTGTCTGAAGTAATGGATATTTATGACGCTTTTAAGATTATTGTTAGAAGAAAACAGCTTGTGAATTTTAAGAGTGAAGAAATTCATAAAGTAAGAAAAGCTTATCTTATGTGTAAGAAAAACTATTGTTAGCATCCTTCGGGGTGCTTTTATGTTCTCTGTAAACTGCGGAAACTGCGTTCGGTAAATCTCAGGATAGACAATTGGCGTGAGTCGGCTTGAGTGCGGGGGCAGTTTAGAAAGAATATGCCAAGCGCTTTCTCAATCGGGAGGGCGCTTTTTCTATTGGAGGGATTAACCATGTCCGAAGACAATTTATACGTTGATCAATTTAAAGGGTGGCGCACTGAACAAGAGTTTCTTTTAAAATAGATTAATTATAACATTGAAATCAGTCAAAGGAAAATCGAATTGAACGAGAAACAAAAGCAGTTGCACCTGCAACGCGTGAATATAGATGGGGGAAGAATTTAAATCAAATTGGAATTTGGTGAGATAACAATGTGCAAGTCAAAGGGGACTAGTAATTAGCCCCCTTACATTTAGTTCTTCCTGTGGCTTTTTCTATTTTTGATTAAACTGAAAACCACTAAGAGAACCACACCGACAGCAACAATATAAAATGAAATTTCTGCTGCTGCGGTATTAATATTCTTAAGAAGAAGGATAAGCCCTATTAAAACTATAGGAATGATGTAAGTTAGAATTCTTATAGCTTTTGGACTCGGTTCAGCGTATCTTTCATTTTCCATAATTACCTCCCGTCTAAAGTTTAACACAGGTTAAATTTGATAATCACCAACAATAGTCCCGTTTAAAGAGGAAACATAAGAGTTTAAGTAATCCATCAAGCGGGGTACGTGCCATTTGGTCCAGAAGATGCTTTATCTCTAGCATAAAAGATTACTCAGGGGAGAATGCTCCGGCTGTTCCAAGAAAGTGAAGAAACAACATCTTGTGTGTGAATTACGTCGTATTTTTCTAATTTTGAATTGTGTGTTAATGCCAACACATAAGCATAACATTGAAATTCGGTGTAAGGAGCTAAGGTATTCTGATATATTTTGAGGAAGCCGTATGGGTTTAGTTTAGCTTGAAGAAAAGGATTGAAATAAGAATCAAGATTGAATGTCATTTAAAGACTGAGTATCCTCTCAGGCTGCTTCGAGACAATTCTTTTCAAAACAAAAACTCGATTTGTTTTTCTTTCTTTTTATCCGAAAATTATACCATTCTTCATTTTCTGAATAAAATCTCCTAAAGTATTCATGTAAATGAATATTTTTATTTCCTTATATATTACGATAACAAATTTTAAAAAACTTCGGCTGGTTCTTTTGGTTGATTTGAACAGTTTTTTATCTTTACCGGAAAATCCATGGAAAAACGTGGTGTCATCTGGTAAAGTGGTTACAGTCGGCTGGGCGGCGGCAGCAGTCTGCCCGGATCTTTTAAATGGGAATGGTGACAATGGATCATACATATGAAGTGCATCAAATCAAAACTTATCACCAGATGTGGTCCAACTATTGTTATATTATCGCAGACCGCTCAAAAAAATCTGCGATAGCGGTGGACCCGTCCTGGGAAATCGATAAAATAACCGATAAACTGCATGAATTGGATGTTGATTTATCAGCTATTTTATTAACACATTCGCATTATGACCATGTAAACTTGGCGGAGCCGCTTCAGCAAATCTATCATTCTGATATATATATGTCGTCGGCGGAAATCGATTTCTATCAATTCCGGTGCAGAAACTTAATAGCGCTTGAAGACGGCCAAACCTTTGCGGCCGGAGGGTTTATCATCAGAAGTATACTGACCCCGGGACATACGGCCGGGGGAATGTGCTATTTGCTATCTGATCATCTTTTTACCGGTGACACCGTGTTTACAGAAGGGTGCGGTATATGTGAGGACAGGGGCAGCTCAGCTGAAGATATGTTTCACAGTATACAGAGGATCAAAGCCTCCATTCCGCCGCATGTGCGTGTGTATCCGGGGCACTCCTTCGGGGAGAAGCCGGGTCAAAAAATGGAGAGTCTTTTGAAAAACAATATTTACTTTCAGATTGAAAAAAAAGAACATTTCGTGAATTTTCGCAACAGAAAAAATCAAAAAGGGCTGTTTCATTTTAAGTAATGTGTAATTTAGTTCTATCTAACTAGCTTTCCTTTTGAGGCAAGGAACTTCTGAAATGGAATGGTAGTTATTACTAGATTTCTGGTGATGAATGGCTGAGTAACGGGAGTTTGCGGAAGAGAACGCCGGGCAGGCCGGATGGGACATTCTGCTTACGCCTGTTCCGAAAGCCCTGAGTCCGCCTTCCGACAGGGAAAAATAGGCATTATTCAGGAGTTCGCATAGGATAAATTAACTTGACATGGTATTTTTGTGAAGTTACTATCAACTTGAACATGCTTCTTATCTGAATCCGAGAAAGGATGGCTGAGAAAATGATCACATACTTATTCCCCGGACAAGGTTCTCAAAAGCAGGGAATGGGGAGCTCATTGTTTGATGAATTTAAAGACTTAACGGAGCAGGCTGATGAAACACTCGGATATTCCATGAAACGGCTTTGTCTTGAGAATCCGTATTCCAATCTTCACAAGACGCAGTTCACTCAGCCTGCTTTATATGTTGTAAACGCGTTAAGCTATTTGAAAAAAATCCAAGACAATGACATAAAGCCGGATTATGTGGCCGGCCACAGTTTGGGAGAATATAATGCGCTGTTTGCAGCAGGTGCTTTTGATTTTATTACCGGCCTGCAGCTTGTCCGTAAAAGAGGCGAATTAATGAGTATGGCCACTGACGGAAAAATGGCCGCCGTTATGGGGTTAACTGCAGCTCAAGTGTCAGACGCCCTTCAAACGCACGGATTACATACGATTGATATTGCCAATATGAATTCTCCTCACCAAGTTGTCATATCCGGACGCAAAGAAGACATTGAAAGAGCCAAAACCGTATTCGAAGGATTAAAAGACGTTACGATGTTTCATCCGTTAAACGTAAGCGGCGCTTTTCACTCGAGGTATATGAGTGAAGCAAAACAAGAGTTCGAAAAATTTTTACAGTCATTTCATTTTTCTGCTATATCAATTCCCGTCATTTCTAATGTGCATGCCAGACCTTATGAGCAAGACGGAATCCACTCCGTTCTGGCCGATCAGATCGACCATTCAGTGCGATGGAACGACAGCATCCGCTATCTGCTGGACAAAGGGCGGATGGAATTTGAAGAAATCGGCCCGGGTCATGTGCTGACAGGGCTTATTCACCGCATCAAAAAAGAAACTGAAGCTTCACCCGCCATGTAGCGGAACGCAAGTCAAAATTCTTATCTCACACAATAGTGCCAGCCATACAACATCACGACCACTTCACCTGCACACGACATCACGAAAAACTCACAAATCAATATTTTAAAAAAATAAGCAGCAAAAAGGAGAACAAATGAACCAGCCAATTGTTTTCATGTTTTCTGGACAGGGTTCCCAATACTATCAAATGGGGAAAGAGCTGTTTGCACATAACGCCGCTTTTCGGCAGAAAATGCTTGACTTGGACGATTTTGCAGTCAGCCGTTTCGGTTACTCTGTCCTTAAAGAGATGTATCATACAGGCAATCGTCTGTCTGATCCATTTGACCGCCTTCTTTTCAGCCATCCTGCCATTTTTATGGCTGAGTACGCACTTGCATATGCTTTGGAGAAAAGAGGCATACGTCCCGATTATGTGATCGGAGCAAGCCTCGGAGAGTATGCAGCGGCCGCTGTGTCGGGCGTGCTGAGCGCCGAGGATGCTTTAGATTGCGTGCTGGAACAGGCCCGAATCGTTACGGAAACTTGCCGTAACGGCAGCATGCTTGCGATACTGGGTGATCCGGCTTTATATCAAGATGATCCGCTGCTCGGCGAACATAGTGAATTGGCATCTGTAAACTATCATTCTCACTTTGTCATCTCGGGAGAGCGGGAACATATCAAAAGGATCATGGACGATCTGAGAGAAAAGCAGATTCCTCATCAGCTATTGCCGGTATCTTACGGGTTTCACTCAGCGCTGGTTGATCAGGCGGAACAGCCGTACAAGCGCTTTTTAGCTCAGAAATCAATCCGGACTCCATTTATACCGTACATCTCCAGTGCGACCGGAGAGGCTGAGACCGATATACAAGCGGACTTTTTCTGGGATATCGTAAGAAAGCCGATTCGATTCCGCGAAGCGCTTCAATTCGCAGACAGCCGCCAAAAAGGATTGTATATCGATGCCGGGCCTTCCGGAACATTGGCCGCATTTGCCAAACAGATTCTTCCGGCAGGATCGGCTGAACGCATCCGTGCCATTATGACGCCGTTTCATAAAGAACAAACACATTTGCAGCAAATAGAAGACAGCATTTTATCACCGCCCGGAAGGAGACTGTAAGATGATCAGCTTTGTTTTTCCAGGCCAAGGCTCGCAAAAAATCGGGATGGGAGAGGACCTGTTCGGCCGCTATCCTGAATTAACAGCAAAGGCCGATCACATTCTCGGATATTCCATTCAGGAGCTGTGCCGGGACGGAGAACGTCTCAATCAGACTCAATTCACTCAGCCGGCGCTCTATGTCGTCAATGCCCTCAGTTATCTGAAAAAAACAGAAGAAACCGGCTTGAAACCGGATTTTACCGCCGGACACAGTTTAGGCGAATATAACGCGTTATACGCTTCGGGAGCCTTTGATTTTGAAGAAGGCTTACAGCTGGTCAAAAAAAGGGGCGAACTGATGAGCCGCGCAAAAGGAGGCGGCATGGCAGCGGTGATCGGCCTGACTCACGAGCAGGTGACGGATGTTTTAAGAGAAAATCACTTGGATATGATTGATATCGCCAACATGAACACACCGCAGCAAATTGTCATTTCCGGATATAAAGAAGATATTGAAAAAGCCGCATCCGTTTTTGAAGCCGTAAACGGCGTAAAAATGGTTCACCGCTTAAATGTCAGCGGCGCCTTTCATTCCAGATACATGCTGGAAGCGAAGGAGGAGTTTTCACGGTTTATTGAATCTTTCCGTTTTAAGCCGCTGTCCATTCCAGTCATTTCAAATGTGACGGCAAGACCCTATGAGCAGAGAGAGCTGAAAGAGACACTCACCGGACAAATAACGGGATCGGTGAACTGGACTGACAGCATCCGTTTCTTAATGGGAAGAAAGAACATGAGCTTTGAGGAAATCGGTCCCGGAAAAGTGCTGACGGGGCTGGTTCAAAGAATTACGGCTGAAGCGGAGCCGATAACAGATGAAATCAAAGTCCCGGCTGAGGCTGAAAAAAGCTCAATTACGGCGGCGTCTTTAGGAAATGAAGAGTTTAAGCGCGATTATCAATTGAAATACGCCTACTTGGCCGGCGGCATGTACCGCGGAATTTCTTCGAAGGAAATGGTCGTCAAACTGGCCGAAAAAGGAATGATGGGCTTTTTCGGAACGGGCGGTTTGAACATCGCGCACGTCGAGGACGCCATTTTGTCAATTCAGCATGAGCTTCGTAACGGCGGTTCCTTCGGCATAAATGTTGTACATAACATGAAGCATACAGATTCAGAAGAAAAAATGATTGATCTTTTACTGAAGCATGGGGTTCAGAACTTGGAAGCATCAGCGTTTTTAACGGTTACTCCCGCTTTAGTAAGGTTTCGTGCTAAGGGGTTAAAACGCGGTGCCGGCGGACAAATAATAGCGCGTCAGCGGATTATCGCCAAGCTGTCCCGTCCGGAAGTAGCGGAAGCGTTTCTCAGCCCGGCGCCTGATCACATTCTGCAGAAACTTGCAGCCGAAAACAAAATTACCGCTGAAGAAGCAAGTCTGATGAGAGAAATACCCGTTGCGCATGACATCTGCGTAGAGGCTGATTCAGGCGGCCACACTGACGGCGGAGTTGCTTACAGTCTCATGCCGGCGATCATCCGTTTACGAGATGACATGATGAAAAAATACCGATACGGCAAAACCGTCCGCATCGGAGCCGCGGGGGGAATCGGAACGCCTGAGGCTGCCATGGCCGCATTTATGCTCGGCGCTGATTTTATTGTGACCGGATCTATTAACCAATGCACCGTTGAAGCAGCGACGAGCGGCCTCGTAAAGGACCTCCTGCAGCAGATGAATGTACAGGATACGGCCTACGCGCCGGCCGGCGATATGTTTGAATCAGGCAGCAAGGTGCAGGTATTAAAGAAAGGGCTGTTCTTTCCGACCCGCGCCTCTAAGCTGTATGAACTGTATCAGCGTCACCGCTCAATTGAAGAAATTGATGAAAAGACACTCAGACAAATAGAAGAGAAGTATTTTAAGGCAAGTGTAAGCAGTATTTATGACAAAGTGAAGGCTCATTATTCGAATGAAGACATTTCAAAAGCCGAACGGAATCCGAAACAGAAAATGGCGCTCATATTCAAATGGTATTTCAGGCAAAGTTCTGCTTCGGCGATTAAAGGAGACCCGGATGCCAAGGTAGACTTCCAGATTCATTGCGGCCCGGCATTAGGCGCCTTTAATCAATGGGTGAAAGGTACGGAGCTGGAGTCCTGGAAAAACCGCCATGCCGATGATATCGGCCTGCGGCTTATGGAAGAGACGGCCTCGCTTTTGAATCAGAAGTTAGGTTCATTTTTGCAAACGTGTTGACAAGACGAAATGATAGATTGAAAACATGGAATATTCATAAAAAATGAAACAGGGAGGAACTGACAATGAGTAAAGAAAAAATCTTTGAATTGCTGCAGAACACAATCTACGAGGTTTTGCCTGATTTAGAAGGCGAACAGCTTTCACAGGAAGACCGGTTAGTTGATCTGGGGGCGGATTCAGTGGACCGCGCCGAAATTATCACGATGATGCTTGAAGAATTATCACTGCAGATCCCGCGTGTTGAGCTGACGGGAGTGTCAAACATCGGCGAATTGGCGGCAAAGCTTTATGAAAAGGTACAGGCTGTCTGATAAAACGGTGAAATAATCGGAAACTCAAAATTCATATTGGAGGCGAAGTTCATGGCGGCTGCCGGAATAGAAGCGATAAATGTGTTTGGCGGGACAGCATACCTTGATGTCATGCAGCTGGCGGAGTACAGAAACTTAGACCCTGCCAGATTTGAAAATTTACTGATGAAAGAAAAAGCGGTGGCGCTTCCGTACGAAGACCCCGTTACATTCGGCGTTAACGCGGCAAAGCCGATTATCGACCGATTGACAGAGGCTGAAAAAGACAGAATCGAGCTGCTGATTACCTGCTCGGAGTCCGGCATCGACTTCGGAAAATCACTCAGTACATATATTCATGATTACTTAGGCCTCAACCGGAACTGCCGTTTATTTGAACTGAAACAAGCCTGTTATTCAGGAACGGCGGGTTTGCAGATGGCGCTTAACTTTATTTTGTCGCAGACATCCCCCGGAGCGAAGGCGCTTGTCGTCGCGATGGATATTTCCCGGTTTTTAATTGCCGAAGGCGGTGATGCGTTAAGTGAGGATTGGTCTTACGCCGAACCCAGCGCCGGAGCGGGTGCCGTCGCCTTATTGATCGGTGAAAATCCAATTGTATTTCAGGCGGATGCGGGCGCTAACGGCTACTACGGCTATGAGGTGATGGATACATGCCGTCCGATCCCGGACAGTGAAGCCGGTGACGCCGATTTGTCATTGATGTCTTACCTCGATTGCTGTGAACAGACATTTCGCGAGTACAAAAACCGTGTGCCGGGCGCTGACTACAAAGAGACGTTTCACTATCTAGCCTTCCATACACCGTTTGGCGGCATGGTCAAAGGGGCCCACCGGACGATGATGCGCAAGCTTGCAAAAGCGAAAAACGCTGAAATCGAACAGGATTTTCAAACCAGAGTAGAGCCGGGGCTCCGCTACTGCCAAAGAGTCGGAAACATTATGGGAGCAGCCTCTTTACTGGCTCTTGCAAGCACGATTGACCAAGGGGCATTTGACACTTCTAAGCGGATCGGCTGTTTCTCCTACGGCTCCGGATGCTGTTCAGAATTTTACAGCGGCGTTGTGACGCCTGAAGGACAAACGCGGCAGCATTCTTTCAAAATAGAAGAGCACCTGAACAACAGATACAGGCTGTCCATGGAAGAGTATGAAGAACTGTTTAAAGGCAGCGGTCTGGTGAAGTTCGGAACCAGGAATGTCAAATTGGATATGAATATGGTGCCGAACATTTTAGACCATCATACAGGAAGCCCTCGTTTGTATTTGGAAGAAATCACGGAATTTCATCGGAAATACAGGTGGATATCGTGACCTATGAAACGATCAACGTCCGTTTTCAGCAAAATGTCTGCTTCATCACCTTTGATCGGCCTGAAGCCAACAATACGATTAATGAGTGTTTAGTGGAGGAATGCCTGCACGTTCTTTCTGAATGTGAAGACTCCGTGACCTCCGTAGTGCTTGAAGGGCAGCCGGAGGTATTTTGTTTCGGGGCGGATTTTGATGAGATGTACCGGAAAATGAGGCAGGGAATGCAGCATGCGGAATCGCAGGAGCCGCTTTACCGTTTGTGGCTGGCATTAAAATCCGGGCCGTACATCACAATCGCCCGCGTCCGCGGAAAAGTAAATGCGGGAGGTGTAGGTTTTGCCGCCGCGTGCGATATCGTCATTGCAGAGGAGAGTGCTTCGTTCAGTTTATCTGAACTGTTATTCGGACTTTATCCGGCCTGCGTTCTGCCGTTTTTAATTCAAAGAATCGGATTTCAAAAGGCGCATTATATGACGATTATGACAAAGCCCGTGCCGGCACGCCAGGCGCTTGAATGGGGACTTTGTGACGTATGCGTCCCGGACTCAGCAACAGAGCTGAGAAAGCATTTGCTGCGTCTTCGCCCTCTGTCGAAAAAAGCAGTCATCCGCTATAAACAATACATGGATTCCTTAAACGACCTTGTTCATCGTTCAAAATCCATTGCTCTAGCCGAAAATCAAGCGATGTTTTCAGATCCGGATAACCAATCAGCCATCTTCCGTTATGCAGAAACGGGGCGGCTTCCTTGGGAAACGGAGAACAGTTAGGAGGATATCATGCCGAACGCCGCAGTTGAACTGCTCGAAATTGAACCGGATATTATCCAAGTGACAATGCAGGATAAAGCCCATAAAAACGCCTTCTCCAAAGAACTGACGGATGGATTGATGGAAGCGTTCACCCGTATAAAAAAATCGTCAGTCTATAAAGCTGTGATTTTAACAGGATACGGCCATTACTTTGCTTCCGGAGGCACACAGGAAGGCCTGCTCAGGATTCAGCAGGGCATCACGAAGTTTACGGAAGACCGCATGTACTCTTTGGCGCTGGAATGTGATATCCCCGTCATTTCCGCCATGCAGGGCCACGGAATCGGAGGCGGGTTTGTCATGGGGCTTTTCAGTGATTTTGTCATTTTAAGCAAAGAAAGCGTGTATACCGCAAACTTTATGAAATACGGTTTCACCCCCGGAATGGGCGCTACCTTTATCGTTCCGGAGAAGCTTGGGGCAAGCCTCGGCCATGAAATGCTGTTAAACGGCGGCCACTACCGCGGCGGTGACCTGGAGAAAAGAGGGGTGCCTTTTCCGGTGCTTCCGCGGCAGGAAGTACTAGACTATGCGCAGGAATTGGCCCGTGAGCTTGCGGAAAAACCGAGAAACTCTTTAATTACATTGAAAAGGCACTTGGTGACGCCGTTTCGCGAGCAGCTTCCGGCCGTCATTGAGAAGGAGTTAATCATGCACGATGAGACGTTTCATGATGATGAAGTGAAAAAACGAATCACGACGATGTACGGAGTATAAGACATACATCTTACATACAGATGAAATGGAGGCAGCTCTATGAAAAGTGATATGAAGGCAAGCGGGTTACTCAAGCCATCTGTCAGCTATGGAAAATCATTGCGGCTTTCAGCGGATCAGCCGATGACGATTCCTGAAGTCCTGCACAAAACCGCCGCGGCAGCGGGAGATCAAAAGGGCATCACATATATTCAGCCTGACGGCACCAAAGTGTACCAGACTTACAGCGGCCTGAAAAAGATCGCTCTTTCGATTGTGAAAGGGCTCCGCCAATCAGGAGTGAAGGCTCAGGATGAAGTCATATTACAGCTCAGTGACAATTCCCAGCTGATTCCTGCTTTTTGGGGCTGTGTTTTTTTAGGAGCGATCCCGGTTCCGCTTGCGGCCGCTCCGGCTTATACAGAAATGAACAGCGGGACGCAAAAACTGAAAGATGCCTGGATGCTGTTGAATCAGCCGTATGTCATCACAAGCCGTGACGTGCTGCCGGAGATGACTGAATGGGCGGAGGAGCAGGAGCTTTCCGGGTTTTGCGCTTTGGCGGCAGAAGATCTCAGTGCGCATGAAATGGACACGGACTGTCATCATCCCCGTCCGGAAGATTTGGCGATGCTGCTTTTGACCTCGGGAAGCACGGGCACGCCGAAAGCCGTGATGCTCAGCCATGAAAACATCGTCTGCATGGTCAAAGGAAATATTCAGATGCAGGGCTATACAAGTGAGGATGTCACGTTTAACTGGATGCCTTTTGACCATGTCGGCGGCATCGGAATGCTTCATCTGCGTGATGTTTATCTCGGATGTGAGGAAATCAACATACCGAGCGAATCCATTTTGATGGACCCTTTAAAATGGCTCGACCTGATTGATCATTACCGCGCTTCGGTCACGTGGGCCCCCAATTTTGCCTTTGGGCTGCTTGCCGATTTTGCAGAAGAGATTCAAACGCGGAAATGGGACTTATCTTCCATGCGTTACATGCTGAACGGCGGGGAGGCCGCGGTTGCGAAAGTCGGACGCAGAATTATGGAGCTTTTAGAGCCGCACGGTCTGCCGGCTAATGCCATCCGTCCCGCATGGGGAATGTCCGAAACGTCTTCGGGCGTTATTTTCTCAGATGAGTTTACACTGGAAAACACGAGTGACGACGATCGTTTCGTCGAGATCGGTCTGCCGATTCCGGGATTTAATATGAGAATTACGGATGACCGCAATCAAGTGGTGGAAGAAGGAGAAATCGGCCGCTTCCAAGTGTCCGGTCTGACTGTAACGAGCGGATATTATGAGCGCCCGGACTTAAATGAGAGTGTCTTTACAGAAGACGGCTGGTTTGAAACGGGAGATCTCGGATTTCTGCGTGAAGGCCGCCTGACGATAACGGGGCGCACGAAAGATGCCATCATTATCAACGGTGTGAATTATTACAGCCATGCCATTGAATCAGCCGTTGAGGAATTGCCGGAAATTGAAACGTCTTATACAGCGGCATGCGCCGTCCGGCCGAATCAAAGCACGACAGATGAGCTGGCGATTTTCTTTGTGACATCTGTTCCGTTGGATGAGAACCGCATAACGAAGCTTCTTCATCACATTCACCAGCACGTGACACAGAGAATCGGCGTTACCCCTGATTATCTGCTTCCGGTCGCAAAAGAAGACATTCCTAAGACGGCGATCGGGAAAATCCAGCGCACTCAGCTGAAACATTCATTCGAACAAGGGCAATTTGATTCTTTACATAATAACAGACAAGAAGTCGGCAATTCAGACACGGCTTCTGCAGAGAAAGAAATTGAACGGGATTTTATCCGTTTTCTGAAAGAGGAACTTTCCATCGCGGATGAGCTCGTTGATCCAAATACGCCGTTTCAAAGTCTTGGCGTCAATTCCATCAAGATGATGAAACTCGCCAGATCAATTGAAAAAACATATCACATCCGGCTGACGGCAAGAGAGCTGCACAAAAACCCGACGATTGGCGCTTTAGCGGCTTATACTGCTGAAAAAGCGGCAAACATGTCAGCGGAGCATCATTCCCAAAAAGCCGAACCGCCGGCAGAACGGGATAGACGGCAAACGGCGCCAGCGCTTTCAGAAGTCCAAAAAGGGCTGTGGACATTGCAAAAATTGTCGCCTGAAACGACTGCATACCATGTCCCGCTCTGTTTCCGATTCACATCCGGAATCGACAAAGAGAAACTGAAACAGGCGTTTCAGTTCGTATTAAAGCAGCATCCGATGCTCAAAAGCGCGGTGAATGAAACAGACGGCGGGTTTTATTTCAGAGAAGCGGCAAATCCTTTTGTATTCTCGGAAGAAGATATTTCTGACGTCAATGAATCACAAATATCCGCTCTGATACGGAAAAAAGTGAAAGAGCCGTTTGTCAAAGAAGGCGGGCCTTTGCTGCGCGTGCAGCTGCTTTCAAAATCCGTCGAGGAACATTATCTTTTGACGGTCATTCATCACATCGTGTTTGACGGCATTTCATCCATTACATTTATTCACAGTCTGCTGGATCATTATCAGGCGCTGCTGGAGGGAAAAGAAGAGTTTACGGCCGCCGCTCCCGACATTCATCCCGATTTCGCAACTTGGGAAAAGCGGTATTTAGCGGGTGAAGAAAGCAAAACTGCCCGCGCTTACTGGATGAAACAGCTCGAGGGCGATCTGCCTGACCTTCAGCTTCCGCCGATGCGCACGGACAGCAGTGTTCCGGAGTTTACAGAAGATACGCTGACACGCCGTCTTCCCGAACGGCTGCTGAATAATATAACGGCGTTTGCCGCATCCCGTTCGATTCATTTGTCTACCGTCATGCTGAGCTGTTACATGGTGCTTTTAAGCAAATATACGGATAAGGAAGATATTGTGACAGGCATGCCTGCAATGGTCAGACCCGAAGAACGCTTTGACGGAGTGGTCGGCCATTTCCTCAACATGCTTCCTATACGGAGCAGAGCCGGACGAAAAGAAACATTTGCTGACTTTGTTCAAAAGGTGCAAGATGCCGTTCTGGACGGACTGGATCACTCCTTTTATCCGTTTCCGAAAATGGTACGTGATGTGCATGCGAAACCCCTGCAGAACGGTTCGCCTGTTTTCAGCAATGCCTTTTTCTATCAGAACTTTCTGCAGCATTCGAGCTATCAATCGATGCTTGATGAATACAAGGAATTCTCCTGTGAGTTTGTAAAAGACATTCATCAGGAGGGGGAATATGATCTTGTATTTGAAATGTGGGAAGAAGCATCAGGTATGGATCTTACGATTAAATACAGCACCGAATTATTCGACGAAGCAGGGGCGGCCAGGCTTTTCAGCCATTTTGTACAGGCTGCTGAAGCTTTGACGGCGAATCCGGATATGCCGCTTGAGAACGTTTCTCTCATGACAAAAAGAGAGGAGCACATGATTCTTAAGACTTGGAATGAGACAAGCCGTGAATATCCGGATGCCTGCTTCCATGAATTATTCGAACGTCAGGCGGCAGAAACGCCGGACGCTTGTGCGGTCGTGTATGAACAGCAAAAGCTGACGTACCGTGAGCTTGATGAAAAAAGCACGAAGCTGGCGCTCTATTTGCAGGCGCACGGTGCAGGCCCTGATGATCTCATCGGCATTTATACAGACCGTTCATTGCATATGGCTGTCGGCCTTCTCGGCATTTTAAAAGCCGGGGGAGCGTATGTGCCGCTTGATCCTTCTTATCCCGCTGACAGATTGGAATATATGATCACCGACAGCAGGATTTCAATGTGCCTGACGACAGCTGATTTAGAGCACTCTTTGAACTGGGGAGGCGTGCAGACAACTGCCATTGACCGCGATTGGTCTCATATTGAAAGTACAGCCGCGGAAAGAACGTCGCTGAAGCGGTTAGTGACACCTGACGATCTGGCGTATGTCATTTACACGTCGGGCAGCACGGGCAAACCGAAAGGCGTGATGATTCCGCACCGGGCGCTGACCAACTTCTTACTCTCGATGGCGAATGAACCGGGGCTTTCGTCCGAAGACAAACTGCTTGCCGTCACGACATATTGCTTTGACATCGCGGCACTGGAGCTGTACCTTCCTTTAATCAAAGGAGCGGAGTGCAACATCTGTAAGACAGAAGTCACAAAAGACGCACGAAAGCTGAAAGAGCTGATTCAAGAGTACAAACCGACGATCATGCAGGCGACGCCGTTTACGTGGAAAATGCTCTTTCATTCCGGATGGTCAAATGAAGAAAAAGTGAAAATCCTTTGCGGCGGAGAGGCGCTCAGCGAACAATTGAAGCAGCAGTTTCTAGATACGAAAAGTGAGGCTTGGAATATGTTCGGGCCGACAGAGACGACAATCTGGTCCGCGGTGCAGCGTATCACGGAAAATGAGAGTGCGCTTACGATCGGACGCCCGATCGCCAATACCCGCGTGTATATTATGGATTCCGGTCTCAACCCTGTTTTAGAAGGGGTGCCGGGAGAACTTTGTATTGCGGGAGACGGATTGGCAAGAGGGTATTTCAACAAGCCTGAGCTGACAGATAAAGCTTTCGTCAGCCACCGGCTCGAACTGGGATCAAAGCTTTATAAAACAGGCGATATGGCGCGTTTTCTTCCCGGCGGCCGCATTGAATACATGGGACGGATGGACACCCAAGTCAAAATCCGCGGCTACCGGATTGAACCCGGAGATATTGAGAGCCGGCTGAATGCCCATCCGGCCGTACAGGAAAGCGTAGTGGTTGTGAACAATCACTCCGGAAATGAGAAGCTTTGCGCGTTTTATATCCTGAAAAACGGAGAGCCGCTTCCATCTGCAAAGGAATTGCGCAATCATTTGAAACAAGCGCTGCCGTCCTATATGACGCCAGCTTCGTTTATCCGTCTTGAAGAGCTGCCGCTCACACCGAACGGAAAAGTGGACCGCAAGCTTCTTGCTGCCCGCGACCTGACGGAAAAGCAGCCGGACACACAAACATTTTCATCATCTCATATCCAGCAGGCGGTGCTGGCGATTTGGCAGGATGTATTGAATAGCAAAGATATAGAGCTTGATGACCGCTTTTTTGATGCGGGGGGAGATTCGCTTCTTGCCGTGACTGTCACTGAGCGGATGACGCAGGAACTGGATTGTGAATTCAGTGTAACGGAGCTGTTTGAATACGCGACGGTAAAAGACATCAGCCGGTACATCATAGAACAAAAACCGAAAGAAGCCGTTTTGGCTCCTGTGCCGCAAAAGAAAGTGAATACAGAATACCGGGAACACCCAGCGGGAGAATTTCCCGATTATTATGAGGACAGCCTTGCGGTTATCGGTATATCCTGTGAGTTTCCGGGAGCGAAAGATCATTATGAATTTTGGAATAACATCAAAGAAGGCAAAGAAAGCATCACCTTCTTTTCAAAAGAGGAGCTCCGCCGATTCGGTATTTCTGAAGAACTGGCTGATCATCCCGGCTTCGTTCCGGCTAAATCAGTTTTAGAGGGGAAAGAAATGTTTGATCCCGGTTTCTTCGGCTTTTCACCGAAAGATGCGGAATATATGGACCCTCAGCTGAGAATGCTTTTGCTCCATTCATGGAAGGCAATCGAGGATGCGGGATATATCTCCAAAGAAATTCCGGAAACAAGCGTGTATATGTCTGCCAGCACGAACTCTTACCGCAGCCTGCTGCCGGAGGAGACGACAGCACAGCTGGAAACGCCGGATGGCTACGTGTCATGGGTGCTTGCCCAAAGCGGTACGATTCCGACGATGATTTCTCATAAACTCGGGTTGAAAGGGCCGAGCTATTTTGTCCATGCCAACTGCTCATCTTCGTTAATCGGCCTGCATTCGGCTTTTCAAAGCCTGCAGTCCGGCGAAGCCAAGTACGCCCTTGTCGGCGGTGCGACCCATCATACGGAATCAAGCGCCGGATATGTTCATCAGCCGGGGCTGAATTTTTCGAGCGACGGGCATATTAAAGCGTTTGACGCGGCTGCTGACGGAATGATCGGCGGTGAAGGGGCCGGTGCCGTGCTCTTGAAAAAAGCGTCTGATGCCGTTAAGGACGGCGACCATATTTATGCGCTGCTGCGCGGAATCGGCGTCAATAACGACGGAGCGGATAAGGTCGGATTTTATGCGCCGAGCGTCAAAGGACAGGCTGAGGTCATTCAGAAGGTCATTGATCAGACGGGCATCCATCCCGAAACGATCGCGTACGTCGAAGCTCACGGCACAGGAACAAAACTCGGCGATCCGATCGAACTGTCCGCACTTCAATCGGTGTACGGCCGATATACAGATAAAAAACAATACTGCGGCATCGGTTCAGTCAAAACAAATCTCGGGCATTTGGATACAGCGGCCGGAATGGCGGGCTGCATCAAGGTTGTCATGAGCTTATATCATCAGGAAATCGCGCCGAGCATCAATTACAAAGAGCCGAACCCGAATCTTCATTTAGAAGACTCTCCGTTTTACGTAGCGGAAGAAAAGAAAGAGTTAACCCGTGAGAACAGAGCGCACCGCATGGCTTTAAGCTCTTTCGGTCTTGGCGGAACAAACACACACGCGATTTTTGAACAATATCCGGATGCATCCGAAGCAGCAGACGCTGCAGGTCCGTTCATCATTCCGTTGTCTGCCAGAAAAAAAGATCGCCTGAAGGAGTACGCAAAACAGCTGCTGGCTTTTCTGGAAAGAAAAACGGACGCCGACCTCGCTGATCTTGCCTACACGTTCCAAGTCGGAAGGGAAGCGATGGAAGAGCGCGCGGCCTTTATCACAAGCGGCACTGCGGAGCTGAAGCGGCAGCTTGCCGATTTTATCAATGATAATCCGGCTGTAACAGGCTGCTTCAGAGGAGAAAAACAGCAGGCGAAAGATATTGCCTGGCTTTCTGATGATGATGACAGCGCTGAACTCATTGAGAAATGGCTTGCGAAAGGAAAAGGACCGAAGCTCTGTGAAATGTGGAGTAAAGGCGTCGCCATTAATTGGCACAAGCTTTACAAAGACAAGCATCCAAAACGAATCAGCGTGCCGGTCTACCCGTTTGCAAAGGAGCCGTACTGGCCGAAAAAAGCAGAAAAGAACACATCTGCCGCACACACCGGAGTCTCAGTTTTACACCCGCTCGTGCAGCAAAATACGTCAGATTTAACCCTTCAGAAGTTCAGCTCACGGTTTACAGGCTCAGAATTTTTCCTGAAGGATCATGTGGTCAGGGAAAAAGCGGTGCTGCCGGGAGCGGCATATTTGGAAATGTCTTATGAAGCGGTAAAACGGGCGCTTGGCGGCTTATTAAAGGATCGAGACAGAATAACGCTCCATCATACGGTCTGGATGAAACCGATCGTCGTTCACGAACAAGAGCGCCAAGTCCATATTGCGCTGTTCCCTGAAGAGGACGGCATCATCTCATATGATATTTACAGCGTCAACGCTGACGGCGAAGAAGTGCTGCACAGCCAAGGACGGGCCGAAATCATTAAGGCTGAACGAGATCCTGAGGCCGACCTTTCTGCCATACAAAACAGATGCAAAGCGGATATTCTTGATCCGGCGGCCTTTTATCGGGAAGGCAGGAGCAGGGGGATGTTCCACGGAAAAGCCTTCCAAGGCATTAAGTCCGCCTTTATCGGCGAGAAAGAAGTGCTTTCGGACATACAGCTTCCGGATTCTGTTTCTCACACGAACGGACAATTTACGCTTCATCCGAGCATCATTGATTCAGCTATTCAGACGGCGACGATCTGCATTATGCAGGAGTTTTCCGGACAAAAGCTGATTCTGCCGTTTGCGTTGGAATATCTTGAAGTCATCAAAGCATGCACGCCGGCTATGCGGGCGCATGCACGCTTCAGCGAAGGATATCAAACCGGTGATTCCGTGCAGAAAGCCGACATTGACCTGTTCGACGAAACAGGAGCGCTTTGCGTGAAGGTGAGAGGATTCTCTACGAGAGTGCTTGAAGGCGATGCAGAATCGGCTCAGCCGCCATCAGGATCGGAAAAGGTCTTGTTTGCATCGGTCTGGAAAGAAGCCGCCGCATCCGAGAAAGCTGCTGTCCGTGCTGATGAGCATTTGATCATACTTTGTGAAGATGCCTGCCGTATAAAAGATGAAGCGGCATCCGGCCTGAAAGACGCCGAACTGCTGATTGCAGAAGGTGAGGGTGAAACAGCCGCTGAACGCTTCCAAAGCTACGCGCAGACAATCGCCGAACACATCCGGCTGATCATCAGCGAAAAAAGGCAGGGCCGCATTCTGATTCAGACCGTTATCTCAGCAGACGGCAGCCAGCATTTGTTTGCGGGGTTAACAGGTTTGTTAAAAACAGCCGAGCTGGAATACGGAAAACTGGACTGTCAGCTCATCGAAATGGAATCAATCGGCGAAATGCCGGCTGTCGCTCAAAAACTGAAAAACGACAGTCATCGGCTGCATGATAAACATATCTGTTATATAGGAGAAAAACGGTATGTGAAGGCTTGGGAGGAAATGCATCCCGCAGGGGGCGGCATCGTCTGGAAGGACGAAGGTGTATATCTGATTACCGGAGGCGCAGGAAGCCTGGGCTTGATGTTTGCAAAAGAAATCGCAGGTCGCGTAAAACACCCGAAAATCATTCTGACGGGCCGCTCAAATCTGGCAGAAGCCAAACAGCGTGAGCTTGCTATGCTTCAGCACTCAGGCGCAAATGTCGTCTACAAAAAGCTGAATGCGGCGGACCGGCGGGAAAATGAAGCGCTGATCAAAGAGATTACGGCGAAATTCGGAAAGCTTAACGGAATTATTCACGCTGCGGGAGTGATACAAGACCGCTTCCTGCTGCAAAAAACGAAGGAAGAGTTCAGGAAAGTGCTTGATCCGAAAGTCATCGGAACCGCTTATTTAGATGAAGCCAGCAAAGACTGCAATCTTGACTTTTTCGTATTGTTCTCCAGTGTTTCCGGCGTTCTCGGCAATGTCGGGCAGGCTGATTATGCCGCCGGCAACGCGTTTATGGATGCATACGCCGCTTACAGGCAATCCCTTACGGAGAATGGCCTTCGGCACGGAAAAACGGTCGCCTTTAACTGGACGCTGTGGAAAGATGGCGGTATGCAGGCGGGAGACGAGACGGAGAGAATGATGAAAAAAGCTTTCGGCATGGTTCCGCTTCAAAAGGCGTCAGGCCTGGCTGCTTTTTATGAAGGAATGGCTCAGGAAAAGCCGCAGCTTTTAGCAGCTGAAGGACACGCAGCAAAATTAAAACAGTCCTTCCTATCCGTTTCTGAAACTGAAAAGCCGCAGGTGGAGAAAATAGAGCCTGTATCCGCCGTTTCGGGAGACAAATGGCACGGTGCGCTTATCCGATTGGTCAGTTCAATTTTAAAAGTCGGCCAAGACGAGATTGATATTGATACGGAACTGAGTGAATACGGTTTTGATTCGGTATCCTTTACCGTCTTTACGAATCAATTAAATGAAGCGTATCAGCTGGAACTGGCGCCGACGATCTTCTTCGAACACGGGACGATCCGCAGTTTAGCAGAGTATTTGACGGATGAGGCAGAAGCCGGCCTTCCTTCTCAGCCGGAAGAAAAACAAGATGCAGAAGAATCTCTTCAAACGCTTCAGACCGCTTTGACAGCCATGGTAAGCGGCATTTTAAAAGTAGACCGTGAGGACATTGAGACAGATACGGAATTGAGTGAATACGGTTTTGATTCCGTATCGTTTACCGTCTTTACGAATCAATTAAATGAAGCGTATCAGCTGGAGCTGGCGCCGACGATTTTCTTTGAGTACGGAACGATCAGCGGTCTCGCCGGATATTTGGCAAAAGAGCATCCGGGCCGTTTCGGCGAAAAGAAGAAAGAGTCTCCGAAAAAAGAGCAGCCAAAAGCCCAAAAATCGAAAATGCAGCGGAAAAAGCGCTTCGCAACGGTAATGAACGCTGCGGCAGGGACACAAGAGCCGCGCCGCTTGGATACGGTTGCGATTGTCGGAATCAGCGGCCGATTCCCGGGCGCGAAGGATATAGAGGAATTTTGGCGCAATTTGAAAGAAGGAAAGGATTCGATCACAACCATTCCGAAAGAACGCTGGGATTGGCAAGCGTTTGATGGCGACCCGAATCTTGAAGGGAACAAAACGAATATCAAGTGGGGCGGCTTTATCGACGGAATAGCTGAATTTGATCCGCTGTTCTTTGGGATTTCACCGCGGGAAGCCCAATATTTAGATCCGCAGCAGCGGCTGTTATTGACTTATGCATGGCGGGCGATAGAAGATGCGGGCTGTAAGCCGGAAAGCCTTTCCGGCACAAATACGGGCGTCTTTATCGGCACCGGAAATACCGGTTATAAAGATTTGTTCACAAGGGTAGGTCTAGCGCCGGAAGGACATGCGGCGACAGGCAGCATGATTCCTTCCATAGGTCCGAACCGTTTGAGCTATTTGTTAAATCTTCACGGGCCGAGCGAGCCGATTGAAACGGCATGTTCAAGCTCGCTTGTGGCGATTCACCGGGCGGTATCCGCTATAGAAAACGGAGAATGCGACATGGCGATTGCCGGGGGAATCAATACGATTCTGACGGAAGAAGCGCATATAAGCTACAGCAAAGCAGGCATGCTCAGCAAAGACGGAAAATGCAAAACCTTCTCCAAAGATGCCAACGGGTATGTCAGAGGAGAAGGCGCGGGAATTCTGATGCTGAAGAAACTGACAGATGCAGAACGTGACGGCAATCCGATTTACGGCGTGATCCGCGGTACGGCTGAAAACCACGGCGGCCGGGCGAATACGTTAACCTCGCCGAATCCGAAACTGCAGGCTGATTTATTGGTGAAAGCATACCGGAAAGCGGGAGTGGACCCGAGCACCGTTACGTATATTGAAGCGCACGGTACAGGAACGGAATTGGGCGACCCGATTGAAATAAACGGTTTGAAAGCGGCGTTTCACGAGCTGGCGAAAACAAATCAAGAGCCTGAAGTCTCCGGTCACCGCTGCGGCATCGGTTCGGTCAAAAGCAATATCGGCCATTTAGAGCTTGCAGCGGGAGTATCAGGCGTGATGAAAGTGCTTTTGCAAATGAAACATAAAACGCTGGTGAAAAGCCTGCATTGCGAGACGATCAATCCGTACATTCAGCTCGATGACAGTCCTTTCTACATCGTGCGGGAAAATCAGGAATGGACGGCAGCAAAAGATAGAAACGGAAATGCCATTCCGCGCCGGGCCGGGGTCAGCTCATTTGGCATCGGCGGGGTCAACGCCCATATCGTCATTGAAGAGTATGTCCCGAAAGCAGCCGCTCAGCCTGAGCACAGCCCGGAAAATCCGGCAATCATCCTTTTGTCCGCCAAATCCAAAGAAAAACTGTTTGAACAGGCGCAGCAGCTGCAAAAAGCGATCCGTCAAACGCCGTATGCAGATCAAGACTTGTCGGGCGTCGCTTATACGCTGCAAACCGGAAGGGACGAAATGGAAGAGCGCTTGGCCATTCTTGCAGCGACGATGGTGGAATTGGAAACAAAGCTGGAAGCATTTACGAAAAATGAGAAAAACATCGCTGGGCTCTATACCGGCCAGTCTCACCGCAATAAAGATACGTTTGCCTTGTTCACGGCAGATGAAGATATGGACATCGTCATTGACGCCTGGATTAAAAAAGGCAAATTCGCCAAGCTGGCAGAGGTATGGGTGAAAGGCGGCGTGTTGAATTGGAACCGGCTGTATGAAAAGGGTACGCCGCGTTTACTCAGTCTTCCGTCTTATCCGTTCGCAAAAGACACGTATTGGGTGCCTGAGAATCCTGACAAAAAGAAGGTCCATACAGAGGATCGGATGAAACGTATTTTGACGAAACAATGGGAACCGAGCCCGCTCGAACTGCGTGAACCGTGCGCACGTTTCGTTGCGATTTTGACAGGCGGGGACACGATCAATCTCGCAGAAGAGATCGCAGCGCATATGCCGAATCACCGTATCATCACCGCATCAGACCTTACCGGTGAATATGACTGGCAGGCGTTTGACGGAGTCATCGACCTCCTCGGCGCAGCGAAAGAAGATTCTCAAGACATGGTCGGAATCAAATGGCTTCAGCAATTGATTGAGCATGGGCATAAAGAAGGGATGACACTGCTTTGTGTCACGAAAGACCTTGAGTCATTAAATAAAGAGGCCAATCAAACAACAGGAGCAAAACGGGCCGGTCTGTACAGAATGCTGGCATGCGAGTACGGTCACCTGTCTTCAAGGCATCTCGACCTTGAAGGAGCGCTTTCGGATGACAAACTGGCGAAGCAGATTGCCGATGAGTTTCATGCCCGCACTGATGACGCGGAAGTTTGCCGGAGGGACGGCTTGCGCTACCGCGCTGTATTAAGCGGCTCAGAAAATATGAATATGCAAGGCGAGAGAATTGATTTTCCGGACAACCATGTGCTTCTGATCACCGGAGGGACGAGGGGGATCGGTCTTTTATGCGCACGCCATTTTGCCGAACATTACGGAGTGAAAAAACTGGTGCTTACAGGCCGCGAGACCCTTCCGCCGCGAAGTGAGTGGACGGGCGGACTGAATGGGGTGACGGCTTCTGTAAAAGCGAAAATTGAAGCTGTTCTCGACTTGGAATCCAAAGGTGTACAAGTGAAGGTTTTGTCAGTCCCGTTAGCTGATGAAGCCGGGCTGAGACAGGAACTGAGTCAGATAAAACAGACGCTCGGACCTATCGGCGGCGTGATTCACTGCGCGGGTGTGACCGATAAAGAGACGCTCGCATTCATCAGAAAAACCGATGAAGACATACAGCGCGTGCTCGAGCCGAAAGTAGACGGGCTTCAGGCGTTATACAGTGTGCTCAGCGAAGAGCCGCTGAAGTTTTTCGTCTTGTTCTCTTCCGTGTCAGCTGCGATACCGGCACTTTCGGCAGGACAGGCCGACTATGCCATGGCCAATGCGTATATGGACTATTTTGCAAACTCATACAAAGAGCAGCTGCCGATCGTAAGCATTCAGTGGCCGAACTGGAAAGAAACCGGAATGGGCGAGGTAACGAACAAAGCTTATAAAGAGAGCGGGCTATACAGCATCACGAATGCAGAAGGACTACAGCTCCTTGACGGCATACTTCTTGAATCAGCAAGGGGCCCGGTGCTGCCGGCCGTTCTGAATCCTAAGCTGTGGAAGCCGGAGCGATTCCTGCGGCGGAGCAGGCAGGATCAGCCAATGAGTCCGGCTATGGTAAAACCGGCGGAAAAAACCGCTTATACTGCCGCAGACAACGCTCAATTAACAAGGAAAACAGAAGAATGGCTGAAAGAATTATTTTCTGAAGAGCTGCGGATTGACCAGGACCAGCTTGAGACAGACGTATTATTCCAGGATTACGGAGTGGATTCCATTATTCTTGCTCAGCTTCTGCAGCGGATCAATCGGAATCTCTCGGCATCGCTTGACCCGTCCATTCTGTATGAATATCCGACGATTCAATCTTTCGCAAATTGGCTTCTCGAAGGATATACAGAAGTTTTGTCAGAACGGTTTGATTTGGCGGCGGAGCCTGTTAAGAAGAAGCCGGCTGAGCCGGTGATTGAAACACGAGCCGTTAAGGTGCAAGAAGAGGCGGCCGGAAAACAGATTCACCGGGAAGATATCGCGGTCGTCGGCATGTCCTGCCGGTTTCCGGGGGCGGCTTCCTTAGAGGCGTACTGGTCGCTTTTGGCTGAAGGCCGTTCGGCTATCGGTCCTGTTCCGGCTGAGCGATGGGGGTTGAAGACGCCTTATTACGCGGGGATGCTTGATGGAATTCATCAATTTGATCCAGACTTCTTTTTACTGGCTGAAGAAGATGTAAAGGCAATGGACCCTCAAGCTTTGGCCGCTCTGGAAGAATGCCTTAACCTGTGGTATCACGCTGGCTATACGCCGGATGAGATAAAGGGAGAAGCAATAGGTGTGTATCTCGGCGGACGCAGCCGTCACAGACCGGGTGAAGAGAAACTGCTGGATGCGAAAAACCCGATCGTCGCGCTGGGCCAGAATTATTTGGCCGCAAATCTCTCTCAATATTTTGATATGCGCGGCCCGAGTGTTGTCCTCGATACGGCTTGTTCTTCTGCTTTAGTCGGCATGAATATGGCCGTGCAGGCTCTTGTAACAGGAGAAATAAAAGCGGCCGTCGTCGGCGGGGTGAGCCTGTTTGAATCAGAAGAAACCCATAAATTATTTGAACAGCGCGGCATATTAAGTAAAGCGCAGTCGTTCCATGTATTTGACGAACGCGCCGATGGAGTCGTGCTGGGCGAGGGTGTCGGAATGGTTCTTTTAAAAACCGTGTCGCAGGCGATTGAAGACGGAGATTCTATTTATGCCGTAGTGAAGGCGGCATCCGTCAATAATGACGGAAGAACGGCAGGCCCGGCTACGCCGAGTCTGGAAGCGCAAAAATCCGTCATGAAGACGGCTCTTGAAAAAAGCGGAAAACAGCCGGAAGACATCACTCATATTGAAGCGAACGGTTCAGGCACGGTCGTGACAGATCTGTTAGAACTGAAGGCCATTCAATCCGTCTACCGTTCAAAAGACGCCGGCCCGCTCGGAATCGGATCTGTGAAACCGAACATCGGGCACCCGCTTTGCGCGGAAGGAATTGCAAGTTTCATAAAAGTTGTTCTCATGCTGAAAGAAAAGAGCTTTATTCCGTTTTTATCAGGTGAGCACGAAAATACACATTTTGATAGAGAAAAGGCCAATATTCAGTTCAGCCGCACTCTGGCAGACTGGCCGTCACCAATACCGGCGGCAGGAATTAACTGCTTTGCCGACGGCGGAACAAACGCCCACGTCATTGTGGAAGCGTGGCAGGAAGACGAAGGGCGCCGAATCAAGCGCCATCCTTTAACACCGCCTGCATTAAATAAGCGGCTGATTTCGCCGGACAGCAAAGAAGAAACGAACGAAAAAGCTGCGGCAAACATCTGGGATACCTATGAAGTGGAGGTTTAACGTGAAGAACTTCAATAAGCAAATCACTTTATCGCTGAAAAATCCGTTTATTTTACATCATGACGTTTACGGACAAAAAGTCCTTCCGGGATTGGCTTATATTGATATGTTTTATCAGATTTTCAAAGAGCGCGGCTATTCATACGACGGGCTTCAGCTGCGCCATTTATCCATATATCAGCCGCTTATTGCGAAAGAAGACAGCGCCGTCAAGCTTACGGTTGAATGTACAAAGGTAAAAGAAGGGCGCTGGAAACTTACCGCAAAAGGGGCTGAGGTCAGCGGCGGACGAGTCCAGCCGGAAGAACGCATTTACGTCAAAGCGGAAATGCACGAGACGGCACCCGCAGTTTTCAGTGACACGCTTGATCTTGACTCTGTCAAACGCGAGGCGGAACGCACCATTGATTTAAATGAGCTGTATGCACAATGCAGAAGCCAGGAATTGGTTCACAGCGGATATATGAAAGCAGAAGGAGAAGTGTTTGAGGAGCGGGACGGCGTCACCTTTGATGTATCGCTCGGAAAAGACGCGATGGGACAGGCCGGAGGGTTTTTGTTCCATCCGACTCTTCTTGACGGAAGCGGCGTCGGCGCAAACCTATTGATCTCATCGCTGTTAAATGGGGAAAAGAGGCTGTTTCTGCCTCTTTTCTACGAATCTTTTACAGCTTCCGAACCTTTGCAGGCCGGCTGCATCACGAGAATCAAACGTTCGTCGCTTCGGCAGGAAAAGGAGCTTATTTACATTACACTGGAGTTTTTTAACGCATCCGGCCGGAAAGTAGCCGAGCTGAAAGATTTCACAAGCAAGCTCGTGCGGGATGCCGAGCTGATCAATACAGACCGAAAGACTGCTGAGAAGTCTCCTGAAAAAGCCGGTTTACCGGAAGTTGCGGCATCGCTTGAAGGCGGACACCCGCATGAGGAAGCAGAGCGGTATGTCATGAATCTGATGGCGGAAAAAATCGGTAAGCCGCTTGAACAGATTGATTCTCAAGTCGGCTACTATGAAATGGGGCTGACATCGTCCGGACTGCTTGACGTCGTCGAAACGATCAGCGAAAAAATCGGCGAAACCCTTTCTCCGACTTTGCTGTTTGAATATACGACGGCAGCAGAGTTGGCGGCTTTCCTGACTGAGCAGTACGGGAGCCATTTCAGCGCGTCTCCGGCAAAAATGGAGAAGCCGGTTGAGACGCAAACAGAAAAAAGGCGGAAAAGCAGTGTGCCGCAAGATGAAGATATCGCCATTATCGGCATGGCCGGCCGCTACCCGCAGGCCGAAAATATTCATGAATTCTGGGAAAACCTGAAAGAAGGAAAAAACTGTGTCACCGAAATTCCGGAGTCTCGATGGGACTGGCGCCGGTTTGAAAATGTAAAGTCGCCTTCCGGAAAGAGCATTTCAAAATGGGGCGGATTTATTGATGATCCGGATTGCTTTGATCCCCAATTTTTCCGGATTACGCCGCGGGAAGCTGAAACAATGGACCCTCAGGAACGGCTGTTTTTACAAACATGCTGGGAAACGATTGAGGATGCCGGATATACGCCGAAGTCGCTCGCAGAGGCGCGCGGACGGAATAAGAGACAGCGCGTCGGCGTCTTCGCAGGGGTGATGCATAAGGATTATACGTTGGTCGGGGCTGAAGCTTCTTCTGAAGATCATGTATTCCCGCTTTCTCTTAATTATGCGCAAATCGCAAACAGAGTTTCATATTTTTGCAATTTTCACGGGCCGAGCATGGCGGTCGATACGGTCTGTTCATCTTCGCTGACTGCGGTTCATCTTGCTGCGGAAAGCATTCGGCGCGGGGAATGTGAATCGGCGGTTGCCGGAGGCGTCAACTTGTCGCTGCATCCGAATAAATATCTGACATACGGTTTATGGGACATGTTTTCAACAGACGGGGTTTGTCATACATTCGGGAAAGACGGAGACGGCTATGTACCGGCTGAAGGAATCGGTGCCGTTTTATTAAAACCGCTGCGGGAGGCGGTAAAAGACGGAGACCGGATTTATGCGGTGATAAAGGGCAGTGCCGTCAACCACGTGGGGACAGTGAGCGGAATTTCCGTGCCGAGTCCTGTCGCGCAGGCTGATTTGATTGAAGAATGCCTGGACAAAGCGGGCATCGATCCGCGCACGGTCAGTTATATTGAGGCGCACGGGACGGGAACTTCTCTCGGCGATCCGATTGAGGTTCAAGGCCTTGTCAAGGCGTTCCGCCAGTACACACAGGACAAACAGTTCTGTTCGATCGGATCAGTGAAGTCCAATATCGGCCATGCGGAATCGGCGGCGGGCATCAGCGGCTTAAGCAAGGTTGCCCTGCAGCTTCACCATAAAACTTTGGTGCCGTCTCTTCATTCCGAGGAGCTGAATCCGTATTTAGATTTTGAACAATCACCGTTTTACGTCCAGCATCATACCGAAGAGTGGCAGCAGCCTTCAGTGAAGGAAAACGGAAACGAAACCGTATATCCCCGGCGTGCAGGCATCAGTTCTTTCGGGGCGACAGGTTCAAACGTGCATCTCATTCTGGAGGAATTTATCCCTGAAGAATCACACGGAACAGCGTATGAACCGGCAGGAGAACAGACATTCATTTTCCCGGTTTCGGCCCGAAATGAAGAACGGCTTAAAGAGTATGTTGCGAAGCTGTCTGCATTTATTCATCCCGGCCTGCCGCTTGAGGATGCGGCATATACACTTCAGATCGGCCGTGAACAGATGGAGGAGCGGGTTGCGTTCACCGCTCAGAATATGACACAGCTCAAAGAGCGGCTGGAAGGCTTTCTGGCAGGTAAAACGGTCAGCGGGTGCTGGCGGAACCGAGCTGATAAAACGAAACAAGCAGAGCTTGCTCCGGACTTGATACATAAATGGCTTTCTTCCGGAAGTCTGGAGATGATTGCTGAGAATTGGGCCGGCGGAGGAACAATGGATTGGAATCTCTTATACGGAGAAAACAAACCGAATCGGGTCAGCCTGCCGACATATCCGTTTGAAAAAACACGGTATTGGGTGCCGAAGGCGGAGAAAAAAGATTCGTTACCGCAAAAAAATGCAGGCATGCTGCACCCGCTCCTGCATGAAAATGTATCAAACATGTCAGGCGTCCGTTTCCGCTCTGCGTTTAGCGGCGGAGAATTTTTCCTGAAAGATCACGTCGTCAAAAACGAGCGGACGTTACCGGGCGCGGCTTATCTGGAAATGGTCCGGGCGGCCGTTGAACACGCGGCAGAAACGAAGGAAGAAGGAACAGTCCGTCTGAAACATGTCGTATGGGTACGTCCGTTTACAGCGGCGGATGAGTCCGCAGAACTGTATCTCCGACTTTATGACGAAGAAAATGGAGAGATGGGATTTACGGTTTACAGTGAATCGGCTTCCTCGGAACAAGAGCCCGTTCTCTATGCGCAAGGAAGCGCGGCGTTTGTCCGAGCGGGCGAACCGGCCAAAATCGAGATTGACAAATTAAGAGAGTCACGCCGTCTGATCACACCTGACGCTTGCTATCAGGCATACAAACAGATGGGGATTGAATACGGGGATGCTCACAAAGCGGTCACGGAAATCTATGCAAAAGACAGCAGAGTGCTCGCAAAGCTCTCACTCCCGTCATCTATTTCTCATACAAAAGATCAGTTTGTCCTCCATCCGAGCCTTTTGGATGCGGCCTTCCACGCGACAATCGGGTTAATGCTTGACAGAGACGGGACTGACATACGGCCGATGCTGCCGTTTGCTCTCGAACAGATTGATGTGTTGAAAAGCTGTAAAAGTGATATGTGGGTATCCATTGCGTACAGCGGCGAAAGCAAGCCTGAAGATGCCGTGCAGAAGCTGGATATTGATTTGTGTGACGAACAAGGCAATGTATGTGTGAAAATGACTGGTTATTCCGCACGGGAAATTGAAACGGATAAAACAGATACACTATTTTTTGAACACGTATGGGAAGAGAAGGCCGCTGTACATGAAAAAGCGCCGATCCATTTCAAAGCCCGTCACGTGATGATATCTGACCGGTTTACGGATCAAATGAACAGCATACAGACAGACTTCAGCTGTCATGTGCTCCGTGATCAGCATAAGAGTGAAGACGAACGGTTTGAAGCTTGTGCGCTTCAGGCGTTCGAAGAAGTGAAGAAAATCCTCGCTTCAAATTCCGGCGGGCGCGAGCTCATTCAGATTGTCGTGCCTCAAGAAGCGGATACGCAGCTCCTTTGCGGCTTAACGGGGCTTTTGAAAACAGCGGCGCTTGAAAACCCGAACCTGACCGGCCAGCTGATTGAAGCGGAGCCGGACGTCAAGGCAGACACGCTGTCCCGATATGTAAAAGAATGCAGCGCTCATCCTGATGACAAGCATATTCGCTATGAAAACGGCAAGCGCTATACGGCACAATGGCAGGAAACAGGGCTGGAACAGTTCGGCGCCGAAAAGCCGTGGAAGGATAAAGGTGTTTATCTGATCACAGGCGGTGCTGGCGGACTCGGATTTTTATTCGCCAAAGAAATCGCCCGGCATGCAAAAGACGCCGTTCTTATTTTAACGGGGCGTTCTCTGTTGGATAACCGTAAAAAAGCCCAGCTTCAAGAACTGTCCGATCTCGGCGCGCAAGCCGTGTACAAACAAACGGACATGACGGAAAAACAAGAAGTTCAATCGCTCACAGCGGACATCTGTCGGCAGTACGGCGGATTAAACGGTATCATACACAGCGCCGGAACGATAAAAGACAACTATATTCTGAAAAAGCACAAAGATGAAATCCGTGATGTACTGGCGCCGAAAGTCTCCGGACTGGTTCATCTGGATGAAGCGGCAAAGGACATTGAGCTGGATTTTCTGATTCTTTTCTCTTCCGGAGCCGGAAGCGCCGGAAGCGCGGGTCAGGCTGATTATGCGATGGCCAATGCGTTTATGAACGCCTTCAGTGAAAAAAGAAATCGTAAAAAAGCCCGAAATGAACGCTATGGACACACCCTTTCAATCTGCTGGCCGCTTTGGAAAGACGGCGGCATGACGGTTGATGCTGAAACGGAAGCCATGCTGACAAAAGAAAGCGGCATGGTCCCTATGCAAACAGAAAACGGCATTCAGGCTTTGTACCGCGGGTGGACGGCAAACACATCCCAAGTCATGGTGACGGAAGGCTACGCCGCAAAAATCCGGGCGTTTCTGAAAAAATCAGCGGATCAGCCGGATAAGGGCAGCGAAACGGAAGAAACGGCAGGTCTTACAGCGGGCGGAGAGAACATGCTTGCAGAAAAAACGGAGCATTTCTTGAAACAAGTGCTTTCGGAAGTGACCAAACTTCCTGTCGGCAAAATTGACGCCAAGGCGCCTATGGAAGATTACGGTATTGATTCGATTATGATTATGCATTTGACGGGCCGGCTGGAAAAGAGCTTCGGTTCATTGTCAAAAACATTGTTTTTCGAATATCAGAATATCGAATCGCTGGCGCAGTATTTTATGAAAGCACACCGGGACACGCTGCTGGAAGTGACCGAGATGAAAACAGAAGAAACCCCTGCAGCCAAACCGGCGCTGTCTGAGAAAGCGAAAGTAAAGCCCGTTTTCAAACGGAATGAAGGCAAAAAAGGCTTTGCGCAAGTCCGTCCAGACACGCGGAAAAATCCAGTGACGGAGCGTGAAGATATCGCGATTATCGGTATGTCAGGACGATATCCGCAGGCCGAAAATCTTCAGGAATTTTGGAAGAACTTGAGTGAAGGCACTGACTGCATAACTGAAATTCCAAACGATCGCTGGGATCACAGTCTTTATTACGACGCTGATAAAGATAAAGAAGGCAAGACGTACGGAAAATGGGGAGGATTTTTGAAAGACGTGGACAAATTTGATCCGCAGTTCTTCTCTATTTCGCCCCGGGATGCAAAATTGATGGACCCGCAGGAGCGGTTATTCCTGCAGTGTGTCTACGAAACGATGGAAGATGCCGGTTACACGCGCAAAAAGCTCACGGAAAAATCGGGTGATTTGCTTGGCGCCAATGTCGGTGTTTACGTCGGCGTCATGTATGAGGAATATCAGCTTTACGGAGCAGAAGAACAGGCGCGCGGAAAATCGCTTGCGCTGACCGGAAATCCGTCATCAATTGCGAACAGGGCTTCCTATGTATTCGGTTTTAACGGCCCGAGCATGGCTCTGGATACGATGTGCTCTTCTTCTTTAACAGCCATTCATCTGGCATGCCAAAGCTTGCGGAACGGGGAATGCGAGGCAGCATTTGCCGGGGGCGTCAATGTATCCGTTCATCCGAATAAATATTTGATGCTCGGCCAGAACAGATTTTTATCAAGCAAAGGCAGATGTGAAAGTTTCGGAGAAGGCGGGGACGGTTATGTGCCCGGTGAAGGAGTGGGCGCCGTACTCCTTAAGCCGCTTTCTAAAGCGAAAGCGGACGGTGATCATATTTACGGCCTGATCAAAGGAACGGCCGTGAACCATGATGGAAAAACAAACGGGTATTCCGTACCGAATCCGAACGCCCAAGCCGCGGTGATCAAACAGGCGTTAAAAGACGCGGGAACCGATCCGAGGGCGGTCAGCTACATCGAAGCCCACGGCACCGGGACTTCACTCGGCGATCCGATTGAAATCACGGGTCTGACAAAAGTCTTTTCAGAACAAACACAAGATAAACAATTTTGTGCCATCGGCTCAGCGAAATCCAATATCGGGCACTGTGAAAGCGCGGCGGGCATCGCGGGTCTGACGAAGGTGCTCCTGCAAATGAAACATAAGCAGCTTGCACCGTCACTGCATTCCCGGACGCTTAACCCGAATATTGATTTTCTCGCTACGCCGTTTAAAGTGCAGCAGACGCTTGAAGAGTGGAAAAGACCGGTCATAAATGATAAGGAATTGCCGAGAACCGCGGGACTTTCCTCATTCGGAGCCGGCGGCGTCAACGCTCATATCGTCATCGAAGAATATTCCGCTGATGAGGATAAGGAGACGGCTTTTGCCGCGCCTCATCCGTCGATGATCGTCCTTTCCGCGAAAAATGAGCAACGGCTTCAAAAACGGGCGGAACGTCTTCTTGATGCGCTGCGGAGCGGGCGTTACCGGGAAGCGGATCTGAGCCGGATCGCATATACGCTTCAAATCGGCCGTGAACCGATGGAAGAGCGTCTCGGAATGATTGTCAGCAATTTGCGCGAGCTTGAAGAGAAGCTTGACGAATTTACGGGCGGCAAGGAGTCAATTGACCAGCTCTACCGCGGACAAGTCAAACAGAATAAAGACACGATGGCGCTGTTTGCGGCTGATGAGGACATGGAAAAAACCATTGAGGCATGGCTTGAAAAAGGCAAAGCCGCAAAGGTATTAGAGCTTTGGGTGAAGGGCCTTCCGCTGAATTGGGATAAGCTGTATCAAATGGGCAGACCGCAAAAAATCAGTCTCCCGGCCTACCCGTTTGCAAAAGACCGTTATTGGATCGACACATCAGCAGATTCAGCTGTCAAAAAACCGGCCGAAACACAGTCTGCGCCGATCGCACCGGCGGCCGCCCCGGAACCGGTCATTGAAGTAACAACTCTTCACGAGGAGACTGTCAAAGAAAAACCGTCAAACATTACACTGCAGACTTTGAGCGGCGCGAAACCGAAAAGAACCGTACAGCCCGCTTCCCGTCCGGCGGTTTCCGCTGAAAAAGTAAGTGCCGTATTGACCGAAAGTTTGGCAGACGTTTTATATATGGATGCCGACGATATCGACGCAGACGACACATTTATTGATATCGGCATGGATTCAATTTCCGGCCTTGAATGGATAAAGTCTGTTAATAAAGCATACGGCACGTCCCTTACGGTGACGAAAGTATATGATTATCCGACAATCCGCCAGTTTGCGGCTTTCTTGCAAAAAGAGCTCGGGACAGAACCGATCCTTGAGGAAGCAACCGAACCGCAGAAAACAGAGGCCGTAAAAAAACCGTCAAACATCATGCTGCAGCCTTTAAACGCTCATAAGCAGCATGTGACACAAGCAGAAGCGGATATTCTGGAGGCGATGTCTGAAACGGCAGCTTCCGCCGAACCGGAAGAACCGATTGAAGCGGTGCATGACGAGTTATCAAAAGCACTGGCTGATGTATTGTACATGGAGCGGCATGAAGTAGATATTGATGAGGCCTTTATTGACTTGGGTATGGATTCGATTACCGGTCTTGAATGGATAAAGGCCGTCAATAAACGGTACGGCACGGACTGTAACGTAACGAAAGTGTATGATTATCCGACAATCCGTCAATTTGCCGATTTTCTGCGTACGCAGCCGTCTGTCCGCGGCAGAAAAAAACAGGCGGTTCCCGTACGTCCAAAGCCGCTTACGCAGCAACATGCCCTGCAGGAGAAAACACCTGCCGAGCCTGAGAGATTAATGGTTCAAAAGGAACCTGAACCGGTGCAGGCCAAACGGGAGCCTAAAGACGAGATAGCGGACGCGATAGCCATCGTCGGCATGTCGGGCAAGTACCCGGATGCGCCGGACCTAAAGACGTATTGGGACAACTTAGCCCGTGCGAAAAATGCCATTCGCGACATCCCGCTTTCCCGCTGGGATGTAAACAAATACTATGATCCGGCCTTAAACAAGAAGGGCAAAGTATACTGCAGATCAATCGGTATGCTTGACGGCATTGAAGAGTTTGATCCGCTGTTCTTTAATATATCTCCGTCTGAAGCGGAACTTATGGACCCGCAGCACCGGATATTTTTACAGGAAGGTTTTAAAGCCTTTGAAGATGCGGGTTACAGCTCAAAAGAATTAAACGGGAAAAATTGCGGCGTTTATTTGGGGATTATGAACAATGAATACGGCATGATGTTAAACAAACATCAGACAGGAGGAAGCGCGACGGGCAACAGTTTCAGCATCGCGGCGGCCCGCCTGCCTTATTATCTCAATTTGAAAGGGCCGGCCATTCCGATTGATACGGCATGTTCTTCATCTCTCGTCGGGACTCATTTGGCGCGTCAGGCGCTGTTGAATCATGAAATTGACATGGCGCTTGTCGGCGGTGTGACCTTGTATTTAACGCCTGAATCATACATCAGCATGTGTGAAGCCGGAATGCTGTCTCCTGACGGCCAATGTAAAGCATTTGATAACAGTGCGAACGGATTTGTGCCTGGCGAAGGCGCGGGGGCGCTCGTTTTGAAGAGGCTGAAAGATGCGGAAGCCGATCAAGACCATATTTACGGAGTCATTATCGGATCTGGAATTAACCAGGACGGAAAAACCAACGGCATTACCGCACCAAGCGCGAAAAGCCAAATGGAATTAGAGCGCCAAGTGTATGAAGCACACAACATCCACCCTGAGAGCATCACCTACGCGGAAATGCACGGCACCGGCACAAAGCAGGGGGATCCGATTGAATTAGAAGCCCTGTCTTCTGTATTTAAGGAAAAAACGGATCGCAAACAATTTTGCGCCATCGGTTCGGTTAAATCGAATATTGGGCATACGTCGGCGGCGGCAGGTGTAGCAAGCGTCCAGAAGGTTCTGCTGTCGATGAAGCATCAGCAGCTTGTGCCGACCCTTCATTTCAGCACGCCGAATGAACATTTTGATTTCAATGACTCGCCTTTATTTGTCAATACCGAACTCAAACCTTGGGAAACAGGCGGAGCACCGCGGCGGGCCTGTGTCAGCTCATTCGGCTACAGCGGCACAAACGCTCATCTCGTTATCGAAGAGTATCAGCCGAAAGACAGGGGAAGCCGTAAGTCTGATGAGACAAACATTTTTGTGCTGTCGGCGAAAAAAGCGCCCCAGGTAAAAACCTATGCCGAGTCTGTGATCGAATTTGCAAAAGCCAATCAGAATATCAATCTTTCAGATATGGCGTACACGCTTCAAACCGGGCGTGATGCGATGGATTACCGTCTTGCGGTTACAGCCGGTTCGAGAGAAGAACTGATCAGCCGTTTAACCGATTTTGTAAACGGAAATACGGGTGAAGGGATATATGAAGCCCATATCAAAACGGCTAAAAAAGAAATTAAAGCATTTGAAACGGACGATGACCTGAAGCAGCTTGTGAGGTCATGGTTCAATAAGAAAAAATACGCCAAAATAGCGGAATTGTGGGCTAAAGGGCTTCAGATGGACTGGGACAGACTCTATCAAGGCGAAAAACCCCGCAGAATCAGTCTGCCGGCTTACCCATTTGCGAAGGAGCCGTACTGGCTGCCTGAGCCGAAAGCCGTACCGCAGGAAACAGAAGACCGGCGCAAGGCTGTGCTTTTAGAAAAGCAATGGGTTCCGTGTGAGATCGATTCGGCCGGTGAGAAAAGCGGCAGGATGGTCATGATTCTGGCTGATGAAAGAACAGCGGAGCTAGCCGAAGAGACTGCGAAGCATTTCACTGACTCGTTCATTCTCCCGGTCGATTCTGCTGATACTGCAGCTGGCGATTGGAATCACATAGATGGCGCAATCGATCTGACGGGATGCGGAGACGAAGACCCTTCATTGAAAGGGATCAGCCGGCTCCAGACTCTGATTGATACAAGCCGCCGGCAAGCGCGGCCGCTGACGCTGCTATATGTAACAAAAGGATTGGAGCCATTTCAGCAGAAAACGATTCATCTTGCAGGAGCGGCAAAAAGCGGCCTGTACAGAATGCTTCAAAATGAGTATCAAAACGTGACGTCCAGACACATGGATGCCGATACAGATACGGATCAGCAGACGCTTGCCAAACAGATTGCAGATGAATTTTCGGCGGACAGCACAGAACCGGAAATCTGCCGCCGAAACGGACAGAGATACCGTGCTTTATTCAGGGAGATTCCAAGCGGGAAGCGAGCAGAACATAAGCCCGCACCGTTTCCTGAAGACCATGTGCTTTTCATTACCGGAGGGACGAGGGGACTGGGTCTCTTATGCGCCCGCCATTTCACAGAAAAACACGGCGTGAAAAAAGTAGTGCTGACAGGCAGGGAGCCGATTCCTCCCCGCCATGAACGGTCAGCCGTTAATACAAGGCTGAAAGAGAAGATACGGGCGATTGAAGAGCTCGAAGCAAAAGGAGTGCAAGTGGCGGTGATCAGTCTGAAATTGTCTGATCATGATGCGGCGGCAGCGGAAATTGAAACGATCCGGCGCACGATGGGACCGATAGGCGGCGTCATTCACTGTGCGGGATCGGTTAATTCAGTAAATCCGGCGTTTATCAGAAAGACTGCCGACGATATACAAGAAGTGCTGGAACCGAAAGTCGCCGGGCTTCAAACATTAAGCAGCCTTTTCACAAATGATCCTTTGCAATTTTTTGTCTTATTTTCTTCAGTATCTGCAGTCGTTCCGGCGCTCGCGGCGGGACAGTCGGATTATGCGATGGCAAATGCGTACATGGATTATTTCGCGGCGGCTCATCAGCATCAATATCCGTTAGTCAGCATTCAATGGCCGAACTGGAAGGAAACCGGATTGGGTGAAGTCCGCACAGAAAGCCTGAAGCAGACCGGGCTGCTGGGACTGTCCAACGCGGAAGGGCTTGACTTGCTTGACCGCATTTTATCTGAAAACATCCGCCCGTCCGTTCTGCCGGCTATCGTTGATCGGAGCGAATGGCATCCTGACAGGCTGCTCTGTCTAGAGAAAACACAAAAAGCCGTAATAACCGGCAAAGCCGCGGAAAAACATTCAGACAGAGAACTGCTTCTTGATACGAAGGCGTGGCTTGTGAAATTGTTTTCCGATGAGCTGAAAATCGCTCCGGAAGAACTGGAAACAGACGAACCGTTTCAGGATTACGGGGTTGATTCGATCATTTTAGCGCAGCTTTTACAGCAAATGAATCAAGCGCTCAAAGAGGACTTAGACCCATCTGTTTTATATGAACATCCGACGATTGACGCGTTTGCCGAATGGCTTGTATCCAATGGGCAGCCGCTGCTTGCAGAAAGAGAGGAACCTGATACAGAAATCTTGGTTCCGGCTGCCGTACAAACGGTTCACACTGAACAAAAGCGTGATGCCGTAACTGAAGACATTGCCGTCGTCGGAATGAGCTGCCGTTTTCCGGGAGCGGAATCGTTAGACCAATATTGGGACTTGCTGAGAAGCGGCAGGTCCGCAATCGGCTCCGTCCCGGCGGAACGTTTCGGATATGCAAATCAATACGTTGCGGGATTGATTGACAATATGGATCACTTTGATTCCGAATTCTTTTTCATTCCGGAAAACGACGCGAAAGCGATGGACCCTCAGGCGTTGGCGGTGTTGGAAGAGAGCTTGAAACTTTGGTGCCATGCCGGCTATACCCGTGAAGAAATCAAGGGCATAGAAGCCGGTGTGTATATCGGAGGCCGCAGCCAGCATCAGCCTGATCCTGAAAGTCTTGCGAATACCCGCAACCCGATCGTTGCGGGCGGGCAGAATTATTTAGCGGCAAACGTTTCGCAATTTTTTGATCTGCGCGGGCCGAGCATCGTGCTTGATACGGCTTGTTCATCGGCTTTGACAGGAATGAACATGGCCGTTCAGGCACTGAGAAGCGGCGATATCAAAGCGGCGGTAGTTGGCGGCGTCAGCCTGCTGAACACGGATGCGGCGCACCGGATGTTCCAAGAGCGCGGACTGTTAAACGAAAAACCGGCATTTCACGTATTTGACAAGCGTTCAGGCGGAGTTGTCCTCGGTGAAGGCGTCGGCATGGTGCTGTTAAAAACAGTAAGCCAGGCGCAAAAAGACGGCGACACGATACACGCAGTCATTAAGGCCGCCGCCATGAACAATGACGGCAGAACGGCAGGCCCTTCAGCCCCTAATATGCAGGCGCAAAAAGACGTTATGCAAAGCGCGCTTTTCAAAAGCGGCAAAAAGCCGGAAGACATCACTTATATCGAAGCAAACGGATCGGGTTCCGCGGTGACTGATTTGCTTGAGCTGAAGGCGATTCAATCCGTATACCGCTCAGGTCGGCATGTTCCGCTCGGCATCGGGTCAATTAAGCCGAACATCGGGCATCCGCTTTGCGCAGAAGGCATCGCAAGCTTCATTAAAGTCGTATTAATGCTGAAGCATAAACAAACGGTTCCGTTTCTCTCAGGAGACGAACCGATGCCGCATTTTGATATAACAAAGACAGATTTTCACTTTCATAAAACAGCCGGCGAATGGGATGCAGCCAGACCGTCAGCAGCCATCAACTGCTTTGCCGACGGCGGAACAAACGCCCACGTCATTCTGGAAGCTTGGGAAGAAAAAGATACCCGAATGAAAAGAAAGCCGCTGCCGGTACCGTCATTAAGACGTAAGGCTCTGGTAAAAGAGCCTGACGCACCGGCGGAGAAACAAGAGCTTCCTGCGAAAAAAATGTTCTGGAAAGCATTTAAATGAGAGAGGAGTGGGAAGGAATGATATCGGAAAAAATCAATATCTCACTGGATCATCCCATCATGAAGGGCCATATGGTCTTTGGTGAAGCGGTATTGCCCGGTCTTGCTTATATCGATTTGATTTATCAGGTTTTTCAGGAACACGGTTATGTATACAATGAGCTTGAATTGAAGCACGTTACGATTTATCAGCCTTTAACCGTCAGTGAAACGGCTGCAATCATTCTGACCATTCAATGTTCTGAAAGCGGAGATGGAAAGTGGCTCATCTCCCTTTCGGGGCAGAAACAGCAAGGTGATGAGCTGTCAGACAATATACAATATGCGACGGCTGAAATGGTGAAAAGAGACGCTGTGACATTTGACGAAACCATTGATTTCGGCGATGTAAAGCAGTCAGGCAGATCTCTGAATCTTGATGACATGTATAACCGCTGCCTGGATCATGACTTGGTTCATTCCGGCATGATGAAATCGAACGGACGATTGTACGAAACAGAAGGCGGCATGCTGGCTGAGCTTTCTTGCGAAAAAGGAAAGGATTTCTTTTTATTCCATCCGGCCCTTTTGGATGCGAGCGGAATCGGGGCGAGCGGTTTGCTTTCTGATACAAACCGGCTTCATCTGCCTTTATATTATGAATCGTTCACGGCCGCCGACAGGCTGCAATCAGAGTGCACGGCGCGTATCGCCGCTTCCGGCGTCCGTCAGGAAAAAGAACTCACAACGATGACAATCGAGTACTTTAGCCGATCCGGACAAAAGGTGGCGGAGCTTAAAAACATTACGGGAAAAGCGGTTCGGCTCGAAGAAGACGCGAATACAGCCGAACAGAATCAACAGGCTGCAACTGAGCCGGAAAGCACAGATGAAAAAGACATCATTCTGTTTTTAAAGAAGCTTTTGGCTGATAAGCTTGGTCAGCCTTGGGAGACGCTGGACGTTCTTGCCGGCTACTATGAGCTTGGGCTGGATTCATCTTCTTTGCTTGAGATTGTACAGGATATCAGTAAAAAGACGGGTGCGGACCTCGCGCCCACTCTTCTCTTTGAATATACAAATATAAAAGAACTCGCAGCCTTTTTGAAAAAGACCGTTTCATTTGAATGTGCGGAACGTGCAGCCGAACCATCACGGTTTGAAGCTGAAGCACCGGACGCGCCAGAACATCATAAAAACACCGGAGACATCGCGATTATCGGAATGGCCGGCCGCTATCCGAAAGCGAAAAGTGTGGCGGAGTTTTGGGATAACCTGAAGGCAGGCGCGGATTGCATCACTGAAGTTCCGAAGTCCCGCTGGGATTGGAAAACATATCAAAACGTAACGTCCCCGTCAGGAAAAACAGTATCAAAATGGGGCGGTTTCATTGACGATGCCGACTGCTTCGATCCGCAGTTTTTCAGAATCTCACCGCGTGAGGCGGAAATGATGGACCCGCAGGAGCGTCTGTTTTTAGAAACATGCTGGGAAACGATTGAAGATGCGGGGTATACGTCTGAAACGCTGGGGAATAAAGGAGAGAAACAGCATCCGATCGGCGTATTTGCAGGGGTGATGCATAAAGATTATTCCTTAATCGGCGCAGAACAATTATCTGAGACTGATCCGTTTCCGGTTTCACTGAATTATGCGCAGATCGCCAACAGAGTGTCCTATTATTGTGACTTCCACGGGCCGAGCATCGCGGTGGATACCGTTTGTTCCTCATCATTGACCGCCGTTCATCTGGCCATTGAAAGCATCCGCCGCGGCGAATGTGAAGCCGCGCTTGCGGGAGGGGTGAACTTGTCGCTGCACCCGGCGAAATATCTCAGCTACGGGAGCGTGGGCATGCACTCAAGTGACGGCCGCTGCCGTACATTCGGCGAGGGCGGGGACGGCTACGTTTCCGGAGAAGGAGTCGGTGCGGTCTTGCTCAAGCCGCTTGAAAAAGCCGAACAAGACGGCGACCGCATTTACGCGGTCATTAAAGGAAGCGCCGTTAACCACGTCGGGAAAGTAAGCGGAATTACCGTCCCGAGTCCTGCTGCACAGGCAGAAGTCATTAAGGCCTGTCTGAAAAAAGCAGGTATCAGCCCGCGGACCGTCAGCTATGTGGAAGCCCATGGCACGGGTACCTCGTTAGGAGACCCGATTGAAATTGAAGGTCTGTCAAAAGCGTTCAGCCAAGGGACGCAGGATCAGCAATTTTGTTCCATCGGTTCGGTCAAATCAAATATCGGCCACGCAGAATCAGCGGCGGGAATCAGCGGGTTAACAAAAGCGGCGCTGCAGCTTCATCACAAAACGCTTGTCAAATCACTGCATTCTGCGGAATTAAATCCTTACCTGAAATTTGAGGGATCTCCTTTTTACGTACAGCAGCAGACTGCTCCGTGGAAGCAGCCGGCAGCCGAAGAAAACGGTAAAGTCACACATTATCCGCGCCGGGCCGGACTCAGTTCCTTCGGTGCATCAGGTTCGAATGCCCATATCATTTTAGAAGAATACATTCAGCCTGAACAAAAAGCGCCAGCACCTGAGAACGAGGCAGCAAAACTCATCCCGCTGTCAGCAAGAAATAAAGACAGGCTTCTGGCCTATGCGGAAAAACTAGCCCGATCGCTTTCAGAAAAGACGGTGCTGTCTGAACTGGCTTATACTCTTCAGACAGGACGTGAAGCAATGGAGGAGAGAGCTGTCTTCCTTGTAAATGACACCCGCGATTTGAAAGAAAAGCTGAATGATTTCGTAAAAGGAAACGAAAACATCCCCGGTCTTTGGCGCGGACAAGCCGAGCTGCCGGAACTGAGCGAACCCGCTCCTGAGACGGATGATCCGAGACGGCTTGCCGAGTTATGGGCAGAAGGGAAAATAATAGATTGGAATAAGCTGTACGGTTCATATAAACCGCGTAAAACAAGCGTTCCGACGTATCCGTTTGCAAAAGAACGCTATTGGATTCCACAGCAGAAAAAACAGGAGAAAAGCCCGTCAGGCACAGTGCTGCATCCGCTTTTACAAGAAAATACGTCAGATTTTTCGCAGCAGCGCTTCACGTCTCTTTTTACGGGAGATGAATTTTTCCTATCTGACCATGTCGTCAACGGACAAAAAATACTGCCGGGTGTCGCCTATTTGGAAATGGCCGCAGAGGCGGTCAAAAAGGCCGCTGCCGTGACGGAAAAAGGCCATAGCGTCACACTCAGACAGGTTGTTTGGGTCCGTCCGGTCATGATTGAAGATAAACCGAAAGAAATACATATTGTCCTTTACCCAGAAGATAATGGTGAGATTACCTATGAAATATACAGTGAGGCAGAAAACGGCGAGGAACCGGTTATTCACAGCCAGGGTGAAGCGGTCATTACCGAACAGGGCAGCGCCCAGATAGATATCGAGTCTGTCAAAGCTTCCTGCAATTTAGGAATCGTGACTGCGGAAGAATGTTACGGTGCTTTTGAGAAGATCGGTCTGGATTACGGAGAGGCATACAGGGGCGTACAGCAGTTGCTGCTTGGAGAAGACCGATTATTGGCCCTTATTTCACTCCCGGCTGCCGTACATGACAAAAAAGAACAGTATACGCTTCACCCGAGTATGATGGACGCCGCTTTTCACGCTTCCGTCGGTCTGCTTGTCCGCTCAATACATGACGATGCAGACAGCCACGAGCTTTCTTTGCCGTTTGCGATGCAGGAAGTGGAAGTGTTCGGGCCGTGCCCTGAACATATCTGGTCATATATCCGGTACACAGAAGGCAGCAAAGCAGATGACAGCGTAAGAAAATTTGACATTGATATGTGTGATGATGCCGGTACGGTTTATGTCCGGATGAAAGGCGCGTCCGTCCGGGCGCTTGACACAAGCCAAACAGCGGGCGGAGAAACCTCGGAGGCGCCTGTCGGCCATACGATGCTGATTCCGGCTTGGGAGCCTGTTGCGCTTGAAAAAGCCGGGGAAGCAGCGGTGGATAAGCAGACGGCAGTATTCGGCGGAACGGATTCGAGACATACGCGCATAAAAGAACATCTGCCGAACGCTTCCTATTATCCGATCAGAAGCACGGATGATATCGCATCTCTTACGCACATGCTTGAAGGACAAAAAGAACTGGAGCAAATCATTTGGCTTGCTCCGCAGGCTGAGAGTGCTGACAGCCTCAAGGAACAGGAAAGGAACGTTCTTCATGTGTTCAAGCTGATGAAAGCATTACTTGCCTTAGGGTACGGAGAAAAACGTTTGGACTGGTGCATCGTCACAGCAAATGCCCAGCCGTTTTCGGATCAAGACAGCGCCGACCCGTCACAAGCCGCAGTCAGCGGACTTGCCGGAACAATGGCGAAAGAATATCCGCATTGGCATATCCGCATGATTGACACAGAAACGGACGGCAGCTGGCCGATCGAAGAGGCGCTCAGTCTTTCTGCCGGAAAAAACGGTCAAATTTGGGCGTACCGCAATCAGCAGCTGTTTGAGCGGCAGCTGATACCGCTTGACAATATGCCGAAAAACGGCACGCTGTACCAAACAGGCGGGGTTTATGCCGTGATCGGAGGCGCCGGATATCTTGGCGAGGCATGGAGTGAATACATGATCCGCCGCTACAAAGCACGCATCATTTGGATCGGAAGAAGCACACTGAATGATTCCATACAGGCGAAACTCGACCGGCTCAGCGCATTCGGTCCGGCGCCTGAATATGTTTCCGCCGATGCCGCCGACAGTTCTTCCTTAGAGCGGGCTTATCAGTTCATAAAAGAGCGCCACACAAAAATGAACGGAATCATCCACTCGGCAATGGATCTGTCTGAGCAAAGCTTAAATAATATGAAGACAGAAGAGTTCAAATCGGTGCTGCGGGCAAAAGCCGATGTAAGTGTGTCCATGGCGGAGGTATTTGGACGGGAGCCGCTTGACTTTGCGCTCTTCTTCTCCTCGCTTGTGGCATTTATCCATAACGTGAAACAAAGCCATTATGCCGCAGGATGCGCTTTCAGTGACGCATTTGCGAAGGAACTTGATCAGACATGGAATTGTCCGGTCAAAGTGATGAACTGGGGCTATTGGGGCAACAGCGAAGCGGCTGAAGACGGTGATTTTATTCAGCTGATGGATCAGATCGGATTGGGATTGATCGAACCGGACGCTGCAATGGAGGCGCTTGAAACCCTTATGACGCTGCCGATTGATCAGGCGGCCTTCATTCATACGACAAAACCGGTCGCAGTCGAAGGGATGAATGAAAGAGAAAAGATTTCCGTTTATCCGCCTCAGCCGCTTGTCTTTTCACAACAGCCGAAGGTCGCTCCGCCCGGCGCACGTCTTGTTAGAGAGGCTGACCATCAGGAGCTCGATGATTTTCTGTATCAGCTTTTGATCGCCCAGCTTAAAGAAGCAGACTTGCTGACGCCGCAAAGCCTTAAAGCGTATGAGCCCGAACACGAATACTTTAAAAAATGGCTCAATCAAACGATCGCTTTCCTTCTGGAACATGGCTATCTGGAAGGGAATGCGGATTCATATAAACTGTCGGCGCGAGCCGAAAACACAACCGCCTCGCTATGGCAAAAATGGGAGCGGGAAAAAGAGGAATGGCTCAATAACGCCGATACAAAAGCGATGACTGTTTTAGCCGAGACGATGCTTAAAGCACTGCCGGACATTCTGCGCGAAGACGTGCCGGCGACAGACATCATGTTCCCTCACTCTTCAATGGAACTTGTTGAAGGAATTTATAAGCACAATCAAGTCGCGGATTACTTTAACAGCGCCCTGTCAGATACATTAACGGCTTATGTGAAAGAAAACATCAGTAAACATTCAAAAGCCGAGATCCGCATACTGGAAATCGGAGCGGGCACAGGCGGCACAAGCGCAGGCATATTTGAAAAGCTTAGGCCGTATCAAAACCATATAAAAGAATACTGTTACACCGATGTATCGAAAGCTTTTCTCGTGCATGCGGAGACGGAATACGGCAAACGGAATCCTTATCTGACGTATAAGCTTTTTAACGCAGAAGCGCCGCTTGCCGGCCAGGACATAGAGCCGGGCGCATACGACATCGTCGTTGCGGCCAATGTGCTCCACGCGACGAAAGACATCCGCCAGACGCTGAGAAACGCCAAAGCCGTTTTAAAAGACAACGGTTTGCTGCTCTTAAATGAAATGGCGGGAAACAGCTTGTTCCCGCATATTACTTTCGGACTGCTTGAAGGCTGGTGGCTGCATGAAGATTCTGCCCTTCGTATTCCGGGGTGCCCGGGCTTGTATCCGGAAAGCTGGAAGCGCGTGTTAGAAAGTGAAGGCTGGCATTCTGTCTTCTTCCCGGCAGAAGCGGCACATGAATTAAGCCATCAGATTATAGCGGCAAAAAGCAACGGCATTGTTCGCCAAAAAACGCTTAAAGCAGGGGCCGGAAAACGGACCTCTCCGCCAAAAGCAGCACATGCGCCGGAACTTCAGGCGCAAACAACGGTGCAAAAAGGCGACACGTCTTTAACAGAAAAAAGCACCGAGTACTTGAAAACGTTAATCGGAGAAACATTAAAAATTCCGCCGGCTCAAATTGATCCGAAAGCGCCGCTTGAAAAATACGGAATTGATTCTATCGTCGTCGTACAGCTGACAAACGCGTTACGAAATGTATTGGACCAAGTCAGCAGCACTTTATTTTTTGAATATCAGACGATTGAGGCGCTCGTCGCTCACTTAATCAAAACGAAAAAAGACGCGATGATCAAACTGACGGGACAAACGCCTGTTCAGGAAGAACGGAAGGCATCACCAGCACCGCAGGCTGTACAGCCTGCTAAGCCGCTTCGCACTGACTGGCGGCGGAGGGAAAAACGGGCAGCCAAAGAGACCGTCCGGCAAAGTTCGGTTCGCGACGTGGCCATCATCGGTGTTTCAGGACGCTACCCGCAGGCAAAAACAGCGGCTGAGCTTTGGGCTAATATTAAAAAAGGAAAAAACTGCATAGAAGAAATCCCGCGGGAACGCTGGAACTGGCAGGATTACTACGATGAAGAGAAAGGTAAAGAAGGCTCTATTTATACGAAATGGGGCGGCTTCATTGAGGATATGGACAAGTTTGATCCGCTGTTCTTTCAGATTTCTCCTTTGGAAGCGGAGCGAATGGACCCTCAGGAGCGATTATTTTTAGAAACGGCGTATGCGAGTATCGAGGATGCCGGCTATACGCCTGACAACCTGTGCCAAAGCAGAAAAATCGGTGTTTTTGCCGGCGCGATGAACAAAAACTACCCGACAGGCTACGGCTATTGGTCCATTGCCAACAGGGTATCTTACCTTTTTGATTTCCAAGGGCCGAGCATTGCCGTTGATACAGCCTGCTCCTCTTCTTTGACTGCCATTCATCTGGCGCTTGAGAGCATATACAGCGGTTCAAGCGAATGCGCGATTGCCGGGGGCGTAAACATAGTGACCGACCCGATCCATTATATGAATCTGTCAGTCATGAACATGCTTTCCGCAGGCGGCACGTGCAAATCGTTCGGAGACCGCGCGGATGGTTTTGTCGACGGAGAAGGGGTGGGCGCGGTCGTGTTAAAGCCGTTAGACCGAGCGATTGCCGACAACGATCACATTTACGGTGTGATTAAAGGAAGCACCATTAACAGCGGAGGCAAAACGAACGGATACACGGTTCCGAATCCGAATGCGCAGGCCGCCTTAATAAAAGAAGCTTTCGAAAGGGCAAACGTCCCGGCGCGCACCGTCAGTTATATTGAAGCCCACGGTACGGGGACCGCATTAGGAGATCCGATTGAAATCGCCGGATTAACGAAAGCATTTGAAGAGGATACAACAGACAAACAGTTTTGCGCCATCGGCTCCGCAAAATCAAATATCGGCCATTGTGAGAGCGCCGCGGGCATTGCGGGTCTGACAAAAATATTATTCCAGCTCAAAGACCGCCAAATTGCGCCGTCCCTGCACGCGGAACAGCTGAATCCAAATATTGATTTCGCGTATACGCCGTTTGCCGTTCAGCAGGAGCTCGGTGAGTGGAAACGTCCCGTCATCGGCGGCAAAGAGCTTCCGAGAAGGGCGGGGTTAAGCAGCTTCGGCGCGGGAGGAGCAAACGCCCACCTCGTCATAGAAGAATATACGGCAGACAAAGAGCCTGATGAAACGCCGGCAGATCAGCCCGCCATCATCGTCCTGTCTGCGAAAAACAGCGAACGGCTCACTGAAAAAGCAAAACAGCTTAGAGACGCCATCCGTGAAAAAAGATACAGCGGCAGCGACCTTATGAGCATAGCTTTTACTCTCCAGACGGGCCGGGTGCCGATGGAAGAGCGTCTCGGCTTTATCGTTCATTCACTTCATGAACTTGAGGAAAAACTGAATGGATTTATCGCCGGACAAAACAGCGCCGGACTGCACCGTGACGGCACGGAAGAAAACAAACGGATGCTTGCCGTATTTTCGGCGGATGATGATATGGAAACAATCATAGACGCTTGGATCAGCAAACGGAAATATTCTAAGCTGCTTGAGCTTTGGGTAAAAGGATTGGACATCGATTGGGCGAAATTATACGGAGACCGTCCTCCGGCCCGCATCAGCCTGCCTGCTTATCCGTTTGCGAAAGAACGCTTCTGGCATCAGCAGCCTGTACAAAGCAAGGCCGCGCCCGTTAACGCGCCGGCTGATGAAAGTGATCCGGCGGAACAATTTGAAGTAATGGCTTTTAGAGAAGTTCTTAAAGAACAGGCTTTGCCGGCTGCCGGAGAAAAGCAAGTCAAAACGGTGATTTCTTTCTTATCTGATCAGAAGAAGCAGCAGGAAGCCGTCTCTGTGGTCAAATCGTATGACAGTGACATTGACGTTATTTTTATCGCTCAGGGAGACCGGTATGAGGCTTTGTCCGCCGGCCGCTGCCAAGTGGTGCGGGAAGATCCGCAATCATATGTGAACGCTTTTGCGGATATTCAAAAAGAGTACGGTGAGGCTTCTGCCATTTTGTATTTATGGGCGCTTGAAGATAAAAGCTGCATCGAAGATTATTCATGTATCGTCCATATTCTCAAAGCAATGGCTGAGACCGGTCTGCAGCCGGAAAGGCTGTTATTGGCGGGGGAATATGCATCCGGTCTGGAAAGGTGCTACTTGGAATCATGGATCGGCTTTGAGCGTTCGCTCGGCATTGTTCTCCCGAAAACAAGTGTTACCGGCCACTTCAGAAAAGCCGGTGCGGCCATAACGGACTGGGTGAGAACCATTTGGGACGAGCTGAAAGCTGAAACAGACCATACTGTTTTCTTGGAAGAGGGAAAACGATATGTCTATCACACCGAACCAACCGGACTAACGAAAGAAAACAGCAGGATCAGAACCGGCGGAACATATCTCATTACAGGCGGATTAGGAGGGCTCGGCTACTTATTTGCCCGCCATCTCGCCCGGAACTACCAGGCAAATGTCATTCTCACGGGGCGGTCGCCGATCAATGAAGAAAAGAAAGAAAAAATGAAAGATCTGGAAAATCTCGGTGCGGGTGTTCTTTACGCCGAAGCCGATGTTTGTGATCCGATCGGAATGGGCGACTGCATCAAGCGCGCGAAAGAACGATTCGGAGCCATTCACGGCGTCATTCATGCGGCGGGCATCGAAAGCAGAACATCCGTCTTTGAAAATGAAATCGGGAATTTCCGCAGTACGCTTGAACCGAAAATAAACGGAAGCCTGCTTCTTGACGAGTGGCTGAAAAACGAAACGCCTGATTTCATCTGCTACTTTTCATCCACATCGGCTGTTTTAGGGGATTTCGGCTGCTGTGATTACGCGGTCGCGAACAGGTTCCAAATGGCGTATGCCCGCTATAAAAACGAACAATCCGAAAGCGGAAACGTTTTTGTCATAAACTGGCCGCTCTGGAAAAACGGCGGAATGGCCGTCGGCGGTGAAGAGACGACGGGCATGTACCTGAAATCAAGCGGTCAGCGCCTGTTAGAAACAGATGAAGGCATTGAGCTTTTTGAGCGCATCATTTCTCAAGACAACACCCAGTGCCTTGTCATTGCCGGTGAAAGAAGCCGTGCCGAACGATTTTTAGGCATACGGCGGGACGATTCATTAAAAACGGATGCGCTTTTGGAAACCGTGAGCCGCCGCATCCCGGAAGAAAGCGCGGAAAAACGGCTCGAAGCGGATTTGAAAGAGCTGATACACAGTCTGCTGAAAATATCTAAAGATAAACTCGTCCTGCATAAAAACTGGGCGGAATTCGGATTTGATTCCATCTATTTAGCCAAATTTGCCGCTCTTTTGTCGAGTCATTACGGCATTGAAGTCACTCCGGCGTTATTTTACAGCTATGCCACGCTCGGAGACGTCATCAGCTATTACCTGACAGAACATAAAGAAACGATCGAAACGTTTTACCGAACGGAAGAAACCGAAACAGAAGCCGCCGCTCCGGATAACAAGGAGTATACGGATCAGGAGATCATCGCCATGATGAAACAGGTCTCTGAGGGGACATTAGATTTTAAAAGAGTGCAAGACATCATAGAAGGGAGTAAGACCTATGAATCATAAAGAACTTCTCGATGCCTACAGATCAGGAACGCTCACCATCGCTGAAGTAGAACAAAAGCTTCAGGCTTCTAAGCGGACAACTGCAAAACGTCCGCTTTCAGAAGGCCAGAAAGGTTTGTGGATGCTTCAGAAAATGTTTCCGGAGATGAGCGCATATAACATTCCGTTATGCTTTCGTTTTCAAAAGCTGGATGTCGAGACATTCAAAAACGCCCTTTTGTCCGTGCAGCGCCATCATCCTATTTTGACCAGTGTGATAAAAGAGGAAAACGGCCTTCCGTATCAGATAGAAGATACGGATCGGCATTTTCCGATTGAAGAAATGGATCTTTCCGAATTAAGCGAGCGTGATGCGCTTACGTTTATTAAAGAAAAAGCAAAAGAACCGTTCGCGCTTGAAACCGGGCCGCTCCTGCGTGTTCAAGTATTCCGGCGGGCGAAGCGGGAGCCGATTGTGTTAATCACCATTCACCATATCATTTTTGACGGCGTCTCTCTTATGACGTTTATGTCGGCGCTGCTGGACGCTTATGTAAAAGCAAGTGAAGGCAAAGAACCTGTCATGCTTCAGCAGGCCGCAGATTATCATGACTTTGTGAAATGGGAAAAAGAGCTGCTGGAAAGCGAAGCGGGAAAAACGCATCTGTCTTATTGGAAAAAGCAGCTGAAAGGACCGCTGCCGGTGCTTGAGCTTCCGTCGGATTATCCGAGATCATCGGTTCAAACGTGCAGGGGGCAGGCGTATCAGTGCTTGCTTCCTGATGAACTGAACCGGCAGATTAAAGTTTGCGCCCAAAAACATAATGTCAATGAATCCGTTGTGTATCTCGCTATTTTTAAAGGACTGCTCTATCAATATACGAATCAGGAAGATGTCATCGTCGGCATGCCGACGATGGGGCGTTCTGAGGCTCAATTTGAATCTGTCATCGGATACTTTATTAATATGATCGCGGTCAGAAGCAGGGAGACGGGCGCCAAATCTTTTACGTCGTTTTTGAAGGAGCTGCAGCTGACACTGGCAGAAGGGCTGGACCATGCCGCGTATCCGTTTCCCGCGCTTGTCAAAGAATTGAAGACGGAACGCTCGCCTGCGGTGTCGCCTGTTTTTCAAACCGCGTTTTTCTATCAAAACTTCTTCCGGACGGAAGGAGCGGAAAAGCTGGCGGAACTATATCAATCACTCGGCATTGAAATGATAGAAGACATTCATCAGGAAGGCGAATTTGAGCTTGCGCTTGAAGTCTATAAAAAAGAAACGGGAACGGTCCTGCAATTTCTGTACAACCCGGATGTCTACAGCCCTTCTTTCATCGAACGAATGGCGGAGCATTATATGAAACTGGCGGAGAAGGTGCTTTCTGATCCGGAGATCGCTTTTGAAGCCTGTTCCGGCCTGCTCAATCAAAAACGGGATGAAAGCCGTTCATCCCATCAGCCGAATGAGCGCTGCATTCATGAAGTGTTTGCGGAAAAAGCCGGCCGCCATCCTGACAGAGAAGCCGTCATATTCGGTGAAAACAGTCTTACATATCGCGAATTAGATGAACGAAGCACGGCGCTCGCTGTGTACCTGCAAGAAAAGGGTGTCACACCGGAATGCCCGGTCGGCATTTGTACGGAGCGTTCTTTTGAGATGGTCATCGGCATCCTCGCCATTTTAAAAGCGGGAGGCGCGTATGTGCCGCTGGACCCGGCTTTTCCAAATGAACGGATGGCGCACGTGTTGACTGACAGCGGCGTGTCAATCGTATTAACGCAGGAAAAGACGCGCGGCATGATTGAACAGTTGGCCATCGGCGGTGTGAGCACGGTGGAAATTGAAAACAGCGGACGTTCTGTCAGCGGGGCAAAACTGACGCCGCGTTCAAAATCGCATCATCTCGCTTATATTCTATATACGTCCGGAAGCACGGGAAAACCGAAAGGCGTCATGGTTGAGCACAGGGCCATCATGAATACGCTGCAGTTTTTGGAAGCTGAGTATCCGGTCGCACAAGAGGATGCCTATTTGTTAAAAACGAATTACGTATTTGACGTTTCGATTTCTGAATTATTCGGCTGGTTTATCGGAAACGGACGGCTAGTCATTTTGCCGCCTGGCGCAGAAAAAAATCCGCAGCTTTGCATGGAATATATTCAAACCCACCAGGTCACGCATCTGAATTTTGCGCCCGCCGTGTTTAATGTATTTCTGGAAACGGTAAAGCGGCATACGGCATTTACAGAAGACGGCCCTGTGAAGTATGTGATGGTGGCCGGTGAGGCGTTTCCGAAAGATTTAGTCAAAAAGTCAGTTTCCATCTTCAAACATGCCAGAATTGAAAACATATACGGCCCGACGGAAACATCCATTTATGCCGCTTACTACAGCTGCGGCCAAAAGGAAATCACAAGCAGGAATACGCCGATCGGGAAACCGATTCACAATACGCGGCTTTATATCGTCGATGAAAAGCTCAGCCCCGTCCCTGACGGTGTGGCCGGGGAGCTTTGCGTGGCCGGCGCCGGTCTGGCCAGAGGATATTACAATCAGCCTGAGCTGACGGCGGCATCATTTATTGATAATCCGTTTAGTGAAGGAGAAAAACTTTATAAGACAGGTGATTTGGCCAGATGGCTGCCTGACGGAAATATAGAATATGCCGGCCGGATTGACAGTCAGGTGAAAATTCGCGGCTTCCGCATCGAATTGGGAGCAATTGAAACGAAATTGAGCGAACATCCGGATATCCTTGACCAGGCGGTTGTTGTTCAGGAAAAGAACGGACATAAAAAGCTGATTGCTTATTATACGGCCCGCGCCGGTCATACGGCCGACGAAAAAGCGCTCCGCAACCATCTTTTATCGAGTCTGCCGGATTATATGGCGCCTGCCCATTTTATCCGCCTGGATGCACTGCCGTTAACACCGAGCGGAAAAGTGAACCGCAAAGCCCTAAAACAGCGCAAGGTAATCGTTCACCGGTCTGAAAAGACGGGCAGACTGCCGTTATCAGAAGCGGAAGCGAAAGTGACCGCAATATGGGAAGACCTGCTGAATACGGCGGGCATCAAAATCGAAGACGGCTTTTTCGATGTGGGAGGCGACTCGCTTCTGGCTGTTGCGGCGGCAGAACGCATTAAACAGGAGCTGGAATGCGATTTTACCGTCACGGATTTATTCGAACACTCTACCATTCAGGCGATCAGCCGATTTATTGTTGAAACAAAACAGGCGGCTGATTCAGAGGCGCCCGGCCAAGATGAGAGAGAAATAGAACAAATACCGCAAAACGGGGTGCCGTCTTACTTTGATAACAGTGTGGCGATAGTGGGGATTTCCTGCCAGTTCCCCGGCGCGAAAAATCATCATGAGTTTTGGAAGCAGTTAAGAGAAGGAAAGGAAAGCGTCCGGTTCTACTCGGAAGAAGAACTTCGGGAAGCCGGCGTGCCTGAAGATTTGATCGAAAATCCCGACTATGTGCCTGCATTATCGACAATAGAAGGAAAAGATCTCTTTGACCCTGAGTTCTTTCACATTTCTCCGAAAGACGCAGAATTTATGGATCCTCAGCTTCGGCTTCTGCTGCTTCATTCTTGGAAAGCCGTCGAGGATGCGGGATATGTATCGAAAGAGATTCCGAAGACAAGCGTATATATGTCGGCAAGCAATAATTCGTATCGGTCGCTTTTGCCGGAAAAAACAACAGAAGGCCATGATTCTCCCGACGGCTATGTGTCATGGGTGTTAGCGCAGAGCGGCACGATTCCGACGATGGTTTCCCATAAGCTCGGATTAAAAGGGCCAAGCTATTTCGTTCATTCCAATTGCTCATCATCATTAGTCGGTCTTTATTCGGCCTACAAAAGCATAACGAGCGGAGAATCGGAATACGCGCTCGTCGGCGGAGCAACTCTGCATGCAGCGACCGGCATCGGCTATGTGCACCAAAACGGATTGAATTTTTCAAGCGACGGGCATGTCAAGGCATTTGACGCTTCAGCCGACGGTATGGCGGGCGGAGAAGGAGCGGCCGTCATTCTGCTGAAAAAGGCGTCACAAGCCGTTCAGGACGGAGATCACATATACGCCATGCTCAGAGGCATCGGTCTGAACAATGACGGAGCGGATAAAGTCGGTTTTTACGCACCGAGTGTAAAAGGTCAGACTGACGTCATCCAGCATGTTTTAGACAGCACGAATATTCACCCGGAGACGATTTCCTATATCGAAGCGCACGGCACAGGAACGACATTGGGTGATCCGATTGAAATGTCCGCGCTGCAGCAAGTGTATAAACGTTACACGGACCGGGAGCAGTATTGCGGGATCGGCTCCGTAAAAACGAATATCGGACATTTGGATACAGCAGCAGGTCTGGCCGGGTGCATCAAAGTCGCCATGAGTTTATATCATCGGGAGCTGGCGCCTACCATTAATTACACGTCACCGAATCCGAATATCAAATTCAGCGGTTCGCCGTTTTATGTGGCGGATAAGAGAAAACCGCTTCCGGAGAGAGAGACGCCGCACCGCGCAGCGTTAAGCTCATTCGGACTCGGAGGAACAAACGCACACGCCATTTTTGAACAGTATGAAAACAAAACGATCAGCGGATCAAATGACGGACAGCCGCCTTACATCGTTCCGCTGTCAGCGAGAAATAAGCAGCGTCTTACTGCCTATGCATCCTGTTTATCCGGCTTTCTGGATGAAGCCGAAAACGATGTTTCCTTGCATGATCTGGCATTTACGTATCAGACCGGACGTGAAGCGATGGAAGAGAGAGCCGTTTTTATCAGTCATGATCGTCACGATTTGAAGCGTCAGCTGCAGGATTTCATCAATGGCAATGACCAAAACATCTTACGGGGCGAAAAAGTGAGAAGCAGAGAAGTGTCAGCTCAGGAGATGGAAGAGCTTGCGGCATGTCAGACACGGGATGAAAAGCTGAAAGCACTGGCGGCACTCTGGGTTGAAGGAGCGCGTGTCGATTGGGGCTTATTGTATCAGGATTCCGCGCCGCAAAGAATCAGTGCGCCGACCTACCCGTTCGCAGAGGAGCGCTTCTGGCCGGAGGAAACGGTGAAGCAAACGGATACCAAGCTTTTGCATCCGCTGGTACATCAGAATACATCCGTCTTGCAGGAGCAGCGGTTCAGTTCGGAATTCACGGGAAAAGAGTATTTTATTGCCGAGCATATCATTAAAGGAATGGCGATCGTGCCGGCTGCCGTTACCCTTGAGATGGCACGGGCCGCGGCGGAGAAAAGCATCGGCGGGGCAACAGAGGAATCTCTGGGCCTGCGCTTAAAGAATATTGTATGGGTCCGTCCGGTGATAGCCGATCAGGAGGCTGTCCGTGTCCATATCGGACTTTATGAAGAAGAGGACGGACAGATTCAATACAGAATGTACGGGGATAACGATTCTATCGGTGAAGAAGCTCCTCTTTATAATCAGGGCATCGCTGAAATCATCCGGAAGGAACCGGAGGAAGCGGCGGATATTGAGCAGCTGAAGCGCCGGTGCACACAGGGAACAATCGAATCTCAAGCGTTTTACAAAGGAATGATCGGTGCTGATTACGGGCCGGGTTACAAAGGGGTGCAGCTTGTATACAAAGGCGAAGACCGGCTGCTTGCTAAATTGAAGCTTCCTGAATCCGTCTCTCATACAAAAGCTGATTATATCCTTCATCCGAGTATGATGGACGGTGCGCTTCAGGCCGCCGAATATTTGCAAAACGTGACGAGAGCGCTGCTTGCAGAAAGCGGGGAACCATTCAAAGCCGCATTGCCGTTTGCTTTAGAGGAGCTGGACGTTCTGAATCCGTGCGCTGATGATATGTGGGTGCACGTCACGTTCAGTGCGAACAATAAAGCCGGCGATCCTATCCAAAAAGCCGATATTGATTTATATGACAATAACGGCGGGCTTTGTGTGCGGATGAGAGGTTTCTCAACACGGATCATGGAAGAAAACGCGGGTGCAGGCGATCCTGTCAGCCGTACGGACACATTGCTCGCTGAACCGGTCTGGAAAGAGCAGCCGGAACCGGCCGATCACGAGCCTTCGTATGAAGAGCATATTATTTTCCTTTGTGAGTACGATGAAGCCGTAAAACAGGCCGTGGAAGCAAAGCTTGAACATGCAAGCGTCATTATCTTGGACGATCGTCCCGCATCTATTGCAGAGCGGTATCATTCTTATGCGGGCCAGCTGTTTGACCATATCAAAACCATAATGAAAAGCAAGCCGAAGGGCCGCGTTCTTTTTCAGGCTGTTACGCGGTCAGCAGGCTTACAGCGGGTTTTCTCAGGCATTACCGGACTCTTCAAAACCGCATGCCTTGAACATTCCAAGCTGATCTGTCAAATGATCGAAGCCGAGGAGGAAGAAAGTGCTGAAGGCATAGCGGAAAAAGCGTCCGAAAACCGTATGCATGCCGAAAGCGTCCATGTGAAATATGAAAACGGCAAGCGCTTTGCCGCTGATTGGGAAGAGATGGATATTTCTCAAGCGGAGCCGGACATTCCGTGGAAAGACGAAGGTGTTTATCTCATTACAGGAGGTGCGGGAGGTTTAGGTCTGATCTTTGCAAAAGAGATCGCAAACTGTACAAAAGACGCCGTCATCATACTAACCGGCCGGTCCGCTCTCAGAGAAAAGCAGAAAGACATGCTGGAAACAGTACGTGCTGCCGGCGCTTCTGTTTTCTACGAGCAGACCGATGTCACGGATGAAGCAGAAGTATACCGATTGATCCGCAATATCCGCAAACGGCATGGCAGGCTGGACGGGATTGTTCACAGTGCCGGCATTATAAAAGACAACTACATGGTGAAGAAGACGGCAGAGGAATACCAACACGTTCTCGCTCCGAAAGTGAAGGGCCTTGTGTATCTTGATGAAGCGTCACAACAGGAGAAATTAGATGTCTTTATTGTCTTTTCATCCTTATCAGGTGTGCTTGGAAGCGTCGGCCAGGCTGATTATGCGTCTGCAAATGTCTTTATGGAGATGTATGCCGAGTACCGCCGTTCTTTACAAGCCGCAGGACAAAGATACGGAAAGACGCTTTCTGTCAGCTGGCCGTTATGGAAAGAAGGCGGAATGCAGGCAGGAAATCAGACGGAAGATATGCTGATGCAGGAGGCGGGAATCGCACCGCTCGGCACAGATGCCGGCATCAAGGCTTTATATCAAGGCTTGATGAGCGGGACAGCCCGGATGACGGTTGTTGAAGGAGATGTGAAACACATGAAAGCAAAACTGTTCCGCAAAGAGAATGATCATCCGGAAGCAGAGACCGGCGTACGTCATGACATTGATGCTGACAGCCTGCTTGAAAAAGTGAAGCATCTGTTAAAACAGCAGACGGCCTCACTGTTAAAAGTAAACATTGACAAAATTGATCCTCATGAAGAAATGACAAAATACGGGCTGGATTCTATCTCGATGACTGAGTTTACGAACCAGTTAAACAAAACGTACCGGCTTACGTTAACGCCGACGATTTTCTTTGATCATCCGACAATCCATGAATTTGCCGTTCATTTAATCAGTGAATACGAAGAGGAATTTGCCGGACGGTTTGCGGTAAATACAAAAACGGTTCAATCGGCAAGACCGGTAAAAGAGACTCAAATCACGCGCCCGGCCGTTAAGCGACGACGCACTCTGCCTGAGACACTTCCGCAGACAGTGCAGCGGGGCCAAGGGCCGGAACCGATCGCAATCGTAGGCATCAGCGGGATTTTCCCGATGGCAGAAGACATTGAAGCTTTCTGGCAGAACCTGAAAGAAGGCAAAGACTGCATGACCGAGATTCCGAAAGACCGCTGGGACTGGCGGGACTATTACGGGGATCCCGCAAAAGAAGCCAATAAAACAAACGTCAACCAAGGCGGGTTTATTGACGGGATTGCTGAATTTGATCCATTATTTTTCGGGATTTCACCCCGGGAAGCGGAGCAAATGGACCCTCAGCAGCGCCTCTTGCTGACGTATGCGTGGAAAGCGATCGAAGATGCCGGGTATGCGTCAAAGAGTCTCTCAGGCACAAAAACAGGTGTGTTTATCGGGACCGGAAATACCGGCTACGGTTCTCTTTTAGCCAATGCCGATGCGGAGATTGAAGGGTCATCCGCGGCGAATACAAGTCCGTCTGTCGGACCGAACCGTGTCAGCTATACGCTCAATCTGCACGGGCCGAGCGAACCGATTGATACCGCCTGCTCAAGCTCGCTCGTTGCCATACACCATGCCGTTTCTTCAATTGAAGAAGGAACGTGCGACATGGCTTTGGCGGGAGGAATCAATACGATTGTTCTTCCGGATGTGTATATCAGTTTTGACAAAGCGGGCGCGCTGAGTAAAGAAGGAAGATGCAAAACGTTCTCTGATCAGGCTGACGGTTTTGCCCATGGTGAAGGAGCAGGGCTCTTTTTCCTCAAAAAGCTGAAAGCCGCTGAGGCGGATGGGGACCATATTTACGGCGTCATTAAAGGAAGCGCGGTGAATCACGGCGGCCGCGCGGCATCTTTAACAACGCCTAACCCGAAACAACAGGCGGAAGTCATTAAAGCCGCATACAAAAAAGCGGGCATTGATCCGAAAACAGTCTCTTATATCGAAGCGCACGGCACCGGAACAGAACTGGGAGATCCCGTTGAAGTTAACGGACTGAAACAAGCGTTCAGCTCGTTTGCAGACGGAAAAGAGAAAGCGGCCGGCTATTGCGGCTTAGGGTCGGTCAAAACGAATATCGGCCATTTATCCCTTGCCGCGGGAGCAGCGGGCATTATTAAAATTTTGCTGCAGATGAAGCATCGGACACTAGTAAAAAGTCTCCACTGTGAGACGGTAAATCCGTACATTCAGCTTGAAGACAGCCCGTTTTATCTGGTGCGGGAGACAATGGAATGGAAGACGCAGACGGACGAACGCGGAAACGAACAGCCTCGCCGCGCGGGCATCAGCTCATTCGGCATCGGAGGCGTAAATGCCCACGTCGTCATCGAAGAATACATTCCAGAAGACAGAGAGGAAGCAGATGATTTTCATATCGACCCATGTCTTTTCGTTCTGTCCGCCAAAAATGAAAAACGCCTGAAAGAGCAGGCAAAACAGCTGAAACGTGCGCTTACTGAAAAACGGTACGATCAATCCTCCCTCGTTTCTATGGCATATACCCTCCAAATCGGAAGGGACGCCATGGAAGAACGCCTGGCGGTTATTGCCGGATCTGCAGAAGAACTGCAGGAAAAACTGTCACAGTTTATCACTGGAGATAAGCACGCGGACTTGTACAGAGGAAGAATAGACAAAGGCACGCTGCAAATGCTGACGGAAGATGAAGAAATTCAAGAAGCCGTTGAAAAATGGATGGCACGCGGCAAATACGCGAAGCTGCTTGAATTATGGGTCAAAGGGCTGAACGTCGATTGGGCGAAGCTGTATGGAGACCGTCGGCCTAAACGCATGAGCCTGCCATCGTATCCTTTTGCAAAAGACCGCTATTGGGCGTCAAAAAGCACCGGAAAACACGAAAAAACAAGCACTGTATCTGCCGGAAAACAAGACGCGCTTCATCCGCTTCTGCACAGAAATACTTCAAACCTTGCAGAACAGCGGTTCAGTTCAATCTATACAGGAAAAGAATTTTACCTTGCGGACCATGTTGTAAAAGGCGTACCGATTTTACCGGGAGTGGCACATCTTGAAATGGCGCGCGCAGCAATGGAACAGGCATCTGAAGTTCCGGCCGGACAAGGAAGCGTCAAGCTTAAGAATACGGTTTGGGTGCGGCCGATCACCATTGAAGACGAGCCGGTTCATGTCAACATCCGTCTCATTCCTGAAACGGCAAATGACGTTCAATTCGACATTTACAGCGGCCGGGAAACAGATCAGCCGTCCGTTTACAGCCAAGGGGCAGTATCAGTCCGCCCTGATGCAAAGGCACCGGTCATTGATCTCCAAAAGCTGAGATCACAATCCGCCGAGACACCGTTTTCTGCAGATGAAGTGTACGATATGTACCGCAAAATCGGTTTTGATTACGGCCCGGCTTTCCGGGGTGTCAAAGCGATTTATACAGGTGATGATTTCGTATTGGGCAGACTGTCACTTGATGCGGCTTGTGCGGGCACAGTACAGGAGTATGTCATGCATCCGGGCTTAATGGACTCTGCATTGCAGGCATCAAGCATATTAACCGGAACAAATGATGAAAAACTGATGCTTCCGTTTGCGGTTCAGGAGCTTGAAGTATTCAGCGCATGCGCTGCCGAGATGTGGGTTTACGCCAGACTTTCTGAAGACCACAAAGCCGGCCAGATTGAAAAACGTGATCTTGATATTTGTGATGAAAACGGCAAGGTGTGCGTAAGGCTGAAAGGTTTGTCATTCAGAACGGCTGAAAAAGAACCTGAGAAAAAAGAAAAAGCTCCGGAAACGCTCATGCTTGAGCCGGTATGGAGCCGAAGCGATAAAACCGCCGTTCAAACGGAACCGGTTTTTGCCCGGCATATCGTGTTGCTTTGTGACACAGACGCCGGATTGAAACAAGCCGTTGAAGCCGCGGGAGCTGAATGTATTGAAATGACCTCCCAGCATGGGAAAGCGGCGGCGCGCTTCCGTGATTATACAGGACGGATATTGGAGACGCTGCAAAAACTGCTGAAGGAAGAGACGGATGGAGACGTCCTCATCCAGACGGTTCTCTCTAAAACTGATAAGCATCAGCTGCTCTCAGGGATTTCAGCTCTGTTAAAAACAGCCGGCCTGGAACATGTAAAACTGAAAACCCAGCTGATTGAAATAGAACCGGCGGAAAACGGAAGAATCACAGACATCATCAGAGAAAATAAAACACGGGCTGATGACAGCCATGTCAAATATGAAAACGGCATCCGATACAGCGCAGATGTCAAAGAAACGGCCGTGTCCGGCGGCAAAATACGCATTCCGTGGAACGACGGAGGCATTTATCTCATTACCGGAGGAGCCGGGGGCTTAGGCTTTATTTTCGCGAAAGAAATCGCCCGCAAAGTCAAAGAGCCGACACTGGTTTTGACAGGCCGTTCCGCTTTAAGCGAGAATCAGCGGATGCAGCTGCAATCGCTTGAATCACTCGGAGCAAAAGCGGAATACAAGCAGGCTGACGTAACAGACGCTCAAACTGCGGCAGACCTGGTCAAAACAATTGAAACGGAATATGGCGGCCTTCACGGCATCATTCATAGCGCGGGTGTGATGAAAGATCAGTATATCGCAAAGAAAACAACCGAAGAGTTTTACAGTGTATTGGCTCCTAAAACGGACGGATTTGTCAACCTTGATGAAGCAACCGAGCATTTAGCGCTGGACTTTTTCATTGTTTTCTCATCCATTTCCGGCGTCACCGGGAATGCGGGACAGGCGGATTATGCGGCGGCAAACGCATTTATGGACAGCTATGCGGCATACCGCAACGCGCTGGTTACGGCAATGTACCGCCACGGACATACATTGTCGGTCAATTGGCCGCTTTGGAAAGACGGCGGAATGCAAGTCAATGAAGAAATGGCGAAGCTCACCGAAAAAAGAACCGGTGTAACGCCGATGCGCACTGAGACCGGAATAGAAGCTCTTTACAAAGCATGGAGCACGGGGAAAACAAGCGTGCTCGTCATGGAAGGAAACCGCGCCGTAATGCGGGAAAAGCTGCTTCAAAAGACTCCTGCAGCCGCTTTTGCACCGGTTAAGAAAACGGATGAAACGCCTGCGCCGAAAGACCTGACGGCAAAACTTCAGGAATTGCTGGCAAAAGAGGTTTCCGGGCTTCTGAAAATAAACATTGAAGAAATCGATATCGAATTGGAGTTTAATCAATACGGATTTGATTCCATTACGCTGACGGAATTCGCCAACAAGCTGAATGACACTTATCAGCTTGATCTGACACCGACCGTATTTTTTGAATATGCGACGATTCAAGCCCTGGCGCATCATTTAGCAGAAGACTATCAAACACAATTTGCCGGCAGCACACAGCCAAAAGAAGAAAAACAAAGCGGCGTAACTGATGATGGCGGCATCAGACTGGCAGGGAACAAACGATTTGCAAAAACTGCCGTACAGCCTGTTCAGACTGCGGCTGAACATAAACCGGAACCGATCGCTATTGTCGGCATGAGCGGAGTGTTTCCGAAGGCCGCAAATATTGATGAGTATTGGCGCAACTTAGAAGAGGGAAAAGATTGTATAACAGAGGTTCCGGCGGATCGCTGGGACTGGCGTGAGTATTACGGTGACCCGCTTAATGAAGCCAACAAAACAAATGTAAAGTGGGGCGGGTTTATCGACGGAGTTGCGGATTTTGATCCGCTGTTCTTCGGAATTTCACCGCTGGAAGCCGAACAGATGGATCCCCAGCAGCGCTTGTTAATGATGTATGCGTGGAAAGCGATAGAAGATGCGGGATATTCCGCTAAAAGCCTTTCCGGCACGAAAACAGGCCTGTATATCGGCACGGGGAATACCGGATACGGCTCACTGTTTTCCGACCTGGATATCGGCGGTGCGTCAGCCGCAAATATGAGTCCGTCAGCGGGGCCGAACCGCGTCAGCTATATGCTTAATCTGCACGGGCCGAGTGAACCGATCGACACGGCTTGTTCCAGCTCGCTGGTCGCGATTCATCACGCCGTATGCGCCATTGAAAACGGGAACTGCGATATGGCGATCGCCGGCGGCGTGAATACCGTCGTCACTCCGCAAGGCCACATCGCTTATGACAAAGCGGGTGCGCTGAGCAAAGAAGGGAAATGTAAAACGTTCTCCGACAGGGCGGACGGATTTGCCGTCAGTGAAGGTGCCGGAATTCTGTTTTTGAAAAAGCTGTCAGAAGCGGAAAAAGCGGGCGATCATATCTACGGTGTCATCAAAGGCAGCGCGGTCAACCACGGCGGACGCGCGAACTCCTTGACGACACCGAACCCGAAAGCCCAGGCGGAAGTCGTCAGAACGGCTTATGACAAAGCAGGCATTGATCCGAGAACCGTCACTTATATAGAAGCGCACGGAACCGGAACGGAGCTTGGCGATCCGGTCGAAATCAACGGCCTGAAATCCGCCTTTCAAAAGCTGTACGAAAAAACAGGCGATTCCGCCGTTTACGCGAGTCACTGCGGTCTGGGATCGGCCAAAACCAATATCGGCCACCTGTCACTGGCAGCCGGTGTCGCGGGTGTGATCAAAGTGCTGATGCAGATGAAGCATAAAACACTTGCAAAAAGCCTCCACAGCGAGGTCATCAACCCATATATCAAGCTGAAAGACAGTCCGTTTTACATCGTACAGGAAAAAAGAGAATGGACGGCATTAAAGGACGAAAACGGCAATCATCTGCCGCGCCGTGCGGGAATCAGTTCTTTCGGCATCGGCGGCGTAAACGCCCATGTCGTCATTGAAGAATATATCCCGAAGGAAGAAAGAAAAACAGCTGTTTTCACACACCCTCAAATCTTTGTGCTGTCGGCCAAAGAAGAAGAGCGTCTGCAGGAACAGGCGCAGCAGCTGGCGCAAGCTTCTTTTACGGATGCGGATCTTGCCAATGTTGCTTACACGCTTCAGCAGGGACGTGACGCGATGGAAGAAAGAGCGGCTATTATCGCTTCCTCGGCCGAAGAACTGCGGGACAAGCTAAAGAGCTGTGCGAAAGGACGTTATGATATAGCGGGCATTTATAAAGGAAAAGCGGGTAAAACCTCCCTGAAATCCATTCTGGCAGGCGCAAACGGCGAAGCGGATATCGAAGAGCTGATAAGCCGCCGAGAGAATGATAAGCTTGCGGAATTATGGGTGCAGGGCGCGGATATCAAATGGGACGGCTTATATTCAGATATCAAGCCCCAACGGATGAGTCTTCCTGCTTACCCGTTTGCGAAAGAGCGGTACTGGATCACGGACAATCGGCCGAAAGCAGAGAAACCGCAAGCTGTGCCGACGTCGCGGGTGCTGCACCCGCTGCTTCACGAAAATGTATCAGATTTAACAGAGCAGCGGTACCGATCCGAATTTACGGGACAAGAGACGATTTTCACCGATCATCTTATTAAAGGCAAGCCGGTTATGCCGGGCGTCGCCTACTTGGAAATGGCTAGGGCGGCGGTTGCTCAGGCAGTCAAAGGGCAAAAGGAACGTCCGTCTGTCACCCGCCTGAAAAACATCGTTTGGGTTCGGCCGATCGAAGCGGGAAACCGCCCGATTGAAGCGCAAATCAGCCTGAACCCGAGGGAAAACGGTGAAATCGTGTATGACATTTACACGGATTCACAAACAGAAGCAAGCGGCAGGCAGATACACTGTCAGGGGGCTGCCGGCATTCTCAGCGCCGGGGAGGCTCCGCACCGTGATATAGGCGCACTGAAAGCTCAATGCGGCCTCAGTATACTGACTTCTGAACAGTGTTACGGCTTATTCAGCAAAATCGGCATTGACTACGGTCCAGCACAACAAGGAATTCAGCACATTCATATCGGAAGCAATCAAGCATTAGCTGAGCTCCGGCTGCCTTCCTTTCTCGAAGAAACGGCAGATCAATACGTTCTTCACCCGTGTATGCTTGATTCAGCTTTGCAAGCGACAATCGGTCTGAAGCTGCACGCAGATGATAACCAGCTGTCACTGCCGTTCGCCCTTGAAGAACTGGACATTTTCAGCCCGTGCACGACAAGCATGTGGGCGTACGTCAGCTCCCGGGGAACGGATGAAAAAATACAGCGTATGGACATTGACTTATGCGATGAGACCGGCCGGGTCTGTGTCAGAATTAAAGGGATTTCTTCCAGAATGATGGAAGGCTCCGCGCCGGAAACATCATTAAATGGAGCAAACCTTCTGGCTCCGGTGTGGGATCTCGCGGAATTCCGTGATCAAAGCCCGGCATATAAGACGGAAGAGGTTGTCTTTATCGCGGGGGATGAGGAAAGCGCGGCTTTTCAATTGCATCATCCTTCTGCGAGAAGGCTCCATATCACCCCGGAGGATGAAATAGAGGCTGTTGCGGCTGAACTGAAAGCAACAGGGTCTTTCGGGCATATCGTATGGATCGCTCCTTTTCACAGCGCTGACGACATGGTAAAAGCTCAGGATGCGGGCGTCATCCAGATGTACAGAGTGATTAAGGCAATGCTTGCTTTAGGATATGGAGGCAAGCGAATCAGCTTGACTGCAGTCACAATAAAAACACAGTCCGTACAGCCGGCGGACATTATTGATCCGGCTCATGCAGGCATTCACGGTTTGGTCGGCTCGCTCGCAAAAGAGTATCCGAACTGGCAAACAAGGCTGATTGATGTCGGATGTCCGGAAGATGTTTCAAAGGCGGAGCTGTTCTCAGCGCCGTTTGATGAGCAAGGCAATACATGGGCGTACCGGAACAATCACTGGTACAAACAGCGCCTTATTCCTGTACAGCAGCCGGTGTCAAGCCGGCCCGCTTACCAACAAGGCGGCGTTTATGTCGTCATCGGCGGTGCGGGGGGCATCGGCGAGGCATGGAGCGAATATGCCGTGAAAACATATCAGGCGCGAGTCGTTTGGATCGGCAGACGAAAACATAACAGCGCCATCCAGGAAAAAATCGACAGACTCAGCCAATTCGGCCCGGCGCCGATTTATATTGAAGCTGACGCGGCAAATCCGAATGAGCTCACACGGGCGTATGAAACGATCAAACGCACGCACCCGCAAATTAACGGAATCATCCATTCCGCAATTGTTTTAGAGGATCAGAGCCTGAAAAATATGCCGGAAAGCCGTTTGAAAAGCGTGCTCGCTGCAAAAGTCAATGTCAGCGTGAATATGGCCCGCGTGTTCCAAAATGAGCCGCTGGACTTTGCTTTGTTCTTCTCATCTGTACAATCATTTGCACGAGCGGCCGGACAAAGCAATTATGCTGCCGGATGCAGTTTCAAAGATGCCTTTGCCGCTCATTTGGCTAAAACGCGGCCGTATTCGGCGGCAGTGATGAATTGGAGCTACTGGGGCAGTGTCGGAATCGTATCATCTGCCGAATATCAAGAACGGATGAAACAGGCGGGAGTCGGATCAATTGAAGCGCCGGAAGCAATGGCGGCGCTTGAACGATTGCTCGGCGGCCCGTTGAATCAGTTCGTCATGATGAAACAGGCGGAAGAGCCGGAGGAAAAACCGGAAGAAATGATAGAAGTATACCCTGAACATCACGGCTCGGCGATGCAAAAACTGCGAAGCTATCAGCCTAAAGTAACAAGACATGTACAACAATTGAGTTAAGGAGGGGACGGCTTTGCAAAACACTGAAGATCTTCTTTACAAACTATTGGCAGGCCAGCTGAAATCTGTCGGATTTTTTACGGAAAACGAAACGCAGCCTGTCATGCAGGGGTTTTACGGCAGGTGGCTGGAAGAAAGCATCTCCATCTTGGTGCAAAAAGGCTTTTTGAAACAGTCAGGCAGTACGTATGTGTTAACGGGTCCGATAGAGCGTGCGGACGTTCTGTGGCAAGAATGGGATGAAAAGAAAGCTCCTTTACTCAAGGACAGCAGCAAACAGGCGATGATCACCTTAGTGGAGACCGCTCTCAGAGCTTTGCCGGATATTTTATCCGGCAGAGTTTCTGCCACTGATGTTCTGTTTCCCGATTCCTCAATGGAATTGGTGGAAGGAATCTATAAAAACAATGAAACGGCAGACTACTTTAATGAGGTGCTCGCTGACACATTGGCGGCTTTCATTGAAGAACGCCTGAAAGAAGACCCGAACGCGGAAATCCGGATATTAGAGATCGGAGCGGGGACGGGCGGGACAAGCGCGGCCGTTTTCAAAAGATTAAAAGAGTACAAACATCATGTGAAAGAATATTGCTACACCGATCTGTCAAAGGCCTTTTTCATGCATGCTGAAAAAGAATACGGTCCCGACAATCCGTATTTGACTTATAAGCGGTTTAATGTGGAAGAGCCCCCGGCTTTGCAGGGTATAGAGGCGGGCGCATATGACGCGGTAATTGCGGCAAATGTGCTTCACGCGACAAAAAATATTCGGCGGACGCTTCGCAATGCCAAAGCGGTGCTTAAAAAGAATGGGATTTTGCTATTAAATGAGATTAGCAGCCATTCGGTTTATTCTCATCTGACATTCGGTCTTTTGGAAGGCTGGTGGCTGTATGAAGACGCCAAACTGCGCATTCCCGGATGCCCGGGGCTGTATCCTGAAGCGTGGCAGTCTGCGCTGGAAAGCGAGGGATATCGGTACGTTACATTTATGGCGGAATCGTCACATCACCTCGGCCAGCAGATCGTGGCGGCAGAAAGCGACGGCGTCATCAGGCAAAAGCAGCCGAACGCGCAGGCGGTTGAAGAAACTGCGGCTTCCAAAGAGCCGGCTGATGTCACAGAACCGTCTTTCTCAGTCACAGACCGGACTGTGCAATTCATAAAAGAAACGTTAGCCAAGTCCATAAAGCTTGCTCCCGAGCGCATTCAGCCGGAAACCAGCTTTGAAAAATACGGCATCGACTCCATTTTGCAGGTGAATTTTATCCGCGAACTGGAAACATTGACGGGCGAGCTGCCGAAAACGGTCTTATTTGAACACACGAATACGAAAGAACTTGCCGAGTATTTGCTGGAAACTTACCCGGATAAGCTGCAACAGGCATTCGGAGCCGAACAAGCGCCTCCTGAAACAAAGCATCCGGAACCTGCAATGAATGAACCGGTGCCGCTTGTCACGGAAACGCGGCGGTTTATCACTGAACAAATAGAGCCAAAAGCGCCAAAGCCGGAAACAGAAACCGTCACCGTTAATCGTTCTGATCGTGACGACATTGCCATTATCGGCATCAGCGGCCGCTATCCCGAGTCTGAAACCCTCGATGAGCTGTGGGAGCATTTAAAAGCCGGAGACAGCTGTATTACGGAAGCTCCGGAAAACAGATGGAAATCCGGTCTTCTGAAAACAATGGCAAAAGAAACACGAAAAGAAGAACGCAAAACACGGTACGGCGGATTTCTGCAGCATATTGACGCTTTTGACCATCACTTGTTTGACATCCGGGAAGACCATGTGATGGAGATGACGCCTGAGCTCCGTCTAAGCTTAGAAACCGTATGGGAAACATTTGAAAACGGCGGTTACTCGTTAGAAAGAGTAAACGAATGGCAGGAATCAGACAGCGGCATCGGTGTATTTATGGGAAGTATGTACAATCAATATTTCTGGAATATCCCGTCGTTGGAAAAATCTGCGCTCAGCTCTAACGGAGGGGATTGGCATATCGCCAACCGCATTTCCCACTTTTTCAATTTAACGGGCCCGAGCATGGGCGTTACGACCGCATGCTCCAGCTCACTGAGCGCCATTCATCTCGCCTGTGAAAGCCTGAAGCTTAACAGTTGTTCCATGGCGATTGCCGGAGGGGTCAATCTCACGCTTGAACCGTCTAAATATGATGCGCTCGAACGGGCGAATTTGCTTGAACAGGGAAGTGAAAGCAAAAGCTTCGGAACCGGCACGGGCCTGATGCCGGGAGAAGGAGTCGGGGCGGTGCTCTTGAAGCCGTTCTCTAAAGCGGTTGCCGACAAAGACCATATTTACGGGGTCATTAAAAGCAGCGCGTTGTGCCATAGCGGTGGAAGGCAGATGTACACGGCTCCGGATCCGAAACAGCAGGCGAAGCTCATGGCGGCTTCCATCGACAAGGCCGGAATCAATCCGGAAACAATCAGTTATGTTGAATCAGCGGCAAACGGCTCTGTATTGGGAGATCCGATTGAGGTCATTGCCCTGACAAATGCGTTCGCGCAATATACTGATAAAAAACGTTTTTGCGCGCTTGGATCCGTCAAGTCAAATCTCGGGCATTTAGAGGCGGCTTCCGGCATGTCCCAGCTCGCGAAAGTGCTGCTGCAAATGGAGCGGGAAACATTAGTCCCGACGATTAACGCAAAACCGCAAAATCCGAATATCGCGCTTGAACAAACGCCTTTTTACCTGCAGGAGAAAACCGAGTATTGGGAACGTCTGAAGGATGCCGAGACGGGAGACATCATACCGCGGAGAAGCATGATCAATTCCTTCGGGGCAGGCGGGGCATATGCAAATCTCATCGTAGAAGAATATATCAGACCGAATTCCGATCAGGCCCGTCACGGCGATGAGGAATATATTTTCCCTGTGTCAGCGAAAACAAAATGGAGTTTTGAAGCCTATCTTGACAGACTGGCGGCCTTTTTAGAAAAGACGCCATCTCTTCATCCGGCCGCCATCGCATCCGCGCTGCAAAAAAGAACGCATCATTCGGAGTATCGTGCGGCATTTACGGCTGCTTCCGTTCTGGAACTGCTGGAAAAGCTGGCCGCTTACCGCATGGATCAGCGGAATCTCAATTTCTCCGATTCTGATATTGGCCGGCGTGCGCGGCAATGGGAAAAAGGAGAGAATATCGCGTTTGATCAGTTGCGGCAGGAGCACGCCGTTCATCTGCCGGCCTACGCTTTTGACCACGGGACTTCTTTTCAATTCGGTGAATCAGAAAACGCTGCCGGCGTTCAGGCGGTATACAGTGATGTCGACCCATACGTGAAAGGGCATCAATTCAGCGGAGAACCGGTACTCGTCGGCGCTACATATAACAGTCTGGCAGTCGATCATTTTTGTGATCTTTTTCCTGAAGCGGAAGGAGGACAAATTAAAAAACTGAATTACGCGAGCCCCATTACCGTAAAAAAAGGCGATCGCATCGAGCTGAAAACTGAATCGAAACAAAACGGGGATGGATTTGAACTGAGCATAATGCACCGCAGCCGCACGTCTCCTGATTGGAGCATAGCGGCGTATGCCGAGTGCAGCCCCTATCCGTTTCAAAAGCAGCACGCGGATCTGGCGGCCATTCAGCGCTCTTACCGGGAAGTGGGCCGGATAGATGAGTTATACGGAGACGGAACGGGAACCGTCGTGTGGGGAGAAGAATTTAAAACGATCACCCGCCTGTACAAAGGCTCTGATGCCGTTTTAGCGAAAGTGAACCTGAACAATAGCGACTCACAACAAGCGCATCATTATGCCGTAAATCCGTTCATCGCCAACAGTGCTTACTTGGCCTCGCTTTCTTTATTGGATCAAACGGAGGCGGAAAGCTATCTGCCGTTCGGCATTAATTCCGTCACCTTCAGCAGCCCGGAAGATCTTATCGATTGCTGGCTGCACATCAAGCTGGCCAAACAAACGGGGGAAATGATTCTGATTAACGCAGATGTCATCAGCAGCCGATCGGAAGTGGTGATGCGTTTTGAAGGCTATGCCCTGAAACGGTTCCGCCCGAAAACCGAACAGATAAATCAGCCGGCCCGAACGGCTGTGAAGAATGCGGGAGCACCGATTTCTGCCGGCAGTCTGACAGATGATATCCGCAGCTACGTCCTTGGCAAGCTCGCCAAGATGATGGATGAACCCGCGCCATCTCTCCCGTCTGACGCGAATATCATGGAATTGGGACTTGATTCAGCGAGCCTGATCGGGCTGACAAAAGAGATCGGCCAAGAGGCGGACATCGATGTGAATCCAACATTGTTTTTCGAGTATCCGACCGCGGAGGAGCTGACCCGCCACTTCGCGTCAGCATATAAGAGCAAGTTTTCTCAACTGCTTGCCGATCATAAGCATTCAGAAGAGGCCAGGGTCACGGAAACAGAAGAGCGCACTTTACCGAAGAAACAGCATCCGCCTTGTGATAACGCCGATATCAAGCAAGGAATCGCGATTATCGGTATGTCAGCTCAGTTTCCGCAATCCCCGGATATCCAGTCTTTTTGGGAGCACATCGTAAACGGGGATCACTGTATTACCGAAATTCCGGCGGACCGCTGGGACTGGCGCCGTTACGCCGGTGATGAGAATGACACGAGTCTCAGATGGGGCGGTTTTATTGACGGTGTCGGCGAATTTGACCCGCTCTTTTTCGGAATTTCCCCTAAAGAGGCATCACAAATGGGGCCGGAGCAATTTCTGCTTTTGATGCATACATGGAAGGCAATGGAGGATGCGGGCCTGACAAATAAGGCGTTATCAAGCAGACCGACAGGCGTTTTCGTTGCCGCGGGCAACAGCGATCCGAACAATGGAACAGCCATCCCGTCCATCATTCCGAACAGAATATCATATGCCTTGAATTTACAAGGACCGAGTGAATATTACGAGGCTGCCTGCACGTCAACGCTGGTGGCATTGCACAGGGCGGTTCAATCAATCCGTCATAACGAATGTGAGCAGGCTGTCGTGGGGGCCGCCAATATTCTGCAATCGCCGAAGGGCTTTATCGGTTTTGACTCAATGGGATATTTAAGCAAAAACGGCCGGGCGAAATCGTTCCAAAAAGATGCCGATGGCTTTGTCAGAAGCGAAGGGGCGGGCGTGATCATCATCAAACCGCTTGAGGCGGCAATTGAAGACGGCGATCATATTCACATGGTCATTAAAGGAACAGGAGTGTCTCACGGCGGTAAAGGCATGTCGCTTCACGCACCGAATCCGGCGGGAATGAAGGCCGCGATGAAAAAAGCGTACGAAGACACCGATATTGATCCGCAAACCGTCACTTATATTGAAGCGCACGGCATTGCCTCCGAAATGGCAGATGCGCTGGAGTTTAATGCAATCAAAGCGGGTTACGGCGAGTCTGCAAATCAAGGGGAAAGCGCGCCTTGTTATATCAGCACCGTGAAACCTTGCATCGGGCACGGCGAACTCGCTTCCGGACTGGCCGCCCTTATAAAAGCGGCGATGGCCATGAAGCATCATACCATCCCGGGCATTCCCGGATTTACAGCTGCAAATGAGCAAATGGCCATTCAGAAAAGCCGCTTCCGTTTCACCGAAGACAATCAGGAATGGACACAGCTCACCGACCATACGGGCAGACCGATTCCGCGCCGGGCCGCAATTAACAGCTATGGCTTCGGCGGCATGAATGCGCATGTCGTCTTGGAACAGTACAGCCCGAGCCATAAAGACAAAGAATCTGCGTGTGAACCGCAGCTTATCGTGCTTTCTGCTAAGAGCGAAGGACGTCTTAAGGCGGCCGCAGGTCAGCTGGCTGATTTTGTGCAAACTGGAGATACTCCGTCATTGCGGGATATTGCTTATACGCTTCAGACCGGCCGTGAGGCGATGAACTGCCGCCTGGCACTCGTTGCCCGCAATCAAGATGAATTGCTGGAAAAACTGAAAGAGTACAGAGCATTTTCCGAAGAAAGCAATGGAATGAAAAGCTTCTTTACAGGCAGTCAGCAGACTGGATCAGGAGATATCGGCGTTTTACTGGAAGGGACTCTCGGTACAGTCGTCACGGAGACGCTGTTGGCTGAAAACAATCTGGAAAAACTTGCATTTTGCTGGGTGAAAGGTGCGGATATACCGTGGGACAGACTCCACCAAGGCAAATCTGTTCAAAGAGTGCCGCTTCCGACATATCCTTTTGAAAACCATAAGTATTGGAACGGCGGTCAGTCAGAAGACATCAGCCTTGCACCGGTATCACAGAATCCTCAGATCCGCTGCGAGAGCGCGGCTGACATTGTGGCAGACATTTTGGGGATGGAGCCAGCGGAAATTGATCAAAATAAGCCGCTGACTGAATACGGCTTCGATTCAATCTCCTCTATTCAGCTGTTGAAGAAACTTGAGGACGGAGACAGCCGCATCAGTCTGGAGGCTCTTCAGAAATGCAGCACTGTTCAGGAGATTAGCATGCTGTTAAAAACGAACCAATCGCAGGAGGCGGGCCGAAATTTTCCAGAACTCGTCAAGCTGAATGATAGAGAAAAAGGCCGTCCTGTTTTTTGGTTTCACGGCGGAACGGGAGGCGTTGAAGCATACCAGCCATTCGCCAAAAAGAGTCAGCGACCTTTTTACGGCATCCAGGCAAGAGGTTTGACAGGGAAAGAGCCGCTGCAAGGAATCGAAGAGACGGCCGCTTCTTATATGAGAATCATCCAAGCGGTACAGCCGAAAGGCCCTTATGACCTCGGCGGATATTCCTTAGGCGGAATGCTTGCATACGAAACCGCGCGCCTCTTGCAAGAGGAAGGTCATACGGTAAAAAGCGCCGTCATGATCGACACCCCGTACAGTGAAAAATGGAAAGAAAGAAAACCATCTGTTAAGTCGGTCATGCTGCAAACGATCAATACGATGCTTACAGCATATCTTAAGCCTGAAAACCTTGAAGAGGCATTAATCAGCAGAGAAGACATTACCGTCCAGGCTGAGGAAGAAGAAGTATTGAAAGAATTGATCGGCCTTGCCAAAAAGCGCGGTCTGCCAAAATCCGAAGAAGCGATCCGGATGCAGCTGGAGCAAATGATGAAGACGCAGCTCGCTTACGGAATGGAAGAGTATGATATGAAGCCGCTGCCTCATCCGGAAGCGCTGCAATGCTACTACTTCCGTAATAAAAGCGGTTTGTTCCTCGGAGATCTTGAACGTTATCTGACAGCAGAGGAAGAACAAATCCCGTTAGACCATGATGCGTATTGGAAAGAATGGGAACGCCAGATGAAACAGTTTCACCTGCTGGACGTTCACTCTTCCAATCATGTCACAATGCTGTCGGAACCAAAGCCGCAAAACGCCATTAAGGCATTCTGCGAAAAACTGTACGCAAACAAAGGAACGATCAGCGCAAATTTCCTTAAATCTTTCAGAAAAAAGCTGGACGAAACACATGAGTTGGTAAAACGGTAATAGAGAACGGCCGGAGCAATCCGGCCGCTTTTTTTATCTATATAGAACTAAATTCACTATGTACTAAATATTCACTACTGTATTGATTTCCGTTTATAAGACATTAAAAAAACCCCCGAAACAGGGGGGCGATATTAAAATCTGACAGGCAATGTTTCAAGCCCTCTCAAAAACACATTTTTTCTCCATGTTACATCCTCGGGTGCGCCTTTCAGCTCTATATTCGGAAACCGTTTTAAAAGCGCGGTAAAGGCAATAGATGCTTCCATCCGGGCGAGCGGAGCCCCGAGACAAAAATGAATGCCGAATCCAAAAGAGATATGACGGTTCGGTGTTCTCGCTATATTTAATGTATCAGGATCATCGAAATATTCCGAGTCCCGATTGGCTGAACCGATGCCGATAAATATCATATCACCTTTTTTAATAGAAACATCTTTATAGGTGAAATCTTCAATCGCCCATCGATTTGCCATCATGATGACGGGAGAGGTATAACGCAAAAGCTCTTCGACCGCCGTCTGGATATTTTCCGGCTGCCGCTTTATCTTCTCCATCTGGTCTTTGTGCAGAAGAAGCGCCAGGGTGCCGGAGCCGAGAAGGTTAACCGTTGTTTCAAGCCCGGCAACGACTAACAAAAACAGCATGGAATACAGCTCTGATTCACTCAGCTTTTGGCCGTCCTCTTCAGCGTAAATAAGCTTGCTTGTCAGATCTTCAGCCGGATGTTTTCTTTTTTCTTCGATCAGTGTTTTCATATATTGTTTAAATTCTTTGAGAGCCTGGTTGGTCGCATCTTGTCCGCTTTCTGACGTGTCGACCATTGCGTTTGTCCACACTTGAAATTTGGCGCGGTCCTCTTTCGGAATCCCGAGCAGTTCGGAAATGACGATAAACGGAAGCGGTGCGGCGAAATCTCTCATGATATCAGGGTCTGCTTTTGTTTCCATTTCATCCAGCAGCTCTTCTGTGATCTGCTCTATCCCGGTGCGAAGCTGCTCAATCATCCGGGGAGTGAACCCCTGATGCACCAAAGATCGAAGACGTGAATGATCCGGAGGGTCTTTTGCCAGCATATGCTCTGAGACAAAATCGATATCTTCACTGACATTCAGCTTCGCGATCAGCTCCTTCGGCATGACCCGTTTTACATCTCTCGTAATTCTGCCGTCTTTTAAAAACGCCATACAATCATCATAACGCGTGATGAGCCAAGCCGGAAAGGTGCCTCCGAAACGCTGCAGTTCGAATTTATGTATGGGGTCCTGCTCTCTGAATCTGCTTAAAACCGCAAAAGGGTTTTCGTGAAACTCGGGTGAGTGTGGGTGAAACATTGTTTTTTCCATCTGGATTTCCCCGCCTTCATGTTTTTGAAAAGACATAACAAACAGCCGGTGCCTGCCGACCGGACGGCATTCCTCCTTTTATCTGCCGAAGACACTGATCACAACGGCTCATAAGTATGACTAAAATATATAAGGAAACAGAAGCCGGTTCAATAGACAAATCGTAAAGCCGCCATTTTCGTTGATTATCAACAAAACAGCAAACTTTTTTTTCCATTTCATCATGTGTGTTAAATCCGGCTAATATACATATTTACGCTTCATATCAACTTCTTAAGGAGGATGTGAATGAATGCGTTTATGAAATGGGCGGCAAGTCTGCTTTTGGTGATCTCTCTTCAGGTCGGCCTTACGGGCGCCGGCATCCATTCGGACAGTGCTGCTCGTGCCGCATCCCGATACGATCAGGTGCTGTATTTCCCGCTGTCAAAATATCCGGAGACGGGAAATCATATAAAAGACGCCATTTCGGCAGGTCATTCTGAGATTTGTACAATTGATCGGGGCGGAGCGGAGAATAGAAGGAAAGAATCATTGAAAGGAATTCCGACAAAGCCCGGGTTTGACCGTGATGAATGGCCCATGGCAGTCTGCACAGAAGGCGGGGCGGGGGCTGATATCAGATATGTAACCCCGTCGGATAACCGCGGGGCCGGTTCATGGGTTGGAAATCAAATGAGCGGATACTCCGACGGCACGAGAGTACTATTTATCGTTCAGTAGCTTCTCCGGTTCGCCGGAGTTTTTTTATGCTCTGAAAAAGCGGCACGCCGGCTGGACATATGAAATGGCAAAGAGTAAACTTATATGTTGGAATCAGCATGAGAAAGGATTGGATCACATTGACAGTGACTACATACCGAAATATTGCACTTTTACTTCTTTGTTTAACAGCGGGAATTGTGGATGTGATCGGTTATTTAAGCCTGGGACATATCTTTACCGCCAATATGACGGGGAACATCGTTCTGTTCGGCCTGGCGATCGGCAACTCATGGCACCTTGCCGTACTCAAATCATTAACCTCGTTAATCGGATTTATTGCCGGCGTTATTGCCGCGGCCCTGCTTGTGGGCAATAAAAAGAAATCATTCTGGCCCTCTGCGGTAACTGCCGCTTTAGCTATTGAAGGAGCCGTTTTGCTGCTGTTTGCTTTGTTCTCCTGCTTTTTTGCAGACGCCATTTCTGTTTATGTGCTGATTATGCTGCTCAGCTTCGCAATGGGAATGCAGACGACAGCCGCGAGAAAACTTGGTGTAGCGGGGATTTCCACGACCGTATTAACGGGAACGCTCGCTAATTTTTTTGAAGATCTCACCGCAAGGTTTTACAAAGCGGACAAGCGGAAGCAGTTTACGAGAGATGCTGTTTTGCGCGCGCTTGCCTTGGTTCTGTATTGCTTTGGGGCGGTCATCGGCGCTTTTGCCGAACCGGATTATAAGTTTGCCGTGATCTGGCTTCCGATTATCATTATTTTAGGCATTATGCTTTGCGCATTCACGATGTTCCACGGATATTCTGAAGAAAAAAACCAATAAAAAAACGCCGCTGGTTCAGGGCGTTTTTTCTTTTTATTGCTCTTTCCGGGTCCCGATTGTATACACGGCCCGATCTGTATGTACTTTTAATCCGTCTTGCTCCTTTTGGATGGTAATATCGCCGAGCAGAGGGATTTCATACGCATCTTGAGGAAGCGGGACATTTCCTTCCTCCGTATAGGTTGTGCCGTGCCCTTTTAAGACGAGCTCTTCGTCCGCTACATAGTCATCGGGATGGTTTGTCCGGCGGACGAGAACATCATCAAGGTGAAGCATGATCTGGTCCATATCAGAAATCTCGTTTCGGCTGTCTGTCAGCTCTCCTTTTCTGATATCAAGCGTTTGTCCGATCTGTTTTTGCAGCCATTCAGACAATTCGGTGTTTGTAAGTGCCATTGTGATTCCTCCTTTTATCTACACCATACTTATTCCCTATTTTTTTAGAAATACACTGCCTTGATTGATCTTTTTTTCTGACAGCCGGTTCTGAAGCATTCCGAGTTCCTTCATTATAAATGTTTCATCTGTTCACCTGAAAAACGGAGTCATCTGCAGGTTTAGACGACCCCGTTCTCATGATAAAAAGATTACTCTTTCGCCACGGCGTTTTCAGCGTTTACTGCGCCCGCTCCGTAAATGTTCGGATCTTCATTTGTCCATTGATCCGGACTTTGTTTGATCAGTGTTTTCACTTCGTCAGGCGAAAGCTGCGGGTTCTGCTGAAGGATTAAGGCGGCAATGCCAGCACAGATCGGAGTGGCCATGGACGTGCCCGACAGACTGAAATACAAGGAGCCTACACGGTTTGATTTCTGTAATTTGTCAAGATATGAACGCGGAGAACGGAGAGATACGATATCGACCCCGGGTGCAAGAATGTCAGGCTTCTCTTTTCCGTACACCGTCGGGCCGCGGCTTGAGAATGAAGCGACCGTATCGTCCTCATTGCCGGCCGTATTATTGTCATCATAGGCGCCTACCGTGATGACCTTCTCGCTGACACCGGGGCTTGAAATCGTTTGAGCTTCCGGACCGGAGTTGCCCGCGGCGACGCAGACGACGATTCCTTCATTCCATGCCTCTTCAACGGCCTTGACGAGCGGATCGTCCGTTTCTTTATCATATCTGAGCGCATCTCCGCCCAGTGACATGCTGATGATTCTGATCGGATTCTTCGTGTGTTCTTTATTATATTGTATGCACCATTCCACACCTTCAATGATATCAGCCAAGGTTCCTGATCCTGATTTGTTTAAAACCTTGACTCCGATCAGATCGGCTTCCGGCGCCGGCCCCTGATATTTACCGGAAGATGAAGCGCCGCTGCTTGCAATATCACCGGCGCAATGGGTGCCGTGCCCGTTGTCGTCATACGGTTCTGTCTTTTGGTTGACGAAGTCCGCAAATCCGATAACTCTGCCTTCTAAATCGGGATGCTGATAGATTCCGGTATCAATAACGGCGACGGTTACGCCTTTTCCTGTTAATACGGTGCCGTTACGGGTCACTTCTTTTGCATGAGACGATTCAGCTGCCGTATCAAGGAGCGCTTTTACTTCACGGTTTAAATAGATTTTACGGATATCCCGGCATTGCGAAAGAAGCATGTGAAGGGCGGACGGAGTGACTTCGGCGCTGCAGCAATTGATTGTTTGAAACTGCTTTTTTATGGTGCAGCGTTTTTCTTTTGATAAGACCTGTCCTGTGCTGTGAAAACCGGATTCATGACAGCCCTCTTCAAATTCAATGATGACTGACATTTTCTTTCTGTTTTTCACCTTTTTTTCGAAAAACTTGTGTAAAAAGCAAGGTGTCCATTTGAAAGGTTTATATAACTGTAAGACGTTTTCTCTGAGCGGCCAGTCCAGCTTATGAGCATTTGACCGCACCATTTGTACCATTGAGTAACCAAACATATATACTTTTCCTCCCATTCTGGCGATTCTCTCTATACCATATGAACAGGCCGTATGTTCGGTCAGTTTGTTTGTCCTTCAGGAGAGCTGGTTACTTGCGGCTTTTTCAGGAGAAGAAACCGAGTTGAAACGGAACGCGTTTATAATGAAGCCGGCGGAAGGAGGTATATACATGAACATAATATTGAGACATTCCTTGGAAAAACAGCTTCCGATTGATATTATATATATGAAAAAAGACGGCTCCATTTCAAAACGGACCATTATTGTAAAAAAAGGGGATGAGCGGGCTGTAACGGCATTTTGCTGTACAAAAAGGCAGATGAGAACTTTTTTGACGGGCTCCATTCTGTCCTGTGCATTTGCTTCGGGAGGCGGATATTCATTTTTAAAAGCGTATTCTTGATGCCGTCCGTTTCCGGCCGTGAATCTCCCGCCCCTGAAAATTCGGGCGTTCCTCCCTTTTTTTTTGCCCTCTCTCAACCTTTTTTCACTGATGCCCGGCATTTGAGCGCTTGAACCGTGACAATCCATTGATTTTTCGAAACCGGGAAGTTTTTCACTGATGATAATGTTAATAGAATGTTAAGATAAGACCTATTGACAAAAATCCATATAATGAACATGTCATTTTTCAGAAAGGAGCAAAGAAGGAGAGCTGATGAAAAGAATTTTACTTAATGTCATCATTATCGTAGCAATGGTCTTACTAATAAGATGTGCTCATTATGCGTCAGACCCTGATCCCTCGAATTCTTCTGATACATACACAGATTTTAAAGATCTGGCTGAACACGAAGACCCCGATGATTATCATATATCGTACAATAAGCGAAAGGGGAGCCCCGTATTGATCATGTCGCCGCACGGAGGGAGAATTGAGGGCGGGGTGAGCGAGATCGTCCGCTCTTTCAGGGATGATTATTCAACCTACCTGTTTGAGGGATTAAAAGCGCATGATAACCAGACTCTTCATATTACGAGCACCAAGTTCGATGAGCCTTCAGCAGTCGAAAGTATTAAGCAGCACCATTATGTTATCGCAGTTCACGGTTATAAAGGCGACGAGAAAAATACTCTTGTCGGAGGAAGCGACCGGAAGCGGGCGAAAAAATTGGTGAGAGCTCTCGAACGAAACGGATTTTCTGCAGAATTGGCAACCTCAAAAACCGGTCTGGCCGGGGTTGACACCGAAAATATCAATAACCAGGCGCAAACCGGGCTGAGCATACAGCTTGAGATCAGCAGAAAACAGCGGGAAGCGTTTTTTGATAATTTTGATTACCGCGAAAGGGAATTCACAAAAACGGAGGAATTTTACCGGTTTGTCCGTACGATAAAAAGAGTGATCAATCAAGAGTATTCGTGAGCTTAAAAAAAGACAAACCAGTGAAAGATGAGTAAACTGAAAAAAAGGAGGTTTGTCCCTTGGCAAAACATCACTTTTATTTAAAAGCAAATTGGCCCGGAAATCGCAACGACGTCGGCGATATTAAAAGCGGCCGGCTGGAGACGGCTGTGTCCATTCCTAAGGAAATGGACGGACCCGGAGAAGGCACAAATCCTGATGAAATGCTGCTTGGAGCGGCCGCGACCTGTTATATTATAACGCTTGCGGCGATGATGGAAAGAAGCGGCCTGGATAAAGAAGATCTACATATGGAATCTGAAGGAATTGTAGACGTCACGAATGGTGTGTTCACGTACCAGAAAATCATTCACCGCCCGTTTATATTATTAAAGCCGGATGCAGCCGAAACGGATTTTACGCTCGCCAGGAAGTTAGCGCAAAAAGCGGAGTCCTCATGTATGATTTCACGAGCGGTCCAAGGAAACGTGGAGATGGAGCTTGAGGTTGAAGTAAAAGCTGCCCGCGCTTGACGAGTTCAAACGGTCAGCTCCGGGCCGTTTGATTTTTTTTAGCTTTTTGAGACTTGGAACGGTTCAGCAGGATGACGCCCGTGATGACCAAAACAAGCCCGATCATCATTTTGACTGTCATGGCCTCCTTAAAAACAAAAAAGCCGACAATTGCCGTTAAAGCGGTGCCGACACCTGACCATGTCGCGTATGCGGCGGATAAATCAAGGCTTTTCAATGAGAAGCTCAAAAACATAAAAGAGGCTCCGATTCCGGCAATGACGCCGAGAGCGGGCCACAGGTGCGTAAAACCGTCCGACAGCTTCAGCATCGTGCTCCCGAACACTTCTGATACAATGGCTAATGCCAGGCAGAGTAATCCTTTCATCAGCATGCCTCTCCTTTCTACCAATTCATCAAAATGACACCGGCCAATAAGAAAAAGAGTCCGATGACGGCCTGCTTGTCCAGTTTTTCATGAAACCATTTCGCTCCGATAATGGATGCGAGCACCGTTCCGGCTCCGCTCCATGTTGCATAGGATAAGCTGAGCGGAATGAGATTCAGTGTCAGTGAAAGCATATAAAAGGCCAATGAATAGCCTGCCACTACAAGCGCGCTCGGCAAAAACCGCGTAAATCCGCGGGAGACTTTCAGCATGGCCGCGCCGATTGACTCTGATAAAATAGCAATTGTGAGGAAGATATAACCCAGAATCATATCAAATCCCCCTCTCATCATAATCCTTATGCCTTTTGTTTAAGGCAGTAAAGTAAAATAATATCCGAACTTTGCCCGCCAAGTCAAGACATTAGACCTATACAAAAAGGCCCCCGGGGAGGAGCCTTTTTGATTCGTCAATAGAAATACGGATAGCCGTAGCCGTAACCCCCGTACAAGTACGGATTGAATAAAGCGCTTCCGACAAGCCCCCCGACAAGCCCTCCGAAAAACGGTCCGCCGTAAAAACCAAACGGCCGTCCGAATCCATAACCAAACCAAGGCCGGCCAAATCCAAAACCAGGCCGTCCGAATCCAAATCCGAATCCGGGCCGTCCGAATCCGAAGCCCGGCCGGCCGAACCCAAATCCAGGCCGCCCAAACGGTCTCATATCACTATCTACTGCGTATGTGTATTCTTCATTCATAATTAAGGTACCTCCAAGAATAAATTTGAGATGATAACAGAGTATTCAGCCCACCAATTTTTGATTGGGCGTTTATCAAAAAAATAAAGGAGTGAGCTTTTGTGGGTCTGTATCAGTCCGATTGGTCAAAAAAACCTCCGCACACACACGCATACCGGGCGGTTACGGATGTTGTGCAGGGGCATTACCATTTGATCGAAGGCTTTTCGCAGCCGGAGAACGGCAGCAATACAGATGAGCATACACATTTCTATACGGGCATCACCTCGTTTGAAAACGGCCATTTTCATAGGTATTACGGCATTTCCGGCCCTGCCATCCCGAGGGTTGACGGAACACATTACCATGAGCTTTCAGAGACCACCTTTGCCGCCTACAATGAGCCGATTCAGATCCAGCACGGCGGCGTCGTTTACGATCCGCGGGAGGAAGGACGGAAAACGCACCGCCATACACTCAAAGGAAAAACGAGAGAGGTTGTCGGAAACGAGCCGATCGGGTGGTAGTGGACGTTTAGCGCTCAGGAAAAAGGGCAAAATGGATAGGTGCCTGAAGAAATGAATGCTATAATTAGGGGGAGATTTATAAAAGAGAGTGATACATATTGAAAAATAAAAAACAGCCTGTCGTCATACTCGTCGGACCGACGGCAGTCGGAAAAACAAAACTAAGCATCGGACTCGCGAAAATGCTGAATGCGGAAATCATCAGCGGAGATTCCATGCAGGTATATAAAGGGATGGACATCGGAACGGCCAAAGTCACCGAAGAAGAGACAGAAGGCGTACCGCATCACCTGATTGATATTTTGGAGCCGTCCGACACTTTTTCAACGGCGGATTATCAAAAAATGGTGAGAAGAAAAATCACCGAGATTGCCGATAGAGGAAAGCTGCCGATGATTGTCGGGGGGACGGGTCTGTACATTCAGTCCGTGCTGTATGACTATACGTTCACGGAAAACTCCGGCGACCCTGTATTCCGGGAGCACATGGAGAAACTGGCAGCTGAAGAAGGGGCGGAAGCGCTTCATGCCAATCTTGCGGCAGCCGACCCGGAAGCGGCGGCAGCCATTCATCAAAACAATACGCGAAGAGTCATCCGCGCGCTCGAAATCCTGCATGTATCGGGAAAAACAATGTCAGAGCATCTTAAAACCCAAAAACGGGAGCTGCTTTACAATGCGGTTCTTATCGGTCTTACAATGGACAGAGAAGTGCTGTACGGCCGGATTAACGAGCGCGTTGACCTGATGCTGGAAACCGGCCTTCTTGACGAAGTAAAGCGGCTGTATGATATGAATATCCGGGACAGCCAATCGATTCAGGCGATCGGCTATAAAGAGCTGTATGAATATCTTGATGGAAAAGTGCCGTTCCCTCAGGCTGTGGAGCAATTAAAACAAAATTCTAGGCGATATGCGAAACGCCAGCTGACCTGGTTTCGCAATAAAATGCCCGTTTCATGGACAGATATGACGCCGCCTGTTGATATTGAGCAGAAAAAAAAGGAAATTTTCGAGTGCATAGCAGGAAAACTGGAAATTTAATCGAAACAGTATTGTATTGAGAACCAAGGAGGACGAAACATGAAACCGATTAATATTCAAGATCAGTTTTTGAATCAAATCCGAAAAGACAATACGTTCGTCACGGTGTTTTTACTCAACGGCTTCCAGCTTCGCGGCCAGGTAAAAGGCTTTGACAACTTTACCGTTTTGCTCGAAACGGAGGGGAAGCAGCAGCTTATTTATAAACATGCCATCTCCACGTTCGCCCCGCAAAAAAACGTCCAGCTTGAGCTTGAATAGACTTTTTGAAAAAGACCATGAACAATGGTCTTTTTCTATGCGCATCTGTATATTGCAGGCTGTATATCGGAAACATAAAAGGGGGTTCGGAAAATCGTGTTCGAAAGTGAAAATGAACTGAGAAGAATCAGGATTACGCTCGTTTGGATCGCTGTTTTTTTGCTGTTTGGAGCTTGCAGCAATCATGAGACGGTGGTGACGGATGATGACGGCGGCTTGGCGGATACCGAACCGCAGACAGAAGGCATGGTGCAGCTGGAACATAATCGTTTCGGCATCGTTGAGGACGGTTACTTAAAAATATACCGCTATGATGAAAAAACGAATAAAATCGAACTGAAAAAAGAAACGGCGCTGGATGAGCTTGAATAAATTTCACAAGCGTTCGAATTTACAAAGCGGGCCGCACAAGCTACACTAAGTACTGACATTGATCATGCAGAGGGTGAGACGATTGAAACACAAGGTGATAATCAACCATTGGGAAGAAACTTGTGAAGATGATTCCTGCTATGAATATGGAACCAGCATCATCGTTGACGGCAAAGAACTGATCAGAGAGGCTTCCATCACAAGCGCTCTGAAAGCCGTGCTGAAAGAAATCGGTGCTGATGTGGAGATTGAAGAAACCGTTGAAAGCGAAAAAAAATGTGATTCTTACAAAAAATAAGAATAAAAGTCTAGACTACTAAGCAGTTTTTTTTCATGTTATGATAGACATCGGCTTACACATGACACCTTGAGTAGGATGAGAGATGATTCTCGTTCTGCTCTCTTTTTTGGGCGTTAATCGGGCCAGAGCCAAAGTCCGCTCTTTCAAAAATATGAATTTTTTATAAATCGATCTCAATATGTTGTGTTTTTCTGAGAGGTTAGTATACTATATATAGTGTTAAGAGATTCATTATTTTTGATAGGTCGTGATAAGGATGGTTCAAATCATATTTGATTCAAAGACAGGGAATGTTCAGCGTTTTGTGAATAAAACAGACTTTCAGCTGATCCGCAAGGTGGACGAAACGGACCACGTGGACACTCCGTTTGTTTTGGTCACCTACACGACAAACTTCGGCCAGGTACCGGCATCAACACAATCATTTCTCGAAAAATACGCCCATCTCTTATTAGGAGTCGCTGCGAGCGGCAACAAAGTATGGGGCGATAACTTTGCAAAAAGCGCCGATACCATTTCAAGACAATATCAGGTGCCGATCTTGCACAAATTTGAACTCAGCGGCACATCTAAAGACGTTGAATTGTTTACTCAGGAGGTAGAAAGACTTGTCACAAAATCAAGTGCCAAAATGGATCCAGTTAAATAACGAAATCATGATCCAACAAGATGGAAAATTCCAGTTTGATAAAGATAAAGAGGCTGTACATAGCTATTTTGTTGACTATATCAATCAAAACACAGTTTACTTTCACGATTTAAAAGAGAAGCTGGATTATTTGATTGAAAACCAATACTACGAAGAGGAATTCTTAAGCCTTTACTCTTTTGAAGACATTAAAGAAGTGTTTAAGACAGCTTACGCAAAGAAGTTTCGTTTTCCTTCCTTCATGAGTGCGTTTAAATTTTATAATGACTATGCTTTGAAAACGAATGACAAGAAAAGAATTCTCGAGCGTTATGAGGACCGAATCTCAATCGTCGCGCTGTTCTTCGCAAACGGCGACACTGAGAAAGCAAAAGAATATGTAAACCTGATGATCAACCAGGAATATCAGCCTAGTACACCGACATTTTTGAATGCCGGCAGAAAACGCCGCGGAGAACTGGTGAGCTGCTTCTTGCTCGAAGTCAATGATTCCTTAAACGATATTTCACGGGCGATCGATATTTCCATGCAGCTGTCTAAATTGGGCGGCGGGGTTTCTCTTAATCTGTCCAAGCTTCGCGCGAAAGGCGAAGCGATTAAAGATGTTGAAAACGCCACAAAAGGTGTTGTAGGCGTCATGAAGCTTCTTGATAATGCGTTCCGTTACGCTGACCAAATGGGCCAAAGACAAGGCTCAGGCGCGGCGTATTTAAATATTTTCCACCGCGATATCAATGATTTTCTTGATACGAAAAAGATTTCTGCGGATGAAGATGTGCGCGTCAAAACGCTTTCTATCGGTGTCGTCATTCCGGATAAGTTCGTTGAGCTTGCGCGTGAGGATAAAGCGGCTTATGTATTCTATCCGCATACGATTTATAAAGAATACGGCCAGCATATGGACGAAATGGACATGACGGCGATGTATGAAGAGCTTGTCGACAACCCGCGTGTCAAAAAAGAAAAAGTGAATGCGCGCAAATTGCTTGAAAAGCTTGCCGTTCTCCGTTCTGAGTCAGGTTATCCGTACATTATGTTCCAGGATAACGTAAACAAAGAGCACGCGAATAACCACGTATCAAAAGTGAAATTCTCGAACCTTTGCTCTGAAGTGCTTCAGGCGTCACAGGTTTCGGCTTACACAGATTATGACGAGGAAGACGAAATCGGCTTGGACATTTCCTGCAACCTTGGTTCATTAAATATACTGAATGTCATGAAACATAAATCGATTGAGCGCACGGTGAAACTCGCGACGGATTCCCTGACTCATGTATCTGAGACGACGGATATCCGCAACGCGCCGGCAGTCAGACGCGCGAACAAAGCGATGAAGTCAATCGGTTTAGGCGCCATGAACCTTCACGGCTACCTGGCCCAAAACGGCATCGCGTATGAAAGCCCGGAAGCAAGAGATTTTGCGAATACGTTCTTTATGATGGTGAACTTTTATTCCATCCAGCGTTCAGCTGAGCTTGCGAAAGAAAAAGGCGAAACGTTTGAGCATTATGAAGGCTCCACTTATGCAACGGGAGAATATTTCAATAAATACATCGAAAAAGAGTTCTCACCGGCATACGAAAAAATCGCTGCGCTCTTTGAAGGCATGCACATTCCGACAATCGAAGACTGGAAAGAGCTGAAGGCGTTTGTCGCTGAAAACGGCATGTACCACAGCTACAGACTGTGCATCGCGCCGACAGGCTCCATTTCCTACGTCCAATCCAGCACGGCGTCCGTTATGCCGATCATGGAACGGATCGAAGAAAGAACATACGGAAATTCAAAAACGTATTACCCGATGCCGGGGTTAGCGTCTAATAACTGGTTCTTCTACAAAGAAGCTTATGATATGGACATGTTCAAAGTGGTGGATATGATCGCGACAATCCAGCAGCATATCGATCAGGGAATCAGCTTTACCCTGTTTTTGAAAGATACGATGACAACTCGTGATCTGAACCGTATTGATCTGTATGCCCACCATAGAGGCATCAAAACCATTTACTATGCAAGAACGAAAGATACCGGGCAGGACAGCTGTCTTTCTTGTGTCGTTTGATTAAAGGAGAGTTTACAGTGACAAAAATTTATGACGCAGCAAACTGGTCAAAGCATGAAGATGATTTCACCCAAATGTTTTACAACCAAAACGTAAAGCAGTTTTGGCTTCCGGAAGAGATCGCATTAAACGGCGATCTTCTCACTTGGAAGTATTTGGGTAAAAATGAGCAGGATACGTACATGAAGGTGCTCGCCGGCCTGACACTGCTTGATACAGAGCAGGGGAACACGGGCATGCCGATTGTGGCCGAGCACGTCGAAGGCCATCAGCGAAAAGCGGTTCTTAATTTCATGGCGATGATGGAAAACGCGGTGCACGCAAAATCATATTCAAATATTTTTATGACGCTTGCTCCGACTGAAACGATTAATGAAGTATTTGAATGGGTTAAACAAAATAAATATTTGCAGAAAAAAGCGCAAATGATTGTCGGGCTTTACAAAGCCATTCAAAAAGATGATGAAATTTCACTGTTCAAAGCGATGGTTGCTTCCGTCTATCTGGAAAGCTTCCTTTTCTACAGCGGTTTCTATTATCCGTTATATTTCTACGGACAAGGAAAACTGATGCAAAGCGGTGAGATCATTAACCTGATCCTTCGTGACGAAGCGATTCACGGCGTGTATGTCGGTCTCCTTGCTCAGGAAATTTATAATAAACAGACAGAAGAGAAAAAAGCAGAGCTTCGTGAATTTGCGATTGACCTTCTGAATCAGTTATATGAAAATGAGCTTGAATATACAGAGGACTTGTACGATCAAGTCGGACTCTCACACGATGTAAAGAAATTCATCCGCTATAACGCCAATAAAGCTTTGATGAACTTAGGGTTCGATCCTTACTTTGAAGAAGAGGATATTAATCCGATCGTATTAAACGGATTAAACACCAAAACAAAATCACATGATTTCTTCTCCATGAAAGGGAACGGCTACAAAAAAGCGACGGTAGAACCGATTAAGGACGAAGATTTTTATTTTGGCCAAGATGAAGAGCAGATATAATATCTGCTCTTTTGGCTTGAATGGAGAGGTAAGACAGGAGGAACGGGCATGAATAAAATGGATGAAATCATCTTGGCTGCACCGCGGAGTGACGTCTTTCAAAACGAAATGCTGACATTTCAGGGAGTCAACAGCGAGGATGAACGTATCGTAAACATTATGGCTCAAATTGAGGCGCATTTTTTTGAAATCAGAAGAGGCGACGCGGAAGAGGACCCGCGATTTAAACAGCCGATTCCGTATGTCGTCATCCGCCGCGATGATGAGGTGTTTGTGTATGAACGGCTTGCGGGCGGAGGGGAATCGCGCCTCCATAATAAGCTTTCTCTCGGTTTCGGCGGACACATGAACCCTATGGAAGGGGCGGCTTCATTTTCGGAAGTACTGAAACAGAATACCGACCGGGAGCTGGCGGAAGAACTGTACATTCGCGAGGAGGACAAACAAAACATTGTCACACTCGGCCTGATCAATGATGATGAAAACGATGTAGGGAAGGTGCATATCGGCATCCTTTCTGCGCTCCAGTTAGCGTCTGCGGCACAAGTCGAAGTGAAAGAAAAAGATCAAATCGCCGGGCGCTGGATGAAACTGAGCGAACTGAAAGAGGAAAATGTGTATCAGCGTCTTGAAGCTTGGTCTCAGTTTGTCGCCGATATACTTTAATAACAAAAAACCCCCGTTCGTCCCAAAAAAGGGAGAGCAGGGGTTTTTTCATTTAGTCTTGCACAATGAAGGCATCAAATCCGGCTTTTTCGGCCCGTGCTGCCAACGCTTCAGCATTATCTCTGGAAGAGAATGCGCCGATCTGCACTTTAAATAAGCCGCCTTTTGGAAGCACAATCGCGTCAAAACCTTTAGACACCGCATCGGCGGCAAGCGCATCAGCATTTGCTTTCACTTTGAATGCACCGATTTGCACTTTATATAAGTCAGCCTTTTTTTTTAGACCGAAAGCTTGCTCCAAGCCCTTAGCATGTCCTCTTGCAAGGCTTTCAATAAAACTGGCTGTTTTCAGTTTGTTTGCATCAGCTGACGTATCAACAAAACCATTCTCCGTCAAAATCGCCGGCATACTTGTCTCCCGCAGCACATGGAAGTTGGCTGTTTTTTTTCCTCGGTCATTAAAACCTGATGCTTGAATCACTTGCGTGTGGACGGCTGATTGGTAAGTCGAGGTCGGCGCTCCGACACCGGGGTAAATATAGCTTTCGAATCCGGTTCCGCCTCCTGAGTTAATATGAATGGATAAAAAATAATCTGCGCCCCAGCTGTTGGCGGCATCCGTTCTTTCCGTCAGGCTGACCGTCTTATCGCTTGTCCTGCTCATCGTGACAGAAACTCCTTCATACTCATTCGTCAGAATCGTGCGCAAAGCCAGCGCGATCTCCAGCGTGACCGCTTTTTCCTGAAGTCCGTTTCCGGTTGCACCTGAATCAGTTCCGCCATGACCGGGGTCTATAAAAATTTTAACCATTCTCCATCACCTCATTACAGCATATGATGATATTCAAAAGGTGCTTGTACGGCTGTCATTCATGAAAAAAATGAGAAATATACCCAACATTTCCCGGAAAATAAAAATAAATGGTTTGTCCTCCCGTTTCTGCTGAATACAATAAGAAATGAAAAATATTTCTCGGGAAAGCGCAGGATTCAACATCATTCCCGAAGAGAACGGAAAAAGTGACAGATAAAGAGGAAAACAGGTCTCATGATGATAGGCGGATGTCACGGAACCGCTTCATCATGAGTAAGATAAAGAGAGAACAGAGAGGTGAGCATGTTGGAGCGCGCTGTAACCTATAAAAATAACGGACAAATTAACATCATTCTTAATGGCCAAAAGCAAGTGCTGACAAATGCGGAAGCTGAGGCGGAATATCAGGCCGCCCTGCAAAAAAATGAAGCCAAGCACAGCATTCTGAAAGAAATTGAAAAAGAAATGAACACATTAGTGGGTATGGAAGAAATGAAACGCAACATTAAAGAAATTTACGCGTGGATATTCGTCAACCAAAAACGGGCCGAACAAGGGCTGAAAGTCGGAAAACAAGCTCTTCATATGATGTTCAAAGGGAACCCCGGCACCGGGAAAACCACCGTCGCGAGACTGATCGGCAAGCTTTTCTTCGAAATGAACGTGCTTTCCAAAGGACATCTGATCGAAGCGGAACGTGCCGATCTGGTCGGTGAATACATCGGACACACGGCGCAAAAAACGAGAGATCTGATTAAAAAATCGCTCGGCGGCATTTTATTCATTGATGAAGCATACTCACTTGCAAGGGGCGGAGAAAAGGATTTCGGTAAAGAGGCGATTGATACGCTTGTCAAGCATATGGAAGACAAACAGCATGAATTTATTCTGATCCTGGCAGGGTACTCGAGAGAAATGACACATTTCCTGTCATTAAATCCCGGCCTGCAATCGCGTTTCCCTATCAGCATCGATTTTCCGGATTACTCTGTCACTCAGCTGATGGACATTGCAAAGCGCATGATAGCAGAGCGGGAGTATCAATTAAGCCAGGAAGCCGAGTGGAAGTTAAAAGATTACTTAATGACAGTGAAAAGCACGACAAGCCCCATTAAATTCAGCAACGGGCGCTTTGTCAGAAACGTGATTGAAAAATCGATCCGCGCTCAGGCTATGAGACTTTTAATGGGAGACCAATATTTAAAAAACGATTTAATGACGATCAAGAGCCAGGATTTACTTATAAAAGATGAGGCGGCAGCTCACGAATAGGCCTCTCAGCCGGTCTGAGGGGTCTCTTTTTTATTTCTCTCTTTAAAACCCGCCGGATGTGTGGTATACGCCCTGCGGGTTTGGTATGATAGTACTACTGCCCAATACGACACAGAAAGGAACATCCATTTGAACGAACAGGAAGGAAAAAAAGAAACGGTCATTTTGGTCGGCTGCCAGCTTCCGCACATGACAGATGAGCACTTTGAACATTCCATGGAAGAGCTTGCTTCATTGACAAAAACGGCTGACGGAACGGTGCTGACCCGGATTACGCAAAAACGGAACAGAGCGGATGCCGCTACATATATAGGCAAGGGGAAAGTAGACGAGCTGAAGGCGCTGTGTGAAGAGCTTGAAGCGGATCTGGTCATTTTTAATGATGAACTGTCACCGAGCCAGCTTAAATCACTCGCCACTGCAATTGAAGCGAAGATCATCGACCGCACGCAGCTTATTTTGGATATTTTCGCAAAAAGGGCGAAGACGAGAGAAGGAAAGCTTCAGATCGAATTGGCCCAGCTTCAATACGCGCTGCCGCGTCTGAGCGGACAAGGAATCAATCTCTCAAGACAAGGCGGCGGAATCGGGACGAGAGGGCCCGGTGAGACAAAGCTTGAAACAGACCGGCGCCACATTAGAAACCGCATACACGAAATTAACGTGCAGCTTTCAACGGTTATCCGCCACAGAAGCCGTTATCGGGAGAGACGAAAAAAGAACGGCGTGCTTCAGGCTGCACTCGTCGGGTATACCAATGCCGGAAAATCAACATGGTTCAATCAATTAACGAGCTCAGACAGCTATGAAGAAGATCTGCTGTTTGCAACACTTGATCCGATGACGAGAAAGATGGCGCTCCCAAGCGGCTACAGCGTCCTTTTGTCTGATACGGTCGGCTTCATTCAGGATCTGCCGACGACGCTGATTGCCGCTTTCCGCTCAACGCTTGAGGAAGTGAAGGAAGCAGACTTGATCATTCATGTCATTGATTCATCCAATGAAGATTATGCCGGACATGAACAGACGGTCCTCGATCTGTTAAAAGAGCTTGAGGCAGATGATATTCCGGTGCTGACCGCTTATAACAAACGTGATGAGACACTTCCTGACTTCATCCCGACAGCGGGAGAAGGCCACATCATGATCAGCGCCAGAATCGCCGGGGATGAAGCAAAACTAAAAGCGGAAATCGAATCTTATTTGCGCCGGGAGCTGATGACGCCGTATGAAGTTCATGTGCCTGCCGCCGAAGGCAAATTGATGTCACGCATCAAATCAGAGACCATGATCGACAGCCTTTATTTTAATGAAGAAAATGAACGCTATGAAGTCTCAGGTTATGTACAGGAAGAACAAAGCATACTCGGAGAACTGAAGAAATTCATGTAAGGAAGGTATACACAACATGTTTGACACACTGACCCACGGCGCTCTTTTACAAAAAACCGCCGAAGAAACAGAAGCGGAAATCTCCGCCGTTCATAAAAGAATAGAAGAAATCAGTGAACGGAATGAATGGAGAGTCCTGCAAAGCTACAGAAAACATAAAGTAAGCGATACGCATTTTACGCCTACAACCGGATACGGTTATGACGATATCGGACGAGATACACTGGAGAAGATCTATGCTGATGTGTTCGGAGGAGAGGCGGGACTCGTGCGGCCTCAAATCATTTCCGGAACGCATGCGATTTCAATCGCGCTTTTCGGTGTGCTGAGACCCGGGGACGAATTGCTTTATATTACAGGCAAGCCTTACGATACACTTGAGGAAATCGTCGGAGTAAGAGGCGGGGAGTATTCAGGCTCGCTTAAGGAATTTCAAATCGGATACAATGCAGTCGATTTAACATCAGAAGGCAGAGTGGACTTTGAAGCGGTCCGGGCTGCAATCCGGCCGAATACAAAAGTGATCGGCATCCAGCGTTCAAAAGGATATGCGAATCGTCCGTCTTTCAGAATAAATGAAATTGAAGAGATGATTCGTTTCGTAAAGGAAATCAAAGAAGATGTCATTGTTTTTGTGGACAATTGCTACGGAGAATTTGCAGAAGAGCGGGAACCCTGCCACGTCGGAGCGGATCTTATGGCCGGCTCCCTGATTAAAAACCCGGGCGGCGGCCTTGCTAAAACGGGCGGCTATCTTGTAGGGAAAGCCAAGTGGATTGAGGCCTGCTCTTACCGGATGACCTCCCCGGGAATCGGAAGTGAAGCCGGGGCTTCGCTTTATTCACTGCAGGAAATGTATCAAGGTTTCTTTCTCGCTCCGCATGTAGTGGCGCAAAGCTTGAAGGGAGCGGTATTTACCGCCCGTTTTCTTGAAAAGCTCGGCTTTACGTCAAACCCTGCATGGAATGCGCCGAGAACGGATCTGATTCAATCAGTTGAGTTTCAGGACCCTGAAAAGATGATCGCTTTTTGCCAGGCGATACAATATGCTTCACCGATTAATGCGCATGTGACGCCTTATCCGAGCTATATGCCGGGATATGAAGACGATGTCATTATGGCAGCGGGCACTTTCGTACAGGGAGCAAGCATTGAATTATCAGCAGATGGACCTATCAGACCGCCTTATGTTGCGTATGTCCAAGGAGGATTAACCTACGCGCACGTGAAAAATGCGATTTGCAGCGCCGTAAATGCTTTAATGGAAAAAGAACTGATCTAGGCCGTTTGCAATTTTCAAAGAATTTGATGTTAAGATTCCTCACATTGTGTTGACACAAAATATAACATCACCTATAATGAGACTAAGATAAGAAAAGGAGGAAATTGAGATGAGTGATAACATTCGCCGCTCAATGCCTTTATTTCCAATTGGGATTGTCATGCAGTTAACAGAACTTTCTGCCCGGCAAATTCGATATTATGAGGAAAATGGATTGATATTTCCAGCGAGAAGCGAAGGAAATAGACGATTATTTTCATTCCATGATGTAGATAAACTGTTAGAAATCAAAAATCTGATTGAACAAGGCGTCAATATGGCGGGGATCAAACAAATTCTGGATAAGGCATCTGCCGAACCGGAAGAAAAATCCGAAAAAACCGCCAAACCGATGAAGCACGATCTGTCTGATGACGAACTCAGAAAGCTTCTGAAAAACGAACTGATGCAGGCAGGCCGTTTCCAGCGGGGAAATACTTTCCGCCAAGGTGACATGTCCCGATTCTTTCATTAATCCGTTAGCAACTGTTTTGCTATATACATTTACCTTTTAGAGGAGGAGTTTTACGAAATGGCAAAGTACACAAGAGAAGACATCGTAAAATTAGTAAATGAGGAAAACGTAAAGTATATCCGCCTTCAGTTCACAGACATTCTCGGAACGATTAAAAACGTGGAAATTCCTGTGAGCCAGCTTGAAAAAGCACTTGATAATAAATGCATGTTCGACGGTTCTTCCATCGAAGGTTTTGTCCGTATCGAAGAGTCTGATATGTACTTATATCCTGATCTGAACACATTTGTAATCTTCCCATGGACTGCTGAAAAAGGTAAAGTAGCACGCTTCATCTGTGACATTTACAATCCGGACGGCACGCCGTTCGAAGGTGACCCGCGTAACAACCTCAAACGGATTCTGAAAGAAATGAAAGAACTCGGTTTCAGCGATTTCAATCTTGGACCTGAGCCTGAATTCTTCCTGTTTAAATTAGATGAAAAAGGCGAACCGACGCTTGAATTGAACGATAAAGGCGGATACTTCGACCTGGCTCCGACTGACTTGGGAGAAAACTGCCGCCGCGATATCGTGCTTGAGCTTGAAGAAATGGGCTTTGAAATCGAAGCATCTCACCATGAAGTTGCTCCGGGTCAGCACGAAATCGATTTTAAATATGCCGGTGCCATCCGTTCTTGTGACGACATCCAAACTTTCAAACTGGTTGTCAAAACGATCGCCCGCAAACACGGTCTGCATGCGACATTCATGCCAAAACCGCTGTTCGGCGTAAACGGTTCCGGTATGCACTGCAACCTATCACTCTTTAAAGATAGCGTTAACGCATTCTTTGATAAAGACGCTGATCTTCAGCTGAGTGAAACAGCAAAACATTTCATTGCCGGTATCGTAAAACACGCGACAAGCTTTACGGCTGTTACAAACCCGACAGTGAACTCTTACAAACGCCTTGTTCCGGGCTATGAAGCACCTTGCTACGTGGCATGGAGCGCGCAAAACAGAAGCCCGCTGATCCGTATCCCGGCTTCCCGCGGCATCAGCACGCGTGTTGAAGTCCGCAGCGTAGACCCGGCGGCAAACCCGTACCTGGCGTTAAGCGTATTGCTTGCAGCAGGCCTTGACGGAATCAAAAACAAACTTGAAGCACCGGCTCCGATTGACCGCAACATCTACGTCATGAGCAAAGAAGAGCGCATGGAAAACGGCATCGTAGATCTTCCGGCGACACTGGCGGAAGCTCTCGACGAATTCAAATCAAACGAAGTCATGGTTGCAGCGCTCGGCGAGCACCTGTTCGAACACTTCATCGAAGCAAAAGAAATCGAATGGGATATGTTCCGCACACAGGTTCATCCGTGGGAGCGCGAACAGTATATGTCTCAGTATTAATCTCTCAATCCCTTGGCACTATTGGTGTCAGGGGATTTTTTGGTTTTGGTCATAAGGGGTAGTTGGAGGGTTGGTGGTCAACTTGTCCACTATTTGACCACCAAAAATACTAAAAAAAATTAAGACAAAAGAGAGTTCATATATTCTTCATAACCGTCAACTGACGAATTTTCAAGTTTCTCTGAGATATGAGAGTACACGTCAGAAGTGATGGTTATATTTTTATGCCCAAGTCTTTCTTGTACAAACTTCATTGTTGCACCAGATTCAAGAAGAAGAACAGCGTGAGTATGTCTTAAACCATGTATAGGCATTTTATTAAGCCCAGACTTTTTAAGAATTCGATTAAGTGCATTGAAGAGGGTGGATTTCGGTAATGGTTTGCCGTCCTCTCTGCAAAAAACAAGGTCTAATTCATGCTCATATACTTCATTAAAAACTATTCTATTATCATTTAAATATTTCATATGAGCTGTTAATTCCTTCGCCAAAGAATTGCTTATTTTAATACGTCTCTCGGATTCATAAGTTTTTGTTTCTCCGAATCTTTCTTCGCCTTCTTTAACTTGAAAGTCTAAAGATTTGTTAATATGGATGTAATTATTCTTTAAATCAATATCCTTTCTTTGTAATGCAGCAGCTTCCCCCTTACGCATTCCAGTTTCAAGTAGAGTTTTAAAGAAAATGTAGTAAAGATAGTTATCCTGTCTTGCAATTTTGAGGAAGAAGGAGATGTCGTCTGAGTTAATGTACGCCAGTTTTTCTTTTTTCTTAGGTATCTTTGGGATAGTTACTCCTTCACAAGGATTCTCCTCGAGTTTCTTTAATGGTTTTACAGCAGTAGATAAAGCATTAAACATTGTCCCGTGAATGATCTCGATCGTTCTCTTACTGTAACCTTGTTCTGCTAAATGATTGATGAATTTTTGGTATCTCAAAGGCTTGATATCCTTAAGCTTAATATCCTTAAAATAGGGCAAGATCTTTGTTTTAACATTACGTTCATGAAGGATATATGTGTTTTTCCTAACAGTTCCTTGTTTATATTCAGTGAGCCAATCTTTAAGATAGTGTTTTAAAAGAACGTCACCTCCATTGATTTCTAAATCGCTATTCAGCCTCAGTTCTTCTTGTCTTGCTGCTAGTTGTGCTTCTTTTTTTGTTTTAAATCCGCCTTTAGAGACCTCAATTTGTTCATGAGTCAAAGGGTCTTTATGCTTTATTCTGTATTGCCAAGTACTACCTCTTTTTCTGAAACTGGCCATCTTTACTCCACCTTTCTTAAATTAACATATCCCATTTTAGCACTTAGTTTTTCGGGGGACAATCAAAAATTTCAGATAATTGAAAGTTAACGTTATCAAAAAATACTATAAGTTTGTGTTTATTTTCTGCTCTTGATATAAGATAATTGAAATTGTGGTGAATTATGGAGTGGGGGCAAACTTAAAATTTTATGGTCAAATGGATTTAAACATTCTCGTATAAAGTATAGTGTAGTCATAAGGGGCTGTAACATATGAAAAAGAAGAAAATGATTATTTTTTTCGGGATTGTGGCTATAGCAATAATAGCATTGTCTATAACAATTCCAATGTACATAAACAGGCTAGATACAACCAATTTAGATGCTATAGCTACTAAAGTAAAAGAAAACAAAAAATTAAACAAACACTTTGATTCAGTATGGTTGCGTAAAGTAAAGGATACTAAAAATCAATTTGATTTATCTTTAAAAGCTAAACCAGCATTTACTACTTTATCCGACAAAGAAAAATTGCTTTTGGCTGGAAAGGTGATGGAAGTTGTACAAGAGAATTCCCATTTAAACGAAATTAAATGTGGAAGGAATAAAACATGTTCTATTAATGAGATTTTTATTTTGCCGAGCGATGAAGACGATAAGACGTCCAGTTATGAAGTTAAATATAGTCCATTAAATCATCCAGAAGAGAACGTTTTAATCGTAAGTGAATACCAAAATGATGACCCTAATTCTCATATGCTTGAAACAAGAGAAGTGAAGTACCAAGAAGACGGGGACGAAGGTGTAGACACTCTAGACGAAGATTATCAGGGGAAGACAATTGCAATTGGCATGACCAAGCATGAAGTTATCCAACTTAAAGACTGGGGTAGGCCTAAGTCTATTCATAAGACAACGACAGCATCAGGGATAAATGAACAATGGGTTTACGGTATTAGCAGATACCTATATTTCGATAATGGAGTATTAACAACAATACAAGAATAAAATTATTAGCCCTTCAATCCAAACATTAAATAAAATCCTCATTTTAACGAAACATTTTAGACCAACTTGCTTATTAGTCTAATTTAAAGTATCCTAATTGATGTATCATAGGGGTTTAATCAGCCACTATAGACCACAGAGCTCCCTCACATGCTCTGTGGTTTTTTGTTTAGACAGGAATATACCCAAATAAAAAAGAAGCCTCAGAGGGCTTCAAAATGATTAATTCTTCTCGCATGCAAAGTTGTCATTATCCCTATCCATCTTAGATGTATAGGCAGGGTGAGTGCTTGGTACACCATGTGGATATTTCTTTCTCAGCTCTGTGCAGTTTGCAAAGTGCTCTGTTCCTCCAGAAGAAGGGGAGGCTTGTGTAGAGTTAGAAGAGCTACTTGATGCTGAACTACTTGAATGTGAACTGCTTGAGTTCGATTTATGTGTCTCAGATTGGTGTGTTGTAACTGACTTTTGAGCCGGCTTAGATACACTTACTGATTTCTTCGGTTTCGTTACGCAGCCATTAAATCCTTTATCAGTCGCATATCCATTCTTACTCCAAATCTTCAAGTCCTTATCTTTCGCGGCTTGTTCATCCTTCTTATACGTGTCTAAATACTTTGTGTTTGGCTCATATACATAAGCTACTCGTGCTAATCCTTCTTTAAGCAGTGTTTCTTGTACTGATTTGCCATCTGCATAAACATAAGCCAGCATTCTGCCATACTTGTCTGTACGATCTCCTTTATCAAACTCCAGTTGAAGTTTTCCCTTGTTAACCAGCTGTTTATTTCTTGCTGAAGCATCCTCACCATATGGTTGTACGCAAGAGTTTGGCTTTTTAGTTTCAGGAGTGTCAACAAGCAAGTAACGAACAGTTTTGACTTCGCCTTTATAGTTAACTTTAATCGTATCCCCATCAACTGTTCTGTTAAGTGTTACATCGACCAGCTTTTTCTTCTTGTCAGATGCCTTTTTATCCGACGAATCCTTCTTTGAATCATTTACGGCTTTTTCACTCTTATCATTATTGCTTTTGTCGTTTGATTGAGAGTCTGTCTTTGTCTCTTTTGTATCCTTTTCTTCTTGCTGCGTTGTTTTAGCCTTATCTGAATCTGTTTTATCTGTAGAAGCAGAATCAGACCCACATGCAGCCAAAGAAAAGCTTAGAGATAATGCGCCAATACCTAATAACCATTTCTTCAATGTAATTCCCCCAAATTTGTTTATTCTGTCTTTATATCGGACAAACCTTCCTAATTATAATTATAGAACCAAAGATTGTAAAATTAATTTTAGGTAAACATCTGATTTTGAAAATCGAAGAGCCTAAAACTATGGTAAAATTTAGAAGAGATTAAGTGGAAAGGAGACAGATATGAAAGTATTTGAAGCATCCTCGTTAATCTCAGCAGCGGAGAAACGAGCAAAAGAATACGATCAGATTAGAGAACAATTTATCAATCTCAGAAAAGCGTTTCAGGGAATGGCTGACTTAGACGATAGTGAGTTTTCAGGTAAAGGTGCTGACAACATCAAAGCATTCTTTCAAGATCACGCCGGTGTTACTGACAGCTGGCTTGATCTAATAGATATGAAGATTGCGTTTCTTAACAGCATTTCTGGAAAAGTATCTGATGCGGGATTAGCCGATTCGTTTGTGGAAGAGTCATTTTTAGAACATGAGCTGATTCATGCGAAGAATAAATCAAAAGCCATCATGCAAGAGCAACGTAATGAAATGAGGGATATTCTTAATGAGATAAGTGATATCATTCATCTTGATGTTTTCTCTACAGAAGATGTCGATCAAAAGCTGGATTCAGCAGACAAGAAACGGGACAATACCATACATAAGCTCGGTAAGCTCGATCATGATCTAACGAAGGAATATGCAGAAACCGAGGCAAATGAACATTTCATTCAGGCTGACTTTCAGCAGCTCCAAAATGCTACAGGCAAAGGAAAAAACGCAACACCACTTCACTATAACGCCAAGGCATACAGGGAAAGCGACATCCATAAGAAAAAAGGCGAGATTGCAAGACATTCGGATGCTTATTTGACGATTAAAAAGGAAGAAGCGAAAGAGCGGGAAATCAAGGATCTGAAGAAAAAGCTCGCTGATGGAGTAACTGATCCTGATGAATACTTGGAGATTGCGAAGAAGATCGGCTATGAAAACCTTGAACCTTCCCAGCAGCAATATGTCATTCAGCTTGAACAAGCAAAACAGCTGGAAGAAGCCGGAGAAGTGACTTGGGATATTTTAAAAGGAGCTGGCGTTGGTTTATATGATGTCGGGAAAGACACGGTAACCGGCTTATGGCAACTGATCAGCAAGCCTGATGAAGTTGTCGAAGGTATCATAGGGGCAGTTGCTCATCCAATTAACACGTATAATGCCATTTCAACAGCTATTGAGGAATCGTACCAAAAAGACATGGTGAATGGAGATGCGTATTCCCGATCAAGATGGGTGACATATGCGATAGGTACAGTAGTTACCTCTGTAGTAGGCACAAAGGGAGCCGGTTCACTTACAAAAGCAGATGTAGCTGGAAAAGTCACCTCTAAAGTCAGCAAAGCAGGGCAAAAGCTGAAAGATGCCTCAATTGCTGATTTATTGCCTTATAATCCACGTTACGATGTTGTTCCAGCTGGAGGAGTTCCTTATAATGTAGTTAACAGTGGAGGATTGAAAGACAGTATATTAAACTTTGCCAAAAAACAAAACAGTATCTTCGGCACTTCCCCGACTGGTAGAAGGCTCCCAGTACCTAAAGTACCTCCTGTAACTGTTAAATACGGAGAACATTATGCGAAATGGTCGAGAAGAAAGACACTAAAACCCAATGTTATTTATAAAACAAAAGAAGGCTATTCCTATAAAACCGACAACTATGGCAGAATTACAAATGTTGATGCTGATTTGCAATTAGGTGAGGGAAAAAGAAATCAATATGCTCAGTCCAATGTAGGTAAGCCTCAAGATAGATTACCAGATGATGATGGAGGTCATTTGATTGGCAGTCAATTTAAAGGATCAGGAGAAATTGATAATCTAATAGCCCAAAACAGTCAAGTTAACCGTTCTGGCGGGGAATGGTACAAAATGGAGACTGAATGGGCAAATGCATTAAAAGAAGAACCTCCAAGAAAAGTTAAAGTGAAAATTTCACCTGTTTATAAAGGAGATTCACTAAGGCCAGATTCTTTTGAGATAATGTACCATATTGAAGGAAAAGGGTTTTATGAAAAAATTATAAAAAATAAACCTGGAGGTTGAGCACGTTGGAGACAAAACTAAACAATCTATATAAAGAGATTGCAGAAACAATAAATGAAATGATCCCCGAGCAATGGGAAAAGTTTTGGTTTTATGCACAAGTTTCGGAAACAGGAGGAGGAACTTATTTTTATTACAATACTCCTGACGAGCCACAAAATTACAAGTATAGCTTAGAAGTACCTTTTATTTTTACAATTGATGAAGATGACTTTACTGAGAAAAAGAGAAAGTTGTTTGACCTGAGTGAGAAGCTACGAGAAGTATTCGAGGAGAACGACCAAGAATTATGGTATTCGTTTACGCTAAGCCTTGAAAGAACAGGCAAATTAAATATCAGTTTTGATTACACTGATTGGTTCAGCACTGATTATAGCTTCAGTGATCAACACATCATATGGAAACATAAGTATCTAGGCGAGGAACCGTCTGATGTGTCTCTAAAAGGGATAATTGAGAAATATAAAGCTGATTATCCTGAAAACCCGATCTAAGTGGGGATTTTGGAATGAGCATACACATATCACTGAAAAGATGAACAAATTTAATGATTTTAACGCCATGCTAGCTGATGCATTGAAAGTTAGTTTAGACAACTAAACAAAAGTATTGCAATTGTATGGGATGATGAAAGAGTAAGCATTCGCAATCAAAATAAAATAATGGTTTTATCCATAAACAAAGTTTTGCAAATCATTTCAATGGTTTCATTTAATGTGCTATAATCAAACTGTAATATACAGAATGGTTACAGTGTATTTCTTTAACCAGAAATGCATAAAATAAAAAGACCAGGGTGCTACCAACACCCCGGTTCTGTACAAAAAGCTACCCATCAAAGGGCTTGCTCAGCGGTTATTCGTGATAGACCTGTCCCTTCAGGATTCCAGTCTCAAGGGAGGTCTATTTTTTATTTATATACGTCAACAGGGCAATTATAAACGACCCGAATGCAAGCATTAACATTAATGCCTGAAATGTTGACATAAGCATCACCCCCTTTCGTAGGGGATGAGCAAGACTCCCTTGAGTGAGCATGCTTTAATGTGCAGGAATCATTATACACTAATTCCAAATATATGTCTGTGATTATAGGAATCAGATTACCAAGCTGAAACAGTCAATTGAAAATCAAAGTTTGATGATTAAGACAATATCATGTAATCTTTATTGTGTAAGTGCATCATGGCTCTTATGATTTTAAATTGTTGAAATTAACTAAGGGAGAATCTGGCGTTGGAATTTACTTTAGCTAAACAGGTTTTAAAGTTTTCATTAACAAGTGGAAAAAGGGCAGAAATAAATGTGCCACCAGTGCTCAATAAACAAGACATTAAGATATTAAAAAGCCAATTAAGTGTTATGGAGATGCAAACAAAAATATCTAATGAAGATATGAAAAGAAAAAGGATTAGAAAAACTAAAATAAGCAGGATATAAAAAATAGCCCGTCATTTGCGTGATCCGAAAGAAAAGGAACACTTTGTGCCGGAGTTTTTAAGTGTGAAAATAAATTACTATGTCCCCCCTTACAAGCATACATTGTGATATGTAAGGGGGGATTTTTCTTGCCTAGATACCGGAGAGCTCTTCGCAAGAGAGGGCCTTTGCCTTTTCGGTATGTGCTTCTTCTGTCGTTTTCTTTTTTTATCATATCGACGGTCATCAGCCTCTGGATGATCAACTCCTCAATCAAACCGGTGCTGATGAACATAGGAGAAATGGAAACCAAACGGGTGGCGACAGAGGTCATTACGGAATCCATTGAAGAATACATGTCTCACAGCGACAATGTGAAAGATATGGTCGATATGAAAACGGATGAAAACGGAAAAGTCACAACGATGGATTTTAATACACAAATGGTCAACAGCATGAAGGCGAAAGTGACAAAGCAGCTTCAGGCTCATTTGAAGGAAGCGGAGTCGAACAATAAGCAGCATGAAACGGAGAAAGGCGCGAAAACGGCCGATGAAATTATGATTAACATCCCTTTAGGGCAGGTCACGGGAAACAGCATTCTCGGAAATCTGGGGCCGAAAATCCCCGTGCGCTTTAACCTGATCGGTGATGCGTTAACTGATGTGAAAACAAAAATAAAGCCGTACGGCATTAACAATGCCCTGATCGATATCAGTATTTTTGTGGAAATTAAAGTGAAGGTCATTATTCCGTTTGCCAGTAAGACATCAGTCGTCACAAATAATATTCCGGTCTCCATTAAAGCGATTCAAGGAGAGGTGCCGCAGTTTTATAACGGAAGCGGCGGATCAGGTGTGACGCCTTCCATTCAGCTACCGAATGAAAAACAAGAGAAACCCGGAGCTGATAAAGACAAATAAAGACACACAGCTGCCAGAAAAGAATGCGGCTGTGTGTTTACTTTTCCTGCGGATTTCTTTTTGTTTCCATGCCTATTGGAGAGAATTCAATGTCTCGACTAGAGTAGACCATAAGGATATTTAATGAATAATCATTTCCAATAATTACATCGAACGATTGTTCCTGTTTATATTGAATAAAGAACGTTTGTTCTGTTAATATTAGATCAATAAAGGAGTGATTCAAAATGCTTAGAGATCGAGGAGCGATCAAATGGACTTCCATGATGCTTCCAGAACATTTAACGCAACTAAAACAAGACTTGTTAGATGTTTCAAAAATAAAGAGACCGTCTTTAGATGAACAACAAATTGAGGAGATTGACATCTTGGTTTCTGAAGCAATGGCGTTGAATAAAGAATTGAAGTTTAAGCTCTTTAAAGAAGGGGTTGCTGAGGATTTAATCGGTACAGTTCAATATCTCAATTACGAACAACACAAATTACATGTAAAAGATCATCACGATCAAACCGTATACATCACCATGAATGACATCATAGGAGTTGCTTACAATGATTGATTACTCACAGTTTCCACGTAAAAATATACTTTGTGTAGATATGAAATCCTTTTATGCTTCAGTATCGGCTGTAACAATGGGATTGAATCCAATGACATGTTATCTCGCTGTAGTCGGAAACACGGATAGACAGGGAAGTGTTGTCTTAGCAGCGTCTCCTGCACTTAAAAAAGATTATGGAATCAAGACTGGCTCCCGGTTATTTGAGATTCCAGATGATCCAAGAATTCACATAGTTAATCCGCAAATGAAACTTTTCATCAGAGTTTCAACTGAAATAACTAAATTGTTTTACAGGTTCGTTCCTGAAACATGTGTACACACGTACTCAATTGATGAATCTTTTTTAGATGCAGGAAAAGAAAATCCTGAAGTCATGGCAGAAGCAATTCAGAGCAGTATGAAGAGAGAGTTCGGCTTAGTTTGTACTGTTGGCATTGGCGACAATATGCTGCTGAGTAAGTTAGCTCTTGATTTAGAGAGCAAGAAAACAAAGACTGGGATTGCACGGTGGAGGTATGAAGATGTTCCGAAAAAACTTTGGCGTGTTCATCCGTTATCTGAAATGTGGGGAATAGGAGGGAGGATGGAAAGGAATTTAAACCGAATGGGGATTGCGACTGTTGGCCAATTAGCCAATTATCCATTAGAGCTGCTTGAAAAACGTTTCGGCATTATGGGGAATCAGCTTTATTATCATGCCCATGGAATTGACCTTTCTGAAATTGGAGCTCCTTTAATGCAGGGGCAAATAAGCTACGGGAAAAGCCAGATATTACTTAGAGATTATACGAAGAAAGAGGATATCAAAGTAGTCCTCTTGGAGATTTGTGAAGAGGTTGCACGAAGAGCACGAACACATAACAAAGTAGGGCGTACGATCAGCTTAGGAATTGGTTACAGTAAAGATGAGTTCGGCGGTGGCTTTCACAGATCTAAAACAATTGATTTACCTACAAATATCACAATGGATATTTATCGATATTGCTTGATGCTTTTTGATAAATTCTATACAGGAAAAACAGTAAGAAGTATTTCAGTTACCTTATCCAATATTGAAGATGATGTAAATCAACAATTAAGTCTGTTTGAAAAGGATAATGAGAAGAGAAGAAAGCTTGGATTTGTTATGGACGGGATAAGAAACAAATACGGATCTAAAGCGATCTTACGAGCTGTTTCCTATACACCTGGAGGCACGGCATTGCATAGAGCAGGTTTGACTGGTGGACATAAGTCATAAAAAATACCCCCTTTATGGGGGTACCAAAACATTTATGCGGTTTGCCCTCTACGTTCCACTGAGAAGTCACTATGGTGATCAAGAGCAATTTGGATACTGGCTGTGTGGCCTCTTCGAGCTTCCTTTAAAACCTTGTGGTCGTCAAGAAAGTGATGTCCAACAATGCCAAGTAAGATAACTAAAAAGATAAAAGCTGATGGAAATTTAAATTTCATAAAGACAATCCCCTCTCTGAATTTGTTTTCGGGCATAAAGCACTTTCTCATAAAAGGCGGTAGCTACTTTATGGTCTTCATTTACATTATAATACATTGCTGCATCAGTCGCTAGGTCTTCCACATCTGAAAGCATAGCTTTTGATTCTAAGTAATCTAAGATTTTAAAAAGTCGGTCTTTGTCATTCCCAACGAATAAACCCATAAGAAAATCAAACATTTTTCCTAATACTTCATCGTTCAATTCCTTTGATAGCATGAGACCTTGTTCACAAACCTGTTTTCCCTCAACCATGTTGAACAATTTAAAGTGCGTTTTTGCCAACATTAGAAGTATGTCTAGTAGTCGACTATAATTGTGAAGAGAATTACTTTGATAAATTGAGACGCCTTCTTTAAAATACTCCAATGCTTTCTCCATATTTCCTGTTGTAAATGAGCATAAACCGAGATTGTACAAAGAAGAACCTATTAACCGTGGCATATCAATTTCTTGTGCTTGTTTTAATGCATTCATGAAATGCGGTATTGCTTTTTCTGGATACTCCATGTCTAAATAATTCAGACCGATGACGAATGAACATTGGATTACTCTTATTGAGTACGTTTCGTGTGCTTTGTAGGTTTCTATTGCTTGAACGATATGATGCATAGACATGTGGGTTTGCTTCATGTGATAGTACACTTCAGCAACTTTATAGTGAAATTCAGCTCGCTCTATTTCATCTGGGACAACGGCTAACTTCTTTTCAGCTCGGTTGTAAAAACTTATTGCCTTAAGATATTCGTATTGTTCAAATTCATACATCCCATGAAAAAAGTTAAAATAATATTCAAGAATTCCTTTTAGATCATTTTGTTTACTTTCGATCTTTTCTAATAAGTCTGAAACTTTCGGGCGTTCTTCATTCATGGTTTTTGGTTCAAGATAATCAAGCATTAATTGATGTCTAAAACACATGAGCGAATAGTACAACAATAAATCTTGATCTTCTTCCATATGCTCTATTTCTTGTTCAACTTCATCCTTTAGAATTTCTGCATCTGCAACACTGAACAATCTTATGTATTTGTACCATTCATTGATTTTTAAGCCAACTTTTGAAGAAGAGATCAATTGCTCCAAAAAAATCACCCTCCTAGCATTTCGTCTGATTATGTAATATTTTATCATAATGTAATAAGTTGGGAAGGGTGTTTTTTCTTATTTATCAATTTAGATATGAAATGCGAAAAAAATACCCTCCTCGTTAGAGAAGGGATATGATCAGTTTGCTGTTGCTTTAAGAGAAGCAAGCCACTCATCTAATGTTCCAGTGAATCCTTGTTGAACAGCTAATTCATATGCTGATTTTCCATCTTTACCTGCAGCACCAGTAGCTCCTTTAGCACCGGTTGCACCAGTATCACCTTTGTCTCCCTTAGCACCAGTGTTGCCTTTTTCACCTTTTAATGATGCTAGCCATTCCTCTACAGTTCCTGAAAAACCATTGTCCACTGCAATATCATAAGCAGACTTCCCAGTGACAATTGAGACATTAACCATCGGATTGAAGAAACTCATTTATGCGCCCCCAAAAAATTATATGTTATTCCTGACTCAGAAATTTTGAAGCTTGTGATAGGTGAATCGTGAGCGTCCATTTGAAAGCCTTGTCCTGCTCTTAAATAGATAGGATTTCCACCATTGATTGATACGTGGCATTCCTGATCATTTGAAAAGCTGAATTTATAGAAAGAATATTTAATCGTCCAGGTTGCAGGTGGGGAAGGGATCACTTCATGGTTAGATTCTGACTTCTCAAGCATTGGACTCCCGATATATCCAGATCCTATTTGCATGACCAACAATCATTCCTTTCTTAATTAAAAATGAAAAAAAGGGGAGATGAACTCCCCCGAGTTATTTTGGTTCTGTGTATTCCATTGCTTGATCACTATCTGAGATACCTGTAGTGGTTGGATCCACTACAATTCCCATGGCAGTTAAAAATGTCAGCAGTGCATTAAATTTCTCTGTGAGATCATCACTAAACACAGAAATATCGTATCCAAAAGCTGATGCAATTGCTTGTGCAAACAAAAGAGTTGCAGAGAAGATTGCAACCAGGAATGTTTTCTTTTTAAGTCTTACTTTCCAGTTAATTTTAGTCATTAAATCGTCTCCTTATAAATTAGCTAATTTGGTGATATCAACACCAGCAATCTCTGCGCCAAGCAGTATGAGGATAATTAAAACTAAAATCTTTAATGTCTTGCCAAAGGTTCCTTCTAACAAGCTCTGAAGCCATTTTGTTTGCGACTGATTAACTTGCTGAAATTCATTTCTTAGTCCAGCTATCTCAGTGGTGAACAAATTTTTTGTTTCAACAAGATTTTTTTCTTGGTTCTCAACAACAGTGGTAAGCCTAATAAGTGATTCACTTGTTGTTTTTTGTGTTTCCAACATGATTTTTCTATCTTCTGCTTGTTCTTTAAGACGTTCTTTTATATGAGCGACCTCAGTCTTTAAAACTTCATAGTTTTCTTTTTCAGCCACAATGCAATCATCCTCCATAAAAAATAGGAGGTAATGTCACATCACCTCCTAAATAATCATTGATACACTTTGAGCTACACTCATCCTCAAAAATATTTAAATATATTTAGATTTTTGAGCCAAATTGTCCTGAAATGTAGCCGCGTTTACCTTTGTAGATAACTTCCCAGTAACCCTTAGCATTGTTTGACCCTTTCACTGAGCCAGAAATGCTGACGGTATCACCTAGCTCCACAGTGCCGAGATTCTTCGCTTTGTTTTTATCAGGTCTGTCCATTACGATAGCAGCGCTTTTTACTCCGACAACTTTAATCTTGCCTACAGATTTGATTCCACTGTTATCAGGCTTAGAAGTGGGTTTAGGCTTTGGGGTTGATTTTCCAAGCTCAGCATCACTTTTAATGTATTTCACATTTACATATCCGCTGTATGTAGCACCTTTAGAATTGGTGTATTTAATATAACCCCAACCATTTTGAGTTGATCCTTTTTGGTATTGGACAGTGGAGCCTTTAGGAAGAGCAAGTACAATAGAGGAGTTTGCATTGCGTTGGGTTCTCACATTAAGACTGTCAGCTATAACTGTGTTCTTAACATAAGAACCATTTGTTTTAACTACTTTTGTTGGCTTTGAAGATGAGGAAGATGTTTTTCCGCCGAGTGCTTTTAATTCTGAAGCAATGGCCGCTTTCACTTCATCCCAGCGGCCTTCAGACAAAATGCGGTGCGGGCAGTACTTTCCGTTCCAGTCCTGATGCTTTCTGATTTTGTCAACGCCCCATCCGCGCTCTTTGAGAAGTTGCGCCACAAACTTGATAGCCAGCGCTTCTGCTGCGCGGTACCGCGCGCCACCTGACTTGCTGTAGCAGATTTCTACTGCGATAGACTTACGGTTACCGGTTCCATTCCTTCCATCGCCAGAGTGCCAAGCGTTCCGATCCAGCGGAATCCCCTGAATGACTTCTTTATCATCGATGGCAAAGTGATAGCTTGTCGATTCGCTGTTTCCCGTCATATAACTGATTTCATTGGCGGCTGATGCGTCGTTTGCTGTGTTATGAATAGTGATATACTCCGGTGTCATTGGGTTCGGACATTTCAGAGCGTATTTTTCACTTGGAACTAATCTCTTTTTCACTGCAATTGTCATATTGAGCATCTCTCCTAAAAATTAAATTTGAGCACAAAAAAGAGAGAAGGGGGTAAATTCCAATCTCTCTTTATCTCACGTATGCTCTTGTTATCTCTGTTTTTGAATGCTGTAAATTGAATAAAATTTATATTTTAACTAGAACATAACCACCTCCTTTAATTTTGAGGGATTACTTAATTAAGCAGATGGCAATGCCATAGCCAAGCTTGTCTGAATATGGGGTTACAATCTCCATAGCCTTCCAAGAGTAAAACCTGTCTTCTGTTTTTGTGCCGATGCCATAATTACCTTCAATACGATCTCCCACAGAAACAGTGCTGTCCACTTTCACATAAACCTGTCCAAGTAAGCCGACTATGTTCCATTCAGGGCGTTCTTCACGGGGGACGTAATCTATTTTTTCAATCCATTCAGGGTTTACTTTAGGCAGTTTCTTAACATCACCGGTTTCTGGGTTGACTACATCTTCATATATGTATCCACCAAATTCATTCTTTAAATATCTACCTTGCCAGTGAATATCAGCTCCGCCTAAAATAGTTCCTGCAGTTTCGGAGATTACTCCGTGTACATCTTCACCTTTTCTCGCTGGGCGAATTTTAGCTCCTTCAAGAGTGACAATTGTTCCTGTCGGAATTGCTTTTCCGTCAAGGCTTTCAAAATATTCAGCGTAATCACTGAAAGTGGCTCCACCATTCATCTTGCCGGTAGATGTTATATCTCCGTTCATGGAGTTTAGCATCCATTTGATATTCGCTCTTGATGGGGTAGAACCATATCCACCAACCACCATATAGCGATCATTTGTACCGAGTTTGACTCCTCCCGAAGATAAGATAGTTCGTGAGACATTATCGCCTTCAATGTGGGATTCGTTTGAAGACATGACTGTGCTACGCGAACCGCTAACGGAACTTGCTCCGGAAGAGGAAAATACTCCTGTTCTGACCCCAGTTGCTTTTGCTCCACCTGTGGTGCCTATAACAGCAGAAGCTTCACCTGATACTTCAGGCTGTCCAGTAGATGCTGCTATTAAGCCTGTGCTAGATTTGGGTACTCCAGAAGAGGTTGCAACCTTTGTCCCGCCTTTTATATTATTTGGTACAAAAGTGTAATCAACTCCTGAAATTCTGGCAGCCTTTTTGTATTTTTCCACTGAAATTCCCATTAGGCTTGCCTGAGAATTAGAACAATACACACCAATACTGTCAGCTTTCCCGTCACCTATCAAACTTGCATTAATAAGCTTTACATTTTCTGTGCCACTGCCAATACGCACACCAATTCTCGCCGATTCAAAACAATTTACATTTGAAATATTTACATTATCTGATTTTTGATCCCCACCGTATACATAAATGTCAGCTCCAGCTGTTTTGAAGTTAGAAATAGAAAGATTGTTTAAATTAATGTTTCTTGATTTAAATTGCGTAGCGATTGCGGGATTTCCTTTGTAATCATAAGAAGGGTCTCCAATTGCGTTAAAGTTTGAAATGTTAACATTTCTGTAAGCTGAGATTACTAGTGCTCGTGGGCTCAACTCTTTATAAAGGTCACTAAAGATTGGAGACTTCGCAGTACAGTTAACAGCATTAATGTCGAATGCACTAGTGGAAATTTTATCAGAAGCACGATGAAAGCCGATGTGTCTAAAATCAAATGCACGAATGTCATTCTCTGAGTAGCAGTTGATTAAATTAACATTTCTTGCTGCAGGCGCTCTATTGTGGGCTTTAACTTCAAAACCTCTGCAGTTTTTCTGACTGTTGCAGTTCACCAGCCATACGTTTCTAGAACCGTCATCAATTTCAAAACCATTTGAATTTGATGAGCCTTTGTCATGAGCAGACCCATTGGCATTGTATGCGTGACAGTTAGTGAAGTAGATGTATTCAGAATAGTGAGTTGTGAAGCCATCGTCACCGAAATTAGTTGCAGTACAGTTTTCAATCCAAACATATCTACTGCCCTTCGGTTGATAATAATCAGCACCATCTGAAGAAGTGTTCCAAATAGGAGAGCTTACATCAAAACCATGAAGACCTGGATTTCGAGCATTGACGTTTCTAACCCGAACAAATTTAGAGTTAACAATACCCACACAGTTTGCATTTGTTCCATTTGTAATGGTGTTGTCCTTTTTGTCTAAATTCCAATCGAGGTCTAAGTCTTCAATTAAGATATATTCATTTCCGTTTGTGTAGTCGCTATTGGTTAACACACAAGATGTTCCGGTAGCAGTTGGGTGAAGCTTGATAATAGATCCTGATCCAACACCGTAAAGTCTGACATAAGAAGGGATATGTAATCCTTGAACCATATAAATACCTGCGGGTACAAAAACTTCTCGCTTCCCGCTGGAAAAAGCAGCTTTGAAAGCTTCAGTGTCATCAGTAACACCATCACCCTTAGCCCCAAAATCCTGAACATTGACACTTCGTCTGATAAACTCATTTAAGACTTTATCAACAATTGTTGCACCAGCTGCAGGGATTTTTGAAATATCTCCAATAGTGTTTGTGATATCTGTTAAACCAGAATCGACTGTGCTTATTACGTTTTTAATATCCTTAGAAGCTTTATCAAAAGCCTCTTGAATATCGTCTGCAGTATATCTGATATTATTTGATTTTAACCCTATAGCATCAATGGGTATCCATTGCTCTGTTTCTTCGTCCATATAACCCATTGTGTTTACGGGAATTAAATTGTCGCTCAATATATACTCCTCCTTATCCTTTTCTAATCCAAACCATACTTCCGTCAGGGGGTTCTGCAGAAGGTTTTATCCTCATCTTTTTGGGAGCATTGTTCGTTCTCAACCATACTGATCTGATGTTGTAAGGCTCTACATAGCTAGAAACAATGTTGAAACCGTCATACTTATCTGAGACGCTAATATTTATCCAGTCAAAACCATCCCATCGATATTCAATTCCTGTTTCTTTTACAGTGACAGTCCAACCAATTTGAGGGGAAGGATAAGTGTTTAATAAATCCTGATAGGTGTACACAAACGGCAAGTAAATCTTTCTAGTGTTCTCAACTACATACTCATAATCTGATGTTGCTTGTCTGCACCAATTTGTTATTTCAATACATCTCTTGGTGACACGTTCACATTCAGCAATACGTTCGTTGATACGAATAATGGCATCTTCAGCATCATCAATTAAGCCTTGAAGTGTTTCAATGACCATATTTCCTTGCCGTTTAATCCAAATCCTTGAGGCAGGGAAGAAGGATGCACCTTCTCCTTGATATGTAAAAGTAAGTGATTTACCTTCATTCGAATCATTGAAAAAGACAACCCCCATAAGGTATTCAACCTTAAAGTAGTTGTCTTCTAATTCACCATCTTCAATTTCTCGCCATTCCTTACTGTCACCACTAACTATAACTCTGTACTCGGGGTTTGGTATTTCAGTAAGTACGGCTCGGCCGTTATAAACGGTTAAAGTTTCACTATAACTTAAATAAGGATCATCGTTTGAACCTTTCCTTTTTCGAGAAAGGATAGGGTTGTTATAGAGCTGAGGAAAATCCAAACTAAATTCACCGCCCTTTCTTATTGTGTAATTGATTTGAGCAATTCTTCCAAGTGCGCGACTATCTCTTCTTTCTCTCTAAGCCTTTTTCCATGTGCTCCTAACAATTCCCATGATCACTATGTATACAATCGCAATACCAACAGTTACACCCTCAATTTTTATAAAAAAACTATTCAAAATTATTAATAAAAGCGCTAGTACTGACGCAAACCAGTGTATAGATTCATATTTTTTTTCACTCATCGATGATCCCCTCACTCTTTCTGTTAAACACTTTATATACCAAAATCCATCATGACACAACTTCTAATATGGAATCAAGTGGTAAAGTTTTTTATAATTTACAAGGTATTTTTAAGTGAAAAAGGGGTGTTATCGTATGAAAACGGTCAAGTGTTTGCATAAAGTAGAATTTTATTTAGAAAGAAAGTTGAAATAAAAAAAGACGCATCCAATAAGGGTACGCCTGTTTATTTTACATGCCTATATACTTCCCAGATGTACTTTGTATTTAATTTATTCCCTCTTTGATTGCTATCTGAGCCTGTTATAAACCCAAGTTCGTTTATACTTCCGTATGTAGAGTTTCCCCCAACCAGGGATATTCCTATTTCATTTATCTGATACGTATAACCCCCTGTCTCATCAATTAATAGCATAGAATCATTAGGAGACACTGGCCACACTTTCACATGTGTTGGAGTGAAAGGCAGCAATATTTGTTTGCTAATTGTTCCATCGCCCACATACGTTCCTTTAGCTATCTGAGGAACATCAGAGGATAGCGCATATTCTGAGTGTGGTTTACCGCCAAGAAACTCAGCGTTTCCATCTATGGAACCTGTAATGATTCCCTGGTCATTACGTACAGGTATTGAATTAGGCGTGGATAGCGTTGAAGTCGTGTAACCATTTAATGAATCAGCCGAGCCCGCAGAAGACACAATCCACTCTTCACCATTAAAAAGCTCTTGTTTATTAGTCTTTGAATCAATCCAAATCGTTCCTGCATCTGGCGAAATAGGCTTTGTTTCGGTGGATATTGTATAAAGCCCGTTAACTTTTCCGCTTAGACTTCCTTTCACTTCAACAGAATTAGAAGGGAGGTAGGGGTTTTCTGAAGGGGATTTAGGCTGTACAATATCAGATAGTATTCGACCACTGCTATCAATGGATGTCTCTACTGTGCGATAGGCTTGTACTCCAAATGTATAGTGTTTATTTGAAACTTGACCGGTTAATGTTGCAATTCGTTTATCATAACTAACTGATAAATATTGTTCAGATGACATCTTTGAACCAAAAAGATAGGTATCATCTGATGTGTCGGAGTAGCAATGGATAAGGAAACCATCGATATTGTATTTATCCTCATCGGAGTCTGGAAAATCCCATTCAATTGATACATCTACAGATCCATTATCATTTACAACGTGAGTTATAGCAGTCCCGTCATTTCGGATAGTTGGGTTTGCTACGGGTGCAGATATACGATCATTTCGTGCATTGTAATTGGTCAGTAGGGTATCATAATCAATCTTTTTCTTATTGAATTCAGTTGATGCTTTCTTAGCAGTATACAATGAGCGTGCAAAGTCTTGTTCTATCGTAGTAGCTCTTTTTCCATTCGAGAGTGTTACTTGTATACTTTGCTGCTCAAAATCAAAATTCATTCCTGTAAGTGTTGCTTTGACATCAGTTCTAAAATCGTCATTAACTAATCTGATTATATCTCCCAGGTAAATTCTACCCCAAAAATCCTTTTCTTTGTTGACAGTAAATAAGTTGACAATGTTTGTTCTGATGTCTACCGGAGGTGTATTTTTCTCCCCAAGTTCCTCAAGGCCTTTTTCATACAGCTCTGTTTCATCAAAAATGTTGTCATTAGACCAATCATCTTGACGGATAAAATAAGACAACTTTTTCATTAGCTTTTCACCGAGAAACTTATCCATAGATAACCGATCTTTTAACACTGCTATTTCTTCAGTTATCTTGGAAATCTGATTGGCAGTGGTGGATATTTCAGCTTTCTTTGATGTAACTTCAAGTTGTTTGGCATCTCTTTGCTTGATAAGGTCTTTCGTGTCATCTCCAGCTTTTTTTGCTACTGTGATCTTATCTAAGATTTGTTGTAATTCAATTTTTTCTAGGGTGAAGAGGGTATTCTCCTGTGTTGTTTTTATTGCTTCCAGATCTTTTTTCTGATTTAAAAGGAGGTAAAAAGAAGAGCCTTCATTATTTACAAGTTCATTGTAATCTAAAATTGCATGGCACAAATCATCATCCATGTAATCACTATGCTTAATTACATTTCTCTTTTCATCACGTTCAAAAGGGTAGAGGAAATAAGAGAAATCATCCAAGTAACTCTGTCCAGTAGGATTGACTGAATTAATAACAATTCCATCTTTACCGGTAATGTCTAATCGTGTTACAACTTCATCAATATCAATGGTATCTTCCATATCAATCATGAACCTTTTAGGAGAGAATTGGACACCTTTATACTTGGACACAGTTTCTTTTTTATAAAATGATACTGTGTTGTTAACAGTATCAAATATAGGCACAGCCTCAAAAGTTTCTCCAATGTTCTTTAAAAACTCATATCGGGTAGAGGTAACATCAAAGGAGCGGCGTTTTTCATTAAAAGAGGGGTCAATAAAGTCTACAGTAAAGCAAGTTCCTTTAAGACAATCTGTGGCAACTTCCAACAGATTTTTAGAGATGCCTTCATATGATTTGATTTTGCTTTTATGAAGAATGTAGGGAAGCCCTTGAGCTCTAACTTGTATTGTTTGTTCCTCATTTTCTGACTTTGTCAATCCGGTTATTACAAACCATTCAACTCTGTTTAAGAACTCTGCCTTAATGAGATACCAGCCTTTTATGAGCTCTGCCACATGGTTTGACTTCATCTTGAAATTATATCTTGCTTTAAGTGGGATATTAAAAGTTAGATCGTGGAGTTCAACAAAATTCAAATTTAGAGAGGCGTTAGAGAAATCTACTATATTAGCGACTTTCTTTTTATTTGGTTTTGCTAAAGAAAGTTTGAGATGGCCTGGTTTAAAATCGTAAATCAATAAAACATCCCCTTACAAATACTTATATCTGTATATAAACCGGATATAGCATTCGCCCGTTATTTTAACTCTGTTTATCCCTCTTGTTAAAAAAACATACTGCTCATTGACTTGATCATAACACTCATACCCAGTAACACTGGAGGTGATCAGCTCTTTATTGGCATCTACATTAATAACTTCCTGATGTTTAATTGATGTGAATTTTAGAGGTTCTTTGTAAGATGTCAAGTTTTCAATTGTGATGTCTCCATCACCAATTTTTTTGAATTCAAGAGAGAGTGGGATATCTAAATCCCCTATATTATTAATTTCTATATTATTAGAACCTGATGATATGTCATACCAATGGGTAGTTGTTTCTCGTCCATACCTATAAGGAAAAACTTTCATTGTCAGCTTCACATATCCGTCATTAGAGCAGTTGTGTACCAAATCTGTTGCATTCACTGGCAGAGCAAAATAAATGATATCTAAATTACTACTGAATGAAAGAGGCTTATAATCATCTACATTTAGCCAACGTGCAACTCTTCGAATATTTTCTTCATCTAAATGATCTTCTATGTAAAAGTTTAAAGGGATCTCATAGGGTTCACGTTTAACACTGTCTACATATGGCTCAGAAGCTGATCGTGTATATGTTTCATTTACTGTTCTATTCGCTATGAATGTCTCTTCCATTAGTCCGCCATCTGTGTTTACATTCACTGCCCCAATTTCATAAGAGGGGATATCATCGAACATGAAATATTGACTTTCTCTAATCATAAAATTCCACCCTTACCAATCAAAAAGCAAGCTGAAGAGCCTGCATTATACAGACTCTTACATGCTTCCATTTAATTTTATAACTTCTTTCTTGATGGTTTCGAGCATTGTTCTTGCTCCAGTTTCCCCACCTGTAAGTTTATCAACATTGAAAATAATTGGTGTGTTAATTGTTTTATCACCATTAGAATTAACGGTTGTGGTAGGAGGGAGGCTAGTGGTTTTAACATTTGGTATCAAACTATTAGAAAGACTCGATTGATTAATATTCGGAATTATTGATGGAATAGAGGTAATCCCTTTGTTAATCAAAGCTGCTAATTTCCCACCTTGCCCCCATTTAGGTGTTTCATTATTCAAATCGTTATTAGACAGATTGCGAACTTGCTTTACAGTTTCAAGCATATTTTCAGTATCTGTTTTATTTAGGATAAGCTCTTTATCATGAAGGAAGGCGAGCTTACCAGCGCCTAGTCCTGTTCCTGTATATCCGCCCGATGCAAAAGAAGATACCTTTTTCCCAGTTTTATTACCCTTGGTCACAGTATTAAGGGCATTAGAAGCTTCTTTAAGCTTATCGATAAGGTTATTAGAGATGCTTTTCCCAATGGACTCCATATTGCTGTTAATGAACTTAGAGAATTCATTCAGTTGTTTAGCAATATCAGTAATCTTCCCATCCATTAGCTTTTTCTCAAGTTCCTTAAATCCACGCTCATCATTGACGAGATCATCATATTTCTTGTTAATTGAATCTTCGTCTTTTTGAAGCTGATCTTGCAACGCTTCTTTTCGTTTGCTACTTTCACGATCTTTAAGAAACTCATCTAAATCTAACTGTTCCTTTTGTAGCTGCTCAGTCAATTCCTTAACCTTTGACTTGCCAAATTCTGAGTCATCAAGAGAATACTGATTAATTTGATCAGTGAGTTTTTGGATACTGTCTTGCTTCTCTTTTAACTGTTTTTGAAATTTAGCTTCATCATCAGTTTTATCAATCTCATCAATCAAGTCTTGTGTAGCTTTTTGGTGCGCTTTTAATTCGATATCACGCATCTTTTCGTACATCTCTTTGTAGATAGAGACAACTTCATCAGCAAGAGATTTATACACATCTTTGATTGATTTCTTTGTGTTGTAAAGCTCTAGGTTGTAATCCTTCTGCTTATCTTTCCAGTTCTCGATCTCTTCAGTAATTTGTTTCTGAATATCCGGGAACCCTTTAGCAGCTTTCTTTTGTGCTTCCAACTGTTTGATGTACTTCTTCGCTTCAGTCTGTTGTTGCTGAATAAGCTTAATCTGTTGGCTATAATATTTAACCTTGTCTTTATCTTCCTCGGTCATGGATATTTTGTTGCTAACATCTTTTAGCTTGGATTCAGTTTTCTTGGTTGATTTCTCAATACCGTTAAGCGTTTGATCAACCTCAGACTGAATGAGCTGTCCTCGAAGTTCTCTTACTTCTTCTTGAAAGTTGATGAGATCAATCTTAGCTTGTTTTAATTCCTCAGCAAGCTGTGCTCTTTGAGCAGCATTCAAAGTTTTGTTTGTTTTGATTTCTTTTTCAATAAAAGAAACCTTCTGACTCTGAATCTTTTGCTGTTCAGTTAAAGCTTTTTTCTGATCATTTGTATACTTACGGAACTCTTTACTGTCGCTCAGATAATGACTTGCGAGTGCTTTGTCTTTAGCGATTCTTACATCAAAATCACCAATACGTTTGTCATATTCATCAAGTTTCGACTGAACGATTTCATATCTGAGTTCTTGGATCTGATCGTTTACTGAGTCAATGTCGCCTTGGAGGGAGAGGAGGTCGGATTTAGCTTGTGCGATTGCTTGCTGTCGCTCTGCTTCAGCTTGAGATGCATCTGAAATAGATGTACCGACACCTTTTAAATACTTCTCAGGGTCAATCGTCTTTCCGTTTTCCTCAATTTGAAGATGAAGGTGATTTCCTGTTGAATTACCCGTACTGCCAACTTTACCAATGGTCTGGCCAGCTTTAACAGTTTGACCGGCTTTAACAGAAGGGGTATCAAGCATATGCATATACTTAGCAACTTTTCCATCATCCTGTTGAATGACAACCCAGTTACCGGCAGTTTTACTATAGCCAGCAATTTGAACTTTTCCACTTTGCAAAGACTTAATTGCTGTACCGGCTTTTGCGGCAAAGTCTGTCCCTTTATGTGGAGTTGATCGGTAAGCGCCATCTTTCGCATTATATTTAGAACTTATTCTAAACGCACTATTCTTCGTGTAGTAGCTTGCAATGGAGGAATTAGCAGAAGTCATTGACTTAGTGTAATTTGACATGATCTTCTGAACATAATTCTGAGTTTCCTTGAAAGGAGGGACGCCACCATATTTAATTACATTACCAGGCCCTGCATTATAAGCAGCAAGTGCTTTCTCAACATTGCCGCCAAATTTGCTTAGTTGTTGGGCTAAATATTTCGTGCCACCCATAATGCTCTGATAAGGATCATAAACATTGCTTACACCCAAACTCTTAGCTGTGGATGGCATCAAGTAGAGTAAGAACCCGGCGCCTTGGCATATCTCTATGCTAGGTTTCCAAGAACTCCTCTCCGAACCGTACGTACACCTCTCGATGTATACGGCTCTCCACTTATCAATCTAGCTTTCCGTTGTGCAATTTGAGATGACAGTCTTTACAAAGCGCCATGGTTTTACGTTTTCTTTCAACCATGCGCTTTTCCCATCTTTTCTTGCCTTTTAGGTCTTTTAGCTTCCTAACGTGATGAATTTCAAGTGGCACGTTTGTACTATTGCACCATTCGCATTTTTCCGCTAAAAGTCTATCAATCAAACTGGTTCTATTATAAATAATTCCTCGTCCCATCGGGACGGCGTCTATAGAGATATCTTTGGAAATTTCGGTTTGCTTTCTAAACCCATCATTGTAAAAGTAGGAAATTCTTTGCCCATTCTTCGTCTGATACCTTACGGCAAATTTGCCATTCACACTATACTTACTGATGATTTTGCTAACGCTTGATTTGTACTTACAAGCAAATGTTTTGTACATGCTGTATTCCATAATGTAACTAAAGCGATGAAGCTTGTATGCATTATTTGCTAAGCGATAATAGTTGTATAACCCTCTGATTTCAGCATTGTATATCGCAAGGATCTCTAAGTCATCATTTTGAAGAAGATGGGATCTGTGCATTGATTTCCATTTCTGATTCTTCGAATCTATTCTTATCGCTTTGTATTCAATAAGCTTGTTTCTCCACGCTTCATGAGGGACAAGAAGTTCACAAACCATTGATCTGGTTCGTTGCTTGTGTCCACTACTGGTGCGTTTTGAAGTTAAAGGATCATGACTGACCTTTATGTCATATCCCAAGAATCTTGCTCTGTTGGATGAGTGGGTGATTAGTGTTTTCTCTTGAGATAGCTCGACTTTGAGCTCTTGGATAAGATATTCTGTGATGTCTTTTTTAATTCTTTCACAGTCCTCTTTGCTACCAATAACACCGATAATGAAATCATCAGCATATCGCACGTATTGCAACCTTTTAAAACCATCGTCCATAGGGTCTTTATATGGTAATTCCATCATTTCATTTTTAAGTTGTTTGAGGTGAACTATTGCATCTTCTTTTTCTTGTTCGTTCATGTCGTCCCAATTGTTTTTGTATTTATTTCTCGCTCGGAAGAGCCGCGTTTCTTTTGTGCGGTACTCTGTCAATCTCTTGCGAGAATTACCTTTGTCGAAAGATGTTTTATATTTCTCGATGAACTGATCCAGTTCATTCAAGTAGATATTCGACAGTATGGGGCTTATGATCCCACCTTGAGGTGTTCCACTGTAAGTTTTACGATACACCCAATCTTCAAGAAAGCCTGCTCTGAGGAATTTCCATATGAGACTAATAAAGTTTTCGTCATTAATTTTCCTTCTGAGAATGTTTATAAGGATATGATGATCTATGTTGTCAAAGAAACCTTTTATATCGCCTTCTATGAACCACTTAGTACCAGTGAATTTATTTTTTGCCTGGGTTAGAGCAGTATGACAACTTCGATTAGGCCGAAACCCGTGGGACACTGTGGAAAACGTTTTGTCATAGATGCTTGAAAGAAGCATTCTCACTACTTCCTGTAGCAACTTATCTTCGAATGATGGTATACCCAATGGACGTTTTTTCCCGTTCTTCTTTGGGATATATGTTCGTTTCGATGGTTTTGGTTGATAGCTGTGATCTTTAAGACTGTTAATCAAATTCTCAATGCGTTCTAGGCTCATACCGTCGATAGTTTGACCGTCGGCACCTTCTGTCATATTTCCTTCTTTAGAATAGATGTTTGAATAGGCTAAGAGATAAAATTCCGTGTTGTACAAATTTCTATATAGACGTTTAAATTTATAATCCGAACGAGTTGTTTGTCTCGCTAGACTGTCTAACACGACTTGTGGACTTCTCATAGAGCCTCACGCTCCTTTCCATTTTTGTGTAAGACATGATAAGCTGTTTCCCTTCGCCATGTGGTAGGCTTTCCCTACCTCGGACTACTACGGAAACTCCGTTACCTTATTGGATATTCAGGCACTAAATGCCATAGCTATTAAGCATTCCAACTTAGGTAATCACCGTTTAGCACATGTAAGAACAAGCGCGTTGTAATTTCGGATGCGACGTTCGTCCTTTTCTTCTTATTGAAGACGGTCAACCTTTAGATCACTCCCGATTGACATGCAATTAATCAATAGGGTATTGGTTGTATAACGTTTATAAATACCTTCCGTTATAGATGGCCCTTTAATCACCTCGGACTATCGTTTAAGCAGTTTAGCTTTCATCCTTGTTTACAACTTTTCATCTTGCCATTCAGTCGTACCGTGGTATTTCGATAACTTATGGCTTTCTCAACATGCTACACTCCCCGTTCAGTTTCCTTCCCGGATAAGTTGAGTGATGACAGGAGACGTGATCGTACCTGTTTCTTGCTAAAGAAAATTTCTTACATGACCTTACGGTCGCACCTGCATCAAACCAGCAGCTCCGGCTCCAGAACGAGCTCTTGCATTGAATCCTGATTCTTGTTGGATTACAGCTGCAATTAGAGCTGGATCAACACCGTATTTACTTGCGGCAGAATTAATGTAGCTGGAGTATTTACCGGAGTAAGACCCGCCACCCGAAGTGTAAGAACTACCAGAAGATGAACCAGTGGAGAGGGAAGAGGTTACGATACCGTATTGCGCAATGTTCCCTGACTTAATTTGATCCTTGAGGAGTTTTGCTTGCTCCTGCATAAGCTTTTTCTTTTGTTGGAGTGCTTTAATTTCTTTCTGCAGGGCATTTCGATAACTTTGAGAATACTTTGGATAATCGTTTACCTGCTTATTGTACTTTTCGACTTCAGCATTAACTTTCTCTAGAGCTTCCTTGTATTTATCAGCCACGAACATGGACGTTTTGGTTTCTTCATTTGCTTTCTCTTGCTCGTCTGTCCATTTTTCAAGGGAAGTACCTGATTCTATTAACGCTTGTTTGTTTGTTTCCTGAGTAGATGTAGCTTCTTCTGATGCTGAGATATACGATTTAAGAGCAGCTCTAACGCTATCCATTGCAGAGATTTGGCTGTTAGAAAATCCACCAGGTTGCAACATTTTTTCTTCAATCTTATGTAATTCTTTCTTCGCATCAACTACATTATTAATTGATTTAACTTCGAGCTGAGACAATTCTGCCTCGGATATATCGAGCTTACGCTCTTTCCGAAGCTTTCTAAGGCTGTCAATTCGTAAAGAATCAGCGTTTAAGGTTTTAATGGCATTATTGACTTCAGTTTTCATTAGCTTATTACTATATTGAACCATGTCATTATATGCATCGAGCTTAACTTTTCGCTGACGAATTACTTCATCTCGGTTAACCTTTATAACACCATTTTCATAACTTATTGCTTTGGCTAATTCTTTATCTTTTTGGATTAGAGCATTAGCTTCATTGGCAGAAATGCTCTTTCCTTCAGCCATCTTTTCTAAAAGTTCATTTAAAGGAGCAACTTGTTCTTTAGTGTTATTAAAAATATCCCCGTTAAGAATGCCTTGAACAGAGTCAAACTGCATTGATTCTGACATGCCTTTGATTACATCTTTAATCTGACTGATATCATTTGCGTCGAGTGCTTCTTTGAGCTTTTGACCAAAATCTTCAGCTTCGTTACCTGCCTCAGCAAGAGTTTCCCCTAAATCACCAACTTCAGATTTAACAGAAGAAATGGCTTTGTCGCCATCTTTAATGTTCTTTTGTGCCTTATCAAAACTCAACTTAAAGACATCAATTGATGAACCAGAGTCAGCATAGGTCTCTAAAAGAGTTTGCAGGTCTTTTTTTGCGTTATCAAATGCTTTTTCATCGTTTGAATTCAACGCCGTTTGCATTTTCTCTTGGAGTTTACCCAGTGCAGAAGAGAATTTATCGAGATCATCAGGATTCAAATCATCTTTTAAAGTGAGTTTACCTACAATATCATTGATACTCGTCTTTAAAGTGTTGCTGATATCTATAGAACTGTATGCTTGGGCGATTGAGAGGACACTGTCTCTAACCTTTGCATTTCCACTTGCTATATCAGACTGCGCTTTAAGCATTCCTTGTTTCGCTTTGTCAGCTGCAATTTTATAATCGTCATCATCAGCAAGGAAGTCCCATTTTGGTCTACCTTTATCATTATAATCAGCGATTTGTTTGTACTGCTTCAGTTCATCCTTAGACTTTTTGATTTCTTTAGCAGCGTCTTCGAATGTTTTCTTAGAGCTATCTTTAGTTTCCGTCTTTTTAAGTTCAAGATATTCTTTAGTATTTGCAATAGCCTCTTCTAAAGCTTTATTACTTTTTAAAATAGCATTTCCTTGAGAGTCATAACCTTGAATTAAAGCGGGGAAGGTCTGAGCCAATTGCTGAGTAACTTGAAGGTATTCTTGTTCTTCGTCTGATGAAAGGGTTCTTGATTCCTTAGCTTTTTGAAGCTCTTTGTACTGTTTGATCAGTTTATCTGTGGAGTCTTTGCTGGTTGTAATTGCTTCAACATTAGTCTGTTGACTCTGTTCAAAATCATCTTTAGCTTTTTTGGCATCTGCGAATGATGAAACTACGCTTTCTAAAGCAAAACCCAGTGCAACAAATGCAACCCCAACCACTGAGGAAACCAGAAGCCCTCTAAGAGCAGTTTTCAAAACCCTTGATGCAATAGCAGCGCGGGTCATACCTGCTTCTAATCCGATGCTAGCTAATGCTTCTTGTCTCATTGCTTTTGAGCCAAATATAAGAGTAGTAGCTAAAGTTCGAGTGTTTTTACTGAGTAACAATGTAGCGGTGCTAATCGTTACAAAAAGAGGGGGGAGGAAACCAACAGTGTTTATTATTCCAGTAGATGCTTTTAACAAAGAACCCAGAGCTTGAGTGAACTCAATCAATCCGTCGCTAATAAAGGCATCCGATGAAGCTATAGCCAATTCGGTGAAATTGTTTTGAAGTTTATTTAATCTTGCTTGTAAGCTATCTGCGTATTTCTGTTGTTCGCTCCAAGCGCTACCTGCAGAATTAGAAGCAGTTGTTGCGGCATTTTGGGCGATAGAGAAGTTGTTCATTAAGGCATTAAATCGAGACAATTGATGGATATTCGCAACGCCAATAGAAGTGTTTTGTCTTTGAGCATCAGTTAATGTGTTCCATTTGGCTGCTACCTCATTAATCAACTCACTCGCAGATTTTGCTTCTCCACCTGCAGTCTTTACAGAAATTCCGATTTCATCCAACGCTTTGATTGCGCTTCGGTTGTTTCCTATCCGGGCAAAAATAGTTTTAAGTGAGTTACCAACAACGTTTCCTGATTCACGAGTGGTACTTGCAATTGCTGTAGTATAACCAATCAGATCGTTTAATTCAACGCCGAAAGTCGAAGCGGTGCTTCCTGCTTTCCGAATAGAATTGGCCAGATCAAGAGTAGTTACTGCGTAATTGTTATCCACTTCATTTAGCTTGTCTGCAATTGAAATTGTATCATTGGCTGCAATATTGAAGTTTAACATGGCGGCAGTTAAAGTGTTAACTGTGTCATCAGGAGTTAAGTCAGAGACGTTTTGTAGAACCTGGGCGGTTTTTGTTAGAGTGGACAATTCACTTTCATCGAAGCCCATACGCCCGAAATCACCGGTCATTTGGAGAATGTCAGTGATTTTGTTTGAAAGTGTGTCACCTAAATCGATTGACTCTTGAAGAAGTTCATTGTACTTGTAATCAGGCTCATTCATCACACGTCTGATGTTTGTCATTAGAGTATCAATTTCAACAGCCTGAGATACCATTTCCTTGAGTCCAGATATAGCGCCGTAGAACAAAGAACCAGAGATTAAATATGTAGACATACTTTTGAAAGCTTGTGTTAGCTCCGCGCCGAAAGAAGAGGCTTGACTAGCTGCTGATTGCGCATTTGAAGCCAATTCCCTGAATTGCATGTTCAAGCTTTGCATTTGAGATCTGATATTGCTTCCGCCGACACTTACGTTAAGACTATTAACTGCATTCAGATATTCTTGGATAGCTTGTCTACTTCCAGCGCCCATCGTATCGCCATAACGCGTATTAAGGTTTTGTACGTTTACCTGCGCTTGCCGTTGATAAAGCTCAATAGTTTTTCGGAGTTCATTATTTTTAGCTACAGCAGCAGACTTATCATCGAGCATTTTAATTCTGTTTTGTAATGCTTCAATTTGTTGAGCTGTTTGAGCAGTGTTTAATTTCCGTCCAAGAGAAGAGAGGGTGGTGTCAGTTACAATTCCTTGCTGTCTAAGTTTTTCTAAATCTAGCTTTAATTGTTCAATAGCTTTTCGTTGTTGATCATAATTCGTTGTTACTTTTGACGTAGTAGCGTTTGTTTTTGGATCAGTCGTATATGTTATATCATCGAACCCATTGCGGTTCTTTTGAGTAACCCTCGTTGTTTGTCCTTGAGAATTCTTCTGTTCTGTTCTTTTCTGTACCTGACCTAGTTTTTCAGTCGCTTGAGCAAGCCTGTTAACTTCTTGCGTTTGTTCTCGTAATGATTGATTGCGATTGTCTATGGTCTTTGTTTCACGCTGAATGATTTCGCCATTTTTCTTATACTGCTGCGTAAGTTTTTCAACAGTGCCATCAGCATTTCTGGTAATCATTGTAGTTTCTTTAATTGTTTGATTGAAGGATTTGAGATGTTTTTGGTAAGTGTCAACCGCAGAGGAGAAGTCGTTGAGAGTCTTTAAAGCAGAGGCATCAATATTGGTCTTTAAATTAAGGGAATTAAGCTTTTTCTCTAAAGATTTAATTTGCTGATTTAACTGTTCGACAGTCTTTGAGGAGGTATCAGCTTTTGGGGTCAATATTATTTTTAAATCTTGACTCAAAAATAAGTCACATCCTTTCAAGTGGGGCTAATCAGAGCAAATAAAAAAGCCACTCAAATTATTGAGCGACTGTACTTGTTTTCTTGATAATTACATCCATAACACTTTGCCAATATTCGGCGTTTTTCAAAGCCTGTTGAATTATATTACCGTCTTTTTTATAACCTTGAGGTTCATATCCATCATCCTCACGAGAAGGAAGGAAGTGGATATAGTGTATAGGATTTTTGAGGTTTTCGACTGTAATTTTAAGCGTAATTGACTTCACCATTTCTGTTTGAGTAGAGGAGGCTGACAAACCGCCAATTGCTGCACCGATTCCACCACCTAATAATCCTCCAGCAATAATCCCTGATTTGGCAACCTTCGAAATCACCTGATCATCCAGTGAGATTTCAGATTGAATAATTTGGTCAAAAGGGATAACATGCTCGTTTATTTCTTCGCCATTAAGCTGATATACCTTAAGAATACCCTTATCTTCATTATAAGCAATTTTGGTTTTATAAGTGCTAAAGAAATTATCAGGATTAAATTCGCTATCGTAGGCCTTTAGCATTTCAGCATTTTTTCTAATCTTATCTGCAAGTGCTGCGGATTTTATCCTGTACGGTTCAGTAGCTAATATAAGTAAGCCTAGGATTGTCAAGCAAACTCCCAGAGGTTTCCAACCATCCATTAAACAGAAGAAAAGGCTGAATAAAAAATAGCCGCCATAAGCCATAATCTTATAACCCATCCAACCACCACCAGTATTATTTTCCTACATTATATCATGGTTTCCAGTAAGTTAGAATAACTCAACATTAATCCTTATCTGACTTAATTTGAATCAACAATTCCTTGAAAAAGCTTGCCGTTACTACTTTTTTTCTTTCTTTTTGCATACTTAATAAGAATGATAAACACACAGCCATAGCCAACAAAACATAGTACAAAGCGTTAAGATAGTTGTCTTTATCTATTTTTGTTATATTCACTTTTAATATGATTTGTAGAGCAATAAAAGAGGTGGCTACTAATAAACTTCCAACAGGCCAAAGTTTGGTGTGATCGTGTATATTTTCAATATTGGTCATTCTAGCTATTGCTAAATTTAATTCTGTGTCATCTAAGGTGCTCAGTGCCTCTATTTTTTGTTTGTAAGTATTATAAGAACTGATAGGCTTTCTAGGGAATTCTTCTTCGATAAATTTAAGGAGCTCTTCATTACTGGAGCATATTAATTTTTCAGCAAATTTATGTTTATAAATATTCTTATAGGCCTTAACTGCTTCCATACAATCACCTCTCCATATTATCGTCAAATATGGAAACATGTTTAAGTTTTATCCATAAGCAAAATCCCTCAATTGAAGGATTTTGATTCTGAATAAAGGAGGGATTTCATTTACACTTCAAATTTTGCTTTCTTGTCTTGAATAGCATCTTTGTTTACTTCTAGATAGTGATTCTTTGTTACGTCAGTGCCTTTATGGTTCAATAATTGAGACACGTCCTCTAGACTCATGCCACTGTGATAAAGAAGGTTACTACCACTGTGCCTTAAATCATGACAGTGTAATTCAGGAATCTCAATTATTTCTCCGATTCTCTTTATCCAATACCCTTGCAGAGTTCCAGTTTCAGCTTTCTTCCATGTGCCTCCGTACTTTGTTATGAAAAGGTATTCGCATTCAATTCCGTTTTCGGATCTGTACTCCAGCCATTCCTTAACAAGATCAATAGCTCTTTGAGAAGGGAAGAGGGTGACTTTGTATCCTTCTTTTTCAATGACATCTTCCACCCGAAGTCTTTCAAAGTCAATTTGTTCAACTTTAACGTTGCTTATGGCATTAGCTCTGGCCATCGTGGAGAGACCGAATTCAAAGAAGAGCTCTAACTGAATATTTTCCTTCTTTTTAAGTCCTTTTCTGATTCCTTCAACCTGTTCTTTTGTTAGGAAGGTCTGTTTAATTTGAAGTTTTTCACCAGTTCCGGCCTTAGGTCTGTCTAAGAAGTCAACGGGATTTTCTTTGATCTTACGTTTTTTCCTTAAAAATAAAAAGAATGAGCTAATGCTACTCATTCGTCTCTGAATTCTTCGTTCATTATTGCCTAGAATACTGGTACAGAATGCAACAAAATCTTCAATTAAATCAACCATATCATCAGGATCCTCTTTAATAATATCCACAATGTGCCGATTATTGTAATTCTCTAAAATGTATACCAGCCATTGATTGAAATCTGATTGATACCCAACTTTACTGGATTCCGAAAGGTTCATGTTTTTAAAGACAAAATACTTCCGGATTAATTCCGCATTTTTGGGGTTAATTTTGTTGACCTTTTCTTTTGTTGCATATGCTATCTTTTTTCTGGCCATTAATACACCACCGTTATTCTGTTTTAATACCATTTGCATTTAAATCTTTTTTCATAGCAGCAACTAATCGTCCATCTTTTAAGGATTCAGCAGTATTCTTCATGACTGGGCGAGGTTTTCCGTAACCATAACCGTATTTATCTGGATACGTGTATCCTTGACCAGTCTCAACAACCGTGGCAACATCCTTACCGTTGTCTTCACGGGTATTGTCTAATGAAATTCCGTTAGATTCGTTTTGAACGACAAAGGAGTCCTTCAAAAGAGATGTACGTTCATATTCAAGGGGATCGTATTCCTCATATACATCAGATTGCACATGCTCTTGACCAGTTTTAATCATTGTATTTTTTGTGCTTGATTGTTTTTGTACGGCTTGCTTCGCGGCAAATTCAATTAGTGCTGCTATTTCTTTTATATTCTTGGCCATTATTCAGCCTCTTGTTCATTTTCAATCTCATCGACTTTATTAAGGATGAGGTTATTTATTTCTTCCTGAGACATATTTGAAAGTTTGTCTAAATTCTCTTGCATCATCTTTGTTGCTTTTCCAAATTTCTTCATACTTTCTTCGGGAAAGCTGTTAATAATCAAAGGGAAAAATTCAGAGTCCACAAGTTTAACAAACCACTTAACTTTGTTTTTAATATCACTTGGAATACCCAATTCTGTAAATTCCTTAATTAATGAAAAGAATCCCCATTGAACAGGATTAATATCTTCAAACTTAATTCTTGCTTCTTTTGCCTCTTCTTGATCCGTAATAAATTCAGTAAGCATTTTGGTCAAGCGGGTAGGGGAGAAGTAAGGGTAAATAAAAACATGAACGTCATCAGTAAGTTGTACTCGTTCTTTCTTGTCATATTTACTTACACTTTCTTCAATCAACCCAAGATTTAATTTTTTCGATGCCATCTCATTTCCTCCTTATATATCCTCTGCACACATTAAAAAAGACACCTCAATAGGGGAGAGGTGTCTAAATAAAACTTGTATTTTATTTATAATCTTCTTTTAGAACTTTCTCTGTATAAGCTGGGTTATTTGTAAATAGTCCATCCACTTTCAACTTAAGCATTTTGGATGTGAGTGCTCTTTCTTTATCAGCGTTAAAAAACACATGTACTTTCATATTGTTTTTGTGGACTAAATCAACAAAACCTTTATCAACAAATTTTGCATTAGGGCCAACAACATTAGAATATTTTTTTATTTCGTTTAGCTTTGATTTGCTCATCGGCTTAATGTCTTCATCTTTCAAAAGTTGAACAAGAGGAACATCACTGTTTAGCTTATGTAACTTCTTTAGACTTTTGTCACTAAATGACTCTAAAACAACTTTGTTATTAGCGATTAGTTTATTTTTAGAGAGTATGTCAATTAACTTTTTCTCCATTACCAATTTGCCTTTGTTGTTTGTTCTAGTCTCGATATAATACTTTGTTGTTTGTCCAAACTTTTTAATGATTTCTTCAATCGCTAAGATCTTTTGTCCTTTTCCAGTACGCAGCTTTTTAATCTGATCTAATGTAAGATCTTCAACTTCCCCTTTACCGTTTGTGGTTCGATCAACAGTCTTGTCATGGTTTGCGACTAGGTGACCGTCTTTGGTTTGTCGTAAATCAATTTCAATGTAGTCTGCTTTGTCTTTTATTGCTCGTTCATAGGAGAGTAGGGTGTGTTCTGGCTCAATTTCCGAGGCGCCTCTGTGTGCAATCATTAGCGGCTCGTATTTTTTACTGCTTCCTTTCCCATAGCCTAAAGCTGATGAATCAACTTCGTTAAATGAACATCCTCCTAGTATGACTAAAGCAATAGTTAATGTTATCAATTTTATTTTTTTCATGATCTAAAATTATCATAATTAGGTAGTTGGTTCAATATATTTCTTTCCAACAATTTCTTCGTACTGTTCTGGTGTAATTTTTCCTTTTACTACAGCTTGCGCTACTCGATATTCATCCCACACGCCATTACCGTCGTTGTAATAATCTTTTATAAGTTCATACCAATTCATTTAAAGTACACCATCCATCATTAGTTGATATGTTAAGTCACTTAATTGTTTTTTAACCTTTTCAGCTTCCGATGGCTCGGGGTCAAGTGGTTTTAAGCTGTCAATGTATTCTTTCGATGCTGACTCAATCCATTTTTTTGTTTTAGGGTTGAATTTGGGAATATAAAGACCATCGGATGGAGCTATTATAGTGCAATTATCAGGAATTGGACTATCGTCTTCAAGCACAACAGGGGATTCATAAATATAATTTTCGTCATATTTGTATACTTGCATCATAATATTCTCCCTACACGGCCTTAAAACTAAAGCCGAAACTAATGTAATCATTGGGTTTGGAGGTATTTGTACAACTTTCTATAATAACTCTTCCTTCAGTATCAACAAGCGTTCTGTGAGTCTGAGGTATTCCTGACATTCCTGCTTGGGAAGCTACACCAACCCATTGAAACGCTCTTCCAGGCCTGTATCCTTCAGGCAAAGTGAATGCTGCCACTCCAAAACCAATCGTTCCTTTTGCTATAGCTCCCTCTACAAAAACAGTCCCCGTTGCATCCTTTGTATACCGAGTTTTAAACACTGTTTGGTCTGTTGAGTTAACATCTGTGTAATTAACCCATCCATTCTGTAAAGTAGGAGTGTACCATGTTATTGAGGAAAGCTTGGTATCAGTATAGGTTTTAGCTGAGTTGAGTGCAGCAGTAGCTCGGGTCTGTGCTCCGTCAGTCGTTTCATGTGTTTGCCACGTAGTCCAAGTTAAATCGCTTTTCCTAAATCGGAAATAAGTATGTGTTCCGTAATATGCTTCTAAAGCAAATTGGGCTACTGAATCACCATAATTCATGACAACTAAATAGACATTGGACAAGTTAGCAGGGGAGTGAAGACCCTGGTTGGCGATTAAATAAAACCCGGTGGTAATCAAATCGTTGTATTCGGTTTTTTCGGAGCTACCTTTGTAGAATACTTTCCCATCATCGGCAGTGAGTTTGAAAAGTTGAGCAGCGTCCCATCTATCCCGATCAGATTTATTGATATGGACATTAGTGTCATTTAGGTGATCATCAAAATCACTTTTAGCAGCTTGTTTTACGTTGACTACATTCCCAAGCCCAACCTGTTCAGCAGTAACCTTATGAGGATTTGATTGATCGTTAGTATGTTCAGCTAAAATGGACTTTGACCTTTCATCAGAGCTGTTCCAATAACTGCGCTCATCCTTTGTGATATGTCGATCGAGGTCTGCATTGTGAGCGTCAAAATCAATTTTTGCTGCTTGTTGAACATTATCAACCTTAGACAAACCAACTTGGCTTTTAGTAACTGCATGAGGATTTTTCTTATCGTTAAGATGGTCATCAAAAGCAACTTTTGTGGCTTGCTCTTCATTTATTACATTTGATAATCCGACTTGTTCTTTAGTCACATGATGTGGATTCTCACTGTTTTGAATATGCATTTTTAAATCAAAATTCTGCTTTTCCATAAACTCATCAACTTTGTCATTCAAGCGTTTTTCATGATCAGACATATGAGATTCAGTTCTGAAAAATTGATCTTTAAGATTATTAATTTGCTCATTGTTTTGTTTGAGCTGACCTACAAATTTACTACTACTCATTAACTCACCGCAATTCCTTTAATCGTTACATCTCCATTTACGGAAACAACCTCAACCATGAATTTGAAAAGCCCTGCAATATCAAAATCCCAGATTTCATTTGTATTCAATGTGCCCGTACCTAATTGAAAATCAGTTTTGTTTGTTCCAGCAATTTCTGTCTTTTCGCCATTTTCATCTACAGCAAAGAATTTTATTTCTCTTGAAGTTGAGGAACCAGAGATCTTAACAGTAATATCCCGATAATGTGATACTACAAATTCTTCACCTTCAGACGGGTCAGTTGTTGCTTCGTGGAATATAAAGGTTGCTTTATCTGGAATGGTTTTTAAAATAGTTTCATCGGTTTCTGTCAACAACTCCACCTCCTAAATCTGTTTAAAAACTGACTTTTATTTAAAAAGGAGAGGGGAAGTATCCCCTCAAATTATTTAGCTTCAAATACTCTTACATCTCTGTCAGTACCGTCATTAATCACATAGACATAAAGTGTTTTGCCAGCAGCAACAGGCACCGAAAAAGGTTTGTCGTCGGCTGTCAATGGGATACCTGTATCAGCGGTCACAGTAGAGTTTCCAATGTAAATCGTGCCTTCTGCAGGAGGGTAAATAGTAAGTGCTGTTCTGTCAGTGATACCGGCGGTAACTTTTTGAGCTGTTGAAGTGACAGTAAATTTATCCGTCTTAAAAGAGGAGAAACCGGGGTCTCTTTCATTCAAGGTCACGGAAGGGGATTGTACTTGGATCCCTTTGATAGCATCCAACCCAGCTTGAGGGAAGTCAACTTGTAGAGGCTTTTCTTGTGATTTGAGATGAATGTCAGTTACTAAACCGCCGTTTCCATCATCTCTAGCTGAAGATTTTACGCCATCGAAATCATTAAGTTTTGCTGCCATTAAAAATCACTCCTGTAAAATTAATTGCCAACGTCTACGGATTTAGTTTGTGTTTCTGTGTCAGGGTCAGGATCTGGAGTGGTTACATTATCATCTCTGCTCGCTTCAATAACAACGGCCATCTCGTCTGTGTCAGTGTCGGCTAGTGCTTCAAATTTAATTTCTGGAGCTAATGCATTACCGTTTTCGAGAGACATTTCAAACTCACCTGAAGGGGATACGTTAGGGAATTGAATGTAGATATCGCTATAGACCTCTTCGGTATCAGGGTTATACGCAATTGTGCGGTATCCAACTTCATATCGCTCAGAGAATTTACTTGCTTTAATAGCGAGCCGTCTGCCGATTTTGTTAATCTGATATACGGCTGTTAATTTCTCTTTCGTACCAGCAAAGCCAGTAGGAATTAAATATGTGCCATCTGTAGATACAGGCGTCTTATAAGTTAATCCTTTTTTGTTGAAGAAGGTTACATCACTTACCGGTTTACCTTTAAGAGTAACCGCATTTTTATCATCAACAATTAGACCATGTTCACGGTCGAAAACCTGAACTTTTGCTTCTTCTTCAATTGTTTCACCTTGTGTCATTGCTAACCACTCTAAGTCGAAATATGCATTCTTGACAGTAAGATTGATTTCTTTTTCAGACTTCAAGATATAAAGTGGTTTATTTCCGATACCACCACGAAGTTTTTCTTCGGAGATGGCTTGGGAGAATGAAGCTGTTTGTGCTTCTGCTGTGAATACAAGCTGACCATCAGATTTTCTTCTGAAATAAACATCAGCTGTATCTTGAATAACTGTTTTCATCTATAGATTTCCTCCTTAAAATAAAAAAGGAACAGCTATTAGCTGCCCTTAGAAAAACCTTTGGTCTCTTTCATAAATTTATCTCGGCTTATGTAATGTTTCTCTTCCTCAAATAAATCAATGTGTTTATCCCAGTTCACAATGTTTTTACCTGCTTCTGGTGAAACTGTGGCAAAGAGGGTAGAAGTGTCATATTGCTTGAATTGAGCAATCCGGTGATAAGTCATATAAAGTTGAAACAGGGTCATGTCATTAATGTCTTTATAAAGGTAGCCTGTATAAGTCGACACTGTGCTAATGATATCCGCCATATTAACTGGATCCACATCTTGACTCTTGACTCTTTTGCTTCGCTCATTAGCTTTTTGAATCTCAGGATTGGAACTTATTTTTTCTTCCTTCAAACAACACATTTTTAATACAAGTTCTCTAATGGAATCGAAGTTGTCTGGAGTAAGCTTATCCAGTATTTCTTCTCCATTGAACATTTTAGAAAACACTGTGCTATAGGCTTCTTGAAAATTAGGAAGGGTACCCGAAATTTCATAAAGAGTCATTTTTTTTAATTCAGCAATAAGCTCATCAAGTTCCCCAAAACGATTAACATCTTCTTTGCTATAAACATAAATGATCTCTTTTTTGGACATTTTGATTAGCCTTAAATAATTGGCTAACTGACCGTACTCTTTAACTTTAATGAATCTGCATTCACCAAGTTCTGTAGAGATAGGTTCTCCAGTAATGAAAAACTCCATATCAATCATTTCATAATCAATCATTTCATAGCTCCGAAAGTGAATATTAATTTGTATCCCAAATACCCTTCAGGTGCGTTCGATATGAGCAATCTTGTGTATTTAACATTTTTACCGATACCAGCAAAATTTTGATTGAAGAGCATGTCACAAATACGATCAGTAATTTTCAGGTTCCTGAATTCGGTCTCCTCATAAGTGTTAATGTGTGTATAAACATCAATCATCAAATCTTGATCTAGCAGCATCACACTTTGGGTTGAGGGTTTAGGGATTCCATTGCCAAGATAAACACAAAGTCTGCATATTGGTTGATCGGTTAAATCATCAGTTTTGGGAGCACGTTTAATTATTGAGCTTAATATTGATGGGGAATCATCAACTGGATCATAGTAATTTTCCAACGTCTGAACGTCAGGGAGAGAAGAGGAGAGAGGGTCATCCTTATAATATAAAAGACGATTCAATTCTGTATCATTCATAATGGTTCTGAATACAGCTGTCATATGTTCGACCATCATACTCATTCGCTATCACCTCCAACTTTCTTTTTGGCTATAAGTCTAATTGTTCCGGTGTCTCCATAGACCTTGGAATAGTCTATATCATCAACACGGAATTCCTCGCCATAAAAAGAAAGAAAAAGACCCTTCTTTAATTTTTCATGTTTTAAAAAGGGGATGGTGACATGTGCTTGTCCTTCAGGAATGTTTATGGCTAATTCGGATCCAATTATTGAGGTTGTGCGCTCAAAGACACATGGAATTTCAAGCTTTTCACCAGGAACTGTAATCATAATTGGTTTTCCTGTAATTTCATTAATCTTTCCAGATGGAATTTTACGATCAGATGATGTTAGTGAAATAGATGAGTTACATAATTTAGCCTTGGCTATGGGATAAAGTCTGTTTGTATCAAACTCTGTAATAAGAAAAGGGGAATCGTTTATCTCCGCAATAGCTCCCTTATGGGATTCATAATCAGGTCGAAACAGTAATGTTTTATCTTCGGAGGTTTTCCCCTGATTTATTATTACATCGGTTAATTCACCGTTGATCGGAATGCTCTCAGAGAAGAGTGAAGAATCAAATGACTTATTTATTGTGTCTTTCGTGTTATTAATTATAACTTCATCAGGAGTAGAGCCGTATGCAAGTAACCTCTTTTTATATGTTTCAAAAGAGTTCAATGTTCCATTCTCCCCATTATTTTTTCAATGGTTGCAAGAACTTTAAACACTTCTTTTCTAACGACATGAAAACTGTAGTCATGTGATGAAATATTCAATCGAATGGACTCTAGAGTAGCAAGCATTACAACATAATCAGAGCAATCATGTGCAGATTTAATAGTATCCTGAGCTCCATATAATTCGAAGATTAGTGAACTGACATAATTATTAATACCATAATTACTTTCTTCTAGGAGGGGAATGATTTTAAAGATGCGTGACTTTAAAAAGTTGAAGTATGCTAACTGAGTTTTTGAATCTGTTATCATCTTCATGATCTAAAGCCTCTCATACTTATATTTGAGTATGTATATTGCACCATTAAATCTTCAGCTTCTTTTTTGATTAAATTACGTAGCTCTCTAATCTCCTTAATATGGTTCGCTTGCGAATACAATTTGAAGTCCTTAGAGCTCAGAGTTTGATGTAAAAGGTCAGCAGTAACTATTTTGGGAGTGAGATATTCTACAACCATAAAGCAGGCTAGAATTTCTTTTTCTTCATCAGATAGATCTTCATTGAATTGTTTGAGTTCTTGATCCCTGTCAGTTAAGTCCTTTTTACACCTTCTAAATTTAATAGATGACGACCTTAATAAAGGCTCTAAGGTATCAGCCAAATCTTGGTCGGAAATGTTTAAAAATGAGTAATCAGTTAACTTAGGAAGGAAAAACCCGTAGATTTCTTCAAAAGGAGTAGGCAAATATTACGCCTCCTAATCTGCTAATGAAAGAATGTCCAAATGGAGCTCTTTTTCCAATAGCTTAAGAAGCTGAAGATTATTAAATTCTCCACTTTCAACACCTTTTCTAGCTTTGTCAGCAATCAATTCCTTCATTCCTCTAGGTAATTTAAGTAAGATATCTTTGGCATCTGTGACTGAAAGATTGAAGAATTCTTCAACTTCATCAATAGGAATAATGTGTTGATAAACCTTGGTTAAACCTAAGTAATGTACAACTTCCTCATCATCGATAAAAATCCAAGGCTCTGTTAGAAACTTAGGCTGAGACGATTTCATTGTTAACAATTCAGATACCTCTATGTATTCTTCATCTCCATACGCACTCCATACAGTTTCTAGCCCAGTTTTTTTTGAGATGTATTTCAAACTTCCATTCGTAACATTGAAACATGACACCAACTGATTACGATTTATTTGTTTCTTTTTCTTAACTGTTTTCTTTTTTGGTGCTTCTTTTTCAGTAACCACTTCATTAGATTCAATTGCAGTTTCTTTTGTTGCCATTTAAAACTCTCCTTTTTCATCAAAAATATATGAGGGCTATTTAGCCCTCATATTATGCAAATTGATACATGCCGTACATTACGTTAAATACTGTGTCCACTCCGTATTGAGTAATGAATTTGTACTCCATAGACATATCTTGGTTGGTTGTACCATCGGATACTTCTTTAATAAAAGGAGTTCCTTCTTTGACAACCTTAATAGGTTTGGCGTTGGCTGGTAGAACCATCAAACGATCATTTGCAATTTGGAATTCAAAAGTGTTTGGTTTGTGGCTTTGAGGGATAGGAAGGAGGGAGTATCCGTTCCAAACGGAGAGAACACCGTTTTTGTTAATTTGATCTTTCATATTTTCACTCATGAGAGTAGTAGCACCGGATAGTTTAGACAATGCTGTGCGTGTTCCAGCAATAATGATTTGAGATCCTTGGTTTGCTGCTTGAACATGCTCTGCCTGCTCAATTAGTGTTGCGTCATTATAGGTGCCAGTCTGTTTGAACTCAGCAGGTAAGTATGCCATAGAAGCCATGAATTCAGTATAGATACGTGAATTCAACTCCTGAGTGAATGCTTCACTTACTTTTTTGATGAAAGCGTCCCAATCAATGCGACCGGCTAAGAACCGTTTGAAGTCAGTGTAAATTGCAATAGCATACGGCTCAGTTTGTACAGTAAAGGTATCCCCAATATTCAATTTTTGCCGTCTGATGCTCCAATGGTTACCTGAATGGCGCGCTGCTACCAGCATTGTTCTATCTTCAACATAAAATTCATTGGTATCACCAAGAGCTAAATCACGGTAATCCACGAATTGTTCGAAGAAAGGGCTGGCAATCATACCATCGGTAATTGTTTGGTCAAGTACCTCTTCAATAATTTCGAAGATATCATTCTTATAGCGTCTAAATTGACTAAAGTTTGGTTTGTCAGTACCGATAATCTCTACAAATGCTTTACGGATAACATCATTTGCCTGATTATTTGAGTAATCCGTAACTCTGTTTTTATATAAATCAATACCCAATTTCACAAGATCTTGTTTCATTAATTAACCTCCAAGTTATGATTATTAGTTTTGTTCTACTCTGATAACGACTAAATCAAGCATTCCGCCCACATAACCAGGTTTCCCGGTTACTGTTTGAGTGCCAATCTTTTCGATGGCTTCGATTCGCCCTACAAATCTTTGATCGGCTACATCTGCCTCTGCAATCTCTTTATATTTGAAAGAATTAGCTTGTAAGGTGACCTTATTTCCAATTACAACTTGTTCACCAAGAGCATCAATTAGGTCTGGTGAAACAGAAAAGATGTCGCCTTCAACAAGGTCGTATACTCTAAAAATTTGACCGGCGTCAATTTTGAAATACTTTAAATTGTTTTGTGATCTGCGAGTCTGGTCATACATAATCTCATCTTGTGCTACAATAGCAGCTTTTTCTTTGGCTGGATCTGTAGCTCTTTTAAATAGGCGCAACTCTCGTTCACCTTCATACGGAACTCCAACCACACCAACATTACCATTTTCAACATTAAGTTTTGCTTTTACAGAATGAATATGGGCGCCGCCGTATACGGCAGCCAAATTATCTAAACGAACAACTCCTGACATTTAAATGCCTCCTCCAAATGTTATTTAGTTTGAAAACTTTTCGAACAACCCGCCATAAACCAGTTGTGTATCATCATTTTCTTTATTAAAAGGTATTTTCACAGTTGTATCTTTTTCTTTTTTCGAAGATGAAAAATTTGCTTTCTTTTTTCCTAAAAGAGTGAAGAGTTTCTCTTCAATCTGTTGAATAGATAAACCTTCAGAAATCGCTTTAACTGAATTGATATCATCTTCAGATAGTTCAAGATTGAACTTTTCATAAAGCTCTTTTTCTTTTTCCTTACGTTGTGAAGAAAGAGTGTCAGCTTTAAATTGTTTGAGCGCCTCATTTTCTTCTTTAACCGACGCGTAAGTATGTTCAACCTCTTTTTCCATTGCTTCAAGTTCATCTTTTAGTTTTTCAACAGGCACCACAGAAAATTTTGATTCATTGCCTTCGATAAAATCTACAATTTCAAACTTCTTTCGGTGTTTTGTTGAAAAATCAATTGCCACCTTGTCTTCTGAAATGGAGAATTTGAAGCCATACAGTAATCCGTCTTCTTTGTTATCAAATGCAAAAACTTCATCGTCTTTTTGATCTGCGTAGTAATAACGAATGCGCTCTTCAGATTCACCCCAACTATAAGTTTTCACAAACTTTTCTTCACTAAGGGCACGTTTTAATTCAGCTTCTAACTGATTAGCTGACAAGGAAAAGCTACTGTCAACTTTGTATGCTGTTTTGAGTTTTTGATTTAACTCTTCATATGAAAGTGCTTCAAAATTGATTCCGTTTGCGTCTAACTCTTCTTTAGTAACAGAGAATTGTTTTAAAAGTTCTGTTTTATCCAAAGTCTTTATACCTCCTTTATCAGTGTTGATGGATTTAAACAGTTCCATTTTTTCTTGAATACCTTTGAACATTTTGTCTTCTGAGAATTGAGTTTCGATAGTTGCAGACTGCATAGCAGGGAGGACATCAGTTCCTAATGCACAAGCACCAAAAAAGCTAAATTTAGTGAAATGGAACACTTCATCAATCCATTCCCCTTCAAAATCATCATGGAGTTCCATGGACTGTGACTTCACGCTGTTTCTGTTGAATATTTCGATTGGATCGTCCCATTTTTGCCATACAAGTCCTTCGCAAGTAAGGAATTCTCTTTCTATTCCGTCATCACAAACTCGTTTTTCAAACTTTGCATTGTTTGACTCAGGAATGAGCCCGATAGCTTGTCCGATATACTTAACTTTAAAGTGACCATCCTCTTTAATTAAAACCATGCGGTGGTCTGAAAAATCAATATCCCCATCAGAGTTCTCTTCTATGTAGGATAAAATAGGAGTATTAGCAAGAGAGGGGATAGCGGCTTGAACTGCTTCTTTATTAAAATAGCTTCCATTTAGGTTTTCCCCTAAATGCATCAGCCAAATTTTCACCTTTAAGAATCGAGTGTCTTCTGTTTCAAATGAATCCAAGCTCTGAAAGAGAAGAGGCACATAATTATCTACCGTTTTGTCCAAATTTTCACCTCCTTTCAAAAATCATTTGATTACTCTCGATTAAGGTTTCCTTCATTTTCCCTCGTTTCAACACCTTTATCGGACAGAGCATCTTCTTTTTTCTTTGGGGCGCCAGCGGATTTAACGCTTTGTGTGTGAGAGCTGGACAAAGGTATTAAATTATCTGGCAAATTCATAATTTCATTCTCAAGAAATGCCATGTTGTTTAAATTGCTCTGTGTAACACCCAATGTAGAAGCTAATGCAGACTTAACAGGCATTCCATATTGAGCTGCTTGCAACAAACTGTCTCGTACAGTTTCAACATTCAATTTTGTAGTTTCTAATAGCTCAATTCTAAATTTATATTCACTATCCATTTTTTTGAGCTTCCTATTTAGCCATCGTTCCAATTGTTTTAACACTCTAAAAGCGACTTGTTCATCTGTGATTATCGATTTAGATAGGCCTGTTCCACTCATTCCATCACTGTTGAATAATATTTGACTGACTCCGGCCGCATTATAATAATCTCTTTCAGCTTTTGCGACAGCATCCGCATCATTGCTTTTTCTTTCAAGCTTAATTGCTTCAATTTGCATAGGAGAGGTTACTAGACCAACTTCTTCTGGCAGAGCATTCATTGCCATATTGTGAAAATCAATGGCTGTTTCCATGTTCAATAAAAGCTTGTCTGCTTCTCCAGATTTCTCATCCATGGGGATTTTTTGTGTTAGGATCATATAATTGTCCATCTTGTTTTTCACATTGCGAAGTCTTTTGGTTTCATCTATATCAAGAACTGATTCAAAAACTGAAGAGAAGGGGGGAAGTAGATATTCAAGTTCCTCATTTACCTTGATACATATAGTGTTTTCGGAGCTCAGTTCTTGCCACCTTAAGCCTGTTTTGTCTTTGGTGTATTTCAGATACTTAACCCTAAATTCTTTAGGATAATCCTTTAAGATGTCCTTATTAGAATCAAAATAAGCAAAGTCAAAACTGTAGTTGAAAACTCCATCTTCAATGGAACTTATCCTACAATAATCTGGGTCAATTTTTTGAATGAAATACGAATCAGATGTTGTATGCTCATATCCATAAAAGACGTCTTCTTTAAAGGCAATTAGCAATAGTTTTGTGAATTCGTGCTGAAGATTCATTGTTTCAATAAGTTTTAATATGCTGGAATATTGATCTTTAAAGGGTTTTTCTTTGAATTTTTCTATATTTAAATCGAAAGGTTTGATTATGTAATCAAAGCGGAGCATAGTTGCAAAATATTGAACCAGGCGTTTATAGTTAGGCGAGGTGTTATATAAAAAACGGCTAACTCTTCTCAATTCTTTTTGGCTTTTTTGAGGGTTTTGAAGGTACATAATGATATTTTCTTTAGTGAATTTTGAGGAAATAGCTGATTTGTTATTATTTAAGCTCATGTCGTTGAGAAGTAGCTTGGACAGCTGCGCAAAACTTATTAATTGTTGATCCATTTGTTACAAATTCAACTCCTTTCTTTTAAGAAATTTGCGGTTGTTTAAACAGGAACATTTTATTCATATCAATTTTGGGATGCTCTTTTTTTGTTATGTTTTCACGTCTTAGTTGCTTTAAGTACCAAGCAAGCATTGCAATTGTATATGCACGGTCGTCGTGAACTTTACTTTTCTTATCAGGAGGCAAGTCATACCTTACTTTGCTACTACTCCCAGAAGAAAATTTATAGATGCTGACAAGCTCTTCTTTTGCTAAATCAATATTTGTTAAAGACAAAATTTCTTCATCGGTTAGCTTGTACTTTTTTCCTTCACCGTTATCAGTAGGTAAAGTGATTTCTCCCTTATAATCATAGGTTTCAGTAAAAGATATTAAGTTTAAATCCATCATCTCAATTAAAGATTCAAACATGTCGCTTTTTAGTTTTTGAGGTGAGAGGAGGGAGAGTTTGTCACTGGCGTTTGGATACTTGGAAATGTAAGATTTGTACTCTTCGTGTTGTTTATCAATAAGACCCCTGTGTTTAACACCCTTAGTATCTGTCCAGTCCTCCAGTAAACCATCTGCCCAGGCATTCATACCGCCACCGCCAGCACCGGCATCTAAGAGAATTCTTTCGATATTTTCATAATCAGCTGCCTTTGTTCCATTGTAATTTAGAAGCATCCTTTTAAAATCCTTAACTTGATCAGGAGTCTTAATTGGGGTTTTCTTTTTCTTTTCTAGATCAGTCCAAGAAACATTATTAGAAATTTCAAGCCGGTAGCCTACATTCTCATCATTAATTAGCTCTGCAACTGTGCATACTGAGTTGTCATGGTTTCTTGCAGGGTCGATTGCCATTAAAAATTTTCTGGAGCCATCATTAGCAAGAACAGGGGGGCGCGTTACAGAATTTCTGATAATCATTGCACGTTTGATGATTTGATTGTCTGATCCCTCGGTGGTGAATATGTTCTTATATTCACGCATAGCTTTTTCTTTGTTATCTCTCATTGCTGCATCCACAGTTTCTTGGGATAGCAAAGACACAGGGTACAGTTTTCCATTAAAGGTGGCATTTATAACAATGTCTGAACTGATATCTGCGACAAAATATCTTTTGTCTCCTAAGAACATCTTTTTAGCAAAATCGCTATATTTTCGATAGAAGTAGGTATCTGTTGAAGAGGCTGACGAGGCATAAATCAGTTGGTTGGGCATTTGTTTAGGAAATAGAGTGACATCAACATCTCCACCTAGTCTAAAATCACTGTTCTGAACAGCAAACGGTTCAGAAGTCGTAAAAAGCTCATCAGGAGCAAAACCACTTTCATCATAGAAATTTAGATTAGAACGCTTCGAGCGGTTGTTGTCAAAGGATCCGTTTAATGAATTTACAATACTTCCGTTATAAAGTTTGTATTGAAATGATGCGGGGTTGTGGGTGAAGCCATCAGTGTTTGCTGCACTCTTAACGGTTTCGTTATAAAAAATGTCTGTAAGGCCGGTAAAGGACGCAATCTCTCTTTTCGCTATTTTTTCAATTTTTAAGAACATCTCTTGCGATTGTGAACCAACACCAGCCAAGATATACGCTTGGAAATTGGGGATCAGGAGACTTTTGGCCATAATAAAAGGGCTTCCCAGTGTTGTTTTTCCTGAGTTTCGCCCCATGCACCAAAGAACATATTGCTTGTACCAACTTTCAGTAAAAGCGTACTTTTGATAATCTAAAAGTTCCATGCCGAAGAATCTTTCTACAAATTTGACCGGGTTTTTTCGCCCCCACTGAATGACTTCGGCAAGCTTAATAAATCCATCTATTTTCCGTTGAGACATATTAGCTTTAGTCATTTGTCAAAGTTCCTTCTGTTTTTCTCAGGCTAAATAATTCTTTCTTAAGCTTCCGGTTTTCTTCTTCAAGAGTAATTGTTCTTGCATCTAAGCTCTGAATAATTTCTCTTTGTTCCATAATCATTGAAGTATAATCATTCTCGTCGAATTGCAATTGATCCATAATACTTTTATTGCTTAAATCAGCTACTTGTCTTATCCCTTGTGCTGTTTCAATATCAAATTGATTAACTTCTCCTTCTTCAAAGCCTTTCTCCTGAAGTGTTTTAATAATTCCAGAAAGAGTCCCGGCACCTTTGCTTTTATTGTTGTTATGGTTTACCGAGATACCATTGTCTTTAGCTAAAGCCAGCATGGATTTGAGAATCTTTTCTTTGGAGTCAATTAAGGATTTAATGCCGCCTGCCTGATTAGACATATTAGCTACGTCACTTGTAATTGTCGCAATTGCTCGGTTTATTTTATCAATTTGATTAAATCCTTTTACAATTTCAATTACAGCGGGTAGTTTGAAATTGTCCTCTAATGTTCCTTCGTCAAGGAAGTTGACTAGGTTATTGTAAAGAAGACGTTTATCACTCTCAATTTCTCCTTCGAACGGATCATATCCCAACATCCTTAATACATCTTTTTTATTGGTATCATCTAACTGAATGCCATCATCTTTAGATGGATGATCTGCGTTTATTTCTTGCTGTGTTTTCGTGCCATCTTCGTCGAACTCACTGTCTTGCCATGTTTTCATGCGGTTATGTCTTAGACCTAAATTCTTCATGTAAATTGAAAATAAATGCCTATTTCTATTTGCTGCTTCTTCAATTGAAGAAATCCAGGTAGTGTGTAAGTATGGTTTATCAAGCATTCGTAAGAGATTTTGTATATGGATAGGACTTTCTATGTCTGAGTCAGCAATTTTTAATAAGCATTGTTTACAGACGTGTAGCTTACCTGTTGCAGCGTGAAAAGGGGAGGCAGAGGCGTAATATTGCCCTGCGTCTCTTTCTTTTCCACAACAGGAGCAAACAATTTTTTCAATATTCATCTACTCACCTCCGTTAATTTCTAAAAACACGTTTTATAAAACGCCCAGCAATAGAGCGGAAGGGGGTACCGCAATCATCCTGGGCGTTCTAAAAAGGTGTTTAAACTAAAGAAGAGAGGACTTCATCATGATGAAATCCTCCTTTGATCTCAATTCCTAATTTTTTAATTGTTTTGAGTTGATCTTTAGTAACAGTACTGTCGATATAAACGCCATTCGGAAAATGGTTACCTTCTAAATAATTGGCTGAGAAAATAGTACAACTAATTCCTTTTTCTTTGGCTAAGTCTTTGTAAACCTTTTGATGAGCACCTACAAGTAAAGGAATATTATTCTCTTGTGATAGCCTAAGAAGAAGAGTTGTTTTACCTTTACCTCTCTGAGAACCATTTACCAGCAGTATTTTGGGTGCATTTTTATGAAATTTTTCTTGTAGTGATTTATCCACGTCATTAAAAACAACTTTCATTCGCTTGGATGGAGGTTGGATTTTCTCTCCAAAAATAGTTAAATGAATAGCTTCTAATACACGCTTAATCTCAGAATCGCATCTGTATCCAGACTGTTTTAACTCTGAGAGGGTTTCTAAATGTTTATTTAAGTATTTAAAATCTTCATTCGTCATTTTTCGTCTTCATCCTCAATCGTTTTTTGTATTACTTTAATAAACTTTCAATAGCTCCTAGGCTCACAACTGTCTCATAAGGTGAATAGTGTTTTGCTGCCACACTCATGTTTCTTAAATCATCTATGGCAATTCTTTTATTTATAAAAGCTTCTCTATGAGTCTCAATAACATATTTAGGATCAGCAAATGGCTTACTTACAGTATTACAAGTCACTTCTTCATAAACAGCAGGAATTGAATCCAACAGATACTTATAATCACACAGCTCTTTCATTAATTGTTCTTTGTTAATATTTCCTGTTCCATCTTCAATGATTTCCTTCCAGAAAGACTCGTAAACATCTTTGTAATCAGTCACTTACACTGCCCCAATCCGAATAAAATTAAAGTTTTATCAATAGTGAATTTTAAAGAATTCGTTATCTTGTGGGTTTACTTTGAAAATCAAATCTAAACCTGAAACTTCTCCACTAACACCTTTAAGTTCTGCTCTAGAAATAATTTCGACATTGTTAAATTCTAAAGTAACCTTGTGTGACTTTGTTGTCTCAATATGGCGACCAATTGTTTCAGCTAATAGTTTGAATTCAGAGCGAGGAGTTTCTTTTAAAACTGAAATATATTGTTTCTTCCCTAACTTTGATTCAAAGGAGGTAGGGGCTTTATAATCGCCTAAAAATTTAAGTACATCAAAGTTTAACAGAGCGTTCTTTGCAAAAATCAAATACGTTTCATGTTCATCGCTATAAAAGATTTCAACATCTTGAAGAGATGTTAAATCAATTAAAGATTCCTCAGTTGTTTTATCATACAAGTGAAGGTTATAAACTTCGTGCATTGCTAATTCCAAATTTATTCTCTCCTTTGAAACAAAGACTCAGTAATTGTCCTCTTAAATTCTTCCGAAAATTGATCCCAATGAATAGACAATTCGTTAATAAATGAAGCAGCGCTCAATATTTAACCCCCTTTTTTAACGGATTATGCAGTTCCTCAATAAACAAAGTTAATAGGAGCCTACATCGAGGCTCCCTTAGTTGAAAAAATAATGTCCTAATACTTCGATTAGGCTCTGTTGTGTGTATCATTCTTAAAGCGAATTATGTATGTAGCCTCAATACCTGCATCATCAAAAACCATAAATTTTTGAGAAGGTTTTGTTCCGAACCGACCTTGCATAGCATAATCATCCGCACCGACAAGCGCTCCGTTTACTACAACTGTTGTGCTGCCATACTCTTTTTCATAATTGTGATGAATATGACCACCGAATATGTAAGAAGGGATGTAGCCAAGTAATTGAGGCAATCGTGTTACACACTGATCAACACGATCGTAGTGTCCGTGTACAAACACGACTTCCTGATTGTTGATTTTAGCGGGGATGAAACCGTCTTGCTCAGGTTCAATGGAGATGTTCTTTATGTTCTTCAATCTGGCTTCGAGGTACCAATTAATGAGGTATTCAAAGTTTTCTTTAATCCCTACATCATTTTTAGAAGGGGAGAGGCGACCGTGATTTCCTGCCACGTTGTAGAACTTAACCTCTTGAAACTCACTTGCCAACATAGCTAGCACTTCTGCAAGCGTTTCTGATACATATTTAATTTGTTCTACAGCATCTTCATTGGCCTGAACTCTTGTAGACACATGAATAAGACCTCCGATTAAATCACCGAGATTTGCTACGTGCAGTGTGGAAACATGATTCTGTTTACCATACTCAATCACTTTGTTGGTTAGATGTTCTACACGCTCATTGAAGATTTCTTTGTTGAATTTATTAATGCGGTTATCGATTTCCATTCCGAAGTGCCAATCACTGAATAGAGCAAGTCCATGTTTTTCAGCAATAGCGGGGGATGGGAAGGTGAAGCGAAGGGGTCTTTTTGACTCTAGAGATGCAATAGCTTGAACAACATCATCTTTAATTTGTTCAAACCGTGCTTGATTGGCAATGAATTTCCGGAATTCTCTTTTTTGATCTCGTGCTTTGATTGTTTGTTTTTCGGATTCAATGCGAATTTCTTCATGTTTTTGTTGAACTTCTTTGTTCATATTCTTTGAGATAAAGTAATCGTGCCAGCGCTCAAATTGTTTAAAGTCTTTACGCCATTTGCTTTCATCATAGTTGGTTCCCTGATCTTTATTTAATAGTGTAGCAATTGTTTTTGTGTCAATGTGATAAGTATCTTTGTTTTTGAAAAGTCTAATATGATAATCAGTAAATGATTCGTCTTTTTCTCGCTGTAAAACAGTATCTAAAATAGCTGTCATTCAGTCACCACCTACTCATTGATTTGTGGAAGTTCGTCTTCTTCGGTAATAGAAATCTTCACTTTCCGACCGTCAAATGATTTTAAAATTGAATTCAGATCATAACGCTCGATGTCCGTTTTTGTTTCTTCTTCAATAATCCCATCAATGTAAGTATAGTTACCTTTTAAATTTACTGTATGAACTTTCTTAGCCAAATTAAATTCCTCCAATATGTGTTTTATTTTCGTTCAATAAGCTCCTTCGGAAGCCCGATGATCCGAAGCATCGGTAACGTCCGAAAAGGGGATATAAAGGAGATGAAAAGATAAGTCGGATAGGCGTTGGGGAAACGCCCGAAGGAGATTATTGATAACTTGCGTACCGGAAGGCTCTTAAGCACATTCCGGCTGATCGGTAAAGTGAAACGCAAGCACAAAAAGACCTCCGCCGTAGGGTGCGGAAGCCTCGTTCTGATTGCGTTTGGTAGTTGCAAATCTTAATTATTTGATTTGAGTGAAAAGATTATTAAGAAAAACAGGATAATCCAAAGGGTTGACAAAAAAGAAGCACAAAGAGATGCTAACCAGAAATTTAAAAGTATCATAAGGGAATTACTAAAACTTCCGTTTAAGCAAAATAACACAATCAGGGACAAGAGTGATAAAATAAACATATAGGCAATAGCTGTCATTAGCCAAGATATGATTTTTTTATTTGTTCCTAACGCAACTAAATGTTTATAGAATTTGCTTATATTAGATGTCTGTAATATCGAAACACTCGCAATAAAAAAACCAACGGAAGTTGACCCAAATGCGATTGAACCTAATAAAACATCCTTTAAGTTCACAATTTTGTCGTAACTGGGATGGATAATAAAAGCTATAATCAATGGTATTACAAAAAGAAAAATTTTAATAATAAACCCACCCAATTTAACACCGCCTTATTGTTAATTATTCGTCGCTGCTTATATACATTGTCTCTATTAATGTTTTTTGCTTTGAAAAGATGGTCTTTAAAGATTCCATTATCAAAGTAGCTGTTTCTTTTTGATTCTTGTCTAACTTTACACGAATAAAATCAGTAAAACGATCACTTAGTAAATCAAGCGGCTCTGTGATATCTCCATGCTTTGATACTGCTTTAAGGGATGATACATTTTCACCTAATTTAATCAGGTCATTGATTTTCCTAACAGTATCAAACACTTTCATGCCTTGTTCTTTTGCACTAACAGTAACTTTAACCCGTTCTCCACCAAGGAAATGGGCTAAATACATATCGCCTAAAATTGGTCTATTCTCTAACTTTTTAAAGTTTAAATTTTTTGGAAGGGAGAAAGAGTACTGAACTTCTTCAATTCCTTTTGCATTCGAAAGTCTTAATAGCTTTTTAGCATCGGGCACTACATCCATTTTAAACTTGTTATGCTGAGAGCATATGCCAGTATGCTTTAGAAGCTTTCGAATAAAAACTCCAAAAGTTTTGTCATTAACTCCACCATGCTTTTTATGAAGTAAAAGGGTTTTAGTAAGAGGATAATACAAAAAACCTGTATTAACGATAGTTCCTTCATCAGGCCCATCAGCATATTTTGTTCTTGTACCATCAAGTTTGGCTATTTCGCCTTCAGAAGTTACATCAAGCTTTTCTAATACCCCCACCCAAAAGTGACGTTGAGATGCTTCATTTTCTTTGTTTTTTTCTAAAAAAGTAATCCGTAAAACATTTCCACCCGCCTCTATATTATCTACTTTTTGCTGATCGATAATTCCTTTCTGATGTTCAAACAGCTTGTCTATTCCATTTTCTTCGCCGTTTGGTTCGGAAAAGTTAAAGAAATTTCCTCTAATAGTTATTACTTTAGATGACAAAAGACTCACTCCTAGTTTATATTCAACTAGGATATTTCGACACGAATGCCATTTTTCCTTCATAAATAACAAAAATTGAAATAATTTAATTTGCTTTTTGAGTTGGTATTGTCTTAAGACAAATAAACATCATGATTATTAATAGTTGGCAATAGTATGACAAAGCAAAAAAGCTTACAAGGGCATTATTTAAAGGGAAGGAAGACGCATCTTCCTTCCCTAAGTGCAAGCCGAAGCAGTACACCGCAATTAATATTCAAGCTACATGTCACCCATAGTAAGACTGTGATGGGATTCACCCTACATAAACAGCAATTTTTCAGCTTGAGTAGCAATGGTCTTACCGACATTTTTAGCCCGATAATAGCCATTTACCTGTCTCTTTTTAGATACAGACATGCGAGTTAACCTCGAACCCTCATAAGTGACCATTATCCGACTAACCACAATGTCCAGTTGTAGCTGTAAAGTCGAATTTAATGCTTTTGTTTGTATGAAAGTGAGAATAGACATTTTTAGAAAAAGCTTCATCCACGATGGGGCAACACCCCGCTAATATCCACTTATCCGAAACCCTGGCATTCCAAGTCCTCAAACAAATGAATATTAGCCGAGAACTGATATCCCACATATCAGTAAACAGCTTATTATTGACGACACCCCCATGCCATCAATAAAAGAACTCTAATTAATTAACCTGGAGCTGAACACATGCGGAAAGAGGAGAGGGCGACAATTTCCTCCACAACATCTAACTCTGCCACTTTTAGGAGCATAAGCTCTATGTGACATGACAAAGCGTGCAGGAAGCCTTTCCTGTCGTCCTCATTAATTTTATTAAGCTTTTACTGCGTCTTTTAGTGCTTTAGCAGGCTTAAATTTCACTACTTTTGAAGCAGGGATTTCGATTTCCTCACCAGTTTGAATATTCCTCCCTTTACGAGCTGCACGTTCACGAACTTCAAATGTTCCAACTCCAGGAATCTTGATTGATTCACCTTTTGCCAATGTTTCTGAAAGTACTTTAAACACTCCATCTACATTAGTCGTAGATTCTTTCTTAGTAACTCCTAATTTTTCTGCAACTTCTCCTACAAATTCTGTTTTGTTCATGTTTTAATTCCTCCTAGTGATATTGTTTATTTTTGTGTTAAAGTATAATTACGGTAACGTTTATGCTTCTTTTGAAAAACGGGAGAGGTACTCACCCTTATATGTGGAAATTAGCTTTCTTTCTCCCTTATGGCGATTATCTCAAAAGGGGCTTTCAGACCAGTCATATCAAGGGTTCAAGGCACTTTTTTTGTTAAACTTTTTCCGGTAAAATCGCTGTACCCCTTGGGGGAGTAAGGCTCAAGGCACTTTCTATTTTATCGCTTTTTTGCTTTATACTTTTTATCAGCTATTCTTCTTTGCTCCCTTTTGGCATTTTGAGCACACTTTTCGCAATACTTTTTCTTATTGGACTCACTTCGCAAAATCTTGGAGCATCGAGCACATAATCTAAGTGTGGCTTGGTTTTTAATTAAGTTATTTAAAATAACATTTCCAAAGCACTCCCACAATGTTGATTTGAATTTGCTTTTCTTTTTATATAAATGCTTAACCAAAACATCGGCAACATATTGCTCGTCTTCGTGTATCTTCAGCAATCTGTCTTTGATAACCTTATAAACATAAAGTTTTTGTCCAGGCTTAATGTCTTCATCATTCATGAGCCATTTCTTGTGTTGGTCTAATCGTTTGTACTCACTAATAATTGCCTCGTCCAACTTAATCTCTTTGTTCTTGAGCAGGAAACGATAATCGAACTTTCCTGCAACAGCTGCGAAATTAATTCGGTCAGAAGGGATAATGGAGTCTAACTTGTTTACTGTGCTTTCATTAATTAACTCAACGCCATGTTCTTCTTTATCCTTTGCATTGATGAAGAAGTGGGGTACTTTATTTTTTATGTAATCTTTGATTTTTTCATCGACATGATCAGGTCGGGTAGGCATGAATAAGGTTTTTGCGAACTTTGATACCCTCGGTTTCCCGATATTTTATTAGGGAATAGACCATATCATCATCTGTGCTAGACAGATGGTCAGCGCTTCATAATAAGGAATTTCACCTTATTATTACTCCATAAAGGATGGTCGTTGCACCTTCATTTACAAGTGCTTCCCAGCATGATGTAAACGCTTGGCACAGGGTTATCGTATCGATAAGGACTTAGAATTCCCCTGTTAGCACACTCATTGACGATCATTTCCTATCGCTGCTTTTCGCTGAATGCACACCCTAGATTTCTAGGTTCACTGACTTTTCATCCGCATATCGCTATGCGACGCGACTAAAAATTTAATCGATAGTAAAGTTATTTTCCATACATAGCCATTTGATCACGTCCATATTTATGTTGTCACTGTTCCATATCTTAGTGATGTTGTTGCTGTACTCCCCGATATTGATCCCATAAGCAAGAGTTAGTGCTTCATAGATGTTTTTGCTATTAATCTCTTGTTTCTGAGCTACAGACATTTCATAATACAACGGAACGATGTTTTCCATATTACGTTTGGCAATATTAACGATTAACTCATCAGCAATAATTAAGGCCTTATCCCCGTCATTATCAAACTGTAGCAACTTAGATATCGGATCATGAATGCTTGTGTAAACACCTGGGGTAATGAACCACTTTTCATATTTCTTATCTTTTTTGTTCCACCTAACACCATGCTCTCTGAATAGGTGAGGGGAGCGGAGGATGTCAATATACCCTTCATCATATAAAGAACAATGGACATCATTTCCTGAAAGCAGTCCTTTTGGATTCTGGATATTCAGAAATAATTTTTCGCAGAAAGCATATAGATCAGGGCATAAGTATGTATAACGAGCACCATCAACAAGCAATTTTCCTGATTTGGCATCTTTAATCATGCTTTTCTTTTTATTTTTAATAATTTCTTTCGTGTGATCATCGTTAAGAAGTTCTGGATATAGAAGTAAAGCGTCCTGAAGAGCTGTCCGATGTTTCTTTTTCTCCGTAGCTCCAAGAACTCTTAACATGGTTTCTTTGTCAGTTCCCAATGTGGTAATCTCTTTTACAGTCTTTGAGCTCATTTGAATTAATTCTTCATCGGAGATATCTGTAAGTGTCTGGAGCATTTGATAAGTGAGTTTACCTTCAACAGAAGGATCTTCTTCGTTGAGTTTTGCCCCTAAGCATCCATATTTTTTATAATTGTATTGATATTCTTCCCACGATGAATAATACTTCCACATTTTAAACTGGCTTTTAGTGAAGATAATTTGAACATCATCTTTCACTACGTCCCATTCCTTGCCGTATATATCAGTTACTTTAAAAGCTTTGTTTTCCTCAGCAAATTTACGAAAATCAAAAGGGACTAATAAACCCTTTACCCATGGGAGCCTTACCATGAAGCTTTTACGACTTAGAGTGGGGAGTATCATTCCGCAGCCATCTGTATGTTCAATGGGAATGTTCATTGTTTTTCGTGTGATCTCGTATGTGTCTCGATCAATGTAGTCAACGAGACTCGACACATCAGTTTCTAAGTCGTTGACAACAATAGCTTTATCAATATCAATCTCCCAAGGACTGCTGGCGCTGTTAGATAAGGCCATATAGCTATTCCATTTGTTAATGCTGCTACCACCAAGGGAGTTAATCTTTTCAATACTCAAGCCGCATGTCAAAGCATCCTGATACTTATCGTAGGTGCTTTTTTTAATGAAACATGACTTCTTTGTACGAATTTGACCGGCGCTGCTCGTGAAATAAACGTATTTTTCATTGTTATGTAAAAATCCCTGATCAATAATGTCCTTCAATACTTCAAAATGGTAAGTCTGTACAACCATGATTTCCTCAGAAAGAGTGTTTTCTTTAATTCCTAATGTTCGGGTCAACACTGAATCAAATAAAGAAATCACTTTATTGTCCCTTAAACTGTCAGTTCGAAGTGTTCTTATGTTACTATGTTCTCCGAATGCGGAATAGAGGCATTCTTTAAGGTATGTAATTCTTTGTGATATGTATTTCTTATGTTTATTATTTACATTGTCTAATGTCTTAAGATAATCTCTATATCTATAAGACTTCAAAATCTTATTATGTAATGAGTTTTCTTTGTCATTATAAAATGCTGATGTATCCACACTGTAAATGTGAACTTGCTTAGACAGTCCATCCTTTTTTCTTTTCAATCAATCCCCTCCGTTTAATACTTATATTTCACTTTTTAATATTAATAATTACTCCTTAAATATTTATAAACCAGTCTTTTATATGTAATCGATTCTTTATCAATAGTACCGAAGAGTTTGAAGTCCTCATAAAGCTCGCATTCGCTTTGTGTAGCCCAATCATTTTGCACAATTGATTCTAGAAATTCAATTACGTGAGTAGTCATGTATGTTTTCCGCATATCACACCTCCTTTTTCTTGTTTATATTATATACTTATATTTTATTTTTGTCTATGGTTTTCTGAGCCGAAAAATTAATTCAGCTCAATAAGCTCAAAAATTTCTTTGATGTCGCAATCCAAGACTTTTGAAATGACAAGAGCATATGAAAGTGAAGGGGTATACTTACAGAAACCACTCTCATCATTTTTAGACCATCTAGAAATCTGCTGTTTTGTTACACCGGTTTTTTCTGCAAGCCAAACTTTTTGAATACCTCGTTCTTTTAAATAAGGTTCTAAATTGGTTTTTATTTTGTATTTCAATAATAACCATCCTTTCTTATTTAAAAGATACAACACTAATACCTTCATCTCAATCGAGTTATTGATTTTTTAAATGTAATGTTCTTTTTGTAATCATTAATGATTACAAAAGTTGCAGAAAATGATTACTTCGGATATTATCATATTGGGTAATCTTTTATCCAGAAATATCAAGCCTGATCATTTTGTGGAGGGAGTAATTTTGGGGAATTATTTTGAGTTGATAACTTCCAACCTAAATTTTGATGACTTGTCAATTTTGACTTTTCTTTCGGAAAGGGGAGCAGACATTAAAGTTAAAGCAATTTCCAAAAATGAAATCAAAGATATAGCTATTGAAGCAGGTACGCCTTTGACAGAAGCAGCTTTAAGAAAGGCATTATATCGGCTTGAAGCTCTTATGTTTATAAAAATTGTGGCTGGGGCGAGATCCCACAAAGTAATGTTAACTGATTATGGATACGAAGCTTTGAGATATCAATTAGAAGGGGAGAGGGTTTAATGTTTGGATTTATTGGAGTAGGTCAGGCAGGTGGAAGTGTTGCAGATGAAGCGATGAAGAGAGGATTTCATTCTGTTGCAATAAATTATTCACTTTCAGACCTTAATTCATTGGTCAATATTCAAGATAAGCTGCATTTGGTCGGAACAGAAGGAGTTGGCAAAGAAAGAAGTGTAGCAGCGAAACATATGAAAAACAACTGGGAATCTTCTATTGAGTTTATAAAGAACACAATGGAAAAGCCTTCAGTTCAAGTCATTTTTGTTGTTTTCTCTGCAGCTGGTGGAACCGGTTCAGGGGTAGCTCCTATATTATTAGAATTGTTAAACGAATACCTTGCTCATAAAACCATAGTCGCTGTTCCAATCCTTCCTGACAACAATGAGGTACTGGTTAACCAGATGAATTCACTGGAGTTACTAGATGACTTATCTATGCCAGAGACATGTGTTTTACCTTTGGATAATCAAATGGTTTTGAGTAAATACGAAGGAAAGATTTCAGAGAGCAGGCTTTACAAGGAGACAAACAAGCTGTTCTTGGATTTAATCGAAGTCTTACTCAATTACACGGACAGAGGATCAAAGATCAGTACATTAGACAGGAAGGATTTAAATCAGCTTTTTGATACACCAGGAATTATGACTATTGCTCAAACAGACCTCAATGAATTTACAAATGAGGGCAAGTATTTTGATAAACTGCATGACGATATACAAAAGTCTTGGAACAAATCAATTTTCACACCAGTTGAGTTTGAAAATGTGATGAGAGCAGGAGTTATTCTGGATGTTCATGAGTTCTTAACGGAGCATATATCGTATAATGAGCTGTTTAATATCTTTGATAACAAGATGCCCCTAGATTTATTTAAAGGACATTATGATAAAGGGAATAGGGCGATAACGATTCTTAGTGGATTAACCTGGATCAATGAACGGATGAAACAATTAGATGATTTAATTGAAAATGGGAACACTGAAGTTAAAGAAACAACTGTTTATAAAGCTAAGAATCGACGTAGAGAGGATTTATTTAAACCGAAGAAACTGGAGAACAAGGAATCGAAAAAGACCTCGTATATGGAGGCACTGAAGAGACTAAAGCGCTAATTTTAAAGGAGGCTGCCTACTAAGGTGGCTTTTTTATTTTGATTTTTTATAACCCCCCTTGGTGATCGTGAGTTAAAAAAGTGCTTATCGTAAATGAAGGTCGGAAAGGGTTATTTAGTTGATATAGCATTGTTTTAGAGCTGTCAAAGGGGATAATAGGTGTTTTGTGATCGTAAAACGTAGACAGGAGAGAGGAAAAGTGGTCGTTGAGTTAAAAATCTAATGAAAAAGGGGAGAATGAGGGGTGGAAAAACATTGATATTATAGGCTTTTACGATAGCGATTACGATATGAAAATAGGCTGAAAATGTGAAAGTGAAAAAATAAGTTGGGTGTGGAAATGGAAGTGCTAGGGGTACATTTGTTCCTGTTTTTTGGTCTTTAGATGTTAATATACCCCCATATACTGGTAATATAATACACGTATAATATCCGTTATACCTGCATTTGATGATTTCAGCCGTTAAACTGAGTCTTTACCATGATTGCAAGCGAAAAACAAGATTAATTTTTTAAAAATTAAATAAGAGTGGTTTTGAATATGAATGACCGTTCATTAAAAATAATCGTGTGTATAACGAGAGGAAGCAAATCGAAGTCTTATATTTTTTATTCTTCATCATAATACTCATTCCAATTCTCCGCATTAATCACATTCATAGTCTTCCTTCATCCTGTTTCCACTCTCACATATCCATTACTGCAAATTATCCTATATCATTCCTAACCTTTCCACTATCACAACTCACCAACATCTCTTCAGAAGCATTCTAATCCCTTTCTCAGCCTTCCTATTTCGGTTCTAATGTCATAAGTCTACTTAACTCCACATCCTCATATACGCAATTATAATGGACAATACGCTATTCACTAATACGATATAAAAATAAAAAATAAGTATAATAATTGTATACATTTAGTATGGAAAATGTTATAATAGATACATAGGGAAAGGAGGTGTACATAAGTGCTTGAGAAAGTGGGTATAGCAATTGCTTTTCTTATTCCTATCACGGTTTTGATCATCAACTGTTTAACAATAGTTGAGAAATTCCAAAACATAAAGAAGAATAAGAAAGGCGAAAGAGATAGACAAAAAAAATAAAGCGTATACGCAAGCGTCTCCGACCAAAGAGACAACGCAAACGTACACGCAAATAACATCTCTAAAGGGGATTAATTTCCCCTTTAGTTGCTACCCATATTATAACATGATCAAGCACTTTGTAAACATGAAACGATTCTCATTGTGGTTTACGAACATTACATTTGTTATTTTATTCTTATTGTTCCTCTTCATCAAAGATTACTTCAGCAACGGAATACAGTCGCTTATTACGATTGTCTTTATAGTAACGTGTATCATCATCATTTTGTTATGGATCATTTACTTTGTTTTACGCGGAAAGAATGTAGACAAGTCCAACTAACATCCCACTATACGGTGCTTATTAGAGATGAGCGGGACAAATAAATGGACTGCCACAAATGTACCTGGAGAAATTGCATCTATGTTGTTATTATAAAAAGTGATCAACAGTGCAATAATGATTCATTTTCTAGGCTGGAAGGATACTTTAATGATCTTAAAGAGAGAACTAACAATTGAATTTAAGACATAAGAAGGGGCGGTAAATTGTTTATCGTTCCTTTTTTAAAAAGAAAATATAAGGAGGATAAATGAAAAAGATTAAAGTGATTGATTCCATTATGGGATCTGGTAAAACAACATACATTATTAAAATGATGAATGAGGCGCCAAAAGATGAACACTTCATATTCATCACACCTTATCTTGACGAGGTAACAAGGATAAAACGGTCATGTACCAATAGAAAGTTTTATGAACCGAAAATACATAGTGAGGAGGGCGAAACACTCTATAAACTGGACTCATTGCACAAACATTTAGCGGATAACAATGACATTGTGACAACTCATGCTTTATTCAGTATGGCTAATGAAACAACTAAAGAATTGATTTATTCGGGAAATTATACGCTTATACTTGATGAAACAATGGAAGTAGTAAAGAAATTAAATATATCTAATGATGATTTAGATATGTTGTTTCAAAATGAATGGATTAAGAATCAAAACGGAATAATCATATGGAATGATGATCAAGAAAAGAATCTTAATAGGGAGTATAGAGGAGAATTCCAAACGCTTAAACAGTTAGCCAAGAGTAATAATTTAATTCTGCACAATGATTCCGTACTTTTTTGGCAATTCCCAGCTGACATTTTTACTCAATTTAAGCAAGTATATAACCTTACATATTTGTTTGATGCGCAGATACAGAAATATTATTATGATATTCATGGAATTGAATATGAACTTTATGCCGTAGTTAAAGACAATCACAGCTACAAATTGATGCGATACAATAAGCAGTTTGATAAAGCAAAGAAGGATAAACTTAAGAATAAAATTAGAATATATGAAGGTGATTTAAATAAAATCGGTGATGACTATTACGCATTATCAAAAACGTGGTTTGAAAAACGGTCAGTGTTACATAAAAGACTAAAGAATAACATACTTAATTATTATCAAAACATCATTAAATCAAAGTCTAAGGACAATCTATGGACAACGTTTAAATCACATAAGAGCAAGCTAAGTGGTAAAGGATATACAAAAGGGTTTTTAGCCTGTAACATCAAGGCAACAAACGAATACAGCCATAAGAAAACATTAGTTTATTCAATAAATAGGTTTGTCAATCCTGCAATTGACGATTACTTTAGATCAAAGGGAATTAATATCGACGAAGATAATTTTGCACTTTCTGAAATGATTCAATGGATATGGAGATCAGCAATAAGAAATGGTCAAAATATCGACATTTATGTTCCTTCATCACGAATGAGAAAGCTGTTAAAAGATTGGCTTGAAAACAAGATATGAATAAGACGTATGAAAAAAAAAGCAATAAATCGTTTTTGAAACCCTTGATGCGTAAGGGTTTAAAGGGGGTATCTCGTAGAAGAAAAGAGGTAAATAATTTTAATAAATAAAATAAGAGAATGGGGGTGCTGCTAATTGTTCAAAACGGTTCGTTCCTCACCTGAACAATTTTTGCTCACACCACCCCCAAACCCCCTCATGAGCAACATATTTGATAATATTAAAAATAAAAAATAAGTATTATATATGTTGATTTATTAAAGTATTCAAGGTATAATGTAATTAATAAATATAAAAAATATGTATTCTGAAATGGAGAGATTGAAAATGACAGCTGTTTTAAGAATTAACGAAGAGTTAAACGGAATTGAACTTTATTTTGATAGTAAACCAGAACAAGAGGTTTTAACTCATCTTAAATCAAACGGTTTTCGATACTCTGGATTCAAAAAATGCTGGTGGAGCAAACGGACAGAAAAATCAATGCAGATCGCTAATGGTGTTACTAAACAAGAAATCTCATCTTCTAAAACAATCACTAAAACCAAAAAGAAAGCTAAGGGTGTAAAAATGAGTCTGTGGGATGCAGCACAATGGAGTGAATTAGAAGTAAATAAGGAACAAGAAGTAAAAGAAATGGCAAAGGAAATAAGAAAGCATTTGAGACAACGTTTCCCACAATGCAAATTCTCTGTTACTACTGGGGGAAGCTATTTACATAGCACTATTAACATTAAAATTAAATCAAGTCCTTATGAAAAAGGCTCAGCTTATTTGACTGCGATTTATGATTATTGCAACAGTCTTTTAAACAATTATCGCCATTGCTACAGCCCAGCAGATACATATACTGATTACGCAGGTAGCTACAACTTTTATGGTCATGTTTCATTAGATTGGGAATATACAGTGACAGAACAAACAGAAGAAACTAAAGAAGATATGGCACTGTTTGATTCAAAGATGGAAGAATTCGAAGAAGCCGAGAAAGCGAGAAAAGAAAAAGAACTTCAGGAATATTTAAACGAGCAAGAGCTCAAAAATGCTAAATATAAGAGACAACAACAAGAAGAAAAGGAACAAGTCGAAAATATCTATAGCAGCATTGTAGTAAAACAACTGTATGAAGATCAGGAGTATTTTGTTATTGATGCACAGTTTGCCAACTTAAACAAAAATCAAACACTTGATCAATATAAAGACGAGGTTGCTAAAGGTGACTACAGACTTGAAAATGTGAAAATTACAAAAGAAGTACATTTCAATACTGAAGAAGCTTTAAACAACTTTTCTAACTTGCTTTTGAATGATTTTGATTTTCTTGCGGAAACCGGTGGAAGCTTTACCGAAGACAACAGAATTAACTCAATGATTGATTATTACAATATGGACGATTTAGAAAAGAACACAGTTAAATGGAATTTATATGGCGTAGGAGTGTACTACGATGGGAAATTGCAATTTATTGTAGATGCTCAAGGCTATTCTTATGCAAGGTATGTTGGTTTAGTGGACAATGCAAAAATTGAAAAGTCAATTTCTCATAAACAAGCGATAAAAGAAGGAGAATTAGACGAGTTAAAATATCAAGCGGAAAAAATAGAAGATCTTTCTAGCTCAGTCATTGAAGAATTAAATATATTTCTAACCTGGAATAATGAAGACTGGGACAATTATAAAACTTCACTCAAAGAAAAATTGAAATTGAATAATTTAAATTTGAGTAAAAAGGTTATCCAACGAGCAGATACAGAAAAATTAAAAACTGCTTTATACAGAATTCTCCATGAAGTTGACAGCATTCAAGAACAATTTAAAAGTGCTGATCTTGAAAAAGGTGAAAAATATACTCTGTTTTACATATCTGATCTCGGATCTTTAATTACTGAAAAAATAAAGTATGACAGTTGCCAGTCAACTAAATATGCTCAATATGATAATGCAGTGAAGTTAACATACAGGCCTGAAAATAAAAGAAAGTTATATTACCGACACTTCTATTCAGAATTATTGATGTTCAAAGGGTGGCACTCGCTGCCCGAAACAGTATTGAATAATGTAGAGGTTAAACCAGATGGGACTAAAATAATTCACAGTAAGTACTACTCGTGTGACAAAAGACAATTTGACGAGGTTTTAGGTTACTTAAATAAAAAAAGCTTCAAACCAATAATCAACACATATAAGCCTAATCTATAAACTAATGAGGGGATGGGAAAACATCTCATTCCCTAAAAAGGGGAGCTCAAAATGCTTAAAGATAATCCGGATTTTTATCCAACACCACCACAGTTAATCCGAAAAATGACATCTAAAGTAGAATGGAAGTACATAAACTCTGTTCTGGAGCCGTCAGCAGGCAAAGGGAACTTAGTAGAAGCCATTTACACTCAATTTAAAAACACCAGCAACTATAGAAGGAATTCGAAATATGACATTGATACAATTGAACAAGATGAAAACTTGAGACACATACTTAAAGGAAAAGAGTACAGAGCAATAGCTGATGATTTTCTGACGTTTAGAACATACAAGAAATACGATTTGATTTTTATGAATCCACCTTTCAGCAGCGGCGTTAAACACTTATTAAAGGCGATTGAATTAATTGAGGGGCAACAAAGATCAGGTCAAATTGTTTGCTTATTGAATGCCGAAACATTAAAAAATCCGTATTCAAACGACAGGAAATTTCTCATACGTAAACTAGAAGAAATAAATGCAGAAGTCGAATACATTCAAAACGGTTTCCAGGGTTCAGAGCGAAGTACAGAAGTTGAAACAGCACTAATTTACATAAGCATTGAAAAACAGGAATATAGCAGCGTTCTAATAGAAGAATTGACAAAAGATGAGTCCCATAAAATCAGTGCCGATTATAAAGCAACACAGTTAGTGAATGCAGACTTTATAAAAGGAATTGTAGAACAGTTCAATTATGAAATCAAAGCGGGTTTAAAATTAATCAATGAATACAACAGTTTAAAACCATTAATGCTGGATAGTTTCAATGATAACAGTGCTCCAATATTGAAGCTTCAGATTGATAAGAATACCGAAGAAAATGATATAGAGAATGCATATATAAAACAAATTAGGGCGAAGTATTGGGATACGTTATTTAACAATGATCAATTCATGGGGCTCTTCACAAGCAATCTGAAACAAAAGTATTTGCAGCATGTCGAGGAATTAAAAGATTATGATTTTTCTTTGTTCAATATCTATACATTAAGAATTCAGATGAGCAAAGAAATGACACAAGGCGTAGAAGATACAATACTTAATCTTTTTGAAGAATTTAGCCACAAGCATTACTATGATGAATCATCAAAAAATGTGCACTTATATAATGGGTGGAAAACAAATAAATCATACAAAATAAATAAAAAAATTATTATTCCGTTGAATGCGTATAGCTGGCTAGATGGCAGGTATAATCCAACAGACTATAAGGTCTTAGAAAAGTTGAAAGATATCGAAAAAGTTTTCAATTACCTTGACAATGGGTTAACAGAAGACATTAACATAGATGAAACTTTAAAGCTGGCTGAGCATTACGGCGAAACGAAAAAAATAGAATTAAAGTACTTTTATGTAACTTTCTATAAAAAAGGAACATGTCACATCGAGTTCAAAGATATGGAAATTCTAAAGAAATTTAATATCTTTGGTAGCCAAAAGAAAAATTGGCTTCCTCCTTCATATGGCAAGGTAAACTATCAGGATATGACGGCAGAAGAAAAAGACGTAATCAATGATTTTGAGGGTGCGCAATCTTACAGTGATACGGTAAATAACGCTTCTTATTATATCTTGGATACATCGAAGCTTCTCATGCTTACATCATAACACTAGTGCGGGGGAAGCAATGCTGTATTTTTAGTGAAAAAATAAAATAAAATGCATATTTTAAACAGAATGGAGGGCGTTTTAAACAGATGGCTTCCGTACCAAAAAGAAGAAAAGAACGTGTGCAATTCTTAATCAACAAGTTTGGAGAAAAAACAGTTTCAATCACTATAGCTGTCATGACTGATCGGGAAGTTAAAAGTTTCTTTGATGAAATGTATCCTTTATACAAAGATAAAGAAGATTATTCACCTCCTGATTACCAAACCCCAATTTGTTTAGTTTGCGAAAATCAAACATTTATACAGTGGGATTGCAACTGTGGGAACGCTATTATTGACGAGACTGATCCAACTCTTCAAGAGTTAAAGAACAGTGGAGAATATGAAAAAATAAGAAAACAATATTTAAACGGAATGGAGAGGTTAAATAATGCTGGAAAATTTATATAAAATTATTAATGGGGAATGGAAGGGTTACTATGGAGTATTCCAAAAAATAGGAGCAAGCGGTCAAATGATCAAATTGAATATTTATGAGACAAACCCTGATACCCCAATAATGATTTCTTGGTTTAACTTGAATGATGTAGAACAGGTCGGATAAAACAACAATACTTTAAACAGAATGGAGAGATTTAGATGGCAAACGAATTAAAACTATTAGAAGGAACAAAAAAAGATAGAGATAAGTATATTAAAAGAACTGATGTTTTGGATAAAGTTAAAAAAGTCATCTTACTTAAAGACGGTGAGCATATGACTGTTAAAATGGTGGCCGACTTTTATGAAGTTGAATTGAAAACCATACAGTCAGTAATGAATAGAAATAAAGCTGAACTTGAATTTGATGGTGTTGAAACCCTAAAAGGTCAAGGATTGAAAGTGTACAAATCAACATACCTTCAAGGTGAAGGTATGTATAAAAAGATTGCCAGATTAAATATTATCCCAAGACAAGCAGTTTTAAGAATAGGAATGTTATTAACTGAATCTGAAGTGGCTAGCAAGGTAAGAAATTACTTATTAGAGATAGAGAAAAATACTGCTCGAAAAGTTAAAGAGAACACACTGAAATTCCTGGGAACTTGGAACAAAGAGTTAGACGACTTCGTATTTAACCATATTCAAACAGGAATTAAAAATTCAATCCCAATTCGTAAGTCAATGAAAGAGTTGTCTTCCATACTAGAAGTCAATTATGGTCTTTTACATTCTAGGTGGTATACAGGGGATAAAATATTAAAACCACTGCGTCATCGTCTCGATAAACAAACTTTAATAAAGGTATCCAAAGGTGAGCATCTGAAAAATAACAATCAATATACCTATGATTGTTTCAATCATTCAAGTAGGGTTAATGAGCAGATAGCTAATTCTAACGAACAATATCAAGAATTAAAGCAGGTGTGCAACAAACTATTGAAAGGGATTAACTCTATATATAGTCAAAATGAAAGGAACTATGCTAGAACAGTCAATATTTATAAGATAATTAATCAAATTAAAACTACTCAAGAGCAACATAGCAAATCCTTTGATGAGATTCATAAGAAAATTGACCATATTGAAGAATCACTCGACGAAAGAAAAGAAGATAAAATTATCGAACTTAATAAAGAACTACATAAAGTTAAACAGAAGCTTAAAACAGCTAATAAAGATAATAACAAACTTTCTATGCATATTTCTCGGCTTACAATTTTAAATGAAAATACTAACTTTCAAAAAGACATTAATTCATCAGCTTTCAAAATGGAACGCAATGGGAACTTAACTAAGATGTAAATGAGGAGAGATTAGATTGACTCAAGAGGAAATTATTAACATCGGACAACTTTTGAAACAGCAAAGAATATCAAAAGATATTACCGGAGCTAAGTTAGCTGAGTGCTTAGGACTGAGTCAAGGGACTGTATCTAACATTGAAAACGGGAAGTTTGGGCAAAGAAAAAACAGTTTGCAAACTATGAAAAGAATTGCCGATTTTCTCGGTTTAGATATTGAATTACCAACAGAAAAAATGTTATATGTATTTTCTTGTGATTTTGGGAAATTAACCAGAGGGGAAATTAGAATCAGTGCTGTAAAAAGAGAAGAGGGTTTACAAAACAGCGAAGATTCAGCGTACAAATTAGAATCCCATTGGATAGAAAAGGCCATTAAAGAATGGCTAGATGAACAAAAAACAGACTTAAAAAAGTATGTAGAGAATTACATAAAGAACGAAGTAAAGAAGTTATTTAGCTATTATGAGAGTCGAGTATGAATATAGCGGAGGGGGAAATGTTTCGGATGAATCAACTAAATTTCAAAAATTTAGATGAGTTAAAAGACTACATTAGAGTAATGAGAGCTTATAAAAACATTAGCTCAACAAAGCTCTCTGAAATGATTGGAAAAAACAGAGCATATATCAGCCAAATTGAAAATGGACATAATAAAAATCCTGAATATGAAACAATGTTCAATATGCTTAAAATTTTTGGGGTTGATGAAGAAGAAATTGACAATGTTTTAGGGAATTATGGAATATGCTCCAATCGGCATATTACTAAGCAAGTAAAGGTTCATAATAAAATAGAAACACATTTTTTGTCTCAAGAAGATATGGAGTCAATAAACCAAAGATTAAAAAATGATGCTCAAAAGATAGCTCAAGAGCTTGAAGGGTTAAACGGTACATCTAAAGGATATCTCATTGAGCTTTTACAGGAACAGCTATCTAAATAAAACAACAATTTTAAAGAGAGGAGAATAAAGCATGACAAAATCAAAATTAAATGAAAACATCCTTCAATTCTTACTGGACAACGGCTTTAAACTAAAGGAATATGAAGATCAGGGGTTGACATTTTATTCTAAGGAAATAAAAGACGGTCAAACATTGAAAAGATTAATTGAACATCATTATGAACTCGAGGAAGATGAAGAGATTAATACAAAAGGAGTAAGCTTTACTGTAGAGATACAGACAAATGGGGAGTCACCTCAATGGGTCTTTACTGGTAGGCATGAAATGTTTGGCATTCTTGAAGGTCAACAGCAGTTTTTTGAATATGTAAAAGAAATTAAGCCATTAATTAGTTAGGCAACTGAGACTAAGGAGAGATGAACAATGGATGAGCTACTGATCAAGTGTGAAGAGTGTGGGTATAAATGGATTGGCGATGACTTTGATGAAGACTGTCCATCTTGTGAAAGCGAAAATATCAAAGCTATTTGATGAAACGTTAGTATTCCAAAGCCTATTTTAAATAAAAACACCATTTCATGCTAAACAGGATTCGGGCTGCCTACATAAGAACAGCCCTTGCAGTTAGCTCGCAATCCTTGTTTTGACTGGTTTGTTTTTCTTGATATTACGTAATTTAAGAGCGGGTTTTTCCACTATTCTGTACGAAAGAAATGCGGATGCAGCAGTAACAGCAATTAGGGCTATGATCAGCGGGTAATCAGACAATGTTTTATTAATTCCAGTGTATAAGAAGATGTTGATGATCACCATGTGCCATATGAAAATCCCCATACTGATATCATCTAACCGGTTCAGTTGCCACAATATCTTCGGCCCATTGTACCCGAACCAAATAATTGCATAGCTCAAAGGAATGAACCATAAAAAGCTCCATAATGTGTTGTTTATTGAGATGAGATGTAGAAGATCAAATTTAAAGAATAAAAATAAAATTATAGAGCAGAAAAATAAAACGATATGCTGCGGTGACTTGCTCCATGCCTTAGCCCAGAAGATGCCCAAAGTGAAATAAAACATCTGCGGCAGGAAAGAATGTAGGTAAAGCCCACCGATTACACTGCCTTGTGCGAACTTTAAAATTATGAAAGAAACCAACACACTGAGGGTGCAACAGCAAAAGAGCAAAGAATCATATTTTGGAATCCGAAACGTTTATAAAACCAATAAATTGCGGGTAACACCAGGTAAAAGCTAATCTGAACAGGAATTGTCCAAAGTGAATCGTTAAGGCGACCTGTACCAATGTGATGAAATATATCAGGGAAGTATTGAGGATATAACATAAGATTGCTAAGAAGCCATATCCAGTAATCTTTTGTAGTGAATACTGTTAATGAAAGAGCTCCTAGAACAATTAGCAGTACAGTGGAGGCAATAGCATAGGTGTATATTGCGGGTGCGATCCTGATAATTCGGCTCCAATAAAAATCAGTTACATTATTCCCTTTAAGCTTGGATCTTTCATAGGAAGTGAAAAGAAAAAATGCACTTAGAAAAAAGAAGATTGATATGCCGGTGTGAAATATTGCTTTGCTCTCTGGGGTATAACCAAAGACAGAAATATTTAGATCTCTTGTAGCATGACCAATCAACACACAAAGAGCAGCAAAAAGCCTGACAACAAAGAAACAATTAGAGTGTTTTACATTCATTAAAAGAACCTCTTTCCTATACCATATGGCGAATAAGCAGTAAGGCTGCCTATAAGCAGTGATGATTATATCATAAAAATGGAAGATTTGTTCTTAAAAATGAACTAAAATAAATATTTTTGTTCTCAATAGGACATATTCGTGTGATATATGGAAATGTAGATATGTATAAATACATGTAGATATTCATAGATGCATGTATATCTAGCTTTATCATGAAGAATACAGATAAAGAAGAAGTTTCATTTTCTAGGCTAAGTGTCGATATTAACCATGGAAAAGAAGCATTAAGGACAAATGTATAAAAATATAATGGGAAGGTTTTTAAGATGCAATTATTTTAATTGCATCCAGAAGGCGTTAAAGATTAGGAGTTAAAAAAATAGGAATAAATATAAAATAAGAAGTTGACTATTTAAAGTGTTTGGTGTATACTTAATTTACAGGATAAAAATAAAATTATCGAATGGAGCGGTTAACATGACAAAATACAAACTTTTCTATGGTGTAGGCGGTTCAATTAACGATATCACAAGAGATGAGGAAGCTTTTGATTTTGACAGTTATGACGAGGCTATTAATATTGCCAGGCAGCAAGCCTTTGAAGCGTTTGAAGATTACGAAGTGATTTGCAGAGTATTAAGTGTTGAAGAAAGAATGCAGCAAGAAGGTTTAACGGAAGAAGTAGCCATTGCTGAGTACGAAGAAGATGTTGAGTCTTTTATTGAATATGGCGCAGAGGAAGTAGAATAAAAAAATCTCAATGATGACATCATAATATAGACTGCCCCCTTTTTGGATGTAGTATAATTTGGAAGAAGGGGGTAGGGGAAATGAAGAAGTTAATCGTACTGACTTTGATTTGCGCAGGTTTCTTATTGAGTTTTACCACACCAAGGGCTGAGGCGAAGCTTACATTAGACTACAAAAATGTGAATTTTCACATGAGTGAGGATTCAGAGAGTTTTTCAATGGCAGATTATTTTGATCGGAACTATGATCGCACTTGGCTCTTCTACAAATTCACAATTAGCAATGCAGAAGGGTGTACTCTAAATATGAAAATCAGTAGGATAACTCTTGCTGGCTTGGTATTTCCACGTAGTGAAAAGCAGTTTGTTGGAAACTATGCTGACTATACTGCTACAGATCGAGTAGAGGGGGACGCTAATCGTAATCATGTGTTAGAGATTACAAAGAATCCAGGCTGCGGAGATGTGTGGATTAAAGGTATTTATGGATTTGAACATGAAGATTCATTTGATTGGTAAGCTTAATACATAGTCAAGGTATATCCTTGACCTTTTTTATGCATATGATGATAATTTAAAGTGATCATACATAATGAATGTGAGGTAGTTAAATTGATTAAATCAAATCTAAAGCCGATATTAGACGAAAGGAATATCAGTATTCGAAAGCTGTCCAATGATATTGACCATGGTTTTAACACAGTTAGGAAGCTTTATCATGATGAAATGGAGCGGTATCCAAGGGATCTGCTTGATAAAGTCTGTACATATTTAGACATTGAGCTGCATGAGCTGTTGATTTACAAAAAAGATTAAAAAGATATTGAACACTTAAAGTGATCGAATTATGCTAAGGTTACAAGAACAGTAAATACTTACAAATTTTCTAGGTCTACATAAAATCGTACTTTTAATCAGAAGGGAAGTGACACTATGATAGTGGCTCATTTAATAGGTGGAAATGAAATAGAAGGTATTAGTAACGGGGTTGTAATCATTAACGGCGAAAAGTTAGACGCGAGCTATGAGGATTTAGCTTCTGTCTGCGGGAGTATAGAATTGGGAGATTTAAATACAAGTATTACTATTCATAGGAGTAGTGAAGATGTACTAAGAGATTATATTAAGTTGGTGCAAGATTTTGATGCCGAACTAGGCGAAGAATTTGTAATTAACAATCATTTAACAGCAGAAGTTCGTTGTAGCACATATCAAGTTAATTTTGAAGATAAAACACTAACATTGATAATTGATACATATGAATAAAATGTTGATTGACTATGAGTGATGGAGAGTTTACTACGAAACGAACCTTGGTAAGTTAGTTGAAAGGGAATAAAATTAAGGATGATTCTTTATAAAATCATTCTTTTATGTGGAACTAAGACAACTGTGGAACGAAAAACAATCATCAGAACATGAAAAGGTGTTTAGAACGCAGATATGAAGGAGTGAATTAATGAACCAGTTTACAGATACAACTAATAATATTTGGAGGGTAATCAATAGACATAAGAGATTGATAATCGCTATTGTTATAATCGCTACTGTTGGGTACCTCGTGTTTGGCAGAAGCTCAGGATTAACACAGGATAAGTTTCAAGATAAAATATACAAAGTTTCAAACGGAGTTATTGATATTAATGATTCGAAAATTGAGAAGGTTAATGATGGGTCATCTGTCTATATGGCCAAATGGAATGGTTTCACAATTACGGCATCTGTAGATAGTAAAGACCGTATCATTTTTCCCTATGGTGTTATTGGCATTCCTTCAAATCAAATGGATGAAATTTCCTTAGGGCAATACCAAGAAATAATGAAAGCATTAAGTAGTGTAGCAGATTCAAAACTTTCTGATGAAGATAAGGAACGATTAATTTTAAATGAATTGAATTTTAATAATGTAATTGAGACAGGAACAAAACATTCCGCCTCTAAAAATGGAATAAAGTATGAATTGATTGGCACAGAGGGTGCCTTATTATTTATGCTTGGCAATAAGAAATAATTGTGAAAAATCATAAATGCACAATAAGGGAGAGGATGACTTATGGTAGCCAAAATGATAACTGTCTGGTACAAATATGATGATAAGGGCAACGAAGCCAAACTAAATCATATTGAAAATGGTTGGGTAAATGGAGACTATCCAAAACCAAAAGATCCATCATACTCAAATCAAGAAGCATGGAAGAAAAGTGATTGGGAAAGAAAGTATGCTTATTTAGATGAACAATATCGAGTATTGAGCGTTCCACCAGCTTTTTGGATTAAATAATGAACCAGCAGGGGGAGTATGCAAATGATCAAGGTTTATACAAGAGGTCATAAGATACCAGAAAAGATTAAGTCTTGCATCTCTGAATGGAATTATTGGTCTTGGATTGTTGCTGCAAATAGTGAAAAGGGCAATAAAAGTGCAAAGCGGCTTATTGAAAAGATTGAATCGGATCCAGACAAAATTGCGGAATATAAAACTGAAGACGGAATTGAAGTATATGTAAGCTACATGGATCCAGTGAAATAAAAAAGAGCATTAAACTAAATGCTCTTCTTCATACCACATTTGCGACACTCACGTAAAAACACACCACTTTTCACTGAACTCTTGAATAAAGCGTAATCACAGTTGTCGCAGCGTCCATATTTAACATCAGGATACTCCTTATAATCATACACAATTGTTACATCGTAGCCATTAGTCTCAAAATCTTTCTCTTCCATTAAATTTCACCTACACAAAGTATTTAACACTACTATAATACCAGACGATGTATATAAGGAGGGGTTTTATTTGATTGGAATAGCATATTTCTTAATACTCTGGCTGGGTATTGGCTTTCTGACAGGATTTAAGGCCTTATTCGTTGATCAGGTTTATGATGAAGAGTTTAAGCAGGAACTGATTGATTCATTTTCACCAGGTATGGAGCAGAATATGATTGAACTGTTCTTTAAGAATAAAATAAATATCATGGTGTTTTACATATTAATTGGATTGCTGCCACTGGCCATAAAAATTGCTGGTCTGCTGAAGAGGAGTTAGCTATGCCGGTTATCGATACCTTTTTTGTTATTCAATTTGAAATGATGATTACTTCAAGTCATTTAAATTAGATGGAAGTGGTTATAAGACATCTAAGGGGCTTCATAGCGCTTCTAAGTTCACTACAATGTCAGAAGCCTTAGCGATCGCAAATGAGCTACATATGGAGTTTAAAGCCACTTCTGCTATAAGACAAATTGAAGTTATTACTAGGTGAGGAGTGTTCAGGTGTACTGGATTGAATGGATTGAGGATGGGGAGAAGAAAAGCATCGTTGCGGACGGCTGGGTGGAATGGGTCACAATCCTGGAAGACCTTTATCAGCAACGATTTGAGTATGTTGAATGGAAGAGAATTTAAAAAACACAAGTCTAAATAAAATTAATGTAAAGGGAGAAGGTTTTTAGAATGGAAGAATTAAATCATTATAGAAAATGCCTTAATGTGAATTACGAATCCATTATTTTATTGGTAGCAACCCCAAAAGGGAAATATCCTTCAAAAAGTGTTGATTTAAAAACAAAAGAATTTGTTAATGAGATATTATATAAAGAGTATTACATTGATATTTATGAAAAAGGTAAAAAAGAAATTCTTCAGGATACAGCGTTTAAACTTTTTACATTGCCATTAATCGGAGATTCATTTGATCACAAAGTAAATAGGACTGTTGCGAATAGCAGGGCATCTGAAGATAAAGTTGAGGCATTTTTTGTGTTACAAAGTATTAATAAAGAATTTCAAGAAAACAATTCAAATATCAACATAGATAAAGCAATAAAGAGAGGAGAAGAAAGTGCTAAACTCTTTTTAAATTGTTACCCATTAGGTACACATGATGTTTCCGTGATACCGGTTGAAAGAGGGAACGAAGGGGTAGAGCTATTACTTGACATGAAGTTTAAAGATAATGCCTCTGAGTACTATTTTGATTTCACATATTTTGGCGGTTGATGGACATGGATGAAACATTTATCAATAATCTAAATAAGAACAAATTTGATAATGAAGAGTTTAAAAATGGTTTTAGTGCAGGAGCTGAATACAAAGATCAAATGGAAAAACGGATACGTGATCTTGAATCAGTGTTGCTTGGGTTTATTGGGTATGAAGACGAGTGGCTACTAACAAAAGCAGGTTTAAATAAACGTACTAAGTCAGTCTTAGTCAACATGATTATTGATCAGCGAAATCTTACCCGTGCTCTTTATAAAAAATTAGATGAAGAAACAAAAAAGAAATTAAAAAGTGAAATTGAGATGTGCATTTGGCCGGGAGAAAGTGAGCAATAAAGACAAATACGTTTAATTATACGTATCGAATTTGCAAACTTTTTAAATGTATTTATAATCTTCAATAAGGAGTTGATTATAAATGAATTGGGTATCTTACCCCTCTATTTTACACTTTGCAAATGATGGTATTACAGTAACCTTTCCAGACCTTCCTGGGTGTGTAACCTGTGGATCGAATGACACAGAGGCAATTAGCATGGCAAAAGAAGCTTTAGGGCTTCATTTATATGGGTTAGAAATGGACGGAGAGAAGTATCCTGGCCCTTCACCGTTTTCGGAAATTAAGACAGCGGAAAATAAAGTTGTGTGCTTGATTGATATACCTATGCATGCATTCCGCGATGAATATAGACGTAAATCAGTCAAGAAAACATTAACTATTCCTGCGTGGTTGAATGAAGTGGCTGAAGAAAAGAACATTAATTTTTCTCAGGTGCTGCAGGATGCATTAAAAGATAAACTCGGACTAAATATCTTTAAGGCACAATAAGAATCCTTATTGTGCCGGTTTACATAAAATACGAATTTTAAACACAAAAAAATAAAAAATAAGTATAAACCAGTTGACTTAATTGTGTTTGTTCTGTATTATAAGAATATAACAAAGAAACATATGAAAAGAGGGGAAACAAATGGAGCTTATAAGAATAGCTATGCGAAAAGATTTAGAAAATGATAAATCTCTCATGAGTAAATGGGCGAAAATAGCTGGTCTTAAAAATCCGAACCCCCTTTACGATTTTTTAAATCATGATGGAAAAACCTTTAGTGAGTTTTCAGCGATTGTCAATATAGTTAAAAGCCAATACCCTGAAAGAGAATATGAATTTATGTCAGATTATTGCTTGAAACTCGACGTTAAAACAAAAGCTGCTAGAAGTGCGCTGGAGTATGCCGACTCTAATAATTATCATATTATTACTGATAATTTAATTGAGAAGATGATAAATTGCTCAAATAATAAAAGTAAAGAATATGGACAAGTATACAGTATACATAGAAAACTGTCGAAATCTGAAATTGGAACTATTGAAGCATCAAAAGCTTTTGGGAAATTCAAGTTTAAAACAGAAGAGATGAATACCTTTGAAAAAATTGCAATGCTTTACTCCCACTTAAATAATGGAGATTTTGCACCGATGTTTTCCTTGATGGAGAAAATTGATTTAACTGATATGAATGAGAATCAATTCATAAAAAGTTCATACACGACTAGATTATATGTTTTAAAAGCTAATATTTTTTTATTCGAGAATGATCTGGAACAGTGTAGGAAAAACGCAAAGTTAGCGATAGACAACACCAACGTTCTTAGATTTAAAGTCTTTAGCTATCTAACTTTAGGGAATTCATATGTATTTGAAGATTACTCGAAAAGTAGGGACTGCTATGTCAAAGGCTTAAACATTGCAAAGGAAAATTCTTTTTTTGCTGAATTTTTCAAAAAGAATCTAAGTTTTGTTTGCAATGTGTGGAATAAAGAGAATGACTGGTTAAATAAAGACTCGTCAAACATTGAGGACATGCAGGCCTTGGCTCACTACTACATTAATAAACAGAAGATTGATGAAGCTACAGACCTTTTGAATAGTCTTAAAACAAAAAAACAAAATGAAAATGAACTGGGGTTTCACTATTACTTAATGGGGTTGCATGAAGATAACATTGATTATTTTTTTGATTCTGTAGAGTTTTACAAAAAATCGCACGATAGATTTCTAATAAAGTTGCCGTTGATAGCGCTTGAAAACAGAGGAGTAAGTAAGAGAATATTAGATATCATGGCAATGTGCTGAAAGGAGGTGAGAGTATGAAAAAAATGTTAATGGTGATGACAATCATTAGTGTGCTAGCAATTTCTTTTGCTGTAAGCACACTCGAAACAAATAATGAAGCATCGGGAGAAATTGATGTAGCAAGCATGGTTAGGGGCGCATAAATAAGATTTGACACATAAGACAAACAATATTATTATTTACTTAATAAAATCCATCTGATTAACCAAAGACGTTTGGCTCTTTTTGAGCTAAGCGTCTTTCGTGGTTTTAAGGGTTTCACGAGAAAGTTCTGATATAAAAAACTCTAGTGATTACTTTCCTTACATATTTAAATAGCTTCCTTTATTAAAAACAAAATAGTTCCACAACGCACATTCGAAAAAAGATTAAAAAGAATGTGCTATTTGTCGTTAAAACATCTTTACTTATTAGGATTAATGCATTAAAATGAACTTAGAAATAAAAAGAAAAAATAAGTATTGGTTCGGGAGGAGAAATTATGTCGGCTATAAAGTATTTGCAAAGCAGCATGACATTACATAAAACCTTATATCAGAATAAGTTTGAAAATATTGCACATAACGATTTCTTTGCAAACGAAAAGGAATTAGAAAAAGAAAAAATAAAGAGAGGAGAAATCGTTAGGAAGGAAATGACTAAGGGTTATATGAAATTATTGAGCGTGTGTAAGGAGGGTTAGTACCCATGCAAGTAGTGGATTTAAAGGCTACTAAGAAGAAAATTAGCAGTACTAAGAGCATTGACGAAAACTTTACTAATATGGCTGTTGAGACATATCTAAATAGTATATTGGACATCAGAAAAATCATACTTAACGCAAAGACTCAAAGCGACCTATTTAAAGCAAAAACGGAAGTGAAAGCATTGCTCCAGGATATAGAGCGCGTTCTCAGAGGCGGAGATGCACTGTCTAGAACTGCAGAATCTAATCCTCATTATGCTACGCTTATAGCTTTTATGGAGAATTTAAAAACACATATCTCAATTGAATTTGAGCAATTTATTTATAAACCGCAGCTCTAGGGCGGACATATCCTTATTATACATAACTTATAAGGAGGATCCTATGTCAAAGCGAATTAAAAAGCTAATGGAAGAACGCAGCATCACAATGGAACAGATTGCAAAAGAAACAATGATTAATATTGATAAACTCAAGAAAATCATTAATGAACCGCATGAGGGAGATGTAACTTCCGTTAAGCTGATCGCTTTGGTACTGGATGTTTCCATTGATGATCTTATTGATGATAACGAATTTAAACGGAAGGAGGAACTGGACGATGAGTGCAGAAATTAAACCTATTAAGGAATACAAGGTGTTTGAGGATATTATGAGCTTTCTCTACACCAAAGACATAGCCAGTAGCTCAGGTAACTCAAAGTACCAGACTCGGGATTTAACTGCTGTTTCTAATACGCGAAAAAATTATGCATGTGATATAAAGCAATTTTTCAGAATCATAAAAGAAAAAGAAATCGAATATTTGTCTGAAAATGATTTAGTAATCACTAAAAGCGACCTTGCGGGGTATATAAAACACCTTCAAAGTAAAGGACTTGTGAATAAGAGTATTAAAAGAAAATTAGCATCCTTAAGAATGCTATATAAATACCTTAGCCACGATTACAATGAGTTTATTGATTTAAGCGTATTTGACTCTGTTGGAAAGTTGAAAACAGTTGAGAAGAATTGGGGAAGAACAAATAAAGAAGAAGCTGATCTTATAGCAGAAGATATGTATATTAACGAACGTCAAAAACCATTACACAAAAAACTGTGTGTGAAGGCAGCAGCAAGAACTTCTTTTCGTCTTAGCGCATTATTAGTATTAAGATGGATTGATTTTGAACTTGATCCGACGACCGGTCATTATGTGGTTTCAGTTTTAGACAAGGGCTCTAAAGTGGTGTCTACTGGGATCAATAAATCTTTTTATGAAGAGCTTTTAGAACTAAGAGATGAAAACGCAGTCGACACGGATTATGTTTTTAAAGGTCTATCTGAGCAATCTCTAAGACATTCTCTAAAACGGTCTAAAGAAAGGCTGGGAATTCCGCCTGAGAGGGACTTGAAATTTCACTCTTTTAAGGGCGTGGGCATTGACTATGTTTACGAACACACTGGTCACGACATATTAGCTGCAAGGGAGCAAGGTAATCATAGCAGTGTAGCAACCACTGAACGTTATATGAGTAAAAGAAAAGATATATCCAAGGCTGCAGGCGTTATTATGGATGAGGACATTGAAATTGACATTCTTTATAAAGCTAAAAAAGAAGATTTTATTTCTTTTTTTGAAACAGTGGAGCCGTCAATACTGAATAAATTCATTAAATTCCAATCGGAATCAAAAGAGAAATAATTAAAATAATTATTATTTATTTTTCTCTTGATAATAAAGTTTCCCTTTGGTAACTTTATTTTAGCAACATAATATGAGGTGATATAATGACGGTGATATTTGACCAATCTGCAAATGAGAAATTGCTCACCGAAATGAGAGACGTATTTTCTGAAAAAAAACATATACGCTCTTTTATAAATGATGTCCAAATAGGTATGGCGGAGTTCAAAATACCTCCTGGTACAACACAAAAAATAATTAACGAATTAGAAAATCCAGAGTTAGACCTTTCTAAAGAATACATGTATTTTTTAGCTAAATGCCTATTCAAGATTCTTGAATCAGAAAGGTTTAACCCTGCCAATTATTTTACTGAAGCCGATATGCAGGATATTGAAACGCTTTGGGAAGGTGAAGTGGAAGACGAAATTAAACTTCCTTACACCTTTAAAAACGCTGTTAAATACTCAGATAGCAATTTAACATTCCAGATTACTGCTGAAGAGCTTTATCGTCTATTTGAAAATAAGCTACTTCATTATAATCCGAATGCTCAAAGAACAAATAAAACCAAGAAACTTGAAGGAACTGATATTGAAATACCCGTTCCTGAATTAAATAAAAAATCAGTAGATGAAATTAAAGAGTTGTTTAAAGAGGGAAAATTAATAAGCTCAATGTTCACCTTTAATGCACGTGTAGGCAGCGCGGATGAAGGAATTGAGTTAATATATGACGAAGAAAATATGTCTTTAACAGTAACTGAAGGTACAATTTTGGACGTGCTGGACGGGTATCATAGACTTATCGGGATAACCACTGCTATTAGACAACATCCTGAATTAAAGCATTTGCTAAAGCGTGTGTTCAAAGTAGACATATACAATTACACTCAAAAACAGGCTAGAGAGCATTTTGGACAACAGAACACTATAAACCCAGTGAAAAAATCTAAGGTTGCTGAGATGAGTCAGCATTATTACTCGAATAAGATCGTTAAGTTTATTCAAGATAACAGTCTCATTGGCGATTACATTAAGACCAACAGTGATTGGATCAACCGCGGGCAAAACCTGTTAATTACTTTTTCGGAGTTCAAGAAAGCTGTTGAACGCAACTATTCTAAAAAGGATTTTAGCAATCAAGCAGACATCTTGAAAACCGGGAGATACTTAAGTGCCTTTTTTGATGCTATGGCCAATATTTATATTGATGAATTTTTAGGCAGTATTGCAGACGAACGGAAGCGATCTCTTGTTAACGCCAATTTGTTTTTTAACGGCTATGTTCAATTAGCGAAACGATTACAGGAATCAGATGTATCGATTGATGATGTAGAAAATAAGGTCGAAGAGATACTAAAACCAATTGATTTCAGAAAAGACAATCCTCTTTGGAAGGAGCTTGGGGTCATTGATAATAACGGTAATCCGAGAGCTCCTCAAAAAATTTGTGACTTCTTCAGAGAAATAGAGATAGAGCAGCAATTTAATTAGCTTAGGAGATGTTTGATGCAATGTTCAATAGTGATATTAAGGAAAAGTATTTAGATTCTGTTACAGAGGCAGTAGCTCATCAGTTGAGACCCCTGTTCTCAAAATCAGAAATAACGGAAAATCTTTATAAAAAAGATATTTATGATTTCACTTCAGTACAGATTTTAGAGCTAATACGATCATTCGATCAAACAACAATTGGGAGTGTAAAAAGAACATTATCATTATTGTCAATGTATATCGATTGGGCAGCATCTTATAATTTGAGCAAGGGTACTGTAAATTTAGCGAGAACTATATCGAATGAAGAGCTATATGGGTGCTTAGGTGGTAAAAAATTATACATCTCCTATAGTGAACTGGAAGAGATGCAAGAAAAACTGCTCAATTATCAATCGAAAGCAGTTCTAAGATGTTTGTTTGAAGGCATCTCAGGCATGGCGCACTCCGAACTTCTTAGTCTTTCACGGCAACAAATTGAAGAAGCAATGCTAAACGATAATGTTTTAACATTGCATGACATAAAGAATGGAGATCGCAAATTAAAAGTTAGTAGTGATTGTCTCATAATTGCATTAAACGCTTCAAAGGAAACCATGTATCAATTGAAAAATGGTAGAGGTGAAGGTTGGGCAAAAGCAGTGTCACTGGTGGACAATGATTATGTAATCAAAACCAAAATAACCCGGGGAAAAAATGAAGGGCAAGCCGGTAGACACATAATTACGAATTTAATTACGGATATCTCAGAGTTCTTTAAAATAAACTTTCTTACGCCTAATACAATTGTAAGGTCAGGCCATCTGTATCGCGCATATCAGCTTTATAAGGAAAGAGGCGTTATAGATAATGCCGTTAGATACCAGATCATTGATGATTTTAATTTAGTTGTTAGTAATAGGTCTAGGGCTGTTTACAGTATGAAAGATTACGTTAATGAAGAAGTGGTAAAGAAGCTTTATGCAGAAGAATTAGATTTAAAAGAAGAATTGATTTAAATATTTATTTCCCCGCCCAGCTTAAGGCTGGGTGTTTATTTTGCAATAAAAAGAGAAATATAAGTATATCGATAATGATAATACGAAAATTTTTGACATTCGACAAAACTAGACACAATACGCCAAAATAAGCTCTTTCCACCAATGGTAACATGTAGTAAAATAGTTGTGTAAACCGTATGGTTTACTCAGGAGGAGACCAAGACATTTGTCTTAGTCGAAACTCAATGCCGTTCAACCTTGAATTCATAGAGGTCTTCCACATTACAATCTAATGCTTCAGCGATCCTTTTAGCTGTTCTGATAGTCATCTCGACTTTTTTCATCCGGTTATAATCGCTCAATTGCTGCTTTTTGATCCCGGTTATTTCAGCAAGTTCATTAATTGTAATGTCTTTCTTTCTACAAAGTTCAGGTATCAAGCATTGCCCGATCTCAACTTTAATCATTATCGGACATCCTCCTGCTAGTTCTGTTATGGAAAGACATAATACATATCATACCATACGATGACTTCAAATAACCACTAGCGTTACACTCATATTAATTGTATAATGTTATCAAACAAAACAGAACGCTTGTTCCCTTGTAAGGCTGTCGGAGAGAAAAAACATAGTATAGGAGAATGAGGATGGCAGGTTATTTGAACAATGTATCACTACATCTAGAAATTGTACTTAAAAACAAAGCAAAAAACGAAGAGGTTTCTCAAAGCCTTGCTGAAAGACTGTGTGAAAAATTAATGGTCGCCAGGGAAGTGTGCTTTCTACAGGCAGACGGGACAGTTGAAAAATTTAAATTGAATGACATTGATTATGAGATTTCTAATACTGAAGAAATACTTTAAATAAAAAAAATAGGAAGACTCCATGAAATTACAGCATGAAACATTGCAGCAGCGTAGTTGGAGCTTGTAGGTGAACACGTGAAATTGTTTGTTGATCTTCAGGATTACAACACCGTTAATCTCAAACTAACTAAAAAGATTTTAACATCAGAGCAATATCAATTCCTTTTAAACTTTAATGGCAAACATGTAGACGTAACAGTGTCCGTCACACCAGAAAATCTGGTGAAAATAAGGGATCATATCAATGAAATAATATTTAAATTTGCAGAATGAAAAATCAAATTCGGTCATCCGGAAAAAATATGATCGAATTTGATTGACAAATATTATTTTGTGAGTTAACTTATAGTTAAATATAAAAAATAAGTATATGGAGGTTAATTGGGAAAGCGATGCTCCTTGATGAAAAACTGAATAAATTAAAAGAAGCATATGATACACTACTCGCACACAAAAACAAAGGAGAAATGCGCAGAGTTGTAGGTTTGTTTCATTCCATAATTGATTATGCGTATGAAGGTATGTACATAGCTGAGATTCAAATCGACCAAGAAGGGGAGACCGATGATTAGAACAAAAAGCTTTTTAAACAATACAATTTCATTAACCGATTTTAGTAAAACAAGTTTAGTTAAAAGAATTATAGAAAAAGAGAAGATGGGTTATGTGTGTACTCATCCAATAAAGGAAAAATACTTTGAATTTGTTGCTGCCGGATCTGATAAGAAGGGAAGCAAATACAAAAGGGAATACATAGGGTACACAAAATTCTTCATCAAGATGGCACTTAATAAAAATGAAATATAAGTATTTGAAGTGTAAGTTTTATTCAGACTTAAATTGTGGGAGGGAATAACGTGAAGCTAGAAAAAATGTTTGAAATACAAAAGACGCTTGATGATCGGATCATCAAAGAAAAGGGGCTTGAGGGGCAGGACTTGCTGCCGAATCTCATCCTTGCTCTACAGGTGGAGCTGGCCGAGTGTGCGAATGAATGGCGCGGCTTTAAGCATTGGAGCAATGACCGGGAGCCAAGAACAAAACATCCGTTAGAAGTTTCACCTAATGGGGCTTTCAGAAGGGGCGGGAACCCTCTACTTGAGGAATACGTGGACTGCCTGCATTTTATCTTGAGTATTGGGAACAAAATCGGAGTTAAAGAGTATGTTCCGTTTAAATACATAATGCTTACCAATGATATTACTGGTTTATTCAATTCGATTTTCAAACTGATTGGTCAATGGGATAGATTATTTTTATTCATAGATCACGACCCGTACCATATTGTGTTGTACCAATTCTTGCAATTGGGAGAAGTTCTAGGCTTCACACCGGAACAGATCGAAGCGGCTTACATGGAGAAAAACGCCGTCAATCATCAGCGGCAACAGGAGGGGTATTGATGAACCACACTGACAACCCGATCACTTCAGACATCCAAACAATTGAAGGGGGAAGAACAATGAAATTCTATGAAATCCATGATCCATATTACGCGCTCCTCAAAGCGACAGACAAGGCGGAAGCTGAGAAAATTTACATTCAGGAAGTCGCTTATACGGACGATTACGACAATTTTCAAGATGAAGAAATCAATGAGGTAAGCCGTGATTATGCCCTTAGCGAATACAAAAGAGTGATGAAAAAAGAAGGCGAAACCGATCATCATCTGATTATGGAAACGTTCAATGTTCCGGCGAGTGAAATGCTTCTTTGGGATGGTTCACTAACATGACAAAGACAAATATCACAATCAAAACAAGCGATAAGGTTGAGGTCACACGGGCGCAGGCGTGGGCGATTGAAAGAGCACATCATCATTATTTAGAAATTGCAAAAAAAGCAGATCGGGAAGAAGTTATAAAAATGTGTGGAGATTGCACCCCTGTGGAATATGCAAGGCTTCTATTATTGAGGACGCATTTCGCCGTTAAAATAGGCGATTTAGAACCTTGGTTCGGTTTATATGGGCCACTCAACAGCATGTCCGCTGATGAATTGAATATGGCCCTTTTAAATGGCTATGTCATGAAGGAGGGCGCGGAATGATTGGAGTCATAGTATTCCTGCTCCTGTTTTGGGGGTTTATAGTCTGGTGGAGAAATTATTGAGGAGGGCGTGGCGTGAACCAAAATAACAAGGTACTTACAAGCTTTATCTATTATACGAGTCTGCACAAACTAGCAGAATCAAAAGGATTTAAAATCCTCCCACAGAAAGACCATTTAGAGATTTTTGCGCCATTCTATGGGAGTGAGCAAGGCGTCAAAATTAAAACAGATGAAGATTTAGCTGAAGTTATTCAAGACATCCTTCAGTATAAAATTTAAGCCAATAAAAGATGCATTTTAAACAAATAAAAATCAGAAAGGTTGATAGAATTTGAGAACATTAGTGTTATTAAGAGGCTGCCCCGGAGTGGGGAAATCAACTTGGATCAAAGAAAATGGACTTGAGCAATACACACTTTCTGCGGACAACATTAGGCTATTGTTTCAGTCACCAGTATTAAACAAAAGTGGAAAATATGAAATCTCTCCAAAACATGATAACAAGGTGTGGGATTTATTAATGAAATTGCTTGAAGACAGGATGGATCGAGGTGAATTCACAATTATCGATGCAACTCATTCAAAGCAAAGTATGATTTCAAGATATAAGCCATTAGCTCAAAAATATAGATACCGTGTATATGTAGTTGATTTTTCTGATGTTGATGTTCGGAGAATCTTAAAAAGAAATAAAATGAGGGCTGAACATAAGCATGTTCCTGAAAGCAGTATTCTAAACATTTATGAAAGAATGACAACAGAAAAAGTGCCATCTTGGGTAACCGTTCTAAAGCCGGATGAGTTTGAAAACACGATGACTTATAAGCCGAGATGCTTTGACGATTATAAAAAGATACATATTTTCGGAGATGTTCATGGGTGCAATACTGTGCTTCAAGAGTACCTAAACGGTGATTTAAATGAAAATGAACTATACATCTTTGTAGGAGATCTTATTGACAGAGGTATTGAAAATGCACAGCTGTTAGAATTCATGATCAAAATTAAAGATAATAAAAATGTGATTATTCTGGAAGGAAATCACGATAGGTATATCAATATGTATGGGAATGATGAAGAAACACCTAGCAACACATTTAACAACAAAACTAAGCCAGAAATCGAACAATCCAACATTGATAAAAAAGACATTAGGCAGTTGGCCAGGAAGTTTCATCAGTTAGTTTACTTTACATATAAAAACACTACATACATTGTAACCCATGGAGGAGTTTCAACCGTACCTGAAAATCTTTTAATGACTGCAACAACACAATTCATCAATGGAGTTGGAGATTATTCAGACGATATTGATTATGAATTTGCAAAAAATACTGCTGGCCAAAATGTTGTACAGATTCATGGACATAGAAACATGTACCGTTTACCTGTGTTAGCAGCAGAAAGATCTTATAACCTGGAAGGGCAAGTGGAAAGAGGAGGTCATCTTAGAGTCGTTACACTGTCTGAGAACGGAATTGAAACGCATGAAGTGAAGAATAAAGTCTTTAAACAAATTTCAAGTGATGTGCAGAGTAACAGTGTAACTGTTGGAACAATTGATGATTTGGTTTCTCACTTACGTAATCATGAATATGTCCAAGAGAACAAGATGCCAAACAATATCTCATCATTTAATTTTACAAAGCAAGCATTTAGAAAGAAAAAGTGGGATGAAACAAATATTAAGGCAAGAGGTTTGTTTATTAACACTGAGAGCAATGAAATTGTAAGCAGAAGCTATGATAAATTTTTCAACATTGGAGAACGATCTGAAACAAGAATGCATCATCTCGTAGATACGATGAAATTTCCAGTAACAGTCTTCGATAAGGCAAATGGATATTTAGGAACTGTAGGGTATGACTCTTTGTCAGATCAGTTGGTATTCACTTCTAAATCCTTTACGTCACAAATATCAAATGAACATGCGAAATGGGTCGAAGAACTGTTTTTCAAATCTTTTAATGAAAATCAAGTGTCTTTTATCAAAACTTACCTGAAGCTTAACAATGTTTCATTCGTTTTTGAAGTAATACTTCCAGAAAAAGACCCGCATATCGTTGAATACGACAAAGATAAACTGGTGCTTTTAGATATTGTTAAAAGGCAGGTTGCGTATACAAAACTTCCTTATTGGGAATTGAAAGCTGTAGCCGAGCATCTAAACATTGAGTGCAAAAAACAAGTTGCAGAGTTTAGTAACTGGACAGATTTCTATAGATGGTATCTGGACGTGTCACAAGATTTTTCAATTGAGGAAGAGGGTTATGTAATTGAAGATGCTGCCGGCTTCATGACAAAACTTAAGCTCCCTTACTATAACTTTTGGAAACAAATGAGGGGATTAAAGCATAAGATCAGCAACAAACATGAGCATATGGTTAACACAGGAAGCCTTTATACTCCTTTACACAATAGATTCTTTGCGTGGGCTAAGACAAAGGACAGAGGGTATTTAAAATCAACCTCCATTATCAAATTGAGAAACGATTTTGAAAAAGAAACTGTGGCCCAGGAGACAAGGTGAATTAGATTAAAAGTAAAATTTTAAAGAGAATCGGAGGATGGAAGATGGAGAATAATGTTTTATACGGAGTTTACAGTACTAGATCACGAAAGTTTTGCTTTGGAATTGAGGAGCCTTCAAAAACAAAAGCAAGAAAAGAGCTATTCAATCGAATTGGTACAGATGCATACAAATGGCGTTTTGAAATAAGAAAAATTACAAGAAAGTAGATGGAAAAATGAAATTTGCACCAATGGATAAAGTTAAATTTAAAACAGCTAGTCATCTCAACAAACTTCGAACTTTAAAAAAAAGAGTTCCTGAATTAGACGATCCTTTACTCGGCGAATGCTGGGAATTTGAAGAAGATGGGTTAAAACAATTTGATTGGGAGGAGAATTACGAATTTGTCGCTAGACCCAAACATTTTAATTGGGATTAAAAATAGGATCTAATAAGATTTTAATGAAAAGGAGCTGTTATAAAGTGAAAGATATCCGAGTTGTTTATGACAGAAACAAAACTTTAGAAGCGGTCGTAGTCCAGTTTGGGGACTATATGTGTGAGCTAACGGATTCACAAGTGATTGATGAAGAAACTAAAGAATTCGACGTACTTAATGATGAATATCAAGGAATTTGGAAATATGAAAAAGGGCAACACTGCGAAGTCGAAATTTATGATGGGGTAGACAAGTGGGTTTGTCAAGCATTATTAAACTGAATAAAAAGTAAAATGTTCTTCAGATGATATAAAGGAGGGGAAATAAAGATGACGGAATCACAATTAAGGGAAGAAAATGAAAATTTGAAAAGGCAAGTAGATCATATGAAAGATGTCTATAAAGAAAATATGTATCTTCATATGGCAGTAAGACAAGGAGAACAGTTAAAGGCTAACCTACAAGCTTATTTGCGACAAGATGACCGAGTATATAGTCCTCATTTCATTACACCAAAACAAAAACAATATATCGTGACTCTGTTCAAAAAACATGGCTTGTCTCCACTCAGTAAAGCAAAACGAAAAATAGTTAGGCGATTTAATGGGGGCGGTCTGATTTCAGAGCACGAAGCACATCAAGTTATACAAATGTATGAAAGAAAGTAATAGTTAATCTTGACTCGGCTGTTTCAACTGAACCAAGAAGTAAAGAGATTTTTAATTGGAGCTACAGAATTACAATAAAAAGACTGTTTTATATAGAAAGGGGATGAACTACTTAATGGATGGAAATCTTGCTATGGCTGATTACATAGTTTGGGAAACCGAGCTAGGAAATAACATTGGAATGGATATTGTTACATATATGGAGCAGCATGGTGTGTCTAGGGGCGAAGCCGAAAAGGCTATTCTACCTTTGTATGAAGAAGAATTAAAAGCGTTGGAAAATAAATCACACTAAAAGGATTATTTCAATGAAATGAGGTGGGAATTTGAGTGAGAACTATAAAGATCCGAGACAAGTTGCGCTTGAGCTTGTAAAGAAAGCAAGTGATCAGATTCGCTATACCAATGATGATGAATTTACATTTGAAGTGGTTGATAAATTGGAGGAAATTGAGGATATGCTTAAGAAAGATATTGATAAAGAAAAGAAGAATTCATTGAAAAATTAGTTGAAAGGATGTCGTTAGCATAGGATACATCAAATACATAATTGATACAGCCTGGTTTAACTTAGTTTGGTTTAAGTGGCATCTTGGAGCGGATATAAGCATATTTGATGGCTGCGGATGGAATACATATAAACTTTTAAAGAATAAAAATAAAATAATTGGAGGTTATTCGGGTGATAAAGAGGAATCTGCTTAGTAACCATGTTGATGAGATTATTGGTGAATATTACGCTGGCAAAGGATATTCAGTCCATAGCATTGAACACCAGGAAAATGGACAATTGATTGTTGTTACGGAACGAATAGCAGAGGAGAAGCAACCGGTAAAAGTTGATATCGCATTTGATTTCATACATAGAAGACCACATAAGAAGAAGTATTTAGCTTAAAAAAGGCAAAGAGTCAAAGCTCTTTATCATTAGGTGTTTTCCTTAACCGATTCGCAATGTACTTCATTACGTTTACTGCAATCGACACTAATGCAATAATCAATGCTATTTCAAATAAGAGAATGTATCCAAAATTCACATTAAGCTTTTCAAAGTAATCGCTGGTAATAGAGAGGATTTTATAAATCCCTAGCATAAAAATAATAAAGGAAACTCCTAAAATTACAAGTGACTTTTTAGAATAATCTTTAGCGTGTTCAAAATTATAAATCATTATTGATACAAATAACAAACCCGTAGCAATCCTGTGGGATAACGAATCATCGGCCGAAAATGATTGCACTACTATGCTGATGATTAACCCAGTAATACCGATTGTTTTATTCAAGGAATCACCCACTCTTACGTAAGTTAGGTATGAGTTTACCAATTAAAGGGGATTTTCTCAAGATGATACACATTAAAGTTAAATTAAAATCGTGATTTTAAACAGAAAGAGGAGGCTCAATGAAATGAGTAAAAATAATGAATTGTGGATGGTATTTGAACATGAGCTTGGTCTTATTGGGGTTTATGATGATGAAGACGAAGCAAATTTAGCATATGAGCGGACTAAAGATAATCTAAATGAGGACACCCAGATCAATGGAAATGAAATTTATGGCGACGAAAGGGTAATCTTAGCCAAGGTTAAGAAGAATTATTATTCGTTCAATACTGAAGAGTTTGAAATGAAAGAAAATGATAATGAGAATAAATCAAACGCCACATTATGGGATTTCAAAGAAGATATATACGAATAATCACAAGTTGGAGGATGCTCAATTTGGAATGTGAAAAAATTATAGTTGATGCTAATTTGAAGCGTTTCAGCTTAAATTACAAAAATCAAAAAATTATAGTTGATGCTAATTTGAAGCGTTTCAGCTTAAATTACAAAAATCATTGGAAGCAGGCAGTTGGTCACGAAGTATTTGTCGGTGGATATAGTTTTTGTGTGACACCATTAGATGATACCTTAAAGGTTTCAGAGATAACGACAGGTGCATTAGTTATGGACTTACCAATACCTAAAATGGACATAACTAAAAATGAGTCTATGAAAATATTAGAGCAAATAGGGAAACAGTTACTTGAAAAATTGATGAAATCGAAAAATTTATCAATGGCATTTAAACAAATGCGACAAAAATCATACGCCTTGTTAGGATCAACTCCGCCACCACAGCCATTTAACTTTGAGGGTGATGGAGTTGTGCAATATTTCAAATAAAAGATAGTTTTTATTTTAATAACTTAGGAGGATAGTTAAATGAACAAAATTGATGAGTTTCGAGGCAAATATTATTTTTTGAGTAACTTTTATAATTCACCAGTTACATACGAAGGTATCACATATCAGAACAATGAAGCAGCATTCCAAGCTATGAAAGTCACGACTGACGAAATTAGAAAACAATTCGCAGACCTCCCACCAAATCTTGCTAAGAGAAAAGGACGTAACGTTCAGTTACGGAATGATTGGGAAGAAGTTAAAGAACAATATATGTATGAAATTGTCCTAGCTAAATTTAAACAAAACAGAGACCTTAAAAAACGTTTGCTCGCAACAGGAACGTCTGAATTAATTGAAGGAAATACATGGGGAGATGTTATTTGGGGCATGTGTAAAGGCCAAGGTGAAAATAAACTTGGAAAGATTCTGATGCGGATTCGAAATGAATTAAAAAGCGAAAGGGAGGCGGAATAAATGACGAAATCTAACGTAAACATCCACGTACTGGCTGACGAAACACTAGGCGGTATCAAGCGGGAATACATCGAGGTCGATCGGAAGGCGGAGGTTGGCGAAAGAATAATTATTGTTAAGGCGGACTGTCAATCCGAATATAGAAACGGTGATATGGCGTTTGTCAGTCGATTCGTAAAAGACGACTCAAGACTCGGTTATTATGTGGAATCTATACTCGCAAATGGGCAATCGATCGCCTTATATGATCGCGAATACCACGTACTCGAACCGACCAGCATTGTCCACATTGACGGTGAGCGCTATAAAATGGTCGACCGAAAGGCAAAAGTAGGCGAGAAGATTATCATTGTTAGGCCTGACGGAGTAATAGGGGACGATTATGATACAGGGAGAGTTGGAACGGTAAAATCACGCCATTCTGCTGGAGACGTAAGCGTAGAAACTATTGGGTTGGTGTTTGGCGATGAATACCGTGTCCTCGTCCCACTAGATAAACATGAGAAGACCCTTGAAAATAAAAATAGTGTATACAAAGAAGTCAAAAACTACATACATAATGAATTAGGTATTTCAAGGCAAGACGCACAAGAAATGATTAGTATTGCGGTTTCTAATGAAGTTCAGAAGATGTCTGAGTCAGGAAAACTGGATAGAATTGCGGGAGAGAAGATTGAATCACTTATTGAAGAAGGTTTTGAAAACGGAGGTCAGCTACTACATGGATTTAAAGAAAGGGTGTCACAAACAGTTTCCGATGAAGTAGGTAAACGAATTGCGAACGTATTGAATATTAATGTGGAATTAAAGGAGGAAGGTAATTGAGAGTTCGAATTACAAAAGGAAGCAGCTGGTATGAAAAATTTGTTGGCAATGCTTATGAATTAATAAATGTAGATACTTCAAGCTCCTGTTTTATTGTAAAGACATGGAGGGAGACAAACACTGATATTATACTTGATCCGTTGCCTGTGCGCTTTGAAGATTCTGAGGTAGTTGAAGAAGGGGTGAGCGAGAAAAAAGAAGTTAGTTTTTTAAAGAATAAGCATCGCTTATTTTGTTATTACTATCTCACCGGACACAGTGCAACGCAGTCTGCCATTAAAGCAGGTTATTCAGAGAAGAGCGCACATGTAACGGGACATCGTTTAGGGAAGCAACCCCAAATAGCTAAAGTAATAAATAAAGTAAAGCTTGATTTACACAATTTCATTGCTGAAAAATTGGATATCGGTTCTTGCTTTGAAGATGAATCATTGATTTTAGAAAGAGATTATTTAGTTCAGGCTATGGACGAGCTAATTGAGGCTACAGAAGAACCAGTTATAGATATGTTTAAAGTAGAATCACTAATTTAAAGATCAAAATAAAATAGTTATTTTACATTGTTTGATCAAAGCTGAAAATCCAAAAGAAAAGGGGTATGAAAAATGAAAGAATTATTTAATTGGCAGAGAATAATGTTTTCTCCTAGGGTGTTATTAAATCACTCGAAATATAAGAATAGTCATACGAAAGTCATTGAGGATGGTTGGCGCTTTGATTGTCATATAGGGAAATATTATAAGTGGATTGAGATGGAATAGAACTAACTTAAAGTGTTAATGTAATGGATTTTGAATTTTGGTAAGAAAGTAGCATTAAGGAATTATGTAACGGAGAGATTAGACTCTCCAGGATTCAAAGGAAGGTATGCGGAGTTTACCATGCTTAGTCTTAAATCTGTGCTTAACTTTACATAAGATCGGTTCTACAAATACATATTCATCAGATTCAGACTTTACTTGTTTCATAGAGTGGAACTTACTTCGTTCTGCGTTTGGCATGAATTCCATAAATCCAGCTGCCGTACCATTAGGATAAGACAGAAGAAATTTTATATCCTCTTTGGTGTAGCCAGTGATAAGGACATCTGTGTAATCATAGTTAATCACTTTCAGCCAGTTATGGGAACGTTTATTGATTTCATAAGGGGAGTTAGCTTTCTTTAGTACGATTCCTTCAAGATGCTTTTCTTTGGCCAGATTAAAATAAGCTAATCCGTTTCCTTGCAGGCATTCAATAACAAATACATTATCGTGGTCAAGGTTTAGGTCTGAAAGCATACTCTTACGTTCAGTGAGTGGCTTAGTAGCGATTGAATGTCCATCAATATAAACTACATCGAATACACAGTAAACCACCTTATGGGCTGATTTCTTAGACATAAAGCGTTCCATTACAGCCTCGAAATCAGGAGCACCGCCTGGGGCAGCAACAATGATTTCACCGTCTAAAACAGTTCCATTGGGTATATCGAGATCCAAGAGTTCTGGGAACTTACTTGTTACCTCATTGTTGTGACGAGTATAAAGCTTTATCTGATCATTAAACTTGGAGAGAATCAGTCTAATTCCATCAAATTTCAGCTCGGAAATATAACTATCGTCATCAAATGGTTCTTTAATTGAATGTAATAACATTGGCGATACAAACAAAATATCACCTCCTACTTAGAACATAATAGCTAAGCGAAGGTGATATATAAAGCAAAATGACTGTGGTACTTAATGGGATTCAATGAGCTCAGGTGAATTGTTTTTTGGTGAGTTAACTAAGGATGAAACTTGATAAGCTTCCATGTCATCAGATTCATACGGCAGCAGTAAGCTTTGAAGATAATCAGGATCGGTGTTTTTGGGGTTAAGCCATTCCTTTTTGTTCTCATCAGTAAGGATAACTGGCATCCGATCATGGATGTCTTCCATAAGCTCATTGGGCTTTGTCGTGATGATTGTACAGGTGTATAACGGATTGCCTTCTGGCGTATTCCACCTTTCATATAAGCCGGCAAATGCAAAGAGATTGGATGATTTAAGCTTAATCCGCATAGGAATCTTAGTCTTCGGATCGAGGCGTTTCCATTCATAAAAACTGTCCGCAGGGATGATGCAGCGTTTGCTGACAAGCGGTTTTCTGAAGCTAGGTTTCTCGGCTAATGTTTCAGCTCGAGCATTGATCATCTTGTATCCGATCTTTTCATCCTTAGCCCAAGGAGGAATAAGACCCCATCTCAGCTTACCCAGACGGTTGTTTGATCCATCATTAATGATTGTCAGGATGTTCTGTGAAGGAGCTACATTATAACTTGGATGGTATTCGTCTTCAGACAAAAATTGATCTATATTGAACTGTTCGATGATGTCGTCAAACTCAGAAAATAAAGTGAACCTGCCACACATGTTCATCATCCTTTAGGGTTTTTGAATATTGTACAGGCTTAATGCACGAAAATCAAAAGGAGGAATGTGATGCAGCAGCAAACAGTTGAGGTTAAAGAAGTTGAAGTGTTGATCAGAGGGATATGGACAAAGAAGAAGTTCACGGATATCCAAAAGGGGCAAACTTTTAAGATTGTGGAGAATGGAAAAGCAACAAAATATATAGCAAGAACAGACCCTTATTGGGATGACATGTATGAGACTTACCTAATTGATTTATTAGATAAAAATAAAATAAGTGTACGAGAATTAGCGAGAACAGATAGCATCGATGTAGATAAAAAACAGAGATTTTATAAAGATAAAAATAAAATTAAAAAAGGGGAATTTTGATGAGTTATCAATTTGAAAAGAATAAACTGTATGCATATTTAGGTGAAGAGTTAGTTGAAGCACTTAAAAGGAATGAAGCTATTATTGCAGGTGGGGCAATTACAAGTCTATTTAATAATAAAGAGATAAATGATGTGGATATCTATTTTAGAAGTGATAAAAAAGCATGTTCATTCTTAGAAGAGTGTTGGAATAGCAATGTCTATGTAACGTCACACACTAAAAAAGCCACGCTGTTCATCAAAAAAGGACTAAAGCTACAAATGATCCACTTTAAATTTTTCTCTGATGCTGAGTCAATTTTTAATACATTTGATTTTACAGTCTGCATGGGAGCTTTTGATTTTAAGACCGAAGCTTTTACTCTACATGAAGATTTTTTGAAACATAACTCGCAGAGAATTTTAAAGTTTAATAGCCATACTGCTTTTCCAATTGTCTCATTGTTAAGAGTGCAAAAATACACAGATAAAGAATACACAATTTCTAAGCCAGAATTCATTCGTATTGTGCTAACATGCATGGACTTAACCATTAATACATATGAAGAATTGAAAGATCAAATGGGAGGTATGTATGGGATAAACTATGACAAATTGTTCGAAGACGAAAAAGAAGAAGATTTTAACCTACGAGAAGCTGTAGACAAAATTGCTGACATGGTTTTAGACGAAGACTACTTTAAAGAGCCGGTTAATTTAGAGTTTAATGACTTAGACGATCTTTTAAATGACATTAATAAGAGCCCAGTTATGACGTTGAAGATTAATGGTGATCAGTACAGAATTGGTCTTGACGGGTTTCTAAAAGAATCTGTATCAGCGCCATGTACTGAAATTAAATTAGACGCAAAGGATTTCTTTGATAAAACTAATTTTTATAAATTTGTAAGAAAACAGGACGGGAAATTGACGAGTTTTTATGACAAAAGCTTTGAGTATCTGATTGGAGAAGTGGCTAAAGCGAAAGGAACATTGAATGATTGGTCGAACAGCGGAAGGTTATATTTTAATGAAAAGGCAGCGATTGAACAATCAACTTACTACGGAAAGGAAGACGGAGTGCTTATTGAGGTAAAAATTAAGGATAAAGATTTTGTGGATGCGGAAAATGGTAGGGTTGATGCCACATCATGTCACGTTATTAGAGAAGTTCCAAGAGAAGAATGGAAACAATACATAAGCGCAATTAAATCTAAATAAAAATACAAATTGAAAATGGAGGCGGAAGAATGAGAGAGATTAAGTTTCGGGCTTGGGACGATGTCAAAGACAGAATGCTTTATTTAGGCGAAGAAGATGACATTGTTTTTGATTTTGGTGGAAGCGGTATTGTTGCTACAGACATTACAGAAGACGAACCTAATTTTAAAACGTTGCACCATCTAATTTATTTGCAATATACCGGATTAAAGGATAAGAACGGTCTTGAGATTTACGAGGGGGATATTTTAAAAAGAACAGTCACGGTTGTCATGTACGGTTCAGGCAAACCACCTGAAGATATTGATGAATACTTGGAAGTTGAGTATCGAGAAGATTATGCGGGCTTCTATATCGGAGAAAGGCCACTGTTTGCTTATGTGGACAATACTCGTGATATCGATACTGGCTGCAGATGCACCAAAGCAGAAGTCATTGGAAACATTTACGAAGATCCTGAGCTTTTGGAGTCTAAATAAAAACGATATTTTACAGAAAGAGGAGGAGTGAAAATGTTTACCTGCTTCTGCAACGAATGTAAAAAAGTAATCGAAAAAGATGAAGTTGATTATGAGGTTGATTTGGTAGAAGTGCCTTGGGAAGGAGATTGGGAACACGTGCATCTAGAATGCGGTAGTACTGTGTCTTGGGTTTAACGTGTATGTCTTTATTTAAGGGGGTGATAACGATGTGATCGATCTATATGATTTGAGTTTTAAGAATAAAACAAAAATAAAAAGGAGTGGTTATTGATTGTTGAGGATTAAAAACAGAATAGAGGAACTGTTAAAAAAGATTAAAAGAGTAGAGAAGGGCAACTTTGGCGGGTCACACCTTCTCCACCTGACACTTCGCAAGGTTACGAAGCTATTAAAGTATATCACAGAAAAGAAGTCTTTTCCAGTATTGGTGACAGCTTTGGTTTCGTTCATGAATCCAATCAGTATCTTAGCAGCGGACAAGTATCGGAACTTTGAAGAGCTTAAAGCGAATGAATCACCGTTCAATTTTGCCATATTTTCAAAAGAGCAAGACACTGATGTATTAATTCTAGCTCCACATGGAGGTGGCATAGAAGGGGGAACAAGCGAGCTTGCAAAGGAATTAAGCGAAACATACTCTACATATCTTTTTGAAGCTTTAAAGACACCAGGAGCATTTGATTTGCATTTAACCAGTACAAATTTCGATGAACCACAAGCACTTGAAATGTTGAAGGGACATGAGTTCACATTGTCACTTCATGGCTATGCAAGTAATGAGGAACATGTTTTAGTTGGCGGCACAGATCGGGATAAAGCTGAAGCGATAACAAGCACATTAAATAATGCCGGATACTCTGCAGAGCTTCTTGATGAGGGGACGAAGTTATCCGGTAGCAGTCCAAATAATGTTGCCAATAAAAATAAATCAGGAAAGAGCATTCAACTGGAATTGAGCACTGGACTGCGCAAATCAATGTTTAACACCTTTTCTCTAAAAGGACGCTCAGACACAAGAAACGAGAACTTTTATAACTTTATTGATACTCTGTCAGGGTTTCTCAATGAAAATGTTGAAGGGAAGGGTTTGACAACATGAACATGCAGCAGCCCTTATACTATTTTGTTGATGCTCTGGATTGGGGAATTGATGATAAAGGGTCAAATGCAATTGAAACAACAGAAGGATTAAACCGAGCTTTAGAATACGCAAGCTCAAAATCATTTTATAAAGTACATATTCCAAAAGGTATCTATTTGATCGATGCTGTGAATACGACAAAGCGGTTACCTGAATTCGGTGGAGGTATCAACGTTCCTTCGAATATTGAGCTAATACTTCATCCAGAGGCTATATTTAAAGTGCAGCCAAATGATTATCAAGGTTACTCCTGTTTTTATATCGGCCAAGCAAGTAATGTTACGATTCGTGGCGGTCAAATTATTGGTGACCGATATGAACATGATTATTCAAAAATCACCTCAATTAAGAAGACGCATGAATGGGGCTATGGTATTCATATTCATGGCAGCAGTAATGTGTTAATTGAAAATGTACAAGTCTCTGACTGTATTGGAGATAACATTTGGATAGCAGCTGATGGAATGATGAATACTTCAGGAACATATACGCCTTCAAAGAATGTGACCGTTAGAAAGTGTACGCTTTTAAGAGGGCGAAGAAATAACCTAGCTACCAATGGTTGTGAAGGTCTTCTTGTCGATGACTGTGATATAGAAGAAGCTGGAGGAGATACAATTGGGCCACAATTAGGGATTGATTTAGAGGGCTTTGGAGAAAACGGAATTAAATACGATCACCCGTATAAATTAACTGTGCGAAACTGCAGGTTTAAAAACAATGGACGTGGATCCGTTACAGCGCACACAAGCGGCAAGGTAATTATTGAAGGAAACTACAGTGACCATGTTATTTCCTATGGATATAGCACGGATGTCAGTATCAAAAATAACAAGATCATCAATGAAAATGAAATTAAGACATATGGGATTGACTCGGTAGGCGTTTCAAGTACGGAGTCGGGAAACAGAGTTCAAATTGATGGCAATACGATAAGTGGCTTTGAAGTGGGTATTTGTGTAAGAGGAAAGGGTGGTGCAGTATCAAATAACACTTTTGAAAATATAAAAGCATGTCCTATTACAACACATCAAGCAGAGGACTTTTTGATTACGGACAACAGAGTAGAAAACAGTGATTGTGTTCAAGTCCAGGTTAGAAACTCAAATGATATTAAGGTTGTGAATACCAAAGGAAAAGGAACGAGCTCATCATATGCTGCAAAGATAATGGATTCTAGCCGAATCAGTCTCATTAATAATGAGTTTGCTAATGTATGCGGTGGAATTTATTGCGAAAGGTCTCAGTCAGTTCGTTTAAAGGGAAATGACTTGTTGTTAAGTGGGAGTGGATACGGCATCTTTTGGGATAAGGACTCTTCTGTCTCGCTGCAACGAAATGAAATTCATGAGCCTAGGAACGTTGCAATTAAAGGTACTCCTGAGAAGTACAGTTGTCAGATTAGTGAGAATCAGATTTATTTCTGTAAAGCATTAATCGCTATTCAACTGACTGGTGGATCAGAGCACATGCTGAAGGATAATGAGATTATGTTTAATCGTTCAACAGACCAGGGATATGGAGTGTATTTGGAGAATACGGACAAAGTACGGCTTGTAAGAAACGATGTGCGGGGAATTGGAGGCAAGTTATTATCTCACCCTTATTGCACAGATAAAGCAAAGAATACAACGTTAATTCATAACACATATGATAGTGGAACGCTGAAGACAGCAGAAGGAGATATTGTAGTCTAAATAAAATTGTAGTTTTAACAAGAATGGGAGATGGATATATGGCCAATATTTTAAGTGAAGAACAAGATGAAGCAATCCGGTATTTCAAGAACAAGCTGAGCTTATCTGAAAAACTGTACATATCCCTAATTAATTTTAATCTGCTTAGAGATAAACACGAAGACTTTGGTAATAGACTATATGAGCTTTATAAGGCAGATCCTTATCTGTATATCAGAGCGCTTAAAGAAGGTTATATGGTGGATCAGCCAATTGAATTTAATGAAGCAATTGTGCGGTTCTATAATGGTGAAGAACTTGCTGTAATTCATAAGACCACTGGGAAGAGATACAATGTGAATATAAAAATGAAAAAGCTTCCTGATGGGTTTACGCTGCAAACAATGAACATGTGGTCTTGGAGTGAGGTTGTATAATCATCCATTTTAATTGCAGGGTTTCGATAGATATCTGAAGCCTTGCAATCCTAACAAATAAATAAAAATAAAAAATAAGTATAAAATTAATAGACAAATATAAAAAATAAGGATATAATAAAATCAAGTTAAAGGAAAGGAGGTACAGCCGTGTTATTACTCGGAATTACTGAGAAAGCTTTGGCTCAATATCGAAAGACGGTCAAAAATAATCACGCTACTTCATCGGATCAAGTGTTATTAAAGATGATTCGAAATGTCACTCTCGTTAAAGAAACACATCCTAGTCGAGTGAGGAAACGGTTATTTTACACGGAGTATGCATATGGCAATTTAATCATCAAGGTAAATAGAAAAAAGCAGGTCTTTGAAATTTTAAATAAGAAAGACCAAGAAGTTGATCAAGTGAATTGGAAATTTCCTAAAAGGAGATACATAGAGTTAAATAAAGAACTCGGGATTAAAGATTGTAAGTTTAGTAAAACTACATATTCAAAGAAAAAATGAACTTAAAAATAAAAGAAGAGGATGATGGTTTTGTTGGAAAATAAAACAGTATTACGTGAAGCATCAAATGTTGTAATTATTGAGGGAACACTGGCTGAGGTTAAACACACTGAATGGAAAAGTGGTAAAGGGCTAAATATTGAACTAGATATTGAAGTTGCACCAAATGAAGTGCATACAGTAAAAGGCTTTTCAAAGTATAAGAAAGACGACGGCACCGACAATGCTATTGCAAAAGGTTATCAAACCATTATCAGTGAATATAAGTCCATTGCAGAACATGGGAGAGATGAAGCTGACAAAGTGAGAATTACCCAAGGAAAGATTGGATTGAACGAATATTACGCCCAAGGGATTTTCAAATCATACCCACAATTAACAACTAATTTTGTAAACAGGCTAGATGCCAATGAAGAATTCAATCCAAGAGCTGAATTTGATGTTGAGCTGTTTGTAAAGAATGTAACCGAAGAGAAAGTAAAAGGTGAAGAAACGGGCAGAGTTAATTTAAATGGTTATATTCCTTTGTATGGTGGGAAAGTAATTCCTTTTGAATTTGTAGTCACAAAAGAAGGGTCTCAATACGTTGAAAATAATTATGAAAAAGGGTCTACGGTTAACGTTTTTGGAAAGATTATTAACTTTAAAGAGCAAAAAGTAACGACCAAAACAGCAGCATTTGGCGAAGACAAGAAAGAAATCACTACTAATTCGAAAAGAGAGTACCTAATTACAGGTGGCAATGATCCATATGACGAGGATAGCAAAAATGCTTTTAATGCAGATGCAATTAAAAAAGCGTTGACTGAAAGAGAGATTTACCTAGATGGGCTTAAGAATGAAAGTGGCAATGAGAATAATAAAAAGTCTGGGTTTGGCGGAAGCGCCCCTAATAACAAGCCTTCAAAGCCGGTTGAAATTTCAGATGATGACCTCCCTTTTTAATGGATAAAAATAAAATAATTTAACTGAAAATACATAACTGGGGTGGGCTTTGACTCACCCATCAAATCAAAATTAAAGGAGAGTTTAAATGACAATCGATATTTTCAACCCTCAAATTTCAGTAGTAGCACAAGGACTTGAAGGAAAAAAAATACTTATTTACGGCAGTAACAACTTAGGAAAAACATATCAAGCTTCAAGAATGGAGAAGCCTTACTTCATCGCTTTTGAAAAAGGATTGGCAGCGAGAGATGGCATTCCGTTTTACCCAATTAATCGATGGTCTGATTTTTCAAAAATTGTACGACAATTTGAGAAAAATGCAGAAAAAGCAAAAGAAATATATAAAACAATTGTAATTGATGGTGCAGATATTATGGCAAGATATTGCTCTAAATATATTTGTGATACATACGGTGTAAACAGACTAAAAGAAGGTAATAGTGGGTATGGATTGTGGTCTGAATATGAAACTGAATTATGGGAACAAATCGATAAACTAATATCACTTGATTTTACAATCGTGTTTATCACTCATGAAACTGAAGATGAAAATGGAAAGATACAGCCAAAAGGCGATAAGAGGTTGATGCCAACCATTCGTGATAACTGTGAATTCACTATTTATCTTAAGTCGAATGGAGTAGATGAGAATGGCACTGTAATTAAGTCAAGCGCATACCTTGCTGAAACTGATGAATTCTTCGCTCGATCAAAATTTGACTATGTGCCAACCTTTATTGAGGAGTTTACAGCGGAAAATCTTACAAAGGCTATTGTTGATGGGATTGTTAAACAAGGAGAAATGGAAGGCATTAAACTGGTAACTGAAGAAGAGAAAAAAGAAGTGTATTCCATTGGGGAAAATAATTATGAAACGCTTATGGCTGAGATTAAGGAAGTCGGGATTCGCCTAAATGAAAAAGGCAAACTAGAGGAATTAAATGAAATAGTTGAAAAGCACTTAGGTAAAAATGCAAAAGTAACTGAATGCACTAAGAAACAAGTTGATGTAATGTCAGTTATTTTAGATGATCTTAAAGATCTTCTTGAGGATTAAAAATGAGGGAGTCATCTCCCTCTCTTTATGAGAGGTGATTAAATGGGTAGGCAGGTAAAGTGTCCCTATTGTGAGACTAAATTAGATAAAGATTTAGCGTTACCTTATAAAAAAAGATATTACCATGAACAGTGTTTTAGCACGTGGAGACAAGAATCAGACCATCGAAATGAGTTACTTCAATACATATGCAATTTATATGGCCTTACATCGCCGACCGGTATGATGTTAAAACAGATCAAAGAATTTCAAGAGGACTATGGATATAAGCTAAAAGGAATCGAGCTTGCGCTTAAGTACTTTTATGAAACACTGGAGAATCACCCAAGAGAAGGTGACGGTATTGGAATCGTCCCTTTTGTATATGACGAGGCCAAGCGACATTACATAAAACAAAAGGCAATTCAAAAATCAGCTGAAGACCCTAAGAATCACAAAAGAGAAGAAATCACGTTAATTATAAAAAAGGGGTTGAGAAAGAAAAGGGGACTTGTTGACATCTCAACACTATAGGAAGGAGAGTCCATTTGCTACAAGACAAAAAAGCAATTATTCAGGTTTTAGGAAGCATACTCAAGGATCCCACAATCTTGTCTGAAAGCAACAAGTATAGGATTACTTCGGATGATTTCCCTTCAAGATTTCACTCAATACTGTTTTTTGCTATGAGTAACTTATTCCAGCAAGGGACGGAAGTATTGAATGAGGTTGAGATAGATGGATATCTAAAAGATTACGACATCCAATATAAGATTTTTCATGATAACAATGGCCTTGAATACATCGAAAGAATTCAAGATCTGGCTGTAGTCGAAAACTTTGATTACCACTACAAAAGACTAAAAAAGTTTAGTTTGCTCAGAGAAATGAGTGGCTTAGGTTTCGATATCAAGGAGATTTATGATGAAACTATAATTGATCCAAAAGAACAAGAAAAAATGCAGGAACAGTTTGATAAGAAATCGATTGACGAAATTCTAGCAGCTTATGAAATGAAGATTGTAGAAGTAAAAGAAAAGTTTCGAACCTCGTCCGAAAGTGTGGGAATTCAAGGTGGGGAAGGCATTGATGAATTATTAGATTCTTTTGAGGAGTCGCCAGATATTGGAGTGCCATTAAATAGCGAAATGCTTACGTCAATTTTCCGCGGATCTCGTAAGAAAAAGTTTTACATTCGCTCAAGTATTACAGGCGGAGGTAAAACAAGGAATATGGTTGCTGATGCTTGTCGATTAAGTGCAACTGAGTTGTACGACCTCAAAAAGAAGGAATGGGTTAAAAATCCTTGGAATGAAAGTTCCACGGTCATCTCAACGGAAATGATGGCAGAGGAATTGCAAAGCTTGGCACTTGCCTATATTAGTGGTGTAGAAGAGAAAAAAATACTCAGAAATACTATTAATGAGCAAGAAAAACAGCTCGTGCGCAAAGCTGCTAAAGTTCTTCAAGAGTCCAATATTTGGTTTGAGCATCTTCCAGATTTCAATATCCAGGAGATCGAGAGAACGATTGAAAAGAATGTAATTAAAAATAATGTTGAATACATTTACTTTGATTATATTCACTCATCGGTGACAATTTTTTCGGAGATGAGTAAAAAAAGCGGAGTCAACCTAAGAGAGGATCAAATCCTTTTGCTTATGTCTGATAAGTTAAAGGGCTTATGCAATAAGTACGATGTCTATATGATGAGTGCTACTCAGTTAAATGGTGAATGGAAAGAGGCATGGCAAAAAGGACAAGTTATAGATGCATCTTACCTTAGAGGAAGTAAAGCTATTGCAGATAAGACTGATGCTGCAATGATTATTCTCCCTTTAAGCAAAAAAGAGAAGGATGCTATTGATCCGATTTTAAAAGCAGGTTTTTATTCAGAGCCAAATTTTGTTACACATGTGTTTAAAAACAGGGGGAATGAGTACGACAAAGTAAAAGTCTTCTCCTATATAAATATGGGAAATATGCGCATCAAGGATTGTTTCACAACAAATCTCGATAACGAATTAATTACAGTTGAAAAATTGAATGTTAAAGCAGGATAAGGGGTGTAGCACCCTTTGAAATATGATAAGGACAGAATAAAAGAAAGTCTTACGCTTGAGGATATACATAAAATATTAAAAGAATTGGGTAGCGAAAATAATCAATGGGATCAACAAGGAAACCCAATATACAGAACCGTTTGCCATAACGCTTCTGGGGGAAGCTACAAGCTGTATTACTATCACGAAGCAAAGCAATTTCATTGCTATACAGAATGTGGAGACACATTCGATGTCTTTGAGCTTGTTATACGAGCAAAAAGTCAAAAAGGAATCAATATACCTTTCAATCAAGCCATTGAGTATGTTGCAAGGCTGGCTGGGAGAACATTTGGTTTCGGTAATAGAGAGACATTCACGAATAATGATTTAATTGATGATTGGGAATGGATGGGGAAGTTCAAAAAGAGGAAAAAGATAGATATTGAACTTCCCAGCTTCAATGAAACTGTTTTAGATGTGTTTATGCCTTATCCTCATCAAATGTGGTTGGACGAGGGAATAAGCATGCAAACATTAAATGACTTTGAAATTGGATACTATTTTAGAAGCTACACAGAAGGTATAACCATTCCACATCGAGATTTAAACAATAGATTGATTGGCATACGTAGACGATCTCTTATTAAAGAAGAAGTTGATGCCGGGTATAAATATATGCCTTTAAAAGTTGGGAACACCTTGTATAATCATCAGACCATGATGAATTTATATGGATTACATAAAACAAAAGATTCTATTGAAAGGTTTAAAAAAGCTTTAATTTTTGAATCAGAAAAGTCAGTATTAAAATGCCAGGACTTTTATGGAGAAGCAAATTTCACATGTGCAGTCTGTTCAAATAACATTTCAAATTTTCACCGAGATATCTTACTTTCTCTTGGTGTGGAAGAAGTGTTTATTGCTCTCGATAAATACCGGCCACCGAAAGACCATGAAACGGAGGAAATGTATCAACGTAAACTGCTTGAGTATCAGAAGAAAATCCTGCGGCTTGCTGCAAAATTCACACCGTATGTTCGTGTGTATGTTTTATGGGATTTCGAAACCATGTTGGATTATAAGGACAGTCCAGCTGATAAGGGGAAAGACGTTTTAGAGGAGTTGATGAGAAGGAAAATTGAAATCAATACGAACGAAGGAGGAATTTAGTGGCTTATAAGCTCATTGGTAACAATGATTATAATTTCAACCCATTATTGACAATCTTAAAAAACAGAGGGATTGAAAATCCCAAGAGCTTTATTGATGTGAATCAGAGCTCAGTCATTCATTTTTCAAAACTCAATAACATTGATAAAGCAGCTGATTGTTTAATAAAGCATTTAGAGAATAAAAATAAAATATTTGTCCAAGTGGATAGCGACGTAGATGGGTACACATCCAGTTCAATCATTATCAATTACATAAAAGCAATTTATCCGAAAGCTGATATACAATACCGGATTCATGAGAGTAAAGAGCATGGCATTTTCATTGATACAATTCCGGACGATGTTGACTTAGTTTTAATTCCGGATGCTGGATCAAGTCAATTTGAAGAACATGAGCAGCTTAAAAAGAGTGGCGTAGATGTGATTGTTATTGACCACCATGAGTGTGAAAGAGAATCTGAGCACGCTATAGTGGTCAATAATCAACTCTCAAATGAGTATTCAAACAAAACATTAACGGGTGCTGGAATGGTATATAAGCTTTGCCAGGCCATTGATTATAAGCTAGGTAAAAACAAAGTGGAACAATTTTTAGATCTTGTTTCTATTGGTAACATAGCCGATTCAGCTGATTCAAGAAATCTAGAGACCAGACACTTTATGAATGAAGGTTTGAAGAACATTAAGCACCCATTAATCAAAAAGCTGTTTAAGAAGCAAGAGTTTTCAACTAAGGGTTGCAAAAACATTCAGAATACACAGTTCTATATTAATCCATTAATTAATGCAGCTATAAGGGTCGGTAGCAGTGAAGAAAAAGATCAATTGTTGAGATCGTTTCTGTTGTCTAAAGAAAAAGTTCCATACAAAAAACGTGGACAAGATGAAATCAACCTGGTCTCAATTCACGATGACACAGCTAGGGTATTGGGAAACCTTAAAGCTAAACAGAAACGCATTGTTGATGCAGCTACTGTTGAAATTAAAAACAGAATTGAAGAAAAGAATTTGGCAGCTAATAAAGTGCTCATAGTCTATACTGAAGGGATTTTGGACAAAAGATTAACTGGACTGGTGGCAAATGTACTTGCAGACGAATATAAAAAGCCAGTTTTGCTGGCTAGAAAAAGTGATGAAGAAGGGGTATTGAGCGGGTCTATTCGAGGGTATGAGACTGGCTACATCAAAGACTTTAAAAAAGAGCTAACAGATACAGGGCTGTTTGGATTTGTTGAAGGCCATCCAAATGCAGCCGGATTTGCAATCAAGCGTGAAAACTTGATTTTGGTTAATGAAGTTCTAAATGAAAAATTTAAAGATGCAGAGACAGGTGAAGAAGTTCAAAATGTTGACTTTGAGATACCGGCTAATCAACTTAGAAAGGAATTTTTAATTAAGCTGTATAGTTATAAAGATTATTGGGGCTATAAGGTCGAAGAACCATTAGTAGCAATAACAGAACTTGAAATTGATGCTGATCAAATTGAACACATAGGGAAAAAGAACAAGACAACAGTAAAATTTAAACATGGTGATGTTGAATACATACGCTTTAAAAGCGATACAGAATACTTTGAGACACTTACTCAATCAAATGGAACTTTAACACTTAATGTTGTTGGTAAGGCAAGGGTAAATGAATATAAAGGTAGACAAACACCTCAAATTGAAATTTATGACTTGGAGGTGGTTCGCACAAAGAAAAAAGAGCTTGTGTTTTAAGGGGGATGAAAATTGATTGGATGTCACTGTCACACTGATAAAAGTAACATAAGACTACTCGATTCAACAAACTCAGTTGGAGAATTGCTTAAGACAGCGGTTCAGATGAATTATAAAGGATTAGCTATTACTGACCATGAGGTTCTTTCAGCGCACTTAGAAGCGATTAAGACTGTCAGAGAAATGAAGAAAAAAGGGGATATGCCTACAGATTTTAAACTCATATTGGGGAATGAAGCATATTTAGTCGATTCACTGGAAGAAGTTCGTGATAACTATAAGTCAGGAAAGACAAAGTTTCCGCACTTTTTAATGTTGGCAATTGACCCTATAGGACATGAGCAGCTAAGAATACTGTCTTCACAAGCCTGGGAAAATTCATTTTACACAGGAACAATGGAAAGAGTGCCGACAGTAAAAAAGGATGTAGAGGAGCTATTAAGTAAAGATCCAGGCCACATCATTGCTACCACAGCTTGCCTGGGGTCTGAGGTAAACATTCACCTGTTAAAGATAAAGGCTATTGAAGAAACTGGTGATTCTCAGTCAATTAAGCAGCACAAACTAAAGATTCATGAGTTTATAACTTGGTGTATAGAGGTTTTTGGGAAGGATAAGTTTTTTATCGAGCTTCAACCTGCACTGAGTGAAGAACAGATTTACTGTAACAAGAAGCTGATAGATATAGCCAACGGGTATGACTTGCAAATGATTGTTACAACAGATGCTCACTATCTAAGACCAGAAGATAGAGCAATTCATCAAGCCTTTTTAAACGCTAAGGATGGAGAAAGAGAAGTTGATTCCTTTTATGAAGCCTGTTTCGTTCAAAACGTTGATGAAATTCATGAGAGAATGGATTACATTGATAAAGAAGTCATCGATCAGGCCATAAAAAATACAATGCTCATTGGTGAGATGATTGAAGACTATACTATAGAGCACGAACCAATTATCCCTAAGATGGAGCTTCCAAACTTTAAATTAAGACATTTATTTAAACCGGCATATGATCAATATGAATATATAAAAAAGATGTCTGAATCAGCAGATGAACAAGATAGATATCTTCTTAAGTTAATTGAGGACGGATTTGAAGAGAAATTAAAGACAAGCGAACTAACGAGAGAAGCTTTTCATAAAATATTGAACAGGATTAACGTTGAGCTGTGTGAACTTTGGGAAATCAGCCAAAAGCTGAATCAGTCTATGCCTTCCTATTACATATCAGTTAGAGAAATCATTAATATTATTTGGGATGATGAGTGTGGAGGAGATAGTTTAGTTGGGGCAGCCAGGGGAAGTGCTGCAGGTTACTTAGTTAATTATCTACTCGACAATACTCAAATTAATCCAATGCAATATGATTTACCACATTGGAGACATATACATAAATCGAGACCTGACCTTCCAGATATCGATATTGATACTGAAGGATCAAAAAGACAAAAAATTCTTAAGGCACTTAGAGAAAGGTTTGGAGACAAACGTGTTCTTCAAATTGCTACTTTTGGAACTGAGGGTTCAAAATCAGCGCTTCAGACAGCATGTAGAGGCTTAGGAATCGATAATGATATATCCCAGTATTTAAGTGGAATGATTCCGTTTGAAAGAGGATCTAACTGGCCTTTGAAGCATTGTTTTTATGGCGACAAAGAAACTGACAGAAAGCCGATTAAAGAGTTTATTAGGGAGGTTGAACAATACCCTAATCTTAAAGAAACAGCTCTGAGAATTGAAGGATTAACTAATAAGCGGTCTTCTCATGCAGCCGGGGTAATTATTTTTAATGATGAATATACAAAGTCAAATGCTATGATGAAAACTCCCAAAGGAGCTTATATTACACAGTTTAATATGGGTGACAGTGAAGCCATGGGCTCAGTAAAGTTTGATCTTCTTACGATCGAGGCTTTAGATAAGATTCGAGTAACCTTAGACCAATTAATTGAGAATAAAGAAATTGAATGGCAAGGAAGCTTAAAGAAAACATACAACAAATACATCCATCCAGACGTAATTGAGTATGAAGATGAAAAGCTATGGGAAATGGCAGGTAATGGGGAGATCATGGATTTGTTCCAGTTCTCAACTGAAGTTGGTCATCAATCAGTTGTCAAAGTAAAACCTAAGAACTTACTTGAAGCAGCAGTAACCAATTCTTTAATGAGGCTTATGTCAGACGGTGAAGAACAGCCAGTAGATACATATGTTAAATACAAAAATAACCTTAATAAATGGTATGAAGAAATGAGGCGGTACGGTCTAAGCGAAAAGGAAATCAGAGTAATGGAGAGGCACCTTAAGGACATTTATGGTGTTGCTGATACTCAAGAAGTGGTTATGCAGATGGTTATGGATAAAGATATAGCTAACTTTGACATTAAAGAATCAAATTATCTTAGGAAATCCATAGCAAAAAAGAAAGAAGATGTACTAAAAGAAGTGGAAGAATTGTTTTTTAAAAAAGGAAAGGAGATCGGCACTTCCGATAACCTGTTGAATTATGTCTGGAATGTTCAATTTAAAAGACAGTTCGGCTACAGTTTTAGTTTACTCCATACTTTGGCATATTCAATTATTGCGTTACAGGAATTGAACTTAAACTATCGATATAATCCTTTATACTGGAATACTGCTTGTTTAACGGTAAACAGCGGAGGAATAGATACCGAGGATACAAAAGACAACAAAAAGACAGCTGCTACAAACTACGGCAAAGTTGCTTCAGCCATCGGAAACATCAGACAAAGAGGGATTAAAATAGACCTTCCAGATATAAATAAGGCTGATTTTGGTTTTAGGACTGATATTAACAACAATTCAATTTTATTTGGACTTAAAGGAATGAATGGAATTGGAGACGATGTTATTCATCATATAGTTCTAAATAGACCATATAGTGACTTTAACGATTTTATTGAAAGAATGTTTAAGAGCGGCATTATTAAGAAAGGACAAGTAATCCAATTAATAAAAGGAGGCTGCTTTGATTCTTTTGGAGACAGGCAAGAAATCATGAAGGCCTTTATTAGCTTAATATCAGAACCGAAAAATAAACTTACGTTGTCTAATTTAAAAATGCTAATTGAAAACAACATTGTTCCTTTAGAATTTGCACAAGAAGTGAGATTCTTTCGCTTTAAAGATTACATCAGCAAAAAGGTGTACAAAACATTAAAGTCGCCAAAAGATAAACTTCTTTTATTGGATGATGTATCAGCTTCATTTTATAACCAGCATTTCAGTGAGGATAGTGTAGTTGACATGTTAAACGGGCAGCTTGTCATTTCTGAAAAAGCTTTTAAAAAAGAATATGATAACAAGATGTCTAATATAAAGTCCTGGATAACAACAGAAGAACCACTGAAGAAATTGAATGATTGTTTATTAATAAAAGAGTGGGAAAAATACGCCAATGGATCTCTTGGTAAATGGGAGATGGATTCATTGAGTTATTATTATAACGATCATGAACTTGCTGGTGTTAACTTTGCTAAGTATGATATTGCTGATTTTTATGAATTGCCAGAAGAGCCGATCAAAGGGAAACCTTATCAATGGCGAGGAAAAACTCTATATGAATATGAAACGACTCGAATTATAGGAACCGTATTAGACAGGGATAAAAACAAGCACACAATCACACTCCTTACACCTACAGGAGTGGTAACAGTTAAACAGTGGGCTGGTAGCTTTGGACATTATAATAAACAGATTTCTCGACCTGTTGCCGGCGGCAAGAAAGAGGTTGTTGAGAAGTCCTGGTATACCAGAGGAACTTTGCTCATGTTCACTGGATTCAGAAGAGGCAATAACTTTATTCCTAAAGTATATAAGAACAGTATCTATAGTCACACGGTCTGTAGAATTGATCATGTCGATAGTGAAGGCAACTTAAGTTTGACTTCAAAACGGGTAGATATCTAATGAGAGAGTGATGAAAATTTTCAAAAAACCCATAGACAAAAATAAAAAATATGTATATTATAATATCAATGGTATTAAATTAACAGCAACCGTAATGCTCTTGTTTGCTGGGGTAGTGGTAAGTGTAAAGAATATCAACAGTGAAAAAAGTGAAGTTGATGCGAAAGAAGAACCATTACACAATAAAAAGCAAAAAGAATTATTAATTGAAAGCCTTACGCATCAAAGGGAACATAACTGCACACCACTTCCTAAAATTAAAAGCAGCATGGATATACGTATCGAAAGCCAAGAGAAGTATATCAATGCAAAAATAATACAAACAAAAAAGCTCAAGAAGGTGCAGCATAGACGATTGCCTATAAAAACTAAAAATAAGTATCCAGTAGGTAAAGAAGATAAAGCTGTAATAAAGGCTGCTGAAAAAACACGGAGGCCTTCACATTCATTGCATTCAATAAACGTCGTAGCGACAGCTTACACTGCATTTTGTTCATCTGGGTGCATTGGGAAAACTAGGACAGGCTATGATGTATCAAGCACATCATTTTTCAAAGGGAAGAGGATAATTGCGGTCGATCCTAAAATAATTCCATTAAACTCATTAGTTGAGGTTAGCTACAAAGGAAACAGCTTTCAAGCCTATGCAATTGATACTGGTGGAGATATAAAAAACAACAGAATTGACATCCTTATGAATACAGAAGATGAAGCAAGGTTATTCGGAAGAAAGGCAGTTAAGGTGAAGGTGTTAAAAAACTAATGATCAAGGTGTGGTAAATGTAACCAATGGATAGAATGCTGTAAACATTTTGAAAGTGTGGACGATGCAATAAATACATAGAAAAATATTACATAAGAGAGTGTGGGATACTCATGTTTGCTCTAGATCAGGAAGTATGTGTGAAATCAACTGGTGAATCAGGAATTGTAGTAGACATTTATCACGAAACAAATAGTGTGGAACTTTGGTATTACGATGGTACATATGATGAACGGAAATTTGATGACATTATAGGAGGTGATTGCCCACAAAAATCTAACGATTAAAAATAAATTATAAGGGGATGATCAGGTATTAGAGGGGATTTGAAAGTCGAAATGTCGTTCACTGATGAATATAACCAAACAACGAAACTAGAAAGAGTCATTACTTCATGCGCTTTAGATGATCATCAAGATGGTACCCTAGGATTCCTGTTAGATGAATTTAAAAAGTTCTTGTTAAGCTCAGGTATTTCTTTTGAAGATATTTCAAAAATCAAGTTGAAAGATTAATAGTTGGAAGCGAAAGGAGGTGGTTAATTGCCTAAGTTTTGGTCTTATCCAGAAGGGTTAAAAGTTATCATAAATGAGAATGTAAAGGGCGCTTGTCCTCATCATGTGGGACGGAAAGGGAAAATTATTGAGTTGTTTCACTCTGCTACATATGATTACGCAGTCAGTGATGAGACAGGTGATATCACATTCTTCAAGGAGCATGAATTAAATCCAGCTAAAGGAGGTTAATTGTATGTTTAAAAAGGGAGAGAAGGTGATTGCAGGTTTCACAGGAGAGATTGGTGTTGTTGCACAAGTTGATAAAGGACATGAGCAGTTAGAAGTTGAGTATCCAGACGGCTCATATAGAGTGCTTGGCTTCAGCAATGTAAGAAGGGTGGAAGATAAATGACGATGATAATTTTAGAAGGCACTGACTGCTGCTACAAATCAACAGTAGCAGAAAAGCTAAGCAAAGAACTCGGATACCCGGTAATAAAAGGATCCAGCTTTGAATTGGCCAAGAGCGGAAATGAGAAGCTGTTCGAACACTTTAACAAACTGGCCGATGAGGACAATGTAATTATTGATCGATACATATATTCAAATCTGGTTTATGCGAAGAAGTTCAAGGATTACTCAATCTTAACAGAAGAGCAACAAAGGGCAATTGAGGAGAAGATTAGAGATAAAGCAAAAGTGATCTACTTACACGCTGATCCAAAAGTTATTAAGCAGCGTTTACGTGAACGTGGTGACGAATACATAAATGACCGAGATATTGAACCAGTCTTAGAACTTTATAACCAGGTGATTGATGAAATGGGCTTACATATGAACTTTTGGGATACAAATGAGTGGAATAGTGATGAAATCGTAGAGGATATTATTCATTTGATTGGATAGGAGCGTGATTAATTGAAAATATATGAAACTAGAAAAAAAGAAGTCGAAGTACCAACAAAGATCGTATGTGATGCTACAGGCCTGGAAATAGATCTACAGCAACCTGAAAGTTATCTTGAAAGAAATAAAATGCATAGTTTCACACTCCACTTTGGATACGGATCTGATTTTGACTACGACGTTTGGGAAGTAGATCTATCAGAAAAAGCAATGCTTGAATGGATAAAAACCTTTGCATCACGGCCTGATGGATTTGCAGCCAAAGAGAAATATCCAGACCAAGTCTTTAAGGAATGGCAAGAAACAGGGGAATATAATTGGCAAGCTGGATGGACAAAACAAGACTTTTTACTTGAAGAGAAAAGAAATGAAGAACTCAACAAACGATTAGATCAAATGAAAAGACAAAAACTCCTTTGTGGAGAAAACGGAGAAAACAGTCATAAATCTAAATGAAATATCTCTTTTATCAGACAGAGAGGATGAAGAAGTGTTGCTTAAATTAAAATTTAGAGATCGAACACTGGAATTGCGTAGAAAAATGTCCTTACAATTACACCGTTTATTAGAAGACACAGCATCTTGGTCATTTAATGAAAATGAAGCTCAAAAATACATTGATGAATATTCATTAGAGTTAGTTGAGAAGAGTGAAGACAATAAATTTAAGCTTCAAATAGTAGACAAGAATAAAAATGTTTGGGGTGAATTAAAGCCCAAAGAGCCAGGGTATATTGGGCATTTTGTACAGACTGAATAAAAGATCAATTTTATTTAGAGTAAAAATAAAATATATGGAGGGGATTGATTGAGTAAACTACGTGTAATGAGTCTTTTTAGTGGAATCGGTGCATTTGAAGCTGCGCTAAGAAACATTGGGGTTGAATATGAACTGGTTGGCTTTAGCGAAATTGATAAATATGCTATCAAATCGTATTGTGCAATTCACAACGTTGATGAGCAATGTAACTACGGTGATGTAAGTAAAATCGATAAGAAGACACTGCCTGATTTTGATCTTTTAGTTGGAGGGTCTCCTTATCAAAGCTTTAGTGTAGCTGGTTATCGGAAAGGGTTTGAAGATACAAGGGGAACGTTGTTTTTTCAATACATTGAGACTCTAAAGGAGAAGCAGCCAAAGTTCTTTGTTTTTGAGAATGTTAAAGGATTAATTAATCATGATAAAGGCAACACCTTGAATGTGATGGCAGAAGCTTTTAGTGAGGTTGGTTACAGAATTGACCTAGAACTGCTTAACTCAAAATTCTTCAATGTCCCTCAGAATAGAGAGCGGTTATACATAATTGGAATTAGAGAAGACTTAATTAAAAATGAAGAATGGGAGCTGGATCTTAACAGAAAGGATGTGTTAATTAAGGGGAAAAAGAGATTAAAGCAATTAAAGATTAAAAGCTTTAACTTTAACTGGTCAGAGCAAGTTTCTGCTAGTAAGAGACTTAAAGATTTATTAGAAACTTATGTCGATGAGAAATACTATTTGAATGAAGATAAAACAGCGAAGCTAATTGAAGAATTGTCGTCAAGAGGTCTTAATATGAAAGAAACTGATGAATGTCAGCTTATTGGACGAGTTGAATTACGAGGGCATGATGCAATCAGGCGAGTCTATTCGACTGAAGGGGTATCTCCAACATTAACTACAATGGGAGGTGGTCACAGGGAACCTAAAATTGTTGTTGAACAAGTAGGTAACATCAATCCATCCGGAAACGGAATGAATGGTAACGTATATAATTCGTCTGGACTAAGCCCCACTATTACCACAAATAAAGGAGAAGGTTTGAAGATAGCAGTAGAGTACTCCAGAAAAAACGGGCTTGGCAGAGAACTTAATGTATCTCATACACTTTCAGCTTCCGATTGGCGAGGGTTGAACAGAAATCAAAAACAAAATGCTGTCGTTGAGGTAAGACCAGTTTTAACTCCTGAAAGAGAAGAAAAGCGACAAAATGGAAGAAGATTTAAAGACGATGGTGAACCGGCATTTACGGTAAATACTATTGACAGGCACGGGGTAGCAATTGGAGAGTATCCAAAGTACAGAATTAGAAAATTAACACCGTTAGAGTGCTTTAGACTACAAGCTTTCGATGATGAAGATTTTGAAAAAGCTTTTGCAGCGGGAATGAGTAACTCACAATTATATAAGCAAGCCGGTAATTCAATTACTGTAACTGTGCTTGAGTCAATATTCAAGGAATTAATACATACATACGTCAATAAAGAATGTGAATAAAATTTGTCTTTTACAGAGTAAAAATAAAATATAAGAGGTGAATCCTGCGGTGAACTATCCAGAAAGCTTAAAAGAGAAAGCCGAAAAGATTAAAGACGAAGTAAGAAGCGGAAAATTAGACGAGGAGAAAATAAAAGCGATTGCTAAGTCTGCAGTTGAACTTTTAAGATCCGAAGAGAAGAGCCATACACATTATGCAGAAGTTGTCGGTGCAATTGCTGCAAACCTAGAAGAGTTTTTTAAGACTTACCTAAAAGAGGATTAATACAACAGGATAAAAAGAAAGGATAAAGGGATGTTTATTGAAAAGGTACTATGTTAGATGTAAAGATCACAAAGGCGAAAATGCGTCTTTGGTAATTGAAGCAGAATCTGTAGAAAAGGCTAAGCAAAAAGCATTAGACATACATAAGGTAAAGACTGTTTATAACGTGAGCATTGGGGAAGGTAGGGGAACAAATCACCTTCAGAGAAAACATTCGCCGTACATAAAGAATGACAACGGGAAAGCTATAATCATATTCTCGTAGAGGAGGAAATAGCAATCAATGAAATTAGAAACGAAATGATTGGCAATGATATTGATAATATTGAATCATTGCTAGACAGGCTATATGTTTATTTGGAGAACAACATCCGGTATGAAGATAAACACGTATGGGAAAGAACAGAGAAAACGCTCTTACAAGCATTTACGGCTCTAAAAAACATCAAAGAAATAATTTGAAAAACAGTAGACAAATATAAAAAATAAGTATAGAATAAAATTACTAAGAAGTGGATGGAGAGGATAAATGAACAGAATATGTGATATCTGTAGCGAATACATAGAAGGCCAAATCATATGCCTCAGAGTAAGTGACTTGAAGACTTATGTAGATTTCAATTGTTGCAATGATTGCGCACAAGAACAATCTAAGCGCATTAAGAACGAATGTAGTGAAATGACTGTTTCAAAAACTTTGAATCATTTAAATTTAAAAATAAAATAAGAGTATAAAATATTCCTTTTATCGAGAATGGAGAGATGCTAAATGGATAAATTGAAAGTTTGTTTACATAAAAAAGGTGCTCATACGTTAGAAAGAACTGTTAATGGGGCCTGGATATTAGATTCAAAACCAATTACTCAGGATCAAGCAATTAATGAACTAGTTGAAGCGGTTAGTGATTTAGGATATTGGTGCCAAGTAGCAAAAGATGTTTTAGATAAAGAAGATTTTAATGCAGTTCAAGAAGCGTATGAATACAAAGAAGAGGTATAAATGGCGAAATCAAGATTAAACGGTTATTGGGATAACAAGTTGGATGCCAACGAAACAGTTTATGTTGAGAGGGTTTATAAGAAAGGATATGTAACTGGATTTAAGTATTTACAAGTTGGTGAGAAAGAAGTTACTTCACCATTTAGGGCTACATATGAAGAGTTAGAGGGGAATTATAATCAACGGAAATATTCATAATTTCCCGGGCAAGCGCAGCGCAAGATGCGACAAATCAAAACAAAATAATGAGGAGTGGGAGTATGCAAACCTTAAGTGCACCGATTTATGAAGTTAAACAGGAGAGCGATTGGTATAAAGCAGAGAAGAAACAAAAAGAGGGCATTAACACTTTCTTCGACAAGTTTAAAGAAAAGTATGGCGTCGAGGAAGGTTTCGCGTTTTATCACTCTGAATATTTCGGAGTCTATGAAGGAACTGAAGCATATGAAGTATTTAAAAATGATATTGTTAAAAATCCAGAAGCCGGATTTTACGCTATCAAAAAACGATCTAAGCATTTTAAAGAAATAAAAGCTATGATTGAGCAAATTGAAAAGGTGAGTCCTTTTAGGTCTCATGATGAACTTGGATTAAACAACATGACTGGTCGCCAATGGATAGATGACAGGTGGTTCTTCGGAGTTAAAAGTGAACGCCCTGTTAAGGGAAACAGTGTGGTTGCTATTGATTATAAGGATTATCTGAAAATTGTAATGGAGCATTTAAATTAAAATTCAATTTTTATAGAGAAACGAGGAATGAACATGAAGCTCAAAAAAGCAGACTGGACTGTTGTCCGAGAAGCTGAAGAACAAGGCTTAATGGTTGGTATGACAGGTCATATTGAAAGAAAGCGAACCAATTTAAACAATGAATTAAGTGATTATTTTAGAAAGCAACTCCCCGACTATACTGGCAGCTTTGATGAAAATGAAGGGGAAGAAATCCTTTATTCAATTAACGAGTACATAACAGAAAACAATATTGATATGTATCCTTTAGACTTTCCAATTACAGAAGGAACAGACGTTCATTTGATTCCTATAGAAAATATTCAATTAAAAGTAGTTGTGGCAGATGAATATTATGGCGATGGTGACTATTCAAAATATGTTATGGCAGATTTCTTCCTGATCAATGACAAAGCAACTACAAAAGACGTTGATACCCTCATTCAATTTGTAAAGAAACATCTTTTACAAGGAGGTGAATAAGTGGGACGGCATAAAGCAACATTTGAAGGGTTGGTTATGAAAGAAAGTTATTACGCACACCGTACACCAGGCACAGAGAGATGGATTACTCAGCCTGTGAGTAAGGCAATTCGCACTGAACCAATCTTCGAGGGATATATAGATATTGAGCCCATAGAAATTGGAGGTAAAGTTTATATCCCCGGACTTAATGAATATGTCATAGTGACTGACAGGCAGCGAAACATACATAACGAATGGACATATCAAACTGACAGAGTGATTAAGACAATTGTAGATGAAAAAAGCTTAAAGGAATGCGAAGAACTTAATGAGAAGCAAGCAAAAAGCAATGATGGTCGAAATCAAAGGCTGATAAAAACTTCCTGGTGGAAGAGGCTAACTAAAAAAGACTAAAGGAGAGATATTTATTGAATAAGGATACAAAAGATATTTGGAACGGTTTCTTTATCGGATCAGGTTCTCTAATTGTAGTTGGGTTACTCATTTTTGTTGAAGCATTGACTATGTCACTAGTTGTCTATTATGGATTGAATCACGTATTAAATCCTTTGCTTATTGATACATACAACATTCAAAATGTCCATGTCACTTTACCTCATTCATTTGTTATTGGTGTTTTACTCAATATATTTGTCAAAGGTGTAAAACAGTCAGATCAAGAAAAAACGAAAACATCTTCAAGAAAGCAGGCAAGTCTTTACTGTATTCAGCTTTTGCGTTGATCATTCTGTATGTAAGCACACTGTTTATTTAACAAGGAGAGATTAGGAAAATTCAAAGCGAAAGAACTCCTTTCGTCAATCACATTTAAAATGAAATTAAATACATGGAAGGTGATGTTATGGAATTAACAAAGAAGATTACAACAACTAGAGGCACGTATGAAATTAAATTAGTTGCTGAAGAAGGAAAGGGGCTAGGATGGGACATTCTAGAATGGGAGGTTAAGGATCTTGTTACAAAATGCACACTGGCTGCAGGCAATGGAATGCCTTTATCACATGTTCCTTATCCCTTAAAACGATTGACGTTGGTTGATAAAGTTAAGCGAATTGTTAGTCATGTCGAATCAGATGAAACAACAAAAAAGAGAAAAGCAAATGACATTAAGGAATTCAATGAATGGAGCGGAGTTCTGAACGCGTAACCGGTTAAAAGTTTTATTTTATTCAGAAGAGAAACAGTTTTGTAATAAAAAAAATTATACAAAAATTTAGTGGGGGATGACCAAACAATGCTTTCTATAGAAATGCCTACTCATAAGCAACTTCAAATAATCGGGTATATTGAAAAAAATCTAAATATTGTCTTTACTGGAGGCACTAAGCCTGAAGCACAAGCATTTATCAGTAATAATATAGATGAAAGCAGGAAAGCTGCAAGAACATTTAAAAAGGCTCGAATAGAAGAAAGGCAAGCAGTTCGGTATGCGTCAGGTGGCTATGACTCATCTTATTATCCTATAACTGATGCTAATATTGAAGATAGCAACAAAAGATTAAGGGACTCGGACATACAAGAAATGAAGTCGGGGATATTTGGCGGTATTATTAGTAGCGATTATTACCCTTATGATGACGATGATTTTAGACCGTTTTAGAATTTGCAATTTACAGGAATATACGATTCTGATAGCCCTAGACACGAAAAACAAAGGCCATGTTTTACGGGTTAGAACCATATGTATTACAAATCTGATTTACGTGTAATTAGATAAAAGGATGATTTTAAGGAGTTGATTAGACATTAGTATAAGTCAAAGGAAGTCTCAACGTATTCGAGAAGCTCTGATAAATTCAAACACAACTGCTGAGGAAATTGGAATGGATAAAGCATTATCAGAAGTTTTCAATCTACTCAAGAGAAGAATTTTGGAGCTGGAATCCTTGTATTATCCAGAGTGGGAATATGAAAATGCAAAAGTGAAGCTTGAAGAGCTTAGAGAAATGGTGAATAGAATTAATGAACTTCGAGGAACCGGGAAGGGTGAACTAAGTGAATTTGAAAATGCAGGAAGCGGTTTTACATCTCAACAAATATGACAGCAGTTCAAAAAGTACTCAGGATGCACAGAAGTTGTTGAATGCTTTGAAGGATACATACGATGTAGTTGGTTTCCGGTTTAGACATTATAAAGGCGGTCTGTATAAGGTTATTGGAGAGGCTATTCACACTGAAACAGAAGAAAAGCTGGTTATATATGAAGACCATGACGGAGTTCTTTGGGCAAGACCTAAAGATATGTTCTTTGGAAAAGTGGTTGTTGATGGTAAAGAGATTAAGAGATTCACAAAAATAAACTTAAAGGATGATGAAAATGAATAAAAAATACGGACTTTATTGCATGGGAACACTTGTTAACACTTATGAGGATGCTATTGAGGCTCACGATGATGCTGTGTATGCTCAAGAAGAAAGTGGAGTACCGCATGAGGCAAGAGAGATTGATGAAGTAACTGATTTAAACGAATTTAAATTTAAGCTATCAGAAGAAGCTATTGCTGTAGTCAGCAATACTGTATACACAGCGTACAACCGACAGTACTCTTACTTATACAAAATCAGATATAGACAAGTACATCAAAAACAATGTTTTGGTTTTAGTTTAAATAAAATCACAGTTTCATAGGAAGGGGAAGTAGTATGAGTGCAGCAAGAAAGTGGAGAGATTTGAGAAGCAAATTAATTGGATATAAGGTCTACGGTAAGTTCAGTGATGTTGTTATTGACCATATTCTAAATGATATGGATAAGTTGGACATAAGACACGAAAAAGATAAAAACAAAAAATAGAGAAAAGGGAGTTGTGGAATGGGAGCTGTTAGACGTATTGATTCAACTCAACCGTATGTAAAAAAGAAAAACATTATTACCTTTACAATAGCCACTGAGAATACTCATATTCATTTAGCTGATGGGCAATCTTTTCCTGTGATCGAAGGAGATATTATTGCCACTGACCAACAGGGTAATCAATTTGTTGAATTAGAAAAAAATCTAGAAGACTATGTTCCTGTTGTTGAAGAAAAGAAGAGCTCGTTATATGAAAGTATGGCTAATGGTTACGTGGAAATGGGAGACATTAATTTAGAAATATCAGAAGCATTCCATCATGCTGAAAATGAAGCAGAAACAACCACGAACAGCGTAGTTAACGGAGTATATAAAGAATATTGATTATTACATATGAAAGCAAGACAGGTAACGTGAAAAGATTTGCTCAAGCACTGCAAAGGGAGTTAAACTTCGACATCATTGAAATTACAGATGATTTAATTGTGGAAGAAGAATTCATACATATTACATATACGATAGGCTTTGGGGAAGTACCTGAAAGGACTTTGAATTTTATTGTTAAGAATAAAAATAAAATAAAAGGGGTTGCTGTGAGTGGTAACAAGGTTTGGGGTGATAACTATGGTTTAGCTGGGGATAAGCTTTCAGCAATGTTCCACGTACCATTGTTATTAAAGTTTGAACTAAGTGGAACAAAACAAGACTTACAGAAGATTAATCGGGAGGTACAACTTATTGACAAACACAATACCAAAGTGGATCAAGCTCAATAATGAGATTATGATTCAGAAAGACGGTAAGTTTCAATTTGAGAAGGATAAGGAGGCAGTACACAGCTACTTTGTTGATTACATTAATCAAAATACAGTCTTTTTTCATGACTTAAAAGAGAAACTGGATTATCTGATTAAAAATGATTATTACGAAGAAGAATTCTTAAGCGAGTACACATTTGAGCAGATTAAATCAATTTATAAGATTGCTTACAGTTACAAATTCAGATTCCCATCTTTCATGAGTGCCTTTAAGTTCTACAATGACTATGCATTGAAGACAAACGACAAAACAAAGATTCTGGAAAGATATGAGGATCGTGTGTCAATTGTAGCTCTGTATTGTGCAGATGGTGATTATGAAAAGGCTATTGAGGAAGTACACGCTATGATGAGACAAGAGTATCAGCCGGCAACACCTACTTTTCTTAATGCGGGACGTAAGCGAAGAGGAGAAATGGTGAGCTGTTTCTTACTTGAAGTAGGCGACAGTTTGAATGATATTTCACGTGCTATTGATACCTCTATGCAGCTTTCTAAGCTAGGTGGAGGAGTAGCATTGAATCTAAACAAACTAAGAGCCAAGGGTGAAGCAATTAAAGACGTAGAGAATGCAACTAAAGGTGTCGTAGGTGTTATGAAGCTATTGGATAATGCTTTTAGATATGCCGATCAAATGGGACAAAGGCAAGGGTCTGGAGCAGCTTATCTAAGTGTATTCCATCCAGATATTACAGATTTCCTGGATACCAAAAAAATCTCAGCAGATGAAGATGTCCGAGTTAAAACACTGTCTATTGGTGTAGTGCTTCCTGATAAATTCATTGAATTGGCAAGAGAAGATAAGGATTTTTACATGTTCTATCCTCATTCAGTTTACAAAGAATATGGACAGTATCTTGATGAGATGGACATCAATAAAATGTATGATGAGCTTGTTGAAAACCCTAGGGTTAGAAAAGCCAAAGGAAATGCTCGAAAGCTATTGGAGCAATTGGCCATTTTAAGAAGTGAATCTGGATATCCTTATATCATGTTTGCTGACAATGTAAATAAAGTGCATCCAAATGAACATATTTCAAAAGTGAAGTTTTCTAATTTGTGCTCTGAAGTCCTCCAAGCATCACAAGTGTCAGTCTATACAGATTACGATCAGGAAGATGAAGTTGGATTAGATATTTCATGTAATCTTGGATCCATGAACATTGTAAACGTAATGAGTAATCAATCAATTACTTCAACGGTCAGAATTGCAATTGACTCGCTGACAACTGTCACAAGGAAAACAAACATTGTAAATGCCCCAGCTGTTGCGAGAGCAAATACGCTAATGCGATCAATTGGTCTAGGGCAGATGAACCTGCATGGTTTTTTAGCTCAAAATAAAATCGCTTATGAAAGTGAAGAGGCTAAGGACTTTGCAAATACATACTTTATGATGGTTAACTTCTACTCCCTGCAACGTTCAATGGAAATTGCAAGAGAAACAGGGGAGACGTACTACAAATTTGATGGATCAACTTACAAATCAGGCGAGTATTTTGATAAGTACGTGAAAAATGATTACAGCCCTAAATATGAAAAGGTTAAAATCCTGTTTGGAGATCAACATATTCCTAACATTGAAGATTGGTTGAAGCTTAAAGAGGATGTAATGAAATATGGCTTGTATCATTCATATAGGCAAGCTGTTGCACCTACAGGAAGCATCTCATATGTTCAATCATCTACTGCCGGTGTAATGCCTATTATGGAGAGAATCGAGGAACGTACATACGGAAACAGTAAGACATATTATCCAATGCCAGGTTTATCGGCTCAGAATTGGTTCTTCTACAAGGAAGCGTACGACATGGATATGTTCAAAGTCGTCGATATGATCGCAACGATTCAGCAGCACGTCGATCAAGGAATCTCATTTACGCTGTTCTTGAAAGATACGATGACGACGCGCGATCTGAATCGGATTGACTTATACGCTCATCATAAGGGAATCAAGACGCTTTATTATGCACGGACTAAAGATACGACACAGGAGGGGTGTTTGTCATGCGCGGTTTAAGTGAGGAGAGACAGAAAAGTATACGACGTGGAGACATAATTATCTACTACTTCGGGGGTACATTAATTAGTGCGAAAGTTATTCAAGCGTATGAAGGTGGGTACCTCAAAGTTCGCCATAAAGACTCCCCGATACTGAACTGCTTATTAGGATACCGGGACGAGATCAAGACATCGGAAGTGTTGGGTGTAGTTAAGCATAAAGGCAAACGGGGAAAGGAGGACGAATAATTGACGAACGCAAACGAAATCCATACGGCGGCCGATTGGTCGCGGCACGAAGACGACTTTACGCAAATGTTTTACAACCAAAACGTAAAGCAGTTTTGGCTTCCCGAAGAGATCGCATTAAACGGCGATCTCCTCACTTGGAAATACTTAGGTAAAAATGAGCAGGATACGTATATGAAGGTGCTCGCCGGCCTGACACTGCTTGATACAGAGCAGGGGAACACGGGCATGCCGATTGTGGCCGAGCACGTCGAAGGCCATCAGCGAAAAGCAGTATTAAACTTTATGGCCATGATGGAAAACGCTGTCCATGCGAAGTCTTACAGCAACATCTTTCTTACATTAGCTCCAACCGAGCAGATCAATGAAGTCTTTGAATGGGTTAAAAACAATAAATTTCTTCAAAAGAAAGCAAAAACAATTGTTTCGATTTATGAAGCAGTTCAGAAAAACGATGATATTTCCTTATTCAAAGCAATGGTTGCGTCTGTGTTTCTGGAGAGTTTCCTTTTCTACTCAGGGTTTTATTATCCACTTTACTTTTATGGACAAGGGAAACTCATGCAGAGCGGGGAAATTGTGAATTTAATTATCCGTGACGAAGCCATTAAGTGCTAGTGGCATTTAGCAGTAATGTTAAATGAAAACCTATCTAAAAAGGGGAAATCTTTAGCTAAGATAATCCTTTGCTAAATTCTAATCATCATTAAATTCAATATTTAGGAGTGTTGCCTTGTATTATGTCTATATGATAATGAATAAACAAAATAAGAAGATTTACATTGGCTTAACCAAAAATGTTAACAACGCTGACGATAGATTTAAACAACATATTCGCTATTTAAAAGGAAACTATCATCATAATCATAAATTGCAAAGAGACTTTAACTTGCATAAATGCACTGATATGTATACACATCACTTATTATGCAAATGTTCTAGCATCAAACTTGCTGAAAAAATGGAGAAGTTTTTCATTGCATACTATAACAGTAAATATTGTGGATTTAACCTAAATGACGGTGGGCTTTCAAATAAAGGATACAAGCAATCTGATTATGCAAAAAAGGTTGCAAGTGAAGTTCACTCTAAGCTAATTGGAGAAAAAAATCCTTTCTTTGGAAGACGACATTCTGAGAAAACAAAAATGATTATTTCTAAAAAGAACAAAGGGAGAAATAAAGGTATCCCTAAGAGCGATAGTCATATAAAGAAAATGATTGAAAATAATGCTAGAGCAAAAAAAGTCTTCGTTGGCGGTCAAATATACAGCAGTTGTTCGCAAGCTCAATTACATACGGGCATAGATAGGAAGAAAATATCAAAGCTTGCATCAGACGATTCAATAACAAACATATACTTTATAAAATAAAAGCAATTTTAATGATGATTAGATAAATGCCCAACGACTATTCCATTGGCGGTGGAATTCCGCAACAGAAGTAGGGCGCAAGTGATTGGCGTGGGTGAGAATCCCTTAAATCGAAACGGTAGGAATCCTAAAATAGGATTGTGATATAGTCTGCTCTGCATGGCGACATGCAGCTGTGGTTAGTCCACGCTTTAAGTATAGCGAACTTAAGGGAACATCAAGGACATGGAACATATATCGGTTTATTAGCTCAAGAGATATACAAGAAACAACCTCCTCAGAAGCAAAAAGAACTGTTTACATGGGCTTTAAGCTTGCTTCAAGAGCTTTATGAAAATGAATTGGAGTATACAGAAGATATTTATGATCAGGTTGGCTTAGCCCCAGATGTAAAGAAATTCATCAGATACAATGCAAATAAAGCATTAAACAACTTGGGCTTTGATCATCTGTTCGAGGAAGAAGACGTTAACCCAATTGTTATTAATGGATTGAGCACAAAGACTAAATCCCATGACTTCTTTTCAACTAAAGGAAATGGATACAAAAAAGCAACTGTTGAACCATTAAAGGATTCTGATTTCATTTTCGATAACAAAGGAGTTATTTCATGAGACTAATTAAATTAGAACAACCGAATTGCAATCCCTGCAAAATGGTGTCCAATTACTTAGAACAAGCAAATACTCAATTTGAGGCAGTTGACGTTACACAGGAACCAGAAGTAGCAGCTAGATTTGGTGTCATGGGAGTACCGGTAACAATTCTCCTGAGCGATCAAGGAGAGGAAGTAAAACGAAGTATAGGTTTTAAGCCGGATGAATTAGAAGATTTGATTAGGGTTATGGAGGGAATGTGAGCTTATTATGAATGACAATCGCATGTACATATTAGTAAACGAGAATATCAAAATAAGCAAGGGGAAATTAGCTGGTCAAGTTGGACATGCCGTTATGAGTTATGTTTATTACAAAGCAATCAAACCGTTACAAAATGGAGATGAGATCGAGAGCTTGGACGATTATATGTACGAACAAAAGAAAATCATCTTAAATTGCCCTCAGTACAAACTTGAAGAGTTAGAACGTGCAGGAGGATATACTGTTATTAGAGATAAAGGTTATACACAGCTTGAGCCTAATACTCTGACTTGTATTAACTACGGCATTAAGACACCTGAAGAGCTTCCTGAATGGGTGAGAAATCTTAAACTCTACAATTAAAATATTGATGGGCAAACTAAATTATAAAACAAAAGGAGAATATTAAATGGGGAAAATGGATGAAGTAATTGTTGTAGCACCTAGAGATAAAATATTTGATAATGGAAAGCTGGACTTTCAAGGGATTGAAGCTGATCCAAATGTAATTGATCAAATAATTAAAAACCTTGCTGAGAATATGCTCACTATGAGGAGGGGAGATGCCGAGAAGGATCAGAGCTGTAAGCAACCAATCCCTTATGCCGTTTTACAAAAAGGAGACCAAGTATTTGCATACGAGCGTTTAAGGAAAGGCGGGGAAAAGAGGCTTCATGATCAATTATCAATTGGTGTTGGTGGACACATGAATATAACTGAAGCAACAAATTTTTGGGAAGCCATTGATGAAAACTTAAGGAGAGAGCTTTCAGAAGAATTGTTTATCTCAACTTCTAATTTAAATTTAGAAGTTGTGGGATTTATAAATGATGACTTAAATGAAGTGGGGAAAGTTCATTTAGGCATAATGATTATTGTTAAACTGCCCGAAAATACAGAGGTATCAGTAAGAGAAACAGATCAATTAAAAGGCTTCTGGTTAAATGAACAAGATTTTGATAATCCAGCAGTATTTAATCGTTTAGAATCTTGGTCTAAATACGTGGCTGATATTATTTATTAGTTTAAACCCCTGGCTTAGATCATGATGTTTGTCCAGTGAAGGGTCTTAGCCAGGGTACAACTTAACTTAAAATACTCAAAAAATTCAACAATTATACCTACAAAGGAGATGCTGGATGAAAAAAAGATTACGCAAAAAGGCGTGGATGACAGGGAATATAAAACAGGGCGAATTCATGTTTAATGTAATTGATAAGGTAAATGCAGATGGATATATATATTATCCAAAAGGACGCTATCATGTAGACAGAAAAGGGAACATGTACAAGTTTAAAATTTAGAAAAAAGCGAAATTGTGATGCCTGAAGTTTATAAAGAACTTAGGGATACCAAAGGGTGTCGATTGAACGAACATCTCTATAAAAGAAGACTTTTATACAAACTTTAAGGAGGAAAACCATGAATAAAAGAACTGAATACTTAAATCCAAATGAACAGATTGCCTTCTTTTTTAAAAGAAGCGGTTATTTAGATGATTATCATGGAGACTTAAAGAATCTTAAGCTTGGGCATGTGTCTTATGATAAAAGTGTTAACGAAGAATTTGATTATAAGCTGACTGCAAATAGCACACATGATGGGACTCTGTTATTTGAAATTCAAACTATTGAAGAGGCACTGATTAAATTGATAAATCGAAAAACATATTACCCAAACACTTTTCCAGTTGATAAAAAAATCGAAGAACTTAAAGACATTAACTATGTAGTTGGTGACATTGAGATGGTGAATGATTTTTATAGAGCTAAGCAGAAAACTGCAGTCTCAATCCCAGTTGTGTGCAGCTATGTGTTTTAGATAAAGATCCATTGAGTGAGACAGAATCAAATTAAAACAAAAAGGAGCAAAGATATGGAGAATACTGATCGTTATTGTGAATTAAACAAAGAACTACAGGCTGTGAAAGTTGTCTCTGGGTTGTTTCCTAAAGAAAGCGAGGCTTATAGAGAACTGATTAAAATTGAAATTGGAATTTTGGAGGAAAAAAGAGAGCTTCTTAATGACAAAGGAAAAATGAACAAACTGGATCAGGAACAAACAACAGACCTAGGAAGACAGCTAACAGATAAGATCGCTGAAGTTTTAGAAATTGTTGAAAGGATTAGCCATCATGAATAAACACATAGAGAAAATAAAAGCCCATCTAAAAGGAATAAACAACCTTGAACAGGGTCTCAAACTTTTCAATGAAGATGAAGAAGAATACATAAGCTTATTAGCTAAGATTCAGGAGCAGTTTTATTTTATATCCGACGAAGCAATGGAGGTCTTTAAAGAATTAACATTACAAATAAGAAATACAGGTCAGAAAAGAATACAACGGGGAATTGATCAGTTGCCTCATGCAATCGAAGAAAGTGTAAGTGAAGAAATCAAAAACATGAAGAGAGCCGGAGAGTTGTTTGATTAGTTATAATTATTTATAGAATAAAAATAAAATAAGGGGATGTATTAGGATTACATACTTTACGTTATTACTTGCAGCATACTTATTTGCACTAAACATTAATGAAATTAGATTAACTACACGAGGAGAACAGAACGTATACGCTAAAGTTACGCATATGCTTTCTAACACACCTTATAAAGAACTGAAGAAAAATAAGAACTTAGTGTATGTCATCACATTGTTCAAGGGGATTTCGTTCATTATCCCCTTGGCTACTATTGGACTGATTACGCACGGTAATTTGCTAATGTTAGCTTGGACAGCCTTTGCTTTAATCTATACCGGTTTAACAATGTTTAAAATTCTTGATGTTTTGGACGGTGACTCAAACAATAAACAAAACAAGTTCGTGTACATTTTGTTTGTTTGCGGTAATATAGTTTTTTCTCTAATTTTTATTTTTCCTTTTTAGGTCTCTTAAGTGTTAATCACCATCTAAAGCCGAATTTTTTTGGCACTTCATAGCATTTTAGACACTGAGGTTTTACATTGTAAGCATAGTGTCTAGGATTTTTCTTATTGGTCAGAAGGGATGAGTATGGTTTATCCTCACTGGTATGCATGCATGTCGCATAGACGTTTGCTTGATTTGTGGAATTAAATACATCATGTACAGCTTGTCTCTGAATATTGTAGTTCATTTGCTGGTGCTTTAACATTGAAGGTCTACCTCCCCAAGCACATACTACACGTTCAGAAATATCTAAGTGTTTTTCAATAAGTTTATTATTTAGATATAGAATTTTATAATACTTTTTCCCGTAAGTGGCTTTACATTTTTCTAATAGTTCTCCCAATTTGTTGGCGTCTGAAGCATAAAAAGGGAATAAGTTAAGTACTCTGATTTCACCAGCATATTTTTTTGAAAAGAAAAATGAAATAATATTATCAATAGTTGGATCAGATTTTGTTGCTGTTGCTCTAGAAGGATTCATAAGAATAATAGTTATAATGTTTCTTAAATTGTTATTTAATTTTATTTTCAATAAAAATCTAAACGAAATATTAGCACCTAAATGAAAAACTTTGCAATGAACATTTTTAACAAAATCATTATTGGCAAAGGGTATAGCCAAATTAAATCACACCTTTTTTAGAAGTGAAAAAATTATACACTAACTGGAGGATGAAAGCCATAAGCAATTTCACAGATATTATTGTAAAAGAAAATTTAAAGCGGGTTTTAACTGAAGGGAAAACTGAAGCGGGTAGTTCAGTAAGACCTAAATGGAAAGATGGACTTCCAGCTTATTCATTAAAAACCTTCGGAGTTGTTAATCAATACGATCTTCAGAAAAGTTTCCCAATTTCAACACTAAGACCCACTGCTTGGAAAAGTGGATTAAAAGAGATAATGTGGATTTATAATGACGCATCAAATGATGTTGATTTACTGGAAAGAAAATATGGAGTTAAATATTGGAGGAGTTGGGCCAATAGTGAAGGGAATTTAGGATTAGCTTATGGAAGACAAATGCAATATGAGCACAGGTATAAGGAAGGCTATTTTAAACAAATTGAAAGACTGATTTGGGATCTTAAAAAGAATCCGTATAGCAGGAGAATGATAACAAACTTGTACAATCATCAAGACTTATTTGAAATGACTCTCTATCCATGCGCATTTTTAACAATGTGGGACTATGACGGAGAGTATCTGAATATGACATTAGTCCAACGATCTTCAGATTATCTAGTAGCTGGTAACATAAATGTCACCCAGTATGCTTTATTGCAACACATGATTGCACAATCAGTAGGCTACAAAGTGGGAAAATTTCATCACTATATTAATAACCTTCATATTTATGATCGACATGTTAACGTTGCAAAGGAAATTGTTTCACGGGAATCTAAAGATACTCCTAGGCTTATTATTGACGATTCAATAAGGAACTTTTACGATTTTAAACCAGAACATTTTTCTTTGGAAGGGTATAATCCTCATGAACAAATTACGCTTGAGGTAGCAGTATAATGCTGTCTCTTATTGCTTGCTGCGACAAATCAATGGCCATCGGGTATGAGAATAATTTGCTGTACCATATTCCTGAAGACATGAAACGTTTTAAAGAACTCACTACAGGAAAGCTGTGTATACAGGGAAGGCTTACATACGAATCAATCGTAAACATTACAGGAAAACCACTTCAAAACCGAAGGAATATCATATTGACCAAAAATAAGGATTTCAAGCCTGATCATTCTTCATTTGTTTATCATTCGGTTAACGATGTATTAAAGCTTATACGTGGTCAATTGGATACAAATGAAGAAGTAATGGTCATTGGAGGAGGCGCTATTTACGAGGCATTCTTACCACATGCAGACAAGGTTTATTTAACAATTGTTGATTCAGTCGCTGCGAAGGCAGATTCATATTTTCCCAGGTTAAATGACGATTGGAGAATAATTGAAAAGGATCATCGGATTGCAATAACAACAAAAGGACAAGATTATTCATTTATTACTTATGAAAATTTCAGAAAAGCATAGACAAAAATGAAATATAAGTATATTATTATCGTATATTCAATGGAGATGTTGCATTGTAATAAGTTATAAAAATAAAAAATAAGTATAGAGGTGATTAATTGCAACAAAAAGAGCGAGAATTGTTGTCAAAGAAAGAACAGTTTGAAATTGATGTTTTAGAAAAGGAAGCAGCTTTACTCCGGCTAGAAGTGGAACAAGAAGATTCCAATCTCCACAAAATTGGGGAGATTGGATACCTTAAAAATATTCTTCTTTACATAAAAAAATACAGAGAAGTATTAACCATTGAGGAAGCAGAAGAAATTAGAAATATGGATGACCGAATGAAAGAAATTATCAAAGTCCATGATGAACGAGTTATGGTTGATGAAGCAGCTTTAGAGGGGTTTATTGAGGAAATTGAGGATCAAATTAATTTAATTGTAAGTGGAGGAGATAAGGAATGGAAAACGTAAATCAAACGGTGATCAATAATGCGAATACGGTATTTGAAAAGAAGGACGATAAATATTTCGGTTATAAATCTCGTTTTGGAGATATTGTTATTGGCGGCGCGTATTCTTATAGATTCGTTGTTCACTATGCAAAAACGAATCAAGATGTTGTTATTATATCTGGCGATGTAAATACGGTAACGACTCGGGTCTGTACAACACTAGAGGAACGTTTATGGAAGCCGGAGAAAAGCGCCCAAGCCCTACGCGATGAAATCGTTGAGCAGGCAAAGGCGGACGTTGAGGATTTATTCAAAAGAGACATCGGATATAGACACGATTTTATCGTAAACTCCGAAAAAAGAACCGTTGTCGCTTTGAGAAAGTCGTTCGGGGAAGGATACGTACGCGATAGAGGAATCACCAAAGCCACACCTGACGACTGTTTCAACGTTCATATCGGAAAAGCGATTGCGCTGAGACGTGCGCTAGGCTTGGCGGTGCCTGACGAATACTTGAACGCTCCGCAGCCGACTGAGGTTCGTGTGGGCGATGTTATAGAAGTTACATTAGATAGCGGAGAAATAGAGAAAAAGCCCGTTATTTCTTTAAAAGCAGGAAGTCTAAATGCGCATTTGCCGGGAAGGATTATACAGTACCCATCGCATTATGTAAAAATCATCAACGACTCAGGTGAAGAGGTGGGAGGTGAGTGACGTATCATAGACGCCTGAAGACGGCGGTGTTTAAAAAGTATAGCGGATATGATTGGACTTGCGATGGAATGTTTGAAAAACCAAGAGTGAAAGGCAGCGATAAAAGAAAGCGATCGAAGCATGAGCGAATAATCCGAAAAGTGATGGATAAAAAAGAAATTAGTTATTACGACTAAGTTAATATGAAATCTGTATTTTAAAGAGAATATGAGTTATCTAGAGGCTGAAAAAGGAGGTGGAAAAATGGGACAGGTGCTACACAACCCTGGACGGGGAGCTTAATAGCAACAGTATAAAAGGAGGTGAATACAATGCCAGTAGTACTTATGGATTTGGAAGAGGAGCATAAAAAGAGAGGGGTAATTCACTTATACAAATATAATTTTGAAGATGGAAAATATGCTCTAAATATAGGCAGTGATGGGTCTGCCAACTTAGACACAAAGGCATTTAGAATAATGTTAAATCAATGCGTAGGGCATCCTAATATGACGCTATTTGATGAGAAGTCTAAAAGGGATAAGAGGTATGAAAAAGCAAGAAGAATACTTTTAGATGCGGGATATATAATAGAAGAAAAATACACAAAGTGTTGATTTTATGCAGAGGTGATCAGAAAATATGAGTAAATTAAAAATGGCAGATATGTTGAAATTGCATATTAGAAATATTGATAATGAATTAGATAAGGTTGAAGAAATTGAATATAGAATTGAGTTAATTAAGGAAAAGGGCGAAACGGTAAGGAAATTAACAGACTTAGCTGGTGATTTCATTTAGTGGGAATAAGCTCAATGAAAGAGATTGAATTTGAAGAAGTTAAGAAATTTGTTGAAGTAATGTCTAGACAATTTCGATCAACATAGGTGATAAAAATTCACATTAGTTATGCTGAATGGTTAGTTGCTGAAGTTGAACGCTTAAGGGGGTTAGTCAAAAGTGAGCAATAGTTTAGAGAGTGAAATTAATATTCATTTCAGTAATGGCTCACATATCGAGTCTAAACAACTTTCTAATACACTAAGAGGATACAATAGCAATTTCTTATGGGGGCAAATGCAAGAGAGTATTAAAAAGGAGTTTAAATGGTGGGGAGTCACCCTGACTGGAAATCAGAAAACCGTAAAAGCTCTAAGTGAGTTAATGGGCATCAACAAAACACTGTTCGAGAATTTGTACAAAGTGCACGCAAACACAATTGAAGAACATGTAAACAAATTATATGAACAGGTTCCTGAGTATGAGAAGAAGTTCTTGAAGTTTGTCAATGAGCAGTTACCTAATTTGAAGAGGCACTTACAGTTCGAGCTACCTTATAATCCTCAACTAATATCCAGCATAGAATATGAAATTTACATATCGGGTGCCGAAATTGATTGCGAATATCCACATGATGCTAGGGATTGCATTATTACATTCTTTCAACGGGTACCAGAAATAATCGATTTCTATAAGGAGGGATAGAATGGAGAATACAATGTCCTGGTTTGATTTAGACTTTGAGTTTAAACCAGACAATAAAATTGATGAAGCTCTATTGCGATTATTTGATCTCATGAAGAAGAGTCTCCATATTTATTTCAATATTGAAAACTCTTCTGATATTCATGAGTTTTTAAAAATCGCAGCAGCAAAAAACAATGTTGATTATTCCTTTATTGAATGGATTAAGGGGAAAGGTATCCCGAGATTAAAGAAAATTAATTTCGAAAATTTACCAAGCAATGATCAATTTCTTGCAATGATTGAGTTCGATGAATACTGTTTTAAATGTGAGATGGATTTTAAAGAACCAGAAGAGGTAAGGAGCTGTATCATCACGATTATTAATAGTATTCAAGAGTATATTAATATCTGCAACCAGTTAATTAAAGGAGGACGAGTGATCTGATTGTAACAGCATGGATCTTGTTGATTATGTTTGGTTTATTCGCTTTTTCAGACTTGAACTTAACTGAGAATGAAACAAAGCATATCAAATTCTTCATAATAATGAAATTTATTTCTGTCTTTATAGCTTCTTTAGCTGCTGGAGTGATTTGGGGAGGGTTATTTCAATGAAAAAAGTTTTCAAATGCCGTACTTTTCCTAAGGAAGACAGAATTACTTTTGACAAAGGAAAAGATCATGTCTTAATAACTATCGAAGACAAAAGGCACAACAAGAGAGTTTCGATATGTTTGAATAATGATGACTTAAAGAAAATAACAGATTTTTTAGGAGGTAAATTTAATTGATCGTATACACTACACTAGGTTATTTCCCTGTGTTGAGAAGAAAATTGTCCAAAGAATTTAAACGTTTAGGTTTTAATAACCTGAAAGAAAAGCGTTGGTTTTTAGCTAAAGTCTTAGGATATGCACCAAATTTTAGTGAAATGTCTATTGTTGAGTTGGAAAGAGTAATCGACGAACTTACTAAATACGAAAACTTAAATGAAATTACATAAATAAATCCAAATAAAATCGGTCATTTATTTAGAGTGAAAATAAAATAAGTGGAGGTAATATGTGGGGATGTTAAAAGATGAAAAAAGAAAAACTGGTGATTGTGGAGAGTTTCTAGTTTTATATGACTTAACTAAAAAGGGGTTTGAGCTTTTTGCGCCAATGAACAACGGAAGCTTAATTGATATTGTAGCTATAAAAAATGATACATCCTTTAAAATTCAAGTAAAAGCTTCTAATAAGATTTTGAATGATAAGTTGGTATTTGATATTCGAAGATCTAACAATGTCTATTCAGAAAATAGTTTTGATGTTCTAGCATTAGTTGACACTGTAAACAATAAAGTTGCTTATTTAAAGTGGGAAGAGATGTATAGCCGTAGCACAATAAAAATGAGAACTAGTGACTATAATAGAAATTTCCATAGTCCGCATACCACAGTACATTACTTTGATGATCACTTAGAATTCCCATATAGAGTGAATGAGCCTGATATACTTGTTGCCCATTAACTAATTAAAGACAAATACTAATCAAGAAATGATATACATAATGCATAAAATTGATACCATAATAAATCCTTAATTTAAAAAGGAGAGTCAAATGAACTTAAAAAATATTGATGAAAGTCGCTACAAAAAGACATACTCGGTGCAACCAAATGATATCTTTTTTGTTGTTAGAAAGAATGGGACTCAAACACCTTATCTGATTTATAAAGATAAAAATAAAATGCTGAAATTAATCAATTTACAAAGTGGTGCATCTAATTATTGTGCTGATACTATAGATTCTTTAGTCGGTATCTATATTAAAGAAAATCAAGAATCACCAGCAAATAAAGTTAATCCAATTAAAGAATATTTTTTTGCAAAAAGCCATGAAACATCCATTCATGTACATAACACATTTAATTATAATCCAATCAAATAAGGAGCGAGGTCAGAAATCTTGTGAATGTACATATGAGAAAGAAGTGAGAAAAATTAACGAGACTTATCATTCAATTCAAACACTGTTTAACAAGATGGATAGACAAATGAAAACAGTAAAGGAGGCAATTGATGAAAAAGATCTGCAAAGAGCGCATCGTAACTTAATTAACTTAGCTGACAATAATGAAGAATTAATGCAGGAAATTAGGTGGATCAAAAAGGGAACCACCATGTAATTTATTTGATCAATTGTCTGCGCTCTTTAAAGTTCCATGCATACAGCTCTTCAATAGAGCAACCTATGGCATCAGCAAATGTCATTGCTGTTCCAATATTCATATTTGATTTAAAACCACTTACATAATCATTAATACGTTGTTTAGGTAATCCAGTACGTTCAACAAGGTCTTCAATTGAAACGCTATATTCATGCATAAGCTCATTGAGTCTTGGATCAACTGGTTTCCATTGTTTTTTCACTATGAACACCTCTTCAGCAACGATTTTAGCACATACATAATTTACCTTCAATATAGATTAGGAGAGTGATTGATTGGGAGCAAACAATCAAGGGAAAGTTTTTGAAGCGAACATTGAAAAATCAGCAGCGGATCAGAAGCTGTTCTTTTACCGGATTAAAGACGTTAATCCAATGTTTTTGAAAAAGGGAGCTGCAGTATCAAAAAACAAATATGACTGTTTCCTGCATTATAACGGATACTTGTTCCCTTTTGAGCTTAAGTCTACAAAGAACAAGTCCATTTCCTTCAGTGAGAAGATCATAAAAGTACAGCAGATTAAATATTTAAAGGAAGCAACACAATATCCAAACATAATCCCTGGTTTTCTGTTTCAGTTTAGAGAGCCGGAAAATAAAGTTTATTTCGTACATATTAATGATTTCCTTACATATAAGAATGTAGCTGAAAAACAGTTGAAACATACATATAAGAATAAAGTAAACAAATCCAGCATTCCGATCTCCATATGTGAAGAGATCGGCACAGAAGTCCGTTCGATGAAGAAAAAAGTTAACTATACATATTACTTGAACAAGCTTTGCGATGATTTGATTAAGAAGTTGAAATAAGTGAGGAGGGTTATATGCTAGAAGTTAAGGTGAATGAATCGGAGATTAAAAAATTATACCTTGAAGAATTGGAGAAGCATTTAAATAAGCTGGATAATGAAATGCTTTTCTGGGATACTGATGATTTAATTAAAAATACAAAAATGTGTTGGAATACAATACAGGAGAAATTCTTCTTTGACCCAAGATTTCCAAAAAGAAAAGTGGGGAGAAAGTGGATGTTTCCTGCGAAACAAACAAAAGAATTTCTTCTTGAATGGTTATTAGAACAGCCGACTGAATAGGAACGAATTTTGTTAAATCCCTCTTGAAAAATAGAGGGATTTTTTGCTTACCTTTAGTCGGAGGCTTGACCACCGTTTGACCACTGATGACCACCATCATTGACCACCGTTTGACCACCGGAACATTATAATTAATGAAATTCGATGAAAATATGACCTCTACACAATCTTGCAAACCTTGTTAAATCAACTTTTTTGAACCTTGATAATATAAAAAGATATGTTCCGCACACAGGTTCATCCGTGGGAGCGCGAACAGTATATGTCTCAGTATTAATCTCTCAATCCCTTGGCACTATTGGTGTCAGGGGATTTTTTGGTTTTGGTCATAAGATTAAAAGAACAACATTTTTGGTCCTTGACCAAAATATGACCAAAAAAAATTGAAGTTATGAATCTAACTCTACAGCAGAATTCCTGCTTATAGTCATCATGTAACATTGGTTTATTCTCGAATTTGTTCTTGTAAAGCAGCAGAAAGAGAAGGCTGGTGGCGCACGATACCGGACACCGACGGGGGGCAACGCACATCGTAAAGATGGGTATTTATCGATCTTGCTTGATCAGCAGTTAAGCTTGTTTGAAAAAGATAATGAAAAAAGGAGAAAACTTGAATTTGTGATGGACGGAATAAGAAATAATACAGATCAAAAGCGATCTTACAAGCTGTTTCTTAAACACCTGAGGCACCGTATTGCATTGGACCAGGTTTGATAGGTGAACATAAGAATTAAAAAATGAAAATCAAGTATTTAAAAAAGACCTCCAACATTCAGAGGTCTTTTTCTTATTCGACTTAAAGAGTTATTGATATACGGATATTGGTTAAGATTTATGTTTTCTATACATTTTGTTACAGACATATATGATTAAAATAAACAGAGCATTATACAAAATAGTAGTGGTGAGATATTGAGTTCCTGTGACACCCTTATAACTCCACTCAGGGTCTTTTTTTATATCAAATATATATCCTTTGTCATCTGCTGTTTGAAGTGTGATATATGTATCGCTGCCCTTGGATTTTGTAATATTCACCCCGTAATCAATGAAGTTTGTATCATTATAATGAATGGGTAGGGAAGAATAATCAGCAAATAATTGTTTTATTAGATTAGAAGGCACAGAAATATAAAGTTTTATCGAATCATCGCCTCCTAGACTCGTTAGATATTCTTCTGCTTTTATAAAGCGGGTTTTTTCTGGAAAATGTATATTGAAATTTCTTTGAAATTTTGCAATATCAGAAGAAGAAATGTTGTTTTTTTGATAATATTCCGGAGCGCCAAAGGAATTAAAGAGATGCCAACCATTAAAAACTAAAAAAGCAGTACCTATAAAAATAAATAAAAAAACCTTGAAGAGCTTTTTCACTCTATTCACCTCTTAAGAATTGTAACATATTCTTGTTTTGATTTTTGTAAACCAATAATAAGATAGAGTCCCCCTTCAAAATAAAAGAAAGAAAGGGGATAGGTATTTAATTTGTTGCTTATTAACAGTGCCATCAGCATTTCTGGTAACCGTTGTGCTTTCTTTAACTGTTTGATTGAAGCATTTGAGATGTTTTTGGTAAGTGTCAATAAAGCAGAAGCGTCAATATTGGTCTTTAAATTAAGGGAATTAAGCTTTTTCTCTAAAGATTTAATTTGCTGATTTAACTGTTCGACAGTCTTTGAGGAGGTATCAGCTTTGGGGGTGAGAATGATCTTTAAATCTTGACTCAATTATAGGTCACATCCTTTCGAATAGGAGAGAGTAATTTTTAAGGCATATAAAAAAGCCACTCATTATTGAGCGACTTTGTTTGCTTTCCGTATTGCTATCTCCATAATACCTTGCCATATTTCAGCATTTGATAAAGCATCTTTAACTTTTGGATCATCCTGTCTAAACCCTTTAACATTCTCTAGGCCAAAATCATCCTTACTCGGTAGGAAATCAAATCTGAAAATAGGGGAGGAGAAATCATCGAGCTTTAATTTCAAATCAATTTTCTTGAAGAATTTAGTTTCTGTCTTGTTAGAAGATAGCCCGCCAACTAAAGCTCCAATACCTCCTGCAGCTAACCCACCAACAACGGCACCTGTTATCTGGCTTCCTTTGGACACTTTAGTAACTGTGTTATCATCAATGGAAACCTCGGCTTCAATTATTTTTTCAAAGGGAATGATTTTTTCTTCCAGTGTTCCACTTTGGCTGAATCTATGGATTACAAATTTATCTTCTGGCTCAACCAATGTAAGTTTTGCTGTCTTATCCGGATTTAAGATAACCTTGCATTGAGTAGGGAAGCTTCCAGCAGTTTCAATTTCAACCATCTTTTTTTTCTCAATTTCTTTCTGTTTATCTGTTCCAAAATCTCCAATTATAAAAAAAGCAGCAATGATCAATAAAATAACTATTGCCCAGATCATCAAACCACCACCAGTATTATTTTCCTACATTATAGCATGATTTCCAATGTGTTAGAACTAACAATATGAAGCGAGTGATTGCTTACCATCTCTCAGGTATAACTCTACATTAAAGAAAATTTATTTATCTGACTTAAGCTCTTCGAGCAAGTCTTTAAAATAAGCTGCTGTATTTGAAATTTTAATATCCTTTTTGGCAGAATTATATATAATCTTACTTATTATCATAGCAACAATACCGTACAATAAATAACTTATATAGTTTTCGTCTGAAATTTTTGCAAGGTTTACTTTAAATAAGATTTGTAAAACAACAAGCATTGTACCAATAAGTACAGCGGAAACAGTCCATAATTTGGTATGGTCAAATTTCCGTTGAATTCTAGACAGTCGGGCTATCGCAGCTGATAAGTCTGTTTTAGATAATGTTTTCAGAACTTCAATTTTTTTTCGGTGAAGATCATGATCATATTCCACTTCTTCTGGAAATTCTCTTTTAATAAATTCTATAAGTTCTGAACTTCTTAATTTAATTAAGCTCTCTTCTAAATATTTTTTGTAGTATGCTTCATTGTCCAAAATGTTCACCTCAAGGTGATTATCGGACACAAATGGCAATTTTAAAAGGGGGAGGGCTACAAAGCTTATTTCATACATAAGCAAAATCCCTCAATTGAAGGATTTTGATTCTGCATAAAAGAGGGATTTCATAAAGAGTGCTGCCTAAAGCAAATCAATTGATATGTCTCCCAACAGGCTTTTCTTAATCTTTCCGTATTCAAGTTTACCGGTGCTTGCGTTGTAAACAAGAACTTTACCATCACTGATTTTGGATTCATCAATCTGTTTAGACCCGAATTGATTCTTATCTGCTTTAGTATCAAGCAGCCTAGTTAATTCAGCAACAGCTTCGGCCAATTCATCAATTTGCTGTTGCATTTTCTCAATTGAACTTTGGTGAGGATTGAAGAGACTCATAATGTTTACGAGAAGATTTGATTCTTTTCTTCTTTAAAATCACGAAGGTCGTAATGCTTAATTGTTGTAGACACGTTATTATGCTGTGCAACATATTTACTCACGAGCTCAATCTTAATTTTCTTGACTTCAAGAAGGTAGGTAATACAGGAGGCTTAAAAGAGGTGAGGGTTAATGCGGCGGCCGAGGATATCAGAAAGAACATCAGAACAAAAATAGTCAGCCCAACCCTCTGACATTTGTCTTGGTTGACCACCGTACTGTGTAGTAAATAGATATTCATGGTCATATCCCCGTTGTTCATGCCAAAGCTTCAAATATTCCAGAGCTTCTGTGTTAATCATGTAGTCGAGGGGTTTTCCTTCGCCTTTTCCTTTTCCAAGAACTTTGTGAGCCATGACATAAGATTGTCTCTTTTAAATTGAATGATTTCAGCTCTTCTGGCACCTACATTATAAACCGTTTTTGGACACAGAAAACCGCGTATGACAAGTGAAATAGCACAACAGCTTGAATCAAAAGGACATACAATGGAGGTGTTGCTGCAGAGAGTCAATCATATTATTTCAGACCGATTCAAATTCTCTGAAAAAAGAGTTGAAAAAGCAGAAAAGATTTTATAATATGAAATCAAGTTAGTTTGTTCGGTCAACAAACTAATAAAACCACTTTAATTGTCCATCATGTAAAGATCTTAAATGGGAGGGGGATAAGAGGCTCGATTTAATTGGAGGTATATAAAAAGCGAAAGCCAAGCTTTTATCCTGTTCACTGCTATCTGATCACCATTTGGATGTTGAAAATGCTCTGTGAAAGTAAACCGCTGTCATTTTTTGAAAGCGCTTTTATACACCGCTCACTGGCCGATAATTTTAAATAAAATGTTATACCATTTCATCATGTTCCTTATGTAAAGGATCGAAAAGGGGAGAAATCATGCTCAGTGAAAATGTAAAGAAGATCAGCATGGTTGAAAAAGTTGGATATGCGTCTGGAGATTTTGCATGTAATTTAATTTATGCAACAGTGTCTACGTATCTTTTGTTCTTCTATACAGATGTTTTTGGTTTATCGGCAGCAGCAGCCGGTACGATGTTTTTAGTGGTTAGAATCATCGACGCTCTCGCTGATCCTTTTATTGGAACAATAGTTGACAGAACAAACAGCAGGTTTGGCCGCTTTAGACCGTATCTTTTATTCGGAGCTTTTCCCTTTGTCATATTGGCAATACTCTGTTTTACAACCCCGGATTTTTCGGATATGGGGAAATTAATATATGCTTATATCACCTATGTCGGCTTATCGCTTACATACACCATGATAAACGTGCCATATGGCGCGTTAACATCTGCAATGACCAGAAATAATCAAGAAGTTGTTAGTATAACGTCTGTCCGTATGTTATTTGCGAATCTTGGGGGACTTGTCGTTGCATTTTTTGTTCCCTTACTGGCTGCTTATTTAAGCGATACTTCCGGCAGCGAATCTCTTGGCTGGCAGCTAACCATGGGTATTATGGGAGTTATAGGCGGGTGCCTTTTAATCTTTTGTTTTAAAAGCACAAAAGAGCGTGTCACGCTTCAAAAATCCGAAGAAAAAATTAAATTTTCGGATATATTTGAGCAATTTCGTGTGAATCGGCCTCTAGTTGTATTAAGTATTTTCTTTATTATTATTTTTGGAGTGAATTCAATCAGTAATTCGGTTGGCATCTATTACGTAACGTATAATTTAGAAAGAGCGGATTTGGTGAAGTGGTACGGTTTGTTGGGAAGTTTGCCTGCTTTGGTCATTTTACCGTTTATTCCAAAGCTTCATCAATTATTAGGGAAGAAGAAATTACTAAACTATGCATTATTACTGAATATGATCGGCCTCTTAGCTTTACTTTTCGTTCCGTCAAGTAATGTATTCCTCATACTTTCCTTTCGATTACTGGCCGCTGCCGGAAGTCTCACTGCCGGGGGATATATGTGGGCGCTTATTCCTGAAACAATAGAATATGGAGAGTATAAGACCGGGAAAAGAATGGGCGGTCTCATATACGCTATTATCGGATTTTTCTTTAAATTCGGTATGGCCTTGGGAGGGGTTGTACCGGGTTTGGTTCTAGATCAGTTTGGATATGTGGCAAATCAGGTGCAAACGCCGGAGGCATTGACGGGAATTTTAATTACAACAACCATTATCCCCGTGTTCTTACTGGTTCTGGCCATGATTGATATTAATTTCTATAACTTAGATGAGAAAAAATACAAAAGCATGGTTCGAGAATTAGAGAATAGAGACAAAGTTTATTTGGATCATATTGACGATTTCAAAGCTTAAAACATGATGAGTCAACAGAAAATAGCTGAGGAGGAGTTCAAAATGAAGATTATCAATCCAGTACTTAAAGGATTCAACCCCGATCCGAGTATTTGCAGGGTTGGAGAGGATTATTATATCGCTGTATCTACATTTGAGTGGTTTCCGGGAGTCCAGATACACCACTCAAAAGATTTAGTCAATTGGCACTTAGTTGCACATCCATTAAAGAGAGTTTCGCAATTAGACATGAAAGGAAATCCTAATTCAGGCGGGGTCTGGGCGCCATGTTTAAGTTACAGCGACGGAAAGTTTTGGCTGATCTATACGGATGTTAAGGTCGTAGATGGCGCCTGGAAAGATTGCCACAATTATTTAGTGACTTGTGACACGATTGATGGTGATTGGGGGGAGCCGATCACATTAAACAGCTCGGGTTTTGATGCTTCTTTGTTCCATGATACGGATGGGAAAAAATATTTATTAAATATGCTATGGGATCAGCGTATTGATCGGCACTCCTTTGGAGGCATTGTCATGCAGGAATATTCTGATAAGGAGCAAAAACTAATCGGTAAACCGAAAGTGATTTTTAAAGGAACTGAAAGAAAGCTGACAGAAGCGCCGCACCTTTACCGTATCGGGAACTATTATTATTTATTAACCGCAGAAGGAGGAACGCGGTTCGAACATGCTGCTACAATTGCCCGTTCTGCAAATATTGAGGGTCCATATGAAGTTCATCCCGATAATCCTATCTTAACGTCATGGCATGCGCCGGAAAATCCGCTGCAAAAATGCGGACATGCATCCATTGTACAAACACATACAGGTGAGTGGTATTTAGCTCATTTAACGGGACGTCCCATTCATCCGGACGATGATTCAATTTTTCAGCAGAGGGGATATTGTCCTTTGGGCAGAGAAACTGCTATTCAAAAACTCTATTGGAAAGATGGCTGGCCATATGTAGAAGGCGGAAAAGAAGGGAGCTTGGAGGTGGATGCGCCTTCTATACCTGAAACAATGTTTGAAGACACGTATCCGGAAGTTGATGAATTTGAGGATGCAACATTAAATATTAATTTTCAAACGTTAAGAATCCCGTTTATGGAGAAATTAGGTTCATTAACTCAAGCGCCAAATCATTTACGATTATACGGCCGTGAATCCTTAACTTCGACATTTACTCAGGCATTTGTAGCAAGACGCTGGCAAAGCCTCCATTTTGAAGCGGAAACGGCTGTTGCGTTTTATCCGGAAAATTTTCAGCAAGCCGCTGGTTTGGTGAACTATTACAATACAGAGAATTGGACGGCTCTTCAAGTCACGTATGATGAAGAACTTGACCGTATTCTCGAATTAACGATATGTGATAACTTTTCTTTTTCACAACCGTTAAAAAATAAAATTGTGATTCCTCGTGAAGTCAAGTATGTCTATTTAAAAGTGAATATTGAAAACGAAAAATATTATTATTTGTATTCATTTAACAAAGAAGATTGGCACAAAATCGACATTGCATTAGAATCGAAAAAATTATCAGATGATTACATCCGCGGCGGGGGATTCTTTACAGGAGCTTTTGTAGGGATGCAATGCCAAGATACGAGCGGTCATCATATTCCGGCCGACTTCAGATATTTTCGTTATAAAGAAAAATAATTAGCACATGAAAAAGGAGATTTCTATTTTAGAACTCCTTTTTCATATTAGAAGGTGCCTATGTCAGTATTGATTAAGAAATACTCCTAGAATAAAAAAACCCATCTTTAAAGATGAGCGTAAAACATAGAAGTATGTACATTCAGTTATGAACCATGTCGAGAAAATGATCAATAACAATAGAGGACATTCCTAGAGCAGGGGCATTTTTTCCTAAGATAGATGGTAATAATTCATAGCTATTGTCTAAATGGGAATAAACCCTGGATGACACTTCACTTTTAATTGAATGTAAAACCATAGGATGCGATTCAATGATGCTGTTTCTTAAAATGATGGCTTGCGGATTAAATGTATTTAGAATATTGGTCAGGCCTATTCCTAAATAGAAACCAAAATTTTGTAATGCCTGTAAAGTTCCAACATCATTCAGATGGGCGAGGTCTATGATATCTTGGCTGGACACTTTTTTCTCTTTCGTCTGAAGAGATGTTAATAAAGCCTTCTCTGAAGCATACAATTCCCAGCAGCCTCGGTTTCCGCAGCTGCATTTAGGACCCTTAAAGTCTATTGTCATATGTCCCATTTCTCCAGAGAATCCGCCAACCCCTCTATATAAATGATTGTTGATTATAACGCCGATCCCTATTCCTGTACCGATACTTGCATAAATCATGTTATCGTGATTTTTTGCAGCTCCAAATACTTTCTCTCCATATGCGCCGGCATTTGCCTCATTTTCAATAAAAACGGGCACATTGAACTTCTCTCGGATGAAAGATTTTAAGTCAATATCTCTCCAGTTGGAGTTCGGAGTGAAAACAATTTTTTGATTTTTGTCAATCAGCCCGGGCACGCAAATACCTATACCAATAAGCCCGTACGGAGATTGGGGCATATGCGTAATAAAGTGATGAATCATCTCAATTAAAATATCTTTAGTGATTTCTGGAGAATTGCATTCCAAACGATGGTGTTGATCAAGGACGATCGTCCCTTCAAGATCTGTTAAAATGCCATTAACATAATCCACGCCAACATCTATTCCTACGGAGTATCCTGCTTTTTTATTAAAAACAAGCATGACAGGTCTTCTGCCGCCGCTGGATTGTCCCTGACCTATTTCAAATACGAGGTTTTCTTTCATTAATGTGTTTACCTGTGACGAAACAGTTGATTTATTTAATCCGGTCATTTCAGATAATTTTGCTCTTGAAATAGGAGAATTCTTAAGTATTTCGTTTAGTAATAACTTTTGGTTAACTTTTTTGACAAAGGCTTGATCAGCGATATCCACTTCATCCACTCCATTTGTATAATCTTTAAATTAAGTTGAACGTTCTGTGTTATCGTGCGAAACGCAGTACATAGCGAATCCAACCTTTATTATATCTAATGTGTTCGTAAAAAACTAAAAAAATATTGAAAATACTGATGAGGTTATATAAGATGAAAATAAGTTAGTTTGTTTGGGCAACAAACTAATGCGCAACATGACATAAAAGCATCTGTATTTGAATGATCATGTTTAGAATTTATTTTTAAGGGGGAAATCACACATGGCTCACTCTCATTCCGGTTCGGTCAACTATTTTGAAAGCGCAAACAAAGTGATTTACGAAGGGAAAGAATCCACGAATCCTTTAGCATTTAAATACTATAATTCTCAAGAAGTAATTGGCGGAAAAACGATGAAAGAGCATTTGCGATTTTCTATTGCCTATTGGCATACATTTACCGCTGACGGCACAGACATTTTTGGCGCAGCTACGATGCAGAGACCGTGGGATCACTATAAAGGCTTGGATCTGGCGAGAGCGAGGGTAGATGCAGCGTTTGAGCTGTTTGAAAAATTGGATGCGCCATTTTTTGCTTTTCATGACCGGGATATCGCACCGGAAGGAAGTACGTTAAAAGAGACAAATCAAAATCTGGATATAATCGTGGACATGATAAAAGACTACATGAGAACCAGCGGCGTTAAGCTATTATGGAATACTGCAAATATGTTTACGAATCCCCGTTTCGTCCATGGTGCGGCGACTTCTTGTAACGCAGATGTATTTGCGTATGCCGCAGCCCAAGTAAAAAAAGGATTAGAAACAGCAAAAGAGCTTGGCGCCGAGAACTATGTATTTTGGGGCGGACGTGAAGGGTACGAAACTTTGTTAAATACCGATTTAAAATTTGAGCTTGATAATATGGCCAGATTTATGCATATGGCAGTGGATTATGCGAAGGAAATCGGGTATACAGGGCAGTTTTTGATTGAACCAAAACCAAAAGAGCCGACCACCCATCAATATGATACGGACGCAGCAACAACTATTGCCTTTTTAAAGCAATATGGCTTAGACAATCATTTTAAATTAAATCTCGAAGCCAATCATGCCACATTAGCCGGGCATACATTCGAACATGAATTACGCATGGCGAGAGTGCATGGCCTTCTTGGCTCTGTTGACGCGAATCAGGGTGATCCGCTTTTAGGCTGGGACACAGATGAATTTCCGACAGATTTATATTCTGCGACATTAGCAATGTACGAAATCCTGAAAAATGGCGGTCTTGGAAGCGGAGGATTAAACTTTGACGCAAAGGTCAGGAGATCTTCTTTTGAGCCTGATGATTTACTATATGCCCATGTTGCAGGGATGGATACATTTGCAAGAGGATTGAAAGCCGCCCACAAATTAATCGAAGATCGTGTGTTTGAAGATGTGATTCAACACCGTTACCGCAGCTTTACTGAAGGGATTGGGCTTGAAATTGCAGAAGGAAGAGCTGATTTTAAGACACTTGAGCAATATGCGCTGAACAATCAGCCAATTAAAAACGAATCAGGTAGACAGGAGCGGTTAAAAGCGATATTAAACCAATACATTTTACAGGTATAATGAAAAAAGAAGCTCCAGATCCCGCTGTAAAAAGATGCAGGCAGCCAAGTTCCCGGAATTGCCCGTCATGAAGTTACTGTTATGGCGGGTCATTTCAATGGGGATCTATTTAGAGAGGAAGGAGTGAAAAAATGAAGTATGTCATTGGAATAGATCTTGGTACGAGTGCCGTTAAAACCATTTTAGTCAATCAAAATGGCAAGGTTTGTGCAGAAACGTTCAAAAGTTACCCGCTCATCCAAGAGAAGGCGGGATATAGTGAGCAAAATCCTGAAGACTGGGTGCAGCAAACAATTGCAGCATTGGCTGAATTGATTTCGATATCCAACGTTCAACCCGGGGATATTGACGGGATTAGCTATTCAGGACAAATGCATGGGTTAGTGCTGCTTGATCAAGATCTTCAGGTGCTGCGTCATGCGATTCTTTGGAATGATACCAGAACGACGCCTCAATGTAGCAGGATAACCGAGACATTTGGCGATCGTCTGCTTGATATCACAAAAAACCGTGTCCTTGAAGGGTTTACATTACCTAAAATGTTATGGGTGAAGGAACATGAGCCTGAACTTTTTCACAAAACCGCTGTTTTTTTGCTTCCGAAAGACTATGTGAGATTCCGCATGACTGGCGCCATTCACACCGAATACTCCGACGCGGCGGGAACGTTACTTTTACATATGACCCGCAAAGAGTGGAGCGATGAGATTTGCAATCAATTTGATATTTCAGCGGAAATTTGTCCTCCGCTTGTTGAATCCCATGACTGTGTAGGATCGCTGCTTCCGAGCGTTGCGGCGAAGACTGGTCTGTTGGAAAAAACAAAAGTGTACGCCGGGGGAGCAGATAATGCTTGCGGTGCTGTCGGAGCCGGTATTCTTTCTTCCGGAAAAACATTATGCAGTATCGGGACGTCAGGAGTCATACTTTCCTGTGAAGAAGACAAAGAAAGGGACTTTAAAGGGAAAGTGCACTTTTTTAATCATGGAAAGAAGGATTCTTTTTATACGATGGGAGTCACGCTCGCTGCAGGGTACAGCTTGGACTGGTTTAAAAGAACGTTTGCGCCGAACGAATCGTTTGAACAATTATTACGGGGGGTGGAATCTGTTCCGATAGGAGCAAATGGACTGCTGTACACTCCTTACTTAGTCGGTGAAAGAACGCCGCATGCTGATTCATCTATTCGGGGAAGCTTGATCGGAATGGACGGAGCCCATAAAAGAGAGCACTTTTTGAGGGCGATAATGGAAGGCATCACATTCTCTTTATATGAATCAATTGAGCTATTCCGCGAAGCGGGAAAATCAGTTGATACGGTTGTCTCTATTGGCGGGGGAGCTAAAAATGAAACGTGGCTTCAAATGCAGGCTGATATTTTCAATACGAGGGTTGTTAAGTTAGAGAATGAACAAGGTCCCACCATGGGGGCTGCGATGTTAGCTGCCTTAGGAAGCGGGTGGTTTGACTCTCTTGAAGAATGTGCAGAGCAGTTCATTCATGAAGCAGCTGCATTTTATCCAAAAGAACAAAATGTTCAAAAATATAAAAAACTATTCGAGTTGTATAAGAACATTTACGTTCACACAAAAGATATCAATACAGCTTTAAAGAGCTTTCGACAAAAATGAAGAAAGAACCTCGCCAAATTGGCCAGGTTCTTTTTATATTGCACAAAAACAGACACGGTGATATAATCAGAACACGCGCGCTTTTTGTGTGAAAATTCATAGTTATCCATCTTATATTATGATTATATCATGCTGAAAAGCTCTTGTCAAATTTTTTTGAAGGGGAGATATAGAATGAGTTCTTTGGTTCTCGGCATTCACGAAATTGAAAAAACACAGCCTTTGCTCGTTGGAGGAAAAGGGTTACATTTAGGGGAATTATCAAAAATTCAAGGAATACAAGTACCGGAAGGATTTTGTGTCACAACCGCAGGATATCAAAAAGCCATTGAACAAAACGAAACGTTACAAGCGCTGTTGGATCAACTGACCATGCTGAAAGTGGAGAATCGGGATCAAATTGGTGAAGTCAGCAAAAAAATCCGGCAAACCATTATGGAAACAGAAATTCCTTCAGATGTAGTCAAAGCAGTTGCTTGCCATCTCTCCCGGTTCGGCGAAAAACATGCCTATGCCGTACGTTCCAGTGCGACAGCTGAGGATTTACCGCATGCCTCTTTTGCCGGTCAACAAGACACCTATTTAAATATTACCGGCGTCGATGCGATCTTGCAGCATATCAGTAAATGTTGGGCGTCCCTATTTACGGATCGCGCGGTCATTTACCGTATGCAAAATGGGTTTGATCACAGCCAAGTTTATTTATCCGTTATCATCCAAAAGATGGTGTTCCCTCAGGCTTCGGGGATTTTATTTACCGCTGATCCGATGACCGGAAACCGAAAGCTGCTATCCATCGATGCCGGTTTTGGACTTGGTGAAGCACTTGTCTCCGGCTTAGTCTCTGCCGATTGTTATAAAGTACAGGACGGGCAAATCGTCGATAAGAGAATAGAAACTAAAAAATTGGCTATCTATGGACGAAAAGAAGGCGGAACAGAAACACAGGAGATCGCTCTTGATCAGCAAAAGATTCAAACACTGACTGATGAACAAATTTTACAGCTGGCACGTATCGGGAGACAGATCGAAGCTCATTTCGGCCAGCCGCAAGATATCGAATGGTGTTTGGACCGCGATACTTTTTATATTGTCCAAAGTCGTCCGATCACAACGTTATACCCCGTTCCTGAAGCGAACGATCGAGAAAATCACGTCTATATCTCTGTCGGTCATCAGCAAATGATGACGGATCCCATAAAACCCCTTGGATTGTCTTTTTTTCTGTTGACGACTGCTGCACGCATGCGTAAAGCCGGCGGAAGGCTATTCGTTGATGTCACACATCAACTGGCATCTCCTAATGTCAGAGAAGTTTTCTTAAAAGGCATGGGGCAGCACGATCCGCTCTTAAAAGACGCACTTATGACCATAATAGAGCGAGATGATTTCATTAAGCCGATACCTGATAAAACGGCACCGATTCCCGGCAAAGGCAATGCAGATATGCCGGATCAAGCTGAAAACGATCCGGCAATTGTTTCTGATTTGATTAAGAGCAGTCAGGCATCAATAGAAGAGTTAAAACAAAACATCCAGACGAAATCAGGATCTGATTTATTTCGTTTTATTTTGGAAGATATCCAGGAATTAAAGAAGATTCTATTTAACCCGAAAAGTTCGGTGTTGATTCGAACTGCAATGGATGCTTCATCATGGATTAACGAAAAAATGAACGAGTGGTTAGGTGAAAAAAACGCAGCAGATACGCTTTCTCAATCTGTACCCCATAATATTACCTCAGAAATGGGGCTTGCGCTATTGGACGTCGCTGATGTGATCCGCCCTTATCCAGAAGTAATTGCCTATTTAGAGAATGTAAAAGATGATCACTTTTTGGATGGGCTGGTGAAGTTTGAAGGCGGGCGGGAAACCCGTGACGCTATCTATGCTTATCTCAGCAAGTACGGAATGCGATGTGCCGGAGAAATTGATATGACAAGAACTCGATGGAGCGAAAAACCAACTGCACTTGTCCCTATGATTCTTAATAATCTCAAAAACTTTGAGCCAAATGCCAGCCAGCGGAAATTTGAGCAAGGGCGGCAGGAGGCGTTGAAGAAAGAACAAGAGTTATTAGACCGATTGAAGCAATTACCGGATGGTGAACAAAAAGCCAAAGAAACCAAACGAATGATCCGCATCATCCGGAACTTCAGCGGGTTCAGAGAATATCCAAAATACGGCATGATCAGCCGCTACTTCGTTTATAAGCAGGCTTTACTGAAAGAAGCCGAACAACTCGCAGAAGCGGGCGTTATTCATGAAAAAGAAGACATATACTAACTCACTTTTGAAGAACTTCAGGAAGTCGTACGCACACATAAATTGGATTACCAAATCATCAGCACACGAAAAGGCGAGTACAAAGTATATGAAAAACTAGCTCCGCCGCGTGTTATCACATCTGACGGTGAAATCGTTACAGGCGAGTACAAACGAGAAAATCTCCCGGCCGGTGCGATTGCAGGGCTGCCCGTTTCCTCGGGAGTCATAGAAGGGCGGGCACGGGTTATTTTAAACATGGAAGATGCCGATTTGGAAGATGGAGATATATTAGTTACCTCCTATACTGATCCCAGCTGGACGCCATTGTTTGTATCCATAAAAGGCCTGGTCACTGAAGTTGGCGGACTGATGACCCATGGAGCGGTTATCGCGCGTGAATACGGCTTACCTGCAGTTGTTGGAGTTGAAAATGCAACCCAATTGATAAAAGATGGGCAGCGAATCCGCGTTCATGGAACAGAAGGCTCTATTGAAATATTATAATAGCGGGTGTGTGCAGCACGTCACCAGATATTTCCTGTATTTTACTAAGAAAAGCCGGAACCTCTTAGAGGAGGAATCCGGCTTTTTTTATGTGAAAGCCATTTTGCTTAACAATTATTTATATGAATGGTAGCGTTTTATTAAAGAGAGAAGGTGATTTATGAGATGGTCTGTTTGATATGTAGTATTGGTGCCGAATGACAATTATTTTTTTACAAAGGGGTTATTTTCATGAACAAGTCTTGTGTTAAAGATGAGACAAGTCTGGTGTCTTTGAGACAGAAAAGTCTGCAGAAGATAAAACGGGCTCATCATCAAACATGATGAGTGCTAAGGGTTGGACTGGATGTGTATCAGATTGTTTATGCGATAAGAATATTAGCCAATGGGCAATCACTGGTTTAACTATTTTATGTGGAACTGCTTGCTATGCTTGTATAAATACTGCAGGTATTATTGGTGTCAATGCAAGCTTTGATTGGGAGAAATGTAAATGATTAATATTTTAAGTAAGATACTATTTATTTTGTCTGGTTGCGCATTGTTGATCTTTGGGATCATTTTAAAGAATGGATCAATGGCTTTTGGATTGTTCGCCTTAATATTCATAGCGGCAATATTAGTCCGAGTATTTCATAAAAGATCTGAAAAGGATTAGCAGCCGTAGGCAGGGGAAGAAACTCTCCTGCTTATGAAAAAACTTCAGAGTAAAAATAAAATGTTTATTTTAAATGGATTTGTTTTCAAAAGTAAAAACGCCATAAAACTTCTTATGGCGTCTGTCCGAACTAAGGGATGCAATGTTTGGGAGACGAATATGAATCGTCAATGTGCTAAAAAAGGAATGCAGCACCTACAATGATTAACAAAATGAATAGTACAACGATCAATACGAAAGAGTTTCCGCCATAATTTCCACCGTAATTCCCACCGTAGTATCCCATATTGCCACCTCCTGTTGTTAGGATAGTACATAATATGCCGGACGGTAAATTTCGACATAGATTTAAGTCTAAATAAGAAAAAATGGATGTTATGTCTAAAATGAAGAGCTTCTAAGACAATAAAATAATGGGAGGTTAACTGAAAGAGAGAAATGGATGGGACGGTTTGCTGTTTAAAGAGGAGGGATATGGCTAAACATGCAATAAAACTGTGTATGAAAGTGGCTCTGCATGAAGTTACTTCATCATGCAGAGCCACATACGAAGAGATTCAGGGAAATTATAGTTAACGAAAATATTCATCATTTCCCGGGCAAGCGCAGTATACGACAAATCAAAACAAATCACAAAGGGACGGAAGGTACGATACAAGGAGCCTGCTTGCGGGTTTGTGGTGCTGATAAAGTTATAGGCAACGATGACCGGGGCGGCTGCGGATCAACTGAAACGAAGTATATTCCCAGGCAAGGAGTATTTATTTAACCTGAAACTTTTATAAAGCATTAACGTATTACTTTATAAAGGTAAGTAAGGAGGCTTCTGGATGGGATTAAAAAATTTCTTTAATACTGAGTTAAAATGCTCTATCTGCGGAAAAACATTAAAATCAGGGGATGAGATAACAGCTTATCTTACACTTCCGAGTGAGAAGAAGATGCCTGTGGGGAGAATGGACAAAGTGTTAAGCAAACACTCTGATAAGGTCTGCTGTAAAGTGTGCAGTGAGTAGGTTTAGTGTTATGAGGAACCTCTGGCGGGTTTCCTCATAACAAATATCAACCAATTAAATTAGAAAAAAGCGAAATTGTGATGATTAAAGTAGATAAAGAACTGAGGGATACCAAAGGGATCATTTTCCGTTTACTTTGTTTTTTTGAAGGTTTGTTTAGCTCGTGGATCACTGCACCCCATAAAAGCATGGATGCTAAAATGATAAGACTCATATGTAACAACACTCCTTTGTTTGTTTTTATAAATTTCACCATATATATATCACAAGGATGTCGATTGAACGAACATCTCTATAAAAACAAGATTTTTATCTAAAATTGTTGAGAGATTCAGTGAACTATTATGTAGATTAAATTGGGCCTCAAATTACTCAGTGAAGATGAAGCTGTATACATAAGCAAAGGTTCAACAGGCGTTTTATTTTATATCAGATGAAGCAATAGAAGGGTTTATCGGTGTCGCAAAGTATAAAGCATATGGTATTCGCGTATTATGCGGTTAGGTGGAAAAATTAAGCTTTCTGCGTGGTTTCTTGAAGTGACAGGAGGTGAGCGGCAGTGTCAGAGCAAAAAGAGCACTCCCAACTCTAATAAGGAAAGGAATTGAGAATTGAAATTAGAACGTTTGTTATCAATCATATTCAAGCTCTTACATAATGAAATTTTATCTGCTTCCAGTTTAGCTGATGAATTTCAAGTATCAACGCGGACAATTTATAGAGACATCGAAGCGATTTGTGCAGCTGGAATACCAGTCGTTTCATACCAAGGGGCTAACGGCGGTTTTGGGATAATGAGAGGATACAAATTTGATAAAAGTTTAATCGGTTCTCATGATGTATTGAATTTAATTACAGTATTAAGCAGTTTGTCGAGTGTTTTTGAAGATAAGGAAGTTGAACACACGATAGATAGATTAAAATCTCTGGATACAAGCGAAAGCAGCAGGACTTTGTATGTTAACTTGGAAAGCCTTAGAACAGAACCGAATTCATTAATCCGGCTGCGAAAAGCTATACAGGAAAAAAAGGCAGTACGCTTTGATTATGTCAGTAATAAAAATGAATTTACATCACGTGAAGTAGAACCTATCCACCTTCAGTATAAGTTTCGTAGTTGGTATGTATATGGCTTCTGCAGAGAACGTCAAGAAGATAGAGAATTTAGAGTATCACGTATGATGAATATAACGCTTACTCAAGAAGAGTTTTTGCGCAGTCACAAAGTGAAAGATGAACCATCTTATTCAGAATCCGACCTGGGAGGGTTTGCGGATGTAGTCATTTGGGTTAATCCTAATTCCATAGCTAAAGTATTAGATCAATTTCAGAACGCTTCAAAAGTCATGAACAGAGATGGAAGTATGACGTTTACAATCTCTGTGTATCGGCCTCAGCATGCCGGATGGCTTAAATCAATTCTTTTGAGCTTTGGCAGTGGCGCTAAAATTATAAAACCGGTGGAACTTCAATCAATTTTAATGGATGAAGCTGAAAAAATAATGAAAATTTATAAAGATGTATGACAATCTGCTGTCATATATCTTTTTTTATAATCACAAGTATCAACTTTAAAGGAGAGATGTTAAATGAACCATGCGAAAAATATGTATCAGTACCATGTTTGGGCGAATAAAGCGTTATTAGAAAGAATAAAGGAATTACCAAGTAATGTCCTTTATGAAGAGGTTCACAGTTCATATCCTACAATTGCTCAAACGTTCAGTCACATCTGCGCGGTGGATGTTATGTGGCTGCAAGTACTTAAAGGAATAGACATGCAGGAAGCATTGGAAGGTTCTATGGCTTATGCAGAAAAGGCTCATTTATATTCTGCAGATGAATTTGCGGCGTCTTACGAAGAACTGGCTTCACAGTTTGAAGAATGGATGAATAGCCAAACAGATTTAGAACAAAAAAAGAACTTAAATAATCCTTGGTTAGGTTACAGAGAAACTGCTTACTCAGAAATTTTATTCCATGTTGCCAATCACGGAACTTATCATCGGGGCAGCATAACAACTATGTTAAGACAGCAGGGCTACGCTTCGGCAATGAATGACCTTGTATTATATTGGTATCAGGATTAGTTCAGAGAATACTTGCAAAATGAATGACCGCCGAATGGTCTGTAAAATTTCTTTTCTGAACTAAATGACAAAGTCTCATTCAGTCTGGGTGGGGCGCTGAGCAAGAATCGAGATCAAAGGCTGCCGTATCATTCCCGGCAGCCTTAATGATTAGGAAGTAAAATCGATAACCATGCGGCCGGTCACTTTGCCTTGCTCCATTTCTTCAAAAATATCATTCACATCTTCAATCGGGCGTTTTGTCACTTTAGGTACAACTTTACCGTCTGCGGCAAATTGAAAAGCTTCCTTCAAATCTTCTCTGGTACCTACTAATGAACCTACTACCTGAATCCCATCTAACACGAGACGGGGAATATCTAAATCCATTTTGTCCACCGGTAAACCGACAGCGACTACACGGGCTCCTGCTTTTACAACATCAATCGCTTGATTGAAAGGGGTTTTAGAGACAGCCGTGATGACCACAGCATCAAGCCCCAAATCGTTAGTCACTTCTTTTGCCTTAGCGACGGGGTCTTCGTTTAAACTGTTTACAACCGCATCAGCGCCTAAGCTCTTAGCAAAATTCAATTTTTCATCGCTAATGTCGAAAGCAATCACTTTAGCGTTAAAGACGTTTTTTGCATATTGAACAGCCAAGTTGCCTAAACCGCCGACTCCAAATACACCGATCCATTGACCTGGTTTAATTTCACTGACTTTAACCGCTTTATAAGTTGTTACACCTGCACAAGTAATGCTGCTTGCTGCTGCAGGATCTAAATTTTCCGGCACCTTTATTGCATAATCAACCGCTACGATTGCTTCTTCAGCCATTGCGCCATCAACTGTATAGCCGGCATTTTTTACATCCCGGCACAAGGTTTCACGGCCAGTTAAGCAATATTCACAGCAGCCGCAGCTTTCAAACATCCAGGCAATAGAGACGCGGTCGCCCTTTTTCAGGCTTGTTACACCTTCACCAATCTCAGTTACAATGCCGATTCCCTCATGACCTAAAGTGACGCCTGTAACATCTCCGAAATCAGCATTTTTAACATGTAAGTCAGTATGACATACACCGCAGTATTCCATCTTAACTTTGGCTTCACCATGTCGCAAAGGACGTAATTCTTTTTGTACGATCGCTATACTTTTGTCTTTTGTTGCTACTACTGCTTTCAAATCATACACCCCTTTCAAATATTAGCAGAAAATTTTTACTTATCTTACAATTTAGCATACTGCTCTTCTTTTGAAAGCCCTTACATTTTTTGCGGACAAGTGTCTCTATAAAAATTGAGGGAGCTATGCAGGGAGGATTCTATGGATGATTTGTCATCTCCAAATGCACAGAATTTACATATATACATGAATAGATACGTTTTCAAAGGAGGCCTTTTTTTGAGCGATAAAAAGCTGACGGAAGATAAATTTGACAATCACCGGCTCACTAAGTTTTTGCCCTTTATCAGCTTATATCGGAAACAATGTAAGTGTCGGACATGATGCTCTCATTCATGGCCCTCTTGGAAATCACACGTTCATCGGTTTTAAGGCAATCGTATACAATGCAATTATAGGAAAAGGATCATTTATCTCATACAATGCTGTTATCACAAATGGTGTACGAATTGCACCGAATCGGTTCGTTCCTCCAGGTGCCGACATAGATACACAAAAAAAGCTGACAGACTCAGACGAGTGACAGAAGAGGAACGTGAATTTACATTGGAAGTGCAGCGCGTAAATCAAGAATTCCCCGCTTCTTATAAAGCGTTATTCAGCTAACAGAAAAGCAAAATACGAATATCCTGGATTAATTAAATTGATGCATGAGAATTGGCGCTCCACGATGCAAGGCCAGATAAGTTTTGGGAAGAGTCAGATTTCACACAGGGATTCACAAAGGGAAGAGGTGAAAGCTGTTCATCTGGATATTTATTTGTGGGGAAGCTGCAAGAAGGTTCGAAGGTGAGCAGGGCGGCGGATTAAAACTAATCTTCCCGCAAATTTATTCCAGTAAGACTGACAGGAGTATACAATCATAAAAATAAAATGATAAAGCTTCGCGAATGAGCCTAAAATCGGCTCTTTTATAATTTTCCTTTAGCGCTTTAATGGGAAATGCAGCACTCGTGGTTCTGCTGGAACAGACAACTTTTCTTATACAATTAGCATATTACAGTTACTTATTTTTACATAACTGTTGGAAATCGTCTTTCCATCTGAGATAATAAAATTTATATTGATTGATACATGGGGAGTAAGGATGGGCTGTTTTTATCAAGCGGCAGGCAAACCATTTTACAAACAAATTCCTCAAGCGGTTTTTATAACCGAAGAAATCAGTGCTTTGGATAAACGCTGTAAGAAAGACTTTCTGTTTAAATAAACGAGGTGAAAATCAATGAATGGTATAGAATTCTTAGAATCTGTGTCGCGACTTGGACAACTCATTTTGGTGTTTTCCTGCTACGCCGTTTATTGGAAATTAGGTAAAACGAAAAGGGAGCGAAGACTTACAAAATTCGAAGCTTTGCTTAGGTTCTTTGTAATGTTTGGTCTATCTGCATGGGGGCTGTCGTTTCTTGCTTTGAATTTGTGGTCATAATCTTTCTGCCGATATTTGAGCTTAAACTGCAGAGAATTACACTGGCAGGATATGATTTTACCCTTAGTGAAAAGAATTTCACGGGTAATCATTTGAACTTGAGCGCGGCTGATAAGGTGAATGGTGATGCAAACAGAAATCATTACTTATTGATCACAAAAGGAGCCGGCTGCGGAGAAGTGTGGATTAAAGGCTTTTACGAATTCGAACACGATGAACCGGATGCAGATTGGTGAGCGATACACAGTCAAGGTATTTCCTTGACCTTTTTTTAATGGCAATAAAATTTCTGGATATTAAGATAGTGAATTGATGATCTGCCAAAAAACATAGATCTTTTAAAGTGATGGATATATATTGATTTTAAACAGTAGGAAAAAATGAGAAATGTATTTTGATAAAAAGTAGGTGAACTATATGGAAGCAGCGTCTTGGAGCAAAAGTCAAAGCTGTACCTACACATTGGCTTTTTCAAGTTTGTCGTATGGTTTGATCTTCGGACTATATATGTTTGTATACTCGGGTTTTGTGCCATTTGCATTGGTTACTGTGGTTATCATTGCTTTTTACGCATTCATTACTTACCTTTTGTTTGCTGTTCCTGTGCAACTATGGCTAAGAAAGAAGCCTAAAAAGTTTAGTTTGGTTCATCTTTTCATTTATACAGCAGTCGCTTTTTTAGCTGTGTTCTTGTTCTGGTACATAGATAATCCGCCAATTGATTTCTCAGTTTAATGAGCATTGTTGCTGCGTTCATATATTGGTTCTGGGACTCTATATTTCTGAGAAATTACAATACTCCCCAGAAGTAAAGCTGATGTTCTAAAAAAGACCGACTAGCGCCATGCCCAGTCTGCATTGTTCAAATTGAAATTCATGTGATGAATCCAGAAAGCGGGTGAGGAAAAATGGAATACATTGAGTTGACTAGGGACAATATTGATGACAATCATATTTGCTGTGCATTAGGTACGAAACAATATGAGGATGCGGTAAATGAAAAGAAGAGCTGGCTCAAAGATCGGATGAGTGATGGCTTGGTGTTCTATCGCCTAAACGAACGGGCAAAAGTTTTTATTGAATATTTACCTGCAGAAGAAGCGTGGGTTCCGGTAAGCGCACCTCATTTTATGTTTATTAATTGTCTTTGGGTCTCGGGAAAATATAAGAATAACGGACATGCGAAACACTTGTTAGAAAAATGTGTGTCAGATGCAAAATCCCGCGGTATGGATGGGATAGTTCATATAGTGGGGAAGAAAAAACTCCCTTATTTAAGTGATAAGCATTTCTTTGAACATATGGGATTTGCTGTGCAAGATGAAGCAGAACCCTATTTTCAGTTGATGTCACTGACGTGGAATAAACATGCACATCCTCCTGTATTTAAAAAACAGGTGAAAAGTAATTCCGTTAATGATGAGGGAATCACAATATTTTATACAGCCCAATGCCCATTTGCAGTTGGATTGTTAAAGGATGTAAAGGAACTGACTGAAAAGAAAGGACTTCATTTTCAGGCCCGGCGAATAACGACAAAAGATATGGCGCAAAAATCCCCGGCAGTTTGGACGACTTTCAGCGTGTTTTATAATGGGACATTTCTCACTCATGAGATGATGAGCGTGAATAAGTTTGAAAAAATACTCAATAGCTTAATTTAAACTATCTTAAGAATAACTTCGAGGGAAATGAATTCTGTAATGACCTTTACTGCGCTGTTAGCTGTTTATGGCATAAATAATATTGGATTGTCACATATGAAGGCATCTAGGTGTACTCGTTATCTCACTTCCCTGCATTTAAGACTGGGATCCATACTCTTTATAACCATCAGCCGATGCATTTTCCCCGATTTGACTTGCGGGAGAAAACATCAGTTTTGATGGTTATTTTTATGAACGGAGAAAGTTTAACGCAACAAAAAAGAAGTTCTTCAGGCATTATATCCTATGGTAAAATTTAGACAGAAAGAAGCGGAAAGGAGACGTAAATGAAGGTATTTGAAGCATCCTCGTTCATTTCAGCAGCGGAGAAACGAGCAAAAGAATACGATCAGATTAGAGAACAATTTATCAATCTCAGAAAAGCGTTTCAGGGAATGGCTGATCTAGACGACAGTGAGTTTTCAGGTAAAGGTGCTGATAACATCAAAGCCTTTTTTCAAGACCACGCCGGTGTCACAGACAGCTGGCTTAATCTGATCGATATGAAGATTGCGTTTCTTAACAGTATTTCAGGAAAAGTGGCTGATGCCGGATTAGCTGATTCGTTTGTGGAAGAGTCATTTTTAGAACATGAGCTGATTCATGCGAAGAATACATCACAAGCCATCATGCAGGAGCAGCGCAATGAAATGAGGGATATTCTTAACGAGATAAGCGATATTGTCCATCTTGATGTTTTCTCGACAGAGGATGTCGATCAAAAGCTTGAGTCAGCAGATAAAAAACGGGATGAGATCATACATAAGCTCGGAAAGCTTGATCACGATCTAACGAAAGAATACGCAGAAACCGAGGCAAACGAACATTTCATTCAGGCAGATTTTCAGCAGCTCCAAAACGCAACAGGCCAAGGAAAAAACGCCACTCCGCTTCACTATAACGCCAAGGCATACAGGGAAAGTGACATACATAAGAAAAAAGGCGAGATTGCAAGACATTCGGATGATTATTTGACGATTAAAAAGGAAGAAGCGAAGGAGCGGGAAATCAAGGATCTGAAGAAAAAGCTCGCTGATGGAGTAACTGATCCGGATGAATATTTGGAAATTGCGAAGAAGATCGGCTATGAAAACCTTGAACCTGCCCAGCAGCAGTATGTGATTCAGCTTGAACAAGCAAAACAGATGGAAGAAGCCGGAGAAGTGACTTGGGATATTTTAAAAGGAGCCGGCGTTGGTTTATATGATGTCGGGAAAGACACGGTAACCGGTCTATGGGACTTCATAACCGATCCGGGGGAAACGCTGTCAGCACTGGGGAATGCAGTACTTCATCCTGTTAAAACATATGATGCTGTTAAAGCGGCAATTGAAGAGTCGTATCAAAAAGATATGGTGAACGGAGATGTGTATTCCAGATCAAGATGGGTGACATATGCGGTCGGTTCAGTTGCTGTTGCTGTTGTTGGAACAAAAGGCGCAGGAGCCGTTAACAAAGCTGATGCGGCGGGGAAGGTCATAAACAAGGCAGGACAGGCAGGTCAGAAAATTAAGGACATTAAGATTTCAGATTTGCTTCCTTATAACTCTAAGTATGATCTTGCTCTGGCTGATAACGTACCATACAATGTGGTTAACAGCCAAAACCTTAAAAATGGACTTTTGTCCAATGCAAAGAAATTGGATGAAAGCAGAAAGCCATTTACTGGTCAGAAAGTAAATGTCCCTTGGTTAAATAAAGAGAAGTATGAGGCCTATGAAATAGACGGCAAGGTAAAAGTTAAAGGAGAGCCTAGAGATGTAAGCCGTAGAGTATACACAATGAAAGATATTGACCTTAATCAAAAAAATCGTAAAGGCTTTACGAATCTTCAACTGATGAAAAATGGTAATGCTCCTTTTGCTAAAGATGGCACGCAAATAAATTTACATCACTTAATTCAAGAAGAGCCTGGTACTATGCTGGAGATACCTGAAAGCTGGCATAATAAGTACAGTGATGTTTTGCATGGATTAAAAGGGAATGGACAGAGTTTTAGAAATGCTCCTGTGCTTGATAAACAATATAAAAGTTTCAGAAGAAGGTATTGGAGATGGAGAGCTCAGCAATTTGAGAATCAAGAATAAGAGGTGAAAGTTTAATGGATTATTCGAAAATAAAAACTTTCTTTGATGAAAATAAAGAAAATTCAATTCTCACGGGGGGAGTCACTGAAGATCAGATTAGAGAAATAGAAGAGGATCTCAATGTAACCCTTCCAGACAGCTATAAGTGGTTTTTAACTGAGTATGGTTCAGGGGGAGCATATGGAACAATGATACTCGGATATGACTCTCACGGTGCTGAAGTTGTCGAACAGACTAATGAATATAAAAAATATTATAACCTTTCCGATGGTCTTGTAGTGATCGAATATGTAGATGAATTTTCTTATTGTCTTGACACTAACAAGTTGAAAAATGGTGAATGCCCTGTCATTCTTTGGGACAACCAAGAGGGATATGGTAAACAAGTTGGTAGTACATTCCTTGAGTTTTTAATAGAAGAACTTGAAGAAGCGAAAGACGACTGGATCGATGATGAGGACTGGGACGATTAAAACTAAAAAGAAGGTCTATAACTTGTTTTTCCATAGCATATGAAGGAGTATTAAAATGAGCTTCACTAAGATCGAACAAAAGTTGAAAGAGTTTACGATTGATGCTGGCACAGATCCTAGCATTAATACAAATGAACAACTCAAAGAGCTTGAAATGAACATAGGAAATCAATTACCTTCCGACTATAAGGATTTTTTGAAGGGATATGGAGGCTGTTATTTAGAAAGTAAAAAAACAACAGATGAGATTGAGTATGACGTTTGCTACAAACCTATAGAGAAAGATCCTTGGATGGGTAAGGGAGATGATACACAATTGTTAGAGGGTTTTTATGGTTTAGCGAACGATCATAACAGTCTTCAGAAAGCAATCGATACATATTCTGATCGCTTTCCTAGAAATATTATTCCTATCGCAAGCTCCGCAGGCGGGAATGAAATATGCATGGATATCGATAATGAAAAGATATTGTTTTGGGATCATGAATTAAGTCACCCCGATAAAGACTTTTTCCTAATTGCCAATTCGTTTGAGGAGTTTATCCTAAGTTTAGTAGACGAACCAATTGAAACTGATGAACATGGGAGTGATGTGGAAATTGAGATTTTGGAAAATTGCTCTTTGATAAGGACAATTAGCTTTCGTTTTTAGGAAAAGTATTGCAAAGTTAAGCTCTCAGAAAAAGAGCTTTTTTATTTTCGATAGAAACTAATTATAAAAAGGAGAGAGGCTATGGATTCGTACCAAATAAAGAAATTAAAACCTGAAGACTACAATAAGTGTAATAATATTTGGGACATGGAAAAGAAAAAGAAAATGGCTAAGGTGTTTTATGACGAATTAGTAAGCGGAAACAGAATTACTTTTATTTACTCAGTGAATGACGAGTTTATAGGAGAAGGATCGTTAGTTTTTCAAAACGATGACCCAGATTATACTATTCCAGATAAACGCATTTATCTATCTCGTATGATTGTTAAAGAAGGATATCGAAATTGCGGGATAGGTGGTATTATTGTTGATTATTTGATTGATTATGCTAAACAACTTGGATATGAGGAAATAACACTTGGTGTAGATACAGATAACTTAAACGCAAGACATCTATATGAAAAGAAGGGCTTTACAACCGTATTATTTCTTGGTGAAGATGAATATGGTGAATATGTAAAACTCCTAAAAGTATTAAAATAAAATTCCTGAGAATTATGGTGAATGTGTGGGAGGTTAGTTTCTCAAACGGTGATAGACGGTAACTTAAACTAATCTAATTGGATCGTTATTTAAGATGCGGATTAGCATTTATTCTCTCAAAACCAACCCGTAATGAAATAGGATACTGTTGGTTGAGGAATTGTTTTTTTCCATGTATTGTATTTTGTGGTATTCTTGAAATGAAAGGAGGAGACAATGAAAAAGAAATTAATTGGGGTCTTGATCATTGTTTGTTTTTCTGTGTTCATGTATGGCGCAGTTACACATTCTTTTAAACATCAAAAATCCACTGAGGAAGTATTAGAAAGCGCATGGGATGAATTTGACTTATTTAGCCTTGGAATTGGAGAAACAGACCCAGTCATATCAATTGGTATGGATAAAACAAAAAGTGAAGAAGAATTACGGCGCTATTTAAACGATAACTTATCTGAGGAAGTTAAAGAAGAATATAAAGTTGAGATCCTTAAAAAGGATATTAATGTTTTAGAAAGACAACATGAAAAGTATTTGGAAAGTGTTGAAGCACATTGATACATTAAAGTTTCTTCTCGGCTCTAAATAAAATAACGGTGATATCCAATAAACAAAAGTATTGCAAATCATTTCAATGGTTCCATGGTACAGTGTATTTCTTTAATAAGAAATGCATAATAAAAAGACCAGGGTGTTGGCAGCACCCCGGCTCTGTACAAAAAGTTGCCCAACCCTTTAAGTTTCCAGGCTCAAGGGAGGTCTATTTTTTATTTATATACGTCAACAGGGCGATTATAATCGACCCGAATCAAGCATTCACATTAATGCCTGAAATGTTGACATAAGCATCACCCCCTTTCCATAGGGGATGAGCAAGACTCCCTTGAGCGTAAACGCCTAATATTCAGAAAACATTATACACTAGTTCCATTTATATGTCGTTAAAAACAATATACAGTTACCAAAACGAAAAGAACCTTGTTAGAGACAGGTTCTTTTTGTATTTGAGTTGAATTTATCAATAGAATTACCGATAAATAACGTGAGAAATAATACCAGGTAGTTACAGAATTGAAAAGTGCTTAGGTGTGTAATACTTGCACTAGCTGTCACTTTGATACAGAAGCTGCTGAAGCTTCAGTCTTCAGATTCTTCCGTTACATCTTAAAGTCCCCCTTATGGGCTATACAAATTCAACCGTCATTAAAGCCAAAGACGGAAGGAATTTGTTATACAAAGGTGAAGCAAACATATACAAAAATGATGCTATACTTGGGCAAAACAGGGTAGTGATAGGATGGGACAAATACATTGAAATTCCAATGAACGAACTTCCTTCAAATGAGATTCAAGTTGAAGGGCTTGAAAAAAATGAAAATCATTTATAGGAACGTTGTAAAATTAGAGAGAGGATGAATAATACCACCAAAGTCCAAAGTTTTTAGCGTTTTGCAGTTTAGCGACAAAAGGTGCAGGAAGTCATTCGAATCAGTAATGTTCAATTCATTTTGATGAATTGAAAGAAGCGCTCGAGAATGGAAAAGTGGTTGATAATCAAAACCTTAAAAGCAGTTCAGAATGAAATCACCAGTTTGATTATTTGATTACTGGAAATCCAGAATAACTAGTGGACAAGCTGTAACTGAAACCGATAATCAAGTGCTGGATATCATCAAACAAGCATACAATCTCGGAATGGTTACGAAAGATAATATGCTTTTGAGAAATCAAGCAATTCACGCTTATAAAACATCTATTTAATTTTAAATCGGCGTTTCAGGTGAACTTTATATCATTTCTGTTTTATTAAACATATTTAAAAACGAAATAAGAATTAAAATATGCAGACAAAGCGGCGAAGCATATCGCATAAAGGTGTTATCAGATGTATGACCGTGCCTAAAAATAAAACTTAGGAAGAAAGGAACTCTAACTTGAAATCAAATTTAGTTTCGTTTCTATTAGCATTGTCAGGATTTATATTCAGTATTTATATGCAGTCAATGGCTTACTGGAGCAATGACTCTATGTTGTGGTATTGGGTCGGTGCGGTTTTGTCGTATCTATTTGCTGCAGGATCAGTGGTTACTCTGATTCTTAACAAAAACAAAGACTCAATTCTAACAATAAGTTGTCTCATTTTAATGATTGTAACCGTTATGCTTATTTTAGTCACAACTTTTTGGACGACTTTTATCATTATTGCATGGCAATCTGGGATGTGAGGCTAAGGGGAATATGATCTTCTTAGTATTTTTTTATTCCTGGGATTAGAATCCCTTTTTATTATTCTTTCAAATTAAATGTAACAATTCTAATATTCATACGTTCTAAATGATAAAGGCGGGATGTCATGAAAAAACGTAAAGTCATTAAAACATTGCTGGTTATTATCACTGTTCTCATAATAGCAGCCGGATGTGCACTGTTTTCTTTAATTTCAGGAGAAAAAGTTAAATATATCGGCTATAGCCAAAGCAAGACGTGGGAAGCGTCAATCGAAAAATCAGGCAAGACCTCTATCGGCCCTAACTATTTCTTGAATTTGTATTACAGAGGTAATAAAGTGAATGAAAAGAACACGGTGATTAAGAGATTAATATTATTTGTTGACGGCCGGAAATATGGTGAAGATAAAGACTATCATCTTTCAGAATACACCGGAGAGAAATTAGAAGGCGGCGGAACGGGAGAAGACCATATTCAGACGTTTGAATATATGCCGGAAAATGAAGTGATCGGTCATGAAATCACTGTTGAAGCAGTATGGAAAACCGATCATGAGTCCTATTCAGAAAAATTCAACCTGAAAAGAACGCATTGGTATGACTGAAAGAATAAAAAGAGGGCGGTATAACCCTCTTTTTGACCAGAGCCTTTATTTTTGTTTGCTTTTCCTCGATTTGCTGAAGTCGATAAAAGAGGCATTGGAGCCGATAAAATTACTTACTAAGACATACATAAAGAAACCATTAAAAGCTCCCTGCCGGCGTCCGTTAAAAAGAATGGATAATGAGATAAGCAATACAGCCGTAAGCAAGTCTGCAGCCAGACTTATTTTACGGTGAGACCGGAAATATTCTCTTAATCTTCTGATGTTGTTCAAAGCGGATACCTCTTGATGCTTATGTATAAGAAAATAATACCATTGAAATATATGTAACATCAATGAATAAGGTTGGAAACGGAGGGGTTCAAAGTTGGGGCGATCTTGTGTAAAAGAAAGGATCAGGATGAATGTGACCAGCATCCACCCTGATCAATGGGGTTCACAGTGTTCCATTTCATTGTATTCCAATCGGAATAATATTACAAGGGTGAAAAAGAAATAAGCGGAATGTTTTCGGCTTCTTCTGCTTCTTGAGCGGGAAACGGAAAGTGAGATGTTTGTATGAAAATAAATGATTATCTGAAGGAAAGGTTCCCGACTTTAAAATTAGTGCCCGGCATTTATCATCAATGGGATGTGGGAATTCATTTTTCTCTCGGCGGCAATATGTATCAATTTAATGAAAGCGGTGCTTTGAATCTTGAGTATTTTCAGCTTGTTCATCATCAAACCGCCGCACTTTTCAATGAGCTGTTTGAACATAGCGATGACTTGTTTCTTGTTGCAAACGTGTATAAGCACAAAACTCAAGGTAATTACGCGAGAAAATTAAAGGTTTATCAGCCGTTTCTGAAGTGTAAGGATGATTTATATCGGATTCAAGTGAAGACCTGTCAATGCCCGGTCGAAGAAGAATATGAAATGCAGCAGTTTTCTTTATTATGTAAACGGAAAGATCTGCGTATCCCCCAATTACTTAAGGCAGCCGTCCACGAAGATTTTCCGCTGAAGCCAAGGTTCGGGGGCTGTTCCGTTGGATATCCTGATGTTTTCTTTGTGAATATGACAAAAGATATTATTTTCTTTCTGTATGATGACAGAGGGTGTGAAGTCATTGCTCTTGATGCCGGAAGAATACGAAAGCTTTATGATCAATATTACGATTGGATTGAATTGGACTGAAAATGAACACATGAATTCGAATCCGCTTGTGCCGGCTTTGTTCTTGCCTAGTCCGGCTGCATGAGTGTAATGGGCTGAATTGAAGGGCGCCGGAAACTTTTTTTCCTCTCATACCGACCTTCTGCATGTTAAGCTTCTGTATTTATTTTGAACGAATTCCTATTTGTAAAACGGCTGAATAGAATAACATAAAAGCTTTTTTACACAGTGCAGGAGGAGAGAAATGTGAGGGCTGAACACCGTGATTGTATGGAAATTGGAATTTATTCATTTGCAGAATTATATCCCGATCCTCTGACAGGGAAAACAGTCAGCGCAAAGCAGCGGATAGATGAATTGATGAAGCTGGCGAAACTTGCTGACGACGCAGGGCTTGATGTATTCGGTGTAGGCGAGCATCATCGTCTTGATTATGCGGTATCTTCGCCGCCGGCCATCTTATCAGCGATTTCACAGATCACTGAAAATATTAAGCTGACCAGTGCCACGACTGTATTATCCACCGCAGATCCCGTCCGTTTATTTGAGGATTTTGCAACGCTTGATCTGATTTCAGACGGCCGGGCGGAAATCATTGCGGGACGGGGCGCATTTTTAGACTCGTTTCCTCTTTTCGGTTATGACGTAGGCCATTATAAAGAACTGTTTGAAGAACATATTGACCTTTTTTTAAAATTAAATTCCGGGGAAGAATCGGTTACCTGGAAAGGACGTTACCGGCCGCCGCTGCGCGAGGCAGAAATTTCTCCTCGGCCTTTTCGCGGAAGCATTCCGCTATGGTTAGGTGTTTCGGGGACTCCGGAAAGCGCAGAACGGGCCGGGCGTGCAGGTGCGGGTTTGGCATTAGCTGTACTGAGTGGTGATCCGGTGTCATCTAAGCCGCTTGTTGACAAATACCGGGAAGCGGCTTCTAAAGCCGGTCATCCTCCGGAAAATGTGAAGGTTGCCGTAAGCGGACATATGTTCATTTCAAAAACGAATGAACAGGCAATACAAGAATTTTACCCGTATCATTCAAATTACTGGTCTCATGTTCATTCATATCACGGGATCGATGAGCCTTTAACGAAGGAAGATTTTGAACGGGCGTCCGGAAAAGAAACAGCTTTATTTGTGGGAAGCTCACAGCAGATCATTGAAAAAATCATGCATCAATACGAGTTATTCGGACATCAGCGATTTCTCGCGCAAATCGATATAGGAGGTATGCCGTTTAAAAAAGCCGCGGAAAACATCGAACGATTAGCAGCGGAAGTAGCACCGGTTATCCGAAAAGAAACCGGCAAATCCAGCGAATGAAGTTCTGAGCAAAAGGGGCGGGCCGGTTTTTGGCAATCGCGGATTCGACAACAGAATCGGCCCGGCTTTTTCTTTATGATTATAAAAAACAAAGGGGAAAGCGCGAACCTCATTGCTTTTTCCTATCAAGAAAAGGAAGGTCATTTCATCCTCCATCGTGAAGTGTATATACCGAAAGGTTTTTATTAACAAAAGAGGGAGGATGATGAAGTAATGAAGGGTTTAGTCAAAGCTGCAGTTTTAACTGTTACTCTTGGTATTGGAGGCGCTTTCTATTCAAGTGATGCATCTGCGCACGGGTATATAAAAGAGCCCGTCAGCAGAGCGTACATGGGAGCATTAGAGAAACAAACATTGGGCTGGACGGCCGCTGCCCAGAAATATGGCTCCGTCATTGATAATCCTCAGTCTGTAGAAGGGCCGAAAGGATTTCCGGCTGCAGGTCCGCCGGATGGAAGAATTGCATCTGCAAATGGGGGATCGGGACAAATTGACTTCGGTTTAGACAAGCAGACTGCAGATTATTGGGTAAAACAAAACATCCGCGGCGGTTTTAATACCTTTACTTGGTACTACACGGCCCCTCATGCGACATCAAAGTGGCACTATTATATCACCAAGAAAAACTGGAATCCGAATAAACCTTTGTCAAGAGATGAATTCGAATTAATCGGAACGGTAAACCACGACGGTTCCAAGGCAGATACGAATCTGACTCATAAGATTTTTGTGCCGACTGATCGAAGCGGGTATCATGTCATTTTAGGGGTATGGGACGTTGCGGATACTTCCAATGCCTTCTATAACGTCATCGATGTAAACCTTACACAATAATCTATGAATTACTGATCGGCTGCATGTTGATACATCGGCCGATCTTTTTAGTTTTTATGTGTGAATGAAAAGGGGAAAAACAGCAGAGCGCCATAAACATTTCATTTATGGCGCCGTACGATCATGGAGGTGCTGCTGACATGGATGCGGAGGTAAGAGGATTCTTAATAACCGCCGAGGAAAGAAGCCCCAACGATGATTAATAAAATGAATAGCACCACGATTAACGCAAAGGAGCTACCATAACCACCTGAGAATCCCATATAATCTCACCTCCTAAAGAGGATTAATACATATTATGCCGAAATGAAAAGTTTGATAGGGATGCTAGTTTACTTTTTGAAAAAAGGGTTTTAGTCTATATTTCCTTTACATGACCATCCGTTAAAATGAGTAAAAGGAGGAATCGTACTGCTTCCTGTAATAGAAACGGGTAGGCTCATACATTGAGAAGTTGCGAAGAGGGTGCGCAGTTGGCTTGTTTTTTAAAAAATGAAAAAGTAACAAGCTATTAGGATTGGAACCTTTTGATTTAACGGAACAGGCTGAAGAAATGATTGGTTGGTTTCAAGAGCAGTAGCGGAATGTGATGAGGAATAGAGAAAAAAGATGCGATGGGCATAATCGGAACCATGTATCAAAACAGATTGCCTGATGATACACGCGTATACTCCATTCCGAATGGGAACGTTAACGATCTAAATAGAAGAGCTTCAAGTGTTCTGCGGTAAATAAAAAAAGCCGATGAAGGCTTAACATTGATTAGACGCTGTAAAGCATTCTTTCCGCTGCGCTTTCTGCAGACGGTGTTTGATTGTAAGAAACGATTCCGATAATCACTAACAAGATGATGAACACCAATATGCTCCACAACATTATTTTTAAAGACTTTGACATGGCATACCCTCACTTTGAAAGACTTTACCGGGGCTGCGATCGGAGCCCGCACTTCAAGTATAGTCGTTATAACGGTGAAAAATGTGCAGTATCCCGTTATCAAAATAAAAACTTGCGGGCGCTGCCGCAAGTTTTCTCCGTATTAAGGTCTGTGGAATTCAATATGCTGATTATCACGATCGAACCATCCTCTGAATGCCCAATTGATCCAGCCTCCGTCCCCTTTGTTATCGAAGGACCCGTCTTCGAAGACCCAGATTCCGTAAGTAATGCCGTCATAAACGGCTGATCCATAAAACTGAACGCCGTTAAACCGGTCTTCATATTCTTGATTTAAATTGAACACCATGACGTTGTACTTCTGTCCTGATGCGTAAAATGTTGTTTCCATGACATTTTTTACCCAGCCGGTTCGGTTTTGATCTGACTTAACTGCTTCAGCAATGCGATCTGAGATTCCGAGAACATCTACGTTTACGTTCAGCCCGGCATCAACCCCTGCTGCTTTTACGTTTTGGTCTGCTGTTTGGGATAATTTACTTTCTAACGGATTTGCAACGGGTGAAACGTGAGGCGCGTTTGCGTGTTCAGACTGACTGGCTGCTGAGGCACTGGCTGTGAAAGGAATTGTTAGAGATAAAGCTAAGCATGATCCGACTACCGTTCTGGCGATTTTCATGGCTATGACCTCCTGAGGAAATTTTTTAAAATTGTTGCAAATTCATGGTATCGCAGAAAAATTGACCAAGCAAAGAGTAGATTTTCTCAAAAGTCATGTCATTCTATTTGTGTTGTTTTCTGTAAATGAAAACCTTTTAATTAGGCGAAAAGGGAAGAAAATAATAGAGTCTTTTTATGTATTGTGATAGGATGACCTGATTTTGGGTGAAAATAGCCCGAAGAAACGCCATAATAAGAAAAACACCCGGAGTTTACCGGGTGTAAAAAGTGTTGATATGTCAAGTTAGCAGCATTTTTTACATTTTTTGCATTTTCTTTTATAAACAACGATGTAATCATAATCAAGATGCTTTTTATCTTGTTTCTTCTTTTTTTGTTTAGGCTGCTTTGGGTGGTGATCATAATGTCCGTTCATGTCCATATCCATACCCATATCCATACTCATATTCCTCCTTTTTTCATCTGACGGTAGTATTCTATGACAGAAAGCATGGATGGCTTGGACAAATGAAACGGTATGCTGAAAAAGAGGCATCTCATTCGGTATAAAAAACAAGATCATACCCGCCCGATAGAAAAGAGAGGAGATGATCCTGATATTGAGTCCCTATTTGATAACCGCAATTGCAATGCCGTACCCTTTTTCAGAACTGTACAAGGCCGTCAGTTTCAATACCTTCCAGCCTTCCGCGGCTTTAGTCCCGATTCCGTTATGGGCCGTGATATAATCTCCCGGGCTGACCGTACCGTCGACCCGTACGTAATGCCGGCCGTTGAGTCCGACAATGTGCCATTCGTCTCTGGCCGCGCGTGCTTCATAGTCAGCTTCAAGAGCCGGACTGCAGTCTGGGTTTTGTTTCGGCACGCGTACCGTTTCTCCTGTTTCTTCGTCAGTCACATTTTCGTATATGAAACCGCCGAACTCGTTTGTCAAAAAGCGGCTTTGCCATCCGAAGCTTGCCGCTCCTGAGATAAAAGCGGCTGTTTCTGAAATGACGCCGAGCATGTAATCTCCGACGTGAGCCGATTCAATTTTTTCGCCTTTCACTGTGACGATCGTCCCGGCGGGAATTGTCTGGCCGGTTACACTTTCAAAATATTCTCCGTACCCTGACAGGGAAGAGGTGACAGCTCCGGCGAACGTACCGTGGCCGCCCGCTGAATCCAGTTTCCATTTGATGGACTGATGCCCTCCGGCAACCGTGTATGGTTCTTCCAATGTAATGCTTTCTGATGACAGAATCGTTCTGGAGACTTTGCTGCCCGTAATATGGACATTGTTTGAAGCGGCGATAAATGCCCTTGAACCTTCAGAACTTGAACCTCCGGAAGAGCTGATGATCGCATTTCTGTCACCTCTGGCCGTAATATCGCCTGTTCCCGCAATAACGGCGCTTGTCGGGTTGAATGCAAAACCGGAGCTGGTCGCGAGCTGTGCGCCTCCCTTTAAATTGACGGGGATCTGCTCATAAGTCTGTCCTTTTATAGATGCGGCCGCGCTGTAACCTTCCGCTTGCACCCCGAGAATGACGGCCTGACTGTTAGGGGACGTAATTCCGACCGAACCGCCGTCTCCGATCATCGTACCGTTCATAATATTTACGTTATATTGGCCTCCGCCGATTGAGATGCCTTTAGGAGAAGACTTGTATATATCAAAATTTGAAATTTTAACATAATCGGTTTTATTTGATCCGCCGGATATATTGATGTCAACACCGGCTTGTGTAAAGCCGCGTATTTTAATACCGTTAATCGTAATATTTTGACTGCGGTATTGAAGAGCCACGACTGGATTCCCGCCATAGTCGTATGAGGGATCACCAATAGCTGTGAATCCGTTTACATTAACGTTTTTATAGGCAGAGATGACCAGCGCCCTCGGGGTCACACCGTCATAGAGAGCATTAAATACCGGTTCAATCGCGGTGCAATCGGTTAAAGTAACATCATAAGCCGTCGTGCTTTCGGGGTCTGAGGCCTGATGATGGCCGATATGACGAATATCAAATGAACGTACATCACGATACGAAACATGACCGATAATATGAACATTTTGAGAAGCCGGCCAGAGGCTGTGCGCCTTTACCTCAATCCCGCGGATATTTCCGCTCGTATAGTTATTTAAAAGCCATACATGTTTAGAGCCGTCGTCAATTTCAATGCCGTTCGAGTTTGCGCTGCCCTCAGCATGCTCTGTGCCGCGGGGGTTTCCGGAATGGCAGTTGGAAATGAAAATATACTCGCTGTAATGGGTGGTAATGCCGTCGTCTCCGGCGCCGTATGCCACACAGTTATCAATCCATATATATCGGCAGCCGTCTTTCGTCCATTCTGTTTCAGGCAAATGATCGTAAGTCGGAGATGTAATATCAATACCATGGAGACCCGCGTTAACCGTTTCAACATCTTAATCCAGCCGTATTGCACATTAGCAAACGTTAAACAGCTGGAAAACTGTCCTCCGGGGTTCCTGACCCCGCATTGACGATCAGGATTCCAGTCTAAAGTCATGTTCTGGACAAAAATATTACGGTTTCCATTATCGTAATCATCGTTAGTAATGACCCATTCGTATGCGGGAGTGTCCTCATGAAGCTTAAGCACGGTAATCCCCTGTCCCTCACCGGAAATGGTAGTCCATGAGGGGAGTTTTATCCCTTGAACCAAAAATTCTCCTGCGGGGACATTTACTTTGACCCGGCCGTTCCCGATCGCTCTCCGAAAGGCTTCCGTATTGTCCCGGCCGTCAGGGACCGCTCCGTAGTCCTCCACATTCACTTCCCGGGTGATTTTATTCATAAGCATTTCGTATTCTGTATCAAGCCGTTCTTTTAAAAGTGAGGTGACCATTCCTTCCGCCGTCACCCGGGCATCTGCGATCTCAAGATTATCATCCGTTGCGGAATGCTTAATAAAATTCTGCATCCTTGCTTTGAGATGCTCCAATTCAGAGGGCTGTGCAGGGCGAGACTGCAATGGGGCGTTTAAAGACGGATCAGGAAAGTTTTTAAATTGAACCATTCTAAAGACACCTCTTTCTTTTGATATAAGCGCCTGAGGCAGGGGACAGAAAAGAGTCGCGCACCCTTAAAGCGCTTATTCTTCAAATTCTTTTCAGAACGAAATTCCTTTTGAAACCAAGGTGAAATTTTAAAAAAGCTCTGTTGAAAGAACGGATATAAAGCTTTGCATTATTGTAATTGAAGCTGTCATGTGAAAATGGAGGAAAAAACTGATAGGAAGGGCCCTCATTTTAGGTTTATTCTCATTGACTTCGCCGCGCTTCCTCTTCGGCTGCATATACACCAAAATCAACATTCTTATCAGTTAAATGGTATAATGGGGCACGGATTGGTCATCAATACGACTGAAATAGGGAAGCAAAAGGAGCAGCGAACATGACTTTACAAATCAAAATTAAATATTCAGATGATACGCAAACGAGAATCAGTAAAATTGAACAGGGCGATTGGATTGATCTGCGGGCAGCTGAAGATATCACAATCAAAAAAGGTGAATTCAAACTTATCCCGCTTGGAGTTGCGATGGAACTGCCGGAAGGATATGAGGCCCATGTCGTACCGCGTTCAAGTACATATAAGCATTTCGGTATCATTCAGACAAATTCAATGGGAGTCATTGATGAATCATATAAAGGCGACAATGACTTTTGGTTTTTTCCTGCATTCGCACTTCGGGATACCGACATTTCCAAGGGGGAGCGGATCTGCCAATTCAGAATCATGAAGAAAATGCCTGAAGTGGAGCTGATCGAAGTAGACAAGCTCGGGAACAATGACCGCGGCGGACTGGGATCAACAGGCACGAAATAAAACGAAAAAAGACTGCTAAACAGCAGTCTTTTTTTTATGGAAACAGCAGTTACATTCAATTTGTTTCGGTGATTCTTGAATTGGGAAATCATACGTCACGTTCGAATTTGACTTCGAAATAAGCGGCCGCTCCGTAATCGTTTATGCCGGGAGCAAATATTTGAGCCGGACGCCAGCCCAGCTCAGCATATTGATAAAATGATTTCCCTGCAGTCCTCACTCTCTTCCAAAACTAAGGAGAAGGGTTTCATTTTTATCATTTAAGTTTTTGTCTCTTTGACAGAAAGACTTTTTTAGGTTAAAGGATAGAGGTTGTTTTGATGTTTTTATTCTCCAAGATGAACGGAGGTTTTGTCCAACGTATATAATATTGTGACAAAAGTGTAAACAAAAGAAAGGATGATGTTATGGCAAAAAGGGTTAGAAGAGTAGAGCGTAAAGCAGCTGGCAAAGAGGCAGAGCAGAAGAAACCGTCCAAAGTCACCCTGTTCTGCCGTTCGCTTCAAAGGCTGAAGCATTTGTATTGTAACATAAACATACAAATGCCATCAATAACCAAAAAAGGAATTTTAGTTTTAATTTTACCGTTTTTGCTCCTGCCGTTCTTTCAGGCTAATGCCGCTTCAGATATTTACGGCGGTTTCGAGGAATTAAAGCTGAATGAAGATCCTTCCGATTTTTCCATTTCAACGCGAGAGCATGACCCTTCTGTCCTCATATTAGCTATACACGGCGGAGGCATAGAGCCGGGTACCAGTGAGTTATCTAGAGAAATTGCCGAAAACCGGAGTTTATATTTATTTGAAGGGTTAAAATCAGCCGGTAATGCGGCTCTGCATTTGACAAGTTCGCATTTCGATGAACCGAAGGCCGTGCAAATGGTGAAAGAGCACTCTAATGTCATTTCATTGCACGGTTACGGCAGTGACGATAAAAAGATAAAAATCGGCGGTACAGACAGAGAACGGGCCGAACTTTTGACCGATGTGCTGAAACGACACGGGTATCCTGCCGTTCTTCTTGGCATAAATGATAAATATGCAGGCGTCAGTCCGAACAACCTTGCCAATCAATCTTCATCCGGATTGAGTATTCAAATCGAAATGAGCACCGGCTTCAGAAAATCACTATTTGACACTTTTACGCTGAAAAGCAGAGCATCCACACAAAATGGGACCTTTTATCAATTTACAAAAACGATTTCTGATTTTATCAGTGACAATTATTAATAAGCACGCCTATTTTGCCGGCGGGGCTTTTTCTTTTGAAATTTATGAAACTTTAAGTTCTTAAGATCGTATACATAATTGACAGGATGAAAGAAAAGAGGTGGGCAAATGAAAGTGATGATCGGGTCTATCATTCTTCTTGTCATCATCGGATTCGGTTTATGGCTGATGCTTAGTCCAATCTTTAAACAAGTGGGAAGCGGAGCCAAAAAATTCAAAAAGTCATGGGAGGAAGAAGATCAGCATGAGCGAAAATAAGCGCGGAAACACAAAAAAAATTATCGGCGGTGTGATTATAGGTGCAGCCCTTTTAATTGCGGGCGTTACAGCGTCACTATTCATTGAAAAAATACCGAACGGTTATGTCGGGGTTGTATACTCACCGAATGGCGGGGTAAAATCCGACACATTGGACCAAGGCTGGCACTTAGTCGGATTATTTAATAAAGTAACGGAATATCCGGTGCGTATGCAGACAGTGAATAATGAAAATATAAAAGTGGCAACCTCAGACGGTAAAAATATAGAAATGGATATCGCTTACAACTATGTCGTGCAGCCTGATAAAGTAGTCGATCTGTTTAACAAATTCGGCGCGGTAGACGTTGAAACGATTGAAAATACATATTTAAAAACAAGGCTGTGGGATGCGGCGCGAAAATCAATCAGCAAATACTCGGTTATTGACACATACGGGCAAAAATCTGCAGAAGCCGCTGCTGATGTCCAAAAACGGTTTGCTGATGATATGAAGAGTCTTGGATTTTTAATTGATGATCTGACGCTTGGCGTACCGAAGCCGGATAAAGCCACACAGGAAGCCATCGATGCAAGGGTGAAATCTTCACAGGAACTTGAACGGACACAAACTGAAATTAAAATAGCCGAAGCCGAAGCGAAAAAGAAAAAAATTGAAGCGGAAGGGATCGCTGATTATAACGAAATCATAAAGAAATCAATGTCCGATGAAATGATCAAATATAAATGGATTGAAAAATGGGACGGAAAAACGCCGAAAGCGACAGGCACAGACTCACTGCTGCAGCTGCCGCTGGACGATCAGAAGCAAAAATAAAAAGAGAAGGAGGCGATTGCCTCCTTTTTATGTTTTTTCCTGAGGGTCTTTTTCCGGCACTAATTCTTCAGACGCCTCGGTTTGATAGCTCCATAGCGTGCTATCCGTCTCTGTTGTGTCCTGATAATCTTCGGGAAGTACATATTGCTGCAAATACCGGTGAAAAAATGCCTCGAAAACAGAAATGCAAAGTGCAGAGATAACCGATGCCGCGGCAGGCGAGACATTAAATCCGCCAATGTTCATAAGGAATATCCATAATACAATGAATGAAATTCCGAAATCAGCTGCAACGGCTGTGAAATTGCTTGTTCTCGGCAGAATCATGCAATCACCCGCAAAATAAGTGATTAAACTTAAGATCACTGTAATAAACAGAACGTTTAAAAAGGTTACTTGGTACATAAGATCCAGAACAATGTACAGTAAAGCAAGTGTGAGCGCCGTTTTAGAAGCGAAAGCAATTACGTGTTTCATTTGAACCACCTTCGTTATTTCGTTTAGTCTTCATTGTAAGCAATCCGCAATTTTTTAAACTGGTATATAGCGGTTATAGAGTATACGTTTTAATAAAATGTGAATAGACATCACAGGATTCACAAGTTAAAATATGTAAAAAGGGGGATGCAAATGAAAAAATACTGGATTTGTATTGCTGTTTTTTTATTATGTTTTAGCGGAATACACTCAGCTAAAGCGGCTACCACTGAATTCGGATCAAAAACAAGCTTCACTTTGGAGGGAAATGCAAAAGAGTTTCATATTGAAAATCCTGGGGCTGTAGCTGCCGACGATTACTTTTTAGGATATAAGTTCACCATAATGAACAACTCTTCGTGCGGTTTAAGCATGAAACTCCAGCGGATGGCGCTGAACGGAAATTTTTATACATTAAGTTCTAAAAGCTACAGCGGCAGCTGGTTAAACCTAAGTGCCCAGGACAAAAAATCAATTGATCCGCATCACAAATACAGGATTCTGATTGAAAGCTCTTCAAACGTCTGTGCACCTGTTCATATTAAAGGGTTATACGGCGTGGAATATTATCATTTTGATTGAAAATAGATACCCGCAAAGGCAGCGGGTTTTTTTACATCTCGTCAAAACTTATTGTACTATGCACTAAATATTCATGAATAAAATGTAATCCGTCCGCTCCAGATGAAGATAAATATATATCAAAATCAGCCCGCACAAATACAAAAGTTGAAAAATGGATAAAAAGTTTCCTTGGAGAAACATTATTTATTGACTTCAAAAGTGAGATGCCGGATAATAAAAATGTAAGTTTTTCCTCCTTAGCAGGTTCGTTTCTTAAGCCAGGGCGAATCTGCTCTTTTTTATGCAAAAGAAAAACCCCTCTGAAAGGGGCTTTACGATAAATAAAGTTTAATAGAATTAATGAACGGCTCTGAATACGCCGATCACTTTCCCTAAAATACTTACGTTTTGCAGGATAATCGGTTCCATCGTCGGATTTTCCGGCTGCAGCCGCACATAATTGTCTTCTTTATAGAAGCGCTTGACCGTGGCTTCATCATCTTCGGTCATAGCCACCACGATTTCCCCGTTATTGGCCGTGTTCTGCTGTTTGACAATGACGTAATCTTTGTCAAAAATGCCGGCGTCAATCATACTCTCTCCCATGATTTCTAACATGAATACGTGTTCTCCCGGAGGAACCATCCGGTCAGGAAGCGGAAAATACTCGTCGATATTTTCAACAGCTGTAATCGGGATACCCGCCGTCACTTTTCCGATGACCGGAACGTTGACAACCTGGCTTTTCGGAATTTGGACTTCTTCTTCATCCAATACCTCAATCGCTCTCGGTTTAGTAGGGTCCCGTCTGATCAGGCCTTTTGTCTCCAGCCGCGCCAAATGTCCGTGCACGGTTGAACTGGAAGCCAGTCCTACTGCTTCTCCTATCTCTCTTACAGAAGGCGGATATCCTTTCGTTTTTACCTCTTCTTTAATAAAACGCAGGATATCAAGCTGCCTTTTTGATAGCTTCGTCATATTTCGCACCTCAAAACGTCGATTTTAAGTAGATTATAGCATGATTTTCCTGACAGTACAAACATAGGTTCGAAAAAAACGATTGACAGAAACATTTGTTCGTATATACTGAAAGGTATAAAAAGCGAACAAACATTCTGGAGGTTGTTTAAATGGCGAAGGAATCTATCATATTTGTCGGACTGTTTACTGCGATTTTAAGTGCCGTTATTTTACTTGTTTCATGTGCGGGAAATGATCAGGCGCTCAGCCAATATGTTAAAATAAAGGTTCAGGACGGAGATACTCTGTGGTCACTTGCGGATCAAGTAGCAGAGAAGAAAAATATTAACAAAGAAGATTTCATTGAGTGGGTGACGGAGAATAATCATCTCCAAACTGCTGATATAAAGCCCGGAGACGAACTTATTCTTCCGGTTAAGAAGGAGAATCCGGCCGTATATCAGCTGGCCATTGTCAATTAGAGAGGAAAGAGAGAAATGAAGGCGCTCATTTATGCCCGGGTAAGCACAAACAAAGAACAGCAGCAGACGTCTTTAAAAAGACAGGAAGAGGAGCTCAGTGAGATCGCTGCGGCAAACGGCATGGAAGTCGTAAAAGTCATTTCAGAGAAAGCCAGCGGTTACGAAATGGACCGCGACGGAGTATTTGAAATGCTTGATGAAATTAAAAAGTCACATATTGACGCGATATTGGTGCAGGATGAAACAAGACTGGGAAGAGGAAACGCCAAGATCGCGCTTTTGCATTGTATTTACAGGGAGAACGTAAAAATATATACGACGGCTCATAAAGGCGAGCTGGAGCTTTCCGAAGCTGATACGATGGTACTCGAAATCGTCAGTATTGTGGAGGAATATCAAAGGAAAATTCACAATATGAAAATCCGGCGGGGAATGAAAAGAGCCGTAAAAAATGGCTATAAACCTGAACGGAATCTGAAAAACAGACATGAAAACAGCGGAAAAGAAAAAAAAGAGGTTCCTGTTTCGGAAATTATCAGGCTGAGAGCCAACAAGCTTACCTTTGCAGAAATCGCGGCCACCTTAAGAGGATTCGGCTATGATGTATCCAAAGCCACGGTTCACCGGCGTTTTCAGGAATATATCGCAGACAGCGAAGGCAGCTGACATGCTTCAGTTGTAAAAAAAACTATGTTTTAGTAGTATATAATCAACACGCACCAAAGGAGCTTATTATGATTTCTAAAGAAAAAATCGCAAGAATTAACGAATTGGCTCAAAAAGCTAAATCAAACACGATAACCGATGAGGAGAAAGCCGAACAGCAAAAGCTTCGCCAGGAGTATTTGAAAGGGTTCCGCTCCTCAATGAAAAATACGTTAAAGAGCGTAAAAGTTATTGATCCAGAGGGTAATGATGTCACTCCTGAAAAATTAAAAAGGGAACAACAGAAAAATAATCTTCATTAAACAGAAAGAATACGGCAATACGTATTCTTTTTTGTATATACTAATATCAGGCTGTGATTTGCGACAATTTTCAACAAGTTTATCTCAAATTTAAGCTGAAAGAGTTGAGAAAAAGTCAGCATCGCTTTATGATGAAAAGGTACAACAATAAGGAAGGGGATTATAATGGATACAATTGAAAAGAAATCAGTTGCCACCATACGTACACTATCTATAGACGCAATTGAAAAAGCTAATTCCGGACACCCGGGCATGCCGATGGGAGCTGCTCCGATGGCTTACACGCTGTGGACGAAGTTTATGAATGTAAATCCGCAGAATCCGGGATGGTTTAACCGAGACCGCTTTGTTTTATCAGCAGGACACGGTTCAATGCTTTTGTACAGCATGCTGCATTTAAGCGGGTATGACCTCAGCATTGAAGATCTGAAACAGTTCCGTCAATGGGGAAGCAAAACACCGGGACATCCGGAGTTCGGGCATACAGCCGGAGTCGACGCAACGACCGGGCCTTTGGGACAGGGTATCGCTATGGCAGTGGGAATGGCAATTGCAGAACGCCATCTGGCTGAAACATATAACCGTGATTCATTCAACGTAGTTGATCATTATACATATAGTATTTGCGGAGACGGCGATTTGATGGAAGGCATTTCTTCTGAAGCCGCTTCTCTAGCAGGCCATCTGGAATTAGGCCGCCTGATCGTATTATACGATTCTAATGATATTTCTTTAGACGGCGATTTAAATCGCTCTTTCTCTGAAAATGTAAAACAGCGTTTTGAAGCCATGAACTGGGAAGTTCTTTATGTTGAGGACGGAAACAATATCGCTGAATTGACGGCTGCAATTGAAAAAGCGCGCCAGAATGATAAAAAACCGACATTGATCGAAGTGAAAACGACAATCGGTTTCGGTTCTCCAAACCGCGCGGGCACATCCGGCGTTCACGGCGCTCCGTTAGGACAAGAAGAGAGCAAGCTGACAAAAGAAGCGTATGCTTGGACGTTTGAAGAAGATTTTTATGTTCCGGAAGAAGTATACGGGCATTTCAATAAAGCTGTAAAAGAAGCCGGCTCGAAAAAAGAACAGGAATGGAATGAACTGTTCGCGGCTTATAAAGAAAAATATCCTGAGCTTGCTGAACAGCTGTCACTCGGCATGAAAGGCGAGCTTCCTAAAGACTGGGATCAGGAAGTTCCCGTTTATGAAAAAGGCAGCAGCCTTGCTTCCCGCGCATCTTCAGGTGAGGTGCTGAACGGGATCGCCAAGAAAATTCCTTTCTTTGTCGGGGGATCTGCTGACCTTGCGGGTTCAAATAAAACGACAATCAAAAATGGAGGAGACTTCACGGCAAAAGACTACGCCGGGAAAAACTTCTGGTTCGGTGTCCGTGAATTTGCGATGGGCGCTGCATTAAACGGAATGGCGCTTCACGGCGGCCTCCGCGTATTCGGCGGCACATTCTTTGTGTTCTCTGATTATTTAAGACCTGCCATTCGTCTGGCGTCATTGATGGGTCTTCCCGTCACTTATGTATTCACGCATGACAGTATTGCCGTAGGAGAGGACGGGCCGACTCATGAACCGATTGAGCAGCTTGCTTCTTTACGCGCACTTCCTAACCTTTCTGTGATCAGACCTGCTGACGGAAATGAAACCGCAGCTGCATGGAAGGTTGCCGTTCAAAGCCAAGATCATCCGACAGCTCTTGTATTGACACGCCAAAACCTGCCGACGATTGATCAGCAGGCTGAAGAAGCGTATGCGGGCGTGGAAAAAGGGGCTTATATCGTTTCCAAAGCCCAAACGGAATCACCGGCCGCTCTTCTTTTAGCGACAGGTTCTGAAGTCGGACTTGCGATCGAAGCTCAAGCGAAACTGGCTGAAGAAAACATTCACGTATCTGTAGTCAGCATGCCGAGCTGGGACCGCTTTGAAAAACAATCGGCCGAGTACAAAAACAGCGTGCTTCCTCCGAATGTGACGAAACGTCTTGCGATCGAAATGGGTTCAAGCTTCGGATGGGGTAAATTTACCGGTCTTGAAGGAGACGTTCTCGCAATTGACCGTTTCGGTGCTTCAGCTCCGGGAGAAACAATTATGAAAGAATACGGGTTTACTGCAGAAAACGTGGTTGACCGCGTGAAAAAACTTTTAAACAAATAACGAGACAAAAGAGGATGAGTCAAATCATCCTCTTTTTCCTGTTTATGCGACAAAAATAGAAGGGGCGGCGTAACAGTAATAGACAATTCTTTCTTTTCTCCTTTTGTATAATAGAAAGCAATAACGAAGCGCTGTAAAAGGGGATGAGGAAATGGAACGTCATTACTATATGCACCTGATAAAGGATGAGTTTGCGAACCACTACTTCGGGCGGGAAACGGCTATGTTTGAGTTGTTTCGAGACTATCATTGGACAGACCTGACACCCCAGGAATATCAAATGACAGAAAAGCAAGTTCAATATATAACGCAACCGATTCCGGTGATACATATGCATCAGTGTCTCCAGCTGCATTTAAACCGAATGAGTTACAGCCGTTTGGATTCCATTTACCGGCTTACACTGCCCGGAGAAAAGGGCCGCGCCACCTTCATGATGAAAGACAGTTTAATTGAGATTGCAGCTTCGGGAGATTATGAGGCGGAAACGATTTTCTTTGAGATTCTGCGTAAAATCAGCCCCTGTTTTCTTGCAATGGATTTCAAGACACGGCGCTACGGGTGGTTAAATCCGGTCAGAGAAAGAAATTTTGTCTAAAAACGAGGAAAAAGAGATGTAAATGTTGTATAATAGCCTTTGGTTTAGTACACTTTAAACTAGACAACATGAAGGAGGAAATAAAATGACTTTATGGGTTGGCATCCTAGTGGGCGTTGTCGCATTGCTCATAGGTGTTGCACTCGGGTTTTTTATTGCTCGTAAATATATGATGAGCTATTTGAAAAAGAATCCGCCTATTAATGAACAAATGTTACGCATGATGATGATGCAAATGGGAATGAAACCTTCTCAAAAGAAAATTAATCAAATGATGAAAGCCATGAATAATCAAGCGAAATAATACGTACAGATTATGATATAGAGATACATGGTTATAAAAATAAAAAACCCTCTCCGGGTTTTTTATTTTGGCGTCATGTTTCACCCCAACTGCCGGTGTGCAGTTCTTTTTGATATTGTATGAGAAGGTGGTCAAGCTCCTGGCTGAGTTCTATCGTAATGTTTGATGTCATTCCGTTTGTCATGACGATTTTAAACAGCTCTGCCCGTTTTTTTTCAATTTCATTTAATAGATGCTCTCTAATCACAGGGATATATCCTTTCATACATAAATCTTTCACCTGAGTCGCTATTATTATATCCACATTTATACTGTTTTTCAAATAAGAAGGAGTATAATATCTCGATGTCAAATTAAATTATATAAGCTTTTTCTATAAAAAGTAATCCTTCTCGGGAAAGTGTTAAAAAAATGAAATGATTTTGTCATAACTCGAAGGGAGTGTGTCATCGTGAGTTTTAATTACTTTCTGACGTTTGGGGCCGGATTTCTGTCTTTCATTTCTCCATGCTGTCTGCCGTTGTACCCCGCCTTTTTATCTTACATAACTGGTGTCAGTATGGACGAGGTGAAAACAGAAAAGGTGATGCTGCAAAAGCGCGGCCTCGTGCATACACTTTGTTTTTTGCTTGGTTTCTCCGTGATTTTTATCGCATTGGGATATGGAACTTCGTTTATCGGCAGTTTTTTTACCCAATATCATGAAGCGATCCGCCAGTTTGGCGCTATCATGCTGATCCTTTTCGGGCTGGTTACTGCCGGTGTGTTTCAGCCGAAATTCATGATGAAAGAGCGGCGCATTCACTTTAAGCGCCGTCCGGAGGGGTTTATCGGTTCGGTTCTGATCGGTCTTGCGTTTGCAGCCGGCTGGTCGCCGTGCAGCGGGCCCATTTTAGGAGCCGTGTTTTCGCTGGCCAATACAAATCCTTCTTCAGCAGTGCCGTATATGTTTTTATATGTTCTCGGATTTGCGATTCCTTTTCTTGTTCTTTCATTTTTTATTACCAGAATGAATTGGATTCGCAAGCATCAGCTGCTTATCATGAAAATCGGCGGCATTCTTATGATTCTGATCGGAGTTATGCTGTTTTTTAACTGGATGAGCTACATTCTGATCGTACTGTCAAATCTTTTCGGAGGATTTACGGGTCTGTAACGGATTAATAACTTTTGAACTATTATATACCCTTTTGTTTTTGGTACAATAAGACTAGTTAATGTTAAATATGTGGAGGGGAATATGACACGAGTTTTAGTTGTAGATGACGCCAAGTTCATGAGGGTGAAAATCAGAGAGATTCTGGAATCGGCGAATTACACAGTGGCCGGGGAAGCGGCTGACGGTGAGGAAGCTCTGGCAGTATATCAAAAAATCCGTCCCGACCTGGTGACTATGGATATTACCATGCCGGTCAAAAACGGTATACAGGCGCTGCAGGATATTTTAGCTTTTGACCCGAAAGCCCGGATCATCATGTGCACCGCCATGCGGCAGCAGCGGATCGTTCTGGAAGCGATTGAATTAGGCGCTAAAGACTTTATCGTTAAACCGTTTGAAGCATCTAAAGTGCTGGAGGCCGTAGGCCGGGTAACGGGAACGTAAACGTGTTCTCTTTTCAAATTGGTTTTTTTTATGTTTTTGGAGTATAGTATATAGTATCAAACTCCGTGCAAGCAAAGGAATGATAAAGATGATGATTATAATTTCATCCGTTATTGCAGCGGCCATGGCAATTTCCGTGATGATCGTCAGGATTAAATCCTCCGACAAGCCCGCTTCACCTAAAAAAATAATTCTCCCGCCGATTTTCATGAGTACGGGAGCGCTTATGTTCCTTTTTCCGATTTTCAGAGTGACGGGCGAAGAATTTTTGGAGGCCATTACGCTGGGCTTGATCTTCTCTATTTTTCTGATTAAAACATCTAAATTTGAGATTAAAAATAATGAAATCTATTTAAAACGGTCAAAAGCGTTTGTGTTTATCCTGATTGGTTTGCTGGTTATCAGAATCGCTATGAAATCCATTTTGAGCACGACGATTGATTACGGAGCTTTAAGCGGAATGTTTTGGATTCTTGCTTTCGGAATGATTGTTCCGTGGCGCATCGCGATGTTTTTGTCTTACCGCAAACTTTCGAATGAACTGAAGACCGCTGATATTCAGATGAATTAAAACCTTTCCGTCCGCCGGAAAGGTTTTTTATTTGAGCAGGGCTTGATAAGGAGTAAGATCAATCTGTTTTTCACGGAGATGCTTTTTTAAAAATTGATGATCACGCTTAGGAGTGGCCAGTATGTAACCCCTGATGATTAAATCACGGTTTATTTGTTCAGCTTCCTCCGCTAAGGAAAGTTCACCGATTTTTCCGGCGATTTTCGCTTTGGCTACATCCCGAAAGAGCTCCGGCACGGGGGCGACCAGTTCATCCAAAAACGCCTTGTCACCCTCATTCCATAAGTGCCTGCTTTTTTCAATATAATAGTCCTGCCAATCCAGTTCTGACCGGCCGTCTTCTTTCGGTAAGCGTTTTAAAAATTTTCGAAACATAAAAAACCCGCCGATAGACAGCAATCCGATCATCACGATGACCCAAAATAAAATAAACCACATAAACCAGCCTTCCAGCATTGTTCTATCTCCTCCTTACTTTAACCATATTGTAAACGAAGACAGAATAGAAGAACACATGAAAAAAAGAATAGAAAAAATGATAGATGTCCAGTCATTCCGGTTGCTAGAACATATTCTATCGTATAGTGATTCTGCTATTTGGCCATGGGAGATTCACTTTGAGGGTATATGACTGATATGACCGGACAAAAAAGCCGCTTCCATTGAGGGATGAAAGCGGTTTTTTTATGTTATAGAGGAAATTGAAAGGAAAAAGAGGCAGGAGTCTCATTTGGCTCCTTGTTCATGGAGACGGTCAGAATATGGTTGGTGAAATCAGTGAAAATATGTTTGTCATTCAGATAAAAAGGAAGCATCATTTGTTTGTTTAACGTCCGTTCAAGCGTTTTAACAGAGAGCATAAACTCATTTCCCGAAAGAGTGACGGTTATCGCTTGCACCTGCTTCAGCGCCGTCAGGTCGGCTTCAATGATATATTGACGGCTTGTTTCATATAGATCGATCGGCAGCGTCTCGTCATACCAAGCATACGGGTCCTCGTAAAACTGCCGCAGCCATTCTTCCGTATCATCAAATTCTTCAGCGTTTTTTGAGTGATTCATGGAAGCATCCCTCCATATTAAAAAGCCTTGCTATAACGTATGCAGAAGCTTTGAATGGGTGAATGGCACAAAAAAACAGACACCGGGGTCTGTTTTACATATCGTGGCTTGTATTATGTTTTTGTCTTGTATGGTTGCGGTTTTTCACTTTTTTGCTTCCGCTCAGCGGTTCCGGCTGGCCGGGGTTATGGCCCTTCGGAGCATTTTTATGCATATCTTTACTCGTATTTTTATTTGTCATGTTAAAGCCTCCTTTTTAAGGTGTTCCGGCTATTGGTTTGTTTTTCTTTTTTTATTGTTCTGCCGTTCTTCTTCCGTCAGGACGAGCTGGTCATTTTCTATATAACCCGCGCCTTTTCCTTGGCTTTTCGCATCATTCATGCCGTTAATCACATGATTGGCTTTCCGTTTTACCATGATCATCACCTCAACATTAATATGGCTCTTTACAGCCCGTTGTATGAGGCGGAAAATCGGACAAAATTTACCGAAAATCACGCTGATAAGACGATCTTATTGTATTTAATAAAAACATTGATATTTACTTATGTATGATTTTATACTAAGATGAAATTGTGAGAAAATTGTGATGGAATGTGAACATTCATCTAAAGAACGATCTTGATCATTGAAGGGGGATTTTGGAGAATGACAAATCAGCAAAAAGTCGCAACACAAGACGTTTTCCAAGCAAGAAAAACATTTTCTTCAAATGGGAAAACATACAACTACTATTCATTAAAAGCATTGGAAGACGCAGGGGTCGGCAATGTTTCAAAACTTCCTTATTCTATTAAGGTTCTTTTGGAATCTGTTTTGCGTCAGGTAGACGGACGTGTCATTACAAAAGAACATGTTGAAAATTTAGCAAGATGGGGTACTGCTGAATTAAAAGATATCGATGTGCCGTTTAAACCGTCACGGGTTATTCTACAGGACTTTACCGGCGTTCCGGCCGTAGTTGACCTGGCATCTTTAAGAAAAGCCATGGCCTCTGTCGGCGGAGACCCTGATAAAATCAATCCTGAAATTCCGGTTGACCTGGTCATTGACCACTCCGTACAAGTCGACAAAGCCGGTACGGAAGACGCGTTAGCCATTAATATGGACTTAGAATTCGAAAGAAATGCAGAACGTTATAAATTTTTAAGCTGGGCAAAGAAAGCGTTTAACAATTATCAGGCTGTTCCGCCTGCAACAGGTATCGTTCATCAGGTAAACCTTGAGTTTTTGGCAAGTGTCGTTCATACGAAAGAGGAAGACGGAGAACTTGTGACATATCCTGATACATTGGTGGGAACAGATTCCCATACAACAATGATTAACGGAATCGGCGTCCTCGGCTGGGGTGTCGGCGGTATTGAGGCGGAAGCGGGAATGCTCGGCCAGCCTTCATATTTCCCTGTTCCTGAGGTCATCGGCGCGAAACTTGTCGGAAAATTGCCTAACGGAACGACGGCGACTGACTTGGCGCTGAAAGTCACTCAAGTGCTGCGCGAAAAAGGCGTAGTCAATAAATTTGTTGAATTCTTCGGTCCTGGTGTTGCTGAGCTTCCGCTTGCGGATCGGGCGACTATTGCCAATATGGCGCCGGAATACGGAGCGACTTGCGGATTCTTCCCTGTTGACGAGGAAGCACTTTCTTACCTGCGTCTGACCGGCCGTGAAGAAGAGCAGATCGATATTGTGGAAGCATACTGCCGCAACAACGGTTTATTCTATACGCCTGACGCGGAAGAGCCGATTTTTACAGACGTTGTGGAAATTGATCTGTCAAAAATTGAAGCGAACCTTTCAGGCCCGAAACGTCCGCAGGATTTAATCCCGCTTTCCGTTATGCAGGAAACGTTTAAAAAACATCTTGTCAGCCCGGCCGGCAACCAAGGATTCGGAGCGGATGCTGCTGAAGAGAACAAAGAAATTTCATTTAAACTTAACAGCGGTGAAGATGCGGTTATGAAAACAGGGGCGATTGCAATCGCCGCTATTACAAGCTGTACGAATACATCAAACCCTTATGTATTAATCGGTGCCGGATTGGTAGCCAAAAAAGCGGTAGAATTAGGCTTGAAAGTGCCGAATTATGTTAAAACGTCACTTGCACCGGGGTCTAAGGTTGTTACTGGATACTTAGTCAACTCAGGCCTGCTTCCTTACATGAAGGAGCTCGGCTTTAACCTCGTAGGGTATGGCTGTACGACATGTATCGGGAACTCCGGCCCGCTTTCTCCAGAGATTGAAGAAGCGGTTGCTAAAAATGATCTCTTGATCACTTCTGTCTTGTCGGGTAACAGAAACTTTGAAGGCCGGATCCATCCGCTTGTCAAAGGAAACTACCTTGCGTCACCTCCGCTTGTTGTCGCATACGCATTAGCAGGCACTGTGAATATCAACCTGAAAACGGATCCGATCGGTGTCGGAAATGACGGACAAAATGTTTATTTCGATGACATCTGGCCGTCCATGGATGAAATCAATTCTCTCGTCAAACAGACTGTTACGCCGGAATTATTCCGCAAAGAGTATGAAACGGTATTTGACGACAACCAGCGCTGGAACGAAATCGAAACGACGGATGAAGCGCTGTATAAGTGGGATCAGGATTCCACTTACATTCAAAACCCGCCGTTCTTTGAGGAAATGTCTGTAGAGCCGGGAAAAGTTGAGCCTTTAAGAGGACTTCGCGTTGTCGGCAAATTCGGCGATTCCGTGACGACTGACCACATTTCTCCGGCCGGAGCGATCGGAAAAGACACACCGGCGGGCAAATACCTGCAGGAAAAAGGCGTTTCTCCTCGTGACTTTAACTCTTACGGCTCACGCCGCGGAAACCATGAAGTCATGATGAGAGGAACATTCGCCAATATCCGCATTAAAAACCAAATCGCACCGGGTACAGAAGGCGGATACACAACACATTGGCCTACCGGGAAAGTGACATCTATTTATGATGCCTGCATGCGGTATAAAGAAGATAAAACGGGTCTTGTCGTCCTGGCCGGAAAAGATTACGGAATGGGCTCTTCACGTGACTGGGCTGCAAAAGGAACAAACCTGCTCGGCATCAGAACAGTCATTGCCGAAAGCTTTGAAAGAATTCACAGAAGCAACCTCGTCTTCATGGGTGTGCTGCCGCTTCAGTTCAAACAGGGTGAAAACGCGGATACACTCGGCTTAACCGGTAAGGAAGTCATCGAGGTGGATGTTGATGAATCTGTACGTCCGCGCGACTTGCTGACTGTCAGAGCAATCAGTGAAGACGGTACGGTAAAAACATTTGAAGTTGTTGTCCGTTTTGACAGTGAAGTGGAAATTGATTACTATCGCCACGGCGGCATTTTACAAATGGTGCTTCGCGATAAAATGAAACAGTAGCAGAATGAACAAAGGAGAGAAAGCAGTCTGCTTTCTCTCTTTTTATGCGGGAGGCCTTGAGATGCTTGCGAAATGGCTGGGCGGAATATTACTTATCGGGTTGTTAGTGTATGCGGGCTGGAACATTTATTCTGTACAAAAAAGTCCGAAAGAAGGGACAGAAGAAGGGATGAAAGCCCCTGACTTTACACTTGATACATTGTCAGGAAAAAGCATCTCCCTTTCTGATTATAAAGGAAAAAAAGTGCTCCTCAATTTCTGGGCGACGTGGTGCAAGCCGTGCCGAATGGAAATGCCCGATATGCAGGAGCTGCAGAAAGAATATCCTGATATTGCGGTAGCAGCCGTTAATTTTACGTCCTCTGAAAAAAATATACAGGCTGTGAAATCATTTGCTGATCATTATCAGCTGACATTTCCTATTCTGATTGACAAAAGCGGAATTAATGGAGATTTCAACGTGCTTTCTTATCCGACAACATACATATTAGACGAAAAAGGAACCATTCAGCACATTCGCGTAGGCACGATGACAAAAAAAGAAATGAAAGAAAAACTGGATCTCAAATAGAGGTTCAGTTTTTTTATTGTGAAGGGCTTAGGTTTTGAAAAATTGGAAAAAATGAATGAAAACACGGAGGTGAGAAGATTGAAAAAAATGCGAAAACGTTCTTTTCATGAATTGGTTATGGAAAATAAACGTGAGCTGATGACCAATACGGAATATTTGAATCAGCTTGAAGAAAAGCTGGAGCAGCGGTTCAAACAAAAATAACCTTTAATTTGCAGTCATGTTTGCACCTCCTTTTGCAAAATATACTCTTAAGGAGGGATGAACATGGGCATAAACAAGAAAGACGGCCAGCCGCAATACGCTCCGAGCCACTTAGGGACAAAACCCGTTAAATATAAACGCAACAAAGGGGAAAAGTTTCATGACAAGTCAAACGGACATCCGATTGTCATGCAGACGAAAGGCGAATAACATCATCAAAGGAGAGCAGACATTATGACAAACAATTATCAAAAACCGAATCCGGATGACCGTTCCGATAACGTTGAAAAGCTGCAGGATATGGTGCAGAATACAATTGAAAATATAGAAGAAGCCAAAGAATCAATGGAATTTGCGACAGATGAGGAAAAACAGCGCATTCAAGAGAAGAATGCCAGACGCAATGAAAGCATTGAATCGTTCCGCAGTGAAATCCAGGATGAATCGGCTGCAAGAGAAAACGGCTATCAATCATAATAAAAACCAGGGAAACCTGGTTTTTTTCTCTTTCCGGCTCGTTGTGATAAAATGGGGCTAATCTGATAATAAGGGAGCAGAGAACGTTGCATGTGTCAAAAAAAGAAATAGAAGTGCGTTATGCGGAAACAGATCAAATGGGCATCGTCTATCATGCCAATTACTTAGTCTGGATGGAGGTCGGCAGAACGGCGCTCATTAAGGACCTCGGATTTCTGTACAAGGACATGGAAGAAAGAGGGGTGCTGTCACCTGTAGTGGATATCAGCATTTCTTATAAAAAGCCGCTCCGCTACGGAGAAACAGCCGAAGTACATACGTGGATTGAAGAATATAACGGATTTAAAACCATTTACGGCTACCGCATCTATAATCCGGATCAAGAACTTGCGATCGAAGCGTCATCCACTCACATATGCGTCGATAAACAGAGCTTCAAACCGATTCAGTTCCGCAAGGCCTTTCCTGATTGGCATGCCGCTTACGAAAAGGCAAAAAAATAAGGAGCGGCTGCAGTTATGGCATTTGGAATTACGCGTAAGGAACTGGAAAGATGGAAGCGGGATGTATCGGAAGGGAAAATCGCTTTTTTAACGCATTACTGGCTGGACGACCGCTTTCCGGAGGCTAAGACCGTGACGAAGGCCGGTTCAAGCGATCTCAATAAACTGATCAGATGGGGAGCGGAGTACGGGCTGAAGCCGGAGTGGATTCACCATAAAAATGAATTTCCCCACTTTGACCTGCTCGGTGATACGCAAAGAAGCATATTAGAAAAAGAACGTCTGACTGATCATCTCAAAAGGTTCAGGCTGTAAAAAAAAAGAACGCATCCGCTGCGTTCTTTTTTTTACACATAATCAAATACCGGCTCTTCTGCCTGATCTGAATATGTGACTGACAAATCGTGATTATCAAAGTACCATAAGTCGCTTTCTTCAATAAAAAAGGTAATGCCTTCAACTTCCGTGCTGGTGCCGATGTTCATCGGCCGGTCTTTTAAAATGCCGAGAGAAAAGCCTTTCTGAACGTTGCTGCATCCCCCGTAACGGACAAAGAAACGGACATGGTCGCCTGTTTCCAGATCGAGCTCTTCTTTGTACCAATCCAGCGCGCCTTTCGTTACTTTCATGTTCATCCGGAACACTCCCTTTTTGTTTCTCATATAAAGAAATTATCTCTATTATAAACGCATATGGCATTTTGATGTCAAAATTGAAGTTTCATCAAAACCATTTGATCTTCGGTTCTGTTTTGTTTATAATCCGTTTGATGTTTGCCCTGTGTCTGTAGATAACAAACGCGGTCAAGAGCGTCACTACGATTAATAAATAAGGGTCTTTTACAAACAGACAGTAAATAATCGTATAAATCCCTGTTAACATTGAAGACAGAGAAACAAATTTCGTAAGGAATAAAAATACGAAAAATACTGCAACCATCGTAACGAATAACAGCGGAGCATAAAACAGCAGGACGCCCCCTGATGTGGCTACGGCTTTGCCTCCCTTAAACTTTGCGAACACGGGGAATACATGGCCGATTACTGCTGCCACCCCTGCGAGAAGAGGATGAATGGGGACGTGCAGCAAATATGGGAGCGCCGCGGCCAAGGTGCCTTTTAAAATATCGGCTGCGATGACAACAGATCCCGCTTTAACGCCAAGCGTGCGAAAAGCATTTGTGGCGCCCAAATTGCCGCTTCCGTGTTCTCTAATATCGATCCCTTTCGCAAGTTTGCCTACGATTAAACCTGACGGGATGCTGCCTATTACATAGGCCAAAATAATCAATAAAGCAATCAACATCTACATTTCTCCTTTTCAATGTCCCTTCACTCTATTTTAACACGAGTTGTTACCGTCTGATGACAAGTTTTTTGAGAATTAAGCTGACAAAGCGCTTTTTTTGATTCCGGCGAAGCGGTCATGTACAATATATCAAAAGGAGATGGTAAAGATGCAAAATCCTTCAAAATCAGAGATTAAAGAAATTCTGGACCGGAGCAAACGGATCGCAGTCGTCGGGCTGTCAGACCGTCCCGACCGGACTTCTTACATGGTTTCCAAAGCGATGCAGGATGAAGGGTATGAAATTATTCCCGTCAATCCAACGATTGATGAGGCGCTTGGCGTTAAAGCCGTCGCTTCATTAAAAGACGTGGAGGGACCGATTGATATCGTGAATGTGTTCAGACGCTCTGAGCAGCTTCCCGGCGTTGCTGAAGAATTTTTACAGACGGACGCTCCCGTTTTTTGGGCGCAGCAGGGTCTTGCAAATGAAGAAGCGTATCGCATGATTACAGACAAAGGACGGACGGCTGTTATGGATTTATGTATAAAAGTCGCCCGCGCTGTTATAAAATAGGAACAAAAAAGGCAAAAATCCTTGGCAAATCAGGGGTTTTTGCTTTTTTATTGAAAGAATACTCTTTGCGTATGATGATGAAACAGATACAATAAAGCATGAACAGCTTTTTTAGAAACCCCTTTATACGGGGGTTTACAGTCTGTTTGCGATGGCCGGCATAAAGCTATATAATAGAAAGCGAACTCATGTTCTTATCCGCCGAAAAGGGCACCAAAAAGATGAAAAGCCGTTCGAATGTATGTCTTGCGGCCTAAAAAACGAGCCATTCGCTTAAATATGTTGCGAAATCAAGCACATTGGTTATAATTGTGAGTCCGAGGAGAATTGGACCGAAGCTTGCGCATACTGAAAAACAAAGACATGAAAACATTTAAAAAAGAGAATGATTAAGAGCAGGTTTTTTGAAAGGGGTTTGTACGTTTGGCTAGAAAACAGCAATTTGATTACAACGAAGATGCCATACAGGTGCTTGAAGGCCTGGAAGCCGTCAGAAAACGACCGGGAATGTACATCGGTTCGACGGACGCACGCGGCCTGCACCATCTGGTATATGAGATCGTCGACAATTCCGTCGATGAAGTTCTTGCCGGCTACGGAGATCATATTATCGTAACGATACATAAGGACAACAGCATCTCCGTACAGGACAGAGGACGCGGAATGCCGACCGGGATGCATAAGCTCGGAAAGCCGACGCCGGAAGTTATTTTCACCGTGCTGCATGCCGGGGGGAAATTCGGACAGGGCGGCTATAAAACAAGCGGCGGTCTGCATGGTGTCGGCGCTTCTGTCGTAAACGCATTATCGGAGTGGCTGACAGTTACTATTGAGCGTGACGGATATGTTTATAAACAGCGGTTTGAAAACGGCGGCAAGCCCGTGACTTCACTTGAAAAAATCGGAACGACCAAAAAAACGGGAACGCTTACCCATTTTAAACCTGATCCGTCAATGTTCAGCGCAACGGTTTATAATTTTGACACGCTGTCAGAACGTCTGCGCGAATCGGCTTTCTTGTTAAAAGGTTTGAAAATAGAATTAATTGATGAACGGAACGGCGTAAAAGAAGTATTTTATTATGAGAACGGAATTGAAGCATTTGTCGCTTATTTAAACGAGGAAAAAGACGCTTTATGCGAAGTGGTTTCCTTTGAAGGCGAGCATCATGACATTGAAGTCGATTTCGCGTTTCAGTTTAATGACGGGTATTCAGAAAATATGCTGTCATTCGTTAATAACGTCAGAACAAAGGACGGCGGCACCCACGAATCAGGAGCCAAAACGGCAATGACAAGAGCGTTTAACGAGTATGCGCGAAAGGTCGCCCTTTTAAAAGAGAAAGACAAGAACCTTGAAGGCGCCGATATCAGGGAAGGTTTGTCCGCAATCATTTCCGTGCGTATCCCGGAGGAACTGCTGCAATTTGAAGGCCAGACGAAAGGGAAGCTTGGCACAAGTGAGGCGAGATCCGCCGCGGATGCCGTCATTTCCGAGAATCTTGCTTATTTCCTGGAAGAAAACCGCGATACGGCGACCCTGCTTGTCAAAAAAGCGATTAAAGCAAGCCAGGCCCGTGAAGCGGCCCGTAAAGCGAGAGAAGAAGCGAGAAGCGGCAAAAAGCGAAAAAAATCAGAAGCGACGCTGAGCGGAAAACTCACACCGGCCGGTTCCAGAAATCCGGCGAAGAATGAATTGTATCTGGTGGAGGGAGACTCTGCGGGAGGTTCTGCAAAACAGGGAAGAGACCGGAAATTCCAAGCCGTGCTGCCCCTTCGCGGAAAGGTCATCAACACAGAGAAAGCAAAGCTTGCAGACATCTTCAAAAATGAAGAAATCAATACGATTATTCATGCGATCGGAGGCGGTGTCGGCGCAGATTTTGATATAGACGACATCAACTATGACAAGATCATCATCATGACGGACGCGGATACCGACGGCGCGCACATTCAAGTCTTGCTGTTAACGTTTTTCTACCGCTATATGAAACCTTTAATCGAGCACGGAAAAGTCTTCATCGCCCTTCCGCCTCTTTACAAAGTGAGCAAAGGGAGCGGTAAGAAAGAGATTATTGAATATGCCTGGTCCGACGAAGAAATGGACGGCGTTTTAAAGAAAGTCGGCAAAGGATATACCATCCAGCGCTATAAAGGTCTGGGAGAAATGAACGCAGACCAGCTCTGGGAAACGACGATGAATCCCGAATCGCGAACGCTCGTCAGAGTCAAGATCGACGATGCGGCACGGGTAGAGCGCCGTGTAACGACATTAATGGGAGACAAAGTAGAACCGAGAAGAAAATGGATTGAAAAGAATGTTGCCTTCGGATTAGATGAGGAAAGCAATATTTTAGAAAATGAAAACTTGTCGGTCGCTGAGGAGGTTTAATAGTGGCACAGCCAGAATTATTTCATGATTTACCGTTAGAAGAAGTAATCGGCGACCGTTTCGGACGCTACAGTAAATACATTATTCAAGACAGGGCGCTGCCCGACGCTCGTGACGGTTTAAAGCCGGTGCAGCGGAGAATTTTATACGCCATGCACGCAGACGGAAATACATTCGATAAAAATTTCCGTAAAGCGGCGAAAACGGTCGGAAACGTTATCGGTAATTATCATCCGCACGGTGACAGCTCCGTTTATGAAGCGATGGTGCGGATGAGCCAGGATTGGAAAGTGCGGAATGTGCTGATTGAGATGCACGGCAACAATGGAAGCATTGACGGTGATCCGCCGGCTGCCATGCGTTATACGGAAGCGAGATTATCTTCTATCGCGTCAGAGCTTTTGCGTGATATTGATAAAAATACGGTTGAATTCGTTCCGAACTTTGATGACACTAGTAAAGAACCAGTTGTTTTGCCCGCCATGTTCCCTAACTTGCTTGTCAACGGATCAACCGGGATTTCAGCGGGCTATGCGACTGATATTCCCCCTCATCATCTGGGTGAGGTCATTGATGCCGTCATTAAACGGATTGAATCTCCGGATTGCACCGTCGATGACTTGATGCAGGTGATTAAAGGGCCTGACTTTCCGACAGGAGGCATTATTCAAGGAGTCGACGGCATTCGGAAGGCTTATGAAACCGGGAAAGGCAAAATTATTATCCGCGGCAAGGCTGAAGTGGAATCCGTAAGAGGCGGACGGGAGCAGATCGTCATTACAGAAATTCCGTTTGAAGTAAACAAAGCCAATCTCGTAAAGAAAATGGACGAATACCGCATAGACAAAAAAGTCGAAGGCATTTCTGAAGTCCGGGATGAAACTGACCGCACGGGGCTTCGGGTGGTCGTTGAGTTAAAGAAAGAAGCCGATGCAAAAGGCATCCTGAATTTCTTATATAAAAACACTGATCTGCAGACAACATATAACTTTAATATGGTCGCCATACATAACCGCCGGCCGATGCTGATGAGTCTTACAGCCATCCTGGATGCGTATATTTCCCACCAGAAGGAAGTAGTGACAAACCGCTCCGTCTTTGAATTGCAAAAAGCAAAAGAGCGGCATCACATCGTTGAAGGACTGATGAAGGCACTGTCTGTGTTAGATGAGGTCATAGCGGTCATCCGGGCAAGCAGCGACAAGAAAGATGCGAAACAAAACTTAATGTCTAAATTCGCATTTACGGAGCCGCAGGCTGAAGCGATCGTATCCTTGCAGCTGTATCGTCTGACAAACACGGATATTACGGCGCTAAAAGAGGAAGCGGAAGAGCTCAGCAAGAAAATTCAGGAGCTCGAAGCCATTTTAAGTCATGATAAAAAGCTGTTAAAAGTCATTACAAGCAGCCTGAAAAAAATGAAAAAGACCTATGCTGACAGCAGACGGTCTGTCATTGAAGAAAAGATTGAGGAAATTAAAATCAATCTTGAAGTCATGGTAGCCTCTGAGGACGTATATGTGACAGTCACAAAAGACGGCTATGTAAAACGAACAAGCCAGCGGTCATTTGCCGCTTCTAACGGTCAGGATTTCGGTATGAAGGATACTGACAGGCTGATTCACCAATTTGAAATGAATACAACGGATGTTCTCCTGCTCTTTACCAATAAGGGAAGCTATGTTTATTGTCCGGTTCACCAGCTTCCTGATATCAGGTGGAAAGACATGGGGCAGCACGTAACGAACATCATCACGATTGACCGTGATGAAACCATCGTGAAAGCTATACCGGTAAAAGAGTTTGATCCATCTTCATATTTATTGTTTATGACGAAAAACGGCATGGTGAAAAGAACTGAAATGACGCATTACAAAGCGCAGCGTTACTCGAAAGCGCTTGTTGCCCTTAATCTGAAAGGGGACGACGAGCTGATTGATGTTCATGTCACAGACGGCGGCAGCCAGCTGTTTATCGCCACCCGCCTCGGGTACGGTTTATGGTTCGGTGAAGATGAAGTAAATGTAGTCGGTGCCCGTGCGGCCGGCGTAAAGGGCATAAATCTAAAAGATGGTGATACCGTCGTATCAGGGCAAATCCTGCATGAGACAGATTCGCTTGTCCTCGTCACACAGCGGGGAGCAATCAAGCGGATGAACCTATCTGAATTCGAAAAAACATCCAGGGCGAAGCGCGGTGTCATCATGCTGCGTGAGCTTAAAAAGAACCCGCATCGCGCAGTCGGCGTATTCGCGTGTGCTTTAGCCGACATGATCGCAGCGGAAACAGAAAAAGGCGAGAGAATCGAAATCGCCGTGAAGTCCTTGCGGGCGAATGACCGATACAGCAACGGTTCCTTCTTTACCGATGAAGATGAGACAGGGCCGGTAACAGATGTATGGCGTATCCCCGCGTCTGATGTTTAAGAGTAAAAATAAAATAAAAAAAACCTCCGCTCATTGAGCGGAGGTTTTACTATTTAGCTTTCATGGCTGCCGAATAAGTCAGTGATAGCGTGAATGACTTCGATTCCCTGCCATACAAATAAATTCAATGCAGTGAATGAAAACAACCCTAAAATCACCATTCGTAAGATAAACAACATGTTTAACAACCTCCTCATTTTATGTTACATAGATAGGCGATGTTGAACATGAAGCTCATCGAAATACGAGGACTGATAAAATTTAGCGATTAAAAAGCTTTTCTTTCGCTGTCTTCTCCGGGAAGCGGGGCGTCTCCTGTCTGATATCACGATCAGTGAGACAGAAGCGGCAAAAAGCGCCGTCAAGATATATGAGCCCGTCAGCGATTTTTTCTCATCATCAGCATTTTGGCCGGCCTTCATTTCGTGCATTTCCTGCTGGTCGGCTACCGCTTTAAAATGATGAGCAGTATCAAACGCATGGGGAATGGAGAGCAAATGAAAGCTTGCAATCGCTAAAAATAAAATAGAAGCTTTTAAAAACAAGATTTTTTTCAAATGTTCTCCCCCCTTCATAAGTCTGAATATTTTTATTATAATACCCTAATTTAAATGTAAAGTAAACATATTTATTAAATTTAAAAAATTATTATCCTGGTTAAGTATATACCATTTCATCCATCTTTTCATCTCTTTTTTCTTAAAGACCTATTTGTTATGATATGCACGCATTCCTTATGACGTGACAACATTTTTCGGGCTGTAAGATAAAAAACGGGGCATGACAGCAAAAGACGTGATGAAGAAACCGAAACATTTTCTTAAAAAAACTTCTCAACCACGGTCGTTGTGATATAATAATACTCGTTGTGTTAAAAGATCTAACATATGCAACAAAAATGACAGTAAAAGATACGTAAAAGGGAGGTTAAACATGGAGGCTTTCATCAGTGAAATCATAAATGTTCCAAATGATTTTATTTGGAAGTATCTTGTTTATATTTTAGTCGGGATCGGATTGTACTTTACGTTCCGTTTTCGCTTTATTCAATTCCAATACTTTATTGAAATGTTCAGAATCGTCGGGGAGAAGCCGCAAGGAAATAAAGGAGTGTCTTCAATGCAGGCATTCTTTATCTCAGCCGCTTCTCGTGTCGGAACCGGAAACTTGACCGGCGTCGCGCTGGCGATTGCAACAGGCGGTCCCGGCGCAGTATTTTGGATGTGGATCGTAGCGATTGTCGGTATGGCTTCCAGCTTTGTGGAAAGCACCTTGGCGCAGCTGTATAAAGTGCGTTCCGGTGACGAATTCCGCGGCGGTCCGGCATATTACATGGCAAAGGGACTGGGCGCCCGCTGGCTCGGTATTTTATTCGCCGTATTGATTACCGTTTCTTTCGGACTTATCTTTAACGCCGTGCAGTCAAATACGATTTCTGTCGCGTTTGACGAAGCATTCCATGTGAATAAAACAGTTATCGCAATCATTTTAGCTGTATTAACGGCTTTCATTATATTCGGCGGTCTGAAACGTGTTGTTTCCGTCTCGCAATTAATCGTTCCGGTCATGGCGGGTATGTATATTCTGATCGCGCTGTATGTCGTGATTGTAAATATTACAGCGGTACCTGAGCTGTTTGTTACGATTGTGAAAAATGCGTTCGGTCTTGAACAGATCGTCGGCGGAAGCTTAGGAAGCATCATTATTATCGGTGCGCAGCGCGGCCTGTTTTCAAACGAAGCGGGTATGGGAAGCGCGCCGAATGCCGCAGCGGCTGCACATGTGTCGCATCCGGCTAAGCAGGGATTAATTCAGACCCTCGGTGTGTTTTTTGATACATTTATCGTTTGTACATCGACTGCCTTTATCATTTTATTGTACAGCTTTACGCCTAAAGGCGACGGCATCCAAGTGACACAAGCCGCACTGCAGCACCACCTCGGCGGATGGGCGCCGACATTTATTGCGATTGCGATGTTTTTATTCGCATTCAGCTCAGTCGTCGGCAACTATTACTATGGTGAAACGAATATTGAATTTATTAAAACAAGCAAAACATGGCTTAATATTTACCGCGTATTCGTCGTAGTGATGGTGGTATACGGATGTTTGGCTGACTTCCAGATCGTCTGGGACATGGCAAACTTGTTTATGGGACTCTTGGCTCTCATTAACTTAGTGGCAATCTTATTGCTGAGTAATGTAGCCTACAAGATCTATAAGGATTATGCCGCTCAGCGCAAAAAAGGTCTTGATCCTGTATTCAAGGCCGAGAATACGCCGGAGCTCAAGCATATTGAAACATGGGCGGAAGAAGAAGGTACAAGCCCCGAACGTAAGACTGCTAACTAAGGAAACATGCATACAATTTTCAAAAAACCCCTTACATTTTGTTGTGAGGGGTTTTTTTATGTGAAAAACCGGGTTATTTTTGCCGAAAACAGATTTTTTTGAATTTGTTGTATTTTTCTCTTGTGTGTGTAAGGGCTTTCATATAAAGTTTAACTAAACCGGTTTACCAAACCGATTTAGTCTTAAAGGAAAGGAGTATTAATGTGGCTTCTGATTATGGCATTTTTACGATCGGTGATGCGATGATCACCTTAAATCCCGCAAGCACAGGGCCTTTGCGTTTTGTTACCCATTTTGAACGAAAAGCAGGAGGAGCTGAACTGAATTTTGCGATTGCATGCGCAAGATTGAATCTGCACTCAAAGTGGGTCAGCAGGCTGGGGAAGGATGAGTTCGGCAGAGTGATTTATCAGTTTGCCAAAGGAGAAGGAATTGATGTGACTGACGTCTCCTATGTTGAAGGCTTTCCTACATCTTTAAATGTCAAAGAGATCAGAAATGACGGTTCAGGCAAGACGTTTTATTACCGTTTCAATTCACCAATTCTAACTCTTGCACCGGAAGATATAACAGAGAATATGTTTGCCGGCATTCACATCGTTCATCTTACCGGTGTGTTCCTCGCGCTTGATAAGAAAAACCTTGAAATTGCTGAAAGGGTGCTTTCCATCGCCAAAGCAAGGGGGATTCCCGTATCTTTTGATCCGAATATCAGGCTGAAGCTGTGGACGATTGAGGAGGCGCGTGCGGCATTTCATCAAATCTTTCCGCATACTGATATTCTTCTGGCGGGCCGGGACGAAATGAAACAGCTGACAGGTCTAGGGGAAAATGAGGCATTAGCCCGGTTTGCAGAGACCTATTCAATCAGTCAGCTTGTCATAAAAGACGGTGAAGCAGGTTCTGCGCTGTATCATGATCATAAGTGGGTTCACAAAGAGGCTTTCCCGGTTGCGCCTGTTGACACGGTAGGAGCGGGTGACGGCTTTAATGCCGGTTACCTGTACAGTTATCTGCATGGTTTTGAACCGGAAAAACGTCTGGAGTTTGCCAATGCGGTCGGTGCGCTCGTCACCACAGTTTCCGGTGACAATGAAGGGCTTCCCTATCTAGAAGAGGTTCTGTCATTTGTAAACAAAGAGACTGTGATTGAACGTTAGCAAGCACAACTTAAAAAGCGGGTGAGAAAATGAAAGCGGTTCTAGTACGGAAAGCATTTGATCTGGTGGTGACGGAATGTGAGAAACCGTCTGTTGCCCATGCGGATGATGTTCTTGTCAAGGTGAAGCGGGTCGGAATTTGCGGATCAGATTTGCATATTTATCATGGGACAAATCCGTTAGCGTCCCTGCCGAGAGTAATCGGTCATGAAGTCACAGGGGAAGTCGCAAAGACCGGTTCTCTTGTCCGGCGTTTCAAGCCGGGTGACCGGGTAGTGATTGAACCGATATCTTATTGCGGAACATGCTATGCCTGCCGGAAAGGACGTCCGAACGTCTGCAAATCGCTTTCGGTGTTCGGCGTTCATGAAGATGGCGGGATGCGGGAATATATCGTGCTTCCGGAAAAGCAGCTGCATGCCGTTTCGCCCGATCTGCCCTGGGAGGAAGCGGTCATGGCAGAACCATATACGATCGGCGCCCAGGCCGTTTGGAGAGGCAGAGTCGAGAAGGAAGATACCGTTTTGATTCAGGGGGCGGGGCCGATCGGAATCTGCATATTAAAAATGGCAAAGCTCAAAGGCGCTTCCGTCATGATAACCGACCTGAATGATGAACGCTTGGCATTCGCTGAAAAAAACGGTGCGGACGTTACCGTCAACGCGCAAAAAGAAGATCCCGTTTTGCGGGTGAACGAATGGACAAAAAATGAAGGCGCCAATGTCGTCATTGATGCCGTCTGTCTCCCCTCAACGTTTGAAACGTCCATTGACGCGGTGTCTCCGGCCGGTTATGTGGTTGTGCTTGGTTTTGATGAGAGGACTGCCGGCATTTCTCAGCTTCCGATCACAAAAAAGGAAGTCACGATAACCGGTTCAAGATTGCAGACGAATCAGTTTCCGTGCATTACAGACTTACTGAATAAAGGCCTGTTAACGCACGGCAGTCTTATTACACATACATTTTCAGCAAATGACGTCCATCAAGCATTTCAGTTGATCGAACAGCACCCGGGCAAGGTGGGAAAAGCAATCATTACGTTTGATTAAAGGAGGAGCGAGAATGCTGCCTAAGTACGCTATTTACGAAAAACTTCTGCATGCACAAGTGGTGGCTGTCATAAGGGGACAAAACAGCCAAGAGGCGCTTGAAGTTTCAAGAGCGGCCATTTCAGGAGGTATCAGCGCCATTGAGCTTACATACACAACTCCTGAAGTGGAAGATGTCTTTAAGGAACTCCGGCATCAAGATATTCTTCTTGGAGCCGGCTCTGTAATGGATACAGAAACGGCGAGACACGCCATTTTATCAGGCGCCTCATTTATCGTCAGCTCTCATTTTGTAAAAGAGATAGCATCTCTATGCAACCAGTACAGCGTACCGTATCTTCCGGGATGCATGAGCGTGTCTGATATGGCTTTGGCGCTCGAAGCCGGATGTGATGTGGTAAAGCTGTTCCCCGCTAATTCGTTTGACCCTTCATTTATCAAGTTGGTCAACGGTCCTCTGCCGAATGTCCGCATTATGCCGACCGGGGGTATCTCATTAAACAGCATGAATGACTGGCTCTCTGCCGGAGCGGTCGCGGTCGGTGTGGGAAGCGACTTGACAAAAGCATATCAAAAGGGCGGCTATGAAGCTGCCGTATCCCTCAGCAAAGAATACGTCTGCCGAAAACACGAATATACGGGGGTGTAACATGAATATCACGTTTCGCTGGTATGGCCAAGGTAATGATACGGTGACTCTTGAACATGTCAGACAAATTCCCGGGGTCAAAGGCATCGTCTGGGCTCTTCACCAGAAGCCCGCGGGCGAAGTATGGGAAAAGGAGGACATTGAAGCGGAAGTCAGATTCATTCAATCCTATGGGTTTCATGCAGAGGTCGTGGAAAGCGTGAATGTTCATGAAGCCATTAAACTCGGTCATGAAGAACGCGGACAATATATTGAACATTATAAACAGACCATTCGCAATCTGTCCGAATTCGGCGTGAAAGTCATCTGTTACAATTTCATGCCGATATTTGACTGGACGCGTACCGATATGTTCCGCGCGCTGGAGGATGGGTCAACCGCTTTGTTTTTTGAAAAAGCGAAAGTGGAAAGTCTCCCTCCGGAGGAACTGATCCGCACGGTTGAAGAATCTTCTGAATTGACGCTTCCCGGGTGGGAGCCGGAGAAAATGGCCCGGATCAAGGAACTGTTTGAGGCCTATCAAACGGTTGATGAAAAACAGCTTTGGGCCAATCTTGAGTTCTTTTTACATGAAATCCTTCCTGTAGCGGAGGAACGCGGCATTCAAATGGCCATTCATCCGGATGATCCGCCCTGGTCAATTTTTGGCCTGCCCCGTATTATCACCGGTGAGAAAAGTTATGAAAAGCTGCGAGAGATTTCACATTCACCCGCCAACTGTATTACGTTATGCACGGGTTCGATGGGAGCGGATCCCGCCAATGATATGGTGAAGATCGCCAAACACTATGCGGGAGCTGCGCCGTTTGCCCATATACGAAATGTGAAAATCTGCGATAACGGTGATTTTACGGAAACTTCGCATCTTACCAGTGATGGGTCCATTGATATTACCGGTGTGGTAAAAGAATTGCACGGCCAAGACTATAAAGGATATGTACGGCCTGATCACGGCCGTCATATCTGGGGCGAACAATGCCGGCCGGGTTATGGTTTATATGATCGCGCCTTAGGAATTATGTACTTGAACGGACTGTGGGATGCGTTCTCGTCTCATGAGAAAGGGGTGAAGAGATGAGACCGATTCATGAATGTTTATCAGGAAGAACCGCTGTCATAACAGGCGGGAGCGGTGTTCTCTGTTCAGCAATGGCAAAGGAGCTTTCACGGCAGGGGATGAAAATTGCGATCGTCAGCCGGAATGCTGATAAAGCAGAGCGTGCGGCGGGCGAGATTGCTGACGCTGGAGGAACCGCGGTTTCTGTACCGGCTGATGTTTCAGCCCGTGATTCGCTCGAAAAGGCAAAAGACGAGATTATCAGCCGGTTCGGTTCTGTCAATCTTTTAATTAACGGAGCCGGGGGAAATCATCCTGATGCGATCACTGCAAGTGAGACGTATGAAGAGGATGAACAGGGCACATCATTTTTTGATATGGACGAAACGGGGTTTTCCAGCGTTTTTTCAACCAACTTTACCGGTGCATTTCTGGCATCGCAAGTGTTTGGAAAAGACCTTTTGAAGGCGGAATGTCCCGCGATTATTAATATTTCTTCTATGAGTGCGTATACACCGATGACAAAGGTGCCTGCCTACAGCGCGGCCAAGGCGGCGATTCAGAATTTTACGATGTGGATGGCTGTTCATTTCGCAAAAAAAGGGCTGCGGGTGAATGCCATCGCTCCGGGTTTCTTTTTGACAGCGCAAAACCGTGAGTTGTTATTACAGGAAGATGGAAGTCTGACAGACCGATCCAATAAGATTATGGCACATACACCGATGAAACGTTTCGGGAAACCGGAAGACCTTCTGGGAACGCTCCTGTGGCTTTCGGATGATTCATGCTCAGGCTTTGTCACAGGGGTCACCGTTCCCGTCGACGGAGGTTTTATGGCTTATTCCGGAGTGTGACAGAACCCATGTCCCTGTCAGATTGTAAACTATTTACTTCTGACTTATACTAGTGAAAAATGAAGACAGACGGGGATGAGTCTATGAAAACCATTACAATTTCTGATGTGGCGAAATATGCAAACGTATCTAAAAGCACCGTATCTCAATTTTTAAATCAGCGCTATGACTATATGAGCGAGAAAACGAAACAAAAAATAGAAGCGGCCATTCAAGAGCTGAACTATCAGCCGAATTTCGTCGCCCGCAGCTTAAAACAGAAATCAACATTTACAGTAGGTGTGGTGGTGGCTAATATTCTTCACACCTTTTCCACTCAGGTCATCAGGGCGGTGGAAGACTATTTTCATGAACAAGGATTTCATATTATTGTCTGCAATGCGGATGATGAACCGGAAAAAGAAAAGAAATATATTGAAATGCTGCGGGCCAAGCAGGTGGACGGAATTATTATTTTTCCGACGGGCGAAAATCTCTCTTTATATGAAAAGATGAAACGCGATACGTTTCCGGTCGTGTTTATGGACAGAACCATTGAAGAACTCGGGATTCCGACAGTGATGCTTGATAATCATCATGCAGCCGGTCTTGCCGTTGACCGGTTTATCGAAAGCGGCATAAAGAGAATCGCGATTATTACGACGTCCATTATTCGGGAAATCAGTCCGAGGGTAGAAAGGATTGAAGGGTATAAGAAGGCGCTTGACCGCCACGGAATGTTGGTGCGGAACGAATATATCAAAACAGCCGATGCGGCTGATATTTCCAATGTTTTGTCAGAGCTGTTCTCACTTCAGGAGCCTCCGAAAGCGATATTGGCGGCAAACGATATCGTTCTTGTTGAGGTGCTGAAGTATATGAAGGAGCATGATATGACAATTCCGGATAAGGCAGCCGTCATCGGAATTGATGAAGTTCCTTTTGCGGGTTTTTTTACTCCTCCGATTACGACGATCGTTCAGCCTGCGGCAGAAATGGCGCGAAAAGCGGGAAGCCTTCTTCTTCGCCAGATACAAGAAAAAGATGGCGGTGAAAAACGGATTCACCGCTATAAACCGGCGCTGCTCGCAAGGCAATCCGGATAACCGGTTTCATTGCATAAACCGGTTTACTCCGGCAATTTTAATATCTGAATATTATGAAATAAGAGGGAGGGATTTTATGTTCTCAAAGGATAGATTCCCTATTATTCTTCTTTTATTTTCAGCCGGGGTGATTAACTATTTAGACCGCTCAGCGCTGTCTATTGCAGCGCCGTTCATACAGCAGGATCTCACATTGTCGGCAACCCAAATGGGGCTGATTTTCAGCAGTTTCTCTGTCGGATACGCTGTGTTTAACTTTCTCGGCGGTGTTGCATCTGACCGGTACGGGGCTAAATTGACATTGTGTACGGCGATGATCGTTTGGTCTCTTTTCAGCGGAGCGGTTGCGCTTGCTTTCGGATTTGTAAGTCTTTTGATTATCCGTGTTTTATTCGGTATGGGGGAGGGGCCGCTGTCTGCTGCCATAAGCAAAATGGTCAACAATTGGTTTCCTCCGTCTCAGCGCGCCACGGTCATCGGCCTGACAAACAGCGGAACGCCGCTCGGCGGAGCGATCTCCGGCCCGATTGTCGGGATGATTGCTGTGGCGTTCAGCTGGAAAGTTTCCTTTGTCCTGATCATGATCATCGGTTTAGTCTGGGCGGTCATCTGGTTTAAATTTGTCAAAGAACGGCCGGCGCCGACGGAAGACGTTCCGGCAATGAAAGCAGCGATTCAATCGCATGAGCAGCATATCCCGATGACCTTTTATTTGAAACAAAAAACGGTTCTCTTCACGGCTTTTGCCTTTTTCGCCTACAACTACATTTTATTTTTCTTCTTAACATGGTTTCCGAGCTATCTGGTGAAAGAACGCGGTTTAAGTGTTGAATTTATGAGCGTGGTGACTGTTATCCCTTGGATTCTTGGATTTATCGGTTTGGCGGCAGGCGGAATGATTTCTGATTATGTATTCAAAAAAACCGCCGGAAAAGGGGTTTTGTTCTCACGGAAAGTCATTCTTGTCACTTGTCTGTTCGCTTCCGCTGTACTGATCGGATTTGCCGGGCTTGTTACCACTACCGTAAGTGCCGTTATTCTCGTTGCTTTATCAGTCTTCTTTTTATATATAACGGGCTCTATCTATTGGGCGGTCATTCATGATGTGGTTGATCAAAGGAATGTCGGGTCAGTCGGCGGCTTTATGCATTTTCTTGCAAACACGGCCGGTATTATCGGGCCTGCTTTAACCGGCTTTATCGCGGACAAAAGCGGATCATTCTCGGGGGCGTTTTTGCTTGCAGGCGGATTAGCCGTTTTGGCCTCGGCTGCGGTAATCCGTTTCGTGCGCCCGATTATCATTCAAACCGCTTCTGAAGATAAAAAAGACACGATACCTTATTCGTAAGTCATCAAAGCCACTGAGGCTGTCCTGCCGATAACGGGATGGCCTTTTCGTTCTGCCGCTTGATCTGTTCCTATGATAATATAGGAATTGTTTACAAAAGAAGGGAAGAGGAGGGAGCATGAAACAGAAGCCGATATATGTCGAAATCAATATTGCATCAGATATAGAAACAATTTGGGAATATACGCAAACCCCGCATCTTCATAAGGAATGGGATCTGCGTTTTTCTGACATTACATATCTTCATAGGCTGCCAGATGAACCGCAGAGATTTCTATATGAAACACGAATCGGTTTTGGGCTGAAGGTATCCGGCACGGGCGAATCAATAGGTGACATAAGGCCTCGCTCGTCAGAAAGAGTGTCTTCGCTCGCTTTTGCCTCTGATCATCCGCTGTCACTTATAAAAGAAGGCAGGGGCTACTGGAAGTATATAGAGCGGGATAACGGACAAACCGCATTTTTGACTCAATATCAATATGAAACGGCCCGCGGTCTGCCGGGAAGTTGGATAGACCGTTTTTTATTTCGTCCTCTGCTAAGCTGGGCTACCGCATGGAGCTTTGATGCGTTGCGGCTTTGGATAGAACAAAACAGACATCCGAAGATATCAGTCCGTTTCGGATTTGTCTATGTCTGTATGTGTCTCATATTCAGTCTGTATTGGTTTTTTCAAGGCTTTCATGATGGCTGTGCCGATGCAGAGATCGTGAGGGGAGCCCTGGAGACAGGGTTAGGGGTATTATGGCTGCTTCCCATGCGGAGAAAGTGGCTGATTCACGCCGGGCAGTCAGCCTTCTTTTGTGTAACGGCACTGTTATATTCCGGTGACGGATTCTTGATCTCATTAGGAGTCCTTACGATAGCCGGCATGATTCTTAAGCTCAAGCTGCCGAGCGCCTGGCATACAAAACGAAAGAGAGAAGTGAAATGACGGATTCAATGTATGAAAAAGCGATTACTCATTATCAATCACTGCACCCGATGCTGCAGAAACGGTACAGATTTGACGGATCACGCACGTTTTGCGGAGAAGGCGTTATGACAGAAATAAAGGGAGGTTCTTTTCTTGTCAGAATGCTTTTAAAGACAGGTGTTTTTTTCAGATGTTTTTTCTCAGAGAGGGGAAACGATATCCCTTTCAGTATCGAAAACAAAAAAAGGCAAAATGGCGTGGAATGGAATCGTACCTTTTTCTTTAAAGGCAAAACGCGTTTTTTTGATGCGGTCATGGAATATGATGAGCGGGAAAACAGAATTCTTGATTACTTCGGCAAACCTCACATCCTACTGTCTGAACTGCATTTAGAAGCGTCTTCAGACGGAGGGCTTGTTATTACATCCGGAAGGCAGTGGCTCCTGATAGGCGGAAAGAAAATCCCGATTCCGGCATGGATGTGCGGCAGTTCAACCGTTTATGAGGCTTATGATGAGGAAATGAATTGCTTCAGCATAAAGGTTCATGTGAACAATCGGATACTCGGCACGCTTTTCTCTTACCGGGGGACTTTCCGGGAAACAGAGGGAGAAACATGCTGAAGCGTCATCTTATGATAAGCGTGATTTGCTTTTTGGGATTTGCGGCGGCTGAAGCTCCGCATATATCAGCTGCTGAGACGTTTGTTTTATTTTCCGTACTTTTTTTCGTTCCTGCTGTATTCGATTTTGCTTTTCGGCCGTCAAAGACCTTAGAGAATGTGTTGTTACGGAGTTATCCTGTTGCCGCTATATGTGCGGTGCTTGCGCTTGTCACAGACTTCAGTTTTTTTGCCTTTGTGTGGCTCATTTATACGCTTGGGCTGGCACTGTATGCTGTCCGGCGGCTGATGAAAACAAATATTCACAGAACAGAAGAGATATCTGTTATGGCGGGTTTCATTTATTTGGCCGGGGGCGGATTCTGGTTCTTCGCATATGTCCTTGAGATTCCCGTCATGAATTTCGGCCCGCTTATCGTTCTGCTGACGGCGGTGCACTTTCACTATTCCGCTTTCCTCATTCCGATCTTTAACGGATTGCTCGGCAGGATCATACGGGAGAAACGCGAACTTTACCAGTGGAGTACGGTCATTATTTTGATTTCGCCGATCCTTATTGCCTTGGGGATTACATTTTCAAAGACACTTGATGTGATTGCTGTCGCTCTGTATCTGGCGGGTCTGTATGTAAATGCATATCTCGTCTTTAAGGCGCCGTTTGTTACGAAAACAGGCAGGGTCTTGATCAGGAGTTCATCGGCTGTGTTAATGATCACAATTGCTTTTTCTTTGATATATTCGTACGGTGTCTACCGCGAGGAGGCAACGCTCACGATCAGCCAGATGATTTGGATTCACGGGGCCGTCAATGCATTCGGCGTTATCCTGCCGGCTTTGGCGGGGTGGAGGTTGGAAAATCCGAGACCGTTTGATGAGGGCAGTGATAGAACGTTCAGCCGTATTTACGGGAAGAGAACGATAGGCAAAGAATTTTTGACTGATATTCATGCAGCAAATGACATCCATTATACCGGCCTTCTGAATCAGATGAGAGAACTGCATTCTGAAGACTTTTCAACTCAAAAACTGGCGCCGGCCGTTATTTCCTTTTATGAAGAGACAATTGATTATGACATCATGGCAAAAGTGACGTGGAGCAGATGGTTTCGTCCGTTCGCGCGCGTGTACGAGCCGTTCAGCAGAAGAGCGGGGCAGATTCACCTGTCCATGAATCCGGATTGGTATATTATGCACAGTGATATCATAGGCGTTGACTCTGACAAAGACGGCAGAAAAAATGTCCGTGCGTGGATCAGAACAAATGAAAAGCAGAAAACCGTTTTTACTGCGCTGTATTCAGAGTACAGGGCAAAAGGGGAAGGATACATGAATATATCTCTCCCGCTGCCGTACGGCCAAATGACGGGCATTTTAAAACCTTATGCGCGTAAGCAGAATCTTGTTTTGACAAGCAGACGGCGAAAAAGCGGAGCGGGTGATGAAGGGATTTATCTGCAGACGAAATGGGGGGCGTGTCATCTTCCGCTGGCAGAGACATTTCTTATTTCAGCCCAGAGCGAAACAAGCCTGAAGGCCGTTCATCATATGTGGCTGTTCGGACTGAAATTTTTAACTGTGCATTATCGGATCACTCATGCTTCCTCAGGTAACCGAATGGAAGAAAAAAGATGAAGGGTATACCTACGCTTCCGTGTATCAAACTTGGTTCGGAAATCGGAAACAAGGCTTTTTGGAATACAAAATAAAGCAAAGTGATTTTTAAATTTTTCCTCCGGTGTGGTCAAACTTGAATGCAAGTCAGCACCGGATTTCTTTTTATGGAGGCTGTCCAATGAAGAAAACAATCTACATATTGTTCATTTTGGTTTTGCTCTCGATGAATATGTCAAGCTATCATTACACTCTTAACAAACAAATCTATTACACTTTATTCTCCAATAAAGAAGCATTGATAATCGTTTATACCTCAGAAGTTAAAAGTGAGGACTTTGTAAAGAGATTGGTCGCCTTCTCCAAAGAAAACAAAGTGAACATTTCTCAATACAATTTCTTGGATGAAAAGAACTTAAACATCTATTCTACAAGCCCTGAAAATGAACCATCAATACATAACGGCAATAAGCTTGTGTCAAATTTTCTAAGAGATCATTCAGAGCAGAAGATGATCGGGAGCATTACCTTTCCACTTTCGACATGGAAAATCAAATATTTTGATTTCAATCAAATAAAGAATATAGGCATAGGAAGCAAATTTTATATTTCGTCTAACGATGAAAAGGTATTGGAAAAAGCACAAAATCTTTTTGCTGACTATGGTGAAGTAAGTTATGAGGACATCACTGAGAATACTGCTTTTATGTTTAACAAAACTTTGCTTATGCTAGTGTTGCTTTCTATGCTGATTTTGTTTATTGGCATCCTTTATTTTGTAATTAAAAATCGCAAGCGGCTTCTGCTGCAAAAGTTATGGGGGTATTCCAAAGTTAAAACACTGCTTTCTTACCCAGCAATGTTTTTGAAGCCTCTAATTATAATCATATTTTGCGGCGCAATTATTGTGGCTTTGCTAGCCTTTTCTTTCAGTTTAAATGACTGGTTGGCTGTATATCTTAGAATTTACATTAGAAACGCGGTGATTGGCGCGCTTATCATGATGGTATACACCATCATGGTTACCCTCGTCTTGTATAACAACAGCGACATTAGTGGCTCGATCAAAGGCAGCACACCGATTAAAAAATTCCAATGGTTATCTGTAGGCTTTAAAATTGTTATCACGATATTGCTTTTCAATATTGTTGCGTTTTCACTTTCTAACGTATTCGATCTCAAACAGCAGCTTGATAATCAATCATACTGGAAAAAGACACAAAACACTTATAAAACAAGCTTTGCATATACCGGGATAGACTATAGTGATTTAAAATTAGACAGGGAGAAAAATGTTAAAGTACGAGCGTTGTATCATCAATTAGAGAAGCATAAAAATGCGTTCGTCATTGATGCACATAACTATGCTTTACTAAGGAAAGATGGAAAAAAACCTGTTTATTTTTACACCTTAAATACGACAAAGAAAAATGAAATTTATTCTCCTTCTGGACGAAGCATTACAATCAGCCCTAATTATTTAAAGGTGAATCCCATTATCGGTGCTAATGGAAAAGCCATAAACAAAAAAGAATTATGGTTTGACTCAAATTCATTGAATCTGCTTGTGCCACAAAAGTATGCAAAATATAAAGAAGACATCATAGAAGCATATAGAGATCACTTTTTCTTTGATAAAGTTGAATTAGATAATATGTATAACAAGGAGATGAAGCAACCTTTAAACACCATTAAAAAAGATGAATTGAAAATCAACATTATTTATACTAAAAATAGGCAGGAGTATTTCACCTTTAATAGTGAGCTTGGTGATGCTGGCAATAAAAATAACATTGTTGATCCAATAGCTGCAATTTTCACGGACAACGTTGATCCATCTGTTATAGGTGCTTACTCAACCTCATGTTTATTCTTTTCAGATTCTTCAAAAGGCATGGCGTATGACCGCATAGTTCCTTATTTGGAGAAGACCAATACGAGAGATCTAATTGATTCATCAATTTCGGTCTATCAAGAGCTAAGCGACGGTATAGCAAGAATTCAGAATCAATTCTTGCAGAATTTAATTGGACTAACAATAACAGTTATCCTCTCCATAGCCTTTCTTGTTGCTTATATTTGGTCGTATTACAGCGCAAATGCATATCGGCTGTACCTTAAAGAGCTTTTTGGATATTCATATTGGACCAGAAATAAAAATTTAATCATCTTTTCCCTTTTAACCAATTGCCTTATAGGTTTAGGATGCAGTATTTATTACAAAATCTTTGAATTAACAATTTTCATCGCGCTGTTTATTGTAATCGAGCTGCTTATTCTTTATTTTCTGAGTGTCTATTTGAACAGGAGAAACATGAATAGGATCTTAAAAGGAGATAGAATATGATTACACTCAACAACATATCAAAGACGTTTGATGAAAAACCTGTTCTTTCGAATTTCTCTCTTCAGATAAAAGAAAATGAATTTGTTTCAATTGTTGGTAAGAGCGGTTCAGGGAAGACTACCCTGCTAAATATCATAGGTCTTCTTGATACTCCGCACTCAGGAGATGTTGAAATTTTAGGCTTTCGAAATCCTAAACCTACGGAGGTTATGAAACTAAGGAGAGAAAACTTAGGGTATATCTTTCAAAATTACGTGCTTATGGACAATGAAACAGTATTAATAAATTTACAGCTTTCGACGGCTTATGCAAAAGACTTTAAGAAAGAAAAGTTGACAAAAGCTTTAGAAATGGTTGGTCTGGATAAAAGCTTTTTAAAGAAAAAGGTTTATCAACTGAGTGGCGGAGAGCAACAACGTGTGGCCATCGCAAGAATTATTTTGAAGCCTTGTGATATTATTCTGGCTGATGAACCGACAGGAAACTTAGACAAATATAACAAAAGCATTATTTTGTCTTTGTTCCATCAGTTAAAAGGTATGGGGAAAACGATTATTTGTGTTACTCATGATCAAGAAATCGCCAATGGTTCGGATAGAGTGATCAATCTTTCATAAGGAGAGGTTCTAAATGAAACATATTACTTTTGCAATGTCTACAAGTGTCCTGATTATTATTACAGGAATCGTTCACAGAGTAATCTTTAGAATGTTTGGCTTACCTTTTGATCAAGCAATAATCTTCTGGGGTGGATTCGTTGTTGTTTATTTTGTGTTAGCTCTGCTTTCTTCTTTACTCTTTAGGAATTTAGGATCAAACAGCAGAAATTACGAGGCTTAATAAAGGCTTTAATGCTTCCTCACGAAGTAATCAAGAAGGGTACATGTTGTCTAGAAGAAAGGACCGGCCAACACGCCGGTTTTTTTATGTAAGCACATTTGCAAAGAGGATCGCTATCAGAAGCCCTCCGAAAAGTTTCAGAATTCAAGAATGGGAAAATAATTAACATAATTTTGTATTTTTTCCGAACATAACAGTTCTATATACAAAATATGACAAATTTCCCCTTTGCAAGGTGATAAAATCATATTACCTGCTAAGTGAGTTAGCAGCAGGCAACAAATCAAAAGGGGGGCAATTAAAAATGTTAAAAAGTAAACTCAAAAAGATAGTAGGAGCTACAGCACTTGTCGGCGCCATACTAGTATCTGGATCACCAGCAATGGCGGAGACTCTGCCAGGATTAATTTGGGTAAGAGATAAATATCCGAATGCTTACGATTTTGATTACTTCAAAAGAGACGGTGAAAATTGGGTTTATGTGTACACAAGATTATCCAATGGCAAAACTGATGTAGACGAAGTAAAGTGCGAGGCGATTATTAAAGATCGGTGTTATGTTCAAGATTAATTGTAAATCGTAATACATCCTATTTTTTAATTCTGTCTCATTAACTAAGTATACTTAAGATAACGAGACAGAATTTTCATTAAAGATTTAACTTCCTAGAATATATATTATGTAAACTAGGAATTATGTAGAGAATATAAAAGTGGATCCATATTCTAAGAACATCCCCTTTTTGTAAGGTAATATTAAAAAACCTCTACGTCCTTAATAAATTAAATTGGTCATAAAGGTTTTTCAGTTTGAGTATTTTAATCGGTTATGTCACTTGTTGCTGGTCTTCCTGATCAAGTCCACGCCATCGTATGCCAGACTTTCCACACTTGCAGCCTTCTGCAGTATGTAATGATCAAAAAAGTTCTTCGTATAGTCTGTAACAAGATTTCGCATCTCCATGGCATCCCGTTCGCCTCTAAGTTCCTCATTCACACTGGTAAACACGATGTCGCAGTAATCTAAATGCGCAGCACGATCAACAGAGAAATAATAGGTATCCATGCTATTGTTAGCGCCAATGATCGCATTCATGTTATAGTTCGGTTCAGAAAACAGCAGCAAAAAGGGTTTCTTAATGTCGCTGCCCTGAAGGCCGAACGCACCGCTATCCAAGCCAATCCCGCAGGCGAACCGTTCGTCGTCCCGGCAAACAATCGCCGTCGTAGGCCCTCCATAAGAATGTCCGACTATGCCCATGCCGGTGTCAAGCAACAATCTGCCCTTAAAGATGGAATTCAGCTCTCCAGAGTCCAGTTTGACAAGATAATCGGCTACATACCTTACATCTTCTGCCTGTAATTCACTATACTCTGTTAACTTGTCAAGTATCGGCAGTGTAAGCACGTTTTGGCACATCTCAATGGCAGTTCCGTCGTCAGGACGCATCTCCATCTTACCAGCCAACGCCATCATCTCCGGATCTTCAGAAAACGCCATAATAACATCCGAAAAATCCTTTGATATATTAAACAGGCGCCTATCTTTACGCTTATACATCGTGCTATTCTGATGGCCGATGCTTACCACAACATATCCTATGCTTGCCAAGTCTGTACAGATCACTGTACCCCATTCTGGAGAACCGCCCCCGCCGCAAACATAGAATAACACCGGATAGCGTTTTTCCTTCCCGGAGAGAGCAAGGTCGTCGTAACATTGGGTCTTGATATCTATAGTGTAAGCATCCTTCAACGCAGTGAGAAGCGGCTGCTCATCAAGCATTTCGCAGACTTCAGGAAACATGTACGTTGATGTAGTCTTCCCTTCGCTGCTGTCGGACGGATAGTACACAAACGCCGTCAGTTCTCTTTTTGTATGATCTGATGCCGTGTACTCAAAATCCATCTGGGTTCGGCCGACAGTATAGCCGCCAATTGGCTCCGGAAATGCGTCATACTTTTTCATTCTCTTGTTCCCCCTTACGTAATAAAAGTGGCGGATGTGAAATACATACATTGTGCTATAAACGCTTTTCATTACATCATATGTTCAGTGAATCATATCTACTCCTTGGCTTTCTTGAGATTGCTAACAACATTTGTACAGGCCCAAATACTGTTTCAGAGTTTCATCCGCTACGTAAACCTCCTTGTATTGCTGTTTAAGATGATAAAAGCGGACATCGTTGCTGATGTCCGCCTAAAGTTTAACTAATTGGGTTCTGTACCCCAAATCAGTTTTCCTTGATGATATAATGTGATTTTTTTCGTTGTTTTAAATGTATTTGATTGGAAAAAGGAATAATCGCCGCTTTGTGCATAATTGCTCCAGTCATCATTGTGAAGACGAAGCTGAATATTCCCTGTGCTTGCTCCCGGTGACAGCGTTCCTGTTTTAAACCCCAGTTCCAGATAGGTATCTGCATCTTGCTTAGGTTTATGCAGCGTCACAAATTTGTGGGTCAGATTACCGCATCCAATCTGCGCGTAGTCACAGTCAAAGTTTTGGCCTTTGTTTTTCACGTTATACCAGTAACGGGCAGTGACATCTTTTAAATCCACCGTCGCATTGCCGTTATTTTTTATGTGAAGCTGCGGGCGGATTTGATTGCTGTTCACACGCCCATCCCCTGCTTTGTATTGTACAGAAATACCTTTTTCCTGTGTGGGGTTATCTTGTGCTGGCGTTTCAGGGCTGTCCTTCGTCGAACCTTTGGTACCGCGAATGTTTTCTCTTGCGAATGTTCCTGAAGCAGTTAAATCTGTAAGCGGCCAGCCGCCTGTTTTAGATGCTCCCGGCTTTAAAGCCGAGGATGATTCCTGCTTATCAGAAAGATTCCAGTTCACCCAGCTGATGTTCTTGCTGTCGAGATAATTCAGCCATTCCCGCGATTGGTCAAGGAATACACCGCCATTTCCAGACGCATCGCTTGTTCCCCATTCCGTCACGAAAATAGGCGCTCCTTTACTGAGTGCATAGTTTGCTTTATCCCGTAAAGATTGGCCGTGTGTGCCGGCATAAAAATGAAGCGCGTACATGACGTTTGCATCTTTTAGCTGATCATCTGCAGCATCATTCACATCCTGGCTCCATGTACCGGTTCCGACAATGATGATGTTGTCTGGATCATTTTTGCGGATAACGGAAATCACTTCTTCCGCATACGGTTTAATATCACGCTTCCAGTTCACGTCACCGTTTGGTTCGTTTGCAATTTCATAAATGACGTTTGGCGTGTTTCCGTAAAGACTTGACATCTCCTTGAAAAATTCTTTTGCCTTCTCTTTATTTTGGTTTGGGTTGCCGTCATTTAAGATATGCCAGTCAATGATGACATATATCCCAAGTTCTTTTGCCGCTTCAACCGCTTCTTTTACTTTATTTTTCACGGACGGGTTGTCAATATAACCGCCATCTGCCGTATACATTGCCGCGCGGAAAACGGTGATGCCCCAATCGTCTCTCAGCCATTTTAAGCTGTCTTTATTGACGAAATCGCCATACCATTGCAATCCATGTGAACTGATCCCTTTCAACTGTACCGCTTTACCGTCTCGGTTTACGAGTTGTGTACCTTTTATGCTAAGCTGACCATTCTTGGCTACTGGCGTTTTTGTCCCTGCTGCAGATGCCGGCGAAGGCAGCAAGCCGCCCATTGTCAATACCGCAATCAATAAACACGTAATAAAAATAGAAATTGACCGTTTCATATCTTATCTTTTCCTCCTTCGCATCATTTTGGCTCTTCACTTCTTATGAGCTCGAACTCATTGTAAAAATCTTTCTCATGATTGTCTATCAACCTAATTTCTTGTTTTTGAGAGGTGTAAAAGCCTGTCAATTTGCTCTATCTCTATTGAATAAGACATACCTGACACATATAGAACAAAGAAAACCGGACTGAACCGGGACTTTACACGTCATTTTTCAATCGAATCGAAAAATTAAATGTATTTCCAACGCAGACATGCTGAATGTGATGAGTCTCAATATGGCATTGAATCTTATGATTGCTGTAAGAAGACGAGCCCTTGCCCGTCCTTGTTAATGTAAGGTTGATGTAAGGTTTGGATTAATACGGGTTAAGGTTGGAGTTGTACAATAAGATTGTACTTCAGTGAGGGATTCAGCCAGAAGAATTCCCCCTTCAATAAATCATAGAGGTGAAAAGGTTTGAGAGAAAATAAAATTTTGTCTTCATTATGTTACTTCAGTATATTTTTTGCGCCGTTTCTGTTTCCGATTATCGTCTATTTCTTAGGTCAGGACGATGTGAAATATCATGCGAAAAAATCTTTGTGGACGCATCTGATTCCTTATTTGATTTTTGGAATTGGCATCATCGCTTCAGGTTTACTTGGTATGAATGACATCAGGCACGCCGGGCCTTTCCTGCTTGCGACGTATGCTGTTACATTCCTTGTGGCGATCTATTTTTTCATTTGGAACATTGTCAAAGGAATCAAAGTGTTTTCGGAACAATAGGAAAAAACGGTTCTGTTATTAATCAGCAGAACCGTTTTTTTTGTATTGTCATTATGATAATTGTATATCTATCGTTGTCCCTTCTCCCGCGGTGCTGTGAATGGTGATGTCCCCTCCGTGCTTTTGGATAATATCCTTTGCTATGGCCATTCCAAGACCAGAGCCTGCATGCGTCGTTCCTGTATTTGTCCCCCTGTAATAGCGATCAAACACTTTTTCCAGCTCCTCTTCTTCTATCCCTTTGCCATTGTCCTTAATTATCACATGAGTCCGTTCTTTTTGTTGAAGCCGTACAACGATCTTCACATCAGGATCATTGTGAACGAGGGCATTTAAAATGAGATTCGTGACCGCTCTCCGAATCAATATCGCATCAAGATTCAGCATCAGCTTTTCCAGGTTCGTTTGAAGCTCAATGGACTTATCCGCATATCTAGAATCGTTTAACATATCAATTAACGTTTCCCGCAGCAGCGATACAAGGTTTACCCGCTCTGTATGTATCATCACATCGTTGTTTTTCAGCCTTGTCGTTAAATTTAAATCTTCCATCACATCTTTCATATAGAGGGATTTACTCTCAATGATCTGGGCGTACTCTCTGATCTGTTCGACTGTTAGATGATAATTTGGATCTTGGATGATTTCTGCATAGCCTTGAATAGATGCTAATGGTGTTTTAATGTCATGAGAAATATGACTGATCCACTCTTCACGCATTTGCTCTAATTTATCTTTTTCTTTTTTGCTTGAAGATAGTTGTTCCGATAAATGATTGACATTATAGAAGACATCTTTATAAATGCCTTTGGATTTCATTTTGATCGTATAATCTCCATTAGCTAACCGCTGGATTCCTTGAATGACACGGCCGAGCGGTTTTGTGAGCTGCCGGCTGAATAGATAGCCGATGAGTAACGCGATCAATGCATCTATTGATAATAATATGATGGTCCCTGCATTGAACTTCGTCACAAATTCCTTGGTATCATATGAGAGGACATACTTTCCGAGAGAGGGATTTTTAAACCCTATAAAGTAACTGTACTCCTTGCCGTTTACTTTTTTTCCGCCGGCGTAAATGGTTGATAATAATTGTTCATCCTTATATTTATGTAAATTTACAATTTCAATAGGCGTATATTTTTTCTTCAGTCCTTTAGGTTCTCTATCATGATAAACATCCTGTCCGTTTTCATCTAATATTTGAATCCATGCATTCTGCTCTTTTAAAGCTTTTTGGCCCTCTTTGTTTACTGTGATACCATTGTTCGATAACGTGACATATTGCCGGAATGATCTTGTGAAAGTTTCCGGTGTACTTTCTTCGTCATGTTGGGTGTTCGCCTGGAAAACGAGCCAAAACATAAAAATAAATAAATTAATGAAGACTGTAATGATGGTCACTATGATGACAGATACCATGTATCTGCCTGTTAATCGCCAATTCATCCTTACGCATCCTTTACAACAAATTTGTAGCCTAACCCTTTCACAGTGACGAGAAAGTCTGGTTTTGATGGGGTGTTTTCTATTTTCTCACGGAGCCTGCGTATATGAACCATCACCGTGTTGTCAGAACCGAAGAAATCTTCTCCCCATACAGCTTGATAGAGTGTTTCTTTACTGATCACCCGATTGGGATGCTGCAGAAAATAGGTCATAAGCATAAGTTCTTTAGGTGTTAACTCAATAGCCGCTCCATTTTTGGTGAGCTCGGCTTGTTGTTGGTTTAATTCAAATGGCCCTTTTTTTATCACGGTTCCGGTTTGAGAAAGCTGTAAGTAAGAGACCCGTCTCAGCTGCGCTTTGACTCGATATGCAACTTCCTTAGGGCTGAAGGGTTTTGTAATGTAGTCGTCCCCGCCGATGGCAAGTCCTACAATTTTATCCGTTTCCTCCCCCTTTGCAGACAAAAAGATAATAGGAACGTGTGAAATGTCTCTTATTTGCTTGCAGATATCATAGCCTTCACCGTCTGGCAGCATGATATCCAATATCACCAGATCGGGATTTTCTTGATGAAATTGAGCCAATCCGTCACGGGCAGTCGAAGCGGTCACTACGCGATCAATGCCTTCTCTTATTAATACGGTTTTGATCAGTTCCAAAATTTCTTTTTCATCGTCTATGATTAATACTTTGCTGTGAAGCCGTGACATATATTGATCACTCCTTGAAGTCATTGTCATTATTATACCCAATGTCCGTGTATCGTTAAAAAAATCAACACTTCTCTCCCACAGAAAATAAGCCAATTTTCTTTTTCGAGTAAGAAAATTGGCTTATTGCGATGCTGATGCCTTTAACGCTTTACAACAAATGTTGTCACGCTTTGAGCCGGAAGATGGGCCCAAAAATGATTGTCCGTTACTTTGAGATCCGTTCCAGGTTGAAGATTGCTGCTGCTGCTCGTGATCCATCTGGATACTTGCGAAGCAGTTCCATTCTGCAGTACAAAGTTTTGGTTGACCCCTGTGTTATTTTTATTAATGGCAACAATCACGACTTTATTGTCTCCTTTATAGGCTGACACGTAAACATTCGGTTCAGGATTTTTCGTTGCATCAATCCTTACATAGCCAGGGCGCACAAATTTTGAGAAATGAGCCATATTGTATCCGCGTTTGCTGATCATCCCATCTTCTTTCATAGGGCCGTATGATCTGCGGATGTACCACCACACATAAGCTTGAAAATCTCCCTCTACCATTGAATGATGAATATGCTCTGAAACACCTAAAGCTTCAGGCCAGCGATCCGCTGAATTGTTGTCACTATTCGGATAGTATACCTCCGTCATCCATAGCTCTTTCCCTCCTCCTTTTTGTTTGAAAAGAGGATAAGGAAACTGGCTGACCTGAGTGCCGTACAGGTGGGTTCCGAGGATATCCATATTCCTAAGCGCCTGCGGATCGTTCAAAATGGGGTCCGATATATTTTTCAGGTATTGAAATGATTCTGGCGCAATCACACGGGCATTAATGGAACCGGCATTCTCTCTCATGAAACGCAGGATTTCTTGGGGCGTCCACCATGTCCATTCGTGAGCGTAATCAGGTTCGTTTTGCATAGAAATCGCATACAGATTCACACCATTACTCTTCATGAAATTAACGAAATCGTTAAGATGCTGCGCGTATGCGGCGTACTTATCGTACCTCAGCCGCTTAGCTGATGTGTCACCATTATGATTGAAAGTCTCAACCATATCGTTTGGCGGATTCCAAGGGGAAGCAAAAACGATTGCTCCATGTTTGATCGCACTCTTTGCAGTCTCCACTTCCTTGTACCAATTATTTCTATTTTCATCTACATGAATTCTTAAGACCGAAAAACCTAACTGATTCTGTCCATTGCCAAAAGCGGTCTCCCGTTGAGGCGCAGTCAAATCTCCAATCCAAGCCGGGTGGTTCATTCCTCCAAAACCGCGAATCACTTGTCTATCTGCAGATATATTAACTGTTGCATCACTTGCTGCTGAAACTTCAGTAACTCCCGGTCCTAAGAGCATGACGGACAGCATTGTGAAACATACCAATAATGCACAAATTGTTTTTTTACGCTCGACATCATTTTTCCCTCTCCTTCATATGTCGTTTATGGACATAGAAAACGTACCTTTGTCTCCCTTTGCTTATCTTTGTGTAAACTGCCAGTAATCAACATTAAACAAGTTTCCTGTACCAGTTCCGGTAAATACAAAGAATACGTTGTGAACACCGGATGCGCCGCTTACCGCAGTTTCTATTTCTCTCCAGGATTGCGTTCCGCCTGTCGAAGGGACATTCAAGGTTCCGACAAGCTTACCGTTTGCACTGTCTAGCCGCACTTCTATTTTTCCGCCTCTAGCGGACGCTACATTTGCTTTAAACGTCCTGGCGCCGCCTGACCCGAAGTCTGCATTTCCAACAGCAATCCAGTCTCCGTTATGAATGTTTGTGACATGTTGATTATTGACCGGCCCGCCGGGTGCTGAGGATGCCTCTGTCAAAATCCGTCCGTTCCAGGCAAACGTTTCCGCTTCTACCCGGTGATATGGATTCAAGTTGGATAGCTGTTTGACACCTGCAAAATTTGCCGCTACCTCTTGCAGGGAGCCATCTGGATTATGCACAAGCTTATTAATATGGGGAGAACGGTATCCTTTGCCGGCCCCGTAAAGAGCGGAGCTGACAGTTTGAGTATGATACACCACATACCACTCGTTTTTAAAATTGAAAACAGCATGGTGATTGTTCCCGCCGCCTCCGAAAAATGCTCCCGGATTTTTCAGAAAGTGCCCTCTATACGAAAAAGAATCCATAGGACTTGAGCTGGTCATATAGACGATCTCACCTGGAGGTTTATCGGCCGGGTGCGCGCCCCCGAAATTGATACAATAGGAATAGTAATATTTTCCGTTATACTTATGCATTCCCGAATCTTCAAACATAAAAGGCGCATCAATCGTAGACGCACTTCCGGCAACACTCGTCATATCAGGCCCTAATTTCATGACTCTTGCCGTTTTAGGATTGGCCCATTGCCCCTGTGCGGGATTTGAACCGCCCGGAACGCCTCCGCCGGCATATAGGTAACCGGTACCGTCATCATCTACGAATACTGCCGGATCAAAAAGCCATACAACACCGGACATTCCTGGCGTATTTGGCGTTACCAGCGCTTTTCCGATCGGATCTGTCCATGGGCCGGTCGGGCTGTCTGCGGTGAGAACCCCGATACCTCCGCCGCCGTTTGCGAAATAAAGGAAAAATTTATCCTTACCATTGATCTTTTTCACCGCGGCTGACGGAGCCCATGATGCTCCTGCCCATTTGGCAATCCCCCGGCCGCCATTCGCCCCATTGGCACCCGCTGCGGGAATCGCTCCGTGATCTGTCCAGTTCACCATATCCGCTGAAGATATGACGGATATTTTATTCAAATTGGCAAATGAATTATCCTTAATCGTGCCGTCGCTATTATATTCATAGTCATCGCTTGACATATAGATGTAGACTCTTCCGTTATAGGTCAGCGCAAACGGATCTGCGCCCAGATGATGGTCGATAAGCGGATTTGAATTCCCGGCATGTTTTGCAATTGGAGTGCTTACCGCATTCGCTTATTCCCCAGGTAAACAGCTCAATAATAAAGCAAGAATCAATAAACATACGCTGCACTTTTTCATCAGCTTAACATCCTCCTGTTTCCGCATATTAGGTTTTTAAAAAATATGATAACAACAGGTCATGAAGAATGCGTAAAATGAATGATTTTTAGAGTGAAAACGCTGCAAATATCTGACCCTCTTTTATGAAAAATGCCGCCGATTGCAGTCAGCGGCATTTTGCTCTGGATCATTTACATTTTGTCAAACTTTGCGTCCCCCGCAAACGATCCTATTGACAGTTGTTCTTCAAGAACAAGTCCGTGATGATGCCGTTCTTCAATCCTTTTGATAATAGATCGAATTGCATCCGTATTTTCTTCGATATTGTGAGGGTCAAAGATCGTCACATGGTCTCCTTTTAATTTGTACTCAAGGTAATGCTGTGCGGTTGATTGCGTCCATCCTCTATCGGTCAACTCGCCGCATTGAAAATGATGAATGTTGGCGTTCACCGCGCCGGAATTGATCAGTTTATTGTGATATGTGAGATAGCTTCTGATTTTATCCTTAATGGAAGGAATGGTTAATAATTCTCTATAATAATCCGGAATGATATCCAGATTCCGATGAATGATCTCTTCGGTTTCCTCTTCTGAAAAATAATTCACCGAAACGGCTCTTTTAGAATCAAGCATCATAATGTCCGATACGATGCGTCCGCGCTTCTCCAAGGCTTTGGCAACCTCAAAAGCCAAATTTGACCCCGAGGAGTAACCGAGTAAAACAAAGGGCCCTTGTTCCTGAATGCCTATCATGCTTTCTGCATACCGGTCAACGATCTCTTGCTCGTAAGACGGCTCTTCTAGGAAATCAGCGGCATAGACGGTGCAGCGGCCGTCAAGTCTTTTCACCATTTCATTATAGACCAGCCCGTACCCGATTAAAGGCGGGAAACAGAACACAGGGATTGAACCGTTCTGATTCATCTTGACGAATACGTTATCCGTCTTGGACTCGAAAACTGCCGCTTGAATGGCGCGTGCCATTGTTTCGATGGTAGGAAAATCGTATACGGCTTGATAATGCATTTTGATTCCCATACGGTCGTTGATTTGATGAATAACTTGCAATACTTTGAGCGAATGGCCGCCAACGTCAAAGAAGTTATCTTTAATTCCCGGGTCGCTGAGTGCTAAAATGTTCTTCCATATCTCGGCCAGCTGCTTTTCAATTAACGTTCCGGGCGCTTCGTATTCGGTTCCGGTGAGCCTATTTCCCTCAGGAGCCGGCAAAGCTTTTCGATCGATTTTTCCATTTGCGGTTATCGGCATCTTCTCCATTTGTACAAAGTAAGCCGGTATCATATAAGCGGGCAGTTTGTTCAGTAAATGACGCTTCAGCTGCGCCGTATTTAATGAATCGTCTCCTGACAAGTAGGCGCACAGCTGCTTTGAGCCCTCTTCTTCAATCGCGATGACGACCGCTTCTTTGACAGATTCCAGTTGCAATAAAGCCGCTTCGACCTCGCCAATTTCAATCCGGTAGCCCCGGATTTTCACCTGATGATCAATTCTTCCCAAATACTCGATATTGCCGTCAGGCAGCCACCGGGCGACATCTCCCGTTTTGTACATTTTTTCGCCTGCGGCAAACGGGTGTTCAACAAATTTCTCAGCCGTTAATTCCGGGCGGTTCAAATATCCTCTGGCCAGTCCCTCTCCTGCCACATAGAGCTCGCCCGGTATGCCCATTACCTGAATGCGCTGATATTCGTCCAAAATATACGCTTGCAGAGTAGGAATAGGTTGTCCGATGTTGCTTCTGCCCTCGTCGATTTCCCGTTCCGTGATTTCTTTATATGTGACATGAACGGTGGTTTCGGTAATGCCGTACATATTGATTAATTGGGTTAAAGGATATTTAAGCTTCCAGTCTTTCAAGAAGGATGGATTTAACGCCTCTCCGCCAAATATGATTTTTCGGATGTTTAAATTGGATTCGGGATCTTCTCTCTCCTCCTGCATCAGTTGATAGAAATAACTCGGCGTTTGATTTAAAATGGTCACAGCTTCCGGTTTTAACAATTGCAAATACCTTTCCGGGTTTTTTGCTATTTGTTTCGGGACAATCACTAATTTGCCCCCATACAGCAGCGCTCCGTACATTTCCCATACTGAAAAATCAAAGCAGAAGGAATGAAACAAAGTCCAAGTGTCCGATGCGTTAAAATCAAAAACATTTTTGTTGTTAAATAACAGACGAACCACGTTTTTATGTTCAATGAGCGTGCCTTTCGGATTCCCCGTTGTTCCTGATGTATAAATAACGTAGGCTAATTGATTTGGCATCACGTTCAGATTGAGATTAGATGATTCGGCGCCGTATGATGACGGATCGTCAAGGAAGACAGTATGACTTTGATAATCGGTATCTTCCAGAAGATGATGCTGCAATAATAAGATAGAGACGTTAGAATCCTCAAGCATATAATGGATGCGTTCTTTCGGATAATCCGGATCGATCGGTACATAAACGCCCCCGGCTTTCAAAATAGCAAGGATGCCTATCACCATCTCCGGTGAACGTTCCGCCATAATGCCGACAAGATCCTCGGCCTGAAGTCCTTTGGCAACCAAGGTTCGGGCCAGCTGATTGGCGCGTTCATTTACTACCCGATACGTCAGCTTCTTATCTTCAAAAACAATCGCCACGTGCTCCGGCGTTCGCTCCGCTTGTTCTTCAAACAATTGATGAATCGTCTTTTCCTTTGGATACTCCGCCGCCGTATCGTTGAACTTATCTATCAGGAGCGAACGTTCATCCGCTGTTACGATATCAAGGTCTTGTACGCGAATTTCCTGATCGTCCGCCATTTGCTTCATGATTTGCATGAAATGCGTCTGCATCCGTTCGACACTTGCTTGATCAAAAACATCGCGATTGTATACAAAACGAATGTCAATTTCTCCATCCGGCATCACTATAAAAGTAAAATCGTAATGAGTATGTTCTTCCATATGAAAATCGAGAATGTCTAATGCGTTGTCATCCTGCTTCATATGTTCTATTTGTTTCTCAACCGGGTAATTCTCAAATACCATAATATGATTGATCAACTGCTGCTTTTGCTCAGTTTGAGCCTGAATGTCATACAGCGGAAATGTATCATATTTTTGAGAAGCCAGTGCCCGCTCCTGATTCATTTTCAATACTTGTGCAGCTGTCATTTCAGGCCGCGTATGAATACGTACGGGAATGGTATTGATAAATAAACCGACCATGGTTTCAATTCCCGGAATTTCTGCCGGTCTGCCGGATACGACCGTGCCGAAGACGACATCCTGACTCCCGTTGTATCTTTGCAGCAATAAGCCCCATGCGGTTTGTATCCATGTATTGACGGTGACTTGCTGACGGCTTGCGGCCCGTTTGATTTCGTCTGTGAGCCGCTTTCCTAAACGAAACTCATGCTCACCTTTTTCGTATCCTTTCGCCCGGCCGGAAGATTGTTCTTGTAACAAAACAGTTTGCCCTTCATAACCTTCTAAATAGTTACACCAATAGGCTGACGCCTGCTTGTGGTCTTGTTGATCCAGCCATTCGATATATCGGCTGTATGGAGTGACGGCTCCCCGCTTCGGCTGCCTTTGCTCGAGTATCGCATAATAGGTTTCAAACACTTCTTTCGTAACAAGAGGCAAACACCAGCCGTCCATTAAAATATGATGAAAGCTCCATATCAATCGCGCTTGGTCTTCCTCTGTCCGCAGGATCGATACGCGCATTAAAGCATCCCGGGTGAGATTGAATCCCCGCGCCTTATCTCTTCTTGCAAAATCGGCAATAAACTCGCTGCGCTGGTGACTGTTCATGCTGCGAATATCTTCAACGGCCGTTTCAATCGGCTTTTGCCGGAATACAATCTGCAAAGGCTGATCTTTCCATTCTGTATAAAAAAGAGTCCGAAGAATGTCATATTTTTCGGCCAGATGCGCCAAACTCATCCTGAATGCATCGATATCCAAGAATCCTTTCAGATCAAAAGCGGCTTGTTCAAAGTAAGCTTCGGAAGCCGAATCGATCAAGCTGTGGAACAACATTCCTTTCTGCATCGGGGTTAATGGGTATATATTTTCAATGTCACCGAGATGACTCGTTTGCTGCACAAATTGATCCAATTCACCGATCGTTATACCTTTTAACGAAATGTCGCTTGGCGTCAGGTGAATTTGATCTTGAGCATCACAATGTGCGATGACTTGCTGCAGGCTGTTTTTTAAGAGATCGGCACAGGCTTCCATTGTTTCTCTCTGATATTGTTTGCCGCAATAGCTGATGGCCAGCGACAATCGGCCGTCTGAAATCATGCCGTTGATATCAAGTGTATAGGTCAAGGGACGATTGTCACTGGCTGTTTTCCCGCTTGAGTAAGGGGATACCTCCATCTTGCCGTTCCGGACATCTTGATCAAATTGACCCAAATAATTGAAACGTATTTCCGGATGTCCGGTCCATTCATGTACCTTCGGGTGATCGGACAAATATTTGATCAGGCCGTAACCTATTCCTTTTTGGGGGATCTGACGCAAATTTTCTTTCACTGTTTTAATCCGCTGCGGGATATCCTGATCAGCTTTGATTTGAAGCGAAACCGGATATAGGCTTGTGAACCATCCCACCGTACGCGAAATATCGAGATCCGGAATGATAGACTCTCTGCCGTGTCCTTCAAGATCAATGAGAATGTCTTCATATCCGGTCCAACGATGAATAGCAATTCCCAGACCGGTCAGTAATAAATCATTCATATCGGTCGAATAAGCCCGGTGAGCGTTTTTTAATAAACGTTCGGTTTCCTCAACGGTCCATTGAACGATGACCGTTTCCCGGTCTTTGGCCAGACCGGTCTCCTGTTCATTGTCCTTTGGCAATGTATGCTGCGGATTATGTTTCTGTCTGAACCAGTATTGATTTTCCACTTCGAATTCCTGACTTTCTGCATAACGATTCAACTGTTCAGCCCATAACAGGTAAGAGTCCGTTTTCTTCGGAAGCCGGATCGCTTCGCCGTTTTGGAGCTGCTCATAAGATGCCGCTATATCCTCAAGTAAAATCCTCCACGATACGCCGTCGATGACCAGATGATGAACCGCAATCAGCAAATGATCTCCCTCTTGACACCGGAACAATCCCAGTTTCATGAGCGGTCCTTCGGCTAAATGAATGGATTGCTGAATCTCATTGGAAATGGTTTCTATCGTCTGGGACACATTTTTTTCTTCGCGTAATGAGATCACTTCAAGGCTGAACAGATCACCTTCTTCGATCCCCCGATTTCGGGCTTCAAATCCATCTTCTGTCGGAACATAGACCATGCGCAAAGCATCGTGATGCTCTGTGATCTTCTTCATGACGTCCCGAAGCTTTGATTCATCCAGTCCCTCTTTCCAATAAAGCATAACCGCTTGATTATAATGGTGTAATTCCGGGTATTTCTGGTCAAAAAACCAATGCTGAATCGGTGTCAGCAGCGCCCGGCCTTTAATTTCTCCTTGTTCTGCGATTCGGGTTACCGGCTCTACGTATGGAACAAGCTCGGAGATCGTTGGGTATTTAAACAAGTGTTTGATTTCAAACTTATACCCGGCTTGGTATAATCTTGAGGACACTTGAATCGACTTAATGGAATCGCCCCCCAATTCGAAGAAATGATCTGAGATTCCGACCCGTTCTAAGCCTAAGACCGATTCCCACACCGCGGCCAGTATTTTTTCCAGTTCTGTTCGAGGAGCTTCATAGTTCATGCCTGTAAGATTCTCTCTTGGAGAAGGAAGGGATTTACGGTCTATTTTTCCGTTGAAAGCAAGCGGCATCTCTTCCAGCTGAACGAAATACGCAGGTATCATATAGGATGGAAGCTGCCGGGACAGCTCTTCACGGAGTTCGCCTGCAGTTAAAGCATGTTGTGCGGTATAATAGGCGCACAAGGATGTTTCCCCATCGATTTCCCGGGCGATAACGATGGCTTCTTTGATCGCCGGCAGCTGAAAAAAAGCGCCTTCGACTTCGCCGATTTCAATGCGGTAACCGCGGATTTTCACCTGGTGATCAATCCGCCCCAAATACTCGATATTGCCGTCCGGCAGCCATCTTGCCAAGTCTCCCGTCCGGTATATCCGTTTTCCTGCTGCAATCGGATGGTTTACAAACTTCTCGGCCGTCAGTTCGGGACGATTCAAGTAGCCCCTTGCAAGCCCATCGCCCGCTATGCACAGTTCTCCCGCTACACCGGTCGGCTGCATATGTTCCAAATCAGCATGTAATATATACATTTGAATGTTGGAAATCGGTTTGCCTATCGGAATCGATGCATACGTTTCTTCCGTCTGGCAATCAAAGTATGATACATCAATTGTTGCCTCAGTCGGTCCGTACAAGTTGATGATTTGAGCCTGGCTCACCGACGTGATGATGCGTTTGAAGCCTGCGACATGTACAGGCTTCAAAGCCTCCCCGCTTGCAAACACATGTCTTAATGATTCTAATTTTTGTTTCAACATCCCGCTTGACTTCTGATCCATGGATTCCAGGAAGGCATGCAGCATCGCCGGTACAAAATGCATTGTGCTGACACCTTTTTGTGCAATTGTATCTAAAATCAGCTCGGGATTCTTTTCTCCTCCGCTTGGCAGCAGCACCAGTTTAGAACCTGCCATCGTCCACCAGAACAGTTCCCACACTGATACATCAAAGGTGATCGCAGTTTTTTGCAGAATCGCATCCCGCTCATCGAGAGGGTATTTTTCCTGCATCCACACCAGCCGATTGATGACCGACCGGTGCTCAACCATAACCCCTTTCGGCTTGCCCGTTGAACCCGATGTATAAATAACATAGGCCAGATGATCCGGACCAGCAGCCGGCTCTACATTCGACCCGTCTTCACAAAAGTTTTGCGGATCTTTCATATCCAGCACTTTTCCCGTAAAAGGTACTCTCTCTTGCGATTGATTCTGCACGAGTAACAACTTCGTATCCGAATCCTCCAATATGTATCGAACCCGTTCCTCGGGATAGCCCGGGTCAATCGGTACATACGCCCCGCCGGCTTTCAAGATCCCGAAGATCCCTACAATCATATCCAGGGAGCGTTCGGCCATAATCCCGACCGGCTGATCCGGCTGCACGCCTTCAGATTGCAGTATCCGAGCGAGTTGATTCGCCCTTTCATTCAATTCACGGTACGTCAGACGGCTATCCTCGTAGACAACAGCCGTTTGATCAGGGGTACGTCCCGCTTGTTCCTCCAAAAATTGATGAATCGTTTTTTCTCTTGGATACTCTGCAGCCGTTTGATTATAGGCGATGAGTTGATTTGTCTCTGAGTCTGACAGAATATTAAGCTGGCGGATCATAAGGTCGGGTTGGAATAACAAAATCGAAAAAATCCGGTTTACATGTTCGATCACTTGCATCATATACTGGCGATCATAAGCTTGTTCATTATAAGTTAACTTTAAATGAATCGAATCATTTTCTATGGAAAACTGAAATAACGTATCAGCAGCGGCCGTTTCTATAAAACGAATGGGGTGAAGCTGATCTAGTGATACGATCGTGTGGATCATTGGCAAATGATTTGAATCGTAGTTCAGATTTAATGGACCGGCCATTTTATCGAAAGGAACGTGCTGATGTAAGATGGCTCCGTTCAGCGTATGCTTGAATTCATTAAATATGGATTTAAATGTGCCGTCCGCATTTATGTTTTGTTTGATTAACATGACTTGATCTAAACGAAGGTCTTCATCGGTTTCGTCTTCAAAGGTCGGAACACCTACAATAACGCCCTCTTCCCCCGTATATTTGTATAAAAGACACTCGATTCCGACCAGGAGAACCATATAAACGGCCATTGGCGATTTATTCGTCATCTTCATGATGCGCAGGGATACATCGGAGCTCAATGAACTGTGAATACGGTTGGGTGCACTCGGCGCATCGTGCTCTATTGTTGAGTCCGACATTTGAAACGAAGGGATTGCACTGGGACGATCTTCCGCATTGAACATGCTGCTCCAGAACAACTCCTGTTGCTTAAATTCTGACATTAATATCCCTCCAGTAAGTTTTAGCCGGCTGATGGCTGTCCCCGTAAAAACACCATGCCGGGGACAGCCGGTACCGGCCGTTTTTAGAAATTCAATTCGATTTCGCTTGCAAAGTGTTCACTTTTGTTTACTTTCTCACTTAATTGAATTTCTTTTAAAGGAATCGATGGGTCTTTTATGATCGCCGACAGAATCATGGCGTAATCCTTGCTCAGCGTAGCGATGGTTTTCTGTTTGAACAGCTTCGTGCAGTACTCAAAGCTTCCTTGTATCTCGTGCGGATTCATCACGAAGGTCAGCTGTAAATCAAATTTGGCCGCCGTATTTGTTTGTTCATATGGTCTGACCGCGAGAGAGTCCAATTCGATATCCGTTTGTTCCGTATTTTGCAGAACAAACATCGTATCGAATAACGGACTACGGCTTAAGTCCCGTTTCACTCCCAGTTTCTCAACTAATTCTTCAAAAGGATATTCTTGATTTTCATAAGCTTTCAGCATCGTTTCTTTTGTTTCCGTTACATAGTCCATAAAGGTCTTTTCTCCAGCCGGGGCCGTACGGATGGCCAGCGTATTCACAAACATCCCGATAATATGCTGTAAATCTTCATGCATTCTTCCCGCAATAGGCGTACCGACGACGATATCTTCCTGACCGCTGTATTTGGCCAGCAGTATGTTATAGGCTGACAGCAAGATCATGTAAGCGGTCGATCCGGTCAATTCTTCCATCTGTTTTATCCCCTGGACCACGGTCTCATCGAGAGCGAAATTGTATCGCTTGCCTTCAAAGCTTCGAATTCTCGGTCTGGCAAAATCTTTCGGCAGCTCAAATGGCGGGAGTTCCTCATGAAATACGTTCAGCCAATAGTTCTCCTGCCTCTTGATGCGTTCCCTCTGCTCCGCCTGCTGCTGCCATACAGTGTAATCTTTGTATTGAATCCGGAGCGGGGTTAATTCTTTGCCGTCATACAATTGAATCAGTTCTTCAACAAAAATATTCATAGAAGCGCCGTCTGAAACGATATGATGCATGTCAAACATGAAAACATGTCTGTCCTGTTCTAATTCGATGAGTCCGGCCCGAAGCAACGGAGCCTGACTGAGATCGAAAGGCCGCACGAAATTGCGGAACAGCTCCTCGACCTGCTCATCAGCTGCTTTGTACCTTTCTATAGAGAAATCCGCCTGCGGCTTGATCACCTGCACCAGCTCTCCGCGGACCATTTCAAATCCGGTTTGTAGCGATTCATGGCGCTGGATCAGACTTTGGAACGCAGATTGTAAACGATTCATGTCGATCCTGCCTTCCAATGTCAAAATCCCCGGCATGTTGTAACTTAGTTCTCCGCCTTCAATTTGTGTAGACAGGTAAACCATCTTTTGTACAGAAGATACAGGATAAACATCTTTGGCTTCTGCAACAGGGATTTCATCCGGTCCGCTGGTTTCCGCGCCTGCAATGACCCTCGCCATTTCTTCAATCGTCGGGTATTGAAACACTTCTCTCAATGAAATACTTTTGTCGAATTGCTTATGGATCTTGGTAACGAGCGTCATCCCCCGTAACGAATGCCCGCCGAGATCGAAAAAGTTATCTTTTACGCCGACTTGTTCTACCTTCAATACTTCTTTCCAGATGTGAACCAGCTGCTCTTCCGGTTTTGTCCTTGGAGCAACATAGTCAATCCCGGTCTGCAAGCCTGCTTCAGGCAGCGGTAACGCGCTGCGATTCACTTTTCCATTGGAGGTTAACGGCATTTGCTCCAGCTGCATCAAGTATGAAGGAACCATGTAGCCTGGTATTTGATCGGAGAGTTTTTCTTTAAGCTGATTGATCGGCAGTGACTTCTCCCCTGTATAATAGGCATACAAATCGCTTTGCCCCTCTGCATTTTCTCTGGCCAGGATCACCGCTTCTTGTACATGCTCGATGTTGAGAAGAGCGGCTTCCACCTCGCCAAGTTCGATCCGGTAACCGCGAATTTTAACCTGATGATCCTTTCTTCCGGCATATTCAATGTTTCCATCCGGCAGGTAACGGGCAAGATCGCCTGTTTTATACATCCGCTCTCCGATTACAAACGGATCGGCCACAAACTTTTCACCCGTTAATTCAGGCAAGTTCAGATACCCTCGTCCTACTCCGTCTCCGGCGATGCACAGCTCACCCTTTACACCTATAGGCAGCATTTGATCATGGGAATCAACAATATACACACGGTTGTTGCCCAGCGGTTTGCCGATCGGCACGTAACCGCCGTCGTCAGCGGATGCCAATGTCCCCGGTACGATATGAAAGACCGATGCATCCACACAGGTTTCCGTCGGACCGTATACATTGGTTATGAGCGGCATTGATGACCCGTTCGAAGCGAACAATTCAAGCAATTGCGCCGCCGTCGCCTGCGGGAGCGCCTCTCCTCCAATAAGCATGTGCCGGATCGTTATCCCATGAAGGCTGTCTGCAGCGATAAGCAATTGCAAATGTGACGGTGTTCCGTCTGTTACGTCAATGCGGTGGGTGCGATAATAGTTTGACAAGGCATAACCGTCTGATACTGATGCTTTAGGGACGATATACAGTGCATGTCCCCCTAACAGTGCCGCGAAAATTTGCTTGACCGATGCGTCGAAATAGTACGGTGCCAACAGAGACACACGCAATCCCGAATCATAAGCACCGTACACTTGTCCGTGGAGCCCCTCCATCAAATGAAGAACCTGGCGATGCTCAATCAGCGTGCCTTTTGGCTTGCCGGTTGTGCCTGATGTGTAGATCACATACGCCAAGTGATCCGGTCCGGCTGCCGTCACCAAATTCGAGCCGTCCCCGCTGTTCATTCGTTCGTCATTCAGCAGTAAAATCTCTCCGGCAAAGGATACACGATCTTGTAAATGGGGCTGTGCCAGCAGAACCTTTGCTCCTGAATCCTCCAGAATATAGCGGATGCGTTCCTGCGGACTGTCCGGATCCATCGGCACATACGCGCCCCCGGCTTTCAGGATCGCCATAATCCCCACGATCATTTCCAGAGAACGTTCTGCCAGAATACCCACAGGCTGGTCAGGCTGCACGCCTTCGCTTTTTAAAATCCGCGCCAGGCGGTTGGCCCGCTCATTCAGCTCACGGTATGTGAATCGGCTTTTCTCGTAAACTGCGGCCGTATGTTCCGGCGTGCGCTCCGCCTGCTCCTCGAACAATTGGTGAATTGTTTTGTCCCTTGGGCAGTCTATCGCCGGTTGACCCCATCTCTCCACAATCTGCTCTTTCTCCTTCGCGGTGATCATCTCCAGCGATGAAAGCGGCGCCTGCGGATCATTCGCAATCGCCTCGATCAATTGGATAAAGTGCTTTGCCATGCGTTCCGCAGTTTCCTGCTTGTACAGCGCTGCCGCGTAACTGATCATACCTGTAATTCCGTCTTCATTTTCTGCCGCTTGGAACGTCAGGTCGAACTTCGCCATCGCATGGTTGTCCGGATAAGGGGTAAAACGCACATCATCGAGGCTCAATTCTCCCCGTTCTGTGTTTTGCCATATGAACATCGTGTCAAACAGCGGATGGCGGCTGAAATCCCGGGACACATTCAGCTTGTCCACCAGTTCGTCGAATGGATACTCCTGGTTTTCATACGCTTTTAATGTATGCTCTTTGACTTCCTGCACGTATTCCCGGAATGTTTTTTCCCCGACCGGATTCGTTCGTATCGCCAGTGTGCCCACGAACATGCCGATTAAGCTTTCCAAATCCGAATGGGTTCTTCCGGCAATCGGGCTGCCTACTACGATGTCTTCTTGCCCGCTGTATTTGGCCAGCATGGTCGTATAAGCAGCCAGCAGCACCATGTACAGCGTGCTTTCGCTCTTCACCGCCAAGCCTTTCAGCTGTTCCGTCAACTCCGGTCCGATGACAAACTCGATTTGTCCTCCTTCAAAGCTCCGCGCAGCCGGTCTTCCGTAGTCGGTTGGCATATCCAGCACCGGAACCTCTCCGCTGAACACATCCAGCCAGTACGCTTCCTGTTTCTTCATCCGTTCGCTTTGCATATCCGACAGCTGCCACGCCGCATAATCTTTATACTGAACCCTTAATGGCGGCAATTCTTTTCCTACATATAATGAAACGAACTCTTCAATCAAATTCTTGATAGATACGCCGTCGGAAATGATATGATGCATGTCAAACAGCAGCAAATGGCGGTCTTTTGCAAGCTCGATCAGTCCTACCCGCAGCAGCGGCGCTTTCTCCAAGTCAAATGCCCGCACAAACCCATGAACGAGGGCTTCCGCCTGTTCTTCTTTCGCCTGAGTGAATTCCACTGCAAATGGGACGTCGTCATAGATCCGCTGCACCGGTTCTCCATCTATCAGTTCAAAGCCGGTACGCAGCGTTTCATGGCGATGAATCAGCTTGCGGATCGCCTTCTCGACAAGTTTCCGATCCAGAGCTCCATCGGCTCTCATGACACTCGGCATGTTGTAGCTCAGCTCTCCGCCTTTCAGCTGATTCAAAATGTACAGCCGTTTTTGCGCCGAGGAGACGGCATAGTATTCTTTTGCTTCAACGGTCGGGATAGATGTATATGCTGTGTGTTTCATTCCGGTAATCGTTTCTGCCATTTCTTCAATTGTTGGCGACCGGAACACTTCCCGCAGCGGCAGGCTGACCCCCATCTCTTTGTGCAGCTTCGCCGTCAGAGTAGTTGCCCGCAGCGAGTGACCGCCGATGTCGAAGAAATTGTCTTTCACGCCGATACGCGGAAGTCCAAGCACCTCTTGCCAGATATGCGCCAGCTGCGCTTCCGCCGCTGTACGGGGAGCAACGTATTCGATCCCTGTTTGCACGCCTCCTTCTGGTGCTGGCAATGCTTTGCGGTCGATTTTTCCGTTTGCCGTTAACGGCAAACGCTTCAGTTGGATAAAGTACGACGGGATCATATACCCCGGCAGTTCCTGCGACAGCGCTATTCGCAGCTCGCTCACCATCAGCTCGGTGTTCGCTGAAAAGTATGCGCATAGCTGCTTTTCTCCGACTCCGTCTTCAAGAGCGGTGACTACTGCTTCCTGTACCGACTCTATCTTTAAGAGCTGAGCTTCCACCTCGCCGAGTTCGATCCTGTATCCTCGAATTTTTACCTGATGATCGATCCGGCCCAAATATTCGATGTTACCGTCCGGCAGCCATCTCGCCAGATCGCCCGTCCGGTACATCCGTTTGCCGGTTTCGAACGGATGATCCACGAACTTCTCAGCAGTCAGCTCCGGACGGTTCAGGTACCCCCTCGCCAGTCCGTCGCCTGCGATGCAAAGCTCTCCCGGTACTCCGACTGGCTGTAGACGCATTGATCCCGGTGCCATCATATACAGCTGTATATTCGAGATCGGCTTGCCGATCGGTACTGATGCATACGCTTGGTTTGCTTCGCAGTTGAAGTACGACACATCGACCGTTGCTTCCGTCGGGCCGTACAGGTTGATCAGTTGGGCGCCGTTCACAGGCGTAATAAGGCGATGAAATCTTGCCGTATGTGCCGGCATTAATGCCTCGCCGCTTGCAAACACTTGCCGCAACGTACGCAGCTTGCTTGTCTGTCCGCTCGCCGTCTGTGTTTCCGCAAACTTCAGGAAGGCGTGCAGCATCGCCGGGACGAAATGCATTGTCGTGATACTTTGCTCTTCTATTGTGTTCCAAATCACTTCAGGGTCTTTCTCTCCGCCGAGCGGAAGCAGGCACACCTTCGCACCGGTCAAAGCCCACCAGAACAGCTCCCATACAGAGACGTCGAAGGTGATCGCTGTCTTTTGTAAAATCGTATCGCCGCTGCCGATCGGATAAGCCTTTTGCATCCACATCAGCCGGTTTATAACCGGACGATGTTCAACCATAACCCCCTTGGGCTTGCCGGTCGATCCGGACGTGTAGATTACATATGCCCTATCGCCCGCACCGGACAGCGGATCCAAGTTAGAAACGTCATCATCGTAAACGGAAGTATCATCGAGATCGATGACCGTTCCTGCAAAAGCAACCCGTTCTTTCACGTGACGCTGTGACAGCAGCAGGGTCGCTCCTGAATCTTCAAGGATGTAGCGGATGCGTTCCTCCGGGTAATCCGGGTCGATTGGCACATAAGCGCCTCCCGCTTTCAGGATCGCATAAATCCCGACCATCATTTCTAGAGAACGCTCAGCCATGATCGCAACAAGCTGGTCGGCCTGTAGGCCTTCAGCTCGTAAAGTGCGTGCTAGTTGATTGGCCCGTTCGTTTAACTCAAGGTATGTCATACGCTGCTCCTCGAATATAACCGCCTCATGGTCCGGCGTCCGGAGTGCTTGTTCCTCGAACAGCTGATGAATCGTTTGTTCACGTGGGTAATGCATTTCGTTAGACTGAAAACGGCTGTGCAGCTGTTCTTTTTCTTGCTGCGTCAGAAGTTCCATTTCTTCTATTTTGACAGACGGCAGCTGCAATACTTGCTGCATGAGCTGTTCAAAATGTCCGCGAATCCGCTCTGCTTCTGATTGTCCATATTCATTTCGGTTAAAACTAAAATGAACGGTGAGTTGTTCGCCAGGGATGACAACTACATTAAAATCGTAATGAGTATGTTCTTCTATATGGAAATTCACGATATTTAAATCCGCAGCATCATGGCCCTCTTCGACTTGCTGCCCTATCGGATAATTTTCAAAGATCATGATATGATCAATTAAGTTTTGCTTTTGTTCCGTTTGGGCCTGAATTTCGTATAAAGGATAGGTATCGTACGATTGGGAAGCCAGCGCGTTTTGTTGAACCATTTGCATCGTATCAGCAAAAGTGCTGTCCTCATCACAGCGGATGCGAACCGGAATGGTATTGATGAACAGGCCGATCATCTGTTCCACATCAGGAATTTCCGCCGGCCTTCCCGACACGACACTGCCGAAGACAACGTCTGCGGACCCGCTGTATTTCTGTAACAAAATCCCCCATAACGTTTGGATCAACGTATTTAACGTAACCTGATGCTGATTTGCGATCTGCTGTAATTGTTTTGTCTGTTCGTGATCAAATCGGCAGATCACATTGGCATAAGCGTATTCTTTTTGTTCATGCTGCGCTATTTTATGAAGAAGCGTGGTTTCACCTTTATATCCTTCAAGATACCCGCTCCAGTACCGCTTTGCCGCTCCCTGATCTTGGCGGTCAAGCCACTCGAAATAGTCGCTGTAAGGAGCTGCCGATGGCGGTTCTGGTTCCCTGCCTTCCTGTAAGGCGCTATAATGATCAAACACTTCCTTCGTGATAAGAGACAGGCACCAGCCATCCATCACAATATGATGGAAGCTCCAAATCAAATGATATTTGCGGTCTTTCATACGGAAAATCGCTATGCGCATCAGCCGATCCCGAGCCAAGTCAAATCCTTTTGCCTTATCTTCTCTTTGATAGGCTGCGATTGCATCCTCTCTCAGGTGCTCCTCTCTATCACGCAAATCTGCAAAATGAATTTGCGGTGTTTGCGTTTTATAGACAATTTGTAAAGGAGTATCGTTCCAGCCGCTGTAAAAACGGGTTCTGAGCACGGCGTATGTTTCAAATAATCGTTCAAGGCTTGCTTTAAACCAATCAATCTTTAACTCTCCCTGCAAATCGAACGATGCTTGTTCAAAATAAGAACTTGAGGCCTCGTCCAGCAGGCTGTGGAAGAGCATTCCTTTCTGCATCGGAGTGAGCGGATACACGTTTTCAACCTCACCTGCATGCGGCAGTTGAATGAGGAGCTGATCCAATTCGTCAATGGATATGCCTTTTAACAAAATATCGCTTGGCGTCAGTTCCGATTGTTCTTTATGAACGCAATGCGTAATGATTGTCCGCAGGCGGCTTTGAATCGTTTCCGATAACCGCATGATCGTTTCTTTTGCGTACTGTTTGCTGCTGTAGCTGATCGTAAGCTTCAGCCGGCCCTCGGTGATCATTCCGTTTATATTCAATACATACGGTCTTTCTTGATTTCCGCTTGAGTCTGAACCGCAAGAATAAGAAGATAACCGAACCCCATGCTGCTGTAAATCTTGGTCAAACTGTCCCAGATAGTTAAAGCTGATCTCGGGATTGAGTTTCGATGGCATTCCGCCGCTTAAGTACCTTGCTATTCCATATCCGATCCCTTTATGCGGAATTTGGCGCAATCCTTCTTTGGTCGTCTTGATATAATCAGAGATTTCTTTGCCCGGCTGCGCGTGCAGCACAACCGGATACAGACTTGTAAACCACCCGACCGTGCGGGAGATATCTATATCTTGTATAATCTGTTCTCGGCCGTGTCCCTCTAAATGAATCGGAATTTGTTCCAGTCCTGACCAATGCGATATGGAAAGACCCAGAGAAGTTAAAAGCAAATCGTTTATTTCCGTGTGATAAGCGCGATTCGCTTGTTTTAATAAGAGCTCCGTTTCCTTTTTCGTCCATTCCACAGTTGCTGTTTCGCTGTCTTTTGCAGTTGTATGGGTTTCATGAAAATCTTTAGGCAGCGGTTTGACTTCGGTTTGTTCGATTTTTGTCCAATATTCCTGTTCTTGTTTTATGGTTTCACTTTGCGCATATTCTGACAGTCTCTCAGCCCATAATTGGAAAGAGTCTGTTTTTTGCGGCAGTTGAATCACTCGCTCGTTCTCGGCTTGCTTGTAGCCGCTAACGATATCTTCCAGTAAAATACGCCATGAAATCCCGTCTATAATCAAATGATGGATGGCAATGAGCAAATGATCTCCATCTGCGCATTGAAACAATCCGGCTTTCATTAACGGCCCATCACTTAAATGCATACTGCTTTGTATCTCATCAGCTTTGGCTTCAATTGTACGCCCCGGATCGGGATCTTCTTTCAGATTCAGGACTTCTAAGCGGTACAGCCCGCTTTGGGCGATTTCTTCATTCTGTGCCTCACAGCCATTTTCCGTAGTCCGGAACGTCATGCGGAGCGCATCGTGATGTTCAGCAAGCTTTTGCAGGGTTTGACGAAGCTGCGTTTCCTGAAAACCTTCCGGCGCATGCAGCATGACGGCTTGATTGTAATAATGCTGATCTGTTGTTATTTGTTCGAATAACCAATGCTGAATAGGAGTCAGGCTGACTTTTCCTTTGACCTCACCTTGATCGGCTATATGCAGATTCTGCTTGATATGCGGACTCAATTCTGCAATTGTTGCATATTGAAACAAGTCTTTGATTTCCATTTTGTATCCTTGCTGATTTAATCTGGAGGATACTTGAATGGATTTAATGGAATCTCCGCCAAGGTCAAAGAAATTATCAAGAATACTGACGTTTTCAGCGCCTAATACCGATTCCCAGGCAGAAACTAATATTTCTTCCGCTTTTGTTCGGGGAGCTTTATACTCTGCTCTGTCCTGCAACTCGAAATCCGGAGCCGGCAGCCCTTTTTTGTTTATTTTTCCGTTAGAAGTTAAAGGCATTTCATCAAGCTCAATAAAATAAGCCGGAACCATATAACCCGCCAGGCTGTGTGACAATTGTTTCCGGAGCCGGGCTGCCGTTGTTTGCCCGCCGCTCACGTAATATGCACACAATTGTTTAAACCCGTGGACATCCTCTCTGGCTGTAACGACAGCTTCCTTGATCGCTTCTTCTTGGAGCAGTGCCGCCTCGATCTCGCCTAATTCGATACGATAGCCTCTGATTTTCACTTGTTCATCTATTCTGCCCGCATATTCAATGTTTCCGTCCGCCAGCCACTTCGCCAAATCTCCGGTCTTATACATCTTCGCTCCGGGTTCAAACGGGTCATCGACAAATTTCTCTGCTGTTAATTCGGGACGGTTCAAATATCCTCTTGCCACACCGGCGCCGCTGATATAGATCTCTCCCGGCACTCCGATCGGCGCGGGTTTCATATTCTCATCAAGAACGTAAATGCTCGTGTTTGCCGCAGCGGTTCCGATCGGTACTGATTCCCGCCTGTCCTTTGCGGGATCATAACGGTAAATCATGCAGCCGACAACGGTTTCCGTCGGTCCGTACTCATTGCATATTTCAATCCGGCCTTCGAACTGTTCATGAATGCTGCGGGCTAACCGGGTGCTTAAGTTTTCCCCGCCGACAATCATTCTTCTGACAGCCGTTTGATCGGCAATGTTCATTTCTTTCAAAACCTGCAAATGGGCCGGGGTCAATTTAATGATATCCACCCTCGGGTCCCGCACAATCGATTCAAGCAGAGCTGTTTTATCCTCTCCGTCATAGACGATGATTGCATTGCCTGTGACAAGCGGCGTGAAAATAGAAGTCACCGTCAGATCAAAAGAAATTGACGAATACAATGGGAAGTTGGCTTTCTCGCCTTTTACATAAACTTCTTTCGCCCACCAAATATAATTGGTCAAGCCTCCGTGCTCGATTAGTACGCCTTTTGGCCGGCCTGTGGAACCTGACGTATAAATGACATATGCCAAATGGCTCACATCACTTATCGGAGCAAGGTCAGAGCCATCTTGGTGATAAGAACTTTCATCATCAAGTAAAACCGTGACGCCTTCATAGGCAAGCTGTTTCCTGACGTCCCGCTGCATTAAAACGATTCCGGCTTGGGAGTCATCCAGCATATACCGGATGCGGTCTTGCGGATATTCCGGATCTATAGGGACATAGGCTCCGCCTGATTTTAAAACGGCAAGGATTCCGACCACCGATTCGATGCTGTTTCTTGCGATGATGGCTACAGGCTGATCCGCCTGCACTCCTTTCGCTCTTAACGTTCGCGCCAGTCGGTTGGCCCGCTTATTGAGCTCTCCGTACGTGAGCTGCCTGTCCTTATCAATGACGGCTGCTTGATCGGGCGTACGCTGCGATTGCTCTTCAAATAATTGATGAACCGGTGTCTGCGGAAACGGCGCGGCCGTGTCGTTAAGCGTCTGCAGAAGGGTTCTTCTTTCGCCTTCCGTTAACAATTCCGCTTGGTCCACCCGGATATCCGCATCTGCCACGACTTGATGCAGGATTTGCATGAAATGTTCCCGAACCCGCTCTATGCTTGCCCGATCATACACATTTGCATTGTATTCAAAAGAGATGTTCATCTCGTCGCCCGGTATAACGGTCAAATTAAAATCGTAGTTGGTCTGTTCTTCCATTTGGACGTTGGAAATCGTGATGGATGTTCCGTTCTGGCGGCCTATACTTTCCATATACTGATCAACCGGATAATTTTCGAATATCATTAAATGTGTAATTAAATCTTGCTTTTGCGTTGTACGCGCTTGAATATCGTACAGTGGGTGCGTCTCAAATTGTTGAGACGCTACAGCCCTTTCCTGCGCCTCTTTCATAAGCCCGGCAAACGTTGTCCCGGCTTCACACCGGAACCGGACGGGGATGGTGTTAATGAATAAGCCGATCATGTTTTCCACGTTTGGAATTCCAGCAGGTCTTCCGGATACAACACTTCCAAACACAACGTCCCGGCTTCGGTTATATTTCTGCAGCAAAACCGCCCATGCCGTCTGCAGCAGCGTGTTCAGCGTGACATGATGCTTGCCTGCCGTCCGCTTCATTTTCGAAGTGAGATCGGAGCTTATGTCACACGTCACTTTTTCAGGAACGTATCGTCCGTCCTCCGCTGCATGGTGATCCTTAGGAAGGCCGGTTTGCTCCTCATATCCCTCCAAGTACTGATCCCAATAAGCCGTGGCCTCTTTCGCATCTTGCCGGCCGAGCCATTCAATATATTGACTGTACGGAGTAATTGACGATTGTTCAGGCTGCTTTTGCTGAAGCAAAGCAAAGTAATTCTCGAAAATTTCTTTTGTAATCAGCGGCAGACACCAGCCGTCCATCAAAATATGGTGGAAACTCCAGATAAAACGGTATGTCTTTTCATCCGTACGAAGGATGAATAACCGCATTAACGCGCCTTTTTCTAAGTCGAACCCCCGCATCTTATCTTCTCTGGCATACTGCTGAATCATCGCTTCTTTTTGAGATTCCTTCATCTCTCGTAAGTCATTGAATTGAAAGCCGATTTTTTTCGTTTTGAATATGATTTGGAGCGGCTGATCCTTCCAGCCTCTGTAAAAATTCGTGCGGAAAATATCATATTTTTGCGATAAGCCGTCCAATCTTTTTGAAAATGAATCAATTTCCAGATCTCCATGCAGATCAAACATCGTTTGCTGAAAATAAGCATCAGAATTCGGATCAAATAAGCTGTGAAACAGCATGCCCTTCTGCATCGGCGTTAATGGATAAATATTTTCCGCTTCGCCTAATTCACGCGTCTGCTCCAAAAGCTGTTCCAGTTCGTCGATTGAGATGTCTTTTAACAGGATGTCACTTGGTGTGAGAGAAGTCTGCTGCCGGCTTACGCAATGCGCAATGACTTCTTGCAGACTTTCTTTCAACCCCCGGGCAAATTGCGCTATAGTAGATCTTTCGTATTGTTTGCTGCTGTAGCTCAGAGTCAGTGATAATGTCCCTTCGGCAATCATGCCGTTCAAATCAAGCACGGCCGTTCTCTCTTGGTTTTCGTTCATTGATAACCCTGTGGAAAAAGGCGACATGCGTAAAGCCTGATGTTTCAGGTCTTGGTCAAATTGTCCCAAATAGTTAAACGATATCTCCGGTTTCAGCTGCAGGCTGTCGGCTTCCGGATGCCCGGCTATATATTTGATGATGCTGTAATTCATTCCTTTGTCAGGGATACGGCGCAGCCCTTCTTTTACGATCTTGATCCGCTGCGACAGGTTTTTTCCGGCTTCCATCCTCAGGACGACAGGGTACTGGCTTGTGAACCATCCTATCGTGCGGGAAATGTCAGCATCCGGAATAATCGGTTCTCTCCCGTGGCCTTCCAAATTCACGACAATCTCTTCCGTGCCTGTCCACTTGTGAACAGCCAGCCCTAACGAAGTCAGCAGCAGATCGTTGATATCCGTGTTGTAGGCGCGGTTCGCTTGTTTTAATAATTGCTCCGTTTCCTCTTTTGTCCATTGAATCGTCACTTCTTCGCTGTCTCTTAATAACGATCCTTCGCTGATAGTGTCCTTAGGCAATGGCTGAGGCTTTATACTTGAAAGCTCAGTCCAATACGCAATCTCCTCTTCCATATCGGTTTCCGCCGCATATTTGGACAATTGACCGGCCCAGAATGGAAACGAGTCTGTTTTTTGCGGGAACTGGATCGTTTGTCCGCGTTCTGCCTGCTCATAACCGCTTGCAAAATCTTCGAGCAAAATACGCCAGGATACACCGTCAATCAGCAAATGATGAATTGCAATCAGCAAATGATCTCCATCCGGACATTGGAACAAACCGAGCTTCATCAATGGCCCTTTGTCTAATACCATGCTGCTTTGAATCTCATTCGCTTTATCGGCAATCGCTTGAGCCGGATCGGTTTCCCCTTTATAATTCATCACTTCCAGATGGTATAGTTCACTTTCATCTGTTCCTGTAATTCGCGGAGCGTATCCATCCGGTGTTTTTTCAAAAATCATCCTCAAGGCATCGTGATGCGACGCGATCCGTTCCATCGTCCGGCGAAGCGGGCCCTCTTTAAAGCCTTCCGCCGAATATAACATGACGGCCTGATTGTAATGGTGTGCATGCGGCATTTTTTGCTCAAAAAACCAATGCTGTATCGGGGTCAGCTTGGTTCCGCCATTCACTTCTCCTTGATCAGCCACCCTGCTGACCGGTGCTACAAACTGACTAAGTTCAGCAATCGAGGGGTGTTTAAACAAATGCTTCATATCAACCTTGTATCCGGCTTGATACAATCTGGATGACACCTGAATTGATTTAATCGAATCTCCGCCAAAATCAAAGAAATTATCCAAAATTCCTATACGTTCTGCCCCTAATACTTCTTGCCAGATAGACGCCAGCAGTTCTTCTATTGTGTTCCGCGGAGCTATGTATTCGTTTTCCGCCCGCGTATTTTCGTCAGCAGCAGGCAAAGCTTTCAGATCAATCTTCCCATTGGAAGTGAGCGGAATGCGTTCCAATGGGATAAAGCGGGAGGGAATCATATAATTCGGCAGTTCCCGTGATAATTCTTCTCTGAACTGCGCGGCGGTCAAAGAAGGCTCGCCGACATAATAGGCATACAATTGTTTGGCCCCGTCTGCGTCTTCCCGCGCGACGACTGCGGCTTCACGAACGTTTTCCAGATTGAACATGGCTGCCTCTACCTCGCCGATCTCAATCCGGTAGCCGCGAATTTTCACTTGATGATCAATCCGCCCTAAATATTCGATTCTTCCATCCGGCAGCCATCTGGCGAGATCCCCCGTTTTATACATCTTTTGACCAGGGACATGCAGATGCTCCACAAATTTTTCCTCCGTCAATTCAGGCCGATTGAGGTAGCCGCGGGCCACTCCCGCTCCTCCGACATACAGCTCTCCCGGTACGCCGATCGGCTGGATTTGATGGTGCGCTCCTAAAATATAAGCTTGATGGTTGGCCACCGGGCTGCCGATTGTGATCTGTTCATCAGCGGACTGAACAGGATGAAATGTAGATACCACGCTGTTTTCTGTCGGTCCGTATTCATTATTGATCCGAATGCGAGGCTGCAGAGAATGCAGCTTCGCAACTGTATCTGTTTCCAGCTGCTCACCGCCTACAACAACATGCTGAACATGGATGAAGTCCTCTCTGTTCATCTGTTCGATCATCGTTTTCAGAAGACGGGGAGAAGTTGAGAAATGAGTAATTCTCTCTTGTTTTATGGCATTTTGAATGGCGAATGTTTCTTTATTCTCTTCATTAGGCAATAGGTGCAAAGTTGCCCCTGAGATGAGCGGGCCGAAGAAATTTAAAATGAACGCATCAAAAACATACGGGTACAAGACAAGTACGCGATCCGCCGGAGAATGCCTGAAAAACGCCTTCTTCCACTGAAGCGAGTTCACAATGCCGCCGTGTTCAACCATGACCCCTTTCGGCTTTCCTGTTGTACCCGACGTATAAATGACATAGGCTAAATGGCTGTGTCCCGCTACTGGTGATAACAATGAGCAATCGGCATGGTATGATGTTTCATCATTCAAATCAATCACCGGGCCGTCAAAGGCGAGGCTGTTTTTTAAATGATGCTGAACAAGGAGAACGTCTGCATCCGCATCATGAAGAAAATATTGAAGCCGCTCTTTTGGATATTCAGGATCCAGGGGCACATAAGCGCCCCCTGCCTTCCAAACGGCTATAATGGATACGATCATCTCTAATGAACGATCAGCGAGAATGGCGACTAACGTATCGGGTTGAACCCCGCAATTACGCAATGTTCTTGCCAAACGGCTCGCCTTCTCATTCAGTTCCCTGTACGTCAAATGGTCGTTTTTAAACTTGACGGCCGCATGCTCAGGCGTTCTTTCTGCCTGCTCTTCAAATAATTGATAGACTGTTCTGCTTCCGGAGAAATCTGTGCCGGTGTCGTTAAAATCAAACAATAGCTTCTGTTTTTCCGCTTCCGGTAAGATCTCTGCCGTATGGATCGCGGCTTGAGGCTGAAACAGGATCACAGACAGCAGCTGATCCAAATGGGATACAATTTGATTGATATAGCGCTCATCGTACAGATTGCCGTTATAAAAAAGCTTCAAATGAATCCCGTTGTTCTCCAAATCAAAGTGAAACAGCGTATCGGTTGCAGTATCTTCTTTACATTGCAAGGAATGAATTTCGTTAAGCGAAACGACGGTATGAATCAAAGGCATATGCTCGTCATTGTATTGCACGCTTAGATGCCGGGCCATTTTTCTAAACGGCAGGTTTTGATTTTTCAGAGAATCATTAACGGCTTCTTTCAGCTGCCCGAATACGGTTTTAAATGTGCTCTCGTTTGAAAGCGTATTTTTTAAGAGGACAATGTTGTTAACGGCTGACTGGCCGGCTTTTTGCTTCGATACCGTTGGAATGCCAAGAATCAGGCTCGTTCGATCCGTATATTTATACAACAAGCATTCAATACCCGCCAATAAAATCAGATAGGCCGCCATATCGGAATGATTCGCCATTGTCATGATTCTTTGAGATACTTCCGGAGATAAGGAACGGCAGATGCATTTTTCCTGGTAGCCGGTACGGGCCAACGACGCTTTATCCGCTGCTTTAAAGTAAGGGAATGCGCTTAGGCCGTCTTCTTCATCAAACAGGTTTTTCCAGTACGTTTCTTGAGTTTTAAATACCGACATTGGAGCACCTCATTTTATATATTTTAAAGAAATAATGCTTTTCCCTAAAAGTTCAATTGAATAGAATCAAGCGCGTTCTCTTCTTCCTCATTGCTGCCGCTCAATCCGATATGTTCGATTAGAATGCTTGGCTGTTCCAAAATCGCCGATAGGATGTGTAAGTAGTCGTTTGATAAAACCTCGATTCTGCTTTTCTTAAACAGTTTTTTTGAATATTCAAACAGTCCGTGATAGTTGTCGCGGTCCGCCTGAATCGACAAGGTCAAATCGAATTTGGCAACCGGATGATGAAATGGATACGGCTTGAGTTGAAGGGAATCGAAAGTCAATTCAGCATGATCAAGATTTTGCAGCACAAACATCGTATCGAATAAAGGATTACGGCTTGAATCTTTTGGAAGATGCAGATGCTGAATTAATTCTTCCAATGGATAGTCTTGATTTTTATAGGCGTTCAGCATGTTTTCTTTTACTTCGTTTAAGTAGGCATCAAATGTTTTACGGCCCGCCGGGTGATTGCGAATGACTAACGTATTGACGAACATTCCCACGACCGGCTCTACATCCAGATGAGTCCGCCCGGCAGATGGTGTTCCTACGATAATATCTTCTTGTCCGCTGTATTTGGATAAAAGAATCGTATAGGCTGCCAATAAAATCATATACAGTGTTGCTCCTGTGTCTTCTTCCATTTGGCTTAAACGCTGTTTCAAGTGTTCGGGTATAAGAAATTCAAATGATTCGCCTTCGTAATCGCGTATGGCAGGTCTCTCATAATCCGCAGGCATATCCAGTACAGGAATATCACCGTGAAACTGATCCAGCCAATACGCTTCCTGGTTCTTGATGTTCCGTTTTTGAATGTCCGATTGCTGCCAAACTGCAAAGTCTTTATATTGAATAGAGAGCGGGCCCGGTTCGTTCCCCTCGTAGATTCGGCTTAAATCTTTCATCAGAATATTGACGGACACGCCGTCAGAAATGATATGATGCATATCAACCACAAGCACGTGCCGCGCAGGTGCAATTTCAATCAGTCCGGCCCGCATCAGCGGCGGTTTGGCTAAGTCAAACGCTTTGATGAAATCAAGCACACGGTCTTCCGCTTCTTCTTCGCTTGCTTGAATTCGTTCTATCGTAAAGTCGACGTTCTGATGAATACGCTGTGCCGGCTCGCCTTCATATAAATCAAAGCTGGTCCGTAACGCTTCATGACGCGCGATTAATTTTCGGAAAGCGGCGTTTAACCGTTCGGGATCGATCGTCCCTTCCACATTCATGGCACCCGTCATATTGTAAGTCAGCTCGCCGCCTTCTGTGTGACTTAACAAATACATCCGCCTCTGAGCTGAAGAAACCGGATAATATGGCATTTCCTTTGCAGCCGGAATCGGTACATATCGATTTTTGTCCATGTGTAACGCCTTGTCAGCCAATTGTTCAATGGTAGGAAACTTGAATATGTCTTTGAGAGACAGATTCACATCCAGCTCTTTGTGAATTCTGGCGGCTAAGGCAGCCGCTCGGATGGAGTTGCCTCCGAGATCAAAGAAATTATGTTTGATCCCCGCATGGCTTATTCCGAGCACTTCCTTCCATAAATCTGTCAGTTTGGACTCCGTCTCATTACCCGGCGGTACATATTCAGCTGTCTGCTGCAGACTCGCTTCTGGTGCAGGCAGGGCCTTACGGTTTATTTTCCCGTTAGATGTTAACGGCATATGCTCCAGATGGACAAAATAGGACGGAACCATGTAGTCCGGAAGCTGCGATGACAATTGTTCCCTAAGCTGCGCAGCCGCTATAGGCTTGTCGCTTACGTAATACGCGCATAATTGTTTTAAGCCGTCTTCTTCTTCTTTCTCTGTAACCGCGGCTTTTTGCACCGCTTCCGCGTTATGCATCGCTGCTTCAATTTCACCAAGCTCGATTCGGTGGCCCCTGATTTTGACTTGTTCATCAACGCGCCCAATATATACAAGATTTCCGTCCTTCAATCGCTTAGCCAAATCCCCTGATTTGTACATCTTCGCTCCCGGGACATACGGGTTTTCAACAAATTTCTCTGCCGTTAAATCCGGGCGGTTCCAATACCCTCTGGCAACACCCGGTCCGCTGATATATATTTCGCCGATTACCCCGAACGGAACCAGGTTTCTGCTTGCATCGGCCACATAAATATCCGTGTTGGCAGCCGGAGTGCCGATCGGGACAAATTCCCGCTTGTCCCGTTCTGCGTCGAAGTGATAAATCATACATCCGACGACAGCTTCCGTCGGTCCGTATTCATTGAAAATGTCCAGCCGGCCTTTAAACTGCTCGCTGACACTTTTGGCCAGACGGGTGCTTAAATTTTCTCCGCCGACAATCATTTTCCGTATTGCGGTGCCGCCAGCGATATTCATCTCTTTGATGACGTGCAGGTGTGCCGGGGTCAATTTGATCATGTCTATTCTTGAGTCCCGCATAATCTCAGAAAGCACAGCGCTTTTGTCTTCGCCGTCAAAGACAATGATGGTATTTCCCGTAACCAGCGGTGTAAATATCGAGGTCACAGTCAGATCGAAAGAGATGGAAGAGTATAATGGGAAGTTGGTTTTCTCACCTCTTACATAAACCTCTTTCGCCCACCAAATATAATCAGCCAGTCCCTGATGCTCAATGAGTACACCTTTTGGATTTCCCGTGGAACCTGACGTATAGATCATGTAGGCCAAATCATGCGCATCGCTGTCCGGTTCAAGATTCGAGTGATCCCCATGGTATGAGTTTTCCTCATCCAAAAGCACAATGTCACCATCATACGGTAATTGATCCAGCAGGCTGCGCTGTGTCAACACAACCTCCGCCCTTGAATCTCTCAGCATATATTGAATCCGATCTTCCGGATATTCAGGATCAATGGGCACGTATGCGCCGCCGGCTTTCAGAACAGCCAAAATTCCGACAATCAGCTCGATCCGATGCGGGCAGATGATGGCAACGAATTGATCCGCTTGTACGCCTTTTGTCCGTAACGTCCGCGCCAATCGGTTCGCCCGTTCATTGAGCTGTCTGTACGTATACCGCTCATTGCCAAAAATAACGGCTTCATGATCGGGACTCTGTTCCGCCTGCATTTCAAACCACCGATATACCGTTTCCTTATGCGGATACGGCGTCTTTGTGCCATGACACTCCGTCAGCAGTTGATGCCGTTCGGTTTCAGACAGCATAGGAACGGAAGACAATGTCATCTCCGGCTGCTCAACAAGACTGTTTAAAATGGCGGTATAGTGTCTGGTGATCTGTTCAATGGTGTCTTTTGTGAATCGTCCCGGTTTATAATCAAAATGCATCTCTATCTGTTGACCGGCATCTTCGATCGTAAGCATCAAATCATATAAAGAGACCCCTGGATTTCGTTCTTTCACTTTAAATGTACATTCATTGTGCCGGATTTCATGAAATTCAATGTTTTGAAACACAAACATCGTGTTAAACAGAGACTTTCCGGTTGTTTCCCGCTGCACATTTAATTTTTCCACAAGCCGGTCGAATGGATAGTCTTGGTTTTCGAAAGCGTCAAGCGTCTGCCGCTTTACTTCTTCCAGATAATCCGTAAACGTTCTATTGGCGTGCGGCTTCGTCCGGATTCCGATGGTTTGTATGAAAATACCGATGATTTTTTCGATATCCGGATGATTTCTTCCTGAAGCAGGCGTGCCAACGACAATGTCTTCTTGTCCCGTATATTTATGAAGCAGCACATTATAGGCGGCCAGAAGCACCGTATAGAGAGTCGTTTCCGCCTTTTGTGCTAAATCTTGAAGCGAACGGATGACATCCGGCTGTAAGGAGCATGTCACACGCTGTCCCTTAGAAGACCGTTCTGCCGCTTTGGAACCGTCTGTCGGCAGGTCAAGGATGGGAATTTCGTCTTGAAATTGTTCCAGCCAATATGTCTCCTGCCGCTTCATGGCATCGTCATTCAGCCGTTGGTTTTGCCATTCTGCGAAATCTTTATATTCAAATTCAATGTCCGGTAATGGTTTCTGATGATATAAAGCCAGCAATTCATTTGTCAGGATGTTGACGGAATAACCGTCCGAAATGATATGATGCATATCGATGAGCAGTTCGGCCTGCTCGTTTTCAATCTTGATCAGCTCCGCACGAACTAACGGAGCTTGGTCCAGGCGGAACGGTTTTACAAACCGGTCTGAATAGGCATCAAATTCATCCCGGCTCATTGTCCGGACATGAACGTTAAAATCAACTTCGTTTTTAAGTTTCTGAACGATATCGCCATCTATAATGTCGAAATACGTGCGAAACGCTTCGTGCCGCTGCATCACTTGTTGAAGAGATGAGATCAGGGCTTGCTCATCGTACTTCCCTGTTATTGATATGTGGCCGAACATATTTTGCGCCAGCTGATCCGGTTCCAGTTGGTGCAGGAAATATACTCTTTGCTGCGCCGGCGATGTCGGGTAATACGCTTTTTTCTCGGCAGCCTTCATCGGGAGGTGCACGACTTTCGTTTCGTTCTGAATGAAACGTGCTAATTCCTTAACAGTCTGGTGATTGAAAAATTGTCCGATGGAAACCTTTTGATGAAATGTCTTCTGAACTTTGGAAAGCATAAGCGTCGCCTGGAGTGAGTTTCCTCCCAGAGCCAGGAAGCGATCTGATCTGCCGACCCGTTCAAGGCCGAAAAGTTCCTCCCAAATCCGCGCCAGCTGCCGCTCCGTTTCATTTACCGGCGCCTCATAGACTTCAGTAAAATTTGCCGTATTGCTTGCTATTGAAGAGACCCGCTTCTGGTGTTCGGCGTAAAGTGCTTGTAAATCTTGCTGTTCTTCATCGGAAAACATCATCATGGCGTCAAGAGGGATTGAATCTCCCTCAACCATTTTTTGCAGCAATTTTGCAAAACCCGCTCCCCACTTTTTCATGATTTCCGCACTGATGACGTTCGTATTAAAATCGAAATCAAGAACATATTCTTGATGCGCGTCAGTTATGTTCAGAAATAAATCGTACAGGGTGCATTTTACCGGGTATGCAACGGGCTCCGCCTCCGCCTTTCCGAAATGCAGCTTTCGAAAAGGCCTGTCTAAATTAAAGATAATACGCATATCCGGCACTTGATCGTGCGGAAGCTCTCTGGCCACCAATGTCATCGGGACGGCTTGGTGCCGCATTGCAAGATTCACGCTTTCTTTCATATTGCCAAGATAACCGGATAAAGTGCTTTCTGAAGAAGACGTGTTCTTCACCGGAATCATATTGACGCAATTTCCAATCAGAGCATGCTGTTTCATATGCGATTGACCTGCTGCGGGGATCCCGATCACAAGGCCTGACTGTTTGGTAAGCCGGTGCAGAAAAAGATGAAATGCGCCCAGCATCGTCACAAATACGCTATTTTTCATCTGAATGCTTAATGACCTTAAAGCCTCGCTCAATGGCCGTCCAAGCCTGACGGTACACCGGTCTCCCTCATACCCGTTCGGATAACGGACAGAAGCTGTGCTTGGCAGAATTGGCTGCTGTATCGGTTCAGAGAAATGACGCCGCCAATAACGGACCCCTTCTTCATAATGGCCGCTGTCAATCTGTTTCTGCTGCCAGTCTAAGTATTGGCGAAACGAAACATCTGCCTCTTTCGGCGAAATCGGTTTTCCTTGTACTATTGCCGCGTAGTTGCTCTCCAGTTCTTGAACAAAAACGGCGATTGACCATCCATCGGCAATGATATGATGGAACGTGAGCACAATCAGATGTTCATTGTGAGCCGATGTAAGCACATGGATTCTAAACAAAGGCTTTTGTTCATGGAAATGAAACGGCTGCTTGGCATCTTCTGTCAGCCATTTTTGGATTTCCGGCCCCCGATGTTCATGCGGGAGGCCGGTAAAATCAATGACAGGTATATCTATATTCATCCGTTCCTGCACTTGCTGTACCTCGTCATCGGGATGAATCACCGTACGTAAAGCTTCATGACGGTCAACGATATGCCGGACGGCTTGTTTTAATGATGTATACTGCAGTTCGCCCTTCACTTTCAGCATAATGGACTGGTTTAAAGCGGCGGAAGCTTCATTCCCGTAATGGGATGCCATAACCAACTGCTTTTGTTCAGGTGAAAGCTCGCGCGTCCCGGACTTTTTACGGCCTCCGCCATCAGGGGAATCCGGACCTTCCGGGATAAATCCGCCTCGGCGAAGATCCTCCACCGTGTCTTTCACCGCTTGAATAATATTTTCGATATCATCCGCGGTATGCGCGGCAGACAAGAAGCAGTTGCGTCCTTCCCACACATAGACCCCTTTATAGTTGAGGTGGTAAAAGAACAAGTCATTATCAAGCGATGAGACAAACCGGAATAAAGAACCGAATCGAACCATGCGGATAGGCACTTGCGCTTGTTCGAAGCAGCGATTCAGCTCATCGACCAGGTAGGCTGTTTTTTGATTAAGCTGCTCATACAGATGTTCTCCCTCGGTTTGCAAATGGCGAAGGACGGCTAATGACATCCTCATGGTAAGCGGGTGAGTATTGAAGGTGCCGGCCACAAACGTGCGCTTCGCCTCGTCTTGCGGGTAGGAATCGTCCCCATACTGCCAGGTACCCCCGTCGATCGCATTCATGAACTCAGCTTTTCCGGCAACTACCCCTAACGGCTGTCCGCCGCCGATGATTTTTCCGTAGGTCACTAAATCAGCCTGAATGCCGAACCATTCCTGTGCGCCGCCGAGACCGATCCGAAATCCGGTAATAATTTCATCCATAATCAGAGCTGTTCCGGATTGCTGCGTGATCGCCCGCAATTCTTTCAAAAATGCCCGCGGCTGCAAATCCGGTCTGCGGCTTTGTACCGGTTCCACCAGTACGGCTGCCAATTCATCACCAAGACTACGGATCACATCCAGCGAATCGGGATTGTTGTAATGTAAAATAATCAAATCATCCATAAAGCTCTGCAGTATACCCGGAGCCAGCGGATTCGCAGACGCAGCCCCGCCTTTTGTGCCGGCAACCCCTAATACGCCGTCAAACGTGCCGTGATAAGATCCTGAGAACGCCACGACTTTCTTTCTTCCTGTCGCCGCCCGCGCCAAACGCAGGGCAACCATGACGGCCTCTGTTCCGGAATTATAGAAAGCGACCCTTTCCACTCCGGTACATGTGCGGATCCGGTCGGCAACTTCACCGACGACATCTGACATCGGGCCGAGCGGAGGCAATGATGAACGGGTTGAATCATCGATAACCTGTGTAATAAAGGAAGGATGATGCCCGAAAAGGTTAACCCCGAATCCCATGGTGATATCGATATATTCATTTCCGTCAATATCCCACATTTTAGAACCGTCAGAACGTTCGGCGATAATCGGGTATACGATTTCCTTCCAATACGAACGGAAGCTGGACAAATTGCGGTTGTTTGCATGAGCAAATCGGGTATTGTCCGTATATTGTTTGGAACCTTTCGTTTTATCTGCGTATTTCTTGATGAAATCTTCTAAGTATTGTTTTTGCTGTGCGGTATAGTGTCCCTGATCATTCAGGTTCTGAGGCTGGAAAGGAACATAGGGTTTCGCTTCTTGAGCCGCTTTCTGTTCTGCAGTGACGGTCGGAGGCCCCTGCTTGACAGAAGGAATTGATTTCTCTTGCGCTTTAGCGTATTCTTTCTCACCGGAATGATGTCCGCTGTTTCTCAACAAATTAAAGCTATTTAATTGAGCTTGCAAGGTATCCTGAATTAATTGATTCTGAGATGCGATTATTTTTTCGAGCGTATGCTCTTGATGACCATCTCTGCGATCCGATTCAGGCTGCGCTTCTGAAATGACCTGTGTTTCCTGCGCCGGAACATTCTCTTGAGGCGGAGCGGATGCAAAGGACGATGGAACGGTATCAGCCAAGTAATCTATGACACTTTGAAGGTTGGTCAACGTATCAAAAAAACGATCCATCGGGATGTCTACCCCAAATTCGTCCGCAATGGCTTTTTTGACCTGTGACAGCATGATAGAATCCATTCCGAGCCCGATAAAATGAGCATTCAGATCGAGTTCTTCCGCTCTGATCCCTGAAGCGTTGCTGATTACAGTTTTCAGGAAGGATTCAATGTGCGCTTTCGATTGATTGATATTCAATGCTGCTCCTCCTTTCTTTTCGCCCTCGTTTAAGCGCAATTGGTCAGCTTCAGCCCAGCATCGGCTCCGTTCAAACGGATACAGGGGCAATGGCGTCTTTTGTACAGTTTCACCGGAATAAAGCGCGCGCCAATCGATAACGGCTCCTTGCACAAATAATTCGGCTGCGCGATGCAGCCATGTGATCCGTTCATCTTGCGTACGTAAACGCTGCTTAATCAGTGCGGCTGCTTGTTGATTCAGCTCTTCTTTATGAGCAGGCAGCATTTCCTTCATATTCTTGTAACCGATGTATACTCCGGGAAGGTTTCTGTCTCCCTGAATCAGGCGGGTCAGCTTATCCGATAGTTCTTGTTTACCGGATACAATCATGGCAATGCCATGATCTAAATGAGCCCTGCCCGTAGTGGCTGTATAGCAAATGGACTTTAATGAAGCTTGGCTGTCATCCGATACATATTGCCGGTACTGCTGTGCGAGTTCATAGAGTGATTTTTCAGTATGAGCGGATAAAACAAATAGGTGCGGCCCATGTTCATCCTCGGGCGCATACTCACTTTGAGAAATATATTCTTCCAATACCACATGAGCGTTCGTTCCGCTAAAACCAAATGAGCTGACTCCGCCTCGCAGCGGCTCACCACCGGATGTGAACGCTGCAGCTTCCTGGTTTACGTAAAATGGTGAAGAGTGAAAATGAATAAGCGGATTAGGTTCATTAAAGTGCGCTAACGGCGGATTTTTCTTGTGATTCAGCATGAGGACAGATTTGATCAGCCCGACGATGCCTGCCGCTTCAAACAAATGACCGATGTTCGATTTAACAGAACCAATCGCACAAAATTGTTTTTTTGCCGTATACTTTTCAAACGCTTTACAAAGCCCGTTAAATTCAACCGGATCGCCGAGCTTCGTTCCGGTGCCATGCGCTTCGATGAAAGACAGTGTTTCAGGAGCAATACCCGCGTCTTTCCAAGCCGTCTCAATGACCTCAGTCTGAGCTGCCGGATTCGGCGCTGTAATCCCGGCGGTTGTTCCGTCTTGATTCATCGCGCTTCCCTTGATTACGCCGTAAATATGGTCTCCGTCGCGAACAGCATCCTGCAAAGGTTTTAGCAGGACTGCGGCCGCGCCTTCACCTGTGCCCGTGCCGTCTGAATCTTTGCTGAACGTTTTCGTGTACCCGTCCGAAGATTCCATATCAAGCCCGATACAGATCGGCAAGAGCGATGTTCGGATACCTCCGGCAAGAGCCATTTCACAATCGCCGGACATTAAAGATTTACATGCCATATGAACGGCGGCAAGCGATGAGGAGCATGCCGTATCCACTGTGACCGCCGGCCCTTTTAAATTTAAGAAATAAGCGATTCGGCTGGCTAGCACGGAAGGGAGATTGCCCACGATATATTGATGAAGTTCCTCCGGATAATTCGCAGAAAGGAGACGTTCATAATCGTAGCCCACCTTCGAGTACCCCGCATATACCCCGACACGGCTCCCGTTCATGCTGCCGCCGGCATAGCCCGCATCTTCAATCGCATGCCATGCAGACTGCAAAAACAGTCTTTGGTTAGGATCCATAAACTGAGCCGCTTTAGGAGCTAAACCGAAGAACGAATAGTCAAAGCGGTCGATTTCATCTAAATAGCCGCCCTTCACAAACTGACTCTCATTGAACTCGCTTTGAATGGACTTTAAATAATCCGCCGCATCTTTCAGCCGGGATTCGGGATATTCTCGAATGCTGTGCTCACCTTTTTCAAGCAGATTCCAAAAATCACTTTTCGTTGACGCTCCCGGGACATTGAGCGACATCCCGATAATGGCGATATCTTTCGGTGTCACATGGCTTGGTTTCGCTGCCGCCTCCTGCTTGATTTCAGCACGGCTTTCAGACAGATATACCGCTAAATCAGTGATAGAAGGATACGTAAAGAGATCTGAAACGGAAAGCTCGCGTCCGAATTTCTGTTCTATGCGCTCGGCAATCTGCGATAACTGTAATGAATTTGCTCCCATATCAAAATAACTGTCAGCGAGGTGAACCTTTTTTCCATCGAGCACTTCGGAAAAGATAGACAGCAATTCCGTTTCTATCTCATGAATGGGTGTCTGTCCGGATGTTTCCGTGCTGCTCTCCAAACATTCATTGATGGCGGCGGACTCTGTTGAAAAATTCCCTGCCTCATACTGTCTGGCAAGTTCGTAGCGTTTAACCTTTCCGCTGGTTGTTTTAGGGAGTTTTCGGATCGGAAGGACTTCTTTTATGCTCCAGCCGCCCCGCTTGTACAAATGTTTTTTTATCTCTTTGACAAGCGGTGCAAATTTTTCAGGTGATTTTTTGTAAACAACAAAGAGCACGATTTCTCCGCTTTGTGTCTTTTGATCATATACACCGCAGGCGGCAACCCTTCCTAAGTCAACCTCTTCCATTTCAATCGCGACCCGTTCAATATCGTGCGGGTAGATATTTTTTCCGTTCACGAAAATAATGTCCTTTTCTCTTCCGGTTACGACTAAGTTACCACTTTCACTAATGAATCCGAGGTCTCCCGTTTTTACCCAGCCGTCAGAAGTCAGCGCTTTTTCCGTACTCTCGGGGTTGTTGTAATACCCTTGCGTCACATTGTCTCCTTTGATCTGGATATGGCCGATGATTCCGTCTTCTACTCTTTCATTTGTTTCATCGGAGATCCGAAGCTGACAATAGTCAATAGGTTGTCCCACCTCGACGAATGAAGCGCAATGTTGGTCCTCTTTGCTGACTTTTACAGCTCTTTCACCAAGATTTAAATAGTCACGATGCAAATAAACGGGAACGAATTCTTTACCTATTTTAGAGAACGCTGCGCCAACCGAAGCTTCCGCTAAACCGTAAACATTCAAAATGGCGGATCTTTTCAGATTGAATGCTGCGCATCTTTTCAAAAATTCGTCACACAGCTCCGGCAATATCGGTTCTGCACCGTTTGCGATGACCTTGATGTGGGATAAATCCCAGTCTGGTTCGTTTTTCAGAAATTTAAGGAAGTAGTTGTACCCGAAATTAGGAGATGATAGAATACTGGCTTTATGTTCATGAGCTTTTTTCATCCAAAGAATAGGTCTGCGAATAAATAACTCTGTAGGCATTAGATTTTGATTGATTCCGGTTATGAAGGGAACAAGGTGGCAGGCGATGAGCCCCATATCATGCGTTAAAGGCATCCATGATAAGAAAGAGTCTTTCGAATGAACGTGTAGGGCATTCCCAATGGCGCACGTGTTATGTATTAAGTTGTGATGCGTTAACATGACTCCTTTTGGATCTCCTGTCGATCCGGAAGAAAATTGGATAAAGGCGAGTTCATCCGCATCAGGTTCATAAAACGAAGCGGGGTAATCGTAGGTTTGATCTTGAATGACGTCAGATTTTTCGTTTAATTGATGATGGAAATCCTGTAAATCGTGTTCTGCAGCGTATTTCTTTATTTTGTCCAATACTTTTTCAGAGGCAATCAGAAACGGATGATTTAATATATTCCAAATGCGCCAGACCTTCAGCTTATGGTCATCATCTTCTCCGATACTGACCGGCACCGGGATCATTCCTCCTAATATACAGGCCCAAAAAGCAACGACAAATGATTTGTTTTCTTGGATTTGAAATACAATTTCCTGCTTCGGCTTAATGCCGAGATGCTGTAAATAGCCAAGATACCCTTGCGCCTCTTCAAACAATTGGCGATAAGAGACAACCGTCTCGTTTTTATCGGATTCGATAAAACGGATCCCGCGATCAGAGATATTGCTTCTTTCCCGAATGACATCTACTAAGGTTTGGAATTGACTGGTATACATAGGTCCCCTCCTGGGCGCTTTATTTTAAAATCCGCAATTCTTCCCAAGCCGGAAGCTGTTTAGCTTCACAAATTAATTTGCATAAATGGATCGAATGTTCGAGTTCTTGTTCTGAAAGCACGTCTTCATGCCTTTTCATTCTCTCTTTCAGCTCTTGGATTTGCGTAAATAATGGCGTCGTCATATTGGAATAAGCCGCTGAATCCTTGTTGTAATTTCGCGCAATGACGGATTGAATCATCAATTTATTCAGTTGTTTTTTGCGTAAATGGACAATATGTTTCTTTCTTTCCGCTGAATTGGAAAGCGGGGGAACATCGGATGTCTGTCCTAAGGGATAAGGTACAATGTGATTCGTTGTTTTTCTCAGCAGCCCGGCTAAGACATTGTTCGGACCCATTTCGATGACTTCCGTCACTCCGTGTAAAAGCAAGTAATGCATCGATTCTGTCCATCTTACCGGCATCGTCATGTGCTGCTTGAGGTGTTCGCTGATCGAATTTCCGCTGCTGTAAGGGCGCGCGGTGACATTTGAAATGATCGGCCATGCGGCATCCCGGAAGGAATACCGGTGTAATACAGTCTGGAATTGTTCGGAGGCTGATCGTATCATCGAACTGTGAAAAGGCGCACTGACATTCAAATAAGTGTATGCCGCACCCTTTTCCTCCGCCATCTTGATGACACGTTCCACAGCTTGCCGGTGTCCGGAAATCACATGCTGCTGTTCTGAATTCATGCAGGCTACTCCTGCCGGAAAGTCTTCCGTCGACACTTTCGAACATATTTCCTGCAACGTTTGAAGAGAGAGGTGAGTCACGGCGGCCATCGCCCCCTGCTGCTTGGGATCCGCATTTTGCATAAGAATTCCCCGCTCCCTTACAAGTGTAACGGCATCCTGAAAAGAAAGGGCGCCGGCACAGACAAGCGCTGAATATTCGCCTAAGCTATGGCCTGCCAGGAAGCGGGGCTTCACCTCTATTTCCTGCATATACACTTGAAAAGCAATAACACTGACCGTTAAAATAGCGGGCTGCGCGTTCATTGTCTTTGTCAATTCATTCATATCTCCGTTAAAACACAGTTTTTTTACATCCAAGGAGATCGCATCGCTCGCCTCTTCAAACAATCTCTTTGCGAGCACAAAATCATTCCAAAATTGTTTGCCCATTCCTACAAATTGAGACCCTTGTCCAGGAAATAAAAAGGCAAGATTGTTCATGAGATTCCTCCGATCATATTGAACAGGGAATACAATATCCTACAAAATATCCCTTTATCTAACATCCTAGCATGATTATAACAAATGTGTATAGAATACTTTCGGAGGAGTTATTGTTCGTTTTCACAAACGAATTAGATATATTTATTCATAAAATAAAACATGGGGATTTCACCGAAAATCAGTCTTAAAGAGAGATGATGAAAGCCGGGGTGGAGCCTGTTACCGGCTCTTCTTCACTTCGGACGCGCTCTTCATGTTTCATATGTTTTAGAGCTATTGGCATTATTGTGTCAGAAATTACATATTTTCTGTTTATTGTAAAAATTCATTTGTATATCTGTGAAGGATTGTAAACTGATTGCGCTTGATTATAAATGTGGTGCAAGAGATGAATCTGGATGGGGAAAATCCGCAAGGACGAAATACGCCGCAGAACATGCGAATGACCCTGCCCGGATACCGATTGACGCAGTAAATCGGCCTATTGAGTGAACAAGGTTTTCAGGCATAAAAAAACAGCCGTTCAGAGCGGCTGTTTTTTAAAAAAGTATAAGAACTATTGAGCGGTATACCCGCCATCCATGACTACGGCTTGACCTGTGACCCCTTTTGCTTTGTCGCTGGCCAAAAATACGGCGTAATCAGCGATTTCCTTCACTGACAGCAGCCGTTTTTGGGGAACGAGCGGAAAGATGACGTCCTCAAGCACCCGCTCGTACGGTACATTCCTTGTTGCGGAAATGTCCTTTAACTGATTGCGGACAAGCTGAGTGTCCACATATCCCGGACAAAGCGCATTGACGGTAATGCCGTCAGCCGCGCCTTCAAGTGCGCCGACTTTCGTTAAACCGATGACGCCGTGCTTGGCGCTGTTATATGCCGATTTTCCATGAAAACCGATCAGTCCGTTGACAGACGCCATATTAATGATTCGACCGAATTGCTGTTTTTTCATAATGGGAAATGCATGCTTCATTGCGATAAATGGCGCAGTCAGCATGAGACGAATGAGCCGTTCAAACTGTTCGGTGGGAAATTCCTCGATGGGCGCGACATGCTGAATGCCCGCATTATTCACAAGGATATCGAGACGTCCGAATTGTTTCTCGACCGTCTGCAGCATGTCGGCCACTTGCTTTTCATTTGTTACATCGCATGTGATGCTGACTGCTTCACAGCCTTCATCTGTCAGTCTTGCCGCCGCTTCTTTCCCCGCTTGTTCGTTTACATCAGAGAGGATGACGGCTGCTCCTTCACGGGCGAATTCTTTTGCGATTTCGAGCCCGATTCCTCCGGCTGCTCCTGTTACAACGGCTGTTTTTTCAATAAGCAATGACGGCACCTCCTCATTTTGGTCTGACCCCGTTTTTTAACGACTGGCTGACAGTAAAATGACCTTCTGTTTTCTCAAAGACCTCCTCCATTGTTACACCTTCCTGCAGTTCGGTGAGCGTCATACGGCCATCATGAAAATCGAATACAGCCAAATCTGTGATCAGCCGATCGACCACCTGCCTGCCGGTTAAAGGCAGCGTACATTCTGTTCTCACTTTAGATTCCCCATATTTATTAACATGCTCCATAATGACAATAATCCGTTTTGCTCCGTGGACCAAGTCCATGGCGCCGCCCATTCCTTTGATCATTTTTCCGGGGATCATCCAGTTCGCCAAATCTCCCCGTTCGGAGACTTCCATCCCGCCGAGGATCGCTACATCAATGTGGCCGCCGCGAATCATGGCAAAGGATTCGGCACTGTCAAAATACGAGGCTCCCTTTACTTCGGTAATGGTTTCTTTTCCTGCATTGATCAGATCGGGGTCCTCCGTTCCTTCCGCCGGATAAGGCCCGATCCCGAGCAAGCCGTTTTCAGACTGAAGCAGGACGTTATAATCATTCGGTATCTCATTGGCTACAAGCGTCGGCATCCCTATCCCCAAGTTCACATTCATTCCGTCCTTAATTTCCTTTACAGCCCGTTTGATCATTCGTTTTCTGCTATCTCTCATTCTGTCAGCCTCCTTTATCATGCTTGCCGGACGGTGCGGCGTTCAATCCGTTTTTCATGAATCCCGCCGTGCAGCACGTGCTGCACAAAAAAACCCGGCGTATGAATTTGATCCGGATCAAGCTCTCCGGCATCGACGATTTCTTCAGCCTCTGCAATCGTCACTTTGCCTGCCATTGCAGCGAGCGGATTGAAATTTCTTGCCGTCTTTCTGAACATCAGGTTGCCCAGAGGATCGGCTTTCCAGGCCTTTACGATGGCGGCGTTCCCTGTAATCCCTTTCTCCAGAAGGTAGGTGCGCCCGTCAAATGTCTTATGTTCTTTTCCCTCGGCTACTGATGTTCCGACGCCCGCAGGTGTGTAAAACGCCGGAATGCCCGCCCCTCCCGCGCGAATTCTTTCTGCGAGCGTTCCTTGGGGCACCAATTCGACTTCCAGCTCTCCGCTTAAAAACTGCCGTTCAAAGGTTTTGTTTTCTCCCACATAGGATGCGACCATTTTTTTGATCTGCCGGTTTGCAAGCAAGAGGCCTAACCCCCAATCATCAACACCGCAGTTATTACTGACAACGGTCAAGTTTTTTACGCCGCTGTCCCTTATCGCGAGAATTAATTGTTCCGGAATGCCGCACAGGCCGAAGCCTCCTGCGATGAGGGTGTCTCCGTCCTTGATCAGTGCAGCAGCATCTTGATAAGAGTCCATCACTTTTCCTTTTCCCATATTCGTTTCCCCTTTCTGTTTTGGCTACACAAGGCCCGTCAGACTGTAAATGGCGATGATGACAAACACAGCGGCTGTTTTAATGACGGTAATGGCAAAGATATCCCTGTAGGATTGGCGGTGGGTCAACCCGGTGACCGCGAGCAGCGTAATGACGGCGCCATTATGCGGAAGAGTGTCCATCCCGCCGGAGGCCATCGAGATCACCCGGCATGACCTCCGGCGGGATGTGGAATGTATTGATTGCTTCTGTATACGCTGCTGACATCGTGCTTAAAGCGATGCCCATTCCTCCTGATGCCGAGCCTGTAATCCCGGCAAGCGCAGTGGTCGTCACCGCTCCGTTGACAAGCGGATCTGTAAACGTCTGCGATATGCCGCTGCTGACCATTTTAAAGCCGGGAAGCGCCGCAATGATGCCGCCAAATCCGTATTCGGCTCCTGTATTCATCGACGCCAGCAAGGCGCCCCCGATGCCCTCATTCAGTCCTTCTTTCAAATTGAAGAGGACTTTTTTCCAATCGAACAAAATCGTTGTCATGATTCCGATGAACAGTGCGAGTTCTACTGACCAGATCGCAGTGACAGAGGAAAGGTCAATCTTCCCGAACGCTTCTAAACCGAGCGGCGCAAAATCAAATCCGTCAGGGTACCAATGCGGGAGCCACATCGTGAAGCATTTGTTCATGACTCCCACAAGGATAAGCGGAACAAAGGCGAGCACTTGCCGCGCGGGGCTGGATTCTGCCTCCCGAGGTAAAACAGGCGTATGTGTTTCATTAGCCAGACCTGAGGATTCCTCTGCAGCGGAAACTTCAGATTGAAATCCAGCATAGCCTTCTCCGGCATTGGCCGCTTTTTTGCGCCGGGATTCTAAATAAATCATTCCGGCCGTAAGCACAAATGCTGCACCAATCAGTCCGAGCCAGGGAGCGGCATAAATGTTTGTTTTAAAAAATGCTGTCGGAATGACATTTTGAATTTGCGGTGTGCCGGGAAGCGCATCCATTGTAAATGTAAAGGCGCCCAATGCAATCGTACCGGGTATCAGACGCTTGGGAATATCAGCTTTCATAAATAGGTTTTTAGCAAACGGATAAATGGCAAACACCGCTACGAAGAGACTGACGCCGCTGTACGTTAAAATCGCACCCATTAAGACGATGGCGAGAATGGCTCTTTTTGCTCCCACAAGCTTGACGATTGTTTTTGCAATCGACTCGGCGAGGCCGGATATTTCAACAACCTTGCCAAAAACGGCCCCTAAAAGAAATACGGGAAAATACAGCTTAATAAATCCTACCATCTTCTCCATAAATATATTCGAGAAGAAAGGAAGTACGAAGCTTGGATCTGTCAGGAGCACAGCAAACAGCGCGCAAATCGGGGCGAATAAAATGACTGAAAAGCCCCGGTAAGCCGCAAACATCAGCATGCCTAATGCCAATAAAATAATAACAATGTCCACAAATCCCCCTCTTTTCTGCTCATATTAGTAAGCGCTTACAAAAAATCGAGAAAATAAAGCAATAAACATGCCGGTTTTGCACAGTTTCTGAGGCTGAAAAAATGTGCATCATGGTGAATTCTCCGTTAGGGCAAAAGAAAAGGAGACCCTTGCTGCATTATATTGATTGGCTGAGCAGTGAGTTTTTTAGGGATAGTGAGATGGATCAGAGAGGATTTTTGCTTTATAAATATGTATTCTTTTTTCTTTCATTTATTTCCTGCAAGAGGAACCGATAAAATCCGGCCCTCCTGCATGGTCATTCAGCCAATGACAACCGGAAGCTCTTTGAGCGACCTAAAACCAATGAGCTTGCGGTATTCAAGGCGGTGTGCGGCCAGCCGAAGCTTAGGCATCCGCTCAAACAGTGTGAGAATTGCAATTTGTGCTTCGATACGCGCTAATGAGGAGCCTATACAAAAATGGGCGTTCTTTCCGAATGCAAGATGCGGATTCGGCTTTCTTTGGATATCCATTTTGTGAGGTTGATCGAATATGCTTGGATCGCGATTGGCTGCTCCTAAAAGGATATATACCTGCTCTCCTTTTTTTATGGTATTCCCATTTATTTCACAGTCTTCTGAAGCGGTGCGTGCCGTCAGCTGCGCGGGGCTGTCGTAGCGCAAACATTCCTCAACTGCAGTTTCAATAAGCGAGGGGTTTTCTCTCAGTGCGCTAAGCTGTTCAGGGTGTTTCAATAAAGTAAACACACCGTTGCACATGAGGTTTACCGTCGTCTCGTGTCCGGCTATGACAAGTAAGATACATGTCGCGAGCACTTCCTCTTTTGAAAGCTGTTCCTCCATAATAAACCTGCTGATCAAGTCTTGCTGAGGGTGAGCTTTCCGCTTGTGAATCAAATCTCTGAAGTATGACGTCAGCCTGCCTGCGGTGTCGCTGGCTCTGACTAACGTCTTTCTTGATCGGGTAAGATCAATGGCCTGAATGACGTCTGCCGTCCATTGTCTGAATTGATATCTCTCCTCTTTCGGCACTCCGAGTATCTCCGCGATGATAAGGCTTGCCAATGGAAAGGCAAACTCTGAAACAAGGTCAGCGTTTTTTTTGATTTGGACTTGATCCAACAAGTCATGAACCGTTTCTTTTATACAAGGGCGAAGTGATTCCGCCGTCTTTGCGGTAAATTCTTTACCGATAAGCATCCGCATCCGCTTATGGTCTGATTGATTTTTAAATAACAGCATATCGTGCTGGATATGCGATAGATTTTGATATTTCGTTGAAGCTTCCGGAAGAGGAATGCGGTTTTTAAATCGGGTGTCTTTCAGAATCGCTGCCGCCTCTTTGTACCCGGTGACATACCAGCCCGGATATTTTAATACGGTTCCTTTATAAATAGGATCAATGGATCGCAGTTTGTCATAAAACGGGTAAGGGTCATTCCAAAAATCCGAATCCGCATGGAGAGACGGATGTGCAATCGATAGGCCCGCCGTCATCTTATACCTCCGTATTGCAGGCGTATTGCAGGCCGGCTTTCATTTCTTCAACGGATTCGACTTCAAAACCTAAATCATGGAGCATTTGATGATCCTCTGTTTCTTGCTGCCCTGCTGTCGTTAAGTAATCTCCGACGAAAATCGAATTTGCGGCGTAAAGTCCCAGCGGCTGCAGCGAACGAAGGTTGACTTCCCGGCCTCCTGAGATACGGATTTCTTTTGACGGATTGATAAAACGGAACAAGGCGAGCACTTTCAGGCAATACACCGGATGTAATTCGCTTACCCCTTCTAACGGAGTTCCGTCAATCGCATGCAGAAAATTAACCGGGATGCTGTCGGCGTCAAGCGCTTTTAAGCTGTTCGCCATATCAATGACGTCCTGTTTCGTCTCTTTCATGCCGACGATGACACCAGAACAAGGTGACATCCCCGATTGTTTCGCCGTTTCCACTGTATTGACCCTGTCGTCATACGTGTGGGAGGTCGTAATGTTTGAGTGATTCCTTTGTGATGTATTGATGTTATGATTGTACCGGTCTACTCCTGCTTGTTTCAGCCGCTCTGCCTGTTCCGGCTTCAGCAGACCGAGGCATGCGCAGATTTTTAAACCGTACGTTTCTTTAATTTCTTTGACAGCATCAACAACTTGATCTACTTCTCTGTTTGACGGTCCCCGCCCGCTGGCGACGATACAGTATGTCCCTATATTCAGGTCGTGGGCGCGTTTTGCCCCCTTCAGCAATATATGCTTATCCACCATCCGATAAGACTCGATCGGCGCTTTTGATATTGAAGATTGTGAACAGTACCCGCAATTTTCCGGACACAGGCCTGATTTTGCATTCATAATCATATTCAGCTTTACTTTTTTTCCGTAAAATCGTTTTCTGATATGAAAAGCGGCATGCATCAGCAATAAAAGATCCTCATCAGGACAATTTAAAATGGCCAGCGCTTCTTGATTCGTTACTTCCGCCCCGTCCAGCACTCTCTCTGCAAGATCCATCCATTGATTCATGTTTATCTCCCCATTTGTGTCAGATTCATGAAAGAGGAAACATCTATATGTTTCTCAATCATGTGTTGAATGTTTTCCGGTGAAACGTGTTCCAGCTTCGGTGTGATTCCCAAAATCGGAACTTTGCATAATGTTTCAATCATGCTCGGGTTCGTCTTTTCGTCCAGCCCCGGCCTGCTCCTTACGCCGTTGATAATAATGCCGAGAACCTCTATCCCCATGTTTTTCGCATATTCAACGGTTAAATATGTGTGGTTGATGGTTCCGAGATCAGGCCTGGTGACAATCACTGCCGGCAATTCCAAGGCTTTTATCAGATCACTGACTAAGTAATTTTCACCAAGCGGGACGGAAATGCCGCCGGCCCCTTCGACGATGAAACACTCATGACGATTTTTGATCTTTCTCCAGTGGGCCGTGACCTCCTCCATGCTCACGGATTTTCCTTCAAGCATGGCGGCCGTGTACGGTGCAAGCGGCTCTTTCCATTCAAATGGCGTAATCTCTTCATGAGACAGTGCGGTTTGTGACATGTTTTTCAACAGCGAGGTGTCACTTTCCGGATGAGTCCGCGGCATCCCGCTTAAAAACGGCTTAAACACTCCGACATCCGCACGTTTCTGCCTGAATGCCGCGGCTAGTCCGCAAGAGACGATGGTTTTTCCAACGCCCGTATCTGTTCCTGTGACAAAAAAACTTCTCATTTGTTTATATTCAGCTCTTTTCTAATGGAATCAAATGCTTCTGTAAGCCCATCTATGTCCTGTAAGCTGCGGTCCGCCGTGACGGTCAGCCTGATTCTGCTTTCACCGTCAGGAACGGATGGCGGGCGGATGGCCGGGGCGCATATTCCTTTTTTTTTCAGCAGTGCAGAAACTGAAACTGCTGTTTTTGCATCACCGATGATGACGGCGATGATTGGTGTATCTCCTCCTCTTACGGTAAAACCCATATCGGCCAGACGGGTTTTGATCGTTTTGACAGACGACAGCAGTTCACGGCGCGTATCGTACATATCTGATATGATGTCAAATGCCGTATGGGAAGCCGCACAAATTGCCGGCGGAAGGGCCGTCTGAAAAATAAACGTCCGCGCATGATTCAGCAAAAAATCAATGAAAATGTTTGACCCCGCGGCAAAACCTCCTTCCGTTCCGACCGCTTTACTTAACGTGCCGATGACAACATCAGGACAAACCCCAAAATATTCACTGGTTCCCCCGCCGTTTTCCCCGAGTACTCCGGTTGCATGCGCGTCGTCTGCTATCACAAATGCCTGATACTGCTTTGCAAGCGCCATTATGCGGTCAAGAGGCGCAATGGTGCCGTCCATGCTGAAGACGCCGTCCGTGACGATAAAGCGGCGGTTCCTGGACTGGACGGAGGCAAGTTTTTCCTCAAGATCAGCCATATCAATATGGCGGTACACGATGGTTTCCGCTTTCGATAAACGGCAGCCGTCAACAATGCTCGCATGGTTCAATTGATCGCTTAAAATGACATCGCCTTTTTGCGGAAGTGAAGCAAGCACGCCCATATTCGCCAAGTAACCGCTGGAAAACAATAAAGCAGCTTCCGTCTGTTTAAAATTCGCGATTGTTTGTTCAAGTGTTTCATGCCAAAAAGTATTTCCTGTCGTTAACCGGGAACCACTGCTTCCCGCTCCGAAGCAGCTTAGCGCCGTTTGCGCGGCTGTGATCAGGCGCTTATCTTTAGACAGGCCTAAATAGTCATTGGATGCCCAGATCTTTTCCCCTTTGTTTTTGAGAGCGGTTTCCTGTTTCCGCAGCGTCCGATACAGCCCGTCTCTTTTCACCGCATCGAGCCTTTCGAAGAGCCATCCGTCAAAATCCACGGCCGGTCACCTCGGCTATCGCTTCTTTCATAATGGAGATCATGGCTTTTAACTGATCAGTCGTGCTGGCGAGCGGCGGAAGAAAGGCGATGACGTCTCCGAGCGGCCTCGTCAGCATACCGAGCTCTCTCATTTTCAAAGACACCTTATATCCAACACGCTTTTCAGGCGGATAAGGCTGTTTTGTCCCCTTATCCTGCACGAGCTCTATGCCGCACATGAAACCGAGCTGGCGGACATCGCCTACATGAGGAAGCTGCTTCAGATCATGAAGAAGCATCGCTGCCGTTTTTGATTTTTCGGCAACTTGTTCAACGATGCGCTCTGATTCAAATAAACGGAGATTTTCAATTGCCGCGGCACAGCCCAGCTGATTTCCTGTATAGGAGTGGCCGTGGAAAAATGTTTTCATGTTTTCATAGTCATCATAAAAAGCTTCATAAATCGCTTCTGCGGCAAACGTCACGGCGATCGGCAAATAGCCTCCCGTAATTCCTTTCCCTGCGGCCATCAAGTCCGGCTGGACATTTTCATGCTCACAGGCAAACATTTTTCCGGTGCGGCCGAACCCCGTCGCCACTTCGTCAACGATCATTAACACATCATATGCCGTACACAGCTTTCGTACGCCTGCCAGAAAGCCTTCAGGCATGACGATCATGCCTGATGCGCCTTGTACCATCGATTCAATCGTAAGTGCGGCAATCTCTTCGTGATGCTTTGCAAGCAGCTGTTCGAGCGCGTTCAGACATTCATCCCGGCACTGTACGGGGTCGCCGCTTTCAGATCTGTATATGTAAGGAATCGGCGCTTTGTAGCTTTCAAACATCAGCGGGCCGTATACATGGTGAAAGAGTTCAATAGAACCGACGCTGACCGCTCCGATCGTATCGCCGTGATAGCCGTTCTGCATCGAAATGAATGTCTGCTTTTTGGGCCTCCCTATGTTTTTCCAGTATTGAAAGGCCATTTTGAGAGCGATTTCCATTGCTTCCGCTCCGCTGTCAGAGTAAAAAACACGTGTCAGATTTTCAGGTGTAATGCCCGTCAGCATCTCGGCAAGTTCTGTCGCGGGAACATTCGTCATGCCGAGCAAGGTCGAATGAGCGATTTTTTTAAGCTGTTTTTGAATCGCCTCATCCATTTCTTTTTTGCGGTGGCCGTGTACATTGAGCCATACTGAGGAAAAGCCGTCATAATATTCTTTGCCGCTTGTGTCTTTCAGCATGATTCCGTTTCCGCTTTCAATCATTAACGGATCCTCATCGTAATCTTTCATTTGTGTGAAAGGCAGCCAAAGATGCTTTTTGCTTTTTTCAATCATTGATTGTTTCATATGTTCCCCTCCCGCTGAATGAATACAGGCTGTTTCTCTAAAAAATGGATACAGCTCTCTGTATCTGTGATTCCATCTGTAAAGAAAATCCGGCAGCCGCTCTCATCGCCGTCATTCTTCATCTTGGTAATCCGCTGATAGCCCAGCTCTTTTGAGGCAACGTAGCCCGTTATGTAATCAGGGTCATCTGACCAGCACACTTCAGCTATGATTCCCGGATGCGCGCAAACCTTTGCCGCGATGGCATGCGCTTCTTTGATACGTGAATTTTCCGGCATGTTGTGATCTAAAGCCCATTTTTGAAAATCGTGTGCCGGCCAATCCACTCGGGATACCCGCACACCTCTTTCCCTTCTGCCGTCAATGCGTTTTCCTGTCCGGATGTCAAACAGGACCGCTCCTCTTGCTTCTCCATATTCCGCGATGCTTTGATAGGCTTTCTCTATCATGCGCGGAGGAATTCCTGCTTTTTGCAAAAGCGTCCGGGCGATTGCTTGTCCTTTCTCTGCCGTATCTGTTTGATGTACAGTAATCGGCAAAGGGCGGATCGTTTTGATCGGTTCATTGACGCTTTCAAGCTGGATCTGCATAAAATCAGGTGTCCCTCTTGAATGCGAGAAGCCTTTATGTAATAAGCCATTCACCGCTTCCTGTATTCCGCTGTAAGTGATAAGCCGTTCTCCGCCGGAAATGTGTTTTCCGCCCTGTTCATGAGGGGCGTTTCGGGAAGCTCTCATTCTGACGCTGTAATAGGTTTCTTCCTCCAATCCTTTCCCCTCCTTTCTCTTACCTTGAAAGATAATGTTAACCAAAATAATTAAAGGTTAACACTTATACAGAATATTAGTGTCCCTCTCGAAATATGTCAACCTAAACTATCAATATGTTAACTTAACGTTTTCATGTTTTGTTCATATTTTAGTCATTGTTTTTTCAACGCTGTCCGCTAAAGTAATCGATATCAACAAATATGACAGCCATCTGCATCTTATTATGAGGGGAGGTCACCGTTATGCTGAAAGGAAAAATAAAGACGTTAGGCCGTTTCTGCACGGTCGGGGCCGGAAATACGCTGATCGATTTTGGTGTTTTCTTTCTGCTTACCGCCTGCCATGTCCTTTATCTGCCGGCACAGATCTGCTCCTATTCGGCTGGAATCATCAACAGCTATGTGTGGAACCGGAATTGGACGTTTCGTGTAAAGCGCAAGGCTGACGGGAAAGAGATCGTGCGCTTTCTCATCATTAATCTTGCTGCGTCGGGGATCACCTTTTTGCTGCTGTACGCGTTTCAAAAAAGCGGCTGTTCGCTTTTGGTGAGTAATCTCGCCGCCACTATCGGCGGAATGATGATGAATTTTATCGGAAACCGACTCTGGGTATTCGGAGACACGCTGAAAAACATACAGGATCAGGAGTGAAGATGAATGAGAAAAAAAGTGAGAAAAGCGGTCATTCCCGCAGCGGGTTTAGGAACGAGATTTCTGCCGGCCACAAAGGCGCAGCCGAAAGAAATGCTGCCGATCGTGGACAAACCGGCCATCCAATATATCGTAGAAGAGGCCGCCGAGTCAGGGATTGAAGATATTCTGATTATTACAGGAAGAAACAAGCGCTCGATTGAAGATCATTTTGACCGGTCGGCAGATTTGGAATTCAATCTGCGGGAAAAAGGCAAGACGGAGATGCTGAAGGAAATGCAGCAGATTGCCGAATTGGCCAATATTCATTACATCCGCCAAAAAGAGCCGCTCGGCTTAGGCCATGCGGTGCTGTGTGCGGAGCATTTTATCGGTGAAGAGCCTTTTGCCGTTCTCCTAGGTGATGATATTATGGTATCTGACACTCCCGCGCTCTCGCAGCTCATAGACGTCTATAACCAACACGGCACAGAAACGATCGGCGTACAGCCCGTCGATCCCGCCGATGTCAGCAAATATGGTATTATACAGACAGGGCGGCACAACGGTCATGTGTACCAGGTTGAGGATCTGATTGAAAAGCCGGCTGTTGAAAAGGCGCCCTCTCATATCGCCGTGATGGGCCGTTACATATTAACCCCTGCCATTTTTAAAGCGCTGAAGACGATCGGAAGAGGCGCAGGCAACGAAATCCAATTGACAGACGCGCTGCGCGAAGTGTGCCGCACCCAAAGTATCTACGCGCGGGAGCTCGAAGGAAGACGGTTTGATATAGGCGACAAGCTCGGCTGTTTTAAGGCCGGCACGGAGATCGGGCTGCTGCGGAAGGAAATGAGACCGAAACTCTTAGCTTATTTAGAAGAGGTGTTAAAAAGAGAATCTGAAGAAAATGTGCGTTAAAAAATAATTTGTAACCATTTTGCTTGTCAATCAGTCATATAATTGGGTAAAAAGATAAAGAGGTTGTGAACAGTGTGGGCAATTTTATTAGTGAAATATTATCCTGGCTGACAAGTATGGGCTATTTCGGGATTTCGCTCGGATTAATGATCGAAATCATTCCGAGTGAAATCGTTTTGGCCTATGGAGGCTATATGGTGTCAGAAGGCACGATCAGTTTTATCGGCGCCGTTATCGCCGGCGTGATCGGGGGAACGATCGCGCAGTGCTTTATTTACTGGATCGCCCGTTATGGGGGGCGGCCGTTTTTGGACAAGTACGGCAAGTACTTACTTCTGAAAAAGCATCATGTTGATGTTGCGGAAAACTGGTTTCGCCGTTACGGCGCCGGCGTTGTGTTCTCGGCGCGGTTTATCCCGGTCGTCAGACATGCGATCTCCATCCCGGCCGGCCTTGCGAAAATGCCTCTTTCCAAGTTTGTCATATTGACGACACTCGCCATTATTCCGTGGTCTGTCATTTTCGTTTATCTCGGGTATCAGCTCGGGGGACAGTGGAAAGACGTAGACAGCTATGCCGGAATGTATACAACTCCGATCATTATATTGGCTCTCGTATTTATTGTTGTTTATTTTGTTGTGAAGAAAATGAGATCAAGACTGTGAAAAAAGACTGCATAAGAACGGCTGTGAGCCGGATCTATGCAGTCTTTTTTTATTTATACCGGGTATACGGGGTGTTTCCGGTGTGTGAATGTCAGTTGTTTGGACATGTAAGCAGTGAGGCGTTTATTGAGTTCTTCCCGCAAGGAATCAGCAGGAACAATGCCGTCAATCACCATTTCAGAGGCAAGCCGGTAAAGGTTAATGTCTTCCTTATATTCATCACGCTTTTCTTGAATAAAAGCCGGCCTTTCTTCAGGGGCTAGCTCACTGATTTTGTTTGCGTAGACCGCATTCACCGCTGCTTCAGGACCCATTACGGCAATTTGCGCAGTCGGAAGCGCTAAACAGCAGTCCGGTTCAAAAGCAGGCCCCGCCATCGCGTATAATCCGGCACCGTAGGCTTTTCTGACGATAACGGAAAGCTTCGGAACAGTCGCTTCCGCCATTGCGGAGATCATTTTTGCGCCATGCCTGATGATGCCCGCCTGCTCAACCTTCGTTCCGATCATGAATCCGGGAATGTCTGCTAAAAACAGAAGCGGAATATGGAATGCGTCGCACAAAGCGATAAATTTTGCGGCTTTATCCGCCGAATCGAGAAATAAAACCCCGCCTTTGACACGCGGCTGATTGGCGATAATGCCGACCGGCTGTCCGTGAATCCGCGCAAGCCCTGTTATTAATTCCTGCGCAAATAACGGTTTAATCTCAAAAAATGAGTCTTCATCAATAACACGTTCAATTAAATCCATCATGTTGAACGGTGCGTTTTGATGTGCCGGGATGACATCTGAGAGCGGTTTTTCAAAAGCTTTCGGGTTCTTAGATTTGTTGACGGGCGCTTTTTCAGTATAATTTGACGGGAAATAGCTGAGGTATGTCTGCGCCATCATGATTGCTTCCTGTTCCGTCCGGGCGAGGAGATCACCGCAGCCTGATACGGAACAATGCATACGGGCGCCGCCCATTTCTTCAAGCGATACTTTCTCGCCAATCACCATTTCTGCCATACGCGGGGAACCTAAGTACATGGATGCATTGCCTTCGACCATAATGACAATGTCGCAAAAGGCCGGAATGTAAGCGCCGCCCGCAGCGGAAGGGCCGAACAATAAACAGATTTGCGGAATGCGGCCCGACAGCTTTACTTGATTATAAAAGATGCGGCCGGCTCCCCTTCTCCCCGGGAACATGTCGACCTGATCCGTAATTCTCGCACCTGCGGAATCGACTAAGTACAAGAGCGGACACTGAAGCTTTTCCGCCGTCTCCTGAATGCGGATGATTTTTTCCACCGTTTTCGCGCCCCACGAGCCCGCCTTTACGGTTGAGTCGTTTGCCATCACACAAACGGTTCTGCCGCCGATGGTTCCGATCCCGGTAACGACCCCGTCAGCCGGCAGTCCGTCTGACATGCACTCGGCGAAAAAAGCGTCTTCAACGGATATGCCGTCATCGAATAAAAGCTTCAGCCTGTCTCTTACAAAAAGTTTTCCCTTCTTTTCGTTGCTTGTGTGATATTTCGCGGCTCCTCCCTTTTCAATCGTTTTGCTGCGTGTCTGCCGTTCTTTTTCGTAATCCATCCGAGTCCCTCCATGTTTTATTTTCCTTTGTATTCAGGGGGTCTTTTTTCTTTAAAAGCGCGCAGGCCCTCTTCTCTGTCAAGTGTGGGAATGACTTGTTCATATGCTTTTCGTTCGATTTCAAGCCCTGTATTGAGATCTGTCTCCAGACCCTTGTTTATCGCGGATTTTGCTTGTCTGACGGCGATCGGCCCATTAGCGGCGATGCGGCCGGCCAGTGCTTTTGCTTTTTCCATAAGTTCATCGGCTTCACAAACATGCTCGATCAGCTTCATGTCTTTCCCCTCTTCTGCAGAAAGCCTTCGGCCGGTATAGATCAATTCTTTTGCCGCGCCGGGACCGATAAGCCGGGGCAGTCTCTGCGTTCCGCCCGCTCCGGGAATGATCGCAAGCCCTGTTTCAGGAAGGCCGAGGCCCGCCCGGCTGACGGCGATTCTGATATCGCAGGCGAGAGCGAGTTCAAGGCCTCCTCCGACAGCGGTTCCGTTCAGCGCTGCAATGACTGGCTGCGGGAGAGCTTCAATGGATGCGGCCGTTTCACCGATACGCCTGACGCTTTGTCTGACTTGTTCATGATTCATCCCCGCTCTTTCTTTTAAATCAGCACCGGCGCAAAATGTGTTCCCGGTGCCGGTGAGAATGACACAACGAATGAATGGCGAGTTTTTGATGTCTTCAATCACACGCTGTAAATGATCAATCATGTCTGAAGACAGCGAGTTGGCCGCATGCGGGCGGTTCAGCGTGATCAGACCGATCGTTTCTTGACAGACGGAATACAAGACGCAATCTCCCATGGCTTCTCCTTTCTCATTTCGTTCTGAATGCCTGCAGGTTTCTGCTTGGCAGGTCTTTGCCTATTTTATCCGCGATCCAGCCGGCGGCATAAAGAAGTTTATTCATGTCCGTCCCGGTATCAATCCCCATTTGTTCGAGCATATAAATGACGTCTTCTGTGGCAGCGTTGCCTGCTGATCCAGGGGCGTACGGGCAGCCGCCAAGCCCGCCTGAGGAAGTATCAAAGGATGTGATGCCCATATCAAGAGCGGGAATGATATTCGCTAGAGCCGTTCCTCTTGTATCATGGAAATGGAGTGCGATTTTTGAGGCGGGAATTCTCGGCAAAAGGGCTTCAAGCACGGCTATGACCTGCAAGGGGGTTGCCGCGCCGATCGTGTCGCCGAGCGATATTTCATCAACACCCATTTCGAGCAGGGTGTCTGACAGGCGGATGACTTGTTCGACCGGCACGTTCTGTTCGTACGGACAGCCGAACACAGTGGACAGATAAGCTCTCGTCGCCATTTTTTCAGCTTTTGCTTCAGTAATAACCCGCTTGAGCTCTTGAACGGTCCGGTCAATCGGTTTGTTTACGTTTTTTTGGTTATGGGTTTCGCTTGCAGATAAAAATACACATGCCTGATCGATTCCGCCTTCTGCCGCATGCTCCAGTCCGATGAGGTTCGGAACGAGAGCCGCGTAGACCGTATGTTCAGATCTGGCAATGCCTTTTGCGACGTCCAGGCTGTCACGAAGAGCCGGAATCCATTTCGGATGCACGAATGATGTCACTTCGATATAGGGAAGGCCTGTTTTTGACAGCATATTGATCCACTCAATCTTATCTTCTGTATCCACCCACGCTGACTCATTCTGCAAGCCGTCACGCGGTCCTACTTCATTGATGCGGACATGTTTCGGACAGTTCATGCTGCACCTCCCGTTTTATTGAAGTTCAATCAGGACCTCTCCTTCATCAGTGAAATCACCTTCTGATTTTTTCACTTCTTTCACGGTACCCGCTGCATCAGCGATAATCGGAATTTCCATTTTCATAGATTCCAAGATGGCCACTTCCTGTCCTTCTTCAATGACATCACCCGGCTTCACATGAATTTTCCACAGGTTTCCCGCCATCTGAATTTTTATGACGCTCATTTTGACGCCCCCTCGTTCATTGTTTGTAAAAAACCGGTTGTTGCCTCGCCCTTTTCAAACACTTCTGAATGGGCAATTTTTGTCAGCAACGGAATGTTGGTTTTAATCCCTTCTACATGATATTCGCCAAGGGCGGTTTTCAGTTGTTCAATGGCTTGTTTTCTCGTATTCGCCGTGACGATCATTTTGGCAATCATCGGATCGTAAAACGGAGAAATGACGCTTCCCTTTTCGACGGCGCATTCGTGTCGCACTGACGGGTGTCTTAAAACGGAAAAAGACGAGATGGTACCGGGTGACGGGTAAAAGGTGACCGGATCTTCCGCATAGATCCGCACTTCTATCGCATGACCGCGGTGGTTGATATCTTTCTGCGAGAAAGTCAGCGCCTGCCCAGCGGCAATTTTCAGCTGTTCTTCCACAAGATCCAGTCCTGTAATTTCTTCTGTCACCGGATGCTCCACCTGCAGTCTTGTGTTCATCTCTAAAAAATAGATTTGTTTCTTTTGGTCGACGAGAAATTCTATTGTGCCTGCATTTTGGTAGCCGATCGATTTTGCGGCTTTAACGGCGGTTTCACCGAGTCTTTGTCTTAATTCATCGTCAACAAACGGCGACGGCGCTTCTTCTATCACTTTTTGGTGGCGCCTTTGTACTGAACAGTCACGTTCAAACAGATGAACGGTGTTGCCGAAAGAATCTGCGAGTATCTGAATTTCAATATGACGGGCATTTTCAATGACCTTTTCCATGTACATTGCGCCGTCTCCAAAAAAGGAGGCGGCCCGCTTTTGATTACCTTCGAACGCTTTGGCCAGCTCTTCTTCTGAATGTACGATCTGCATGCCGATTCCGCCGCCGCCTGCGGACGCTTTCAGCATGACCGGAAAACCGATGGCACGGGCTTCTGCTAAGGCGGAGTGAACATCGGGCAATGGCTCTGAAACACCGGGAACGATCGGGACCTTTGCTTTTTGCATCGTTTTTCGGGCTTCTATCTTGCTGCCCATCTTGGCGATGATATCACCGGGCGGACCGATAAATGTGATTTGTTCCTTCCGGCAGCGTTCGGCGAACAGGCTGTTTTCTGACAGCAGCCCGTAGCCCGGATGAATGGCGTCCGCTCCGGCGGATTTAGCGGCTTCTATGATTCTGTCGATATGTAAATAGCTTTCATTTACTCTCGATTTACCGATCGGATAGGCCTCATCAGCCGCTTTTACATGCAGCGCGTCCCGGTCGGCTTCTGAATACACAGCTGCCGAGGGGATGCCGAGACGTTTGCAGGTGCGGATAATTCTTAAGGCGATTTCTCCTCTGTTGGCAATCAGGACTTTTTTAAACAAATGTGAAGCACTCCTTTTTCATTAAGTTAACTTGAGCTCTTCAATCGTTTTTTCCCGCAGCTTGAATTTCTGAATTTTTCCGGAGGCTGTCATTGGATATTCATCTGTAAACAAAACATACCTGGGGACTTTATAGCGGGCGATATGTTCTTTGCAAAAGGCTCTGATGTCTTCTGCGGAAGCGGTTTGTCCGTCTTTGAGCCTGATCCACGCCGCGGCCTCTTCTCCGTATTTCGGATCAGGCACGCCGACGACCTGAACGTCTGCTACCGCGGGATGCCGATATAACATTTCCTCAATCTCGCGCGGATAGATATTTTCGCCGCCCCTGATCAGCATGTCTTTCAGACGGCCCGTGATTTTGCAGTATCCGTCCTCGTCCATGACCGCTAAATCACCGGTATGCAGCCAGCCGTCTTTGTCTATCGCTTCTTCGGTCGCTTCTTGATTTTTATAATAGCCTTTCATGACATGATATCCGCGGGTGCAGAGCTCTCCTTGTTCGCCCCGGGCGGCTTCTTGGGATGTTCCGGGCCGAACGATTCTGACTTCGATATGGGGAAGCGCGCGCCCCGCTGTTTCCACTCTTCTTTCAAATGAATCATCCGTTCTTGTCTGCGTAATAACAGGTGATGCTTCGGTCTGTCCGTAGGCAATGGTAATGTCGGTCATCCCCATTTTGCCGATCACTTCTCTCATGACTTCCGCCGGGCATGGCGAGCCTGCCATAATCCCGGTTCGGACGTGGGAAAGATCATATTCAGAAAAACGGCTGTCATTTAGGAGGGCGATAAACATCGTCGGTACACCGTGCAGAGCCGTGCAGGCTTCTTGCTCCACCGTTTTCAGAACGGCCGGCGGAGAAAACTGTTCGATCGGAATCATCGCCGCACCCGCGGAAACACATGCCAGCACGCCGAGCACGCACCCGAAGCAGTGGAAAAACGGCACGGGAATACATAAACGGTCACTTGAAGTAAGCTTCATGCATTCTGCGATATTGGCCGCGTTATTTACGATATTAAAATGTGAGAGCATGACGCCTTTCGGAAATCCGGTCGTACCTGACGTATATTGCATATGAATGCAATCATCCTTTTTCAGGCTGTCCATCCTTCCGTCAAGCTCTGCATCCGTTACAGACTCGGCATCCTTCAGCAAAGAATCCCAACGGTGCATCCCGGGCGGGCTTTTATCACCGATATATAACACCGTCCGTAAAAATGGATAACGTTTCGAACGCAGCCTGCCGCGCTCACAAGTTTTCAGCTCCGGAATCAGCTTATTCACCATCTCAACATAAGATGTCTGCCGGTAGGAATCCATGATTATCAGGGACGAGACATCTGAATGTGCCAGCAGGTAATCGAGCTCTGCGATTTGAAAATTTGTATTAATGGTGACCAGAACGGCGCCGATTTTCGCCGTTGCAAATTGCGCCGCGAGCCATTCCGGAATGTTCGATGCCCATATGGCCACATGATCTCCTTTTTCAACTCCCAGCTTCATCAGCCCTTTTGCGGTTTGCCGGCATAACCGGTCAAACTCGGCATACGTATAACGAAGGCCGCGCTCAGGGTAAACAACCGCTTCATGATCCGGAAAAAGCTTCGCGGTCCGCTCAAGCAGCTTTCCGGCTGTTAAATGGATAAGTTCAGCCATATGACCTGCCCCCTTCCATCCCTGTCTTGGTAAACGTTTTCATTTCACTTCAAAAGCTGTCTTGCGATGACCATTCTTTGAATTTCTGACGTTCCTTCGCCAATCTCCATCAGCTTTGCGTCTCGAAGCATACGTTCGACACCAAATTCCTTCATATAACCGGAACCGCCATGAATTTGGATGGCCTGAAGGCACGTTCTGACGGCCATTTCTGAAGCATAAAGCTTGGCGAATGCCGCTTCTTTCGTAAATGGCAGGTTTTGATCCTTCAGCCATGCCGCTTTAAGCACCATCTGTCTGGCAAGGTCAATTTCCATCGCCATATCGGCCAGCTTAAATTGAATGGCTTGAAATGACGATATCGGACTGCCGAACTGCTTGCGTTCCTTCGCATATGACAGCGACGCCTCCAGCGCGCCTTGAGCGATACCGACAGCCAGTGCCGCAATCGATATCCGCCCGCCGTCTAATGTATATAAAAATTGTTTAAAACCTTTTTCAGGATCACCGAGCAGGTTATCGGCAGGCACCCTGACATCCTCAAGCACAAGCTCGGCCGTATCCGACCCTCTCACACCCATCTTGTCGTACGGATTTGTGATCGTAAATCCCGGTGTGTCTGTGGGGACGATGAGAGCTGAAATGATCGGTTTTCCGGCGGAGTTTTTTCCCGTAACGGCGGTGACAATGACCGTGCGGGCGTAATTTGCGTTTGTGATCCAGCATTTCTCTCCGTTTATCACATAGTCATCGCCCTTTTTCTCGGCTTTTGTCTGGGTGCCGCCGGCATCTGAACCGGCATTCGGCTCTGTCAGCCCGAATGATCCGAGCGCTTTTCCCGAAGCAAGCGGAATAAGATGTTCTTGCTTTTGCTGTTCAGTACCGAAATAGTATAATGGGCTTGCGCCGAGTGACACGGCTGCCGCGTAGCTCAGCCCCGTGCTGCCGCAGGCTTTTCCGATTTCTTCGACCGCTGCTGCATATGAAATGGTATCACCGCCCGCCCCGCCGTATTCTTCCGGAAACGGAATTCCGAGCAGCCCGAGTTCGCCTATTTTTTTAAATGTGTCTATCGGGAAGACGGCTGATTGATCAACCTCATGGGCTTTCGGGGCAATTTCATTTTTGGCGAAATCTCTGACCATTTCGCGCACCATCTGCTGTTCTTTTGTCAGTTGAAAATTCATTAACCTTCCTCCTTCTGCTGCTTTCTACATTTTATTAATGGGGGTCTTTATTCATTCCATCCAAATGAAGTCTGAACATTCGGACTCATCCGCCGCAAAAAAACTGACAGCGCCGCAACTGTCAGTTTATTAATAATGGCTATTTAATCGTCCGTTTTGCGGAGGGACGGCTCTCATGGTGTAGCCTGTCAACGGAAGTAACGATATAGGTACAGGCTTCTTCCGCCCGAATTTCAGTATCTGAAAATGTCTGCGTCCGTGAGGATGTTTTTCTGACTGTATCCACTAAATAAGGCTGCTTTCCCTTTTCTGCGCGGTAAATGGCGTAATAAGCCGTTTTTTTACCGTTGGATTTCGCATCTTCAATATAGAGTGTATGGCCTGAATCGTTCTTCTCCGCCCGTTTGACAGCCGGTTTTTTTAAAGCGGAATGTCCGAGCCAAGACATCTCGGGAATTAATGCGGGCCGGCTGTACATGTCTTTGATCAAACGGTTTTTCACATCGAGCGGATTACGGTTTAAATCCTTTAAACTGAAATGCATGCTGCCTTTTATCCATGCTGATCCCCTGTTAAGAGCAATCTGTCTTCCGTATTCCCCCGGGTCGGCCCAGGCCGGATCAGCATTGTTGTTGATTTTATAAGCTGCCTGCCCGATATATAAATGCACCGGCCGATTGTTCACTTCTTTTCCCCACCAATCCGCTAAGACGTCATATGCCGCCGCTTTAAATCCGATGCTCCAGTAAATTTGCGGTGCGATGTAATCAATGTATCCTTTTTGGATCCATTCTCTCGTATCAGCATATAAATCATCGTAGTTCCGCACCCCGGCGGCCGTTTCGGAGCCTGTCGGGTCATCTGCGGCATTTCTCCATACGCCGAACGGGCTGATTCCGAATTTGACATAAGGTTTTTCTCGTTTGATGGTTTGGTTGATTTCTTTTACAAGCCGGTTGACGTTATCCCTGCGCCAGTCATCAACTGATGCAAAGTGAGCTTTTCCGTACCGTTCGTATTCCGCCTGATCGGGGAATTCCTGTCCGGCAATTTTATAAGGATAAAAATAATCATCCATATGAACCGCATCAATGTCATAACGGCTGACCACCTCTTTGATTCCATCCGTTATAAATTGTCTTACTTCCGGAATGCCCGGATTATAGTACAGCTGTTTTCCGTATGCAGCGACCCAGTCCGGATGGGAACGCGCGGGATGATCATCTGAAAGCGCATTCAAATTTGTATGATTCATCGTGATCCGGTAAGGATTGAACCAAGCGTGAAATTCAAGATTCCGTTTATGTGTCTCTTCAACTAAAAAAGCAAGCGGATCGTAGCCGGGATTTTTGCCTTGTGTTCCTGTCAGATACTCTGACCAAGGCCCGTAATCTGATGGATAAAAAGCATCAGCCGCAGGCTTAATTTGGACGATAACGGCGTTCATTCCCATCTCCTGAACGTCATCCAGCAGCTTGCTGTATTCTCTTTTTTGCTCTTCCGGTGACAGCCCTTTTTTAGAGGGCCAGTCGATATTGGTGACAGACGCGATCCAGACGGCTCTCATTTCTCTCTCCGGCTGAGTGCCGCTTGCTTGTGCGGATGCTGAGAATGTAAAGATGCCGGCTGTCAGTACAACGGCCAAAAACCATATCATGCTAAAACGGCAGCTTTTCATGTTTTTCCCCCTCTCTGCTTTACGGTATTCCGAAGCATTCCGGGCGGTGAATCAGAAAGCCTGCTTTGCTCCTCTCAGCCTAAAAGGGAAAGAAAAAAGTCCTAAAGCGAATAAAACGCTTCAGGACTTTTTATGTTTCATGGCGGCGAGCACGTCAATGATCTTCGTTCCGACGCCGACACAAGTTTCAAGAATGGCCTGCGCTCCGGCGATGGACAAAATGAAAATAACCGGATGTGCATAGCGGGGCCAGACCAAGTAGCAGATGCCGATCAATATCGCGCACCAGACGCCCGCACACCAATAACATTGCAGCATATAACCGAATGCGGAGGAAGGGACTTTTTTTGGACGGCGCGCCCGTTTTGATCGACGGTTTTTTCTTGCTTTATAAAGGGTTTTCTTATGAATTCCGTAATCTTATCAAATACGATCAAATGGGTCAGCCGGTAGCTGGCAAGAATAATCATTACATACGTAAGCCAAGATAGGTTCGTCATGTCAAAGCCTCCAAAAAACTGAGTTTGATTCCCCTATCTTGCCCTTTGTCTTCTTCAGCCATTCTGCCGGATGTTACAGATTCCGCGCCAAGCGTCTTCCGCTGTTTGCAATGATGTCCAGTATGACCTCAGCATTTTGCTGTGCAAAGGCGGGTTCAAACATATCTTTATGGGGTAGCGTCAGGAAAATGCGGATTTACAACGTTAAGGAAACCAAAATATAAAAAGTCTAATTTCTCGGTGTTATAAGTGAAAAATTAGGCTTTAGTTACTTCATTAAAGCGCCTGATTGTTGAAGACTAAAGTTTATATTCACCAAGAAAATTGATGTGCTCTTATCCTAACAAATTTTATTTAGGACTTACATGTATGCCTTCACTCTCTCGCCAATCTGCGTAAAGTATACGCTTTACATTATCATATCCATTGGTAGTTAATTGGTTATCTAACCACTGTTGATCAAATCCGAGTTCATGTAAATTATCCCATAAAATTTCCCCATCTATAATTAACGATGTTGGGAGGTCTACTGGACTTTCTGGAAGATTGAGATCTGGTTTTTGATACTTGGATTTTAATAATAAACTTATTTGCCCATTAGCTTCCAATATACCGTATTTGACTTCGCGAACTGAAAAGACATTATTTTGACGGAGTATACTCAATACTTGATTTACATCCAATTTGTTCTTTGTAAGTAACTTTCTGTCCATAACACCATCTCGAATGATGATGTTAGGATTGCCTAATAAGAGAGAACGTGTCGATTTATTTTTTAGAGTCATAAACTCTATTCCCAACATAAGAAACGTCCACAATCCGATGGCATATAAAAAATGAAAAATCCCTACCTTATCTTCATAAATGTTATTTCCTAAAAAATCTCCAAGTACTAACACAAAAACTAAGTGAAACGGGGTTTAACTGATAGATGGATTCTGCCTGTTATGATAATGATAAAAAATAAAGTTGCAAAACCTACTATGACTTTGATTGTCAGTAAACCCAAAAAAACTTCACCCAAAATTTATTCCTCCATTTTATATTTCACTCGATTTCAAAAATCCTCATGTTTTAAAATATTTATATTACAACATGTAAGCTAATTAAAATCAGAAAGATAAATAATACCGGTTTTTTCAACTTATAATAATGGAGAAAGCACGCGAGCACCCTGTTCAACAATGCGCTCGGTCAGGGATCGTTGCACCAAGTCTTCAATTCTTAATGGTACAGAATCAGTAAGATCCCTCTCGAACTGCTCTGTGAGTTCCCTTGCCACATCAGCACTGTACACGACTTGACACACCTCATAATTCAGGCGAAAACTTCTCATATCATAGTTTGCTGAGCCTACGGCAGCAATCTCCTCATCGATGGTCAACACCTTCGCATGTATCATTCCTTTGTCGTACTGGTAGATTTGAACTCCAGCTTCTATAAGTTCTCCGTAATAAGTACGGCTTGCAAGACCCACGATTTTTTGATTATTGTGGCGAGGAACCAGCAATCTTACACGGACACCACGAGTTACTGCTGTCTTTAATGCCATGATAATATCCGTTTCTGGTACAAAATAGGGTGTTGTTAAATCAATAGTCTTGGTCGCCTGTGTTATACATATAAAGTAAGCTTGCCGAATGACTGGGGTAGGAATTCCAGGGTTTCCTTCCAACGTATGGATATACGCTTTATGCAATGTCCTAGTTTTTCCGGATATGTCCATTTCTTTATCATCAAGGGTGCTCAACTCTGATCCCAATTCGGCTGACCATTTGGAATGATCTGCTCTGCCGATTGAATTGATTTTCGTTACCTCTGATTTTGTTTTCAAATTTGTTTTTGATTTTATCCTTTCCGGCACAGCGATTTCCCAATGAACATCAAAAACAGTCTGCAAGTCGCCTGTTGCTTCCCCTATAATTTGCAAATGAGTGTCCCTCCAAAATCCTACGTCTGGCTTTAATCCTGTATATTCATACCCAACGTTCATACCGCCAGTAAAGGATTCCTTTCTGTCAATCGTCACAATCTTACAATGATCCCGATAATTCCAATTGGACAAAATCCAGGGAAATCGCAGAGGAAATATTGTCCTGCATTCTATCCCTGCTTCAACCATCTGCCGGATTTTTTCACGCGGGAATTTATAACTCCCCAAGCTATCTCTCATAAAACGAACCTGCACTCCATTTAATGCTTTTTCGATTAGCAGTTCTGTGATTCGATTACCAATTTGGTCGTTCCGATAGATGAAATATTCCAGATCAATGGTTTCTTGGGCTTTTTGCAGGGATACAAGGAGTTGATCATATTTTGCTATCCCATTGTTAAACACTTGGACTTGGCCCATTCGAAGCCCATTCACAGTGAAATGCCGTAAAGCATTGGCAATTACCGATGCTGAAGCACCGAATGTCTCAGGTAATTTGTTAGATTCATTTTTAGAACAGGTCAATCTTTTTCGATGAATAAACTTAGGGTTTGATATGCTAAGATATAGCCAGAAACCAATGACAGGTAAAAAAAGGACGATTATTATCCAATTCAAAGCCTTGGCAGGCCGACGAACTTCCCAAATTGCTATGAATAAGATAAAGAACGTATTTAACAGGTATAGATAAAAAATCCACTCCAACTGGAATCCCTCCTTCTGTTACTCTTAACATGTCCAAACTATGTAACCAGTATACGTATGGAATATGAAGGGATTGTCTGTTATATATTATGGACTACCTTTATAAGAACTTGTATAAGATATTAAGAACGAAAAAAAGAGAATTAAGGTTGGGAAAGTTCTGACATCAAGAAAGGCGTAATGATCTGGGCACTGTCCTAACTAGAGACTTAGTGATTTTGAAAATTACCATCTGGCAAATTCCTAAATATAGGTATAATTTTTTATAAATTTGGAAAATGAAAGTGGTAAATGCAATAAGAAGTAAATAAGAGAAAACATTAATTTATATTGGGAGGGAAATCGTCTTAAAATTAGTCGTTAACATCTTTTTTGTTAATGGTTAATGAATGATCGGTATCTCTAACAGCAGCATAAAAAAAATCTTTGATTTGAAGATATCCCTTTGCCTTTAGTTCTTCCTTTAACCACTTTTCATTTTTGTTGATAAATTTTAATTTACGCTTTTGCACTTTCCCTTCAATGACAACGGCTATGGGTAATCCGCGGTATTCCACTTTCATATGTAAATCTTTTGGAGTAATAGGAACTAATTCTTTTCTTGGAAAAATGCTAATTTCACCTGTTGCTTCCAAAATCGCATATTCATTATCGTGAATATCCGGATATCCTGTTGTTCTTAAATTAGACAACAGCTCAGGTAAAGGATATCTACTTTCCTTTAACTTTCGATTAAGATAAAAAAAGAATCGCTCCAAAATCATGAGGGGTAAGTTGGGCTAGAGCTGATTTCCCTAAAATATTTACTGCTACAATAAACACAATATAGATAAAAATAACTTTAACTAAAAAAATAGACACTTCTAACACCTCGTAAAAAAATTCACCTTAGTCCGAAATTGGACTAAGGTTTTTAAACTTATTTCAATTAAAAATGGTATCTTTTTTTCGTCATGTATGAATCTAAGCTAAATCCTTATCCTTTTAAAATAGGGGTCACTTTATCAATGGCTTCTTGTAATTTTTCACTGTTTAACCTATACATTTGTTTGGCGTCTTTTGATTCCGTTCCAAGAGCAAATAGTTCTAAGTCTGCTTGACATTTTTTCAAGGTTGAAAGAATTAAGGGTCTTTCTTGTGGGGGTGCGACTTGTAATTTATCGTCAAACAGATCAATCGTTAACTCTCCGTAAGAATTAACCTGTCCCAGAAATACATTTTCAATCGTTACCCCTAGTTTTTCTAATTCAGTTTGTAGCCAAGCCCGACTTCGTCCAATCGTGGCTAGTGGTTCATCCATTATTGTACCATCCATAATAATGGTCTGAGGCTCCTTGATTGAAGCAACCTTCAAGTTTATATCCTTTGCTGTTAAAGGTTGATTTTCTTTCTTTAGCATCACAGATAAATCACCTGTTGCCTCTAAAACAGCAAATTCTACATCAGAGACTTGAAAGACATCCTTCCTGCGAAGGAGATCTAACAGTTCATCTGTCGTATATCTTTCCTTTTTTAAATTATCTTCCATAATCTTCCCATCTTTGATAAATACAGTTGCTTTTCCTTCTACAAAATTTCGAAAACGTTTACTTTTTAATGAAATTAAACCAGCGAAAAAGGGAATAGCCGCAAAAATGACAATTCCAATAATTCCGTGAAAAATGTTCCGTTCAAGTCCTATAGCCACTTCTGCACCAATATTCCCAATAGAAATACCGGTGACATATTCAAAGAAAGTTAGTTCGGAAATTTGCTTTTTCCCTAACCCTTTTGTAATGAAAAATAAAACAGCAATAAATAATACTGAGCGTACAGCTATATCTAACCATTCAGGCACTGCTTACACCTCCTGTAAATATAGTTTTTCTAGAAACCTTTGTACTGAAGTTCCTCTCCTTCTAGTTCTCCTACTCTTTTTTTTAAATCTTTTGTTACTTCGTGTACTACCATCATAGCCTCATGCAAAGTTCGCTTCGATTCATCATCAAGAGTCCGTAATGCTAAACTTGAGAGACTTGCTTCTACCCCTTTTAGACTGGCAAAACACTGTTTAACATCTGATCCTACTGTCATCCTAATTCTCCTTATCCTTTTGGCTTAAAAATTAAAGCTCCTATCATGCCGAAAACAATGGAAGCTGTAATACCAGAACTAGTTACTTCAAACATTCCTGTCAGTACACCAACTAACCCATGTTTTTCTGCTTCCTGCATCGCACCATGAACAAGAGAATTCCCAAAATTTGTAATCGGAACGGTAGCCCCTGCCCCAGCAAAATCAATCAAAGGCTCGTATAGTCCAAATCCATCTAAAAGCGCCCCAATCACTACAAGAGCACTTAAGGTATGACCTGGTGTCAATTTAAATACATCAAACATAATTTGCCCAATGATACAAATTAAACCGCCTACGACAAAAGCCCAAAAATAGATCATGTTAATTGTTCACCTCCGTATTCAATTGACACTGCATGGGCGATACAAGGAATTGTTTCATTTTGCTGAAAGGACAACGGTGAAAGCAAAGCACCTGTAGCCACAACTAACATGCGTTTAAATTCACCATTTTTCATGCGGTTTAATAAATGCCCATAAACTACCGTTGCTGAACAGCCTGCACCGCTTGCCCCTGCAAGAACGGGTTGTCCTTCCCGATAAATCATAAGGCCACAATCTTGGTATTGTTCTTCACTAATAGGAGTTCCATGCTTTTTAAATAGATCCATGGACACTTCCTGTCCGATTTGGCCAAGGTCACCGGTTACAATTAAATCGTAATAAGATGGCTCAACATTTCGTTCCTTTAAATGGGCTTCAATGGTATCAACCGCAGCTGGCGCCATAGCTCCTCCCATGTTAAATGGATCTGTCAATCCCATATCGATTACACGACCAATTGTGGCAGATGTGACATGAGGTCCTTCCCCAGAATCACTTAATAGGGCTGCACCTGCACCAGTAACCGTCCATTGTGCCGTAGGTGGCTTTTGTCCACCATACTCAGTTGGATACCGAAATTGTTTTTCAACAGCTGTATCATGACTGGAAGCTCCTGTTAACAAATATTTCGCTCCTTTTGTATTTACAATATAAGCACCTAGAGCCAGTCCTTCCATCGAGGTAGAGCAAGCACCGAATAAGCCAAAATAAGGCGCTCCAATCGTTCTGCTAGCGAAACTAGTCGGGGTAATCTGGTTGATTAGGTCTCCTGCGAGGATGAACTGAACCTGTTCCTTTTGGATTCCCCCTTTTTCCATGGCTTTTTGGCAAGCCTCTTCAAAAAGGATTTTATGTGCTTTCTCATAGGAATCCTGCCCAAGCCATAAATCAGCATGAAGAGTATCGAAATCATCTGGGATAGCACCATTGGCTTCAAATGGTCCACCAACGGTTCCAGTGGAGATAATGACAGGCTTTTGTTCGAAGATCCATGTACGATGACCTGCAAGCATTATAAACCACCCCATCTGATTAAAATTGTTTTAATTAAGGCAATGACAAAAGCAGAAAATACACCGAATAAAATAACCGATCCCGCCAATTTAAATATATTGCCGCCTACGCCCAGCACAAATCCTTCGGTTCGATGCTCAATGGCAGGCGATATAACCGCATTGCCAAAACCTGTTACAGGTACAGCTGTTCCAGCCCCACCAAATTGGGCCATTCGATCATATACGCCAAAACCAGTAAGAAGCATTGTAATAAAAATTAACGTACCCACCGTCGGATTTCCGGCCGTTTGCTCAGTAAAATCGAAATAATAAATGTAAAAGTCTGAAATAAGCTGACCAATCAAACAAATAAGTCCACCGGTTAAAAAGGCCTTAATACAATTTTTAACAACCGGTCTTTTGATCTCTCGTTGTTTTTGCAATTTTTGATATTCCTGTTGCACAGGAGTAAGTTGTTTCTTTTGATTGTTAGACATAACTCGATCCTTCCTCTTTAGGTTTGTTCCTTCATAAGACTTTTCAGTTTGTTCAAATCATTTTTTAAGTTCTTCTTATTCATATCGTTTTTTTTCAGTCTTTGCTCGACCTTTTCAAGTTCCCAGAATATTTTTTTATCAGTCGAAACAAAAACTTTATAGTCGGGATATTTTTTTTCTAAGTCGGATTTTACTGACTTCTCGATACTCTTTAATCGAAATCGATCAAAATTCTCAACTTTAATCGCTGCCATAAGCTCTTTATCAGTATTCACAGCTTTTACGTCTGTAATATCTTCCTTGGCAATTATCTTTTCTTTCGCATGATTGGCAACGGATTGATCAATTGGCTTACTTGTATGTACTTGTGAAATACCAAAAGTACTATTACCTTGAATAAATTCATTTTGATTACCATTACATCCTGATGCGAAACCAATGACCATTATAATAAAAAGTAGGTTTTTCAATGTGGTTATTTTATCTTTCAAAAAAATCACCTCCATGTTTTTCCATTATTTGAACAGCTGAAAAAAGGTTGGTTAAGAGGCCAACCTTTTTTCGCCTTACTAATTACTGTTGTTTGTATTGAGGTTCTTCTTGTTCGATTTGTTGAACACGTGGTTCAATGCTGTCTACAACGGATTGGGTTTGCTTAGCTGCATCTTGGTAAAGTTGCTTAGCTTGTTGATTATCTGTACTAAGAGCAAATGTTTCAAAACTTGCTTGAGCACTTTTCAATCCTGCTAGAGCTGTTTTAACGTCATTTATTACTGTCATGATAATTTCCTCCTTCTTGAATTTTTTTTACTCTTTTATTTTGCTTTATGGAGAATTTTTTATTCAATGATTTTTGGGAAATTTAAATCTAAATTATTTTTGACGTATAGCTCCATTTTTTCGATAATAACCCCTTTTCCATATCCCCATCATTTCTTCTATTTCTCGTTGACAGCAATAGCTCTTATAACTTTTCATTAAAGGAGACTTTAAATAATGGTAAGCATTTGATTAAAGGGATTCCTTGGGCAGGTTGTTTCCTTTGATGGGGTATACAGGCAGAGCAGACTTTACCGTGAACTGTATGCTCAATGGGCGTGTAGCGTTGATTGTGGATGGTACACCGGCTGCGTTGATTGCGCCTGCCAATTTATTTTTGCTTGTGAAAGCACCCGAAGATATCCACTTTACTGCTTTGGCAGCTACATTTGGTCAAACGCTTCGTTTACTTGGCTTGTCCGTATCGCTACTGCTTCCTGCATTTTTTGTTGCCATTCTTTCCTATCATCAAGATCAGCTGCCCTATTATCTACTTGCCACTTTGGGGATTAACCGGTTGGGAATTCCTTTTGATGTGGCAGTTGAAATGTTTATTGCACTTCTCTTCTTAGAAATCCTGCGGGAAGCTGGTATCCGATTGCCTTCTGCGGTCGGCTCCACGGTAACGGTTGTAGGAGGACTTATCCTGGGGGATGCGGCCATTCGTGCTGGATTCTTATCCCCAGGTATCGTTGTCATCGGAGCAATTACACAAATCTTTGGTTCAACTTTATCGAGCCTATCATTGGCTGGAACGATTAGTACCTTACGCTTTTTTCTTTTCATTCTGTCTGCCACGCTTGGCATTTATGGCTTCTTTCTTGGATTATTTATTGTGCTCAGCCATTTAGCCTCATTGCGTTCATGCGGCTTGCCTTACTTGGCCCCAATATCACCTCCATTTAAAGACTTGGCCAACGCTTTGTTTCGATTACCTTGGCCATGGCGAAACACTCGACCGGACATGTTGAAGACACGAGATTCTACAAGGCAAGGGGACAGGCATAAATGAGGAGATATAAAAGTATGGTTGCACTTTTCCTTCTTCTCACCCTTACCGGTTGCTGGAGCAGATATGAAGTGCAAAACATGAACTATGCTACGGCTGTTGGAATAGACTATGTCGATGGCCAATACACCATGTATTTGCAATTGCTTGATTTCTCGACAGTGGCCAAGCTGGAGGGACAGCAAAAAGCGGAGCAGCCCCCGGTTTGGGTGGGCAAAGGCGAAGGTTCCTCGTTTACGGAGGCGGCAAATGATTTGTACAGTACATCACAACAACGCTTAAACTTGGGACAAATCTCTGCCATTTTGTTCAGCGAGAGATTGATGAAGGAAAACAAAGTCGGAGAAGTGCTGGAATTGATCAACCGTTATCGTGAAATAAGGTACTTGGCCTGGCTGTTTAGCACAAGAGAGCCTCCTGAAGAAATCTTGCTGGCAACCCCATTTTTTAGATTTTCGCCAAATGCATAAAAATAGTTGTTTACTTTTATGCGTTCAAACAGTTGATTTATCAACCTTATGGTAAAAGCAAACGATTTGTCGGTTCCATTAATTCTTCTAGCTGAGTGGCGCTAAACGCTCCGTCAATGTGAAGATCATCTAATTTATTCTTTACATCTTGAACAATCTTAGGATCAACAATGTCACGCATGTAAAGAATTGCAACGGTTGTTTTCGTGCGAACGCCTACTTTTTTCGTTTCATAAACCATGCTGGTTGATTTGATTCGTTTCCGAATTAACGCCACATTGACTCCCACTTCTTCCACAAATCCATCCTTTGGCCCCCGTACCGAAAGCATTCGCATCATCTGTACGTTCTTTCAAGCTGCGCGTAATATCTGCTGTTCTACTCATTTTAATTTGCAGGCCTTCATAATGGTTTTCCAAGAGATTTCGGATGCTATGGGAAATATTTAAGGTAATTTCTTTTTCCTGCATCCCATTGCCAATAGCTCCTTGGGTCCATTCTCCCGTGACCAGGATCTAAATATAATTTAAACATTTTACACCACCTCGTACAAATAAAATATGATTGAAGAGTAACGGAGGTATAGGAATTCGTCTGAGATACATATAAAAATAGGTGATGATAGGCATTACATTTCATTGAATCAGATGATTTATTTTAAAGCTAAGAAATTTTCCAAATACGAGACCATATGTATGAGCAGCAATTAATGTTCCATATTTTTCGTGGGTCAGGCAAACTATTGTTCATCTAGACAGTAGGCTGATTGATTATTGATGCTTCTTTCTTAACAAAACACCTAAGTGATTCTCTGTGCATATACTGTATCATTACTACAGGATTATGATTAAATACAACTCAATCCATACATAAAATAATCAAGGAGAGGTTAATTTTGAAAATTCCAAAGACAGCCAAAGTTAGTATCCCCTTTCCATCCGTATGGGGGATTGATGCTTCTATTGCGGGGAGATCCATTATTAGAGGTATACTTACCATTGATTCCATTGTAGACAACAAAGTAGTAGGTACAGTTAATTTTCGTGGTATACGTATTCCGATTAATGGGTATTGGGACGAAAGCGCTAAACAAATAAGTTTCGATTCACCATATGCCTCCTTTTTTGGCAACTTGACAATAATTGATGAGACCGCTATAAGCATTCGGCATTTCATTTTAAGTGGACGGTTTATAATGAAACCTCCCTCTTTGCTGGCTGGTGAATACGGAAATTGGATTGCTACAACCTTTACAACCCGTTTGGGACCTCCCATATATACTAATGTTTTACCACCTGCTGGTGCCTTTTCAGTCTCAAGTATGCTCTTGGGACAGCAATTGTTTTAATTAGACCATGACTTTATAAAAACAACCTTCCTTTGTGACTAAGGTTGTTTTTTAAAAGTGTTCTCGAAAAATACAGCCTTGCTTTAAATCTGAGTTTAGCGTATATCTCCGTTAAAATGTACTCGGAACCCTTTGATGATCGTGCCTAGTTAGATAAACAAATATTGATACTTCCTTATAGAAATAGCCTGCTTGGCTAGGTACGTTGTTTCACAATCCCCGGAAATTTTTAATATAAGTAATGAATGCTTATTTTTTTCCTTCCGATAGCTTTCTATATAAAGAAGCTCTAGATACATTTGTAATTTCACAAATTTGATTTACAGTCATATTTCCTTCTTTATATAGCTTTACTGCATAATTCATTCCTGCGTGATTTTTATGATATTTCTTTAACCGTCCTTTAAACTTCCCTTCTTTCTTTGCGAGCTCAATTCCTTCACGCTGACGCATACGAATAAGGTCTCGCTCTAATTGGTTAACACCAGCCATTACCGTAATTAAGAATTGGCTATATGGATTATCTTCTGATAAATCTAGCCATGTATCCTTAAGTGATTTTAAGCTTGCCTTTTTATTTCGTATTAAATCAATCAATTCAAATAAATCTTGCGTACTTCGAGTGATCCGAGTTAAATCTGTAACATAAATAATGTCACCTTCCTGTAAATCCTCTAACATTTTTTGAAGTTGTTCACGATCTTTTGTGGCTCCTGAAATTTTTTCTTCATAAATAATATCCATTCCAATTTCGTTCAATTGCCGAAATTGCCTTGAAGGATTTTGGCTAGTCGAACTGACGCGTACATAACCGATTTTCTGCAAAATTTCACCTCGTTTTTGAGACAAGTCTTATGAGACACTCTTAACTATGATTTTATCAGTCTACTATACTTGTATCAATAGAGTACACTCTATTGATATATAATTGAACTAATTAACTGAATAATTATGGAAATGGGATGATACTGAATGAAAATTGCGAGAGGTAGAGAATTGCTTACACTGGAACAGAGGCAGGATTTTATGCAAATCCCTGAAGATGAATGGATATTGGGGACCTACTTCACTTTTTCCAAACGGGATTTAGAAATAGTTAATAAGCGAAGGAGAGAAGAAAACCGTTTAGGGTTTGCTGTTCAATTAGCTGTTCTTCGGTATCCCGGTTGGCCATACACTCATATCAAAAGCATCCCGGAATCAGTCATACATTATATATCGAAACAAATCGGCGCCACTCCATCTTCGATTAGTCTTTATCCTCAAAGAGAAAATACACTTTGGGATCATTTGAAAGAACTTCGAAGTGAATACGACTTTGTAACTTTTACTCTAAGAGAATATCGAATAGCATTTAAGCATCTTCATCAATTAGCTTTTGAAAATGGCGATGCCATACATCTACTACATGAATGTATAGATTTTCTAAGAAAAAACAAAATCATACTGCCTGCTATTACTACACTTGGTGTGGGAGGCAAGGGCAATGGCTGAAAAGAAACTGTTTAATACTGTTAGTCAATCTCTTACAAATGAACAAAAAGGAAAGCTTGAAGAGATCATTACTTCGCAGCATCCATCCGAATCCAATAAAACGATATTGGGTTGGTTAAAGGAACCGCCGGGTCATCCTTCACCCGAAACATTTCTAAAAGTAATAGAACGACTCGAATACATACGAGGAATGGAATTAGAAACGGTACAAATTAGTCATTTGCATCGCAATCGCCTGTTTCAACTATCTCGCTTAGGCTCAAGATATGAGCCATATGCATTCCGTGACTTTCAAGAAAATAAGCGATATTCGATATTAACCGTCTATTTATTACATCTTACTCAAGAGTTAACGGATAAAGCTTTTGAAATTCATGATAGACAAATACTTAGTCTGTTATCAAAAGGCCGTAAGGCTCAAGAGGAAATTCAGAAACAAAACGGTAAAAAGCTGAATGAGAAAGTTATACACTTTACGAACATCGGACAAGCTTTAATCAAAGCAAAAAAGGAAAAATTAGACGTTTTTGAGGTTTTAGAATCCGTTATCGAATGGAATTCTTTTGTCTCTTCGGTCGAAGAAGCTCAGGAGCTTGCACGCCCTGACGACTATGATTATTTAGACTTACTGCAAAAACGATTTTATTCACTTAGAAAATATACGCCAACGCTATTAAGGGTATTGGAATTTCATTCTACAAAAGCAAATGAGCCACTTTTACAAGCTGTTGAGATTATCCGTGGAATGAACGAATCCGGAAAGCGAAAAGTGCCTGATAACTCACCTGTGGATTTTATTTCAAAACGTTGGAAAAAGCATTTATACGAGGATGATGGTACAACAATCAATCGTCATTACTATGAAATGGCTGTTTTAACAGAACTTCGGGAGCATGTTAGGGCAGGAGATGTTTCCATTGTTGGCAGCAGACAATATAGAGACTTTGAAGAATATTTGTTTTCAGAAGATACATGGAATCAAACGAAGGAGAATACAAGATTATCAGTTAGTTTATCATTCGAGGATTATATGACGGAGAGAACCAGCAGCCTTAACAAAAGGTTAAAGTGGTTAGCTACCAATTCCAACAAGTTAGACGGGGTTTCTCTTGAAAAAGGAAAGCTGTCAATTGAACGCTTAGAAAAAGATGTTCCAGAAGAAGCAAAAAAATTTAGCGCAAGCCTGTATCAGATGCTACCAAGAATAAAATTAACCGATTTACTGATGGATATTGCTTATATAACAGGATTTCATGAGCAATTTATTCATGCTTCCAATAATCGAAAACCGGATAAAGAAGAAACAATTATTATTATGGCTGCTCTTTTAGGAATGGGAATGAATATTGGTTTAAGCAAAATGGCTGAAGCAACACCCGGACTTACATATAAGCAATTGGCCAATGTATCACAATGGCGCATGTATGAAGATGCAATGAATAAAGCCCAAGCCGTATTAGTAAATTTTCATCACAAATTGCAATTGTCCTCCTATTGGGGAGACGGTACAACATCCTCGTCCGATGGTATGAGAATGCAGATAGGCGTTTCATCGCTACATGCAGATGCAAACCCACATTATGGAACTGGAAAAGGAGCCACCATCTATCGTTTTACAAGTGATCAATTTTCTTCTTATTACACAAAGATTATTCATACTAATTCAAGGGATGCGATTCATGTTTTGGATGGTTTGTTACACCATGAGACGGATCTAAATATAGTAGAGTATTATACAGACACGGCTGGTTACACAGACCAAATATTCGGACTGACCCATTTATTAGGATTTAAATTTGCTCCAAGAATACGAGATTTATCAGACTCGAAATTATTTACAATAGATAAGGCAAGTGAGTATCCAAAATTAGAAGTCATTTTACGTGGACAAATAAATACAAAGGTCATTAAAGAGAATTATGAGGATGTTTTGCGATTAGCTCATTCTATAAGGGAAGGAACAGTTTCAGCATCCCTTATTATGGGGAAATTAGGTTCTTATTCAAGACAAAACAGCTTGGCTACAGCCTTACGTGAGATGGGCCGAATAGAAAAAACGATCTTTATTTTGAATTATATTTCGGATGAATCATTAAGAAGAAAAATACAAAAAGGATTGAATAAAGGAGAAGCCATGAATGGACTGGCAAGAGCCATTTTCTTCGGAAAACAAGGAGAGCTTAGGGAACGAACCATACAGCATCAATTGCAAAGAGCCAGTGCCTTAAACATCATTATCAATGCCATCAGTATCTGGAATACTTTACATCTAACAAAGGCAGTTGAATATCAAAAACGGTCAGGTAGTTTTAATGAAGAATTATTGCACCATATGTCACCTCTAGGTTGGGAACATATTAATTTACTTGGAGAATACCATTTTAATTCGGAGAAAATGGTCTCGTTAGATTCTTTAAGACCCTTGAAACTTTCTTAACGTTGTTAAAACTGGGGGAATAGTCGGGGAAATGGGCTTAGCGTTGTAAATCCGCATTTTCCTGACTGTACCCCTTTATGGGCGCCCCCGCCTTGATATTCCTGATAGAGTCCCGTTGTGGCGCCTTCCCATTTCATCGGCTCGGTCTTATCACTGTGTTCTTCCTTTATGCCGGCCTCGATAAAATGGAGGTTGGCCGCGATTTGGCCGTCATTTATCAGTTCCGCCCAGTACGTTTGATAGCGCTCTGTCTTTTTGATGACTGCTTCTCTGACGGCTTCCGGGACGTTGTCGGCTGTTGCGTTTGTTGGCTGCGGCGGCAGTGCGTCAAGCTTTCTGTACGCGTCTGCGATAATGACGTCACTGATTTCTAAACCGCGCTTTTCCATCGCTTTTGCCGCCTCGAATGCCGTATTGCCGCCTGCCGAATATCCGAAGAGGATATAAGGGCCTTCCGGCTGGATTTCCAGCATTTTATCAATGTATTGTTCCATTCTGCTGTCTTCTTCAATAAAGTTAAAACCGTACACAGCAGCCCGTCCGTTTAATGCCGCCGCAAGATCTTTAAAGAAAATGCCGAAACCTGAGATAGGCGGAAAACAGAAAAGATTGCGGCCTTTCGGCTGGTTCAGTCTGCTGATATGCTGCTCTGCAGCTTCTGACAGTGTGTTTGAATACAGCTTTTCAGCCAATTGTTCAATTGTCGGATATTCAAATATCATTTCAATCGGCACATCCATCTGCTGCCTGGTCTTCAGCTGATGAATCACTTGCAATGCTTTCAATGAATGGCCGCCCAGCTCAAAGAAGTCATCCTGTATGCCCAGCTCCCCGCAGCCGAGGATCGGCGTCCAGATGTCGATCAGCTCACGCTCTACCCAGTTTCGTGGCGGAACGGCTTTTGATGACGTTTTTTTCCGTTCTGGCGCAGGCAGCCCGCGGCGGTCCACTTTGCCGTTTGCGGTAAGCGGCATACGGTCAAGCTTCATCACATACTGAGGAATCATATAGTCGGGAAGCGACCTGGCCAACAGGGATCGAATGGCTCTTTCTTCAACATGCGCGCCCGTATAATACGCACAAAGGATTGCTTCTTGTCCTTCGTCTGACACGATGACTGCCGCTTCCCTGATTCCATCAATTTCAGTCAAGCGCGCTTCGATTTCGGCCGGCTCAATCCGCTTCCCGCGAATCTTGAATTGGCGGTCGATACGGCTGATGTATCCGATGCTTCCATCAGGCAGCCAGTGTGCCAAATCGCCTGTTTTGTAGATCTTTTCTTCAGGATGAACCGGGTGGCTGACAAATGCTTCACTTGTTAAGTCAGGCCTGTTTAAATAGCCTTTGGCAACCCCGTCACCGCCGACACAAAGCTCACCGGGCACGCCGATCGGCGCAAGTCCGCCATTTTTATCAATGATATACGCGGTTGAATTGCTGATCGGTTTTCCGATTGGGATTGGCTGAGAAAAATCGTACCTGATTTCGTAAAAGGTAGAAAATGTCGTATTTTCTGTCGGTCCGTATATGTTATAAAGGCTGAGATTCGGACAGCGGTGTCTGACCTTATTGATGAGCGCCGGGGACAATGCTTCTCCGCCGACATATAAGGTGTACAATCCGGAAAACATCTCCGGATCTGTCTGGGCAAACTGGTTAAAGAGCGCCGTCGTCAAAAACAAAATCGTAATCCGGTTGGAAGAAAGATAATTGCCGAACCTCTCAGGGGCAAGCATTGTCGAGCGGTCAACCACATGAAGACAGGCCCCGTTCAAAAGCGCTCCGAAGATTTCAAACGTCACTGCGTCGAAACCGATGGACCCTGTCAGAATGAGACGGTCCGTCATGCCGGCCGACGTGTAATTGCTGTTTGACACGAGCGATACGACGTTTCGGTTGGAAATCATCACGCCCTTCGGTTTTCCTGTTGAACCGGATGTATACATAATATAGGCAAGGTCATCAGGTGCTGTATCGGTATTCAGTTTTCCCGCATCAGCGGTTTGTTTCTCTGCGGCAGCCGGGATAGAGATGATGTGAGAAAAGTCAAAGTCAGTCTCAATCCCTTTTTGCACCGTTAACAGCTGTGCTCCGCTCTCAGTGAGCATATCGGCGATCCTGTCGGTTGGCAGTTCTGCATCAAGAGGAAGGTACGTCCCTCCCGCTTTCAATACAGCGAGAACAGCGATGATAAATTCCGGTGAGCGTTCGGCCAGAATCCCGGCAATTCCCTTTGGCGCCAAACCGTTTTCCAGCAGGGTGCGGGCGAATGCAGTTGACCGTTCATCGAGCTCCCGGTACGTCATCGTCAGCCCGCCGGCGTGAAGCGCCTGATGGTCCGGGGTTTTCTTCACCTGTCGGCTGAATAGGCTGATGATGCTTTCGTCTCTTTCATAAGTTGTTTTCGTGTCATTAAATTCGCCGATTATTCTTGATTTTTCCTTTTGTCCGAGCATCGGAAGCCGATCAGCGGGAACATCGGGATTGAAGGCGGCGCCGCGCAGAGCTTCTTCCAAGTGTCCTTTTACGCTCTCTATCCATACTTCGTCATAAACGTTCGCATTGTAGCTGAATTTGATGAGCAGCTCATCGCCGGGCGCTATGATGAGGTTAAAATCGTAGCCCGATTGTTCCGACACGTTGACATTCCCGATCCGGAACGGTGCATCCGATTCCTTTTCCGCGTCTTTCATCTGCTGCTGAACCGGATAATTTTCAAACACGATGATATGGTCGATTAAATCCTGTTTCAGCTCAGTCTGAGATTGGATGTCAGCAAGCGGATGGTAGCTGAACGCCTCTGAATCAAGCATTTCTTTCTGGCAGCGGCCCAGCAGTTCTCTAAAGCTTTCATCACCCGTTTTAATGCGTACCGGCACGGTATTGATAAACAGCCCGATCATGCTTTCCACGCCGTCAATGACGGAAGGCCGCCCTGATACGACGGCGCCGAATACGGCATCGTCCGTCCGGTTGTAGCGCTGCAGCATCAGGCCCCATACAGTCTGCATAAGAACCGCGAGCGTAGCGCCCTCTTCTTTGGCGATGGTTTTCAGCCTGTCTGTCAGATTTTGATCTAAAGAAAACAGCAGCTCTTTCTTACGGTAGCCTTTTTCCTGAGGACGGGCCGATATTTTCGGGAGTCCTGAGGGTGTCTCGCAGCCTGCTAAATATCCTTTCCAATACTCAGAAGCCGCGTCTTTGTCCTGATCAGTCAGCCATGTAATATAAGTGCTGTAAGGCTTTGCGGGCGCCAGTGTGACGGGTGAGCCTGATTCAATCGCCCGGTACATATGCATGAATTCCTGAAGGACGATGCCGAGGCACCAGCCGTCCATAAGGATGTGATGGTGGCTCCAGACGCATACATATTCCTCGTCTGCCGTTTTAAACAAAGAAACACGCATCAGCATATCCTTTTGCAAGTCAAAGCCTTTTAAGCGGTCACGTTCCTTAAATCGCTGTAAATAGACGCTCTGTTCCGCTTTGTCCAAATGTGTAAGATCTTCGCGGTGCAGCCGGAATTCCCTCTCACGCAGCACAACTTGGCGGGGGCCGTTCAGCTGAGCGACATGAGGTAAAAAAACCGTTCTGAAAATATCGTGGCGGCTGATGACAGACTGTACGCTTTGCTCAAACAATTCCGGACGAAGCCGGCCTTTTATGGTGAAGACGGATTGCTCGATATATGCAGCCCCCTCCTTTTGCAGAAAGGAATGAAAAAGCATTCCTTCCTGCATTCGGCTGAGGGGATAAATGTTTTGGATATTTTTCGTTTTGTCCATGTGTTCCTCCCGCTCGGTTTAGTGGAAGCTGAGTAAGTCGGCAATGTCCTGCAATGCTTCCTCAGTCAGCTCCCGATCATCAAAGTCACTGACGGTCTTCTCCGTATCAGTTTTGCTGAGGCAGTGTTCCGAGCAGCTTTCGGACAGCCGTTCGATCGTATCTTGCCGGAAGCGCTCCGTTTCATAGGAAATGCTGACGGTCATCCGGCCTTTTGCCGCAATCGCGCTGATTTCAAGTGACTGCTCCCGTTTCCATGTATCTGTCACATCATCTCCGCCTCCCAAAGGAGAAAACTGAAACGCGTCAGGCTGTTCCGTTTCTGCCGGATTCCCGCCGGGCGCATCGAATTGTCCGAGATAATTAAAGCTGATCTCCGGTGCTTTCCCGAAAGTCATCCCGGCAAGCTCCGGCGGTGTCAAATATTTGAGGACGCCGTATCCGTTCCCTTTATCCGGAATGCGCCGCAATGTGTCTTTGACGGTTTTCAATGTGCGAATTTCATATTCTTCATGAGGTTCATAAACTCCGCTCCGGAAAAGCACCGGGTAAATGGAAGTGAACCACCCCACCGTCCTGCTGATGTCCGCACCTGCCTGCTCCGATTGGCGTCCGTGTCCTTCAAGGGCGATTTTCAACGCGTGCCGCGGCGACCACTTTTGAACGGCAAGCACGGCGGAAGCCAAAAGCACATCTTGCGTATCCGTATTGTAGGCGCTGTGCACATCTTTCAACAGGGCGTCCGTTTCACTTTCTGTCAGAGTGAAGGATACCGTGTTCCGTTTTTTTGCAGGAGTTTGAGATAAATCTGCCTGCTCGTAAGGAAGACTTTCTGTTTCATAGTGTTCAATCTCCCGCCAATACTCCGCCTGCTGAAGAAGCTGTCTGCTTTCGGCATAATCGGCCAGCTGCTCCGTATATGTTTTGAATGACATGGTTTTCGGAGGGAGTTTGATTTCCTGCCCAGAGAAGGCCTGCTCATAAACAGAAGCCAAGTCTTCCAATAAAATCCGCCATGATATCCCGTCGACAGCGAGATGATGGACCGTCAGAAACAAGTAATCTTCTGCTTCAGAACGGAATAGCCCCGCCTGTACAAGCGGCCCGTTCTCTAAATCCATGTTTCTCTGAAGCTCTGCGACGCGGCGTTTTACAAAACGTTCCTTCTCATGCTCATCGCCTTCCATTTCTAATATGGTCAGGCTGTAAAGCTGCTCATCTGCGAGGTCAGCCGGTCTGTTGAAGAGGAGAAGACCTTTCTCTTCGTCTTTTTTGCAGACAAGGCGCAAGGAATCATGATGAACGGTAATGGCTTTTAACGTTTTCCTCAGGGCCTCTTCATCTATTGAATTTGTTCTCGTCAGCATGACGGACTGGTTAAAATGGTTTGCTTCCTTCATGTCTTGTGTGAAGAACCATTTGTGGACCGGCGACCACTTCACTTCTCCTTCTGCAGGAGCTTGGCTGACCGGCTGCCGCTCTGTACGGACATAAGGCGCCAGCTCTCTAATTGTCGGCCGGCTGAAAATATCTTTTACGGCGATTTGTTTTCCTGCCTGATGTAATCGGGCTGATACTTGCAGGGCTTTGATGGAATCGCCGCCCAGTTCAAAAAATGATTGATCCGCGGCAATGTTTTCAGTCCCGAGCACTTCGCTCCAAATCGCGGAAAGCTCTTTTTCCATGTCGCTTTCAGGCTCGGTAAATGCCCGTCCGGTGTGCGCTTTTTTCCGCGGCTCAGGAAGCGCGCGGCGGTCAAGCTTCCCGTTCGGTGTGACAGGCAGGGCTTCAAGTGTTTCAAAGAACGCCGGCACCATATAAGCGGGCATTTCATTTCTGAGCGCCTGCTGCACGGTTTCACTTTCCGTTCCTTCTTCTGTCACGATATAAGCGCATAGTTCCGTTTGGCCTGCTGATGCGGGCAGAGCGGTGACGGCTGCTTCTTTGACACCTTTTATGCCTGTTAAGGCGGATTCAATTTCTTTCAGTTCCACCCGGTAGCCTCTGATTTTGACTTGCTCGTCCATTCGGCCGATATATTGCAGCGTGCCGTCCGGCAGCCATTTTGCCAGGTCGCCCGTGCGGTACATGCGCCGGTTCTTCCGGAACGGGTCTTGGACAAAGGCTTGAGCCGTTTGCTTAGGAAGATTGCGGTACCCTCTTGCAAGGCCGGAACCCGAAATGCAAAGTTCTCCCGTTACACCGATCGGCTGCGGGTGATCCCCGTTTAAAATATAAACGTGTGAATGCTCAATCGGACGGCCGATCGTAATGTTCTCACTTTGTTCTATATGTCTTGCCGCTGTAGTGGCGACGCTGTTTTCCGTCGGTCCGTACTCATTGGCAAGCTCAGTGTGTGGACAAACTGATAAACTGCGGCTGATAACGTTTTGGTCGACGGCTTCTCCCGCTAATGTGACAATCCGGAGAGACTCGGCATCACCCGGCTCCAGTACGTCAAGCAGTGTGCGATACAGCACGGGAACAATGATCATGTGAGTGATGCGGTAAGATGCAAGATAGTGTTTAATAGCAAGAATATCTCTTGCTTCATCTTCGGCTAAAACGGCCGCTTTCGCACCGGAAACCAGCGGTGTGAACATACTTGTTACAAAACCGTCAAATGAAAATGAAAAGAGCTGAAGAATCGTATCTTTCTCATTCAGATCATAAAATCCGCTCCGCCATTGAAGGGTTTGGCTGACGGAACGATGTTCGACCATAACCCCTTTCGGCCTGCCTGTCGTCCCGGACGTGTAAATGAGTAAGCCAAATCTTCCGGTGCTGATAATGACTGAACCGGTGATGCGTCTTGTTCTTGGATATCCTCCAGTGCGAGCACTTCACCTTTAAAATGATCAGGCACTTGATCTATTGCGCCGTGTACGGTAAGGAGAAGCGCTGTGCCGCTGTCTGAGATGATATATTGCTTGCGTTCCTCCGGATATTCAGGATCTATCGGGACGTAGGCGCCCCCGGCTTTCAAAACCCCGAAGACTGCCGCGACTTGTTCCGGTGATCTTGGTATCACAATGCCGACGGCGGCATCCGGTCCGATCTGCCGTTTTTGCAGAGCTCTGGCGATTTTATTCGACCATTCATCTAATTCTTTATATGTGATTAAAGTTTCCCCGCTGATAAGGGCTGCCGCATCCGGTGTTTTTCGCGCCTGGGTGATGAACAGTTCATGAACTGTTTTTTCAGGCAGCTGTTGATCCGCCATGCCGTTAAAGTCCGAAAGAATCCGGTTCCGTTCCGGAGCAGTCAGCATGCTGATCGCTTGTATAGAAGTTTCCGGTTCACGGACAATGTGTTCAAGCATCGTCATAAAGTGGGAAGCCCAGCGCTGCATCGTTTCTTTCCGGAATAATGACGCCGCATATTCAAACAGAAAATGAATCTGTCCCCCGCCTTCAGAAGCCTGCAAAGTGACATCAAATTTGGAAACCGGACGGGACACGTCCGCAGGCTGAATATGCAAACCGTCCAACAGCAGTTCCTCATGCTCCATATTCTGAACGACAAGCATGGCGTCAAACAGCGGATTGCGGCTTGTGTCCCGCTGCACGCCGAGCCGTTCCACAAGCTCTTCAAACGGGTAGTCCTGATGCTCATACGCTTCAAGCGCGGCCTGGCGGACTTCCGCCAAATAATCGGTAAACCGTTTGTCTCCTTTCGGCTCCGTTCTGATGGCCAGCGTGTTGACGAACATGCCGAGAATCGGTTCAAGGTCTTTGTGCGGACGCCCGGCAATCGGCGAGCCGACGATGATGTCTTCCTGACCGCTCAATCTCGCGAGTAACGCATTGTACGCGGCGAGAAGCACCATATACAAAGTGGAGCCGTGATCCCGGGCGATGCGGTGAAGGCCGGATGCGGTTTCAGCGTCAAGCGTGCACGATACGCTGCCGCCCGCAAAGCTTCTGACAGCCGGACGGGGCTTGTCAGCCGGAAGCTCAAGCACCGGAAGCTCTCCTTCTAGCCGCTTCAGCCAATACGCTTCCTGCTTCTGATATCCTTCTTTCTCCTGAAACGACCGCTGCCAGACGGCATAGTCTTTATATTGAAGGCGCATCGGCGCAAGCGAACGGCCTGCGTACAGCTCGCCGAATTCTTTAATCAAGGTGTTGACGGACACACCGTCAGAAATAATATGATGCATATCCGTTAATAAAAGATGACGTTCGTCTGATTCTTTCACGAGGGCCGCACGGAAGAGCGGCGCTTCCTCCAGACAAAACGGCCGGACGAATGCGTCAGCTGACTCGGCCTCATCCAGCTGAAACGGTACGCTGTCATGGAAGCGCTGCACCGGTTCGCCGTCAGGCCCCGTTTCAAAGGACGTTCTGAGCGACTCATGCCGCTCCACAAGCTGCCGGAACGTCTCCTCCAGCCGGCCGCGGTCAAGCGGGCCCGTCAGTTCCAGCACAGCCGGCATATTGTAGCCGACACCGCCGTCTTCAAGCTGCTGGAGCACATACATCCGTTTCTGCGCCGAAGACACCGGATAGGTGTCCTGTTTTTGCGCAGGCTGAATCGATTCATACGGGCTCTCTTCCAAGTCCTGAATAACCGAAGCGAGCTCTTCCACCGTCGGCCGGGCGAAGATGTCCTGTAACGGCACCTGAACACCGAACTCTTTGGCGATGCGGGAGACGAGAGCCGTCGCTTTTAACGAATGGCCGCCCCGCTCAAAAAAGTGATCCCGGATGCCGACGGGGCCGTTTTTCAGCACCTCTTCCCAAAGGGCGCAAAGCTTCATTTCCGTGACGTTCCGCGGGGCGGTGTACGCCTGTCTGTCTGCCGCTCCGCCGGGAGCCGGCAGCGCGCGGCGGTCAAGTTTTCCGTTCGGCGTGACCGGCCACTCGGTCATCTTTATGAACTGAGCCGGCATCATGTAGGCCGGAAGCGTGCCGCAAGCTCCGCCCGCACGTCATCGCTTTCCCGTCCTTCGATATAGGCATAAAGCGCGGTTTCGCCGTGTTCGGTCCGGGCGGTGACCGCCGCCTCACGAATGCCGTCGATGCGCCGGATCGCCGCTTCGATTTCCCCCGGTTCAATCCGGTAGCCGCGGACTTTCACCTGTCCGTCTGAACGTCCGAGCCATTCAACAAGGCCGTCTTCTGTCCAGCGTGCGATATCTCCCGTCTGATACATGCGTTCTCCCGGATAAAACGGATCATCGAGAAAACGCTCCTCCGTCAGCTCAGGCCGGTTCAGATAGCCGCGGGCCACCCCTGTCCCCGCGATGTACAGCTCTCCTGCCACGCCCGCAGGCTGGATGGTTCCTCCGCTATCTAATACATACAGACGGGCACCAGGAACGGGTTTACCAATCGGAAGCCTTGTCCGTCCGCTGTCCCGTTTTCGGTCACAGACGTAAAACGCCGCATCAACCGTCGCTTCCGTCGGCCCGTAGCCGTGAATGAGCACGGTCTCCGGCAGAAGATCGGCAAACCGGGCAGCCGTAAGCGGGGAAAGAGCTTCCCCTCCGGCAAACACGCGTGTCAGTGTTCTGCCGAGGCGTGTTCTTGTTTCTGCAGGCTCTGTTTCCAGCGCGTCTAAAAAGCTGTTGACCATCGCCGGAATAAAATGCGCGGTCGTCACCTTTTCAGAAGAAAAAGCTTCAATCATCCGCACAGGATCTTTCTCCCATCCGGCAGGAAGCAGATACACGGAGGCGCCGGACATCGTCCACCAAAACAATTGCCAGATGGAAGCATCGAAAGAAAAGGATGATTTCAGCACGATAATATCCTCTTCCGTCAACGGGAACTGCCCTTGCATCCCTGATAAAAAGGCGGCGGCCTGACGGTGTTCAACAGCCACTCCCTTCGGTGTTCCCGTCGAACCGGACGTATAAATGATATAAGCGAGCGAATCAGCATCCGCTTCTTCAGAGACATCCCCTGTCTCCGTCTCACTTGTCAGAGAAGAAAGAGACACTTCTAGCGTTTCTCCGGAAAAACCGGAAAGGGATAACCCCGGCTGTGCAAGCAGAAGGCAGGCGCCGGAGTCGTCGAGCATATAGCGCAGCCTGTCCTCAGGATACTCCGGGTCAAGCGGCACATAGGCGCCGCCCGCTTTTAACACGGCAAGCACAGAAACCACCATCTCCGGCGAGCGTTCGGCGAGTACGCCGACCATGCTTTCTTTGCGGACGCCTTTTTGGCGGAGCCGAACAGCGAGCCTGTCTGTGTACTGATCGAGCTCAGCGTACGTCAGCATGCCGCCCGGAAAACGGAGCGCCGGACGATGCGGCGAAAGCGCGGCGCGGCGGGTGAACAGCCCGTGAAGCGTCGGAGCCGGCGGTTCAACCGCTTCTGTACGGTTAAACGCAGTTAACACCCGTTTCTTTTCATTTTCATCCGCCATATCAATATGCCGAATCAGCTGGTTTGGATTTCTAACGGCATTTTCAACGATCGTCAGCAAATGAGTTTGAATTCGTTTAATCGATGTTTTAGTAAATAAAGCGGATTGATAATCAAAATTCAGCTCAATCAATCCCGTATCTGTCCGCTCCTTAATTAAAATGGACAGCTCATTTGCCGTATGTCCGCTGAAAAACATCGCCGTTTCATAATCGAAACCTTCTGCCTGACGCCACGCGAGAGGCTGGTATTGCATCGAAATCCCGATGATATTTTGCAGGTCGTGATGAGTCTGCCTTAATTCATTCACAAAAAGATTGTAAGGATATTTCTGGTGCCGCATAACAGACAGCTGCTCTTTTCCTACGCTGCGGACAAAGGACAGGAACTCCGCATCAGGATCTGCCGTCATTCTGATCGGCAGTGTGCTGACGAACATGCCGAGCATATCCTTTTCGAGCCTGGAGCCCCGGTTTCCGTAATAAGTGCCGATGGCAATATCCTTTTTAGCCGTCAGACGGCTGATGCATATGTATAACGAAGCCATAAACAGAGAGATGATGCTGATATTATTTTCTTTGCAAAAACGCCGGATAGATTGTTCTAAGGAGTGAGAAAGAGTGATTGTATCTCTGGAAGCCGCAGTGCTTTGTCTAAGATGAGAGGTTCGTTCCGCCAGTGAAAGGTGTTCCGGAACGGTTCGGTATGTTTCAGTCCAAAATGAACGGTCTTTTTGAAAACGGGAAGACTGTAAGTATTGCTGTTCTTTTTCCATGTAGCTGAGATAGGAAGGTCTGTGATGTTCAGTTAAATCCTCGCCCCGCATGATCTTTTGGTAGATATCAATGAGCTGGTTGCCGAGAAGGTTGAGCGAGATGCCGTCCATGATAATATGGTGAAATTTTGAATAAAGCCAAACTTCTTCGTCTGACATGACAAGCAGAGTAAAGTGATACAGAGGTGAATGAAACAGCTTGAACGGAACACGGGTCTGCGTGTCAATCCATGCGTCCCGCTCTGCCTGATCAGTATGAGTAAAATCAACAGTCTCTAGAGAAATCGGCCGATGCCCCGCCAGATACAGCTGGGGTTCTGATCCGTCCCCTTCTGTCAGTTGAAACCTGAGCGAATCATTTTGCGAGATAGAAAAATCTAAAGCATGGCGCAGTACGTCAAAATCGATGTCCCCCCTGAATTTGACGCATGCCGCGAGATTGCAGATACTTGTGCCCGGTTCGAGCAGCTCCGTAAACCACACTCTTCTTTGGGCGTGAGTTAAAGAATAAACAGTGTTCTTCAATGGAATCCCTCCGCTTCAATTTAAGAGGATAAGAAAGTGAAATAATTACAATTAAATTTCGACAGCATATGACTAAATCATCCATATAAGCATTATTTTAAAACATATTTTAGAAATCACAATAAAAAATTAAATTTTCTCTAACATTTTTTAGAATATAGTATATATTCCTCACTTCATTTCTTCATTTCTATAATCTTTATACCATGTAAAACGGTATGTATGCACACTGTAAACTGGTTCTTAAACACTATAATAAGGAATAAAATGTATAATTAATTGCGCTTTTAAAAAGGTTTTGCCTCCTGAAAAGAAGTTTTATGTTAAAAAATGAAAAATCGGTGAACAAGTAAGAAAGTAGCATGTAAAAAAAAGGAAGGATATTGCCGATATTACTTTTTGAAAAGATTGATTCATAATCGCAATATAATGTTTTACAGACATCGAAAAAAGCCGAATCCTCTAAGGATTCGGCCCTTCTTATTGATTTGCCAGCACGACTGCGATTTTGTCTTCAATGTCTTTTCCGTCATCTTCGTCAAGCAGCCCGTTTTGAAGCACGGAAAAAATAAGCGTATCTCCTGTTTTTGTGTCTGCATAGCCGGCAATCGAACTGACTGATGTTAGTGACCCGGTTTTCGCTTTAATTTTGCCCTCCGCCGGGGTGCCCTTCAGCCGGTTCCGAAGGGTTCCTCCCGTCATTCTGTCACTTGCGCCGGCGACAGGGAGCGACCGAAGGAAAGCCGGGTACCACTTTTCTTTCTGAACCGCATACAAAAGCTCTCCGATTTGGCCGGCGGATACGCCGTTAATATGAGAAACGCCGGATCCGTCTCTTGCAATCAATTCATCCGGATTCAGCCCGAACGATTTAAGCTCCGATTTCATCACGTCCAAGCCCTTTTCCCAGCTGCCCTCCCCTTTTTTCACTTTTCCCATTTCCTTGATCAGAATTTCGGCGTGCCCGTTGTTGCTCAGTTTCATAAACGGAATCAATAATTCTGAAAGAGGCATGGATGTCCGTGATGTGACAAGTTGGGTGCGGTGCGGCATTCGCCCTGTTCTGATTTTCCCTTTTACAGTTATACCCTGTTTAGTAAGCGCTTGTTTCCATAAATCTAAAGCATAGGACGACGGATCCCACACCGCCGCCCATTCTCTTGCCTGTGCCGAGCCGACAGGTATGGTTCCCTTTATCGTAATCACATTGCCACCGTGCTCCCGTTCAACCGTCAATTCTTTCTTTTCATCAGAAGCGACGGTTTTCACTTCATTTTTCACACGAACGACGTCCGTATGGGGAGAAATCGAAATGCGCGGCTTTTTACCGGGCTGTTTTGCCGGGCTGATTTCCGCAATCACCGTTCCGGTATCATAATCCTCATTTGGGGAAGCGGTAAGAGCTGATACTTGCGCACCATAATATTGGCCTTCATCGCTCCACGGAAGATCAACTGAATACCTGGTATCGTCATACCACGAGTCATCCCCGACCAGATCTCCTTTAATGACATGGATGCCTCTGGCTTTGACCTGTTTAGCCATCTTCTCAAAATCAGAAACCAATAGGGTCGGATCGCCTTTTCCCCTGAGATAAAGGTTTCCGCGCAGCTGTTTTCCTTTCACGGCGCCGTCTGCCCGTACTTCTGTCTTAAAGGTGTAATCTTCTCCGAGAACGGAAAGCGCCGCAGATGCCGTCAGCAGCTTCATCAGTGATGCAGGCCTCAGCCGCATATCTTCCCGGCTGCCGAACAGCACCTCCCCTGTTTTTGCTGACCGGACACTGACGCCCGCTGAAGCCCCCTTTAAAGCAGGTTCTTCATCCAGAATGTGTTCCAGCTCTTTTTGCAAAGTATTTTTTTGATCAGCCGCCTTAGCCGCATCATCAATATAAGGAACTGCGGCAATGATCAAAAGCAGAATCACCGCGCTCAAGCGTTTCACATATGTTTTCAATGTTATCCCGCCTCTTTCCTATTCTTCGTCATGCAAAATGGTGATCCTGGATGACGCAGCCGCTTCTTCGCCCGGTTTCAGAATCTGAAGCCCTGTCAGTGATGCAGGCTGATTCAGATTAAATGCATCTGTAACGGAAGTATAAGGCTCAAGACTGACAAACCCCTGCTTTCCGTCACCGTTATATACCACCCAATGCTTGAAAGACGTGTCTGCCTGATACAAAACGGATAATTTCTCATCCGGATGATAAATAACAGCTTCGTTATTGCCGCCGTTCCGTCCGGAAGAAAGAAAAACATCGTCAAACTGTTTATTTTTCAAAGAGATCCCATGATGGAACGCTTCTTTATCAGGCACATCCAATAAACGGCCCGTCGGCACGAAACGTTCATTTAATTCCCACATGCGGTCAGCCGTCAGAAAAAGACGGGATCGCTCTTCATTGAAAACAAATGTGGAATGATAGCCGAGCCCCCAAGGAAAAGCCTCCGTTCCCTTGTTGGTAATCAGCGCCCGCTGCGTAAACACATTGTCTTTTAATGTATAGGTCATCCGGACAATGACATCGTGCGGAAATTGTTTATGAACACGGGGAATCTTTGAAAGATCAATTTCTGTTTCGACTGTCATTCCATCCCCCTCTTCTTTCGCTGCCGCCACTTTCCAATGCTGATTGTGAAGAAAGCCGTGAATATGATTATGTTTATCCTCTTCGTTTATCTCGAATTGATACGCGCGGCCGTCAAAACGAAACGTCCCGTCCGTAATCCGGTTCGGCGGGAATAAAACGGGAATGCCGTACAGCATCGGTTTTGCGCGGAATTGCTCCGCAGTTTCCGGTTCTCTGAGAAGCCGCATACCGGTTCTTTTATCCCGAAGCGATATGACATTTGATCCCCACTCCGGCACAATGATGCATTCAGCCTGATCAGTCTCCGCTTTTATGGCTGAAACCCCTAAATAAGTCGTATGTTCAATCGTCATAAGCACCTGCCCTTTCCTTGTTTTCTAGCATGTATAGGAATTCCATTTTCTAAACTCATTTTCCTGCTCTAAAAAAACATCGCCCGTATGAACTGAGCGATGTGCGGTAAAACCTTATTGAATCAGCCGGGTAATCTGTTTTTTCTTCCATACAAACCGGTAATATCCGTATTGCAGCAGCAGGCTGACGACAAAAGCCGCCGGATAACCGACCCAAATGCCGAGAATGCCGAGATTCGTATAATGAGAAAGAATAAAGGCCACAGGCACTTCAATTCCCCAAATCGCAAAAATGCTGATAATCGTCGGCCATAACACCGTACCGCTCGCCCGCATTGTTGCTGAAACGATCTGAGCGTGACCGAAAATCAAATAGCTCCAAAGGGTAATCATAATCAGATTGCGGGCAATGTGGAGTGTATCCTGATCTGTTAAAAACAAAGCCAGTATCTGCCGGGAGAAGGTGTAAATCAGCAGGATCAACACCCCGCCGATCAAATAATTCAGGCCGATGCCGACTTTGATGACCTGTTTCAGCCGGCCGAATTGATTGGCGCCAATGGATTGGGCGGCAAAAATTGAAACGGCGATACCGAGGCTTACCGCCGGCATCTGCACATAACTCGCCACTTGGTTGACGACCCCGTAAGCAGCCGTCGCGTTTGATCCGTAATGATTGACAAATGAAATGACCGCAATTTCAGAAAGTGACACGAGAATCATATTGATGCTCGACGGAATACCGAGACGGAGTAAAAGCGCGAGCAGCTTTTTGTCCATTTTAAGAGAACGGAGCGCAGTCCGGTCAAATGCCAATGGATGTTTCCTTTTCCGCAAATAAACCATGAGTACGATAAATGTCACGATGTTTGAAATCACGGTTGCATACGCCGAACCGTAAATGCCGAACTTCGGAAGTCCGAAAAGCCCGAGAATCAATAAAGGCAAAAGCCCGATGTTTATGACTGTACTGACGATTAACGTATAAAACGGAGTCTTTGAATCTCCCGTTCCGCGTAAAAATGTCGTATACGCAAAATATAAAAACATCAGCGGCATTGCGCAAAACAAAATGCGCGCATATCGGACACTGACATCTATTACGTTTTCCGGCGTTCCCATCAGCCGCAGAATATCAAGCGTAAACACACTGCCGACAACTGCCAGAACAACACCGAGCATAAAGGTAAAAGTCAGTGTAGTGCCGACAATCGCCTTCATCCTCTCTTCGTTTTTCGCGCCGTAAGCCTGCCCGATCAAAATGGAACTTCCCGAACCGATTCCGATCGTAAAGGAGATCAGCAGAAAAAACAGCGGAAAAAAAGACGATACGGCGGCAAGCGCATCAACTCCGAGCCACCTTCCGACAAATACCATTCCGACCAATTGGCCGACAGATTGCAATACATTGCTTAAAAGCAGCGGCACTAAAAACAGTGACATCGATCGCCAGACAGACTGGCCGCGGCCTTCCGCTGTTTCTAAATGATCTTGTACTTCCATATGTAGGACTCCTTTTTTGATTTTCTTCCATTTTATTATTCAGCAGACAGCTTGTAAAAACCTTTTGTTCAATGAAACTCTTTATCTTTTTCTCACGTCTTACATGGAAATAAACCATAAAAATAAAAAGTCCGGAAAATATTTCTGAAAAGGTATTGTAATCTTAACGTAATTATTGTAACATTTGTAACATAAGAGAAAGAGATTGATTGAAGGAGAGATTATATCATGAAAAAATGGCTATTATTCCTCACTACTATTACATTGATTCTGTCATTGGGCACTGCGGCGACCGCAAAAAATGCACCTAATGACCTTACACAAAAACAAGCGCTTCAGCTGGCCCTGTCAGCGAGAGAACATTTCTGGAACACGATGAGCGGCGGTGCGCTTAAAACAAACGAAAATTGCACTTCTGAACCGTTTGAATATCAAAATCTGCAATATGTATTTATGTGCAAAGACCTCGGAACAAAAGCAAAAGCCGTAAAATATCTGACACCCGCTTTTACAAAGCAAGCGATTGACAAAGGGCTCAAAGATTACCACTTCACTGTAAAAGACGGCAAATTGGCTGTTCCGGTCGGCGACGGAGATAACCTCCTGAATTGGAAAAAAGCAAAAATGACTCTTCTTTCTAAAAAAGGAAGCGCTCAAACATACCGCTTCACTGTGCCGACTCTTGACGGTTCTCCGTCAGCTAAACGCGATGTAACATTCGTAAAAGAAAACAACGTTTGGAAAGTCAATCAATTTGATGCTGTCATATAAGAAAAAGCCCGCTTGCTTACAGCGGGCTTTTTTCACATCATTTCCACCAGGTTCTCACAAAATATTCAACTCAAAAACCCCTTGTATAACAAGGGGTTTTTGTTTTACCGACATTATTCAGCTGCGCCTTTCTCATACAAAAAACGCTCTAGGAGAGATTCGAACTCCCGACCTGCAGTTTAGGAAACTGCTGCACTATCCGCTGTGCTACTAGAGCCTGCTTCTATTATAGTAACGCTGGCGGCCGTTTTTTTCAAGTCTACAGCCCTCCGAACACTTTATAGGCGGCTCTCGTCGTATCTTCATCTATTCCGATATAACGCATTGTAATAGACGGAGAAGAATGATTCAAAATCCTCTGCAGTTCAGCAATGTCTTTTGTCCTCTGATAAAAATGATACCCGAACGTCTTTCTAAGCGTATGCGTCCCGATTTCCTCCAACCCGCAAGCGGCAGCCGCTTCCTTTAATATTCTGTATGCCTGAATCCGGGATATGGGCTTATTCGTCCGTTTCGATTTAAACAAATAGTCATCCTCTTTCATGTCTTTTGTATAAGCGTATATGTCGGCCTTTAAAGACTCCAGTATCAGAATTTTTCTTTTCTTTCTCGTTTTGCTTTCGGTTGCCCACACATGGTCTTTGTTCCTTACATCCCTCACGCGAAGCGGCAGAACATCTGAAATCCGCAGTGCGCTGTTCATGCCGAAAATAAATAAAAAATAATCACGATCACTTTTTTTCATTAAATACTGTTTGACTTCCTGGATCTTCTCCAAACTTCGGATCGGCTGTACGATATGCATCAAAAAACCCCTTATAATTGGTAAAGTAACATATTGAGCATTATGTTACTATTATAACCGAAACCCGTTGAATGATAAAGGATAAAGGGTCTTATGTAACATAATATACATAGTGTTACATAAGGTGAATCAGATAAGCAGTTTCAACGAATTCCTCAAAAACATCATTTTCAGCCCGTTGACAAGCTTTTAAACAAATAGATACTTAAGGTATTAAAAAATGAAAACAACGGCCTTAAAATGAAATCTGAGCATCCGTTTTTTTGTGAGCAACCGAAAAAAATGAAAAAAAAGGGGCTGGGACAAAACCCACCTCTAAGACGAAAAAAACGGTGAAATTTTACGACGAGTAAACTTTCACCGTTTTTGATTATTTTACAATAAAAAATAAGGACAACTTCTGATAAAATTAAGTTACCATACAAAATCTAATCAGAAAGAAGTGTCCTTATGTTTAAAGATTATACCATGAATCAAATCGTTTTGCCTTTAGATTTAGAAGTAAAGTTACAAAATAATGATATTGCCTACCATGTCCATCATTTAGTGGAAAGTATCCCTCAAGAAGCGTTTGAACCATTTCTTCGAAATGAAGGTTGTCCTGCCTATCATCCACGCATGATGCTTAAAATTATTCTATGTGCCTACACTCAATCTGTCTTTTCAGGGCGTAAAATAGAGGCCCTATTAAAAGACAGTATCCGTATGATGTGGTTAGCTCAAGGGTATGAACCAAGCTACCGTACAATTAACCGATTTCGTGTTCAACCAGTAGTGAAAGATTTAATCCGTCAATGTTTCATCCAATTTCGCTGCCAATTGATTGAAGAAAAACTGATCGATCAAGAAGCGATATTTATCGATGGTACAAAGATTGAAGCGAATGCGAATAAATTTACGTTTGTCTGGAAGAAAGCGATTGAGAAATTTCATCAGCGTTTAATTGATAAGTCAAACCAGTTGTACAATGAGTTGCTTGAGAACGAAATCATACCCCAAATGGAACGGGAAAGTGATGAACAGCTATCATTTGGAGAGCTCACTCAAATGGTTCAAAAAGTAGACGAAGTAGTGACCGAATATGATAAACAAATAGAAGCATCTTCAGACGTTACGGAACGAAAAGCCTTACGAAGGGAACGAAAATACCCGAAACAAGTGCGTAAACAGTTGATTGATTTTATCCTAAGAAAACGGAAGTACCAACAGGATCTTAAAATCTTTGGACCACGTAATAGCTATTCTAAAACAGATCTAGATGCGACATTTATGCGAATGAAAGATGATTATATGAAAAACGGGCAATTGAAAGCTGGTTACAATGTACAAATCGCAACGGAAGGTCAATATGCGCTTGCTTATAGTCTATTTCCAAACCCAACAGATACACGTACGTTAATTCCATTTTTAGATGAGATCGAGCAACATTATTTCGAGTTACCGAAACATATAGTTGCAGATGCAGGTTATGGTAGTGAACAAAACTTTAGTGATATTCTCTCAAACAGAAACCGAGAAGCACTGATAACATATAACATGTTTTTGAAGGAACAAAAGAAAAAGTACAAACAAAATACATTTAATCCTGATAACTGGGTATATGATCAAGAAACCGATACATATACGTGCCCTAATCAGAAACGTTTAGAATTTCAATATCATTCTGTCCGAACGGACGCTACAGGTTTCCAAAGGAGTTTCAAAGTCTACGAGTGCGAAGACTGTTCAGGATGCCCATTCCGTTCATCATGTACCAAGGCAAAAGAAGGAAACAATCGAAAACTAATGGTGAACAAAAAATGGGAACAGCAAAAAGAATATGTGAGAGCGAAGCTTTCAGAAGAGAAAACGAGTGCCATCTATCGAAAACGTAAAACCGATGTGGAACCAGTTTTTGGATTCTTGAAGGCTAATTTGCGTTTCACTCGATTTTCTGTACGAGGAAAATCGAAGGTAGCAAACGAAATGGGTCTCGCATTAATGGCAGTGAATTTAAGAAAATTCACTGCCAACTTCTAAGGTAATAGAAGAATTTATACATAAAAATAAAGAAAGATGAATTTGAGTACCCCCAAATTCACCTTTCTCATTATTTGAAGCTAGTTTTGTCCCAGCCACCTAATCTTCATCTTTTACATCAATGTCTTCAGGAAGCGGCTCATTTAAAAACTCTTGAATCATTTCCTTATATTTTTCCAGCTGTTCGAGATGGGTTTGAAATTGTTCCTTGTTGATTAAATATTGCTGTCCGTCATGGACGGCTCTTATTTTATTCGTCAAAACAAGATTGTGCACATATTCTTCAGGAAGACTGGTAAACTCAGCTGTCTCTTTGATCGTTAAATACATGGCTCACGTTCCTTTCATATGTCATGTGAGTGAATTCTGTTTTGTTTATTGTAGCTTATTTTTTGTCTTTATGCTTGTTTCACAGCTTTTTCAGTCCGGTTTCCCATTTAGCCTATTTGCGACTGATTACATTCACACAGAAACCCCAACTTTTTGCACACCGGACTATTCCGTTTGTCACTTGTGAAAACAGCACATTTTACTTACTCTATAATTGTAAGCGGAAAACAAAGGAGGCAGACTATGAAAAAGAAAAAGTTTATGAATCTCTGTTTTATCGTTCTGCTCAGTACTTTGCTCGCGGCCGGAAGCATCCCTTATCACGCTCAGGCTAAGAAACACCCGTTTTCCTATGACGACTACAAACAGGTAGATGTCGGCAAAGACGGCATGGTTGCCACCGCCCATCCTCTCGCTTCACAAATCGGTGCCGACGTGCTGAAAAAAGGCGGCAATGCAATTGACGCCGCGGTTGCCATTCAATTCGCATTAAACGTAACTGAACCTATGATGTCTGGAATCGGCGGCGGCGGATTTATGATGGTTTATGATGCGAAGACGAAAGACACCACCATTATCGACAGCAGGGAACGCGCACCGGCAGGCGCAACACCGGATATGTTCCTTGACGAAAACGGCAAAGCCATTCCTTTCTCCGAACGCGTTACGAAAGGGACTGCAGTCGGTGTTCCGGGAACATTAAAAGGACTTGAAAAAGCGCTAGACAAATGGGGCACACGCTCCATGAAACAACTCATCACCCCTTCCATTAAACTTGCCTCAAAAGGCTTTCCGATCGATTCGGTTTTAGCTGATGCCATCTCAGATTATAAAGACAAATTATCACACACTGCTGCAAAAGACGTGTTTCTTCCGGACGGAGAACCTCTGAAAGAAGGAGACACACTCATCCAAAAAGACTTAGCCAAAACATTTACAGCTATTAAGTACAAAGGCACAAAAGCATTCTATGACGGTGCATTCTCCAAAAAGCTTGCAGAAACAGTGCAGGAATTCGGCGGCTCAATGACAGAAAAAGACATTAAAAACTTCAATGTGACGATTGACGAACCGATCTGGGGAGATTACCAGGGCTATCATATCGCAACTGCTCCTCCTCCAAGCTCGGGCGGTGTTTTCCTGTTGCAAATGCTGAACCTCCTGGATGATTTTAAGCTTTCTCAATATGATATCCGTTCTTGGCAAAAATATCAGCTTCTCGCAGAAACGATGCATTTGGCTTATGCTGACCGCGCCGCATTTGCCGGGGACCCAGAATTCGTCAACGTCCCTCTCAAAGGTCTCTTGAATCCAGATTATATCAATGCCCGCAGACAGCTGATAGATATTGATAAAGTCAATAAAAAACCGAAAGCCGGCGATCCTTGGGCCTATCAGGAAGGTTCTGCAAACTATAAACAAGTGGAGCAGCCGACTGACAAACAAGAAGGTCAAACGACTCACTTCACGGTAACCGACCGCTTCGGCAATGTCGTATCTTATACGACAACAATTGAACAGCTGTTCGGTTCCGGTATTATGGTTCCCGGATACGGCGTTGTGCTGAATAATGAGTTAACAGACTTCGATGCGGTGCCTGGCGGCGCAAATGAAGTGCAGCCGAATAAACGTCCGCTCAGCAGCATGACTCCGACTATTTTATTCAAAAATAACGAACCTGTCCTGACTGTCGGCTCCCCCGGCGGAGCAACGATTATTTCTTCCGTCCTGCAAACGATCCTGAACAAAGTTGAGTACGGCATGGATCTGAAAGCGGCAGTCGAAGAGCCGAGAATTTACACAAACAGCATGACATCCTATCGATATGAAAAAGGAGTGCCGGAAGAAGCCCGCACAAAACTGAACGAAATGGGGCATAAATTCGGCAGCAGCCCGGTTGATATCGGTAATGTGCAAAGCATCCTGATCGACCGTGAAAACGGCACCTTCACCGGAGTTGCCGACTCAAGCCGAAACGGAGCCGCAATCGGCGTAAACTTGAAAAATTATAAAAAATAACAAGACAAAAAGCCTCGTTTCTCAAGCTGAGAAACGAGGCTTTTGTTTATTCTGCACTGTATTCAGATGAGGTTTTTTCAGACGTTAATGACGCAAGCGAAAGCACACCGCACATCGCGATGACAACACCCGCTGATCCGATCCATGTCACTGATGCAAGAGACAGATGAGTGACAACAATGCCCCCGATGCCCGCCCCGGCCGCCATAGCCAGCTGCATGACAGACTGGTTGAGGCCAAGTAATACACCCGATGATTCAGGCTCCATCGTTGCCAAATGATACTGCTGAGCAGGCCCTGATGACCACGCGGCGAAGGACCAAAATATAAGCACTGCCGCCGCTCCGAAAGCAGAATGTGTGACAAACGACAATAACATGAGCATGATAGCATGAAGCGCCATTCCGCCGGTTAATGTCATACGCGCCCCCCATTTGTCTGCGCTGAAACCGCCTGCTTTAGAACCGGCAAGACTTGCAACACCGAAAATAAGCAGCAATGTACTCAGTATTCCGCTTCCGATATGAGTAACGTTCAGTAAATACGGAGAGAGGTACGTATACGCAACCGAATAGCCTCCGAGCCAGAAAAACGTAATGGCCAGCCCGACAGCCACCTTTCGTTTCTTCAAAAGAGAAAATTGCTGAATGAGCGGCACCGGTTTATCTCCTTTTATCTCAGGCAACGCGAAACGTATAATAAGCATGGCAATGATTCCGATTGCCGCAATTCCGGCAAAAACCACCTTCCAGCCAAAAGCTTCAGACACGGTTCTTCCGATCGGAACACCGATAATGAGCGCCGCCGTAAACCCCATAATGACGGTTGCGAGAGAACTTGCCTGTTTTCCCGGGGGAGCGATTTTTGCTGCGATCGTAAGCGCGGTGACCACCACAGTTCCTGCTCCAAGCGCCATGATCACCCGCGCTCCCGCAAATAAGCCGAATCCCTGCACAAGGAAAGAAATGATATTCCCGATAACAAACAGCCCCAGAGCATAGATCATGAGCTTCCTTCTATCCAGTTTTGCTGTAAGGGCCATCATGACAGGCGTTCCGATTGCATAAACAAGTGAAAAAATCGTAATCAGCTGCCCTGCCGCTGCCACAGTAACTCCCAAGGAACCTGCAATTTTATCAAGCATCCCGGATATCACATATTCAGACGTCCCCACTAAAAAACTGATAATTGCCAAAATGTAAATCTTCCAGGTATTTTGCACCTGACACACTCCTTCATTGATGATTTATATAAAGATATATTGTGATATATCGATATAAAGAGTTGAACAAACAGAAACAAATCGCAATATGTCGATGTGTAGTCGGAAAAAGAAACTGAATCCCTCTTCTAAAGGATTCAGCCCTACATTTCGCGCTGAAAATAATCGGCCATCGCCTTTATCGCTTCTTCATCTCTTTTATAATAGGTGTATTTGCCAATCCGTTTTGTTTGGATAAGGCCCGCCCGCTGAAGGATGGAAAGATATTGAGACGCCGTTGACTGTGTCATCTGAAGCTTATCGGTGATCTGGCTGACACACACTCCGATCTCATTCATATCAATGCCATCATGCGGGGCGAAGTGACGGTCCGGCTCTTTCAGCCATTGTAAAATCTCAAGCCGTGACTCATTAGACAACGCTTTAAAAACATCAATAGGTTTCATACGCTTTATTATATCGTGATTTTACGATATGTCAATATTGTTTTTATTAAATCTCTATTTTTTGTTTTGCCTCTCTTATGATCCGGGACATAAAATCACTCACATTCTCTTCAAATGTGTCTTCCCGCCCGTATTGCCTTACATGTACAGATTGATGGCGGCACTCTCGATCTCCCACAACAGCAATATACGGTATTTTTTTCATTTGTGCTTCTCTGATTTTATAGCCGAGTTTTTCATCACGCTGATCAAGCTCAGCCCGGATACCCGCTTTCTTCTGAGAAAAACCAGAACGAAAAAAATTGGCGTACACAGCTGTCCTGTTTTCTCATCTTCCGTTCGGTAATGCTTTTAATCCATTCAGCAGTTCTTCAAACGCCGATGTCAAAAATAAATCACTCCGGTAGATGAATGATATATTCATATTCCGAAAATGTTCAGGGAGCTCATGAAGAAAAAGATTTTTCCTGTTTTGAAAATAACGGACGGCTGATGCAGGCAGAAAGGAAACCCCCATCCCCGCCTGCACCGCCCCAATAATGGCTTCCAACGTACCGAATTCAATGATTTTATATGCGGGCACTGCCTCTTCTTTCAGTATGTTTTTTATTTTGCGGCGGTGCGAACAGCCCGCGGCAAAATACAGAATCGGATCTCGCAACAAGTCTTGCAAACTGCCTTCCCGCTTATTTGAGACCAAGACCAATTCTTCTTGAAGTACAGCGACTTGCTCAAGATCTTCGTATTCGACCGGTCCATAAACAAAAGCGCCGTCCAGCTCATAGTGTAAGACGCGCTGCACTAAGGTATGTGTATCACCGGTTGACAGAGACAGCTGTACTTTCGGGTAGCGGCTGCAATACTCTGTGAAAAATTGAGGGAGATGGACGGCTGCCGCCGTTTCAAGAGAACCGATTCGAAGCGGGCCGTTCGGATCGCCTGCCTCTTGCGCCGTTTTTTGCGCCTCATGCAGCAATTGAAGGATTCTGTCTGCGTCTTTTAATAAGTTTTCACCTGCGGGCGTCAGCGTCATCCCCCGATTTGTGCGGTAAAAAAGCTGTGTTTGCAATTGCCGTTCCAGCTGCTGAATCCGGTTTGTCACATTTGATTGAACATAATGCAGGCTTTCTGCCGCCTTTGAAATACTTCCTTTGCGGGCGACAGCCTGAAAAATCTTTAAGTCTCCGCTTTCCATGTAAGGGCACCTTCTTGCTATGATTTTTATTGATAGCCGGCTATCAATTTTCATTTGTTTACTGCAGCTGATACAGCCTGTAAAATCTTTCTCATCAATCATAAAGGAGAGAAGAATGATGAATGCTCTTATCATACACGAAAATGGCTTTGATTTCAGGCAGGCACCTGACAAACGGCCGGGAAACGGCGAAGTAAAAATAAAGCTGAAAACAGCCGGATTAAACCATCGTGATTTGTTTTTAATGAAAAACCACAAAACCGGAAACCATGAATTTACTCTCGGTTCAGACGGCGCGGGAATCGTAACCGAAATAGGACACGGCGTCCGGTCTCATTTACTGCATGCAGAAGTCATCATCAACCCGGTGCTGAATTGGAAGACTGTTGAGGACGTACCAGCCGTCCCTGATATTTTAGGTGGTCCGAGCGACGGAACATTTTCACCTTATGTCATCGTTCCTGAGGAAAATGCCGTTTTAAAACCCGAACACCTGACTTGGGAGGAAGCGGGCGTGCTGCCGTTATCAGCATTAACCGCTTATCGCGCCTTATTTACAAAAGGACAATTTAAAAAAGGCGAACACCTTATCCTTCCGGGCATCGGAAGCGGCGTGGCAACATATGCCTTATTAATGGCAAAAGCTATCGGAGCGACAGTCAGCGTCACTTCCCGCAGCGAAAACAAAAAACAAACCGCACTGTCATACGGTGCAGACCGGGCGATTGACAGCTACGGTGACTGGAATGAGGCGCTGAATGGCGAAAAAGCAGATATCATACTTGACGGTGTAGGCCCCGCCTTGTTTCAACACTATCTTGACATTATGAAACCGAATGGCCGGATCGTAACATTTGGCGCCAGTTCAGGCGATCAGCTCGGATTTCCTATTCGCTCGCTGTTTTTTCCGCAGATTCATATTCTCGGTACATCAATGGGAAGCAATAAGGAATTCGCGGATATGCTGGAATTGATAAACCGCTGCGGCATCCGTCCCATTATCGACCGTATGTATTCTCTCAGAGAAGCAGCTGCCGCTTTTAACAGAATGCGGGAAGGACGGCAGTTTGGCAATATCGGCTTTCGTTTGGATGTCTAAAAAAGAGGAGCGGACCCGTCCGTTTCCTTATGTGTTTATAAGCGTTTCCGCTCTGACATACTCTTGATAGGCTTCTTTCAAATAAACAAAAAAGTGTTTACCCCCGGCTTTTAAAACTTTTCGATGATAGAGCCACACGACGGGTAAAGTGCCCGTCAATAAAATAAAGCGGGAAAACACAGCACACGTATTGGTGATCTTTAAGCGGCGCCGGCCGAACTTGTGCAGTGCTTCCGCTTGAAATTCAATATGTTTTTCTTCATCAATTAAAATCTGCCCGCAAATTGATCGCAGACACACAGAGCCCGTCACGTTTTTTAAGGCGTCATAATAAACGGCGGCGATGATTTCCGCCGTCAGCAGCACCGTGATCGACTGCTCAAGGCTTGCAAATCGTCTCAGTCTGCGGAAGACTTGATCAACCCAATTCTTTTCCAGCTTTGGGATATTGTGCCGGTTCATGAATATTTCCAATTCACCCGCATGCCTTTGTTCATCCTGAATAAATAAAATCAGCGCTTCCAGATAACTTTTGTCAGCACAATCCTTTAAGAAACGTTTTGCAGCAGCTATCAAAAACAGACCTTCTGAACTTTCGCCGATTTGAAACTGCTGAACTGAAGAACAAATAACGCGGCGCTCAGTTTCAGAAAGCTGATCATATTTACAGTTCAGTTCCTTGACTGCTGATTGATTTCTACGAAAATAATCTCTCCACTCTGTAAAACAAAATTCCATTTGTTATCCTCCATTCCCATCACGTTACCCTTATATGACCAATACAGGAAGAAGGAGGTTTCATTTCAATACGAAAAACCGGCTGATCCCAGCCGGTTTTATAAATAAACCCCTTTATTTACGGTAAAACAGTGCTCCCCATTAAATAACTGTCGACTTCGCGCGCTGCTTCCCGGCCTTCATTAATCGCCCATACAATCAGGCTTTGGCCCCTTCTCGCATCCCCTGCGGCGAAAACACCGTCAACATTCGTTTTATAATCCCCATATGCTGCCTGAATTTTATGATTTGCCGAATCGACACCGAACTGTTTCAATAATGGCTGTTCTGTCCCTTCAAAACCGATGGCGATGAACACCAGCTGAGCAGGCCATACTTTTTCTGTCCCGGGCAGTTCATGAAATTCATACTTTCCGAATTCGTTTCTGACTTTTTCCATTTGAATGGTGTGAATCTCTTGTAAGCGGCCCTGCTTATCGGCCACCATTTTTGTCGTCTGAATTGAATATTCTCTCGGGTCTTTGCCGAACTTTGCCTGCGCTTCTTCATAAGCGTATTCAAGGGTAAAGACGTGCGGCTGTTCAGGCCACATATTGTCGTTCGTGCGCGTCTGAGGAAGTTTAGGATGTTTCCCGAACTGGTGCACGCTGCGCGCTTTTTGGCGCAGCGCGGTTGCCACGCAGTCAGCTCCTGTGTCTCCTCCGCCGATCACGATGACGTCTTTCCCTTTAGCGTCTATAAATTGTTTGTCTTTGAAGTTGGAATCTAAATAGCTTTTCGTCGCCAGTGTTAAATAGTCCATCGCATAATGGACGCCTTTTGCTTCCCGGCCTTCAATCAGCAGATTGCGCTGCTTTTGGGCGCCTGTGCACAAAATGACGGCATCAAATTGATCTTTCAGCTCATCTGCCGTTATGTCAACGCCGATTTCGGTATTTGTCACAAAATCTATACCTTCCTGCGTCAAAAGCTTAATACGGCGTTCAACGACATTTTTCCCAAGCTTCATGCTCGGAATGCCGTACATCAGCAGGCCGCCGGCTCTGTCGGCACGCTCATAGACTGTTACGGAATGACCGGCTTGATTCAGCTGATCAGCGCTTGCCAGACCTGCCGGGCCTGAACCGACGACAGCGACTTTTTTACCTGTGCGTTTCGCGGGAATTCTCGGCTGAATCCATCCGTTCTCAAAACCTTTGTCAATGATCGTCCGCTCGATGTTTTTAATTGAAACAGCCGGATCTGAAATGGCCAGCGTACAAGATCCTTCACAAGGAGCGGGACAGACCCGCCCTGTGAATTCAGGAAAGTTATTCGTTTTCAGAAGGCGCTCCAAGGCTTCTTTCCAGCGCCCCCGATAGACGAGGTCATTCCACTCCGGTATCAGATTATAAATCGGGCAGCCGGAGGTAAAACCGTTGATATCAGCGCCGATTTGGCAAAACGGTGTGCCGCAATCCATACACCGCGCCCCCTGCCGCTTTGACGCTTCATCTGAAAATGGAGCCGAATACTCTTTCCAATCCTTTAAGCGAGTGAGAGGGTCCCGCTCAGCCGGTTTTTCTCGTTTTTCTTCCATAAATCCAGTTGGTTTCCCCATGTTCCTCTCCCCTTTCTTACTGTACTACCGCTTGTTTATGGTCTTTGGCAGGCCTTTGGTGAACCTTTGTATTGGCTTCAAAAGCATACATAATTGCGTCTTCTTCTGATAAACCCGCCGCTTTTTGTTCTTCGATGCTGAGGAGCATTTGTTTATAGTTTTTCGGAATGACTTTGATAAAGGTTTCTGCGGCTTTTTCCCAATTGTCCAGGAGATCTGCGGCTTTTTTGCTGTTTGTCAGCGCCGCGTGCCGTTTGACCATTTCTTGCACTTCTTTGATCTCAGCCTCATCCGTCAGCTTTTCAAATGAAATCATTTCCATGTTGCATTTGCGTTTAAATGCTTTGGCATCATCACTCAGGACGTATGCGATACCGCCTGACATTCCCGCCCCGAAGTTTTTGCCGACTTCGCCGAGGACGACAACCCGGCCGCCTGTCATGTATTCACAGCCGTGGTCTCCGATACCTTCTACAACGACATTGACTCCGCTGTTACGGACTGCAAAACGTTCACCGGCGCGCCCGTTAATGTACGCTTCCCCGCTTGTTGCTCCGTAAAATGCGACGTTCCCGATAATAACGTTATCGTGTGTTTCACAATTGAAGGCATCAGGCGCTTTCACGATGATTTTTCCGCCTGAAAGCCCTTTGCCTACGTAGTCATTTGAATCCCCGTTCAAATGAAGCGTCATCCCCTTAGGGACAAATGCTCCGAAACTCTGTCCGGCTGATCCGGTAAAATGAAGTCTGATCGTATCATCCGGCAGGCCTTCCGCTCCGTAGCGTTTAGAAATTTCACTTCCCGTCACGGTTCCGGCTACGCGATTTGTATTATTGATCTTGATTTCAGCTTCCGCTTCCTGACCGGCTTCAATTGCAGCCTGCACCGCCGGAAGAATAACCGTCATATCAAGCGACTCGTCGATTTTATGGTTTTGCGCCGTACGGAAAGTACGTACGCCTTCAGGCTGGTACAGCAGTGTGGATAAATCAAGCTGGCCCGCTTTCCAATGCGCTTTTGCACGTTCACTGACATGAAGAACGTCTGTCCGTCCGATCATTTCATCAAGCGTCTTAAAGCCTAACTCTGCCATATATTCACGCACTTCTTCTGCGACAAACAGCATGTAATTTACGATATGGTCAGGATCGCCCATGAATTTCTTGCGGAGCTCCGGATTTTGCGTCGCGACACCTACAGGACATGTATCTAAATGACAGGCGCGCATCATGACGCAGCCGAGAACGACAAGCGGCGCTGTAGCAAAGCCGAATTCCTCCGCACCGAGCAAGGCGGCCATCACGACATCTCGGCCTGTCATCAGCTTACCGTCCGTTTCCAATACCACGCGATCCCGTAAACCGTTCAGCATCAGCGTTTGGTGAGCTTCTGCAAGACCAAGCTCCCACGGAAGACCCGTATGTTTAATACTTGTTTTCGGCGACGCGCCCGTTCCGCCATCGTAGCCGCTGATGACGATGACATCCGCAGTGCCTTTTGCCACACCGGCAGCAATTGTGCCGACACCGGCTTTTGACACGAGCTTGACGCTGATACGCGCGCTTCGATTCGCATTTTTCAAATCATGAATCAGCTGCGCCAAATCTTCAATTGAATAAATATCATGGTGAGGAGGCGGTGAGATCAGCCCTACACCTGGTGTAGAACCGCGGACATCCGCGACCCAAGGATATACCTTGTTGCCCGGAAGCTGACCGCCTTCTCCCGGCTTCGCCCCTTGCGCCATTTTGATCTGCAATTCATCCGCATTGACGAGATAATGGCTCTTTACACCGAAACGGCCGGAAGCGATCTGTTTAATCGCACTTCTTCTGTCGTCGCCATTTTCATCCGGAACGAAACGTTTCGGGTCCTCGCCGCCTTCTCCGCTGTTGCTTTTTCCGCCAAGCCTGTTCATCGCTATCGCTAAAGCCTCATGGGCTTCCTTGCTTAATGAACCGAATGACATCGCTCCTGTTTTAAAACGTTTCACGATGGACGCAGCTGATTCAACTTCCTCTAATTTTAAAGGCTTGCGGTCTTCTTTGAAGGCGAACAGATTGCGTAAAAATCCGATTCGTTCTTCATCCGCTGCATGAGAATACTGCTTAAACAGGCTGTAATCATTTTTGCGGCAGGCCCATTGCAGAGTATGGATGGTTTTCGGATTGAAAGCGTGGTGCTCTCCCCCGTTTCGCCATTGGAATTCACTTCCCGGATCAAGAGTTTGGCTGTAATCATCCTTGTACGCCGCTTGGTGGCGCTTCTTCGCTTCTTGCGCAATCGTCTCGATATCGATTCCGCCAAGCTGAGATGCAGTACCGGTAAAGTATTTGGCGATAACGTCTTCACCGATGCCGACCGCTTCAAAAATTTGGGCGCCCCTGTAACTTTGCACAGTTGAAATCCCCATTTTTGACATCACTTTCACGACGCCTTCTGTTACGCTCTTTCCGTATTTGCTGACAGCTTCTTCATACGGAATATCAAGCCGGCCTTCATCGATTTCCTGCTTATACGTAGCGTAAGTCAAATACGGATTGACAGCATCTGCACCATATCCGATGAGAGCCGCAAAGTGATGAACTTCACGCGCTTCCCCGGATTCAACGATAATGCTTGCTTTTGTTCGCAGACCTTGGCGGATCAAATGCTGATGCAGCGCACTGACGGCCAAAAGCGGCGGAATCGGCGTCAACTCTTTACTCATTGCCCTGTCAGATAAAATTAACAGAGATACGCCTTCCTTGATCGCTTTTTCCGCCTGCTGAAACAAATCCTTCAGGCCTTTTTCTAGGTCATCGGAAAACAGCGTGCGGATGTTCTGGCTCTTAATGTCAGGGTGCACAAGTGTTTTCAGCGCATAAAACTGTTCGTTTGATAATACAGGAGTATACAATTTTATGCGGCGTGCATTTCTTTCACTCGGATGCAGCAGATCGCCTTCAGCTCCGAGCCATGTCACCGTGGAGGTCACAAGCTGCTCGCGGATCGCGTCAATCGGCGGGTTTGTGACTTGCGCAAACAGCTGTTTAAAGTAATGAAACAGTGATTGGGCGCGATCGGATAAAACGGCGAGCGGGGAATCATTTCCCATAGAGCCGAGCGGGTCCTTGCCTTCTTTAATAACAGGAATTAAATACTTCTGAATATCTTCATACGTATAGCCAAACGCTTTTTGACGGACGAGAAGATCATCGAATTGTTCCTCTTCCCGGATTTCCGGGTCAGGATTCACTTGAACCAATTCTTCTTCAAGCCATTTTTGATAAGGGAATTCATTGGCAATTTCTGTTTTCACTTCTTCATCTGAAATAATCCGGCCTTCCTCTAAGTCAATGAGCAGCATTTTTCCGGGCTCCAGACGTTTTTTATGAAGAATGTTCTCCTGCTCTACTTCAATAACGCCGACCTCAGATGAGAAAATAATATGGTCATCTTTTGTCACATAGTAACGTGCCGGACGCAGGCCGTTACGGTCAAGGATGGCGCCGATTTGTTTTCCGTCCGTAAACGAAATGGCGGTCGGCCCGTCCCACGGCTCCATTAAAGAGCTGTGATATTCATAAAAAGCCCGTTTCGCTTTAGACATGTGAGTGTTTTCCGTCCATGGTTCCGGAATCAGCATCATTGCCGTATGTGCCGGTTTCCGCCCCGCCATCACGAAAAATTCAAACGCATTATCAAGAATGGATGAGTCACTTCCCTCAGCATTTAAAATCGGCAGTACTTTGTGAAGATCGTCTCCGAAGCTTTCTGAAACGAACTGCTGCTCCCTCGCTCTCATCCAATTGATGTTGCCCCGGAGCGTATTGATTTCTCCGTTATGAATCAGATAGCGGTTCGGATGGGCACGTTCCCAAGTAGGAAAGGTATTTGTGCTGAATCTTGAATGCACGAGTGAAAATGCAGATACGAAGGTTTCATCCTGCAAATCCAAATAAAAAGCTTCAACCTGCTCAGGCGTTAACAATCCTTTATAAACAATAGTCTGGCTTGACAAGCTTGCGAAGTAAAAATCAAGCTGTTCTTGAATGCCCCAATTTTCCGCCTGCTTCCGGATGATATACAGTTTACGTTCAAAAGCAAGGCTGTCTTTCAAATCATTTGCGGAGCCGATGAATACTTGACGCACATACGGACAAGTGCTTTGTGCCACTGTTCCGATTTTTCCGACATTTACAGGGACGGTTCTCCAGCCGAGAACGATCTGTCCTTCCTGCTCAATGAATGCATTCACCTGTTTTTCGATCTTTTTTCTTTCCTCTTCATTTTGCGAGAAAAAGACCATTCCTACCCCGTAACGGCCTTTTTCCGGCAGCTTCATTTCTCCGCACTCTTTCTTAAAAAAAGCATCAGGGATCTGAACCATCAGGCCGGCGCCGTCACCCGTATTCGGATCACTGCCCTGTCCTCCTCTGTGATCCAGCTGACAAAGCATCTTCAGTCCTTTTTTGACAATGTCATGTGAAGGTTTCCCTTTTAAATGGGCATACAAGCCGATTCCGCATGCATCGTGCTCAAATTCCGGACGGTAGAGACCTTGTGCTTTCGGCATTTGATTGTAAGTCATAATTCCTCTCCCCCGATCAGTTTCCGTTAATTATCGGTCATAAAATCTGACAGCTTTAAATTAATTGTAAGTTTTCAAAACAATATAAACAATATATAATTTAGATCAAATACATCTCAAAATGAGATAGATGGGTGTGAACGCAATGGAATTACGCCAGCTTCGGTATTTTATGGAGGTAGCAGAACGGGAACATGTGTCAGAAGCGGCTGATCATCTGCATGTCGCACAATCCGCCATCAGCAGGCAGATTGCAAATCTTGAAGAAGAGCTGAAAGTCACTTTATTTGAACGGGAAGGCAGAAATATTAAATTAACGCCGATCGGCAAGCAATTTTTAGAACATGTTAAAACGGCGATGAAAGCAATTGATTACGCGAAGGAACAAATTGATGAATATCTTGATCCGAATCGCGGAACCGTCAAAATAGGATTTCCGACGAGCCTTGCAAGCCAGCTTTTGCCGACGGTGATTTCGGCATTTAAAGAGGAATACCCGAACGTTGAGTTTTTGCTCCGCCAAGGATCTTATAAGTTTTTAATCGAAGCCGTAAGAAACAGGGACATAGATGCGGCGCTTCTCGGCCCTGTTCCGACGGAATTTCCCGACATAACAGGCAATATCTTATTCACAGAAAAGATTTACGCGCTTGTTCCGCTGCATCATCCGCTTGCCAAACAAAAAAATATCCATTTAATTGATCTGCGCGGCGACCAATTTGTTTTATTTCCTGAAGGATTTATTCTCCGCAATATGGCGATTGACGCTTGCAGACAGGCAGGCTTTGCGCCGCTTGTATCAACGGAGGGCGAGGATTTAGATGCCATTAAAGGATTAGTCTCCGCAGGCATGGGCGTTACTTTATTACCTGAAAGCACCTTTGCGGAAACCACACCTCGGTTCACGGTCAAAATTCCGATTGAATTCCCTCAAGTGAAGCGCACCGTAGGCATTATTAAGCCAAAAGGCAGAGAACTGGCTCCGTCTGCGAATGATTTCTTTCATTTTGTCATTCAATTTTTCTCCAAACTTGAACAATATCAATAAAAACAAACCCGAGCTTCAAAACGAAGCCTCGGGCTTTGCCATGTTTTATTGACTATTCTCAGCCGATCGGGATGGACAGTTCAACGTGGCAGACAAACGCTTCCGGATCGATGACTGATTGATCGGTCTGTTTATGCGGCGTTTCTTTATATGTCTTCAGCTGAGCTGAGGAATAATTGACGATGCCGAGCCCAAGTTCTTCTCCCTGCTGATCAAGCAGTCTGACAACCGCCCCGCTGCTGAATCTGCCGTTAATCTGTTCGATATCCTGCGGTGACAGCGCCACATTTCCATTCGCTATATCGCGGCTGCTTTTCTTCTCCATCACAATCTCGCCTTCGGGGCCGGAATTAAATGCAAGCCATTGTTCTTTGTGGTTTAACGGGAGGGTTCCTTCCGCTTCAAAATAAGTTCCTTCAGCCTCCTCTTCTACCGCTTGAAGCAGAATGTCCGGGGCGTTAGCCTGCCCGAGGAAGCCCTTAATACCGGAAGCCATCACAATTTTAAAAGCATCCAGCTTTGAACGCATTCCGCCGGTTCCCATCTCACTCCCGGCATCTCCCGCGCTTGCTTCTATTTCCGGGGTGATGTCACTTACATGTCTGATTCGTGCCGCTTCCGGGTTGCTGCGCGGATTATCATCATATAATCCGTCGATATCTGATAAAATCACAAGCATGTCGGCATCAATTAAGCCTGCGACCTTTGCCGCGAGTGTATCATTATCACCGAATTTCAGCCGATTGACTGTGACGGTGTCATTTTCATTAATAATCGGAATAATGCCTCGTTCCAAAAGGACGTTCATCGTATTGCGGACATTATGATAGCGGTATTCATCAGAAAAGTCGCTTCTTGTAATTAAAATTTGTGACGCGACATAACCGTGCGCTAAAAACAGCTTTGAATAAGCTTCCATTAATAATCCCTGCCCGATGGAAGCAGAAGCCTGTTTTTCGGGGAGGCTTTCCGGTTTCTGAATAAAGCCGAGCTTCCGATAACCTGCCGCCACTGCGCCGGAAGATACTAAAATCACTTCATAACCGCTGTCTTTCAGTTGTGCGATTTGATCCACCAATGCTTCCAGCTTTCTTCTGCTGATTTCCCCGTGCAGGCTCGTCAGTGAGCTGCTGCCGATTTTCACCGCGACTCTTTTGATCTTCGTCCGAGACGTCACTGTATCACTCCTGTTTTTTAACGATTATAGTGCTGCCGTTTTTTCGATTGTTTTGCTGATCTCAATAGAACGTTCGGTCGCGTGTTTAATGGCTTTGGCAATGGCTTCTCCGCCGCCTTCTGACCTGAGCGCATCGAGGCCGGCTTCCGTCGTGCCGTTTGGAGAGGTGATGTTTTCCCGAAGCACATCCGGTTTTTCACCCGTTTCCATCAGCATTTTAGCTGCGCCCAATAACGTTTGCGCGCCGATTTTGCGGGACAGCCGTTTGTCTAAGCCGGCTTCTTCACCTGCTTTTTCAATAAACTCCATTAAATAATAAAAGTACGCCGGTCCGCTGCCTGCGATGCCGGTGAAAATGTCCATCTGATCTTCTTTGATCACGTACACTTCCCCGAGGCATTCCAAAAGGGATAGAGCGGTTTTTGCTGAACCGTAAGAAACATGGTCTCCGAAAGCCGCAGCTGTTGCCGATTCGCCGATCATGCTGGATGTGTTCGGCATCACTCTTACAACCGGCTGACGGTCATGTAATGATTGTTGTATAAATGAGGTTGTTATGCCTGCCAGAACAGACAGGATGATTTGATGAGGTTGAATACGCCGTTTCAGCGTAGCAAGAGCGATTTCAGCATCCTTCGGTTTCATGGCTAAAATAAAGACATCAATGTCTTCGGTTTTCATGCTGTCAAAAGCAATGCCTTGAATTCCGTATTGATGTTCCAATTCAGCGAGTCGCTCTGTATTGCGGCGGTTTGTCACGCAGATGTTTTGGTTGGGAATTTTTTTTGCGCGGACCATGCCTGATATCATTCCTTCAGCCATTGATCCTGCTCCGATAAAAGCAACTTTCTTTTGATCTAAGATCGGTAACATCTCCCTTGTTCGTATTTTGTTCGTATTTTTCACACGTTTTTTATGTTACCACTTCAGGAGTCGATGTCAAGTTTGAAGGTTTTATTGATGTGTATTGTTCCGAGCCTGTTATTATGTATAATGAATCACAGAACAAACCTTACAAATCTTTTGAGCCCGGGAGGCCGGGTGCGTTCCGGCCGGATTTAAAAATTATCTGAAATGGCTTTTTCTATCAGCTTTTTGCAGCGGTCAAGCTCTGTCTTCAGCTGTTTTTTGTAAAGCTTCGCAGCTTCATAGTCTTTAAATTGATAGAGAACGACTTCCTGGAGTTTGGCTCCCTCTTTTTTCACTTTTACTTGCTTTAAAATCCCGTCATCCAAAAGTTCGTGAAGTGAACGGTACACCTCGGTATGATTCGGCTTAAAACCGATGGGTTTAAATTCCGAACGCAGCACCTCGAGAAGCTTCAGTCCGTAAAGCCGTTCCTGCTCTGTCATTGTAATCATGTAAAGCTTTAAAAAAGCTCTTTGTTTCACTAAAAAACCGGTTGAACTTCTTTTTTCTTCTTTCAATATGTGCACACCCTTCCTTCTAACAAATTATTCCATGTACTAAATATTCTCTTTATATCCCGTTTTTCCTTTTTATCGTTCGGACAGTTTGATTTGTATTGATTTGTTTTTTGGAGAGCGGGGAAAAATAATTTTAATGAACATTTGGTACATAGTTTATTTAGTTTAATTATAACTGATATCGGTTTCTTTTTCACTCTTTTTTCTGCAAAAACGGATCTTTATGCCTATTTATTCGGGTTGCGGAAACAAAAAAAGACCCGTCACGAAGACAGGTCCCCTTTTGTTTAAGGATTAGTTGACCACAAACCGGCAGTTTTGATGAAAATGCGCGGATGTAATTTCAATTGAGCAACCATATATTCTGCAAGATCCTCAGGCTGCATGACTTTTTCCGGATTGCCGTCTGTCAGATTTAATTCAATAGACATGTCGCTGGCAACCGTGCTCGGCGTCATTGCGCTGACACGGATATTGTGTTTTCTGACTTCCTGCATGAGAGATTCAGTCAGACCGAGAACGGCAAATTTAGAAGCGCTGTACGCACTTGTCGCCGCGGCGCCTCTTTGGCCCGCCGTAGAAGAAATATTAATGATATCTCCTGATTTTCTCTCAATCATTTCAGGAAGAACGGCGCGTGTCACGTGGTATACACCCATTACATTAACTTGAATGATGTCTTCCCACTCTTCAGGCGTAAGATCCAAAAATCCGCCGAATTTGCTGATTCCGGCATTGTTAATCAAGATGTCAATCTCACCGAGTTCTTCTTTAATAGAGGAGACGGCTTGCTCAACCTCTTTTTGGTTTTTTACATCGGCAGCAGCGAATGATGCCTTTACACCAAGGGCTTTCACTTCTTCCGCAACCTTTTCGACATTTGCTTCTGTGCGGCCGATTAAACCGATATTGACTCCTTCTTTGGCTAAAGCGATAGCGGCGGCGCGGCCGATTCCTCTGCCCGCACCCGTGATAAGAGCCGTTTTGTTTTGTAAGCTTTCCACGTCTTTCACCCTTTCTGAATGTCCTTATGTACGATTTCACATTATAAGCAGAAAAAAAACAATTAGCAAATAAAATGATTCAACACGATCCGTAAAGGGTATCAACTGAAAAAAAGGAGTGAAAAGAAGATGATCATCATTTTGTATATCAGTGCTGCCGTTGCGGCTGCCGCATTAATTTATGCAGCCGTATCCGCCGTGCATTTTAAAAGAAACACAGCGCCTGATATAAAGAAGATTAACGCCGCGACAGCGTCCATGCAGACGGCCGTTGATGAAATCAAAACAGAAACCGATCTGTTATCGCAAAAGCAGAAAGAACTGCAGGAAGATTTTCTCACTAAAAAAACAGCCGTGCAAACGACGGCGGCCGAAGTTAAAGGAACGCCTCACGTCTTAAAAATGCTCTGGAACGCCGGTAAAAGTGATGTATGAGCCTGCATGTCATCCGACGTTTTTGATGACACTAAGAGAAACCGGCGGATTCAAGGAGGCATAACATGATTTGCGATCGTGAGCGGCTTGCGCGTTTTTTGCAGCAGCTTAAAGCACTATCATATTCGGGAGAATTTACAAAATCGGATTTGCTGACTCCGGCTTTCCATTTAGCCAAGGACGGAGATCTGGATTTGTATTATTCGCCTCATAATGAATATATTAACCCTCATGCAGTCGTTGCCATTTCCGGAATCACACCCGGTTTTTTTCAAATGCAGCTGGCTTACAAAAAAGCGGCACTGCTTTTAAAAGATGGCGAAACTCTTGAAACGATAGCGTATGAAACAAAAAAAGCGGCCGGACTTTCCGGTTCAATGAGACAGAACATCATCGAAATGCTTAATGAATGCGGTCTGCCGGCCGCGCTTCACGTTGAGGATTCATCCCGGTTATTTGATTCAAAACGGGAGCTTCTTCATACAACGTCCGTTATCAAACACCCTGTTTTTTATAAACAGAAAAACTATACGGGACATCGGCCGGCAATCAGCAGATCAGCTCTTCTCAGCCGTTACGCGCTGAGATGTTTTCCGGATGAAATAGAAATGATAGAAAAGGACATTCTGCTTATCCCTCTCGGTAAAGCAGCAGAATCAGCCTGCCGCATGCTGAAGAAGAAAGGCAGAATGGGTCATGCGGTCATTCTGGAAGGCTTCCCGCATCCGTCCGGAGCAAACGGACATCGTTTCAAACAATTTCACGAAAACAAACAATCGTTACGTGAACAAATTCAGCGCTTTGCCGGGTTTCTTCAGCAGCTGTAAAAAACGCCCCGAATTTTCGGGGCGCTGCTGTTAAGAAGCGTATTCAGGCAATGCTTTATTGTGTTTTGCCGTTTTCTCTTCAGGTATTTTGATTTGATTTGTCAAGATTGCACTTACGAAATAGAGCGCTGCGAAAATCCATACAACGCCTTGTGCGCCGACAAGTCCGATGAACGCCCAGGCAAGCGCGGGGCCGACAAATGCCGACAGTCCCGCAGCCAGATTTAACACAGACATGGCAGCACCTTTATCGCTGCCGGCCGCCGTCGGCACGATAGCCCCGACCGGAACGAACCCGGCGAGGAGCCCTCCCCATATAAAACCGACAATGCTGACGAAAAGCAAGTTCCCATGTGATACAACAGGTGCATAATATAATAAAAGAGTAAAAATGCCGCAGCCCACTCCCCCGAACCACATGACAGTCTTTTTCCAGCCGAAGGCATCGCCGACTGCGCCGAAGATTAAGTTAAAGACGATATTTCCGAGAAAGATCGTTCCCCAAATTTGAAGCCATACATTTGTAGAAATGCCGTGCTGCGCCATATGCATCGGGAGGAATACCGGAAATCCGTATGTTCCGATGCTGTTAATGATCCGAATGATCCCCCCAGAGAGCACGCGCGGATTTACAGCAAGGATGGTGATTCCCTTCATTAATTCCTGCGCCTTTTCCCGCTTATCTGCCTTTTTCTTTTCAAAGCGGTCCCTATTTAAAATCAAAGCAAAAAACGCGCCGAGGCAGACCCAGAAAATTGAACTCCACAGTGTATTCAAATAGCCGAAGGATTTGATGGCCCAGCTTGAATACCAAGCACCGAATACAAACATCCCGCAGCAATATGCAATCCAGAACCAGCCGACCGCCGTACTGAGCCTGTTTTTCGGCTACCGGTAAATCACCCATGTCAAAAATGAATAGGCAAACAGCGGATAACCCAGCCCTTTAATAAAATACGTGACATACATCACCGGCAAATTAAGATTTTCAAATCCGTATGCGATAAACGCGGCTGTTCCGATCACGTAAAACAACAGCCCCATAAACATCGTCCGCTTTGCGCCGAAGGCTTCGAGGCAGACCCCTGAAAACCAAGACGCCACAGCGAGAGAAATACCGTAAACCGTAAACAGGGATGCTGATTGCTGTACCGTCAAGCCGTTTTCAACTAAAAACGGGCTGAGCCAGCCTTGTTCAAGGCCGTCCCCCATCATAAACAGCACGACCCCCAAAAATCCCCAGGCGAGCTGTTTCGGAATTCCTATTTTATTAAGCATTTTTGTTCCTCCTCAGCAATCTTTCATGTTGTCATCTCATCCCCAAGTCAGGCTTTCACCGCCGGCTGAAAATGAGTAAATAATTCTTGCGTATGTTTCCATTCTTCATATAGGAAGAGATCCGTCTGATCCGCTTCCGGCTCAATTACCTTTGTGCTGCTCGAAAGCTCTGCTTTCACACCGAGAGCTTCGTTGCAAATCATCGCCGCTCCCATTGCGGATGCCTGGCTGAACCCCTCTCTCTTATAGATTTTCTTTTGCAGAAGGTTAGCAAGAAACTGCGTCAAAGCATCACTTTGGAAACCGCCGCCGCACACCTTCACATAATCTTGTGAAAAGGAAGCCACCTCTGTTAACGCCTCATAGTTCCATTTGATTGAAAAAGCGATTTCCAGCAGTGCGGCTTTGACAAAATGGGCTCTGCTTAAGTTTTGGGACAGCGGAGCGTCAAAAATAAATCCGCCTTTTGCCAGTGCGTTTTTCTCAGGCGATAAATAGGAGCCTAACGCAGAAATACAAGCATGATCGTGTTTCGGCAGACTTGCGATTTCCCGTTCCATGACGCCGTAGGATTCATTCGGATAAAAAATGGATTTTAATTTTTGATAATTGAGTCCTGTTACACCCGGATTCGTTTCAAGAAGCCATTGACCTTCTTCTGTATGGCAATTCAGCCATGCATTCTTTAAACTTTCGGTTCCGGTCTCCGCTGTTATCTTTGTAATCGGCGTCGTCGTGCCGGATACGATGACGATATCTCCCGGCTTTGCATCTGCACTTTTGATGGCAAGCTGTGTGTCTCCCCCGCCTGCAATCACAGGCACTCTTTCAGATAGACCGAGAACCGCCGCTTTCTTAAACGTTAACATTCCGACAACCGTCCCAGATCGGACGAGTGAAGGAAGAATGGCAGAAGGCACACCGAAGATGTTGCATAATTTCTCTGACCACGCCTTTTTCCTTACGTCAAACAGCAGTGTTTCAGCAGCCTGTGACGGTTCATAGCTCAAAATGCCGCTCAGCTCAAATGTCACCCAGTCACTGATGCTTGTGATGTACTTCACTTCTTTCCATAAAGACGGCTGTCTAGCTTTTAATCCGACAAGTTTCATGGCGGAAAATAAAGCGCTCGGAAGACGTCCGGTTTGCTGATGCACTTCTTCTTTTGCCTCAATCCCGTCTTCCCATTCACGGCCTCTGTTATCAATGTTGGGCAGACCGAGAAATGCCTTTTTATCTTTATTGATCAGAACAATTCCCTGCCTCTGGCTTGTTGAGGTGATTCCGATTAATGTAATATGAGGGCTTTTGGCAATAACCTTCCTTGCCATAGCACTGATTTGCGTCCATAGCCCTTCCGGTGAGAAATATCGTCCGTCCGGATAAAGCGGATCCGTCACATATTCAATGTCTTCCCTTTCAAGCGCGGTCACTTCACCGCCGGCTGTCACGACCGCGACTCGCGCATTCCCCGTTCCGATGTCAAATACAAGGTAGCCTTTTTGTTCAGCCATTACAGCCTCCTCCTTCCGTTTCAAGTTCTCTTTTGTTATAAAGTTCACGTATTGAACAGGTTTGATCTTGTTTCCATTTGAAAAGCGCTCCATTTAAAATCTTCACATGATGATCCTCCACTTCAAACGTTGCGCCCGCTATATGGGGAGTCGCTAACACATTCGGCAAAGAGATCAATTCATAATCAGAAGATTCAGGCGGTTCGTGATAAAACACGTCAAGGATCGCTCCCTTAATCCGCCGTTCTTTCAGCACCCGCAGCAGCTCTTCCCTGTCTGTAACCGCCGCTCTTGACGTATTGACAAAAACAGCTCCCTGTTTCATCAATTGAAAGTGCCGGGCGCCGATAAGGCCGATGGTTTCTTCTGTGCGCGGCAAGTGAACGGAAACAATATCACTTTCAGAAAATACCCGTTCAATCGTCGTTTTTTCATACTCCCGGTTTTCATGACGGACAAATGGGTCATAGTAAAGCACCTTGCAGTCAAAAGCGGCCAATAGCCGGGCGATTCTCTGTCCGACAGCTCCGAAACCGATAAGGCCGACTGTTTTCCCCGTCAGCTCATTTCCTCTGAATTTGACGTAAGCCTGCAAATAATCACCATTCCACTTCCCGTCCTTCAGCCACTGATGGGAAGAATACGTATGACGCAAAAATGAAATCACATTTCCGATAAACATTTCAGCAACAGCCTGGGCATTGCGGGCCGGTGTAAAGAAAACGGGGATTTTTCTTTTAGTCGCCGCCGCAATATTCACATTAGACGGCATTCCTCGGCAGACACCGATAAAAGCGGTATCGGGCAATATGTCAATAACACGCTCAGACACCTCATCAAGTTCAGTAATAAGCCCCGACGCGTTTGTCTCTTGAATCATTCGGATCAATTCATCTTCCCGATAGGCCCGGCCGTGCTTCTTCCACGGCCGGTGCACAGTCCGGCCGAACAGCTCAGTCAGCTCCTTCAGCCCCTCGTCGTGATATGGTGCGGTAATTAAAACCGTCATGGTGCAAAACATCCTTTTCACATAAATTTTTTCATAAAAAAATCTCTTTCCCCAAAGAAGGAAAGAGATTCATATACCGTCTTTATGCGCTTGAAGCGCACAAATATGTATAGATCATTCTTTCCTATCTTTCAAGCATACGCTTGCTGGAATTGGCACAATAAATGTTGCCGAGGTTTCGTAGGGCCAGTCCCTCCACCTCTCTGGATAGAAAATAAAATGATGAAATTGTCAGGCTGTTTAAAAGAATAAACTCATCATAGAAAAGTCTTTCCGTGATGTCAACACTTTTTTTCTGAATTGACGCTCGATTTTGAAATGTTATAATGCTTACAATATAAACAAAGAGGAGAAATGGGCTATGAATTCTGCTGCAACACAGCCGAACGGGGTCTTTAAGTCGGTATGCTCACTAGACTGTCCCGATCAATGCGGCTTGCTTGTGACAAAAAAAGACGGAAAAATCGTTAACATTCAGGGAGACCCCGATCACCCGGTCACATCAGGGAATATTTGCAACAAAGTCAGACACATGGCTGAGCGCATTTATGATGAGAAGCGCGTAACCGTTCCGTTAAAACGGATCGGTAAAAAAGGTGAAGCCGCGTTTGCGCCTATTTCCTGGGAGGAAGCGATCAATACGATCAGTGCGCGCTGGAAAGAGCTCATTGCCGAAGAAGGAGCGGAAAGCATTCTTCCGTACAGCTTTTACGGCAATATGGGAAAACTGGCGGCAGAGGGAATGGACCGCCGTTTTTTCCATCGTCTCGGAGCGAGTCATCTCGAACGGACGATCTGCAGCAAAGCCGGATCTGAAGGCTATAACTATACAATGGGTGAAGGAGCGGGTACTGATCCGGAGGAGACCATACATACAAAGCTCTTTATTTTTTGGGGGATCAATGCCGTCAGCACGAATATGCACCAAGTCATGATTGCTCAAAAAGCCCGGAAAAAAGGAGCTAAAATTGTCGTTATCGATGTACATAAGAACCAAACCGGCCGGCTTGCCGATTGGTTTATTTCCATTCGCCCCGGCACAGATGCCGCACTCGCCCTCGGTATCATGCATGTCTTATTCGACGAAAACCTTCACGATGAAGCATTTCTCACAGAATACACCGAAGGCAGTGACGAATTAAAAGCGCATGTTAAACACTATGATCCGGAAACGGTTTCTGCTATTACAGGCGTTAAAGCCGACGATATCAGACGTCTTGCGAGAATGTACGGGGAAACCTCCCCTTCCCTTATCAGGATCGGAAACGGCATTCAGCACCATGACAACGGCGGAATGATCGTCCGCACCGTCGCCTGCCTTCCGGCTGTTACAGGACAGTGGCTCAACACCGGAGGAGGCGCAATCAAGCACAACAGCGCGGTATTAAACTATAACAGACAAGCGCTCCAGCGGCCTGATCTGCTTTACGGCAGGAAGCCGCGATCATTTAATATGAACAGGCTCGGAAGCGTTCTTTTAGAAACAAAACCGCCCGTACGCTCCCTGTTTATTTACGGTACGAATCCTGCAGTGGTTGCGCCGGAAGCGAATAAAGTCAGAAAAGGCCTGCTGCGGGAGGATTTATTTACAGTCGTTCACGATCTATTTTTAACGGAAACCGCCAAATATGCGGATATCGTGCTCCCTGCTGCATCCGCATTTGAAAACACAGATTTTTACACGTCTTACTGGCATCATTTTATTCAGCTGCAAAAACCGGTGATCGAACCCTACGGGGACAGCAAATCGAATACGGAAGTGTTCCGTTTGCTTGCCGGAGCAATGGGATTTACCGAGCAGGAGCTTCAGGATTCCGATGAAGAGTTGATCAGACAGGCGCTGGACTTTCCCGACAATCCGTATATCGAGGATATTGATTACGAAGCGCTCTCACGCCATTCCTTCATGAAAGCCAAACGGAAAAAACCGCTTTTTCCGGGAAAGCTCAAGACACCGAGCGGAAGAATTGAATTATATTCGGAAAAGATGAAACAGGACGGTTATCCGGCGCTGCCGACACACATCCCTCTTGAGAGCGATGATGATTTTCCGCTTTTATTTGTCCCGGGACCGAATCATAATTTTTTTAATTCAACATTTTCGAATAATGAAAAACACGTAAAATTAGAAAAAGCGCCAAAGCTTTTTATTCATACAGAGGATGCTGTACGCCGGAACATAGAAGACGGGGAAACCGTTAGAGTTTGGAATCACCGCGGCGAGTGTGAATTAACAGCTTCGGTCGGCGAACAGGTGCTTCCCGGCGTTGCAGTCAGCCAAGGTCTTTGGGCCGATATGGATGATAAAAAACAGCTTGTCAACTCGCTCACGCCCGATCGGCTGGCGGATATGGGCGGAGGCGCTGTTTTCTTCTCCGGAAAGGTGCAGGCGGAAAAGCTCAGCAATCAAAACCGCCCGCAATAAACGCCGGGCGGTTTTGATGAAGGCTGAATCCTTTCAGCCGGCTTCACCGTATAAAAAGTGATAACGTTTATTGGAGGTTTGCTGTATGGATATCATTACCGGCATCGGAATCGCTTTAGCCGGATATTTCATCGGAGACGGATTGAAAAACTTTAAATCACCTGATCCTCATGAACACACTGACCACATTCTCATTAAAGAAAAAGATCTGCACTTCTATATTGGTTATTATTTAGGAGTTACGAAGGAAGAAGCAAAACAAATCGTGCCCGACACCTCTGACATTCCGCATATCACGAGAAACGGAAAGCGGTATGTGCAGAAGAATACATTAAGAGAATGGCTGACTTCTATGCTGGAAAAAGAATAACAGCTGCCATGAAAAGCGGGAAGAGTTTTTCTCTTCCCGTTCATCAAGATACGCCGCCCTGCCTCTCTTCAACCCCAAACATACGAAGGATATCGTTCTTACTTAACGAAACCTCCCCTTCTTTAGATTTCAAATAAAACCCTTTCTTATATAACCGTATGACTTCCTCATATGTAAGCTCATGACGAAGGAGCGCCATTAAACGCCCGTCTTTTTCATCCTGTTTATTGAACCATTCATACTGTTCTGACCAGTTCACTTTCTGCATGTCAAACACCTTCTCACTTTGGATTAATGCCCTTTTCGCATTTATTATACTTATTTCCCCTTTTGTAAACACTCCGACTGCCTGTGACATTTTTGAAAACAGCCGCACCCGCTACTATTAGTCACCACGTTGACTTATTTTCTATTTCGATGTATATTGTAATTGTCAACATGGTGACAATTCAGATAGGAGATACCTTATGGATATTAATTTACTAATGAAGGAACTGCATGTTATGCAACAAAGTTACGCATCATTATTTTCGGTTGTCAATAAAGTGCAGGCTCGGGGGGACGAATACTTAGAAATGCTGACTTCCCGACAGCACATGACTCTTATTGCTATTGCCCATTTACCGACGGAAGATACCACACTTATGAATATCGCTAAAAAGCTGGGCACAACAAAACAAACCGCTAACAAATTAATTTCAAGCCTCGCGAAAAAAGGATATGTTCACACTGTGCCAAGCAAACTGGATAAACGTGCAATCAATATTGAGATTACCGCTGAAGGAAAAAAAGGGTTAATTTCCTGTTCAGAAAAATCCACCTATTTTTTAGCGGATATGTTTCAAGACTTCACAACTGATGAAATTGAAACATTCTGGAGGCTATTGCAAAAACTTTATCGTTTTGATGGTGAAGAAGAGGATGGTTTTGAAGAAAAAGCACATTTGAAAGTTGAAGAGCAGGCACAATTCATCTCAGATGACTATGAAGAAAAAATCATGGCTGAATTTTCAAAACGGCGATATGGGGGTGCAGACGATGAATAATATGCTTTATCGAAAAGTAAAAGAAACAGAGGATAAGATGAAGGAAAAATGCTATGAGCTGAAAGATAAAATTGATCAATTTATTTCTCATGCTAAATATAAAATTCATTGCAAACGTAAACTGGACCGAGCCGGCAATTATATATCAATTGCCATTGGACTCTTTATCCTAACTGCCTCATGGCTGACCGCAACACAATGGCTGCTTTGGATAGGCGCGGCGAGTATTTTGAGTAATGCCTGTTTGCTCATTATAAAGCCTGTTAAAAATTGATAACCTGAAAAAGCTCTCTAAAAGAGAGCTTTCTTTTATTAATCGTCCCAGTCTTCATCTTCTTCCCAGTCATCTTTCGCTTCCTGAATCTTATTATAAAAAAATTCGATAAAGCTTTCTGCAGCGATATCTTGATAGCCAATTATCCTATCCCATTCCACTACAGGGCATTCTCCGCCTTTCATTTTATTCGTATCTAGACAGTAAGCAAAAAAATCAACATCTTCTATGACAACAAGACCATCAGCAAGTCCATAATGTTGTTTATATTCTTTGGTTTTATCTGCAACTGACGCATGATCGAAGTTATAGCCTAAAACTAAAACCCCGAATAAACCACCAGCACCGTATTTTTCTAAGAACCATTTATAGCTAATAGAAAGTTCGCATTGGAGGATTTCTTCAATGCGAGTTATGTTTTCATGGCTTGCACCCTCTGTGAATATAGCATTTTGCTTGTTTTCATTAATAAAGTTTTCAACCTTTGAATAAATCATTTAATTTAAACACCTCAATTCTCATTCTCAAATTGTTTCGCTCTCCACTTCCAATATCTCTTTCGAAAGCTTTCATATTGTGCTTTTAAAACCTTATCATTTCTAAAACTTTCACCATCAGTCTTAAGCTTATGAATAACATCACTATATTTTGTATGTAAACTGTTTGGGATTTCAAGCATTGGGCCAGGTTCTTCTTGAATCAAGTGATGTAAATTAATCTGTGTGCCATCTTTTGCATAAGGAGCATTACCGTTTTTCATAAGCTGAAGATTTGTTACCAAATTCTGTTTTTTGGTTCATATCAATATCTTTCATAGTATACACTCTGCGGCTTATGTCTTTAACTTTTCCCTTTGCTTTTACCTTGCCCTTAACCTCAAAGGCACCATACTTTTCTTTATTTAACCAAGGAAGGTTTATTTCTTGACCAGTAAACGGCTTTCTCGTTCCATCCGGGATTTTCTTTGCATTGGTCAAAAGTTCATTTTTAAGGTTTTGGCTGTCAACCACATTGTATGGTACGTTATCGGCCAGAGCAAGATCATACTTAGAGTTATAAGGAAGCAGATCTGGAAGTTTAACGTCTTTAATTTTCTTCCCTGCCTGTCCTGCCTTGTTTATGACCTTCCCCGCCGCATCAGCTTTGTTAACGGCTCCTGCGCCTTTCGTTCCGACGACAGCCACAGCCACTGAACCGACCGCATATGTCACCCATCTTGATCTGGAGTAAGCATCTCCGTTCACCATATCCTTTTGATACGACTCTTCAATTGCCGCTTTAACAGCATCATATGTTTTCACAGGATGAAGTACTGCATTCCCCAGTGCTGACAGCGTTTCCCCCGGATCGGTTATGAAGTCCCATAGACCGGTCACCGTGTCTTTCCCGACATCATATAAACCAACGCCGGCTCCTTTTAAAATATCCCAAGTCACTTCTCCGGCTTCTTCCATCTGTTTTGCTTGTTCAAGCTGCGTCACATACTGCCGCTGGGAAGATTCAAGGTTTTCATAGCCGATCTTCTTCGCAATTTCCAAATATTCATCCGGATCGGTGACACCAGCGGCCAGCTTTTTCTTCAGATCCTTGATTTCCCGCTCCTTCGCTTCTTCCTTTTTAATCGTCAAATAATCATCCGAATGTCTTGCAATCTCGCCTTTTTTCTTATGTATGTCACTTTCCCTGTATGCCTTGGCGTTATAGTGAAGCGGAGTGGCGTTTTTTCCTTGGCCTGTTGCGTTTTGGAGCTGCTGAAAATCTGCCTGAATGAAATGTTCGTTTGCCTCGGTTTCTGCGTATTCTTTCGTTAGATCGTGATCAAGCTTGCCGAGCTTATGTACGGTATCGTCCCGTTTTTTGTCTGCTGATTCCAGCTTTTGATCGACATCTTCTGTAGAGAAAACATCAAGATGGACAATATCGCTTATCTCGTTAAGAATATCCCTCATTTCATTTCGTTGCTCCTGCATGATAGCTTTTGATTTATTCTTCGCATGAATCAGCTCGTGTTCTAAAAATGACTCTTCCACAAACGAATCGGCTAATCCGGCATCAGCTACTTTTCCTGAAATACTGTTGAGAAACGCAATCTTCATATCGATCAGATCAAGCCAGCTGTCCGTGACGCTGGCGTGGTCCTGGAAAAAGGCTTTGATATTGTCGGCGCCTTTGCCTGAAAACTCACTGTCGTCTAAGTCAGCCATTCCCTGAAACGCTTTTCTGAGATTAATAAATTGTTCTCTAATCTGATCGTATTGTTTAGCCCGCTTTTCTGCGGCTGAAATGAACGAGGCTGCTTCAAATACTTTCATTTACGTCTCCTTTCCGCTTCTTTCTGTCTAAATTTCACCATAGGATATAAGATTAGATGAATCTCTTGCATTTGTCGAACTGCTTTATTTAAGATCATAAAATTTCAAACAAAACCTTACACGAAGGAATCTGGGATCGGCAAAACAAAGCCAAATATAACATATGTTGAAAAATCTCTTGCATTTCCACACCCGCCATGCTATATTGATATAGCGATGAGCTGAATTGTGTAAGCCGATGCACATGCCCTTGCGGCACACACGAATGTGGCGTGTGGTGTATCGCCTCAATACGCAAAAGACGTTTGCTTCTGCAAACGTCTTTTTTTATTATCCGATTTTCGTTCCGTTCGGTACTGTCTGCTCTGGCGTAAGCAGGACAACATCTCCTTTTTCCGGGATGCCGCCGAGAACGAGAACTTCTGACTTAAATCCGGCGATCCGCCGCGGCGGAAAGTTGACAATAGCGGTAACCTGTCTGCCCGTCAGATCACCCGGTTCGTACCGTTTTGTAATCTGGGCGCTTGATTGTTTCATGCCGATCTCTTCGCCGAAATCTATTGTCATCTTAATGGCCGGCACCTTTGCTTCCGGGAATACTTCCGCTTTTACGACCGTTCCTATTCTAAGATCAAGCTTGATAAAATCTTCGATGACTGCCATATCAAAAACTCCTTTTTTACAATCATGATACCAAAAAAAGAAGCAGTTTATTTAACCGATTTTCAGGATTATTTATCAGATTGAAAGGTGTTTCGGAAGACGCGCGGCGTTATTCCCTTATGTCTGACAAACCATCTGGTGAAGGAAGACAAATTTTGAAAGCCGACCTCCTGACTGATGTCTGTCAGCCGGCATTTTGTTTCAATAAGCATTTGTTCCGCTTTCTTCATACGGAGCTCAGCAATATAAGCTTGCGGGCTTTTTCCCGTCTGCTTTTTAAACCAGTCGGAATAATACGCCGGGTGGTAATGTTCCATTGCGGCGAGCTCTTTAATTGTAAAAGTCTTTGAGAGATTTCGGCGGATATACGCAATTGAATTATTCGTACGGTTTTCTTGTATCTTTCCAGCAATATATTCTGCAAGCAGACTCAATGAATGAGCCGACTGCTGCTTTGTCTCTTCTGTCAGCAGAAACCGAATCGATGTCCAAAAAGGATCAAGCTTATTCAGAACGCCGGGGTCAAAGGAACCTTTGAAAAAAAATGCCGGTATGTCGAGAACGAGACATTCATTTCGCTCCAAAGAACGGAACCGATGTTCATACCCGGGCGGAATATACAGCATTTGATCAGGTTTTAATCTGATTTCACGTCTTTCTGTCTCCAGGTCCAGCTGTCCTTCGAGCGGAAAAAGCATTTGGCAGTATGTGTGTGCATGAGAATCAAAAATATGTGAATAGGTGCGCCGCTCACAAATGATATGTTGTAATGAATCCATTTGTCCCTCCTTTTTATATGATGCGTCTTTTTATTTAGTTTACATAATAATATTATTGTTCACTCGACTGCAAACCTCTTAAGAAAGCAACAACTGCAAACTTCCGGCTTTCCTTAATTGATTCGGTTAATTCAAATGCACTCTGTTTTCTCAACACGGCAAATCCGTGAAGAAGGCTCCTCAGTCCTCTCGCAGCATGAATCGCAGTGTCAGACTGTGCATAACCGTTCGCTGTCAGCTGCCTGACAACAAGCTCTACAAGCAGGCTTGACAGATTCTCAATCCGCCCGTCTTTTATCTTTTGAAATGTTGCGTCATATAATCCGGGATTGGCTTCGGCGAAATTGATATAGGCATCGGCAAGAGCAAGCAAAGCCGTTTCGCCCGTCAGTCCTTCTGCAGAGGCCGCCATTTTTTCATATAACATAGTTAAACCGGAGACAGCCAGCTCTGTTTTAATTCCTTGAAGGCCATTGACAAAATTGTAAAGGGAAGGCGGTTTTACGTTTAAGGACTTTGCAACAGACGCAAGCGTCACTTCGTTCAGCCCTTTTTCGTCAGCGATGCCTGCTGCGGCTCTCAATATCATGTCAAGGCTCATTCCGACTCTCGGTGACATTATGATCGGCCTCCCGGCAGGCTTCGTTCGGCTTCCTCAACAGCCTTAGCCATCATTTCAACGGGATTGCAGAGAACATTTCCATGTCCGGCGGCCAGACTGCTTGGTTGATGAGCGATAAGCGTTCTTGCTGTTTTTACAGCTTCTTCTTTATTCCACGTAGCAAAAGCCGGAAACGGAAATTTCCATTTCAGCTTCCCTGAAACAGCAAGGCCGCCCCGTACTTGAAAGGCATCTCCGACGATCAGCATATCATTTCTCATATCTTTAAAAGCGAGGCTTCCCGGCGTATGACCGGGAGCGGGAATGACAAGTAAAGATCCGATCCGCTCGCCGCCTTTCAGCAGGCGATCAGGTTCGGTCTGAACATTTTTCGGCACTCCCCCCTTTATCGGCGTTTGTGCTTCATGCTCAAATAATGAAGTGTCACCTTTCAGCAAGAAAGAATCCCGCTCAGAAATACAGACGGAAGCATCCGGAAATTCCGCAGCTAATGAGTCAAGCGAACCGATGTGATCCCCGTGCGCGTGGGTGAGTAATATGTCATTCAGCGGCTTCCCAAGCTGCCGCAATGCTTGCTTGATTCCTTTATGACTGTTAGGCAGTCCGGCGTCAATCAGGGTTACTCCTTCTTCTTCTTCAACCAAATAACAATTCACCGGGAAAAGCGCTGGAAAAAAAGTCAGCTGCCAAACACTTCCGTATTGTAAGATTCTCATCAACATCCCCCTAAAACTAACATCATTAGTTTTATTATAACTAATACTGTTAGTTTATCAAGAGTTTTCTGTTTAAATCCTGAAAAAGGCGCGGGCGCTTCTCTTATGCAAAAAAAAGAAACGCGCATACTGTGATAAAAGATGCTTTCAGCCTGCGAATAAATCAGACTACTAAAACTAGCCGGATAAGCATACACTACTCAACGGAGGGGGAGTTCCACACCATGCATATCACACTTCAAAGCATCTGCCCTGTCTTAATGATTGCCTTTTTCCTGTATAAAAAGGTGAAACGGTCCGTCGGCTTTCAGCCTTTGAAACCCCGCTGGCTTTATACCAGAATGATTTTGTTTTCATTGCTGGCCGCAGCTCTGGCGTTTTTCAGCATCACACACCCGGCTTTATACGGCCATCTTATATTCGGCACTTTTTGCGGCTGGCTTCTGGTCCTGTTTGCCAAACGGAACATTTCTTTTGAAGAACGCCGCGGAAAAATGTATTTTCGCACTCACCTGTGGATTGAACTTATTCTATTAACGTTATTCCTATCGAGATTTGTTTATCGCGTTATTGAAATTTACCGGGTCACAGCGGACTTTACCCATCCGGAGGCATACAGCCAAACGGTCGGGGCCGATCCGCTGACCATCAGTATCTTTTATTTCATCGCAGTGTATTACAGCGGCTTCTCTTTTTATGTTTTAAAAACGAGCAGAGACCAAACCAATAACAGTCAGTACGGCTGACATCTCTGTCTAAAAAGCAGGGATGTTTTTTAATCGTGCCGCGTATGGTGAATCATTTGCTGAAGCACATCTAACACATGTTCATCCTCAGGAGAATAATAGATGGATGTTCCTTCTCTGCGTGATTTGACGAGGCGCAGATTTTTAAGAAAACGCAGCTGATGAGAAACGGTAGACTGCAGCAAATTCAGCTTTTCTGCGATATCATTTACCGCGTGCTCACCCTGTGACAGCAAATGGAGAATTCTGATTCTGGTCGGATCAGACAGCGCCTTAAAAGTCTGGGCAACCAAAAATAAAGTTTCCTCATCTAAATCGACAGCGGGGTCATTCGTGTTTCCGGATTCGTGAAATTCAGTCATATACCTCACCCTTCTTTTCTCAAGTAGCCCAATTATACCAAATGTCAATTGATGCAGATACATCCTGCGCCTGACAAAAGAACCGTTATTTTAAATTTATGTTTCAAATACGGGTTTCCGCTTGGTTTCGCGCATTCATCTGTGTCATAATGAAAAAGTCATAATGCTCCTGAAATTGAGGGTGAAACACAGTGGAGAAAAAGAAAAAAGGCTGTTTCGCTGCCGCGGGTCTTATGATGATATGTGTTTTTGTCATGGTTTCCTTCTTCCTCATTCTGTTATTTTCAAATAATGAATTGCTCAAAAGTCTTCCGTTTGATGTCAAACCGATCGTCCTTGAACGGCTGACAGATTACAAACCGCTTGTTGAAGACGAGCTGGATGAAAAAGGACTCACCAAATATACATCGCTTGTACTCGGCATGATATATCAGGAGTCAAAAGGAAGAGGAAATGATCCCATGCAGTCTTCAGAATCTCTGGGTTTAAAGCGAAATGAGATTAAAAACCCTCAAACCAGTATCAAACAGGGAATCAAACAATTCACTCTCATGTACCAAACAGGCAAGAAAAAAGGCGTAGACTTGGATACGATTATACAAAGCTACAACATGGGAGCCGGCTATATTGATTTTGTGGCTGAACATGGAGGATCGCATACTGAGGAACTGGCAAAACAATACTCCGAGCAGCAGGTCAAAAAGAATCCGAAACTTTACACTTGCGGAGGGAACAAAGACAATTTCCGTTATCCCTACTGCTATGGTGATTACACGTACGCAGAAAAAGTAAAAGCAAAAACAAAAACCGTTGAACAATCCTTAAATGTAACAACACTTGAAACGCTTGAAGAGTAAAAGGCGCCCTGATGAGGCGCCTTTTTCAATCAATAGAAAAAAGCCGCGCAGAGCACGGCTTTTTTTAATAATACGGTGAGATCATTAAGTATACAATGACGCCCGTCAGACTGACATACAGCCAGAGCGGCATCGTCCATCTGGCGATTTTTTTGTGGCGCTCCACCTGCATACTGAATCCTCTGATCAGCGTAAACAGCGCAAGCGGCACGATGATGAAGGAAAGGCAAATATGCGTAATTAAAATAAAGAAGTAAATCCCGCGCATGATGCCGTGGCCGCCGAATAAAGTATTCTCAGCTATCGAGTGGTACACGACATAGCAGATCAAAAACAGCAAAGTCGTCGTAAACGCCGCTAAAATAAAACGTTTATGCGCTTGAATGTTTTTTTGCTTAATCATAAAGAGCGCTGCCAGCAAAAAGATAAACGTGAAGCTGTTAAAAATGGCATTTAACATCGGCAGAATATGAATATTGGCAATGCTGACCTGTCCCGATTTCGGCATAAAAAACAGCACCGCAATTAACCCGTTGATCAGAACGGTCAATGTCAGCACGATACCGGTATAACTTTTAGGTTTGTTTTCTGTCTGATTCATCTTATGACCTCTCTCAATTTTACTGACTATCCAAATGGTATGAGAATTCAGCTTTGATGTCAACGGTTTCGTCCGCTTCGTCAGAAATTAGACAAACTTAAGCCCTAAAAAGACCGGGTGTTTGAGACCCGGCCTTTCGTCATATTATGCTTCCTTCAACAGTTCTTCTATCACCTTATGCTCGTTTTCATTCAACAGATTTTTTGGAATGATCTATCGGTTTATTCATATGCTGATCGAGAATATCGGCTGTTTCTTTGTCCCCTGCGATTACGAGACGCTCCCATTGGTGTGAAGCGGCCTTTTGATCAAGGTTTGAAGCCAATCGTTTATACAGCCTGTTTTGGTTTTCTTCGACGTGGGCTTTGGCGGCGTCTTCGTCCATTGAGGCGGAGCTTCCGCTTACATCCTGCGGTTTCCACGATTCATTGATGACGTCGTATTGATAATGCTCCACCCCTTCAATTTTTCCGAGTACGGTTTCTATGATCTTCACTTCATTCTGCTGGGTGAGAATAAAAGCCGTGCTCGGAAATTGTTCACGGAGAAGTTCTAATTGATCAAGGACAGCCGTTTCTTCCCAATAAAATCGTGTTTCGACAGGCACCTGCAATTCAATCGTCTCCCAAATACCGCCTTCTCCCGATGCAAAAAATACGAGACTTCGCGGCATCTCTTTACCAAGCCCATCGATATATTGATAGACACGTTCCATGATGCGGACGAGAGATTTTTCTTCTTCCGGATCACTGGCAGACAGATACTCTTTTAATCTCCGAAAACCGGTTTTCAAGGCGATTTTCCACTCTCCCCCCTGCTGATCCGGATTTCTCATATCCGTATTTACATATAAGGAAAGCATTTTATCAGGAGATTCCGTCATTACGTACTTCAATTTGCCGATGAGTGAGTCAATTGCCATTATAGATTCCTCCTTTTTCCGCTGCTCACTGTTCCTTTCCCTATCCGCACCGCCTTAAAAACGTCAATCCACATATAAACGGCAGACTTTTCTAAAAAAGTTTTTGCAAAACCCATTTACAAACCAAGACATCATTTACTACAATGGATACTTGTGTTTAACTAAGACTTTTACGCTGTGAAAGGAGTATGATTTTGTTTACTGCAGAAGAAAGAGATCAGAAAGAGCTGGAAAAAGAGCTTCATAAACTTGAATTTCAGATTTTCAGAATGCGGGAAAATCTGATAGATGTATCAAAAGACGCGCGAGTGCTTGGTATTGATCAATCGAACAATGACGATTGGATCATTGTTTCCTCGATTGATGATGGCCAAACATGTAAGATTATGCTGACTGATTGTGAATCAGCCTACCGGGGAAGAGGCTGTTTTTCACTGATCGCCTCTTATTATGACAATGCCATTCATATCGGAGACATTAAAGGCCCGCCGAACCACGGCTACGGCTCGATCTGCATGAAATTTTTAAAACATATCGCCAGAGAGCAGAATATCCCGAAAGTGACGGGCGACATCGCTAAGCGTGATTGGGATCATGTCGACAGACTCGTTCATTTTTATGAAAAGCATCACTTTGATGTCTGGATTGACAATGATACGCAATCAGGCGGCATTAAATGGGTCGACTTGTAAAAAAATAATAGAGAAACCCTCTTTTATATGGTGTAATAGATTAAACCATATAAGGAGGGTTTTTTTTGTATCCGGAAAAATTGAAAAAAGGTGACGGCATTCGTATTGTGTCTCCGGCCACAAGCATGTCCGTTATGTCAGATGAAAATATAAATGCCGCAAAGTCAAAATTGGAGGAGCTCGGCTTTCGTGTCTCTTTTTCAGAGCATGCGAAAGAAATAAATGAATTTGATTCATCATCCATTGAATCGCGTGTACAGGATCTGCACGAAGCTTTCGCTGATCCTGACATCAAAGCGATTTTGACGACACTCGGCGGGTTCCAATCAAATCAGCTGCTTCGCTATCTTGATTATGAAAACATCAAGCGGCATCCGAAAATCCTTTGCGGCTATTCAGATATTACCGCTCTCGGTCATGCCATATATCAAAAAACCGGCCTTATTACATATTCCGGTCCCCATTTTTCTTCATTTGCCATGAAAAAAGGGCTGGACTATACGATTAACTCTTTCTTGGCCTGCTGTGCTTCTGACAACCCGTATGAGATAAAGCCTTCATCCGAGTGGAGTGATGATAAATGGTATTTGAACCAGGAGGACAGACGTTTTTATCGGAATCCGGAACCGCTCGTTATTCAACCCGGATATGCGGAAGGAACACTGATCGGAGGAAATCTATGCACGCTGAATCTTCTGCAGGGCACCGAATACTTTCCGGAGATGGAACAAGTGATTCTGTTTATAGAAGATGATCATATGTCGGACATTCATATGTTTGACCGGGATTTGCAGTCACTCATCCACCTTCCCGCTTTTTCAGCTGTGAAGGGAATTGTCATCGGACGTTTCCAGCATGCTTCAAATGTGTCTGAGGAGGCTCTGCGTGCCGTCATCCGTACAAAAGAAGAACTGTCATCCATGCCTGTTATCGCAAATGCTGATTTCGGCCATACCTCCCCTTTGATGACATTCCCGATCGGAGGAACATGCAGAATAGAAGCCGGCTCAGAAGGCGTAAGGATATGGATCGATCGGCATTAATACATAAAGACGGGAAAACCGCCCCGTCTTTTTATTTTGATGCCTTATGCCGCGGCGTGCGCGGAGCGATCATAATTCGTCCGCCAGCCGCTGCCGTCACCCATACGGAAGCTCCTTCATAAAAACGGCTGATCTCTTCATTATATACGGCATGTGTCAGTTCACGTTTATCATGCGTTCCGTCTTGGTTTTTTACGTTTAAAATAAGCACAAGCTCGTGCCTGCCATTCTTCATCACACCAGTACGTCTCACCTTTTCAATAACGGCTGGCCTTCCTCTCCCTCTGTCAAGCGCCTGAAACAGCCTGACAGCCGGCATAGACAGTCCGATAACGATCACAATGGCCAAAGCGGTACAGATACATGCTTGAAACACCGGTGATTCTGTGAAGGCATTCCATAAACATATAAATTCCGGCTCCATCAGATTCATACACCCCTTCAGATTCCGTTTTCACATCCATTCCTTCTATATAATATATTAGAGAAACGCTTTTTCTTTTTCCGCATATAACGATTATATACAGTCAAAAAAGGGAAGAAAAAAAGAACACAAAGCATTTCGCCTTGTGTTCTTCATCTCTATATGAAACTAGTCTAATACTTTAACATTTACTGTTCTGACGCCCCAGTTGTTAGCGTCACTTTTCTTTGCAACAAATACGTCAATTTTATTTCCTTTAATTGCGCCGCCTGTATCTGCTGCTGTTGCCACTCCGTAACCTTCAACATAAACCTTAGAGCCAAGCGGAATGACACTAGGGTCTACCGCGATGACTTTTGCATCAGGGTTTTTGTTTAAGTCAACACCGGTTGCCGTTACACCGGAAATGCCGCCGTCGTTAGCAGAGTAAGCAGTTGCAGTCATTGTCAGCTGCTTTTTAGGCTCTTGTTGGTTTGTATTTGATTGAACAGGCTGCTGTTTTGCTTCGACAGCCTTCGCTTCTTGTTTAGGTTGTTGTTCTTGAACAGGTTCTTGTTTAGGCTGCTCGTTTTTGACAGCTTCTTGTTTCGGCTGTTCTGTCTCAGCAGCTGGTTTTTGTTCAGTTTGCGGCTGGCTGGCTTCTTGAGCCGGCTGTGCTGCCTGAGCCTGACCTTTCACATTTAACGTTGTGCCTGCGTAAATTATATCTGATTGCAAGTTATTCAAGCTTTTCAGATTGCCGACTGATGTTCCGAATTTCTGAGCAATTTTCCAGAGGCTGTCGCCCTGCTTCACTGTGTACTGCCCAGATGTGGTTGTTTCTACTGAAGAAATAGTCAGTTTCTCTCCTTCAATGATTAAATCAGAAGATAACTGATTCCATTCTTTTAAGTCCTTTAGGTTCACTCCGTTTTTTTGCGAGATCCCCCAGAGCGTGTCACCCTTTTGCACCGTGATTTCTTTAGCAGAAGCGTGAGCTCCGAATGCAGTTGTTGAAATTGCTGCAACTGCGACAAAGGACATAATCGTCTTCTTCATAAGTAAATCCTCCCTTGTTAGCTTTTTATTGGCGGCTAACAGGTGATATCGTAACATATGAAAATGTCAGTTCAATAACAAAACGATTTGAATTAGATTACAGTTCCTTTACATGAAACATTTCTCTCGCTTGGTAAGTCTTGCTGAAACCTTGATACAGCAAGGGTTTTCAAGCTTCTGATTTTTCCGGCGCGAATGGAAAACACAATGTGCAAATTTCTAAAAAAACTTTTTTTCACTCTGTTTCTCTTACATAATTTCGGATTCCTTCTAAAAAAACCGCTCCGTATTTCAATCTTTTTTGTTCCCCGACCCCTTTTACGGAAAGAAGATCCTGATCTGTTTTCGGAAGTTTCGCTGACATTTCTTTTAACGTCTGATCTGAGAACACGACAAATGGAGGCACACCCTGTTCAGCTGCAATCTCTTTGCGGAGACGCCGGAGAAGCTCAAATAATTCATCATTTTCAGTTACGGCAGCGGCCTGTAAGGCTTCTTTTCTCGAGACTGCGCTTTTTCCAAGCAGAACGTCCCTGCCTTTTTGGGTGACCATAAGCGTCGGAAATGTGCCGTCCGCCATTCTGATATATTCATCTGAAATAAGGAATTCGATAAAATCACTGATTTCCGCTGCGGATTGATGCTTCATAATGCCGTAAGTGGACAGGCTGCTGAAGCCGTTTTCCAGCACTTTTTTATTTTTTGAGCCGCTAAGCACCTGCGCCACCATCGTTTTTCCGAAGCGCTCATTCATTCTGATGATGCATGATAATACCATCTGCGCTTCTTTTGTGACGTCATGGGCGGTCCTTGTATCAGTGCAATTGCCGCATGCTTCGCAAGCTTCCGCCTCATTCTCGCCGAAATACTTCAGAATAAACCGCTGCAGGCAATCTTCCGTATGACAGTAATCCACCATCTGTCTCAGTTTTTTGAGATCCTGCTTTTGTTTTTCTTCTCCGGCGGCCGATTGGTCTATTAAAAAACGCTGCACCATAATATCCTGCGGCGAAAATAAGAGCACACACTCGCTGTTAAGACCATCGCGCCCGGCCCGTCCGGCTTCCTGGTAATAGCTCTCCATATCTTTCGGAATCTGCGCGTGCAAAACGAACCTGATGTTGCTCTTATCGATTCCCATTCCGAAAGCGGACGTAGCTACCATCACTTGTATCTGATCGTTAAGAAACCGCTCCTGCTGGTCTTTTCTGTCATCATCCGCCAATCCGCCGTGATAACGGCCGGCATTGATGCCGCTGCGTTTTAATTTCTCATATAAACGGTCGGTTTCTTTTCTTGTCGCTGTATATATAATGCCGGCTTCGTGTTTATTTTTTTCCAGATACCGCTCGATAAACCGATCTTTGTTTTCGCCCTTTACTACTTTAAACGTTAAATTCTCTCTGGCAAAACCGGTATATACAGTTTGTTCTTTCTTAATATGAAGCTGCTTACATATGTCATCATGAACCTCAGGCGTAGCCGTCGCCGTTAATGCGATGATGACGGGCGGTTCTTTTAATTCATTAAAAAGGATTTCGATATTCCGGTAACTCGGCCTGAAATCATGTCCCCATTGCGATATACAGTGAGCTTCGTCAATGGCGACAAGAGGAACCGTAATATTCTGCAGGATGTGAATGAATTCAGAAGAAGTCAAACGCTCCGGTGTAATGTAAAAGAGCCGGTAAGCCCCTTGTTTCAAACCGGTCAGGCGCTCATGAATGTCACGGCTTGTCTGGGTGCTGTTAATATAAGCTGCCGCGATACCCGCTTCTTCAAGCGCGTCGACTTGATCTTTCATTAAGGAAATAAGAGGGGAAATAACGATTGTGGTTCCTTCAAACAGCAGTGCGGGAATCTGATAGCAGATTGATTTTCCGCCCCCCGTCGGCATAATGCAGACCGTGTTTTTTCTCTCCTCTGCAACTGATTGTATCGCCTGCTTTTGGCCCGCGCGTAGACTGTCGTAACCAAAATAATGCGCCAGAAGGGATTGGGCTTTATCCAGCATAAGTTGTAAAACCTCACTTTGTCTTTGATTCTTTCATTTTATCATACAGATAAAGTACGCCGCTCAAGGGCAATTCAAAATAAAAAGCCATCTCCGCAAGGGAAATGGCTTTCGCTACGTATGCCGTACGCAAGTAAGAAAGTTTTAAACCACCACTCCTCAAAGTGGGTGTTTGCAGAAGCGTTCCTGTCGTCCTCTGCAATGGAGGCATGACATTCCGGCTTCGATATAAAACTCCCTATTACAGCTTAAAGGTTAAAACTTAATTAACAATACGAACAATGTAGCTTCTCTTATATCCTACACCATCAGTCGTATTTTGGCAAGAGGGTTAATTCTTTTACAGAAAACCTTTTTTCTTTGTGAGAACTGCTTTATTCTACATAAAAATTGTTTTTTCGACAAAACATCAATATATCAATATAAGATCTGATCGAAAGCTGCCGCCAGTTTCTTCTATAATATAAAAAACTCTCACACCCTGTATGGGCGCAAGAGTTAATGGAAATTAGAATTTTGCAGCCAGATCTTTCGCTTCTTGCAGTCCTTTTTCAATGATCGCTTGAGCGTTATCCGGTGCAGCATTATGGCCTTCAACGACAACAGTGTGAAGATCTTGGACACCCCAGAAACCGAGAACGGTTTTCATGAAGTTTAATGACATTTCAAGAGATGCCATCGGTCCTTCAGAATATACGCCGCCGCGTGCGTTTAAGAGCGCTACTTTTTTATCTCCCATCAGACCTTTTGGTCCTTCAGGCGTGTATGTGAAAGTAACTCCTGCGCGAGACAGGTAATCAACATAAGTATGAAGCACAGCAGGCACTGTGAAGTTCCAAAGCGGGAATGCAAACACGACTTTGTCAGCTTTGACGAATTGATTTAAGTAAATGTCAGCAGTTGACGCTTGTTTTTTCTCTTCGTCTGTCATTTCAATTCCTTTTGAAGCTTTGAATGTTCCGTTAATCATATCTCTTCCGAGGTAAGGAAGGTTTTCTTTATGAAGATCAAGTTCGATCACTTCATCATTCGGATTGCTTTCTTTATAAGCAGCCAGAAACGCTTCGTATAATTTTACGGATACGCCTTCTTCAGCCGTACGGTCACTTGATTTTACAAATAATACTTGAGACATTCTAAATTCCTCCCGGTAATCTTTTAATATTTACTTACAAATAGTATGTTACTTTCTTTTTTATATAAAGTCAATGATTTTATTTCGATTCTGAGATTTTTTATGGAATAAAAAAACAGGTACATATGAATGTACCTGCTGCTATTATTGTGAATCCTGCTCGCGATCCAGGATTTCGTAAGTTTGTGAGCTTTTTTGATCAACGGTTTCTTTATTTGAGAGGTCTTTCACCTGCTCGTGAAATTCCCTTTCATATGACGGAGCGTCTGTTTTCACATCCCCTTCTGTTTCTCGCTGCGCTTCGACGGTCATTCTGGCGTACGGCACAGCTTCAAGTCTTTCATAAGGAATTTCTTTTCCCGTTTTCTCGCAAATCCCGTATGTTCCTTTATCCATTCGTTCAAGCGCGGCGTGCACCTCATCTAAAAGATTCTGATCGACACCGTCCAGCGTCTGATTCGTGACCCTGTCCAAATAAATGCTTCCGTGATCAGCTAAGTGATTATCTACTCCGTTCGACAGTTCTCCTGTGTCTTCGCTCATTGAATGATTTTCTTTTGATTCTCCCTGAAGACTTTCCTTTAAATCGATTAATTTATGATAAAGGCTGTCCTGCTGTTCTTTTGATAATGACATATTCATCATCTCCTTTTTCGTCTGTATTCTTCGCTGCATCTGTTAATACATACCCTCGAAAAAGGAGGATGAAACAACGGGGTCAATGCTTTCTCCCCCTGATGGTGACATTGGGTGTCTGCTGCTTTGTCTGGCTTTTTTCTTTCGCAGCATCATTTTGCGGGTTGTCCCGACATTCTTCAGCGCAGGCTTGTTTGAGCCTGTGCACCGGTGTATGGTAAGTGGCGCCGATATTCAGCATACCGCTCAGCTCTTCTATACTCAGCTTTTCAAAATCAATATTGTATTCAACCTTGTCCACTTTGACATGCTCAATATGGACATATGTTTTTTCCCCTTCAACCGTTTGCGGCTCAAAATGACACTTATCCTGAAGCTCATCAAGCTGTTGTTCCACTTTCTTAAGCCGGTCTAATTCTTCTTCACACACTTTTTTGAAAATCTCTTTCATTATTTTTTTCAAAGAAAATCACTTCTTTCCCCGTCACTCTTGGAAAGTTCTATGCGTCCCGCATTGCGAATATAAACATGATATACAAAAAGGAGGCGAATCATGATGTTTTTTCCATCCTTTATCAACTTTGAGTATATAAAAATGAACGGAATCAGCGGCGGAGCAGCTTTTAACACCGGCTCTTCCGTTATGGTGAGAAACACAGCAGCCAATAAAAGAAATGAAGGGTACGGTGAACAAAACGGTGATTGCACCGTTGTCGTCATCCCTATCATGAGTATCGATGATTCAGATCTGATAGATGGCACAGCAAACAAGATCAGCCTTCGATAATGATCTGGCTTGCATCCCCCAGATGTTTAGCAATCGATATATATAAAATCCCGTCTTTGAATACCGCCTGCATTCCCTTCGTTCCCTGAGCGGAATGCGGAAGGTCGAGTTTTTTTTCAAAATCGCCGTATTTTCCGGTCTTCTGTTTAAAATCCTGTTCATTAAAAAAGGATTTTCTCGTGCCTTTTACGACGATATATTCTCCGTAGGACAGCAGCTGAACATCTTGTTTCCGGTAGCCGGGCAGATACAGCAAAAATTGGAGCTCATCATGGGTTTCCACAATATCTATAAGAGGAAAAACATCCTCATTTCTTCTCATTTGCCCATCTCCCTGTTGAAAGGGAAAATGAGAATGGCCGTTTTGAAATGATTTCAGTTGTTCATCATCAAAAACGTTTTTCCAAAAGTCGCCGCCGGACATGTTTTGCGCCATTTCCATCCATTGCTTCATCTTATCGAAATCCATTTTTATCGCCCCCCTGTCTAAGCATACGGTCATAACAGCCGGCATACACCTGTATTAAAGGAGGTTTGCCTGTGGTTCAACCAACTCCATATATCAATATTAATATTTTCATGTTGAAAATTAATTCCTTTGAAAATGCTTCAGCGGTGAATGTCGGACAAAATTTACTGGCGGAATGGCAGAATTCTGATAAAAAGAATCAGGGATACGGACAGAACTTCGGAGATGCAAGCGGCTTCATCGGCACGAACGGCAAAGTGGATGACCGGGATCAAATTGATTCTCCATCTGCCTTTGAGTCTGCATGCGATAAAATCCCTGCCGGAAAAGGAGGCCCATTATGATGTTTTCGCCGGTTTTGGTAAATGTAGGAGGCTTGAAAGTAAATGCAGTCGACCGCGGTTCTTCCATTACGATCGGCCCGTATCAGCAAATCGATTATTTTTTATCCAATAAGATCAACTACGGATTCGGTGAAGAAAATGGTGATTTGGCGCCGATTTATATCCCCATCAGTTCTATTGCTGATCCGGATCTCATTGATTCGAACTCCGGAAAAACAAGCATTATATAATAAAAAGGCCATCCGCATGCATTCGGATGGCTTTTATGTGATATTTAACTGCATAAGTATTTTGTTAAGATGGCTTGAACCTCAGTCAAGTCCGTTTCTTTTGCAAATTCCAATTCGAAAGTTTTTCCTCTTGTCATTAATACAAGCCCGGTATCGGGATCAAACATCCCCGCTTCTTGAATGGCGAAGCTTTCAATTGTTTTATATGGAAGAAATACGCGCACTTTCTTTTTGGAGAACATTTTATTATCAAAGAAAATCACTCGTTTATTCGTAAAGCATATTTGGTCAACCCGCAGTTTATAAATCGTTTCGATCCGTTCTCCCTCAACGAGCAAAGCCTCCAGCTTTTTTGTGTCGGTTGATCTGCTGACAGAAAAAATTCCCAATGAAGAACCCCACTTTCTGCTTCTATACTATTGTTTTATTACAATCATAAAAAAATAAGTTCTTTATCCCTATATAAGAATACGACATAGACGGCATTTAAACCATTACGAACAGATTACATTTTTAGAACGTTCATCAAAAAAGCCCTTCGCGAAAGGTGCCGCTGTTATGAAGTAGTACGGTTCAGCGAAAGAAAAGGTTTCAAGAAAACGGTATTTTTTTCGAAAAGTCAGTTTTTTATTTTCGCCATAAAAAACCGCGGCTTCTCCAATGCCGCGGTTTCAACAAAACATCAACGATCCGTATCTTCAATTGTTCCTTCTTTATAGGTATCTGAAATTTGTTCCATCGTCGTGTCGGTGCCTTCTTCAGGTTGCACTTGCTGAAGCTGATCTGATGTTTTATTTTGTTTGTCTTGCTCTGTTTTTTTCATTTTGCAGCCACCCTTTATATGTAGTCTTTTTTAGTATGGCTCAGGCAAAATAAATTCATTCAGCTTTAAACTTCTTCAAAATACTCTTTGTAGAAGCCTCCGACTTTGTTTGTATTGTCTACAACAAAAATGAATTCTTCTGTTTCATTTTTGACTTTATACTCTTTACCCGGCGTCAGCACATTTTTGACAATGTATTTTTTCGCATCTGTATGTACGCATTTGACCTTTTTGACGCTTTCTTTTGTCTGCCAATTATTATGAATCATTTATAAAACTCCTTTTCTTAATCGATAAGCTTATTGTAGCCGTTTTTTCTTGTGAATTGCAATAACGGTTATCGATTGATTTTACCGGAGGTGTTATTATAGAATGACTGTATGCGCTTACTTTGCGCGGACATCAAGATGCTCAAAACAGACCATAAAAAAATTTCGGGAGGTTTGTTACGAATGAGTTCTTTAACGATGCAGATCACAAAAAGGCTGGAAACATTTTTACAGGGCACGAAGAAGCTTTATATTGACGGAAAATTTGTTCCGAGCGCTTCAGGATCAACATTTGTCACACCGAATCCGGCAACCGGGGAAACGCTGATGACGCTTTACGAGGCACAGTCAGAAGACATTGACAGTGCAGTGAAAGCGGCACGCAAAGCCTTTGATCACGGCGAATGGCGCACTATGCCGGCCGCTTCCAGAAGCAGGCTGATGTATAAGCTTGCCGATTTAATGGAAGAGCACAAAACGGAACTCGCGCAGCTTGAAACACTTGATAATGGAAAACCGATTAATGAAACGACGAATGGGGATATCCCGCTCGCAATTGAGCATATGCGTTATTATGCCGGGTGGTCTACAAAGATAACCGGACAAACGATTCCGGTCGCCGGCTCATATTTTAATTACACCCGCCATGAGCCTGTCGGCGTCGTGGGGCAGATCATCCCTTGGAACTTCCCGCTCCTTATGGCGATGTGGAAAATGGGCGCCGCCCTTGCCACAGGCTGCACAATCGTTTTGAAACCGGCGGAGCAGACACCGCTGACTGCCCTCTATTTAGCGGAATTAATAGATCAGGCGGGCTTCCCTGACGGCGTCATCAATATTGTCCCAGGGTTCGGCGAAACGGCCGGGGAAGCGCTGACCAACCATGACGATGTCGATAAACTCGCTTTTACCGGTTCTACACAAATCGGCAAAAAAATCATGGAAAAAGCCGCAAAAAAAATTAAACGCGTGACACTGGAGCTTGGCGGAAAGTCACCTAACATCATTTTGCCTGACGCCAATTTGAAGAAAGCCATTCCCGGCGCTTTAAACGGGGTCATGTTTAATCAGGGGCAGGTATGCTGTGCAGGCTCCCGTGTCTTCATTCACAAAGACAAATATGATGAGGTCGTCAGCGAAATGGTTTCATATGCGAAATCGCTTCAGCAAGGCGCCGGCCTTCACCAGGATACACAAATCGGCCCGCTCGTCAGTAAGGAACAGCATGAGCGCGTGCTTTCATATATTGAAAAAGGAAAAGCGGAAGGAGCCAAAGCTGTCGCGGGCGGCAGCTGCCCGTTTGAAGAAGGGTATTTTGTCTCCCCGACTGTATTTGCGGATGTGGATGACAGCATGACCATCGCAAAAGAAGAAATTTTCGGCCCGGTTTTAGCCGCCATTCCGTATGATACGGTAGATGAAGTGATTGAGCGGGCGAACCGCTCGGAATACGGCCTTGCAGCCGGACTTTGGACTGAGAATGTGAAAAACGCCCATTACATTGCTGACCGTCTCCAAGCCGGCACCGTTTGGGTCAACTGCTACAATGTTTTCGATGCGGCATCTCCTTTCGGCGGCTATAAGCAATCCGGCCTCGGGCGGGAAATGGGCTCTTACGCTCTGGATAATTATACAGAAGTGAAAAGCGTCTGGATCAATCTGGAAGATTAATCAAACAAGAAACTGCTGCCTGTCAGCAGTTTCTTTCTTTTGTCATGCCGCCTTTTACATATGAATATATATGCTTCTGAAGGAGTTGAGCGAGTGTGAGCACAATTCATGAAAACGTCAGAAGCCGCCAAAAGAAAACCATCTCCCTATTAAGAGAAACGCAAAATGCGGACGGCTCATGGTCATTTTGTTTTGAAGGACCGATTTTGACAAACGCCTTTCTGATCCTCCTCCTCACTTCTCTTGGAGACAATGATAAAGAACTGATCGCTGAGCTTGCAGAAGGCATTCGCGCTAAACAGCGCCCGGACGGAACTTTTGCCAACTATCCTGATGACCGGAAAGGAAATGTGACCGCCACTGTACAGGGCTATGCCGGCTTGCTGGCTTCCGGTTTATATAGCCGTTCTGAGGCGCATATGATTCAGGCCGAACGCTTTATCATCTCAAATGGCGGCTTGCGCAACGTACACTTCATGACAAAGTGGATGCTTGCGGCAAACGGCCTTTATCCATGGCCCGCGCTGCATCTGCCATTATCTTTCTTAGTCATTCCCCCATCCTTCCCGCTGCATTTTTACCAGTTCAGTACATACGCCCGTATTCATTTTGTACCGATGGCCGTGACACTTAACAAAAGATTTTCGCTGAAAAATCCCAACGTTCCGTCTCTCGCGCATTTAGATCGGCATATGACTAAAAATCCGTTTACATGGCTTCGTTCCGATCAGGATGAGAACAGAGACCTCTCTTCTCTTTTCGCGCACTGGAAGCGGCTTTTGCAGATTCCTGCCGCTTTTCACCAGCTCGGTCTGCGTACGGCCAAAACATATATGCTTCACCGGATTGAAGAAGACGGCACATTATACAGCTATGCGAGCGCCACTATTTTTATGGTGTACGGCCTGCTCGCTCTCGGTGTATCGCGCCACTCCCCCGTTATTAAAAAAGCGCTTGCCGGCACGAAAGCTTTGCTCACGTCTTGCGGCAATATACCGTACCTGGAAAATTCAACGTCGACCGTTTGGGATACGGCGCTTCTCAGCTATGCGCTTATGAAAAGCGGCATCCCAGATAACGATCAGATGATAACCAGCGCCGCCCGGTTTCTGCGTGAACGGCAGCAGACGAAAGTCGCTGATTGGGCCGTTCACAACCCGCATGCTGAACCGGGAGGATGGGGTTTTTCAAACATCAATACAAATAATCCTGATTGTGATGACACAGCCGCAGTGCTCAAAGCCATTCCGCGAAAACGTTATCCCGCCTCATGGGAACGCGGACTGAGCTGGCTTTTGTCCATGCAAAACAGTGACGGCGGCTTCTCTGCTTTTGAGAAAAATGTCAATCATCCGCTGGTCCGCCTGCTGCCGCTGGAATCGGCTGAGGAAGCTGCCATCGATCCTTCAACAAGCGACTTAACCGGACGGGTGCTGCACTGTTTAGGAGAAGCGGGGCTTTCTTCTGATCACCCTCAGATTGAAAAAGCCGTCCAATGGCTGATCCGCCATCAAGAAGAGGACGGATCGTGGTACGGCAGATGGGGTGTCTGCTATATTTACGGCACATGGGCGGCGCTGACAGGGATGAAGGCTTGCGGTGTGAGCCAAAACCACCCGGCCGTAAAAAAAGCGATCCGCTGGCTGAAGTCCATTCAAAACGAGGACGGAAGCTGGGGGGAATCCTGTAAAAGTGCAGAAGAGAAAACCTATGTTCCGCTTTCTTACGGGACGCTTATACAGACGGCTTGGGCGGCCGAAGCTTTGCTGCAATACGAAAAACCTCATCATCAAGCCGTCACAAAAGGCATATCTTTTCTTATTGAAAACCGGCATTACGAAGGAGCCGCTTTCAGCTATCCGACTGGAATCGGCCTGCCGAAACAGTTTTACATCAGATATCACAGCTACCCGTATGTGTTTTCTTTGCTTGCGCTCAGCACTTTTATGAAAATGAGTGAAAAGGAGGAAGAAAAATGAAACGGCACGCTTATCAAACCGAGATGCTGAATTGGTGTGAAACCTTGAAGGAACAAGTCATTCAACAAGGTCGGTTCGATCGCTTCGCGGCACAAATCGACCGGATTTTTCACACCCTTCAGGATGATGGATTAACGGAGGCGGAATGGTACGAACAGGCATCAGCACTTTACCGGGACATTACTGAACCCGAAGAGCCGGATGAGCGCAGAGCCTATGTGCCGATCGGCAAGCATGTCCTCCCTAAACTGCCTTACAGTTATTCCGCACTGGAACCGTATATTTCAAGAGAGATTATGAAACTCCACCATACCAAACACCATCAGAGCTATGTTGACGGTCTGAATAAAGCAGAACTGGAGCTCAAAAAAGCGAGACAGACGAAACAGTACGACTTAGTGGCACATTGGGAGCGGCAATTGGCGTTTCACGGCGCGGGCCATTATTTGCACAGTATTTTCTGGTTTTCGATGAATCCAAACGGAAAAAGACGGCCGACGGGTGCACTCTTTCAAATGATTGATGTGTCATTCGGAAGCTATTCCGCTTTTAAAGAGCAATTTTCTCAAGCGGCGAAAAAAGTCGAAGGAGTCGGCTGGGCTATCCTAGTCTGGGCGCCGCGCGCCGGGCGGCTGGAGATTTTGGCCGCTGAGAAGCATCAGCTCTACAGCCAGTGGGACGTCATTCCTTTGCTTCCGCTGGATGTGTGGGAACACGCTTATTATTTACAATATAAAAACGACCGCGCGGCTTACGTGGATCAATGGTGGAATGTCGTTGATTGGCGGGAGGCGGAGAAACGGTTCGAGCAAGCGCACCGCGTGATATGGCCGCTTTATTAAAAAAGCCCCCGTCTTGAACGGGGGCGTGCTTCTTTTGGTTTAAAAAATACCAAGCACGTGCAGAAAAACGATAATAATGGCTACAGGAGCCACATAACGGATTAATAGGAGCCAGACTGCAAACCATTTTCGTTTTATACCGGAACCGCTTTTCAGTTCGTCAAACAACATCTGTTTCGGAATTTTCAGCGGTACGAAAACGGCAATTAAAAGCGCGCCCAGCGGCATTAAGACATTGCTGACCAGAAAATCCGCAGCGTCAAAAATACTGCGGTGAAAAATAGAAACATCACTCAAAATTCCGTACGACAGCGCCGAAGGGACCCCGACAATAAATATAGCAAGTCCCCCGATCCATGCATACCGCTTCCGTTTTGCCGAATCGCCTTTTGACAAAACAGCAACTAAAATTTCAAGCATTGAAAAAGCCGATGTCAGCGTCGCAAATAAAAACAGCAGCAAAAAGGCGAGTAAAAACACGATGCCCAACGGCATTTGGTTAAAGACAGTCGGCAGCACGTTAAATAAAAGCTGCGGGCCTTGATCCGGCTTGAGGCCGAATGCAAACACCGCCGGAAAAATCGCCACTCCCGCCATCACAGCAACAAGGACATTTAATACCGTCACCGATACGGCGGATTGAACAATATTTTCTTCTTTTTCTAAATATGCGCTGTATGTAACCATTACGGACACTCCGACGCTTAACGAGAAAAATGATTGTCCCATCGCATATAAAATGGTATTGGCATCCATCGCGCCAAAATCAGGCATGAAGAAGAATTTTAATCCCTTCGCTGCATCATGCAGCGTAACGGAGCGGATCATTAAAAGAATAAACAGAATAAACAGAGCCGGCATCAGCACCTGGCTTACCTTTTCGATGCCGCTGCTCACCCCTTTTGCCACAACTAAAATCGTCAGCACGATAAACAGCAGCTGGCCGAAAACGGCTGCATAAGGGTTTGAAATGGTATCGATAAATAACGTATCAAATCCCGAAGAAAGCGATAAGCCGCCTGTAAAGCCTTTTATAATGTAGATTAATATCCATCCCCCCACTACGCTGTAGAAGGATAATAGAATAAAACACGTAATGATTCCGAGATATCCGATCCAGTGCCACTTTTTCCCCGGCGCGAGCGCCTTATAGGATTCAACGGCATTTTTTTGTGTTTTTCTGCCGATAATAAATTCAGCAAGCAAAAGCGGCAGTCCGATTAAAACAGTAAATAAAATAAAAACAAGCAGAAAAGCGCCGCCTCCGCTGGTTCCCGCTACGTAAGGGAACTTCCATATTGCGCCGAGCCCGATTGCAGAGCCGGCCGTAGCTAAAATAAATCCCAGCTTAGATGACCATTGATTAGCTTCTTTCACTTCAGCACTCCCAATTCATTTCAGTATAAAAATCAATTGTAAGAATATATGTCTGAATAGTCAAGAAGATGTTAGTTTACATAATAATTTTATTGAAAACTTATATTAAATATTGAATTATTCAGAAAATTATTTATAATGGAATACAGAAAAGTCAGTCATATTTTCTGACTGATTGATTGAATGTAAAAGGAGCTGTGTTTATGGAATGGCTGAAAAAAATAAGCGGGTTTGCGGGCCAAACCTTTGGCTTGTGGGTTATCGTCTTTGCCGGTTTAGGATTCGCCTGCCCTGATTTGTTTTCTTGGATCAGTTCTTATATGACGATTTTCCTTGGTATTATTATGTTTGGGATGGGGCTTACTCTTCAAGCAGACGATTTTAAAGAATTAATCAGAAAGCCTTGGCATGTCGTGATCGGAGTCGCTGCCCAGTTTACGATTATGCCGCTTACGGCTTTCTGTTTATCAATCGGGCTCCGCCTCCCCGCAGAAATCGCCGCGGGCGTCATTCTGGTCGGATGCTGTCCGGGCGGTACGGCATCAAACGTCATGACATTTTTGGCGAAAGGCAATACGGCGCTTTCTGTTGCGGTCACCACGATCTCAACATTGCTTGCTCCTATTGTAACGCCGGCACTTATTATGCTGTTTGCGAAAGAGTGGCTCCCCGTTTCTTTCGGCTCACTGTTTGTTTCCATAATGCAAGCCGTGCTTTTGCCGATCGTCCTCGGGGTGATTGTGAAGCTGTTCTTCAAAAAACAGGTCGGACAAGCCGTGCACGCGCTTCCTCTCGTGTCGGTAATCGGCATCGTAGCGATTGTATCCTCTGTCGTCAGCGTAAATCGTGAGCATCTGCTTCAATCAGGACTGCTGATTGTGTCTGTGGTCATCTTACATAACGGAATCGGATATTTGTTAGGATTCCTGACTGCAAAGCTGTTCAAAATGGATTATACTTCACAAAAAGCGATTGCGATCGAAGTCGGAATGCAAAACTCCGGACTGGGTGCAGCGCTTGCGACAGCGCATTTCTCCCCTTTGTCAGCCGTGCCGAGCGCAATTTTCAGCATATGGCACAATCTGTCGGGGTCTGTTCTTGCCACCTACTGGTCTAAGAAAAAAGAGAAAAACAGCACCGAAGAAGAAGAAACGGCAAAGATTCCGTTTTCATAACTGAACAAGGATAGGATAGGCTGGCCGCTCCTATCCTTTTTTATTCTGCAGATCACGAACCAGACGCAAAAGCGCTTTTTTCACATCCCCCTGAAATAGACCTCCATGATAACAAATCAATTGGCGGATATCGTAATCGAGCAGCCGCCGCACAGAACGGACCGCATCATCCATATGTAACGTATAGCTAGGATTAGCAAGGTTCAGCTTTCCGTCTTCAATGACGACCGCATCACCTGTAACCATAGTTTTTTCGGCAGGCAGATAAAGACTGATATGGCCGGGTGTATGACCCGGCGTGGCTACAACGCGAATGCCTCCGCACCAAGGCAGCAGCTCGCCGTCAGTAACTGTCCGGTGAACTGGAGCCGATTCGACTGATTGAAGCGAGCGGATGAACTGTTTTGCATAAGGCTTTGCATCCTCTGGCAATGAACAAAACGTTGATTCAGCCTGCTCAAGCCGTAAAGATTTTTTAGAGCCATCAATATACGGCGCTTCACGCTCATGTGCTGTCACGCTGACATCCGGATGCAAACGGTATAATGCAGCGAGTGAGCCGATATGGTCTATGTCGTGATGCGTTACAATAATTTTTGTCAATGAATGAAGCGACATTCCATGCCGGGCGGCAGCATGTTGAAGATGGTTTGTAAAACCGGGATATCCGCAGTCTATTAATATCGTGTCATGTTCGTCTTGCAGAAGAACCGGAGTGATAGAATGCAATTCTTCATTATATTCAAATTCGATCTCAAGCGGATAACAGCTTTTCATATAAATTCTCCCCTTCTCTCAATAAAAAAAGTACACTGCTTGTAAGGGCAGTGTACTTTTTGTCTGTCTCAAATTATCCTTCCAGCAACAGCTGTTCCGGATCTTCAAGCAGGTTTTTAATGGTGACAAGGAATCCGACCGCTTCTTTACCATCTACAATTCTGTGATCATATGATAAAGCGATGTACATCATCGGACGGTTTTCAGAGCGCTCCGCATCAATCGCTACTGGGCGCAGCTGAATTTTGTGCATACCTAAGATCCCAACCTGAGGGCTGTTTAGGATTGGTGTTGACATAAGCGATCCGAATGTACCTCCGTTTGTGATCGTGAAGGAGCCTCCTTGCAGCTCACCTAATGTTAATTTATTGTTTCGCGCTTTTTTCGCAAGTTCGCCGATCTCTCTTTCAATGCCGGCAAACGTCAGGCGGTCAGCGTCACGCACGACTGGGACGACAAGCCCTTCTTCAGCCGCGACAGCGATACCGATGTCATAGAATTTTTTCACGATCAGCTCATCGCCTTGAATTTCAGCGTTAAGGAGCGGGAATTTTTTCAATGCAGCCACGACGGCTTTTGTAAAGAACGACATGAAACCGAGTTTTACATCGTTTTGCTCAAGGAATTGGTCTTTACGGCGTTTTCTTAGATTCATAACGGCCGTCATGTCAACTTCGTTAAATGTAGTCAGCATCGCAGAAGTCTGCTGCACTTCAACCAATCGTTTCGCGATCGTCTGTCTGCGGCGGGACATTTTTTGCACTTCGACAGGTTTGTCAAAGCTTTGCTGTGTTTTTTGAGCCTGCTGTTTCGGCTGTGCCGCAGGTTTTGAAGCCGGTTTTTCATAAGCTTCCACATCTTGTTTGCGCACGCGGCCGAGCGGGTCCCCCGTCGGAATTTGTGATAGATCAATCCCTTTTTCCCTTGCCAGCTTGCGTGCAGCCGGAGACGCTATCGTTCTGGATTTCGCTTCTGATTGTGCTTCCTGGCTGACTTCTTGTGCAGCAGGTTCAGCTTTTGCTTCCTCTTTCGTTTGTTCATTGGCTGGAGCACTTTCTGAAGGGGCGGGTGCAGAACTTTCGCCAGCGCCTTCTGTAATGGTACCGATAATTTCTCCTACTTGGACGGTATCACCCGAATCTTTCAATACCTCTTTTAGAACACCCGATTCTTCTGCTGTCAATTCAACATTTACTTTGTCCGTCTCCAGTTCAAGCAAGTACTCACCCTGTTCTACATAATCACCGGGCTGCTTTAACCATTGGGCTATCGTTCCTTCTGAGATTGATTCTGCTAATTCAGGTACCTTAATTTCCGCCATTTTTTCATTTCCCCCTTAGTTTTTGCGAGTCAAGCTATCAGATACAATGCGTTCCTGTTCTTTTTTGTGGACTGTCGGATCTCCTTCTGCGGGACTGGATCGTCTTCTTCGGCCGATGTATTGGACATTTACTCCTTTTGGCGCGATTTCCGTCAGATACGGGCTGATATAACTCCATGCCCCCATGTTCTGCGGCTCTTCCTGAACCCAAACGATCTCTTGCAGGTTCGGCAGTTTGGCGAAAAGCTCCTTCGTATCTTTTGCCGGGAACGGATACAGCTGTTCGATTCTGGCAATATGAAGCCAATCCTTATCGCCTTCCATTTTGTTGAAGTGATCGCTGATATCAATTGACACTTTTCCGCTTGATAATACGACGCGAGTCACTTTTTCGTAAGCATGGGAAAGTCCGGACTGCTCATAGACAGGCTTGAATCGGCTTTCGCTCAGTTCCTGCACTTCAGATACCGTATTCGGGTTACGCAGCAGGCTCTTTGGCGTCATGATCACAAGCGGGCGGATTTCCTCACGAAGCAGCATTTTCGCTTGTCTTCTTAAAATGTGGAAATACTGAGCCGCACTTGTCAGGTTGGCCACCGTCCAGTTGTTTTCCGCCGCCAGCTGCAGGAACCGCTCGACGCGGCCGCTGGAGTGTTCAGGGCCCTGCCCTTCGTAACCGTGAGGCAGCAGCATGACCAGGCCTGATTTTTGTCCCCATTTTGCCCGTCCTGCAGATATGAATTGATCAAAATAGACTTGAGCCGCATTGGCAAAGTCCCCGTACTGCGCCTCCCACATCACAAGCGTTTCAGGCGAATACACGTTGTATCCATATTCAAAGCCGAGAACCGATCCTTCAGAGAGCGGGCTGTTATGCACCGTAAATGAAGCAGCGCAGTCGTCTAAGTGATGGAGGGCAACAAATTCTTCTCCTGTTTCGCTGTCATGCAGCACAAGGTTTCTTTGAGCGAACGTTCCGCGCTCTGAATCCTGTCCGGTCAGCCGGATCGGCGTGCCGTCTTTCAAAATGGAAGCAAACGCAAGCGATTCAGCCAATGACCATTCAACTTTACGGTCATCATCAAACGCTTTTGCACGTCTTTCCAGGATTCTTTTCAGCTTGCCGAACACGTTAAAAGATTCCGGCCAGTTGATAAGTTCGCCGTTCAGCTTGCGGAGAACATCAAAATCAATGGCTGTGTCAACGTCTGGAAAACCGTTGGACACCGGTTCCGGCAATTCAATTTCCCGTACGGCGTCTTCTTTTTTGGCGGGCACCTTTTTATAGGCGTCTTCAATACGTTTTGTCACTGCCGTTTCGATGTTTTGCGCTTTTTCCTCGCTGATCAGTCCTTCACTTACGAGTTTTTCCGCAAAGATCCGCTTGACAGTCGGGTGTTTTCTGACGGCGTCATACAGCATCGGCTGTGTCGTTGACGGCTCATCCATTTCATTGTGGCCGTACCGTCTGTACCCGATTAAATCGATTAAGAAATCTTTATTGAACCGCTTCCGGTATTCAACCGCAAATTTAACGGCTGACAGGCATGCTTCCGGATCATCCGCGTTGACGTGAACGATCGGGATTTCGTAGCCCTTCGCCAAATCACTGGCATATTTCGTGGACCGTGATTCATCGCTTTCTGTTGTAAAGCCGATCATATTATTGGCGATGATATGAATGGCCCCGCCGACCTGATAGCCTTTCAGAGAGCTTAAGTTCAGCGTCTCGGCGACAATGCCTTCTCCCGGAAACGCTGCGTCACCGTGAATTAAAATGGCGAGCGATTTTGTTTCGTCTTGAACCGGGTACCCCTTTTGCGTTCTTGTTTCCTGTGCCGCCCGCGTGCTTCCTTCCACAATCGGATTGATGAATTCCAAGTGGCTCGGGTTATTTGCAAGCGTAATCCGCGCGCTTTTGGTTTCAGCATCCTGAAGCTGTCTGTCTGCACCGAGGTGATATTTTACATCGCCCGTCCAGCCGTAGCTGATGCCGGTCGATCCTTCAGACGGCACAAGGTCTTTATTCGGCGCGTGCTGGAATTCCGAGAAAATAATCTCATACGGTTTGCCGAGCACATGCGCAAGCACATTTAAACGGCCTCTGTGCGCCATCCCGATATTGACATTGGTTGTGCCCGCTTTCACAGACTGGGCGATAATGTCGTCAAGAACCGGCACAAGCGCGTCTAATCCCTCAATTGAGAAACGCTTCTGACCGACGAATGTCCGGTGTAAAAATTGTTCAAATCCTTCTACTTCCGTCAGTCTTTCTAAAACGGCTGACAGTTTTTCCGGTGAATTTTTCCGGAACAGTTCTCCGGATTCGACCATTTTTGTAATCCATGCGCGCTCTTCGAAATCATGCACATGGTCAAACTCGAAGGAGATGGTTCTTTTATAGGTATTGCGTAAATGCTGGATGGCTTCTAAGCCGTTTGTTATATTGGCAGGTGCGTCTTTACAGATGACAGACGCGGGTATTGCTTTCATTTCTTCTTCTGTAAGCCCGTACTCGGATAACGGAAAGAGCTCGCTCTTTTTCGGATCCTTTCTGAGCGGATTGACGGAAGCGTTCAGATGGCCATAGGTTCGAATATCTTCTGCAAGTTTAACTGCTGCTGCGATCTTTTGAATCAGATCTGCGGTGACGCGTCCCTGTTCCTTTGTTCCCGATGCCTCTTTTATTTGGCTTGGCGGAGCGCCGAGTTCGTCAAACATGTCTTTCAGATCCGGATCAATGCTGTCTGGATCTTCAGCATATTGGTCGTACAGCTCCAGTGCGTAGCCGAGGTTCGGTCCGTAAAAATCTTCCCAATTCATTCTTTGTTTCATATTATTTTGAAACATTTGAATATTACCCCCAACCTAGATAATCAAGTGATCAATTCACTATCTTGAAATAACTTTTGAACGCTGTGCCCAAAATTATGTAATAAAAACGCTTCCAAGGATATTTTACCACTGATTGCGTTTGGATTCTACCTTGATTGTTCACAAAATAGTAAAAAAAACAGATCAATACCGAAAAAATTAAATCATTTTAAAATAAAAAGCGAAAAAGCATAGGAAAAAGCCTATCCTATGCTTTTATGAAGCAGTTTTTTCAAGAGCGGATACAGCACATCGGGCAGCTGATCGACATCCGGAACAAAAATACTGTACTTTCCGTACATATCCTGAATGGTTTTCATCTGTGATTCTTCTATCGCAGTATTGGACAGAAAAACATTTATGACTTCTATCCCTTTTTTTCTCGCTTCGATGACAGCCTCGCTCGTATCGACGATGCCGTTTTGTTCGTATCCGAATGCTGCCGGCTCTCCGTCTGAAAACACGATTAAAAATTTTTGCGCCTCACTCCGCCGCATCAGCTGTTTCGTCATTTGTCTGATGGCGTATCCGTCTCTGTTATCTTCTTCAGGCGCAAGTTGCATGATCAGCGGACCCGCCGCCTGCAGCAGCGACTCTTCAAACGGAATGACGGTATTGAAGAAATTCGGCTGGCTCGTTTCGGTCGCTTCGTTCGTATCCTCCCAAAATCCGACGATCTGATGCGGTACGGACACTGATTTCAAGGCTTCATGAAAAAGAACGATCCCTCTTTTTGTTTCATCCATTTTGTCGAACATGCTGGCCGAACAATCGACAAGCAATGTAAAAACGGCGTCAATGTCTGAAGATGGGTCCTGCTTTTTATAGAAAAGGCGCGGGTTCCGCTCCGTAAAATAACGGATCAGTTTGCGATTCAGCCGGCCTGCGTGAAGGTCGGTCCGCGGGAGCGTTTTTTTGTGCTCAAGTGTTTTTTGTATCATCTGCTTCAGGCGTTTTTGATATGATTCTATCGTTTTTGCCTGTTCTTTATAAGACTGCTCCTCTTCAGGAGACGCTTTATGAGGCGTTTGATAAACCGGGAAGGCAAATTTATTTTCTTTTCCGTCAGCCAGCCCCGTGCCCTCATGTTCATCCTGAATGGATTCAAGCGCTTCCAGTTTGGAGTAATCCTCTCTTTTCGTCTGACGTGCGGAACCTTGAACGGAGCCGAGCGCCTGGTCACCGTCATCGCCTTCTCTGGCCGCGTCTTTCCCAAGATCTGATTTCGCGCCGTGCTCAATATCAAATTGAAGGAAACTTTTTGCCGGCGCTTCGGTTTCCCGGTGCCACGTATTCATTTTCTCTTCAAGGATTTCTTCATCTCCGTCGGAAGACTCAGGGAGCGTGAGATCGTCACTTAACGAAGGCGCTTTTTTTACACTTTCGAATAAAGGCTCTTCAGCCGCTTTTTCGTAATCAAGTTCCGGCAGAAAAAAGTACGTGTTCAGCATATCTTTCTCGAGCACTTCATCAAGGCCTTCCATGAGGTCTTCCGTTATTCTTGCGATTTGTTCCGTAGAATCCGCCTCATACACCCGGATGAGCTGACGTTCAATATACGGTATCATCATATCAATATGTTCATGCATGGAAGGAATGCCTTCAAGCGGAGACTCAGCCGTCAGCTTGACAAACATCGCGCAATACAAAGCGTCGGTGAAAATGCTCCGTTCTAAATTCAATGTCAGCTGCGTCGTGAAATATTTCCTGTACATCTCCCTCCGCTTCTGAAAAACACGTTTCGTTCCCGGCCGTTCTTTTTTGATCAGCTCTTCAATTCTGATATCCTCAAGCAGCATAAACAGCTGCTTGGCAAAGCTTTGGCGGGTAAAGTGCCGGTGAACGTCATTTAAAAACCCCGCAAATTCCCGAAATGAGCTGCTGCGTGTTCCGACAGCGCGCAAATAGACATCGCTTTTCAGGCCGGCTTCCATATCCCCGGCTGAGCGGTCTTTCCAAAAGTGGCTCATGTAAATTTTCTTTTCAAAGGGATTGTAGTAAGACTGCACGCCGTATTCCACTTCAACTTCACTGCTTCTGGTCAGTGTTTTGGCCAGATCAGTCAGCATCATGAACAAAAACGAATCAATCGTGCTGTCGTTAAATTTGATAAACTTCATTGTATGTCCCTCATTCGAACAGCGTTTCTGCAATATTTCTGACAGCGGCTTTTTCCCTGTCGTCGTCAAGTTTTTCTACGATGCCTCTTTCAATCGCCCGTTTCGGCGGGATGTACGCAGCCAAGTCGCACGTATCAATGAGAGCCCTGATGGACGCCGCTTCTTCTGACACTTGTCCGTTATGCGCTTGTGCGATTAAATCAGAAGACAGCGTCATAAAGCGTTCAATTAATTTCTCATCTTTTAAGACAGACTGAGAGGTCAGCACCTGTTTCAGGAGGCTTCCTTTAATATACGGAACATCAATGATGACAAAACGGTTTTTAAGGGCTTCGTTCAGCGGAACGGTGCCGACGTAGCCTTCATTAATCGCGGCGATAACACCGAATCCTTCGCTTGCCTTAATCACTTCTCCTGTAAAGGGATTTGTCATCATTTTTCTGTAATCAAGCACGCCGTTTAGAATCGGAAGGGTTTCAGGCTTTGCCATATTGATTTCGTCAATGTATAAAAAATGTCCCTCGTTCATTGCGGTTGTTACAGGTCCGGGAACGAATTCAATTGTCGCCTGTCCCTGTTCATTTTCAATCGTTTTATAGCCGACAAGCGCTTCTGCATCAAGGTCTACGGAGCAGTTGACGCTGTGCATCGGTTTATGAAAATAGTTCGAAAGCGTTTCCGCCAATTTTGTTTTCCCTGAGCCCGTCGGTCCTTTTAATAAGATATTTTTTCCCATTGTCAAAGCGATGACGGCATCGAATACAATCGCTTTATCTTCGGCCTCATAGCCTGATGATCCGATTAAATCCCGGAATTCTTGGGAAACGGGATGATTTTGATAAGCCTGCAGTTTGTTTTGTATATCTTCCGGAAGTGATAGGTGCTGTAATTCTGAAGTCATAGGTGATGTTTCCTTTCCATTTGTATTCCATAACCGAGTATACTAAAAAAGCCCTTGTATACTCAATACAAAAGGGCTCATTCCCTGCGGGCGCTTTTTGTCAGGGGAGCGCAGGCGATTCTGGCTCCGGAATTTCCGCTTGGGTTTGTTAAATAATCGTCCGTATGTTCATGAATGACGAACGCACTTCCGTCCCGGTCGAGCAGGCTGAGTCTGCTCCCTTCTTTTAATGAAGTTTGCGGCGCGTTCATAATGACATCCACTTTACCGTCAGCCCCCACTTCAAGATTGGGGAGATCCCCGGCGTGATGACCCATCGGATTGTTGAAGCCGTGTTCTTTGTTCAAAGGGTTGAACGGTCCCCCGGCTGATTCGAAATCAGGTGCCTGACAAGTCCCTTTTTCATAAATATGAAATCCGAGAGAAGTGCCGGGCGGCAGATGCCCCGCTGATATATGAATGTCTGACCCTTCATCATCAGATTCCCTCACTTCGATATATCCGATCGTTTTTCCGTTTTGATTGATGAGTCCGGCATGCTCACGGTATGCAGATGCTTCCAATGCGCGGCTTTCCTCATGTTTTTTGGGCGGAACGGGAGCGGGTCTCCCCCCGCAGCCGCAAAGCGTAATTGATGCGAGCATGAGAAAAAGCAAGAGACGATGCATGCTTCCTCCCCCTTGTTTTTTTACCCATCAGTCTTGTCAAAACGTGAAAATGGTAAACAAAAAAAAGCCCCGAAAGGCTTTTTTTAAAAATAACTGCGCGCTCCTAAATACGCTTTTTTCCAATACGGATTGCTTAAGTTTGAAACTTCAACCCCGGAGGAGCTTGCGTGAATAAAATCTCCTCCGCCCAAATACATTCCCATATGAGAAGGGCCCGCTTTATATGTCGTAAAGAAGACGAAGTCGCCAGCTGACGGCTGGCTGATATGTTTCATCGTATTCCAATATCCGGCCGTGCTCAGACGGGAAACAGAGCTTACCTTATTTAAAAGGTAATAGATGTAACCGCTGCAATCGAAGCCCGCAGGCGTATTGCCTCCCCAGCGGTAAGGCACGCCGACATGTTTTTTCGCCTCGCCTATCATTCTGTCAATCTTTGACCCTGTCACCGGAGGTTCGGGAGTATTCGGCTTGTTTGGCTTTGCCGGTTTGTTATCCGGCTGCCGCACAGGATCTTCTGTTTTTCCCGTTCCGTTAATCACCAGAACTTGTCCGATTTGAAGCACATCAGTTGTCAATTTATTTTTTTCTCTGATGAGCTGAGCGGTGATGCCGAACCGATTAGCAATTTTCCAGAGGGAATCGCCTGCTTTTACTTTGTAAGTGGATGGCTTCTCAGAAGGGTTTGAATGAGATGGCGGTGTTGTGCCGCTGTTTCCGTTATGTGAACCTTTGATCTTTAACACTTGATTCGGATACAGCATGTCTGATGTTAATTGATTCAGCTTTTTCAGTTCGGCGATGGTGACGCCGGTTTGATTGGCGATTTTCCACAGCGAGTCACCCGGCTTCACAGTGTAAGTCCCTGATGCGCCTTTATCAGGCTTTGTCTGTCTGCCGCCTCCGTCCGTGCCGCCGGCAGACCCTTTAATTTTCAGTTTCTGGCCGGGATAGATGACATCTGAACTCAAACGGTTCAGGCTTCTCAGCTCAGAAACGCTCATTTTGTATTTTTTTGCGATCACCCATAATGAGTCTCCGTATGTAACTGTGTAAGCACCCGTGCTTCGTTTTCCTTTTTGACCCGTTTTATGTGTGCCGCTGCCGTCAGGAATGTGCAGCCGCTGTCCTGGGTGGAGTATCGTTGATTTCAGTTTATTTTCCGCCTGCAGGGCTGAAATACTTGTATGATATTGCCGGGAAAGCTTCCAAAGAGAGTCGCCGCTTTTTACTTGAATGGTTTTTGCTTCAGCGGGATGCACGGCGAAGGTTGAAGTCATTACTGCAGATACAGCCAGACCGGCTGCGATTTTTTTCTTCATATAACGAAAAACCTCCTATTTATCATTGCTGAAAGGGACGTTCCTTTTCTTTGGACGCCGCCTGTTATGCAGGATTCATTCAGAAGTCGACATTAATTCCGATTCATTTGGCCTTAGATCATCACCAATGCCACACATTTTACATAAATTGAGAACATTTCACAAAAGACTTTGGAATCATTTTCATAACATGGCTTTTTTCCGCGACATTCCACCTTTCTTGTCTGTTTTTCATACAATTCTCTTTACGGCGTGAAAAATCCTCCCGAAAAACAATCAAAAAAAGCCCGCTTCCTTTAAAGGAAGCGGGTGACGGCTGTGATTACAGAACCCGGGTCTCGGCAGTTTTCACGTCTTCTGCTATCAATTCCGCTGCACGCTGTGCTCCGCCGGCCGCTTTCAGGGATTCTCCGATTTCAGAAGCTTTTGTCTGATATTCAGGATTTTCGCTCAATTCTTTTATTGCTTCAGTGAGCAGTTCCGCTGTTACATCTTCTTTTTTAAACATCTTGCCCGCGCCCGTGTTTTCCACTTGGCTTCCGACGGCGAACTGATCTGCGCCCATCGGAATGACGATCATCGGGGTTTTGTAGTAAAGCCCTTCGCTCGTACTGTTCATTCCGCCGTGAGTGATAAATAAGTCCGCTCTCTTCAGGATCTCAAGCTGCGGAACATAAGGCTTTACAATGACATTCTCAGGAATTTCATCAAGCTCCGCCGGATCAAGATGTTTGCCGATTGACATGACGGCTTTTCCGTTAAAGTTTCTGGCCGCTTTTAAGCATTTATTAAACAATTCCTTCTGATTGTTAAAAATCGTGCCCATGGAAATAAACAGGACGTTTTCTCCTTCAAGCTGTTCAAACGCGAATTCTTGAGCCGCCGCCCTTTCGGTTATGGACGGACCGACAAAGAGATAAGAATCGCCAAACTCTTCTTCTTTCGGCTGAAACGCTCTTGAAGTAAACACGATGGTTTTTCTGCCGTCATTTGAGAAAATATCATACGGCGTTTTAATGTCTGCGCTGAATTCTTCATTGAGCCGGCTGACCGCTTCGGTATAAGCCGGATAATGAGATGATTCCTCTGATACAAGGTTTGTATTTGAAAACACTTCTTTAATAAATGCTTCATTCATTGCAAATGTCGTACAAAGTGAATATGCCGGCAGTTTCAGCTGGTTTCTCACGAGCCTTCCTGCCAGAAAATGATGATCATACAGGATGTAGTCGTAGGATTCATCCTTTACTTCTTCAAGAATACGGAGAGCGGCTTTTTTGGAAGTCTCAATCATTAATAGTAAAAACTCGGTAGCGTCCCGCTGTTCATCACCCGTTGCGTTTTTTCCGAATTCATCTTTTCGGAAATCTTCATATTCACGGAATTCCGCTCCGCTTGACGCGATTTTGTTCTCATATTCCTTCACGCCGTAATATACGACATGTTCCCCTTTTGCCTTCAGTTCTTTTACGACGCCTAAAGACGGATTGATATGGCCTTCTCCCGGAAAACCGATCATCAATACATTTGCCATCTTTCCACTCCCTATTCTTTTAAATTTTATGTATATTTAAACGATAACATCAATACAGAAAAAGGTAAAGATGTTCACCTTATTAATATTAAATGGGTACAATATTCCCATTTTCTTATTATTTCGTATGAAGCGCCCGCGGCGAAACAAGCGGATACAGTCCGCCGTCTTTAGCAAAGGACATTTTTCCCGTTTCTTCTGAAACAACGAGCACGAGTGCATCAGTCACGGCCGAAAGACCCATCGCGGCCCTGTGGCGCGTCCCGTATTTGAGATCGACATGTTTTGTTGTGAGCGGAAGCACATTGGCTGCTGATACAACCCGGTTTTCTCTGACCAATACGGCTCCGTCGTGAAGCGGATTGCCGGGATAAAAAATACTCTCAATTAAAGCCGCACTGATCTCGGCATGCAGGCTGGTCCCTTTTTGTATTATTCCGTCCAGCGGATCTGCACGTTCAATCACAATCAGCGCTCCGTGTTTTTCTTCCGCCAGATGCTGCACGGCCCTCGCCAGCTCTGTATAGGAAGGCGTAAAATGTTCGATATATGTCTGCAGGTAAAACGACGAAGCGACAGCCTGCATTTCCTGAAACGTATGTCCCAGTTCATCTAATTCGCAAAGAAGGCATTGGTCTTTTTCATCCAATGTCCGCAGTATCATTCCGGCATCCTCCGTAATTTGTTTCAAATACGTTTGAACGGCAGCGGTAAACGCGCTTTCCGTCATTTGAGTGTGGCGCATGTCACATCAGCTCCTTTCCCTTATTTTCTGCATCGCGCGCATGGATATGCGCCGCTGTGTGCACCATAATCATGAAAGGAGGCGCACATCATATGGAATTCGCACGGCTGATGCAATATATCTGCACTTTTTTAGGGGTCATTTCACTTTCATTCATTTATGCCAAGATGTTTAAAAAGCCGAAACCGGACAAAAAAGAGTAGGCCGGCTTTCATTGCTTTTTATACATAAAATGTTATAATTTCTCTCGTTAAAATAAAGAAACGGGGAACCTAACTTGAGAGAAACGAACACGATCGGCCAAAAGGTCAGACAGCTGTTACATATCTTCATTCCGATTTTAATCACACAGGCGGGCCTTTCCCTGATCACCTTTTTGGATACGGTGATGTCAGGAAAAGTGAGCGCCGCCGATTTAGCCGGGGTTGCAATCGGTTCAAGCCTGTGGACGCCGGTTTATACGGGCCTTGCAGGAATATTAATGGCCGTTACGCCCGTTGTTTCGCAGCTGTTTGGAGCCGGCAGACAAAAGGAAGTGCCGTTTTCCGTCATCCAGGCCGTTTATGTAGCGGCCGTTCTCAGTGCGGCGGTTATCCTGATCGGCTTTTTCACCGTTGATATGATCTTGGGACATTTGGGACTGGAACCTCGTGTCCGGACGATCGCAAAACACTTTTTAGGCTTTTTATCCCTCGGTATTTTTCCTTTGTTTGTGTACACCGTTTTGCGCTCGTTTATTGATGCACTCGGCAAAACGCGAGTCACAATGCTTATTACGCTTTGCTCATTGCCTATTAATTTTGTTTTAAATTATGTATTTATTTTCGGGAAATTCAACATGCCGGCATTGGGCGGAGTCGGTGCGGGGCTCGCTTCTGCCCTGACTTACTGGTGTATTTGCGCCATCAGCTTTTTTATCGTCTGCAGATTTGAGCCGTTTGCCGGGTACTCTGTATTTCGGAAACTGTACCGTTTTTCTCCGTCTGAATGCAGAAAGCTTTTGAAAATCGGTTTGCCTATCGGTTTTGCGGTATTTTTTGAAACGAGCATTTTTGCGGCTGTCACACTGCTTATGAGCCATTTTCAGACGGTGACGATTGCAGCTCACCAGGCGGCAATGAATTTTGCTTCCCTCTTGTATATGCTGCCGCTCAGCGTATCCATGGCCATGACCATTTTAGTCGGCTTTGAAGCAGGCGCAAATCGCTATAGAGATGCCCGCTCATACAGCTATATCGGGATCGTGATGGCGCTTAGTTTTTCTTTATGCACGGCGGCTTTCATTTTACTGTTCAGGCCGCAAATCGCCGGAATGTATACATCAGATCCGGCGGTGCTCATGTTGACGCAGCACTTTTTAATCTATGCGCTGTTTTTCCAGCTTTCTGATGCCGTAGCAGCTCCGATACAAGGCGCTCTGAGAGGATATAAGGATGTCAACTATACACTCGGCGCGGCTTTTGTGTCGTATTGGATTATCGGGCTTCCGCTCGGTTACGCAGTCGGCACTTATACGGGCCTCGGGGCATACGGCTACTGGATCGGGTTAATTGCAGGACTTGCCGCAGGAGCTGTCGGTTTATTCTTCAGACTGATGAAACTGCAAAAGCGTTATGTGAAAAAAATGATGATTTTATAAAGGAGGAGCAGCAATGCCAAAACATAAACTGCTGTACGATTATTTAACTGAACGGGCGGAGGACATCAGTCAGACATGGTTTGATACGCTTCATGAAACGGATCCTGATTCTGTTTATGCTTCTACTGACCCGGCTGTACTCACAAATCTGAAAAAACAAAATCTGGCGTTTAATTATCAGCTCAATCGGATTTTTTCTGAAGAGAAGGAAGTATATACAACGGCCTTGGAAAAGTGGGCGTTTAAAGCCGCACGGGATAAAGAACATTTAAAAACTCCCATCCATTATATTATTCGCGAGTTTATCAGAGTTCGTGATTTGTATGTCGGCCATGTCAAGCAGTTTACCAGACTTCATTCGGACACCGTGACAGAAGAAGATGCCGAAGATATATTCCATACGCTGATCAAATCGTTTGATGTGGTCATTCATATTTTCATAGAGGAAATGTATAAAAACACAAACATTCAGCTTGAAGCGCAAAAAGAATTGATCACCGAGCTGAGCTCGCCGGTAATTGTGCTTTTTGACAATGTCGGACTGCTGCCGCTGATCGGGGATATTGACACGGCAAGAGCCAAAATGATTTTGGAGAATACGCTGCACCAGTGTTCAGAGAAGCGCATCACTCAGCTGTACATTGATTTATCGGGCGTAGCCATGATTGATACGATGGTTGCCCAACAGCTTTTCACCTTAATTGAATCACTCGGAATGCTCGGCGTGAAAGCGACATTATCCGGAATCCGTCCTGAAATCGCCCAAACCGCGGTGCAGCTCGGACTGAGTTTTTCAAATTTATCAATACGGTCTTCGCTTGCGGAAGCGATCGCTTCCGATCTGGCACAAAAAAAGGGATAAGGCATTTCAGCCTTATCCCTTTTTTATCAGTCTTTCCACGGATATGTCCAATACACTTCTTCTTCAAACCATGTCTGAAGAACCGGCTCGTTATTTTTTATTTTTTCTTCCAGCTCTCTCAGCATGCCTTCCGTTTGGGTGCGGTGCGCTTTTAAGGCATTCATTTTTATATCGGCAACCTCTTTAATATCAAGAATGACATCAGGCTTGCCGACGGCTTCCTCCCTGTTGCGGGTGATTGCCATGCAAAGCGTGCGCGGGCGGTCCTCTTTTTTCTTTCTGTAAAGCGCTCTGATGACCGCTTCGCCGCATGCATCATGATCCGGATGGACGCCGTGCTCCGGATAGAATGTGACAATCAGACTCGGTTTTACATCGTCGATAATCTCTTCCATCATATCCGCGAGCCACTCGTCATCTTCAAATTCAAGTGTTTTATCACGAAGCCCGAGCATTCTCAGGTCAGTAACGTCCATTGCTTTGCATGCGTCGATCAGCTCTTGTTTTCTTAACAGCGGCAGTGTTTCACGGTTCGCGAAAAAGGGATCTCCCATGTTCCGGCCCATTTCGCCAAGCGTTGCGCATGCATACGTAACGGGAATATCTTCTTGTCTGTGTAAAGCAATCAGCCCTGCCACTCCGTATGATTCATCATCAGGGTGAGGCAGGATGACGAGTACATGTTCTTTCATGATTTTCACCCTTTTCTTTAAACTGTAAACGGCTTTTCGCTGATTTGAAGCGAAATCGCCAATTTTCCGCCCGGCAGATGCCCTGCCATTAACAGACGGTCTTCGTCATCTACTGTATACTCAGTCAGACCTTCTGCGTAAATCCAGCCCTCTTCTGTTTTCAAACCGACGCGGTACGGGCCGTTTCCTTTGATTTTCGCCTGATGGTACGTCACTTTTGCATTGCGTATATAGGCTACAACCGTCATGTTTTTCTCATTCAGATGCGCTGAATAAGAACCGGTCGTTGTTTCCAAATGAATATATACAGGACGATCGGCATATCGCTCTAAAGAAGTTTGCACATCTTCTTTTATGATCGCTTTCATAGCTGCTCCCCTCTTTCTTCTTTTAAAAATTGCAAACGCTTCGTATGTAGTTCAACCAATTCATATTTCTCAATCGGCCGCAGCCGGGAATCTACAATTCGCTGCACCGCCAGAGCAAACTTTTCCTCGGGTGACTTCCGGAGCCTCGGATGTGTTCTTTGATCAAGCAGTTCAAGATCAATTGCCTTCTCCGCTTCTTCAAGAGTTGAAGCCGGGAGAGTGCGGTTATTCCACAGTGCCTGATAGGCTTTTGCTATGTCTTTATCAGTGCCCATTGTACAGCTCCTTTACATACTCGTAATGATTATACATAATTTAAGCTATCGCTGGAAAGCGAAAGGCTTAGCGGCTTTTTATCGGCCGCTTCCATTTGATCTGTGAAAAGGTAAACAAAAGCAATGCTGCCCATATACAAATGAAGGTAAACGCTTTTTGCCCGGAAAACGGTTCATGATACACAAATACGCCGAGCATAAGGGTAATGGTCGGCGCTATATATTGCAAAATGCCGACTTGATACAGCGGCAGACGCTTTGCCCCCTCCGCAAACAGTAACAGCGGCAGGGCCGTAAATACGCCTGCGAAAAATAGGAGCGCCCATGTTCCTGCCCCCAAGGACCCGGAAGTGCTCCCGTCAGCTGTATATCCTAAATAAATAAGTGCAGCCGGGGTAATCAAAAGCGTCTCCAGCGTCAGTCCGATCGTGCTGGACATGCGGGTTCTTTTTTTACATAAGCCGTACAGGCCGAAGCTGAATGCAAGCAGCAATGCGATATAAGGAACCGCGCCATATTGAAACGCAGATATGATCACGGCCGCCCCGGCAATAGAAACGGCTGCTGTTTGCATCTTGTTAAGCTTTTCTTTTAAGAATAGGATGCCCAAAAGAACGGAAACGAGCGGATTAATGTAGTACCCGAGACTTGCTTCAAGCAAAAAGCCGTGATTGACGGCCCATATGTACACAAACCAATTAACGGAAATTAAAACGGAAGCGAAAAAAAGCGCCAGCAGGCCCCCTTCCGATTTCAAAAGACGCAGTTCACGCCATCCGGTTTTCCACTTCTTAAGCACAGTTAAAAGCACACACATGAAAACAAATGACCATAAAATCCGGTGAGCTAAAATGTCCAATGCGGGTATTTGTTCAAGAAGTTTCCAATAGACCGGAAACAGCCCCCACATGGCGAAAGAACAAGCGGTATAAATGATTCCTTTTCTTGCGTTATTCCCTTGCACGGCCTTCCCCTTCCTTTCTGTAAACAGATTATATTATATCACGGGATGCTTCCGGCGGGCATATACTATGTTGTCCGTTAAGAAAGGGTGAGATGCCGTGTTTGATTGGAACAGATATTTTCCCTTCCAAAATCAGTTCTCTAAAGAAACGTTTAAAAATGCTGATCCGAAAGATGTCGAGACATATGTCAACCGAGTGATGGAAAGCGTATTCGGCGCCGGTTATGCCGGACAGTTCCCTTTTCGCGACCCAATGTCCAAAAAGGCCGATCCGGTCGAAGCGGAACCGCCCAAGCCGGAAATTGACCTGTTTGAAACATCCGATCATGTTTTTGCGAAAATTCCCGCAGAACAAGAGGAACTCGACCGTATCAGGATTAAGCATACGTCACACAGCCTCGTTGTAGAGAACAGCAGTCTGGGAGAAGGAAAAAAAGAAATCATCCTTCCGAGCCTCGTCAAACGGAAAGGAACAAAAGCAGTCTATAAAGACGGGATGATTGAAGTTATGTTTTCAAAACAGGAAGACTACAATTTATCGGAAGTGGAGATTTTAAGATAAAAAAAACGGCCCGCGCGATGCAGGCCGTTTTTTCTTTAATAAAATGGCGGATAACCGCCGGCTCCCGGACCGAAACCGCCGTATGGGACGCCTCCGTATCCGTAACCGGCGAACCCGTACGGATAGCGGGGTCTTGTAAAACCTGTGGCAATTACGCCTCCGAGAAGACCGCCTAAAAATCCGCCGAATAAAGGAGCGCCGAACAAAAAAGGACTTCTCGCCGGAAATCCGGCAGGACCGAAATTCCCGCGATACAATGCATGACGAGGGTACATGTTTTTCCTCCTTTATGTCTGCCTATTCTTAAGCGTATTCATAAAATGAGGAAATTGATTGGGCGATTGTAACAACATGTGCCTCTCTCTGATATTGCATTAACGTATAAATATTTTGGTTATAATTTGATTACATTTTGATTAACTGTTATACTTTTTTACAAGTTGCAACATGATAAAAAACCATCAGGGGGAATAAAATATGCCATTACTTCGTTTTGACGTTATTGAAGGCCGGGATGACGCAGCATTAAAAAAACTACTGGATACCGCCCATTACGCCATGGTTAAAGCTTTTGACGTCCCTGTAACGGACCGTTATCAGATCGTTCACCAGCATCGGCCTCATGAGCTTATCATTGAAGATACCGGGCTCGGTTTCAAAAGAAGCAAAGATCTTGTCATCATCAGCATTGTCAGCAAAGCGCGCACCGAACATCAAAAAGAAACATTATATCAACTGATGGCTGATCAGCTTAAAACAGAATGCGGCATATCACCCGAGGACGTCATGATTTCCATTACAGAAAACGGGAACGCCGATTGGAGCTTCGGGCTTGGTGAGGCTCAGTTTTTAACCGGGAAACTGTAAAAGGCCTCCCCGCTTGTTCTGAATGATTGCAAATTGAATAAAAGAGGGATGTATGTTGGTTAGTGAGTTGTACCCTTGTTTGATATGCGGATTTAAAGGATTAGAGACAAGTCCCGTTTATAACGGCGAATATCAAAAAACATTTGATATTTGCCCCTGCTGCGGGTTTGAATTCGGCTACAGCGAGGACCATGACGTAAGCTTAGGGTTTATTGTAACGCCTGATCATTTAATTGAAGCGGCATTTCAGTTATACCGGAAACAGTGGATTGAGGGAGGAATGAAACTATTTTCTCCAAATGATGTTCCGGCGGAATGTAAAAATGATCATTTCCTTACATTCGATGCTTTATTAAAGCAATTAAAAGGCTTGAACCTCAATCTGAACAATTTTGATATTAATGGTTTTTATGACGAGTAAACATTATTATTAAGAAAAGGCTGCCTTGGGCAGCCTTTGTTATTCATCACATGTGTCGTTGGCAGATCCCCCGGGCTCGCAAAAACTGTCTGCCCATTTTTGCATTTCCTGAAAAACGGCTTGCAGGGCCATGCCTTTATCAGTCAGTTTATAAATGACTTTGACAGGTGTTTCAGGCAGCACCTGACGCTCGACGATTTCATTTTGTTCCAGCTCTTTGAGCCGCTCCGCGAGCATTTTTTGGCTGATTGTCGGTATCGTTTCGGTCATATCTTTAAATCGTTTCGGCCCGTCCATCAGTACATGGATAATGAGGCCGTTCCAGCGCTTTCCCAAAAGAGAAAAAGCGGATTCCATTTTAGGACACATTGTATATCCCACGTGAGTTCATCCCTTCATCTATGAATTGACAAGTTTTTTGTGATCCATTAAAATTAGTTTTCGAGTTACATTTAGTAAGCTTCTAACTTTTCTATTATGATAACACGTTTATCCGAAGGAGGAAACATGATGACATCCGTATTAGACGTTTTAAAGGAACGCGCATCTGTTAAAGAATACGATAAAGACGCGGTCATTACAAAAGAGGAATTAACAGAACTCCTTGAAATCACAACGCAAGCGCCTTCCGCCTGGAACCTTCAGCATTGGCATTTTCAAGTCTTTCACAGTGATGAAGCAAAAGCTGCCCTGCTTCCGGTTGCTTTTAATCAAAAACAGATTATTGATTCATCAGCAGTTATTGCCGTATTAGGCGATTTAAAAGCAAATGAAAATGGTGAAGACGTTTATGCTGAACTGGCTGAGCAAGGCAATATCACAGAAGAGATTAAACAAACGCTTTTAGGCCAGATTAACGGCGCATACCAAAATGATCAGTTTGCCCGTGATTCAGCATTTTTAAACGCTTCTTTAGCAGCGATGCAGCTGATGCTTGCCGCTAAAGCAAAAGGCTACGACACTTGCGCGATCGGCGGATTCAATAAAGAGCAATTCGTTAAAGAATTCGACGTGAGCGAGCGTTTCGTGCCCGTCATGCTGATTTCAATCGGCAAAGCCGTTAAGCCGGCGCATAAAAGCAACCGGCTGCCTGTATCTAAAGTGTCAACTTGGCTGTAAGATGAAAGAAACCCTTAGTCCGCTTAAGCAGACTAAGGGTTTTTTATAGGAATCGCTCACTGTACCAGGTTCTCGCCTGCTCTGCTTCCTGCTGTGTGAGCTGATGACCGCCCTCCTGCCAAACAAGAGAAACGGATGCATGAGCATCTGTCAGATACTGATAAAGCTCCTCCGATTCTTCTTTTGTACATAGGGGATCGCGTTTTCCCGCACCGATAAACACAGGCATCCCTTTCATATCAGGCAGCTTCACTCCGCGTATCGGCACCATCGGATGATGCAGAACCGCTCCTTTCAGTACATCTTTATAATGAAACAAAAGACTTGCTGCAATATTGGCGCCGTTTGAATAGCCGGCAGCAATCACGTTTTCTCTGCTGAATCCGTACATTTGCGCCGCTTCATCAATAAAATTCTTTAATTCTTCCGTCCGTTCAATTAAATCTTTCTCGTCAAATACGCCTTCTTTCAGCCGCTTAAAAAAACGGGGCATGCCGTTTTCCGACACTGATCCTCTGACCCCGAGCAAACTTGCTTTCGGATCGATAAAACGTCCGAGCGACAGAAGATCATGTTCATTCCCCCCCGTTCCGTGCAAAAGCAGCAGAACATTTTCTGACGTCCCCTGTTCAAACACATGTTTCATCATCATTCTCCTTTCTCCATTTTGGGCAGAACAGCTGTAATCTGGCTGCGATGCTCTTCCAGCCATTCCGGAAGCTTCAGCTCTGTTCCGAGATTTTCAAAGGATTCATCCGTCATAAAGCCCGGTTCATCGGTTGCCATTTCAAATAAAATGCCGCCGCTTTCTCTGAAATAGATTGAAGTAAAGTAAGACCTGTCAAGAATGTCAGATGAAGCAAGATGAGAAGCAGCAAGAATGTCCTTCCACTCCGCCTGCTCTTTTTCGGTAGTGCGGAAAGCGACATGATGGACTGTCCCGTAACCGCCGATACCTGCTTCTTTCGGCGCGAGATCAACATCTATAATATGTCCGATCCGGGCCTCCGATTGCAGCCTGACAATCTGATTTTCTTCTCCTGTCTTTGAATAACCGAAGCGTTCTATGAGAAATTGAATGGTTGCTTCAGGACGGTACGAGTACAAAAGAACACCTCTCATGCCTGTGATCGCTTCTTTTTCAGTAATGCCCGAAGGCGTCCATTCACTCTGTCCGCTTCTTTCATCTTCCATTATGGCAAGCGGCAGGTCTTCTGTATCATTAAAGAGAAGCACTTGTTCAGACAGTATGATCTGCTCTTTTACAGACAAGCCGTTTTCTTCAAGCCGGCGCTTCCAAAACGCGAGTGCTCCTTTCGGCACGGAGAAATAAATTCTTCCGGCCTGCCCTTTTCCCACGGTTCCCGGGCGGCTTCCCTGAAAAGGAAAAAATGTAATGATCGTGCCCGGCTCTCCGTTTTGGTTGCCGAAATAAAAGTGATAAGTGGCCGGGTCGTCAAAATTAACGGTTTTTTTAACGAGCCGCAAACCCAGCACTTCAGTATAAAACCGAAGATTTTCAGCAGGATCTTTTGCAAATGCGGTAACATGGTGCAATCCTTGTGTATTCAATGTATTCACTCCTAAATATCTTGATTTCGAGATATTAACTATTCTAATTTAATATGAATGAAGATGCAACTAAAGTGTTTCAGTTAAAAAAGTAATAGAATTCTTTTTTTTCTGAAAAATATCTTGTGATCTTATCTGACACCTGCTATGATAAGGAGCATTATCAAGTTTCAGGAGGAAAGTAAATGGTCAGAAAAGCACTAATTTTCGTTCTCATCTTAATCCCTTTCAGCCAGCTGGCCCTGCTGTCAGTCGCTAATCGGGTTCATCCGATCATTATCGGGCTGCCTTTTTTTCATTTCTGGCTGCTTTTATGGATCGCAGTCACTCCATTATGTTCGTTTCTTATTTATAGGCTGCAGAAGAAACAAGGAGGACTGGACTGATGCCCGCAAATATAACAGCATTGATCATTACAGCCATCATCGTTTTAACCGTTGTCTGCATCGGCTTTATAGCCGGGAGAGACAAATCATCACGCACTTCTGTTGAGGAATGGTCTGTCGGCGGCAGACGGTTCGGGGGGCTCCTCGTCTGGTTTTTAGTCGGCGCGGATCTTTATACGGCTTATACGTTTTTAGGCTTAACAAGCACAGCCTACACAGGGGGAAGCGTTGCTTTTTTTGCAATCCCGTATTCTGTTTTGGCGTATTTTATCGCTTATTTCTTTCTGCCGAAGCTGTGGAAAGTGGCAAAAATACACAAATTAACGACGCTTGCCGATTATGCCCGTGAGCGTTTTGACAGTAAACTTTTGGCCAGTCTTGTCGCCATTGTCGGCGTTCTTATGCTCATTCCTTATATTTGTCTCCAGTTGAGCGGAATTCAAGATACGCTTCAGGTGGCCGGAACGGGTGTCATTAATGTCAATATGGTCGTCATCATCTCTTTTATTCTTGTAGCGCTGTATACTTTTTTCAGCGGAATTAAAGGGCCGACGTTTACGGCGATTATTAAAGACATTCTCGTGTGGGTGATTATGCTGTTTATGGTCGTCTCACTCCCGCTGATCCATTTTCACGGCTGGACGCCGATGATTCACACTTTGGCTGAAAAAGCGCCGCAAATGCTGACGATCCCGGACTCGGGGCCGAAAGGAATTCCTTGGTTTATCACAGCTTCCATCGTATCTGCGCTGGCGCTCTTTATGTGGGCGCATGCGGCAACCGGCGTATTTACGGCAAAAAGCGCAGATGCCGTCCGCAAAAACAGCATGTTTCTGCCGCTTTATAATATTGTTTTGATTCTTGTTATTTTTCTCGGCTTTATCGCGTTTCTTGTCCTGCCGGAAGATACCAATCCGCGGCTCGCTTTATTGAAACTGATTCAAACGTCTTACGGCGGGGTCGCGCAGGGCTTTGCTTACTCCACGATTGCCCTTGCGTCATTGATTCCCTGCTCTATCATGGCCATCGGAGCATCAAACTTATTTGCGAATAACTTATATCGGGATTTGATTCACCCGAATGTGTCACCAAGCAAGCTGACGATGATCACCCGTTCAATGGTATTTGTCGTGATCGGGCTCGCGCTTTTATTCGGCATGCTGTTCCCGACTGCGCTCGTTACCCTTCAGCTTCTCGGTGTTTCCGGCATGGTTCAGATCTTTCCGGCTATCGCCGTCAGTCTGTTTTGGAAGAATCAAACGAAAGAAGCGACAATTATCGGTCTTCTCGTCGGTCTTATCGTGACATTCACGGTAAATATCACCCAATCCGCCCACGGTATATATGAAGGCTTTTGGGGTTTGACCGCTAACATGGCAGCCGTTATTATCCTTAACCCGTTTTTTGTAAAAAAAGCGGCTTCAAACGCCGTCAAAGACGGTTTATTCAATAAAGCGCCTTCTGATCAACTGAACCAAAAAGGCGCTTAACAGAAAGAAGCCGGCACGTAAATGTGCCGGTTTTTACTTTTTTTGCTTCCATTTGTAGGTAGCCACGGTTTTAGCCGGGATGACGGCTTCAAACTGCCGATTTTCTGAAACGACATGGAATTTTTGGTCGGCGGATGTCTGGTTGATTACGACTGTCACAATGGATTGATCAGGATTAAGGAACGATACATTCGAGACTGTGTTTTTGGAGCCGTAATTACTTTCTATCCGCTTTGCTCCCCGGTCGATAAATTTTGAAAAGTTGCCTGTCATATGAAAGATCGGGATATTCCAATAGCGGTCAGGGTTTTTAGCATCCTGAATAAACAGCGTCGGGTCTGGGGTGCCTATCCAATGATGCGTCTTGATTTGACTGTCGAGCATCGTCACCCACGCATTGTAGCTCGACGCGCCGTTGCGGAAATACTGCGCGATCCGGTCCGCCCCTGCCGTCCCCCAGACAGACCGCTCCGTTAAGTGAATAGATTGATCAGGATATCTCTTTCCGATCTCCGACATGACGGAAAGGTCACCGTCATAATCGTGAAAAGCGATGCCGTCTGCCGCCCGGTTTCCTTTTTTATCATCTAAAATCGGCGGAATATAGTTCCACGCCCCGCTCGCATTGTGATCATAAATCCAAATTTTCGTGTCAATTACGTGTTTTTTCATTTCTTTTTTTAAGGCCAGTGCCAGTTTGCGCTGCTGAGACGGCGGCATATACATGCTCGGATAGTCGATTTCCAGCAAAGGTTCATTTTGAAGGGTCATGGCATAAATCGGAATTCCTTGCTTTTCGTACGCCTCAATAAATTTGCGGAAGTAAACGGCCAGTTCGCCGATATATTTATCTTTCAGCTTTCCCCGCTTAAGGTTTTCATTCGTTTTCATCCAAGCCGGTGGGCTCCACGGTGAGGCAATGATTTTCAGTTCCGGATTTATCTCCAGCGCTTCCTTGATGGTTGCTGTAATGTGTAAATCAATATCCTTTTGGATCGAGAAATGACGGAGCTTAGGATCTGTTTGCCCTTCAGGCATATCATCATACGTATAAAATTCCTGTGCCGTAAAATCAGATGTCCCGATCGTTATGCGCATAACGTCCATGCCGATACCATCTTTGGGATCAACGAGTTTTTTCAGCACTACTTTTCTTTTTGCGGGTGTCATTTTTGATAAATTATGGATTGTGGATTCTTCCAAGGACGATCCTACGCCTAACACACTTTGATAGCGGCGCGACGGATCAATATACACGGCGGCGGAGTCAGAAGTCTTCTTTTTTGTCAATGTAAGCGGTGTTTGTTCGTCTAAGGCGTATTTCACTTCCTGCGGCCCGTCATACCACGTACAGGAAGCCGGATCTTTTTCAGAACTGAACCACACCCTTACTTTGTTTTTGTCTGAAGCCTTCCGATCAGCCGCATACACTTCGGTCATGCTGCTTGATATGAAAAAGAAAAACATAAGAAAAACCAGCGTCATGTGCAGACCTTTTTTAAAAAACATGAACCACCATCCCTTTCCTTATTTTTATAAGCGATCCTAAATGAAAAGCCGGACAGTCACCTCCTTCCCGCTTGAATGAATGCGCTTTCAAAATTACTGATAAAAAGCCGGCTTCACACAACGGTGAAGCCTTCCCTTTTTACACCTTTAGGATACATATGAGCCGTTTGTTTCAATCACTTTTTTATACCATTCAAATGAGTCTTTCTTAAGCCGCCTCATTGAACCGTTGCCTTCATTATCCCGATCAACATAAATCATGCCGTAGCGTTTTTTCATTTCTCCGGTTGTAAATGACACGATATCAATAATTCCCCATGGTGTATAGCCCATTACATCCACACCATCATATGTGATTGCTTTTTTCAAAGCTTTTATATGTGACGATAAATATTCAATTCTTGCTGCGTCATGAATTGAACCGTCCTCTTCTAATGTGTCGATGGCGCCGAATCCGTTTTCCACGATAAATAATGGAATCTGGTAGCGGTCGTATAAGCGGTTTAATGTGTACCGTAAACCGGTCGGGTCAATCGCCCAGCCCCAATCACTCGCTGTAATATAAGGATTTTCCACGCCGTTTGGCAATCCTCCGTTTACGACATCCCCGGTATTATCGTTTGATACATCACTTTTTACGGTTGTAGACATGTAATAGCTGAATCCGAGGTAGTCCACCCGGCCGTTTTTCAAAATCTCTTCATCACCGTCTTCAAAGTGTATCTGATAGCCTTCTCTTTCAAATTCTTTTAACGCATAGCTTGGATAATATCCGCGAACCTGCACGTCCGGGAAGAAAAAACGCTGTCTCATCGTTTCTTCAGCCAGCATCACATCATCGGGGTGAGATGAGTACGGGTAAATCGGGACATGTGATACCATCGCGCCGATCCTGAACTCGGGATTGATTTTCCTTCCCTTCGAAACAGCCAATGCGCTTGCCAGCAGTTCGTGATGGCCGGCCTGATACATGACTTCTTTTGCGTTTTCGTTTTCTTTAACGGCGACGCCTGAGTTCGTCCATAAAAAGATCGGATTATTCACATCCATCTTATTATTGATTTCGTTAAACGTCATCCAATACTTCACCTTATGTTTATAGCGTTCAAAACACACTTCAGCGAATTTCACAAAAAATCCGACTGTTTTTCTGTTTCTGAAACCGCCGTATTCCCTCGCCAAATGCAGCGGCATCTCAAAATGTGACAGCGTGATTACCGGTTCAATCCCATGTTTCAGCAATTCATCAAACACCCGGTCGTAAAAAGCCAATCCTTCCTCATTGGGCTCGGCTTCATCACCTTTAGGAAAAATTCTGCTCCAGCCGATGGACGTTCTTAAACATTTCAGACCCAGCTCGCTGAATAATGCGATGTCCTCTTTATAACGATGATAAAAATCGATCGCTTCATGATTCGGATAAAATTCCCGCTCTTCAATTGTATCTGTTATTTTCCGGGGCACACCATGCGCGCCTGCCGTCATGACGTCCACTACACTCGGCCCCTTGCCGCCTTTATTCCATCCCCCTTCAAATTGGTGGGCGGCGAGAGCGCCTCCCCATAAAAAATCTTTTGGCAATGTCCCCATCGTTTATATCCTCCTTTATTTGACTGCCGCTTGCATGCCGAATAAATGCACTGCAGCCGCTTCGATAGTGCAGAAGAATTCCTGCCTTTATTTTCATATTATACGTTTACATTATAATTGTACCGGTATAATTTATCAATACATAAACAATTATAGTTAATTTACGAAATGGCTTTTAAAAACGATTATGCTATAATTCTGAAAGAAGCGGGACAATAAATGAATGAGGAATGTATATGTTAAAATACCAGCAAATCGCGATAGATATTGAAAAATACATAGAAGAACATCAGCTGCAGCAAGGGGATAAACTGCCTGTGCTGCAAACCTTAATGAGCCGGTTTAACGTGAGCAAAAGCACGATCACCAAGTCCTTGGATTTATTAGAAAAAAAGGGGATTGTGTTTCAAGTGAGGGGAAGCGGCATTTTTGTCAGACGGAATAAAAGAAAAGGGTATATCAGTCTGCTTTCTAATCAGGGATTTAAAGAATCACTTGAAGATTTTAATGTCACTTCCAAATTATTAGCTCTGGAAGTGAGAAAACCCACGCCTGAGGCTGCCCAAAATCTGAATATGCCGCCTGACGGCGACGTGTATTATGTCAAGAGAATCCGATATATTGACGGGCTGACATTGTGTATCGAAGAGTCATTTTACAACAAATCGATTATTACGTATTTGAATAAAGAGATCGTGGCAGAATCAATATTTGATTATATTAGAGAAGGTCTCGGGTTAAAGCGCGGTTTTTCAGATTTATATCTGTACGCGGGGATGTTAAATGAGGAAGAAGCGGAGTACTTAGGTCTGTTTACAGGAGCGCCTAAGCTTTGCGTTGAAACGATTTTTCATTTAACCAACGGCCAGCCGTTTGACTACTCAAAAGTCACCTATCACTATGAGCAATCACAGTTTTTCATTCAGGCGAACAGCCACCTTTTTGAACAGGAAACGACATAAGACGGGCTTTTCGCAAACAAAAAACACCCAATGCGCGAGCGACGCATCGGGTGTTTTTTACTATTTCATATTCTTATTTAATGTTTCAACGGCTTTTTTCATTTGTGTATCGTTGTCCGCAAGCTGTTTTTGCAGATCCGTCATCAATTTTGCCGTTGTGTCTCCCGTTACAATGCCTGTTTGTTTCAGTTTCTCTTTTGCTTGGAATTGTTTAACGGCTTGTTCAAATGCTTTATCATACGTGCCGTTTACTTTCACGCTGTACCCCAGCGCTTTCAGCATTTTTTGCGCATTGGTGACGGTGGTTCCGGAATCCCCGTATTTGTATGTTTTTTTCGCATCTAAATACGGCAGGTTCGCATATTCAGGAAGCTTAACCTGATATTGCGGTTTGATGCCTTTTTTATGAATCCACTCTCCGTCCGCTGTCAGCCATTTTGCGATTGTCAGCTTAACGGTAGAACCGTCGCTGTAATCTTTTGCCGTCTGCACGGTTCCTTTTCCGAACGTTTTCTCGCCGATCAGCGGAATGCCCGATGATTCATGCAGCGCAGCCGACATGATTTCCGCGGCGCTCGCGGTGCCGTCATTGACGAGGACGACTGTCGGTTTTGTCACTTTGCGCTCTTTCGTCGCTTTCATGACCTCTTTCGTGCCGTCTTTGTATTCGACCTGCATGATATTTTTACCTTTATCGATAAACATGTTGCTCATTTTGATGGCTTCATCCATCAGTCCGCCCGGGTTGCCCCTTAAATCGAGAATGTATCCTTTCGCTCCTTGTTTTTCGAGGCTGTTAATGGCTGAATTCAGCTCTTTTGCCGTCGATTCGGAGAAGGATGTGATTTGGATTTCGCCGATGTCTCCTTTTTTCATTTCAGAGTACACCGTTTCAACCGGAATGGTGTCACGTTTGATCGACAGGTTCAGATCGCCGACACCCGCTCTGTGCAGCACAAGCTTGACGTTTGTTCCCTTTTTGCCGCGGATTAATGCGACGGCTTCGTTTACATTAAGGCCTTTAACGCTTTTGCCGTTGACCTTCAAGATCTGGTCATTCGGTTTAACCCCCGCTTTTTCCGCGGGTGACCCTTTAATCGGCGATACGATCAGGATGCTGCCGTCCTTTTCTTCCACTTGTGCGCCGATGCCTTCAAACGAAGCGGAAATTGTTTCTTCAAAAGACTTTCCTTCCTGCGGGTCCATATAAGAAGAATATGGATCATCCAGGGAACTGATCATGCCTTTTATCGCTCCGTCTACTAATTTGCTGTCATCTGTTTTTTGATAGTAATCACTTTTAATCTGCTCGTAGGCTTTATTGAATTTCTCAAATTTGCTGTTCGTCAAAGCAGCCGAGCCTTGTCCGAAAATGGTCGTATTGCCCGTGATAAACAGCGTAAGCGCCGAGGCTGCGACCGCAGTGATCAATATAATAAAAAACAGTTTAAATTGCCGCTTCAAGAAAACACCACCTTTTTATTCTTACATTATTATCATAGACGAACGCTCATTCGTCAACTTCAAACGTGAGGCGCCCTTCTTTCCCGTTTACCCAAACCTATGCTTTTCTCTCAACATATGCTGAGGAAAAAAGGAGGATTCGGCCTTTGAGCAAATATTTAGAAATGCTGTCCTTATTCGGAGTCGGAGGGGCTCACCCCGGCGGGCTCGCTTTTTCCAAAGCCGTTCTCACAAAAGCGGCTCCTCCTCCTGGCGAACCGATTCTTGACGCCGGCTGCGGAACGGGACAGACGGCCGCTTATCTCGGCCACCTGCTGTACCCCGTCACCTGTGTTGATAAGGATCCCCTTATGCTTGAAAAAGCAGCAAAGCGATTTGCCGCTGAAGGCTTAACCATTCCGGGCTATTTGGCGGAGCTTGAGCGGCTTCCGTTTGCTGAAAATCAATTTTCCGCCGTTCTTTCCGAATCAGTTCTCACCTTTTCAAATCTTGATTCATCGCTGTCTGAAATCCTGCGGGTCCTTAAACCCGGGGGTATGCTGATCGGCATTGAAGCTGCTTTACAAAAGCCCATGCCGGAAAACGCCATCACGCAGATAAAAGACTTCTACGGTTTTACCGTATTGCAAGATGAAACGGCATGGAAACAGAGATTGCTTCAGCAAGGCTTTCAGAAAGCGGATTTCATTCCCGCTCTCTATGAAAACAATGCGCAGGAGCCGACTACAGAAATGGATTTATCGCCCGTTATTCAGCCGGTTCACTACGATACGCTAACGGCTCATTACGAGCTTATGCAGACGTACCGTGAATATATGGGACACTGCGCTTTTGTCGCTTACAAGTAAAACGGCGATTGTCCTCCTGTTTTCGTCCAACCTTTTTACCGCACTCTATCATAAGCTGACATAGAAAGATAGGTTGGATAGGAGGAGAAAAGATGCAAAACTATTATCATCTTTGCCGGCAGCACCAGGGAAAAGTAGCAAGAATTACAGAACGAAACGGCAGAGTCCACGTCGGAAGAATCGTACGGGTGACTAACAGCAAAGTGTATATCGCCCCTGTCGGCGGCCGTCACAGAGGATACGGGTTCGGCTATTGGGGAGGCTGGGGAGGCTGGGGAGCAGCCTACGGTATCGGCCTTGGTTTCATTACCGGATTTGCGCTTGGAGGTTTACTCTTCTGGTAATAAAGAAAGCCCGCTTTCTATTTTTCAAGCGGGCTTCTTCTCATTACACTTTCTTTACTTCATTAAAATATTCTTCAAGCGTTAATTGATGGTCATGGATGGCTTTTGCCGCTTTTTTGCCTACATAGCGTAAATGCCATGGTTCATACTCATACTTTGTGACATTTTCTTTGCCTTTAGGATAGCGGATGATAAAGCCGTATTCATACGCATGGTCTTTCACCCATTTGCCGTCCGCCGTGTTTCCGAACGCTTCATTCAGCTCATATCCGTTGCTTTTGCTGGAAATGTCCATGGCAAGCCCCGTCTGGTGTTCGCTTTGCCCCGGATATGCGACGGCTTCTTTCGCCTTTTTTTCACCTTTCAGACTGACTTCATTATCGAAAATCACTTTCTGTCTGTCATAAGAGCGGTATCCTGAAACGGCAACCAGGTCATAACCTTCTTTTTTCCCGGCGCTGAACAGTTCCGCCAAAGCATCGGCGGCAGGTTTGCGGATATATCGTTTCTCGATTTTCTCAGTAAAAGAAAATTCGACTTTCGGGATCACGAGATCATTCGGTTTATAATCTCCCGGCAGCGTGTATGTCTTATTCACGAGCGCAAGTGTATTTGTCGGATTTTGAATGGTCTCAAGCCCGTTCACTTCTTTAATATCATTAAAATATTTGCTCTCCAATACAAAATCGCTGTTTTCTGTCTTCGTTGTTTTTTTGCTTGATGTGTCATCGGATTGTTTTGTTTCAGCTGCTGTTTTTGTGTCCTTGTGGCTGTCGCCGCCTGAAATGCTGCAGCCGGTTCCCACGATTGCGGTTACGCTGAGAGCGGCAGCGAGCGAGAACCATTTAGTGGATTTCTTCATTTTACCCTTACCTTTCTTTTTTTGAATCAGGGCGATGCATAAAGAAGAGGGCTGCTTTAATCAGCATAACCCTCATCTCAAGTTTACGATACAGTATGCAGCGCCAGTTTAATCATATCATGAAAAGTCGTTTGACGCTCTTCTGCCGTTGTTTCTTCTCCCGTTAATACGTGATCGCTTACAGTCAGGATAGACAGCGCTTTTTTGCCGTATTTAGCGGCAAGCGTATATAAAGCAGTCGTTTCCATCTCTACGCCGAGCACGCCGTATCTGGCAAGCTTTTCGATTTGGGAGTCTTCATTGTAAAACTGATCGGCGGTGAATACGCTTCCGACTGCTACGGGAAGATTGTTTTTTTGCGCTTCCTGGTACGCTTTATGAAGCAGTTCGAAGTCTGCGCAAGGAGCATAATCTACACTGCCGAAGGCGACACGGTTCATCTGTGAATCCGTTGAAGACGTCATAGCCAAAATCACGTCACGGACCTTCACGTCATTACGGATGGCTCCGCATGAGCCGACTCTGATTAAGTTTTGAACATCATAGCTTTGAATCAGTTCATTCACATAAATAGAGATAGACGGAACACCCATGCCTGTGCCTTGGACTGATACTTTTTTGCCGTTATATGTACCCGTAAATCCGTACATTCCTCTGACTTCATTATAGCATTCCACATTTTCAAGATAAGTTTCCGCAATAAATTTCGCTCGGAGCGGATCTCCCGGCAAAAGCACTGTATCCGCAATTTGGCCTTTTTCTGCGTTTATATGTACACTCATTTCCTTTTCCTCCTGCCTATTCAAACTCCCACCCATTGTACACTGAATAACGGTAAGAGACAATCATCAGCATGATCAGGGCGATCTTGGGCAGAATATGCGGGATGACAAGCCTAAAGAAAAAGGAGTGAACATAATGGGCAAAAAACAGCGCAACCGGGTGACCGGCCAGAAAAAGAACAATCATGTGCCCGTTTCAGACGTCATTGCAGCTGATGAAGCGCATGGAAAAGAGCATTCCGCCGCTAAACGGAAGCCTTAACACTGTCTTTCCCAGACAATACGGAAGCCGGCTGAAGATTCAGCCGGCCCCGTCTTACCTCGGCTGGACGAGCAGCCGGTTAATTTTGCTCCATCCCGCAGGGTTAAGCCTGTAATAGGTCTTTCCTTTTCTTCCTTCGTCTATGAGTATGACATCTCCGGTCGCTATGAATCTGGCTTGATAGTCGTTTGGGACCGTATCAGGCACATTAAAAACAGAAAATGCCCTTTCCAGTGCGTCTTGATGATTGTCAGCGGCCAGCTCTGTCCGATAGACGACTCTGTATCCCTTTTTCTCGCCGTAGCGGGGTGTTTGAAAAATCGTCACATCATAGGCGCAAGTCTTTTTTTTAAACACGGGCAGCGATAACAGCATCAAGATCCCTCCCTCTTATTTCTTAATAGTATTAGCGTTTTTTCTCATTTTTCCTGTCTCTATTTTTGTCGAAACGGATGATACTTTTCGTCAAAGAGCGCAAAAGCCGAAACGAGGCAAAGTCCGAGACTGAATCCGGCAAGGACATCCGTCGGAAAATGCGCGCCCAAATAAATTCTGCTGAGTCCGATCAGAATGACGAGAACTCCGGTAAAGACGGTGACGGCCCGTTTTCTTTTCGTAAAAAACGGAACATGCTTGATCAAAAAGTAAGCGATGACGGGATACATCACTGCCGAATTCATGGAGTGGCCGCTCGGAAAACTGTATGAGGTTTCATGGACGAGCGGTTCAAAAGCGGGTCTGGCTCTTTCAATCAATTCTTTTATTTTTATGTTTACAATCCGTTCAATGAGAAAGAGAAGCGGCAAAAAAACAACATCCGGCGTTTTTTTGTACATATACAGAGCCGCGCCTGTCAAAAGAAGAAGCGGCAAAAGCACCGCGGTCGTGCCGAGCTCCGTTATCCATAACATCAATTCATTCAGCCAGGCAGACCTGATCCTGACAGCCGCTTCTATCACGCGCTCATCAAAAGCCCGGACGGCTTCTATCCGGATCGCTGCTGCGAGCAGAATAAACAATGCGAAAAGACTTGCTGGCTTGTACAACGTTTTCCCCCCATGTTTCATTCTCCCGAGCCGATTGAAAAAACCGAAGCTTTTTCACTTCGGTTCCGCAGTTTCAGTCTTCATCAAGCTCTTCGTCTATCATACATTTTTCTAATAAATAATCAAAGGTGATGTCGGCTATTTCGAAGATTTCCTCTTCACTCGGTATGTACCCGCGCATAGCAAGCTGACTGTAAAAATAATCAGCTATTTCTTCTGTGTCAATCACAAGATCTATTTCTTTCATGCAAACACCGCCTCCTTTTTTATGTTTTATGAAAAAACCGTTCAAATTATACCCGAAAGTTCTAAACGTTTTGTCCGCTCATATACTTTTAAAAAACAAGCCCCGGAGGGAGAAAAGATGATGACGAAAATGATGGCTTTTTTGGACGGAGATGGATTTGATATCGTATTGGAAAAAGTGCTGAAAGGAATGTCGTTTGTAATCTTTGCCGGCTGTCTGCCCTGGTTTTTATATGTCACCGTCCGTTTTTTTGCCGGCTAGCTGAAATGCTCCCGCAGGCTTTCCAGCACAAAATTCATCATATCTTTATATTCTTCGTCACCGAACAAATGATAAAGAATCTTATAATCGTTATAAATATCAAGCAGCTCATCTACAATCGATACCGCCAGCACATGCAGGGTATCGGGATCATCAGCATCGCCTTCAAACTGAAGAAGAGCAGACGCGACGGTATCCTCGCCGATCTCATGAGATGCTTCCCCAACATAGTGGACAAACAGCAGCTGATGCACAAACTGATCCATTTCATATTTTCTCAGAACCAGCGTGAGATCCTCTTCCTCCGTTTCAAGCCACTCTCCGTCTTTCAGCCGAGTCAGCTCATAAATAATATCCTCCCAGCCATCCTCTAAATATCTCCATATTTCAGTTCTGTGGCCGATGACACGGAATAATTCCTTTCCGTAGTCCTTTACATATACGACGTCGCCGATCAGAAATTCATATTCAATATCCAATTTCTCCATATCGACGATCACGCCCTCATAATCTTTATAAAGCTGGATGGACGATTCAAAATAAAGCACTTCATTATGATTGACTTCGTAAAGATAATGTTTATCAATTTGATGAACCTTCGTAATGGTGCCGACGGTTCCGTACATCACGACGACCACGATGTCTCCCACTTGAAATTTCGGTTTATCTGGCTTCATGCTGTCTCCCCCTTGCCGCGGACTGTCATACGCTATCGTATGCCGGCCGCCATAATTTCGCATGGGCATGAAAACCACAGGAAATATCTATTTCTGCACCTGTTCAAAATGTCAAAAACCGCAACATGCTTGTGCGTTTTTTCACTTATCGTAAACAGAAGCGTCCGATGACATTCCGCTCTCGATCGAATGAGCAGTAACAATGCTGAGACAAAAAGCTTCTATTTTTTATGAGTTTTTGTTTTTTTCTCTATGACGCAAAGGAAAATACCCGGCCCGAAGGCATGTTGACACACCGCCGTGATGTTCAAGATTCGTAGGAGTATGGAACTCCCATTCCGGCTGCATATTTGCAATGGCTTGTGTATCATGAAGAACCAAACTCATTTCGGCTTTCAATGAAGGCACAACTTCAATCCGCTTCAACCTTGTCACATAAAATCCCTTTTCCGTCCAAACGCAGTGGCTCATCAGTCTTACCTAATCACTTCATTTAAATGTTTGATTATTTCTCCGTGAAAAGAGGCTCCTTACACGGGACCCCACCGGCAGCAGGCCTGATCCGGTGAACTCTGCAGCTATACATTCTACTGCATTAAGATACGTGCCGTCAGGAAGATTTGTTTACGTGCTGATCAAAACGGACGGCGTTGCGGGATTTGATCATACGGCACCTCATAAGCGAGTGATTTCAACAGAAAAAAACCGCACAATGTGCGGTTTTTCGTCAGGCGTGATGCACCTCGGTCTCATATTTTTCCCAAGCCTCATCAAATGTCGACATCGTTTCTAAATAATCGGCGCTCAGTTCTAAATACGAACTGAGCTCATGATAATCGCTTGACGTTTTCGGAAAGCCATGGTCTTCATATGCCTGATTTGCAAATCGGCTGATTGCGTCCTGCGGCTTAGGATGCCTGTATTTCATTAAATAGTGGTAAAAGGATTTCATGGGTTTCCCCTCCTGATGACTGTCTTTTGTTGTACTATTATACATTCCAAAAGTGAAATTACAACAAAAGAAGACTAGGAGAAGTCAAAATAATTCCGCTTCAATATCCGTTCTGTCTGCATCAGCTCTTGATATGTGAGTGTTTCCGGTAATTTTTTGGCGTCGACTAAAAAAAGCTGATTTTCGATTTCGCCTATGACCGCTTCCTCCTGATACGTCATCCCGCAGGAAGAACAAGCGAACGCGGGAGTATCTGTAATTTCTATGGCCCTCGTACCGTCAGGAAGCTCCCAGTACACAGCCGCCTGACAAGCTGACGCCTTCTGATTGCCGCACCACTCGCATGGCTTCACGGCGATTCACCTCCGACTTCCGATCCTGCTTTTTGCTCTTTCTTTTGCTGTGCAATAAATTTCTTTTCTTTCAATTCATCTCTCTTTTCCCTGCGGTCTTTCAGCGTTTCATGATCAGGGTTTGATGTAAACGTTTTCCTCCTGTCGATCCTCGATACATTTTCCGGTGTGAACGAAACCTCTTTGTCCGCGAAAATGGCGCTCAGTCCGACCGGCTCTTGTTTGGCCATCGTTCCCGGAAAAACAGATTCAAAATAGTCGTCGGCTTGATTCGGGATATAGTTTTCCGGCTCGGGATAAGATGTAATCACCCCTTCGAAGTTTCTGATCACAACTTTCTCCGGACTTTGGGAGAGCAAGTAGTTCGGCTGCAGGGCGATTTTACCGCCTCCGCCCGGGGCGTCGACGACAAAGGTCGGCACGGCAAAGCCCGTTGTGTGGCCCCTCAGTCCTTCAATGATTTCCAGCCCTTTTGACACAGGCGCTCTGAAATGGCCGATTCCCTCTGACAAATCACATTGATAAATATAATACGGACGCACGCGGATTTTCACTAAATCATGCATGAGTTTTTTCATAATCGGCACTGAATCGTTAATGCCTGCTAAAATAACGGCCTGGTTACCGACCGGAACACCTGCGTTAACGAGCTTTTCACACGCCGCAACCGATTCTTCCGTCAGTTCGATGCTCGTATTAAAATGAGTGTTCAGCCAGACCGGATGATATTTTTTCAAAATCTGACAAAGGTTATCTGTTATCCGCTGCGGAAATACGACGGGTGCTCTCGTTCCGATCCGGATAATTTCAAGGTGGGGAATGTCACGCAGGTTTTTCAAAATATATTCCAGAATCTGATCGTTGATTAAAAGCCCGTCTCCGCCGGAAATCAGGCAGTCACGGATTTCCGGCGTTTCCCGGATGTAAGCGATTGCCGCATCGAGCTGTTTTTTCGGCACCCCCATTCCGATCTGTCCGGAAAAACGCCTTCTGGTGCAGTATCGGCAATACATCGAGCATTGATTTGTCACCAGAAAAAGAACGCGGTCGGGATAGCGGTGCGTAAGACCGGGAACCGGTGAATCTTCATCTTCAAACAGCGGATCTTCAAGGTCATATTTCGTTTTGTGCATTTCTTCTGACAGCGGCACGGACTGCATGCGGATCGGACATCTCGGGTTATCGGGATCCATTAAAGAAGCATAATAAGGCGTAATGTTCAGGGGAATGGTTTTTACAGACATCCTGACGCCTTCTTCTTCCTCTTCGGTCAAATGAATGACTTTTTTCAGGTCATCGACGGTTCTTACAGTATGGGTGAGCTGCCACAGCCAATCATTCCACTTGTCTTCCGGCACATCTTTCCACAATTCAATCTCCTTCCAATGACGCTTTGGCTGAAACCATTTGTTTGTCAAACGAATTCCTCCTTATGAATGGCCAAACGTAAAGTCTTGCACCATATATTCATATTTTCGAGCCCTTCTGAAATGCGGCAGTTGTTCACAAGCCTGCCTCTGTAGCCGTATCCCGCATGGTACAAAACGGCATTCATCCCGTAAGACGCTGCACGGGCCAAGGAAAAAAGATGAATGATTCCCCGGCCAGCGAGTTCCTGCTCCAACGCTTTAAACAAGTGTGCTGTTACGGAGTTCCCCCTGTAATCTGACAGAACCGCGCAATCGGTCATTTCAGCGTGCCCCAATACCGGATTGATATCTGCGCTTGCCGCCCCAATGAGACGATCCTGATCAAATGCGGCATAATAGATGGTGTTTTCTCTCATTGTTTTTTTAATATAAAGGGGATTAAAGACAGGAGTCGGATAGGTAAGAAAAACATGTTTATATAAGTGCGATAAGCGGTCTGCATCATCTTCGTCCGCTTTTCTGAACATCAGCGCGCTTTCAGTCTGAGTCAGTCCCCGCTGCGGTGTCTCATATAAACGGTCAACAGTCGAATCTTCTGATACATATGAATCTGACCGTCTCCGTTCCTCTGATAAATAGCGCACCATCACAACAGCCTCATGCCCGTTGTAATACCCGTCTATGACACCCTCAACAATAAAAAGATGCTTGACAAATTCCGGCTCATCGCCGCGCTTAGCAAAGAAAATTACCTTTTGGGCTCCTTCTTGCTTTGCTTCTGCCAAAACGGCCGGAATAAGCGCCGTAATCTGCCCGTCATAACGAATGACTCTGAGCCGCTCATTGAAACGGTCTGCATCAATCTCAGCCGCCCCCTTTTCAGCCCTCAGTTCCTTTATCAGCTCCGTCACCCCCATCTGCCACCCCGCACCATTCCATCATAAAAAGAGAAATGATTTTGACGGCATCGATTAACGCCCGGATTTCAATGTATTCATTCGCCTGATGCGCCGCCTTGACTTCTCCCGGACCGAAGACGATGACCGGCGTCTGTCCCGCGTGCTGCAAAAGCCCTCCGTCCGTTCCCCACGGGGACGCTTCACGAACCGGTTTTGCCCCTTTCATTTTCTCAAAAGAAGATTCCAGAGCGGAAATCAGCGGATGCTCATCCGGGAGATCATTCGGAAGCCACTGAGCCCCAAACCATTCTATTTCCGCGGGGTGGTGTTTAAACCATTCATCCCGGTACTCCAAATCTTTCAGCCAGCTTGCCAGTTCTTCTTTTACTGCTTCCGGCGTTTCATTCGGCGCTATTCCGCACCTGCCTTCTATCACCACACGGTCAGCTACCGATGATGGCCACGTTCCCCCTTGGACGGTGCCGATATTAATGGGAACCGGAATCGGAACGTCCCGATAAAGCGGGTCTGTGATACGGGCGTTGCGGACGTGTTCAAGCTCTTTAAGGGCTGTGATGACATGCAGGCTTTTTTCAATGGCGCTCACCCCTTCATAGCGGGTGCCGCCGTGTGCGGACAATCCTCTTACCGTAATGCGGAACCACATAGATCCTTGCTGCTTAACAAACAGCTTTAAATTAGTCGGTTCCGGAATAAGCGCCCCGTCAGCCTTGTAGCCCCTCATAACAGCCGACAGCGTTCCCGCGCCGCCGCACTCTTCATCTACGACACTTTGAAACAGAACATCTCCTTTTAACGTAATCCCGCAGGCTTCAAGCGCTTCTAACGCAAACAAGAGGGCTGTATTGCCGCCCTTCATATCCGTTGAACCGCGGCCGTAAACTTTGCCGTCCTTTTCAACAGCGGTAAACGGTTCATACGTCCATGCGGCGGGATTTCCTTCCGGGACAACATCAATATGTCCGTTCAGTATCAGTGATCTTCCGCCCCCGGCCCCTTTTTTTACGGCTGTGATATTCGGGCTTTCATGGAAATTTTCGCGTTCCGATACAAAATAAGGATGCTCTTTCAAATGTTTGACACTCGGCTCCCATACATCAATATCCATGTCAAACTGTCTCAGTTTTTCTAAAACGACTGCCTGTGCGTTAAATTCATGGCCGAACGTGCTTTTTTCCCCGATCAGCCGTTTCAGCAGGCTTACCGCTTTTGCTGTGTTTTCTTCCGCCCACTCAGTGACTTTCTTTTCTAATTGATCCATGGACAGACCCCCTTTTAAGAAAACATTCTCCCAATCTGATTTCGGCATCCGTTGTTTGAATGACATCGTCTATGGTCGTGCCATTCAGCAGTTCCTCAAGAACAAAAGCCCCATCATCTATGCTGATGACGGCTTTCTCTGTAATGATGAGATCTGCACAGCCCGCTGCTGTAAGCGGCAACGAACAGCTTTCGACCAGCTTCGGCCGGCCTTTCTGATCGGTGTGGCTCATGACGACAACCACTTTTTTTGCGCCTTGGGCAAGCTCCATCGCCCCGCCCATTCCGGGCACTTTTTTCCCCGGCACGAGCCAATTGGCGAGATCACCTGTCCTGTTGACTTGGAGCGCGCCTAAAATGGTAATATCTATCAGCCCTTTTCTGATCATGGCAAAAGACAGAGCTGAATCAAAATAGGAAGCACCCTTAACTGTACTGACAGGAAATCCGGCCGCATTGCATAAAAGCTCATCCTCCTCTCCGCGCTCCGGACTTCCGCCGATCCCCAGGACGCCGTTTTCCGCCTGCAGCATTACCTCCATGCCGTCCGGCAGAAAATTCGGCACTAAAGAAGGAATGCCGATCCCCAAGTTGACGATCATTCCTGAGGTAACTTCACTGGCGGCCCGCCTCGCGATACTCTCTCTTTCCGCTATTCCCAAGCCCATCTCCACTTCACTCCTTCACTTTGCACGACACCCTCCACGAAAACGCCCGGCGTTACAATATGCTCGCTGTCAAGTTCGCCGGCAGGCACAATCTCTGCAGCCTCAGCAAATGTTCTTTCGGCCGCCGCAGCCATCAGAGGGTTCATGTTGCGCGCCGTTTTGTCAAACGTCAGATTCCCAAATTCATCAGCAGTATGTGCGGACACAAAAGCGAAATCAGCCGTCAGCGCTTTTTCAACTAAATAGGACTTTCCGTCAATCGTTACGGTTTCTTTGTTTTCACAAACGGTTGCGTTATCAATGCCGATATCAGTTAAAATACCGCCTAGCCCCGCTCCGCCTGCGCGAATCCGTTCAGCAAGCGTCCCTTGCGGCGAAAATTCCACCTCAAGCGTTCCGTCAGTCATTTGCCTGCCCGCGACAGGATTTGAGCCGATATGGGAAGCGATCAGCCTTTTTACCCGTTTATGAACGATAAGCGGGCCGATGCCGATTTCCGGAAATCCGGCATCATTGCAGATGACGGTCAGCTCTTTAACGCCGCTTTCCAAAATCGCTTCGATTAATGACGGAGGTGAACCCACTCCCCCAAAACCGCCGAACATGATGACAGATTCGTCCTTGACATCGGCAATTGCTTCATGAATATCGGTTTTTTTATGAAAAATAGACATATCAGCTCAATCCTTCTTCATCATTTTTTCAACTTCTTCTGCGGCCTGGGAAAATAGATCTGACAGCTCATCCAGCTCAGCATATGAAATCGTGAACGGCGGGGCGATGATGACGGCGTCTCCTTCCCCGCTGTCAATACCGGGCTTTGCAGGGTAAATAAGCAGGCCCCGTTTTTTTGCCGCTTTAATGATTTTTTCGGTGAAGGCCTGTTTTTTCGAAAAAACGTCCTTCGTCGTTTTATCCTTAACGAATTCAACCCCGATCAGGAGGCCTTTACCGCGGACATCCCCAATCACCCCGCTGCGCTCTTTGATTTCTTCTAATTTCCGCTTCAGCATTTCGCCTTTTTCCTCTGACTGCCGAAGCAGCTCGTGTTTCTTAACATAGCGAAGCACTTCAAGCGCCGCTCTTGCACAGTATGGGTTGGCACTGTACGTATGTCCGCTCATAATGACCCCGGAGCCCCGCTTGATCGTTTCAATGATGTCATCAGACGCAACAGCTGCCGCTATCGGAGCGTAACCGGCGCCTAACCCTTTTCCGAGCACCGCGATATCAGGTGCGATCCCCCAATGCTCAGAAGCAAGCATCCGCCCTGTTCTCCCGAGCCCCGTCATGACTTCATCCGCGATAAACAAAATACCGTGCCGGCGGCAGACATCCTCAAGCGCTTCATAATAACCTGCCGGCGGAGTGATGGCCGCCCCGGCTGCTCCGACAATCGGTTCTGCGACAAATCCCGCGATAAATGAGGAACCGACCCGCTGAACAGCCGTTTCCAGTTCAGCTGCCGCAGCCTTCACAAATTCCTCTCCCTGCAGCTCAGAACGATACATATTAGGTGCTGAAACGGCCGGAAACCGTTCAAGCAGTTGGGTGAAGCGGTATCTCCGTTCGTAGAATCTCGATAATGAAAGCGCTCCCAAAGTAATACCGTGGTAACTGCCCCATCTTGATAGAAAGACGGATTTTTGGTATTGCCCTTTTTCCTGCCAATATTGAACGGCTATTTTCATCGCTGTTTCGACTGCCTCTGAGCCGCTGTTTACAAAAAATGACCAATTCAGCCCGCCCGGCAGATGATCGGCCAGAAATAAAGCCAGTTCTTCTGCCGGAGTACTGGTGAATTGCGAGCGATACACAAACGAAACGGAGTCAAGCTGCTCTTTTAAAGCTTGTATAATATCCTCCGTGCCGTGGCCGATATTGCAAGTGACCGCCCCCGATGCTCCGTCAAGATACTTGTTCCCCTCCTGATCATACACATATGATCCCTTTCCATGACTGACTGACGGATAATTCCCGTCAAGCTCCGGTTTGATTAAATAGCTACCCATATCTTTCCACCTCGAAAACCCATTTGCTTCATTGTATGAACAGATGAATAACCGCATTCTTATCCTTCAGAAAGTTTTTTGCAGAAAATACCTTTCTGTAAAACAGGCTGCCGGAGATGTCCCGACAGCCTGAAGAGCGTTCTGGAAATTCTATTCCTATTGTTGATTTTATTCTTTGCTCAGCTCATCATCACATCATTTTTGATCTGAATCAGTATAAGCAGAAGGCGGAAAATTCCCGTCTTCTTTACTGTATGGGAATCAATATTTCACACAAATGATGATTCACCTTTTGTAAAGTATACCTTTCGATAATAGGCTGTTCTCTGATTGATAAATTATTTTTTTCGATCTCAGAAAAAACAGTGTTCCAAAATCCACTGACTGCCTCTTTTGTATGATCAAGCAAGAAAACAGCGTACTTCCCTCCGGAAAATGTACCGATCCGGGCTGGTTCAGGCACATGGTCTTGATTGATAACAAGACAAACATCATAGCGGCATTTCTCTTTAGGAGTACGATTCGGATGATCTTGCGGAATTCCTAAAATGACAGAATGATCAAGCAGACCATTCAATTGCGCCCAGTTTTTAAATGACTCCATCAGTTCTTTGTTTTGCTTTCCGCCATACTTTCCGACGTTTCGGAAATAAGCAATTCTTGATTCAGGTAATTCTTCAATCGTTATGTCCACATTTTCGCCCCCTTCTCCAGAAAGGTAATATGTATTAAAATGTTTTTCAAGCTGATTTTTCAGCATGGAAATAACAAAAAGCCTGCAGAAAGTGATGTTCTCTGCAGGCTGATTTTCATTATAGGATTTTTTTCAGTCTAACAAATAAAAGCCGCACCGACGATGATTAATAAAATAAACAATACCACAATCAGCACAAAAGTGCTGGTTCCGCCTCCGCAGCCGCCGTGCCCGTAACCATAGCCAAAACTGCCGCAGCCGTAGCCATATCCGTATCCGTATCCGTACATACGCAAATCATCCTTTCTTCTTACGATATACGGCATTGTATGCGGGCCAACTCCCAATTGGTTTATGCGAATGCCCAACTATGTAAGAAAATAATGAAAAATTGTATGCACGCGCCGAAATCTTTTGAAGCCGAGTTTTTCATAAAAGCGGTTTACACCGTCCATCCCGGACGTCACAAGGTATACGGTTTCCATGCCGTTCAGCTTTGCCGCCGACATCAGCTCATTCATCAATATCGATCCGTAGCCTTTTCGTTGAAATTGATCCAGAATTGCGACTTCTTCTATTTTTGCGGTTTTATCTGCTTTGTTGATGAAAAGCTCTCCGCAGCCGATCGGAATCGTTTGTGAGGCATCGCTGTAGCACACGACAAGCATAACCGTTCCGTCCTTATACAAAGGATATTTCCGCTCAAGCTTTTGTTCGGCCGCCGCCTCGCCAATGTAAAGGGCATCATAGATGTTCATAATAGACGACCCGTCGGCGAGGCTTTTTTCCGTTCCCCAAGCAGTGAGCGGGTGTCCGGCCTGCAGGTCCCCATTTTCCAGTTTCCTTGCAAAAAACAGCTCATCTTCCACTACGCAGCCCTGCTTTACCAGAGTTTGTTTCAGAAGAAGCGGAAACGTGTGCTCCGGAGCCGCTTTCACATGAATATAATTGGCTTGAAGCATGCCCGGAACGGACGAAAAAAACGGCAGGAGTTTGTCTAACGGAAATGTATGGTGCAGCTGAATAAAGTTATGCGAAAAAATCTGCGGCAAAAAAGGGTCCGTATATACACTGAAATGCTCGAACCTCTGAATGCCGGAAGTAAGCTCTATATACTGCTTCTCGGTTTTATCAAATTGATCGGTCATAAAAGCTCTCCTTTTCCTTACACATCCAACTGCATCTCTCAACCTTTTGTTATATTGAGATTTCTCATAATTTCATCGTACACCGGATAGAACGGCATTCCAATTGGTAATTGTTTAATTTGCTGAAAGGAAATGGGTATCGCCTTCTGATTCGCAAAAAAGCGTTTCGCTACGTCATGACTGATCGGATGGAGAACCCCTCTCAAATAAACATAAAATTCCCGTTCAATGCGAAACAGCATTCTCCCGGGCAGATGTTGAATACAGCCCGATGTCCCCCGGCTGATCGGCGGACCGTCCGGAAGCGCTTGTATTTCGTCCCGTTCTAAAGCCGGGATGTCATGCCGTTTAAATCGGTAAAAGCGAAATGCGCTATGATCAACCAGCCTTTTCTCCCCGTCTTCTATAAAATAAACATGAAACTGATCCCTGACGAGCTGAAAATTCGGAATACTGACGGAGTTCTCTTCCTCATATTGAAATAAAAACGGATCCGGAATGACGACGGTTCGCCCTTCATATAACGTATGCCAGCGCTCGTTTACAGGCTTCCTTTTATTTCGGTCAAGCTGATATACTTTCTGATCCGTCCCCTTTACAAAGGACCCGTCGATCAGGACAGACGGAAGCGATTGATACGTGTTCTGAAATGAGTGGGGTGTTTTATAGGTCGTATCCAACACTTCTTTTATCGGCAGAAATGATGTAAATGTGTTGAGCCTGCTCCAAAAAACAGAGTCTCCGTGATTCCAATGCATAACATCTTCGTCCCAAAAGCTGCCGAACTTCTCTTTCACACGCTCAAGCAATGATCTCCGGTGCATCACCGAACAGTGATCAACGAGAAAAGCGGCCTGATCAAGCACCTCTTCAGCAAAACGATAGAAGTGGAATTGTTCTGTTCCGCGCCCGTTTACATGTATCACCTTCTGGCTGGAATAGACGGCATCAAACCCGCTGCATTGATTAAGAACTTCCGCCATGCGGCTGAGCCTATCCGGATGAAATACGGTGTCGTCTGTCAAATAAGTGATGTATTCGCCTTTAGCCCGTGAAAGCGCATCATTAATCAAAACGGCATACCGGGTCGACTTCAGCCGTTCGGCAGGATTGATAAAACTGTTGTCATAATATATGCGAGGATCTTTTATATACGTACTGATGGCAGCCGAAGTTTCTTCATTTGAATGATCATCCATCACAAACAGCTCCCAATTGCTGTAGGTCTGATGCAAAACACTTTCAATCGCCTGTTTCACAAGATCCGGTTTGTTGTAACTCGTTAAGATAATTGAGATCTTCTTTTCCATCCCATCACCCCTTCTGTAAAACGTAAAAAACGGCTCCGAAAGAGACAGAGCCTGATATCCGTTATTAAAAAGCACCCCAGCTGACGATGCTTGAAATCGCGACGTTTGATCTCGTATTATTGAGCGGATTTTGAAAAACGGCCAAATCTGACAGCACTTCTTTGACAATTACGTTTTGCAGTGTGCTGCCGTTAATCAGATTGACGCGTGATACAGGAACCCCAAGCTCTTTTGCCATTACAAGCTGACGCCGCAAATCTGAATGATCTCCGGACGGCTGACGGGATAACAAAAGAAGAAGAAGCAGTACGAGCTGAAATTCCTCCTCAAAACCCCCGTGTTTTACAGTTTCTTCTGAATCCAAAGTATTCCTCTCCTTCATTTTTTAATCTATACAACGTATGTCATACTCTTACAATCCGCATAGGCAAACAAAGCCTGATTCGAAAATTCAGCTGTTTGATTAAATATTGAAAAAAACACAAGCAAAACGGCATTCGACTTATACCAATCTCTTCAATCAGGAATATGAATAAACGTGAGGTTGAAATTGTTAAAGGAGGTGTATGTTCGCATGAGCGAGGATCGTTTGGAGCTTAAAAAGGAGTTATTGAAAACTCTTTTAGCCCCTGTATTTGACAACAGCGCTTTATCTGGCGGCACAGATGGAGGAGATAATGTGGAAAACAAAGTAAAAGATTTATTGGAATCGGCAATTGATGCAAAAGTAGATGAAGCAGCGGCGAAAGACAGTCTCAGCGCACAATCTATATTGGGAAGCGGTATTTCATTAGCGGCGAGATGGATTTTTGCAAGAATTCAGCCCGGCACTGTCATCAGCATTGTGATGGATTCAGGAGACATGATCGGCCCGGTTCAATTTGTTGCCTTTGACGAAATTCACGGAATCGTTTTTGTTACGCAGGAAAATTCCGTTACACCGGCAGGCTCTGCTACAACATTGCTTGACGTCGACAAAGTTGAAAGTGTCACGTTCACTTCGTAACAGCATATGAACGTTTTATATATCCGTTCAGGATATAAAGGCATATACACGTATTTTGACCGCTGGATCGAGGAAGGCTTTTTACAGTCTTCCGTCCGCTTTTTTTCTGTTTCTGAGTTTGAGGAAGATACCATCCGCAGTATACGGGCATTCAAACCAGACATCAGTCTGATGATGACGGGAGACCGTATTCCGTCTGAATGGCTTCAATGGCTGAAGACGGAACAGATTCCCGTTTATCTATGGATGACGGAGGATCCTTTTTATTTCGATGTGAGCATGACAATCGCCCCTTTCGCCGATGCCGTTTTGACGATAGAACAAAACGCGCTTGATGCTTACCGGCAAATGGGCTTACAGCACGTATATTATGTCCCGATCCCCGTTAATCAGCGGCTTTTTAAGAAACAACCTGCTGAAGCCTCTCTTCACACAAATCTGCTTCTGATCGGATACCCTTACCCGAACCGCGTTGAACTGGTGAAAGCAGCGGCGAAGCTTCCGTATACGCTTCGTATTATCGGGAAGGGATGGCGCAGACATCTGCCTAAAAAAATCGCCAGGCAGCAAAATGTGCTCGTAATGGATGAATGGATTGAACCCGAACATGCCGCATTATATTACAACAGCGCAGACGTGGTCTTAAACCCTCACCGTTCTTATCGGTTTGCGCTCAATCAGAACGGACGCGGCATCGAAAATATCAGTTTAAATACGAGGAGCTTAGACATTGCGGCTTGTCAGGCCTTTCAGCTGACAGACCTTTCTTCCGCGCCCCCGTTTTCATCCTTTGTTTCTTACAGCGGGCTTGCGGATTTTGCGGATAAGATCCATTTTTATATGACAAACCCGGGTGAACGTAAACAAATCGCGGCGCTTAATTACCAAGAGACAGTACCGGCGTACACGTATGACCGGCTGCCGGCTGTGCTTGCGGCTATCCGTTCCAGGACTTTCTCATGAAACGCTCTTCACATCAAAAAAAGCAGCTTTGATAAGCTGCTTTTTTCATGTTTATTTTCCGCTTCTGTCAGTCAGTTTTCTCGGGTCAACCTGTTTATTGACCTGCGGGTGAAAGCCGATTTTATCAGCGATTCTTTCCCAAGGCACCATTTTAAAATTTTGATTCACTTTTTGGCCGTGATCTATATTTTCTCCATCCTGTGCGACAAAAAGGCCGAACGGATATTCAGGCCCCAGCCCGAAACCCAGAACGTCAATTCCGTCTGTATCGCTTGTGCCGTCTGTTTCAGGCCCGTCTGTTATCTGAAAGTCCGCAACATATTTGTTCTGTCCCTGTCTTTCATAAATCGCGTAGCTGCTGTTACCCTGGCTTGATGCAAGCAGATAACCTTTCCCGTCAGCAGCGTAGTAAATCGTCAGTCCTTCAATATCAGGGGTTAAATGCCTGCCGTCGGCACGATCGATAACCGTTCCGTTACTGCCGCCGTCCGGCTCAGCGCTGAACTTCCAGATGGCCTCATCTTCTTCTGCGATATAAAGACTGCCGTATTCATCGTCTGCTGCCATCCCTTCTGTCTGAGAATTCATTTTAAACGCCCTTACCTTTTTGCCGGATATGTATCCATTTTTATCCGCATTTAATTCGTATTGTTCAAATTCGCCTTCTTTCCCTGTCACCATCGCGTAATATCTTCCTGTTTTTTGACTGTGGTACAAGCTGAAACCGTATACTTCATCAATTGCTGATGCAATCGGGCGGTCTGGATCTGTAATGCTTTGTAATGTGCCGTTTTTCCCGTCAATGGCGTAAATCTCAATGGTATTCTTTCCTTCAGACCGATTGGATGCCGCCGCAATATCGACTTTTTTTCCGTTCAACGGAAAATCATAGCGGATATCAACATTGTTCAGCTTCCCGGTATGATAGGAATGAAGCGTCTTTCCCTCTAGGCTGTACACGACTAAGCCTGATTTTTTATTGGTTGTGATCAATTTGCTGTTCTGAGGATTCTTGGGGTCCAGCCAAATCGCAGGATCATCAGCTGCATCACCGGCTGTATCAACCGGCTCCGTTTCCGCCGCCGCATTCACGGTAAAGTGATAAGGATCAGACAGCTTATGCTTGGCCTGGGAAGAAACCGCACCGCATGTGAGCATCAATCCGGCTGCCGCGGTTAACAAAAGTGTTTTTGAATGATTCATTTTCCTTCCTCCTTTTAATGAACGTTCACTTTAATTGTAAAATACATACAGGAAGTTCAGTGTTAAGTTTTTGTGAAGATTGTACGAATATGAGAATTTATGGAGAGAAAAAATTGACATGAGCAAATATTTAAAATGAATATTTAGTACAATGTTTTATTTGTATTTCTATTCTATTAATCGGGTAAAGCGAAGTGAAAGCGCACAGATTAATGTTTTTCTCTAATTTTTGATTTATTGGTTTCTTTCATTAACTCGCTGAAATTGTTCAACATATGATGCATGGTAGAGAAACGAGAGTTGGAGGATAAGCCATGCCTAAACAGCAAGCAGTAGAGCTACAACCGTTTTTTCACGATAAAACTGTTCTCGTCACAGGCGGGACAGGATCAATCGGAAGCCAAATAGTAAAACGCCTTTTGCTCTTAACCCCTAAAGAAGTCATTGTGTTCAGCAAAGATGACAGCAAACAATATGTGATGAAACAAAAATACGCGGATGAACAAAGACTGTCGTTTGTGCTCGGCGATGTTCGTGACTACAGAAGAGTCAACCAAGTGATGAAAGGTGTTGATATTGTCTTTCACACAGCTGCGCTGAAGCAGGTTCCGACATGTGAGGATAATCCCTTTGAAGCCATTCAAACCAACCTTATCGGCGGACAAAATGTCGCAGAAGCCGCTTTGCTGCAAGAGGTGACGCATGTGATTAATATCAGTACCGATAAAGCCATTTATTAAGATACTTACTACAAACAAATCAAAAAAAGAAGCTTACTCTGCACTCCTTTCCAAAGCAGCCTCCAATAAATGCTGAGCAAATTGTTTATAAAATTCATCTAAGTCATTACTCGCTTCATCCTGATCTATATAGCGGATACTGTAATTATCTTTATGGACAACCTTTATTGTTTTCTTCTTTAATTCCTCATAACGTTGGTAAGGTTCCAAAACTACACCCCCGCTTTCACAGGAGTATTATATGTATGTAATGGTTCGTCTCTTGACTGTTCTTTCTTTATCAAAGCCTCACAAGCTTGTTCAATGTATCGTTAACTTTTTTCTTTATCCAGCGTTCAGTACCGATCTCTTCGCATATGAATATGGGAATGCTGGTTTTATTCAAGGTGCCTATAAATTCAAAAATGAATTCTTGATATGTGCCTTCTCTGCACCTGAGTCACAATCGTCAAATAAATCTTGGGGCAGGAATAAGCCACCGCGAATGAGGTGAGGTTTGAAGACATTAATTTCTGTTCAATATGCCGCTTCAGTTTTGCAGCGGCATTCATAGGAATGAAAGAATATGTACTAAATACTTTCAAACTTTGAGATGTTTGTTTTTGGAGGTGAAGATTCATTTAATTTTTTATACCAAATACGAATTTTTTGTCCTTTGCTCAAGTCATCTTTATTGTTAAGTTCACTAAGTCCCAGTAAAACTATATCCGATCTATACTTTTCAATAATCTCTTTTTCACTAAGATTTTCATAGTCTTTAACATCAGCTTTTTCATTAGGTATGAGAATTGCTTGATTCTCTCCTTTTAAAATGACATAGCCGACCATGGTTTGCTCAGCCTCCATAAAATGTTTGTTATGTTGGTTTTGACACCCTAATGTTATACATAACAAAATTAACAGCATTATAAACACTCTATACAAGTTCAAACCGCCCTTCTTGCATATTTGTAACAAGGATAAAACACTGTTTTAGGAAATGACAGACTAAAACGCCTCATGTTTATGAATTTAAACAAATTCCCCCTGGACAAATGGAACACGGCGAGGTCTTCACCATTATAGAACCGCACAATTGCATCATGAAATATTCCATTGGCTGATCAACCACATCACCTTCTTTAAGCGATCTAATGTTTAGGTAAGGTCTGACTTATAAGTCTATCTAGCCTTTCCGCTTAATCATTTTGCTTATCTATAAGCAGTTTAAATGTACTAAGGATTTGTACAGTTTTTCAGACATGTTCAGCTTGTCCTTGAAATGCCGGATTACTTTATCTTGTTCTTTACTTAAAATGTTTATCATTTAATCATATGCTGACTTAATATAATGTTTAAGTGTTTTTATATGGGGAGAATATGTGTAAGGAGGCGGTTTATTTGAAAAACGATCAGAAAATAACACTAAACTCTTCTTTTGCGTTATCCACTCTTATTGTCTTACTTATTGCATTGTACCCATCCTATTCTTCTTGGTTTGTCACAATATTCTTTTTAGGATTTGCACTAATATACACATTTAAAAAAAAGAGCAAATCTTCAAAACTAATTGCTATTATCTCTTATCCATTATTTATTGTTTACAGCTTAATAAACAGCATGTAATAATCCTCCCACCTAAGGCAGGATTATTTTTTATCACATTGCAGCAGCTTTTGAGCCGCTTTTGTCTGTGATGATAAAGCTGTCACTCCCGATTTTTTCTTTCTATCCTTATCTTCATAAATCGTTACATGGTGTTTTGTCATTAAAATTGCCACTGCCATCTTAAATTCCTTCTTATCCTTAAAGTAAACAATTTTATATTCACCTAGAATGATCATATTAGCTAATCTAGCTAAATAAGATGACCATCCCCCTGTAGGCAACTTTAAAAGCAAATCCTATGTTTGAACGAGAGCGGCAGTTGAGTACTTGTCAAATTTGGTATCCCGTATGTAGTTCCGGCATCCTCCCAATCATCTGCAGTTGTCGAAAAACTAGGGGTCTTAATAATTGAGGCGGTTTTAAGTATATTGATTGATGGTAGACGTTGCTTTCAGTATCATTCCTAGTCTGAGTTAGCTCTTTCGCATAAACTCCTGCCCCAAAATCATAAAGCAAACCACTTCAGTAAAATTCCAATCTTGTCAATGGTGTTTCTCAAACCTAATTCCCCCTCTGAGTGTTTTAATGATATTACACTCAGACGTTACCCTGAAAATATTTGTTTTTGTTAAAACTACAGTTTTATTGAATCTTCTCCACGGCATAAAATGGGCATCCCCAATGAGACTTTCGGTTCTTTTTTAAAAAAGTTGTGTCTCGTATAATAACAAAAGTATGTTTTTAAAATTCTTGTTCCTTCTTTTATAACTGAAAATTTTTAGGTAATATATTGATTTTATTACAAATATCCAATATAGTTGTAAATATATTAAACTAATGGTTATTTAAGGATGGTGAAGAAATGAAGAAAAAACTTATTTCATTTATCATGGTGTTCACGTTGACTGTGCTGGCTATATCAGTTGTTTCTCCTGGCTATGCAAGTGCAGCAGAAAGTAAAAAAGCACCTGTAGTTCAAAATAGCGTACAGGCTCCTTTAGCTTCAAATTCTGAAGTACATACACAGGGCATTCCTTTCGCTAAACAAATATTAGTAAAAGCACTTAGGGTTGGTGGCCCCGCTTTAGGAAACCTTATTAAAAAGATCCCATATAAATGGGCTCAAAAAGCTGGTGATGCTTGTTCTAAGTGGGGACACAAAGCGGCGGACGTTATAGATGAACTTACAAATTTCGGAGAAACAGCTGTTACTGTGGCCTTAGTGAAAGCCGGAATTCCATTAGCTGATGCACAGTTAATTGCGAAGGTTGTTGTGTTCTTTTTGGTATAACTATACATTAAAAACAAGAGAGTGAGGCTTACAACCTTCACTCTTTTGTTTTAATTAGGTAAGGAGAGATCACCATGAATCTGCTTGTTATGACGTTATCAATTTATCTTTTATCTCTCATCGTCTTTTTTATTTTTATGTACAGAGGAGAAAAGAAAGAAGCTGCAGAAAAAAACACAAATGAAAAATTTTTATTATCTACAGTAATAGGAGCTTTGGTTTTATCACTCATTCCTACTGCAGTCATAATGGTGATAATCTTATTTGCAACAGGATCAGCAAATGTGCTTGTAAGCTTCTTTGAATTAGAAATAGAATTTAAACAGATTGTTATAACAAGTGTGTGTATGGTTGTTTATTCTTTTACTTTTGATAATATTTTTGTGGCTGTTGGAAGGCATCTCATTGGGGATAACTTCTTCAAGTTTATATTTGCCTCATTGTTTAGGTTTTTATTCATTTATATAGTGGGTATCTTATGTTCAATTGGGAACAGCGACAATTTTAAATTATCATTAGGATTAACTTTATTTTTTCTTTTGTTAGAATGTATTTTCCCTAAAAAGTCTGATCGTGCCCAGAATTTAAAATCTTAAGGACGGGCATTTGGTGAGAACATAATGCATATTAATGTTCAAAAAGATAAAGCAGGCTTAATGTCTGCTTTATTTAATTAAAATCCCTCTTCATACAGTGCTTTCTCTAAGAAATTCAGCCCCTAAAGCTCACACTGAACCTTCCAGCTTTATACTTCGTCACAACAATAAAGTAACAAACAAGTTCCCAGAACTCTCGAATCTTGATATGCTCAATGGTACTGTTGTTTTTGCAGCCCAAGGTGGTGTTCCTGACTTTGAGACTGTAATGGGACGCTTTATGTCTAAAAAATCTGCCCATAAGGTCGTTTACTGTGTAGTCGATGTAATTTATATTAATGGGCATTCAATTGCTAATAAGCCGCTCACTGAACGAAAAAACATGCTTTTAGACATTAAACTTGAACATTACAATGTATTTGTTATTGAAGGTCTGCAGGGAAACGGTTTAGCTTACTTTAAGCTACCAAAGAAAAGCATCTTGAAGGAATCGTATTAAAAAAGCTAACTCCCCATATGAGATTAATAAACATTCTTATAGCTGGCTGAAAGTGATTATAGATTTAAGGACTACATGGAACTCCGCATACATTCCTTTGAATCTTGGAGAGTATAATCTCTCCATTACATAACTCCTTAATGCTTAGCCTTTTAAAGTCAAGTACGTAATACAATAAGTTATCCAAATCGTTTAGCTGTAATTCACCAAAATGCTCTTCATATTTTGTGACAGATTCATTCCAGTTTGAATAAACCTATTGACCTCCTAAAATTAAATGTTATTATTTACTTGAATTTACAAATAAAGGAGTGTTTAATTTGGAAAAGTTGTTTAGTTTTATTATTTGCACCATGGTGGCCATTCTTTCTCTGAGCATTGCCACTGCCGCATCTGCTGAGACCGACAATTCTAGGTTTTCAACTAAGCTTACTAGCTCTGTCGAAGGTGAATTTAAAGCTTTTGGTCTTAACCCTCCTAATTCAAATAGCGTTGTAAATCTTACGAAAAACAAATTGACATTCGCTGGACAAGCAACTGGCAATACATTATATTCAAACAGTTATTTTCAAGGCAAATCTACGATAAGCTATTCAATTACAAACAATATTGGAACTAAACTAACTGTGAAAGTTTGGAATGATTCCGACTGGATTTTTGCTACTGAAACACTAACTGTAAATGCTAATGGTACAGCTACAGGAACAATAAAAAATCTAGATGCCAATGCGCTTTACTATCTATCTTTCTCTGCTCCGAGCGACTTTTCTGGCTATGTTCAATAAAACGTAATTTAGCAGCTCCATTCGTGGGGCTTTTTTGTATTCGTTAAAAACTATCGTAAGATAGAAATGGATTATTTGTAAAAATTACGATATATTGGTAATACAATCGAATATTCAAGGCTGCTCCCACACAAAAAACAAGTCTAGATAAAATCCTTCTTCTTTTATCTAGACTTGTTCAGCTCTCTCCAACATTTAAAAGAAATTTTGCCTCAATTAGTTTGGCATTGTAGTCTTCAACTTCTTTCTTTGTGCTGCCCAATTTATCAAAAGCTACTCGCCAATCACCATTATGAATTCTGATAAAAGATTTAATCCTCAAGCCATCAAAACAAACATCTAAAATTATCCTGTTGCCTGAAGTGCCATCAATTTTGCTAAAGACAGCTTCTTTATTGTCACCAGCATAAAGCACCTCTTTAATTGATTCATTGGTAAAGTACTCAGTTTCCTTGGTTGCTACATAGGTTTTCATTTCTTCTTCTTACTCCGTTTAAAATCATGATTTCATCTTCACGTCCTAGTGATCTTAAGTCCTTTCTCTATATATACGCAGAGCTGTATTATGAGTTCACACAGTATTTAGTGAAATGTATTTGATATCAATCACTTCAATATTAATTAACTCTGCTTTTATGAAACCATTTAATAGCCTATCAATTTCAACAATTCACCATTGCAATATTCATCTTGGAATAGCGGTATTTTAATCATTGTCTAACCCTTCCTTTAATGAACTGCTTTCGTTTAACTTTCGGAAAACATATTAATCTGCTAACATTAATAGCTCATCGACTTTATCATTGTATTCACCATATTCACCAGAGTCCCATTCAACACCTACAGAACCTCGAATTGTCGTCCACAATATAATTCCCAATTCTCCATTCTCAAAAACCTTACTTGCTCCCCTTTTTGACAACCGAGCATATTTCAACCTCTTTCTTAAAATAATCACATTTTAAGTTAACTTTAAACTGCATTATGTTGAGAATATCCCCTTTAATTGGTAAGCTGACATCTAAGGTCATACTTATACAAAGCAGGTGATATATTGAACAAAATAATCGGAATGACCGGATTAATTATCTCCTTACTTGTGCAAGGGTTCTCACCAAGTGATTCATTGACTCATAAGGTCGCCATGGCTTGTCTATTTTTGTTCTTATTGGTTTATAATTTTAACCATACTAAGGAGTTCTCTAAAAAGTCTCTGGCGATTATAGGCGCTTCCTTTATTGTGCTAATGCTTGGAATTTATCAATTGCTCTTTTTTACCGGTGATTACTTTGAAAGTCGCGGTTTGAATTTTGGATTTATCCTCTTACTTGAAATTGCTTTAGTTATTGGATTAGTGACTGCTGCGCTGAGTTTAATTAAGCATATTGCAGACCGCTTAAGGAAAACACCTGATGGTAAAGAGCGTTGACTCTTTGCTTTTTTTTAGCTAACCATTTCTTTTTATGCCGTCTTTCTATGTACAAAATCAAACGCAATATCGGCTTTTGCCGGCTCTCTTCTGTCAAATGATGAATTGACTCAGACATTCGATCTTAATGGACTCTTCTTCATTTTTCACCAGAATTTCTCGATCAATTACCTTTTTGACAATTTACAAAAGATCCAGTCGCATTGCTCTCTTTGATAAGAGCTCTAACTTTCTAATAGCAAGATTGAATATTGTTTGTTAATACACTCGGCCCCAACTTTTGTGTCTTAGAATTTGAAAGGCGTACTTGCACTTTAACATTTGTCATTTCAGCCGATATGGAATCAATCCTTCCAGCCCAATTAGGACTCTCTCCCTCGGGAGTCGGATATAGTTTAAATCGCCAACTGATCTCCCCTGTTTTGGCGGCAAATCCTTCATAACCGTCGTAGCTTCCATAAGAAGATGGTTGAGGAAGGTGGACAGCAAGAATACTCATATTCGTTCTTGCAGCACTTGGCGGGTATAACCGCACTTTATAGATTAGTGCCGCACCCTTCGCATTTTTCAGTTTTTGATTTACCGGTTCGAGGACTGCACTACAAGGCATTGGACTTGCTTTCATTTGAGTTGAAGAGGCAATAACAGCAGCCAATAAAGGTATAACCAAGATAAATCGTTTCATCTACATTCCCTCACATTTTTTTGTTAATTTCCCTTACTCCCGAATTAAATATTCATCACTTTTGAATGATTAGCTTCATTAAAAGGTGAAAAAGGCAGTACTGGAGCTAAAGGAGCTACTGGTGCTGCCGGTAAAGATGGAAAATCAGCATATGAATTAGCTGTTCAACAAGGTTTCTCTGGAACATTAGATGAGTGACTTGCTTCTCTGAAAGCAACAGCAAACTGATCACGTACCCTTCTCTAACGAGGAGTGTATTTTTTCCGTTTTTTCAAATTAGAAACCACAAAAACTCTACATCCTTTTACATTTTTTTCAATGACATGTTATGATTATTTTCAAGGGATTTTGGAAATTTTCAGAAAGAGGGGTTTGGATGAGCAAGATCGCTTCAGAAGTTGTCGCTACTACACTGAATGATTGGTACATTGCTATAAAGAAACAAAAGGTAAATGAGTCAATAAAATATTACTCAGAGATAAAAAGCCTGTTCGATGACATGGAAGAAGATCAAGAAGTTCTTGCATATTACAGTTTATTAGAAGAAAGACACAAAATGTTGCTGCATTCTTCACGCGGAGAGCCATTACAAAAGCACACTTATTTCACTGAAGAGAATGAAAATCTCATAAAAAGAACGAACGATAAATTAGAATATAACTTTTATTTATTTGAAGCAATGTACGAGGCATACAACAAAAATTATGATCGAGCAATTAACTTATATGGATTAGCTGAGAAAAAGCTTGCAGAAATTCCGGATGAAATTGAAGCAGCTGAATTCTACTCCAAGGTCTCCTACTTATACACTCTTGTTAAACAAAGCATTGTGGCACAACACTATATCAAGAATGCAATTGCAATATATAAGCGACACCCTGACTATAAATGCAAACTGGCAACTTCAACAATGATTGCGGCTGCAAACTATTCCGATATGAAACGGTTTGAGGAGTCAGAAACATATTATTTAGAAGCAATAGACATTGCACAAGAAACAAAGGATGAATATTTGGAAGCTCAGTTATATCACAACCTTAGTATCGTGTATTCTGATTGGGACAAACCTGATAAGTGCATTAAATCTCTCGAAAAAGCTATTGGAAATGAATCTTGGATGAATTCAAATTATTATATAAATTCTTTATTCATGATGATTAAGGAGCTATTTAAAATTGACGAAAAAATGAAAGCCATTAATTTTTACAATAAAGCACAGGAAAGACTCATATTAATGGAGAATAAGGTATACGAAGCCAAAATTAGCATCCTATACAACCTATATTGTGGTGAATTAAAAAACAACTTCAATAATTGCATCCGTTACATTGAGTTTTTAAAACAACAAAATGACCTTGAAAGTGTAGATGAATTGTCCTACATAGCTGCAAAAAGGTTTGAATCAATAGGTGCTTTTGAAGAAGCAACAAGCTTTTTCAATGAAAAAATTTGGGCTGAACAGAAAATGAATCAGGTGGAGGGAATCTTATGAAAAAAATTATGCTTTGCGTATCTATTTTAACTGTAATTTTAAGTGGAGTAGCTTTAACGCAATTGAGTACTGATTCACCATCTAACATCCAGGTAGCTGAAAGGCCAGTCGGAGGTTAAAAATTAATTAACTTAGCCCACTCATATGAGTGGCTTTTTATTTTATGATTTGTGTTCCCCCGTCAAACCTGCTCTATGCAAAGCTGTGCCTCCAGGTGTATATGAAACAGCTCGTAAGCGCTTTAGATCCATATTTATTTCTTATCCCGTCCGTAACAAAATTATGGAAGCATGGGCTGGAAAAGGGGTAAGGAATTATCAGAACAACTGGGGTAAGCGATTCAAAAGCAAAAAGAAACAGTATGTTAAGGGCGCAGATATCTATGATAAGGTAAAGGCCCAGAGATATGCTAGTAGTAAAACAGGTAAGCCTTATTCAGTGGCTGCAACCAAAAAAGCACAAATAAATAGTATTGCTCTAAACTTGTGTGGCAATCATACAAAAACACAAAAGGAACCGACCTAGACAGTAATGGAGGCGCACTTGTCACACCTGCAGATATTGATCGTTCATCAAAAACTGTTAGCTACTAATCATTTTACTTGCAGATTTATTCTGCAAGTGTCTTTTTATTTTTTAAAAAAAGATAAGGAGCGTTATATGAAAAAGTCTTATGTTTTATATGGGATTTCAGGAGTTCTAATTGGTGTAATAGTAATATTGTTGATCAATACATTCTTTATAAATAAAACTGAACACTCTGTACGTACTTCTAAAATTAATCCAACCGAGGATAAAATCTTTTTTATCTATTAAATCCACTCATCAAGAAAAGCGTACTCATATCCACATCCCAAGGAGAAAAATTCAATAAACGATACTTTAAGGTACCGGATATACCATATATCCAGAAAAAAACCCTTTCTTCAGACGATATCGTCTTGTTAGCTGAACATGAACCATATTATTACACATTAAAAAACAACACCATTAAAGAACATAAATTATCCAATCCATTTGCTTTTTGGTATCAAGGAGAAGATATTTATGTAAAAGCCTATAATATCGACACCAATGGAAATGAACTGAAAGTAAATGATAAAAAGTTCAATAAAAAATACAGCCTGACTTTGCCCTCCCTCGTAACCATGGGAGAAAGCGATGATAAGTATATTTACGTCATTCAAGGAATGTCTTTGTACGTCATTGATAGAAAAACAGAAGAGATTATTAAAACGATTGGATTAGCTTCCTATGGAGATGTATTTGATCACTCTGAAAAATATGTTGTGGCTAGCTCAGAACATGAACTAACTGTAATCGAAAAAGGATCCTGGAAATCAAAATTCATAAAATACCCTGATGATCTCGAATAAGCGGACACTGTGTATTACGACAAAAAAAAGCGGTAAATTTTACGTTACATATATTAATAAATCCGGATACGCCTGCTTACTTGAGTACGATAAAGATTTTTCTTTTGAAAAATTCGATTTAAAATTTCCGTATATGAATGCAAAGTTTAAAGATCAAAAACTTTATGTGATTTCACAAGAGGAAAACAAAAAAGGCATTGGTGGCTATATGGGGATTTTTGATATTCGTACTAAAAAGAAAACTAATGAATTTAATTTACCTGAAGAAGAAACAAAAGTGCAGGACTTTATGGTTTTAGATTAAACATAAAGAATAGGTGCAAAGCAAAAAGCCCCTTCCTGTAGGATAAGGGGCTTTGATTTTAAATTAAATAGATGTTTTATACGCGTTAATGGCTTGATTTCTCAAAAGCATATTATCTTTCGTAACCATTCCAAGATTGTATGCTTGTTTGATGATATCTAACACTTGATTATCAGTTTCAGTTACAGCTCGTCCCCCAGTTATTCTGGACTTCCAGTAATCAAACTGGTGATTTAACTCTGAACTGCTTTTAAGGTTTTTATTATCAACTACTTTGCCATTCTCCAGCGCTTCTTTGAATTCATTAAAACCAATTGAACATTGCTGATTCGAACTAATTCCTGCACCTTCTGTCGCTAAACTGCAAAACGCTAAAAATTTCGGATCTTTCGTGATATTGTAAGAGTTATTTAGACCTTCCATAGCATTCACCCTCTCTCAAATTTTACAACGTTGCTGTAAATGATTTTCATGTTTTTCCCAAGCCCTTCAACTTGAATCTCATTTGAAGCAAGTTCGTTCATTGGAATTTCAATGTATTTGTCCCATCCTATCACAACTTTGTTTTGTCCAAGTATAGGGTCATATTTGTATATGTTCGCTTCACCTTTGTATAACAAACTCCTTCCGTTTGGTATTATTTAACATGTTATTTATCGGTAATTCCAGCGAGATATTCAACTTAAATTCCACCAAATATAATAGATGGAAAAACAGTTTCTTTTCAACCAACAGTATCTTATTTCATTATTTCATACAAAAAAAGCTCTCAAAAAGAGAGCTTAACTTTGCAATACTTCTACTTAATCGTCCCAATCTTCGTCCTCTTCCCAATTTTCTTTTGCTTCTTCAAGCTCTTCCAAGAAAAATTGCAGAAAGTTATCTGCAACCTTGTCACCATAACCGGCTTCATTTGCCCAAACTATTACTGGACATTCATCGTTTTCCATTTTGTTTGTATCGAGGCAATAAGAGAATTCATCTACATCTTCTATAACGACAATACCGTCACTTAAATTATAATGAGTTCTATATTCCTCAGTAACTGTAACAACCCTCGCAGAAACTTTCCCATGGCCAAGTATATTTACCCCGTAAATTCCACCGGAGCCATATTTATTTAAAAACCACTTATAACTCTCGGGAAGTTTTACATTTAAACGATTTTGTATCTCTTTGATTTTTTCTTCACTTATTCCGCCTGTAAAATCATCATCTTCAGCGTTTTCTTTAATAAATTCTTCAATTTCATGATAAGTCATTGTTACATTTCTCCTTTCTCAAATTGGCTCGCTCTCCATTTCCAATATCTTCGTTGGAAGCTTTTATACTGATTCCGCAACTCCCTGTCATTTCTAAAACTTTCCCCACCTTTTTTCAATCCATGAAGAACTTTTTTATTATTTTGATGAACAGAAGCTGGAATTTCCACCATCGTTCCTGGCTCTTCTTGAATTAAATGATGTAAGTTGATTTTTGTGCCATCATTAGCAAAAGGAGCGTCACCTTTTTTCATAAGTTGTAAATTTGTTTTTCCGCTTTCAGCATCAACTTTGTTTATATCAATATCTTTCAACGTGTACACTCTTCGACTTACATCTTTAGTTTTACCCGAAGCTTTTACCTTCCCTTTAACTTCAAAGGCGCCATACTTCTCTTTATTTAGCCAAGGGAGAGTTAATTCCTTACCTGTAAATGGCTTTCTGCTCTCATCTAATTTCTTCGCATTAGTTAATAGTTCATTTTTAAGGTTTTGGCTGTCAACCACATTGTATGGTACGTTATCGGTCAGAGCAAGGTCATACTTAGAGTTATAAGGAAGCAGATCTGGAAGTTTAACGTCTTTAATTTTCTTCCCTGCCTGTCCTGCCTTATTTATAACCTTCCCCGCCGCATCAGCTTTGTTAACGGCTCTTGCGCCTTTTGTTCCGACGACAGCCACAGCTGCTGAACCAATTGCATATGTCACCCATCTTGATCTGGAGTAAGCATCTCCGTTCACCATATCCTTTTGATACGACTCTTCAATTGCCGCTTTAACAGCATCATATGTTTTAACAGGATGAAGTACTGCATTCCCCAGTGCTGACAGCGTTTCCCCCGGATCGGTTATGAAGTCCCATAGACCGGTTACCGTGTCTTTCCCGACATCATATAAACCAACGCCGGCTCCTTTTAAAATATCCCAAGTCACTTCTCCGGCTTCTTCCATCTGTTTTGCTTGTTCAAGCTGCGTCACATACTGCCGCTGGGAAGATTCAAGGTTTTCATAGCCGATCTTCTTCGCAATTTCCAAATATTCATCCGGATCGGTGACACCAGCGGCCAGCTTTTTCTTCAGATCCTTGATTTCCCGCTCCTTCGCTTCTTCCTTTTTAATCGTCAAATAATCATCCGAATGTCTTGCAATCTCGCCTTTTTTCTGATGTATGTCACTTTCCCTGTATGCCTTGGCGTTATAGTGAAGCGGAGTGGCGTTTTTTCCTTTGCCTGTGGCATTTTGAAGCTGCTGAAAGTCGGCTTGGATGAACTGTTCGTTCGCTTCGGTTTCTGTGTATTCTTTCGTTAGATCGTGATCAAGCTTCCCGAGCTTATGTATGGTTTCACTTCTTTTTTTGTCAGCTGAAGAAAGCTTCTGATCTATGCTTTCGGTTGAAAACAGATCAAGCGAGATGATGTCTTCGATCTCTCTGAGGATGGACCCCATGTCCTTTTTTTGCCCTTCCATAATTGCCTTTGATTTACTGAGGGCGTGGGTGAGTTCATGCTCCAGAAAAGATTCCTCCACATGCGAACCGGAAAGTCCGGCGTCTTCGACCTTGCCGGGAAGGCTTGTGAGAAATGCGATTTTCATATCGATCAGGTCAAGCCAGCTGTCTGTGACGCCGGCGTGGTCCTTGAAAAAAGCTTTAATGTTATCAGCGCCTTTGCCTGAAAACTCACTATCGTCTAAGTCAGCCATTCACTGATAGGCTTTCCTGAGAGTGATAAATTGCGTTCTTAGTTCCTTGTACTCTTTGGTTCTTTTATCCACTTCAGAAAGTAATGACTTCGCTTCAAACACCTTCATATCATTCTCCTTTTTCCGACGCTCAACACTCTAAATTTTACCATAGTATAGGAGAGTTAATGCTATTCCTATAGTTATTTTTACTCAACCCATAGTCCGACTCCTACGGCTATTGATCGAGATTACGGCACTACAAAAAAACTATATGCGCGATGATTGGGTGCAATTTAAGGGGAACGTTTATATATCGGATGAGGAAAAGAAGCGAGGTCTATCAGATAGCACGATAAATACGCCTTAAAAACACTGCGAGTAATGTATAACACCTTGGAGAGCGAAGGACTTATTCAGTAATTTATCTTTTATGTCTAATTCACCGAAATCACGAAGTTTACGCCTGCATATTCGTTTAATCGGTTTCCCCTTCCGAACATCATCCATAAAAAAAGAACGCCTCCTATTCCAGTTTAATAGAATAAGAAACGTTCAAACACGGTAACGGCCCACCGCTACCCTGTGCCTTAATACGCCTAAGTCATCGACTAAGTCAACGCAATAAAAAACGGCTAGAAACGTTGATATAACGCCTCTAATCGCCATGGATGATTCCGACTGGGCTCGAACCAGAGACCTCTACCCTGTTAAGGACGAGACACGTATTCTGACTAATCTTTAACAATCCTAAATAATTGCCCAAACCCTTGTCATATCAAACTTCATGGGATTTAGTTTTCTGATTGATATTTGTTGTTTCTAAGTAGTTTAAAATGTTTGTGTGACTCCATGGTACACGAAAAGACCCGCTGAACAATTAGTTATGGAGTAACAAAACAAGACTCCATCATTGCCGACATAATTAAAGTAGTGTTACAAATCAACATACCTTCACCTGAGGGTATGCAAAAGAACCGTTTCATTGACTAAAATCAAATTGAGTTAGTTCGAAAAACGCGACTTCGAAAATTTAGGTATCGCTCACCTTGGTCTCACTCTGCATTTTTGTAGACTGAACGATTCTTCACCCAGCAAAAGGAAATGTCTGTTTTGATCCAAAAGGCAATTTGTTCGTTTGCTCTAAGGAGATACACTATATACAATATATAGAGTGGACAGCAGCGCACTAGATTCGGAAGAGTGTTCCGACCTTTGACCTGATCGGAATAAAGTTCCGATTGATATTCTCTTTGTTCAATTTCATCATTCCTTTAATACAGGTCGTTGTTAATTCTCTAGATTAAATCGGTCTTTGATCTTTTCTGGCAGTTTTATCGGATTTAATAGCTTCAGGTTCTCCAGTACGTCATGGCTCCTCGGCACACGTACAATATCCCCTTCTTGATAAGGCTTTTCAACAAAGAAAGAGACCATCTTTTTCTATCCTTTCTCGTTATACCCTTCTAAATTGTAAACGTAGTTGCTAAACTTATGAACCCAGCAGCTCCTATAATTGTAGATATAATGTAAATTAAGTAAATCCATAAGTCTTCTCCCCTAAGAAAAATTCAGATCCCTCTAATTAAATTCGTATTTTAAGGAGTCAAGACTACGGCACTCTCTTGTCCCCTCAATTTTTTGTACTAATTTCTCCAAAAATTTAATTGCTCTGCTACTTCCAAAATACCTTCAATTCTTCTTTTCTTTTTATCAATCATTGTTGCTATAAACTTATCAAAAGATTCAGCCGGATAATGTGGATTTTTTCTATTAGTGTAAAGCTGTGCTGCAAATGTTTGTGCGAGAGATGTAAAAGCATAACTTTTGTTGTTATATTTATTAATATTCCCATATAAACATCTCAATTGTTCTATATGCTCATTCAAAGTTAACGATGAAAGATCGTGATACGTACTATGAACTCGTTTTTTGACCATTTCCTCTATTTCATGGCTGTTTGCCTCTTCAACAGACGTGTTTCTTCTTACATAAATTCTGTTTACTTTGATTCCTGTTGTTTCTTTCTTTGCTAAGAATGGAATGTATCTCAATTGCTTTGGAATGTATACAACCAAAAAAGCTTTTCCTTTCAAATCACCGTAAACATCTTCGTCGGAGTATTTTAAAAGTTGAGAAAAAAACTTAAGCTCATCAGGTACATAATTCCTCAATTTCTTCTCAAAAACTGTTTTATCAAAGTTGTCATCTAATTGTAGCCCAACTGGCTAATATTCTTTATCTTCAATACCAAAAACAATCATTCCTCCACCTGAATTCGCCATTGCAAGGAGAAGCTTTGCTAATTTAAATTCTTCAATTATCTTCTCCTTATAATCAAGAAAATTTGTCTCCCCGTATAAGGAATTGACAAACTCTTTAAATGAACCCACATCAAATTTTTCGTTTTTTATTACATCAAAAAAATCTTGGTAGCCTATTTGCTTTATTTCATCCATTGAATATATACCTACTTTACTTTAAAGTCTAAGTTCACTTAAAAATTCATTAGTTAATATCAAGCAGTTGCTCTTTTTTCTTCGCGAACTCTTCTTCGGTTATTATTCCTTGATCCCTAAGCTCAGCAAATTGTCTAATTTGTTCAGGGACATTCGAGCTTGAAAAAGACACATCATTCATATTTTGATTTGATTGCTCTGCTATCTTTTCTTGGATATATGCGAAAATTTCGTCAATGCTTCCTTCATCAATTGTTGAAACTGAAATTTCTTTCCCGGCATAATCAAAGATTAGTTTATAACCCGTTAGCCCACTTTTAACTTTTACATGATCAATCAGATTATAATCAAATTCCACAATCTCGTACTTTGCATATTTATCACCATAATGCAATAACCTATCTGGCATTGCAAAAAGAACGCCGGCATTTCCCATGAAACCATTTAGATTCCCTCTAACGAAAGTCACTATTTGATCTTGATTTATTCGATTGGCTGCATGACTAAATATTTTTTGAAGATCTTTAGATGGTTTTTTATATTTTTTACTCAAGGAACTATAGACTTCCTGAATAGGGTTTGGGAATGAAGTAGCTTGAACTCTTGCCTGATCTGAAGATATTGTTTTATTTTTAGACCTTTTAGAATTCACGGTATTACTATAAGAAATACCCGTACCTGGAATTCCTACAGTGGTTGTGGTTCTACCTTTAGTGTTTGTTGATATACGTGCCCCTTTAACACCGGCACTGATGCCGACACTTTTTGAGTTAATGTTCAGTTTAACTCCTGGAGCAATTTTGACACTTTTTCTAAATTTAAACCCCATTGTATACCCCTCACTTTTGGTTAGTTAATTTTTCCTATGCCTTACTCTATCATCATTTGAATATTTTTTCCATCTGTCATCTCCTTATATCTGGTTAAAGTCTCTTCCATTCAACATACTCAAATCGCTGCTGATAAAGGTCTTTCAGGATTGCGGCCCATTACACCGGGACACTCCTCACCTAGTAATAACTTCAATTTGTCTTATGGCGGAAGTGGCTTTAAACTCTGTATGTAGCTCGTTTGATATCACTAAAGCTTCTGACATTGTAGTAAACTTAGAAGCGACATGATCCCCTTAGATACTATATAACCACTGCCTTCTAATTTAAATGACTTGAAGTAATCATCATTTTCAAATTGAATAACAAAAAAGTTATCTATAACCGGCATAGCTAACTCCTCTTCAAAAGACCAGCAATTTTTATGGCCAGTGGCAGCAATCCAATCAATATGTAAAACACCATGATATTTATTTTATTCTTAAAGAACAGTTCAATCATATTTTGCTCCATACCTGGTGGAAATGAATCAATCAGTTCCTGCTTAAACTCTTCATCATAAACCTGATCAACAAATAAGGCCTTAAATCCCGTTAGAAAGCCAACACCAAGCCAGAGTATTAAGAAATATGCTATTCCAATCAAATTAAAGCCCTCCTTATATACATCGTCTGGTATTATAGTAGTGTTAAATACTTTGTGTAGGTGAAATAAATGAAAGAGAAAGATTTTGAGACTAATGGCTACGATGTAACAGTTGTATATGATTATAAGGAGTACCCCGATGTTAAATAAGACGCTGTGACAACTGTGATTATACTTTATTCAAGAGTTCAGTGAAGAGTGGTGTATTTTTACACGAGTGTCGTAGGTGTGGTATGAAGAAGAGTATCTAAATGCTCTTTTTTATTTCACTGGATTCATGTAGCTTACATATACTTCAATTCCGTCTTCAGTTTTATATTCCGCAATTTTGTCTGGATCCGATTCAATCTTTTCAATAAGCCGCTTTGCACTTTTATTGCCCTTTTCACTATTTGATGCAGAAATCCAAGACCAATAATTCCATTCAGTGATGTAGGACTTAATCTTTTCTGGTATCTCATGACCTATTGTGTAAACCTTAATCATGTACACTCCCCTCCAAAAATACTTCTTTGTTCTTGATACATACGCCTCTCCAAAAAAAGTCCGTAAGGTGTTAAGGTTAATCAAATTACCTAAGGATGTGTTTTCATGTTAAAGGCTTCAAAAATTTTCATTTCATTTATGGCATTACTACTAGCCGTGTATTCCCTGTTTAATCAAAGTGGAATCCTGTTATTTTCTCTTCAGGTATTAGTTGCAGTTCTTTTTATCATAGTCGGGTTGGAATTACTTTCAAAGAAGCAAAAGAGCTATGGATATATCTTCTTTGGAACATCTGTCTTAATACTTACCGTGAACATTATCAAATTCATGATTTAAATAAAATACACTACTCGATCCATGTTTTTCTTTTCGTGGACACATATGCAAAAGCTATTCTAGAGGGAAAACAATAATGGAAAAACACCGCATACATCGCTATACAAAAAAGCTGAGTTAATTGTTATAGTGCTTGAAAAAACAATAAAGCAAGTCCCAGGTCATAATTTATCTCCATTAACTATGTCGTTGATCAATAAACTCACTTGCATATCGGTATAACTCTTTATATGCCGTTTCATTAACTGGAGACTCTATTAATTCTACACCGTTCTTTACAGCAGTATAGGTTTTTCCATCGCTGGGATACGCTTGCCAAATAACCGGAATTTGTTTAAAGTTTGAAAGTTTTTTAGATTTTTTAATTTTTTAAAATTTTTCTCTTTCTGTTATCTTAGAGGCTGCGATGTCTATTATCTCGCCGTATAGAAATGCCCACATATGGAATTCAAATGGAGGATTCCACTTGTAATGAACTTGTAATGATGGAATTCTAACTGATCCTGCTTTTAATTTTGCATTAATATTATATTTGTCTTTTAATAAATCCTTTGTTAGATAAGAGGTGTAAACGCATGCGTCTCCCATTCTTGTCCCAGATTCATCAAAAGCAAAAAATATACTTTCAACAATATTTTTTTTAATAAGCGCTTTATTGTTCATCTTATCCCTCGTAGTCGTTAAAAAAATGATTTTATGTAGACCTAGAAAATTTGTAAGTATTTACTTTTGTTGTAACTTTAGTATACCATGATCATTTTAAGTGATCAATATCTTTTTATTCTTTTTTGTAAATCAACAGCTCATGCAGCTCAATGTCTAAATATGTACAGACTTTGTCCAACAGATCCCTTGGGTACCGCTCCATTTCGTCATGATACAGCTTCCTGACTGTGTTAAAACCATGATCAATATCATTGGACAGCTTTCGAATACTGATATTCTTTTCGTCTAATATCGGCTTTAAATTTGATTTAATCAATTTAACTACCCCACATTCATTATGTATGATCACTTTAAATTATCACCATATGCATAAAAAAGGTCAAGGATATACCTTGACTATGTATTAATCTTACCAATCAAATGAATCTTCATGTTCAAATCCATAAATACCTTTAATCCACACATCTCCGCAGCCTGGATTCTTTGTAATCTCTAACACATGATTACGATTTGCATCTCCCTCTACTCGATCTGCAGCAGTATAGTCGGCATAGTTCCCTACAAACTGCTTTTCACTACGTGGGAATACCCAGCCAGCAAGAGTTATCCTACTGATTTTCATATTTAGAGTACACCCCTCAGCATTGCTAATTGTGAATTTGTAGAAGAGCCAAGTGCGATCATAAGTCCGATCAAAATAATCTGCCATTGAAAAACTCTCTGAATCCTCACTCATGTGAAAATTCACGTTTTTGTAGTCTAATGTAAGCTTCGCCTCAGCACTTGGTGTGTTAAAACTCAATATAAAACCAATACAAATTAAGGTCAGAACGATTAACTTTTTCATTTTCCTCTCCCCCTTATTCCAAATAATACTACATCGGGAGGTGGTTTCCCATTATAATTTTTTCGCAATATTACAGGTATATCTACTTTAATGTCGAAAAACATATATAGCTATGCGAACTATACTGCGGTATTGCTTTTAAGGAGGAAAAACAGTGCGTAATTTTTGGGAAGCAACTGAGGAAGATCCTTATAAACTTGATAGTGTAACTGAAGAGATGATCAAACATACCGGAACAGGTTAAATATCATTCTACCTGAGTCGTACAAGATGCTTATACTTGAACAAAATGGAGGGATGATAAATTATAATGCATTCCCCACAACTGTTCAAAATTCATGGGCAGAAGATCACATTGAGTTTGATTACCTACTAGGGCTAGGTGAAGACCCAGGGATACTAGACAGTTCATACCTAATAAAGGAATGGGATTTACCTGAAAATGTGCTCCTTATCCATGGAGACGGACATACTTGGGTAGCAATGGATTATCGAGAAACAAACTCAAACCCTTCAATTCACTACTTCGATGTGGAGATTGATCAGGATTTCAAATTAGCAAAATCGTTTGATGAATTTTTGTCAAAACTGTATACGCATCATTACGATATGGACACTGAAATAGCTAACAATGAAGGCTCAGAAATTCAAAATGCCTCATTGAGTAATTCTGAGTCAATAACAAGTAAAGAGGTTGCAACAATATTAAAAGAAAAGAACCCTTTGGATATTTATAAGGTGGCATACTACCCCATAAAAGACACAAATGACCTAGAATGGGTCATAAATCAGATTAAAGAGTCATCATATATCTTAAACGAAGAACAAGCTTTTGAGCTAGCAGATTTGCTAATGACAATAGCTACAACGTATGATAACCATATTAAAACAACAATTTTTAAAAACCGTATTGAAGAAATTATAGCCAACTTAAGCGAACAAAAGAATGAAGATGTGGACAATATTTTGACACAAATCAAAGATTTTCTTTAATTTTTTACTTTTTACCCCCTTTCTGTTTGTTTCTTCCTAAAAATATATTTAGATGTTAATTGAAGAAAATACTAACGGAAAGAGGAGAGATATGAAAAATTTAACAAGAATTATGAGTCTTGTTCTGCCACTGCTTCTATTTACCTCATTCGTTCTTCCTAACTTTGCAGAAGCACACACAACAAACAGCAAAGAAAATCATAGTCCAGACATGGTACATACCCCCACTGCTGATATTTCAGATGATGAAGCTGGCTATGAAGAAAAAAACTATGAAGACTATTCAGATGTAATAGAAGATCCTTATTATTCGGATTTAGCTAATGCCCCCGTTTGAAATTTTTTTGATTAACATATCAATACTCATATCCACACCTTTGCATTACTTTTATTTAAGGGGCTTTTAAAAAAAATAAGATTTAGTTGTCCTTACCAAAGAGCAATTTTCCAAAGTCATTGTCTAAAATCTCAATTTCCACATCACTGTCATTATCATCAGTTTCAATTGGTTCATCTACTAATCTTAGGATAAACTCTTCAAAAGAGTTGGCAATAAGGAAAAAGTCTTTATCGGGGTGACTTAATTCATGATCCCAAAACAATATCTTTTCATTATCGATATCCATGCAGATTTCATTCCCGCCTGCGGAGCTTGCGATAGGAATAATATTTCTAGGAAAACGATCAGAATATGTATCGATTGCTTTCTGAAGACTGTTATGATCGTTTGCTAAACCATAAAAATTCTCTAACAATTGTGTATCATCGTCCTTACCCATCCAAGGATCTTTCTCTATAGGTTTGTAGCAAACGTCGTACTCAACTTCATCTGTTGTTTTTTTACTTTCTAAATAACAGCCTCCATATTTCTTCAAAAAGTCCTTATAATCTAAAGGTAATTGATCGCCTATGTTCATTTCAATCTCTTTGAGTTGTTCATTTGTATTAATGCTGGGATCTGTTTTTGCATCAATTGAAAACTCTTTCAACTTTTGTTTGATCTTAGTGAAGCTCATATTAACCCCCTCCGCATTGCACATCTTTAGCAATGAACAATTGCAATACTTTTGTTTAGTTGTCTAAGCTAACTTTCAATGCATCAGCTAGCATGGTGTTAAAATCATCAAATTTGTTCATCAACGTTCCAGAGGGTTTATCAAGCTCCAAATATTCATTCTCAATCACATCCAAGCAATACCAAGCTGTATCTGAATCACCAAAAAACAGGTATTTTTTCGGTTCGTCATTTTCGTGCCATTGTTCATTTGTTTCAATAAAACCATAAACTTCTTCATCATTTTCTTCTTCTAAAAATACTTTATCCAGCCCATAGATTACCAAGCCATTAAAATCTAATCCGTTAACGGTTTGAAGAAATTTTTTATATCCTGAAGGAATTTCATTTATAGGGAACTTGCCTAATACTACTTCATTAAAATTGCTTAATTCTTTGTCTGTAACAGGAGAATTCAATTCATCTCCATACTTTGCTTCAGTTTTTCGAGTTTTCTCTAATAAATTTACCCACATAAAACTGCTCCTAATTTTTATTACTACGCCAAACTCGTAATCGAAGAAAAGTCCCTTAGCAAGAAATTAATCATCAATTGCATTACTTTTGCTTAATCGTCCCAGTCTTCATCTTCTTCCCAGTTTTCTTTCATTCTTTGGAGCTTATCAAAGAAAAATTCAATGAAATTATCCGAAACGACTTCTTGGTAACCAATTACTCTATCCCACGTAAATACAGGACATTCTTTATTTTTCATCTTGTTGGTATCTAGACAATATGCAAAGTAATCAACATCCTCTATTACAACAAGACCTTCGGTTAAGTTATAGTGTTCTTGATACTCGTTGGTATATTCAACAACTGATGGGCCTCCAAAATCATAACCTAGAATATCAATTCCATAAACTCCCCCAGAACCATAGTTCCGCAGAAACCATTTATAGCTCTCCGGAAGTTTCACTTTAAGATCTTGTTCTATTTTAGATATTTTGTCTTCTCCAATTCCTCCTGTGAAATCTCTTTCTTTTGCATTATCATTTAAAAACTGTTCCACTTGCGTGTATAGTTCCATTTTTCCCAACCTCTTTTACTCTGAATATTGAGTGGCTCTCCATTTCCAATATCTCGCTCTAAAATATTCATATTGAACTTTCAATTCTGGATTATTTCTAAAACTCTCTCCATCAGTTTTAAGTTTATGTATGACCTCACTATATTTTGTGTGTAAACTGTTTGGAATTTCAACCATATTTCCAGGTTCCTCCTGAATTAAATGGTGCAAATTGATTTTTGTGCCGTCTTTGGCTTGAGGTGCCTTACCGTCTTTCATTAATTCAAGATTTGTTCGACCTTTACGATCTTTTTGATTAATATCGATATCTTTCATTGTATAAACTCTTCGGCTTACATCTTTGATATTTCCTTTTACTTTCACCTTGCCCTTAACCTCATAAGCACCATACTTTTCTTTATTTAACCAAGGGACATTTACTTTCTGACCAGTAAATGGCTTTCTTGTTTCATCTAATTTTTTAGCAAGCTGAAGCAGCCTGTCTTTTGCGCTCACACCATTGATGACATTATACGGCACACCACCTGCTACAACAACATCTTCTCGCATGACAAACAGTTTAATTGCTGTTAGTGGATCAGGAGTTTCATCAAGTTTTTTAGACACTTTTTTGACTGCAGCTTTTCCGGCTGTTTTCACTCCTATTTTAGCAACTGAACCAGCACCTTTTAAAGCGAAGATGTTGACTGCTGCACATGTAATCCAATGAGCCGTTGATTCTGCGTCTCCGTTCTTTACGTCTCTAACATAGGAGGTTATTATTGCATCTTTAATTGACTTAAGCGTGGAATCATAGTGATAAACTGCAACTGCAGAATTAATAACCATGTCGACAGGATGATTGTGTGCCATATAGTCTAATGTTTCAGCTGTCATATCATAAAGAGCTGTAACAGTACCTTTGGCTCCAGCCATTAGCTCACGTGTGTTTTCAATCTGTGTGAAATATCTTTGTTGTTCTGCTGTCAGATTTTCATACCCAATTGTTTTGGCCATTGAATAGAATTCATCGGCATCTGCATAATCATAATTCTTTAGTCTTTCTTTCAGTTTTTCAATCTCTCGCTCTTTTTCTTCCTTCTTCTTAATCGTCAAATAAGCTTCAGTACGTTTTTCAATCTCGCCTTTTTTCTTATGGATGTCGCTTTCGCGATACGCTTTGGCGTTGTAGTGAAGCGGCGTGGCGCTTTTTCCTTTGCCTGTAGCGTTTTGGAGCTGCTGGAAGTCAGCTTGGATGAACTGTTCATTTGCCTCGGTTTCTGCGTATTCTTTCGTTAGATCATGATCAAGCTTTCCGAGCTTATGTATGGTCTCATCCCGTTTTTTGTCTGCTGAATCCAGCTTTTGATCGACATCTTCTGTAGAGAAAACATCAAGATGAATGATATCGCTTATCTCATTAAGAATATCCCTCAGTTCATTCCGTTGCTCCTGCATGATGGCTTTTGATTTATTTTTCGCATGAATCAGCTCGTGTTCTAAAAAAGACTCTTCCACAAACGAATCGGCCAATCCGGCAACAGCTACTTTTCCAGAAATACTGTTAAGAAAAGCAATTTTCATATCGATCAGATCAAGCCAGCTGTCTGTGACACCGGCGTGATCTTGAAAGAATGCTTTAATATTTTCTGCGCCTTTGCCTGAAAACTCACTGTCGTCTAAGTCAGCCATTCCCTGAAACGCTTTTCTGAGATTGATAAATTGTTCTCTAATCTGATCATATTCTTTTGCCCGCTTTTCTGCGGCTGAAATGAACGAGGCTGCTTCAAATACTTTCATTTACGTCTCCTTTCCACTTGATCTTATCTAAACTTTCTATTCTGAGACATATTTATAATACCCTTGAATTTCCGGCTTCACTTCCCAGTATTTAGTTCCATTTGATGCTACCAACATGTCAAACCATATCTCAAAGTTAGAGTCTAAATATACCGCATCTTCAATGTCATCAATTGAATCTAGATACATCATATATCCTAATCCCTTATTTGATTTGTTTGTGTCAACAACATACCTGCCAGCATAATGATACCCAATTAGGACATATTCCTTAGGGAAGTCTTGAACTTCATTAAATTCAATTATCCCTTCAGTGCTGAGAAGTTCAACACCATTAAACATTTCCATTCCATTGTGACTGAATAGGAACTCTTTATAATCATTAGGCAAAGTTACCCCTAGCTTTTTTCTAAACTGTTAATTTCTTGAGGACTGGCCGGATCTCTGAATTGAAAAGCAGCATCTTCCATGACATGTCCCCCATGTTGGAACATAGGAAAAGTTCCGTATTTAGAAACAGCATCCTTTATTCCATTAAGAGTCATGTGAATTAACTTCCCTTCTGCCATATAAAAACCCTCCTCTAATGTTTAGACCGCTAAATTCTACCACAAAACTGTATTTGAGTGTCTTAAAATGAGAAACCTAATTTACAATATTTGGTTTTATATTTATAATTAGGAAGGTTTGTTCGATATAGAGACAGAACAAACAAATTGGGGGAATTACATTGAAGAAATGGCTGTTAGGTATTGGCGCATTATCTCTAAGCTTTTCTTTGGCTGCGTGTGGATCTGATTCTGCTTCTACAGATAAAACAGATTCAGATAAATCTAAAACAACGCAGCAAGAAGAAAAGGATGCAAAAGAGACAAAGGCAGACACTCAATCAAACGACAAAAGCAATAATGACAACAATGAAAAAGCCGAAAATGCTTCAAAGAAGGATTCGTCGGATAAAAAGGCGTCTGACAAAAAGAAAAAGCTGGTCGATGTAACACTTAACAGAACAGTTGATGGGAATACAATTAAAGTTAACTATAAAGGCGAAGTCAAAACTGTTCGTTATTTACTTGTTGACACGCCTAAAACTAAGAAGCCAAACTCTTGCGTAAAACCATATGGTGAGGATGCTTCAGCAAGAAACAAACAGCTGGTTAACAAGGGAAAACTTCAACTGGAGTTTGATAAAGGAGATCGTACAGACAAGTATGGCAGAATGCTGGCTTACGTTTATGCAGATGGAAAATCAGTACAAGAAACACTGCTTAAAGAAGGATTAGCACGAGTAGCTTATGTATATGAGCCAAACACGAAGTATTTAGACACATATAAGAAAGATGAGCAAGTTGCGAAAGATAAAGACTTGAAGATTTGGAGTAAGCATGGATATGCGACCGATAAAGGATTTAATGGCTGCGTAACGAAACCGAAGAAATCAGTAAGTGTATCTAAGCCGGCTCAAAAGTCAGTTGCAACACACCAATCCGAGACACATAAATCGAACTCAAGCAGTTCAGCATCAAGCAGCTCTTCTAACTCTGCACAAGCCTCCCCTTCTGCTGGAGGAACAGAACACTTTGGAAACTGCACAGAGCTGAGAAAGAAATATCCGCATGGCGTACCAAGCACTCACCCTGCTTATACATCTAAAATGGATCGGGATAATGACAACTTTGCATGTGAGAAGAATTAATTATTTTGAAGCCCTCTGAGGCTTCTTTTTTTATTCGAATACATTCATCTAAACAAAAAACCACAGAGCGTGTGAGGGACTCTGTGGCCTATAGTGGCTGATTAAACCCCTATGATACATCAATTAGGATTTTATCAAAACTTTTCTTTTAAAGATAACATCATCTCTGTCTCAAATAATGCCTGCAGCAGTTCATCTATATTAATTTCGTTCTGTTTGTAATTATTCTTTTCATAAGTACGAATAATTTCTTCATATTCTGATCGATTATCTCCTTTAATGGAGCTAATTCCAAGCTCTTCACCGTATCGGTTAATGAATAGTTGTTTATTCATTTCTTTCGCTTTATCATTTTCATAATTACAAAATGCACCTGACAACTGGACGAGAAAAGTTTCGTCTTCAGAATTTAGGTTATTTTCGTTACACCAGTCTACAAAACGATTTCCAGTCATGTTATCACCTTTAATTTTAGTATTTAAAGAACAAGATAATCTGCAGCAAGGATGATATATTCTACTGCCATGCCAATTGTTTCAGCAACTCCTGCGCCAACTGCACCTTTAATAGCTGGTGGAATTTGTTTTCTTGCCATAGCAGCAACCTCTTTAGGAGCCCCGGTTATATCTTCGAGAACCTTACAAATTTTGTTTGTGTTTTTAATAATCTTGTTTACCGTGGACTTTCCAAACATTGTACCTAAAATGTCTTTTGCCCAAGCATTATTCGCTAGTCCTCTAATAACCTTAATCGCTTCTTTAGCTGCGGCGCTTTTAGCTCCCATAGTACTCATTTGATCTTGTGAGTTACCATTTTCGAGACCTTTTAATTCTTCAGCAGCATCTAAAATGCCTTTTTCTTTTACTGACGGGACTGAGTATTCTTTAGCTAGTTTTTGAAGCTCGGTAGGATTATAAGTAAATTGCACGTCCTGTTTAGAAACACTCGCTTTTTGCACTTCTGAGGCCGAAGCTCCAACAGTAGGGATGGCTATAACGGCTGCAAGCAACATCAAAAGAATTTTAGCAAATAGACTTTTCAATTTGAACTCTCCTTTATCCCTAATTTTATTGTTCAACACATTGACCACAATACCATAAAATACTAACATTTTTTCCTGTTTTTATTATATTCGTTTAAAAAAGGTAAGGCAGCCCTACATTTGAAACTGTTCAGAAATCACTACGGTGATCAAATATTCATTCACAATTTAAGATATTTTTACTACACAAAAAAGACTGTTCTCAAAAACAGTCTTAGATGTTTTTAGAATTAACGTATCCGTTAATTTCTTTAATTCTTATTCTGATTTTTAAACGCCAAGTGCTCAATTCTTTGATCCTTAAAAACTTGACGGATATAGGGAGGCGAATAATTATATTTCCGGCCAATTTCTTTAGGCTCATTTTTTTGTTGAAATCAGATCGTATAGCAGATCAAAGTCTTTTGCTCTCCTCCTCTTTGACAATTCAGAGTAAGAAAGCTTGTCCACTTTTTTTGCCTTAAATAGATTCAGAATACCCCAGTCTGGGATATTAAGTTCCTTTGATATTTCCCCCACCGTTTTAAGTTCTTTGTTTATGGATAAAACCATTATTTTATTTAGTGTTCAAGTTATAGTTGCTCATAAGCGCTGCCATATGAGGATTACATGAACAAAATAAAAACCCTGTTAATTACAGACGGCGTTTAATTAAAAAATGAATACGATTGGAATAAATATTCAAACAATACAATCCTTACAATATATTACGTTATTTTCGTATTCAATGTCAGACAGAATATTGTATGAATACTTCTGTTTTTACAGTAAATACAATAAAGAGGAGGTGCTGTTTTTTTGGAGTTAAAAAACATCGTTCATTCTTACAACATTACAAATATTTTGGGTTATCTCAGACGCTCTCGTCAGGATATGGAGCGGGAAAAAAGAACAGGCGAAGATACGCTAACAGAACAAAATGAACTCATGAATAAAATACTGAAGTCGATTGAAATCCCCTATGAATTAAAAATGGAAATCGGGTCAGGAGAAAGCATTGAGGGCCGCCCTGTTTTTAAAGAATGTCTTAAAGACCTCGAGGAAGGCAAGTACCAGGCAATTGCTGTTAAAGAAATAACAAGACTCAGCCGCGGGAGCTACAGCGATGCGGGACAAATTGTTAACCTTCTTCAAAGCAAGCGATTGATTATCATTACACCATATAAAGTTTATGACCCTCGAAATCCTGCAGACATGCGTCAAATTCGTTTTGAATTGTTTATGGCCAGAGAAGAATTTGAAATGACCAGAGAGCGTATGACAGGCGCTAAATACACATATGCGGCACAAGGGAAATGGATTTCCGGACTAGCGCCTTATGGATACCGGTTAAACAAAAAAACATCCAAACTAGTCCCAGTCGAAGAAAAAGCAAAAGTCGTTCAACTCATCTTTAACATCTTTTTAAATGGGTTGAATGGAAAAGATTATAGTTATACAGCGATTGCTTCTCACTTAACAAAATTACAAATACCGACTCCATCAGGAAAAAAGCGCTGGAATCAATACACAATTAAAGCAATTCTGCAAAACGAAGCGTATATCGGAACTGTTAAATATAAGGTTAGAGAAAAAACAAAAGACGGTAAACGAACAATTAGACCTGAAAAGGAACAAATTGTAGTATCGGATGCACATGTCCCTATAATAGATCAAGAACAATTTCAACAATCACAAGAGAAAATTGCAAACAAAGTCCCCCTGCTGCCTAATAAAAATGCATTGGAATTAAGTGAATTGGCAGGCGTATGCACTTGTTCTAAGTGCGGTGAACCATTATCTAAATACGAAACTAGGAGAACGCGAGAAAACAAAAACGGCACGGAAAGTGTGTATCACGTTAAATCACTCACTTGCAAAAAGAATAAATGCACTTATGTGAGATATAACGATGTTGAAAATGCCATTTTGGATTACCTCTCTTCTTTAAGCAACTTAGATAATAAGACTTTAACAAAACATATCATTTCAATGATTTCTAAATACGAAGACGTAAATAGTAATGTGAAAACAAAGAAGCAAATGTCTGAACATCTTTCACAAAAAGAACAAGAGTTAAAAAACAAAGAGAATTTTATCTTCGAGAAATATGAGAGCGGCATTTACACTGATGAACTTTTTTTGAAAAGAAAAGCTGTTTTAGATGAAGAATTTAAAGAACTCCAGATTGCCAAGCATGAGCTCAATGGAACTCAAGAAGCGAAATCAGAAATAGACAGTAATACAGTCAGAAACAACATAAATAAGATAATTGATCAATATCACATTGAATCAAGCACAGAGAAAAAGAACGCGCTATTAAGAATGGTCTTTAAAGATGTTATCGTTACTATGACACAAAAAAGAAAAGGGCCAAATCCGGCTCAGTTTGAAATCACCCCTATCCTGAGGTTTAATTTTTCGTTTTCGACCTCACCGTCACTGATAGTCCCTCAAAATACAGTAAATATCTTAAAAAACCGATAAAGCCGTTTCCCCGGTAAACACAATGGGAGCTACGAAATTGTTGTCCGAGAAGCTGTTTCATCAGGCAAATCATCATGTTCAAAACCGCGGTACGGTGTTTTGTTCGGTCCGCTTCGGCAATGTGCTCGGTTCACGCGGTTCCGTTATTCCTATTTTATTTGAGCAGTTGATGGCAGGCGGCCCGCTCACCATTACGGATAAAAACATGACGAGGTTTTTTATGTCGATTGATGACGCTGCAACGCTCACCCTGCAATCTGCGGCGATCACAAAGGGCGGAGAAACGTTTATTTTTAAAATGGAGTCCCTGAGGCTCGAAGAACTGCTTCACGGGTTTGAAGAATATGCGTTCCGGCACGGATTGCCGCGCCCCGCCGCTGTTGAAGTGGGAAAACGCCCCGGTGAGAAGCTTCATGAAGAACTGACCTCTCGTCATGAGACGGAATCTTTATATGAATGGGGCAATCTTTACGCAATACTGCCGGAACCCGCCAAACATCCGGAATTTCGGAAGGTCAATCTCCCCAGATATCAATCCGATCAGGCGCCGCTCATCACAAAAGACACAATCGTAAAGATTATTGAACGATTACATGAAGAAAAAAAAACATAGAAAAAAGGCCTGTCTGATAGGCAGGCCTCATTGCTGAGCTCTATTTTTCAAATAAATGCAGACAGGCTTCATAGCCCTCTTCCTTCAGCTTGTCTTTCGGAATAAACCGGAGTGCCGCAGAGTTAATGCAATAACGGAGACCGCTTGGCCCCGGACCGTCATTAAATACGTGGCCTAAGTGGGAATCAGCTGTTTTGCTTCTCACTTCCGTCCGGATCATCCCGTGGCTTGTGTCCAGTTTTTCGTCAACCTCTTCTTCCTCAATCGGTTTTGTAAAACTGGGCCAGCCGCAATGAGAATCAAATTTATCCAGAGAAGTAAACAAGGGCTTTCCCGATACGATATCAACATACAGCCCCTCTTCTTTGTGATCCCAGAATTCATTTTGAAACGGCGGCTCCGTTCCGTTATTTTGCGTGACTTCATATTGCATGCGGTTTAATGATTTGATTTTTTCTTCTTTATTAAAAGCCATCTTATCTGTCCCTCCAATGCTCATCCAGAAAGCCTTGACGTCCGGAACCTACACGGTAGCGCCCGTAATGATCAGGATTTTTCTTATAAAAGTGCTGATGATAGCCTTCCGCTTCATAAAAAGGCTCAGCCTTTAAAATGTCTGTCACGATCGGCTTTTTAAATATGCCGCTTTCTTCAAGCTGTTTTTTTGAGGCTTCAGCGATTTGTTTTTGTTCATCGTTATGGTAATATATCGCCGCCCGATATGAACTTCCGCGGTCTGCAAACTGGCCGCCTGCATCAGTCGGGTCGATCTGCTGCCAAAACAGCTCGACAAGCTTTTCATACGGATAAATGTCAGGTTGGAATGTGATTTGAACGGCTTCTCTGTGTCCGGTCGTTTCACTGCACACTTCTTCGTAAGTCGGATTCTCAGTATGGCCTCCTGTATAGCCGGACACCACCTTTTCAATTCCGGGCTGTTCGTCAAACGGCTTCACCATGCACCAAAAACAGCCGCCTGCAAATGTGGCGATTTCTTTTTTTTCTGACATACGGGTGCCCTCCTTTGTTCATACGTGGTATTATTATATTATAGCATGTATAAACAGAATAAAAATAATTCTGCTTTCAGGGGAAGCTGAACGAATGCCACGCTGACTACATATTGGAGGTTCATGATTTGAAAGTAAGGACACAAATGATGTATGATATGGAAGCTTTGCTTCGAAAAGTGTTTAAACAAATCAGAAATGAAGTTAATGAAATTCTAGATAAAGAGCTGTCCAGGAACGAATTCACCATTTTGCGGATTCTCAGTGAACAAGGGCCTAAAAAAGTAACGGAATTCGCCCCTATTCTTGAGGTCTCCGCAAGCCACATTACCGCAGTGACCGACGCTTTAGTAGAAAAGGAATGGATCACCCGCATCCGTTCTAAAGAGGACAGGCGAATTATCAGAATCCATATTACGGAAGCCGGGGAGAAAATTGTCGATCATTTCAACCAGAAAAAAACAGAATACTTTTTTAAACGGTTTGACTGCTACTCTGATGAAGAGCTTGCAACGTTAATCAAACTGTTCAGCAAGCTAGACAAAAAACGCTGACACGAAAAAACACAAATCCATGAAAGGATCTGTGTTTTTTTTATGAAAACTTATTGTTTCGGATGATAATAGGAAAATTCAATTTCATCCGTGTCGAGATTGATTTTATCCGCTTTTACATACATGCCGTTGTCTAAAGGCATTTCCGACAGACGGATCTCGATGCTTTTATCCCCGGAATGAACGTGCACAAATGACGGGAGTTCATAAAAGCTGTCCATATAATTCAGCACAAAGCTGATCGGCAGACTTAATTCGCCTAATGAAAATTTCGTCACTTTCAAAATCACATCTCCGTTCTCCTGTACGGACGGTTCAAAAGTGACGACCGCGTTAATGGAGGTTGAGAATGCTTTGATTTTACCTGCCACGTGCACATCGTTATTGATGTCCACTTTGTAGTCAAGCTGATTCGATGCCTTCTCTTTTAAGTACGCATTCACAAACCTGGCAAGAGATTCTTTCGAGCTCGTGATATGAAAGCCGTACTCACTTTTTGTCTGATCTTGTATTTTCGCCTGCTCTCCCGGCATAACCAATAATGTCACAATTACCGCGGCGGCAATCACATTGAGTGCGAGAAGAACAAAAAACAGCGATTTCCACTTTTTCATCATTTCACCCTATTCTGCTGGTAACCCTTGTTTTTCAATGATGCCGTACAATCGATCGGCGATAAGTGCATACCCTTTTGCGTTCGGATGAAAATCATCATCCTTTGAAATCCGTCTGCTGCCGCTTTTTTGACTGAACAAGTCTTCAACATTCACCGCGGCGGCGTGGGGATCTTTTTCCAGCTCTTTTGCGGCGATCTTGTTCCAATCCGTTACAACCCCATTAATTTCTTTTAATTCAGGCAGCGTAAACGTGAACGGGTTATACATGCTGACATACACCAGCTCTGCGTTTTCATTATATTTGCGGATTTTTGAAACGATCGCCTTGAATCGTTTTTCAAAAGGTTTCTCTTCCTTTTGGAACGGCTGAACCGTCAGCTGCATCATATTCTGGCGGAGCACCTTCATTAAGTCATTGCCGCCGATGGTAAAAAAGATATAGTCGGCGCTCTTTAATGATTTCTGAACTTTTTTATTATCAAGCTTTTCCAGCAGGTCCGACGTTTTGTCCCCCTGCACCGCATAATTTTTAATATCTACCGTTTTCACATGTCCCTTTTTCTTAAGAGACTCCGCTGCCCTGCCGACGTATCCTGAACCGTCAGGATCTCCTACTCCTTCAGTCAATGAATCACCGACCGCAGCTATGACAATATGATCTTTCGTTTTCGGTTCTTCAGTGTCAGAACCGGTGCGCTGGACAGAACAAGCTGATAAAAGCAAAGCCAGTCCGGCGATCAATGAGAACATTCGCAGCTTCAATCTGGTTGCTCCTTCCCCGTCTACTAGTGGAAAGTGTAACATGTTTTTTCAGATTTGAAAATGTCTAATCTGCCAGTTTACTTGAGCTCCTCAGCCGCTTTGACATCTGACAGGATATCATCATACGGAACTTTCTGCACACCGTCATAATCTTTAAGCACCTTCCCGTCAGGTCCGACTAAATAAAAAGAGGTTTTATGTATGACCTGGTCCTCCCCCTCCGGCTTTTTGACGATTGATTTAAAGCTGTTCAGCGCAAAATCTTCAATGTCCTTTTGGCTGTAACCGGTCAGAAAATCCCAGTTACGAAGCGAAAGCGGATATTTGGAAGCAAATGCTTTCAGCTGTTTCGGCGTATCATTTTCAGGATCTACACTGAACGACACAATCCGCACGTCCAGGTTCTCAGCCTTCAGTTTTTTTTGCAGTTCGGTCATGTGAGCCGTCATCGGCGGACAGACTGAATTACAGTTTGTAAACATAAAATCGGCAATCCAGACATGCCCCTTCAGGCTTTTCAGTGACACTGTTTTTCCGTCTTGGTTTTGATATGAAAACGGTTCAATCTGATAGTTCAGCGGGTCTTTTATCGTTTTTCCCCCGCAGGCGCACAAGAGCAGCAAACAAAAGACGGCAGCGAAGATTTTCATTTTTTTCATTTCCATTCCTCCCATGGATAAAACGCTTACAGCATTCATCATAAAAAAATTCCCGCACCCTCCCTTATCAAAAGGAAGGCGCTAAGGAATATGCACCGTTAAGCGTTATGTTTTAAAATCTCTTGGTTGAAAACGGCCTCGTAATCTTTCCACTTCATACGGCGCTTAACATATTGTCGGAATGAATACACTGTTCTCACACTTTGTGAAGCAAAAACTTCTCTCAAATAAAGCTCAAGGTGCTGATGAATTTGAAAAAAATAATGTTCACCTTCCGTGACAACCGGTATTTCTGTCACTTTTACCTGAATCCCGTCCTGTCGTTTGAACTCTAGGCTTTTGAGTAACAAGATATCAATCCTTCTTTTTCGATTGTTTTCTTTTTATTATATACAATCTAAGAAAGCGTGTCTGTCATTTTGCGCGGCCGTTCTAAAAAAAGTCAGATTAACAGGTGGAACAGATCCTGATCTTTATTCACCTCTACGTAATGAAATCCTTTTTGATTCATCCGGGCAATGAGCGCGCCGTAATCTTCCCGATGCTTAAGCTCAATGCCGACCAATGCGGGGCCGCTGCTTTTGTTATTTTTTTTCGTATATTCAAACCGGGTGATGTCATCATCAGGCCCGAGCACTTCATCAAGGTATTCGCGAAGCGCTCCCGCCCTTTGCGGGAAATTAACGATAAAATAATGCTGCAGCCCCTCATAAATCATGGAGCGCTCCTTCATCTCCTGCATTCTGCCGATGTCGTTATTCCCTCCGCTGACCATGCAGATGACGTTTTTCCCTTTAATCTCTTCCTTGTACAGATCAAGTGCTGACACGGACAATGCCCCCGCCGGCTCCGCTACGATGGCGCATTGATTATATAATTCGAGAATCGTGCTGCACACTTTTCCTTCCGGGACAAGCACAACGTCATCGACGACGGTTTCGAGCGTTTGAAAGGTTTCCGCGCCGATTTTTTTTACGGCCGCCCCATCGACAAATTTATCAATTTTCTCAAGTTCAACCACTTGTCCGGCTTTTTTCGATTCAAAATAGGAGGCTGCGCCCTTCGGCTCTACCGCTATGATTTTTGTATCCGGCGAGATGTTTTTCATGTACGTGCCGAGCCCGGACAGGAGTCCTCCTCCCCCTACGCTTGCAAAAAGAAAATGCGGTTCAACGTCAATGTCATTTAAAATTTCGATGGCAGCCGTTCCCTGTCCGGCCATGACATCGGGATCGTCAAACGGATGAATAAACGTACGGTTTTCTTTTTCACAGCATTCCGCAGAACTCTTATACGCATCATCGAAAGTGTCACCCGTCAATATGATTTCAACAAATTCTTTTCCGAACAATTCCACTTGGGATACTTTCTGTCTCGGTGTGGTTGACGGCATAAAAATCTTGCCGTGAATGCCGAGGTGTTTGCATGAAAACGCAACCCCCTGCGCATGGTTTCCCGCACTTGCGCATACAATTCCGTTTTCAGTCTGCTCTTTTGAGAGCTGCCTCATTTTATTATAAGCCCCTCTGAGCTTAAATGATCTGACCACCTGCAGGTCTTCTCTTTTCAAATAGATGTTGCAGCCATACCTCTCAGAAAGTCTGTCATTCCTCTGCAAAGGCGTATGTATCACAACGTCCTTTACGTTTTGGTGCGCTTTTAAAATGTCTTTTACCTGGATGAGAGAGTCTTCTTTAAGCAACGGTTTCATTTACAGAGTCCTTTCTTATTTAAATCCCTATTTAATATGCCATTATAACATGAATATTCAAACAATAAGATAATTATTTTAATTTCGTAAATAAAATTAAATGAACCGATACAAGAGAAAAAGATATTTTCGATCGCAAAAACGTGTTATACTTAAACCAATTAGAACCAAAAGGAGCCAATTCATGAGTGTAATTGAACAAACTGATCCTTTTTATCAGCTGGCCGGCGAACATCACACCTTTTCACAAGCGAAACGATTGGCCTCGCAATTTGCCTTATCTGATTTGCCGGTCTTCATAACGGGTGAAGTCGGAACCGGAAAAAAACAAATGGCCAGAGCGATCCATCATAAATCCCGCAGAAACAGCGAACTATTTATTACCGTTCACTGCAGCCAAAGCGAAGAGCGGCTCGAGTATGAACTGTTCGGCGCTGAAGGCGCATTAAACAGGGCCCGCCGCGGAACATTATTCTTATATGAAATCGGAGACATGCCGCTCTCGGTACAGGCCCGCCTTCTTTCCGAGCTGGACGCCGGGCTTTCCGCCCGCATCATTGCAAGCAGCACGGCGGATCTTGGCGATACCGGCGCGGAAAATACGTTCAGCCAAGATTTATTTTACAGGCTTCACGTGTTATGCCTTCCGCTCCCTGCTTTATCTGAACGAAAAAGCGATATACCGCTTCTTCTGCAGCATATGCTGACAGCCACGGGGCAGCATGTTCATATCGATCCGTCCGTTTATCCGCTGTTTGAGCGGCACACCTTTAACGGCAACATCAGAGAACTTCAAAATGCGGCGTACTATATGGCCGCGGCAGCATCCGGCAGCACGATTTATCCCGATGATGTCCCGCCGTATATCAAAAACAGCCAGAAAGCGAAAACAGCTAAGAAAAAAGAAAAACGGCTGACATTGATGGAGAAAGAAGAGTTTTTGTTTATTTTGGAATCAATTAAAGACTTAAATACAAAGGGCGAACCCGCCAGCAGACGGAGCATATCCGAATTAAGCGAAAACAGCACAATGACATTATCGCCCCAGCAGGTCAGAAACAGGCTTGATTACTTAGAAAAGATGAACTATGTGACAAAAGGCCGAGGACGCGCAGGAACAAAAATTACATTAGAAGGGTTGAGCTTTTTGCAGTCACTGCAAAAACAAATCCTTTAAAAAGGAGGACATTTGATTGTTCACAATAAAAGAAGAAATCGCAAATGCCGTCACACACGGAATCGGTGTATTGCTGTCGATTCCGGCGCTTATTTTTCTCATTATCTTCGCGGTGAAATACGGCTCGCCGACAGACATCGTCAGCTTTTCAATCTTCGGCGCTTCAATGCTGCTGCTGTATCTCAGCTCGACTCTTTTGCACAGCATTCAGCATAAAAAAACGAAAGACATTCTTGAGATTGTGGATCATTCCGCGATATACGTATTAATAGCCGGAACATATACGCCATTTTTATTAGGACCCCTTAAAGGGGCGCTCGGTCTGACCCTTTTAATTATTGTTTGGTCGCTTGCCATCGGAGGCATCGTGTTTAAAATCTTTTTCGTGAAGCGGTTTATCATTTTTTCAACGCTTGTCTATTTAATGATGGGCTGGCTGATCATCGTCGCCATTAAACCGCTGTACGCTTCGCTGTCAGGCCCCGGTTTCGGCCTTCTTCTTTTCGGCGGCTTATTGTATTCCGCCGGCACAATATTTTATATTTGGAGAAAGGTTCCGTATCATCACGCCATTTGGCACAGTTTTGTTTTAGGCGGCAGCGCCTCGATGTTTTTCTGTATTTTGTTTTATTGCGTCAAAGTTCCCTTTATCTGAAATAAAAAAGCACAGCCTCTCGTATAGAGACTGTGCTTTTTTTATGCACGGAGCCGTTTCTGACCGGCCGGATAATAAGCGGGCTTTATATGTAATTCAATGTCAGCCGGTTTCAGCCGTTTCAGTAATCTGCCCCGCAGCAAGCGGTCTGTTCCCGAAGTGCTGACAGGCACAATCGGGAGATCGAAACGAAGAGCCAGTTCCTCCGGATTGATTTTGCCGTCTTCGGACAGAATCAGACTTTGCCCTTTTTGCAGACGGACTTCCGCCTCCTGAAACACTGCGTCCCGGCTGTCTCCGTCACAAATGACACCCATCAGCCGCAGCCAATTTCCGAGAAACGGCATCCGGAAAGCTTTCTCGCCAGCGATAAAACCAGCCGGCTCTTCAAGATGTCCCGCAAGCAGAAGAAGATCAGCCGGGCGCAATCTGGGATGCACATACAATACGGGGCCGTCCGGTATCGGCTGATCATGATGAATGCCGATTGCCGATCCCGACACGTCAATGCAGCCTCTCATAAAGGCTTTCGGCCGCTCATACACCAGCCTCATCTGTTTTTGAAAAGAAAGCCGCGGGTCAAGCTCTTTTTGATTGATATATTCCTGAATATTTTTCATGAACATAAATACAACGTACATCACAAGGCAGCCGTAACGAATCAATTCTTGTCCCCCTGCTTAAACTCAATTCTTTTTCTCGTATACAAGGTACTCATAATCGTAAGGGTTTTTTTCATCTTTTACTCCCTGTTTGCGGGATGTCAATTCCCATTCAGCTTCATTAAATTCCGGAAAAAAACGGTCTCCTTCAAAGACATGGTGAATTTTTGTCATGTAAAGTCTGTCCGCATAAGGAAAGAGCGCACTGTACAGCTGGGCGCCGCCGATCACAAAGCATTCTTCATCGGCCGGGATCAGCTTGAGCACTTCCTCAGCCGAGTCGGCGGTAATACAGCCCGGGAATGAAGATTCGTCCCGTGAGGTTACAACGATGTTACGCCGGTTCGGAAGCGGGCGTCCGATTGATTCAAACGTTTTCCGCCCCATTACAATGGTGTGACCCGTCGTCACTTTTTTGAAATATGCGAGATCATCGGGAAGGTGCCAAGGCAGATCGTTATCTTTTCCGATCAGCCGGTTTTCATCCATCGCAAAAATAAACGAAATCATACGCTGACAGCTCCTTTGATGTGCGGATGCGGGTCATAATCCTCAATGATAAAGTCTTCAAACGTAAAATCAAAAATAGAATCAACATTTCGCGCAAACCGCAGTTTCGGCAGCGGACGGACATCCCTTGTCAGCTGCAAATTCACCTGCTCCACATGGTTTTGGTAAATGTGGACGTCTCCGAATGTATGAACAAACTCACCCGGTTCAAGTCCCGTCACATGCGCGATCATCATTGTTAAAAGCGCATAAGACGCAATATTAAACGGCACGCCGAGAAAGACATCCGCTGAGCGCTGATAAAGCTGACACGACAGTTTTCCGTCCGCGACATAAAACTGAAACAGGCAGTGGCAAGGCGGAAGCGCCATATGATCAATTTCGCCGACATTCCAAGCGCTGACGATTAAACGTCTGGAATTCGGGTTTGTCTTGATGTCGTGAATCAGCCGGGAGATTTGATCAATGGTCTCGCCGTCCGCTCCGCGCCATGAACGCCATTGAGAACCGTAAACCGGTCCGAGTTCTCCGTTTTCATCCGCCCATTCGTTCCAGATGCGGACTCCGTTTTCCTGAAGGTAGCGGACATTCGTATCTCCTTTTAAAAACCAAAGCAGCTCATGCGCGATGGATTTAAAATGGAGCTTTTTCGTCGTAAGCATCGGGAAACCTTCCTGAAGGTTAAACCGCATTTGGTAGCCGAACGTGCTGATCGTCCCCGTTCCCGTACGGTCTCCTTTTTTTTCTCCGTTTTCTAACACATGACGGCATAAATCTTTATATTGTTTCATTTTTTTCATCCTTTTAAAGTAGTCTTTTAGTAGTGTAACACAATAAAAAATCATTTCTGCAAAATTTCTCAGAAATGATTTTTTTATTTCTTCTCGCTATTACACGCTCATCCAGTCAGGCGGCGTATTGCGGTCCCAGTAAATGCTGCCGAGCTCATGATGTGATTGAAATCCGTCTTCAGCGGTATGGTAATGAAAATTAAACCAGTAGCCGTCTTGCGGAGGATGGTCCCGGCGGACGTGGAACCTTAAAAGATCTTCACCCGTCAGCCTGTTATACACATGAAAAATTTTTTCGGTTTTTCCGGCCGACGGTTTACTGGAAATAACCACATCCTGATACGCTTCATCATCTTGAAACTTGGCTAAATGTCCTGTGATCACATCTTCGATTTTCGGCAGAATTTCACTTCTGTAATCATCTTCAATGACCGGAGAGATTTTGCTGCCGAATTTTAAAAATGATTGATTTTCAGCATCACCGAGAAGCTGCTGCTGATACGATTGAAACAGTAATTCAGGCTCCCGCCCTGCCTTCTCTTCTCCCGGCAGGGCATGTTCATCATAAAAAGCGGTGTAATCATTCTGCTCAAGACTGCTCGACTGTCCTGAAGGCTTGTCTGTCATCAAAGCAGCCGGAGGAGACACGAGACCGAACGTTACAATGGTAAACAGAACCACAAGGGTCTTTTTCATCCACAATTTCATGACAGATTGTTCCCCTCTGTTTTATTGTCCTCTTTTCCTTTATTTTAGCATAGATGAAAGCGCGGCGTCATGTCCGGCAGCGTATTATCATGCAATATGGGAAATTGGTAACTGTGACCGAGCGGATAAACCGCTTACAATAAGAAGGAGAAAAAGGAGGGGATGAGATGATTAACGCTTTATTTGCGACTGTATCACTTCTCACGCTGCTTTATTTTGTCGTTATGGAAATCACTGATTAACGAAAAAGAAGCCCATGATATCATGAGCTTACATGGATGACACCGAAGTGGAAAAGCGCCGTCTTTCTTTTCAGCACCTTGAAGCCGTATCGTTCAAACCGCGGGCTTTTCCAATGGTCTTTAAGCACTACGGATTTTTTCGCCGCCCGGACGGCTTGCGTGATGCACTCTTCGTTAAAACCCTCTTCTGCCAGCGCGCGGAGCGGTGCAATGCCGTCTGACGTTTCAACAGGTTCGTGAAACATCGGGTCAAAATAAATGACATCTACCGATGAATCAGGAAGCTCCCGCAAATAATCGGCGCAGTCGGCATGTTTGACCTGAATGCGTTTCATGGCGGTTTGGAGCTGCTCCATTCCGGTTTCCCACGTTTGAAGTCCTGTTTCAACAAGCAATGAGACAAGCTTGTTTTTCTCCAGGCCGATAACTTGTCCGCTTTTTCCGACTGCCAGGCTTGCCAAAATCGCATCAGATGCCAGGCCGAGCGTACAATCTAAAAAGGAATCCCCCTCGCGTAATCCGGCTGCTTTTAACAACGGCTCGGCTTCCCCTCTCAAAAACCGCTTTGCACGGAACATCGCTGTATTCGGGTGAAAAAAGAACTTCTCCCCTTGCTTCGTGTAAAGTTCGAACCGTTCCTTTCCGATGACTAAAAGATCGCCAGCCGCTCGTTCCAGCATTTTTTCAATGGGCTGTTTATTGCGGCTGCAGTAAGTGTCACCCAGCCTGACACTGAGTGACTGCGCTGTGTGTATCGTATATTCGCTTGGTCTGTAACTCGTTGTGATCATTTTTTTCTCCAAAAAGAAAATGCCCGGAAATCGGGCATTTCAGCAGTGCGCATCGAAGGCATCCGTCAGATTTTTCATAATCTCCTCCATGTCATGCCCTTCGATTTCGTGGCGGGGAATAAAATGAACGACCTCTTTCCCTTTTAACAGCGCCATTGATGGCGAGGAAGGTTCCTGCCCCGTAAAATATTCACGCATTTTTGCAGTTGCGTCTTTATCTTGACCGGCAAATACGGTAACCGTATGATCAGGCGCTTTTTCATGCTGTAAAACAGCCTGAGTCGCAGCCGGACGGGCAAGACCGGCTGCACAGCCGCACACGGAGTTGACAACGACCAATGTCGTGCCCTCTGCCTGTTCCATAAAACTTTCTACTTCTTCAGCAGTCGTTAATTCCTGAAAACCCGCACCCGTCAGCTCACGGCGCATCGGCACGACCAGCTGGCGCATATATTCTTCATAAGCCATTGACATAAAAAAGCCCCCTCTAAAATCCTTATATGAAGTCAAGGATACTATAGAGGGGGCCGGAATTCAATTGTTCAGGCCTCTGTTTTATATTTTCATGATTCCGCCTGTATTGGCGCTTGTTACGAGTTTGGAATACCGGGCCAGATATCCTGTTTTTACTTTCGGCTCGAAGCCTTTCCATTCGGCCTTGCGTTTTTCCCATTCTTCTTCAGGCACTTGTACGTCCAAAATCCGTTTTTCTATGTCAACGATGACATGGTCGCCGTTTTCTACGAATGCGAGCGGGCCGCCTTCAGCCGCTTCAGGCGATACGTGCCCGATTGAAAGGCCCCGGGACGCTCCTGAAAAACGGCCGTCTGTAATAAGCGCCACTTTCGGGCCAAGCCCCATTCCGACAATCTGAGACGTCGGAGCAAGCATCTCCGGCATGCCCGGGCCGCCCTTTGGCCCTTCATAACGGATAATGACAACATCTCCTTCTTTTACTTTGCGGTTTATAATGCCTTCAAGCGCGGCATCCTGGGAATCAAAGACGACAGCGGGACCTTCATGTCTTGTAATCCCGTCCTGTACACCGCCTGTTTTGATAATGGCGCCGTCCGGAGCCAGATTCCCAAACAGGACGGCCAAACCGCCTTTTTCGGTAAACGGATTGTCAAGCGGATGAATCACGTCATAATCCTTTACTTCATGACCCGCAATTGTTTCTCCGAGTGTGCGGCCTGTTACAGTCAGCGCGTCAAGATGAAGCGCCCCTTCTTTTTTCGCCAATTCATTAAGGGCCGCCGAGACTCCGCCCGCTTCGTGCAGATCTTCAATGAAGACGTCCGAGGCCGGCGCCAATTTCGATAAGTGAGGCACTCGTTCAGCCACTTCGTTAATGCGTTCTAAAGAGTACTCAACCCCAGCTTCATTGGCAAGCGCAAGCGTATGAAGCACCGTGTTGGTTGAGCCGCCGAGAGCCATGTCTAACGCAAACGCGTTGTCAATCGCTTTTTCGGTGACGATATCGCGCGGCTTAATGTCTTTTTTGATGGTCTCCATCAATTGGGCCGCTGATTTTCTCACAAACTCTCTTCTCTCCGGTGAAGTTGCTAGAATTGTTCCGTTGCCCGGAAGCGCCAGACCGAGCGCTTCAGACAGACAGTTCATGGAGTTTGCCGTAAACATGCCCGAACAAGATCCGCATGTCGGGCAGCCGAACTGTTCCAGCTCCTGCAGGTCGCTTTCACCGATTTTCCCGGCTTGATATGCGCCGACGCCTTCAAATACTGAAGAAAGCGAAATTTTGCGGCCGTCGCTTGTACGGCCGGCTGCCATCGGCCCCCCGCTGACAAAAATGGTCGGAATATTAATCCGCATAGCCGCCATCAGCATTCCCGGCGTAATTTTGTCGCAGTTCGGAATGCAGACCATTCCGTCAAACCAGTGCGCCGAGACGACCGTTTCAACTGAATCGGCAATGATTTCGCGGCTCGGCAGCGAATATCTCATGCCGATATGCCCCATCGCGATTCCGTCATCTACTCCGATCGTGTTAAATTCAAAAGGCACACCGCCCGCTTCCCTGATTGCTTCTTTTACGATTTTTCCAAATTCCTGCAGGTGAACATGCCCGGGAACGATATCGATGTATGAATTACAGACCGCGATAAACGGCTTGCCGAAGTCTTCTTCTTTTACGCCGGCAGCGCGAAGAAGGCTGCGGTGCGGCGCTCTGTCAATTCCCTGTGTGATCATGTTGCTGCGTAATTCTGCCATGGTGATCCCCCTACTGTTTTTAGACTGTGCATTATTTTTAAAATTTTCAGTTTATTCTAGGGCGCGTTCTGCAAATTTTACAGTATCTTTGCCCTGTCTCGCTTTTCTATTCTTTCTGTATTTCGATAAAAACCCTCCAACAATTAATATTGTACTTACTATATAGAGTTTTGAATCATTTTTCAACAATATTCTAAATAACTTTTATAAAAAGTGAATTCAAATAAAAAAGGTGCATGGCGCACCTTTTTGTTATAACTGTTCTTTTTTTCTGCTTTCAGTCATCTGTTTCCAGACTGAACCTTTCGCCTCTTCTCCGTGCTCAATCCGTTCAATCGCCATTTTGACTTGCAGGCTGACTTCGAATTCCGGATCGTCTTCCGCCGCTTTTAATGCTTCCAGCGCGCTTTCATCGCCGACTTCATATAAAAACATGGCCGCGCGCCAGCGCACAAGCTTGCTTGAGTCACTGAGCGATTTCATCATGGCCGGGATGGCGCTCGCATCGCCGAGATCCGACAGACAGTCACCCGCCGTCCTTCTGACCGTCACCGTTTTGTCTTCAAGCGCTTTGTATAACAGCGGAAGCACAGACGGCTTTTCGATCATTCCCAAATAAACGACGGCTTGTCTTCTGATCGAAGTCTTCGGATCATGCAGCGCCTTTTCCAATACTGGTAAATCGTCTTCATCCGGATCCATTTGCTCAAGATGGGCATAGCGCTGTTTCCAGTCTTCATCATCGAGCATCTCCAATGTCACTTTATAAGCTTTCCGCTGCACTGCCGGTTTGGCCTCACCCTTTTGCTGTGCGGCTGCTTCTGTCAGACGTTTGAGCCGTTCATCACTGTAGGCGGCCTGAAGCTCTTCTGTGACATCATGTCCGATTTCGGTAAAATCTCCGAAGCGCACGCCTTGTTCTTTCCAAGCCCGCTCAAATACGACATTTGAAGCTTCGGAACGCAGCTTTAAAATGGCTTCTTGGAAACGTTCCGGAAGGCCGAAGCGTTCTTCACGTTCGCCGTCCGTCAATTTGACCTGCATCGGGATTCCGCTGAACATTTGTACGAAAACCTTCACTTCACCGAACGATTCCTGTTCAGAACGGCTCTCAGGCTGCTCCGTATGTTCCATTCCGAAAGCGGAACGGACCTGAGGCAGAATTTCCTTCCAGTCAAAACGGGCGTTTCTCTCCACAGCCAGGAAATCGGCAACGTGATAAACGCCCTTTACTCCTTCAATGTTTAAAATATCACGTACGACAGCCGGAGCATCATCTGCCTGATCGGGCTTGTAATTGTTGCTTTTCCCTGCCGGAAGCTCTTCAGTCAAAATCACTTTCATCGTGTTCGGACTCGGCGTCGGTTCTATTGATTTAATCTTCATATTGGTCCTCCTATGCGCAATCTGACACTTATTCTAACATAGTCGGCACAAGCGTTCTATTGCGCCGCTTAGCTTTTGCAAATGCCGGCCTCTTTTTGGATACGGGCGGCGAACTGTAAAAGAAATTGATGCCGCTCCTCTGCTAAACCGGCCCCCGTTTTTGTATTCATTAAGCCTTTAAGCTTGATTAATTTATCCTCTATATGGGCCAGCACACTTGTTTGAGTTCCGTACATCGGATGACCCTTCGCCCCGGCAAACATAAAAGCCCTGCCGATGCCCGCTGCGCCGATCGCATCAAGCATGTCTGCATCCTGAACAACTTTCCCCTCCAATGAAAGCGGCCGCTTTTACAGCAGTTCCCTGTGTCTGAATGACATTCTCGTGATAATATCCGTAATCTCCTGAATGGGGCCATCCGCGATGTTGAAAGCAGCCAGCCGTTCTGTCACTTCGCCTGCCGTCAGCCTTTCGCTTTTTTCGAGCTTGGCGTCAATCAGATCATGAACCAGCGCGGCCGTCTCAGTGATAAATAAGTCGGCGCCTTCTTCTTTTTCCATATAAACAGAAAGTGTTGCGACCCGGGAAATATGAAGCCAGTCATGGCCCGTTCGTTCATTGATAAGCTTTTCTCTGACCCAATTCCTGACGCTTTCCAGCTGCTCTTTTTCGTTCACCGTATCACCTCTTATCGGGCCAAAAGCCTCTGCACCGTATCTTCAAGCTCTTTTGGGTTGACGTTCGGTGAAAAACGCCCGGTGACTTCACCGTTTCGGTCCACGATAAACTTAGTGAAATTCCATTTGACCGCTTTTGTGCCGAGCATCCCCTTCGCCTGCTCCGTCAGATATGTGAAGAGAGGATGAGCGTCTGCTCCATTGACATCAACTTTCGCAAACATCGGGAATGTGACTCCGTAGTTTTTCACACAGAACTCTTGAATTTCCGCTTCGTTTCCAGGTTCTTGGTTCATGAATTGGTTGCAGGGAAATCCTAATATTTCAAGACCTTCCTCCCGATATGTATCATAGAGCTCCTGAAGCTGCTTGAGCTGGGATGTGAACCCGCATTTGCTTGCTGTATTCACAATGATCATCACCTTGCCTCTGTAAGCCGATAGCGTCATGTCTTCGCCTGTTATGGTCCGTACGTTTATATCGTAAATTGTCATCTGCGGCCCTCCTTTTTACATTCTTCATTTATTTTATCTGTTTTACACTGCAAAACAAACGGTAACCGCTTTTTCCTTCCACTTAACGGAAAACGTTTTTTTCGAGGAACCAAACGGCTCTTTACCCGTCATAATAAAGAGCCGCTCCGAATTTATGCCCATTTGCCGCTTTTATCCCTGTCATTATGCGTTAAATACGGTTTATTACGCCGGGATGGATTGAAAAATGGCTTAAAAATTTCTATAATGAAGAAAATTAACGGGGAATAACGGAGGTGGCATGTTGCCTATTAATATACCAAATCACCTGCCCGCTAAGCAGGTGCTTGAAAGTGAACACATCTTTGTAATGGATGAAAGCCGGGCTTTTCATCAGGATATCCGGCCGCAGAAGATCGTGATTTTAAATCTGATGCCGAAAAAAATCCAAACGGAAACCCAGCTCCTCAGGATGCTTGGGAATTCACCTTTACAAGTTCACTTTACGTTCTTAATTCCGAGCACACATACTCCAAAAAATACGGCAAGGCAGCATCTGGATGAATTTTATACGGATTTTTCCAGCATCCGCCACAAACGGTTTGACGGAATGATTATTACCGGGGCTCCGATTGAGCACCTGCCGTTTGAAGATGTTTCTTACTGGGAAGAATTGAAGGAAATCATGGAATGGAGCAAAACGAACGTCACTTCAACACTCCATATCTGCTGGGGCGCTCAAGCCGGTTTATACTATCATTACGGCATTGAGAAAGTGGAGCTGCCGAAAAAAATCTTCGGTGTGTTTGAGCATACCGTTCTTAAAAAACATGAGAGATTGGTAAGAGGATTTGACGAGCTATACTATGTGCCCCACTCACGGCATACAGATATTAATACGGAGCAGCTGCAATCGGCTTCGGATCTGGATGTGCTCAGCGTTTCAGAGGAAGCGGGGGTCTGTTTAATCGTTTCAAAAGACGAAAAACAGATTTTCTTAACCGGTCATCCGGAATATGATACCGATACGCTGCTTCAGGAGTATGAGAGAGACATAGAGAGAAATCTTTCAAACGTAGAAGCTCCTAAGCACTATTTTGCGCCCGGCGGGAAAGAACCTGTTAACCGCTGGAAAGCTCATGCAACGTTATTGTTTATGAATTGGCTGAATTATTACGTATATCAGGAAACCCCGTATGAATGGGATTAATTTTTGTTTTGAGTGATACGGTGACAAAAATATGATAAAATACTCTTGATTCAGTATGCGTATAACAAAACTTTAAAATAATGGAACATATCAATTAAATTTAGTTTAAATATGTTGCCGCGCTTATTATAAAATGATGCACTTGTGTTATGTTTATCTATAGACAATAACTCCTTACGATGCATGAAGCTTGCTTGTTGTTGATTACATTGAGGTGAATTTACTTGAATACCAATAAAAAAGTATTAATTTTGACTGCAAATTACGGAAACGGGCATGTTCAAGTGGCCAAAACGCTCTACGAACAATGTCTGCGTCTCGGCTTAGATGTGACGGTTTCCAATTTGTATCAAGAGTCAAATCCGATTGTTTCAGAGGTTACTCAATACCTTTATTTAAAAAGCTTCTCAATCGGAAAACAGTTTTATCGTTTGTTTTATTACGGAGTTGACAAAATCTATAATAAACGCAAATTCAATATTTATTTTAAAATGGGAAATAAACGTTTAGGCCAGCTCGTCGAAGAGCATAAGCCGGACATTATTATCAATACATTTCCGATGATTGTCGTACCGGAATACAGACGGAGAACCGGAAAAGTGATCCCGACGTTCAACGTTATGACCGATTTCTGCCTTCACAAAATCTGGGTTCATGAAAATGTTGATAAATATTATGTCGCCACAGATTACGTGAAGGAAAAACTGATTGAAATCGGCACTCACCCGAACAACGTAAAGATTACGGGCATTCCCATCAGGCCTCAATTCGAGGAATCGATGCCGAAAGAGGCGATTTACAAAAAATACAATCTCTCTCCCGACAAAAAAGTTCTTCTTATTATGGCGGGAGCGCATGGTGTGCTGAAAAACGTAAAAGAACTGTGCGAAAATCTCGTTCATGACGATCAGGTGCAGGTTGTGGTGGTATGCGGCAAAAACAGCTCGCTGAAAGAATCCCTCAGCAGCTTGGAAGGTGACAATGCCGACCGGCTGAAAGTGCTGGGCTATGTAGAAAGAATTGACGAGCTGTTCCGTATTACGGACTGCATGATCACGAAACCGGGCGGCATCACACTGACGGAAGCGACGGCGATCGGAGTACCCGTTATTTTGTACAAACCGGTTCCCGGACAGGAAAAAGAAAACGCCATTTTCTTTGAAGATCGCGGTGCGGCTGTCGTGGTCAACCGCCACGAAGAAATTTTAGAGTCTGTCACCTCCCTTCTTGCGGATGAGGAGAAGCTGAACCGGATGAAGGACAATATTAAAAGCCTTCACCTCCCCAACTCTTCTGAAGTCATTTTGCAGGACATTATAAAAGAATCTGAAATGATGGCCGGGAAGGCGGATATGGCATTATCGTAAAAGAAAAGCACACGAACGATTCGTGTGCTTTTTGTTTTTTTCCGGTTAAGCTTTGTTACTGGAAAAATAAAGATAAAAAATAGGGAGCTGCCGCTTGACGCCCGCTCCCATATGGTGTATAGTTGAACCATCATTTAACAACGTTTACATACGTACGGTTGGATGATGACAAAATTTTTTTTAGCACGAAGGTGCTACAGTACTAGGAGGAATTAAGCAATATGCAAAACGGTAAAGTAAAATGGTTCAACAACGAAAAAGGATTCGGCTTCATCGAAGTTGAAGGCGGAGACGACGTATTTGTTCACTTCACTGCTATCGAAGGAGAAGGATACAAATCATTAGAAGAAGGACAAGAAGTTTCTTTTGAAATTGTCGAAGGTAATCGTGGACCTCAAGCTTCTAATGTTGTAAAACTCTAAACTCAATACATGTTGATCAGATGACAAATAGAGGAGAGGCGTATGCCTCTCCTATTTGATTGCCGTCTGAATCTCAATGGCGACAAGATTCTGCTTGCAGCGCTGCTCGATTTCTTCAATTTGTTTCTCCATTGACGGAATTCCTTTTTTTGCCATTTCCGCTAAACTTCCCAAATCACCGTATATTTCTTTAAATGTCTGCTGAAGGATTGTTTTTAAATCTTTATCATTCACGGCTGGTTTTTCCCTTCTCTCCCAAGATACCCCGAATAATAGTAAATTAGCCCTAATTAATCAGGTTCAATAGTTATATCGGCTTATTTTCTATATTTTTTTCTATTTTCCGTACATATTTCAAAAAAAATCTCCAAACTATTTGCGGAGGTGTTTTTTAATGGACTCTGAATTTTTTCCAAACGGACTGACGGATAAACGCCAGCTTGAATTAGCGGTGGAAACGGCCCAGAAAACAACGGGAGCGGCTACCCGGGGCCAAAATTCAACTTTGGTGGAATCTGCGCACCAGGCGATTCAGGATGCCAGAACGATGTCACAATCCAGTGAACTGCAGGCTCTCGACCAGGATTTTCTGCAAAAGCAGCGAATGCTTCTCGACGATTGCCAGCATCAGCTCGATGAATTCGAAAAATAAAACCGCAGAAGCTGCGGTTTTATTTTTTATTGATTTGTCAGCACCTTGCCGTAGGCCTTCAGCTTCTCCCCCACCGTGCATTGGTTGATGCAGAAAGAATGAGCGTGCGTTTTTCCAAACTCTTTGCGGAAATGCTTTTTTACGAAACAGTCTTTGCAATATTCATCCTGAAGCTCTGTCAATTCTTTATAAATGCTTTTTTTATCCAATATCAGTCATCTCCGTTACCTTCTAATGTTATGCGGCTTTCAATCTGCCGGTCCGAGAGAATTTTTCTGGCAAGGTCATCCGCTTCTTGATTTTCCTTTCTGTTTACGGCTTCATATGTCGGTGTCAGCTTTAAGGATTCGAGCAGCGCTTCAATTTTATCCAGCCATTCGTTTTGCGTTTCATCATAACACGGCCAGCTGCCGTCAAGCTGATGTAAAACGACGAGGGAATCCCCTCTTATTGTGATTGAATTTCTGCTTGCGCCAAGTTCCTGCACTTCCTTAAGCGCTTCGTACAAAGCGGCATATTCCGCCTCATTGTTCGTCTGAAGCGTTAAGCTTTTGTTTTTCCGTATGCGGTGCCGCTTGCCGCCGAGAGAATAATACACGACAATTCCGAGTCCGGCGCGTCCGCTTGTTTTGTCAAAGCCGCCGTCGAAATACACTGTAATGTCGTCAGGTTCGTGCGCAAGCTCTTCAGTAAGCTTTTCTAATTCTTTAAGCGTCCAGCTCGCGCCTTTTTCATCCTCAAAATAAATGTCTTTTATATAAGGAAAGCGGCTGACTTCTCTTGCAAGCATGCGCGCTTTCGGAACGGTCAGCCAATCTTCGGAAAAAAACGCGACAGGGCCTGTTCCTTTTGCTTCTATTTCGATATACGGCTTAAGATTCATTGAAATCACCTTACCATTCATTAGTTGACGGGCGTGTGCTATAATCAAACCATTCTCAAATTGAAAGGAAGTCAGCAGGTTTTGTTTAACGATGTGTTATGGATCTTATTTGCGGTCATTCATTTTATCATTGTTCTTCTGTTTTATAAAGGATTTGGCAAAACGGGCCTATTCGTATGGATCGGTTTCGCCACGGTGTGCGCCAACTTGCAGGTTGTCAAAACAGTCGAGCTGTTCGGACTTACGGCGACACTGGGAAATATCATGTACGGCACCGTTTTCTTCGCAACGGATGTGCTGAATGAAAAATACGGTCCCAGGGAAGCGCGCAAAGCCGTCTGGCTCGGGTTTTCCACTCTGCTCGCTTTGACATGCGCCATGCAGGGGGCTCTTTTATATAAACCGGCTGCGTCAGATATCGCACAGCCGGCCCTTGAGACGATTTTCGGTTTTCTGCCGCGTGTTGCGCTCGGAAGCCTCTTGGCTTTTATTTTCAGCCAAACGATAGATGTTTATGTATATTCAGCCATTCGGAGAATCTTTCCTTCAGACAGGCTTCTCTGGCTCAGAAACAGCGGAAGCACGGCGCTCAGCCAGCTGCTGGATACATTTATCTTCACTGCCGTGGCCTTTATCGGCGTTTATTCCGCGGGAGTATGGTTCAGCATCTTCATTTCAACTTACCTGATTAAATTTGCGGTATCACTCATTTCTGTCCCTTATGCGTATGCGGCAAAACGAATGACGCCGAATGGAGAGTGACGGATGATGCCCGCTGAAATTTATGTAGACGGTGCAAGCGCCGGAAACCCGGGCCCGTCCGGTATCGGTATTTTTATTAAACATGACGGGAAAACAGAATCTTTCTCAATTCCGATCGGCGACCATTCAAATCAGGAAGCTGAATTTCTCGCTTTAATTGAAGGAATGAAGCTGTGTGCCGCCCGCGGATTTGAGTCCGTGTCATTTCGGACGGATTCGGATATCGTGGAGCGGGCCGCAGATCTTGAAGCGGTTAAAAACAAGGCTTTCCAACCGTTTGTGGAGGAAATCATCTGCTTAAAGGCCGGATTTCCATTGTTTTTCATTAAGTGGATTCCCGGCAGACAAAACCAAACAGCCGATCAGCTCGCAAAAAAAGCGATTCGGCTGAATAAATAACCGGAATGAAATTGCGTCTCACTGTTCATCCTACAAATGAGGTGAACAGCTATGAGAAAAGAAAATAAAGGCCGGCTGACCGGGGGCGTGAATCCTCAGGGAAATATGGAAGGAAACGCGCATAAAGACCCGAAATCAGCCCTTGAAAACAACGCAAAAAAAAGCAATACAAAACGCTAGAGGGATCAGCTGATCTCTCTGGCGTTCAGCTTTTCGAGCATTCTTTCAATTCCTTTTATCTGATGGCGTCTGAGCATTAATGCCGCTTCTTCCATCTTCAATGAAAAAAGTACTTCTTCAAGCGTACAGACTAACGGCACCTCGCAATGTATTTCAGCAAGCTGCCTTGACAGCTCCAATTCTTTCAAGCTTTGCTGAATTTTCGTTTGCTGGCCCTTCGGCAAGAGAGCGAGGCTTTCTAATAACCGGTCTATGTTTTGATATTCACGGATCAGCTTGTACGCCGTTTTTTCCCCGATCCCTTTAACGCCGGGATAGTTATCGCTCGTGTCTCCCATCAGCGCCTTAATGTCAATCAGCGCTTTTGGCGGAACTCCCGTTTCTTCTCTGAATATCTCATCTGTATATACCTTATAATTGCCGATACCCTTTTGCAGCAGCGCTACTTGAACTTGATGATTCAGCAATTGAAGCAGATCTTTATCACCCGTTACAATCGTAATTTCCGCTTCCCCGGAAAATAGGGCAGAAAGCGTACCGATACAGTCATCCGCTTCATAGCCTTTTATGCCGATGTTTAAAAAACCGAGCTCTCGCGCTGCTTCTTTCGCTAGGTCAAATTGCGGAATCAGCTCTAGCGGCGGTTCGCTTCTGTTGGCCTTATAATCTTGAAACAAATCATTGCGGTACGTTTTGCTTCCCATATCCCAGCAGCAGACGACATGTGTGGGCTGAAACGTATCAACCGCCGTAATAAGATGCTTTAAAAAACCGTTGACGCCGTTTGTGGGAATTCCGTTTTCATTTATCATAAAATTGCGATGAACGGCCGTCGCGAAAAACGAGCGGAATAAAAGCGCCATGCCGTCAACGAGCAGTAATTTGTTATTCATATATCGAAACTCCTTTTTATTCAATGTTCCTATTTTACCAAAGAAGGCGGTAAAAAAACAGCATCCCCCCATTTGGAAGATGCTGCCGTCACGTTATTCACCGTGTCTTTTATTGCTTGCTATCAGCTTTTCAGCTTCACGGCCGGCATAAGAATCAAATTTCTGTCCGAAGCCGTTTTTCTTTTTGGCATTGTTATTCTGCTGAGCATTTCTGTTTCCCAGTTTTGTTCTGCCCATGGTCATATCCCCCTTTAGAGAAGATACGGATAGTATGTACAGCAAGCGCTGATGACACACGCGGCAGGTTCATCCATTACTGTCTGCTGACGAATTCTTTCACCATCTCTTCACTTACGAATCGTCTTTGCGGCACGATGCCCTTTTTCGCCAGCTGGTTCATTTTTGCGGTGATGCCATTGATGGCATCTGTCGTGAACGGTTTATTCTGTCTGCATTTTACAATGGCTTCTTCAATGGCCTGTTCACGCTCATAATCAAGCTGTACAAATGTTTTGACGTGCTGATGCTGTTTTGCGGAATGTGCTGAAATTGCTTTATGGACTTCTGACATAAAAGGTTTCATCTCGCTTTTTTTCATTTTAGTCACGACTGTTATCTGCCCGCCAACCGGATTTTTAAATTTTCAGCATTTCATCTTTCTTTTTCCATGCTTTTTCGGCTTCGTAAAGGTGTTCAATCTCCCTCGCACTCGTATTTTCCGCAAGACCTTGTAAATAAGTGTCCCGCTGCTCGCGGATCTGGGACAGGCTTTTATCCGCCATGTCTTCTTGCAGACGTCGCACCTGCTCAGTATATCGCTCTGAAAGGCTTTCTTTCTCCTGCTCAAGCCACTTTTCTGTCACTTTTTGCAGGCTGAGCCTGAGCCCTTCTACAAACGCTGTTTTTCCGTTCTGTTCAAAAAACTGCTTCGGCGATTTAACTTCCTTTACGTGATGTGAGAATGCCGAGACGTCAATGACCGGAGCGACCTCTTTCAGCTGAACGGCAAATTCGTTTTCACCGCTCACATAAATGGAGAAATCTCCGTCTTCCATAAGCTTCTTCTGACAGTTTTCCATCCATTCCTCAGTCATATGGCGCTCAATAAAACCGGTCATCCGGATATCGAGCGTTTTCAGCTCTTGAATATATTCAAAACGGAATTCCTTGAGCGCTTCATTCAGCGCCGCTGATATATTTTGTTTCCAATCACCGTTTTGAAGACCCGGATGGAAGGCAGTTTTCAGCATATCATTCGCATAAAACGTCAGGCGATGTTTAATGTGATAGAGCTGTTCTTCCGTATCTTTCATCACTTTTCGAATGATGACCTCAGACGTACGGCGCTTTGAAATGTCAGCGAGAGCTTTTTCATAGGAAGACTCCAGACGCTGTTTCTTTTTCTCTTTTTCTTCTGCCGACTGGTGAAGAGATTCGTGAAGCTGTTCCACCATCTCGCACAATTTGTCCGCCTCTGTTTTCAGCTGGGCGCAACTTGCCCTCATTACATCTTCCTCAATAAAGTGCTCAAGCCCGGTTCTTACATCAGAGAACCTGTTATAAAAAGCTTCTTTTTTACCCGCAAGCTCTTCTTTACTTGAGACATGATATAATTTCGGCCGGTTAATTCCCTCTTTTGAGAGTTCTGAGCGGACATAGTCTTTGACGGTTTCCAGCTCGCTTTCGGTTTTGGCCAGATCGGCGGCGTTAATGACAAAAAACATTTTATCCATGCCGAATGATTCTTTGACGAGGCCGAGTTTCTTCAGAAAAGACCTGTCTCCTTTTGAAAAAGAATGCTGATAGTACGTCATATAAAAGAACGCGTCAGCATCTTTTATATATTGAAAGGCAAGCTCCGTATGGCGCTTATTGATACTGCTTGCTCCCGGCGTATCAACAATGGTGATGCCTTTTTGCGTGAGAGGCGAATCATAATACACGGTGACTTCTTTTACGCAGCAGGCCGTTTTTTCTTCGGCTGCGTACGGTTTTACATCTTCAACCGGCACAGTCAGTGTCAGCCTTTGACGGATCTGTTCTTCATACGTATCAAACGCCTGCAGCATCGTCTGAATCACCGGGATGAGTTCATCGGGAACTTTTCCCTTTTTAATAGCATAATTCCATCTCTCTTTCAGTGAACGCCCCTTTACGTCAGCGTCTTTCAGCTCAGTCAGCTGAAGCATTTCAGCGTCCAGCTCCTCCTCCGTTTTAAAAACGATCTCCGCAGATTTATGCGGTTTGCCGTCTTGCGGTTTCGTTATTTTGTTGATCGTAGCCGTTGTGGGCGTCGGTGATGACGGAAGCACGTATTCACCGACAAGCGCATTTGCAAATGATGATTTACCGGAACTGAATCCGCCGAATAACGCCAAGGTAAACTGGCGGTTTTCAAGCCGCTCAATCCTGCTTCGAAAGGCTTCTGCCTGTTTTCCTAATATGCTCGAGGACTCAAGAATCCCGGCAAGTTCATAGAACCGATCAGTCTGCTCTTTTATAGGAAGTTCCTTCATCGCATTTTTTTCGGACTTGCTTACTTCATGCTGTACAGCCTCTTTTGGTTTCTCTTTTTGGACGGGCGCTTTCGCAAGGCGTTTTTTTCGCGTATACCAGTCGCCGCTTCCCGTATCACAAATCAATTCTTCTTCCCACAAAGCGCGGACTCGGGCTGCTTTTTCCAAGGCATTGCGTTCTTCTTTTGCCGATTGCGCGAGCTCATCCCTTATTTTCTTTTCTTTTTCGAGCCGGTTTTTCAAGTTCTCAATGAGCGGTCCGTTTTTTGTCTGAACATAAGCGGTCAGCTCCTCAATGAGTTCCGCTGTCTGTCTTTTGGCTTCCCTTCTGATCATTTCAGCGAGGTCTTTCGTATAAGTTAATACGTATTCAGATGAAAAGGCCGCTCCCTGCTTAAGGGCCTGAGCGGTGATATCATCAGAAAGCAGTGTACGGTACGCCTGGATTTTCCTGATCAGTTCGTCCGAATCCGCTTCATACCGCTTGGCCGCTTTCGTAAATGTGTCGATAATATGCCAATCCGCTTCCCCTTCCGTTCTTTTTTTAATATCGGCAAAAAATTCAGCACGCCTTCTTTCTTTTTCCGAAGCCGTTTTCGCTTTTGAAAAGAATAATCCGGTTTTAAATGAGGGCTGCTGTGATTCAATATAAGCAGATGCAAGCTCCCTCATCTCAAAGGGTGTCAGATTAGCGTTTTGCAATATGTTCTGCACGTCTTTTCTGATGTCTTTCTCTGCTGTTTCAGTCTGTTGAACGGCTTTTTTAAGCTCATCTTCAACAGAACGGACAAGTGCTTCTTGTTTGTCAAACTGCTCTCCGCTGCCGTTTTTATCATCTTTTACGAGCATCTCTGTATGCTCTTTGACTAAGTGTGCGACTTTTCTCTCCGTTAAGGACCATAAATTTGTTTTTGCCTGCTGTTTCAGCTTCTGCAGATGTTTTTTCAGCTGTTCCATGCCGTTTAAAGGATGGTCAGGCTCAGTGACAGACGTAAAGAAAAGCGATTCTTTCGGTATTCCCGCGTCTTCAAGCATATCTTCCACCTGCCTGCGGTACGCTTCAAACTTCGTTTCAGTTTCATCATGCCTGTCAATTTGGTTGACGATCAGAAACAAATTCGGAATACGGTCTTTGATGGAACTGAGAAACATCATATTTTCTTCTGAATGAACGTGATTATAATGAACGACGTAAAATAAAGCGTCAGCCTGATGGAGAACCGAAGCCGCAGATAAAAAATGCGCTTCGTCCGTCGAATCAATTCCCGGTGTGTCGATGTAGGCCGCATAAGGCTCTGACTCCTTAAAGCCGGCATAGACTTCCACCGTCTCAATTTGCTCACCATCTTTACAGAATTGCTGCACTTGTTCTTTATCGTAACTTCCTTTAATTTCTGTATAAGCCCCGTCCGTCGTATGAAGCACGACTTTATCTTCACCGTGCCGGATGACAACGAGGTTGGCGCTTGTGGGAATCGGGCTTGTCGGCAGTATGTCTTCACCGAGCAATGTGTTTAATAAAGAGGACTTTCCGGCCGAATAATGCCCGGTAAACGCGATATAAACCTCTTCATCAGCCGCTTTTTTCATAATGGCCGCGAGCTGATCGGCCCGTTTTTCATCCTGATGATCCAAAAATTGTGCGTATAAGGCACCCGTTCTGCTGAAAATCTCCCTGTTATGGCGTTCTTCTTCTGTCATGTGTCTTTACCCCTTTGTGTCTGTCGCATCAAATGACGTTTTCATTTTTAGAAAGCTCTGAAAAAAACCTCTCCCCCATTTTACACAAGAATGGCACACTTTTCTTCAGGAAACGCAAAAAAGCCGCCGATATCGGCAGCTGATAAAGAAAAAACACCCGCGGCAGGAAAAACCGCAGATGTTTAAGAAGACATCGATTTATTCGAAACTTTTTTCAATACGAAACCAATTAAAACACTGTATGTACAAACGGCTGCAAATAAAAATAACATTGTCATTTTCGGCACCACCTTGAATGAGAATCATTTTCATATTTATATCTTATCATGAGTGAGAATGATTTTCAATCTCTATTTTGCGGTGTTTTCTTCTAGCGCTTTCTCTTCGGCGCGAATCCTCACAGTGAGCATGCAGGCATTGAGAATCGAAAAGAGAAACAGTGTCCAATACGCTCCGTATAACAGCGGCAGAAAAATAAATTCTAAGATGACGACCGCGTAGTTCGGGTGTTTCATCCACCTGTACGGCCCCTTTCTGACAAGCTCCGCATCCGGCACGACAAGGATTTTCGTATTCCAATACCGTCCTAATGATAATAGCGCCCAATACCTGATCCCCTGTACAAATAAAATGATACATATAATGGCGGCCCACCTTGGAGAAAGCGTTTTTTGAAACGCCGCCACCTCAGCTGTAAGAGAGACAAAAAAGAGCACATGCATCAGGACGAGAAAGGGATAATGTCCTTCTCCGTATTCGACTGCGCCTTGCTTTTTCACCTTTTGCTCATTGCGCCGAGCCACGATCATCTCCGCAATCCGCTGGGCCGCAAGCAGCATGATAAACAGCCAAAACATTAAGAAGCCCCCTTTTCCCAGCCGAACAGCAAAAGCTCAGACGAAAATCCCGGCCCGAGAGCGCCGATCAGCCCTTTTTCGTTTTCTTTCTGCCGTCCGTGGAGCAACTGTTCTTTTATCACATGAAAAATAGTTGCGGAAGACATGTTCCCGTGTTTTTGCAGCACCTTCCGAGATGCCGCAAGCTGCCCAGTGTCCATTGAAAGACTCGTTAAATAGGCGTCAATGACCTTTTTCCCGCCTGGATGGGCAAGAAAGGTTTTAATGTCGTGAGGACTGACGCCATATTCAAATAAAAATTCATCAACATTGTCCTTCAGCCACTGTGAAACCAGGGTGGGAATATCTCTTGAAAAAATGACTTGAAAACCGCTGTCGGTGAATTCCCAGCCCATCACATCTTCCGCATCCGGCATCATCACCGATTGAGTGGCGAATATCCGCGGAAGAAGCGGCTGTTTGACGTCGTTTCGGTTCGCCTTTTCTCCTCCGATTAGTACTGCGGCAATTCCGTCCGCAAACAGGGAAGTTCCGATTAAGTTGCTTTTTGACTTGTCGTTCGGCTGAAACGTTAAGCTACAGAGTTCAGCCGCGATGACAAGCACGTATGCTTCAGGATACGCGCGGCAGTATTCGTATGCCCTGGACAGGCCGGCCGCTCCGCCCGCGCATCCTAAACCCCAGATCGGTATCCGTTTTGTTTTCGCAGAAAACGGAAGCTGATTCATCACTTTCGCTTCAATGCTGGGTGTCGAAAGCCCGGTGCTGGAAATAAAAAAGATCGCATCCACTTTTTCATACGGAAAGGGATTTGTTAAACAATCCGGGTTTGTTAAACAATCAAGTGCCGCATCCGCACTGTGCTTGACGGTTTCTTCCGTATACAGCCGGTTTTTTTCTGAAAAACCCCGTGCCGTTTTATACCATTCAATCGGCCGGACAAACTGCCTTGATTCAATTTCGCCGTTTTGAAAGGCTTTTAACAGCCGGTCAATATCCTTAAATGAATCGGCAAACATCCCTCTCGCAAAATCCGCCGCCGTTTCTTGCGAGACATGATACTTCGGAATGCTCGTTCCGACAGATAACACATATGCCATGCCCATCACCTCTTTACATAAAGGTTTCCGCTTTTTTCCTGAATGTATGCATAAGTTTGAATCGAGGATTTCACTGACATGCCATTTTAATAGGAAATTGGCCCTTTTGAATAAGAAACCGTTCGACTATACTTGATCCACTCATAAAAAAAGGTTGTGATAAGAATGCTGAAGCCTGTCATTCTTAGAGGGTCACTCGTACAGTTAGAGCCGCTGGCGATTGATCACACTCAGGCACTTTGTGACGCTGCTTCAGAAAATAGGACGACTTACGCTTATACCCATGTCCCTGACGGAATCGAAGAAACAAAGCGTTATATTGAGCGGGCGCTTTCGAATTATGAAAAAGGACTTGCATTGCCTTTTGCAGTACGGAGTCTTGAAACAGACCGAATCGTCGGAAGCACGAGGTTTATGGATGTGGAAGTGTTTACGCGGCCGGCGGATGCAGCTCCGGAAGTGTGTGAGATCGGCAGCACATGGTATGCCTCTGCCGTGCAGCGGACCGGTGTCAATACGGAATGTAAACTTCTGATGCTGACTCATGCGTTTGACGTGTGGCAAGCTGTCAGGGTGACACTGAAAACCGATGTTCGCAATCAGCGCTCACGGACTGCGATTTTGCGGATCGGAGCCCAATTTGAAGGGATCCGCCGCGCACACATTCCGGCTGTCGACGTCGGCCTCAGAGATACTGCCTACTACTCCATCCTTCGGGAGGAATGGCCTTATATCCGGCAAAACCTTTCTGGCCGGCTCGCAGCATATAACTGAAAAACCTGCCGATATACGGCAGGTTTTTTTACATATTCGGATCATGGACGTATAAATTGAGATCGATCCGTCCGTCTGACGTGACCGCTACCCCCTCAGCTTCAAGAGACAGCTTCTGTACAGAAAACATCTCTTCATCTCTCAATCCGATTTCGCCCTTTGCATTGATGACCCTGTGCCAAGGAAGGCGATGCTTTTTACTCATGGAGTGAAGAATCCGCACAACCTGCCTCGCTCCCCGCGGACTTCCCGCAAGATCGGCAATTTGACCATACGTCATCACTTTTCCTTCAGGAATCTGTTTGATAATGGCTACCGCCCGTTCCGTAAATGTCATGCAACTCCTCATTTCGCAAGGAGCAGATGATTTTTGAGAAAATCAGCTACTTCCTGATCTTATTTTTATAGATGATAATTGCTTCATCATCATACTTATTTCAACTCTGCGTTTAAATAGATTATCTGTTTGTTCACAAAAAATTAACAAAGATAAGCATGTACTTATTTAACATAATATGTAATAATACAATTGTATTAAAAAAGAAAAGGAGTGTTTACAATGAAAATGAAAAAAACTTTAGCCGGCTCAGCCCTATCACTCGCTTTACTCTGTTCTGCCGCCCCTGCTTTTGCCGCAGGTCCTGCTGATACACCTTCTGCAGAAAGTAAAACGAAGGAAGTATCTGCTTTGGCGACGTTCATACTTAATGGTTCTGGCCCTGATTATCCTACTTCAATTTACCGGAATGGAATCACCTATTATTTAGACAACATCACCTTCCATGGTGCTGATGGCACTTGGACAGCCGTCTACAAAAGCTGATTTTTCATGACGGGCGGAAAGTTTGTCTTAAGTAATAACTAAAAATATTCCGTATGTTACCGTGCAGATGAGAGAATAAATGATTGCTAACATGTTACTTTTTTCAACCAGACATTATTTTTCTCAATTCTATATTAAAGAAGGGTCAAAATTAAAACTATTGACATGTTCTGTATTAAAGAAACAAAGGGTTAAGAACTTGTGCAGCAGATCATTTTGTTCCATGTTTGTTTTCCAGAAAAGAAGTTCCAAATATCTATTTTGACGGTGTCAATAATTGTTTTATCATGGAACGGAATCTGGTATGGGAATGATGAGCGCTGTTACGAATATGAAGGGGGCTCTGTCCCCTTTTTTTAGTTTCACTGACCTTAATAATTGATCGATATATATGCCACTTTAGAAACTAATGGACAATTAGGCTACGAATTAAAAGATGACTGTAAGCCTTTAACCATCAAAGATCTTAAAAATGTGATCGATCCAAAATGTCTTAACAAAGAGCCTCGGCCTCAAAAAGATGATCAAGTGCCAATATATTCGAGGAAATCAAAAAACATCAGACTCAGCACAAGCCAAAAAATCTTGAATAATTCGCTGATTAGTAAAGCCTTTTGTTATTCAAAACCGAAGCCGAATCAGCCCGTTAACCGCCGAGCATTTTTACCGAAACCGGTTTACAAGAAACAAAAAAAGCATCTGAAGCAGATGCCTTTTTTCAATCGATATTGCGACGATGAAAAGAGTCGGTAATCCCCGTATTTTCCGACGAGGCCCTTGTATGCGCCTGAATATGCTTTTCAGCCGCCTATCCCTACCGCCGGGCTTAGCCATAATGTTAATCAGTTTCTTTTTTTAAAATCATTGATTAATTGATCAGTCGTTAATATTGTGGCGAATTCATCATGCAATGTTGCCAGAGATATATTGTGAATAGTCTCTGCATCATAATATGTATCATTTTGGTCTCTCATTCCAAAGGCTGCTGTTGCATCTGAAATCAGGTATGTATCAAATCCTAAATTACCGCTCATCCTTGTAGTTGTTGAAACACAGTGCGGCGTAGTCAAGCCAGTGATTACGACAGTTGTTATATCATTTGCTTTTAAAAGCTCTTCTAGATTAGTACCAATAAAGCTGCTGTTTACTTTCTTGGTTATAATGACTTCTTTATCCATAGGTTTAACGATTTCCTTTATAGCAACCCCCTCATTTTTTGGATAAAATAAAGAACCAGGTTTATCAGAAATATGTTGTATGTATATGACTGTCCATCCTTTTTCTCTCCATAATTTCAGTATTTTGCTGATATTTTCTTCCGCCTTTACGTTATTTCGTTCTCCCCACTTTTTATCATCAAAGGCTTTTTGTACATCCACAATGATTAAAGCTTTTTTCTTTTCTGCCATCAGATAACCTCCTATATTGAAAATTCTTATTTATAACATTTTAAATAAAGATTTTACTTTTGTACAATTGTTTCAGTGTTAAATTTCATATCGCACCTTCCCCGTTGGAAAAGCATTGAAATATCTAAAGCACACTCACTCAAAAGCTGCAGATCACCAGAGGCCAGCAATATTCAACAGGGATATCCCAAATACAACTGTTAAGAATGGTGTTACTTATTACCTTAAGAAAGTAGAGATAATCGAAGGGTTCTATCGCGCAACTTTTGAAGGATGGATTAATTAAAAGAAGGGGCATTCCCTTCTTTTCACTCTCTTTTGTAAGGATCTGTGCACAAAATACTCGTTCACGTACATATAGTGCGGGACGGTTTTTCGGCGAAATAAGGCGGATGCCTCGTCACTCAATTTAGTTTCTTTTTCAAAAAATGAAAGAGAATGCCTCACAAAAAGTTCAACAAACTTTCGGAAGCATCCTCGATCTGGATAAAATAAGATGTTATTTTAAAGAAAAACGGGTGACTAACCCTCTTGAACCCTTGTCACATCAAGGGTTTTTTTCGTTTTAGGAATCATGTTATAAACAATATTCAAAATCACGGCGGTAAAGCTTCCGGCGACGATTCCGTTTGTGGTCAGCAGATTTAAGTAAGACGGCAGGTGCTTAAACATATCGGGAACGACGGTTACACCGAGTCCCAATCCGACCGAACACGCGACGATCAGAAGGTTTTCCTGCTTTTTAAAGTCAATTTGACTGAGCATTTTAATGCCGTAGGAGATGACCATGCCGAACATGGCCACCATCGCGCCTCCCAGTACGGAAGACGGGATGATGGTCGTGAAGGCTGCGATTTTCGGAAAAAGGCCGAAGAGCATTAAAAGTGCGCCCGTGACACCGATAACCGCGTTTTTCTTAATTCCTGTCAGCTGCACGAGGCCGACGTTTTGGGAATAAGCCGTGTACGGAAAAGCATTAAAAATGCCGCTGATGAATACCGCCAGGCCTTCCGCGCGGTAGCCTTTTGCTAAATCACGTTCAGACAGGCGCCGGTTTGTCAGGTCACCGAGAGCGAAATAGACGCCGGTTGACTCAACAAGGCTGACAATGGCAACGATGGACATCGTAATAATCGGTGCCGCATGAAATGTCGGCGTCCCGAAGTAAAACGGTTTAATCATTTGAATTGCGTCAGCATTCGCCACATTGTCAAATTGCACTTTTCCCATAAAATATGCGATGGCCGTCCCGATGACAATGCCGATTAAAATCGAAATGGATTTCAAAAATCCTTTTGTAAACCGATAAAGCAGCACGATGATGACGAGCACCGTAAATCCGAGGGCAAGGTTAGCCGGATCACCGAAATCCTTGCTGCCTTCCCCGCCGGCAATATGATTCATCGCGACCGGCATTAAGGTCATCCCGATAATCGTCGCGACAGATCCGGTTACGACAGGCGGGAAAAACGATACGAGCTTACCGAAGAAAAACGACAGCAGAATGACAAGCAGACCCGATGCCAAAATGCTTCCGTAAATGGCTGAAATCCCGTACTCCTTACCGATGGAAATAATCGGCGCTACCGCGGTGAACGTACAGCCGAGCACAACGGGCAAGCCGATACCGAAAAATTTATTTCTCCATACTTGAAGCAGCGTAGCCGCCCCGCACATAAAAATATCAATTGATACGAGATATGTCAGCTGTTCTGCGTTCAGTCCCAATGCCGCTCCTACAATTAAAGGAACGACGACGGCGCCGGCATACATGGCAAGCACATGTTGGATACCGAGGGAAAGTGTTTTGGCATAGCCGTTTTTCATGAACGGACCTCCTGTACAAATGTCGCTTTTCCGTCTTCAAGCGATTGAATTCTCGCCAGCGATTCGACCCGGCATCCTTTTTTCACCAGCTCATCTCTTCCCGGCTGAAATGACTTTTCAATGACGATTCCGATCCCGCAAACCTCTGCGCCTGCTTGTTTTACGATGGATAAAAGCCCTTCTGCCGCCTGTCCGTTCGCTAAAAAGTCGTCAATGATTAACACGCGGTCTTCTTTCGACAGATGATTTCCGGAGATTGCAATCTGACTTTCTGTTTTTTTCGTGAAAGAATAGACGGATGCCGTCAGCAGATCATCCGTTAATGTGAGAGACTTCCTTTTTCTCGCAAAGATGACGGGAACGCCGAGTTCAAGGCCGGCCATCACCGCAGGGGCAATGCCCGAAGATTCAATTGTGACGATTTTGGTTATCTCGTCTTTTTCAAAACGGCGCGCAAATTCCCGGCCGATCTGCTGCATGAGAACCGGATCAATTTGATGGTTTAAAAAAGAATCCACTTTCAGCACTTGATCAGAAAGAACAATTCCGTCTTCTGCTATTTTTCGTTTTAATGCTTCCACAATGATTACCCCCGCTTATAAAAAATAAAAAAAGCATTGCCCGCTCTCCAAAAAAAGAGCAAGCAATGCCGAATGATCTACACGCAACGGCCGAATAAAGCCGTCCCATTGCTCACTCATAGTCGGACATTTACGGTGACCGGTAGAAACTTGCGTGCCATATTCACGCGATTATATGAGTGTTCGTATGATATTAATCAAATTATAACAAGATACACCTCTTTTGCATAGTGAAATTTGAATATTTCCGAACTTTTACAAAGAATTGGTTTTCGATTATTCGTGTTTTTAGAATTTTTAGAAAAACACCCGGTGTATACCGGGCGTTTCGTTTATAAATATAAATTTGAATATTTACCGACGAGATACTCAATGAGATATTGAACGTTCAGCTCTTCTCCCGTTGCATCTTTTATGATGTCAAGCGGCATTTTGCGTCTTCCGTGCTGATGAACCTTTTCTGTCAGCCATTGTTTGATCGGCTCAAAATCGCCCCGTTCTATTAATTGGTCAAATTCAGGCAGATCCTCAAGCATGGTATGCTTCAGCTGTGCCGCATACATATATCCGAGCGCATAGGAAGGGAAATAGCCGAAATCGCCGCCCGCCCAATGTACGTCCTGCAAAATGCCTTTTGCGTCAGATGGCGGCGTAATGCCTAAATAATCATGATATTTTTGATTCCACAATGCAGGCAGTTCTTCCACTGTCACTTCATTACTGAAGATCGCTTTTTCAATTTCATAACGGATAATAATATGAAGCGGATATGTCAGCTCATCGGCTTCAATTCGGATAAAGGTCGGTTTCGCCTCGTTGACAGCGCGTACAAAATCTTCTCTTTTCACATCTTGAAATTGATCAGGCGAAGCCTCAACCATTTTTTCATAATAGGCGGTCCAGAAATGTTGATTTCTGGCGATAAAGTTTTCATAAAATAACGATTGGGATTCATGAATTCCCATGGATGCACCGTCAGATAAGTTCGTTCCGCTCAGCGCTTCGTCAATATTCTGCTCGTAGATCGCATGCCCGCATTCATGAATCGTTCCGAAAATTGCCGTGCGGAAATCGTTTTCGTCATATCTGGTCGTCACCCGCACATCGCCCCGGTTGATTGTCGTCGCAAACGGATGCACCGTCTCGTCCAGGCGGCCGCCGTCAAAATCATACCCGAACTCTTTTAAGAAATACAAGGAGAGGTCTCTTTGTTGTTCTTTCGGAAACGTTTTCGTTATAAAGGAAGTGTCCGGTTTATTGCCGGATTCCGTCACTTTTTTGATAAGCGGAATGATCGCTTCCTTCAATTCAGAAAACAGCTGATCCAGCACCTTTACCGTAACACCCGGTTCGAAAATATCGAGCAATGCGTTGTACGGATGATCTTCATAGCCCCAATACGAAATAAACCGCTTATTAAAATCAATCAGCTTCTCAAGGTACGGAGCAAACATAGAGAAATCAGAGGCAGCCTTTGCATCCTCCCAAGCCGTTTCAGCTTTTGATGTTAAAATGACATATTCTTTATACTCATCTTCAGGAATTTTTTTATTATGATCATAATCTTTTTTCGCAAGTTCCGCCGCTTTCACTGTATCTTCAGAGAGCTCTTCTGCATGCGCGAGAAGGATGTCGATCAGCTCTTTCATCCGGTCGGATGTCTGGATTTGAAAAACGTCAGCCGAAAGCTGTCCGATGCTTTCCGCCCGATCATCAGAGCCTTTTTTCGGGGCTCCCGTTCTTAAGTCCCAATGCATAAGTGCAATGGCTTCGACATAGTGGGATACTCTTTTTAACAGATCAAAAAACTCTTTTTCATATGTATGTAAATCCATATCCGTTCCCCTCCCTTTTCACTATCAATTACAGGCTAATGGAATGCCGTGATAAAGTCAACTTCCCGGATTTAAAAAAGCCGCAGGATAAGAATCCTGCAGCTTTTGTTTTTATACAATTTTCGGTGTAACAGGCAAAACCTTTTTGACTTCGGCCAGGACCCGTTCACTTTCTCCGCCCGCATAAATGGATATGGTTCCGCTGTCCTGATTAGAACGGATAAGGCGGCCGATTCCCTGCCTGACTCTCAAGAGCATGTATGGCAGATCAACTTCCTCAAACGGATCTTTTTTCGCTCCGTTCCGCTTTGCGGTAAACACCGGATCATGAGGCGGATACGGCAATGCCCAAATGGTCACATTCCGGAGCGAGTCACCGGGAATGTCAAGACCTTCCCATAAGTGGACGGAACAAAGCACGGATTCTTCATCCCGCTGGAACTTTTCGACCAGACTGCTGATCTCTTCGTCACCTTCGTAGTATATCGGATACGGCAGCTCCCACGCGGCAGCCTGTTCTTTAAATTCTTTCATGTCTTCAAAGGAAGGGAAAAGAACGAGGGTGCGTCCTTCATTCTCCTTAATGGTTTCAATCGTTTCGGCTGTTTTCTGCTCAGACGTCATGTCACCGTGAAGCGCAACAGACATTTGCTCCTCGTAATCGTACGGAGATTCAACGGTGAATGATAAAGGATCACGGATTCCGAGGCTGTCAGCGATATAATCAAATGAACCGCCCTCAGAAAGAGTGGCCGATGAGAAGATATAAGGAATCTTTTTAGAAAAGACCTTTTCTCCCAGCACTTCGGCTACAGTTCTCGGCATAACGACAAACGTTGAGTCTGTATCCCGCGTTTCAAGCCAGCTGATGGCATCCTTCTGATACAGCGACAGCGAATATGCCATTTGTTCGACGTATTCTTCTACAACTGACAGCTCGTACTTATCAATCGTATACATTTCCGATTCAAATACGAGCGCCTCGCCGATTTTATCGAGCAGACGGCACAGTTCGTCAGCCGCACGCTTAACGCGCTGGTCGTTTTGGATGTCCAATCGGTGAGAGCCGGCGATTTCCTTCGATTCCTCTGACAGCACATAGAAAAACTCATCGTTTGCGGCAAGGGCATCTTCAATCAGTTCGGCGAATTCCTCTCTGATGTCATTTTGAAGCAGACGCTCTAAAAACAGCTCGAGCGTCGACTGCTTCACGCGATAGGTTAACGCTTTTTGCGCGGCGAATTCCAGCAGATGTCCTTCATCAAACACGACGGCGCTGTGATCCGGCAAAAGCGGCAGCTGTCCTTCCCTTTTACGTGATTCTTCCGTCCATACATGCTCCATGTAGAAATCATGGGAGCAAACAATCAGATCCGTTGATTTTCTGTAATGATCTCTTGAAAGTGTTAAACCGCATCTATGTCTCATATCACAAGTTAAACAATCTTGGAAGGAATCATAGCTGACGCCTGCCCACTCTTCATTCGTCAAATCAGCGTACTGTTTGCGGTCGCCGTACGGATAAAAGCGCTGCATCGCTTGTGATTCGTGTACGAATGAAGGCAGCGACTCATAAAGATCCAGCCACTTTTCATCATCAGAACGCTGCATTGTTTTCTCAAGCTTTTTCAGACACAGATACTGCTCATGGGATTTGGACAGCCGTGTATCAATCTGCAGATCCAAATGTTCTGTCAGCTTGGAAATGTCGCCTTCTTTTTTGACAAGCTGTTCAATTAACGTTTCATCGGCGCATGCGATAATGGCCGGTTTACCCGTATATCTGGCATAGCTGATGGCAAACAGCAGATACACCAGCGTTTTCCCCGTACCGACTCCTGCCTCAGCGAACATGACCTTTTTCTCTTTAAATGCCCGTTCAAGCTGAAACGCCATAAATACCTGCTCATCCCGAAGGTCAAAGCCTTTCTCGGGAAGGATATCGTAAAACACGTCACCAATCCAATTGTTCAATTCTTCGTAAAAATTCTTTTCTTTTGTTAAAGCAAAAGGCAAACGTGATGTTGTCACCCAACTCCAACCCCTAACTATTCGGCATTCAGACCATCTATAATATCATTTAACCCTTTTCAATACAACAAAAAAACTTGGCCTCGCCAAGTTTGTCATGATCATTTCCGGTTAATGATATGTGTACATAGGAACGGATGGTCTGTTGAATGTGTATGTTTTACCGCATTTTCAAGTTCTTCCTGTGCGTGTGTCATGGCGGAAGGACCGAACTCCGCTCCGGCTTCCTCCAGCCGGAAAGCAGTTGCGTCTAACGCCTTTTGTATTTTACTGAAGTGCTCGCTGTTCAGCATAAAATAAGATCACCTCTCAAATAGAAATAATCATCATTCTATGCCGATGTTTCACTTTCTATACATGCCATTCTGAATGATCCTCACCTGACCTGCACAAACTACAACAGATATTCGATCGAATATCCATCTTCACAAATTTATTCTACCCGGGAGTGATGGTTACATGAGTTATAAAGATCGATTAGATCAGCATTCTGAATTGTTTCATCACAATTGGACGCGGCCGAAACGCTCTAAATCGCAAGTGAACGGCCACACCGAAATGTCCCAGACCAACATTATTTTACGGAGCAACGCAAAAGCGCACCGCTGGTAATGGCAGAATAAAACGTAAAGATGCCGGAGAAGACGCTGTTTCAGGCGTCTTCTCTTTGTTGCGGCTTTTTCCGCTGCGGCCGCACTTTAGCCCAGTACTGATAATAATCCGTTTTGATAAAACCGTTAAAGAGCTTCCGTTTTTTGGTTGCTTTTCTTCCGTAGGCCTCTTCAAATTGTTCATTTGACGTTAACATGTAGACAGACCATGTATCAAGAGATTCAAATGCCCGGCCCATTTCTTTATACATCTGCTCGACTTCCCTTTTTTCGCCGAGCCGTTCGCCGTACGGAGGGTTTCCGACGATTACGCCGAATTCGAGTTTTGTCGTAAAATCCTGCACCCGCATTTGTTTGCATTCAATCAGGTCCCCAAGTCCCGCTTCTTCTGCGTTTTCTTTGGCGATATTTACCATCCGGTGATCCACGTCACTGGCAAAAATCTGCAGCGGCTGATCATAGTTCGCCTTTTCCTCCACTTCAAGACGCGCCTTGTCCCACAGTTCTTTTCCGATCCATTCCCAGTCTTCTGAAACAAAATCACGGTTAAAACCGGGAGCAATGTTTTGCCCGATTAAAGCGGCTTCGATGGCGATCGTGCCGGAACCGCAGAACGGATCAACGAACGGACGGTCAGGCGTCCAGTTGGTTAACTGAATTAACGCGGCAGCGAGCGTCTCTTTAATCGGAGCTCCTCCCTGATCAACCCTGTATCCTCTTTTGTGAAGGCCTGTTCCTGATGAATCCAGTGTAAGTACGGCTTTATCTTTTAAAAGGGAAATCTCCACCTTATACTCAGGGCCCGTTTCTTCAATCCATTCATTTTGTTTTCCTGATTGAAGTTTCAGCTTTTCCGCTATCGCCTTTTTGACGATCCGCTGGCAGTCAGGCACACTGGCAAGCACTGATTTCACGGACTTTCCGATAACGGGGAACTTTGCGTTTTCCGGAATGTACGCGCGCCAGTCAATCGCTTTTGTTTTTTCAAACAGCTCATCAAACGTTTTCGCCTGAAACTCGGCGACCTGTACCTTGATGCGGTCAGCCGTCCGCAGCCATAAGTTAGCGCGGCAGATCGCAAGCGCATCTCCTTCAAAGATGACTTTTCCGTTGTCTACTTTGCATTCATAACCTAAATCACGCACTTCTTTGGCGACGATCGCTTCGATTCCCATCGGCGCCGTCGCTATTAGTGTGTACTTCTTCATCGTATCACCCTGTCTCTTTTAAGCTTTCGTTTCATTCAAGATAAAAGCTCCCCTTTTAAGGAGAGCTCTAATTTGTCATATCAATAATGTTTAACGTTCTGTAAGCCATGTTTTGTTCCGTCGTACTGCAATCGGCTCATCACCTCGTACTCAGGCGGCAATCATCTATCTACAGAAAGTATTCTGTCCTTCTATCTGTTCAGTTCCTTCAAGAAGGTTCCCCTACCAAAATTTGGGTTTCTCGCTCGAGGGGTTTACCGCGTTCCACTCTCACCATTTCTGATGAGACTTCGTCACTGTGGCACTTTCAAGGATACTCAGCCATATCCGGAGACGTAGGCTTTTTTCCTGCCGTCAGCCTATCAAGGCTGCCCTAGCTTATTTCTTCGCTAGGCACGAACACTACGGGCATCTCAGCACCGTGCGAGCATGGACTTTCCTCTACAGATTCAAAGATCTGCAGCGATTACCCGAACGTTAAGAACACTTGTTCATTATAAAGCAACTTGTCTCATTTGACAAGTGCATCTGCCTTATTCGTCATAAAGTTTGCTGCCGAATACATGTTTCTCAAGGTTGGACAGCCTTTTCAGAATGTCAAAGTTGGTCGTATTGGACTGCACCGGCTGTTTTTTACTTGCTTCTTCAAGCTGTTTTTTCAGCTGCAGATTTTCCTGCTGCAGTTCTTCAATTTCTTGATGAAAGGTTTCATAATCCTTAATAATCATATCTAAAAATTTGTCAACGTCTTCTTGTCTGTAACCTCTAACGCCTGTTTTAAATTCTTTTTCCAAAATGTCTTTCGCAGAAAGCTTTACTTTATCAGCAAGCATCTTTTTCACCTCATATCGTGAATCATCATGTTATATTTTATTCAGAAACACGTCCCGTTGTCAAATATTCTCTGACGTGTTATGTAAAGAAATCTTCTTCTTCAACGGCGGCACGGAGATCATCCATTGTAATCGAATAAATCGGATATCCGTCTGTTTCACGGCGTTTTTCTGCCTGCTGCAGCATATATTTCGGCGATCCTTCCATTTCAGGATCATATAAAAGCAAAAGCGCATCTGACTTTTCAATAAAGAACGCGTTTTTCTGCCGGAATTGGAGCGGACTTTCGTACGGCCGATGCGTCAGGCTCTCCTCATAATCTGCCTGTGCAAGCACCGCTTCATACATTTCTTTATTCGGCTCCTTCCACTTTTCCTCCTGGCCGTAGAAAGGTGTGATAACGGCAACCTTTAATTCCGGATACTCTTCTCTGAGATCGTACGCCGTTTCTGCCGCCCAAAGCTCAGTCCCCAGCTGTCCGGATATGAGAATCCATTCCAAGCCTTCGTCAATAAAGCTTCTGAGTCTGGTTTCTATCGCCTTTTTTATATAAACAAGCGCCCGGTCATCCTGTTTAAAAATCCCGAGTTCAAACGGCTTGTATCCTGTTACGGCTAATACTTTCAATTGATCACCTGCTTAAAAAATGGGGCTCCCCATCGGGCCCCATTTTGATTTGCTGATATCCTAACCGATCTTGCTTAAGCGTTCAATACTAATGATCGCAGCAAGGGCTTCCGCACTGAAAATGCTGGTGAGTTGTCGGGTCAACATTTGAAAAAGTGTGCGGATAGTAATGAACGTGCTCAAAGTTGTGGTGATTTACGTTAGTTGTATGTTGCGGATGAATATGCGGCACAACTGTGTTAGAAAAACAATGGTGTTCACAGCAATGAGTCGGATGGACAATCGGCGGCATCACGTTTGGTCTGCAACAATGATGATGAAACATGCTAAATCCCCTCTCCATTAACTTTTATTACACTGTTAGGTTATGAAGAAAAGAGGGTGCATGTTCTAATTCAATCACCCAATTTAAAAGTGCGTCAGCAAGCTGTCTTTAAAATTCGAAAATACAAACGCAATCAAAAAAACCACGACAAAGAACAAGTAAAAAACACCTTTATACATACCAACTCTCCCCTATAAATAACTAACGCTATTTTACAAGATGCGGCACCATTCTACAACAAAATCGATGCGGATTCAGAAAAAAATATTTTTGGCGAAACAGCTCGGCTTTTGCGCTTTCCCGGGCAATATTTCAAGAGGAATATTTCCTCTTGAGCCGGGCAATTCTCACATGGAGCTTCTCGGCTTCTTTTTCCGATATTTCCCCGTCTTCTGCCGCCTGCTGCGCGGCCTGCAGAGCTTTTTTGTAATCTTTTGTGTGATGCTCAAAATAGATCGCCAGCTCTACCGCTGATTGGTGTCTGCATATGTGAAGATCAGAGCCCGTCAGTTTCTCCCAAAGGGGCACGGCGTCTTGCCTGCGGTTTTGTTTTTTATAAAGCATTGCTAAGTCAAAAAGGGCCCGATCTGAATCTTCAAAGGCTTTGCCTTGCAGCGCTTCCAGCTGTGAAACAGCCCGATCGGTTTCTTTATGAGCGATAAACCATTTCGCCATGGCGTATGCTTCCTGACGTTCTGACGTCTGATCAGAAGATGCAAAAATCTTTTTTGACATATGGATGTAAAGAGCGATGAGGGAAAGCACATCTTGTTCATTATGCGAGAGCACTCCCTTTAAAAGAGCCGGGTCCTCCGCCTTTAAAAATTGAAAATACAGCATCGGCGCCAAATAACCAGGGGTGTCTTCGTCCCTTTTAAAAGCAAGCTCTTCATTTTCAACCGCCGAAAGCGATACACGCTCTAATTTATGTTTCCAAAGCCGTCTCGCTCCGTGCAGAAGATCAAAGTGTCCGAAGTCAGGAAGTTTCGGAAGCCTGTCCCGCAGCAATGTATGCCTAGTTTTTACCTGCGGCCAGTCAAAGGCTTTTCCGTTATACGTAACAAGAGACGTAATGTCAACCTCACTTAAAAAGCTTTTGTAAAGAGCCGTCTCGTTTCCCGGTTTAGGAAGCAGATGCTGTTTAACCGCGACACGGTCTTCATACACTCTTGCATGACCGAGCAAAAAAATCATATTGCCGGCCCCGCCGCCGAGGCCGGTCGTTTCAGTATCAAAGAAGAACAGCTGGCTTTTTTCGTATCCTTCTGCTGATAAAGTATGCGTCAAACCGCCTTTATTCCATAATGCCATGACGTCATCAAGTTCACTGAAGCTGTACCGTCCGTGGCGGTGCGAAAGCGGATAGACGGTTTCGCGGATAAGACAGTATTCATCCTCAAAAAAGAAAGGCTTCACTCCGAATGCCTCCCATTCTTCTCTAAATGGGACTTGAATATCCGGAACCGAAAGTTGTGAAGCTGCCGGCTTTTTTTCAGCTTCCGGCACATTCAGGTGGTTTTTCATCCGCTTTAATTTATTTTTCAAGGACATCTTTCGTCCCCCTTTTCTTTTACACGTAATTCAAGAGCCGGAGTATCGCTTTCTTTGCATCTATTCCTTCTATTTCGGAGCCGATGCAGGAAGGACATCCGTCTTGACATGGACATTGTCTGATCAGGCGCTCAGCCCCTTCATTGATTTCATCAAATCGCTTATATACTTCATCAGCAAGTCCGATTCCGCCCGGATAATGATCATACAGAAAGATTGTCGGAAGTCCGGTATGTGCGGCTTTGATTTGCGGCACGACATGCACGTCATTTCGGTCGCACATGACGTATACAGGCACGATATGCTGCAGGACGTGGGCAATGCCTAAAAGCAGCTGTTCAAGCGTTTTTTCGCCGATCTCCGAATCCGTCTCTTTCAATTCAAGCCAGGCAGCACTGGTATGCAGTTCTTCTTCTGGAAGATGAATCGGCCCTGATCCTATATTTTCAAATGTCGTCATTTTAATTTTTTTAAATATTGTCGGAAGTGCGTTCACGGTTACATCGCCGAAATGTAAGGCCGTTTTCTTTCTGCTGTCCGTTCTGTCAATGTCCAGCACTTTCAGCTGCACCGCTAAATTGGCATCTGTATAATATTCGACATCGACCTTTCGCACGTACGCTTTTTTATGATCCCAATCAAGCTTTTCAACCTGATACTGCACCCCTTCATGAAGATAAATCGCTTCATCATGAAGAAGCGTCATCGCGCTGAAGCGGTCCATTTCTCCGATGATTTTTACATCAGCCGTCTCTGACCGGTCAACGATGACCACGTTTTCCTGTGACGCCGAACGGAGACTGATGTTGGAGGCGGGAAAAGATTCGCTCGCCCAGTGATAGCGTTCGCGGTTTTCGTGAAGCACCCCTTCTTCTTCTAAATACTCGAGAATATCTCTTGCATCATTTTCTCCGAATGTTTCATCGGCTCTGAAAGGCAGCTCATACGCAGCGCATTTCAGGTGATCGACCAATATAATGAGATTATCAGGATTAATCCTTGCAGATTCAGGCGAGCGTTTAAAGAAATAATCAGGATGGCGCACAATATATTGGTCAATCGGATCAGAGTTCGCCACCATCACGATAAGCGCCTCTCCCTGCCGCCGCCCGGCCCGGCCCGCCTGCTGCCATGCGCTCGCGACACTGCCCGGGTACCCCGTCATCACGCAGACCTGAAGCTGGCCGATATCAACGCCGAGCTCCAGGGCGTTTGTGCTGACAACGCCGAGAATGCTGCCGTCTCTTAACCCCCGCTCTATTTCTCTTCTTTCTTTCGGAAGATATCCGCCGCGATAACCTCTGACAGACTTCGCGCCGATTTCTTTTTTTACGATCTCCTGAATGTGGCTTAAAATAATTTCAACCCGGACACGGCTTCTGGCAAAAACAATCGTCTGGATCTTATTTTTTAAAAAAGTTTTGGCAAGTTCGTTCACTTCCACGGTGGCGCTTTTTCGAATATGCAGCGGTTTATTTACAATCGGAGGATTGTAAAAAGCAAAGTGCTTTCTTCCGGCCGGAGCGCCGTTATCGTCAATCAGGCGCACTGATTTTCCCGTCAGCTGCTCCGCCAGTTCCCTCGGATTGGCGATTGTGGCGGATGTACAGATAAATGACGGCGTGCTTCCGTAAAAAGCGCAGATTCTCATTAAACGGCGGATGACGTTCGCCACATGGCTGCCGAATACGCCGCGGTACGTATGTAATTCATCAATGACGATATATTTCAGGTTTTCAAACAGACTCACCCATTTTGTATGGTGGGGAAGAATGGCTGAATGAAGCATATCGGGATTTGTGATCACAATATGCCCGGCTTTTCTGACTTTCTGCCTGATGGCCGGGGACGTATCTCCGTCATAGGTGAAGCTTTTAATGTCCATGCCCGTCTCGTCTATGATTTCGTTCAGCTCGCTTTTTTGATCCTGTGCGAGCGCCTTTGTCGGAAATAAATAAAGCGCGCGGCTTGAGGCATCTTCCGCGATAGACTGAAGAACCGGAAGATTATAGCACAGTGTTTTTCCGGAGGCCGTCGGTGTAACAGCCACAATGCTTTCTCCGTTTTGAACCGTCTGAAAAGCGGAGTATTGATGTGTAAAGAGCCGCTCGATCCCCCTCTTTTCGAGAGCCGCCTGAATTTTCGGATCTACTTGCTCCGGCATCGGCATGGTTTTCGCCTCCCGCGGTTCCTCTTCATGCCAATGCACAATATTTTCATGATTTTTTAATTCCTGTATCAGTTCGCTCAATGATTTTTTCTTCATCGTTCACACCTCTTTATGAGGTACAGTTTACCGAATATTTGTTTGCCTGGCTAGATGAAAATCCTGCACAAGAAAAAAAGCAGGGAATCAGCCCCTGCCTACTTCATTTTTATCGTAAAAAGCTCTGTTTGTCCTTTTTTCGCTTCATTTGCGCCTGCAAATTGCAAAGGTTCTGCGGCATCGCCATTCATAATCACCATAGGGATGACGGTGCTGCTTGCTTTTTCTTTTATTAAATCCAGCCGGCACGTTAAAAGCAGATCGCCTGTTTTCACTTTGTCGCCTTCTTTTACATGCGCTTCAAAGCCTTCGCCGTTCATATTGACGGTGTCCAAACCGACATGTATCAAAAGTTCCGCTCCGGAAAGGGTGCGGATGCCGACAGCATGTTTTGTATGAAACAGCTGAATCACTTCACCCTCAACCGGTGAAACAATGTCTCCGTTTGCAGGCTCGACGGCGATCCCGTCCCCCATCATTTTTTGTGAAAATACAGGATCCGGCACTGAAGCCAAATCCATCACCGCTCCGTCAGCCGGAGAAAAAATCACTTCTTCGGCCGGCTTTTTCCGGCTGTCTCCCAATCCGAATAATTTTTTCAGCAATGTGTTGTGCTCCCCTTCCTAAATGTGAATCCGTTACCAGTTTATTCTCCACTATTTAACCATACTTTCTTTTTTCCTTCAATTCTTAACCATACGGCATAACATCGCATAGTCTGTTTGTAAAAAGGCGGTGGTCATATGGATCAATCACAAAACGATAAACTTGATCCGCAAAGAAATGAGGACATCATCAGCCATGCGATGGACCAATTTTTTCACTCAGGTCCCTTCGCAGAATTGATGCAGGGTTTTCAGCACCTTGTCAATTCGGCTTTTACTGAAGCGCAAGTGACGATTGACGTCAGAGAAGAGCCGACGGGCCTCGCGGTTGATATCAGCGTTCCCGAGACGTTCCGTAACGGGGATATGCTGGTGGAAACGAAAGGGTGCTACCTTCACGTTACAATCCGCTACGATCATAAACAGGCTCATTCATCCCATGTGTCTTCAAGCATGACAAGAACCGTTGTCCTCCCGTATAAGGTGAGTGAAGAAGATATGGAAACATCCTGGAATGAACAGACGCTTACCCTCTTTTTCCCTAAAAAATAAGCATGAATGATGTCCATCATTCATGCTTTTTATTTGAAGATACTGGTGAGGCCTTTCACCAGCGATCCGACCTGATTTACGGCGCTTACCATCTGCCCCGTTGTATCCATCATTTTATTAAAGTCAAACTGTCCGTTCGTTTTTTTAAACTGGGAGAGTATGCCTGAGAATTGGGAAGACTGCTGCTGATTCGGTCTGGGAACAGGGTAAGGATTCACAAACCCCGGCTGCCCCCCGGGCATGGCTGCCTGAGGAGGAGGGGGAGCAAACGGCTGCTGCATATGACCGTATTCCTGATTCGGATAAAATTGCTGCGGGTACTGCCCTTGCTGTTGATATGGCGGCGGCTGCAATGGCTGTATCTGTTGCGGACTCGGCTGTTGTAATGGCTGTATCTGCTGCGGACTCGGCTGCTGCAGCGGCTGTATCTGCTGCGGGTAGAAATATCCCGCCGGCTGCTGGTACATATTTTGATAGGGCTGCGCTCTCCATTGCATATGACATTCCCCCTTGTCTCTCACTAAGTTTCTGCTATATATGTATGAATTCCGCCTTGGTTATGTGCTTTCGGAGATTCTGATCTTTGTCAAATGCTGTCGAAAGTCTTAATTTTTTAAAAACAGAAAAAAGTCGAATCGTTATGTTACCATAATCTCAACATACATGAGAGGGGATGCACCATTATGAACGTATCATACTTAAGAAAGCGTTTTGCTGAAGTGAAAAAATATGAAACAGATTGTGCAGATAAACTGATGGACTTTGCAAAATTCCTCTATATTCAAGGCCATCTCACCGCAACCGAATTTCGAAACAGTATGAAGGTTCTCGAAGCAAGTGGAGCAGAAAACCCGGCGTATGAATAACATACCCGACCCCTTTATATAAAAGAAGGCAGCCGTTTTCAGCTGCCTTCTTTTTCAATTTCATCCCTTAATATACGAAGCGTATATAAAACAGATTCAGTTAAATCCCTGTATCTTTTTTTATGAATATGATGAACATATGATTGGAGCATCAGCTCTCCGAAATTTTCTGTAACGGCCTGAATTTGTGCGTGATGAACGTATTTCGGACGGTTTTCCTGAATAAACGCAAGCGCTGCTTTAGTCCAAAGCGCGCAAAACCGGTCTCTTTTTTCAACATCGGGTTTAATAATCTCAAAAAAATCATATGAACGGCCGGACTCTTTTCCATCCTGATATCTTTTTTCGGCTTCAAGAACCGCCTCTATCATTAGTTCTGTCAGCTCCAATAACGACTGTGTCTGCAAACGGACTCACCTCAGTACATATGGTACCAAAGTTTTTGCATAAAATCAGCTGATCCGGCAGGCTCTCGGCAAATCCTTTTTACGCCGGTCAGCCAAAAACAGGTCATCAATACAAACATGAAGCTCCCGCGCCTCTTCCTCAAGGCGGGAAAGTTTCTCCTGTCTGATTTCTTCAGCTTCCGCCTGACAGGATCTGACTGCTTGGGTAAGCGTTTTTTCAGCAGCAGAAATCCGGATTTCAATATCAGAAAGCAGACGGAGAATATCAGCCTTGCTCGTGTAAACAGACATTCATGTTCCTCCCTTTTATCACTTGCGTCTCTTTAGAATATAATTCTCGTTTTCATACCGCTCTCCTCTGCACATGACAAAACTAGAAGCAGTTCGGCAAACAAACAGAGATTATCCTAAAAGGCGTGCCTTTCGACAAAAAAGTGCCGCAAACTTTGTATGAACCGGCACGTTAATGCAAACGATACAGTTGAGGAGGTGCCGTATGAAAACGAGACCGAAAAATGCAGGTAAACAGCAAAAAACCGAAGCAAAAACGACTGATACGCTTGATAAAAAATTAGGCGGCCCAAACCGCCCTTCCACGTAACACATCAGCAGCCCGAAACCCCAGCGAACGGTTTCGGGCTTTTTCATTTCTTCAGCCACTCTTTCACCGCGAAGAGCGCATGGAGCTCCCGTCTTTTCTGGAAGTACCAGTCCGTCAGTTCAAGCTGTTTCGGCATTTTCTCCTGTAAGAAAGCCCCTTTTCTTAACCTTTTTTGAAACCAATCCGCCCTTGCGCCGTCTAATGGGTGGGCAACAATGGGATAGGTTGTCCTCAGCATCGGTGATGTTCTTTTTTTGATGCCGATCATTTTCTCCATATCAAAGCGCGAACCGGTATGAGGAACGGTATCAAGAAAACGGTAAAAAGAAGCGTGCAGATCAGGACTGAACAGAAGGCGGGCCAGCTGTTTCCCGAGCGTAATTCTTTCTTCGGTTTTCGAAAACCGTTTGACGGAAATTCCGTATAAATGTCCGTCACATGAAGGGAATACCACCGTATTAAAGTGAAACCAATCACTTAAATAAAAAGGAATCGTGCCAAAAACATTCTTTTTAAACGAAGGATTTTGTATAATAGGTGCTTGGATAGTGTTTTGTTCATTTATAATAAGAGCATACATGAGCCGTTCCGTATCTCCGTCACGCCAAAAGCGGAACCATTCTTCCTGCATAAAAGCCGAGACGCGGAAATGAGGAAGATGACGGAAAAGAGGTTCGCCGATTTGTTTTGACCACTGGTAGACCAGAAGCTGAGGATAGGCATCAGAAAAAATCAGCCAATTCGCCCTTTCATACGAAAGGAAAAACCAGTTTTTCTGACTGCTGTCAAGACCCTCCTGATAAAGGATGCCTCTTAGATCAGTCATCGACCAGCCCGCATTGCGGGACACAAAGGATGCTAAAAGCGGCCACTTGATCTCAGGATGGCGGTCATAATATGCTTTATAGGCATTCGTCCGGGAAATATTATCGGCATTTTTTATTTTTGTCTCTTTTTCGATCAGGCGAAGAATGGCGGTTACGGTCTGTCGTTTATGCACGTTCATTCACTTCCGTCACTATTAGTTTGATAAGGAGGATGGAAAAAGTGATTCGGTACCCGAATGGAAAAACTTTTCAGCCGAACAAAACGGTTTCATCCCAAAACAGCCAGAAACGGACCCATTCATACAGTAATCGCGGCATGACCCTCGAAGACGACCTGAATGAAACGAATAAGTATTATCTGGCTAACCAAATTGCTGTCATTCACAAAAAGCCGACACCCGTCCAGATTGTAAACGTCCACTATCCGAAAAGAAGCGCCGCAGTCATTAAGGAAGCTTATTTTAAACAGTCTTCAACAACTGACTACAACGGCATTTATAAAGGACGCTACATTGATTTTGAGGCAAAAGAAACAAAAAACAAAACGGCATTTCCCCTGCAGAATTTTCATGATCATCAGATTGAGCATATGAAGCAGGTGGTCAGGCAAGACGGCATTTGTTTTGTTATTATATCCGCTTTCGGAAAGGTTTATTTCCTCGAAGCCGACAAGCTGTTTGTCTTTTGGGACAGAAAGGAGAAGAACGGCAGAAAATCGATTCGCAAAGACGAATTAGAAGATGCTTCCTTTCCGATTTCCCTTGGATACTCACCGAGAATTGATTATATTAGTATTATTGAACAGCTTTATTTTTCGCAGGAACAGTAGACTGAGCGAAAGGTTGATAAACGAAAGGTTGAGATGTTATGTCAGATCAATTTATGAGCCGTGAAGAACGCCGTAAGGCAAGGCAGACGAAAAGCACTAAGCCCTCTTCACCGAAAAAAGGCAAGAAACAGCGTAAAGGCGGTTTATTCAAAAAGATTGTGCTGTCCTTGGTTATTCTGTTTGTCCTTGGCATAGTCGGCGGAGCGGCGGCATTTGCCGTTTTGGTTTCCGGCGCGCCCTCTTTGGACGAAGCAAAGCTGAAAACGCCTTACTCTTCAACGATTTACGATAAAAACGGCAAAGAAATCGCGGAAGTGGGCGGCGAAAAACGAACCTACGTCCCGATTAAGGATATACCCGATGTTGTGAAAGAAGCATTTATCGCAACTGAAGACGCCCGTTTTTATAAGCACCACGGTATAGACCCGATCCGGATCGGAGGCGCCTTGGTCGCCAACTTTACGGATGGATTCGGTTCAGAGGGAGGAAGCACAATCACCCAGCAGGTTGTGAAAAACTCGCTTTTGACCCATCAGAAAACGATTAAACGGAAAGCACAGGAAGTGTGGCTTTCACTGCAGCTGGAGCGCCATTATTCTAAAGATGAAATCTTAGAAATGTATTTAAACAGAATTTATTTCTCACCGCGCGCCTATGGCGTCGGTAAAGCGGCTGAAGAATTTTTCGGCGTAAAAGACTTGAGCAAGCTTACGGTTGAACAGGCGGCAACGCTTGCCGGAATGCCGCAAAGCCCGACCGGATATAACCCGGTTAAAAATCCGAAGGCTTCCGAAAAGCGCCGAAACATCGTTCTCAGCTTAATGGAAAAACAAGGATTCATTTCAAATTCTGAATACCAAAAAGCGAAGAAAGTGTCCATGAAAGATGAAGGCGTCGTCAGCCAAAAGGAATACGATAAAAAGGACACAAATAAATACAGCGCTTTTGTCGAAGAAGTTATGAAAGAAATTGAGACAAAAGAAAAGAAAGACGTCGATATTTCAACTGACGGACTGAAAATTTATACGACTCTTGATACGAAAGCACAAGATTATCTTGATCAATTGATGAACGGCGACACAGCCGGATTTACCGAAGGCATGCAGGGCGGCGTCACGCTCCTTGATACGACAAACGGAGAAATCCGCGCCATCGGAGCAGGCAGGAACAGAACTGCCGGGGGATTCAATTATGCAACACAAGGTAAAACCCAGCCCGGTTCAACGATAAAACCGATTCTGGATTACGGCCCGGTCATTGAAAATAAAAAATGGTCGACGTATGAGCAGATTGATGATTCGGCTTATACGTACTCTGACGGCACACCGATTCACGACTACGACAATAAATACAGAAATATGATATCAATGCGAGAGGCCCTCTCAGACTCTCGTAATATTCCGGCTCTGAAAGCATATCAAGCAGCCGGTAAAGATAATGCCGTCGACTTTGCAAATGACTTAGGACTGGGATTAAACAAAGAGAGTGTAACCGAATCTTATTCGATCGGAGGATTTGGTGAGGATAACCGCGGTGTATCTACTATGACAATGGCGGGCGCCTACAGCGCTTTCGGAAATAACGGAACGTACAATGAACCGCATGCGGTCACATCGATTGAATTTAATGACGGCACTAAGCTTGATTTAACACCGAAACCGAAAAGTGCTATGAGCGATTACACGGCATTCATGATTACTGATATGCTCAAAACAGTCGTGCAGTCAGGAACAGGCAGACTGGCTCAAGTACCGAACGTGGAAGTCGCCGGTAAAACGGGTACGACAAACTTTACTAAAGGTGATATTCAAAAATATAACATCGCACAAGGCGGAGTCCCAGACTCATGGTTTGTCGGATACACCCCTCAATATACAGCAGCGGTTTGGACCGGAGTTGAGTCTGGCAACAAAGCAGGTAAGAAATCACTGTCTTCTGCTGACCAGCAAGTCGCAAAACGGATTTTCCAAAAGCTGATCTCATACGTTGATGACGGTAAAGGAAGCTTCAAGCAGCCTGACAGCGTCGTCAAAGAAACGGTTGAGAAAGGCTCGAATCCTGCCGCTTTAGCCGGACCGAATACACCGGATGATAAAAAAGTGACGGAGTACTTCGTGAAAGGAACGCAGCCAACTGCCGTTTCTAAAACGTACACGAAAGAAAAAGCCGATAAACCGACAGGATTGCAAGTGAAATACGACAAAGATAAAAAATCATTAACCTTAAGCTGGAATTATGACGGTGATGCAACATTCAATGTCAAACAATCCGTTGACGGCGGAAGCTACAGTGACATTCAAAACAGTTCGGCAAAAGAAGCCGTCGTCTCAGATGTCACACCAGGCTCCACATACAGCTTCCAGGTGACAGCGGAAAACGATGACGGAAAAAGCGATACGGCATCAGCATCTTTCAAAGTCCCGAAAGATGAAGAAGACGATGCAGATAAAGATAAAGCGACTGACGATGAACAGAAGTCTGATGAAGATAAAGATAAAGACAAGACGCAAACCGATGATTCAAATACAGATGACAATCAAACAGATACGTCAGACGGATCGGATCAAACACCAACTGATGACTCAGATAAAAATCAGGATCAATCCGATAAGGATCAAACGGATAACAACAATCAGAATCAGCCCGGTAACGGGACGGATAACAACGGACAGCAAGATAACGGCTCTGATAATGATTCCGATTCCGGTTCAGACGGCACAAATAAACCTGACAGCGGTCAAACGGACAAAAACCAAGACTCATCTTCAAATATCAACGGGCAGTCCAATTCGTCAACCATCCAGTCAAATTCCGCTCATTAGCGGACGAAATCCTTCACCTCAAACAGGTGAAGGATTTTTTTCATACAAAAAAACCTCCTTATGAGAAAAGGAGGTTTTTAACATTTGTTCATGGCTTCATGTTTATGATATTGCTTCTTCATCTCCGTCATCAATTCATCAAGCTGAATAAACGAGTGAAATTGAGTCGGTTTCGTTAAAATAAACGCCATTCGCTCCGCCCAATTGATCGGTTCGGCGGGAAAATGTTTTGTTTCAAGCACAGTCCAGTCGAGTGATGTAACCCGCTCCCCTGCCGTCCAGTGAAAAGCGGCAATCAGACAGGCAATTCCCTTCAGCATGTCATTTTGATCACATCTCGATTTTCTTGTTTGAAAAACGGGAAGCAGCGTTTCTTTCGTTTCGTTCCAAATCTGAAACAGAAACGGGACATATTCGCCCCTTTCCCTCCATGGCTGCACTGTTGGCTGACCGCTGAAATCCATATACAGCGGATGGCGGCGCAGCGCCGTTTTGATCTCGTGGCTTTCCAAGTCCGTAAGGCTGCGCAGGTATGTTTCATAGCCTGCCAGAATGTCAATCGCCGTCACCGTTTCACCAGCCCTTTTTTGTCACGCTTCTGCCCTTCTCTGCATAGCGGAAGCAAAGGACATTCCGCACAGCGGGGAGATTGCGCTTTACAATGATACCTGCCGAAAAATATTAATCTGTGGTGCGTAACAGACCAATCCTCTTTCGGCACTTTTTTCATTAATGTTTTCTCTACTTCCAAAACAGAGTCCTTCCAGCGGCAGATACCGAGCCGTTTAGAGACCCGCTCCACATGAGTGTCTACTGCAATCGCAGGTACGCCGAAAGCAACAGACACGACCACATTTGCCGTTTTCCGTCCGACACCCGGCAGATTCACAAGCTCATCCCGGTCTTTCGGCACTTCTCCGCCGTACTCTTCGATGATCATTTTGCTCAGCTTTTGAATATTTTTGGCTTTATTACGGTACAGGCCGATTGATTTAATATCCTGCTGGAGTTCTTCCAGCGATACGGCAAGATAATCTTCGGGCCGTTTATATTTTTGAAATAGCGTTTTTGTCACTCTGTTGACGAGAGCATCCGTACATTGCGCGGATAATGCGACTGCCACAACCAATTCGAAAGGATTTGAATGGACAAGTTCACATTCTGCGTGCGGAAACATATCGCCGATTTTTTCAAGACAATATTCAATCTGCTTTAAATTTAACACGTTTCTCCCCTTCTCATGTTATTGTTCCAGCCAATTGTAAAAAGGCACCTGCCTCGTATACTCTTTTTGCGGATCATTTTGTTTCGTTTGAACACGCCGGAATTTTTGGCTGTGCGCCTTCGCCTGCTCAACCGTTTTGAAGCCGTTCTTTTTCCATTCAAATAAAATCCGGTCAATATAGCGAAAACTGAGTTTCCCCGATAAAACGGCTTCTTTTAAGGCGTGTTTAATCAGAATCGCATCATGCTGATCCTGATCCTGCCATATGGCCAGCGTCTCGCATTCAAGCGGCGACAGCGGTCTTCCGAACTCTTCTTCAAAGATGGTATACAGGCTTTTTTGTTCTCTTTCTGACGTTCTTTCCTGCGTTTCGTTTTGTGAATGCTGCATGTAATCATACAGCTTCGCCCATAACGGCTGCAGAGAATATTTTTCAAACTTTATACCGTTATGGTCTTCACATTCTTCAATAAACAGAAAACCTTTTTGAATAAACATTCTCAGGCAGCTTGTACATTCTTCAGCAGAGATGGACATGCCTGATTGAAGTTCAAACGGCGTCGGAAAATAAGAGCCTTTTTCCAAATGCATTTTAATCTTCAAAAGCAGGATCAATTCGGTTTCATTCAGCCCAAGCTGCCGGTAATGTGTCAGCAGCAGGTTGGGAATGCTTGAAATGCCGAGTTCCTGCATATCTATAAATTGCTGTTTTTTCATCCTTACACCTCTTACTGTAAAAGGTTATCTCCGGGAGCTTTCCCCTTTACTTAGAAAAAGTCTCCCTTGCAGGAGACTTCGTTTTTCATAACTATTACGGATACAGACGGTTCAGAAGTCTCGGGAACGGAATCGTTTCACGCACGTGAGGCGCTCCGCTGATCCAAGCCACTGTCCGCTCAAGTCCAAGGCCGAAGCCGGAGTGCGGAACAGAACCGTATTGTCTGAGTTCAGCATACCATTTGTAAGCATCTGAATCCAGACCGTGTTCTTTTAATCTTTCTTCCAATAAATCCATATCATGAACGCGTTCTGAACCGCCGATGATTTCCCCGTAGCCTTCCGGAGCGATTAAGTCGGCACATAACACGACATCGTCACGATCTTTGGCAGGCTGCATATAAAACGGTTTTAATGACGTCGGATAATGAGTGATAAACACCGGTTTGTCATAGCTTTCTGCGATCGCTGTTTCATGCGGCGCACCGAAGTCATCTCCCCACTCAATATCGTCAAAGCCTTTTTCTTTCAGGAATTCGATCGCTTTATCGTACGTAATGCGCGGGAATGGCGCTTTGATTTGTTCAAGCTTCGATGTGTCTCTTCCTAATGTGTTCAGCTCGATCTTACAATGTTCCAGCACGCTTTGTACGATGTACGCAACATAATTCTCCTGAACTTCAAGGTTTTCTTCAAATTCAACAAATGCCATTTCAGGCTCAATCATCCAGAATTCGATGAGATGGCGTTTCGTTTTCGATTTTTCCGCTCTGAACGTCGGTCCGAAAGAGAATACTTTTCCGAGCGCCATTGCAGCTGCTTCCATATACAGCTGGCCGCTTTGAGACAAGAAGGCGTCTTCATCAAAATATTTCGTCGCGAACAGCTCAGTCGTGCCTTCCGGAGCGCTTCCCGTCAAAATCGGCGGATCAACTTTCACGAAGCCTTCTTTGTTGAAAAATTCATAAGTCGCACGGATGATTTCGTTGCGGATTTTCATAATTGCGTGCTGGCGTTTCGAACGGAGCCATAAATGTCTGTGATCCATTAAGAATTCCGTACCGTGCTCTTTAGGCGTAATCGGATAATCAGTCGCTTCGTGAATGACTTCAATGGATGTAACAGCAAGCTCATAGCCAAGCGGTGAACGCTCGTCCTCTTTCACAATTCCTTTTACATAAAGTGACGTTTCCTGCGTCACTGATTTCGCGATTTGGAAGATGTCTTCTTCTACTTCAGCTTTGACGACAACTCCCTGAATGAAGCCGGTACCGTCTCTCAGCTGTAAAAATGCGATTTTACCGCTTGAGCGTTTATTAGCGACCCAAGCTCCAATCGTTACTTCCTCGCCTGTGTGTTTATACACTTGGTTGATTGTTGTTTTCAAACTCTTTCCCTCCAGAACAAGAAAGACATTCAGGAATCTGCCTGAATCTCTTTTTTCATCACTTTATTATACCCGTTCTACTCTAACGGGGTCAATGCAAGTGAAAAGCGGCTTTAAAAGCCGCTTTTTCAGAATCAGCTGTGTTTTTCCGTGAAGCGGCGGATTCTTTCGACCGCTTCTTCTAAAAGATCAAGTGACGTTGCGTAAGATAAACGGACGTTGTCCGGTGAGCCGAAGCCCGAGCCCGGCACGATGGCGACTTTTTCTTCTTCCAGAAGCGCCTTGACGTATTCATCGACATCTTTGAATCCGCAGTTTTCTGCGGCCGCTTTGGCGTTAGGGAACAAGTAAAACGCCCCTTCAGGCTTGACACAGGTGAATCCGGGAATTTCACTGAACTGAGCGTAAATGGTGTTCAGTCTGTGCTCAAATGCCTGTCTCATCTCTTCCAGCGGCTCAGCCGGACCGTTATAGGCCGCAATAGCGCCGTATTGAGCGATGGACGTCGGATTTGATGTGCTGTGGCTCGCAAGGCTCGTCATCGCTTTAATAATCGTCTCCGAACCCGCCGCATAGCCGATCCTCCAGCCCGTCATGCTGTGAGATTTCGACACGCCGTTAATGATGATCGTCTGCTCTTTCAATTCATCTGAAAGCTGTGCGATTGAGACGTGTTTTTTTCCTCCGTATGTAAGCTTCTCATAAATCTCGTCAGAAACGATCAGAATGCCATGCTCCAGACACACTTTTCCGAGTTCCGCAAGCTCTTCTTTCGTATACATAACACCTGTCGGGTTGCTCGGTGAATTGATAATGAGCGCTTTTGTTTTCTCGGTGATGGCCTGCTTCAGCTGCTCCGGTGAAATTTTAAACTGATTGGATTCCAGCCCTTCTGCATAGACGGGACGCCCCCCTGCCAGTTTCACCTGCTCAGGGTAGCTGACCCAGTAAGGAGTCGGTATAATCACTTCGTCCCCTTCATCAAGAATGACCTGAAATAATGTATACAGAGCGTGTTTCGCTCCGGTGCAGACAATGATTTCTGACGGCTTATATTCAATCCCCTGATCGTTTTTGAATTTTTTTGCGATACTGTCTTTCAGCGCCGGCAGACCGCCTGAAGGCGTATATTTTGTGTGGCCTTCATTCATGGAACGCACCGCGGCATCTATAATGTGCTGAGGCGTATTAAAATCCGGTTCTCCTGCTCCGAGGCCGATGACATCATGGCCTTCTGCTTTCAGCTCTTTCGCTTTTGCAGTAATTGCAAGTGTTGCAGACGGTGTTAATGCGGATACTCTTTTTGCCAATTTCAACTTGAACTCCCCCTAATACGTCTCACGGTGTGATGTTTTTGAGAATCTTGCCGCTTGTAAAGTCCACATAGCTAAAGCTATACTGCCCGCTTTTGTTGATATAGGTCACTTCCCATAACGGAACATTGTTTTCTCTCGCCGGGTGAACGCCATTCAGCTTGGAAACAAGCCCTTCGTCCCGAACGATCTTGGCAGCCTTGCCGCTTGAAATGCCGTCACTGGCTTTTTTTGAGAGAATTTTTGCTTTTTTGTCGGCCGGAACCCATACATACATATCTTTTCCATGTTTATCCGTTCCGGTAACAACATAATATTTCTGTTTGCCGACAAAGGTCTCCACTTTCTCAGCATCTGTCAGATCCGTTTTTTCTTTAGCGGCTGCGGCAGCTGTTTCGTGGCCTTCTTCTTTTTGAGCCATTGCAGATTTAAAAATGCTGGCCGAAAATAAAAGAACTGCTAAAAAAATAATACCAAATACAGCTGTAAATATTAATGCTTTTTTTCTCATCTTTTTCACCTATGTACGATAAATAGTGAAGACCGCTTCATTTTGATTTTCTTCGTCGAGCGCAAGGCCGAACATCAGATTGTCCCGTTTCAAAGTCCGGTTTAATGTATCGACGATTTTATATAAATCATCTGAATGCTCCACATTAATCGTTGACAGAATTTCAATTTTGCTTTCCATTTTTATACCCTCCATCGGTCGAACAAATTTTGTTAGTCATAACGGGATGCGCCCGCGGCATAATAAAATCACAAGGCGGCATGAACCCGCTTTTACTATAAAAACAATTCCTCATCCCACACCACGAAAGCCGCGTTTATGCGGCTTTTATTCCGTTTGGCTGACATAAGCCCCGAGTTCGGCATCCGTCAGCTCCAAAAGAGATGAAGTCGGGAGCGCTTCAAGAAACAGCCGTCCGTATCCCGCCGTCTTTACACGCTGATCTAAAAGAACGATTGTTCCCTTGTCTCCCGCCGTACGGAGCAGGCGCCCGATCCCCTGTCTGAACGTTAACACGGCCTCAGGCAGGGAAATCGTCTGAAACGGATTTTTCCCCTGCTTCTTCGCAAATTCGCATTTTGCGGCGTGAAGCGGATTGTCAGGCGCCCTGAAAGGAAGTCTTGCGATCATGACAGTTGACAATTCATCCCCCGGAAAATCAACGCCTTCCCAGAAATGATTCGTCCCGAGCAAAATCGCCCGGCTTGCCGTTTTAAAGGTTTTCATTAATTTACCGGGACTCCCGCCCGAAATACCTTGGGCGAGAAGCTGAATGCCTGAGATCTCCATACTGAGTTTCAGTTCCTGATACACTTTTTTCAGCATATCATGAGACGTAAACAGGACAAGGATCTTCGGCTGTTTTCCCTTTGACATGATTTCCGCATACTTGGCAATATGCTCAATGACTTCCCGCTCCCCGTCATATTTAACGGATTTCATCTCTTTCGGAATGATGACGTTCATCTGATCATCGTAAGAAAAAGGAGACGGGATGCTTTTGGTGCGCGGATAAAAATCCGCAAGTCCGAGCCTTTCAATCATAAATTGAAAAGACTGCTCCACCATTAAGGTCGCTGATGTGAGCACAACGCTTTTTTTGCGGGCGAAAAACTGGTCTGCAAGCATTTCACCGGGCTCCAAAGGCTGCGCATAGATGCTGACGGCGTTTTTTGCGCCTTTCGCGTCAATTTCAACCCAAACGGCTTCTTTCTCATCATTTTCAAACAGCAGCCTGCTGAACGTATCGCGATATTCTTTCAGCCCCCTGATACACTTTACATATTCGGCCGCTAAAAAAGCCGCTCCGCTTTTCATCTGATCAAGCTTTTGATGTAACAGTTTCTCCTGTACTGAAAACATGTCAAGCAGCTGATCCAGCATCGCACAAAGCCGCTCCGCTCCGTCCGTTATCATGTGAAACCCTTTATCCTGGCTTTTATGATTGAGACTATAGACGAGACGGTTCAGATCGTCTTTAGGTTTTCTTCGTTTGACAAAAGAATGCACTGAACTGAAAAATGCGTCGCTTTCCGATTGAATATGCTTCATCCACTCATCGGCGTCAAAAAAACTTTCCGCCGGCAGTTCATACGTATAAAACAGTTTCCTCATCCGCTTTAACAGTCCGTGTTCCTTTAAGGTTCCGATTCGGCTGAGCTTTGTGTGCAGTCCGATGTATGAAGCTCTCTTCCCGAGGTGCTCGCTGGCAGCGCGTTCGAAATGATGCGCTTCATCAATGATGACCGTTCCGCTTGCAGGCAGTTTTTTCGTTTCACTGCTTTGATCTGAAAACAGCAAAGCATGGTTTGTGATAATCAGATCTGCGGCCTGCGCTTTTTCTTTAGCCCGTTCATAAAACCCGGCAGCCGAGTCCTTCCCTTTTTTCAAAAAAGAATTCTCATCGTAAGCCATGCGCTCCCACAGCAATCTGCCGCCTGATGGAAGATTCAGCTCAGCGGCGTCGCCCGTTTCAGTCTCCGTCAGCCAGACGAGAAGCTGTGCTTTCGTCAAAACCGCATCATAGTTGTCATCTTCCTCATGCAGAATATGTTCAAACTTAGGCAGGCACAGATAATGTGATTTCCCTTTTAAAATAGCGGCTTTGACCGGCCAAGGAAACATACGCTCCAAAAGCGGAAGATCTTTAGACATGATCTGCTGCTGCAAAAGAGTAGAGTACGTGCTGATAATCACGGGAGTTTGTTCCGCTTTGGCAAATAAAACAGCCGGAACGAGATAACCGATCGTTTTTCCGATGCCGGGTGCCGCTTCAATCAGCGCATGCTCCCGATTGCGGAAGGCGCCGAGCACTTCATCCATCATCGAAAGCTGCCCTTTCCGCTTTTCATAGCGGGGGATGATGCCGGATAAGATCTGTTCTTTTTCTTCGTTCCACTTTTCAAGGTCAATGGCCGCATTCACCGGACGGGAAACCGGAATGTGATCGGGCTCTTTAATTGAAAAAGAGGCGTATGGAATGCAGCTCTTTTCTTCCGGCGGCCTGCTTTCATGTATAAAAGAATCCAAAAGCAGCGTCAAATCGCTGATAAAATGCTGTGAAAGCCTTCTAAGCTGCTTTAACGTCGGTAAAGGCAAATGTTTCAGTTTATGTAAAATGTCTAAAAAGACCAGTCCCGTAACCTCCGCATCGCTGTCTGCGCGGTGAGGGCGGTCATGAACAATATTCAGCTCCGCGCACAACTCACCGAGCTTATATCCTTCAAACCCCGGGAAAACAATACGCGAAAGCTCAACCGTATCAAGCACTTCACAATCCGGCAGCTCATAGCCCGCTTCGCTCAGTTCATGCCGGACAAATCCGAGGTCGAAATGAATATTGTGGGCAACAAAATACGCGCCGTCAAGCAGATGAAAAATCTCCTCTGCGACCGCTTCAAACGGCAGTTCATTTTCAACCATTCCGGACGAAATTCCGGTCAGCTGTTCAATAAACGGCGGGATGGCCTGATTCGGATTGATATATTTTGAAAACCGCTCAGTTATTTGTCCATTTTCAATGACAACCGCTGCGATTTGAATGATTTTATCGCCCTTTTTCGGCGAATTTCCTGTTGTTTCGACATCTATGACAACGAACCGTTGTTTGTTCATTAAAATGGACACCTCAATTCTTGCATACGAGAAAAGTGTAACACGTTTTATTGAGAAATGGAGCGGAAAAACAGCTTTTGCCCCTAAATCTTAAAAGAAAACCCCCATGAAGGGGGCTCTTTTACAAAATCGTGTGTGCCGGCTCCTGGCCCAGCATCTGCTCGATTTTATTCTGATCATCCAGAACGGCCACCTTCGGCTGATGGCTTTTTGCTTCCTGATCAGACATCATTTGATAAGAAATAATAATGACTTTATCTCCTTCTTGGACGAGACGGGCGGCTGCTCCGTTTAAACAGATGACGCCGCTCCCCCGCTTACCGGGAATAATATACGTTTCAAGTCTCGCTCCGTTGTTATTATTCACAATCTGAACTTTTTCATTAGTGAGCATTCCGACGGCATCTAAAAGATCTTCATCAATCGTAATGCTGCCGACATAGTTTAAATTGGCTTCCGTCACGGTAGCGCGGTGCAGTTTTCCGGCCATCATAGTGCGGTACATATTATGATCTCTCCCATTCATCAATATCAATAATGATATTATCAATCAGTCTGGCTTTAGAAAATTGGACGGCGCAGGCCAGAATGACCTTGCCGTTTAATGTTTTAAGCGGAGTCAGCTCCGGATAAGCGTACAGTTCGGCATAATCAATGACGCCGCTTGTGTTTTCGATGATATCGGTGACGGTTTTTATAACGGTTTCCGGATTTCTTTCACCGTCTCTGATCAGTTCGGCACCTTGCTGCAATGCTTTATAGATCATCGGCGCTTCTTTGCGTTCCTGTTCAGTCAGATAGACGTTGCGAGAGCTTTTGGCAAGTCCGTCTTCTTCTCTGACCGTGTCCACTGCAACCAATTCGATATCCATAAAGAAATCCTCAATTAATCCGTCCACAACCGCTGCCTGCTGGGCATCTTTCAGGCCGAAGTAGGCGCGGGTCGGTTTAACGAGATTGAAAAACTTCGTCAGCACAGTGGCCACTCCGTCAAAATGGCCGACGCGGGAGGCGCCGCACAACACGTCAGTTCTCCTTTTCACTTGCACGGCAACATTTTGCTCGCCTTTATACATGTCACTTGGAGACGGCGTAAACAAAACATCCGCCCCCGCCTGTTCTGCAAGCCGGGCATCGCGCTTTAAATCCCGCGGATATGCTTCGTAATCCTCGCCCGGTCCGAATTGAGTCGGATTGACAAAGATGCTCATCACGACAATATCGTTTTCTTTGCTTGCTTTTTCAACCAGCGTCAGATGTCCTTCATGAAGAAAACCCATTGTCGGGACGAATCCGATCGTCCGGCCTTCTGAGCGGTATTGTGCAATTAATTCTTTCAGCTGTTGAGTTTCTGTCAGTTGTTTCATCGCTTACTTTCCTCCGTACAAGCCTTGCAGCACAGTTTGGTTTATCTGAAACGAATGCTTTTCTTCCGGGAAAACCCGTTCTTTCACATCACGGACATAACCGCTGAGGGCCGACTCAATCGTGCCGTCGATTTTGGCGTATTGCTTCACAAACTTCGGTGTTCTGTCCACCCCGTGGCCGACGACGTCATGATAGACAAGGACTTGGCCGTCCGCTTTTGAACCGGCTCCGATTCCGATGACGGGAATGGATACTTCTTCTTTTATTTTAGCAGTCAGTTCAGCAGGCACGCATTCAAGCACGAGCATCATCGCTCCCGCCTGCTCGCATTTGATGCTGTCTTCAATGAGCTTTTTCGCGCTTTGCTCATCTTTTCCCTGCACTTTATATCCGCCTAATACGCCGACAGACTGCGGTGTGAGGCCTAAATGGCTGACGACGGGAATTCCGCCGAGAGTCAGCGCACGGATGGATTCGAAAACGCCGTCTCCGCCTTCCAGCTTTAACGCGTCCGCGCCGCTTTCCTGAATAATGGCCGCGGCGTTTTTCAATGTATCCTCTTTTGAAAGGTGGTAAGACATAAACGGCATGTCAGTTACGATAAACGTATTTTTCGCACCGCGTTTTACCGCTTTTGTATGGTGAATCATGTCACTGACCGTTACGCCGACTGTTGAATCGAGTCCGAGCACGACCATTCCGAGCGAATCCCCGACTAAAATCATGTCGACTCCCGCCTGTTCCGCAAGCTTTGCCTGCGGATAATCGTAAGCGGTCAGCATCACGATCGGCTCTCCGTTTTCCTTCATTTTCATGAAATCCAGTTTTGTTTTCATTCTGTTTCTCCTCCTCTAAACGGTGAGGAGATGAGCCGCCAATTCTTCGCAAGCAAAAAAGCCTTCTGTAAAATAAGAAGGATTCCCACTTGTTTAACGTTCGGCGAATGTCATCCCTCTGTCCCAGTCCTTTTTTGGATCAAGGCAGACTTTTCGTAATCTCTGTTCTGCTGATCAGGTGCAGTTCATTATGATACTGCCCATAGGAAGTATACCAAATTCACGAGGCTTGTACCAACTAAGATTAATTGAGCTCAATATCGGCAGAATAGATCTTCTTTATACCGTCTCTCGTTTCCAGGAGAAGAACTCCCTCATCATCAATGCCGAGCGATTTCCCGTAAAACGTTCCTTGCAGCGTTCTCGCTCTGAGCTCGTTCCCCAGTCCGACCGCATAGCTTTCCCATAGCAGCTTGATCGGTGTAAAGCCGTGGTTCAAGTAATCCTGATAGCGTTTTTCAAAAGTCAGCAAAATCTCTTGTATCAGACCCGCTCTGTCAATTTTTTCGCCAGCTTCCATGCTCAGGCTCGTCGCAATGTCCTGAAGCTCGCCGGGAAAATCGGCTTCCTGCTGGTTCACGTTGATGCCGATCCCGAGAATAACCGAACGGACACGGTCTTCTTCCGCCTGCAGCTCAGTTAAAATCCCGACGGCTTTTTTGCCGTGAATCATTAAATCATTCGGCCATTTAATGGCGGGCTGTATACCTGTAAAAGCCTCGATGGCCTGAACGACCGCAACGGCGGATAACAGGGTGAGCTGCGGCGTTTTTTGCAAAGGAACGTCGGGTCTCAGAATGAGGCTCATCCAAATCCCGTTTCCCTCCTGTGAATGCCACACTCTGGCCATTCTTCCTCTGCCTGCCGTTTGTTTATCGGCGACTACGAGCGTCCCTTCCGGCGCACCGTCATTGGCAAGTTCATGAGCGGTTTTTTGGGTGGACGGCAGGACGTCCCGGTAATGAAGCTGTTTGCCCAAAACCTCTGTTTTCAGCCCGAAACGGATTTCGGATTCACTGAGTTTCCCCGGTTTTTTAATGAGCCTGTACCCTTTTCGTCTGACCGCCTCAACCTCATAGCCCTCTTTGCGGAGCTCCTCTATATGTTTCCAAACGGCGGTTCTCGAGCAGCCGAGCGCGTCACTTATTTTCTGCCCGGAGATAAAGCCGTCACCCGCCTCAGAAAATAAATCAATTAATCGGGTTCTTAATGTTGATCCCATGATGCGAGCCACTCCTTTATGTCATGTTTTCGGTTAGGGAGCTTCCCTGCCAATACCGCTTCTTTAATCCGGCGAAGTTCTTCGGCCACCCATTTACCCGCGCGGCGGTTTCTGAGCTCCATCAGATCAGCGCCTGAAATGTCGAGGTCTCGAAGGCTTTTGATCGGCAGCTGCTCATACAGGCTCTGAACCTCTTTCAGCTTTTGTTCATCAATCGTCTTATGCTTTTTCAGCATCCCGATTTTAACGGCTGAAAACAGCGCCTCTCCCGCCCGGTACATCGCTTCCGCTTCCAGCTGCGCCGGATAAACGCTTATGATCTGCACCGCTTTTTTTATGACTTTTCCCGGCAGTTTCCATTGTTTTAAAAACGCCTCGGCGCTTTTCGGACAAAGACCGAGAAACAATAACAGCGCTGCCCAGCGTTCTTCGCGTGCATCTAAAGAAGAAAACGGAAATCCGCTCGCTTCAAGCATTTGCTGCTCATAACCGGAAAGGCCGGGCAGCTCTTGTATCAGACCTGTTTGCACCATCGTTTGGATCGCTTCTTGTGAGGAAGCGCCCTGCAGCAGCTTTTCAAATTCGACGGTCTTTCGTTCTACTGATACATGTGCCAAAAGCTCCCTGTCTTTTATGACGGCCTCTCTTGTTTCTTTTTCTAACAGAAAGCCGAGCTGACTCATAAAGCGGACGGCTCTCATCATCCGCAGAGCGTCTTCCCGAAAACGGTCTTCAGGATTACCCACCGTACGGATCAGCTTTTGACCGATATCATGCGCGCCTCCGAAATAATCAAGCAGCTCTCCCTCGGCAGACATCGCCATCGCATTTATCGTTAAGTCTCTCCGCTTTAAGTCTTCTGATAAAGAAGTAATGAACCGCACAGCTTCAGGGCGCCGGTAGTCCTTATATTCTGATTCGGCGCGAAAAGTGGTGACTTCATAGGTTTCATCTTCCCACAAGACGATTACGGTGCCGTGCTCTTTTCCTACATCGACAGTCCGCTTAAAGAGGCGCTCCACCTCATTCGGCGAAGCGCTGGTTGCGATGTCCACATCACCTATTTTCCGTTTCATATAGCTGTCTCTGACGGCTCCCCCGACAAAGTACGCCTGATGGCCCGCCTTCATCAGATGATGAAGGATGGGGAGGGCTTTGACAAATTCCTGTTCCATAAGATCACTCCGGTCCTGCCAATTCGTCATAAATCCGTTCATACTGACTGACGATTCTTTGCGAAGAAAAGGCGGTCTCCACCATTTTCAGCGCATGGTCAGTCAATCGTTTGCTGAGCTGTTTATCTTCTAAAACGGCAAGCGCTTTTTCAGATGCCGCCTGAATATCGCCGACTTCCACCAGAAAACCGCTTACTTGATCTTTAATCACTTCCGGGATTCCGCCGATATTTGTTCCGATGCACGGCACGCCGCAGGCCATCGCTTCAAGGAGGACGAGTCCGAAACTTTCTTTTTCAGACAGAAGAAGCTTAAGGTCGCTGATGGAATACAGCTCTTCCACCCTGTCCTGATTTCCGAGGAGCAGCACTTGATCCTGCAGTCCGTATTTTTCGACAAGCTGCCAAGCGACGCACTTTTCCGGCCCGTCGCCGACAAGCAGGAGCTTCGCCTTTGTTTTGGCTGCGATATTACGGAAAACACGGATGACATCTTTAACACGTTTTACTTTTCTGAAGTTCGAAACATGGATGACGACCTTTTCATCCGGCAAAATGCCATGTTTCTCTTTTATACTCTCTGTATTTTTCTTAAGATAAACACGTTCATCAATAAAGTTGTAGATGGTCTCAATTTTTTTATCCGGCTTGATTAAGTCATATGTTTCTCCGGCAAGCGCGGTTGATACCGCCGTCACTCTGTCGGACGCTTCGATGGCAAAACGGATTAAATCCTTTAATGACGGATCATATCCTAAAACGGTGATGTCCGTACCGTGAAGCGTCGTCACGATGCCGATGTCGCGCTTGAGCATCTGCTTGGCGAGATAAGCGCATACCGCATGCGGCAGCGCATAATGCGCGTGAATGATATCAAGATTTTCCCTCGCGGCAACCTCGGCGATTTTGCTCGCCAGCGTAAGGTCATAAGGCGGATATTTAAATACCGCGTATTGGTTGACTTCCACCTCATGAAAATGAATATTCGGATGATATGTATTTAATCTGAACGGGATGCTTGATGTGATGAAATGAACCTGGTGCCCTTTTTCCGCAAGCAGCTTGCCGAGTTCCGTCGCAATAATACCCGAGCCTCCGACACTCGGGTAGCATGTAATCCCTATTTTTAATGGTCTCATTGTCCGCCCCCAAAAACATCATCATTCAAAACGGGAAGCTGTTTTGAAAAGAAGCCTTCGGCATACCCCGTCCCGGCTTCTTTGCCATACAGTCTTTCCCTCGCTTCCACCATTTCGATATAACCGTTGGTCAGCGGTGTGTTCACTGACTGCGCCGTAGGAATAAACTGGCTTTGATAGGCGTGCAGGCTTTCTTTTTTCAGATCGATGGTTTCCGTTATGTCGATTACAAAGTCCGGACGGTGAAACCCGTTGATCATATAATAGTATACGCGCTGAGCCTTATGAGCCGGCAGTTCCTGGTGATCTCTGTATTTATGAATTCCCGCCGAGAACACCGCTTCTTCGACCAAAGCCGCCGCATTGCCGTGGTCAGGATGGCGGTCTTTCGGATAAGGCATGAAAACGGTTTTCGGCCGGCAGGCTCTGATGACACTGACAATCCGGCGGATGCCGTCCTCACTTTTCAAAAGCCCGCGGCCGGGAAGCGTAAGCTGGATTCTCTCTTTTACGCCGAGAATTCGGGCCGCCTTTGCCGCTTCTTCTTTTCTTATCCCTACCGTTCCGTTAGATGATAGTTCGGCCTCGGTCAAATCGCATATCACCGCGGTTTTTCCTTGAGCCGTAAATTTTGCGATCGTGCCGCCCATACCGATCTCGACATCATCACTATGGGCGCCGAACGCCAGAATATCAACGTGTTCAGACATTCGGTTCTCCTCCGCGCACAAGATTGCGGAAATCAAATGCCCCGCCATCCAGCGTCCGGACGAGGATTTCCGCTGTTCCCATATTTGTGGCGAGCGGGATCGCGTATACGTCACACAACCGGATCAGCGCCGAGACATCCGGTTCGTGAGGCTGCGCAGTTAACGGATCGCGTAGAAAAATGACGAGATCCAGGGCATTTGCTGCAATCAATGCGCCGATTTGCTGATCTCCGCCGAGCGGGCCGGATTGAAAACGTTCAACAGACAATCCGGTCGCTTCCTGGATTTTCAGGCCCGTCGTACCTGTCGCGTATAACTCATGATGGCTCAGTATATCTTTATATGCGGTCGTAAACTGAACCATATCCTGCTTTTTTTTATCGTGAGCAATCAAAGCAATTTTCATTTGATGTTCTCCCCCTTGCCGATTCAGTCGATAATATTTTCGAGTCCGTATACAAGCTGGTCGATTTTCATCACTTGCTCCACTGACAGCTTCACTCCTGACATAAAGGAAGCCCGGTTATAGGAGTCATGGCGCAGTTTCAGCGTCTGGCCGTCCATGCCGAACATGACTTCCTGGTGGGCGATAAGGCCCGGCAGACGCACGCTGTGAAGGCGGATGCCGTTTAATTCAGCACCGCGGGCGCCCGGCAGAATTTCTTTTTCATCAGGATGGCCCTGCTGCTTTTCTGTACGGACGCTTGAGATCATTTCCGCTGTTTTCAGCGCCGTTCCGCTCGGGGCATCCAGCTTTTGATCATGATGAAGCTCAATGATTTCTACATCTTCAAAATAGTTGGCGGCCATTTGTGAGAACTTCATCATCAGCACCGCGCCTAATGCAAAGTTCGGAGCGATGATGGCGCCGATTCCTTTTTCTTCAGTCAAGGCTTGAAGCTCCTCTAAATCCGCTTCAGAAAATCCGGTCGTTCCCACAACGGGGCGGACGCCGTGTTCAAGAGCGGCTTTCGTATGTTTTTTGCCGATTTCAGGCGTTGTCAAATCGATCAGCACATCCGGTTTTGTTTCTTGGAAACATGCGCGGATATCCGTATAAATAAGAGCGTCTGAATCAGCTGACATCACTTCCCGCAATGTTTGCTGATCGTATGTATGGTCAATGGCGCCGACAAGCTCAAAATGAGGCGTGCGGACGGCAAGTTTTACGGCCTCCTGGCCCATTCTGCCTCTCGGTCCGGCAATGACGACTTTAATGGTTTCATTTGACATGGTTTCTCCTACTTTCCTTCTTCTTTTCTAGTCCAGCGGTCTTTATCACGTGTATTAAATTTATGCATGACGCGGTTATGAGCTTCCTCCAATGAAATATCAAGGGAGTTGGCGAGGCAGATCAGGACGAACAGCACATCACCCATTTCCTCTTCCATGCTTTTCTCATTTTCCGTCGTTTTCTTCGGCTTTTCACCATAATAATGGTTGACTTCTCTTGCAAGTTCGCCCAGTTCTTCCGTGAGACGGGCCATCATGGCAAGCGGGCTGAAATAGCCTTCTTTGAATTGGCCGATATATTCATCGACCTCAGCTTGTAAGTCTTTCATCGTTTTGTCACTCACTGTGCGAATACCTCCTGTCATCTCTTCCATGTTAGCTAATTCAAGTACATTTGACAAATGTTAAAAACGGCAGTTTGCTGTTTTCTTTTGTATCCACTATAATATTTACGCAATCTTATGGAAGGAAAAGGGGTTTGATGCAATGCTTGGAGAAATCAGAATCAAAAACATTTGCTTTATTTTAATCGGCGCCGCTGTTTTTTCATTCGGACTGGTTCACTTTAATATGCAGAACAATTTGGCGGAAGGCGGATTTACCGGCATTACGCTGCTTTTATATGCGTTATTCCACATCAGCCCTTCTATTTCCAACCTGGTATTGAACATTCCTATCTTTTTCATCGGCTGGCGTATGCTCGGCCGGACGATGTTTGTCTATACCCTGATCGGCACCGTCTCTCTTTCTGTTTTTCTGAGTGTTTTTCAGCGCTACGAAATTCATATGCCGCTGTCCCATGATTTAGCGCTGGCCGCCTTGTTCGCCGGTGTATTTATCGGCGCGGGTCTCGGCATTATTTTTAAATACGGCGGCACGACGGGCGGGGTCGATATCATCGCCAGGCTGATCAACAAATTTTTCGGAATCCCGATGGGCCGGACGATGTTTGCCTTTGACGCCTGTGTCATTCTTCTTTCTTTGTTTACGTATCTTTCTTACAAGGAAGCGATGTACACGCTTGTAGCCGTTTTTGTCGCTGCGAGATTGATTGATTTTATCCAGGAAGGCGGCTATGCCGCAAAAGGGGCAACGATTATTTCTTCGAAAAATGATTTGATCCAGCAAAAAATCATTGAAGAGATGGAGCGCGGCGTCACCGTTTTGAAAGGACAGGGATCATATACAAAAGAAGACAGGGACGTTCTTTACTGCGTCGTTCCGAAAAACGAAATTGTGCTTTTGAAAAGCGTCATCACTTCCGTTGACCCGCACGCCTTTGTTGCAGTAAGCGACGTCCATGATGTGCTCGGCGAAGGATTTACGCTTGATGAAAATAAAAATCCGATCAGACGATAATAAAAAGGCGGCTTTTGCCGCCTTTACTGTTCGTATTTCCATTTGACAACCGGTGATTTTTTCTTTTTCAATCGGCGGGCGAATGCCGGACTGACATTGAGCGTCTGCTCGACGAAGCGCTGCGGCGTCAGTGCCAGCCATTGGTTTAAAGAGACGTCTTCGAAACGGTCGCTTTTGAAGATTTCCAGAAAGCGAAGCACGGTGTCACCGGTATTCTGAACATAATGTCCCATTGCAAAAGGAACATATCCTACGTCACCCGCTTGATAGTTAAATGTCCGCGCTCTTCCTTCCGCCGCAAACACCGTCATTTTTGCTTCTCCTGAAAGATAATACTGCCACTCGTCCGTATTCGGATGCCAATGCAATTCTCTCATGCCCCCGGGTTCGACCTCCACAAGAGCTGCGGCAATCGTTTTTGACACCTTAAACGTTTTTGAATCGACAATCTTTACTCTTCCCCCGCTGGTAACAAGGGGCTCCTGCCGGGAAAGCTTGTAGCTGAACGGCTCCAAAACGGTGCCTTCCGGGGAAGAAACTGCTGCCTGCTCAATAGGGGGAGGCGGTTTCAACTGGAACATGTAACGCTCTTTCTTGTGAATATAAGCCAACTCATAACCCGGAACACCGAAGTTCGCCTCCAGCACGCTGCGCGGGGTGTGGGCAAACCAGTCCGTTACTGAAAAGGTGCTGTTTTCTGAAAAAGAGCCGTCATCAAAGACGAGCAAAAACTCACTTCCCTGCTCTAATCCTTGAATGGAATGAGGTATGCCGGAAGGAAAATACCACAGATCCCCTTCACTGACATTATCAATAAAATTCCGCCCATTTTGATCGACCGCGGTTAAACGGACTCCTCCGTTAATCACATATCCCCATTCGGCTTCTTTATGCCAATGAAGCTCCCGCACAGCTCCCGGCTTCAGTCTCATGTTCACCGCCGCGATGTTTTTGGATACCGGCAGTTCCCTTACCGTCACCTCTCTGGACCATCCTCCGTCTTCAAGCCTCATATGCGTATCAGAAAATGAGAATTTCAAATTTTGAACCGTTCCTGCATCCGTTGAAGGCGGAACGAGCATGTCAGGATTCTGGAAGTCACGCGCGAGGTTTCGCGGTCCTTCGTCAGTCGCCCCTTTTCTGCCTCTGATCGGCTGCGGGAGGTGTTTTGAAGCCAATTGCTGGATGAGTTTTTTCACTGGCTTAGCTCCTTTACAGCAATTTCTGTTTATTTAGACTTAGGATACTCACGCTTTTTCTCTTTCTTTTTTTCCGCTCTGTATTTTCGGTAGCCGACATATGTCAGCGCAGTAATAATGATACCGCCTGTTGTCAGAATGACCCAGAGCAGCGAAGGATCAGCGTCATCCCGCTCCACCTTGTCAAAAACCCGCTTTAAATCCTGCTGCAGGAGCGTCAGACGCTCAAGCTTTGTTCCTTTTGTCATCTGCTGAAACCCTTCCTGCTCAATTACCTCGATATGTTTCGCCACCGTATCAAGCTGGCCGGCCGACACATCCATTGTCAGGCTGGGATAAATTAAATCATATAATGATATAAATTCATTCCACTTTTCATTGAAATTTTCACTTCCGTTTCCGCTGACATCTTCTTTTAAGGCGCTGAATGTCGCCATAATCGGTCTTTCAAGCGAACCCCACAGCGGATCGGAGTGGTCTTCCATCGCATCCATTACCAACCTGAACTGGGCGGCTGCCCGGATTTTTTCGTTATCTGAGGCGTCTGCCTGTTTCAGAACGCGCACTAAATCATTGAAACCCAGAGTCACCTGCCTGACTTCGGCGCCGTTCAGTGAGTTTACGTGTGTCATTTTTTTCTTAAAGTAGCCAAGCACTTGCAGAGCCTCATCATACTGCGAATGCCGCGTCATTTGGAAAACGGTATCCGAAAGGTCGTTCAGTTCCTTGAGACCGCCCTCATCTTCAGCTTTGGCAGTTGTGATGAAACACATAAGAGCAAGTAAAAGACAGATCGTCAGCTTTCGTTTCATAGAGGTCCCTCCCACTCCTTCTCTTTACAGAATATGAGGAGCGGGACAAGGTTAGACCAAGATTCTATCAGTGTAAGTCAAGCTTTATCCGTCTTTTGGAAATCACCAAATAGTATGCAAGGCTGAGTGAAAATATGCTCAGCCAGAATGTAGCATAGCCGATCTCTTGCATATAGTCATTGAGCATTGAGTAGCGGGGCATCATGCCGAAAAGATAATCAATGACATCATTATGAAGCGTCCAAACAGCGGCAGCGGCAAGATGCCATAACCGGAACCGAAAATACGGGCTGTATAAAACGCCTTGAACGGCCATGGCAAAATGTGAAGCAATCAGCATGTACCCTTCCCAAGGCATCTGCCCCATTTTGGCCAGCACAAAGACATTCATTCCGACCGCCCACAGCCCGTATTTTACAAGAGTTACAAGAGCCAGCGCTTCAAACAGCGGCGCGTTTCTTTTCATGAGAAATGCCAGAAGCACGAACAGGAAGAAAAACGTCGCCGTCGGGCTGTCAGGCACAAATATCAGAAATCGGAACGGCGTGTCCGCAAGCTGAGGCACATACCAATAATAGCCGTACACCGTACCGATAAAATTAACGGCAAGAACAAGCAGAAGCATGCCGCGCAACCCTAAAAGATAAGAAATCCACCTCATACCATCAACTCTCAGTCCGTAAAAAGTATGTATCATGCAAAAAAAGCTGACATCCGGTCAGCTCTTTTCATAAAAGTATATCCTGCTATTGTCTGCTTCACAATACGTTATTTCGCTGTCGTTTCAGAAATGAACTTCGCCAGCTGATCAAGCTGTTTGTCATTCCCTTTAAAAATACCGGCTGGCATCTGCCCTTTCCCTTTGACGGCGATTTTTTTAATTTCTTCCGGGCTCAGCCCGTTATCGACCAGGGACGGACCGGCGCTTCCGCCTTGAAGATTATCCCCGTGACAGGAAATACAGCCTTGTTCTTTAAATACCTTATAACCGTCTGATTCAGTATCAATGGCGGCTTCTTTTTTGATTTTCCCTTGCTCCTCCGCCTTCGCCCAGTCATGCGTCGCGACTGACTGCCACGTTAAAAAGACCGTAGCGCAAAGCGCCAAAAGCATCATGCCGACCGCAACCGGACGCTTCCACGGCCTTCTTTCAGACCCCCTGTCGAGAAACGGAGCCAAAAGCAGCGACCCGAAGGCAAGACCCGGTATAATCATCGCGCCGATAACGGTGTAGCTCCCTGCGGCATATTCATATTTTAATAGCTGGTATAAAAATAGAAAATACCAATCCGGCAGCGGAATATACCCTGTATCCGTCGGGTCCGCCACCCGTTCTAAAGGCGGCTCGTGCACAATCGTTAAAACGAGAAATCCGACGAGGAAAACGGCCCCGACCATCCATTCTTTCAGCAGGAAGTTCGGCCAAAACGCCTCTGTCTTTCCAGGATACTCTGAATAGTCTTTCGGTATATTCGGTTTTTTTTCAGCCGGTACCCTTGAATCTCCTACAAACTTCATTCCTTTCCCCCGGTGCATGTCATCCCCTCCCTTTTATATCAGATTTGTATTAAAGCGGTCCTGAAATTCCCTGCTTGCGGATCATGACAAAGTGGGCGCCCATGAGCGCAAACAAAGCGGCAGGGAGAAAAAATACGTGAATCGCAAAAAATCTCGTCAGCGTTTGGGCGCCGACAATATCGTGGTGGCCGGCAAGAAGAGTTTTCACCTGCGCTCCGATCAATGGCGTCGCCTCCGCAATCTGAAGACCTACCTTTGTCGCAAACAGCGCCTTCATATCCCACGGAAGCAGATACCCTGTAAAACCGAGACCGAGCATCACAAAAAAGATCAGAACACCGACGATCCAGTTCAATTCCCGAGGCTTTTTATAAGCTCCCTGAAAGAAAACCCGCAGCGTATGTAAAAACATCATCACAATGACTAAACTTGCGCCCCAATGGTGCATACCCCTTACAATCTGCCCGAAAGCGACTTCATTCTGCAAATAATACACGGATTCCCACGCGTTTTTTATATCCGGCACATAATACATCGTTAAAAACATCCCGGACAGCACTTGGATAACGGTTACAAAAAACGTCAAACCGCCGAAACAATAGACAAAAGCCGAGAAATGGTGAGCGGGATTTACATGTTCCGGCACTTCATGGTCGGCGATATCCCGCCACATCGGCGTAATATCGAGACGTTCATCCACCCAGTCATAAATTTTATTCAGCATGTCACCCTTCCCCCCTAGGCTTTGCTTTTCCAAGATACAAAAAGCCGTCCTTTACTTTTTGCTCATAACGGTCAAGAGGCGCGAGCGGCGGTGTGCCCGGAACGTTCGTGCCGTCTTTTTCATACAGCCCGTAATGGCAGGGACAAAAGAATTTGTTCGGATTTTTAGGATCATTGTTCCAGTTTACGGTGCAGCCCAAATGCTTGCAGATCGGTGAAAGCGCTATAATTTCATCCCCATGCTTGTAAACCCAGGCTGACCTGGATTCTTCCGATTCGTACCAGGCGTCGACTTGATGAATTTTAAAGTCAAACCGCTTCGGCTCCTTCGTCAGCTCATCCACACTGACAACCTGCACCATTTTTTGATCTCCCGTCGGTTTTAATACCGGGTCCAGCGCAAAACGGACCATGGGCATAAGCGCACTGGCGGCCATAAATCCCCCCACGCCGGTGAGCGCATAGTTTAAAAATTGTCTTCTTGATATATCTTGTTTTCCGCCCATCTCTTCCCCCCCTAAAGATTGACCAAAAATTAACTAAAATAGAAAATAATTCAGAGATTTGACACCCTCATAATATATGAATCTTTCAGCAAGGTCAACAGAGGCAAAACGGGTGTTTTGCGGGATGTATGGAGTTTTTAAGAATTGTTCCACTTCTGTAACAAAACGTTCAAAATTTCTCCGCACTTGTCATCCGCTATTTTTCTCTTTAAAGAGTCTTTCATATGTTCAAACGGAACGGCAGGTATGTATATGACATCAGACCCTATTTCAGAATCCTTCCATTTTTCGTCTGCCGTCAGGAACAAGGCGTGCCGGAAGTTGGTCATCACCTCTTCTTTGAGTTTTTGAAGCAGGGCGATTTGTGATTGGTCTATATCAACATATGTATAAGAGGGGAATAAATATACCCGTCCCTTCAATTGGCGCTCAAGCTCTTCAGAAAGCAATTGGGTGCTTTCCCCCTGTTCAACGGCCTCTTTTAGGCCTCCTGAAGATGTTATGGAAATTAACGGAATGACAGCGGTATCAATGTAATCCGCAGATTGTAAATAGGCATCGGCATCAGCGGCCCTCCATCTCATGTCTCGTTCCTCCTCTTTACGCAACAAGCCTTGCATACTCTGCAAGGCTGTCATTTATGTGAGCTGATTCAATTGGCGGGAAAGCTTTTCAAATGTTTCTTTGTCGTGGCGGTCCAGCGCCTCGTCGATATCTTTAAGCAGCTTTTCCCGCTGGAAAGTGGAAATGGCATGTTCTAATATTTTTTCGGCCATTCCCTGATCCTGTTTATTTTCAAACAGGTCTTTCGGCAGATGCGGATTTGATTCAAGAACAGCGGCATATTCCGGTGAGCTGTAGGCCGAACGGAAATTCAGCTGGATAAATAAATCCTGCTGTTTATTTAACCGGATGTCGTGAAAAGATTTTTCCGCGTCCGTAGTCATGACATTTTCTTTGTAAAACCTAAACGGCACCTCATCAACGCAATGAGTAGACATGATAATGCCTCGCGGGCAAAATTCAGCTTGTTCTACAAAATGGACTTTTTCCATTAATGAATCATGACTCATTAAATAATTTAAAATCCAGACGCACTCCCGGCGTTTAAGCTGATAATGATTTAAAAACCAACGGATAAAATCCTTTTTTTCATTGACAGAAACAGGGGTCTGCATGTAATTCCCTCCTCTATCGATCGTATAATCTGACATCACTTATACATTCAGCAAGCATGGTCCAAAATCCTGCTTATCTTAAAAATTCATCCTCTATCCGTAAGATTGTTTCTTCAAGCTCTTCGTTTGTTCCATCCATTGAAAGCACTTGTTTTAAAAGCGGCAGCGCTTCTTTCTGGAGGCCCTCTTCCAATAAGAAGTGAGCGTATTCATATAAGAAATCCCGATCATCCTGATAATGGAGATACGCAGCTTCGAAGCTTTTTTTCGCTTCAGCGTATTGCTCAAGGCCTGTATAGGCACCCGCCAAATACCAATTGTATTTCGGATCTTCTTCTCCGTAGCCGCGGACTTCCTGAATCAGATCAATAATCTCTTCAAAGCTTTCTTCTTTATGATAGACGGCTAAAAGCGTATGGAGCGCTTCCACGTAACCCGGATCGAGCGCCAGCGCTTCCTGAAGAAGCTTTTTGCCTTCCTCTTCGTTGCCGAGCTTTAACGCCATTTTCGCCGCATAGAGAAAAAGCTCTTTATTGTATTCATCGTAAGTAATACCTTCTTTAGCGGTTTTTAATGCATCTTCATACATGCCTTCTGCCTCGTAGCTTTTTGCAAGCGGCATATAAAGCGATGAATAGGAAGGATCAAGCCCTTTTAAATCAGACAGCTGCTTGATGGCTGTTTTGACCATTCCCGCCTGATAGGCTGTGAACCCGTACCCGAAAATCGTATTCGGTTCTGTATGTTCTGCCGCCGCTTTTTCATACCATGAAATCGCTTCCTCAAATTCGCCCGCCGCGCTCAATGACTCAGCCAGCCTCTGATGAACATTTACGCCGCCGATTTCGTGCCGTTCTTTTGCCGTCTCTTCATAGTACGGAACGGCTTTTGCGTATGACCCCTGAGTGAAGTATAATTCCCCCAGAGCGAAATCAATAACAGGTTCATCTTGTAACATCGCTTTCGCCTGTAACAGCTTTTGCTCACTTACTTCAAATAAGCCCTGCATCTGATACAGATCAGCCATTAAAAGAAGGCTTTCCGCGTAAGACGGGTCTTCCGGAGAAATCGTCTCCAGCACCTCAAGAGCTTTTTCTTCTTCATCAATATCTATTAACAATTCGGCGTAAAAATTCGTCAGCTCAGACTCATCCGGATAAAGGTCATGCAGATCACTGATCAGCGCTAACGCTTTTTCGGCGTTTCCCCATTCATAGTAGAGCTGGGCTGCAATGGCTTTGTCTTCGTCATGAAGCTGCGTTTCAGCTTTTGAAAGCGCTTTGAGTCCCTTTTCGGTTTCACCTGCTTCAACTAATTTTATGGCTTCTTGAATCAATGTATTCAAATCAGACCGGTCCTTTCTTTTCCTATACCTCATCAACCAATGAAAAGGGTTTTTATTCGGGTTATTCTTATCATAATTCAGACAGGGCCTGCCCGCAAATAAGATGCTTCACCCGGCATTATAGTTTATCAGAAAATGGTTAAGAGGAAAACGGCAAAAAAGGGGACGGCATCTTTATACGCAAACAGCGCAATTTGTTCCGGCTGTTTCTGTAACGAAAACGCATTCCCCCTTTCTTTTATTTTTCTGTTTAAGACAAGCTATGTCAAAGCCCAAGATTTTATGACTCATGAAGAAAAAAGCCCGAAGAATCGTCTTCAGGCTTTTTTGGCTAATTGATCTAAATGCTCAAAAAATGACGGATATGAGACATGGATCGCCTCAGTATCACGGATGTCAATCGGCTCTTCTGTCAGGCATGAAGCGATACCGAGCATCATGCCGATGCGGTGGTCGCCGTGGCTTGACACATCGGCTCCGCCCGCAAGCATTTTTTTGCCGTGTATTTTCATGCCGTCTTCAGTCGGTTCAATGTCTGCACCGATTTTCCGGAGCTCTGATACGACGGTGTCGATCCGGTTCGTTTCCTTCACCTTCAGCTCCGCAGCGTCTTTTATGACAGTTGTGCCTTCAGCCTGCGTTGCCAAAAGGGCGATAATCGGGATCTCGTCAATTAAACGGGGAATGATTTCTCCGCCGATTTCTGCCGCTTTCAGATCTGAAGACTCAATAACCAGGTCTCCGTAAGGCTCCGCGCTGTCCGCTTCTGAAGGAATCACTTCAAGTGAAGCCCCCATTTGCTTTAAGACATCAATCATTCCCGTGCGTGTCGGATTCAGGCCGACATTTTTCAGCACAATCCGGCTTCCGGGAACGACAGCGCCTGCGGCGAGGAAAAAGGCCGCTGAAGAAATATCGCCGGGCACGAAAATATCAGCCCCCCGAAGCTTCTGACCGCCCGTTACGGAAGCGCTCGTCTCCGTTTCCGCAAGCTCGGCGCCAAAAGCGTTCAGCATCCGTTCCGTATGGTCTCTTGATTTATGAGGCTCAGTGACGGTCGTCGTCCCTTCAGCCTGCAATCCGGCAAGCAGCACGGCGGATTTGATCTGCGCGCTTGCAACAGGGGAGACGTAATCAATGCCTTTCAATTGTCCGCCTCTTACGGATAAAGGCGTAAATCCTCCGTCCGCTCTTCCGTCAATCGCGGCTCCCATCTGTTTTAAAGGCTCCGTCACCCTCTTCATCGGGCGCTTTGCAATACTTTCGTCGCCCGCTACCGTACTGTGAAATGGGCGTCCGGCTAAAATGCCGAGCATCAGGCGGATGGTCGTGCCGGAATTTCCGACATCAAGAAGGCTGTCAGGCTCACAAAGTGCGTCAATGCCCTTCCCGTATATCGTTACATCACTTCCGTTTTGTTCAATGGAGACACCCATTTTTCTGAAGCAGGCAATGGTGCTCAGACAATCGGCTCCGGGCAAAAAGTTTTTTACCGTTGTCGTTCCTTCCGCAAGCGCTCCGAACATAACAGAACGGTGGGAGATGGATTTATCCCCCGGAATATGAATTTCACCGTTTAAAGACGTCACTTTTTCTCTTTTCAATGTTTTCCACCTCAGTCAGCGTAAAATGTGTCATATTTAGCGCGGGATTGAATGCAGGTTTCCGCCCGCTTCCTGTCATCATCAGTCTGGAAACTGATTCTGAGAATTCCGTTAATATCTTCTCTTGTTTCGATAATGCGGATGTTGGTGATACTGATTTTTTCTTCTGCCAATATCGCCGTAATTTCCGAAATGACCCCCGGATGATCGGGAACATCGACATAAAGGTCATAAAAGGACGGGATCGCTCCTTTTTGACGGAGCGGCAGACCGTCGCGATAATCTTTCGCTTTTTTAAAATATCCGAACAGGCTGTCCGCATCTTCATTTTCTACATAAGATTCGATCGTGTCAATCTCCCGTTTCCATTCTTCGAAGCGGTCAAGCAGTTTATCTTTGTTATGAAGAAGTATGTCCCTCCACATCGCCGGACTGCTTGAGGCGATCCTGGTGATGTCCCGAAAACCGCCGGCTGCGAAACGTTTCAAAAACGGATAATCTTCTTCAGCATGATGAGCCTGATGTACGAGGCTTGCAGCAACGATATGAGGGAAATGGCTGATGACGCTCGTTACGCCGTCATGCTCCTCGGGAGTCATCTCCACAAAGTGGGCGTTTGCCGCTTTCAAGAGTTCCTTCAGATGCGTTACTGACTCTTTAGAAGTTGATTTTCCGGGTGTTAAAATGTAAAACGCATTTTCGAATAAAAATTCTTTCGCGGCAGCGGCCCCGGATTTATGAGATCCCGCCATCGGATGGCCGCCGACAAATTGATAGTGAGCCGGAAGCACTTTGTCGGCGTAGCTGACGACTTTCTGTTTCGTGCTGCCGACATCCGTAATCAGGAGTTCATGGGTGATGTCTGATGCGGCCAGCACATCGAGCATTTTCAGCGTTTGGGCGACAGGCGTGGCGATAATGACAACAGACGCTTGCTGCGCCCCTTCCGTAAATGAGCCGGCCCGCTCGTCAATAATTCCGAGCTTCAGCGCGGCAGTGAGCTGTTCTTCCGAAATATCCACACCGATAATCCGTTTATGCGGATGCTCCTTTTTGATGGCCAATGCGATCGATCCGCCGATCAGCCCGATCCCCGCAAGCAATATAGTATCCTTCATTTCACTCATTTCCTTTTTCAACTATTTTAATAGAGCAAAGAGGTGATGCCTGATCACCTCTTATAATATTGCAGCTAAAATTGTGAGAATTTCCTCATTCTGCTCTTTCGTACCGACCGTAATCCTTAACGCTGTCGGAAATCCGAGCGCCTGTCCTGAGCGGACGATATATCCTTTTTCCAACAGGGCTTGGAACAGTTCATCCGCCGGGCGGTTAAAATCAATGAGCACAAAGTTGGTTTGTGAAGGATAACAAGTTAATCCGTGAGTTTCTGCAAAATCATAATACTGCTTAAGGCCTGCTTTATTTTTCTCGACGCATTCCTGAATAAATGTCTGGTCATCAAGCGCTGCCAGTGCCGAAGCCTGACCGATTCTGCTCGTATTGAACGGCTCTCTCGCCGGTTCAATCTGGCGGATCAGCGCTTCGTCCGCAATGCCGTATCCGACACGCAGCGCGGCAAGTCCGTACGCTTTAGAGAAGGTGCGGAGGATCATGACATTCGCATATTGCTTTAAAAGCGGAATGCTTTCTGGGTAATCTTCCGCCGTAACATACTCGTAGTACGCTTCATCAAGTACAACGAGTATATGCTCGGGAACTCTGTTTAAAAAGGCAATTAGCTCTTGCTCAGAAGTATATGTCCCCGTCGGATTATTGGGGTTGCATACCCATATGACTTTCGTCTTGCCGTCAATTGCTTCCAGCATCCGGTCCAAATCATGAGCGCCGTCACTGCGGAGCGGCACCTCGCGCACCTCAGCGCCTTCAATCACCGCATTGTGTCTGTATTGCGGGAAAGTCGGGGCGGCGGTAATCGTGTTTGCCTGATCATTTAATAAAGAACGGCAGATAATCTGCACAAGCTCATCAGAGCCGTTGCCGAAAATAATAGAAGATTCACTGACCTGCAGATGCTCACTGAGCCGCGTTCTCAAAGCGGCACTGTAACCGTCGGGATACAGCGCAAGCTGCTCAATCTCCTGATGCAGCGCATCTTTAGCGGCCTGTGAACAGCCGAACGGATTTTCGTTAGAAGCGAGTTTTACTACTTTCTCAAGCCCGTATTCCATTTTCACTTCTTCTATTGGTTTGCCCGGCTGATACGGTTTCAGCTGCCGCAGCTGTTCTTTAATCTGCAAATCCAGTCACCTCATTTTACACTGTACAGTCGTCCGAACGTCTTTGCGTATTCTTCAAATTCAAGAAGCGCATCAGCTCTTGTTCCGGGATTCACAAGCTTTGTTTTAAGCTCTTCAACTTTTTTGACAAGCGCGCTGCCGACAACGACACCGTCAGATATTTCATTCATCCTGTCAACCTGTTTGCGGTTTGAAATGCCAAAACCGACCGCCACCGGAACAGAGCTGAATTCTTTCACCTTACGAATGAAAGAGTATACAGACGGATCGAATTCGCTGCGTACGCCCGTCACTCCTAAAGAGGATACACAATACACAAAGCCGCAGGCCTGTTCAGTAATTATTTTCAAACGGTCTTCACTTGTCGGCGCAACCAGTGAGATATAAGCGATGTTCTCCTTTTTGCATGTCATTTGCAAAAGGGCGCTTTCCTCTAATGGAAGGTCGGGTACAAGCAGACCGTCTATGTCGTTTTCCCGCAGTAAAGCGAAAAAGTATTCTTTTTCTAATTGTAACACAGGATTATAATACGTAAAGAGGATAATTGGAATATGAACGCCGTTTTTTTTCATTTTGCCGCCAAGTTCAATTGCTTTTACGATATTCATTCCGTTTTCCAGAGCCCGTTTTGAAGCCCGTTGTATGACGGGTCCGTCCGCGAGCGGATCTGTGTAAGGAACGCCGATTTCAAGGGCAGAAGCGCCTGCATTCTGCAATGATATTGCCAGCTCAACAGAAATGTCAGGAAGCGGATCGCCAGCTGTAATAAAAGGGATAAATAATTTTTCAGAATCTCGCAGATTAAACATGTGTCTCCACCCCGTTTTCCAAAACATTCATCAGCGTATGAACGTCTTTATCTCCTCTTCCCGATAAACTGACGAGAATGATTTTATCTTTATCCATGTCTTTTGCCATTTCAAACGCTTTTGCCAGAGCGTGGGCAGATTCAATAGCCGGAAGAATACCCTCTGTTTCAGAAAGCAGACGTAACGCGGCAATCGCTTCATCGTCTGTCACGCTTTCGTACGTTACACGGCCGCTTTTATGCAGATAGGCGTGCTCAGGGCCGATCCCCGGGTAATCAAGGCCTGCTGAAATGGAGTACGGTTCGATTATCTGCCCGTATTCATCTTGTATTAAATAGGTCATTGAACCGTGAATCACCCCGAGCGTCCCTTTTGCGATCGTTGCCGCATGCAGCGGCGTATCAATTCCTTTTCCGGCCGCCTCGGCGCCGATCAGCTCAGTATCTTCGTCTAAAAAGGCCTGAAAAATGCCCATCGCATTGCTTCCGCCGCCGACACATGCAACAATCTTATCCGGGAGCGTTCCTTCAACCCGGCGGAGCTGTTCTTTCGCTTCCTCGCCGATGATTTTCTGGAATTCGCGAACGATATACGGATACGGGTGCGGACCCACTACAGAACCGATAAGATAGAAATGATCTTCACAATGCTGGACCCAATACCTGATTGCCTCATTCGTCGCATCTTTCAGCGTGCCGTTGCCGCTTGTGACCGGCACCACTTCCGCACCGAGCAGTTTCATCCGGAATACGTTCAGCGACTGGCGCGCAACGTCTTCTTCACCCATAAAAACCGTACACTTAAAACCGAATTTTGCGGCGGCTGTCGCGGCAGCCACACCGTGCTGTCCCGCACCGGTTTCGGCGATGATTTTCGTTTTGCCCATCTTTTTGGCAAGCAGAATCTGGCCTAGCGCGTTGTTAATTTTATGAGAGCCGGTATGGTTTAAATCTTCTCTTTTCAGATAGATTTTCGCCCCTCCCAAATACTCTGACACCCTGTCTGCGAACGTTAATGCGGTCGGTCTTCCGGAGTAATCAAACAATAGCTTTTTATATTCGGCATGAAAAACGGGATCATTCTTTAATTCTGTGAAAGCCGTTTCGATTTCCTCAAGGGGCCGCATCAATGTTTCAGGGACAAATTTGCCGCCGAATTCGCCGTATCTTCCGATTTCATTTGGATATGGATACATAGTGATTCATCCTTTCTTCTAAAAGCCGGATCAGTGTTTGATCCTTTTGTCCGTTTTTTTCAATTCCGCTGGCAAGATCTATACCGCACGGACGCGATCTCAGTAAGCCTGTAATCGTTTCAGGATTAACGCCGCCCGCGATAAAACAGCGCTTGTTTGCATTTTGAGCCTGCTTTCGGTACAAGGGGACACGGGCCCATGAAAACGCGATTCCCGTGCCGCCTCTCATTCCTTTTACTGAAGAATCAATGACATAGCCGTCGACAGCAGGTGCAAATTGAGCCATCTGACGGAGCGTCCCTTCCCCGTGATGGAGCGCTTTCCATATCTCCGAGCGCACAAGCGGACGGAGGCGGCGGGCATCCTCAGGCGATTCATCACCGTGAAGCTGGATGACGTCAAGTGCCAGATCAGAGGCGATTTGCGCGATGTTTTCTATCGTTTCATTTACAAATACTCCGACATGTTTCTTGTCTGTCCGGACCTGCTCTTTCCATTTCCGGACCTCATCCGGCGTTACTCTCCGTTTGCTTGCGGCAAAAATAAATCCCAGATAATCCGCTTCTGAAGCTGCCGCAAGTTCATAATCACGCTTCGATCGTATTCCGCAGTACTTTAACTCAGGCTTTTTCATATCGTCACTCCCCGAACAGTCCGCGGATCGCCTTTTGCTGCGAATCCTCTCTCATTAAGGATTCTCCGGCCAATACAGCCTGCGCCCCGTGCTTGTTGACGAATTGCAGGTCAGCCAAAGAACCGATGCCGCTTTCGCTGACCAGCAGGCAGCCGTCCGGTACAAGCTGCGCTATTTTTTCCGTTTGCGAAACAGAAGTACGGAACGTTTTTAAGTCCCGGTTGTTTATGCCGAGAATGTCCGGCTGAAACACTTGTAAAATCCGTTCAAGCACAGTTTCATCATGGACTTCAACGAGAACGTCCATGCCCTTCTCGCGGGCTTCCAGATAAAGCTCATGAAGCTCTGAAGGTTCCAGCGCTTCCCCGATCAGCAAAATGGCATCGGCGCCGATCCTGAACGATTCCTCCACCTGAATGGAATCAATAATAAAATCTTTTCTCAGCACGGGAAGAGACACGGTTTGTTTAACATCTGTCAGAAATTGATTTCTCCCCTGAAAAAAACGGGTATCCGTGAGAACTGAAAGGGCGTCGGCTTTAGCCGCTTCATAATCCGCCGCAATCGTTTCCGGAACAAAATGCTCTTTAATCAATCCTTTAGACGGCGAAGCTTTTTTCACTTCGGCAATCAGCCCGATAAAACGGTTCGGGTTCAGGAGCGCTTTTTTAAAGGATCTCCGTTCAATTTGACAGGTTTCCGGCAGCACGATGGATTTAATTTCTTCTTTTTTCTGCTGAATGATTTGATCAAGCATACATTTCTTCCTCTTTCTGTTTCAGACGTTCGAGCTGCCTTTTGGCATCTCCGTTTTGAATCGCTTCTAAGGCGGTTTTCATTCCTTCTTTCAGATCGTTTGCAAGACCTGCCGTATAAATGGCCGCGCCCGCATTTAAGGCGGTAATATGCAGAGCGGATGACGGAGCTTTATTTGCAAAAATATTCTGAATGAGGAGCGCGCTTTCTTCCGATGAACTCACTTGAATATCCTTCAATGAACCTTCTGCAAAACCGAATTGTTCAGGTGAAACGGAATATTCCAGACGTTCACCGTTTTTCAGTTCAATGATATCGGTCGGTGCTGAGATGGACAATTCATCTAATCCGTCACGGGCAGAGACAAGCATGACGTGTCTGACATCAAATTGTTCCAAAGCGCTTGCCATCAGGCGCGCTTTATCAAATGAATAGACGCCGATCACCTGCCGCTTCACCTGCAGCGGGTTGCTGAGCGGGCCCAGCAGATTAAATACGGTTCGGAAGCCAAGCTCTTTTCTTGCGGCGGCGACGTGCTTCATTGACGAATGAAACAGCGGCGCAAACAAAAACCCCATTTGTTTCATTTCAATGCTGCGTTTAACGCTTTCTGGAGTGGCTTGAATGGAAACCCCCAGCTTTTCCAGCACATCCGCGCTGCCGCTTTTAGACGAAACGGAGCGATTTCCGTGCTTGGCAACTTTAGCTCCGGCGGCAGAAGCTGTAATCGCCGCTGCCGTGGATATGTTAAACGTAGAAATCCCGTCTCCGCCTGTTCCGCACGTATCAACGACATCCGCCAAGCCACCTGATGTCTGTGCCCGCGCCCGCATCACTTTTACAAATCCGGCAAGCTCCTCCGCCGTTTCACCCCGGTGGGCTAATACCGATAAAATCCCGCCGATCTCAGACTGCGACATGTCCCCGTTCATCATCATCTCCATCAGCTTTTCGGCTTCTCCAATTTTCAGCGTACGGCCATTAACGCACGATTGCAGAAATTTGTTCATCCGTCTTCTCCTCCCCGCCAGAAAAGATGTCTTCTGCGATTTGAATCGTTTTTAAAAGCGCCCCCGCTTTGTTACAGCTTTCTTCATATTCGGCTTCCGGGACGGAATCGGCGACTATTCCCGCGCCCGCCTGCACCGATGCCGTACCGTTTTTGACACTCATGGTGCGGATGGTAATACACGAATCAATCGACCCGTCAAATCCGATATAAGCGATACATCCGCCGTAGGTTTCTCTGGAAGTCGGTTCTAATTCATTTAAAAGCTGCATCGCGCGGATTTTCGGAGCGCCCGTGAGTGTTCCTGCCGGGAATGCTGACATCAGCGCGTCAACGGGATGGACGCCCTGTTTTAAACGGCCGGTTACAACAGAGATGATGTGCATCACATGTGAAAAAGAAACGACCTTTGTGAATTCCGGAACGGCTACGGAACCGTACTCCGCAACTCTGCCGATGTCATTGCGCGCAAGATCGACGAGCATGTAATGTTCAGCTTTTTCTTTTTCGTCATTCATCAGCTCTTTTTTCAGGCGTTCATCTTCTTTTTTTCCGGCGCCCCTTCTTCTCGTTCCGGCAATCGGATGAATTTCCAGGTGCCTGTCATGCACGCGGATCAGACGTTCAGGCGAACTCCCGACAATGTCTCTGTCAGGCAGTTTGATATAGTACATATAGGGTGAAGGATTGATGATGCGGAGCACCCTGTACAGCTCAAATGAATGTCTGGATACCGGAATGTCAAACTTTTGCGAAAGCACCCCTTGAAAAATGTCTCCCGCTTTTATATATTCTTTCAGTTTATTGACGCCGGCCATAAACTCTTCTTTCGTATAATTGGATGTCACATCGGCAAAACTTGGCGTGTCAAACGTTTCTTTAGAAAAAAACGGCTCTTTCATATCTTTCGATTCTGTCAAAATACCGATAAGCTTACGAAGCTCGGCGCAATTTTCTTTAAAAACGGCCCGCTTTTCTTCCTCCGTCTCCCGACCGTTAAGCTCCGCATATTGAATGAAATGCACTTGTTTCGTTTCGTGGTCGTACGCGATGATTTTCCGGCAGACAAACAGCATACATTTTTTGAAATCTGTTACTTTCGCGTGGCTTGGCACGGAAGGCTCAATCAAAGGAATCATGTCATAGCTCAGATAACCGACCGCCCCTCCCGAAAATGGGATATCAAGCTCGGGTGTTTTAATGCGGAAGCTCTCATTCATCCAGTCAAGCACGGCTTTTAATTCTCCGGCTTCAAACAGCGTATGCCCATTTGGATCAGCGGCAGTGAATGTGTTATGACTCTCTTTAATCGTGATAAAAGGATCAAGGCCGATAAAAGAGTATCTCGACCAGCTTGACGACTCATCCTTGCTTTCTAAAAGATACGTAATGTTTCTGTCCAGTTTTTCAACCATCTGAATGGGTGTGATCGTGTCGACCGTAAAAGTCTCTGCGATTGGAATGGTGCGGTGTGTCAGACTGTCCTTTAAAAATAAAGAAACATCCGATTGTAAATTCATGATTCTCCTCCTTACGGTAAGGAGAATGAGATGAAGAGTGAGAGGAGTCTTGCGTATAAGAAATAAACCCAAAAGAAAGGCTTCTTTTGGGCAGAATAAAAACGTGTTTATCTCAGCTCAGCTAAACTCATTCTCTGCTACCCTATTCTAAACTCAACTGTTCAATATCTTACTTACCAGCTCTATACACACTCTTGTGTATTTCTAAGCTTTGTTTATCGTATTACATGTCAGTATTTTTTGTCAATGATAAATCCGGCCTTAACACAACGGCTTTTTCTAAATAGACATGCTTGATTTCATCCTGAGGCGTATCCGTCTGAACCGTCATCAGGACACGGATACACTTTTGCAGAGCGCCGGTAACATCCATTTCCTGCATGCACGTCACCGGGACGTACTGCCACCCGGAAAGGCGGCGGACCGCTTTTGCCGGAAATACGGAATGGATATCAGGCGTGGCGGATAACAGGATCTGTACAACGTCTTCCGGCTTGCATCCATTTTGTTCAATGATTTTTTCAAGCAGCTGCTGTGTTTTTTCTAAAATTTCTTGTTCGGTGTCTTGTTCCACCGTTGTTGCTCCGCGAATGCCGCGTATCATCATGCTGTTTCCTCCATTCGCCATTTATTCAGCAAATTTTCGAGCTCATCTTTTGAAAGCATGCAGTCCCGCGCTTCGCCTAATTCCTTTAACACGATGAACTGTGTCATGCCTCCGCGCGTTTTTTTATCATTCATCATCCGGGCGGAGAGAACCGGCGTTTCAATATCTTGTCTGATGCTTCCCGGGTAGCCGAGCCCAATCAGCCATTGCGTGAGTTCTTTTCTGTTCATCTTGCATCCCGCAACCTGTTCACTCACGTAAAGGGCAAACTGCATGCCGAGGGCGACCGCATCTCCATGTGTAATCCGGCCGTAGCCGTATTCCGCCTCAACGGCATGGCCGAGCGTATGGCCGAAATTCAGAAAAGCTCTTATCCCCTCTTCCTTTTCGTCCTCACGCACGACGGCCGATTTGATTGAAATTCCTTTATAAATCATTTCATTCAGCTCAGCGCTTGTCAGTCCTTGCAACGTGTCAAACGTGAGAAGTTTTTCTAAAAAAGCATGATCGGCGATAAACGCGTGTTTGATCACTTCAGCCATACCCGATCTCAGCTCTTGTTCCGGCAGGGTTTTCAGTAGCTCCGTATCGTAAATCACCGCTTTCGGCTGATAAAACGCGCCGATTAAGTTCTTTCCGAGTTTATGGTTGACGGCCACCTTGCCGCCGACCGCGCTGTCATGGGCAAGCAGTGTCGTCGGCATTTGAATGAAATCAATTCCGCGCATAAAAGTTGCTGCGCAAAAGCCGGCCAAATCACCCGTCACGCCGCCTCCGAAGGCGATCATACATGAGGAGCGGTCCATATGGAAAGCGATCGCTTCCGTTTGAATCCGTTCATACTCTTTCAGAGACTTCGCTTCTTCTCCGCTTGGAACGATCACTTTTTTCACGGGCCATGTTTCGTTTAAAAGCCGGAACATCTCATCACCGTATAGCCGGTCAACTTCAGCATCGATGACGAGAAGGATCTTTGTCAGCGGCCTGTTCAGTGAAGACAAAAGGGCAGCGGCCTGTTTCCTTATGCCTTCACCGATATACACGGGATATGCGGAGGAAGCTGTCCGAACCTCAAGCTCTTTCATCAGAATTCCCTCGATAGTTTTTTCATGTTTTCAACATTTTCTTTAATGCGGTCGATCTGGTCAAGCCCGAATTGTTCGACGACGGCATTTGCGATTTCCCAGGCCACTGCTGCTTCAGCCACTACACTTGCTGCCGGAACCGCGCAGCTGTCTGAACGTTCAATGCTCGCTGTAAACGGTTCTTTCGTTTCAATGTCGACGCTTTTCAGCGGCTTGTACAAAGTAGGGATCGGTTTCATAACGCCGCGGACGACAATCGGCATTCCCGTCGTCATACCGCCTTCTAATCCTCCGAGCCTGTTTGTGGCGCGTGTATAGCCTTTCTCTTCATCCCATACGATTTCATCATGAACTTCACTGCCGTTTTTACCGGCCGCTTCAAAACCGATGCCGAACTCTACGCCTTTAAACGCGTTAATCGACAGAACGGCAGCAGCGAGCTTGCTGTCCAGCTTACGGTCATAGTGGACATAGCTTCCGACACCGACCGGCATACCTTCGACGATCACTTCAACGATTCCGCCGATCGAGTCGCCGTTTGCCTTCGCTTCATCAATGGCTGCCATCATTTGACGGCCAGCTTCTTCATCGTAGCATCTGACCGGTGATTCTTCCGTTACCCGTTTGAGATCCTCAATGGATGTGTAATCGGTTTTCTCTGCTTTTACGCTGCCGATTTGCAGGACATGCCCGGCGACTTTAATGCCAAGCTCCGCTAAAATCTTTTTAGCGACGGCTCCGGCAGCCACGCGAACCGTTGTCTCACGCGCGGAAGATCGTTCTAACACATTTCTCATATCGCGGTGATTATACTTAATAGCACCGTTCAAATCTGCGTGTCCCGGTCTCGGTCTTGAAATCTGGCGTTTCATTTCACTTTCTTCTTCTTCTGTAATCGGTGCGGCGCCCATGATTTTTGTCCAGTGGGTCCAATCTTTATTTTCTACAACGAGCGCGATGGGTGAACCGAGTGTCCGGGCATGCCGCACGCCGCTTGTGATCTTCGCTCTGTCCGTTTCAATCTGCATGCGGCGTCCGCGGCCGTGCCCTTTTTGACGTCTGGCAAGCTCAAAATTAATGTCTTCTTCAGTTATATAAAGCCCCGCAGGCACACCTTCTATAATTGTCGTCAGCTGCGGACCGTGTGATTCTCCGGCTGTTAAGTATCTCATTTCTTTTTTCTCCCTTCATCGCATTAACGCTTTTAAGTAAAACTATAACACAAGTTTTACTTAAATGTCTTCTATCTTTTTTGATAAAAAAATGTATCAGTGCTCTCAAGGCCGAATTTTTCCGGGCTGAAAATTTGTTCTGTACTGCCGACAAACAGAATTCCGTTCTTTTTCAGACTGCCCGCCATTTTCACATACAGCTCTTCTTTTGCTTTTTCAGTAAAATAAATAAAGACGTTGCGGCAGACGATCAGGTCAAAATCCTGTTCATAGCTGTCGGCAAGCAGGTTGTGCCGCTTAAACCGGATGTTTTTCTGAATCTCTTGTTTTACTTGATAGCTGCTGTCAGCCTGCTTGGTGAAATAACGGCTTTTCACGGAAGCCGGCACCTCTTGCAGCGAGCGTTCCTGATAGATGCCCCGCTTGGCTTTGCTTAGCGCCTTTTCATCAATATCTGTCGCCAATATATCAAATCCGGCCAGTCCCGTCTGCTGATTGAGAATCATAGCCAAAGTATAGGGCTCCTCTCCCGTTGAACAGGCCGCACTCCATATTTTTAACGGTTTGTTATGCTTTATTAACGGAAGAATTGAGGTTTCAAGAACTTCCCACCGTTTATAATTTCGGTAAAATTCAGAAACATTGATCGTCATTCTGTCCAATGTTTCGTTTAATAAAAGCTTGTCCTTTTCCAAAGCGGCGGCAAATTCCTGAAAATCTCTGAACCCCTTCTTTTCATAAAGGGACGTCAGCCGCCTTTTCATCTGTGCTTCTTTGTATAAAGATAAATCAACGCCGGTTATTTGTTTCCACTTGGTGATAAAAATGTCGTAAGGCTCCATTGCTTCTCTCCCAATCTCGCTGTCTTTTGTCCTAGTATAGCCTGTTTTCTGTCGAAATTGTACGATTTCAATAAAAAAATCAGCCCGCGGGCTGATTTGTGAGAAACGAAAAGACAGGGCGGCGCAGCCTCTGTCTTTCATAAATGATGTAAACCTTTTCATAATACGAGAAAAAGAAAGGCTGACGGCTTAGTACACCCAGTCGGCCATTAATTTTTGATACGGTACAAGCTCTTCCTGTTTAAAGAAAATGTGAATTTCCCGCTCAGCGCTTTCTAAGGAGTCTGAACCGTGAATGATATTTTTGCCGACAAACATGCCGTAGTCACCGCGGATCGTGCCCGGCAGTGCATCTTTCGGGTTCGTTTTTCCGATCAGCTGTCTTGTGATCTCTACTACATTTTCCCCTTCCCATACCATTGCAAATACGGGTCCTGATGTAATGAATTCCACAAGCTCGCCGAAAAACGGCTTCCCTTTATGTTCAGCATAATGGTTTTCAGCCATCTGTTCTGAAACTTGCATTAGCTTGGCTCCTGCCAATTGTAAGCCCTTACGCTCAAATCTGGATAAAATCTCTCCGATCAGCTGGCGCTGTACGCCGTCCGGTTTTACCATGATAAAAGTTTTTTCCATAAGATTCTCCACCCCATCATTATGTATAGGCTTTCAAGTTGCACACCGAAATCGTAACATCTTTCTGACAATTAATCAATCCAGGGCGGAGAATGTTCACATCTTGTTCGTAAAAGGAATTTAAAATTTCCGTTTGCCGATATATTTGGCGATGGCGGCCAATGATGAGCGCGCCCGTCCTCTCGGCAGTGTATTCAGTTTTTCAAACGCTTTTTTTAAGTACCTGTCACTGACGGCCATTGATTTTTCAATCGCGTCTGTGCGTTTAATATTTTCAATAATGGGGGCGAGCTGCTCCTGTGTTGTTTCACTGTTAATTAATTTCAGCTGATTTTTCAATTCAGGCTGACGGAGCGCGTACAAAACGGGCAGAGTGACATTTCCTTGCAGCAGATCCCCTCCGACCGGTTTTCCCAGTTCCTCTTCCGTTGAAGTGAAATCAAGAATGTCGTCAATAATCTGATAGGACATGCCCACGTAATAACCGAACCAATATAATGCTTTGTGAATCTTCTCATCAGCTCCCGAAGCGATGGCGCCGAGCTGGCAGCTGACGGCAATGAGAAGAGCCGTTTTCCGTTTGATGCGGCGCAAATAGGTTCTGAGGTTTTGCTCCATATTGTATTTATCTCTGATCTGTTCAATTTCTCCGAGGCATACTTCTACGATGGTTTTGGACAGGATCCGGTGGGCTTTCGGCTCATCCAATCTCGTCATCATCTCAAGTGAGCCCGCTAGCATATAATCACCGGTATACATGGCGATGCGGTTGTCCCACTTGGCTTTGATGGTCGGTTTTCCCCTCCGCAGCTCGGCGTCATCAATGACGTCGTCATGCACGAGGGACGCCATATGAATCATTTCCAGCGTCACCGCAACATATTTTATTTTATTAATGTCATAGTCGCCGAACATGCCGGAAAGCAATACGAAAACGGGGCGGATCCTCTTGCCTCCCGCCTGGAGCAGATGGAGCCCGGCTTCACTCAGCAAGGGATAGTCTGACCGCACCGTTTGCTCAAGCTCCCTTTCGATCACATCAATATCGTCATTTAAAAAAGAATAGGCCATTTTAAATTTCATATCATTCACCCAAACATCTGTATATTCATCATTTCCAACCGATATGCGTAGCGGCCACTCCGCCGGTAAACGAATGGTATTTGACATTCGTCAGGCCCGCTTCTTCAAACAGACGCGCAAGTTCTTTCATACCGGGAAATTCTCTTGCCGATTCTTGAAGCCAAGAATATTCTTTATAGCTCTTCGCAAACATTTTTCCGAAGAAAGGCATGATGTATTTAAAATAAAGAAAATATGCCTGTCTGAATCCGAACATTTCCGGCTGGGATGTTTCCAGACATACGACCTGCCCGCCCGGTTTGACGACCCGCCGCATTTCTTTCAGCACGGTCAGATAGTCGGGAACGTTTCGCAGCCCGAAGCCGATGGTGACAAAATCAAAAGAATCATCAGCGAAAGGAAGCTCCATCGCATTTCCGTGCAAAAGCTCAATTTGGCTGTAACCGCCCTCTTTCACTTTTTTCTCACCGATGCTCAGCATATTTTTGCTGAAATCCAGTCCTTTGATTTCGCCGCTTTTTCCGGCCGCTTCTGCGAGGGCAATCGTCCAGTCAGCCGTTCCGCAGCAGACATCAAGCGCTTTTGCGCCTTCTTTTACATTCATGATCTGCATCGTTTTATCGCGCCATTTTTTATGCTGCTGAAAACTGATAACAGAGTTCATTTGGTCATAATTTTTATAGATTTTTTCAAACACGCCGTGTACGCGCTGTTCTTTTGACTCCTGCATGTTGATTACCCTTCTTCCACTTTCTGATGATATGTTTTGTCCCGGCTGATCGCCGTAAGCCGGTTCAGCATTAGGTTTTGGATTGGTGAATTGAGCGGCAGCAGCGTTTCAATGCTTTGCTTTGCCTTTCGGAAGCTATCTTCCATTATGTCAGCCTTTGATTTCCCTGACTTTACAATATTGCCGATGACATCGAGAAATATAGCATTGCCGTTCATCAGCCGCTTATATACAAAAAAATCACTCGCCAGCTCTTTCCAGCGCGGAAGATTAAAGTGGTCTGACACTCTGTGAAACAGGGCCGCTTCCACAATCGCCATGCTTTCGATCAATTGATTCAAGTCATTGACAGACCGATCGTACAGACGGATTTTATGCTCATTGATTTCTTTAATTGCCGTAGCGAGCGTCCGTATCATATAGATATCCTTCATTTCAGATAAAAGCGAATAATACAGTCCGCTGAAATAGTCGCCGGCAAGCACGGTGAGCTGCCGGTTTTTATTTTCGTCTCGCTTTAACGCTCTGGCTGTTGTCACTTCATCGTGGGTATCAAGGGCGCTTTGGACAAGCATCGCAGTTACTATGTAATTTTCTCTGTCATTGTTCTTAATGTCCGCCTCTTCAAACAAAGCGTGAAAAAGAAGAAGCTTATCCTCATCGATTTTAGGCGCAGAAATATGTTTCGCTAAATAAGGATGAGACAGCTTTTGTTTTAATTTCGTATTTAGATTCGCTAAAGTTCCGTAGATGTCTTGCAAAAATATCACCCTTGTCCCCAAATTCACATTTATTCTAATATGTATGAGATTTACTCGTCATTATTATACGCAGGTATCATTATAGCATAAAAAAAAGAAATTGGCTGTATTCTCCCGCCGTTTGCGGGCATTTGGCAAAAGCGGGAAACAGCCGGCTTATTTTTTTTCGCTGTTCATTTCTCCGTAAGCGGTCTGGATGAGGGCGTTGCCTCTCACTTTGATGGCAGAGGTATGCTCAGTAAACTGAGCGATAATTACTTCGCCTTTGTCCAGTTTTTCGGAATGGTGAAATTTCGTATCCGTTCCTCTCGTTAAACCGATGACGTTCACGCCGTCCTCGACCGCTTTAATGACGACAAAATCACTTGAATGCTTTGAATTCATATCTGCACCCTCTATCATTATTAATCCGCACGTTTAATATGTTCTAACACTTCGGAACGCGCCGCTGCGTCATCTTTAAAAATACCTCTTACAGCGGAAGTCACTGTTTTTGCACCCGGCTTTCTTACGCCCCTCATCGTCATGCACATATGCTCAGCTTCGACGACAACCATGACGCCGTGGGGATCTAAGGTCTCTACGATGCTTTCTGCAATCGTTGAAGTGATGCGCTCCTGCAGCTGCGGGCGTTTTGAGACGGCTTCCACCGCCCGCGCCAATTTACTCAGGCCCGTCACTTTGCCGCCGCGCGGAATGTAGGCAATATGCGCTTTTCCGTAAAAAGGAACAAGGTGATGTTCACACATGGAATGAAACGCGATATCTTTTACAAGAACAAGCTCCTCATGGTCTTCTCCGAAAACGGTTTTAAAGTGTTCTTTCGGGTCTTCGTTTAATCCCGAGAATACTTCCGCGTACATTTTTGCCACGCGTTTCGGCGTATCTAAAAGCCCTTCCCGGTCCGGGTCTTCTCCAATCGCCTCTAAAATCTGGCGAACCGCCTGTTCAATCTGTTCTTTATTAACTTCTTTCATTGTCTGTGTCCTCCACCATTGAATACATTTAATTTCGATTCTAGCACATTTGCCGCGCCAAAAGCAAAACGAAAGTCCTGCCCGGTGACCGAGGCTGCTTAAATATGAAAAGCCCCTTTATCAAGGGGCTTTTCTGTGAAGAAACAAAGTGTATGTATCAGATGCATACACGATCTATATTCACAATTATTTTCCTGCAACAGCGTCTTTAAGAGCTTTACCTGGTTTGAAAGCAGGTACCTTGCTTGCAGGGATTTCGATTTCTTCACCTGTTTGCGGGTTACGTCCTTTACGTGCAGAGCGCTCGCGCACCTCAAAGTTACCGAAACCGATCAGTTGGATTTTATCACCGTTTTTAAGTGCATCTAAAATCGTATCAAAAACAGAATCAACTGCTTTTGTAGCGTCTTTTTTAGACAATTCGCTTGCTTCAGCAACCGCATTGATTAGTTCTGTCTTGTTCATGCCTTTCACCTCCTCCCAAAAGGGTATCAAATCAGCAGTTTATTATCATTTCTTCACAGTTCAGCCTGATTCTAAACCTGTCTGATAAAAAATCAAAGCAGGGAAGAACAGACAAGTAAACGGCTTTTCATAAGAAAACAGACACTTTGAGGAATGTTTGTCCAACAAAGTGAAGATTTTCTGTATGTAGAGTAACACATATAAAAAGCCATATCAAGCATTTTAAAGCCTCAATCCCTTGCTCGTCAAGGTTTTCACGTGTTTTACCGAACAAATATTCCTTTTTTTGCTTTTTTCCTCCTAATCCTTGATTGATTTCCAGTATCTAAAAAGAATAAAAAAAGACCCCCCGTTTCAGGAAGAGGTCCTTCAGCTTACAAAATAATGGCGATCAGGCCGCCTGAGCCTTCGTTAATAATTCTCTCCAGTGTTTCTTTCAGTTTATATCTCGCATTTTCCGGCATGAGTGACAGTTTTGCGGAGATTCCTTCTCTTACGATAGAGCTCAATGATCTGCCGAAAATATCGGAGTTCCAGATAGAAAGCGGATCATCTTCAAAGTCCTGCATTAAGTAGCGGACAAGCTCTTCACTTTGTTTTTCCGTCCCGATGATCGGCGCGAATTCACTTTCCACATCCACTTTGATCATATGAATAGACGGAGCGACCGCTTTGAGCCTTACTCCGAACCTTGATCCCTGCCTGATGATTTCCGGTTCATCAAGGCTCATATCGGTTAAGGCCGGGGCGGCAATGCCGTAGCCGGTCTGTTTCACCATTTTCAGCGCATCTGATACCTGATCATATTCTTTTTTCGCGTGGGCGAAGTCCTGCATTAATTCAAGCAGGTGGTCTTTCCCGCGGATTTCAACGCCGACCACTTCTTTTAAAATCTGGTCATATAAATGATCCGGCGCATACAAATCAATTTCTGCGACACCCTGGCCAAGTTCGATTCCGGCCAGACCGGCGCTTTCAATAAACTCAAATTCACTGAAGTGGCCGACAACCCGGTCGACATCACGCAGGCGTTTAATATCTTTTACGGTTTCTTTCACTGATTCCTGGTAGCTCTCTCTGAGCCAGTGATTTTCCTTCAGCACCATGACCCAGCTCGGAAGGTTGACATTGACTTCCAGCACAGGGAACTCGTAAAGCGCTTCTCTGAGGACGCTTAACACATCTGTTTCCCGCATGCTTTCAACACTCATGGCGAGGACGGGAATATCATATTTCGCGCTTAATTCAGCTCTGAGCGCTTCTGTTTCCGGGTGGTACGGTTTTACCGAGTTGATGACCATAATAAACGGTTTGCCGACTTCCTTCAGCTCGTCGATGACTCTTTCTTCCGCTTCCACGTAATCGCCCCGCGCAATATCGCCGATTGAGCCGTCTGTCGTAATGACGACCCCGATTGTGGAGTGTTCCTGGATGACTTTTCTCGTACCGATTTCCGCTGCCTCATGAAAGGGAATCGGTTCTTCGTACCAAGGTGTATTGATCATTCTCGGGCCGTTTTCATCCTCATATCCCTTCGCCCCGGGAACCGTATATCCCACACAATCCACAAGACGGATGTTGACATCAAGTCCTTCTGCGACATGAACGGACATGGCTTGATTCGGGACAAATTTTGGTTCTGTGGTCATTATCGTTTTTCCTGCTGCGCTTTGCGGAAGCTCATCCTGCGCCCGCGCTCGATCGGCCTCATTGCTGATATTCGGGAGCACCACGAGCTCCATAAATTTTTTAATGAATGTAGATTTCCCTGTACGGACAGCGCCAACGACTCCTAAGTATATATCGCCCCCTGTTCGTTCAGCGATATCCTTGAAAATATCGACCTTTTCCAAGTGATCCCCTCCCGGACTTCCTATCCTTATCATTTTTCATTCACCATTCTCCAATCAAATACAGGACACTATATGTGTATGACGTTGTCCTATTTCAATATGACATCTTTAGAAAATTTTCAGGCAGTCTTTTCTATCAAAATCAAAAAAACCTTTCTCCCTATTTGTATGCGCGGGAAAAAGGTTCATTCCTGTTTCGTTTGACTTTCTAAAAAAACGGGTTCCTGTTTTTCATTTACGGTGTATGTGACTGAAAAGGCCGGGACGAAAGGAGTCTCTTTCCATAAAATATCCTGAATTTCCGCGCCCGGTTTGATTTTCTTTTTGTTTTCCTTCAGGCAGCGGGCTAGATCGACGCGATAGTCGGCATAGATTTCTCCGTCAGCGCCGATTAAAAGCGGCAGAGACGTGCCTGAAACCGGACTTTTGACTGAAGGAGAGTCTTTCATGCCGAGCTTTTTTTTATTTAAAGTGAACAGCCCTTTTGAAACGGCGTCCTCATAGGGAGGATATGTATGCTTTTCCTGATACATTTTGACACGCAGCTTCATGTCGCGGATTGCTTCCGCCATTTGGAGATCGACCAGCTTGACGGTCGGCTTATTTTCCACGTCGACAAGCACGTATTGGTACATTCCTCCGCTTTCATAAGCTGAGGCCGGCGGCTCCTCTATGTATCTGGGCGCGAGCCGCTTAAAATCTATCGGATATTTTTGATAGAGCGGTGTTTTCATATCTTTTGTCTGAATCGGCAGAAGTCCGCCGTTCGCCTTTTTAAATTCATCCACTGCCGCTTGCACCTGCTGAAGCTGATGTTTGTAAGAGACTTTATTTTCAGTTTTTTTCGCTTCAGGGTACAGACAGCCGGACAGCAGAAGCACCGCCATTGCCGTTATGACGGCCATTTTTAACTTATGCATTCCGCGCCCCCTTTCGGCTTTATTCATTGACAGGCCCGCTGAAAACAACCATTAACACGATCAATCCCGAGATGACCATGCAGGCATAAGCGAGTGAAGAAACCGCTGCTTTTATCAGTTTGTTTTTCACTTTGTACCTGCTGACATAAATAGAGGCCACCGCAACAAACATTAATCCCATAGCACCAAGCGCAAACCACATTTTCATCAATGCCACACTCACGTTCGTGCCCCCCGTCCCATCATTGTAAGCGTTATATTTCATTTTAATATACAAATGTTGAAAAGATCAACAGGTTTTCCATCTATTGAAAAAACAAAAAAACTGAAGCAAAGAGGGGGACTTTGCTTCAGTCAAGTTGACTATATTCACCTGTACGTCTGAGATACACTCTCTTGGACTTCGATGCTATAGTATGCGTAGATGCGTACGTCTGCATCCTCTTCTGCCTAAATCAGCAAATGTTTTAAGCGATTTCAGCCGGAGAGTTCTGCGTTTTGGACTTTCGTCACTTCAGAATATGCTGACGGCATGTTATTGTCACTTCACCCGGTTTTCGAATGTGTTGACCAAGTCTTCCATCTCATGGGTTTTCACTCTGGCCATTAAGGATTCTACGGCCGTTTCTACCTTCTGCCCGTTAAATAATACTTGGTGAAGCGCCTCTGTGATCGGCATTTTCACTTGGTATTTTTGAGACAGCTGATACGCAGCTTTCGTCGTCCGCACGCCTTCAACAACCATCCCCATCTTATCCAGGACAGCTTCCAGCTTATATCCTTTGCCGAGCAGGTTGCCGGCGCGCCAGTTTCGGGAATGAACGCTTGTACACGTCACGATCAAATCGCCTACGCCGGTCAGGCCGGAAAAGGTGAGCGGATTTCCGCCCATCTTTGTGCCGAGTCTGGCGATTTCAGCAAGACCTCGGGTGATTAAGGCCGCTTTTGCATTATCTCCGTATCCCAATCCGTCTGTAATCCCCGCTGCAAGAGCGATGATATTCTTTAACGCTCCCCCTATTTCAACACCGATCATATCCGGATTGGTATAGACGCGGAAATGCTGGTTCATGAATAAATCCTGAACCGCTTCTGCAGCCTTGATATTTTTTGAAGATGATGTAACAGTCGTCGGGTGTCTTAATCCGACTTCCTCAGCGTGGCTCGGCCCTGAAAGCACGACGATGTCTTTTCTGTACTCCTCAGGCAGCTCCTCTTCCATTAATTCTGAAATACGGAGAAGCGAATCCGGCTCAATTCCCTTGCTGACATGAACAAAAATCGATTGTTTCGGGATGTACGGCAGAGCCTTTTTCAGCACTTCCCGAATGGCTTTTGTCGGAACTGCCACAATGATGAAGTCCGCTCCTTTTAAAGCCTCGTTTAAATCAGCTGTACCGATGATAGAACTTGATAGCTCCACCCCCGGCAGGTAATCTTTGTTTTCATGCAGTTCGTTGATTTGATCGATCAATTCGGCACGGTGTCCCCACATCATAACTCGATGTCCGTTATCAGCCAGCACTAAAGAAAGTGCAGTGCCCCAGCTTCCCGCTCCAAGCATTGCCACTTTTTTCATCTCTGTATCACACCTTTTTATTTTCTTGCTCTTGCAAATATTTTAATTGGCGTACCTTCAAATCCGAAAGCGTCCCGGATTCGGTTTTCTAAAAAGCGTTCATAAGAAAAATGCATCAGTTCCGGATCGTTGACAAAAACAACGAAGCTCGGCGGCTTAACAGCGACTTGAGTCGCATAATAAATTTTCAGACGGGAGCCGTTGTGCGTCGGAGTCGGATTCATGGCGACCGCATCCATGATGACATCATTTAAGACATTTGTCTGCACGCGGAGAGAGTGGTTTTCACTCGCTTTAATAATCGCAGGCATGAGTGTATGAATCCGCTTTGTCGTCAGTGCCGACATAAACAGCACCGGCGCATAATCAAGAAATTGGAAATGTTCCCGAATATTCTGTTCAAATTCTTTCATCGTGCGCTCGTCTTTATCAACGGCATCCCATTTGTTTACGATAATGACGACGGCTTTCCCGGCTTCATGGGCGTATCCGGCGATCCGCTTGTCCTGCTCAAGGATGCCTTCTTCTGCATTCAGCACAACGCCGACGACGTCTGAGCGGTCAATGGCTTTTAACGCCCGAAGCACACTGTATTTTTCTGTTGTTTCATATACTTTACCCTTTTTTCTCATTCCCGCCGTGTCAACGATTACAAATTCCTGCTGATTGTAGGTGAACGCCGTATCCACAGCGTCTCTAGTCGTTCCGGCTACGTTGCTCACGATAACCCGCTCTTCGCCGAGCATCGCATTGACAAGGGATGATTTTCCGACATTCGGGCGGCCGATCAGGCAGAATTGAACGACATCATCACTGTACTTCGTCTCCGGAATGTTTTTAAAATGCTCGGCACAAGCATCGAGCAAATCTCCCAATCCTAAACCGTGTGTGCCCGAAATCGGATACGGTTCTCCAAAGCCGAGCGCATAAAAGTCATAGATGTTCGCTCTCATTTCGGTATTATCTAATTTATTAACGGCTAATACGACCGGTTTTTTTGTCCGGTACAGTATTTTTGCCACTTCTTCATCCGCAGACGTCACACCTTCGCGGCCGTTCACCATAAAGATGATCACATCAGCCTCGTCCATGGCGATTTCAGCCTGCTGGCGGATCTGTGTCAGAAACGGTTCGTCTCCGATATCAATTCCGCCCGTATCAATCAGGTTAAAATCATAATTCAGCCATTCCGCCGAACTGTATATCCGGTCCCGCGTCACTCCGGGGGTATCTTCTACTATTGAAATTCTTTCACCCGCAATCCGGTTAAAGATTGTGGATTTTCCCACATTCGGTCTTCCGACAATGGCTACGACAGGTTTACCCATAGTACCCTTCCTTTCAATCCAGCCGCTTACATTTTCACAAAAAATTGTTCAACCGGTTATTAAAAATCATCTTCGCTATGAAAAGAACCCTTCAAACAGAAGGGCTTAACTCATTTATTATATCAGTTTTCACTGAGATCACAATGTATTCTTCAAAATGTTTCGCATTCATGTAACAGTCTTCGTCTGTTTTCAAGACATTTTTGTCGCTCCTTTGCCCTGCTTTTTGCTTTTTTGGCTGATGCGCGCCGCAAGCTGTTCATATGTAGTCAGTCCGACGAGAAGAATCACTCCCGCCGAACATCCTGAAAGCCATTGATAATCACCGACGGCTGCCGCACCCGCAATATTGCGGATGACCGCAGCATACAATAGTTCCCCCTGGCACATGCCGAGAACAAAAAGACAAAGCCTCTCAGGGAACCGCCCCTCAACGGAAAGCGTAATAACGGTAAGCAGTATAACCGCCGCCCATTCAGGTTTTATGATAAACCAAACAGGGTCATATAATGCAAAAAGAAAAATAAAGCCGTACGCCGCAGACGCCGTCAGATGAATCACAATATTACGGAGCCGTTTATGCATGCCGAGGCTTCCCGCATAAACAAATGCCGCAGTAAAAAACATGACATATGCCGCATTCAGCGTAAAATAAGCCGTAATCTGATGTATGCTTGCCATCATATTAGTCAAAATAAAGACTGATACGTAAAAACGGCTTTTCGTCTTGGCAAAAATAAAAGTCGCAAGTATCCATAAAAACCACATTGACCAGTAATAATAAAACGGTTCCATAATCGCTCCTCCTCTGATCAGTATGGAGCGGGAGCGCATTTTTTAAACCAATTATGCCTGAAAGGAGCGGATAAGGATGGGAAAAGACAGACAGGAGAAAAAACTGAAAGCCTCCCGACGAGTGGAATCTGATCGCGATGATTCGATTCACCATAAAGGAGCGACAAGCCTTGAGCAAAACGGGGAATTCCGAAAAAGAAAATCGTAAAAAACAGAAAAAGGCATGCGGGTCCGCATGCCTTTTAACGTCTGCTGAAACGGGATGTGTCAATTCCCCGTTCAGAAAGCCAGTGATGTGTGTCACCTTTTATGACCAAAGGCGCCTTTTGCAATTGGGCAACCGATTGGCATCCGAGGGCCGTCATAATCATTTTCAGCTCTTGTAAAAGCGCCGTCATCTCGTCAAACAGACCCTCTTCTCCTTTAGAAGTGAGAGCTTTCAGGAAAGTGCCCGCCATTCCCGCGCTGGAAGCGCCGAGGGCAATCGATTTGGCGACATCCAGGGCACTTTGCAGCCCGCCGGATGCGATAATTGATTGATCAGCGGAGAGCGAGTGGATTTCCGCTAAGCTTGCGGCAGTGGAAATTCCCCACGTATTAAAAAATTGAAGCGCCTTCTCTCTGCGCATATTTTCGATCTTAGAGAAATTTGTACCGCCGTATCCGCCGGCATCAACTGCTGCTGCGCCAGCATCAAATAACTGCCGTGCCGATTCCTTGCTCATTCCGAAGCCGACTTCTTTGACAAAAACGGGCACTCCCGTTTCCGCCGCAATCCGCTCAATACGGCCGAGAGCACCAGTAAAGCTTCTGTCACCCTCTGGCATGACGATCTCCTGAATCACATTTAAATGTATCTGGAGGGCATCTGCTTGAATCATATCAACTGCCCTTTTCGCCTGCTCGGCATCCGCCTCGCTGCCTAAATTGGCAAATATCAGCCCGTCCGGATTCTCTTTTCTGACGATCTCGTAAGAATACCGTTCGGAGGGATCTTTTAAAGCTGACATTTGCGAACCGACAGCCAGCGGCATGCCGGCTTTGCGCGCAGCTCTTGCCAGCGATCTGTTAATTTCGTATGTAAGCTGTCCGCCGCCGCCTGTCATCGCATTGATAAAAATCGGCGAACTGCTTGTGAGTCCGCCGATTTTCGTTGATATATCCACTTTTTCCAATGCTAGGTTCGGTAGACTGACATGAACAAACGTAATATCATCAAGCCCCGTTTCCCGGTTTTGGCCGGTAGACAGCGCATGATTTATATGTTCTCTTTTTCGTTCTGCTCGTGTCACGTTTTATCACCAATTTATTTTAATTTATTAAGCTTGTCTCCGATTAAATCGCCAAGCTGGAAGCCGGTGCTCGGCTCTTCTTTCGCCTGGTATTGGCGGAAGTCCTCCTGATCGGCTTTCGGCGCTTCTTCAAGCTCACGCATGCTTAAGGAAATGCGCTCTTCGCTTTCGTTCACGTCAAGCACTTTCACTTTAACAGTCTGTCCTTCTTCAAGCACTTCATGCGGCGTTCCGATATGTTTATTGGAAATTTGCGAAATGTGCACAAGTCCTTCCACGCCCGGAAGAATTTCAACGAAGGCGCCGAAGCTTACAAGGCGCTGCACTTTTCCTTCAAGCACATCTCCCTGTTTTACCTTTTCGCCGATCTGGCTCCAAGGTCCCGGCAGCGTTTCTTTAATAGATAAAGAAATACGCTCGTTATCGCGGTCTACGGACAGTACTTTCACTTTTACGTCCTGACCTTCTTCCACCACGTCAGACGGTTTTTCGACGTGTGAATGAGACAGCTGCGAAATATGAACAAGCCCGTCAATTCCGCCGATGTCGACAAATGCGCCGAAATCAGTCAGACGCTGCACTTTTCCTTCAAGCACGCTTCCAACCTCAAGCGTTTGGAGAAAATCATGCTTTTTGGCTGTCTGTTCTTTTTCCACTACAGCCCGGTGTGACAGAATCACCCGGTTTTTATCACGGTCGAGTTCAACGACGATAAGAGAGAGGGTTTTCCCTTTATAGTCAGTGAAATCCTCGACGAAATGAGCTTCGACAAGTGATGCGGGAATGAAGCCGCGAACGCCGATATCAACGACGAGACCGCCTTTCACCACATCTTTCACTTCAGCTTCAAACACTTCTTTTGTGTCGAATTTTTTTTCAAGGTCTTCCCAAGCGCGGTCAGCATCAACGGCACGTTTAGATAAAATCAAAGCATCGTCTTCCACTTTTGTTACTTTCAGGTCAAGCTCGTCGTCAACTTTTACGACATCCGATGCTTTCTCTACATGAAGACTTGATAATTCACTGATTGGAATGATTCCGGACTGTTTGACATTGACAATTTCGACATCTACATGCTTGTCCTCTACCTTTGTCACAATCCCTTTTACTACATCTCCAACCTCTGGCACTTGAACATCAATTTGATTCATTTCCTCTGTCATTTGAATAACCTCCTTGGTCCAAACCTACACAGCTTAATTAATACGGTTTGAAAGCTGAACATGTGAATGTCCGCTTTTCAGCCGAATATGTATTAAAGAATCATCCAAAAAAGATTTTGAATGATCAATAAAAAGTTTTATTAGTATTAACTTCTAATAAATGGACTGGTTTGTCAAGCAATAACATCTTGTCTTTCGAAAAAAATTATAAAGCGCTCCGCCCGGGCTTAACGTGATTTCTGATCGACGATCTCCAGAATTTTTCCTGCGACTTCGGCAATGCTTAGTGACGTCGTATCGATTTCAATCGCGTCTTCCGCTTTGCGCAGCGGGGAAACTTCCCTCTCTGAATCGAGTTTGTCGCGTCTGGCAATTTCTTCAATGAGCGTCTCGTAATTCACGTCATAGCCTTTTTTCTTATTCTCTTCATATCGGCGCTTCGCTCTTTCCTCTACGGACGCGAGCAGAAAAATTTTCACTTCGGCATCAGGCAGCACGTGAGTACCGATATCACGGCCGTCCATGACGACACCGCCTTTTTCTCCGAGCTGCTGCTGTCTTTTGACCATTTCTTCTCTGACGCCTTTATGCTTGGCGGCGATTGATACTTGGTTGCTGACTTCGTCTTTTCGGATTTCTTCTGTCACATCTTCTCCGTTTACCAGAACGATTTGTCCTTCCGGAGCGGATACAAGCTCAATTTCCGTATGCTTCAGCAGCTCTGTAAGCGCGGCTTCATCGGTTAAATCGGCATTCTGCTTGAGCGCCGTATATGTAATGGCACGATACATCGCTCCTGTATCAATGTACACATATGATTTTTTCTCAGCCACTATTTTAGCAACGGTGCTTTTTCCGGCAGCGGCCGGCCCGTCGATCGCAATTGATAATTTCTTGTCCATAATCTCTCTCCTTGCTCTTTACTCCTCTATGGATTGTATCATGAACTGCCGGAAAAGGGGCGAAAAAATTGAGCTGATTTACCGCTTTACCGTTTCAATCCATTCTTTTTTCTCCATTTTATCAACTCCCTCATATTTCACAGCTTTCGAAATATAAGGTTCAATAGGCTGATAATGAAGCAAAAACTGCACCGCGCCCAAAATGATAAGCTGAATGCAGACCAATTTGATCAGCAGACGTTCAAACGTTTTCATACACGCGCACCTCCATTAGGATTAGTATGGAAAAGTGCGCTGCTGTTTATTCCGACAGACTGTTTCTTCTCTGCTGCAGCTGCGCGCGCATACAATATTGGAGTAAAAGCTGCTGCGAAGCGGGAGCGATTTCTGCAAATTCAAGCGTCATTTTTTGTTTATCCGCCTTTTCATCATAAAAAATCCGCTGGATAACAGCCTCGGCAATAATATCCGCCGTATTTTCCTTGCCGGGAAGAGAAAATGAGACATACAGCTTTTCACCTGGTTCCGCGGAAATATGCTCAGGCATCACAACAGCGATTCCGCCGGCGCTGATATTAGAGGAAACCGTTTGGAAAGCGGTTTTTTTCGCTTCCATTTTGACGGATACATCCAATACTGCGTCTGCACGGACGTATCGGCGTCTTTGAATCCGCTTCATTTCCTCCTGAGGGGGGATGTCCAATCCGATCATCGGGATGGGGTCTTTTTTCTTTCCTTTGATTATGCTTTTAAATTGATACGGCACTTGGCCATTCCCCATAAATTCCGCTGTTATTTCCAATCCTTTATGCAAAAAGACCGTCCGTCCCGAATCCAGATCGACGGGATATGAGATGTGCAGTTCGCCGTTTTCAACGCTTACTGCTTTGCTCCTCGCTTTTTTGGGCTCATTGTTCTCTATGTATTCAATCCAAATATAATCTCCGACAGCTATCATGGGCCTTCACTCTTTCATTATTTATGCTTTTATTAAAGCATGTAACGAAAAAAAGGAAAAGACTTTTAGTCCTTTCCTCCTTTATTTTTATAGGTCTTTATATATAGGTTCTGCACTTTTTAACTTTTCTATTTTTTCCTCTTTTCCGTCGTCCGCATTAATGAACATTTGATACGTGTCTTTCCCGATCGTTCCGAGCATTTCATAGCAAAGCACTTCCTGACCGAGTTCATTCGTGATCAGCGCCTGCCGGGTCTCCCGCACTTCAACATTTTTATTCAGCTTCGCTTTCGCTTCATCAGCTGACAAAGCGGGAGCCGGAATCGTTCTCGTGCGGTGCGCCGCCAGGTAATCACGCGCGGAAAAACCGACGACTTCACCATCATCCAGCGCCACTTTCATTCGGATGGCTTCCGGATAAATGCGGACATTTTTCTCCACGGGGATAAAAGAAAAGACGCCGATGTTATTATATTGCGCGCTTTCATCAATTTCGAGGCCTTTTGTTTCATATCCATTTTTCTTTAAAAACGCGACGGCCCGGTTAGATGCTTCATTGAGGCTGATCTTTTGTTTCTTCACGGCCCGTTTTTGAATCAAATAGACCGGATGTCCGCCTTTTTGGGTAATATCCATATAGATAAAAGACTTGTTGTCGGCGTCTTTCATGCGGATGCTGTATACGTCCCGATTCGTCTTCCTGCCGCTTTTGACCACTTTAATTGAATAATTATGATCAGGCGCAAACCGTTGTGCGATTTTGACCGCTTCTTTTTCCGTAATTTGTTTTCCTTTCAGATGCGTAAAACCTTTTCGTTCTGTATTTGCTCCCGTAAATGTGGGGCTGATGCTGTCTTCAGAAAAAGCGCCTACATTTTTTTCGACTGTTTTAAAGCTGTCGACGATCGTATTATCGCTTTGTTTTTTGTCAGAGGCGAGTGCCATCTCAACATCCATCCACCGTAAATTTTTGCTCATGACGAGATGCTGAACGCTGCGGAGCTGGTTTTGAATGTTCTCCGCCTGTTTGTACAGGCTGTTCAGTGTTGTATATTCTTTCTTATCAAGCGGTTTTTGATCTAAATCCCGGACGGATGTTTTATAGCTGAAATCTCCTATGTTGGATAAAAACTCCTCCGTCTTATTAAAAGGCATGAGAGTCAGCGGCAGCTGGCTCACATTGTTATGTGCTTCAGATGTAATTCTCCATACATCAATGAGCGCCGGAGACAGAGATTTTTTACTGTTCATTGCAAGCGTCGTCCCGATTTTGTCGTGAAGCTGATCAACATGGTACGTCAATTCATGAAAAGCCCTCTGATAATTATTTTCCGCATGCAGAAGGACCGCATCTTTTTCCTGATGCTCTTTATATCCCCAGTATCCGGTTGCGGCGATCGCGACACCGAGAACAGCGATAATGATTCCTCTAATCATGTTAACACCTCATTTTGCGTACTTTTACTCACAGAAAATGTGTTTTCCGATTCTTTTTATCTGCGGACGTCCCCAAATCCATTTGCTTGTCGCCGTATCAGGATTGAAATAATAAATCGCGTTTTCAGAAGGATCCCAGCCGTTGATCGCATCAAGAACCGCTTCTTTTGCCCTTTCATTCGGCTGCATATATATTTGGCCGTCGGCAACGGCGGTAAACGCGAGCGGTTCGAAAATGACGCCGGCCACCGTATTCGGAAATAACGGGCTTTTAATACGGTTTAAAATAACCGCGGCGATGGCAACCTGCCCTTCAAACGGCTCACCGCGCGCTTCCCCGTACACAGCCTGTGCCAAAAGATTGATGTCGTTGTTTGAGAAACCGCCAGGCATATTGGCCGCTGTCGTATTTTGCTTTTGATTTGACTGACCGCCTGTATTGTTTTGCGGCTTTTGAGCAGGCTTATTCGTTCCCGCCGGCTTCTGCGTTCCGGCTCTCGGTTTTGTTTGGTTTTCCAATGGGACGTTGCCATAATGAGTGAACGTATTCCCTTTTTGGATCTGCTCCATTACATATTCACGGTAATATTTTGATTTTGAAATCAGCACCTGTTTGGTTTTCGCGCCGACGAGGCCGTCAACCGGCTTCATGCCGAATTTCTCCTGAAAATTTCTCACGGCCCAGTATGTGGTCCAGCCGTAAACACCATCGATTTTCCCGTTATAAAATCCGTTATATTGAAGACGGGCCTGCAATTCTATAACATCATCACCCGTCGCGCCTCTTTGAATCACTTGATTTGAAAACGCATGAACCGTTTCATGATGATCGAAGAAAGCGGCGGCGAAAGAAAATAGAATGAGACATGCCATAAAGGCTCCTTTGCACTTCATCTCTTCAAGCCTCCTACTGCAAAATTTAAAGTGTACCCGTATTGTCTGTCACGAGGTTATTTTTATGCACGTTTCCTTCTTATCCCCTGTCAAGGCATAAAAAAGAAACCGCACGCGACGCGCGGTTTCTTCACACTTGGATCATATTGACGGAGCGTGCTTTTTTTGCCTTTCGCAGCCCGAACCACCATAAAAACAGCATAAACGGCAGCATATAATATACCCAATGATTGAGGGCGGTAAGAATAAAATCGTAAGAACCGTGCAGACATGAAGGCACGGCCAGCGAAATCACAAGCCATTTGACACGGGCTTTTTTCTGCGAAAAGCGGGCTTTTCCGAGATAAAATCCCATAATCACTCCGATCAGCGCATGGCAGGAGACCGGCAGAAGCGCCCTGATGAAAGCATGCTCAACGCCGTGGCCGAATAGATACAGAATATTTTCAAGCGTGGCAAATCCTAAAGACACACTGGCCCCGTAAACGATTCCGTCATAATGCTCATCAAAATGAGCATGCGGATACACACTGATCATCAGAACGAACCATTTCACCGATTCTTCCAGAAATCCCGAAGACAAAAACGAAACGAAAAAGCTTCCTCCCCCCACATGCTCTTTTTCAAGAACATATTGGATAAACATGGTCGGAAACACAAGGACAACCCCGAGAAAAAAAGACCTCAGCACCATATGTACGGGTTCATTGTCATACTGATCTTTTAAATAAAAATAGCTTAACAGCGCAATGCCGGGAGCAATTCCTGCAGAGATGATTGCAAACATCAGGCAACCTCTTTCCTTTATATTCCTATATCTATGGTACCATGTTGTTCATATTTTTACATCTTTCAATTTTTTTAAAAAAGAGCATATGAATGATCATATGCTCTCTCTACCCAGCCGTTTTGATATTTCGTTTGCGATCAAGCCGCCGTGAAAACGGCCGTTCTCGATAAAAATTTCATTGGCGTTATTTCCAGCCGCAATGACTCCGGCGATAAAAACACCGTCAACATTTGTTTCCATCGTTTCTTCCCGGAAAAACGGCCGGCCTGATTCAGCATCAATCCGCACACCGATTTTTTCGAGGAAACCGTGATCGGGATGGTATCCCGTCATGGCAAATACGAAATCGTTTTTCAGCCGGACCGTCTCATTTCGGCCGGAGCGGAAAATGATTTCATCTTCCGTCACTTCTTCAAGACAAGCGCCGAATTCCATCCGGATTGTGCCGTTTCTGACAAGGGCCTCAAACTCAGGCAGAATCCACGGCTTGATGCTCGGAGAGTACTCATGTCCTCTGTAGAGCACAGTGACGCGCGCACCGGACTTCACCAGTTCCAAAGCCGCGTCAACACTTGAGTTTTTCCCGCCGATCACAGCAACATCTTTATCAAAATAAGGATGGCCTTCTTTAAAGTAATGAAATACCTTAGGAAGCCCTTCACCCGGGATGTTCATATAATTCGGATGATCATAATATCCTGTCGCAATGATACAAAACGGAGTGAGGTAGCGGTCTTTTGATGTTTCTACAAGAAAACGGCCGTCTTCCTGTTTCGTTACGCGCTCCACTGTTTCAAAGGCGTTTACGCGCAGCTCTTTTCTTCTGACGACCTCTCTGTAGTAAGAGAGAGCCTGTATTCGGACCGGTTTTCTGTTTTCCGTAATAAAGGCAACATCGCCGATCTCCAATTTTTCACTTGAACTGAAAAAAGTTTGGTGGGTCGGATAGTTATAAATGCTGTTTACGACATTCCCTTTTTCGATCACAAGCGCGTTCACGCCAATTTGCTTCAGATGTATAGCCGCCGATAATCCGCAAGGACCTCCGCCTATTATAATTGCTTTTTCTTCTGTCATGTCCTTCAACTCCTGCGATTGGCATTTCCATCATAAGTTTCCACTCATATAAAAAATCTCCTATATTATCATAGGAGATTTTTTTTGTTTATGCAAACGATTGGTTTATATCCAGCCTCTGAAACGCGAAGCCTCAGCCATTTTCCGCACACCGACCATGTAAGCCGCAAGCCTCATGTCAATCCGGCGGTTTTGGGACATTTCATAAATATTATTAAACGATTTTATCATCATATTTTCCAGTTTTTCCTCGACTTCTTCTTCACTCCAGTAGAAGCCCTGGTTGTTTTGAACCCATTCGAAATAAGAAACCGTTACACCGCCGGCGCTCGCCAGAACATCGGGAACCAGCAGCGTTCCTTTGTCTGTCAGGATTTTCGTTCCTTCCAGTGTCGTCGGTCCGTTTGCCGCTTCTACAACGATTTTCGCTTTGATGCGGTCAGCATTTTCTTCTGTAATTTGGTTTTCGATCGCCGCCGGGACAAGTATATCACAGTCCAGCTCAAGCAGCTCCTGATTCGTAATGGTGTCATTGAAAAGCTTCGTCACCGTTCCGAAGCTGTCTCTGCGGTCAAGCAGATAATCAATATCAAGACCGTCCGGATCGTAAAGGCCTCCGTACGCGTCAGAAATTCCGACAACTTTCGCGCCGGCGTCATGCATAAACTTGGCCAGGTAGCTGCCCGCATTTCCGAAACCTTGTACAACGACGCGCGCGTTCTGAATATCGAGACCTTTTTTCTTGGCCGCTTCTTTTATGCAGATGGTGACGCCTTTTGCCGTAGCTGATTCCCTGCCGTGGGACCCGCCGAGTACAAGCGGTTTTCCCGTAATAAAGCCGGGTGAGTTAAATTCATCAATTCTTGAATATTCATCCATCATCCAAGCCATAATCTGCGAGTTTGTAAATACGTCAGGTGCCGGGACGTCTTTAGTCGGTCCGACAATCTGACTGATTGCTCTGACATATCCCCTGCTCAGCCTTTCAAGCTCTCTGAATGACATATTTCTCGGATCACAAACAATTCCGCCTTTACCACCGCCATAAGGAAGATCAATAATTCCGCATTTTAAACTCATCCAGATGGAAAGTGCTTTCACCTCTTTTTCAGTTACATTCGGGTGAAAACGAATGCCGCCTTTTGTCGGACCTACGGAATCATTGTGCTGCGCACGATAGCCTGTAAATATTTTCACAGACCCGTCATCCATCCGAACAGGAATTTTAACCGTTAATAATCTGAGCGGCTCTTTCAGCAGTTCATACACTTCTTCTGGATACCCCAATTTTTCCAGAGCTTTATGTATTACGGTTTGGGTTGATTTTAATACATCATGTTTGTCTTCTTCATTATGACCGGTGAATCGATCGGCTGCCATTTGAGTTAACCTCCTAAAATCTTCTGTTTCTCTCATGCTCCCTTTCAGTGACTAGTATACACCTTCAATATCTCCGTGCATAGAAGAAAGACAATGATTTTTCCATTATTTCGCTTAAAAAAAGACGGCCGCTGAAAACAGCTGCCGTTTCAAATCTTTTTTATGAAAAATGTTTCTGGATGGTCTCCACAGCATTGCCGTCCATGATGAGTTTTCCGTACTCATGGAGTCTGTAAATCGTAATCGTCGCCGGGTGTCCGTATTCAGCCAGCACCGCGATGACGCCTTCGGCGGAACGGGAGCCGAGGTCTTCAAGGCTTACATAGTATTGGTTCTCATAGTGGTAGACGGTGCCGCCGGTAATCCCGATTCGGTGAAGGCTTCCGGCAAGCTGAATGATATCTTCAAACGAATGGAACTGATAAATAATATCCGGGCTTTCGTCAAGTTTGACCTGCATCTCGATATAATCATCGTCATATTCGTCATCTTCTGCGTCCGCGTCATGATTTTTCGTTACAATCACAACCATGCCTTGTGCCTGAAGAGAATATACTTCCACCGCGATCGGACCATTCGCTTCAAAGCCGAGCTCTGTATTTGCTTCATTCATCATATCTTTAAATAACTGGTGGACTTTAAACGAGTCCTTCCAGAGGTCTTCTTTTGTCAGTCCACGATCAGTCAAATCGTCGAGGGTTAAAAAGATTTTAATCTTATTATAGTTCAGACGCTCAAGCCGCATAATGTTCCCTCCTGCCTCTTCTTGCACACAAATCATATAACACAGTATATGAATAAATGAGTCATAGGTTCTTAATTTGTTATCAGTTTACACCGTGTACAGCGGGAAGACAAGCAGAATGCCGTTTTTTATCACCGCGGCCGGGTTTGTTTCAGGAAGACGGCTCATCCGGTCCGCACAGCGTAATCATATGCGTCTCCGGTTTCGCCCCGAGCCTCAGCGGAACTTTTGTCGTCCCGTAGCCGTTGCTGATCAGGTAATGCGCTTTTTTTACCGTTCCCGTCCCGCCCAATTCGTACGGCCCGAACCGGCCGAAACGGATTTGGCCGCCATGCGTATGGCCGCTGAACACAGCGTCAATCCCGTCTGACTCCCTCATCTGCTCATGGATGTCCGGGTTATGGCAAAGCAGGAGGTTTACTTTGTCAGCATCCGTATATCTGATTGCAGATTCGTAATCATCCATCATCATCCTGATATCATCCACCCCGCAGATCGTAACGGTTTCCCCTTTATAAGCAAACTGAACCGATTCATTTCTCAGCGGGATCACTTTATATGCCCGTAAAAGAGAGAGCAGTTTTTGCTGGCTGACCTCGTAATCGTTATTTCCCCACACATACATGACAGGCGCAAGAGCCGTCAGACGTTTGATGTTTTCTTCAATTCTGGCGTAAGGAACTCCGCCCTCCGCCAAATCACCGCCGAGCAAAACGGCATCCGGCTTATGAACTGCCGCTTCGCGGAGAAGCTTTTCATCAATTAAACGGCGGTGCACGTCAGATATAAAGAAGATGGTGAGCGGCTTCATCCCCTTCATTTTATCAAGCGTAAATGTATGTGTTTTCAGATGGCTGCCGTTTGCCGTTTTGTACATAACGGCCGCCATAACCGCAGCCGCTCCCGCCAATGAGCCGAGAATTCCCGCTGTAAGCTTCATAAACGCACTCTCCATTCTGTCATTGTCTTATATTAGACGGACAAACAAAAAAAGACGTTTCTATCCTTTCCGGAAAACGCCTCATTTTATTTGCTTTCAAAATAAAGATTGATATCATACCGATGTTTCATCAAGTGAAAAACAGATTCTCTCGCCCTCCATTTTTCAGGCTGGGGCCATAAATCCGTGCTTTTTTGGATAATTTCACATCTCAGTTTATGAAATTCACCCTCAGCTTTTTCTTCCTTTTTTTTAAAATAATAAGAAGTGCAATACGCAAAAGCGGAAGCCATAATCCAGCACAAGTAAACCGTATGGCCTAATATTTCCTGCAGAATCAGCTGCGGAGAGGCTTGGGGGGCATTAAAGCTTTTAAACATCAGCAGTATGCACATCAGGGAAAAACAAACGAGGGACGCCCACTGCCATCTTCGGCATTGTGCGGCATAATTTTCGTATTTTAATTTCCGTTTCACCAGCGCCTGAAGCATTTGTTTCGTCGGTCCGTCAGCAAATCGGTCTAATTGCTTCCATAAAGAATCCATGCGCTTCACACCTTGTCCGTTTTCATTGGTACACTATATGAAAAACACGGTGAAAACATGCATTTATTTTAATCAGACAGCGGAATGTTCAGAACCTGGCCGGTGTACACGTCGTTTCCGTTTAATCCGTTGTAGCTGCGGATTTTTTCTTCGCCCGCCCGGCTTTTATAATATTTCATTGAAATGCGGTAAAGCGTTTCTTTCGGCTGTACAGTATGCTGTACGGTCCGCACTTTTTTCGGGACAGTCCCGGCTTGATCACTCGCGGAAGCCGGAGCCGCTTTTTCACGGACAGCCGGCGGAGACTGCTGTTTTGTCTCCGCGTATTCGGTGTCTGTCGGCTTTACTTGTTTTTCTGAGGGCGTTTCCGTTTTTTCAGGTGTTTTTTCACTTGGTTTTTCTTTCGTTTTTTCAGATGCAGCCGCTTCTTTCTTATCTTTGTCGTCAGACTTTTTTTTCTGTTGTTCTAAAAGAGCGGTTTCTGACGTTTCTTTCTGAGCGCCTTTCGGAATAACGGCAGGCGCGCTTTCACTGTGGTCTATGAAGACATCTTCATAGTCCTTCGGGTCAAATCTGCTGCTGTTCGTCATATAAAGAAGACCGAAAAAGACACCGATTGTTACGATAATGAACAGGACGGTCAGAAAAGTGAACAGCGGCGTTTTTGTTTTGGTTTTTTCCTTTACCTGCTCTTCCTTTTTTTTACGCTCCTCTTTTACAGATTGTCTTGTCGGGAGGCTGTCTTCAAGATATTCAATTTGTTCATCCGCGGCCGCGGCAACCTGCTGCTCGGCACGCAGCTGAGCTTTTCTTCTTTCAACTCTTGACATTTCCGTCATGCAAACCCCTCCTAACATATTGAAAACGGATCTGACAGGCAAATACCGCATCAATAATAAAATGCGCTGTAACCGGAACGAATAAATTGCCGGTCCATTCATAGATAAGCCCCAGCAAAAGACTGATGCCCGCAACCATCATAAACAGAAGCCACTTCGCCAAGTATCTGAAATGAAGCACGGTAAAAATGAAGCTGGCGGCCCATAAGCCGATATGTGTCTGCAGAACACCTCTGAACAAAATCTCTTCGCTGAACGAAATGAGAAGCGTCAAAAACAAAATGTGCAAAACCGGCCTGTTCTTAAAAAGCAATACATTAATGCCGCCGTCATCATATAAATGCGAAGGACACCATTTCATCACCGCAAGATCGGCAAAAATGACAAGGACGGCAAGAGTTACACCGTACCATATGATATTATCGTCACGTATATGCCACAGCTTTAAAAAATCGTGAATGTCGGTGAAAAAGAAAAAGCCAATAACAGCTGAAACCGCCAATATGAGCAATTGGGTGGCATACAGCTGCATCACAATCTCCCGGTCTGAGAGCTGCCGGATCAATTCGCTTTGCCGTCTCAGCTGAACTCACCCGCAGACTCTGAACCGAAAATCCGGCCTAATTCCAGCTTCCAATCTTCAAACCGTTCCATGTTTTTACGTTCTCCTTTTTGCTCGTACGGAGCCAGATCAAGTCCGCAGCTGCTGCAGCATTGTCCGGTTTGACCATCAGGCTCATACGGTTCATCAAAATAAGACAGCAGCGCTTCTCTTATACATTCTTTCCGCTCTAATAACGCCGAAAAACGATTCATTTTACGCAGCTTTTTTTCCACGCGGTATGTCAGTTCTTCCTGCAGCTGCTCTTTTGTGGTTTTTCCTTGCAGATACAGATGGACGGCCGTTCGCGCCTGTGTTTCCTGGACGCCCTTATTGATCAGAACGTCCCGAAGCTTTCGCTCATCACCCGTACCGGCATCCCGTATGACGGCCAGAATGGCTTCCAGGTCATAATCAGACAGGCTTTCTGTCTGAATAATCTGCTGCTGAAGCTCGGTATCGCCGGGCGCCCTCAGCAAAATACTGACACTCGGGCTGCCGTCGCGTCCCGCTCTGCCGATTTCCTGCATAAAGGCCTCGGCCGTTTGGGGAGGATAAAAGTGAATGACAAAGCGGATATCTGACTTATCCACACCCATGCCGAACGCATTGGTGCAGCAGATGCAATCAAGCTGGTTATGGATAAATTGCTGCTGGATCAAGATTCTGTCCCCTGTATCCATTCCGCCGTGATAATAATCCGTCCGCTTTCCCGTTTTTTCATTCAGCTCAGCCGCAAGCTCTTCCGCCCATTTTCTGGTCGGACAATATATGATACCCGGGCCTTCAAGCTTTTCGGCAAGCTCCGTGAGCCTGCTTATTTTCTCGGCATTATCCGCCAAATGTTCTGCCGCCAGGAGAATATTCGGCCGGTTGACTGAATAAAGATGACGCACCGCATGCTCAAGGCCGAGCACATCCGTCACGTCTCTGAGCGTTTCTTTTGTCGCTGTTGCGGTCAGCGCCAATACAGGCGGCTTTCCGAGTGCCTGCCTGAAAGGTCCGAGCTTCGAATAATCAGGCCTGAAATCATGTCCCCATTCTGATATGCAATGAGCCTCATCAATAACAAATAAACTGACCGGGACATTTTTCAAACGGTTCAGCACATAAGGTGAAGAAAGGGCTTCAGGAGACATATAGAGAAATTTATACCGGCTGATGTTGCTGAGGATAAAATGCCGCTCTGCGGAATTCAGCATGCTGTTTAATGCCGCAACCCGCTTTTCCCCTTTCGCTTTCAGCTGCTGCACCTGATCTTCCATTAATGAAAGAAGCGGTGAAATAATCAGCACCAGCCCGTCCATCATGTAACCCGGGAGCTGATAGCATAATGATTTTCCCCCGCCGGTCGGAAGCATGGCGATCGTATCTTTTTTTTGGAGCACGCTAGTCATAATCTCTTCCTGCCCTTTTTTAAAGGAATGCAAACCAAAATACCTGGATAAAGCTTTATGCAGCTCAGTCATGCTGATTCACCGTCTTTGCCAGCGCCAGCCTGATCTGAAAATAGCTGAAGCGCATCTGCATTCCTTCGCGAATCCGTTTAATTTTATTCGTTTGATGCTGTTTTGCAAATGCCGTTATCATACGCTGTTCCTCTTCAGAAAGATACTGTTCTATAAAAAATGCAGGCTGGTGCAATGATATTTCTACGATATGATCTTCGATTGTGGCGGTTTTTAAATTTCTGACCGCGGCGATCCGTTCAATCGGAAACCCTTTTTCCAACAGCTCAAAGGTTTTTCTGGCAGACTGTGTCAGCGCGCTTTCCGCCTGCAGATCGGACAGCAGCTCGCGCAGAGCGGGATATGCACATTGCGGAAGCGATTGAATAACATAATGTACCGCTCCCCAAAACTGGACGGACACATACCATTCATCTTCGTTCAGCTGGAGAGCGAGCTGCTTATTCGTTTTGCCGATTCTGTTGAATGAAGTTAAAGAATAGACAAAAATAAGCGCCTGCCGTTCACTTACGCCTTGCAGAAGCTGAAACAGCGCGTCATGCATTTGGACGGAAAGCTCTTTAGCATCTCTGTTTTTCCGCATGAACCGTTTGACCCATCTCAGCGTCTGCACATCGTTGGTAACCGGGATATATTGACTGCATTGATGCTCTTTGTTTGACAGGACTTGAATGAGCAGGGAAAGCCGCCTCCACAGGGTGCCAGCAGGCGTTTGATAATTCGCGCCGTGGCAGTGCTTCGGCCAAGGCCGCTCGGCAAACGCCCGTTCAAGCTTTTGAACGCCGCGCGCAGTCACTTTCCACGTCCCCTCTTCTTTTCCGGCTGTGATGTATGAGCTCTCGGTGAGTTTATGCAAAGAAGCAGCAATATCGCCGCGTTCACACTGTGAAGCCATGCCGAAATATTTAGCGATCTGAAATAAGCCGGCATCCTGAATGGTTTGAGACGACTTTTTTCCTTTTAATAAATGAAACACAGCACTCGGAGTCCGTTCGCCGTCTATTTTGTCCAGACAGTCGAGAACCACGGTATCAAAGAAGTTTATCGCCAATCTAAACACACCTACATTTCTTCTGTGACAAGTTTCGTTTTTTGGTTCTTTTTATTTTAACAGATTTTCATATAAATTTGACGTTTAAAGTCATCTTTTAGGGGGAAGTGCTAAAGAGAATCCCTTATGTGATAAGCATTCTCAATCATTTTTCTGTTGAAATTTGACACTAACATCATTACAATAAGTAAGAGGAATAGGTGTTATATTTAAAAATATATAAGGTAAACCATTTGTTCCAACACGAACAATCTGGGAGGTTTTATTCATGGCAAAGTACACAATTGTAGATAAAGATACGTGTATTGCATGCGGCGCCTGCGGAGCTGCGGCACCAGACATTTATGATTATGATGATGAAGGCATTGCGTTCGTTACGCTTGACGAAAATAAAGGCGTCGTCGAAGTTCCGGAAGTTCTGGAAGAAGATATGATTGACGCATTTGAAGGATGCCCTACTGATTCAATCAAAGTTGCGGATGAACCGTTCGAAGGCGACCCGCTGAAATACGAATAAAAAAGCCCTCTCCGTGAGAGGAGCTTTTTCGTCCTGAATAAGACTCCGGCTGTTATCGGCCGGAGTCTTATTTTTTGCGATCAGCACAAACAAAAAAGCGTCCGGCTGTTTTCACAGAGCGGACGCTTTCAGTCTTTATTGTGTTTGGATGCTGCGTTTTTGTTCAATCCAAGGTTTCAGCTTCGTAAAGATGAACGTAAAGACGATGGTGATGATAATGCCTTTTACAATGTTAAACGGCAGAATTCCTGCGACAACCGCCGTTTTTAACTGGCTGTTTGACAGTGCCGGTGAATGTAAAAACCAAGTATACGCGGGCAGGATAAGAATATAGTTCAAAATACTCATCAGCACGGTCATCGCCGCGGTTCCGGCCAGAAGGCTCACCGCAAGACCTTTTGCAGAATTGAGCTTTTTAAACATAAACGCCGTCGGCAGAATAAACAGCGTTCCCGCGATAAAATTGGCTGCCTGCCCGACAGGCACGCCGGCCATGCTTCCTTGAATGATATACTGCAGAATATTTTTAATCGCTTCAACCGCAATCCCCGCCGCAGGCCCGTATACCAAAATGGCGATAATTGCAGGAACGTCACTGAAATCAATTTTCAAGTAATCCGGCAGACCCGGAAACGGGAAATTTAACAGCATAAGCACAAAAGCAATACTGCTAAGCATACTGATGACAACTAATTTTTTTACTTTCACAATGCTCTCTCCTTTTCGATCAAATCTCTCGAAAAGAGGAAAGGTTCTTTTGCGCCCCAATAAAAAAACCGCTTTTGTTAAAAAGCGGGAGCTTACTAAGGCTTGGCAAAGAAACGTTTGATATAAGCATCAAAACGTCTGCTGAACCTCCATCTTCTCCCATCCAGACTATACTGTCGGCTCCGGAATCTCACCGGATCCTGCCGCCGAAGCAGCTCGCGGGCTTAGAGCATGATGCTCATCACCGCCGGTAGGGAATTTCACCCTGCCCCGAAGATTGATCTTATGAATTTATTCACATTATATATGATCAAATTGCAATTGTATAGAGAACTGCTCAAATTTAAATAAAATATTGGGGAAGCCCGATTTTCAGCTGATTCTGCGGTGTCCTTTTCTCCTTTACTGCGTCACTACACATTGACACTCTATTGAGAATATGATAAATTATCAGATATTTAGTCAGCTAAACTAGGAGGAAATCTAACAATGTTTCGAGTTTTGGTCTCAGATAAGATGAGCAATGACGGCTTAAAGCCGCTGATGGAATCAGACTTTATAGAAATTGTTCAAAAAAACGTCGCGGATGCAGAAGATGAATTACATACCTTTGATGCCCTGTTAGTCCGCAGTGCCACGAAAGTAACCGAAGAATTGTTTAAAAAAATGACCTCTTTAAAAATCGTCGGCAGAGCCGGTGTCGGGGTAGACAACATCGACATTGATGAGGCCACAAAACATGGGGTTATCGTGATAAACGCGCCGAATGGAAACACCATTTCAACGGCAGAGCATACATTCGCGATGATTTCTTCATTAATGAGACACATTCCGCAAGCCAATATCTCAGTAAAATCAAGAGAATGGAACCGGACGGCTTTTGTCGGGGCGGAGCTCTACGGAAAGACTTTAGGCATTGTCGGTCTGGGCCGGATCGGAAGCGAGATTGCCCAGCGCGCCAGAGCGTTCGGTATGACGGTTCATGTATTCGATCCTTTCTTAACCGAAGAGAGAGCCGGCAAAATCGGCGTAAACAGCCGGACATTCGAAGAAGTGCTTGAAAGCGCGGATATCATTACCGTCCACACGCCTTTAACAAAGGAAACAAAAGGACTGCTTAACAGAGAAACCATTGCCAAAACAAAAAAAGGCGTCCGCCTTATCAACTGCGCAAGAGGCGGCATTATTGATGAAGCTGCGCTTTTGGAAGCGCTGGAAAGCGGCCATGTCGCAGGCGCTGCCCTTGACGTGTTTGAAGTGGAACCGCCAGTTGAATCAAAGCTTCCCGACCATCCGCTGGTGATCGCCACACCTCACTTAGGCGCTTCAACGAAAGAAGCACAGCTGAATGTCGCGGCACAGGTTTCTGAAGAAGTGCTGCAGTTTGCAAAAGGTCTGCCTGTCATGTCAGCGATCAATCTGCCTGCGATGACGAAAGATGAATTCAAAAAAATCCAGCCTTATCACCAAATTGCCGATAAAATCGGAAGTCTCGTGTCACAATGTATGAAGGAACCCGTCAAAGATGTTGCGATTCAATATGAAGGCACCATCGCCAAACTTGAAACATCATTTATTACAAAAAGCCTGCTGTCCGGTTTCTTAAAACCGCGTGTAGACTCAACGGTCAATGAAGTGAACGCCGGCGGTGTAGCAAAAGAACGCGGAATCAGCTTCAGCGAGAAGATTTCCTCCAATGAATCAGGATATGATAACTGCATCAGCGTAAAAGTAACCGGAGACCGGAGCACATTTACGTTAACGGCTACGTATATCCCTCACTTCGGTGAACGAATCGTTGAACTGAACGGCTTTAATATTGACTTAAATCCTGCCGGCCACCTCGTTTATATCCAGCACCAGGATACGACTGGTGTAATCGGACGCGTCGGACGCATCCTCGGCGATAACGATATCAATATCGCTACCATGCAGGTAGGCCGTAAAGAAAAAGGCGGAGAAGCCATTATGATGCTTTCTTTTGATAAACATTTAGATGATAAAGTCGTCAATGAGCTGACTTCAGTTCAGGATATTGTTTCCGTTAAACTGATTGACCTTCCGTAACCAACAAAAAACCCAAAACATTCATATGTTTTGGGTTTTTTTACGTTTAATGGCTTGGAAGCGGATTAGGCGCGGCAGGCACAGCGATAGGTTTTGTCACATCATAATTACCGATTTTCTTTGTATGCGCATGTGTGAACAGCACCTCAGAATAACCGAATTCCTTCGCGGTTAACAGAAGCCCTTCGATCATTAAAATCCCTTCCAGCGAATCTTCAACCTTATGTTTTTCGGACAATTGAATCCGCAGCTGCTCGCCGTCTTCCCTTTCCGATACCGATGCAATCGCACCTGCTTCTATAATGCTCGCGGTCTGTGAGCCTCCGTCTGTTGTCTTCATCCCGTCAATAGCCTGATATACTGAATAATAGGTTTGTTCAGACGGGATGAGATACTCTTGTCCCAGACTGTCGCTGTAAGAAAAATACGCCCGGTTTGTCTGTTTATGTACGGACATCTCAGCGGAAATGCCGTAAGATTTATAAAAATCCTGTCCGGCTCCGTTTTGAACCTTTTTCAATTTAATCCGCTCGTAAGGACTCCATGTCAAAGTCTCTTTCAGCATCTTTTTCAATAAGTCAGCATCGGCAACTGATTCGATAGAAAGCCGTCCGTTTACCTGCACAAGCAAATCCTTCTTATCCGCCGTTACCTGCACACCGTCCAAAAGGTTCGGCACAGAAAGGAAGGATTCGGGCACTTCTAGGTTTTCCGCTTCGGATAAAGCCTCTGATACCGATTCATCCGGCTTCTTTTTTTCAAAACTGACCGGAATGACGGCGGATGTTTCTGAATCGGCAAATGCCAAAGTAATGTAATTGTTTTTGTTTTGGTTTGAGACGACGAACGTCTTCTGATCCGGCGGCTTGACAGAAGCTGACTGACTGGCTTTTTCAGTCTGGCGGCTGTCAGCGGTCAGATCACCGGAAGATTTGTTTGTCATCAGGTGAGGAGATATAATCAGAGCGATGCACAATGCGCAGACGCCGGCTGCGGCGGGGCCGATCCAGCTTCGGGCCGGCTTTTCCCTGTACGGTTTACCCGTTTCAATATTCCGGTAAATGGCCTCGGGTGAACGATAATCTCTAACCGCCGGAAGTTGTCTTAACAACTCCTCTACTCTTTCTTCGTTCCAATATGACTTCATCATCCATTAGCTCCTCCCTCAAAAGCTCCATCTGTTTCCGAAGTATTTTGAGCCCTCTGTGTTGGGTCGTTTTGACTTTGCTTTCCGAGAAGCGGAGAGCGGCGGCTGTTTCCTGAATGGAATATCCCTGAATAAATCTCAAGATAATAACAGCTCTTTGATCAATGGTGCAATGATCAAGCGCGGTATAAATTTCCCGGACGTTTTCATGCTGTACGGCGAGTTCGTCCGGAAGCAAATGCTGATCTCTGACATCTTGTGTATCCCAATCAAACGTACCCATAATACGCTGTCTGATCGTCTGCTGCTTGCGGAACCAGTCAATCGCCACATGGCGTGCGATGGACAACAGCCATGTTTTTTCACTGCTTCTTCCTTCAAATGTATGATAGGAATTCAAGACGCGGATATACACTTCCTGCGCCAAATCTTCAGCCTGCGACTTATCTTTTACCATATAAAATAAAAATTGATATAAATCTTGATGGTATGCATCATATAATATCTGAAAGGTTTCTTCCATGGGAAACCCCTCCGTTCACTTTTTTGTCGTAAAAATGCGTTGAAAAGTTACATTACAACTATATTACAAGAAACTGGAATTTGGAAGGGAATTTATATTAACATATTCTTAAATTTTTTAAAGAAGAAATAAACAAAAACACCCGCATGTTCTGCGGGTGTTTCGTATGGAACAAGATTGTTCGTCAATTTCAGACGCCATCCTGCACTTTTGTCGGAATATAAAATGTAAATGTCGTTCCTTTGTCAATGCTGCTGTGCACCGCAATTGAGCCGCCGTGGGCTTCCACGATATTTTTCACGATGGCAAGTCCGAGTCCGGTTCCTGCCCTGCCCCTTGTTCTCGCCTTGTCCGCTTTATAAAAGCGTTCAAAAATAAAAGGCAGGTCCTCTTCCGGTATTCCCGAGCCGGAATCTTTGATATCGATTTTCAGTCCGTCTTTTACGGTCTGAGCCGCGATATGAACGCTTCCGCCTGACTCCGTGTGGCGCAGCGCATTATCTATAAGGTTGGTAAACACCTGTTCCATTTTATCTTCGTCAAAGACACACTCCGGCTGAGACACCGAGATGTCTTCTGTGAGCGAAACGCCTTTTTCCTTCGCTACCCCGGAAAATTTGCGGGAGATCTTCTCCAGAAATTCATGCAGGTTTACCGTTTCATAGTGCAGGCCCGTATGTCCGGATTCCATTCTGGCCAAATCCAGCAAATCATTGACGAGCCGGCCCATGCGAAGAGATTCATCATAAATGATCTGCGCGATTTCTTTTTTCTCCTCTTCGGTGCTTGCAATGTCGTCCACTATTGCTTCGCTGTATCCCTGCAGCATAGAAATCGGGGTTCTGAGCTCATGACTGACATTGGCAATGAAGTCTTCACGCAATTTATCGAGCCTGCGCTCTTCGGTCATATCACGGAGCACGGCCACGGCGCCGCGGACGTGTGATTCCGCATAAAGAGGCGACATCAATAAAACCCATGACCTTCCTTGAAGCGTCATTTCAATCATTTGCTCTTTTTCCGTGTTCACTGCATTTTGAAATAGCTCTTTTGCTTCAGGGGGAAGGTTGTCTCCTTCTTTAATGTTCATGTTCTGCTCATAATACCATGCCTGCAGAAAACGTTCGGCCGGCGGGTTGGTCACCAAAATGGTGCCGTCGATATTAATGGTAATGACACCGTCTGCCATACTGCTTAAAATATTGGACAGCTGTTCTTTTTCCTGATTCAGCGCGTTAATATGGAAATTGAGCTGCCGTCCCATCTGATTAAAGGCAATAGCCAGTTCCCCGATTTCATCTTGGGTCAGAATCGGAATTTTTGTATCAAACTTTCCTTTCGCCAAGTCTTGGGCGCCTTCCCGCATTTTCCGAAGGGGATATGTCACCCTGCTGGATAAAAAGAACGCGAAAAACGTTGTCAGGACGATGGCAATGCCCGCCGCAAGAAAAATATAGCGGGTTGTATGTTTCGTCGTATCTTTGACGGCAAGCAGCGATTGGGATAAAAAGACCATGCCTTTTTTGCCGTCTTTTTCATACGGCACTCCGACGATCAGCCGTTCGTTATCCGAACCGGCATTGTTGGGCACCGCACGTTTGCTTACTTTTTTGCGGTCTGTCAGCGCCTTGTGCAGATCCCGGTCATGTTTGATCTGCTCTAATGTAATAGAGGATAAATGATTATCGTCATTGGGCGAATACCAGACATGCTTATCATCCTGAATGATCGCGATGCTCGTTAAATTGTCCGCCAGTTCCCACGTGATGGATCTGGCAAGCGGCTGGTCTTCATGATTTTCTATTATGACCGCAATTTTATCGGCAAGCTGCGTTAAATCTTTTTCCGCTTCTTCAACGTGGTAATTTTCTATAAATTCCAGAAGCAGCACCGTTAAAATAAATAAAACAATTAACACGAGTGAAAGAATGGTAAACCAAAGCTTACCTACTACGCTTTTCCAAAACTTCATTCAGCGCCTACCTCAAATTTGTATCCGACTCCCCATACGGTGACGATTTTTTTCGCCGCTCCCGGGGATACTTTATTTAATTTTTCACGGAGCCGTTTGACATGGGTGTCCACCGTTCTGAGGTCTCCGAAAAATTCATACTGCCACACTTCTTTTAAAAGCTTTTCCCTGTCGTACACTTTGTCCGGTGTTTTCGCCAGGAAGTACAGCAGTTCATATTCCTTCGGCGTCAGGCTCACCTCTGTGCCGTCGGCAGTCACCCTGTGAGCATCGTGATCAATAGATAGATGCGAAAAGACGAGCACATTTTTTGTCGGGGTATTGGCTGTCAGATAAGATGTTTGGGAAGCCCTTCTTAAAAGCGCCTTTACCCGAAGCACCACTTCTCTCGGGCTGAAAGGCTTGACGATATAATCGTCCGTACCCGCTTCAAACCCCTGGACGCGGTTGGCTTCTTCCCCTTTTGCCGTCAGCATGATAATCGGCGTCGCTTTTTTTTCTCTGAGCTGCCGGCATACTTCTATTCCGTCCGTTCCCGGCATCATTAAATCCAAAAGCACCAGATCATAATCTGATGCCAGCCCCATTTTAATGGCCTCATCGCCGTTTTCCGCTTCTTCAATCACATAGTTTTCCCGTTCAAGGTACATTCTTAAAAGGCGTCGAATTCTGGCTTCATCATCTACTACTAATATTTTAGTTTCATTTGTTTGATCCATCGTTTTCCCCCTGCTTTCCTTCTGTTACTATCATTTTAACAAACTGTACCGCTGCTTGAGAACTGTATCGGCTTTCGGCATCTATGCGTACGAATGAAGTCCGGCAAGCACGAGATTCACAAAAATTAAGTTAAACATAATAATGGCGAAACCGATGACGGCAAGCCACGCGGACTTTTCGCCATGCCAGCCTCTCGACAGCCGCAAGTGCAAGTACGCTGCGTAAAATAAAAAGGTGATCAGCGCCCATACTTCTTTCGGGTCCCAGCCCCAAAAACGCGTCCATGCAAGCTGCGCCCAGATCATCGCAAACACAAGCGCGCCGAGCGTAAATACCGGAAAGCCGATAGAAACCGCGCGGTAGCCGACTTCATCTACCAAGTCCAGATTCACATTTTTGACGAGCGGACTTAAAAGAGCGCTGATTCTCTTTCTGAATATCAGCCTGAGGGCGCCGTATAAGACGAGACCCGCGCCAAACGACCAGATCACCGTATTGACCTTTCTGCCTGAAAAAATAGCCGGAAGCTCAATAAACGGCTTCATCGCGCCTTCTGTAAGCAGTTCTCCCTCATGCGGGCCGACAAGCGCAGGCATATCATATATCATGACGCTTTTGGCGTCTTTTTTATCCACCCAATTAAATTCGGCTTTGTAGTCCGCCAGCCGGAATGCCGACGTGACGGCGATAAATGCCACGGTCGTCACGAGTATAAACATGATGACTTCAAGCCAGAACGTTTTTTTGCCCGGTCTGGATTGGTCGACATGCTTTAACAGGAAAATGACGCCGGCTACAAAACTGATCGCAAGAATCGCCTGCCCGAGCGCCGCCGTTGTGACGTGAATGTACAGCCAATTGCTCTGCAGTGACGGAATAAGCGGCGTGATGTCTGTCGGAAACATGCTTGCATATGCGATAAGCAAAAGCGCGATAGACAATGTGAACATGCCTAATGAAGGCAGTCTGTAAATAAAGTAAATAATAATAAAAGCGAGAACAAGCATCATGCCGAATGACGTCGTAAATTCAAACATATTGCTGACAGGCGCATGTCCGCTTGCCGACCATCTCGCAATGAAGTAGCCGAGATGACAAAGAAATCCGACAATGGTTAACGTGATTCCGATAGCCGACCAGCGGCCCTTACCGTCCTTTGCGCCTTTTGTTCCCCGGATGGCGCCGCCGAAAACCGGGACGGCAATTAAATAAATCAAAAAGGCAGCATAAAGAAAATTTGCGCTCAGCTCCGCCATGACACCACTCCTTTTTCATTAGGCCTGATTTTTGACCAGTTCTTTTTGATCGGCCGGTTCTTTAATCTCCGTCCCGCTAAGAACATATCCGATATCCTTTTTCAAACCGAACCAGTTTTTGTTCGTATGTCCTGCCACAAGCACTTCGCAGTCACCGGTTTTGATCCAGATCCTTCTGTGCTGCCAGTACATCCCTTGAATGACACCGATCATAAATATCGCGCCCCCGACGGCAAGCACCCATAAGGTTAAATCTTTTCTGACGGTGAGACCTGTAATGTTTTTCGTTTCCACATGGTCGAATTTTAATTTGTACTTGTTATTTGCGGAACCTTCAACAGTCTGCTGAATCGCAACAAAGCTTTTCTCCCCTTTCGGCTTGTCAGGAGCCGTGACTTTAAAGACGAAAGCCGGATTGTTTGGGACCTTTGTTTTCGTGCTCGGTTCTCCGTCCTTATTAAAATAAAAATCAGGAAGATAACTGGCAACCTGCACTTTGTAACCGTTACCAAGATCATAGTCCGTGTCAGGATCAAGAAGATTGATCTTCAGTTTGCCGAATGACCGTTTTGTTTTTTGGTCGATCAGCTGAAATACCATCCGATCGAGCTGGTTTTCTTTATAGTCCACCTGATACACAGAATAGGAGTCAAACCGCAGCGGTTCATTGACGCGGATATCGTTTTCTTTGACTCTTTTAAGCTTTGGCTTTTCACCGAATACGATGTCGCCCTCCCTCTTGTACAAAACCGCATCCGTTGTGAAAGATTTTGCGACTTTGCCGTTTCCGGCTCTGTCAATGGCATCGGCGAATACTTTTTTCTCAGTGTTTTTATTATACGTCTCCATGGTGAATCGGTTGTTTTTTAAGTAATATTGGCCGTCGGTGCCGGGAATCTGGGCGGTTTCGCCTTCACGGACCCAGAGCGTTTCATCGACGTACATACCGGGTACAAATCTCAGCATGGCTCCGATCAGAAAAATGATCAGGCCGATATGATTAACGTAGGGGCCCCACCTTGAAAAACGGCCCTTTTCTGCGAGAATACTTCCCTCTTGTTCCCGCACTCTATAATGCTTTTTTTTCAATCGTGTTCTGATGCCATCAGCCGTATCTCCGCTCAGCTCAGTTTCTGTCCGGCTGTATAGACGCTGCCGTCTTAAAAAGACCGGATTCCGCTGAACGCCTTGATTTTTCAGCGCCCTGTACAACGGAATCACCCGATCCAGGCTGCAGATGACAAGTGATACGCCGATTGATGCGATCAAAAGCATATACCACCATGAGCCGTACAGGTGATGAAAGCCCAGCAGATAATACAATTGGCCGATTGCGCCGTACTGCTGTTCATAGTATGTATCCGGCTGAGCGCCCGGCGGCAGATAAGCTTCCTGCGGAAAAACCGTGCCGAATGCCGACGCCGCCAGAGTAATGACAATCAGCCATATTCCGACTTTAACGGAAGAAAAGAAATTCCATACCTTATCTACAATTGTTTTGTTATATGTTTGCGAACGTCTTGCGCTGCCGTCGTACCGCATATCGGCAAGCGGCGACTTTTGATCATCAAGCGGCTTTCCGCATGACTCGCACAATACCGTCCCGGCTGGATTCACGTGTCCGCATTCACATTTGACCTTTTTCATGAAGACGCCTCCGGCTTAATTAAATTCATATAGTCATGAACCATGCGTTCTGTCATCGTGCCGGTCACCACTTTCACGACTTTTCCGTCGGGATTGATCAAAAATGTCGTCGGGATAGGCGATACGCCGTACGCGTCCAGCACTTGCCGGTCAGTATCAAGCGCAACAGGGAAATTGACGCCGTATGTTTTCATAAAATTATGTACTGCAATTTTTGATTCGCCGACATTTACCGCAATCACCTCGACACCGAGGTCTTTAAAATGCTTGTATTGATTCTCCATATAGGGAAATTCCTGCTTGCACGGCTCGCACCACGTTCCCCAGAAATTCAGAAAAACACCTTTTCCTTTTAACTGACTCAGTTCTATGAGTCTGCCCTCTGTATCTTTCAGCGCGAAATTCGGGGCTTTGGACCCCTCAGATATACGCTCGCCGTTTGAGTAAACAGCATTATAGACCGTATATCCGAGCGCGCAGAGTAAGATGAGAAGGATGCCGGTCCGAATGAATAAACGCCGCCGTTTTTTGTTCATTGTACACTGCTCCCCTCCCCTGCCTGCAAATCCATTCAATTATATCATCTTCGCGTTTTGTAATTTTTGAAGGTTATGTGAAAATTAGAAAGCGTTTTTACCGTGTTCAGCTAAAGCCCGCAGCCTTTTCACCTCATGCGGCGTCAATTCTCTTGCGTCTCCTGTGTGAAGGCCCCTTAAATCTAAAAAGGCGTATTCTTCACGTTTGAGCTTCAGCACGTCATGACCGATCGCCTCAAACATACGGCGGACCTGTCTGTTCCGTCCTTCATGAATTGTCAGCTGAATAATGCTCGTCTGCTTTCTTTTGTCCAGAGAAAGCATTTTCGCTCTGGCCGGCGCTGTCTTGCCTTCTTCAAGCTGAATGCCGCGCTCAAGCTTCCGGAGAAGTTCCTTGGAAGGAATCCCCTTCACTTTGGCGACGTACGTCTTATCAATTTCGTATTTCGGGTGCATGAGTTTGTTGGCAAACTCGCCGTCATTTGTCAGTAATAAAAGACCGCTCGTATCATAATCAAGTCTGCCGATCGGATAAATACGCTGCGGCACTTCTTTGAAAAAGTCGGTTACCACTTTCCGCCCTTTATCGTCATCAGAAGCTGAGATCACTCCTCTCGGTTTATAAAGCAGAAAGTACACGGGTTCTTCCCGCTCCACCTTTAATCCGTTTACTTCAATCTGATCAGAACCGGTCACTTTTACGCCGAGCTCTGTTATTACTTTTCCATTCACCTTTACTTTTCCTTCTTTTATCAGCTCTTCTGCCTTTCTGCGTGATGCCACGCCGGCATGAGCAATAACTTTTTGCAGTCTTTCCATGTCGTTCACCTCAAGTATAATCTTACTTTTTTCCCCTTGAACAAACAAGCTTTTTCAAGGAGCATTATTCTGATATATAAAAAGCGCCTCAATCAGGCGCTTCCAAATAATAACGTAACTATGATGATTGATGCAACCACCCCGATCAGATCAGCAAGAAGACCAACCTTTAAAGCATCCCCCATTTTTTTGATGCCGACTGCACCGAAATACACAGTCAGGACATACAGCGTCGTGTCAGTCGATCCCTGCATGACCGAGGCCAGTCTGCCGATAAATGAATCAGGCCCGTACACGGCGATCAAATCCGTCGTCATGCCGAGCGCCGCCGTACCCGAAATCGGACGGATCAGAGCAAGCGGCACGACCTCTGCGGGAATGCCGAGCGCCGTAAAGAAAGGCTTGCAGAGCCCCATGACAAAATCAAGCGCGCCCGAGGCCCGGAATACGGTTATCGCCACAAGCATCCCGACCAAATACGGAATGATGGAAAACGCAATCTCAATTCCTTCTTTTCCGCCTTCAACGAATGATTCATATGTCGGCACTTTTTTGATTGTGCCGTATATCAATACACCGGCGATAATAATCGGAATCATGGCTAAAGACAGCCAATTCACCATTTCCATTCGCTTACCTCCCTTTTCTTTTGCGGCGGTACCAGAAGTAGCGGTCAATGAAAATCGCGCCGATACCCGAAATTAAAGTCGCTAAGATGGTCGGTCCGACGATATCGGTCGGTGATTTCGCCGAATAAGCCATGCGGACGGCAATGACGGTTGTCGGTATCAATGTAATGCTCGAAGTATTTACCGCCAAAAAGGTAATCATGGAACGGCTGGCCTCAGACTTGCCTCCGTTCAGCTTTTTCATCTGCTCCATGGCTTTAATGCCGAGGGGCGTCGCCGCATTTCCCAATCCGAAAAAGTTTGCCATGAGATTTGATAAGATGTATCCCATTGCCGGATGATCAGGGGGAATATCAGGAAACAGCTTAGAGATAAACGGACGGCACATTTTGCTGAATATATCCAAAAGGCCGGACTGCTCGGCTATTTTCATCAGGCCGAGCCAGAACACGAGGACGCTCATTAATCCGAACGAAATCGTAACCGCTTCTTTCGCTCCTTTAAAAACTGCTTCATTCACATCCTGCAAGGTTCCGTTAAACATCGCAAAGACCAGTCCGATTACCGTCAGACAGACCCAGATTAAATTGACCATGCTGAACCGCCCGCCGCGCTCATAAACAGGCTCGTAAACGTTTCAATGAAATGCTTTTTCGGTTTTTTAAGGTGCTCGTTTTCATAATAGACGGGGACCTTGGCGATCACTTTTCCATCATGCATTACAGTCATTCGGCCGACGACATCAGGAATGAGAGAGGCGTCCTTTTTCCAGGCTTTTTTCGGTTTTATTAAGGTTGTGCGGATTTTTACATCGTCGATTTCATCCTCTTTTAACAAATATTTGACATCCCGGGCAATAAAAGCGCGCTTTCCGTAAAACGTCTTTTTCAGCTTCGGGATGCCGCCTTTTTTAGCGACGACATAGGTTTTATAGTGCTCAAAGACATAATTAAACATATTCATATGATCATCCCAATCATCCGGATCATTTATGGTGACCGCGATGAGATCCGTTCCGTCTTTTGAGGCCGTCGAGACGAGCGTCCGTTTCGCGATTTTTGTGTAACCTGTTTTTCCGCCTGTGCTGTAACGGTAGAGCCCGGTCAGAAGCTTGTTTTTATTTTTCCATACCCGATCCATCGTTTCCGCCTTATACACTTTTGTGCCTGAAACGGTCCGGTATTCCTTGATTTTCATCGCGTATTTAGTCAAAAGCGCCATGTCATACGCCGTTGAATATAAATTTTCATGGTCGTCCAGCCCGTGCGGATTTTGAAATTTTGTATTTTCCATCCCGATTTGCTCGGCTTTTTTGTTCATCATAAATACAAAACCGTCAAGGCTTCCGCCGACATATTCCGCTATTGCCGCAGCGGCGTCATTTCCTGACCTTAGCATAAGCCCGTATACGAGATCTTTCAGCTTTACTTTTTGTCCCGGCTGAAGATAAATGGCTGAACCTTCCGTTTTTACGGCATTCGGGGAAACCGTCACGGTCTCTTCCATTTTCCCTGATTCAATCGCCAGCACCGCCGTCATGATTTTCGTAATGCTTGCAATCCGTCGCTTATGATGTTCATCCTTGGCGAATAACACCCGGCCAGATGCTCCGTCGATTATAATCGCGCTTTTTGCGCTGACATGTATTTGGGCATGTGCCGTATTGCCGTCTGCAATGGAAAAAAGAATAACAAAAGTCAAAAGAAATACGGCAGCTTTTTTGAGAAAGCGCATGAATGCTCACGTCCTTGTTGTGGGTTTGTACAAGTTTATGCGCATGTCCATGACTTATGAATACCAATTGCATCACTTTCACATAAAAAAACTCTCCCAAAAGGAAGAGTTTTTATCTGACTGGTGCCATATTTGAGCCTGATGCTTCATATTGCGCCAATTCTTCCCGCATGCGCAGAAATTCACTGCTGAGCGAAAGCAGAAGGCTCCGCAGCGAATCCGGCACTTGCTGGTAGAATTCAATCGCGCTTTGGCCTGTATAAGCGGCGCGGCTGTTTTCGTACCATGTATCCTTTTTCGGCATGAAAAATTCTTCCACGCACTGATGATACACTTTATACAGCGTTTTTTCCGCTCTCACCTCATGAAACGGCTCCTGCATTAAGAGCCGGCGGCAGGCTTCCTGGGCGCCTTCGCAAAAGACGGTCATCCTCCTCAGCACACTGAGCACGTCGCGGCAGTATGCCTCATCCGCCTCTCCTTGAGCCCGCATCTCCGGCAATGTTGTATGATTTAAATAGCTGCTGACCATCGTGACAACCTCGGCTAAAAATTCACCAGTTTCTTCAGTATGGGCCCTCACAATCGAATTTCCCATTTCCGTCCGTTTCCTTCCTCTCTTTTACTTCGTCATTTGCGTCATTCATCAATGGCCTTTCCCTACTATCGTATGATGAAAAACGATTATTATTTAATATCCTCAAAAGTTTGGTTGAAGTTTTCAAAGAATAAATCGGCTTCCTCCTGGAGAACGTCTTCCTCCGCATTTTCAGGAAGCGGCGGGAGCTCCTCCAATGTTTTTAAGCCGAATTGTTCAAGAAATACCGGTGTCGTGCCGTATAAAATCGCCCGGCCGGGACCGTCGGCGCGGCCCACCTCACACAGCAGCGCTTTTGACACGAGGCTGTGCAGAATCCGCTCAGACTTCACGCCCCGGATGTCTTCAATTTCCGCCCGTGTGATCGGCTGCTTGTACGAAACGATCGCCAGCACTTCCAAAGAAGCCTGTGACAGCCCTTTTGACGGCACTTCGATTAGTTTTTTCAAATAAGGCACGAATTCTTTTTTCGTTCCAAGCATATACGTATCCGCATATTCGGTAAGCTCGATGCCCCTGTCATCTTCCTTGTACTGAGCGGCCACTTCTTCCATGATTCCGGCCAGTTCCGCTTCTTCTATTTCAAGCACCGTCACCAATTGCTTTTTGGTCAGCCCTTCATCACCCGCCGCATACAGCAGGGCTTCCACAATCGCTTTCCAATTCACGATATCAAGCGCCATGAATGGATTCACTCCCCGTAATGTATATATCTGAAAAGTTTTCTTCCTGTTCAATGATAATCTGCTGATTTTTCATCAGTTCCAGGACTGCTAAAAACGTCACGACGAGATGGTCCTTTTGCCGAGAAGGAAAAAGCTCCGTGAAGTTTATTCTTCTCCCCGCCGTTTTTAAGCTTTTTACGATTTCGTTCATTCTGTCTTCAATCGGTATTTCCTGCCTTGTAATGGTCGTTTCTTTCGGCCGCGTGATTTTTTTACGCTGAAGCACCTTTTGAAACGCGCCGATCATGTCATAAACGGTCACCGACAGCTTCTGCTCGGTCTGTTTGATTTCTTTTGCATACTCACTTAAATCACTCGGCGGCTTGGTAAATGACTTTTGTCTTTCTTCTTCCCGCTCTTTTAAATCCTTCGCAGCGGTTTTATACTTTCTATACTCAATCAGTTTTTCAATCAGCTCGTCCCGAGGGTCTTCTTCTTCAAGCATTTCGTCTTCAAACAGCTCTTCTTCTTGTTTCGGAAGCAGCATTCTGCTTTTAATGCTGAGAAGCGTCGCCGCCATGACCAGATATTCACTGGCGACATCAAGTTCAAGCTCTTGCATTGTATGTACATATAATAAATATTGTTCAGTAATGGTTGCCACGGGTATGTCGTATATGTCGATTTCAAGACGGTTAATCAGATGAAGCAGCAGGTCCAATGGGCCTTCAAACGTATCAATTTTCACTTGATATTCTACCATTATCTCACCATTTTCAATATCACTCTCATTGCCGGAAAAACTGGCTACCCTTTAGTATAATCCACCGAAATGCTCTCGTCCAATACTTTTATACACGTCCTCCGTTATTTAGAAAATACTGAAAAAGAAGATATACGCCTATACCTTTAAAGGCGGATGCACATATGATAGCCGTGTAAACTTGAAACAAAGGGAGGCTGATTTCACATGAGCGGAGCTTGTTTCGGCGGAGGTTTTGCATTAATTGTCGTTCTGTTTATTTTGCTCGTTGTCGTAGGAGCATCTTACATCTGCTAGTTCCTCAGGCTTCAGGCACCAAGCCGCTCTTTTTTCCTTTTCATAGCGCTGTGGTACACTGGTTTTAGCATAAAAGGAGGAAGCGGCTTGTATCCTAAAGCTTATATCGGCTTTTTGGCCGAATTTCACGCATCAAGAGATTATTTTGAGTGTCATGAACTGTTAGAGGAATATTGGAAAGAAAACCCGGCTGAAAAGCGGAGCATTCATTGGGTCGGCCTGATTCAGCTTGCCGTCGCTCTGTATCACCAGCGCAGGGGAAATGAAGCCGGGGCGAAACGGCTGATTGCCAACAGCTTACGTATTCTCCGGTCTGAAAAGCAGGCGGTCTGTTCTCTCGGTCTCAGCCATCCGAAGCTGATTGAGCTGATAGAAACGCTGTCAGACGATATAGAAGCGGGCCTGCCTTACAGAAGTGTTATGCTGCCGATTACAGATGAAGCCCTGAAAGAAGCATGTCTTGCCGAATGCCGCCGAAAGGGCTATACATGGGGGCAAGACGGCGTATCAGATACCTTTCTTATTCATAAACACCGCCTGCGGGACAGGACGGATGTCATTAAGGAACGCGAACGGGAATTTGAGAGAAGAAAAAAAAGCAGAGGCTGACGGTCAGCCCTGCTTTTTCTATATCAAAACAGCTCCCGAAACCGTGAAGATTCCGGGAGCATTTGTCAGTTATTATATGAGATATCCTGATCTTTTTGATGTTGACAGCGTTCAAAAAAGCTTTGCGTTAATTCATTCGGAACGAGTGCCTCCGTTTTGAACAGACGTTTTAAGGCGTCCATCATTTGCTTTCCGATTCCTTGATGGCGGTGAGAAGGATTCACGCTGATATGCCGGATTTCAACTTCTGAGTCCTTTTTTTCGACTCCGATCGCTCCGACGATATCTTCATCCTCTTTCCAAAGAAAGAGCTGGCGGCCAGTATCCGTTTCATAGTCCTTTATTGTCTGCTGAAGCTGCTTGAGATCTTTTTCATTCGGCATAAATGACAGAAGACCCATCGCAATCTTTTCAAACGATTTTTTATAACGAATTAACATAAAAACCCCTCTATATCCAAAATGTCCATTCATGTCCTATCAAACGGATACATAAAGGCGATCCGTTTCCTCACATTATATCATTTTCGCCGCTGTTTTAAACGCTTTTCAACAAATTATTCAAATGAACGGTTTAAATTTGCCATTTCAATGGCAGATACTGCGCAATCCGCTCCCTTATTTCCGGCTTTTGTTCCGGCTCGTTCGATGGCCTGCTCAATGGTTTCAGTCGTCACAATGCCGAAGATAACCGGGACGCCCGTCGCCGTTCCCGCCTGGGCAATGCCTTTTGCCGCTTCATTGCAGACATAGTCATAATGCGTTGTCGCTCCTCTGATAACCGTGCCGAGCGTAATGACGGCATCGTATTTTTTCGTTTCCGCCATTTTCTTTGCCGCAAACGGGATTTCAAACGCTCCCGGCACCCAAGCGACGTCAATGTCGTTTGATTCTACACCGTGGCGAAGCAACGTGTCTTCCGCTCCGCTTAACAGCTTGCTCGTAATAAATTCATTAAATCTGCCGACGACGATTCCGATTTTAAGTCCTGTTCCTACTAGGTTTCCTTGTATGATATTCATATGTTATCCATCCTTTTTTGTGAGATTTGTTTTTAGAAATGAAGCAGATGTCCAAGTTTTTTCATTTTGGTCTGTAAATATTGCTTGTTATGCTCACTCGCTTCCATTTGAAGCGGCACCCGTTCTGAAATGCTGAGACCGTATCCTTCGAGGCCGGCGATTTTCCGGGGGTTATTGGTTAAAAGTTTCATATGCTGAACCCCTAAGTCGCGGAGAATCTGGGCGCCGATGCCGTAGTTGCGCAGATCAGGCAGAAAGCCGAGCGCTTCGTTCGCTTCAACCGTGTCATACCCCTCTTCCTGCAATCGATACGCTTTCAGCTTATTGATTAAACCGATTCCTCTTCCTTCCTGACGCAAATACAATAAGACGCCTCGGCCCGCTTCGGCAATTTGCGCAAGCGCGGCATGAAGCTGAGGCCCGCAATCACAGCGGTGGGATGCAAACACATCGCCCGTCAGGCATTCTGAGTGCACTCTGACAAGAACGGGTTCGCTGCTAAACGGGACATCGCCCATAACAAAGGCGAGGTGTTCTTTTCCGTCAACCTCGTTTGTATATCCGTAAACCCGGAACGTGCCGAAGTCAGTCGGCAGCGTAATGTCAACTTCTCGGTTCACAAGTGTCGTAATGTTGTAACGGTATTCTATTAAGTCTTTTATCGTAATCATTTTCAGCCGGTGGCGTTTGGCGATTTCTGATAACTCCGGCACTCTGGCCATTGTGCCGTCTTCATTCATAATTTCACAAATGACGCCCGCTCCTTGAGAGCCGCATGCTTTTGCAAGGTCAACGGCTGCTTCCGTGTGGCCCGCCCGCTTCAGGACGCCTCCTTTTTTTGCGATTAAGGGAAAAATGTGGCCCGGACGCTGAAAATCGTCAGACACAGATTCCTCGTTCAACAGCGCCTGAATCGTAAAAGAACGTTCTTGAGCGCTGATTCCTGTTTTTGTCAGTCTGTGGTCAATGCTGACCGTAAACGCGGTTTCGTGTGAGTCCGTATTATGATCGACCATCGGGTGAAGATCCAGCCGGGCGGCAATATCTTCAGAGAGCGGCGTGCAGATCAGGCCCCTCCCATGGGTCGCCATAAAATTGACCACTTCAGGTGTGGCATGCTCAGCGAGCGCTACGAAATCTCCTTCGTTTTCTCTGTCTTCATCATCGACAACGATGATGACTTCCCCTTTTTTCAGCGCCTCTAACGCCTCTTCTATTGGATGAAACATATTGATCTTCCTTTCTAAAAGCCGTTCTCGCTTAAAAAAGCTTCTGTGATCGTTTGATTGCTTTTCGTTTGTTCTGTTTTGTGCAAAAAGCGGTATAAGTATTTGCCGATCATGTCACACTCAATATTTACGGTCGAACCGACTGTTTTCGTCTGAAAAATCGTTTCTGAGATGGTATGCGGAATAACGGATACCGTCACGCTTTCATCTGATAAACCGAAAATCGTCAGGCTCACGCCGTCTACCGTAATTGAACCTTTCAAGACGAGCGTTTTCGTCAATTCAGGCGAAAGTTTCAGATCGTAATAAACCGTGTTGCTTTTTTTCTCAATCCGGGTAATTTCCGCCGTTCCGTCCACATGCCCGGATACAAAGTGGCCGCCGAAGCGTCCGTTGGCGGACATCGCTCTTTCCAGATTGACTTTGCTGCCTTTTGACAAGCCGTTCAGCGAAGTGGCTTTTACGGTTTCCGGCATGACATCAACCGTAAATTGTTTGTCAGAAAATCCGGTTACGGTCAGGCAGATGCCGTTTACCGCGATGCTGTCGCCAAGTTTCACATCGCTTGTCACTTTTGAAGCGGCGATGGTTAATGCCATGGAAAGGCCTGTCTTTTTGATTGCTTGGATCGTGCCTGTTTCTTCAACGATTCCTGTAAACATCGTCACCATCCTTTCCGTTTAGGTATGGCCGTCAGTTTTACATCCGGCCCGATTTGGGTGATTTGTGTGAATTGTAAATGGGGGACATCTTTCATTGATTGAAAACCTTCACCGGAGATCAAGCTGGGAGCAAGCGTTCCTCCGATTAATTTAGGGGCGAAATAGAAATGAAGCTCCTCGAAACAGCCTTCCTTGACAAAACTTCCGTGTACGGATGCGCCGCCTTCCACATAAACGGACATTATGCCGTTTTCAGCGAGAATGCTGAGCACCTCAGGAATGTGAATGCGGTCTGTTTCAAGCGAAAAGACTTTTATTCCTAGTGCGGTCAGCCGGTCTTTCTTTTGCACGTCAGCGTCTTTGGCCGTAAATATCCATGTCGGCGCGGCGCCGTCAGTGACCACATTTGCCGTTTCCGGAATGGTCAGCTTTGTATCGAGAATGACTCTGACCGGCTGCTTGACCGCATCGGGCAGCCTGCAAGTCAGGCTCGGATTATCGGCTTTGACTGTGCCTGCTCCGACAAGAATGCTTTGATGCGATTTCCTGTATTGCTGGGCATCAGTCCTTGCCGCCTCTGAAGTAATCCATTTGCTGTCACCGGTTTCAGTCGCTGTTTTCCCGTCAAGGCTTGCGGCAGCTTTCAAGGTGACATACGGAAGTCCGGTCCTCATGAAGTGAAGAAACATTTTATTCAGCTCTTCTGCCTGCTGCCTGAGAATTCCGGTTTTCACTTCGATGCCCGCTGCTTCCAGCATTCTGATGCCTTTTCCGGCGACTAGCGGATTTGGATCCGTCATAGCGACAAATACCCTTTTTATCCCCGACTTTATCATCAGTTCGGCGCATGGCGGTGTTTTTCCGTAATGGCTGCAAGGCTCCAGCGTCACATACATATCTGCGTCTTTTGCGTGACTGCCTGCCATATTGATCGCGTGCACTTCCGCATGGGCTTCTCCGTATTGCAAATGGGCGCCCATTCCGACGATCTGGCCGTTTTTGACGACGACAGCACCGACAAGGGGATTGGACTGCGTCTGCCCTTCACCGCGTCTGGCAAGCTCTATTGCCGTATTCATATAATATTCTTCCATCGTTATCCCTCCCTTCTTCCATGCAATTTGGCGTCAAAAAAGCCCCGAATGTTTACACAGTTCGGGGCTTTGCCAGTTTTAATCCATAGGAAATAAGACTATACAGTATGATTATTTTTTGCATAGCTTCTCTCATCCTTCTCCCATCCAGACTTTCACTGTCGGCTTCAGCTTTTCACTGAATCCACCGTATACAAATGCATACGGGTCACGGGCTGTAAAGCGCAAAACGCCTTATTACCGCCGGTCGGGATTTTCACCCAGCCCCGAAGGATACAATCAATATTTTTTTGTCCTTATCCGCTATTATAACATCCTTTGCGGCAGGCGCAATGAATTTGCACCTCATTTTTCAGAAAAAATAAAAAGCGCCCTTTTTCCAAAAAAGGCGCCTTTATTTATTCGTTTACTTTAACAACCTTCAATAAGCCGTCAATCCGGTTTGATTTGCTGAAATACGCTTTAATCTTATCTCCTTTTTTCACGTCGGAGAGATCCTGCTTCAGCTTGTCGCCGTTAAAAATGATTTTTGTGCCGTTTGCTGCCGTGCCGTGGTATTCGGTTCCTTCTATTTTCGTAATTTTATATGTTTTCACTGTATATTCTTCTTTTTCCTGAGACAGGGTTTGTCCGATAGCCGTCGGCACGTCTTTCAGCTCAATATCGTTTATGACCATAAAACCGCCCGCCAATAACAGCAGCAGTACAAGTAAAATGGCTGCTTTTGTTTTAATTCTTCCCATTTTTCTACCTCCAGCCGTATCAATCTATTCATTACTATGTCATATTCCTTTTTTTCATGAATAGAAAACCGTTCTTCCCTGCGTGAGTTATTCATATAACGTTTCGTCAAGGGAAGATGTTTCATGTATCTGTAAAACTTTCTATCTATTAAATAGATATACGAATTTATGTTCTGTTTTTGTGGGTGGGGAGATTAATTTATATAAAAAAAGTGGCTGGGACAAAACTAGCTTCAAATAATGAGAAAGGTGAATTTGGGGGTACTCAAATTCATCTTTCTTTATTTTTATGTATAAATTCTTCTATTACCTTAGAAGTTGGCAGTGAATTTTCTTAAATTCACTGCCATTAATGCGAGACCCATTTCGTTTGCTACCTTCGATTTTCCTCGTACAGAAAATCGAGTGAAACGCAAATTAGCCTTCAAGAATCCAAAAACTGGTTCCACATCGGTTTTACGTTTTCGATAGATGGCACTCGTTTTCTCTTCTGAAAGCTTCGCTCTCACATATTCTTTTTGCTGTTCCCATTTTTTGTTCACCATTAGTTTTCGATTGTTTCCTTCTTTTGCCTTGGTACATGATGAACGGAATGGGCATCCTGAACAGTCTTCGCACTCGTAGACTTTGAAACTCCTTTGGAAACCTGTAGCGTCCGTTCGGACAGAATGATATTGAAATTCTAAACGTTTCTGATTAGGGCACGTATATGTATCGGTTTCTTGATCATATACCCAGTTATCAGGATTAAATGTATTTTGTTTGTACTTTTTCTTTTGTTCCTTCAAAAACATGTTATATGTTATCAGTGCTTCTCGGTTTCTGTTTGAGAGAATATCACTAAAGTTTTGTTCACTACCATAACCTGCATCTGCAACTATATGTTTCGGTAACTCGAAATAATGTTGCTCGATCTCATCTAAAAATGGAATTAACGTACGTGTATCTGTTGGGTTTGGAAATAGACTATAAGCAAGCGCATATTGACCTTCCGTTGCGATTTGTACATTGTAACCAGCTTTCAATTGCCCGTTTTTCATATAATCATCTTTCATTCGCATAAATGTCGCATCTAGATCTGTTTTAGAATAGCTATTACGTGGTCCAAAGATTTTAAGATCCTGTTGGTACTTCCGTTTTCTTAGGATAAAATCAATCAACTGTTTACGCACTTGTTTCGGGTATTTTCGTTCCCTTCGTAAGGCTTTTCGTTCCGTAACGTCTGAAGATGCTTCTATTTGTTTATCATATTCGGTCACTACTTCGTCTACTTTTTGAACCATTTGAGTGAGCTCTCCAAATGATAGCTGTTCATCACTTTCCCGTTCCATTTGGGGTATGATTTCGTTCTCAAGCAACTCATTGTACAACTGGTTTGACTTATCAATTAAACGCTGATGAAATTTCTCAATCGCTTTCTTCCAGACAAACGTAAATTTATTCGCATTCGCTTCAATCTTTGTACCATCGATAAATATCGCTTCTTGATCGATCAGTTTTTCTTCAATCAATTGGCAGCGAAATTGGATGAAACATTGACGGATTAAATCTTTCACTACTGGTTGAACACGAAATCGGTTAATTGTACGGTAGCTTGGTTCATACCCTTGAGCTAACCACATCATACGGATACTGTCTTTTAATAGGGCCTCTATTTTACGCCCTGAAAAGACAGATTGAGTGTAGGCACATAGAATAATTTTAAGCATCATGCGTGGATGATAGGCAGGACAACCTTCATTTCGAAGAAATGGTTCAAACGCTTCTTGAGGGATACTTTCCACTAAATGATGGACATGGTAGGCAATATCATTATTTTGTAACTTTACTTCTAAATCTAAAGGCAAAACGATTTGATTCATGGTATAATCTTTAAACATAAGGACACTTCTTTCTGATTAGATTTTGTATGGTAACTTAATTTTATCAGAAGTTGTCCTTATTTTTTATTGTAAAATAATCAAAAACGGTGAAAGTTTACTCGTCGTAAAATTTCACCGTTTTTTTCGTCTTAGAGGTGGGTTTTGTCCCAGCCCCCGTACGGTTTATTTCGTCTTGCGAATTTCGTTAAACGGGAAGAAGACGAATTTTGATGTGCCCGCTATTTGTTTTTTCGTAAAAAGACCGAGGCCGTTGCGGCTGTCCATAGATTCTCTGCGGTTATCACCCATGACGAAATATTTGTCGTCCGGCACCTTCACCGGGCCGAAGTCTTCCGTCAGCCGGTCATAGCCGTCTTGCTTCGCTTTTTTCTTGTTTGCCGCTAAATACGGTTCGGACACTTTTTTGCCGTTGATATACAGCTGATCGTTTTTCATTTGCACCGTGTCGCCGGGAAGTCCGATAATCCGTTTGACATAGTGTTCATTTTCTCCGTTCAGAACGACGATCTGGCCGCGTTTGAAGTCGCTTATGTATTTGACCGTCATATTGACAAAGATTCTCTCGCGGTCATGCAGCGTCGGATCCATTGATCTTCCATCAACGAGATAAGGGGCAAATAAAAAGTTTCGGATGAGCAGTGCCAGAACGACAGCGATGATAATGGCTTTCGCCCAATCAAGTACGGCGCTTTTTTTAGAAGTTTTTTCTTTTTCTGATTTCAAGTGATTTCCTCCCATTAGCCATGGTCGTTTTTATTTTACCATGAATCCCTGTACAGAGGGCAAATAAGCCCCGCACCCCATCCATTTTTTCCATTTTATAAGCCGGATTTGCTGATTTTACGGTATTTCACGAAGCTTCCGATCCGCCAAATGCACAAATACACAAAAGCAAGTTCCATCGTTAAAACGGCGAATTCCGCCGCGTCAATGTTTTTGAAATATTGGCTGAGCACGATGCGGATCGCAATAATCGCAATAATGACATATTTAAAGTTTTTATTCCGCTTGGAGTAGACAAAGCCGTCTTCCCGGATTTCATAGGCGGTTTGCGACAGCATGATGACACCGAATACCGCGCCTAACAGTCCGGCGATGGCGAGCTCCCAAAGAGCGGGAAAATGAAACGGCTTTCCCGGGACATTCATGAGCTGGCTGATGCTGAATGTAAAAATGACGGCGATAATCAAAAGCGGGAGAATGATGCCGAAGCCGCCGCCTTTAATCGGCCTGTTTCCCTTTTTCACCCTGAACCAAATCATAAGTGCGAGAATGATAATGACAAATAAAACGGTTGCCAATTGAACCAACGTTTCTACCTCTTTTCATTGTTGTAATCGGTCTTTTTCACTATACCAGAATGATCGCTGATGTTCATATATGTATTTTTTCATGATTTACACATGAGAATTTTCATATACATAAAAAAACCCGCCTGAAAAAGGCGGGTTTTACGTCATTATCCTTCTACACGGATTTCTTTCATTTTGTCTCCGTTAGACATGTTTTTCGCATGCTCTAAACCGCTTGTCACTTTTCCGAATACAGTATGAACGCCGTTTAAATGCGGCTGCGGCTCATGTACGATGAAGAATTGGCTTGAACCCGTGTCTTTACCGGCATGCGCCATTGATAAAGAACCGGCTTCGTGCTTATTCGGATTGCCTTCTGTTTCACATTTGATCGTTTTTCCGCTTCCGCCCATGCCTGTCCCAGTCGGATCTCCGCCTTGGCTGACAAAGCCCGGAATCACGCGGTGGAAAATAACGCCGTCATAAAAGCCCGTATTCGCCAGGTTTTCAAAGTTAGCGACTGTATTAGGCGCTTCATTCGGATAAAGTTCAAATTCGATTCTGCTGCCGTTTTCCATTTCGATGTAACCAGTTTTCATTCTCATTCCTACTTCCGTATTGTTTTTTGTCAAAGCCTTCTTCAATATGAATTTCAATTGTAAGCCGGCTTTCTTTTTGATATTCTTTTGAAGGAAGAGGCCTCTGCTCTTCTTTTCGCGGCTATTATACCACACCTTCAGCCGGAAAACGAATCTCCCCGCTTCCGCAGAAAGAAAATGAAACCAGAACAGCTTCACAGCCGTCTATGTATCGGAACTGCTTCACGCAGGCCCTCACAAACCGCTTCAAAACGGCATTTGTGAAAAGAAGGAGGTTAACCGCTTTGAAAAAAATGTGGATTGGATTGCTGGCGGCGGCCGTTGTATTGTGCACAATACCGAAAATCAGCCTGGCCGATGCCGCAGTCGGAGATGTCATCGTCACACTGGGGGCGGATCTGTCAAACGAAAACCGTCAGAAAGTGCTTGACGAATTAAATGTCCCTGATAACGCGACAAAAGTGACGGTCACGAATAAAGAAGAACATGAATATCTGGGAAAATATATATCGAATGCCCAAATCGGCACAAGAGCCATCTCTTCATCATCCATCACGGTGGCAAAGAAAGGGTCCGGGCTTGACGTTAAGACCCATAATATCGATTCCATCACGGATGAAATGTACTTAAACGCCCTGATGACAGCAGGCGTGAAAGATGCAAAAGTATACGTGACGGCGCCGTTTGAGGTATCAGGCACCGCAGCATTAACGGGAATCATCAAGGCATATGAAGTCTCATCAGACAAAGCGATTTCAGAAGATGTAAAACAAGTCGCCAACCAAGAGCTTGTTACGACATCAGATCTCGGGGATAAAATCGGGGATAAAAACGCCTCCGCGCTCATCGCAAACATTAAAGATGATTTCGCGAAAAACGGTGTGCCCGATACAAAAGAAGGAATCGAGAAAAAGGTCGATGATGCGGCTTCAAACCTTAACATTACACTGACTGACGCTCAAAAAGACCAGCTCGTTTCATTGTTTAATAAAATGAAAAATGCCAAGATTGATTGGGGCCAAGTCGGCAGCCAGCTTGACAAGGCAAAAGACAAAATCACGAAGTTCATTCAATCCGATGAAGGCAAAAGCTTTGTTCAAAAAGTCATTGATTTCTTCGCTTCGATTTGGAATGCGATCGTGTCTGTATTTACAGGAGACAGCGGATCAAGTTCTAACAACAGCTGAATGCAAAAAGAGACCGGACGCCATTGTTCCGGTCTCTTTTTTATTTATTGTTTGACCCCCGTCTTAAACGGCAGATCCAGTTTTACAATGTCTTCATAAGTTTCCCTTCTAATGACAAGATGCGCTTCGCCGTCTTCCACAAAAACGACGGCGGGACGCGGAATGCGGTTGTAGTTGTTAGCCATGCTGTATCCGTACGCTCCCGTGCAGAAAACGGCGAGAAGATCGCCTTCTTTCACTTCCGGAAGATCTATATCCCAAATGAGCATATCACCGCTTTCACAGCACTTGCCCGCGATGGATACCGTTTTGTCGTGGTGTTCTCCGATTCTGTTTGCCGATACGGCTTCATATTTCGCCTGATACAGCGCAGGACGGATATTATCGCTCATGCCCCCGTCAACCGCTGCATATTTACGGGTGCCGGGCACTTCTTTTTGCGAACCGATGGTATAAAGCGTCGTTCCGGCGTCTCCGACGAGCGAGCGTCCCGGTTCAATCCAGATCTCCGGAATGTCAAAAGCGTGCAGCGCTGCGTTTTCTTTTACCGCTTCGATAATTTTTTCCACATAAACGGCGGGATGAAGGGGTTCATCCTCCTCTGTGTAGCGGATGCCAAAGCCGCCCCCTAAATTCAGCACTTCAGAGACAAAGCCGAATGATTCTCTCCATTCATTCAGTTTTGCGAAGATTTTTTCTGCGGCCAGCACAAAGCCCGCCGTATCAAAAATTTGCGATCCGATGTGGCAGTGAACGCCGAGAAGGCGGATATGGTCTGACTGTAATACTTGTTCAATCGCCTTTTCTATTTGCCCGTTATGCAGATCAAAACCGAATTTGGAATCTTCCTGTCCCGTTGTAATATAATCATGCGTATGCGCCTCTACCCCCGGAGTGATCCGCAGAAGCACATCCATTGTGCGCCCTGATTTGCGGCACAGTTCCGCGAGTAAGGATATTTCATAAAAATTATCAACGACAATGCAGCCGATTTGATGATCGAGCGCCATTTTCAACTCTTCTTCGCTTTTGTTATTGCCGTGAAAGTGAATCCTGTCAGCCGGAAAACCAGCCGCAACCGCCGTAAACAGCTCTCCGCCGGATACAACGTCCAATGAGAGCCCCTCCTGCTCAGCGAGCTGTATCATCGCAACGGAAGAAAACGCCTTGCTCGCGTACGCGACCTGCGCCTTTAAATCCGCGTCAATGAATGCCTGTTTAAAGCTTTTAGCGCGCTCACGTATTAAAGCCACATCGTAAACATAAAGAGGCGTGCCGTAATGCTCCGCTAAATACAGCGCGTCCACACCTCCGATTTCCAAATGACCTAGTTTGTTTTGTCTGCTTGTGCCATGTAAGAACAATGCTCATTCCCTCTTTCTGATCCGCATATGGGTGAAAAGGACAGCTTCTTTTGAGCTGTCCTTATACAAGTCCCGTATAAGTTAAGACATACAATATCATAATCTTCTGTCGGTTTCAATGCGATTATGAACCGCTTGGCTGTCTTTGACGGTCTTTCGGGTGAACAATGCTCGGTCTGACTTTGGCTCCCGGCACTGTCGTCCGGACGAGCACCTGCCACAGCGCCTTGCCGTTAAACGGTAAAAACGGCCATAAATACGGCGTATGAAACGAGCGGATATTCGCCATTATGATCAGCAGCAATGTAAAACCTATCACAAAGCCTTTCACTTGGAAAATGGCCACGAGCACCATTAAGATGAGGCGTATCATTTTATTGGCGAGGCTGAGCTCATAGCTCGGCGTGGTAAATGATCCGATGGCGGCGATCGATACGTACAGAATCACTTCTGCTGAAAACAGCCCCACCGCTATGGCGATTTGACCGATCAGCACCGCCGCAATCAGACCCATGGCGGTGGATAAAGCGGTCGGCGTATGGATCGCGGCCATCCTGAGAAACTCAATCCCCAAATCGGCCAAAAAGATTTGCAGAATGATCGGGATATGCGTATTTTTATTTAAACCGATAAAATCCAATCTTTCAGGCAGAAGAGACGGTTCAAGAACAAAGAGGAACCAGATCGGAAGCAGAACAGTTGAAGCGATAATACCGAAGAACCTGATCCATCTTAAAAATGTTCCCACTGAAGGCGCCTGCCTGTATTCTTCCGCATGCTGAACATGGTGAAAAATCGTGGTCGGCGTTATGATCACGCTCGGTGACGTATCAACGACGATGATGACGTGCCCTTCTAAAATGTGATTGGCGGCCACATCCGGCCGCTCCGTGTATCTGACCATCGGAAACGGGTTGTAGCCCTGTTTGACGATGAATTCCTCCACCGTTTTATCAGCCATCGTCAATCCGTCAATGTCAATCGCATTCACTTCGTTTTCGACGATGCTGACAAGGTCCGGGTCCGCGATGTCTTCTATATACACAATCGCAAGATCGGTCTTAGAGCGCTCGCCGACTTTCGTAATTTTGACGCGGAGCCTTTCGTCCCTGATTCGTCTTCTGATCAATGCTGTATTAATGACGATATTTTCGATAAAACCGTCTCTTGCCCCGCGGACGACCTTTTCCGTATCCGGTTCTTCAGGTGTGCGTCCGGGGTAACTTCTGACGTCGACGACGAAAGCGAAGCCCGCGCCTTCAACGATAACGGCGACAAGTCCGGAAAGCACTTGATCCGTTGCTTCGTCGAGCGTTTTGACTTTTTGGACCTGCTGATTGACAAGCCTGTTTTCAACAACGTCAATCGCTTCATCCGCATTTTCGTCATAATTATTGACGTCGACGAGCTGTTCCATTAAATGAATGATAAACAAAGTATCGGTTAATCCGTTGACAAAGTAAATCTGGACTTCCCGGTCTAATACTCGAACTTTGCGGACGCCGACATCATAGCTCGTTCCCATACCGACGCGGTCTTTAAAAAATTGTTCATTTTTTCTAGGATCCCGGTACACCTTGATCATGTTTTCCGGTTTTTCCGGCATGGCTTTCGCTCCTTTCTAAAATGAATTCGACCGCCTTCATCGTGATCGGCGAGCCTTTGGATATGTCATCTTTTCTTCCCATCTTACCTATGTCGCCGATGCCCACAATGAGGGGAACGTCCAATTTATCCAGACAATACACCGTATCTCCGTTCATTCTGTGCTCGTCCATTTCTCTCATTCCGGTTTTATCGACGCCAAACTCCGTCACTTCTCCATCACGGTCAATGGAGACATCGACTTTCGTCCATTCAGCCTGATGGGTCTTAGAAGCGACCGCAATCACCCCCAGCACTTCAATGTCCTGATGTGAGGCGACATATTTCAGCGCCGTTTCGCCCGGCCCTTCCCCTTGCAGGCCTGAATCGTCAAACATGACAAACACCGGGTCATTCGGCGCGGCTTTAATCAGCTGAACAAGTTCGGGGCCGCTTCTCGTTGACGGATTGCCTTTTGATTGGGAAATACACCGTCCGCCTGCTTGTTCCGCGGCATATTCAATTGTTTTGGCGGCGTATACGTCCCCGTCTGTCACAAGAATGACCTTCCGTTTCGTCATCAGGCATTATCCTTTCGGTTTAAAAATAACGGCTACAAGAAATGCGAATAAAATCGCTGAAGATATACCGGCGGAAGTAAGTTCAAAAATCCCCATGGCGATCCCGATAAATCCATGCTCGTGAGCTTGATGCATGGCGCCGTGCAATAAGCTGTGACCGAAGCTGACGATGGGAACCGTCGCGCCCGCGCCTGCGAATTCGATAAATTTGTCATATATTCCGAACCCATCCAACAAGGCGCCGATGACGACAAAAGTTGTCATTACATGGGCGGGTGTCAGTTTAAAAATGTCAAGCAGCAGCTGACCGATAATGCATATGATTCCCCCGCAAACAAAAGCCAACAGATATTCCATTTATGATGCACCTCCCGCCCGCTCAAATACCACACCGTGCGCGATGGTCGGAATGGTTTCCTTCTGCTGGATCATTGTCGGACTTAAAAGCGCTCCTGTCGCGACAGCGAGTACCCTGTTTAGAGTCCCTGCTTTTAATTGATTAAAAATATGTGTGTACGTAACAAGCGCGGAGCAGGCGCAGCCGCTTCCTCCCGCAAACACCTGCTGATCCGGCGTATAAATGAGAAGACCGCAGTCATCGTGTTTCGTTCCCACGGGATAGCCTTCTTCTTTGAGCAAATCTTTCACGATCGGCGAGCCGACGCCTGAAAGGTCACCCGTCAAAATCAGATCATAATCATCCGCCGTACGGTTTAAGTCCTGCAGGTGCTGTTTGATTGTGTCGGCAGCGGCGGGCGCCATGGCCGATCCCATATCGAACGGGTCTGTAATTCCGAGGTCGCTTACTTTTCCCACTGTTGCGCTTGTAATCTTGATGTCAGAAGGGTTTTGGCTGATGATGACCGCCCCGCCCCCCGTGACTGTTGAAGTGGCGGTATCCGGTTTTTGCCCGCCATACTCCGTCGGATTGCGGAATTGCCGTTCTGCCGTCGCGTTATGGCTGCTCGTGGCTGCGATCGCCCGGTTCGCAAAACCGCCGTCAATGAGCGCGGATGCGACCGCAATCGTTTCCATTGATGTCGAACAGGCGCCGAACAGACAGAGGAACGGAATTTTCAGATGTCTGGCGACGTAGTTGGCGGTCACATTTTGATTTAAAAGATCCCCCGCGAGCAACAAATCAATATCGCTCTTTTTCAAATTCTGTTTTTGCAAAGCGGAGTTGATGGCATCTTCCATTAACTGACGTTCCGCCATTTCCCAGTTTTTCTGATTGCAATGCATTTCATCGTATGTCTTATCAAACAGCGAACCGAGCGGGCCGTCTTTTTCTTTCGGTCCGGCTGCCGTCCCCGCCGCATTTACAAATAACGGGTTTTCAAATACCCAGGTTTGCTTTCCGGTCAATTTCATTTTTTCTCCTCCTACGAAAACAGTTTTTCACAAGCAAACCGTATCAGGCCTACGATATAGGCTGCCACGACGCCGAATACAATGACGTTTCCCGCCAATTTAAACATGTTTGTCGCTACTCCGAGCACGAGTCCTTCACTTCTGTGTTCCAGAGCCGCGCTTGTCATACTGTTTGCAAAACCCGTCACCGGCACGGCTGAACCCGCTCCGGCAAACTGCCCGAGTCTGTCATAAATGCCGAATCCGGTCAAAAGGGCGGAAATTAAAATAAGAGTGGCGGACGTCGGGTTGCCCGCTGTTTTTTCATTAAAATTAAAAAAGTGGATGTAAAAGTCTTGAAGAGCCTGCCCGATCAGACAGATCAAACCGCCGATCAGAAAGGCTTTGACGCAATTCCAAACATATGGCGGTTTCGGCTGATAGTCTTTCACTTTTGTTTTGTAATTTTCTTTTAAGTTTGTCACGTCGGTTCCTCCTTATGAATGATGGATAAAATACAGCCAATGAAATAAAGAGCCGGCTATTTTGCCGAACACAATGGCCATCAGCAATATGATGATTTTGCTGCCGAAGCCGATCCGTTTGGCAAGAATGGGAAGCACATTCAGCACTTCTGTAAGCGCGGCGGCCAGCATGCCGACAAACATGCCGGCCAAAAGCCCGACCGGAACGGCCAGCCATTCAGATAAAAAAAAATGATTCATATTTAAGGTTTCCCAGCCGCCGAACACAGCTCCTGAAATAACAGCTCCTTCGTAGGCCTGTACAAAGCGCATTGTTTTTGTCAGCTGCATAAGGCGGGGGACGATTCCCATAACGGTTAAAAAAGCCACAAAGCCTGCCCCCACGGTCAGCCCTCCGCCAAGCCCGACAAACATAACGAAAAGAATGCTAACGATCATGCAGATCTTTCATCGTCTCTTCATTTTCGTGCATTGCGACATAATGATCGAGATCAAGCTGATAATTAAACATCTCGACTTCCAGCGGGCTTGGCTCTTCATTCAGGCGTTTTTTGAAGATGTGATTAAAAAAGACGATCATACCGAGACCGAGGCCGATGCTGTATGGAATCTGAAGCAGATACGGATATTCATTCCGTTCGCCCGTTATGATTTCATATAAGGCGATATGAACTTCTCTCATACTGACATCTTCATGAAAATTCATAATGGCAAGACATGAACCGATAAAAAGCAGGAGCCAGACACCGACGAACAAAACGGCTGACAGCTGCTTTTTCTGGTAATGGATTTCCACTATCGTTTCAGCGCCGCCGACGGTCTGTACATCAAGCGCAGGAAAAGCGGTATGAATGGTTTTCAGCACTTTTATAATGTCCAGCACGACGATATTTTTGTCTTTTTTCGTGACCTTATACAGCGGCAGTGCCGACAGTTTTTTTTTCAGCTTTTGCTGTCCCGCGATCTGCGCGGCGTCGCCGACTGTGATGATATCTCCGGTATGAGCCTTCACGCGGTGGCGAAGTCTGAGAAATATTCGTCTTTCCATCTTGCATCACCATCTTTCGGGTGGTTATATATGTAGTATGTGGTTCACTTTTGTTCTCATTCATCAGCGGCAAAAGACCATAAATTACCACCGATGCACAAATAAAAAAAGCCGGCCCGTAAAAGGTCAGCTTTCCGTATGATCCATCTGCACTTTAATCTGCTTTAATATTTTTTTCTCCAGCCTCGATACCTGGACTTGGGAAATCCCGAGCCGTTCGGCTACCTCCGACTGTGTCTGATCTTTATAATATCTCAGATAGACAATGAGTTTTTCCCGTTCTTCCAAATCACTGATCGCTTCCTTGAGGGCGATTTTGTCAAACCACTTCTCTTCTGAATGATCGGCGATCTGATCAAGCAGGGTGATCGGGTCTCCGTCATTTTCATACACGGTCTCATGAATGGATGAAGGCGCCCGCACCGCTTCCTGCGCAAGCACCACATCCTCCGCATCAATTTCTAAATGGTCCGCGATTTCCTGGACGGTCGGCACTCTTCCGTATGTTTTTGACAGTTCATCTTTCGCCCGGCGTATTTTATTGCCGAGCTCTTTTAAAGATCTTGATACTTTGACGGTTCCGTCATCGCGGATGAAGCGCTGGATTTCTCCGATAATCATCGGCACGGCATAAGTTGAAAAACGGACATCATAGGACAAATCGAATTTATCAACGGATTTTAACAATCCGATACAGCCGATCTGAAACAGATCGTCCGGCTCATAGCCTCTGTTTAAAAACCTTTGAACGACGGACCACACAAGACGCATGTTTTTTTCTATGAGGAGGTCTCTTGCCTGCTGGTCGCCCTCTTGGCTCTTTTTGATCAATTCTTTGACTTCATGGTCCTTGAGCTGCGCGTTTTTGCTGTTTTTCTTAACCTCCACATCCATAACAAATCTCCTTAATTACAAAGCGCTTTGCTTTTTGATAGGTGTTTTGTTAAGCGTATCGTCGTTCCCATCTCCGGCGAGGAATCAATCGTGACATCATCCATGAAGTTTTCCATAATGGTAAAGCCCATTCCGGAGCGCTCAAGCTCGGGTTTTGTCGTAAAGAGCGGCTGGCGCGCTTCCTCAAGATCCGTGATCCCGAGGCCTTCGTCACGTATGGTCAGATAGACGACATGATCCTCCAGCGTAACGGAGATGTACACCTTTCCGTCGCAGTTTTCTTCATAGCCGTGGATGATCGCGTTTGTTACCGCTTCTGATACGACGGTCTTGATTTCCGTCAGCTCATCCATCGTCGGGTCGAGCTGTGCGATAAAAGAAGCAACTGTTACGCGCGCAAACGATTCGTTCTGACTGAGGGCTGAAAATTCAAGATGCATCTCGTTTTTCATGATGCCACCCCCAACGTTAAAAGCGCTTTTTGTTCTGATTGTTCGAACCTGATGATTTTAAACAGGCCGGACATGTCAAACAGACGTCTCACCGCGGGCGAAATCGCGCACACGACCATTTCTCCGCCGAGCTGTTTAATTTGTTTATAACGCCCTAAAATCACGCCGAGGCCGGAGCTGTCCATGAAGGTAAGATCTTCAAGGTTCAGCACGATGTGACGGATGCCGTCAGCCTCCAGCGATTCAGTAACCTTTTGTTTTAATGATTCTGCCGTATGATGGTCGAGTTCACCTGTTAATCGAATACAAAGCACGGATTCTTTGACATGAAAGTCAATTCCAAGGCTCATGCTCATTCCTCCTTGATATGATCGGATAATGAGTGTTTCGATTTTCGGGAAAGCAATTCCTTCACTATGACAAAACTAGTGCCCGTTCGCCACGATTATTTAAATTTTGTCCAATCTCCCATCGTGCGCTTCAGAAAAGTGAGAAAACCCGCTTTTTCCATGTCGTCTTTTGCCGTGACCGGGCTTTCAACGAGCACCTTTCCGTCTTTTTTCAGAACGAGGCTGCCGAGCACTTCTCCTTTTTTAACCGGAGCCGTTACATTGCCGTTGATTTTCACTTCTTTTTTTACTTTGTCCATGTTCTCTCCCTTTTTGGCCAGAAGAGAAATCGGCTCAGATGTGGTCAGCTTGATCAGTTTCTTTTTTCCTTTTATCACTTTTACCGTTCCGACGATTTGATCCCGTTTGTACAGCGGGTGTGTTTTGAACTGGCTGAAGGCGTAATCAAGCATTTTGGTCACTTGGGCATTTCTTTCTTTCGGGGTGCTGGCTCCGAAAACGACAGCAATGACCCTCATATTTCCTTTTTTAGCGGTGGCGGTTAAACAATACTTTGCTTCGCCTGTAAAGCCCGTCTTCACGCCGTCTACACCCGGATAAAATTTGATCAGCCGGTTTGTATTGACGAGCCAGAACTTTTTGTCTGTATTTTCTCTTAAATAATCCTCATACGTTCCTGTAAATTGAGTGATTTTATCATACTTTAATAATTCCTTCGCCATTTTTGCCATGTCATAAGCAGAGCTGTAATGGTCTTTTTCGGGCAGTCCCGTCGGGTTTTTGAAGGAGGTATCTTTCAATCCCAATTCTTTTGCTTTTTTGTTCATCCGGCTGACGAAATCCTCTTCTGAACCGGCGATATACTCCGCCATTGCGACAGATGCGTCATTTCCGGAAGCTATCGCAATTCCTTTGAGCATTTCTTTTACCGTCATTTCTTCTCCGGGTTCAAGGAAAATCTGTGATCCGCCCATGGACGCGGCATGTTCACTCGTCCTGACTTTATCGCTCATCTTTATTTTCCCTTTGTCAAGCGCTTCCATGATTAAAAGCATGGTCATGATTTTTGTCATGCTTGCCGGCGCCAGACGCTCCCGGCTGTTCTTGTTATAAAGAATACTTCCCGTATCGCGTTCAATCAGCACGGCGCTTTTGGCTTCATGAGCGAGCTCCGATGTATGTTTTCCGTCCGGCTTTGCAAAAGCGGACGGTGCTGATGCCGTTAATAAAATGCCAATCAACAAAGTGGATATAAGACGTTTCATCTCCAAAGCCCTCCATTTCATAATCCTTTTTATTTTTTCCAAATCCGGTGGTTTTATACGCCTCATCTGGAAAATGTTTCGTGTTGAGGGCACAAAAAAACAGCTGCTTCCGAAGAAACAGCTGACTGATGCTGACTTATTTTTGAGAACGTGCGACTACAGCTTTTACAAGCTTCAAAAAGCCGCCTTTTACTTTTTCCGTCATTTCCATTACTTCTTCATGGGATAACGGCTGGTCAAGAATACCTGCCGCCGCGTTGGAAATGCATGAGATGCCGAGCACGCGCATCCCCGCGTGGTTGGCGACGATGACTTCCGGCACGGTCGACATGCCGACAGCGTCAGAACCCATCGTTCTTAAAAACCGAACCTCAGCAGGCGTTTCGTAAGACGGCCCCGTAACAGCTGTATACACCCCTTTTTGAACAGGAATGCCCAGCTCATCGGCCGTTTTTTCAGCCAAGCCTGACAGCTCTTTGTCATAGGCTTCTGACATGTCCGGGAATCTCGGTCCGAATTCAGCTTCGTTCGGCCCGATTAACGGGTTGGTGCCCATAAAGTTGATGTGGTCTGTAATAATCATCAGATCGCCGGCGCGGAATTCAGTGTTGATACCGCCGGCTGCGTTCGTCACGACAAGGGATTCAACGCCGAGCGCCTTCATCACGCGGACGGGAAATGTCACCTGATCCATTGAGTAGCCTTCATAGTAATGAAAGCGGCCCTGCATCGCGATGACCTGCACACCTTCAAGCGTTCCCATCACAAGCTGGCCGGCATGGCCTTCTACCGTTGAGACCGGAAAATCAGGAATCGTTTCATATGTAAGCTTGACAGCTCCTTCAATTTCATCGGCCAATACGCCGAGCCCTGACCCTAAAATCAGACCGATCTTTGGTGTTTCTTTCACATGTTCTTTAATAAATGCAGCAGCACGTTCGATCTTTTGTTTCAAAAAAAGTCCCCCTACTGTAATCTTGATAAAAAGCTTTTTCCGTATTCCGGCTTTTCCGTTTTGAAATTATCCGCAATGGTTGCGCCGATATCGGCAAATGTATCCGCAAGCGGCAGCTGTTCAGTGTGTTTGTGCTTTTTGCTGTAAACAAGAAGCGGCACATACTCCCGCGTGTGATCCGTGCCGTGATGGACAGGATCATTGCCGTGATCCGCAGTGATGATAAGCAGATCGTCTTCTTTCATTTTCTCAAATACTTCCGGAAGCCTCGCGTCGAATTCCTCGAGCGCTTTTCCGTACCCTTCCGGATCGCGGCGGTGTCCGTACAGCGCGTCAAAATCAACGAGGTTGGCAAAGCTCAGGCCCGTGAACTCTTCACCGAGCGTTTCAATCACTTTGTCCATGCCGTCCATATTAGATACCGTGCGGCGGGAAGATGTAATGCCTTCTCCGTCATAAATATCAGAAATTTTGCCGATGGAAATGACGTCTAATCCGCTGTCTTTCATTCCGTTCATTACCGTGCGTCCGAACGGTTTGAGCGCATAATCATGACGGTTCGGCGTGCGTTTGAAGCTGCCCGGTTCTCCGACGAACGGTCTTGCGATAATCCGGCCGACCATGTACTTCGGATCAAGCGTCAGTTCTCTTGCCGTTTCACAGATGCTGTACAGCTCGTCAAGCGGAACGACATCTTCGTGAGCCGCAATCTGCAGCACGGAATCTGCTGATGTATAAACGATCAGCGCACCCGTTTCCATATGTTCTTTTCCGAGCTCGTCCAGAATCGCCGTGCCTGAAGCCGGCTTATTTCCGATGATTTTCCGTCCTGAACGCCGCTCAAGTTCCTGAAGAAGTTCATCCGGAAATCCTTCCGGGAACACTTTAAACGGTTTTTCAATGTAGAGGCCCATAATCTCCCAGTGCCCCGTCATCGTATCTTTCCCGTTTGACGCCTCCTGCATTTTTCCGTAGTACGCAAGAGGGTGCTCCGTTTTTTCCACGCCCTTAATGTCTCCGATCAGTCCGAGACCGAGCTGCGCCATATGGGGCATATGTAAGCCGTTCATGTGCTCTGCGATGTGTCCGAGCGTATTTGCGCCTATATCATTAAAATCGGCGGCGTCCGGCGCTTCACCGATTCCGACAGAATCCATTACGATCAAAAATACCCGGTTATATTTGTATTCAGACATCATAAAAGCCTCCTTTTCTTCCATTTGTCCATTGTAGCTTACAGAGGTCAGACAACTCAAGTATAAACCGTTTACATTCTCGTTGACAATGCCGATTCAAATAATTAGAACCTTCTCTGTATTCCGCCAATCCGGCAAAAAAAAGCCGCGGCCCCTCTGGCAGCGGCTCCTAAGCGCGCGGATGATACTGTTTGTACACGTCCTTCAGCCTTGTTTTCGTCACATGCGTATAAATTTGCGTCGTGGAAATATCGGCATGTCCGAGCATCTCCTGCACGGCGCGCAGATCCGCCCCGTTTTCGAGCAGGTGCGTTGCAAAGGAGTGCCGGAGCGTGTGCGGTGTCAGCTCTTTTTTAATCCCCGCTTCAAGGGCGATTTTTTTCAGGTTTTTCCAGAATCCCTGACGGCTGATCTGCCTGCCGTGATGATTCAGAAAAAGCGCTTCGGTTACGTTTTTCTTTAATAATTTCCCTCTGGCTTTTTCAATGTACGCTTCTATCGCATGAGAAGCGGCTTCACCAATCGGCACAATCCGCTCTTTCCGCCCTTTTCCGAAGCAGCGGACAAATCCCATCGTCAAATGGACGTCGGATAATTTCAGCTCGATCATCTCGCTGACCCTGATGCCGGTCGCGTACAGCAGTTCAAGCATGGCTTTATCCCTGAGACCGAACGGGCTGTCAAGCTTAGGCGTGTCCAATAACCGCTCAACTTCGTGAAGCGCCAATACTTTCGGAAGCGTCCGCTCTGTTTTTTGTGTTTCAATATGTACCGAAGGATCTTTATCCGCGGCTTTTTCCCTTAACAGAAATTGATGAAAAGACCGGATTGACGCCAAATGCCTGGCAGACGTCTTGCCGGATTTCCCGGAGTCCTTTATATGCTTTAAATATTGAATAATATGAAGACGGGTCACATCATTCCATGAAGTGATCTGAAGGCTTTCAGTTAAGAAGAGAGAATAACTTTTCAGATCACGCTCATAGGACATCATCGTATTTTGGGACAGCCCTCTTTCAACCCTCACGTAATGGATGAAATCCTTAATTTGATCCTTCACTCTCGATCTACTCCCCGTTTTGGTAAAAAAAGATCAATCGGCCGAACCAGCCGTCTTTCTCCTCATGTTCCGTTTTGGCCACTTTGACGGCGGAGCCTTCCGGTTTATCGTACCGATGATAGTTTTCATACTCTGAATTCACCCATATCATAGCATAATAGAACAGCGCGGTAAAACCTGTGAACAGTATAAACACTTTGATCGTATCCGCGGCTGTTTTTAAGAATCTGCCCATCTTTCTATCGACCCTTTCTTTGGCGGCTGTTAGTACACCTTATGCCAATTTCAAAGGCTTTTATACATAAAAACAGCAAAAAACCCTTTCCTGGCAGAAAAGGTTCGTAGGCTTTTACTCTGTTTCATCCCCGCGGCAGCGGTGGCAGATTCCGTGAAAAGTCAATCTATGATCTTTAATTTTAAATTTCCAATCACGTTCAATCACTTCTTCAACGTCTTCAAGCAGATCTTCTTCAATTTCATCGACGGCTCCGCACTCCATGCACACCAAATGGTGATGAAAGTGAGCCGCGCCTTCTTTGCGAAGGTCGTAGCGGGATACGCCGTCCCCGAAGTTAATTTTATCAACGACTTTTAATTCTGTTAATAATTCTAATGTACGGTATACTGTAGCGAGACCAATTTCAGGAGATTTCTCTTTTACGAGGAGGTATACATCTTCTGCGCTTAAATGGTCTTCTTCGTTTTCAAGCAGCACTCTTACCGTTGCTTCCCGCTGTGGCGTAAGCTTGTAGCTTGACGAGTGCAGCTGCTTTTTAATTCGATCAATACGGTTTTCCATGTCTTTCCCTCCTACGCCGCATTCCATGACTCATTATAACAAAATACGCGCAGAGTTCCAACTATAATTATTATAAACTGATAAATAAAAGTATTATTTTGTGATAATTATTCTAAAATATGCGTGATGACAGCTTTTCCATAAACAGCGGAGACACGTACGCCTCGAGCAGCGAAGCGATGACCGAGAAGAAAACGATGAGAATCAGCACGAAGGCGTAGCGTCCGAACCATTGGATCGGCGCGTCATGAAGGCTGCGTTTGACAAACAGCTGCCGGATCAATTTCAGGGAAAAAGCGATGGAGCATGTCCCCATGATAAGGTATGCCGGAATGAGAACGATGTTTTGCGGCAGAACCGAAATAAATGACAGGAAAAACCCGTTCATCCCCATTTGATTCACTAAAAAACCGACCGTGAAGCCGACGACGATTCCTTTTAAGAACACCATAATGAAAATAACCGGAAGACCGATCACGGAAATACCGAGAATCCACATCAGCCCCAAATATTTTACATCATGAAAGACGGCCTGCCAAAACATTTCTGAAGCGCCGGCATGTTTTCCGTCAGACAGCTGTCCGAAAAACTTGCTTAAATAGTAATACAGATCTTCTTTCTGCGTGATGGTCATGCTGTTGACGATGATCGCCCCGAAAATGACCCCCATCAAAAACAAGACAAACACAAATATATAAAGTGACAGATGATCCTTTACATGGCGAAAAAACAGTTCTTTGTACGATTGTTTTCTCATACCGCTTTCCTCCCGCTAATCTATTGACTTGATTTAGTAGATTGTATGAAAGAAAAGAGAAAACATGACAGAGAAATCATAGAAAGGCGCGAGATTCCGGCATAAAAAAAGAACCCCCGTCATCACTCCGGTGATCATAGGGGTTCCTTTTTTTATGCTTTATTCTTTCAAGCCTGTCTTTTTTGGTTTTCGTCACTCTTTCATGGGTGCTGAAAGACGGCGCCGTCCCCCTTGACAGGACTGCGTCACGCATCCCGTTTCTTTTGAGATGCTCCCGCATTTTTTTCGTTTTGCTCTTCGCCATGTGCCAATCGCTCCTTTTTCCCTTTTCTTTATCATAACAAAAAAATCCAGATGTGTTCATGAATACGGCTCATGTTTCGACCGGTAAGCGCGCAGAGACGTTTTGGCAGATGAATAGCTCCCCATTGCGGCGTATCCGTAAAAAAACCCCATAAAAATCCCCGCATACACGTGTTCATGATGACCGAAAACGATAGACACAACATTTCCGGCAGCAAGGGCAATCGTGGGAACGAATATGCCCGGAACCCGGCAGAACACTTTGATCAGCTGTGTAACGCATAAGACGACCGGCACGCCGATCACAGCATCCCAAATATTTGTATGGATCAGCGGAAAATAATCCACATTGCCACCTCTTTTTTCCGTCTTTTGCTATCTGTTAGCCTGCCTAAGAATTCCGCTTCCTATTCATGAAAAAAACAGCACCGGCACATGTCCGGTACTGTAAGAGTTGTTTATTTTCCTGCCGCGGCCCGTTCTACGGCTGCTGATACGGCCTGATGCACGTCCGCATCCAAAGGCTGAGGCACGAGATCGCCGTGTTTTGTGCAAGAGGCGATGGCTTCTGCGGCCGCCACAAGCATTTCATGGTCGATTTTCTTGCTTTTGGCGTTCAGCGCGCCGCGGAAAATCCCCGGGAAGCCGAGAACATTATTGACTGAACGGCCGTCAGCTGCATAAGCGGCTCCGGCTTGTAATGCCTCTTCCGGTTCAATCTCCGGCTTCGGATTAGATAAAGCCAGAATGACGTGTCCTTTTCTGACATCCTCTTTTTTAATGAGACCCGGAACTCCTGTGGTGCTGATCACAATGTCACACGTGTCCATTAATTCTTTGATGCTTCCAAGCGGCTGACCTCCGTACTGAGCGAGGCGGTTCATTGCGTCTTCTGACTTGTCCGTTCCGCAGACCGCTTTGACTCCGTATGCCATAAACATGCGGCAGATGGCGACGCCTGCCGCGCCGAGACCGATCTGACCGACCTTCGCTTCTTTTAAATCAAGACCGGCGCTTTTACAAGCGGAAATGGCGGCGGCGAGCGTGACGACCGCCGTGCCGTGCTGGTCATCGTGCATAACCGGAATGTCCAGTTCTTCTTTCAGGCGGTCTTCAATGTCAAAGCAGTGGGGCGAACCGATATCTTCAAGCAGAATTCCGCTGAACCCCGGAGAAATATGTTTTACCGTGCGAATGATTTCTTCCGGATCAGAGGTATCGAGCAAAATCGGAATTCCGCTGATACCCGCCAGCTGGTCAAAAAGCGCGGCTTTCCCTTCCATTACGGGCATTCCGGCGACAGAGCCGATATTGCCGAGGCCGAGAATCGCCGTGCCGTCGGTGACAATGGCGACAGAATTGCTGATTGTCGTATAGATGGATGCTTTTTCAGGCTCGTTTTCGATCAGTCTGCACACATCGGCGACGCCCGGCGTATAAACACGGCCAAGCTCAGCCAATGTCCGGATCGGCATTTTGCTTTTCATCTGAATTTTGCCGCCTTCATGAGCAGAGAGCACTTCATCTGAGACTGTATGAAGCCGGATGCCTTCACCGAGAGCTTCAATGGCTTGAATGATTTCCTGCAGCTGCTCTTCATTTTCAGCCTGCACCGTAATGTTGCGCATTGTGTAGTTCGGGCCGACTTTAACGGTTTCAACTTCCCCGATATCTCCGCCCATCACTCCGATGGCGGTTGCCACTTTTCCGAGATTTCCGGGAACAGTCGGCGTTTCAATCATTAACGTCCGAATCATATGCTTTGTAATCATGAAATGAACCTCCTAACCCAACTTTTGAGATTGCAAGGATTTTTCTTTCGTGTACCAAATGAATTTCCCCGTGTATCCGTACAATATTGCCAGTCCGATAGATACAAAACTGAGCCACATGAACGGCAGATAAGAAAATGTGGATACGCCGAGAATGCCGGCCATATAGATGCCGTTATCAGACCACGGCACCATCCCTGAAGTAAGCGTGCCGCCCACCTCTGCGTTCCGGGATAAAACTCTTCTGTCAAGTTTCAGTTTATCATAACTGTTCTCCATGATTTTCGGCGTCAGAATCAATGACACGTACATCGCACAGCCGAAAATGTTTCCTAAAAGGGCGACGATCAATGTCGAAAGCGTCACATTTCCCGGTGTGGTCAGCTTTTTCTCAAAAGTTGAGACAATCACTTTTAATACGCCGAGCTTCTCAAGAATTCCTCCAAAACCAAGACCGAACAGGATAACGACTAACGTATCCAGCATACCGGTAATGCCTCCGCGGTTTAACAGGCCGTTTAAAAATTCGACGTCCGTTTTAATAGAAAAACCATTATAAGCAGTCGCGATGGCACTGGCAAAATTCATTCCCTGAAAGACGGAAGCCCAGATTGCGCCAAGCAAAGCACCGATGATAATAACGGGCATAGACGGCTTTTTCAAAATCAGAAGGACAACGACGACAACAGCAGGAATGAGCATCCATATATGAATGTCAAACGTTTTCTGCAGTGAAGATTTTAAAAATTCCACTTTGTCGAGATCAATATTTTTTCCGCCGTATATAAATCCCGTTACGGTAAATAGAATGGCCGTAATAATATAGGACGGAATTGACAGATACATCATCGCTCTGACGTGTGACAGCACATCCACCTTAGAAAGCGTGGAGGCAAGCACCGTACTGTCAGACAGCGGTGAAAGCTTGTCTCCGAAGTAAGCGCCGGACAAAACGGCTCCCGCTACGATCGGAATCGGTATACCCATTCCCTCTCCGATGGCAATCATGGCGATCCCCGCGGTTCCCACGGTTCCCCACGACGTTCCGGTCGCAACGGACATAACGGAACAAATAACCAGTGTAGCAAGCAGGAAAACATGAGGATTAATAAACTCTAAACCATAATAAATTAACGTCGGCACAACGCCGCCGGCAATCCATGTCCCGATGAGCGCACCGACCGAAACAAGAATCAACACCGCTTCAAGACCGTTTGATATCCCGGTGACAATCGAATCCTGCAAGTCTTTATATGAATATCCCAGCCTGACTCCGAGAATAATAGCGAAAAACCAGGATATTAATAGAGCTAGCTGGATCGGCAGGTCTAAAAACACTGTGAACGATAAGACAAGTGCTAAAAACCCGAATAATAAGATAATAATTTCCAATAAATTTGGCAATCTGGCCTCTTTCACAAGAAAATCCCCCTAGAAGAAAAAAGCTAAAACGCTTTCATCAAATGATATAACAAATTATACTATACTGCCTCATCCCTTTGTATGGCAACCGCCTATTCACTAAAAAACGTGAAAAGGCGGCTGTTGTTGCTTTAAAATTTATTTTTCTAATAGATCTTTTCCGGCAATTCCCGGTTTTGTCATTTCATACGGATTCAAAATGATATCCAATTCTTCTTCTGTCAGTACATCATTTTGAAGGCAAAGATCTCTTACAGATTGCCCCGTCATGATTGCTTCACGGGCAATTCGCGCAGCCGCTTCATACCCGAGGTGCGGATTGACCGCTGTAATGACGCCGACGCTTTTTTCCACGTATTGCTTCAGACGTTTTTCGTTGGCTTCAATTCCCGCCAGACAATGATCGGTAAATGAACGGAACCCGTTATTCATGATGCTGATGGATTGAAGCAGGTTAAATACGAGTACCGGCTCCATTACGTTAAGCTCCAGCTGGCCCGCTTCTGAAGCGAGGCAGATCGTATTGTCATTCCCGATGACCTGAAAGGCGATTTGGTTGATCAGCTCTGCCATTACAGGGTTGACTTTCCCAGGCATAATGGATGATCCCGGCTGACGGGCCGGCAGTGAAATTTCCGCAAGTCCCGCGCGCGGACCTGAAGCCATTAAGCGCAGATCGTTGGCGATTTTAGACATGTTCATCATGCATACTTTCAACGCGGCTGAAACTTCCGTATACGCATCAGTGTTTTGTGTGGCGTCAACCAAATGGCCGGCGCCGACAAGCGGCAGTCCGCTGATGTCAGCCAGGTGCTTCACAACCTGTTCTATGTAGCGCGGATCGGCGTTAAGCCCCGTACCTACGGCCGTTGCCCCCATGTTTACTTCATACAGATGCTGGCGGGATTGTTTAATTCGCTTTATGTCACGCTCAAGCACGCGGCTGTATGCTTCAAATTCCTGTCCGAGACGGATCGGCACAGCGTCCTGAAGGTGTGTGCGCCCCATTTTAATGACAGAATCAAATTGTTTCGCTTTATCTTTAAAGACACTGAGCATATGCGCCATCGTATCAAGGAGCTTATCCAAAAGTTTCAAGGTTGAAATATGGATTGCCGTCGGGAACACGTCGTTCGTCGATTGTGACATGTTGACGTGTGTGTTCGGGCTGAGGTGAATGTATTCACCTTTTTTATGCCCCATGATTTCAAGAGCCCTGTTGCCGATTACTTCGTTGGCATTCATGTTCATGGACGTTCCGGCTCCCCCTTGGATCGGATCGACGATAAATTGGTCATGCCATTTTCCCTCAAGAATTTCATCTGCGGCCTGTACAATCGCATTTCCGATTCCTTCATACAGCCGTTTTACATCCATGTTGGCAAGCGCCGCCGCTTTTTTGACGATGGCGAGCGCATTAATCATTTCTTCGTGGATGCGGTATCCGGTAATCGGAAAGTTTTCTTTCGCGCGCAGCGTTTGTATTCCGTAATACACATCAGCTTCAATTTGTTTTTCTCCGAGGAAATCTTTTTCCTGACGATATTCTTTTTGCGCGTTTGTCATGCTAAAACCCTACTTTCTCTTTGTGGTAGTCATGTTTTTACAGTACAACGTCGTCTGCGATCGGTGTCTCCATAATGTTTTTGACTTCAGCCAAGTTGTGAGACTGGCCGAGCGCCCACATTAATTTCGGCACGATGGCTTCCGTGTTCATATTTCTGGAGCGGATAATGAGATCTTGATTGACTCTTCGGCCGACTTCATAGACGCTCATGTCCTCTCCTTCTTCAAGACATTGTGTCGTAATGACGACGACAATGCCGCTTTCAATCATTTCATTGACTTTGGCGAGAATGTCTCTTCCTTCAAACGGCACGCCGCCGCTGCCGTAGCTTTCAATGACGATTCCTTTGTACATGCCCTTTAACGCGTCAAACATTTCCGGTTTCAGCCCCGGGTGGAGCTTGAGCAGGCACACGTCCGTGCAAAGTGAAGTATTGACCGTAAAAGCATCGTCTTTTGGCATGTGCACTTGTTTGTTATATTCAATTCCGTTTTCGGTAATAAACGCGATATACGGATAGTTAATGCTCTCAAATGCATCATAGCTTTTCGTTCTTAATTTAATGGCGCGTGTGCCTTGAATGACTCTGCCGTCAAATACGACGTATACGCCGCCCACCCCTTCACATGCGAAGCGGATCGCGTCCGTGATATTTTTTTTGGCATCGGTTTTTTGAAATGTAATCGGGATTTGCGAACCCGTAATGACGATCGGTTTATCAGCATGCTGAAGCATATAAGACAGTGCCGCTGATGTATAAGCCATTGTGTCTGTTCCGTGCGTAATGACGAACCCGTCATATGCGTCATACTTTTCTTTGACAGCATTTGCGATTTCGGCCCAGTATTCAGGCTGCATATTTGTGCTGTCGATGTTCATTAACGAATGGGTTTCCATCGTGTAATCGTTATCAAGTTTTGATACGTAGGTTAACAATTCGTCTGCTTTCACCCCGGGTGCAAGCCCGTTTTCTCCTTCGACTGAGGCGATTGTTCCTCCGGTTGTTAACAGCAATAATTTTTTCATACCCTGCACCTCTTCATCCAGTTCTCAAGATGTGTTAAGCATTCGCTTTTCGCATACTTTTAATCAAATTATAGACAGACGAATGAAATTAATCAAGTGATTATTATTCAGTTCGCGTACACTTTTACATATCGATATGATATAATTTGCTCAAGTGAAAAGGAGCGGTTTTGAATATGAATTTAGATCGTTTAACTGAACTGAGAAAAAAGAAAAATTGGTCTCTTCAATATACGGCTGACCGTCTCGGCATCGCCAAAAGCACGTACGCCGGGTATGAATCAGGATACCGGCGTCCGTCATTCGAGGCGCTGGGCACGCTTGCCGATCTGTTTGACACGACGTGCGACGATTTACTGGGGCGCACTGAAAAAAAAGCGGAGCCGTTTACCCAGACCATCGAATTAACAAACGCCGCACAAGGCCGCGGCACACTGACCGTTGACGGACAGCCGCTGAATCAGGATGAAATCATCGAATTGATTGCGTTTGTCCGCACGAAAAAGAAGGTGCAGGAGGAGCTCCGCTAAAAACCGGCTTTTTTACGGCTTGATTCGGCCGTACGTCCCTCCGCCCCCGGCCTCAAGGACAAGCTGCCCGGTGCGCGCTTTATGAATGACAGCCGCTATTTTAGGCTGGACGACACGCGCCAATTCCTCTTCTTGCGCCTGATGAAGAATCGCCATCTCCGTCCCGAAGGCCCGTTTCAGTTTTTCTAACGTTTTCGGCCCGACCCCGGGAATGAACTGCAGCGGAATTTGATGAATATACGGCGGCCGCGGCACGCGGCTTTTTTTCGGGCCGCTCAGTTCCTCCAGCCGTTCACTGACCCCTTTTGTCATTGTTTTCCCCCCGCACTCCGGACATGCGGAAGCTCCTTTTTCAACCGGGCTGCCGCAGCGGTCGCAAGCCGTCCGGTAATACTTCCCGAGCTTCGGGTTCAGCCCGTAATTCGCCGTGATTTTTCTTCCGTCCTTCCCTTTTAAAGCCAGCGAAAATTCCGTGAAATTCGCCTCTTTAAGAAGCATTTCATTATATTCTCTGCCGATTTTCCCTAAGGAATGCGCATCAGAATTTGTTAAAAATGTATACGGATCAAGTTCCGTTACCCGCGAAGCCATGTCGGTGTCGCAGCTTAACCCGAGTTCCGCCGCGTCAATGAGCGCCGGGTCGAAAACTTCTGTCAAAGAAGATCTGACCCCTTTTCCGTACAGGCTTTTATGCGGGGTGAACATATGGGCGGGAATAAACAGCCCGCCCAATTCCTTTGTTTTCCTCTGAAGATTCAAACCGGTTTCATAAATGCGCTGGGAACTGAGATGGATATTTTTAAGCCTTTTTGCGAGCCACTCAGAAAACATCTTCATTTCGGCAAGAGACGGCATAAAGACGAGAACGTGAATCGGCCCGCGGCATGTGTGATCATAGATTTCAAGCTCACTGCCCAATAGAAGCGTCGTATTCCGATACCGGATGCCGCCTTCTTTCAGCTCACGGTATCTGCCTTCATCAATTCCGCGCTCGATTTCTTCTATGACTTCCGGGGAATGGCAGTCGATGATGCCCAATAGTTCAATTCCCTTCCCCTCACTGGCTTCTTCTAAAATCCGGTGCAGCGTCAACGTTTTGGCCCCGGTGATTTTGACCGGTTTTCCCGTATGGGTGCGGCCGATATGAATATGCAGATCCGCATAGATGGTTTTCATCATTTTTCCTTCAGCGCTTCTTTCAGCTGGAGATACTGAATCGCGTACGCCGTTTTTGCGTCATACACCCTGCGGGATTCAATCAGCTTCACGGCCTCTTCAAGCGTGACCTGCATGACTTCGACAAATTCATCCTCATCCAGCTCTCGTTTTTCTTCCAGCGGCGAAAGCCCTTCCGCAAGAAAGAGATGCACGATTTCATCAGCAAACCCGGGTGATGTATAAAAAGCGGTGATTTTCGTCAAGGTTTCCGCCGTATATCCCGTTTCTTCCTCGAGCTCTCTTAACGCCGTATGTTCCGGCTCTTCTCCCTTTTCAAGCTTCCCGGCCGGAATTTCAACGATTGTCCGTTCCAGCGGCTTCCTGAACTGGTTCACCAAAATGATTTTTCCTTCCTCGGTCACCGCAAGTACGGCCACCGCTCCCGGATGTTTGACGATTTCCCGCTTGCTTGTTTTTCCGTTCGGGAGCTCTACATCCTCTAAGTAAAGATCTATGACTTTCCCGTCATACAGCTTTTTTTTCGCAAGTGTTTTTTCTTCTAAATGTTTCATCATGTCATCTCCCGTTCTGTCTCTCTATTATGCCTCATATATTTTATCATACATGCATGAGAGGGAGGTGCTTTTCGATTGAAGGTGTACCGGAAGGATAAGAGTATCGTATTGGTCGGAAAGGCGTGGGAAGTGCGGGCTAAACTGAAAGAATACGGACGGACATTCCGCTATGTCGGAGATTGGATCACCGGGCCTTAACAGTTGAAAACTTCGCGCCTTTATATTACGGTCAATAAAAGACTATAAAAAGGAGCGAAACGATGAGAAAACGCACACTGGGACATTCTGATTTAGAAATAAGCGAAATCGGGCTCGGCTGTATGTCGCTGGGTACGGATAAAGCTAAAGCGCTGTCTATTTTGGATGAAGCGATCGAGCTTGGAATCAATTATTTAGATACCGCTGATCTTTATGATTTCGGCAGAAATGAGGAAATTGTCGGGGAGGCCGTCAAAAACCGCAGGCACGACATCATTTTAGCCACGAAAGCCGGAAACCGCTGGAGTGATGATAAAGACGGCTGGCATTGGGACGCTTCCAAAGGATACATAAAAGAAGCGGTCAAAAACAGCCTGCGCCGGCTGAAAACGGACTATATCGACCTTTATCAGCTGCATGGCGGCACGATGGAAGACCATATTGACGAAACGATCGAAGCATTTGAGGACTTAAAACAGGAAGGTGTCATCCGGTATTACGGCATTTCCTCGATTCGTCCGAATGTTATTAAAGAATATGTGAAAAAATCAAATATCACCAGCATTATGATGCAATACAGCCTGCTGGACCGGCGTCCCGAGGAGTGGCTTCCCCTTTTAGAGGAGAACGGAATCAGCGTAGTCGCAAGAGGGCCTGTCGCTAAAGGGCTTCTTACGGAAAAACCGCTTGATCAAGCGGCCGCAAGCGTAAAAGAGAACGGCTATTTAACATATTCTTTTGCAGAACTGGCAGAAACCAAAAAAGCGATCAGCGCTGCCGCACCTGACTTGAGCATGACGGAGCTTTCTCTTCAATACTTGCTGTCACAGCCGGCCGTCGCTTCTGTCATCACCGGAGCCAGCTCACTTGAGCAGCTGAGAGAAAACTGTTCGGCTGCAGAGGCCCGGCGTTTAAGCAGCCAGGAAATCAAAGCCCTGCAATATCATACAAAACGGGACGTATACGAAGCCCATCGTTCTTAAACAATAAAACCGGCACCTTTTCAGATGCCGGTTTATTTATATTTGTGCCAATCGAGACTGCTTTCATTCAGCAGCTCTTCAAAGCTTTTATGTTTTTCTTTTTCTTTTCGTTTTCTGATTTGTTCCGCCTTTTGCTGCGCCTGCTTTTTCTCGTCTTCTTCCTTCAGCTCACTTTTCATTTGCAAAAGCCTGGCCTTCAGATCTTCCTCCAGATCGTCTTTTAAGCTGTGTTTTTCTTTAGGCAGCTGCTTTTTCATCATTACGCCCCCCGTATCTGAATATGGTGAAGCAAGTGTACCACGGAGCGCCGGAGGCCGGCAACGTTCACGGTCCCAAAAAGCCGGAGGAAGGATTTTTCATATTAAAGGAGGGTGCCTGTGTGAAAAAATGGCTGGCGGTGTTCGGTTCGGCTTGCGCAGTCTTTTTGGCTGCCGGATTCGCTTTTACGAATCTGATTATGTTTATGAAGAAAAAGACGGATGAAGATATCATGAAAAAAGAAACGGCGGACGGGTATGATAGATTTGATTCCTTTCAGGCCATGGAAAAAGAAGAGGCCGTCATCCTGTCACGCCACGGGTATGAGATCAAAGGCTTTTACGTCGCCCCGCATCATACGGCAAACACCATGATTATTTGTCACGGCGTTACCGTAAATTCGTTCAATTCATTGAAATACATGGATTTATTTTTAGATTTAGGATGGAATGTGCTCGTATATGACCACCGCGGGCACGGAAAAAGCGGCGGCAGAACGACGAGCTACGGCTATTTTGAAAAAGATGATTTGGAAGAAGCCGTGAATTGGGTGAGACACAAAACCGGAGACGGCGGTCAAATCGGCATCCACGGGGAATCGATGGGGGCGGTGACGGCCTTATTATACGCGGGCGGGCATCAGGATGAAAACGGCGCTGATTTTTATATTGCGGACTGTCCGTTCGCAAGCTTTCGCGATCAGCTCGCCTACAGGCTGAAGCGGGAGTTCCGGCTGCCTCCGTGGCCGCTTCTGCCTTTGGCTGATTTCTTTTTGCGGATGAGAGAAGGATACCGTATCCGTGATGTATCTCCTCTATCGGTTATCAGCCGCATCCGGCAGCCCGTGCTGTTTATTCACAGTAAGGAAGATGATTATATACCTCCCGCTTCTTCCGAATTGCTGCACCGCAGAAAACGCGGCCCTAAGATGCTCTATCTGGCCGAATCGGGCGGGCATGCCATGTCGTACACCAAAAATCCGGAGAGCTACCGCAAAGCCGTTCAAACCTTTTTAGATACCATGACGCAAACGTAAAAAAGCGAAAGAACGTATGCTGGTTCTTTCGCTTTCCCGTCATAAAACGTCGGTAATCCCGTCCATATTTTCTCCGATCCAGTCAATGGCGAGGTCGATTGTCGTAAACTCCTGCGCTTTGAAGGTCATCTCATCCTGAAGCAGCCAGACATCCTTCTGAACGGATTCAGCGCCTCCGATGGACCAGTGCAGCAGACTGTACGGGTGGTTGTTGTTCAGAAAGGATACCCACGTTTTATGCTGTGCCGTCTGTTTAATGGCTTTCAGCTTTTGATTCACTTTCCGTTTCTCCCTGCTTTACTAATATGCTCATTCTCGGGCTCAGCATCTCTGCCGGGCTTTTTAAGACGAGCGTTTTTGCCTTTTCATTGTAATCGATTGTCATTTCCTCGTCAAAAAACACTTTTTGTGAGGTCTGGATGTAAAGCGGAAGTCCGTTTGTTTCAATAGCTTCGCATTGTCCCGTTAATTCGTCCGCCAGCCAGATGGTCGGCACGCCGCTCACCGCGCACCCGCAGCCTTCTGCGTCATAGCGGAGCTGCGCTTTTTTCCCCGGGTTGGCGTCCATCGCCTGCTGAAATGTGTGTTTCGCCGCATCCGTCACATGTATTTGCATAGATGATCCTCCGTTTTTCATTTTCGCCATTGTAGCATACCGAGCCGCTGTATGCATTGTTTCTGCTTTCTTTACAGCAGCCCGCTCTCCCAGACCTTTGCCTCTTGTTCAGCCGCCTTGATCCAGTCATTTTTCCCTTCACTATACTTTGCCATATCGTATGGGTATGTCTCAGCGAGGTGCCGTTTCAGTTCCATGTATTGAGCCGCTTTTTCAGGCTTTGCAGTGAGGTAATCCCGGAACAGCAGATGACGCTTCACGTCCGGATGGCCTGTTTCGTATATGTGAACGTGGTGCGTGCGCTTGCTGCCGCCTTTTTGAAAGAAACGCCGGCCCTCTATCCCGTTTTCCCCTTTCGCCTCATAGCCGAGTGCTTCCAGCTGCGGACTGAATCGGTCGGCATCCAAAATATCTTTGACCTCCGCCAGTATATCGATGACGGGTTTGGCGGCCATCTGCGGGATGGAGGTGCTGCCGATGTGGCTGACAGAATGAAGTGCGGGGCCGAAGATTCGGATCAAGTCCGCCTTCTCTCTTTCAAACATTTCTTTCCATTCCGGCTTGTACGGAACAACTTCCGCTTTCCTCTTCGGATAAAGATGAAAAAACGAGAGGGTCAGCCCTTCCGGCGTCTCAATCTGTCCGGCTTCCGTGAACCCGGTTTTTAAATAGAGAGAGACTGCCGGAACGTTTTGGCTGGCGGTAGCCGCCTCTATTTTTTGGGCGTCCCGGTTCTCGTCTATCACAAATTGAAGAAGCGCCCGTCCGATCCCTTTCCGAAAGCCGGACGGATGCACCGTCAGCCTGCATATGACAAGGTCATATCCCCTTTTTTCATACGAAATGACGCCTGCAAGCTGATCTTTTTCCTTGAAACCGGCAAACGTCTCCCGTGACCGCTGTATATCATCGGGTGTTTCATGCAGGGCGGGAATGCCGAAAAAACCGATCAGCTCGGCTTCTTTTTGATAAGAGCAGCGCTGAACCGCCGCAATTTCCCGCGCGGTCTGTTCTTGTGTATGCTGTAAAAATGTAATCAATCTTCCGCCCCTTTTGACGCAAACATCCGCTGTGACTCCGTCTTCGTAATGCGGACCGCGTACGCTTCATACCAGGCGCTTTTTCCTTTTTGTTTTGCCGCCTGGTGGTCCGTATGATCTTTCCACCTTTTAATCGCCTCCAGGCTGTCCCAGTAGGAAACCGTGATGCCGCAGCCGTTTTCCTCCCGAACGCTTTCCGCGCCTAAAAATCCCGGCTGTCCGCCTGCCAAATTCATCATGCGCTCTGCCGTATGTTCATATTCCTTATCATATTTTCCCTTTATTGATGAAAAAATGACCGCATAATAGGGCGGTTTGGGCGTGTCAGCTAAAAAACCCATATTCATCCCCCTCTACATATATTTCACAAACAGAATCCGGTCTTCTCCCGGACCGTCATAATTCGCAAAAACAGGGATTCCGTTTACGGTTTTGGTTCCTTTTTCAACTTCAAAGCCTAATTTTGTATGATAAGCGATTGATACTTTATTGACAGGCGCCGTCACGCAATTGACTTTTGTGCAGCCCCTTTTCTTCACCGTCTCCATAAATCGGTCGTAGAGCTGTTTTCCAATTTGCATTTTTCTGAAATCCGGATGCACACCGGAAAAATGAATGTAGGCTGTCTCAGGGTCTGTTTGTGACTGAAAACCGATTAAAAAACCGGTCATTCCCTCCGGCCCGTACGTGATAAAGCTTGTGTCCTGAAAATGTTCAAAAAACAAGCGCGGCAGTTTGTCTTTCATCTGCCTGCCGCCCCACCATTCATTCAAAACAGACGTAACCATTTCATAGTCTTCAGAGGTAATTGTTCGAATATCCATTATCGATTGACTCTCCTTTTCGTCCGGCAATATGAATGTCAGCTCTTCTCATTGGAATATAAAAAATTATATGTGGGTTGTTTGCAATTGTAAATGATTTCTTTTCAAGCAAACGAATCAGCATGCCTTCCAGCCGGGGAATGATTTACCAGTATAAACGTGATCATTGTTCGGGTACAATGAAAAACAGAACAAATGTTCCCGGGGGTTTTTTTATGGCTGATATTCTTCTTGTAGATATGCAATCGTTTTATGCGTCTGTGGAAAAAGCGGAAGCGCCTCATCTCAAAAACCGGCCCGTGATTGTCTCGGGAGATCCCGAAAGACGCAGCGGCGTCGTGCTTGCGGCTTGTCCGCTCGCCAAACGATACGGCGTAAAAAATGCCGAACGGCTGTGGGAAGCGCAGGCCAAATGTCCCGACGCCGTTATTGTCCGTCCGCGGATGCAGCGGTATATTGATGTATCCGTCATGATTACCGAACTGTTTGAACGGTATACCGATCTTGTAGAACCCTACTCCATCGATGAGCAGTTTCTCGACGTGACCGGAAGCAGGCGGCTGTTCGGTGATCCTTTTACAATTGCCGAAAGCATTCAGCAAGCGATTATGCGTGAATTCGGAATTTATGCCCGTGTCGGCATCGGGCCGAATAAGGCGCTCGCGAAAATGGCTTGCGACCATTTTGCCAAAAAAAACGCATCCGGCATCCACAGATTGGATATGTCAAATATCAGGCAGGATCTGTGGCCGCTGCCGGTCGGAAAATTATTCGGCATCGGAAAACGGATGGAGCATCATTTAAGACGGATGGGCATCAGCACAATCGGCGGGCTTGCCGGGCACCCAGCCGAACTGCTGAAAAAACGCTGGGGCATTAACGGCGAATTGCTTCAGCGGACAGCCCGCGGCATCGATCCCTCTCCGGTCACCGTCAACACGCACAGCCGGCAAAAAGCGATCGGCCATAACATGACCCTCCCGAGAGACTACAGCCGCTTTGAGGATATCAAAGTCGTGCTGCTGGAGTTAAGCGAAGAAGTGGCCCGCCGCGCCCGTTTCAAACAATACATCGGCCATACGGTTTCGGTCAGCATCAGAGGCGCTGATTTTGAATTCCCTTCAGGTTTTCACAGACAGAGAAAGCTGGTGTCTCCGACTAATTTCGGAATGGATATTTTCAAATCGGCGGTCAAGCTCTTCAAAGAGCATTGGAACGGTGAGCCCGTCCGCAGCGCCGGCGTCTCCCTTTCCCAGCTGGAGCCTTGTGATTATGTTCAGCTGAGCCTGTTCGATGCCCAGGAAAAAAAGATCAGTCTCGGCAAAGTATTGGATGATATTCATGAGCGGTACGGCCCTGCGTCGCTCCTCCATGCCGCTTCACTGACAGAGGCCGGCCAAGCCTTTCACCGGGCTGAAAAAATCGGCGGGCATTACAAATAATTTGAGGTGATATACATGAATCCGAACAAATTAACACCCGGGTATAATGTCATGTGGGAATCAAGCCGGATGATGCTGCCCGAACATCGGGAGCAGCTGCTTGCAAAAAAACGAAAAGAACGGGAATTCCGGCCTCCGGAACTGAGCGAAGAGCAACTGAACGACATGAACCGCATCATTGCGGCGTCAATTGAAGAAGACAGGGCCATTTCGGTCACCTACGCTTCCGCACACGGCCCCCGCCGCTTTTGGGGCTGGGTAAAACAAGTGAGGCATGACGAAAAACGTTTAAAAATCATAAACGATGAAGATGCGTTAACGCTGCCGTTTCATCGTATTCTCTCAGCTGAATTGGAATAAAAATCCTACCCCGGCCTGACAGAAAATATGATAGAAGAGTGGGAGGATCACATGATATTTAGTAGAATAAAGATGAATGACAAGAATAGGAGAATATATGATGGATCAATTTATAGAAAAAATGCTGGGACAAGCCCTCCGCCAGTATAGACGGAATGTGTCGACAGATCCGCTGAGCCCCTATGAAAAACAGAGTTTAAAAAAAGCTTTAGAAGAAAGAAGGAATGAAGAACCCGATGAGGATCTCCATGCCCATGTAGAAGATATTATCTACGATTACGTCACCAATCAGGGGCAGTTTTCCTGACACGGACGTTTATGCACCGGGCGATAAGGGAAACGTCCGAGAGTAAACCCTTAAAGATTGCGTGGTGCAGGATATGCCTGTCGGGCCTTATTTCAGGATCGGCTATGCCGTTCTTCTGTTATTTCTCATCATTTATCTCGGAACATTAATAGACTTTTTGTTCCAGCCTGTTGTGATTACGGTTAAAACCTTGTTTCCGCCTATTGTATTATCGGGCGTCCTTTACTATTTGTGCCGCCCGCTCGTCAAAGTGCTGCATGCGAAATTAAAGCTGCCCGAAGGAATCGCGATTTTAGCGATTTATGCGGGAACAGCCGGCCTTTTTGTCCTCTTCCTTTATACGGCGGGCCCTGCCGTTCAAAAACAGTTTACAGCCTTCACAGATCATATTCCGGAGCTTTCCGCAAAAGCTGAAAATTGGATCGGGCATCTTCAGGACAGCAAATGGTTCTCCCGGCTTCAGCATGGGGATTCCTTTAAAAAATTAGCAGACAAAGCCGCAAATTATTCCGGTTCAATCGCTGATTCTCTCAGCAGCCTGGCCGGTACGGCTGCCAATGCCGCCATCACCGCCGCCATTATTCCGTTTGCGCTGTATTACATGTTAAAAGAAGGACACAAAGCCCCCCGGCGACTGCTGCGGCTTCTTCCGGAAAAACATCAAAAAGAAGGAAAACAAATCCTTCAGGACATGGATGAAGCTCTCAGTTCATACATACAAGGACAGCTGCTCGTCAGTTTTTGTGTCGGCGTTCTCGTCACAATCGGCTATTTTATAATCGGGCTCGATTATCCGCTCGTTCTGGGCGCGTTCGCCATGGTGACAAACCTGATTCCGTTTATCGGGCCTTGGATCGGCACATTTCCGGGAGTCATTGTCGGATTGTTCGATTCACCGACCGAGGCGGTGCTGGTGATTACGGTCGTCGTCATTGTCCAGCAGCTTGAAAGCCAGCTGATTTCCCCGCAAATTATGGGACGGAAGCTGGACATTCACCCGCTGACCATTATTTTTCTTCTGCTTGCCGCCGGCAAATTCTCAGGAATTGCCGGGATGCTGCTGGCCATTCCGGGATATGCGGCCGCAAAAGTGGTCATAAGCCACATGCAGAAACTATTCATTCTCAGAAAAACACAAAGCTAGGACTGATTCATCCCCCATGTCTTCACATCGGTCAAAATACAAAAACGGCGGGCTGAAGAAGCCCGCCGCACACGGAGGTAAAAAAGATGAACATCGGTGATATCATTTTTCAATTGATTTCATTTATTGCAGCCGCGGTTTTCCTGTTTGCCGTGATATACGTATTCAGAAGCTTGAACAAGCGCCGCATACAATTGGACAGAATCGAAAAGAAACTCGACGCGCTGCGCGAAGAAAAAAACGAAAAGTTATAGTTCATTCAGAAGCAGGAGCAACGAGCTCCACTTTTATCCGATCCGGGTCCTCCGTGTATACGGCGTAATGCGCGCTTCCGCCTGCATATGGATGGCGGTCCCTGTAAAGCACGGGGCATCCTCTGGCAATCAGCTTTTCTGTCATCTCGTCAACCTGCTCTCTTGATGCAGCATGAAAAGCCAGATGGTTCAGCCCGACCCGGCATCTGTGGTACTCCGGTGTTAAAAAACGCTCCTCTGTCTGTACAAGCACAACATAAAATCCTGCGTTTTTCCAGCTGATGCCGGAGTCCCAATTTTGAAATTCCCTATAACCGAGCTCACCTAAAAACCATCCCCAAAACCGGGCGGAGGCTTTCAAGTCAGATACATACAACTCAATATGATGTATCATAATATTCGCTTCCTCCTCACATCACACCCGCCTTACCAGCACCTCTTCAACTTTATGGCCATCACCTTTTCTCAAAATCAAATCCGATCTGAATTTTGTCGGCAGGATATTTTCATACAGATTCGGACGGTTGACGCTCTCCCAAATGGAGGCGGCCATGGTATCCGCTTCTGCATCAGACAAATCCTTAAATTTATGAAAATAAGAAGCCGGATCCTGAAAAGCGGTTTCTCTTAAGAGGCGGAAACGCTCCAAATACCACGTGAAAATCCGGCTTTCTTCGGCATCCACATAGATCGAAAAATCAAAGAAATCCGATACAAAAATCCGCGGATCTTCCCTGTCGTCCTCTAATGTCGGCGACTGCAGGACATTGATTCCTTCGATAATAACGATATCCGCACCTTCGACAACCTCGACGGCGCCCTCTTCCCTGTCATACGTAAGATGGGAGTATACGGGCGCCTCCACTCTCTCTTTCCCTGACTTTATATCGTTCAGAAATTCAAGCAGCGCTTTCACGTCGTAGCTTTCCGGGAATCCCTTTCTGGACAGAAGGTTTTTTCTTTTTAATTCCGCCGTCGGATACAAGAAACCGTCGGTTGTCACCAGGCTCACCTTCGGCCTGTCCGGCAGACGGGAAAGAAGCTTTTGCAAAATTCTCGCCGTCGTGCTTTTGCCGACGGCGACGCTGCCCGCGATTCCGATGATAAACGGGATTTTCGCTGAATGCGGATGCTTCAGAAACACATTGACATGCTGATTCCGTCTTGCGGCAGACGTGACATGAAGATGGAGCAGGCGCACAAGCGGAATGTAAATCGTTTCTACTTCTTCCACCGACAGGTAGTCATTCAGCCCTTCTACGGCCTTGGCTTCTTCCTCTGAAACGGCAATGGAAAGATGGCCGCCGAATCCGGCCCACGACTCGCGGCTGTGCTGCGTATACAATGTATGTAAGTTCAATTCTTTACTTTTCACAATTCACACCAATCTCTCTGTATGGCTTTCCGATAAAAAAACAAACGCTTACAAAGATTGTAACGGAAAACCGCTTCACTGTCTGCCCATTTTTTTCACAAATGAGGAACCGATCCGGCTGTACTCTTCCATTTCCTCCTCCGGAACCATGCTTCCGCCGGTGCTCCACACAAGGTGCACGGCATTTTCCATCTCAAGCCCCCGCTCTTTTATATACCGGCTTCCGGCTTCGGTCTGAACGACCTTGACGGCTCCGGCCAGTCCGGCGAGTGCAGAGGGTTCAAGGCTCTTATTCTCGGCCGCCCTTAATTGAAAAAGCAGCGAAAAAAGCGTGCCGTCATCGGCGGTATAACAGCCGCTTAGTATAGGCTCCATCAGAGGGCCGGCCAGTCCGGACGGCCTTCCCACCGCAAGTCCGTCGGCGGCTGTTTGATTATCAAGACCGATATCCTGCACGCTGATTCCGTCATGCAAGCCGGAAAACAGTCCTAACAGCATACACGGTGAATGCGTCGGCTCACCGAAAAAAATATGGACATGCTCGCCATAGATCAGCTTTAGCGCAAGCGCGACGCCGCCCGGGCCTCCTCCGACCCCGCACGGCAAATAAACGAAAAGCGGTTCATCTGCATCAGGCTTTATGTTCATTTGATCGAGCGGCTTTTTCACACGGCTTCCCGCAACGGCATACCCCAAAAACAGATCCCGGGAATGCTCATCATCAATAAAATAACAATAAGGGTCCTGCTTCGCCTGCATGCGCCCCTCTTTGACAGCCAGACTGTAGTCTGCTTCATATTCGATGACGCGAACCCCCTTTTCCCGGAGCAGCTCCTTTTTCCACTGCTTTGCGTCACTGGACATATGAACGGTCACACAAAAGCCGAGCTTTGCGCCGATTATGCCGATACTCAGACCTAAATTGCCCGTAGAGCCGACGGCTATAGAGTATTTTGAGAAAAAAGCGGTAAACCGTTCTTCAGTCAATATGCTGTAATCGTCGTCTGCTGAGAGCATTCCCGCTTTTACCGCGAGGTCTTCGGCATGCTTCAGCACTTCATAAATCCCGCCGCGCGCTTTAATAGAACCGGAAATCGGAAGTTCGTCGTCGCATTTCAAAAGCAGACGCCCGGGGAAAGCCTGAGCGGCGCTGTGTTCCAGATGCTTCTTCATTTCATTGACCAAGACAAGCGGAGATTCAATGAGGCCTCCCTCCGCTTCCGTCTCCGGAAAAGCCGACGCGATATAAGGCGCAAACCGGCGCAGCCTTTCTTCCGCTTCGGCAATCTCCTGTTTCCATTCAGCACCATGCTTTACTGGATCATCGGTTTTATGCGGGTTGATCCAAAATACTTCACGCGCCTCCGCCATTTGCCTGACGAAAGGCTCTGCCATCAATGCCTTGTGTATATCCCGGTCGGACATTCCTTTCTCCCCCTTGTTACTTTTTCTTTAATGCGCGGCCGGCCAGTTTTTCTGTAAACGAAGGGAAAAGCTGATACAGCTTCGTCCCGAGGCTCATCCATCGCGGAAGATTCATTTCCCGTTTATCCGTCAGAATCACGGATGTAATGCGCTCTGCCACATGGTCGGCATCAAGCATCCATCTGCCGACGCTTTTCACATAACCGCCCTCTTTATCTGCAATTGTAAAGAAGTCTGTTTTGATCGGACCGGGATTAACCGTTGTCACAGCTACACCCGTACCGGCCAGCTCAAGCCGCAGCGCATTGGAATACCCTAAAACGGCGTGTTTCGTAGCGGAATAAAGGCTTGATTTCGGCGTCGCCAATTTGCCGGCCTGTGAGGCGATATTGATAATATGGCCGCTTTTCGCATGAAGCATCACAGGAAGACAGGCCTTCGTACAGGCGATTAATCCGAAGACGTTGACTTCAAACATTGCCTTCATATCATCCAAAGATGAATCAGCGGCCGTTTCAAAAATGCCGAAGCCGGCGTTGTTGATTAATACGTCAACATGACCGATCAAACGCCTTACGTTTTCAGCCTCTTCTGCATGCCGGACGTCAAACGGAATGACATCACACTGTCCGCCGCGCGCGGTAATCGTCTTTTTCACTTCCTGCAAGCGGTCCTCCCGCCTCGCGGATAAAAAAACATGAGCTCCTTCTGCCGCGCAGGAATATGCAAGCCGTTCTCCGAGTCCGCCGGATGCTCCGGTGATCCAAATCCGCTTATCCGTTAATCTGCCCATTTCCTTCACCCCTTCACAGCTTTAAACATCAGAGTGTTCCCCGACTGAAAGGATACAGCCTTCCCTTCGGCGGCCAGCACGTCAAGATGGCCGATCGTTTCTGACATCGTTAAAAACATTTCATTTTCATAAACAGCCGGAAACAGCCGCCGGCATACCTGGAAAGCCGTCAGCGTTTCCTCTGACAACATGCGCAGCACATATTCCGACCGGTTTCTCTGTTTTTCAAGCCGCCTGTCAAAAGCAGGCTTTACGTCTGTCAGCAGATCGCCGTGTCCCGGATATAAAAAGGACGGGTTTACGTCATACAGCCGCTTCATTGAGTTCAAGTAGTCGAGCATCGGGGCCGCGCGCACGCCCCCCTTTTCCGGAGCTTCCAGAATCGGATTGGTGGAGCTGTTGGACAAAAGCAGATCGCCGCTGAACATTTCACCGCTTTTTTCATGGTAGAGCGCAATGTGAGAAGCGGCATGACCCGGGATTTCGAGCACCGTCCAGCCGTTAAGCCCGTCAATTTTCCCGCCTTCTCCCACTGTTTTCGTTAACGGACGGTTTGCAGAAAATAAGTATGACAGCTTAACTGTTTTATGTATGTCTTCAGGCGTCAGGGGAACGTCCATTTCAGTCATAAGCGACAGGAAAAAGTCCTCCTGCCGGGCGATATACGACTGATCCTGAGTAATGTACCTGTCATTCAGCGGATGCCCGATCACTTCCGTATCATCGGAAAAAAGGTGGAGCAGACCTGAATGATCTGCGTGATGATGAGTGAGCACCACCTGTTCTATATCCGCCGCAGAAACCCCGTGTTCCTTAAGCTGCAATGAGAGCGATTCAGCCGCTTCCTTTGTATTCGGGCCGCAATCAATAAGGGTTAAGGCTTCATCTTTTACTAAATAAACGATAACGTCGCCGACTGCAAACGGAGTCGGCACACGTATCGGAATGATCTTTCTCGCTGCCATGTTTACGCTCCTTCGTTCTTTTCATTCCTGAATAATCATATTTTAGCGTTTTCTTTTCACTGTGTCATTATTGCCGCATATCGGAAAAAAAGATTGACATCCCGCTCTTGCGCATAGCATAATGAACAACAAACTAGAAAACACGGAACGCGATGACGAGGAACTAGTATATAAACAACGGCAGCAGAGAGCAATGTCCCCGGCTGAAAGACATTGCGGCCCTCTTGTTTACAGAACCTGCCCTCAGAGCGGTTAGGAAAACCTAAACGTATCCCCTCGTTACGGGATTTGAGCTGAGCACGGCTGATTCGTGCTAATGTAAGGTGGTACCGCGAAACCTTTTCGTCCTTTTTGACGGGAAGGTTTTTTTGTGTTTTGAGAAGAAGGAGGATTTATATGAAGAAAATCGGTTTTATCGGGGCCGGATCAATGGCGGAAGCAATGGTGAACGGACTGCTGCAAAGCGGAATGACAGCCCCCGGACATATATATATGACAAACCGGTCAAATGACAGCCGGCTTGAAGAGCTCCAAAAAACGTACGGAGTGAAACCGTGCCGGGATAAAGAAGAATTTTTCAGCAATACCGACATTATCGTTCTTGCCTTTAAACCGAAAGATGCGGCAGAAAGCATTGAGAACATTCGCGAATACGTGAAAGATCAGCTTGTGATTTCTGTCATCGCAGGGCTGACGATTCACACGATTCAGCAATATTTCGGCAGAAAGCTCACCATCATCCGGGCGATGCCGAATACATCCGCGGCCATTCAGCAATCGGCGACCGGTTTTTCCGCAAGCTCCGAGGCGAGTGAAGCTGAAATCCGGACGGCAAAAGAGCTTCTGGAAACAATCGGAGAAGCGACGCGCTTTGAAGAAAAACACCTTGATGCCGTCACAGCCATTGCCGGAAGCGGTCCCGCCTATGTGTACCGGTATGTCGAAGCAATGGAAAAAGCCGCCCTTCAAGCCGGCCTGCCGGAAGAAACGGCAAAAGAGCTGATTTTACAAACCATGGCCGGGGCGACGGAAATGCTCAGAACAAGCAGCAAACGGCCTGAACGCCTGCGCAAGGAAATCACAAGCCCGGGCGGCACGACTGAAGCAGGCCTTCGCGCATTAGACGAGCGCCGCTTTGAAGAAGCCATCATGCACTGCATCGCAGAAACCGCAGCCCGGAGCGCCGAAATTAAAGAACAATTCGCAGGCTCCGTTCTGCAAAAGACGGACCAGTGATAAAGCATGGGGCTTCCCATGCTTTTTTCATTCTGTTTAACTGCCGTATAAGCGGCTGATTCTCTCTTTTACTTCTGGAAGATGGAATGTGGCTTCGTGCATGTTCACCTCTTCCTCAACCGCTTTTGTCAGCTCTCTTTTGATCCGTGCGGTCACATTGGTTTTCAGCGCAACCAGTGAGGCTCTCGGTTTATCCGCCAGCAGCCGGGCTAATTCGCGGCCTCTTTGAAGGGCGTCTTTTTTCGGCAGCACTTCAAACGGAACTCCCCGTTTTTCCAGAGCGGCGCCGCTGAAATTCGCGGCTGTAAACAGCAGTTCTTCCCCGAGGACAATTCCCAGTTTTTCAGGCACAATATACGTCGCGCCCATTCCCGGTGTAAATCCGTACTTCATATAATTACAAGAATAAAAACTCTCCCTGCTTAAAATCACGAAATCCGAGCTCAGACCGATCGTAAAGCCGGCTCCGATCGCATGCCCCTGCATGACGGAAATCACGGGAATCCTGCAATCCAATAAAAGACTGTGAAGCTTTAAATCTGTAAATTGGAGCTTTCCGCTCTGAATGGTCAAAAGCCCCTCCTGCGTTCCTCCCGTGCAGAAATAATTTCCGTAACCCGTCAGAAGGACGGTTTTATAGGACGGATGGGCATTGATGTCTTGGAATACCCGGTGCAGCTCTCTGACAAACTCTTCTGACAGCCCGTTTTTCCCGGCCGTATCCTGCATTGTGACCTGCACAATGCCCGGTTCTGTTTCCTGTACATCAATCATTGGGTTCATGTTTATTCTCCGTTTCTTTAAAAATACTCAAGCCTTTCCGGCTCTGAGTGTTTCTGATACTAGGTCGTCCATTCATACTTTCTGTGAAACTCTTTTATTTCAGTCAGCACCAATCGTGTTTTTCCTTGATGCGCATTCGGGATGTCTGCTGCGGGCGCGGCATTTCTTGTGCCGAATTTTACGATGCCGCTGTCTTGGAGCAGCCGGTCGTAATCAGCCATCGATAAACGGACGCGTTCATCCAAATGCCGGCTGATCTGAAATTGATTCTGCCGCGTCCGGCTTTGCGGCATAACGACACCGCTGTAAAATTCAGAGCAGCAGCCCGAACCGTATGAAAAACAGCCGACGCGTTTCGGCGTTTCAAAAGAGCCGTTATCAATCGTGCTGGCAAGAGATAAAAATACGGTGGCCCCCATGATGTTGCCGACGCGCTGGCAGTATTGAATCCCAGGCAGCACGCGTTGCTGAAAATCCGCTTCAATGTCTTGCGGCTTAGCCTTTTCCAATTTTCTCATCATCGTCCGATGCGCTCCTTTTACCATTCCGCCAAACGGAGTATGAAAAGAAAGGTATTGAAATGTATTCTTATAATCCGCCTCGCTCACACGCTTTCGGTATTCCTGAAATGATTTTTCACAGCAGTCCAAATAAGACATGAGCGACAGATCAGCATCCCCCGCTTCACTATCCGGAATCGGGCGGCAGGTATCCATGACTTCATACCCGTAATACCCGCTTGCGCCTTGATCAAGCAAAAAGACATGAGGGGTGCTGCTGACTAAAAGCGCCACAGCTCCCGCCCCCGCACTCGGTTCGGCATAGGACCATTCCTCCGTCAACGCGTCACCGCCTTCAGCCACTAAAAAGCGGGAAATATCCGTTCCGATGATGAGCGCTTTCGCTCCCGGCGATGTTTGCGATAAGATGAAATTCACGCCCATTTGAAACCCGGCCGTTAAAGAATAGCAAGCCTGTTTCACCTCAAATAACCGGCAATTCCGCTTCAGCTGCAAATAATCATGGACGTATGTACTGATGGATTTGCCAAAATCAATCCCGGATTCCGTACAGGTGATGACCATTTCAATCTGATTCCGTTCCTCTTCTGACAGAGAGTCGATAATCGGTTTTGCGGCATTTACGGCGAACGTAATCGGATCTTCAAACGGAAGCGCCACCACTTTTTCTTTCATCAGCAGGTTCTCAAACCTTTTTTTATCCAAGTTCCGATGTTCCGCAAGCTCCATGACGTCTACATACGCGGTTCCGCCAAACACGTTCATTGCTTCGATTCCTACATTCATTTCTCCAAGCCCCCAGAGTAAAGAGGCTTCCTGCGGAAGCCTCTTTTATTTTTTCGTTCAAAACTCAACAAGCAGCCTGTCAACGCCGTGAAATACAGGGCTCGGAACCAGATTCGGCTCTTGATCCTCAGTAAAACGCCATGCGGGCATCTGTTCAAAAAAGTGGGAAAGCGCGATTTTCGCTTCAAGCCGGGCCAGCGGCGCTCCTAAACAATAATGGCTGCCCTGACCGAATGACAGATGCTGATTCGGCTTTCGTCCCAAGTCAATCTGATCGGCATTTTCAAACTTCTTTTCATCTCTGTTCGCCGATCCAATCCACGCATACACTTTTTCTCCGGCCGGAATCGTTTTTCCGCCAATCTCGCTCTCAACCGCAGTGTAGCGGGTTACCCGCTGAATGGAAGGTCTGAGGCGGATGACTTCCTCAATAAAGTCAGGAAGGAGCGCCTTATTTTCAAGCAGCCGGGGCAGAATGTGCGGGAACTCCTTGAGACTGAGAAATGAATTTCCGATCACATTTTCCGTCGTTACGTGCCCCGCGACGATCAACAAGCCGCAAAAACCGATTAATTGCTTGTCTGACAGCGGCTCTCCGTCTAAATCAGCTGAAATTAAATGGCTGATTAAATCATTTTGCGGCTGTTTTCTCCGCTGTAAAATAAACTGCATGAAGTATCCGATCATCTGCTTTTGCACTTCATTCATTTTCTTTTCATCTTTTACATTCTGGCTTTGGTCGACCCAGCTTTTAAAGATATCCCTGTCTTTCGGAGGGAATCCTAGAAGCTCTGCGATCACGATAATCGGAAGCGGAAATGCGTAATCTTCAATAATGTCCATCCTGCCTTTTGAACGGACGGCCTGAAGCAGGTCATCAGCGATAGCGGCTATACGCGGTGCAAGAGACTCAACCGATTTCGGCATGAACGGCTGATTGACCAATTTTCTGAAGACGGTGTGTTCAGGCGGGTCCATTTTCAAAAGGCTGTCTTTGTTAATATGCCGGATCATTTTTTCCTGCTTGTCCGCACTTAAGTATTTATGATCGGAAGAAAAATGACTGTAGTCAGAAATCACCCGCTTCACTTCATCATAGGTGAAGATTTCCCAGCAATCTTCCTTTTCATTGTAATGAACGGGAGAGGTTTCTCTCATCGTTTGGTACCACTTGTACGGCTGCTGCTGTCTGATTTTTGTTAAACTGGTCATTTTCATTCCTCCAAGATGTGATCAAGATTTGAAATGACCCGCCGAAGCTTACGAGTAAACCCGGCGGGCGGATATATGAATTTACGGTCTTGTTTTGGCGGGCTGCTTCAGCATCTCACCATGCACGTTCAGTATCTTTTCCTGCAGCTGCAGGAAGCTGTGTTCTGTCATTCCGTCTGCCGAATATAAAACGCCGCAAAATTCAGAAATCGTTTCGGCTGCGCTGTCTTCACCCAATAACGTCATATGGTTGGATACCGCCACATCCATGATGGCGATGTTTGTCATATGCTCTTCCCACTGGCTCCAATAGTTGACGAAATCAGCGGATAAAATATCAGCCCTGATCGTAAAATACGGATCAAGCTCACCCAAGAAAATACCGTTTTTATTTCGGAAATAATAGCATGTCACCCCGTTCGGATCTGGAAGCGGCAGGAGTTCGTAATCAGTGATTTCGTAAGCGTCCTGAACATTTATATTCTGCCTGATCAGATTTTTCACCAACGCGTCCGTCTTCGTTAACCCCCGCTGTTTGGCTTTTGCGATTAATTGCTCTAAAAATATGTCTTCATGAAGATCGGCATCTAGTTCATCACGATGAATCAAGGTTTCAGAAATGCGTTCCGGATGTTGATAGATTGGTGCAAATAAAGCCATGTTCACCGTCTGCAGCATCATATTTTTATCAAATAATTCATCAGGAATGTTGATTTCCCGCGCACCCGCCGAGTCAAAAGAGTCAAGCATGACGATTGACTCAACGATTTCTCCAGCCAGCTGCAATTGCCGGGTGACTTCATAAGCGAGCATGCCCCCTAATGAATAGCCGCCTACATCGTAAGGACCCCGGTGCTGCACGGTACGTATGAGCTTAACGTAATATTCGGCCATGTTTTTAATGCCGCGGATCGGTTCCCGGTCTGTCATCCACCCTCTTGCCTGAATTCCGTAAAGAGGACGCCCGGTCCGTTCGGCAACAGGCTGGTACAGCTCCACTGCCCCTAACGCGGAATGAAACCAGAAAATCGGTCTTCCCTTTCCACCCGGGTTAAGACAGATCAGTTCGGGCGGTTCTTGATCATCTGTCTCTTCTGATATATCGTTTTGTTTCGTATGTTCCTCATGTACTTCCTCGGTGTCTTTTTCGACAGAACCGGTCAGATACCCGGCTAATGTTGCGATTGTCGGATATTCATAGACCAGATTTGCCGTAATAGACGCTTGATAGGTTTTATTAATGGACTGAACCCATTCCACACCGATAATAGAATCCAGCCCCATCTCAATGAATGCTTCATGCTCATCAATATCTTCCGGCTTCAGAAACAGGATGTCCGCAAGGCTTTCTTTGAGCTCTTTGCGCAAAGTGCCGTCAGAGATGCCGGCAAGGGGCGTTTCTGCTTCCGGGATTTGCGGACGTACCGCTGTTTCCTCCGCTTCAGCATACTCGGGTTTCTTTATTTGCCCCGCTATATATTCCGCAAGCTCCTTAAGCGTCGGGTGTTCATACACCTTATTGGCAGTAACCTCAGTGTGGTGCGTTTTATTTACTGTTTGTATCCATTCAACCCCGATAATGGAGTCAAGCCCCATGTCGATGAAAGGCTCATCAGCATCAATATCTTCTGGTGACAAAAATAAAATATCTGCCAGGCTTATCCTCAATTCTTCAAGCAATGTTCTATTGTCTTCGAAAGCGGCTTTTTCTGGATGCCGGACAGAAAAAGTACAATCCAAAGGCTGTAACACGATCGGTTTTTGCAATGTCTCCGGTTCAAATGCTGTCATTTCGATCTCAGTTAAAGGAGTCAGAGAAATCAGCCCTTCATGTTCAGGCTGCGGCGAAGACGGGAGAACGGTTTGCGTTTCAGACTTTTTCATGGCTTGGCCTGGTAAAGAACTGTTTACATCAGCCGCCCAATACCTTTCTTTTAAAAATGGATAGGCAGGCAGCGGCGTTTTATAATATTTCCCTCCGTCAAAAAGCCGTGTAAAAGGAAGATCATACCCTCTGCAAAAAAGGTCAGCGATATGTGCCAGGCTTTCTCTGTACTGTGCTGGCGAAGCCGCTGAGCGGCACTGTTCAATGCATTCCATTCCGAATGTTTTCATTCCGGCTTCTTCTGCCGGCTTCTGATCCTTCAAATTGGACACAAACACACCCGGAAGCTCTCTTTTTACAAGCCACTCCGATAATACCCGCTTCAGTTCGTCCGCACTGCTTACGATACAGGCAAACCGGTGATGTAAATGCTTTCTGCCGAGCAGGAGCGTATAACTTATATTTCCCAGATCGCTGTCTTTGTTCTTGCTGAGTGAATCCAGCAGGCGTTCTGCCTGAATTTCCAGCTGACGCTCCGTCCGCGCAGATAAAGGAATGAGGCAGGCCGGTTTTGCCGGTGACCGGCGCACGGTTTGCGGCGCCTCTTCAATCACAAGATGGGCATTTGTTCCGCTGAATCCGAATGAACTGATGGCGGCTCTGCGCGGTGCATCCGGGTTCCGTTCCCACGGTATCAGCTTTTCATTCACAAAAAACGGGCTGTCCTCAAATTGAATATGCTGATTGGCTTGGTGAAAATGCAGGGAAGCCGGAATCTGCCGATGCTTCAGCGACAGCAGGATTTTAAACAGTCCGGCCATCCCCGCGGCCGCAGCGGCATGTCCGAGATTGGTTTTCACAGAGCCGATGGCGCAATATCCTTTTTTATCCGTATAGCGGCGGAAAGCGCGCGTTAAGGCGCCGAATTCGATCGGGTCGCCCAGTGCAGTGCCCGTTCCGTGAGCTTCCACCATTTGAATGGTTTCCGGATCAATGTGAAAAGTGTCATAGACATGCCGTTCCAATCGTTCTTGAGATAGCGCGCTTGGAGCGGTGATTCCGTTTGTAGCGCCGTCCTGATTCATTGCAGAGCCTTTTATGACGCCGTACACATGATCTCCGTCACTAACGGCGTCGCTAAGACGTTTCAGCACCACCGCTCCCACGCCTTCACCCGGCACGAACCCGTCCGCGCTTTGATCAAACGTATGGCAGCGTCCGGTCGGTGACAGCATATTCGCCTTATTTGACGACTGATAAAAAGCGGGAGTGGATTGAATGAAAACCCCGCCCGCCACCGCCATTTCCGTTTCTTTCGTCCAAAGCCCCTGACATGCCAAATGAATGGCTGTCAGCGAACTGGAACATGCTGTATCAACAGTGATCGCCGGACCTTGTAAATTAAGGTGATAAGCGATCCTTGCCGGAGTGACGGAATTATGATTGCCCCAAAACGCCTGCGCGGGCCCCTGCTGTTTAAAAATGGCCTGGTAATCTCCGCCGCAGGAGCCGGCATACACGCCGCATTCCCGGCCTCTTACCGAGTCTCCCGCATATCCCGCATCTTCAAGCGCTTTCCATGATTCTTCCAAAAACAGCCGCTGCTGCGGGTCCATATAGGTCGCTTCACGTCCCGATATATGAAAGAAAACGGGGTCAAAACATTCAATGTCCTCTATAAAACTGCCATACTGGCATTGGCTGTCAGAGACATCCCATCTGTCTGCTTTTTTAATCAGATCCCGTCCGGCGGCTAAGTGTTCCCAAAACTCATGGACATTCTCCGATTCAGCAAACCGCCCGCTCATCCCGATAATCGCGATCGGTTCTTTTTCAGGTAACACAGCTGCTGATTTTACTGTATCGGCCGGATCCTTTTGTTCGGGGCGGTACGTCATTTGATACGGCTCAGAAACGCTGATGACGATTTTCCCGATATTTCCGCGGTCATCCAGACAGTGATACGCTTCTTTTATGTCTTCAAAGGAAAAGATTTTTGAGATGACAGGCTGAATGACTCCCTCTTCCGCCAGCCGCTGCAGTTCCAATTGATAGTCCTTGACCTGATCCGGATTTTGAAGGGACAGCTTCCGCAAATCCACGCTGTGAAACGATTGATTGTTATGAAGGACGGACAAGTCGACTGATTTAGCGGATTTCAGCGCAGTCATGGCAATTTCGATATATCTTCCGCCCGGCGCCAGGCAATTCATTCCTTTTTGCATGGCATCACCGGCCAGGGTATTAATGACAACATCCACCCCACGGCCGCCGGTCATTCGCATGATTTCCGTTTCAAAATCTTCTTCTAAATAGCAAATGGTATTGCGGACCCCGAGCGAATGCAAATACTCAATTTTTTTCTGTGATCCGGCCGTGGCATATATTTCCGCGCCGATATGCCGGGCCATTTGCACCGCGATCAGCCCCGTTCCTCCCGTCGCGGTCTGAATTAATATTTTTTCGCCTTTTTTAAGTCCGGCTTTCCGGAAGGCGTCTATCATGGTCACCGCCACGGTGGGAAGAGCGCACGCTTCTTCAAAGGTCAGCCGGGCCGGTTTATGATAGACTTGATGTTCTTTACATGTGATGAGATTCGCCTGAGATCCAAATTCCTCTCCCATGCCGACAATCACTTCATCACCTGGAATGACGGATGTTACATGCCTCCCTGTCTTGATCACGACGCCGCTTGCTTCAAATCCCGGAGTGAACGGATAAGGCGGCATCGTCGGATACAGCCCTCTGACACAAAGCAAGTCTCCGAAGTTTAAAGAAAAGGCGCGGATGGCTATTTGAACTTCGTCATCTTTTGTCTCGGGCACTTCACTGCGGGCAATCGTCAGATCTTCAATGCCGCCCGGACGGTCAATCACAACCCGGAACATTCCCGAGTCATCGGACTTTGCAAAAGAAGGCGGCATACGTTCTTGTTTCGGTTTCTGATAACCGGTTTCCTTTCTTTCCGTCTGCAGAGGTTTTTCAGCAGGCCGTTCTTCCTGAAGCGCCGGGCGGATTTTCGCTCTTTCGGTCTCCAGAGATGAGGCTATGATGGTTTCGTATTCTGCCGAGATATAACCGGTCAGCAGTTTCACATGATAGTAATCAAATAAAATCGTTGTCTGCAGTGTAAGATTCAAACGCTTATTAATCTCGTTAATCACATTGACGGCCAGAATGGAATCAATGCCGTATTCAGAGAAATTCAGTTCTTCCTGAATATCCTCTTCTTTCATTTTTAATACATCGGCAATACTTGTTTTGATGACTGAGCGGACATGGGAAGCGACCGATTCCCCATCAGCCTTAACAGCTTGGTGCTCCTCTGGCGCGCGGCTGCGGGAAACAGGCTGCGCGGGCTTTCGGAAAACTTCGGTCGGGGCGGCGTATGGCTTTCTGCCGTCTCTGATCCCTTGCATCCGGACGAGTCCGTCACTCTCAGCTGCGATAATCTGTTGACCTAAATCATGAGCCTTTTCAGCAGGGAAACAAACAGCTCTGTATCCTTCCGAATGCAGCACATGCTCCCACGATTTTGGATATAAGCCGGGACTTCCCGGAATCCGAAGCTCAGCATCCTCATAGGACCACCACCCGTCAAGCATCCCGAAGGTTAAATGGGTAAAAACAGAACGATCGCTGATTTCGTTTATCAGAATCATCCCGTTGTATTTCAGGAGCGCTTTCAGACGGCGAAGTGTCAAACCGATATTTTTTGTGGCGTGAAGCACATTGGCGGCGATGACAATATCGTAAACACCCGTTTTGATATTTTGTGATTCGCAAGGCTCCTCCGCATTAAACAAGGCTGTTGTCAAATACGGCACATCAGGTCCGTATTCCTGTTCAGCATGCATTAAAAAAGCTTTAGAAACGTCCGTATAACAATATTCCGCAATCTGTTTTGCGAATGGTTTCAGTTTTGTAAACAGCATGGCGCTCGTTCCGCCCGTCCCGGCCCCTACTTCTATCAGCCTGATGCGGGCATCGGGGTGTTCTGTAAGATAAGCTTTCAAGTAAGCGGCCGCGGAATCTGCTAACACTTCATTAAAATAATCCGCGACAGGATTATGCTTATAAACACCTTCAACGAGCCGCATTGATGAATCGGGAAATACGATATCCGTAGCCGGACGTTCCCCTTTTAAAATGGAAGGCATCGCTTTTATCGTCGCCTCAGCCAATTCAGCTTGCGCAAGCTCCCCATTGGGAAGCAGGCGTTTATGGGCATTCCACTCATTCCAGACTGTGCGGCTGTCCGGACGCTGATCCGTGAGGAGGGTGATCGTGTATCCGTCATACGCGATATATCCGTTTTCTTTTAATAGATTCAGGCTTTCTTCCAGCCATCTGCCGTATGTGCCGATCACGCCGGCGCTCCGCATGGATGCTGCAGGTGTAGTGACAGGCTCGCTGAAAAAACCGATTGACTGTAATTGGTAAAAGAGCAGTTTGCAAAGAAGGCTGTTCATATGCGCAACTCCATTTCTCGTTTTAAAGTCTCAAGCCGTTCATTCCCATCCGGATTTTGCCGCTTGACGCTTTCCATAAATGAAGGCTTCGGGCCGGATACAACCGATATTGCATCTTGATCCGTCAGCGCGGCTAAGCCGTGCGGAGCAGCTTTAATGAATGCCGCTTGGCTGAACGGTTCTGATAGTAAGACTTCCAGCGCCTCCATTGCTTCATCGGGTTCAATAGAACCGATCCCTGACGCCTCCATCCGTTTTCTGTAAGACGGGTCTGATACAACGCCCAGACTGCCCCAATATCCCCAATTCATGACTTTCACTTCACAATCAAGCAAGGAAGCGATATGGCGGGCAAAGGCGTCTTGAAATGTACACCCTGCCGCATAGTTGCTTTGCCCGGCATTTTTTGTGAAAGAATTAACGGATGAGAAAAACAGCACAAAATCAAGCGGTTCTCCCTTAAAAGCTTCGATCATTCGGACGCTCGTATTCACCTTAGCTGAATAAGCGTTTCTGAAAGAAGCTTCATCCATATTCGCCATACTTTTGTCGGCAAGCGTTATCGCGGAATGGATGACTCCCGTTATATTGCCGTATTGCTCTCTTACGGAACGGACGGCCGCTTTAAGCGCTGCGGCATCTTGAGCATCAGCCTGTATATAATGCGGCGCGGGGCCTGATTGCGCCAGCCTGTCTATTTTGCTCTGAATCTCCTGATCCTTCGGCCGCCTGCCGATCCATATCATTCGTGCCTTGTAACGGGTGATCATGTATTTGCTCCATGCTTCTCCGATGCCGCCCGCTCCGCCGATGACAGCATAAACGCCGCCTTCTCTGTACGACATACGCGGAGCGGAACTTGTCAGCACTCGGACTGTTTTTTGCTTGTGCCAAGCTCCGTTACGGTACGCAGCAGCATTTCCGTCCGGATCTGGAGGAAGGCGCCAGATGTTTTTCATCTCAGACGAATCACTGCCTTCTTCTGTATCAATCAGCCTGATGTCCCAGTTCGGATATTCTTTTGCCAATGAACCGATCAAACCGTGTACACCTGCATGCTCAGGCTGCGGCAGATCACCCGGATACACGGACTGTGTCTGCCGGGTGACCGCCGTAAAGCTGATGTTTCGGTTTCCATACCCGAGTGACAGCAGCGCTTTGATGAAACGGAAACATTGAATCACCCCATTCTCCTGCTCATCAAGCATTTCCTGACTGACGGATGCGGGTGCGAAACGATCCGGCGCAATCCATAAGAAATGGCGGATATCCTGATACCCGGCTGTCAATTCACGTAATGTTTGCTCGCTTGAATGATCCGGCGTCTCCGCCAGATGGGCGCGGGGCCACATTTTTGCCGCAGCCTTTATGGTATGTCCCGGCTTTCCGATGATCAGCAATTGTTCCTGATCAACCGCTCGACTTTCTTCCAGAGAAAAGAAAGTTTTGTCCCAAACAGGGGCAAGCATCGCTGTCTGAACTTCCTGCCGCTTGCTTTCGGTTTGGTTTGTCTGCCGGACAGCCCGGCAGGAGAAGCCTGTCAATCTCATACAAACAGCGCCGTTTTCATCACATAAATCAATATCCAGCGTCAGCGCTCCGTTATCTGACCGATCGCTCTGTTTGCGGACAAGCGCCCACATCGTTTTCTGAGTCGGCTGAAATATTTCTGCCTGCCTCAGGGAAAACGGCAGCATCGGAGTGTCTCCGGCAGTATCTGAACCGGCACCCAGTGACGCCTGAAACGCGGCATCTAGAAGACTCGGGTGGATGACAAACTGATCGGCGGTACTGTCTGCCGTTTCTGGCAGCGACAGCCGGGCTGCAGCGCCCCTCTCTCCGATCATCAGCTGATCAATTCCTTGATGGCTCGGCCCGTATATCATACCCGCATGCCGGAAAGCCTGATAAACCTCATCAGACGTCATAACCGATTGGCTGCACCCGGACAGCCAGCCCTCTAAGTGAACTGACGGAACCGCTGCTATCTCTCCTGATACCGCGGTGCCTTTACTGTATATAATCCGTTCTCCCCCGGGTTCTTCCGATAGGCTGTAAATCGTAAATTCAATGTCTTCATTTTCCTTAAGGATAAGGCTGATATGGACTTCTACATCCGTCCCCTTATGAACAACAGGCCTCATCCATATGAGATCTTTCAAATACAGTCCTTTACGTCCGTCCGGCACAGCGTATGCGGCACGCTCAACGGCCGCCCTGGCCATTTCGATCACGGCGGCTCCCGGGAGCACCTTATCCCCATTGACTGTGTGGTCAGTGAAAAAGAATTCCCGTCCGGTAAAAACAGAAGTGAATTTCAGCTCCCACAGATCGGATGTGTTTTCATGAAGCAGCGGATGGATCACCGTTTTGCCGTCATCCCGTTTTGAAACCGCCTCGGCTTCATCTTGAATCCAGCATCTGACCTTTGCAAACGGATAGGCGGGAAGACTGATTCTCCGGGGTTTTTGTCCCGAATATAACAAGTTCCAGTCCACATCGATTCCCTGCACCCACATGTTCAGCAAATGACCGTACTTTCTCTTTTTCAGCCATTTGCCCATGGCTTCCTGCAAATCTTCATCAGATTCAAACACAGCCACTGTCTCATGATTTCGCTTCGCCCGCCCCCTGTAAAGATGCGGTGCGTTTTCATTTTCCAAGTACGATCTGAGCTTGTCCTCCAGCTCCTTAAGGGAGTCCGCAATGAAAGCCAGCCGCTCATCCATCGCTTCCCGCCCCGCTTGTAAAGTGTATGCGACATCAAATAAGTCCGGCTTATCCGTATGCTTCTTTTGAAGAAAAGCAAGAAGGCGCTCCGCATATTCTGTCAGACGCTCCCCATTTTTCGCAGACAGCAGAATGACAGCCGGCTCTTGGCTGCTGATTGCTTGTTTTACAGGAGCCTCATATTCTTCAATAATGATATGCGCGTTAGAACCGCCCGCACCAAAGCTGCTGATCCCCGCCCTGAGCGGCTGTTCTTCTCCGTCTGCTGCAATCAGTTTCCAATCTGTTAATTCCCGGCAGACGGAAAACGGCCCTTCGTCAAATTGGATATTCGGATTTAAAACATCCGCATGCAAAGATGGGGCGATTTGTTTGTGCTTCATCTGCAGCAGCACTTTTGTGACAGCGGCGATGCCTGCTGCCGATTCCCCATGTCCGATATTTGATTTGACAGACCCGATGAGACATGTTTCAGGAACATCACCGAATGCATCGGTTAAAGCCCGGATTTCAATCGGATCGCCTAATTTCGTCCCTGTCCCATGCGCTTCCACATAGCTGATCTGGCCCGGAGATACCCCCGCTTCCTGTAAAGCTTGAGAAATGACTTCGCTTTGCGCCTTGGGGTTCGGTACGGTGTAACCGCTCGCTCTCCCGCCGTGATTAATGGCAGCTCCTTTAATGACGCCGTAAATCCGATCTCCGTCTTGTACGGCGTCTTCTAAACGTTTAAGAAGCAGCACCCCGACCCCTTCTGCCGGAATATAGCCGTCACCCCCGGCGCCGAAACTCCCGCAGTGTCCTTTAGATGAGATGAACTGCCCCTGGCTCAGCATGAAGTACTTGTTAGGATGAACGGTGAGATTCACTCCGCCGGCAAGCGCCGCGCGAATCCGATGATCCCGCAGATCCCGGCACGCCATGTACAATGAAGTCAGCGAACCCGAACACATCGTATCGACCGAAATGCTCGGCCCTTGAAAATCGCAAAAATAGGAGACACGGTTAGCAATGGATGAAATCCCGCCGGGGAGCCCGATATGCCGTCCTTTCACTCCCGCTTCAGCCGCGAATAACGGGTATTCCTGATACATGACTCCGGCATACACACCTACCTGACGGCCCAGTTCAGGTGATGTCCTCGTATATCCCGCATCCTCCATGGCCATCCACGCATGCATCAAAAACAGCCGTTCCTGAGGATCAAGGTGTTCCGCTTCACGAGGGGAAATCTTAAAGAACTCAGGATCAAAATCGGCGATCCCGTCAATAAATCCGCCCCATTTGCTGTAGATCGCTCCCGGCGCCGTCCGGTCCTCGGAAAAGTAATGTTCCCATTTCCAGCGATCTTTCGGAATTTCGGTAATACAATCCTTTCCTTGTTTGAGATTATCCCAAAACGCATGGATATCATCGGCCTGCGGATACTTGCCGGAAACCCCGACAATGGCAATATCCAGCGGGTTTCCTTTCGTTTTCTGACGGCTTTGATTCCCGGACGGGGCAAAAGACGCATTTTCAAGCCGATTTGGCTGAAGCACTTCTTTCACAGACGCGTTTTTCAATTCCGCCAGCTGTTCCCCGGTATGACTGAGGACTGCGACATCAAATGAGAGAAACCCGTCTTTTTTATGTTTGATTGTATTCACCACATAGACGGTATCAGACATGACAGGTCCGTAAAGCGTCAGCCTCTCAATCATGAGCGGGACGTGAATCCGCTTTTTCAGCTGCAATTCTTCTTCACCGAGCGACATATAACATGAATTCAATATAAGCGGGTCAAATGCAAAGTGATGCAGATCGCCTTTTTCTTTTTTTCCTGATAAGTCCAGCTGCAATAAAAAGGAGCTCTCACTCATTTTGTATCCCGCCGTTACCGTTTTCAGCATCGGGCCTATCGTGAAGTCGGCAACCGAATCGTACAGACGGGAAATGACATCCGGTGCTACCTTTTGTGCATGCGCCTTCATTTGTTCAACGTCATATGATTTTTTTACGGGTGCCTCTATACCTCTGCTTATTTCTCCTTCGGCACACGTCTTCCGGCTTTCTTTACCGGAGACAGTGCAGCTTGCGGTAAAGCGTTCGGCACTCTTTTCTGCCGCAAATGAAATGTCAACATGTGCGGCCTCTCCCGGCTCCAGCGTGACGGGCCCGCCCGTAAAACGGATATCTTTCAGCCCGGCGGGATACGTGCCGGAATGAGACGTTCCGGATGCTTCAAGCACCAGACACGGATACACTACACCCATCAGTGCCGGTTTGCCGAAAACCAGATGATCCTGAAGGAATGCTTCATGTTCATAGAAAGTAAATGTCTGACTGCCTGATTGCGTTTCAGAGACCGGTGCTGCATCCGCGACAAGGCCGGATGATTCATCTGTTCCTTTTGTTTTTATGTCTTCAAGCAGTTCGGATATGCTGCTGCACTCAAATAAAAGAGTCGGATTCAGCCGCAGATCAAACGCCTCTTCGATGTCTTTAATAATGGCCAGAAGCTGTGACGATTCAAGACCTAATTCAAAAAACACGGTGTGCGCATCATTTCTTGTGACAGGACGGCCTACGTATGTTGAGAAAATGCGGTATAAGGTTTCCTCCATCTGCTGAACGCCTGGTATCAGCTGCCGGTCTGTCCGCACCTTTTTGGCTGTCAGGCCGAGCAGTGAAGCAATATGCGCACCGCTGAGGTTGTAAAAGTCAATATCCATTTTCACCATTTCAGAAGGCGTGCCGGACTTTTTCGAAATCACCGCGTAACAGCGCTCCGTAACGGTCTCAGCGGCAATAAACGAATCATAATAAATCGGTAAAAACAAACCGGCGCCTGCAGCTGTCTGCAATACGCCGGAGGCCATGGCGGCACCGTCCATCAGCGCGGGATGAAAGAGAGCGCCGGGGAGATTTTCCTGGCATGAATCAGACTGCCGAATATCAAGGAAACATTCCTCTTCATTTGCATAGATCTCTCCCTCCGGCTTCATCAGCCCGTCATGCGACAGTCCGCGGCTTCTCGCGTCTTCGTAAACCGTATGCAAAGAGACTGATGGAAGTGCGGCTTGTTGTTTTTTCTCCCCTGCGTCAAGGCGCCTATCTGATGAGAAGACTCCTTCATGCACCTCCGCTGATAAGAAAACCGTCCCGGAATCCGCCCCGCAAATCGCGGCTGTCCAGAACTCCTTTTCTTTACTGAATATGACACTCACATCAAGCCGCTCTGACCGTTTCACTGATAAAGGATGATAAATGGTCACCCGTTTCAGACAGATGGAACGGAATGAAAGATCAAGGCTTTGCTTTGCCAGCTGATACAGCATATCAATATAGGCCAGACCGGGCATGACAGATTCTCCGTGAACAAGATGGTTTTTCATAATGGGATGTTCTGCCGTCAGGCGCAGATTCACTGTTTTTTTCATGGTTAGTCCCCTTTTAAAAACGTCACGTTGTCACCTGCCAAAACGAGTCTGCAGGTGCAGTGCTTGTCTCTGCTTTTTTCTCATATTTCTTTAAAAAATCCGCAATGTCTGTTTTTTCATTATTTATTTTTTCCGTTTCACTCTCCGTGCTGTTCCAGCCGCCCAAAAGCGGGTAGTGTTTTTTTCTGAATTCCGGCGGCTGAGGCGCCCGGTGATGTTCCCGCTGCCTTTCACCTCTGTATTCTTCAACGAGGATATGAGCATTTGTCCCGCCGTCAGGAAATGAACTCTGAGCTGCGACGCGGGGTTTCTTCTCTGAATGCCAATCAACGGGTTCACGATTAAAATGAATACGCGACGCTTCAAAGTCATAATGTTCAAATGGCTCAAGCGCTGATAAGAAAGGCGGAATCAGCTTATGATAGACGCTCAGCACACATCGGATGAAGCCCGCAAGACCTGAAGACAGAAGCAAATGTCCTACATTCGGTTTCACCGATCCGATCCGGCAGGGCAGAAGCGCTTTCCGGTTCAGCTGATAGACATCTGAGAGCGCCTTGATTTCCACCGAATCAACGATTGGGGAACCGCCTCCGTTCACTTCTATATATCCAATGTCTTCGGGCGACTTTTCCGCCATGTCAAGCGCAGTTTGAATGGCGTCTCTCTGCGCTCTTATATTCGGTGAACCGGGACCGAGCGTCCGGCCGTCATTGTTTACCGAGACGGCTTTTATGACGCCGTAAATACGGTCTCCGTCCCGCACCGCATCGCTCAATCGTTTGATAAAAACCGCCCCCGCTCCTTCTCCGAGCACTTCTCCCGCTGATTCACGGTCAAATATATGAAACACGCCGTTCTCATTTAAAATATGGCGCGCTCCGAATAACCGGTGCGCGGACGGAGATAAGAGCAGACTCACCGAACCGACTAAGGCCGCGTCAATTCTTCCGGCCAAAAGGGCGTCTTTTGCAAAGGACAGCCCGATCAGCCCTGAGGAACATGCTGTATCCACGACAAGGCTCGGTCCTGTGACATTCAAAAATCGTGAAATGTTGGCCGCCAAATAGTTTTGTCCCGCCCCCAAAATCGGGTTAGGCGCCTGCAGGATATGTTCCATACCGGCTGAAGGCTGCGCCCTGCCGCCGATGTACACGCCGACTTTCCGGCCCGATAAATCCTTTTGGCCGTACCCGGCATCATAAACGGAATGAACCGCTTCTTCTAATATGATCCGCGCCTGCGGGTCCATAATTGCCGCGTCTTTTTCAGAGATGCCGAAAAAGCCCGCATCAAACATGTCGATATCATCAATCCACCCCGCATAATCCTTTGCATGTGCTGTTGCATGCCAGCGCGTTGCGGGGACAGGCCGGATGGCGGTGTTTCCTTTCATCAGCAGCTCCCAAAAAGCATCCGTTCCGCCCGCCCCCGGAAAACGGCAGGACATGCCGACGACGGCAATATCGTCTTCGGTATCCGCTTTCGGCTTCATGGATGTTCTCTCTTCAGCAGCGGCGGTTAAATCAAGCTGTACGTCCCTGTCTTGAACGAAACCATTTTCTTTTGTCACAAAATCGGCTTCATGATGCGCTGCGAAATAGTCAACCATTTCTGTAATCGTTTGATATTGAAGCATTAAGGACGGTGTTAACTTTATGCTGATCCGTTTTTGCAGTGATTGAACCAATTCCGCAAAGAGTATTGAGTCAATCCCGTATTCATCAAACGGCATATCATCTTTTATCTGCTCATCCGTCATTTTCAGTTCTTCACTAAAGACGGTGCGCACCCATTGACGAATCGTATCCTTCACCTTTTGGTCACCTGCAGTGCTTTTTTTCACGGGAGCTTCAGATTTCTTCACCCTTAGAAGATCACCAAAATCAGCCTCACTGTCTTCTGGAACACAAGGAATTCCGCAGCTTTGTCCGTTTAAAATGATGTAATCTAAAAACTTCAGTCCGTCTTCGGCAGACAGCCTGGAAAGTCCTGATTTTTGATAAGCAGGTGTTTCCGGCAGGCCTTCAGCCATGCCGGTTTCTTTCCAGACGGGCCATTGAACGGCTTTAACAAACACGTTTCCTTTACCTGCTTGATGATTTGCAAAAGAGTCCATGAATGAATTAGCCATCGCGTAGTCACTTTGCCCCGCAGCAAGCGAAGGGATCAGACCCGAAACGGATGAGAACAAAATAAAAAACGACAGCGGCTCATTCTGAACGGCTTCATAGAGACCGCGAAGCCCTGTTACTTTCGGCGCGCAAACGCTTTCGATTTCAGTTTCGGTTTTGTTATAAAAAGCGGGGTGTTCTCCCATTGCACCCGCGCAATGAAAAACGCCGGTAATCGGTCCCATCGTGCCGCGGATGCTGTCCGTCATGTTCCGGAGCCCCTTTTGATCCGTAAGAGAAACGCTGTAATAACGGATCTCCGCGCCCCGCTCGGCTAACCTCTGCATCCGCTCGGCTTTTTCCGGGAGAATGCCGTTCTTTTTCATGTCTGCCCACTCTGAGGAATCGGGAAGCGGCTCCCGCCCCATGATGACCAGTTTCCTGCATCCGCGTGAAACGGCATGCTCCGCCGCAATTGCGCCGATCCCGCGCGATCCGCCCGTTATTAACAGCACATCATCAGACGAATAGGAAAGCTCAGGCGCCGCCGAAACATTCATACCCTGCTTCAGAAACGGCACATAACGGCGATTCAGCCTGTAGCAGCATTCACTGCCGCTTTTGGCCCGCGGCTGTAAAAATTCAGTCTCAATCTGTCTGCTTAATTCTTCTGTATGCTCAATCGCACAATCGCTATCTATCGTAAAAGAATGAATGTTGGCATACTCAGCGCCCAGCATCCGGTACAGCCCCGCCGTTTTCGCCCCTTGCATCAGAGGTTTACTTTCCTTGAAAGGCTGGAGGCGGTGTGTCACTTGGCTGAACACAGCGCCGCTATGACGGAATGATTCAAGAGCCTGCTGTAAAAAGGCAAGCTTTCCGTGTTCTATCTCTTCCTTCCGTTCATATTCCGCATCATATGCGGTTATGTCGACGACCCCGAGTATCTGTTTGTTTTGAAGAGACTCCCGCACTCTGCCGTAAAGGTTTCGCCCCGATGCGGCGGCGTAATAATCGGCGCCGTCTTTTGCCTGATGGATGAAACAGATCGTTTCAATATGGCCGTTTCCTTTAAAAAGAGCATCGGCCAATCGGCTCGTCTTATCAGTTGCAAGTATCATTACTGTTCCTGATAATGCTTCAGATTCCGCCGGATCTTGCTGCTTCCAGTCTTTTTGAAGAATGATCTTTTGGTTTTCCGCCGGTTCGTCTGTCTGTTTCCGGATATCCGCAGGCACAGGCACCCAATACCGCTCCTTCGCGAACGGATATACAGGAAGGCTGACCCGTTTCGGCTTCTCTCCTTCGTATAACAGGCTCCAGTCAACGGCGGCTCCTTTTGCCCACTCAGTGAGCAATCTGGAATATTGCTTGTTTTTCAGCAGCTCGGCCATTCCACTTGATGAAATATCATCTTGAGCACGTCCGCGGAAACATCCTTCAATTTCTGTTTTCCGTTCAAGCACATCCTTCAGTTTCGCTTGCAGACCGCAAACGGAAGTAACGATAAATGCCAGCCGTTCAGGCATCGCTTCTCTGCCAGATTGAAGCGTGTAGGCCAGGTCTTTAAGGTTGACTTCTTTTTCCCGTAAAAAGCGGTCATACCGTTTTACATATTCTAATAGGCGTTCTTCATTTTTTGCCGAAAGCAGAAACAGAACCGGTTCGTCTTCCCGTATACTCACTGATTTCTTTTCAGCCTGCGGCGGCAGATATTCTTCTATGACAAAATGGGCATTGCTCCCGCTGGCGCCAAAAGAACTTAAACCCGCTCTTCTCGGCTGGTCAGAATGTGACGGCCGTTCCCATTCTTCCAGCCGGTCCGCCACATAAAACGGCGTGTCCGGAAACGGAATATGGGGATTCAGCGTGTCCGCGTGCAATGACGGAAAGATTTCTCCATGCTTCAGCTGCAAAAGCACCTTTGTTAATCCGGCGACCCCGGCGGCTCCTTCTAAATGGCCGATATTTGATTTGGCAGAGCCGATGGCGCAAAACCGCTTCTTGTTTGTCCATTTGCGGAAAGCGCGGCTCAGCCCTTCAATTTCAATCGGATCACCCAAAGACGTGCCTGTTCCATGGGCTTCAATATAGCTCAATGTCTCCGGATCAACGCCGGCACTCTGAAAAGAATCTGTAATGACTTCCGCCTGTGATGCCGGATCAGGCACTGTCAAACCGGATGTTTTTCCGACATGGTTTAAAGCGGAGCCTTTTATGACGCCATATATCGGACAGCCCATCTTTTCCGCTTCTTGAACGGTTGTCAGTAACACCGCGCCGACGCCTTCTCCCGGCACATAACCGTCACCGCCGGCGGCGAAGCTTTTGCAGACGCCTTCTGAAGACAGAAATCCGGCATTCGCCAAAAACGCGTATTTATGCGGGTGTGTGACCGCATTCACACCGCCGGCAATGGCGAATTCGCACTCCCCCCTTTTAATGCTTTCACATGCCAAATGTATGGATGTGAGCGAAGAAGAGCACATCGTATCAACAGCCATTGACGGCCCTGTAAAGTTCAGGCAGTGAGACACGATATTCGGAACAGAGGCAGGCGTCACGCCCATAGACAGCGGTGTGCCCCGCTGTGTGATTTCAGCCCCGAACAGCTCATAATGGCTCCAAAACACACCTGCGAATACCCCGACGCGTTTTCTCTTTTGTGAAGATGGCCCGCGCGCCGTTCTGTCCTGATAAAAACCGGCATCTTCACAAGCTTCCCAAGCCGTCTCTAAAAACAGCCGCGCCTGCGGGTCCATCATTTCAGCCTGGCGCGGAGTCAGATTGAAAAACAGCGGGTCAAAGCTGTCTATGCGATCTAAAAATCCTCCGTAACGGTAGAACTGATCTGCTTCATATGAGAAAGAATAACCTTTCCATCTGTCTTTCGGCATTGTTGTGATGCAGTCTTTCCCTGAGCGCAGATTTTGGTAAAATTCATCGATGCTTCCCGCCTGCGGGTATCTTCCCGCCAATCCGATTACGGCAATATCGTGCTCTTCTGTATGTCTCTCTTGTTTTCGGCTTCTTCTCTTGACAGCTGCGTTGGATAATGAAGATCCGTTCTTGTCTCCCTTTGGACCCAATCGGCCCATGCTTTCAGTTACAGCCGGCTCTTTCCCGTATAAAATAACGGATTGCAGCTTGCCGAGTCGCAGCATATATTCAAGTGAAGCCATCCCTTCCCCGGCCGGTAGCGGGCTGGTGCCTGTTGCATCATTCATGATCTCTTTCATCAAGCTGTCAACCTGCATGCCGCCATCTTCCCAAAGCGGCCAGTTGATCGTCATAGAAGCCCCGGTCCGTTCGCCTTTTTCCGCTTTGCAATCGCGATATTTCATATATTCATCCATAAAAGCGTTCGCTGCGGCATAATCTGTCTGGCCCGCATTTCCGGCCAACGCCGAGAATGAGGAAAATACGGCGAAAAATTCAAGCGGTTCATGCCGTGAAGCTTCGTCCGCATGAATCAGGCCGCTGATTTTCGGCAGGAACACCTGCTTCAAGTCAGAACTGTCTTTTTGGATGATAAATTGATCTTTTAAAACACCGGCGCAATGAAAAATACCCGTCAGCCGGCCGAAGGTTTCTGTAATCTGAGCAAATGCCCGCTCTGTTTCGACTTTGCTGCCGATGTCCGCTTGAACGTAAAGAACTTCTGCTCCCAATGCTTTCAGTCTGCTGATCTTCTCAGACTGTTGCGGCGAACGGCCGATGAGTGCGAGCTTCACCTTTTCTTTTTCTGCAAGGTGACGGGCAAGCAGAAATCCAAGACCGCCGAGGCCTCCTGTAATGACATATACGCCGTTTTGTTTCCAAGGAGACTGTGTCTGCCCGTCCAGTTTCTCAATACGTTTGAACAATCTGATCTGCCGCATATTGTCTTTATACCGAATGTCTGTGCAGCCTGCATAAGAGCAGTCTGCTTCTGTTCTAATGATTGCGGCCGTCTCACTTGGCAATCTCTCATTCTTGTCACAGAAGGTGATCACCTGAGTGCGAAGAGCCGGATTTTCCAGATGTGCCGTTTTCAGCATAGCCCCGAGAGCGGAAGACAATGCCGCTCCATTCTCAACGGCGCATACAAGCTGAATCAATGTATGTTCTTTCGGATGGTCTGTCAGTTCCCGTTTGAGCATACGAAATATACGCTCGGCATCTGCTCCAAACTGCTCATCTGCAGCCTCATGCTCCCTTTTCAGTTCTATCACTTCCGCTTCCGGGCAATGTATGCCGAGTTCACCGGTGAGACGGGGTTCTGCATCGGCAGCGATAATGAGATGACGGGTGTGTTTTTGCCCGTTCTGCACCGCCGTTTCCAGCGGATGATCTTTCCAGGCGGGTTCAAAAAACAGAACCTCATCAGCGATGTCAGCATCTGATGTATGCCGTTCTTCGGCCGAATCTTTCAGCACACAGCCCGCTTCATTGATAAGGTAATCCGCAAGGCGGCGGACAGATGAATATTCAAAAAGCAGTGTCGGATAAAACTGCTGCTGAAAAGTCTGCTCTAATATCTTTACAAGCTTCAGCAAATGCGCCGAGTCAAGCCCCATATCATAAAAGCCTTTCCGCACATCAATATCCTGTGCCGGACGATTGATCAGCCTGGCGATTTCCGACTTTATGTAAGTCACCATGTTTTGTTCCGGCGTTTGCTGTTCAGACACGTCTTCTGCGGCCACAGGACTTTCGGGCTCTCCACGGCCGCTTCTGTTCTGCTGAGGCGGCTTCTCTTTGTCTATCAGATGGGTAATCATATTCGCTTGTCTGACCCTTTTTACTGTCAGTTTCTCACATTCGGCCAATACGTTCCCTGCCCTGTCGTAAATCGTGAAGTCGGCCGAATAAACATCAGGTTCGCTGTCTGATACGCCGCTTTCAGTGCGGCTGTTTTTCATAGAATAAGTGTAAATCGTTTTCGGAAACGGCTGATACATGCAAAAACGATTGATCATAAAAGGAATATAAGGTGTGTCATTTTGCTTTTGGGCCGACAATGCAAAGGAAGAGCCGGCAAGGGTGGACGCATCTAAAAAAGCCGGATGCGCCTTAAATTTCTCCCGGAATCCTTCAGCCAAATCACTCAGAGTGAGCTCCATTAATTCTTCTTTATCCTGAAGCTGATAAACGGCCCCTTCATTTTTCATAAACTCGCCATGCTCAATATGGCTTCTTCTTGCAATTCCGTAAATGTCATGCATGTCCCATTTTCGGCTTGCGTTTTTCATGAACGCTTCAATATTCAGTTCTTTTGCCCGGGGTGTGTCTTCTTGCAAATAAAGCTGGCATTCCATATTCTCATCCCGGTTTCCGCCAAGCGGTGTGCCGTTTTTTGCTTTTTCGCTAGTGATCTCAACTTTCCAGCTGTCACATGCCGGCGTAAAGGTGACATACAGGTGTTTATCAAACTCTTCAGATGTTACAACAGGCTGCTTAAAAATGATCTGTCTTAATTCTATAGGCCTTTCACCGAGATACCCGGCGGCGAGCCGATACAGCATATCTATTAAAGTCACGCCCGGGAGGACGCGGATTTGATGAACGCGATGATCCCGGACGATATAATTCGTATGGCTGATTTTCTGCAGGAACGTTTTGACTTGATCGGTGGCAACTGCCAATCTATCACACCTCGCTTATTTCAAACATTGCTTCTGTGCCCGCCTCATTTTCTTCCGCTTCGGACAACTGTGCTTTTTCAGGCCAATACCGCTGTTTCCGGTATACTGTCTGGCCGCCTTTCGGTTCCATGGCCGCTTTTCGCTCTTTCGGAATTCCTTCGTTGCTGACAATGATATGGGCGTTATTCCCGCCCAAACCGAACGCGCTGACCCCGGCCCTGAGTATCTCTTTTTTTCCGTTCCACCGCTTCAGCTCAAGCACAGGATAAAGCGGAGAATCATTAAATTGAAAGCGGGGGTTCGGTTTATGGCAATGCAAAGTCGGCGGCAGTTCTTCATTGGCAATCGCCAGCAAAACTTTGATGATTCCCGCCGCGCCCGCCGCACTCAGCAAGTGGCCGATATTGCTTTTGACGCTTCCTACACCGCAAAATTGTTTTTCATCGGAATAAGCAGACAAGACATTGGTTAATCCTTTTAATTCAATCGGGTCGCCGATCAATGTACCGGTTCCGTGCGTCTCTACGTATGTCATGGTGTCCGGCTCGATTTCCGCTGATTGAACCGCCTGCTCAATCAAGTCCTGCTGCGCCCGGGGATTCGGCGTCGTCACGCCCATTGTGCTGCCGTCGTTATTAATCGCAGAGCCGTCAATAACGCCGTATATTTTATCTTCGTCTTCTATCGCTTTTTCGAGCGGCTTCAGCATCAGCACACCGCAGCCCTCTCCGATTCCTGTTCCGTCCGCATCGGCATCGAAAGATTTTGAACGGCCGTTTGGCGATAAGATTCTCGCCGCGCTCATTGTGAGAAAAGGTTTTTCATCAAGCAAAATGTCAACCCCGCCCGCAAAGGCCGCTTCCGCTTCTCCATTTTGAATAGCCTGCACGGCCAAATGAATTGCCGTTAGCGAACTGGAGCAGGCCGTATCTACGACCAGGTTGGGCCCTGTAAAGTTATAAATGTGCGCCATGTGTGCGGTAATAAAATTTTGTCCCGCGCCAATAATCGCGTCTTTTTGCAAATATTGAAATTTCTGATGAAACGCACCTGCCCTTGCACCGGCAAAAACGCCGATACGGCGGCCCCAGAGATCCTCTTTTTGATAACCGGCATCGGCCAAAGCTTCCGCGCTCACTTCGAGCCACTGCCTTTGCAGCGGGTCTATCATCGGTGCCAGCGTTTCTGAAATATTAAAATACTCCGGGTCAAATTGGTCAATATCGTGTATAAAACCGCCCCATTTACTGATGCTTTTTCCTTCTTGATATTCACCCGGCTGATAGTGTTCCCCGGTGTCCCATCTGTCCGGCGGAACTTCAGTGACGGCATCCGTTCCGCTGCGGAGATTCTTCCAAAATTCTTTTATATCCCCCGCTTTCGGAAAATGGCAGGCCATGCCGATGATCGCAACCTTTCCCCGTTTCCCGGGCTTATCTGCCGTTTTTTTGCTCCGTTTCGGCGTCTTCTGCAAAGGGACCTTCTCCGCGGGAACCGCTGCATCTGCCGAAAAAGCTTCCGGACAATGTGCGGCTAAATAATCCGCGAGCTGTTCAATGGTAGGATGCTCCAGAAGGACAGTCGGATCAATTGAAACGGATGGCAGTTTTTGATCGATCTTTGTCAGCACTTGCGCCAGAAAGATAGAATCCATTCCGTATTCCTGAAAAGGCACATCGATATCCATATGCGTTTCATCGATACTCAGCTCTTTTGCCAAAAGCGACCTCAGCCAAGATTGAATATCAGTCCGGTTATGTCCCCGCTTTTTTGTTTCAGGAGGTTTGGAAGCTGCTTTCATTCCTTTATGGGCGGCTGGCTTGGCGTTTTCCAGCGCTTTGATGTCCCAATCATGTTTCACTTGTGCCGGCAGCACGACAGCTCCGGGTCTTTCTCTTAAAATGTAATCAAGCATCTTGAGACCTTCTGCGTCAGAGTGCCGCAGCAATCCCGTTTGCTCATAAATCCCGCTTTTTGTATCCCTGCTCATGCCCGTCTCATCCCATGCCGGCCATTGTATGCTGATGATGCCGCTCTCATTGTTTTCTGCAAAATAGTCCATGTAAGAATTCGCCATCGCATAATCGCTCTGTCCCGCCGCAAGAATCGGGACGGCTGCCGAGACAGATGAAAACAGGACGAAAAATGCCGGCGCACCATCCTTTACACTCTCATACAGACTGTGAAGGCCGTCTGCTTTCGGGGCGAGCACCCGCGCGATACTGTCTTTGGATTTGCGGAGAAAAGCAGGGTTTTCACGGTCTGCAATTCCCGCGCAATGCAGAATGCCTCCGACAGGTCCGAGCGTTGAGGTTACCTCTTTTATAAGCCGTCCGACGGCCTGCTTATCCGTCAGATCAACTGCTGAGACGCACACTTTTACGCCTTGTGATTCCAGCTGCCGGATAAGCTGTATTTTTTCCGAAACGACAGGGTCTGTTTGCTCAAGATCCCACTCGGTTTTCGGCGGCAGCTCCTTTCTGCCTGTCAAAAGCAGTTTCTTCACACCGTACACTGAAACGAAATGCTTGGCGCATAAAGCGCCGAGACCGCGCGTTCCTCCGGTTATCATCAGGACGGCGTCTTTTGGAAACACAGTCCGGTCTGTTTGCACGGCTTCAGGTTCAATCTGATCAGTCTGCCGAAGAACATAGCTGAAGCGCATGCCGTCCCTATAGCAAACAGCAGACTCCGTTAAGTCTGATTCAATTTCTTGTTTAATAAAAGCGGCTGTCTGCTCCAGCGGCTCTTCAGGATCAATATCGGCGTGACAGGTGAGAATATGGCTGTATTCATGCCGCAGCATGCGATAAAGCCCCGCTTTTTCAATACCATGCATAGCGGCCGCCTTATTTTTGAAGGATTCAAGCCCTTTTGTAAGATAAAGCATTTTCATGTTTTCTTGTCCGCGGCCGTATTCAATCAGCTGCTGCAGCGATGCCACCCAGCTGATGTCCTGCCGCTTTTGTCGAGAGCCGCAGCCAGTGAAGTCAATAAACCCGGAATAGACGGCCGTATTCGCATCCTGTAAGAAAGAGATGAGCTGATTTTCCTGCACAATGTCAGCATCATTCAGCTGTTTTTTCACCTCGGCGGCAAGGTCTTTTGTATCCTCGGAGACGATGAGCGCTATTTTGCTGTTGAACGGCTCGGATGAAGACACTGCCTCGCACGGTTCCCATGTTTTTTGCAATACTACTGTTTTTTGATTCGAAAGCGGCAGCTGCTCCCGTTTCGGCACCCAATAGCGGTCTGCTCTGAACGGATAGGAGGGCAGGCTGATGCGGCGCGGCTTACTGTCCGTATACAGCTGCTCCCAATCTGTGTCAAATCCGTTTGCCCAGAGCCGCAGCACTTTCTTGTATTTCTTTTTCTCAAGCCAGGCGCTGACGAGGTCAGCGGCGTCTTCATCGTCTGAGAACATGGAAATCGTGTTATTCTCGCGTTTTTTACGGCCGCTGATGATATCTTCGCTGTTTTTTCCCAACAGAAACGCGTTCAGTTTTTCAGTCAGTTCCTCTGCGGAGCCTGCAATGATTCCCAGCCTCGCTTCCATCGCATCCCGTCCGGTCTGCAGTGTGTATGCGGCATCTGCAAGATCGATATGGCGGAATGATCCGTTTTGGATAAAATCGCGAAGGAGACGCGCTCTTTCTTTCAGCCGCTCTTCATTTTTAGCTGACAAAACAAAAAGAGATGACGCTTTCTCACGGGTTTCCTGCTGTTCCGTCTCACTTCTGCCCATGTATTCTTCAATAACGATATGCGCATTGACGCCTCCGAAACCGAATGAGCTTACACCCGCCCGGCGGGGCAGGACCCGGCCGTTTTCATCACGCAGCGCTTCCCACTCCTTTGTTTCTGTCACAATGTAAAACGGGCTGTCCTTCAATTTGATATGGGGATTGATGTTCTCGCAATGCAGACTTTTGGCGAGCGTCCGATGTTTCAGCTGCATCAATACTTTGATAACGCCCGCAATACCTGCCGCGAGCTCCAAATGTCCGATATTTGTCTTCACTGAGCCTATCCCGCAATATCCGCCCGGAGCCCCGTCTGTTTGGAAAGCTTTTTTCAATGCATTGATCTCAATCGGATCTCCGAGTGCCGTTCCTGTTCCGTGCGCTTCTATATAAGTGATGGTTGACGGGTGAATACCGGCTTTTTGATAAGCGCTTTTCAGCACATCCGTCTGAGCCTGCGGATTCGGCGCGGTAAGCGACGCTGAGCGTCCGCCGTGATTTTCCGCTGTACCGCGGATGAGGCCGTAGATGTGATCCCTGTCATGCTCTGCCTCTGAAAGCTTTTTCAAGACAATCATGCCGGCACCTTCTCCTCTGACATAACCGTCAGCCTGATCGGAAAATGTTTTGCAGCGCCCGTCTTCACTGAGCATGCCTGCTTTTTGAAAACCGATATGCCCTTCAGGCGTGACGATCGTGTTGACGCCCCCTGCGACCGCCATATCACAATCTCCCGTTTCAATGGCTTTTACCGCGCGGTGAATGGCGACTAAAGAGCTTGAACAAGCGGTTTCTACCGGCTCGCTCGGCCCGTGGATATCAAGAAAATAACTCATCCGGTTCGGCCCGACGGACGGCACGATTCCGGTCATCGTATACCCCTCGACAGGAAGACCCGCCTTATTGATTAAGGTTTGATATCCGCTTCCCAATGTGCCGGTGAAAATGCCGGTTTTTGTTCCGGCAATCCGTTTTGCTGAGTACCCCGCATCTTCAATGGCTTTCCACACATACATCATTAATAGACGCTGCTGAGGATCCATCATTTCAGCTTCTTTCGGAGATATCCCGAAAAACAGCGGGTCAAACCCGGCGATTCCATCTATAAAACCGCCCCATTTTATTGACGTTTTATTTGCATCCGCTGCCGGATCGCCGTAATATTCGCGCCAATCCCAGCGATCTCGTGGAATTTCTGTAATGCAATGCTCCCCTTTTTGTAAACGAGTCCAGAATTCATCTATGTCTTTCGCCTGCGGAAAAATACCGCTGATTCCGATAATGGCTATCGGTTCGGTTTTTTCTTCTGATTTTCCTTTTACGGATACAGGCGTTTCCCGCTTGACATGAACGGCCGCCGGAGCTTCAGCTTTTCTTATTCCGGCTTTTGGAGCGGTTTTTAAACTCTCTCTTTCTAAGCCGCTGAATGCTTCTTTCCATTCAGATATCAAATAGCCGCTCAGTTTGCGCAATGTCGGAAATTCAAAGAAGATAGTCGGGCTGAGCTCAAGCTGATAAGACCGATTTAATAGATTTGTAAATTCAGTGAAAATGATCGAATCAAATCCGTATTCCGTCAGTTCGCTGTCAGCCTCAATATCTTTCATGCTTACCTTTAAAAGATCTGATACATGCCGCTTTAGTTTCTCTTGCACCTGATCTTTCAGATCTCTTGCATCTGCCACTGCCGGAGCTTTTCCGGCGGCGCTTTGTTCTTCGCCCAGATCGAAAATATGGCTGCGAATCCGTTTTTCGTCGCCCTCTGCCACCATGACCTGGTGTTCTCCGGAGGCAAAAGCGGCGTAAAGCGCTTGGATGCCTGAGGCCGATCGCATGGCTTTCATTCCGGTCTGTTCGTACATCAGCCGTTCGGTCTCTTTGTCCACGCGCATACCGCCTTCTTCCCAAAGCGGCCAGTTGACAGACAGGGTCTTCCCGCTCCGCTCGTTGTCCCGCACGAGATGGTTCCGGCGGGCTGCATAAACATCCATAAATGCGTTGGCTGCCGCATAACCGGCCTGCCCCGGATTTCCCATGCCTCCCGCCAAGGAAGAAAACAGAATGAAAAAGTCCAGCCGCACATCTTTCGCTGCTTCATCAAGATTGATAAGCCCTTTCACTTTCGGCGCCATGACGGTCTTCCGTTCGTTTTCTGTCTGGTTCAAAATGTAATTGTCAGCGATCACGCCGGCGCCGTGAATAATCCCGTCGAGTGTTCCGTGCTCCTCCTGTATGCCGCGGACGAGGGCGGTGACCGCCGCCCTGTCTGTCACGTCAACCGGTTTATACAGTACACGGGCACCCGTCGCTGCCAAGCGCCGTAAGCGGGCGGAGCGGTCTTCATCAAGCGCTTCCGTCCTCCCCGTTAAAACGAGGACGGCGTTTTTGACGCGGGAGGCTATTTCTTCAGCGAAAATCAGTCCGATGCCGCCCGCTCCCCCGGTGAGGAGGTAAACCCCTTCGTCTTTCCACGGAACGGCGCCGCTTTGAGGGGCCGGCAGATGACGCCAGTTTCTGACGAGACGTTTGCCGTCTTCATAACGGATTTCCGCTTGTTCAGGATGCGCCCGGTTTTCTTTCAGCTTGGCAAGAAGCGATGATGCTGACTCGTCCGGATCGGCTTGGATGACTTGGCCGTACAGCTTCGGATGTTCAAGGTGAGCCGTTTTCAGGAAAGCGGCCAGCCCCGCCAATACATTGTCTTCCCCCCTGTCGGGGACAAGAAGCTGGATCAGCGTTTTTCCCTTCTGTTTTTCTCTGATAAGACGCGTGACGATCGCTGACAGCTCCGCCGCGCAGGCGTCATAACGGTCTTCAATCGGTCCTTCGCCGTCAGCCGCACATACGGCGCCGCTTATGTCCTCAGCATTCATTCCGCCATACAGCGTCACGTATCTGAAAGACGCTTCTTGTCCGCCTCCCTCACCCGGCGGTGATTCCTGCCACTTTGGCTGAAGCAAGAGCGGTTTTTCCTCCGTGTCCTCTTCCAGAAAACGGGCGGTGAGTCCCGTCAATCGGACACATACCGCGCCGTTTTCGTCACACAGCTCAATATGATAGGCGCCTTCCGCTGAGGAAAGCACCGCCCACATCGTCTCCCGGCACGCAGAAAACACCTGCATATCCTGCAGGGCAAACGGCAGAAACGGCCGTCCGGACGCGGAACCGTCTGAGAGCACAAGACCGATAGAAGCCTGAAGGGCGGCGTCCAGCATGCTTGGATGCAGGATGAACGGCTCCTTTTCTTCGCGGGCGGACGGCGGAAGAGTGAGCTTCGCGAGCACTTCTCCGTTTCCGGCATAGACGGCGTCAAGCGCCTGATGCGACGGTCCGTAGGTGATGCCGAGGCTGTCGAACGCTTCATAACACTCAGCCTTTGACATACGCCGGCCGCCGCAGCGCGCCTGAATCGCTTCCACATCGAGTACAGGAGCACGCTCCGTCTCTTCGAGCACGGCCTTTCCCTGGAAAAAGACAAGCGGCTCTTCCCCTTCGGCATACGCTTCAAAGGCGATGTCTCCGTTTTCTTCCGGCTGAAGTCTTACATGAAGCGTCACTCCTTCAGAAAGCGCCGTCACCGGCCGGAGCCAAACAATCTGTTTGAGCCGGACACCCGTTTTCCCGCCGGGCAAGTCTTCAGCGGCAAATGTAACGGCGGCCCGGGCCATTTCTAAAGCAGCTGCGCCCGGAAGCACCGGTTTTCCATTGACGATATGATCGGCAAAAAACGGTTCATGCCCTGAAAAAACAGAAGTAAAACGCTGGGCGGTAAAGGTCGATGTATTCGCATGGAGCAGCGGGTGGAGCTTTTCACGTTCAGCTGAATTCCGGCTTTCAAGCTCTCTCTGAAGACGATCGGACGCCCAATACGTCTGTCTGGCAAACGGGTAGCCCGGCAAATTGCCGATTCGCGGCAAAGGTCCGCCATAAAGCAAGTCCCCTTCGATTTCATAACCTTGACAATAAAAATCTGCCAGCACGCATAACAGCTCCTGATATTTTCTATGGTCAGAATATGAGGCGCTGCACTTGCCGAGCACTTCTATTATGTGCTCCTGAATATGCTGACGCCCTGCAAAGTGCTGCGGTACTTTTCCCGAAAACACATAAGGATGATGTTCATTAAGCTTTGCCTGCTTCCATACATACACTGCGTCATCAGCATCTTGCACTACGATGGCGGCGCGATGGTTAAAGTGATGCCGTCCTTTTAACAACGTATAGCTGAGCTGGGCCAGATCATTTTCTTTCAGTCCGCCATTTTCCGCCCAAGTGATCATATCTTCGATTTTTTCCTGAAGGGCCTCCTCTGTTTTTGCAGACAAAGTAAGTAAATATGCAGGGGCATCACGATGAGGTGAAGCATTGCGCTTATAGCTTTCCATAACGATATGGGCATTTGTTCCGCTCATCCCGAATGCGCTGACTGCCCCCATTCGGTTTTTACCCGGCAGAGAAGGCCACGCTTTACCCGTTTTATTCACATAAAAAGGACTCTTCTCCCAGTTGATATAGCGGTTTTCCCCGCTGCAATGCAGACTGGCGGGAATCATTTCACGGGAGAACGCCTGTAAAAGACTGATCAAACTGACAATGCCTGACGCGGCAAACGTGTGGCCGATATTGGTTTTAATTGATGTGAGCGCGCAAAATGCTTCTTCGTTTGTATAGGCAGAAAATGCGTCATAAAGCGCGTTAATTTCCACCGGATCACCGAGTTTTGTACCTGTGCCGTGTGTGACGATATATTCGATATCTTCAGGGTTGATACGCCCCCGGTCATAAACGGAAGTAAGCAGCCGGGTCTGCGCAACGCCGCTCGGAGCGGTAATTCCGTTTGTTTTCCCATCATAATTGATGCCGCTCGCCCGAATCACCCCGTAAATCGGATCACCATCTTTTTCCGCCTCTCTCAGCGGCTTCAGAACAACCGCCGCGGCCGCTTCCCCCGGTACCATGCCGTCAGCCCTTTTATCAAACGCGAAGCATTTCCCGTTTTCCGACAGCATTCCGGCTTTATCTATCGTTTCAAAAAAGTCCGGGGTATTCATGATATTCACCCCGGCCGCAACAGCTGTTGTGCACTCTTTATTCTGCAGGCTTAATACCGCCTGATGGACAGAAACGAGCCCCGAAGAACATGCTGTATTTATCGCCATCACAGGACCGGATAAATTCAAGTGATAAGCCAGCCGCGCCGCCAAAATACCGTTATGATGAGACGTGACATTGCCTTTGTCCCGTGTTAAAAGGTGATAATCTCCTTCTTCCGCCCCCACAAACATACCGATCGTCTGCTGCCTGATATGACTGGCGCCGTAGCCGGCGTCCTCAAGGGCCCTCCACGCTTCCTGAAGAAGCAGCCGCTGTTTCGGATCCATCGTTTCAGCTTCCCTCGGCGATATTTCAAAAAATAAAGGGTCGAATTCGTCCGCCCCCGGTACAGCGCCGAGTTTCCATTTTGAACTTGTGAAGCCTTTTTTTGCGACCGGTGCGACAACGTCCTCTTCCTGAAACAGAATGTCCCACAGCTCGTCCGCCGTGCGCGCCTGAGGAAATCGGCCGCTCATGCCGATAATGGCAATGGAATCAGCTGCCTGACTGCCCTCGGTTCCGGCATTCAGCTTATTTCTTCCCCACTGCTTCTTTCGCTTTTCCGTTCCTCCCTTTTCAAAGACAGATTGATCTGCGGATTCAGGTTTCTTTTCTTCATAGACATGCTCCATGACGGACTTGTGTTCCGTCAGAAAATAGCGGACGACCTTCTCCAGTGTGGAATGTCCGAAAAACAGGGCCGGTGTCACTTCAATTCCGTAGTGAGCGGACAAAGAAGAGGCGAATTCCGCCAAACTGATAGAATCAAAGCCGAAATCAGCCAGATTGTCAGCGTCCGTCAGTCTGTTCTTGTCTATTTTCAAAAGCCCCGCCGCCAGTTCTTTCACATCCCAGGTTACGCATTCTTCCAGCGTGAAGCCTTTCATTTCACTCCGCCTTCCTGAAAACGGGACGTTCCTGTTTACAGAACCCGAAATCGGCCGTTCGCCTTGATCTATCTGCAGGAAGCGTTTGGCCCTCGACGGAAAACCGGCCAGGACGAGATACTGGCTGGACGGCTGGACTAACAATGTTTCAAAAGCTTCGAGTCCTTCCTCTGTGTATAAATAACGCTGTCCGCTTGATTTTAAATACATATCGGTGCTTTCCGCCGTGCCGACATGCATCCCCCCTTCTTTCCAAAGCGGCCAATTGATTGCAAGTGACTTGCCGCTTCTGAGTCCGAGGCTCACAAGTTTATCCCGATGACGGACAAAAGCCATTTGGAAGCGGTTCCCCGTCGCGTAGTCACAAGAACCGAAGTCTCCTAAAATCGCTGAAGAAGAAGAGAAACAACAGAAGAAGTCAAGCGGCTCCCGTGACAGAACCTGATCTAACACCGCAGTGCCGTCCGCTTTTGGCGATAAGACTTGCTGAAAGGTTTGCAGATCTTTCTCCAGAATGCTTTCAGTGCCTTGAAGACCTGCAGCGTGAATGACACCGTGAATCGGCCCGCATCCTTTCTCTTTCGCTTCTTGCAAACCTTTCTCCATCTGAGCTTGATCTGCGGCATCCGCCTGCACGTAAAACACCTTGGCGCCCGATTCTTCCAATCTCTTTATCTTGTTCAGCACCGGGCCGCCTGCCGCTGATCTCCCCGTCAAAATGAGCGTAACCGGTCCTTTTTCAGCAAAATATCCGGCAAATAACAAGCCTAAACCCCCGCATCCGCCGGTAATCAAGTACGTTTTCCCGCTTTTTATCACACGCTTCTCAACAGGGGCAATATCCGTCTGCTTCATTTCCATGACGTGACGGATTTCCCCACTGTACATGACACTGCGGAACGACTCGCTGTGAAGTTCTTCACATACGTTATGGATCAGTTTTTCTAACGGTCCTTTTTGTCCAAAATAAACCGCGGCCGTATCCGTCTCCGGCAAGATCAGTTTCAGCGACCGTTCCAGCCCGATCCATGACTCGGCGTAACTGATATCGGTATCAATCCCGCACTGAGCGGAAAGAAGGATTCGCCTCGGTTTAGAACGCAAAGAAGCAGCTGCGCGGATCACATGATACAGAATAGAATAGTCTTTCACGACCTTTTCATCTTCAAGCGGCCATCCATATAAAACGGCATCCGCTTTGCCTGCAGCCGTTTCAATATGCCGAAACGTTTCTTGATATGCTTGTCCGTCAGTGATTTTAATTTGATAATGCGTGTTTGAAAGCTTTTGAGTTTTCTCACCCTGTGAAATAAAAAACACGCCGGCTCCCGGATAAAGGGATTGTAAAGACCGATAAGCATGCATTCTGGCAGCTTCTTCCGTAAGAAAACAGATGACCGTTTTCAGCTCTTCATGAATGGATTTCTTCAGAGGCTGCTGCGTCCACATTTCTTCAAATATCATCATCTCGGATTGTTCCTCTTGCCCGTGATCCTGCTGAGACGGGTGTCTCATTCTTATCCCTTTGATTTCTGCGCAGACAGTGCCGGTTTCGTCACAAAATTGAATGTCACAGCCGGTTTGATTCTTTTTATTAATATACATCCACATGCCGGATGAGCACGGACGCATGACGCGCAGTTCTTCAACCGCTTCAGGCACGATATGGACTGACGGCTCCGTTTTTGCCAGGACATGAAAAGCTGCGTCCAGAAATTCCGGCGGCAGATGATATCCCGGATTACGACCGCTTTCATCTGTGAGAGCAAGCTTCGCCCAAACCGCATTTTCTCCCGCATAAAGCTTTTCAACGGTGCGGAACTCCTTACTGATCGTTACACCTGATGTGCCTGGTGTTTCATAATCAAATGACAGCGGGCGGCAGTCTTTTTGTAAGGAGGCAATATCCAGCACGCGGGATGGCTGTATGTTCCCTTGTCCGATGATTCCATAATGATGCAGCTTCTCTTCGTCACTGTATATTTCATAATGGATGCCTTCCTCGTCTTCAGACAGAAGGGAGAGATTGACGCCCGCACCGTGATGTCCGCCGGTAATCGGGTCAGTCCATGCCGCCGTTCGGATCCATATCTCTTTTTCTTCAGAGCTGTCCGCCGCATGATGATAAGCCGCAAGCGCCATTTCTAAATAAACGGCTGCCGACAGAACCCGCTCCCCTCTCACATCGTGGAAAACGTGTTCCCGGCCTGTAAAAGAAGTATGATAGCTTTGCTCCGCCAAGGTTGACGTATTTTCATGCAGAAAAGGATGCACATATTCAGTTGTTCCTGTTTTTGGTTCTTCCCGCTTCATCCAGTAGCTTTCTTTTGCAAATGGATAAGACGGCAGACTGATACGATGCGGCAGCGCACCTTTATATAAAGATGCCCAATCGACGGGCGTCCCGTGAACCCAGGCATTCAAAAGACTGTCAAATTGACGTTTTTCCGTCCAATCACTGACTGTGCCTGCCGTCTTTGTGACAGCACTATCACCCCGGCCTGTAAACACCCCGCTTACGGAACCAGCATGATTCAGAAAAGCAGTCAGCTTCTGTTCCAATTCAGAAACAGAGCCCACTGTCATCGCCAGCCGTTCTTCCATCGGGACCCTGCCGACTTGAAGGGTAAATGCCGCGTCAAGCAGGTTCGCATCTGTAATTGTTCCGTTTCCGGCGGCATCCGACAGCAACAGAGCCCGCTCGCGCAAGCGGTCTTTATCTTTTGCCGATAAAACAAAAAGTGCCGGACGGCCGGTGTCTGCCGAAGTCATTTCAGCCGGTTCATACTCTTCTATCAGCAGGTGGGCATTTGCACCGCCCGCTCCGAAAGAAGATGTACCCGCGAGTCTCGGATATTCCCGTGTTACTCCTTCAGATTCTATGACTGGCCGTCTCCATTCCGCCGTTTCCTGCTGCACGATAAAAGGAGAAGTTTCAAAATCAATTTCCGGGTTCAGCTGCTCAGAATGCAGCGATGGCACCAGATATCCGTGTTTCATCTGAAGAAGAATTTTGGTGACCGCAGCAATGCCCGCCGCACTTTCCAGGTGTCCGATATTGGATTTAACAGAACCGATGGAACAAAATTGGTTTGCATCCGTGTAGCGTCGGAAAGCCTTGGTTAACCCTGCGATTTCAATCGGATCTCCCAAGGAAGTGCCGGTGCCGTGGGCTTCCAGATAGCTGATTGCTCTCGGATCAATCCCTGCCCGCTCCATCGCCTCTGCGATCACTTCTCCTTGTGCATTCGGATTCGGAACGGTGAACCCGTTCGTTTTGCCGCCGGCGTTCAGAGCGCTTCCTTTAATGACACCGTATATATGATCATGATCTTCAACAGCCTTCTTCAACGACTTTAACACGATACAGCCGACGCCCTCTCCGTCAACAAACCCGTCAGCCTTATCACCGAACGCTTTGCACGCGTTTGACGGTGACAGCATTCTCATAGAAGAAAGTCCGATATAATGAACCGGATCTGTAATCAGGTTTACGCCGCCGGCAATTGCGCATTCAGATGCACCTGTTCTGATGCTTTCTGCGGCGAGATGAATAGCGGTTAAGGATGAGGAGCATGCGGTATCGACCGCGATGCTCGGACCGTGAAAATCAAACACATAGGATACGCGGTTCGGGATAAAGTGGTAGTGGGCCCCTGTCGGATAGTTGCCGTTCATGACACCCGCAAAGACACCAACCTTTTTACCGGCGCATAGTGAATCAGGGGTATATCCGGCATCCTCAAGGGCCGCATAAGCGGTTTCCAGAAACAGTCTCTCCTGCGGGTCCATGCGCTCCGCTTCTTTCGGGGAGATTTTAAAAAACAGCGGATCAAATTTATCAATATCTGTTAAAAAGCCGCCCCACTTTGTATACATCCGGCCTTCCTTACCTTTTGTCTCATCATAGTAGTCCCGCCAATCCCAGCGGTCTTTCGGAATTTCGGTGATTCCGTGTTCACCGGTCTTTAACCGTTCCCAGAACTCATTAACATTTTCAGCTCCGGGATACCGTCCGGCAAGACCGACAATGGCCACTTCAAGGTGTTTTGACGGCGGTTCGGAAGCGGGCGGCGCTTTTTCAGAAAAAGATGCCGCTTGGCGCTTCGCCAATCCGGCGCTTTTTTTGCGGCTTTGCTTTTTCTGTAATGTGTGCGGCGCCTTTTCGGCTTCTTTATTTGTCTTGAAAATCCCAGCCTTATCATCCTGTCTTGAGCTGACGAGATATTCCGCTAATCCGCCGATTGTCGGATACTCGAAGAACAAAGTGCTGCTGATATCAGGTATGTCTTCCCGCACGCGGTTAGTCAGCTGTACGATTAAGATGGAATCGATTCCGTATTCTTCAAGGGGCGTATGGGCTTGAACGTCCTCAATCGGCATCTTTAAGATGGCGCTGACGATCTGTTTCAGATACTCTGTGCTTTTTTCAAGCAAAGAGCCGGATGATACCGCTTCAATATGACGGACTTCTTCAGAAAATCGCGCATGCAGTTCGCGCTCCTTCGTTTCAGCCAAGTATGCGGCAAGCTCTTCTATCGTCCGGTATTCAAAAAACAGCGTGCTGCTGATATCAGGGACGAGATCCCGCAGCTCATTCGTCAGCTGAACGATCAGAATAGAGTCAATGCCGTATTCATCCAGAGGAGCCAGCGGATTTATCTCTTCTGCCGGCATTTTTAATACGTTTGCCGCAGCCTTTATCAGAAAAGCCGCTGTCTTTTCCGAAAGCCCCTCTCCCGCTTGTTTGATGGGGAGCTGACGATCAGAGGATGTTTGCGGTACGTTTGATTGGCGCTTTTGCGCGGTGTAAGCTTCCCTGCTCTGCCTGATGACTCCGTTGCTTTTCGCCGTGATAATCTGCTGGGTGTGCAGACGTTCGTTTTCAGCCGGAAATTGAATGGAATGAAAACCTTCAGCCATTAAAACGGATTTCCATGTTTCCGGATAAAGGCCGGGGCACCCCGGAATCCGCAGCGCCTCGTCTTCGTACAGCCACCAGCCCTCTAATAAGCCGAATGTAACATGTGTAAACGGCGTATGCCCGCCCAGTTCATTAACAAGCAGCAAACCCTCCTTTTTCAATACGGCTTTTGCCGTCCGTAATGTTTTCCGGATATTTTTGGTGGCATGCAGCACGTTTGCGGCGATAGCGATATCGTAGGTTCTCAGATGGAATCCCTGGCCCGCCGCAGGCTGCTCCACATTAAACAGCTGATACGTCAAATACGGATTGTCCGCGCCGTATTCCTTTTCGGCATGCATTAAAAAAGCTTTTGACAAGTCGGTATAACAGTATTCCTGAATATGGTTTTGATAGGGGCGGAGCTTTTTAAAGAGTGTGCTGCTCGTTCCGCCGGTGCCCGCTCCGATCTCCAGCAGACGGATGTTTGCCTCAGGATTGTTTTTAATTACATTTTCCACATAAATACACGCTTCATTTGCCAGCACATCGTTGTAATAATCAGCGAGAATGTTATGCTTATAGATTCCTTCAACAAGCTCCATTGAAGAATCGGGAAACATCACGTCCGTGGCTTTTATTTTGCCTGTTAAAATGTCAGGCAAAGCTTGAATGACGGTATCCGCCAGCAGAGCCTGCGCTTTCATATCCGGATCTTTCAGCCATTCGTTTTTCTTCTTATGCCACTCTTCCCAAACCGCGGCCGTTTCACCGCTTTTAAAATCGCTGTCTAAAAGACGGATACTTTCTTCCAGCCAGCGCTCATATAAAGGCAGACAGGAAGCCGCCGGCGCTTCGCCGGTCAGACCCATTGAACGCAGCGTCACCCGCAATACTTGCAGCAAAAGCCGATTCAATTCTTTCATTTGATTGCTTATTTCTGTTCTTAAGGATAACTGTGTACGGTCTTTTTGTTTGTCTCCCTTACCCAAAACCTTATCCTCCTAAGAAAATTAAATTTGCTCCGTCATTTTGACAGGCAATCAGATAGTCACAAATTCATGAGGGTTCATTCCCTCGATCGGAATCGGCTTGGTCAGCTTCATCAGCCCCATGCGGGAGATCGGCTGCGTCAGCAGAGTTTCCAGCGCCTGCATCCCTTCCGCCCGGCTGATCAGCCCGAGACCGATTGCACTCAGTCTGTCAAACTCTTCAGAAATGTGATTGTCAGCCCGCTCCCAATAACCCCAGTTCATCACTTTGACCGGACATGACAGCCGTCCGGAAAGCTCATGGGCAAATGCGTCTTTAAATGCGCACCCCGCCGCATAATGACTTTGATTCGGATTCTTAATATATGAAATAACCGAAGAGAAAAAGAGAATAAAGTCCAAAGACTCTTTCGCAAATACTTCGGCAATGTTGACGGAAATATCCACTTTCGCCGCAAGACCGGCGTGAAACTGTGATTCTTCCATATCTTTTACGCTTTCATTCGCAAATACCATCGCTGAATGAACGACGCCGCTGATGGTGCCGTATGTGTTTTTAATCTGTTCATAGGCGCGCTGAAGCGATGGAAGATCAGAAGCATCTGCGGCTATATATTCGGGAGCCGGGCCTGATGGCCGGTACCGGTCTATTTTTTGGCGTATCCGGCTGTCCAGCGGCCGCCTCCCGATCCAGACGACTCGGGCTTTATACGTCGTCACTATATAATCTGTCCAAACCTCGCCGATGCCTCCCGCACCGCCGATGATGACATATACGCCTCCATAGCGGTAAGGAACACTTTCAGACGGCCCGCTTTGGACCGGAAGCAATTGAGGCCTGTACCATTCCTGATGTCTGCGCACCCATGCTTTACCCGTACGGTCGCGGGGCAGGCTGAATATGTCTTCTGCGGGGAAATCCCCCCCGTCTTCAAGATCGGCCAGACGGATGTGCCAGCTCGGATGCTCTTTAGCGAGAGACCCGACGAAACCGTGCACACTGGAATGAGCGGGACGCACCTCATCATATTGGGTGATAGGCTGTGCTTGGTGCGTAATCACCGTCATCCCGAGCTGCTCTTTTCCATATCCGAGACCGATAAGAGCTTTGGCCGCTCTGAAAATTTGCAGCACCCCGCTTTTTTGATCATGGCTGTCAGAATCAGCCGGCTGAGGGGCAAACCAGATCATATGCTGAATCTCACCGAGACGGCGGAGCCGATCAGATATCACTTCAACGGAAGCACTTTGGCCGATATCAAATCGCACAGCTTTAGGAAACAATCGTAAAACCGCGTCCGCCTGCCCGTCTGTACCGCCTATGATGACAGCTTTTGCTTCAGAAATGGGGAAGCCGGTTTGGTTGTCTATCGGTTCCGCGTCCCATACCTGCATCAGTTTGACGGCTCCGGTAAGGTTACCCGGCAGATCGTATTGCTTATTATCGGTTACGACCGGCGCACTTTCGGCCATCCGGGCAGAAAATCCTTTTATCCTTACACACACATTGCCGCGTTCATCACATATATCAATGTCCATTCTTCGCACGGCCGGTGTTTCATGCGTCACAAACACGGCCGCCCACATGTTTGGACTGCACGGATGAAAAACGGTCAGTTCATGTAATTCAAAAGGCATTAACGGCTGCTCCGGATAACCCGCTTGATCTTCATTCATAACGCCGATGGCCGCCTGAAAAGCGGAATCAATCAGACTCGGATGGAGCACAAACTGTTCGGCTTCATCAGAAACGGAAGCAGGGAGCACCAATTTAGCCAAGGCTTCTTTTTCCCCGCAATAAATGTGATCAATTCCTTGATGTGAAGGTCCGTATACAATTTCCGCCTTTGCAAACGCCGCATAGCAGTCTTCTTTTGACAGCACTTTTTTGCGGCAGCGCGCTTTCAGCTGTTCAATATGCAAAAACGGCGCCTCAGACAGCGGCTCAATCACAGCACTGCCTTCACAATAAATGTCTGAATCATTTTCATTGCTGTACACTTGAAATGAAACATTGCCGTTATCCTCCAAGGAAAGCCCTGTCGTCATACCCAGCGGCTCTTTTTTATGAACGGCCTGGCGTATCCAGCTGATATACCGCAGCGAAATGCCGGTTTTAGCCGTGTATTCAGCGGCTAACGGCGCGGCAGCCAGTTCAGCCGCGGCTCTCGCCATTTCAAGATAAGCCGCCCCGGGGAGAACACGCTTGTTTCGGACGATATGATCGGCTAAGAAGAATTCATCTCCGTTCAGTATCGTACTGAATTTTTGTTCTAACAAATCTGATGTATTGCGGTGAAGCAGCGGGTGAAGCCTGCTTTCTGTATTTACGGAAGTGACGGGATGATCGGTCTCCGGTATCCAATATCGTTCCTTTGCAAACGGATACGTCGGCAGACTCATCCTGCGCGGTTTCTCCTCCCGATACAGCCGCGTCCAGTCTACCTCAAATCCTTTTGACCACAGCTCCGCAAGTTTTTTGTAAGTGCCGCTGTCCATCCATTTTCGGATCAGCTCCTCCGTATCCTGATCATCGTTCAGGAAACCCCTGATTTCCGTTCCGCTATCAGACCGCCCTTGAAAGCTGCCGTCAATCTGCCGTTTTCGTTCTGTAAATTCAGTTAATTTCCTGATCAGGTCCGCTTGATCGTTCACTAAAAAAACAAGCCGTTCTTCCATTGCCAGCCGTCCCGTTTGCAGCGTATACGCCAGTGACCGCAGGGAAAAAGATTCATCAGGCTGCTTATCTAAGCCGGACTGGCCGAAAAGACCGGAAAGAATATCCTTATGTTTCTCATCGTTTGTAAGACATTCTGCTAAAGTCCGGACGGAAGTATGCTGTATGAGATCAGTCATGTCTATTGCCAGCCCGTATTGATCCGTCATCAGCTCAGAAAACTGTGTCAGCTGCATGACATCCAAGCCGAATTCCTTCCAATCCTGTTCATCATCTACCGAGCCGGACTCTACATGCAGAACATCCGCTAGAACACTGCGCAACGCATTTTCCAGCTGATTTTGCATTGTAACTCTTTTGTCATGAAGCGGCCCGCTTCCTTTAAGCGCTTTATCTTTGAGAAACATCAGCAGCCGGGCAGCGTATTCTTTCAGCCGCTCCGGATTTTTCGCTGATAGAGGCACGATATACGGTCTCTCTTGATTCTCCGTAATGCCGGGGTTTTTGGGCCTGTACTCTTCTAAAATGAGATGAACGTTTGAACCCGTCGCCCCGAATGAACTGATGCCTGCGCGTCTCGGACAGGAATGTTCACGGCCGTTCTCTGTATACACCGGCTTTTTCCATGACTCGGTTTTTTGCTGCACGTAAAATGGCGAGTCCTCTAAACGGAGATACGGATTAATCGTCTCTGAGTGCAAAGAAGGGACAAGCGTTTTGTGAAACAGCTGCAAAACCGTTTTATGAAGCCCGCTGATCCCGGCGGCTGATTCCGCATGTCCGATATTCGATTTAACGGAACCGATCGCACAAAATTGCCGATCCTCCGTAAACGTGCGGTAAGCTTTAACAAGACCTTGTATTTCAATCGGATCTCCTAAAGAAGTTCCGGTTCCGTGCGCTTCCACATAAGAAATCGTCCGGGGATCGATCCCAGTCTTTTCAAGGCATTCAGCTATCATATCCCCCTGCGCCACGGGGCTCGGCACGGTAATCCCGCTGACGGTTCCCACGTGATTGACGGCGCTGCCTTTTATCACCGCATAAATATGATCCTTATCTTCTTCGGCTTTGTGGAGCGGCTTCAGCAGCACGGCCCCGATGCCGTCAGCTGAGACATAGCCTGTGCCGCCTTCGCCGAACGTGCGGCACAGCCCGTCACTCGAATGCATATCCATTAAGCCGTATGTGATATATTTTGTCGGGTGCAATGATAAATTGACGCCTCCGGCAAGAGCTGCTTCACATTCACCGCGTCTCAGACTTTCCGCCGCCATATGGACGGCCGTCAAAGATGACGAACACACCGTGTCAACCGCCATGCTCGGCCCGTGAAAATTGCAAAAATATGAAACCCGGTTTGCGATCGGCGCATAGTTCAAGGGATAAGGAAAGACCAGCCCTTTGGCCGCAGCTTCAGCGCCGGCGAGAGAATAATCCATATGCATCACCCCGGCAAACACACCGACGTTCATTCTCTTATTCGGCCCTTTCGGCTGAACGATTGTTTCCGGGGTGTAGCCCGCATCCTCAATCGTTTCCCAGCATGTTTCCAAAAACAATCGTTCTTGCGGATCTTTAGCTTCTGCCTCCCGCGGAGAAATCCGGAAAAATTTCGCATCAAAACAATCCGGATCGTCTATAAAACCGCCCCATTTGGAAATCGGCTTGCCGGACGGCGATCGCAAATGCTCATATTTCCTCGTATCCCAGCGGGAACGAGGCACTTCCGTTACGCTGTTTTCTCCATTTTTTAAATTTGTCCAAAATTCACGAAGATTTTTGGCGCCGGGGTACCGTCCCGCCATCCCGACGATCGCAATATCTCCATTCTGCGTTCCGGCTGATGCCGACTTTTTCACGCGGATTTGGGTCGTCCTCTTTTTTTCCCGGGGCAAAGGCTCAGCACTTGAATGTCCGCTTTGAGCATGGCCGAAACCGGCTCCGTAATGTTCGCACAAATACCCCGCCAATTCCGTGATTGTCGTGTATTCAAATAACAGCGTCGGCAGAAGCTGCGTTCCGATTTTTCGTTCAATTTCCTTCACCATGTCCAACAGCCCCGGAGAATCCAGCCCCATTTCATAGTAGCCGATATTCGGGTCAATCTCTTTCACAGGTTTGTTCAATCGGGCGGCAAGCAATTCTTTTAAATAAAGGATGCACTGTTCAGTAAGGCCGGCGGAAGCCTCCGCACGGCGGGGCTCAGAAGGCGCCGGTTCCGCTTGCGGAGCCGGGACGGCATTCCGCCCGTCAGGTTCTTTCTTTTGCCGTTTCTGATTGATCAGTTCCGGGTCCCTCACCAGTTTATTGGCGAAGTTTTTCAGTTCGCCGACTTTTCTGCCTTCCTCATTGAAAAACTCCATTGTCACGTAAACGAGATCTTTCTTACGGGTGACGGATTCTTTTTTTATCTTGGTGATACATGTTGTCTGCAGCAATTCGGCGCAATAAAACGATTCATAAAACAGCGGCAGAAATAATTGCCCCTCCTCCCTCGTCAAAGGAGCGAGATATACATTGGAGCCGATGCTGCTCGCATCTATCAATGCGGGATGAAACATCGCCTCTTCTGCATGTTCCAGCTGATCCTTTTGCACCGACAGATCAATATAAATCTCTTTTTCAGTTTGGTAGACGCTTCCGCAGCCTTTCATCATTCCTGAATGAACCAGTTCTTGATCCCTGCATTCCGCGTAAATGTCCTCAAGCGGTATTTCTGCCGCCGTTTGTTTTACGGCATCCATCCGGACGCTCTCTTGGAAGCCGGCGGGCTTGACGGAATGCATTTGCGCCGCGGCATATACCTTTGTCTCTGCTGCTTCGTCACCTTGTTTTTGCCCTTTCACCTCCACCTTCCACTGCTCTTCGCCGTTCTCTGTACAGTCAACGGAAAGCAGGATTGATTCTCCCTGTTCAGGAGCTAAAGGGTGAAAAATCGATAAGTGCCTGAGTTCAAGGCCGGCATGAAAAAAACCGTTTTCTCTGAAAGTCTGATAGATCAGGTCAATATAAGCCAGACCCGGCAGCAGTTCCTTTCCATAGGCTTTATGATGTTTCAGAACGGGATGCTGATTGTTAATAAGAAGCTGCTCTTGCATATGAACTTCCTCCATATCGACGTTCAATTTTCAGCGCAATCAGTAAGTCTTCATTTGTTTCCAAAACGTATTCGGGCGGGACTTATGTGCTTTTTCATGCAGGCTTTCGGCTTTGTCCGGACGAATGGGCCGGCGTTTTAATTCCTGTCTCGGCAAAGGCTTTCTGACCGGGGTATACGCCTCTTGCTCCCAGGCTTCCACTATGACATGGGCATTCGTCCCTCCGTCAGCGAAGCTGCTGACGGCGGCAATCCGCGGTGAATCCGTCCATTCACGCAGCGCGTGCGAAAAATAAAACGGCGAGGCGGACAGATCGTAATGCGTCATCGGCTCTTTGCCGGAAAGGAAAGGCACACGTTTTCGGCGCGAGAGCATAAGCACTGTTTTAATGAAACCGGCAATCCCTTCAGCACATAACGGGTGTCCGATATTCGGCTTCATCGACCCCAATTCGCAAGGCGCGCTGTTTTGCATACGGTATACCGCTTCAATCGCCCTCAGCTCCAAAAGATCCGTTACTTCAGAGCCAGAACCGTTTGCTTCAATGTAGCTGATATCCTCCGCTTTTCTGCCGCTTTTGGCAAGCGCCTTGGCCATCACTTCTTTCTGCGCCTGTATATTCGGTGTGGCAGGCCCCGCGGTTCTGCCGTCATTGTTTACGGAAATGCCTTTAATGACCGCATGAATCCGGTCCCCGTCTTTTACAGCCTGGGCCGCTGTTTTTAAATACACCATTCCGACGCCTTCTCCCAATACGATGCCGCCGGTGCGGCGGTCAAAAATATGAAACGCAGGCTCTTCACTTAACAAATTGCGGAGTTCGAACATCCGGTGGGTTTGACCGGATTCCAGCAGACTGACTCCCCCGACCACCGCTGAGTCGATTTCACCGCAAGAAAGCGCCTGTATCGCCATATTCATACCGACAAGCGCTGAAGAACAGGCCGTATCCAAAACAAGACTCGGCCCCTTCAAATCAAAGAACTGAGAAAGATTGGCCGCTAAGTAATTCGGGCCGGCGGCGACTATCGGATTTTTTGCATGCTTCAGACGGTTTTCGTCAGGCATACTGCCCCCGCGTCCTCCTAAATAGACACCGGCTGACCTGCCTTTCATTTCTTGTAAAGAGTAACCGCTGTCTCTGAACAGATGAAGCGCCTCTTCTAATAAAAGAAAGGACTGGATATCCATTGCCTTGATGTCTTCTTCGGGAATAAGGAAAAACTCCGGGTCAAAATGCGTTACATTTTTTAAAAGGCCCGCATAATCCGCCTTCTCCGTTTTCCAGCGCTCTTTCGGCACCCTTTGAATGGCTGACGTTCCTTCAGACAGCAGCTTCCAATAAGCTTCAATTGATTCAGCTCCCGGAAAACGGCAGGACATTCCGACAACAGCGATATCTTGCGCCGCTGCACCGCCAGAAGGCTGAATGACAGCGGCTGCCGTTTGTTTGGGAACGTCCGGGATTACAGGCTGAACCGGTTTTGAAACGGCAGCTTTGATTTCCGGATATGCTGTTTCAAGCCATCCGGCCAGCGCAGCAACCGTAGGGTATTCATACAGCACCGCCGGGTCAAGGTCAGCTTTGATCCTCTTTCCGATCGCTCTGGACACTTGGGCAAGCATGATGGAATCGGCTCCGTAATCTTGAAACGGTGTATCAGATTCAAATCTTGACGGCTCCAGTCTTAATTCCCGGCAGCAAATGCCCGTCAGCCACTCCTCAACGCTTTCTGTATCGGCCTGTTCCTGCTTCTTTGTTTCGGTAAGGCCGGATGAAAGCAGCAGACGGCCAGGCTCCCATTTTTCCGGGTGAATGACGGCCGGCATAATAACAGATCCGCAATCGCCTGCCATGATGGCATCAAACAGGCTCAGCCCTTCTCTGTCAGCGATGCTCTTTAAACCGCTTTTCAGATAGGCCCGGCTTTTTGATTCGCCCATACCCGTTTCTTTCCAGCTCGGCCATTGGATGCTCAGCACCGGAAAACCTTTTGCGGCCGCAAAATAATCCATATAGGCGTTAGCCATGGCATAATCGCTTTGTCCCGCTCCTAATTCCGGCATCACGCCGGACACTGAAGAAAACAGCGCAAAAAACCGGAGAGGCTCCTTGTGCAGCGCTTGATACAAAAGGTCCAGTCCGTCTGTTTTAGGCTCAACCACGGGCATCATCTGTTCTCTTGTTTTGCGGATAAAGGCCGGATGATCGAGATCTACGGCTCCCGCTGCGTGTAACACGCCTCCTATCGGCCCCATTTGATCTTTCACCCGGCTGACGGCCTGCTCATATTCAGGGCCGGAAGATACAGACAGCACTTCCGTTCGGACACCTTTTTGTTCGAGCTCTCTGATTCTTCTCACTTTATCGGAAAACGGGGAATTCCGTTTGACATGATCATCCCACTCCGCTTTCGGAGGCATTGTTTCTTTTCCGGTAAGCACGAGTTTCGTGACTCCGTATCGTTCGGCAAAATGCCGGGCGAATAAATATCCGAGTCCCCGGGTCCCTCCGGTGATCCAGAGCACATGGTCTTTCGGAAATGAAAATTCTTTTTCAGCTAAGCTGTTTGTTTCCTTTAACCGCGCGTGATAGCGCACACCGTTTCGGTAACACACTTCGATGTCTTCAGAATCGCGAAAAAACTCCTCTGCGATCTGGTTTGCCAGCTCAGGATCTTCGGCAGTCTGTTCTGCATCCATATGCCGCGAGCGAATATTCTTATACTCACTTTGGAGCATCCGATACAATCCGGCCTTTTTTGCACCTGAGAGATTTATCGTTTCATTTGCAAAAGGTTCAAGCCCTTTTGTCACACAAAGCAGCTGAAGCTTTCGGCCGCGGTTTCTGTTGTCAATGAGAGACTGCAGATGATGAATCCAGCCGTCATCATGATTGATTTCCGTTCCGCATCCGGTCACATCAATCAGACCGCCAAACCGGCCCGCGTCCCCGGATATTTCCGGTGATGCAGCGTCAATGATTTCAGACTCGGGGAAATAACGGGACAGCTCAACGGCCAAATTTCCTGTCTGGTGATCGGCGGCTATTCCGATGACGCCCCGCACTTCCTTAACCGGAACACTGCTGCTTTCTGCCCAGCTTTTCTGTAAAAAGCGGGTTTCACGAAATGTTTCAGAATGTGTTTCAGCACCGCCAACATTGTCAGGCGCTGCATCGTCCGGCCAATACCGATCCTTTATAAATGGATAACCGGGAAGGCTGATGCGGTGCGGCAGGCTGCCGTTATAAAGCTCTGACCAATCAATCTTCAGCCCTTTTACCCAAAGTTCCAGAAGCTTCGTGAATTTTTTTCTTTTCATCCATTTACGGACGGCTTCCTGCATATCTTCATCCTTAAAAACGGCTAGAATGTCTTTATACTGTTTGCTTTTCCCCCTGAAGCAGCCGTCTGTCCCGCCGTCAATAAAACGCTGCAGTTTTTCCGCTAACTGCTCTGTCGACGTCACGATAAATGCCGCACGTTCTTCCATCGCTTCTCTTCCGGTTTGAAGGGTGTAAGCCGCATCCCGGAGGCTGCGGTCTGTGACGTCATTTTTTCTGATCGCTTGAAGAAGCTGCTGCGCCCGCTGCTTCAGGCTGGCCTCCTGTTTGGCGGATAATAAAATGACTGCGGGATCTTCATCTGTGAATGGCTCAGAAATCTCCCTATCAGGTTCAATATATTCTTCTATCAATATGTGGGCATTTGCCCCGCCCGCGCCAAAAGAAGAGATTCCCGCGATTCTCGAAATCTCCTTTTGCGCTCCGTTTTCCTCAATGACCGGCCGCTTCCAGTCTGCCAATTCACGCTGCACCACAAACGGCGTCCGGTCAAATGCAATATTCGGATTCAATTTTCGGCAATGTAATGAGGGGGCAAGCTTTCGTTTTTGAAACTGGAGCAGCAGTTTCGTTACACCGGCAATGCCTGCCGCCGCTTCCAAATGCCCGATATTGGATTTAACTGAGCTGATGGCGCAAAAGCCTTTATCTGACGTTTTCGTTTGAAATGCGCGGGTCAAACCGTCAATTTCGATCGGATCTCCGAGTTCAGTGCCCGTGCCGTGGGCTTCGATACAGCTGATCATCCGCGGATGTATTCCTGATTTTTCAAGCGCGCCGGAAATCACGTCAGCCTGGGCGCTCGGACTCGGCACTGTATACCCGTTTGTTCTGCCGCCGTGATTGATATGAGTGCCGCGAATCACCCCGTAAATACGGTCCTTATCAGCTATCGCTTTTGACAGCGGCTTTAACAGCACGGCCCCGACGCCTTCCCCGGGAACAAATCCGTCCCCGCCTTCACCGAAACTTTTACACGTTCCGTCTTTTGAAAGCATTCGATAGGCGCTGAGCTCCGCATAAGCCGAAGGATGCGTATACACATTCACACCGCCGGCAATCGCCATGTCGCATTCGCCGCGAAGGATGTTTTCACACGCTTCATGAATTGCAGTCAGCGAAGACGAGCACATCGTGTCGACCGGCATGCTCGGCCCTTTCAGATTAAGAAAATAGGAAACTCTGTTGGCCGCTGAACTGAACGACGTTTTCGGCTGCAGGGTGCCGCCGTTTTTCCAGTACATTCCGTACCCGTTTTTCGTAATGCCCGCAAAAACGCCGACCCGGCCGTTATACAGATTCTCAAGCTGTTCCTTCGTATAACCGGCATCCTCCATCACCTGCCAGCACATTTCAATAAAGAGACGCTCCTGCGGGTCCATATTCAAAGCATCACGGGGTGAAATTTGAAAAAACAGCGGATCAAAGAAAGCGGCATCTTTCAGAAACCCGCCCCGCTTACTGTAACTTTTCCCTTCTTTCACGGCCGCTTCGGGATCAGGGTTGTAGTACTTGTCCTTTTCCCAGCGCTCTTCGGGAATTTCCGTCACACAGTCTTTTCCGGCTGCTAAGTTATCCCAGTACGCTTCAAGTGTTTCAGCTTGCGGATAACGTCCGCTGACTCCGATAATCGCAATCCTTTCTTTTGTCTGGTTCTCATTGGAAAAAGAAGGCCGTTTCTTTCGCTTGATAAACGACGGAAGCACCGGAAAATCTTCATTTGCCAAAACCTGTTCTGATACGCCTGAACGGTGCTCATCATCATTTGTCCATTTTCGGCATTCTTTTGGATAATCCGTGACAAAGTGAGCTGCCAGGGAGCCCAGTGTCTTATATTCGTAAAAAACCGTTTTGGAAAGGTCACCGAAAAGCAGAGACAATTCGCGGTTCAATTTCGTCACAGTGACTGAGTCGATTCCGTAGGTTTCCAGCGGCTCTTCAGTATCTATGTTGGAAACAGCAATTTTTGTAGTCAGGGCAAAAAGCGTTTTGAGCTGAAGAAGCGTTTGTTCATACAAACGTTCACTGCGGTGTTCGGCATTGATTTTTCCGGAAGCGCCCGTCTTGATGACAGGCTGCAGCTTCAACCCCGACAGGGAAGCCCATATTTTTCCTTCTCCGTCACATAAATCAATATAAAAGCTCCCCGCCTTCTCTTGTATCTCGGCCCATACCTTGTCAGGACAAGATTCATAAAACAAAAGCTCGTCCAATGAAACCGGGGCGAGCGTTTTATATTCTTTGCCGCCAAGCAGCGCGCATGCCTTTGTCACACTTTGCATCACACAGGGAGGGAGGCCGAATCGGGCGGATTCTTTTTGGTTTGTCAATGGGATTGATATATCTGCCAGCATCCGTCCTGCTGAGGCGTAAATACGCTCAATTCCTTTCATGTGCTCACTGTATTGAACGGTATCGTTCTGAGTGATGGCTACAATTTGCTGCTGATCCATCAGGAAGCCGCTGTTTTCCTTCAAGCGGCTGATATCCAGCATGCCGGGCGCAGCATCAACTGGCTGAATCGTCCCTTGGCTGTACACATCATGATAACTGTAATCGGAAGAAAATGGATTATAAATCTCAAACCTTTTGGCTTCACCCTTTTCGGGTATCAGCCTGATTTCGATATGGAACGGCTCAGCCTCAGTCAGAATGGGCTTTGACCACACGATATGTGTCAGCCGGACAGCCTCAGTCTCCTTTACTGTCAAAACAGCCGCAGCTCTCGCCATTTCCAAAAGAAGTTCTCCGGGCATAAGCTTTTTACGCTGTAAAGAAACATCAGCGAGAAAAAATTCCCGGCCGCTGAAAGCTGCCGAGAATCCCAGTCCCGTTTCATCGGAAATATGCTGCTGAGCAAGCGGATGAAGGGAATCCGCTTGGCGAAGTCCCATCCGCATATCATAATCGCGCAAAATGCCGATCGCATCCTGTTTTGTCATTTTTTTATTTTTGACGTCAGAAAAAACCCGGTGCAGAAACTCTTTCATATGGTTTCCTCCATTACGCTAATCCCTGTAAAAACCGATCGTTCTTTTTACAGCGGCTTCTATGCTTATTTCGTTTCTCTCCAATTCATCAAGCAGGCGCTCATAAGTCTCAAACGGGGGCATATCAGTCTCGTAAGTCTCCCGGTGCCTTATATGCTGCGCTCTGTGCGGTATCCAGCAATGTGTTTTCGCAAAAGGATAGACGGGCAGGCTGACTTTTTTTGGCCTTTCGTCCGGATATAATTTATTCCAGTCGACATGTAAACCTTGCACCCATAATTTTGCAAGCATTGCATACTTTCCTGCTTCCATCCATTGATCTACGGTCCCGCTCATTTCTGCGTTGTCCGTCATCTCTGTAAACAGCTGTTTCATCGCTTTGTTCCGGCCTGTAAAGAAATTCTGCCCCGTCTCCTTGCCGCTGAGGAAATCATTCAGCGCGTTCGTAAGCTCTTCTTTTGTTTCAGCAATGACGGCAAGGCGCTCTTCCATTTCATCCCGGCCAAGCTGAAGCGTATAAGCGATACCCGCAAGAGCTCCGTCAGCTGAATGTGACTTTTCCAAATATCTGCGCAGCTGTTCCGCACGTTCCTTCAGCTGTTCCGCCGTCTTTGCCGAGAGAATGAATAAGGACGGCTGAAGTTCACCGGCCGTCCATTGTTTCTCTTCAACAGGAGAAACATATTCTTCGAGCACGACATGAGCATTGACACCGCCAAATCCGAACGAGCTGACACCCGCTCTCCGCGGCAGTTCATTTCCGCTATCATCAGTCGCCGCTTTCCACGGCTGAGTGTCGCGGACGAAATAAAACGGGCTGCCGTCGAGGCTGATATACGGATTAACGGTTTCACAATGCAGACTTTTAATGAGCGTTTTGTGCTGCATCTGCAAAATAATTTTTAAAAGCCCGGCCATGCCGGCGGCAAGCTCTGTGTGGCCGATATTCGTTTTGACGGAACCGAGGCCGCAATGAGGCTGATCGGGCGCCGTTACTCCGGCTTTCTGATAAAGCGCTGCAAAAGCCGCTTTGAGTCCGTTGATTTCTATCGGATCTCCGAGCGCCGTTCCCGTGCCGTGAGCTTCAATATAACTCACTGTACGGGGGTCGATGTTCGCTTGCTGATACGCTTTTATCATGACTTCTGTCTGTGCTTTCGGATTCGGCGATGTAAGGGAAGCCGCCCGTCCGCCATGATTTTCCGCCGTTCCGCGAATAACGGCATAAATACGGTCGCCGTCACGTTCCGCAGCGGATAATGTTTTCAAAACAATCATGCCGGCACCTTCAGCTCTGACATACCCGTCCGCTTGATCGGAAAATGTTTTGCAGCGCCCGTCTTCACTGAGCATTCCCGCTTTATTAAAGCTGATATGCATATCCGGCGACACAATGGCATTGACGCCTCCTGCAATCGCGATGCCGCAGTCTCCGGCCTGAATTGCCCTGACCGCACGGTGAACAGCGACCAATGAGCTTGAACAGGCGGTTTCAATCGGTTCGCTCGGCCCATGTATATTCAGAAAATAGCTCATGCGGTTCGGACCGATTGACGGAACCGTTCCGGCGGCGGAAGAACCCTCAATCTCTATATGGAACTTTGAAGCTTCCTGGGCGTAACCGCTGTTTGTCGTGCCTGCAAAAATGCCTGTATTTGTACCTGACAGGCTTTTGGCAGAGCAGCCGGCATCTTCAATCGCTTTCCATACATGCATCATTAAAAGTCTTTGCTGAGGATCCATCATTTCGGCTTCATGCGGAGAAATACCGAAAAATAAAGGATCAAATTGAGCGGTTTCATCAATGAAGCCGCCCCACTTTACATTGCTCGCATTTTTATCTTTCTGCGGATCTCCGTAATACTGTCTCCAGTCCCAGCGCTCCGGCGGTATTTCAGAAATGCAGTCCTTTTCTCCGGCTAAATTCTCCCAAAACATTTCCGGATTTTCAGCCATTGGAAATGCACAGCTGATTCCGATTATCGCCACGGGCTCAGGTGCAGCTGCGGTTTTTGTTTTAGGAAGGCGGGACGGAATCGAGAATGGCTCCGTCTTCATTTTTTTACGCACAACCGGTTTCTCCGTTTCTGTTTCTGCCTGTGGGCCGAATGTATCCGGATGTTCCGTCAGCAAGTATTGGGCAAAACTAAAGACTGTCGGGTATTCAAAAAACACGGCCGGTGTCAGTTCAAGCCCATACGTTTTATTTAGTTCATTTGCAAACTGCGTGAATGAAACCGAATCAAAGCCATAATCTCTCATCTCTGATTCAGCATCTATCTCGTCTTCTTTCACCTTCAGAATGCCTGATATCATATGTTTGAGTTCTGCTTGTACTTTATTCGGCAGATGGACGGGCGTCTTCGTTGAAACATGAATGCTACGGGACGGTTCCGGCGTTTCAGGCATCAGGTTTTTTCGAATCCGTTTTTCGTCGCCTTCTGCCACCATGACCTGGTGTTCTCCGGAGGCAAAAGCGGCGTAAAGCGCTTGGATGCCTGACGCCGATCGCATGGCTTTCATTCCGGTCTGTTCGTACATCAGCCGTTCGGTCTCTTTGTCCACGCGCATACCTCCTTCTTCCCAAAGCGGCCAGTTGACGGAGAGGGTCTTCCCGCTCCGCTCGTTGTCCCGCACGAGACGGTTCCGGCGGGCTGCATAAACATCCATAAATGCGTTGGCTGCCGCATAACCGGCCTGCCCCGGATTTCCCATGCCTCCCGCCAAGGAAGAAAACAGAATGAAAAAGTCCAGCCGCACATCTTTCGCTGCTTCATCAAGATTGATAAGCCCTTTCACCTTCGGCGCCATGACGGTCTTCCGTTCGTTTTCTGTCTGGTTCAGAATGTAATTGTCGGCGATCACGCCGGCGCCGTGAATGATCCCGTCGAGTGTTCTGTGCTCCTCCTGTATGCCGCGGACGAGGGCGGTGACCGCCGCCCTGTCTGTCACGTCTACCGGTTGATACAATACGCGGGCGCCTGATGCTTCCAAGCGCCGTAAGCGGGCGGAGCGGTCTTCATCAAGCGCTTCCGCCCTCCCCGTTAATACGAGGACGGCGTTTTTGACGCGGGAGGCTATTTCTTCAGCGAAAATCAGGCCGATGCCGCCCGCTCCCCCGGTGAGGAGGTAAACCCCTTCGTCTTTCCACGGAACGGCGCCGCTTTGAGGCGGCAGATGACGCCAGTTTCTGACGAGACGTTTGCCGTCTTCATAACGGATTTCCGCTTGTTCAGGATGGGCCCGGTTTTCTTTCAGCTTGGCAAGAAGCGATGATGCTGACTCGTCCGGATCGGCTTGGATGACTTGGCCGTACAGCTTCGGATGTTCAAGGTGAGCCGTTTTCAGAAAAGCGGCCAGCCCCGCCAATACATTGTCTTCCCCCCTGTCGGGGACAAGAAGCTGGATCAGCGTTTTTCCCTTCTGTTTTTCTCTGATAAGACGCGTGACGATCGCTGACAGCTCCGCCGCGCAGGCGTCATAACGGTCTTCAATCGGTCCTTCGCCGTCAGCCGCACATACGGCGCCGCTTATGTCCTCAGCATTCATTCCGCCATACAGCGTCACGTATCTGAAAGACGCTTCTTGTCCGCCTCCCTCACCCGGCGGTGATTCCTGCCACTTTGGCTGAAGCAAGAGCGGTTTTTCCTCCGTGTCCTCTTCCAGAAAACGGGCGGTGAGTCCCGTCAATCGGACACATACCGCGCCGTTTTCGTCACACAGCTCAATATGATAGGCGCCTTCCGCTGAGGAAAGCACCGCCCACATCGTCTCCCGGCACGCAGAAAACACCTGCATATCCTGCAGGGCAAACGGCAGAAACGGCCGTCCGGACGCGGAACCGTCTGAGAGCACAAGACCGATAGAAGCCTGAAGGGCGGCGTCCAGCATGCTTGGATGCAGGATGAACGGCTCCTTTTCTTCGCGGGCGGACGGCGGAAGAGTGAGCTTCGCGAGCACTTCTCCGTTTCCGGCATAGACGGCGTCAAGCGCCTGATGCGACGGTCCGTAGGTGATGCCGAGGCTGTCGAACGCTTCATAACACTCAGCCTTTGACATGCGCCGGCCGCCGCAGCGCGCCTGAACCGCTTCCACATCGAGAACAGGAGCACGCTCCGTCTCTTCGAACACGGCCTTTCCCTGGAAAAAGACAAGCGGCTCTTCCCCTTCGGCATACGCTTCAAAAGCGATGTCTCCGTTTTCTTCCGGCTGAAGCTTTACATGAAGCGTCACTCCTTCAGAAAGCGCCGTCACCGGCCGGAGCCAAACAATCTGTTTGAGCCGGACACCCGTTTTCCCGCCGGGCAAGTCTTCAGCGGCAAGTGTAACGGCGGCCCGGGCCATTTCTAAAGCAGCTGCGCCCGGAAGCACCGGTTTTCCATTGACGATATGATCGGCAAAAAACGGTTCATGCCCTGAAAAAACAGAAGTAAAACGCTGGGCGGTAAAGGTCGATGTATTCGCGTGGAGCAGCGGGTGAAGTCTGGCTGCTTTCTCACTTTCCGCTGAGCCTGTTTTGTCAAGTGACACATCAGCTTTTGTCACCCAATATCGGTCTTTGGCAAAAGGGTAGGCCGGGAGACTGATACGGCCCGGGTTGCGCTGATAAAGAGCTGACCAATCGACGTCAAGTCCTTTAACCCAAAGGTCAAGCAGCTTTCCGTATTTCCCTTTTTTCAGCCAGGCATTTATGGTAAGCGCCATATCTTCATCAGAAGTGAGCGAAGCCGCCAATGAATGATGTTTGGCTGTCCTGCCCCGCCAGATATGAGCATGGTCGATATTATGATCGTTTGAGAAACTCATAAGCTTCATTTTCAGTTCTTCTATCGACTCGGCCGTAAATGCAAGCCGCTCAGCCATCGGTTCTCTTCCCGCCTGAAGCGTGTAAGCGATCTTGGCCAAATCCCCGTCAGAACGTTTTTTTCTTATGAGATCATCCAGAAGCTGGCGGGCGCGCTCTGTCAATTGCTGCTCATTTCGCGCTGATAAAATAATAACAGCCGGTTTTTGCGGAGAAACAGCTGCGGTTTCCATTGGTTTCAGGCTGTCAGACGGCACATATTCCTGAATGATGACATGCGCGTTTGAACCTCCTGCTCCAAACGAGGAAATGCCGGCAATTCTCGGATATTCCTTCATTTCACCCGTGATATTCAAGACAGGTCGTTTCCATTCCGTTTCTTTTTGCTGTACGAAAAACGGAGTGTGCTCAAACTCAATATTCGGATTCAATTCCGCCGCATGCAATGAAGGGGCAATCCTCTTATGTTTCAATTGCAAAAGCAGTTTGGTGATCCCCGCAATCCCGGCAGCGCTTTCTAAATGTCCGATATTTGATTTAATGGAACCGATGGAACAAAACTGCCGGTCTTCTGTTGTCAGGCGAAAAGCTTTCGTTAACCCGTCGATTTCAATCGGATCACCGAGCGCAGTGCCCGTTCCGTGGGCTTCCAAGTAACTGACCGTTCTCGGGTGAATGTCTGTCCGTTTCAACGTCTCTGCGATCAGATCAAACTGCGCTTTCGGATTCGGCACCATGTAAGCGTTTGTCCTGCCTGCTGCGTTCAGCATGCTTCCTTTGATAACGCCGTAAATATGATCGCCGTCTTTCTCCGCTTGAGCAAGCGGCTTTAACACAATCGCCCCTACTCCTTCACCGTCAACAAAACCGTCCGCACTGTCTCCGAAAGATTTGCATTTATCACCGGGAGACAGCATTGAAAAAGCGGACAGCCGCTCATAGTGGGCCGGATCAACGATAAGATTGACTCCGCCGGCAATCGCTGTTTCACTCATTCCGCTCCGCAGGCTTTCTGCGGCGAGATGGACAGCTGTTAAAGAAGAAGAGCATGCTGTATCCACAGCCATACTCGGCCCTTGGAAGTTGAACAAAAACGATACTCTGTTTGCGATAGACCAGTCGCTGGGGACTGTCGGGTAATTGCTGTTCATCACACCGACAAAGACTCCGATTTTCCGGCTGTCACAAAGCGCGGCCGGGGTGTACCCCGCATCTTCAATGCTTGAATAAGCAGTCTGCAGAAACAACCTTTCCTGCGGATCCATCCTTTCAGCTTCCGCGGGAGATATACGGAAAAACAGCGGATCAAATGTATCAATGTCATCGAGAAAACCGCCCCATTTTGAATAAATGGACCCCCATTTTCCGCGTTCCTCGTTATAAAACGTTTTCCAGTCCCAGCGATCTTTCGGCACTTCAGTAATAGAATGCCTGCCGGCTTTTACATTTTCCCACAGCTCATCAACGTGATCGGCGCCCGGATACCGGCCTGACAGACCGATGACAGCGATATCCTGGATATAGGGATCTCCGTTCGTCCTGCTGCCTTCCTCGTTTTGAGGAATCTTGTTTTGTTTTTCATTCAGGTTATCTGTGTGATCAGACAGCTGCTCCTCACGCACACCCATCGCTTTCATAAATGCTCCCCGCTGAGAAAGAAGCAGGTAATCCGCGATTTCTTCTATCGTCTGATATTCAAAAAAGAGGGTGCTGGTCATTTGGTCAAACACGTTACGAAAGGCATTTGTGAGCCTGACGACCAGAATAGAATCCAAACCGTATGCGGTTAAGGAAACCGACGGATCCATTCTCCCGCTCGGAATCTTCAGCGTTTTTCCTATTAATTCCGTCAGATATGTGATGCCCCGTTCTCTTACGTTTGGAATCGGCGCGACGCTTTCTGCGGGAGCCTGCACCCGTCCGGTGTTTTCGGGATGAGCCCGTCCATTCCCGAATTGCCGCTCGAGCGCTTCTTTACGGGAAGACAGAAAGTAATCAGCAAGCTCATCAATGGTTTGATATTCAAAAAACAAAGTGCTGCTGACAGAACCGAAGACGTCTTTTAACGCGTTGGTCAGTCTGACGACCAGTATGGAATCCAATCCGTATGCGGTTAAAGGTTCATGGGATAAAAGACGATGCGCCGGCACTTTAAGCGCTTCACCGATTACCTTCTTCATCAGTTCAACGCTTTTTTCTCTCAGGCTGAAATGCAAAGTATCATCCGAAAGACCATCTGCGTCATACGGACTGCGCTCCGGCTTCTCTTCTGACGCCTGCGGGAGGGCAAGCCTGACCGTTCCGTCACTTTCAGCCGCTATAATCTGCTGGCCTAAGTCGTGTGCGGCTTCAGCTGGAAACAGAGGATGGACGAACCCTTCAAGCGAAAGCGCTTCCGCCCAGCCGGCCGGCTCAACCCCCGGACAGCCCGGAATCCGTAAATCATGATCCTCATACAGCCACCAGCCTTCAAGAAGGCCGAACGTCACATGGTTGAATATGGTGCGGCTGTTGATCTCATTTATAAACAGCTGGCCGTTTTTTTGCAGCATTGCTTTCGCATGGCGCAGCGCAGAGCGGATATTTTTTGTCGCATGAAGCACATTGGTCGCGATCACTGCGTCATACGTGCCGATGTCCGGCGCTTCTGTTGATACCGGCTGCTCAGCGTTGAATATTTTATAAGTGACATAAGGATATTCCGGACCGAATATGTCTTCCGCATGTAAAAGAAATGCTTTAGAAATATCCGTGAAACAATATTCGGCAATATGCGCTTCATACGGTTTCAATTTTCTCATGACCGCGGCGCTCGTCCCGCCCGTTCCGGCTCCGATTTCTAAGATGCGGATTTTCGCCTGCGGGTCTTTTTCCAGACGTTCCCGCAGAACTGCAATCAATGTGTCAGCAAGCTTGTCATTGAAAAAATCAGAAATGATATTATTGCGGTAAATGCCTTCCACAAGACGGAAGGAGGAGTCAGGGAACATCACTTCCGTTGCCGGAAGCTTACCGGTTAAAATGTCTGGAAGCACACGCAATGTCTCTTCTGCCAATCTGACATGCGCCCTCATGTCTTTCTGGCGCAGCCAAGTCTCTTTTTTCCGCTCCCATTCCTCCCACACCTGCCCTAAATCCGTTTTTTCCGGAGCAAGCGCTAATGTATTCAGGAGGACAAAGCTCTCTTTCAGCCATCTGCTGTATTGTTCCGTTATGCCGGCAGCCGATTGAAATAACGGCAAAGCCTGATCAAGCCCGGCTCCCATCTCATAAAGGGTTGATACAAGCATTTTTTCAATAAGGGACTCCATCTCTCTCATGCAGCTCATGACACTTGATGCTTTTAACCGCTCAGCTTCGTCATTCTGCGTGATGTTAACCGCTAATTGTCCGAGTGCGGAAGGAATCTTTTCCGGATAAACCGTTACTTGTTCTTTCAAATCGTCCTTCATAAAAAGCGGATCTGTCGTTTTAATCAGCGCCAGCTGGTCATGAGGTCCGGAAAGCAGGGTTTCCAGCGTTTTCATCGCTTCGGGCGCCTCAATAGAAGCGATTCCGTCCCGCTCCATCCGTTTCCGGTATTGTTCTGAAGCGACAACGCCGACACTTCCCCAAAAGCCCCAATTGACAACTTTTACGGCATACGGCGCTTTTTGTGAGATCCGCTTAGCAAAAGCGTCTTTAAACGTGCACCCGGCGGCATAATTGCTCTGTCCCGGCGCTTTTTGAAACGACATCATCGAAGAGAAAAACAGCAAGAAATCCAGGGGCTCCCCTTCAGCTACCCGGGCAATCTGCAAGCTCACATCAGTTTTTGCAGAAAGTGAAGCGCGGAACTGATCCTCTTCCATATTGGCAAAACTTCGGTCTGATAACACGATGGCGGAATGAATGATTCCGCGGACCTTTCCATTTTCCTTCACAATGGTGTCATACGCCCGTTTGAGAGAGTCATAATCCGCGGCATCCGCGCTGAAATATTGCGGTGCGGGACCTAAAGCTGCAAGTCTTTTCAGCTTTCTTTCAATCTGTGTATCTTTTTTCCGTCTCCCGATCCAGACAATTTTCGCCTGATAGGTCTGAATCATATATTCAGTCCATACTTCTCCTATTCCGCCTGCTCCGCCGATAATCACATAAACCCCGCCGTGCCGGTATAATGAAGGCTCATCTGCATGAGGCCGGCAGACGGCCAATTGCTGTCGGTGCCACTGACCTGCGCGAAAGACCCACGGATTTCCCTCGGGGTCCGCCGGTAAAGAGAAGACATGGGGAAGATGCCGGTCTCCCCTTTGAGATTCCAAATCAAGAAGCCGGATGCTCCAATTGGTGTATTCTTTTGCGAGCGACCCCGCTAATCCGTGTATGCTTGCATGACTCGGATTGACCTCATCATGTTCATGAATCGGCTGTGCTTGAAACGTGCAGATTGTCAATGATAGTTGTTCCGTGTCAAAATTCAGAAACAGAAGCGCTTTTATCAGCCGGAAAAGCTGCATGACCCCGTGCTCCTGTCCCTCGGCCGTATCCGCATCATAAACGGATGGAATGGGATGATCCGGCGCCGCCCATATCATGTGTTGAAAAGAACCTTGCGCTTTCAATGTTTCAGCCATTTGTTCCGCGCTGTCCAAAGAAGTGATGTCCGGAAAACGGACATCGGAATACATCTCTTTCAAAGCCTGCTGAACATCCGGCCCGGCCCCGATGACGATTATTTTTTCTTCACGCATGAAAGACATGTCGGTTTCCGGAATGGTGACGGTGTTCCAAACCGGTGTCATAAGCAATTCCGTTTCACGGCTTTTCTTCGGCGTGACGCCGGCTTTTTGGTTAAACCCGGCGCTTTCCTGCACCTCTTTTATGATAAAATCTTTCACTGCCGCCAACAGCACGCCGCGCTCATCACAAATATGCAGATCAAATTGGTGAACGGAGGCCGCTTTTACCTCCGCATGCACAAATACGGTTTTCGCTAACGGTTCAAGCAGCTGTATTTCTCCGAAGGAAAACGGTACGATAAGCGCAGGCTCTTTTTGAAATTGCAGCACATGCGCCATTGCAGTTTGAACAGCGCCATCCATTAAGGACGGATGTAGGATGTACTGTTTAAAATCGGCTTCCAAGTGTGACGGGAGCGTTAATTTGGCCAGTGCTTTCCTTTCTGTATAAGAGAATTCGCGGATGACCTGAAAACTGTCCTTTTGCACGATTCCCGCCTCAGAGAACGAGTGATAGATGTCTTTCGGCTCCGTTCTCTGCGCAAATGGCGCCGGGAGCTGAAAAGCCGGGGCCTCAAAAGACGCTCCTTTTTCTTTACAAATCACTTCTCCTTGCGAAAAGAGGATGCCGTCCGCTCCTTTTTCTTTAATGACATAGCTTATACGCTCTTTTTCCGCTTCAAACTCTATCATGACGGATCTTAGGTCTGTACCTGTCACAATCGGCTCCATGTACCACACACTTTGAAGAGAGACGACCGGGCGTTCTCCCCACAATCCCGCGCCGTATGCCGCCATTTCCAGATGACAGACTCCGGGAAGCACATATTTTTCGTTCACTAAATGATCTTTAAAGAAATATTCATCCTTGGAAAATATCTTTTGAAACATCCCTTTCCGGGCGGATGAAATATTCTCATCAAGCAGAGGATGCAGCGCTTCACGCCTTTTGGTATTTTGGGGCTTTTTTGTATACCGCTTTTTTTGATCGGTCAGCCAGGACGTTTCCTTTAAAAACGGGTACGTAGGAAGCGGAACTTTCTGATACGGCGTTTCCGGCTTTTTGCAACCTTGAAGACCTTTCACCCACAGCGCGGCAAATTTCTCAGGATCTGAAACGGATTGGCCTGAAACGTCCGGCCGCCCGGGTGACGCTTTTCCGAAGTAAATATGCCTTTCGTCTCTGTGACCGCTTACAAATCCGTCCAATCGCTGTTTCAGCTCAGAAAGGGATGATGCAATGACAGCAAGCCGGAAGGAGAAAGGCTCTCTGCCTGACAATAGGGTGGCAGCGATATTTTCCAGAGTGTATCCGCCGGCAGAAGACGGGTTTTCCAATCGGGTAAGAAAAGAGCTTAATTTCCCGGCATATTCTTTCAGCTGCTGTTCGGAATGTGCGCTTAATACGACAGCATGCGGTTTTTGCTCAGTATTCTTGTCCGCTTGCCGTTTTGGCTGATAAGCACCTACGATCAGATGGGCATTAGAGCCTCCTGCGCCGAATGAACTGATTGCGGCGATTCTCGGTTTATCTCCTTCAGCCGGCCACGGCCGGTTGTTTCGGACGACATAAAATGGCGAATCAGAAAAAGAAATCTTGCGGTTCAGTTCCGCGGAGTGCAGACTGGCGGGAAGCGTTTCATGTTTCATGCTTAAAAGCACCTTGATTAAACCGGCGATCCCTGCAGCCGCTTCCAAATGTCCGATATTGGATTTCACCGAGCCGATTCCGCAGTCATTTTTCTCATCGGTCTGTTTATCAAATGCCATAGACAGGCCGCGTATCTCAATCGGATCGCCGAGTGCCGTGCCGGTTCCGTGAGCTTCAATATAGCTGATATCCGCCGGACTTACCGCGGCTCTGTTTAGAGCGGATAAAATCAGGTCCCGGTGCGCTTCCGGATTCGGCACCGTATACCCGGTCGTTTTGCCGCCGTGATTAGTGGCGGACCCCTTAATGACACCGTAGATGTGGTCTTTGTCCGCAATCGCTTTTTTCAATGGTTTTAATAAAACGGCTCCCGCGCCTTCGCCGGGCACGTAACCGTCTCCGCCTTCACCGAAACTGCGGCATTTTCCTTCAGAAGACAGAAAATGCGATTGGCTTAAAAACATGTATTTTTGCGGATGTAAGCTGAGGTTGACGCCTCCGGCCAGCGCCATTTCACAGTCGCCTGACATAATGGCCTGACAAGCCTGATGGACGGCGACAAGCGATGAAGAACACGCCGTATCAACAGCGATGCTCGGGCCATGGAGATCAAGGAAATAAGAAACCCGGTTCGGAATGCCCCAATATAAGGAGCCGGGGCCTTTGTACTGATCTTTGAGGAAACCTTCTTCGTGTGCAATTAATGAATATTCATTCCAGGTCACTCCGGCGAATACACCGATTTGATCCGTCGGCCTCGCCGCCGGGTTCCCGTAACCGGCATCCTCCATCGCTTCCCAGCAGCACGTGACATACAATTTCTGCTGAGGGTCCATTAAATCAGCTTCCCACGGGGAAACAGAAAAAAACAGCGGGTCAAATTGATCCGGATGATCAATAAAACCCCCCCATTTACTGTATGACGCGTATTCTGCCGTTTTCTCTTCCGAGTAATAAGAGCTGTCCCATCTATCCTCTGGGATTTCGGAGACACAATCTTTATTTTCTATTAAATTGTTCCAAAAATCATGCTGGTTTTCTGCTTTCGGAAACATCCCGCTCATTCCGATAACCGCAATATCAGAGCTCCCGTCCGTTCCCGGTTCAGGCACCTTTTCAGCCGCCTGTACAGGAAGCAATTCTTCTTCCTGCCGGCTTCCCGTATCAGGCTCCGTTTCTTTGAATTCAAGAACGCTTTCGGGATTTCGTTTCTGCGCACTTAAAAACTCACTCAATTTCTCAATGTTCGGATATTCAAACAGCAGCGTTTCAGAAAGGCCGGTAAATTCTTTATGCAATATAGTCATGATTTCTTCACTGATGAGAGACGTCACGCCAAGAGTAAAAAAAGCGGTTTTATCTTCTGCTTCGGTCACCTCGGCACCCAGCTTTTGCGCTATTACCGTTCTTAAAAATTCGTTAATACATTTCATGAGGATACCATCCCTTGTACAAAAGAATTTTTCTGTGCTTTAACAAGTTAATCCGCCGTCTATCGCAATTGTCTGTCCGGTCATAAAGGACGATTCAGGAGAAAGCAGGAAACGAACGAGTCCGGTCATATCGTCTGTTTCGCCTAAACGTCCCATCGGCGTCCTTCTGATAATCTGCGATTTTTGTTTTTCCGGCATATTTTTCGTCATATCGGTGTCCACAAAACCGGGCGCAAGTGAATTGACACGGATTCCTTTAGACCCGAGCTCCCTGGCCAGGCTTCGCGTCAAGCCGTCAAGAGCCGCTTTGGATGCGCTGTAGACTGAAGTGCCTTTAAATCCTCTTGAGCCGATAATGGAGCTTATGTTAACGATTGATCCGGAATTTTGTTTCAGCATGACCCGGGAAACGTTTCGGGTCAGCTTGATGACTGAACCGATATTCAGATTGAGGATGCGGTCAATGTCTTCATCATTGGTCAGGGGCAGAAGCTGATCAAGGTTCAAACCGGCGTTATTGACCAAGCCGTCTATTCTGGAAAACTTGCGGTATACTTGAAGAACAAACTGTTTCATGGCGGCGGCATCCGCCGCATCCGCCGCTTCCCAATAAAAGCGGCCGCGGTACTTTTCACTCTCTCTCAATGTGTTAATAAAATCAGATTCACTGCGGCTGAAAGCGGCTACTTTGTAATCCTCATCCAAAAGCGTCTGTACAATCGCTTTTCCGAGCCCCCGGCTTCCTCCGCTGACGACCGCTACTTTTCCGTTATTCATATTTGCCTCCTGTTTTACACGTTTCTTATTTTTTTAAATCGATCATTAGACAGTTTCCGATCTGTAACAGAGATGATCTGCGGTATCTGATATGGCTGCAGCTTCTGTCTGCAATGAGCTACGGCCCGCTTTCTGAAAGATTTGATATCTTCCTCTTTTTCAAGCACGGCCTCTGCCGCGACAATCTCGCCCGTAATCGGATTTTTTCTGCCCGTTATGAGAACATCCCGGACATTCGGTATCTCCAGAAAGACGCTTTCCACCTCTGCCGGAAACACTTTCTCTCCGCCCACATTAATGATTTCACTCTTTCTTCCGAGAATTCTTATATATTCGCCGTCTGTTTCCACCTGGTCACCGGTGTCGTACCAGCCGTCCTCATCGAAGGGTGACGGTGCGTTTAAATAGCCGAGCATCGCTGACTCAGAACGAACCCAAAGCGTGCCTCCGGTAATTTTGGTCTCTGTTCCGGCACCGCCCACTTTCATCCAAGTGGATTGGCTGTCTTTTGATTTCGTTGAGAATATACCCAGTTCAGTTAATCCGTATGTTTGTTTCAGCCGTACATCCGGAAACAGCCGGTGGATGCCGCGCAGCGTTGATTGGGGCATCGGTTCTGTGCCGTAAGTGATCAGCCGGAGTGAAGAGAGGTTATAGCCGGCATCCGCCTTGGACATCAGCAGCATGTTTAAAAAGGTCGGGGTGGCGGGGAGCACTTGGACAGCATGTTTGTCGACCGCCTGATAAACGGACTCCGGCGTTCTGCTGTCTGATGTGACGATCGTCCCCCCGTTAAACAGAATCGCAAACAGCGTATTAATGCCGCCTATATGATCCAATTTCAGAAAAATAAGCGTACGCAGCGGTTTTCTCTTCGCCGTTTTATATTTTTCAAGCAGCCGGCCGGCGCTTAACACGGATGCTTTGCTTTTGCCGGAGGTTCCCGATGTGAAAATAATAATGCCTGACTCCCCTTTCTCGCGCAGGTCATCAAGCAGAGGGTGAGAGGCGCTTTCAGAACCTTCACGAAGCGTCCAGCTGTCATTTTCATTTATTTCAATGATTTGATTCACTTTCGCGTCTTCAAACATATCGAGATGCTTTTCCCTTGATTCATTGCTGAGAGGGACAACGATATTTCGGTTTAACAAAAGCGCCATCAGCAAAAAAATGGCGTTCGGGGAATAATCCCCGATAAGCGCCACACATTCTCCTTCACGTATTCCGTTTTGTTCAAGTTCTTTCTGAAAAAAGCTGATTCGTGTCAGCAAATCATCATACGTAAAAGTCTGCCCCTTAAAAATGAGAAACTCACTGTCCTGCGTTTCCCTAAGCTTATCAGTCACCCAGCTGATATCTCCCCTGCTTTCTGTTTTCATGATTGAGCACTGTCCATATATTTTTGATAAATATCACAAATGCTGCCGACGGTTGTAATGCTGGAAATCGTTTCTCCTTGGGAAAAAGGATCTACTCCGGTTTCCATCTCCATCTGTGCGACTAATTGAGCGATATCCAGTGATGAGAAGCCCAGATCCTCTATGACTCTCACATCATCTCCCGCTTCGACGGCCCGATATGACTGCTGTTCTTGAATATCCTGAATGATTTGAGCGATGATCTGCTTCATTTCCTTGGTTTGTTCCATTTGCTTTCAGCTCCATTCTTTATTTTATAAACTTCTGATGACCCGTTTATAATCCGGAATATGATCTTGTGAAGAGGTCGGCACCGCCAGCAGCTTGTCCACCTTGGAAATGGCCAGCAATGTATGATTTCTTTTCATATAGACTTCAATCTGATAGCTGATTTTCGCCACTGAGCTCATACCGAGGGACTCACCGTGAAAGTCGGGATCGCATTCTTCAATGTGTCCCGTCATATAAATATCAAGCTCTTCATCTGCAAAACAATTTCCGTAATAATACGTCTCTCTTTCAAGCAAAAATAAATGCCGCGCGATTGAAACCGGAAAACCCGGCTTCGACCGGCGCGTCATCCATTCAAATTCCGCCGCATCCATTATCTTGCTGAATTTCGCAAACACCATGGCATGCCCGGGCGCAGCATCCTGATCAACAGGAACCCGATATGAAACGGGGTCTGCTGTTTTGAGATTGCCCGGCTTCATACCGAAGGCGTCCGTTCTGATTTTCTTTGACCGCATCAGGGCGTAAGGCGGCTTGACTAGCTTAGAAAGTTCCGCAATGCATTCAGCCTTAGGCGCTGAGACTTTGCGCGTCGAACCTTCTGTTTGTGTGACGTCGACGACAATTAAACTATTGGCTTTCATAGAAGGAAACCGTCCCCGGTCCCACTCGCTTTTATCAGAGCTGACCGCTCCTTTCGGCCCGAACAAATAATCAGATTCTAATATGGTTTCTCCAAACCGGGAGATATCGACTCCGACGGAAACCTCGTCCCATAATCGGTACTGATCAAGAGGCTGATCTGAAGGAACTTTGAGATGTGTCATAAAATAAGCCGGATACAAAATCAGCCCTTGGTGATCGGCCATCTGATCAGGCCGGAATCCCGTTCCGTCCGTTAAATGGTGACTGTGTGCGTTGCCGAATAACAGCAGCAGCGCGTACTCATTCAAATTCCCTAACCCGACATGGCTCATCGTTAATTCATGATTTTCAATCAGCATGGTCTGTCCTCCGCAGAAAAAATGTAATGGCTAGTCATACTCAGCCTGTAATCGATACCAGCCTTTGCGCAAGAAGGCCGGCTGTTTCTTCCATGAGCTGTTTGCCGATCAGATCGACATGCCTGTTTCTCCAATTTTCAAGCGGGGTTCCTTTCACCCATTGATTAAACGCGCCGAGCGCAGGACCGCAATGAATTTGGTAATCTATTTTACTTTCGCTTTTTCCTTCCAGAGCGAGCCTTGTCGTATGAGAAAAATACCATTTAAATACCATCGCCATTTTGTGTTTCGGATTCTGTTCGGCTTTGGCGATCTGCTCAGGAGATTTATCACGTTTCAACTGCTCATACACTTCTTCAAAACTGCGCTGGAAATACTTTTCTTCAATTAATGTTTTCGTTTTTTCATCTATTTCATCTAAAGAATTGTATTGTCTGTACAAGTCAAAGAGTTTATTGGCTCTTGCCGGGAAAAACAGGCCTTTTTTCAGCACCTGCACCCTTGCTCCCGCTTCAAACATATCTCCCGCGGGAGCGTATGACGTATCCTGCACGTTCGCTTCCTGAAGCAGATCTTTCACTGAATCACTTGTCCCGGCTTCGACCGTGCATTGATTAATAGAACCGGTTCCGATAAATTCGGCGCCGAGCAGAAACGCGGCAGCAGCCGCTTCCGGAGTGCCGATGCCGCCCGCTGCGCCGATTCTTACTTTTTTCGCATAACCGTGCTTCTCCATCATGCGGTCTCTGAGTCTGATCATGGCAGGCATTAATGTATACGGAATCCCTTGGTCGGTATGCCCTCCTGAATCCGCTTCAACGCAAATGTCATCAGCCATCGGAATTTCTTTTGCAAGCGCCGCTTCCCCGGCTGTCAGCCGATTGTCAGACACAAGTCTTTCCAGCACATGAGCCGGAGCCGGATTCAGAAAGGCCTCAGCGACTTCAGGCCGGGATACTTTCGCGATGATTTTGTTTTGAACTGACACCGACCCGTCATGATTCCTGCTTAATCCCTTTGCCCTGTATATAACAAGAGCGGGGGTTATGCCCATAAATGCCGATGCTTCAATAAGATGAATGCCGTTTTTCAAATATAAATCTATCATTCTGACTTCCTTGTCAGGTGACATCATATGATGAAGAAGATTCATTCCGAATGTTTCCCCTTGCCGCAGTGCAGACCGGATGGTTCCGATGGCCTGTCCGATCCGTTCGATACTCAATCCGCCCGTTCCGAAAAAGCCCAGCATTCCCGCTTTTGCCGCTTTAATGACCATCTGTTCCGAAGCAATTCCCCTGTACATGGAGCCCGTCATGTAAGCATATTGGATGTTATAATCTTTTTTAAAATCTTCGTTCCCTAATCTCATTCCCGCCGTTTTTTGCGGATCAGCTGCCGATGCTTTAACATCAGCAGTATCAGACTCTTCTTTCGGCATAGGTAATGGGACGGCATCTTTTTTAATCTGACGCGTCAGTTTTGTCAGCACTTCCCCGGGCCCGACTTCTGCAATTTCATTATTTTCAAGTCCCATCAGACGGCGTATCGTGTCCGTCCACTTTACCTGATTGGTCATTTGCAAAGTCAGATTTGTTTTGATTTCATCATTCTTATAAGGTGCGGCATGAAGATTTGAGATCACCGGAAAACGAAGAGGCAAAAACGCCGTTTCTTCTAAATAATCCGCGAACTCTTTTTCAGCATCTTTCATATAGCGGGAATGGAAGGCGCCGCTCACATTTAAAGGAAGGTACATTCTCACGCCGGCTTTTTCAAAGACGGGGCCCGCTTTTTCAATGTCTTGTTTCGTTCCGGCGATCACAATTTGCGAAGGTGAATTGTGGTTAGCGATATCAATGCCGGTCAGATGATAATCGGATAGAACCTCTTTTACTTGTTCAGCGGTAAACCCCAAAACCGCCGCCATGCCTCCGGGAGCTGCCTTGCTCATGAGCTCCCCTCTTTTTTTCACAAGCTGCAAACCGGTCTCAAAATCAAAGCAGCCGGCCGCAAATAACGCATTATATTCTCCTAAACTGTGCCCTGCGGCGTAATCAGGCTCTCTGCCGGACTCTTTCATTTTCTTTAAATAACTGAGTGCACTCACCGTATATAACGCCGGCTGGGTAAATTGCGTTTTCCCCAGCTGGTGATTCGGATCCTCCAGACACAATTCTTCTATAGAGTAGCCTAATATGTCATCAGCCTGACGTGTGAGATCTTGAAATTCATCAAACAGTCCGGCTCCCATTCCTTTAAATTGAGAACCCTGCCCCGGGAACACAAACGTAAGCATCTTATCCTCATCCTTTCCGCATCGCCAATTTTGTATATCACATGTGGATCTCCATACAAAAACGTCTCTTATTTCATATATTGACTGGTGTAAACACCGGCATAAAAATAAAAACACAAACGCGTTTGCGATTCAGCACAGGTTTAAAAATCGCAAACGCATTGTGTTTTCCTTTTCTAACATAATTTATATAAAGACATCTTGCTTGTTTACTGAATGTTTCGCATGACAAGCTGCAGTGCCAATATGCCCGAAAACAGCCATGACGGCACACTTCTCCCTTATCATGTATATGTAGATATATACACTACAATCATTTTTATAATCCCTATTTCCTCTTCAACGTGCCGAAACAGCGATTGAAATTTAATAGGTGCTTTACATCAATTTAATAAATTTAACAAATAGTTGCTATTTAAAGAGAATAATATCAATTTATAGATAATAATGTCAAGGCTTTATTTCGTTATTTTCTGACATTTATTCCACAGTTTTATGTTAGGTGGACAGTCGGCATAATTGTTTCGGGATAAATGTCAGATAATTCCCTGAACCCTTTTCATGTCAAAGAAAATTCCTCGCTTCTCTGTCAATTGGGTCTATACTTATTTTTCATTTTCATATATTATGTAAAAAAAAGATGAATTAGAAAAATTTTTAATCATTTTAAATACTATCCATTAAATACTTTCTTTGTATAATAATTTCTTATTATTCTAAGGAGGACCCAGTCATGAAATGGTACGCACTTTTTGTAGAGTCCGGAAAAGAAGAAACAGTTCAAAAATTTCTGCGTCTGCAGTTTGATGAGCAGGCTCTCTACTCAATCATACCCAAGAAAAAAGTCACAGAACGAAAAGCCGGAATCAAATACGAGGCACTCAAAAAGATGTTTCCGGGATATGTGCTGTTTAAAACGAAGATGACAGAGCGGACATTTCATAAAATCAAAGAACTCCCCATTTCATGCAGAATCGTGAATAACGGCGCATATTATTCCAAAGAGCGTAAAACCTATTTCACGACAATTAAGGATGAAGAAATCCTCCCTATCATCAGGCTGATCGGAGAAGGAGACACTGTAGATTATTCAAAAGTCTATATTGAAAATTCAAAAGTAACCGTTGCCTCAGGGCCTCTTAAAGGAATGGAAGGCATTATTAAAAAGATCGATAAAAGAAAAAGACGCGCCAAAATCTGCCTGTCTTTTATGGGACTGGACAAAATGGTCAACGTCGGAATTGAAGTGCTCTCCAAACCCTAGCATTTCAAAAAAAGCATCAACAGCATGTGCCGTTGATGCTCTTTTTATATACAAACGAAAGCCCGACACCGAAATAACCCCGCTCACCACCGTCACGGTCAAACTTTTTGTTTTCAAGGCGATCACGATGGTCGGGATAAGCACGATCAAACCCGGCCAATTGATCAAAAGCGTTTGCTGTAAGAATGCAGACCGGCACATAAGAAAGCCACTTTAATACAGGTTGCGCCCATGACGCTACTGAATATTCACTTGCAGCTGAAAAATATGAGCCCCGACGATTTCAGAACCGCTCAAAAAAACGGAATATTCGGTGCCTTCGGAGCGGTGATCTTCATCAGCAGTATTTTCATCCTGACAAACTGGTTCAAAGGAGGCCACGCAGTCATCGGTGCGTTTCTCATCTATATTTGCTATATGATCGGCTGTAAATGCCTGTTATGAAGATACGGCACCGATGTGTATAAAAAAATGCACTTCCAGAACAATAATAACAATGCACTCAGTCGTGAGCAGTTTATATGACTGAATGATCATGAATTGTTATAATCAATGTCTAAAACATTCCGGGAGGCGAAATAAATGGCCAGAAAATTATTCACACCATGGACCGTTAAAGATGTAACGATCAAAAACCGTATTGTTATGGCACCGATGTGCATGTATTCCTCACATGAGAAGGACGGAAAACTGCAGCCTTTTCATATGGCGCACTACATATCGCGTGCTATCGGACAGGTCGGCCTGATTATCGTGGAAGCGACAGCCGTTAATCCGCAGGGGCGAATTTCCGATCAGGATTTGGGCATTTGGAGCGATGATCATATCGAAGGTTTTGCCAAACTGACGGAACAAGTGAAAGCACAAGGATCTAAAATCGGCATTCAGCTTGCGCACGCCGGACGTAAAGCTGAGCTTGAGGGAGACATTTACGCTCCGTCAGCCATTCCGTTTGATGAGCAGTCCAAAACACCGGCTGAAATGACGACAGAACAAATTAAAGAAACCATTCAGGAATTCAAACAGGCAGCGGCGCGCGCGAAAGAAGCGGGCTTTGACATTATTGAACTTCATGCGGCACACGGCTACTTAATGCACGAATTTTTGTCCCCTCTGTCCAATCACCGTACAGACGAATACGGAGGCTCACATGAAAATCGCTACCGCTTCTTAGGCGAGACCATTGAAGCCGTCAAGGAAGTCTGGGACGGCCCGTTATTTGTCCGTATTTCTGCATCGGATTATACAGACAAAGGGCTGGACATTGCGGATCATATCGGTTTTGCGAAGTGGATGAAAGAACAGGGAGTCGACCTCATTGATTGCAGCTCAGGCGCACTCGTTCAAGCTGATATTAACGTCTTCCCAGGCTACCAAGTGAGCTTTGCGGAGAAAATCCGTGAACAGGCCGAAATCGCAACAGGCGCCGTCGGTTTGATAACGACGGGAACAATGGCGGAAGAAATTCTGCAAAACAACCGCGCTGACCTTATTTTTGTCGCAAGAGAACTTCTGCGCGATCCGCATTTTGCAAGGAGTGCAGCGAAGCAGCTGAATACTGAAATACCGTCACCGGTTCAATACGACAGAGCATGGTGATGAAGTGACAGCCGGAGTTTTTCGATCCGGCTGTCTCTTTTTTTATTTTTTGAGAAACGATTGCCGAAGCTTCTCCGTCTTCCCTATAGAACCAATTAGAGGGGATGACTCCAATGAAAGCAGCATGGATGGAAAGGACATATCTGATTGACGGGTGTCCGTTTTATACGAAACACCGTAAAGGCGCCGGCGAAGTGACGATCGTCTTTGAAGCCGGCTACGGCACTTCTTCTGAAACATGGACATCATTACTCGCTGACATAGATGAAGAATTTGGGGTTTTCACATATGACAGAGCCGGAATCGGCAAAAGCGGACAAAGCCGAAACAAGAGAACGGCGGACCACATGGTACAGGAATTAAACGCTCTTCTTCTGAAGGCCGGCGTCGAGCCTCCTTATCTTGTCGTCTCGCATTCATACGGCGCGATTATCAGCAGACTTTGGGCGAGCCGGAACCGCCGGGATATTCTCGGGATGGTGATGCTTGATCCGGTTTCTGAGGATCAGGAGACGAAAGTGCTTCCGCTTCTTCCCGAAGAAATGAAAGCCGCCTATTTGAAACAGTTCATATTGGAAGGATCACACGCGGAATTTTTGACGAGCCTTCGTCAGATCAAGCATCAGCAGATTCATTTCGGCGATATGCCCCTGTTGATTTTATCATCGGGAGAGCGGGATGAGCACTTAAAGCACGCTCATGAACAATGGGTGAAACTGCACAGAAGCATGCTTGATGTCTCTTATCAAAGCGGATGGATTCAGGCCAAAAACAGTTCTCATGCCATTCACCACGATGAACCGCACATCGTCCACCTTGCCATTTATGATGTTTGGTGCGCGGTGCGCCAGCAAATGAATGCTCCTGCCTATCAGGCGGTAAACTGATTAAACAAAAGCCATTGTGCAGCGGCACAATGGCTTTTGTTATCGTGATCTATTTTGTCTCACGATGCAACGTATACTTTTTCAACCGGGGTGAATACTTTTTCATTTCTAACCGGTCCGGATTCGTCCGTTTGTTCTTCGTCGTAATATAATTTCTGTCCCCTGTCTCTGTACAGGCCAATGTAACATTCACACGCATCATTTTCACCCCTTATACAAATCGTAATTATTTCGTTTTATTATATCTCATCAGAAAAAAATGTCAAGCGTCCATTTTTTAAGACCGCTCCACAGTGACCTCCATGAAGTCAAATGCGATCTTACTGTTTTCAAATACCGCTTTCGCCTCATGTTCGAGACGCTCTATCGGCGATTCACCCTGATACCTTGCGCTGATATGAGTTAAAATCAGCTGTTTGGCGCCTGCTTTTTTTGCCGTTTGCGCAGCCTGTTCTGTCGTTGCGTGATAATAATTATGTGCGAGCTTTGCATCTTCCTTGGCAAACGTCGCTTCATGAACAAGCACATCCGCATTGCGCGCCAGCTCCGTTACCCGCTCTGATGCCCTCGTATCCCCGGAAAAAGCGACGATTCTCCCTTTTTTCGGAGGTTCCAAAAAATCCCTCCCGTTGATGATTCTGCCATCGTCAAGTGTGACCGTTTCGCCTTTTTTGATTTTCTGATAGACGGGTCCGGGCGGGATATTCAATTCTTTCAATCTGCCGGCCTGCAATGCGCCGGGAATATCCTTTTCCTGAACCCGGTAGCCGAACGCTTCCACGCCGTGAATGACGGATACTGCGGTAACAATGAATTGCTCATCTTCAAAAACCGTCCCCTCTTCGATTTCATGTACGGTAAGAGGATACGTCAAATGAGTCGCCGTCACGTGCAGGCTTGTTTCGATAAAGGCTTTAATGCCTTTTGGCCCGTAAATCGTCAGCTCTTCTTCACCACCCTGAAATGAACGGCTCCCCAACAGACCCGGAAGACCGTAAACATGGTCGCCGTGAAGGTGGGTGATGAAAATCTTCTCAATTTTCCTCGGTTTGATTGTTGTATGTAATATCTGATGCTGAGTGGCTTCTCCGCAATCAAACAGCCATACGGAACGCCTTTCTTCAAGAAGCTTCAGCGCGACGGACGTTACGTTTCTCGTCTTTGCCGGCATGCCGGCCCCCGTCCCTAAAAATAATAATTCCACAATGCTTCCTCCTAGATCTTTGTACTACTAAGGATACAGGATCAGGCTGAAAATGTGAATTCACCCGGGCCTTCTCCGGCCTGATTAATTTTTTTCCGCAAACCGCAAAAAACAGGCTGAAATGTTTGCTTTCAACGAATTTTAGATTTAAAATGAAGGAAATATGCGGGGTTTTAAACCATGCTTCAGATAAAGTGAGGTACTCTAAGTGAAAACAAACGACAAACCAAAAGCAGTAATTGTAATATTTGGTGCCACAGGGGATTTGGCAAAACGAAAACTTTACCCATCCATTCACCGTTTATATAAAAATGGTCAAATTGGTGAAGAGTTTGCAGTTGTAGGTGTTGGAAGAAGACCTTGGTCAAACGAGGACCTCCGGGAAACCGTTAAAACGTCTGTTTCTTCTGCCGGGCAAAAAGACATAGACGATTTCACATCTCATTTTTATTACCATCCGTTTGATGTAACGAATCCGGGTTCCTATCAGGAGCTGAATGTCCTGCTTGATCAGCTTGAACATACATATGAAATCCCGAACAACAGAATGTTTTACTTGGCGATGGCTCCTGAGTTTTTCGGCACTATCGCAAAATCACTTAAAAACGAAGGTGTCACAGCGACAAATGGCTGGTCCCGTCTCGTCATTGAAAAACCGTTCGGCCATGACCTGCCGAGTGCGAAAGAGCTTAACAAAGAAATACGCGAAGCTTTCACGGAAGATCAAATTTACCGGATCGACCATTACTTAGGCAAACAAATGGTTCAAAATATCGAAGTCATCCGGTTTGCGAATGCGCTGTTTGAGCCGCTGTGGAATAACCGCTACATCTCAAACATCCAGATTACGTCAAGTGAGGATCTCGGCGTTGAGGATCGCGCGAGATATTATGAAAAATCAGGCGCACTCCGTGATATGGTTCAAAACCATATTTTACAAATGGTCGCTCTCTTGGCGATGGAACCGCCGATTAAACTGAACACGGAAGAAATCCGCAGCGAAAAAGTGAAGGTGCTGAGAGCTCTCCGCCCTGTCGCTCCAAACGAAGTGAGTGACTTCTTCGTCCGCGGACAATACCAAGCGGGAACGATTGACGGAAACGCTGTACCAAGCTATACAGATGAACAAAATGTAGCACCGGATTCCAATACGGAAACATTCGTGTCCGGAAAGCTGTTAATCGATAACTTCCGCTGGGCCGGCGTTCCGTTTTATATCCGCACAGGGAAACGGATGAAAGAAAAATCAACGAAAATCGTCGTTCAATTTAAAGACATTCCGATGAACCTTTATTACGGCAATGAAACGAATGTAAATCCGAACCTGCTTGTCATCCATATTCAGCCGGATGAAGGCATCACACTATACCTGAACGCTAAAAAATTAGGCGGAGCCGCTCATGCTCAGCCGATTAAGCTGGATTACTGCAGCAACTGCAGTGATGAAATGAACACACCGGAAGCCTATGAAAAATTAATCCATGACTGTCTGCTCGGTGATGCGACAAACTTTGCCCATTGGGACGAAGTGGCGCTTTCCTGGAATTTCGTCGATGCGATTTCCGAAACGTGGGCAGCCGACAAAACCCTTTCTCCGAATTATGAAGCCGGGTCAATGGGACCGAAAGCTTCGGACGATCTTCTTGAAAAAGACGGTCTCCACTGGTGGAATATATAAGAAAACATCAAAAACCGCGGCGCCGTTCATGGACGGCCCGCGGTTTTTAATATCAGAAAAGCCCCCGCAATAACTGCGGGGGCTTCTTCATTACTTCATCCATTCAGTATGGAAAATGCCTTCTTTATCTGTGCGTTCATACGTATGCGCGCCGAAGTAATCACGCTGCGCTTGAATCAAGTTTGCAGGAAGCACTGCCGTACGGTAGCTGTCGTAATACGCAAGTGCGCTTGAGAACGAAGGTACCGGCACGCCTTGGGCTACGGCAAGTGAAATCACTTGGCGAAGGGCGCCTTGGTAGCTTTCTGCAATGTTTTTGAAGTAGCTGTCTAACAGCAGGTTGTCAAGCTCCGGTTCACGGTCATACGCGTCTTTGATCTTTTGCAGGAACGCCGCGCGGATGATACAGCCGCCGCGGAAAATCATCGCGATTTCACCGTATTTCAGATCCCAGTTATATTCTTCAGACGCGGCTTTCATTTGGGCGAAGCCTTGTGCGTAAGAACAGATTTTACTCATGAAGAGCGCTTTTCTGACCGCTTCAATCAGCTCTTCTTTATTTTCAGTGACCGGCTTAACGTCTGGTCCGGACAGAAGGCCGCTTGCTTTCACACGTTCTTCTTTCATTGCGGAAATGAAACGCGCAAAAACAGATTCAGTGATAATCGGAAGCGGCACGCCTAAGTCAAGAGAACTTTGGCTTGTCCATTTACCCGTTCCTTTTTGGCCTGCTTTATCAAGGATAACGTCAACAAGCGGTTTGCCCGTTTCTTCATCTTTTTTAGTGAAAATGTCAGCCGTGATTTCGATCAGGTAGCTGTCAAGCTCTCCTTTGTTCCACTCAGCGAATACTTCGTGAAGCTCTTCGGCAGACAGTCCGAGCACCTGTTTCAGAATGAAATATGACTCAGAGATCAGCTGCATGTCACCGTATTCGATACCGTTGTGCACCATTTTTACATAGTGCCCCGCTCCGTCCGGGCCGATGTATGTCGTACAAGCTTCTCCGTCCACTTTAGCAGAAATGGCTTCTAGAATCGGTTTCACGAGTTCGTGCGCTTCCTTTTGGCCGCCCGGCATAATAGAAGGCCCTTTCAGCGCTCCCTCTTCACCGCCTGATACACCCGTTCCGATAAAGTGAATGCCGCTTTCGGCAAGCTCTTTGTTCCGGCGCTGCGTATCTTTATAGTATGTATTTCCGCCGTCAATCAAAATATCGTCTTTTTCCAGATGAGGAAGAAGAGATTGAATCGTCGCATCCGTTGCAGTTCCCGCTTTAACCATTAATAAAATTTTACGGGGTGTTTCAAGAGACTGGACAAACTCCTCAATGCTGTATGTACCGACAACATTTTTGCCTTTTGCCTCTTCTAAAAACTCTTCCGTTTTGCTGCTTGATCTGTTGTATACAGACACAGAAAATCCCCGGCTTTCGATGTTAAGAGCCAGATTTTTACCCATTACCGCAAGACCGATAACTCCGATTTGTTGTTTTGACATATTCTAACGTCCCTTCTTCAAACGTTTAACCATTTTAAAATTTAAATTAAAATAAAATGATATTTATACTAAAGAAATTATCATACATAACCCCTTTTTTCAAGTTATTCACCTTTTCTTTTCATCCTGAAAAAAGTCTCTGTTAAAGCTCGTTCCCCTTGTTTTGCTTTCTTCTTTTTTTATAACGGCGCCTTTTCTGATCAGGTTTTGGCCGTACTTTTCATTCAGCTCGTTCATCATCTGAAAAATCGGCTCATCCTTTGCGTCCTCCTTGAATGAAAACAGATCAAGCTGTTTATACGCCTGCTGTTTTTCAACCAGTTCCGTCCCGGTGATGCCGAGAAGCCTTACCGGATTTTGGTTCCAGTGCTTGTCAAACAGTTCCATCGCCGCTTCCATGATGTCTTTTTTCTGATCAGCCGGATTGCTGAGGGTCATGCTTCTTGTGACCGTTTTCCAATCCGCATACCGAATCATGATGAACAGCCGGCAGGCCATGACCTCCTTACGCTGGAGCCGTTCGCTCACAGACAGCGCGAGCCGGTCAAACACGCCCGTTAATTCATCCCAGTCAGCCGAATCATGCGACAGGGTGGATGAGTTGCCGACGCTTTTAAATTCATAAATCCGCTCGGGATTGACTTCTGCAGGATGGATGCCGTTCGCTTTATCCTTCAGCCTCGGGCCGTTTATGCCGAGAAGCGTTTTCAGCGCATGTTCATCTCCTTTGGCCAAATCACCGATCGTTTTGATGCCGAGCGTTTTTATTTTTTCCGCAGTTTTCGTTCCTATACCGTGCATCTCTTCTATCGGAAGAGGCCATAAGACGTCCGGCAGCTCTCTTTTTCTTAAAATGGTGATGCCGAGCGGTTTTTTCATGTCAGACGCCATTTTGGCGAGAAATTTATTAGGGGCGATGCCGATGCTTGACGGAAGCAAAAGCTCTTTTTGCAGTCTCGCCTGAATGTCTTCGGCTGTCTCATACGCCCTGTGTCTGTGCGGTGTGTCCGTAATATCCATGTATCCTTCATCAATAGAAACAGGCTCGACTAAATCCGTATACTCCCTCAGAATGCTGAACATTTCTTTTGACGAACTCCGGTAGCGGTCAAAATTCGGAGGCACGACGATGAGTTCCGGACAGAGGCGTTTTGCCCGCCACACCGGCATGGTGGTCTTTACGCCCCGCGCTCTCGCTTCGTAGCTGCAGGTGACGATGATTCCTTTCCGTTCCTTCACGTTTCCGGCAACGGCGATAGGTTTTCCTCTTAAAGACGGATCATACGCCATTTCTACGGAGGCATAAAAACTATTCATATCGATATGAAATATAATTCTCCCTTTTCCGGCCACTCCCGGCGCCTCCTTTCCTTTCATAGACAACCTTATATATATGTAGTAAAATAAGAGCTGAATGGATGTGATAAAATGATTCTTGAGTCAATGAATGACTTTTTATTTTTAGTCGATTTTTTCACAATTATTCTTCCCGCTCTGACCGCGATCGGCATCGCTTTTCTTTTGCGTGAGCGCCGCGCAGGCGAGCATTGGAGAACGAAACGAATAGATGAACATCAAGCAGTCGTTCAGCTGAACCGAACAGACTTTCTTATTATTATATATCATCGCATTACAACTTGGATACGTAAAGTCATCCGCATGAATTCACCGGCGAATGATGATGAAGATGTCAGCTTCCTCCTTTTATAACGGCAAGTGAAGATAAAAAGGAGGAGACATAATTGTCTAAAACATATCAAAAATGGATCGCATTCGGATTATTTTTTATCGTACTGTGCACAGGCCGCTCGGCTTTTGCGGCGACATCTCAGACTCAGACGGGAGGCCTCGGGAATATCGGTTTTTTCCACGATTACCTGATCGAGCCGTTTTCGGCACTTTTAAAAGGTGTGGCGGGCCTGTTCCACGGTGAGTACGGACTGTCGATTATTCTGGTGACGATTATCGTCCGGATCGTTGTATTGCCTTTGTTTGTGAACCAATTTAAGAAACAGCGGGTGTTCCAGGAAAAAATGGCTGTGATCAAACCGCAGGTCGACAGCATTCAGGCTAAAATGAAACAAACGAAAGATGCGGAAAAACAAAAAGAACTGCAAATGGAAATGATGAAGCTTTACCGTGAGCACAATCTGAATCCGATGGCAATGGGATGTCTTCCGATGCTGGTGCAATTCCCGATTTTGATTGGTTTTTATTACGCCATCCGCTCAACGCCGGAAATCGCTTCACACTCATTTCTGTGGTTCAGCTTAGGGCATTCTGATATTCTTGTATCACTGTGCGCGGGAGCCATGTATTTCTTACAGGCTTATATTTCCCAAAAATTAAACGAGAAATATTCACCGGCTGCTCAAAATCCGGCCGCGATGCAGTCAGCAAAAATCATGGTCTTTATTTTCCCTGTCATGATGACCATTTTTTCACTTAACGTACCGGCTGCGCTGCCGCTTTACTGGTTTACAAGCGGACTGTTTTTGACAGTGCAGAATGTACTTTTACAGCAGACGCATCATAAAAAGAAACAAGCTGCGGCTCAGGCGGAGCCCGCCAAATCATAATACTGAAACCCTGCCGGAAACCTATCCGGCAGGGTTTTTTTCTTGTATCTGCAAGGCTTTAAGCCAATTATTATGAAGAATGAAAAAAGCACCCAATCAACTGGGTGCTTCGTTTTTAGTTGGCCGCTGTTTCGATAATGGCAACGACCATTTCCGCCGTTTTGACGAGCTCTTCAATCGGCATTTTTTCATTTTTCGTATGGATTTGTTCATAGCCTACTGACAGGTTGACTGTCGGAATGCCGTGGCCGGCAATGACGTTTGCGTCACTTCCGCCGCCGCTTGTCTGAAGTTCGCTCGGCCGGCCGATTTTTGCCGCCGCTTTTTTCGCGACTTCCACAACCTGATCGCCGTCCTGATATTTGAAACCCGGGTACATGACCGCGATGTCCACTTCCGCGCGGCCTCCCATCTCAGCTGCAGCAGATTCGAAAGCTTCTTTCATTTTCTGCACTTGCGCTTCCATTTTTTCAGGCACTAATGAACGCGCTTCAGCCAGAATATCAACCTGGTCGCAGACGATATTGGTTTGCGTGCCGCCTTCGAAACGTCCGATATTAGCCGTTGTTTCTTTATCAATACGGCCGAGCGGCATTTTAGAGATTGCTTTTGACGCGATTGTAATCGCGGAGATGCCTTTTTCCGGTTCTACCCCCGCATGAGCCGTTTTCCCGAAAATGGTTGCTCTCACTTTCGCTTGTGTCGGCGCGGCTACAATAATGTTGCCGACTTTTCCGTCTGAATCAAGCGCAAAACCGTATTTCGCAGTAATGTCTGAACGATCCATTGCTTTTGCCCCGACTAATCCCGATTCTTCTCCGGCCGTGATAATGAATTCAATGGTGCCGTGCTCGATGTTTTGTTCTTTCAGCACTTTAATGGCTTCAAACATTGCGGCAAGACCCGTCTTATCATCAGCGCCGAGAATCGTCGTGCCGTCGGATTTTACATAGCCGTCTTCCACAATCGGCTTAACGCCTTTGCCCGGGACAACCGTGTCCATATGCGATGTGAAATAAATCGTATCCGCATCTTTTGTGCCCTTTAACGTACAGATTAAGTTGCCGGCTCCATGCCCCGTCACTTCTTTTGTATCATCTTCTTTTACGCTCAATCCTAAATCAGTGAATTTTTGTTTGAGCACCTTGCTGATTTCCGCTTCATGTTTTGTCTCTGAATCAATTTGAACGAGTTCAAGAAATTCTTCAAGCAGACGTTTTTCGTTTACCATTTTCAGTTCCCTCCGTTTAAAGCGGTATATTACCGTGCTTTTTTTTCGGTCTTTCCTCTTCCTTATGCGCAAGCATGTCAAATGCCTGAATCAATTTTTTCCTCGAGTCTTCCGGCCGGATGATATCATCCACCATTCCGCAGGCCGCTGCTTTATACGGACCGGCGTTTTCCTTTTCGTATATGGCTTTTTTTTCGCGCTTCGTTTTCTCCGGGTCGTCAGAAGCCTGTATGTCTCTGCTGTATAAAATCGACGCCGCGCCTTCCGCTCCCATCACGGCGATTTCCGCATTGGGCCAGGCGAATACAAGATCTGCCCCGAGCCCTTTCGAATTCATGGCGACATAGGCGCCTCCGTAAGCTTTTCTGATGATGAGCGTCACTTTCGGCACCGTCGCTTCGGCAAAAGCATACAGCAATTTTGCTCCGTGACGGATGATTCCCGCATGTTCCTGCTGAAAGCCCGGGAGAAATCCCGGAACATCAGCGATTGTCAATAACGGAATATGAAACGCGTCGCAAAAACGGATGAATCTCGACGCTTTGTCAGCGGCATCAATCGTGAGGCTCCCCGCCAAGTGTTTCGGCTGGTTTGCGACAACACCGACTGTACGCCGTCCGAGTTTCAGAAAACCGACAACAATGTTTTTGGCAAAATACGGCTGAATGTCAAAAAACGTTCCGTCATCCGCCAGCTCTTTTATTACCTGTAACACATCGTAAGGTTTCGAACTGTCCGCGGGAACGAGGGTATTTAATAACGGTCTGGCGTCTTCCTTTTTAACGGGCAATGCCGTCTGTCCGCCGTGCGGGAGATAAGAAAGCAGGGTTTTCACAGCGGAAAGAGCCTCTTTTTCCGTTCGTGCGGAATAGTGGGCATTTCCGCTTATCACATTATGTATTCCCGCACCGCCTAAACTTTCCGCGTCAATCTGTTCACCCGTAACCTGTTCAATGACTTTCGGGCCTGTAATAAACATGTGCGACGTATGTTCCGCCATAATCACAAAATCCGTCAATGCGGGTGAATAAACAGCACCGCCGGCACACGGCCCAAGGATGACAGAAATTTGCGGAATCACTCCCGAGTAAAGGACGTTGCGCCTAAAGATATGACCGTATCCATTTAATGATACCACACCCTCTTGAATTCTCGCACCACCTGAGTCGTTCAGCCCGATGATCGGGGTTTTGTTTTTCGCCGCCAGATCCATCACCGCCGCGATTTTTTCCGCATGTGTCTCGCCGAGCGTCCCGCCGAGTACGGTAAAGTCATGGGCAAACAAATACACGGGCCGTCCGTCAATTGTGCCGTATCCGGTAACGACTCCGTCTCCCGGAGCATTCCGGCACCCGGGCATGCGGCTTTTGGCAAACGGCTGCAGCTCTGAAAAACTGTCTTCGTCCAATAAATAGTCAATTCTTTCTCTTGCCGTCAGCTTGCCTTTTTTGTGCTGTTTTTCATTTTTTTCCGCTCCGCCGCCGTTTGTTAAAAAGGAACGTCTTTCGTTTAAGTGTCTGATATGATCACTCATGCTCATCTTGAGTTTCTCCTTTTTCTATTGTTTCACAAAGCTCAATCAGGACCCCGTTCGCCTCTTTTGGAGAGAGAAATGCGATCTTCTTCCCGCCCGCGCCGTTTTGCGGTTCATGATGGATCAAAGTCATGCGGCATGATTCAAGCTCCTTGATCGTTTCCTTCATATCGGCGCAGCGGAATGCCAAATGATGCAGTCCTTCGCCTCTTTTCTGTAAAAAAGAGCTGACAGGAGACGCGTCCGACAGCGGCTCAATCAGCTCAAGCTTTGTGCCTCCCGCTTCTAAAAAAGCAACTCTCACATTTTGGCCGCTTACCAGCTCGTCTCCCATATACGTAAGCCCGAGCATCCGTTCGTAAAATCCTCTCGCGGCATCAATAGAGCTGACGGCAATGCCGACATGATCAAGTTTTTTCATAGCGCGGCCACCTGCTTTCCGCCATAGGATATGGCTTGTTCATACAAGCAAAACACGTTAAAATGATAGACAGTAATCTTAAGGAGTGAAACAATGTCTCAAAAATTTATGAAAAGCGCCGTCATCGTCATTTTGGGCGTATTTATACTTTCAACCCTCCTCTCAGGCATTATGATGTATTTGCGGTAAAAAAGCAGGCGCCTCATTGCAAGGGGGTTTCCTGCTTTTTTATGAGGGCTTTCCGCTCTATTGCAATGTCCTCGAATGAGCGGTTTTCTTTTGTAATCAATACTTTCGTTCCGGGAGGGATAATCCGGAAAATACGGATGACATCCCGGTTTTTCATACGGATGCAGCCGTTTGATACAAACCCCCCGATCAGCTCTTCTCTGTTTGTTCCGTGAATGCCGTATATCCTGCCGTCGGTGCCTTTCGCGTCAAAACCGATCCAGCGGACGCCGAGCGGGTTTTCCGGCGCGCCTCCCTTTACATTTTTCTTCCGGTAATACGGATTGACGGCTTTGACCGTTATCGTAAATTCTCCTTCAGGCGTCAAATCATCCGTTTTTCCCGTCGCCACCTGATAAATGCCTTCTATTCGGTTATCCTTCACAACAGCAAGCGCATTTGTGGCTTTATTGACGATAATATAAGGGTCACCCGGCAAAGGGTTTGCGCCAAGCGGCCAAAGCGGAGACAGCAGCAGGGCGGCTGACAATAAAAAAAATCGCATGGGCTCCCCTCCTTTTTTCATTAGAATGACCAATGAAAGGAGGACTCATGCGATTGATCCATATGTTTTTTACAGCTTTATGCCTTTGAAATAACTTTTAATCACGAGATATTGTTCCATCTCACCGAGGAGGTGGAACAAAGCCGCCCGCGCTTCAAACTCCTCGCGCGTTGCCGGGAGCGGCATTTCTTCAAATTCCGTTCTCATTTCTGCAAGTCTTTTTAAAAATTTATGAGCGGTATTGCCGGGATGAATGGCTTCCCTTAATTCATGGATGAAATGGGCGATTATTTTGCCCTGCTCCACCGTTATTGAAATAGAGGTAATCTTCGGCAGCAGCCGTTCAATGATTTCAAATTGTTTCTGTCTCATCTTAAAATAATGATAGTAAAGATTTTCATGGCGCAAAATATGATTCTGCACGTCCCGATAGGCGAGGTTTTTCGCCTCTTGAATCATCTGATGCGTCTCCGGTATTTCCTTCCCCGACCAATCTTGCTCACCAGTTAACAAATACCGTTCGATTTCGGCGAAGATGACGGAAAAGTTGTCCTCGATTTTTTTCCGGTACGCCGCGAGTTTTCTGTCGAGGCTCGGCATATACAGATTCATTAACAGCGCGACGCCGATACCTACGGTGATCAGCTGGAACTCATTCCAGATAAACGCCATCGTAATGCCGCCGGACATATATAAATGAAGAATGATTACTGAGCTGGTGACGATCCCTTCATTTATTTTTAAAACGACTGTAGTCGGAATGAACAGCACCAGCAATATTCCGATCGCAAACGGATAATAGCCGATCAGCCCGAAAAAGACATATGAAAAGACGATCGCCAATAAACAGGCGGCAAATCGGGCCCACGAGGCCTGAAGCGACCGCTTTTGCGTAATCTGGATGCACAATATGGTGATGATTCCTGCGGATGCGAAGTTTTGCAGATGCAACAGCTGGGCTAAATAAATGGCCAGCGCCGTTCCAAGTGCGGTCTTTAGTGTGCGGTAACCGATTTTAAACATTGCTTGCTCCATTCTGTTTGTTTCTTTCTCAAAAAAAAGAAGAAGAGCATTCTTCTTCTTTTCTTCCAGTTATATTTTATAATATTTTTTCTAAAAAGTCCTGTGCTCTTTTTGACTTCGGAGAAAGAAAAAATTCTTCCGGCTGCCCGTCTTCCACGATCGTCCCTTCATCCATAAATAATACGCGGTCTGCGACTTCTTTGGCAAATCCCATTTCGTGCGTTACGATCACCATTGTCATGCCCGTCTGCGCGAGTTCTTTCATCACCTCAAGAACTTCTTTGACCATTTCCGGGTCAAGAGCCGAGGTCGGTTCATCAAACAGCATGATGTCAGGATTCATGGCAAGCGCCCGCGCGATGGCGACCCGCTGCTTCTGTCCGCCTGACAAACGGTTCGGATAGTCGTTCCGTTTGTCAAGCAGTCCGACTTTTTCAAGGAGAGCGCACGCCTTTTCCTCTGCCTCCTTTTTAGACTCTTTCTTCACGCTGACCGGCGCGTATGTGATATTTTCAAGCACCGTTTTATGAGGAAACAAATGAAAATGCTGAAATACCATGCCGATATTTTCCCGCACTTTCAGTTTATTCGTTTTAGCTGCGGTAATTTCATTTTCTTTTATGGCAATCGTTCCGCCGCTCGGGGTTTCCAGCAGATTTAAGCAGCGCAGAAACGTTGATTTGCCGGAACCTGAAGGGCCGATGACAGCGACGACTTCCCCTTCTTCGATCCGTGTTGAAATGTTTTTCAGTACTTCATGTTTCCCGAATGATTTTGACAGGTTGTCGACCTTAATCATTGGCTTTCAGCTTCCTTTCTACACCTTTTCCGATGAATGCTAAGATCAAAACGAGCACGTAATAGATTAAGCCCGCCACAATAAGAGGTTCTAAATAGTTGTATGTTGCGGCGCCGGACTGGTAGGCCCGTCTCATAATGTCGCCGAGACCGATAACTGTGACGATCGCCGATTCTTTTGTTAAAGTGATTAATTCGTTAATAATAGCCGGAGAAATGTTTTTAAACGCCTGCGGCAGCAGCAGATCTTTCATCATTTTTCCGTATGGCACGCCGAGAGCGACGGCAGCCTCTTTTTGTCCTTTGTCAATTGCGTTGATTCCCGCTCTGATAATTTCAGAGACGTAAGCGGCTGAATTGAGCGATAATGCGGTGACTGCCGCCCAAAATTGATCGATCTGAAAGCCGAGGAGCTGCGGCATACCGAAATAGATGATCATCAGCTGCAGCACGAGCGGCGTGCCGCGGAATATCGAAGTATAAAAATCCGCAATCCATTTCAGCGGACTGATCGTGCTGATTTTAAATAAGCTGAGCACGATTCCTAATACAAGACCGATGACCGCTGAAACGAGCACAATTTTCAATGTGACCGCAAGGCCTTCCAATATAAAAGGAATTTGGGGGATTGTCGCTGAGAAATCCAAATTCATACGTGTGATCTCCTTTGTCTTTATTCAAGATAAAAAGCTCAACGAAAAGTTGAGCTTTCTTTTATTTCTCGTTGGTGAACCATTTTTTCTTCAGTTTTTCGATTTCTCCGTTTTTCTCCATTTCTTTCAGCGCTTTGTTAAACTTCGCTGTCAGATCACTGTCTTTGCGGAACGCAATCGCGGAGCCCGATTCGTCTGATTTCGCATCTGCTGACGCAAAGCCCTGCAGATCTTGATTTGAATTGAAATAGCCTTGTGCTACGATGTCTTCGATAATCGCGGCATCAAAACGCCCGGATTTGATCTCTTCGGTTAAATCTGAGATCCGGTTGCGGTCTTCGAGCTGAAAACCGTATTTCGAAGCGAGCTTCTTGCCTTTTTCCTCTTGAATGGAGCCGAGCTGCACACCGACGGTTTTGCCTTTCAGATCATTCAGGGATTTAATGCTGCTTCCCTTTTTCGTAACAATCATATTGTTAGCAGTATAATAAATATCAGAAAAATCAACTTGCTTTTTCCGTTCCGGCGTAGGTGTCATTCCAGATAAAATCATATCTACCTGCTTGGACTTCAAGGCTGTAATCAGGCTGTTGAAGTCCATGTCCTGCACCTCAACGTCATAGCCGGTCTTTTTGCCCAGAGCTTTCGCCAGATCAACGTCAAACCCGGTGATCTGATCGCCGTCTTTATATTCAAATGGTTTATAGTCAGCCGATGTACCCATAATCAGCTTGTTCTTTCCGCCCTCTGATCCTGAATTGCCTGATCCGCAGGCGGACAGCGCAAAGGTGATACATGCGGCAGCTAATACCAACAGCCATTTCTTCATGATTCATTTCCCCCATATCTACTGATCTCTTAAATTTGAATATTTATTCGTTAACTTGTATTTTAAACACTTTTTAATTGTGATGCAATACTATTTTTGAAAAATATATTTTCCTTTCTGTGTTTATTATAGTCATTGTTTTTCAGATTAGTGACAGCTGAACGCCGATGTATAAATATTTATATTTATACAGATTCCATAAAAAAAACCCCGCAAGCGCTCGGCTCCGGGGTTTTTCTTTCACTTATACTTCTTCACAATATTCTTCAAATGCTTCCTGCAGTTTTGTGACGACGGCCATCGGCTCATGGCCTTCAATTTCATGGCGTTCCACCATTTTCATGATTTTCCCGTCTTTTAAAATGGCAAATGACGGAGAGGACGGCGGATAGCCTTCAAAGTATTCTCTCGCTTTGGCTGTCGCTTCTTTATCCTGTCCGGCAAATACCGTCACAAGCTGATCCGGGCGTTTATCGTAATGTACGGAATGGTACGCGGCAGGCCGTGCAATACCGCCTGCGCATCCGCACACAGAGTTGACCATGACGAGTGTGGTTCCTTTTTTCGAAAGCGCATCGTCCACTTCCTCAGCGGTTTTCAGCTCTGTATACCCGGCGGCCGTGATTTCCTGGCGGGCTTGACGCACGACATCATTCATAAATAAATTAAAATCCATATTCAACTGGGACCTCTCCTTTTTGATCATCTCTTCTTATGATAGCAAGGAACCTCCCTATCGGCAAATGACACCGCTCATATCCAATTGTTTTTTGTCCCTTTTATGTTCCCGATGTAAGTTTATGACCCTTTAAAAACGGGAAACTTGTTAAGGAGATTGTCTGAAATAAAGGAGCAGTCATATGAGCCAACGGAAAGCAGTTTTAATTTATAACGGAAACGCCGGTCAAAAACAGATTGATAAAACGCTCGGCACGGTCGTCCCCATTTTGGCCCAGTCAGCTGATGAACTTTTGATTAAACCGACCAAACATCAGGATGATGCCCGTCAGTATTGTGAAAATCTCGACAGTTCAGTTGACCATTTATATATTTTAGGCGGAGACGGCACTGTGCATCAATGCATCAACAGCATCAGCAAGCTTGATCACAGACCCGCTGTCGGCATTTTGCCGGGAGGAACGTGCAACGATTTCTCCCGGGCGCTCGGCATCCCGCAAAACCTTCAAAAGGCCGCTGAAGCGCTCGCGGCCGGACATAAACAGATGATTGACGTCTGTAAAACGGATGACGGCTATTTTCTGAACTTCTGGGGCATCGGACTGATTACCGAAGCATCAAGCCATATTAATGAAACTGAAAAAGCATGGCTTGGTAAAATCAGCTACTTCACGAGCGCCTTGCGGACGATGACAAGCGCGAACCCGTTTCCTGTCAAATTGACGATTGACGGAGAGGTGAAAGAAGACGAAGCCGTAATGGTGCTTGTCATGAACGGGCATTATATCGGGACAAACAGAGTTCCCCTGCCTGATGCCAGCCTCCGGGACGGCTTAGCCGATGTGTTAATCTGCCGCAACACAAGCCTTGCCGCGTTGCGGGAGCTGATGACGATGGAGCAGGGTTCGTTTGATGATTTCAAAGGGGAGCTGTCCTATATTCAGGCCTCCAGGATTGAAATCGAAACCGGACGTGAAATGGACGCGGATACAGATGGCGAGGTATACGGAACAACACCTTGTACGATCGAAGTGAAAAAACATCATCTCACTATGCTTGTTCCCGAGGATTCACAATGAAAATAAAAAAACTCCTTTTGCCGCCCGGGCAAAAGGAGTTTTTTTAATAGACTGACGTATGTTCATCAATGTTTTCTAAGATCTCTTTGACGCGTCCTAGGAATCGGCCGCACACGAGCCCGTCGAGCACTCTGTGATCTAAAGACAGGCAAAGATTAACCATATCACGAACGGCGATCATCCCGTTATTCATGACAACCGGGCGTTTGACGATAGATTCTACCTGAAGAATCGCCGCCTGCGGATGGTTGATAATGCCCATAGATTGAACTGAGCCGAAAGATCCCGTGTTATTGACGGTAAATGTGCCGCCCTGCATATCTTCCGCGGTAAGTTTTCCGTTTCTCACTTTTTTCGCAAGGTCCGTTATTTCTCTGGCTATGCCTTTAATCGTTTTTTCATCAGCATGCTTAATAACCGGAACAAACAGCGAATCTTCCGTGGCAACGGCAATGGAGATGTTGATGTCTTTCTTTTGGACGATTTTGTCTCCCGCCCACATGCTGTTCATCTGCGGGAACTCTTTGAGAGCCTGCGCCGCCGCTTTTACAAAGAAAGCGAAAAACGTTAAATTGAAGCCTTCTTTTTGTTTAAATGAGTCTTTAATGCTGTTTCTGTACGCCGTCATGTTCGTGACGTCGACTTCCATCATCGTCCAGGCATGCGGAATTTCTGTTTTGCTTTTATGCATATTGGCGGCGATGGCTTTTCTGACGCCTGTAACCGGAATTTCAATATCACCGGCTGACAGAGCGGGTGCCGGTGCTTGTTTTTGCTGTTGTTTCGGCGCTTGTTGCGTTGTTTGAACAGCAGCCGGCGCCGGTGCTTCCGATTTCTGCTTCATTCCCGAATCAATGATCTTTTGAATGTCTTTTCGCGTAATTCTGCCGCCTGCACCCGTTCCTTCAACTTCTTCAAGCTGAATGCCGTGTTCTCCCGCTAATCTGAGCACGGCCGGCGAATAACGCGCTTTATTTGACTGATCTTTACCTTGACGGTTTGCATCGGTGTCTGAAGGGGTATTCTGCTCTTCTTCCCGCTTCGGCGCCTCTTCGGTTTCCGTTTCTTCTGTTTCAATTTTGCAGATGATCTCGCCGACTGCAAGAGTCTGGCCTTCTTCTCCTACAAGTTCTGTAATCGTACCGGTAAAAGAAGACGGCACCTCCGCATTCACTTTATCTGTCATGACCTCCGCGATGGGGTCATATTTATTCACTTGATCACCAGGGGATACCAGCCACTTGCTGATCGTCCCTTCCGTCACGCTCTCTCCGAGCTGAGGCATAGCCATTTGTTCAATCGCCATGTCAAAAACCTCCTTACGTCTTTAAAACTCCGCTAATTCTCTCATCGCGGCTTCTGCTTTGTCAGGATTCATCATGAAATATTTTTCCATTGTCGGCGCATAAGGCATTGCCGGAACGTCAGGACCTGCAAGCCGCTTGATCGGCGCGTCTAAATCAAATAAGCAGTTTTCAGAAATAATGGCGGCGACCTCGCTCATAATACCGCCTTCTTTCGTATCTTCCGTGATCAGCAATACTTTTCCCGTTTTAGAAGCAGCTTCAATGATGGCTTCTTTATCTAACGGATAAACCGTACGCAAGTCTAATACGTGCGTGGAAATTCCGTCTTTTTCAAGACGCTCGGCAGCCTGCAGAGCAAAATGGACGCATAATCCGTACGTAATGACAGTAATGTCGCTGCCTTCGCGTTTTACATCCGCCTTTCCGATCGGAAGGACGTAATCATCCGCAGGGACTTCGCCTTTAATCAGGCGGTACGCCCTCTTATGTTCGAAAAACAGCACCGGATCTTCGTCACGGACTGCAGCTTTCAACAGCCCTTTTGCGTCATAAGGAGTTGAAGGCATGACAATTTTAAGGCCCGGCTGGTTGGCAAAAATGGCCTCCACAGATTGGGAATGATACAACGCGCCGTGCACGCCGCCGCCGTAAGGCGCTCTGATGACCATCGGACAGCTCCAATCATTGTTTGAACGGTAGCGTATTTTTGCCGCTTCTGAAATGATTTGGTTGACCGCAGGCAGAATGAAATCGGCAAACTGCATCTCGGCAATCGGGCGCATGCCGTACATCGCGGCGCCGATCCCGACACCGGCAATCGCTGATTCAGCAAGCGGCGTATCCATCACCCGCTCTTCTCCGAACTGTTCATAGAGACCCGCCGTTGCTTTAAACACGCCGCCTTTTCTCCCGACGTCTTCCCCGAGAACAAACACGCGCGGATCTCTTTCCATTTCTTCTTTCATTGCTGCATTAATACTGTCAATATAAGACATTACAGACATAAGTATTCCTCCCTACTTCGCATAAACGTGATCAAGCGTTGATTCAGGAGATGCGTATGGCGCTTTCTCCGCTTCGTCTGTCGCTTCGTTTACGATAGCCATGATGTCATCCAGCATGGTCTTTTCTTCTTCTTCACCTAGAAGCCCGGCTTCTTGCAAGTATGCTTTGTATAAAAGAAGCGGATCTTGTTTCTTCGCTTCTTCTACTTCTTCGCGTTCTCTGTAGCTGCTGTCATCGTCATCACTGGAATGCGGCGTCAAACGGTAGGAAACCGTTTCTATTAATGTAGGGCCTTCGCCTTTAGACGCCCGTTCGCGCGCTTCTTTTACGGCCCGGTAAACTTCCAGCAGGTCGTTTCCGTCAACAGTGACTCCCGGCATGCCGTAGCCTGCCGCCCGGTCGGATATTTTCTCGCACGCCACCTGTTTGTCATACGGGACAGAAATGGCATACTTATTGTTTTCACACATGAAAATGACCGGCAGTTTATACACGGCGGCAAAGTTTGCCCCTTCGTGAAAATCCCCCTGGTTGGAAGATCCTTCTCCAAAGGTAACAAAAGAGACGATATCCTTTTTATCCATGCGTCCCGCAAGCGCGATTCCGACTGCATGAGGAACCTGCGTCGTAACAGGGGATGAGCCCGTTACGATTCTGTTTTCCTTTTGCCCGAAGTGGCCCGGCATCTGCCTTCCGCCTGAGTTCGGGTCAGCCGCTTTCGCAAAACCCGACATCATCAAATCCTTTGCAGTCATACCGAATGCAAGCACAACCCCTATATCTCTGTAGTAAGGAAGTACATAGTCGGTATCACGGTTTAAGGCATAGGCCGCGCCTACTTGTGCCGCTTCCTGTCCTTGACATGAAACAACGAACGGAATTTTGCCCGAGCGGTTTAAGAGCCACATTCTTTCGTCGATTTTTCTGGCTAACAGCATGGTTCTATACATTTCAACGGCTTCTTCGTCAGAGAGCCCTAATGCTTGATGGCGGTTTGTAGTCATTCAAACCCCTCCTTCTTTCCTTTTAAAAATGAATCGCGTTTCCGTCTGCGGCTAACGCAGCTTCTCCAATCGCTTCTGACAGCGACGGATGCGGATGTATGGACTGGCCGATTTCCCAAGGCGTCGCATCGAGCACCTTGGCAAGCCCCGCTTCAGAGATCATATCGGTGACGTGCGGGCCGATCATATGAACACCGAGAATATCATCTGTATTCCGATCGGCGACGATTTTGACAAAGCCGTCGCTTTCTCCGTATACAAGAGCCTTTCCGATCGCCATGAACGGAAACTTCCCGATTTTCAGTTCATGCCCTTTTCGAAGAGCTTCCTCTTCTGTCAGACCGACGCTCGCCGCTTCCGGATTTGAATAAATACATTTCGGCACAAGAGCGGCATCAAGCGGAGCCGGATTAAGACCCGCCATATGCTCAACGGCAATGATGCCCTCGCGGGAGGCCACATGCGCAAGCTGCAGCCCGCCGACAACATCACCGATCGCATAAATGTGCGATTCCTTCGTCTGCCCGGCTTCGTTCACGATGATAGAACCGTTTTCCGCTTCAATGTCCGTGTTTTCAAGGCCGATCCCTTCAATGTTCGGCTGGCGGCCGATGGAAATAAGCATTTGTTCCGCGTGATACGTTTCTTTTTTTCCATTCTTTTCAGAGGCAATTGAAACGCCGTCCGCTTTTTCCAATGTATCCGGAAGCACTTTCGCACCCGTTATGATCTTAATTCCTTTTTTCGTTAACAGTTTTTCCATCTCGCTTGAAATATCACGGTCTTCCGTCGGCAAAATGCGGTCCGCATATTCAATCACAGTGATATTGACGCCGAAATCGTTCAGCATGGATGCCCATTCAATTCCGATGACACCGCCGCCGACGATCATCATGGATTGGGGCAGACGTTCAAGCTCTAACGCTTCATCTGATGTCAGAATATATGTACCGTCTGCTTCTAAACCCGGCAGCATTTTCGGCCTTGAACCGGTTGCGATAATCAATTGTTTCGGTATCAGCATGTCGTTTTCTTCACCATTTGCGTATTCGACGGAAACTGTACCGGGAAGAGGTGAGAAGATGGAAGGGCCGAGCATACGTCCGTACCCGTTGAATACATCAATCTTCCCCTTTTTCATCAAGTGGGCGACACCGCCGGCCAGCCGGTCAACGATTCCCTGCTTTCGTTTTTGCACGCTGTCAAAGCGGAGGGAGACACCTTCCGTTTCAATGCCGAATGCTGCCGCTTCCTTTGCGGTTCGGTACACTTCCGCGCTTCTTAACAGCGCTTTACTCGGAATACATCCTTTATGCAGGCATGTTCCGCCGAGCTTTTCTTTTTCTACAACGGCCGTTTTTAAGCCGAGCTGGGCCGCTCTGATGGCGGCTACATAACCGCCTGTGCCGCCGCCCAGAATGACCACATCATACTCAGTCGCCATTTGTTTTCACTCCTTCGCCGATCTGATATTGCTTTGACTTCTCCTCACCGGCTAAAACCCGAAGCGCGCCTTGCGCGAGAGATTGCAGTTCATTTTCTCCCGGGTACACCAGTACATCCGAAATCCAATCTATGTACGATCTGATAGCGGATACGAAACTTTTCCCGTACGCCAATCCGCCCGTCAGGACGATAATGTCTACTTTTCCTTTTAAAACGGCGCTTGCCGCCCCGATTTCTTTTGCTACTTGATAAGCCATGGCGTCATAAATGAGACGCGCGTTTTCATCTCCGGCCTGAATGCGTTTTTCCACCTTCACCGCGTCCGTTGTCCCCAGGTAGCCGGAGAGTCCGCCCGTGCCGACAAGTTTTTTCATCATATCGGCTTTTGAATACTTGCCGGAAAAACACATCTCTACCAAATCACCCGCCGGAACGGTTCCCGCGCGCTCCGGGCTGAAGGGTCCTTCTCCGTGAAGCCCGTTGTTGACATCCGTCACCCGTCCGCAATCATGGACACCGACTGTGGTGCCGCCGCCCATATGAGTGACGATCATCTTCATCTGTTCATACCGTTTGCCGAGGGACGCCGCCGCCTGACGGGCAACAGCTTTTTGGTTCAAAGCATGGAAAATGCTTTTCCGCTTGATTTCAGGCATTCCTGATACTTTAGCGAGCGGAGTCATCTCATCCACCACGACCGGATCGACGATATACGCGGGGATATTTAATCCGTCAGCTATTTCCCTGGCAATAATTCCGCCCAGATTAGAAGCATGCTGGCCGTTGTAGCCGTTTTTCAAATCAGTGATCATGGCGTCATTCACTTCATATGTGCCGCCCTCAATCGGTCTGAGCAGGCCGCCTCTGGCACAAACGGCATCGAACTTTGAAATGTTGATGCCCTGTTCGTGTAAAGACTCAAGAATGCTTATTTTTCGAAATTCGTATTGGTCGATAATGCTGTTAAATGTTTTCAGCTCTTCTTCGGGATGCCGCAGCGTCTTTTCAAAGATACAGCGTTCATTGTGAAAGACACCGATTTTCGTTGATGTTGAGCCTGGATTCAGAATGAGAATGCGTTTTTCCTTTTCGAACATTTTCATACCTCCAGATCAAATTCCTATCGTCTGCTTAATATACTTTGGCCGTTTTGCAGAAACTGGCTTCTTGAACGGCGCATGCGCTCAATTCGTTCCTCAGCCAGACGGTCAGCCGCTAAGTATGTCGGAATGCCGTCACGCGCGGAAATATCGAGCACCCGCTCAATGTTTGCATAGATGCCTTCAACCTTTTTCAAAGCCCGCTCAGCATTGTAGCCGTAAAGCTCATCGGCCACATTGATGACGCCGCCTGCATTGATGACATAATCCGGAGCGTATACGATTCCCATTTCATGAATGGTATCGCCGTGACGTGTTTCTTTCAGCTGGTTATTGGCCGCTCCCGCAATGACTTTCGCCTTCAGCTGTTTAATCGTGTCATCGTTAATGACGGCGCCGAGAGCACATGGGGCATAAATATCGCACGCCTGTGAGTAAATGTCGTCGGGATCAACTGCGCGGGCGCCGAAGTCCTCAACAGCACGTTTAACAGATTCTTTATTGATATCCGTTACGATTAAAGAAGCGCCTTCTTCGTGAAGGTGGCGGCATAGATTGTAAGCCACATTTCCCACGCCTTGCACGGCAATTGTTTTACCTTCCAGTGAATCAGTGCCAAACGCCGCTTTCGCTGCGGCTTTCATCCCTTTATAGACGCCGTACGCCGTAACCGGGGACGGATTTCCTGATGAACCGAATGCCGGAGAAATTCCGGTTACATAGTCTGTTTCATCATGAATGATGTCCATATCTTCCACGGTGGTGCCGACGTCTTCCGCCGTAATATACCTTCCGTTTAAGCCTTGGATGTACCGGCCGAACGCGCGGAACATTTCTTCATTTTTATCTTTGCGCGGGTCTCCGATAATAACGGTTTTCCCGCCGCCTAAGTTTAAACCGGCAGCCGCATTTTTATAAGTCATGCCTTTTGCGAGTCTTAGTGCATCTTCAATCGCCGCTTCTTCACTGTCATATGTCCACATTCTTGTTCCGCCGAGTGCAGGGCCGAGCGTCGTATCATGAATCGCGATGATCGCTTTTAATCCGGATTGTTCATCTTGGCAGAATACCAATTGTTCGTAATCATAAGTCTCCATATATTTAAAAATTTCCATAGGTTCGTTCCTCCTACTGTTCTTGTGATGCGCAAATCGCAAGCGCAATTGAATACAGTTTATTTTCTGCGGTATCCGCTCTGCTCGTTAATGCGATCGGCGCTTTTGCACCGGCGATGACGGCAGCAACATTTGCTTTCGCAAAATAAATCATTGACTTATAAAGCATATTTCCGGCCTCGATTGAAGGAACCAAGAGAATATCCGCCTGGCCCGCTACGCTTCCGGAAATCCCTTTTTGCAGCGCAGCCGCTTGGGATACGGCATTATCCAAAGCAAGCGGTCCGTCCGCAATGCAGCCGGTAATCTGTCCTCTGTTGCACATCTGGACGATCGCAGCCGCGTTCAGCGTCGCCTCCATTTTCGGATTAACCGTTTCAATAGCGGCAAGGACTGCGGCTTTCGGCATAGGGTTCCCTACTGAATGTGCGACATGAACCGCATTTTGCAGAATATGCCCGAGCTCTTCAAGAGACGGGGCAATGTTCAGCGCTGAATCAGTCACATACATCAGCCGGTCATAGTCCGGCACCTCAAAAACGGCTACATGTGATAACACCCTTTTTGAACGAAGCCCTTCATGGCGGTTTAAAACCGATTTCAGAAGAGTTGAGCTCGGGAGATTCCCTTTCATTAAAACGTCCGCCTCTTGTTCACGCACTGCGCGCACTGCTTTTGCCGCAGATTCTTCGGGTGAATCGGCGTGGATGATTTCAGCATTGAACTTCGGCTCATTTGCCAGAAGCTCTTTCAGCTTTCCGCTGTCACCCGTCAGTAAAAATCGTGCCGACAAGTGTTCTGCCGCCATTTTGACGGCCTGGATCACTTCTTTATCTGCTGCGTGGGCCACTGCAATGGTTTTTGCGTTTTTTGCCGCGGCTTTTTCAACTAGGTCTCTCAGCTTCATTTTGTACCACCTTCCTTGTGCGAATCCGCTTTTAACAATGCAAGTTCCGTGCCAAATATGCGGGAGGGTTTATTCCGGCTTTTTTCAAGAAAACATGCAGCTGTTTGCGCTTTCTCTGCAATTTATTGCATGCCGTCATTTGCAAGGCCGTACTTGTCCATTTTGTAGTACAGATTCCGAATGCTGACACCAAGCGCTTTTGCCGTTTTGGTTCGGTTGAATTTATGCTTTTCAAGCGTTTTTTGAATGACGTGCGCTTCAAATTTTTCAACAGCCTGAGACAGCTTTTCCCCTTCCACATCCGGAAAATCACTTTGGGTGCCGTTTTTTTCATTCAGCTCTGATTCAAAAACAGGCAGATGCTGCTGTTCGATCCGTTCCATGTGCGGCTCTAAAAATATCATTGCCCGTCCGAGAACATTTTCAAGCTCCCGGACGTTTCCCGGCCAGCTGTAGGCTGATAAAGCACGCAGCGCGTTCGGCGCGAGCCCCTTTACATTGCGGCCGTAATCCTGATTGATTTTTTCAATGAGCCGAATGCTCAGCGCTTCAATATCTTCTTTGCGCTGCCGAAGCGGCGGGATTGAGATCGGATAGCGGTTAATCCGGTAATACAGGTCTTCACGGAACGCGCCTTCGGCCATGGCCTTTTCGATGTTGACGTTTGTCGCTGCGATAATTCTGACATTGACAGAAATCGCTTTAGCGCCGCCGACCCTGATAATTTCTTTTTCCTGCAGAACTCTGAGCAGCTTTGCCTGGGTGCTTTGGGTCAGCTCTCCGATTTCATCTAAGAAAATGCTGCCGTTATTCGCTTCCTCAAAAAGTCCTTTTTTGCCCCCGCGCCTCGCGCCCGTAAACGCGCCTTCCTCATAGCCGAAAAGCTCGGATTCTAGCAGGGATTCAGAAAGGGCCGCACAATTGACCCGGATGAATTTATTGTATTTTCGGTCGCTTTCATTATGGATGGCGTGGGCGAAAAGTTCTTTTCCTGTGCCGGATTCTCCCCGCAGCAGAATCGTCGCCGGCGTTTTCGCCCCGAGCTTCGCCTGTTCAAGGGCGACCAGCATTTGTTCACTCGTGCCGATAATGTCATCAAACGTGTATTTCGCTTCAAGCGTGCGGATGATCTGGCGCGCCCGATTCAGCTCAGCAGTCAGCGTTTTAATTTCTGACACATCGTGAATGACGCCGACGCTGCCTTTTAAAATACCGTCCACAATAACGGGGGCAACATTTACGATGACATCCTTTTTATTGGGGCCGACCTTCATCCTCACACCCCGCACGGGCCGCCTTGTCCCCAATACTTTCAGGTGCATGCTCTCCCCTTCTGAGATATCGGTGGAAGCGGGTTTTCCGATGACTTCGCTTTCTGACAGCCCGGTCATTTTTGTATACGCTTTGTTGATTAACATTCCGATGCCGTTTTCATCAACGACGGAAATGGCCTCGTCTGAGGATTGAATAATCGCTTCAAGCATGGTGCGGATTTGTTTTAAGTTTGTGACCTCTTCCGCCAGTTCAACTGCGTCGGTGATGTCTTTAAACACGCATAACGCGCCGAGAAGTTTTCCGCCTTCATCAATGATCGGCAGTCTTGTCGTGACAATCTGCAGGTGCTTTCCGAGAAGCTGCTTCTGGTTATATTCCGGCTCTCTCGTTTCCAGAATCCGCGGCAGCTTTGTGTTCGGCACTACGTCTTTAATTTGGCGGCCGATGACATCCTCCCGTTTTTGGCCGACCATTTTTTCTGCCATCTGATTAAATAAAATGATCGTTTCGTTGACGTCTATAAAAATCATGCCGTCGTGCGTTGAATTAAAAATCCGGTCATGCTTATACGTCTGCGACTTGAGCATTTGGATAAGCTGCTGTTTTTCCTCCATCAGCTGAAACACCATGTACGCCAATTTTCCCGGCATGACGATGGTTTGTTCTTTTTTCTCATGGAGCAGCTCATCCATGACCGCTTTATCGCCTGTTGTATGGATGATAATATCTATATCTTCGGTTATGTAAGGTTTCCAATCTGATGAGGTTGCAATTCCATATTTCCGGGCTTCTTGCAGCCCTTGCGCCTCCGGATCTTGATCAACCACCGCAATAATCCGGATCAGCTTTGTTTTCATCAAAATCTGTAGGAGCGCCGTGCCTCCTTTACCAGCACCTATAATCAGCACCTTCTGCATCCCGATACCCCTTTATATGAAAAAATTTGCACACCTGTATTTTCCGTTGCAATAATTTGCACAACCCCTATGTTACCACGTTTTGATCTCTTGACAAAATATTTTTTCGATTGGACAATAAAGGAAAACATATCGTAAAGGGGTTTTCTGAATATGAGCCGGCTTGTTGCGCTTTTGATTCTGGTCCTCCCCGGCGCTGTCGCGGCGCTCGGCATTAAGCTGATGAGAGATGCATTATTCGGACATGTGTTTTCCCCGTTTCCGTCCCTTTTTCTTCAGGGGGCGGCCGGATTGGCGTTTTTTTTGTTCGGCCTTTATGTTCTGGCCGGGTTTATTTTGTACAGAGATCGGAAACGCAATCAAGTCAGCCCGCGGTTCAGGAAAAAAAAGCTGTAAAAAAAGCCCTTGCAAAAAAAGGGCTTTTTCAGTCGTCCGGCAGTATCGTTTTGGCAATGGATTGATCCAGTTCTTCATAGTCATCGTAAGCGATCGTTTCATATAATTCTTTTCTCGTCTGCATATCTGAAAGCCCCTCTTTTTGCGAGCCTTCTTCTTTCAGAAGGCGGAAAATACGCTCAAAAGCCTTGGCCGCCGTTCTGAGTGACGTGACCGGGTAAATGACCATCTGACAGCCCATATCGGAAAATTCATCAGCACTGTAATACGGCGTTTTTCCGAATTCAGTCATGTTTGCGAGAATCGGCACACTGATTTGTTTGGAAAACGCTCTGAATTCACTTTCGGATTGGAGCGCTTCCGGAAAAACAGCGTCAGCACCCGCTTTTATATAAGCGGACGCCCTTGTTAATGCCCCCTCCAGCCCTTCCTGCTGTCTGGCGTCTGTTCTCGCAACAACAAGAAGGGTCGGCGCGGCCTGCTTGATCGCTTGGATTTTTTGCGCCATTTCTTCAATCGGCACGAGCTGCTTCCCATTCAGATGTCCGCATTTTTTCGGCAGGCGCTGATCCTCCATCTGGACGGCGGCCGCGCGCGCTTCATACATTTCTTTCGCCGTCCGGGCGGCATTCAGCACTCCTCCGAAACCCGTGTCAATATCGACAAGGACGGGCAGATCAGACGAGCGGACCAGATCTTTAACCCGTTCAGCCATTTCCGCCGACGTGATGATCCCTAAATCGGGCAGCCCTCTGCTCGCCGTGTAAGCCGCGCCTGATAAATAAAGAGCCGAAAACCCCGTTTTCTTGGCGATAAGAGCGGCCATCGCATCGTGAGCGCCGGGGATCTGCAATAGATCCGGCGCTGCCATCAGCGTACGGAACCGCTCTGCAAGCTCCTCTTGAGACGACTGCTTGCTGACGATCCACGTCATGTTTGTCACCCTCCTATTTTATACGAGAAATAAGTCCATAAATTCACTAACGCTGAGCTTCTGCATTCGGCCGCTATGTTCGCAGGCCTCTTCGATTTTTCGCTGCTGCTTCAATGAAAAATGAGTACTGATGTTTGCTGAAAACTTGGCAAGAATCTTCGGAACGGCTTCTTTTCTGCGGAACCGGTGTCCGAGCGGGTATTCACATTCAATCCGTCCCGTAGCCGTGCCGTCTGTAAAATGCACCTGTACGGCATTTGATATGGATCGCTTATTCGGGTCTAAGTAATCTTTTGAGTACGCTTTGTGTTCCGTCACCTCCATTTTGCTCCGCAATGTATCAATTCGCGGGTCAGACGCCGTTTCCTCTTCATAATGATCCGCCGTGATATCTCCGAAAAGCAGCCCGATTGCCGTAATATACTGGAGGCAGTGATCCCGGTCAGCCGGATTGTGAAGCGGCCCTTTTTTATCGATAATCCGGATTGCCGACTCATGGGTCATAATCGTGATCCTATCAATGTCTTCAATGCGGTCTTTCACCTCCGGATGAAGCCGGACCGCGCATTCCGCCGCTGTCTGGGCGTGAAATTCAGCCGGGTAGGATACTTTAAATAAAACATTCTCCATCACATAGGACCCAAGCGGGCGGGCAAGCTTCATTTCCTGCCGGTTAAACAGTACGTCTTGAAATCCCCACCCAGATGCGGTCAGAGCCGTCGGGTACCCCATTTCACCTTTTTGCGCCATAAGGGCCAAATATACGCCTCTGCTCGTCGCGTCTCCGGCCGCCCATGATTTGCGTGATCCGGTGTTCGGCGCATGACGATACGTTCTGAGGCTTGAATTATCAATCCAAGCGTGAGATACGGCGTTATTGATTTCCTCTCTTGAGCCGCCCAGCATTTGTGCGCAAACAGCCGCAGTCGCCACTTTCACAAACAGCACATGGTCAAGCCCCACTCTGTTTAAGCTGTTTTCCAAAGCGAGAATTCCTTGAATTTCGTGCGCTTTGATCATTGCGCAAAGCACATCGCGCACGGTAAGCGGTTCTTTCCCTTCTGAAATCCGCACTCTGGATATATAATCCGCACAAGCCAATATGCCTCCGAGATTGTCAGACGGATGACCCCATTCCGCAGCAAGCCACGTATCATTATAATCGAGCCACCTGTTGATACAGCCGATATTAAAAGCAGCCGTGACCGGGTCTAAAACAAAAGGCGTGCCCGGGACTCTGCTGCCGTTGGGCACGGAGGTTCCCGGGACAATCGGGCCGAGCAGCTTTGTACATTCGGGATAGCTGAGCGCCAAAATTCCGCAGCCTATCGTATCAAGAAGCACATGTCCTGCCGTAGCGAAAGCTTCTGAACTGTCAATCTCCTGATGAAGCACGTAGTCAGAAATCTCTTCGATTACAGCGTCCATTCGGCGGGGTTCTGTCATGTTTTCATCTTCCTTTCTCATCTGTTTACAGGCGCGCTCCGGTATAGCGGACACGCGGGCGGAAAAGCCGGTTTCGGCTGTGCTGTTCAATGACGTGGGCACACAGGCCGACCGTGCGTGCGCTGAAGAATATAGGCGTGTACAGCGGTATTGGGATGCCGAGCATGTAATAGACCGGCGCTGCGTAGTAATCTAAATTCGGATAAAGGCCTTTTTTCTCCCTCATGACGGTTTCGCCGGCTTCACACATATTATAAAGACGAAAATCACCTGAAAGATCAGACAGCTTTTTTAACGCTTCTTTCATCATAAGCGCCCTCGGGTCCATTTTTTTCATGTAGACACGGTGGCCGAAGCCCATGATTTTTTCTTTGTTTGCGAGTTTTTGAGTTAATAATTGTGTAAACCCGTCTGTATCCTTCGCTTCCTCAAGCATGTACATAACCGCTTCGTTCGCGCCGCCGTGAAGATTTCCCTTAAGCGAGGCGACGGCTCCGGTCAGAGCGCCGTAAATATCCGATTGCGTCGAAGCGATGACACGGGCCGTAAACGTTGAGTTCGGCAATTCATGCTCACTGTATAAAAGAAGCGACCGGTCGAAGATTTCTTCTTCCAAAGATGACGGCGTTTTTCCGGTAATCATATATAAAAAGTTTGCGCTGTATGATAAGGTTCCGACCGGCGCCAAAGGCTCCAGCCCGTTGATGACTCGATAGCTGTTGACCGTCAGATTCGGCATTTTGCCTATCAGTCCGCGTACACGGTGCTGATTTACGGAAGATGAACGGTCATTGATGTCCTTGTCAAAGCCTCCAAGCGCGGACAAACCCGTCCTCAGTCCGTCCATCGGGTGAGTATGTTCGGGCAGCAGACGGCATATGTGCAAGATTTCCTCGGGAAGGTGTCCGCCGCGCCGAACGTCTTCTTCAAGCGTTGCCTTCTCTTTCGCATCAGGAAGTCTGTCTTCCAATAAGAGATGAACAATGTCCATATAGCCGGCCGTTTTAGAAAGCTCAATCAGATCGTGGCCTTTGATTAAAATACTGCCCTGCTGTGTATCCAGGAAAGAAATCCCCGTTTCCACCGCAATGACGCCATCTAAACCGGGAGAATAAGATTCCATGGTTTCGCTCCTTTGCGCACTTTTTATTGAAGAAGATACTTAGAAATAATCAGCCTTTGAATCTCATTGGTTCCTTCATAGATTTGCGTGACTTTCGCATCCCGAAATAAACGCTCCGCGGGATATTCTTTCATATAGCCGTAGCCGCCGTGAATCTGCACAGCCTCCACCGCCGCTTTCATCGCCGCATCGGACGCGAATTGCTTCGCCATAGATGCTTCTTTTCCGCACGGAAGCCCTCGCTGATACAGATCAGCAGCATGATAGACCAATAATTTGGCAGCTTCCGCATTCGTCGCCATGTCAGATAATTTAAATGAAACGGCCTGATTCGAAGCGATGGGTCTGCCGAACTGGCTGCGGGTTTTGGCGTACTCCACCGAGCAGCCGAGCGCCGCTTCGATAATCCCGAGCGCCTGAGCCGCTATGCCGATCCGTCCGACGTCAAGGTTTTTCATGGCGATTGAAAAGCCCTCGCCCTCTTCGCCGAGCCGGTTTTCAATCGGAATTTCCGCTTGGTCAAACTGCAATTCGACAGTATTGGAACCTAACAATCCGAGCTTTTTTTCTTTTTTTCCGACAGAAAAACCGGGTGTGTTTTTTTCAACGATAAACGCGGAAATCCCCTTTCTCCCCTTACCCGGATCGGTTATGGCGAATGTCAGATACAGATCTGCCGCTCCGCCGTTTGTAATAAAGATTTTTGAACCGTTCAGAATATATGAACCGCCTTTTCGCACGGCCGTTGTTTTCAGGCTTCCCGCATCAGATCCGGATTGAGGCTCAGTAAGCGCAAACGCCCCAATATATTCGCCCGCTGCCAGCTTCGGAATATACGTTTGTTTTTGGGCTTCTGTCCCGAAATGCAAAATCGGGATTGTCCCTACCGATGTGTGGACGGATAAAATGACGCCGACGGCCGCGCTGACTTTTGATATTTCATGAATCGCTAAAATGTAAGATGTTGTATCAGCACCCGCCCCGTCGTAAGCTTCCGGGACGGGAATGCCCATCAATCCCGCTTCGCCCATTTTTTTAATCAGCCGCTCCGGAAATTCATCTGTTGATTCCATGAGCTCAACCATCGGCGCGATTTCCTTGCGGGCAAAATCACGCACCATTTTTCTCATCATGATGTGCTCTTCTGTAAAATGCATGGCTGCCGTCTCCCCTCATGATCTTTACGTCATCTGCCGTACTCATAAAAACCGCGCCCGCTTTTTTTGCCGAGCCAGCCGGCGCTGACATATTTTCTGAGCAGAGGGCATGGGCGGTATTTCGAATCTCCGAGCCCCGCATAGAGAACCTCCATAATGGAAAGGCACGTATCCAGCCCGATGAAGTCAGCTAATGTTAAAGGACCCATCGGATGCCGCATGCCGAGCTTCATCACCTCATCAATCGCTTCCTTTGAAGCTGCTCCTTCGTAAAGGCAATAAACGGCTTCGTTAATCATCGGCATTAATATGCGATTAGATATAAAGCCCGGGAAGTCATTGACTTCGACAGGGGTTTTATTCATCCGGACGGCAAGCTTCTTTACTGTTTCCGCTGTTTCTTCCGATGTGGCGAGTCCTCTGATGACTTCGACAAGCTCCATGACAGGAACCGGATTCATAAAATGCATGCCGATTACTTTTTCAGGCCTTTTTGTGGCCGCGGCAAGCTCCGTAATGGGAAGAGAAGACGTATTGCTTGCCAATACGGCATGCGGGGGACAGATTTTATCAAGTGTGTCAAACAATTCCGCTTTTGCTTTTTTGTTTTCGGCAATGGCTTCAATTACAAAATCAGCATCTCCCGCTTCTGTGAGCTCTGCCGGAGAAATACGGCTGAAAACGGCATCTGTCTCCTGCTGTGACTTCCGTCCTTTTGCCTGCTCTTTCTCCAGGTTTGCCTTTATGCGGTGAAGACCTTTTGTTACCGTTTCCGGCTCCCAATCGTATAACTTGACGGCAAACCCGGCTTCTGCAGCCGTCTGAGCGATGCCTGCTCCCATCTGAGCGGCACCTGCGACCATGATTGTTTTCATCTTCATCCGGCGCTCCCTCCTTTGATCAGTACACCTCCAGCAGGACGGCATCTCCTTGAGCCGCTCCGCTGCATATAGCCGCTATGCCTAAACCTCCTCCGCGACGCTTTAATTCGTATATTAAACTCATGATGATTCTCGCTCCGCTTGCGCCGATCGGGTGGCCGAACGCGATTGCCCCTCCGTTTACATTCACTTTCTCCCGGCTGAACCCGGCTATTTTTTCACTCACGAGCACGACGGACGCAAATGCTTCATTTACTTCAAACAAATCAATATCGTCAACGGACAGTCCGGTTTTTGTCAAGAGCCGGCTGATGGCCTCTCCCGGGGCGCTTGCCAGCTCGGACGCTTCCAGTCCGACTGACGCAAAGCCAAGTATCGCTGCGAGCGGCCTGACATGCTGCTTTGCGGCTTTTTCCTCTGACATCAGCACAAATGCTCCGGCCCCGTCATTTACACCGGGAGCGTTTCCGGCTGTAACCGTTCCGTCGGCTGTAAAAATTGGCTTGAGCGCTGCAAGCTGCTCAAGGCTCGTATCAGGACGCAGCCCCTCATCCGCTTCAACAGTATGCTGTTTGCCCTTTTTGCCGGTCCAGGTGACGGGAACGATTTCTTCACGCAATTTGCCCGCTTCAGCCGCCCCTGCCGCACGTTTCTGGCTCAAAAGAGCGTAATGATCCTGTTCATCCCGGGAAATGCCGTACTTTTTGGCCGCAGTGCTTCCGTGGACAGCCATATGCACCTGGTCGAACGCACAGGTCAGCCCGTCATGAACCATTAAATCCTGAAACACCCCGTCCCCCATCCTCACACCCCAGCGGCCGGCCGGAATGGCGTACGGAATGTTGCTCATGCTTTCCATTCCGCCTGCAATCAGCACGTCCGCATCTTTGGCCCGGATCATTTGATCACAGATGGTAACGGCCCTGAGCCCTGATGCACAGACCTTATTAATGGTTTCAGCCGGAACGGACCATGGAAGCCCGGCATATCTTGCAGCCTGCCGTGCCGGAATCTGCCCGGCACCCGCCTGGACGACCATTCCCATCACCGCTCCTTCCGCTTCGCTTTCACTGATAGCGGCGCGCTTGATTGCTTCTTTTATGGCAATGCCGCCAAGCTCGGCTGCCTTTACCTCTTTTAATGCGCCGCCGAATTTTCCGAACGGCGTTCTTGCCGCACTGACGATAACCGTTTTTCCCACAATTTTGCCTCACTTTCAATAAGATAAAAGATAACGCTTACACAAAACGCCCTGTTACAATATATGAACCGGCTGACCGAGTTATGATTGCACCGCCTTTTTCCCGCCCATAAAAAAAAGAAGACTGTCTGAACAGTCTTCTCAGCTGCGGCATTCTTCTTTTATAGAAACAGCCAGTTTTGGATAATCGGTAAAAATCGCGTCTGCTCCCGCTTTCATCAGCTGCTTCATATCCTCAGGACGATTGACGGTGAACGGACGGAGCGCCGCTTGGTGTTTTGCAAGATGTTTGATCACTTCAGCGCTCACCGCCGGCGTACCGAGCTTCGGATGATAACCCGAAGCGGGAATGGCTGCAAGATACCGTTCAAGCCGGTACAGCACATCCATTGTCAGCACCGCCCGTTCAATTTCAGGCGCCAGGGCGTGGCAAACCGCGAGACTCTCATGATTAAATGAAGAAAAAATAACGCGCTTTTCCAGTCCGTAATATCTGACTTTTTTAATCACTTCTTCTTCCATTCCTTCGTAACGGAATACACTGTTTTTCAGCTCAATGTTTATCAGAAAATCAGTACGTTCCGCAAAACGCAGCACATCTGACAAAAGCGGAATTCTGACACCTTTAAAAGCATCTTTCCATTTTCCGGCGGCATCGGCGGTTCTGATTTTGTCATACGCCGTATCTTTCACAAATCCTTTCAAAGACGTCGTGCGGTCGAGGGTTTCATCGTGAATGACCACGATGCGGCCGTCTTTTGTCATCTGTACATCAAGTTCAATTCCGTCAGCCCCGTCCTCAATCGCTTTTTTGAACGCGGGCATCGTATTTTCCGGGCAGTCGCCCGACGCCCCCCGGTGGGCAAAAATATTTGTCATATGTGTCACCTCAGGTGTTTGTCATCGGTTTTCTCTATTATAATCGTTATGCACATAAGGAGGGCGCTATTTACACATATTTTATAATTACCGGCCGCTGTAATAGGTTTCGATTCCGTTTACAACGGCGTCCGCGGCGTGCTCTTGTCCGTTATCGCTTTTCAGCTTGTCCGCATCTTGAGGATTTGTGATAAAACCTAATTCAGCCAGCACACTCGGCATCTTTGAATATGTAATGACATAAAAAGTAGCTTCTTTTACGCCTCTGTCCTTCATCCCTAAAGACGTGACAAGCTGCTGCTGGATGTCGGAAGCAAGCCTTTCGCTGTCTGCGCCTTCATATGTCGAATTAAAATACGTTTCCGTGCCCGATGCAGTTGAGACGGCTGAATTCGTATGGAGGCTGACGAATAAATCGGATTGGCTGGCGCTTGCTTTCGCCACCCGCTCGTCCAAACGTAAAAAAGTATCGTCAGTCCTTGAAGCTACAGGTTTTGCGCCTTCTGTCTCCAATTTGGCGATCACCTTGTTTGACACCGCTAAATTGATGTTTTTCTCAAGCAGTCCATTTCCGCCGGCCCCGCTGTCTTCTCCGCCATGTCCGGCATCGATATAAATGGTTTTCCCTTGCAAAGGTTCAGCTGCATAAGCAGACGGCGCAAGCAGAAGCAGAGCGGCACCGAAGGCAGCAGCGCTTTTTGTCAGTAAACCCACGTTTTTTTCCTCCCCGTTTTCACATATCTGTTTCTTTTTTCAGTTCCTCAAGCCGTAATTGTCCGTTGCTCTCTTTTTTATAGGTGATTTGCACCGCCGTATGTTCAGGCAGAGACTGACATTCAAACCGCTTGGCGAAAGGCACCTTCACCTCTTGCCTTTCTCCGTCAATTTCGACCGCGATTGTATCGTTTCCGGCCGCTTTTATAAATGTTCCTTCCTGTGTAAATGACGGCGCCGCATCAGCCTCCGCGGTATACTCGCAGCCTGATAACAGCCATGCGGTGAAGATCAGAAGTATGACAGACTTCACACAGATCACCTCACGTTTTCTCATTCGGCTTTATCTTTGAACAGAATGGCCGATTTGTAAAGGGAGCCTTCATTCCTCCAGCGCTTTTCCATATTTGGAATGAAGGCTATCTGACCTGCTGTTTACCTGAACTTAGAAAGAAAACAAGCTGATCAGTCTATGAAAAAGGTTCTGTCTGAAGGCCGAATATGCAGAATTTAACGGAAACGGACGACTTTCTGTTCATTTTGAAAAAATATCAGATCGGCAAAAAAAGAGAGCCGCGTCATGCGCTCTCCCGAATAGAAACATTCATATTTATTTTGAGCTTTTCATAAAATGAACGGGACAACTTAAAAGAGCAGCGTATTGGCGGCAATGATGAGAATAATCACTCCGCTCAGCACCGTGCTGAACTGTCCGACGTGAAAAGAACCGATGCGCAATGATGCGGCTTTTTTTCCAAGCGAGCAGCCGATCCATATGGTCAAAAAGCTTCCGACCGCCGCAGTGATGGAAATGGCAGCGGGAGAAAGTCCGATCAACCCCGCGCTTAATCCGTTGGTCAGCGCATTTGCGGATACGGCCACCCCGAGAACCATGGATTCCAATATACCGATTTCTCCCGAACCGTCGGCATCCGCTGCCTCCGGATTTTGCAGCAGACCGGCAAAACGGCCTTTTTTTCCTGACGCGCCAACACGCGCTGTTTTTCTCGGCACAGCCAGCAGAATGATGCGGATACCGATGACAGATAAAATAAACGCCGCCAGCAATACAGGAAGAAAGCCCGGTAAAACGGCTGAAATCCATTTGCCGAAATAAATTCCGATATAACTGAATACAAAACAGATAAAAGCGATCATCATATTCGACGCATGCGATATTTTGATTTTTCTGATGCCGTATGACATCCCCACTCCTAAATTATCAATGCTCGAGGACACTGCCAAACCTAAAATCATTAACCAAGCCATGTTCGTTTCTCTCCATTCTTTGATGTCTTTTCAACATGTTGTGCCGTTGAATCTACACTATCCTATTCAGCCGCACAGAAAAGGTACCTTTTCTGCAAAAATTATTGATTAATGATCATCATTCCGGCGGAAACGAGGTGACACCCTTGACAGAAAATAAAAATAAGACACTGGGGCCCCTTTTAAAATCACTGCTTGATAAGCACTCGCTCTCCATGAGAAAACTCGGCGCCTTAACAAATATTGATACGGCCACCATCTCCCGGATTATAAACGGCAAGCAGAAGGCCAATTTAAAGCATCTTCAGGAATTTTCAAAACATCTCCGCACTCCGCTGGAGGAATTGCTTGAGGCGTCAGGCATAGACATCGGCCATGAAAAAGAAGCTGCGCCGCAAGACCCGATGCACGCGATTCAGGATATGCTGAATATGGCCGAGATGTTTGATCAGCCTTTTTCCCGGGAGCAAATTGAGCGCGAACTGACCAGATATGAACAATATGCCAAAACCCAGCAGGGCCATCGCCTGATTTGCGATGAGTTTCAAAAGAAAATGGACAATGAAGAAAGCGTCGGCCCTTTTATTGATCATTTGAAAAACATGCATCACCAGTATATGGATGAATCAACACCGGCTGAAGACCGCGCGATTCTCGGGAGCGCGCTGCTGTATTATATTTTAGCGACCGACGTCATTCCGGATTACATGTTTCCGATCGGCTACCTGGATGACGCCATCGCTGTTCAAATCGCTTTGAACCGGCTGAAAAAAAAGTAAAGGGGCTGGGACAAAACCCACCTCTAAGACGAAAAAAACGGTGAAATTTTACGACGAGTAAACTTTCACCGTTTTTGATTATTTTACAATAAAAAATAAGGACAACTTCTGATAAAATTAAGTTACCATACAAAATCTAATCAGAAAGAAGTGTCCTTATGTTTAAAGATTATACCATGAATCAAATCGTTTTGCCTTTAGATTTAGAAGTAAAGTTACAAAATAATGATATTGCCTACCATGTCCATCATTTAGTGGAAAGTATCCCTCAAGAAGCGTTTGAACCATTTCTTCGAAATGAAGGTTGTCCTGCCTATCATCCACGCATGATGCTTAAAATTATTCTATGTGCCTACACTCAATCTGTCTTTTCAGGGCGTAAAATAGAGGCCCTATTAAAAGACAGTATCCGTATGATGTGGTTAGCTCAAGGGTATGAACCAAGCTACCGTACAATTAACCGATTTCGTGTTCAACCAGTAGTGAAAGATTTAATCCGTCAATGTTTCATCCAATTTCGCTGCCAATTGATTGAAGAAAAACTGATCGATCAAGAAGCGATATTTATCGATGGTACAAAGATTGAAGCGAATGCGAATAAATTTACGTTTGTCTGGAAGAAAGCGATTGAGAAATTTCATCAGCGTTTAATTGATAAGTCAAACCAGTTGTACAATGAGTTGCTTGAGAACGAAATCATACCCCAAATGGAACGGGAAAGTGATGAACAGCTATCATTTGGAGAGCTCACTCAAATGGTTCAAAAAGTAGACGAAGTAGTGACCGAATATGATAAACAAATAGAAGCATCTTCAGACGTTACGGAACGAAAAGCCTTACGAAGGGAACGAAAATACCCGAAACAAGTGCGTAAACAGTTGATTGATTTTATCCTAAGAAAACGGAAGTACCAACAGGATCTTAAAATCTTTGGACCACGTAATAGCTATTCTAAAACAGATCTAGATGCGACATTTATGCGAATGAAAGATGATTATATGAAAAACGGGCAATTGAAAGCTGGTTACAATGTACAAATCGCAACGGAAGGTCAATATGCGCTTGCTTATAGTCTATTTCCAAACCCAACAGATACACGTACGTTAATTCCATTTTTAGATGAGATCGAGCAACATTATTTCGAGTTACCGAAACATATAGTTGCAGATGCAGGTTATGGTAGTGAACAAAACTTTAGTGATATTCTCTCAAACAGAAACCGAGAAGCACTGATAACATATAACAAAAGAAAAAGTACAAACAAAATACATTTAATCCTGATAACTGGGTATATGATCAAGAAACCGATACATATACGTGCCCTAATCAGAAACGTTTAGAATTTCAATATCATTCTGTCCGAACGGACGCTACAGGTTTCCAAAGGAGTTTCAAAGTCTACGAGTGCGAAGACTGTTCAGGATGCCCATTCCGTTCATCATGTACCAAGGCAAAAGAAGGAAACAATCGAAAACTAATGGTGAACAAAAAATGGGAACAGCAAAAAGAATATGTGAGAGCGAAGCTTTCAGAAGAGAAAACGAGTGCCATCTATCGAAAACGTAAAACCGATGTGGAACCAGTTTTTGGATTCTTGAAGGCTAATTTGCGTTTCACTCGATTTTCTGTACGAGGAAAATCGAAGGTAGCAAACGAAATGGGTCTCGCATTAATGGCAGTGAATTTAAGAAAATTCACTGCCAACTTCTAAGGTAATAGAAGAATTTATACATAAAAATAAAGAAAGATGAATTTGAGTACCCCCAAATTCACCTTTCTCATTATTTGAAGCTAGTTTTGTCCCAGCCACCTTTTTGTGTTGAAAAATATGAAACACCGCATTACGGTTTTGTCAAAACAGAGACAGCTGTCATATGATACATCAACCTAACAAAAAGGAGGGTGTCTTCTATGGACAGCAACACAGTTGTGGCAGTGTGCGCTCTGTTAAGTGTTGTGATTCAGATCGGAACGATATTCGCCGCAGGAAAGTGGAAAAAAGAATAAATAAAAACAAATTGACGGTTTTTTCGCACAAGCGTATGCTTATAAATAACCTTGTAAAAGATAAGAAAGAAGATATGCATATGAAAAAAATCATTCTCCTCTTCGCCGCCGCTGTCATATTCAGCTCGATCGGCCATCAAATTTCAGGAGGATATAAAGATCCTGAAAAGGAACGGAGAAAACCGTTTCATTCGTTTAAATGGTTCAGCCGGTCATAACCTCAGGAAGAAGAACAAGCAAAATAATTGCACACAATTAAAACATAAGCTAGAATACGGACGAGTTAAACTCCTAAGGAAGAAGGCGAAATGATGAAGCAAACTTATAAACCGCTGTTTGAACCTTTTACGTTCGAAAGCGGCGTCACCATACCAAAACGTATTTCAGTCGCACCCATGACACACTATTCATCAAATGATGACGGAACGATTTCCGACCGTGAATTAAGCTACATTACTCCCCGTTCAAAAGAAATGGGCATGGTCATTACGGCATGTGCAAACGTAACGCCAGACGGCAAAGCGTTTCCAGGCCAGCCCGGCATCTATGATGATTCTCACATTCCCGGCTTGAAAAAACTCGCTCAGGCGATCCAGTCTCAAGGAGCGAAAGCCGTTGTGCAGATTCACCACGGAGGATTGGAATGCCCTCCTGAACTCGTGCCAAACAACGACGTCGTCAGTCCGAGCGGCTCAGAAGAAGACGGCAGACAAACGTCCCGGGCTCTCACCGACCAAGAAATTGAGCACATCGTGAAAGCATTCGGCGAAGCGACACGCAGAGCGATTGAAGCCGGCTTTGACGGTGTTGAAATTCACGGGGCAAACGGGTACCTGATTCACCAATTTTATTCACCGAAAACAAACCGGCGCACAGACCGCTGGGGCGGAAGCGATGAAAAGCGCCTTGCGTTCCCGCTTGCAGTCGTTAACGCTGTCAAACAGGCAATTGATACACACGCTGAAAATCCATTCGTTCTCGGCTACCGCCTGTCACCGGAAGAGCCGGAAACACCGGGGCTTACAATGAAAGAAACATTCATTCTCGCCGACGCGCTTGCGGAAGAGAACTTGGATTATCTGCATATTTCACTGATGGATGTCAATTCCAAAGCCCGCCGCGGGGCGGATACTTCACGGACCCGGATGGATTTATTAAACGAACGCGTCGGCCATAAAGTGCCGCTGATGGCCGTCGGTTCCATCTATACCGCGGACGAAGCGCTTGCCGTATTAGAAAGCGGAATTCCGCTGGTGGCTCTGGGACGTGTCATTTTGATTAACCCCGAATGGGCGGTGCTGGTCAAAGAAGGCCGCGAACAGGAAATCGAAAAAGCCATTCAAGCATCTGAAATTGAGAAATACCGGCTTCCTGAACCGTTATGGGAAATGATTCAGAATACAGGCGGCTGGGTGCCATTTGAAAAGTAGACTAAAAAAACTGCCGGATGTCCGGCAGTTTTTTTGATTCACAAGTTTTTACCGCTTTGTTTACTCCTATTTCTAACACACAGCGTACATATAGTAAATAGATTAATAGAAAGGAGACCGTATATGATGGCTGGTTTTCCTATTACGATTAACAGTCTTTCCGGAAACGGGGTTGTCAATGTCGGCGGTGCGTTTTCGATAAGTCCTTTAACCGTATCAAAAACCGTCTACGGCTCAGGAGGGGGAAATACAGGGTTGGTCCTGCAAATGAATCAATCCAGTACATCTCAATCTTCAAGCTCTCAATACTCTGATCAAAATGTAACGAAAACACTATGACATCCCCATTTCCCTCCCTTTCCGGCTGGCAGCAGCCGGATTCTTTTTGCCGTTTTGTTTAATCTTCTTCCATATCACAGCGTACATATAGTTAGTAGACTGTGAGAGAAAGGAGAAAAAATAGAATGAGCGGTTGCCCGATTACGATAAACAACGTATCAGGAAACGGAGTTGTCAATGTTGGCGGCGCCATATCCATCAGTCCGCTGACTGCATCAAAAACCGTTTTCGGTGCCGGAGGGGGAAATATCGGCATTGTCATTCAAAACAATGCTGTGAGCCACACCAAAATGTTTGAACATCAATTTTCAGATCAGAATATTGTAAAGTCAATTTAAGGGCTGACAAGCAGCCCTTTCAGCATAAATAAAGCAGGCTCACTGATTTCCCGAAAGCTAGATTTTTAAACATCAGCGATCACCTTCCCTTGTTTTGAATGATTTCAGTTCAAGATGAATAGAATGCAGATTGAAAGCGAGTACTGAATCTCATTAAGGAAAGAAGGAATCGTGATGAAAAAACTTTGCCGGGAAGTTTGGATTGAAGTTGACCTTGATGCGATAAAAAAGAACGTACGGGCGATTCGCCGCCATATTCCGAATACGTCTAAAATTATGGCCGTCGTAAAAGCGAACGCTTATGGCCACGGGTCTGTGGAAGTAGCGCGGCAGGCACTGGAAAGCGGGGCGAGCGAGCTCGCTGTCGCCAGCGTCGAAGAGGGAATTGTGTTACGGAGAGCGGGAATTACGGCACCTATTCTTGTGCTCGGCTTCACAGCTCTCAGCTGTGTGAAAAAATCTGCCGTTTGGAACATAACATTATCAGCGTTTCAGGTCAGCTGGATCAAAAAAGCGAATCGGATATTGGAAAAAGAAGCAGATTCGAAACGGCTGTCCATTCATATCAATGTGGATACCGGAATGGGCAGGCTAGGTGTGCGTACGGAAGAAGAACTTTTAGCAGTGGTGAAAGCGCTCAAGTCGAGTACATACCTGTCATGGGATGGCATCTTTACACATTTTTCAACAGCGGATGAACCGGACACTGAGCTGACGATGCTGCAGCATGAAAAGTTTATCAGCTTTCTCCGCTTTTTAAAAAATCAGGACATTACGCTGCCTACCGTGCATATGTGCAACACAGCCGCCGCTATCGCATTCCCGGAATTCAGCGCCGACATGATCCGTTTAGGCATTGGGTTATATGGTTTATATCCGTCCGCCTCGATAAAGGAACTGAACCTCGTGGATCTCACACCCGCGCTAAGTTTAAAGGCGCGTATCGCTTATGTGAAAGCTATGGTGACAGATCCCCGGACCGTCAGTTATGGCGCCACATATATCGCCGAACCGGGTGAAATCATCGCGACGATTCCGATCGGCTATGCTGACGGTTACTCCCGCGCCCTGTCCAACCGCGGGTTTATTCTGCACCGCGGCAGACGGGTGCCGGTGGCGGGGAGAGTGACAATGGATATGATCATGGTCAGTTTAGGTGAGAATGAGGGCAAACAAGGAGAAGAAGTCGTCATCTACGGTAAACAACAAGGTGCCGAGATTTCCGTTGATGAAATTGCCGAAATGCTCGGTACGATCAGCTACGAAGTCCTATCTGTGTTAAGCCGCCGCGTCCCCAGCTTTTATTTCAGAGACGGCAAAATCATTAAAATATCAGCTCCGGTATTATATGTGTAGACGGCATAAACCCCGCATTTATGTATAGAACAAGTACCGGCGTGGGTGGTTCCCATTGTTTTCGTCAGCAAAATTTCAAAACGCCTTCTCTTCCGCGTTCATGCACGGAAAAGAAGGCGCGAAAAAGACATTTAGCCAAAAGCTTTGTTACGAAGCTTTATGCTCCAATCTCAGCTTGTCAGCAACCATCGCGATGAATTCTGAATTGGTTGGTTTTGCTTTTGTCATGCTTACCGTATATCCGAACAGTGAAGAAATGGAATCAATATTTCCCCTGCTCCATGCGACTTCAATGGCGTGGCGGATGGCCCGTTCTACACGGCTTGCGGTCGTGTTGAATTTTTTGGCGATGTCGGGATAAAGGACTTTTGTGATGCTGCCGAGGAGTTCAATATCGTTATACACCATGGAAATGGCTTCCCGCAAATAAAGATAGCCTTTGATATGGGCAGGCACACCGATCTCATGGATAATGCTTGTAATGCTGGCATCGAGATTTTTCCGCTTCGGCTCCGGCTGGCTGCGGATAATGCTGCTTTGCGCGGACGGCGCACGGTGTGTGACACTGCTGACATTTCCGCTTACCTGGCGGATATGGCCGACAAGGTTTTCCATATCAAACGGCTTCAGGATGAAATAGGACGCGCCTAAATCGACGGCTTTTTTCGTAACGTCTTCCTGACCGAATGCCGTCAGCATGATGACGTTCGGCTGCTTCTCGAGCTCTGATTCCCGCAGACGCTCCAAAACCGCAAGTCCGTCCAGATGCGGCATAATAATGTCTAAAACGAGCACATCGGGATTCTTATCTTTAAACAAAGAAAGACATTCCTGTCCGTTATAAGCAACGCCGATCACTTCCATATCATCCTGTCCCTCTATATATTCACTCAACAGGCTTACAAGCTCTCGATTATCATCAGCAACACAAACTTTAATTTTCTCCACGTTTCTTCCTCCCCCAATGTATTAACAGGACGCAACCCATTTGACTGCTACATGTTACATTCGACAAAACCACTACTTCCCCTTTTAAAAAATCCATATTTACCAATAATAGTGGTATATCTTTGTTTTTCTAGCATTTTCTAGGTTTTTCGACTAAAAATTGAGTTTGACAAATCAGGAAACGTGAATTTGTCGAAAAATCTTCATGTCTTATTTTACATGAATCCAGGAAAGAAGTGAAGAACGCATCACATAAAAAAACTGCCGGATCATCCGGCAGTCAGCTTGCTTTGTCTTTCCCGTAAACATCAACACCCGCTTCAGGCAGCATCCATTCGATATGAACGCCGTAGCCGCTTGTCGGATCATTGACAAATACGTGGGTTACGGCTCCGACGACCTTTCCGTTCTGGATGATCGGGCTTCCGCTCATCCCCTGAACGATTCCGCCGGTTCTTTTCAGCAGTTTCGGATCTGTCACTTTCAACACCATTCCCTTTGTCGCCGGGAATTTTTGCGGCGTGGTGCTGACGATTTCAATATCAAATTTCTCTACTTTATCGTTTTCAATAACCGTCAGCATTTGCGCAGGTCCTTTTTTCACTTCATTTGACAAAGCAATCGGAAGCGCTTTGTCGGAAATGTTGTTTTTAATCGGCTGATGCAATGTCCCGAAAATGCCGAACGGGCTGTTGCGGTTAATATCGCCGATCGTTTTCCGTTCTGACGAAAACCTTGCCAGTTTTTCGCCGGGATTGCCGCCTTTTCCTTTTTCAATCGATGTTACAGTTGAACGGACGATTTCTCCGTCTTCTACAACAATCGGTTTTTTTGTATCCATATCAGAGATGACGTGGCCCAATGCGCCGTATTTTTTTGTTTTCGGTTCAAAAAATGTCATGGTGCCGATGCCGGCTGCCGAATCGCGGATATAAAGGCCGATTCGATATTTCCCCTCGGCTTCGTCCTTTGTCGGAATCAGCTTTGTTTTGATTTTTTGCTTATCGCGTTTCACCAATAAATCCAAAGATTCACCGGTTTTGCCCGCTTTTTGAATAAACGGGGCGATATCGCTCATTTTTTCAATTTTATGTCCGTTCATTTTAATAATGATGTCGCCAGATTCAATTCCCGCTTGTTCTCCCGGAGACTTTTTCCCATCCTTTGTCATCACCTGGTGAAAGCCGACGACCAAAACACCGACTGAATGCAGTTTTACACCGATGGACTGTCCGCCCGGAATGACCTTCAATTCTGGAAGGACACGCACTTTCGTTTTTTTAATGGGAAACCCGGCAAGATCATATACTACTTCTGACCGGCCTTGTGTTTGCCCTGTTATGTTTGCATGGCCGTGCTCTTCTTTCAGCGTAAAGGCTTCTGATAATTCGCCCTTTTCAGCGCTTATTGATGCATTGACCGGAACGGCTTGTGTCTGGTTTTCAAAGACGCTCATTTCTGACGGTATCAGTAAATATTCTTTAAACGGCTTAAAAAAGCCTACACTTAGTAAAGAAACAAGGAGAATTACACCTATTGCTTTCCTCATGTTATCGTGCATTCATTCCTTCACTCTCCTCGCTCCTATCCCACACCACTTTCTTTTTCTGCTACATCTATACTTTTGCCTTCCTGCGCTTGATTTATAACCGGCATACGAAGAAAAACATTGGATACACTGTTAGAGAAATGGAACAAAAAAATAAGCTGCCTGTATCAGCAGCTTATCCTGTCGTTTTTACCTGTCCGGCCTGTTTTAAAAGCTCTTGTGCATGCCGTTTTGTCAGATCGGTCACTTCAACGCCCGCAATCATGCGGCCGATTTCCGCTACCTTGTCCTGTTTGGAAAGCGGCGTGACATGCGTTGTCGTCCGGCCGTCTTTGAATTCTTTTGCGATCAGAAGGTGCGTATCCGCCATGGCGGCAACCTGCGGCAGGTGTGTAATGCAGAGCACCTGTGAACCGGTCGATACTTTATGGATTTTTTCCGCGATGGCTTGGGCAACCCGCCCGCTTACACCGGTGTCCACTTCGTCAAAGATGATGGAGGTGACATCCTGCTGGGAAGAAAAAATACTCTTCATCGCCAGCATCACCCGTGAAAGCTCGCCTCCGGACGCGACCTTTGACAGCGGTTTTAAAGGCTCACCGGTGTTTGTTGAAATTAAAAACTTCACAAGGTCAATCCCCTTTTGGGTAAGCTGCACGGGCTGCCCGTTGACAACCGGTGCTTCACTTGCTGACGGATCGGTTTTCACGAGAAATTCCGTATCAAACGTTGATTTGCCCATATACAGACTTTTTAATTCCTGATGAATCGCTTCCGCCAGTTTCTTAGCCCAAGCTTTTCTGATTTTTGATAAATTGGCGGCTTCTACGGCCACATCTTTGCCGACCGACTCCAATTCCTTCTTCAGCGCTTCAAGGTGGCTGTCGCGGTTCTCGATTTGATCGATTTCCTCTTCTATTTTGGAGCCGTATTCCAAAATGTCTTCTACCGTCGCTCCGTATTTGCGCTTCAGCTGTTTGATCTCATTTAAACGGGTTTCAATAAAATTCAGCCGTTCCGGGTCATATTCCAGATCATCTAACAGATTGCGCATCTGAAAGGTGGCATCCTCCAGCAGATAATAGGAACTTGACACACTTTCTGACAGCTTTTGCAGCGGTTCATTGATATCCGAAATATCTTCAAGCTGGGCAGAGGCCATTCCGACCCAGTCAAGCCCCCCCTGCTCGCTGCGAAGCGCATTATAGGCGTTTTGCAATGATTCATAAATTTTTTCAAAGTTGGATATCTGCTTCCGCTCTTCCTGAAGAAGCTCGTCTTCATTCAATTCAAGCTTCGCCGACTCGATTTCTTCAAGCTGAAATTGAATCAGGTCTAACCGATGCGCCATTTCCTGCTCGCTTTCTGACAGCTTCTTCACTTTTTTGAGCAGCTTCATATAACGCTCATAGCCTTCATGGTAAGCCTGAAGCGCGGATTCGGCCTCAGCGCCCGCAAACCTGTCCAACAGCTCTAAGTGTTTATCGTCCTCCATTAACAGCTGGTTATCATGCTGTCCGTGAATATCTAATAAAAGTCTGCCGATCTCCCTTAAAGCCGCAATCGTCACTAATTTTCCGTTGACACGGCAGACGCTTTTTCCTCCGGCATTAATGTCCCTTCTCATGACAATCATGTCGTCAGATGCGTCTATTCCCTGCTCACGGCATACTTCAAACACGGGATGACCGCTGTCCAAAAGAAACAGTCCTTCAAGCTCGGCCTTTGTTTCACCGTAACGGACAAATTCAGACGAGCCGCGGCCGCCGACTAATAGGGAAACGGCGTCTATAATAATTGACTTGCCGGCCCCTGTTTCTCCCGTCAGGACGGTGAGCCCCCGCTCAAACGAAATCGTCAGTTCCTCTATAATGGCAAAGTTTTTTATTGATAGTTCAGCTAACAAACAGCATTCCACCTTTTATCTGATAATTACGCTACAGCAGCTCCAAAAGACGGCTTTGTACGCCTTCCGTATCTTCAGGCGTCCTGCAGATGATTAAGATTGTGTCATCCCCGCAGATCGTGCCCATGATTTCTTCCCATTCGAGATTATCCATCAGAGCGCCGATTGCCTGAGCATTCCCCGGCATCGTTTTTAATACGATCATATGGCTTGCTGAGTCAATTTTTACGAACGCATCCATTAATGAACGCTTCAGTTTTGACAGCGGATTGAACCGCTGATCCGCCGGCAGGCTGTATTTGTAGGAGCCGTTGTTCGTCGGCACCTTTACGAGATGCAGCTCTTTAATGTCTCTGGAGACAGTCGCCTGAGTTACCTTATATCCTTCTTCTCTCAGCATGTCAACTAAGTCATCCTGTGTTTCAATCTCATGGCTTGTAATAAGCTCTCTGATTTTTATATGCCTTTGGCCTTTTGTCATGTAAGCACCTCTGTTTTCAAGCTGTTCTTGTCATTATGTTAACCGCTTCTTGATAAAAAGTACATGATGGCAGAAAAAAGGAATAATAGCCCCCTATTATTCCGGTACATCTGTCTTTTTGGCTTTTAATGTTTCATGTGCTTCGCGGACGGTACGGAGAATGTCTTCTTCCGGCAGTTCAGCGCCGTTTCCGTCTTCTCCGCCCCATTCCAAATGAAGCAGAAACTCAATATTGCCGTCTCCCCCTGTAATCGGTGAGAAGGACAGTCCTTTCACTGTATATCCTTCACAAGCGGCAAATTGATTCATGCGGCGGAGAACGTCAGTATGAACGCCTGGATCTCTGACAATGCCTTTTTTTCCGACGGATTCCCGTCCGGCTTCAAATTGCGGCTTCACCAGTGCGATACAATCGCTCCCCGGTACAAGCAGCGTTTTTAAAACCGGCAGAATGAGGCGGAGTGAGATGAAAGAAACATCGATTGTCGCAAATTCCGGCAAACCCTCTGTGAAATCGGAAGGCTCGGAATAGCGGAAATTCGTCCGTTCCATGACGACGACCCTCTCGTCCTGTCTGAGCTTCCAAGCAAGCTGATTATAGCCGACATCCACTGCGTAGGACCGCTCGGCTCCGTTTTGGAGGGCGCAATCCGTGAATCCCCCTGTAGACGAGCCGATGTCAATCATCGTTTTGCCTTTTACCGAGACGGGAAACACTTCCAGGGCTTTTTCAAGCTTTAATCCGCCTCTGCTGACGTATTTAAGAGGGTTTCCTTTTACCGTTAACGGAAGATCCCGGGCGATTTTTTCACCCGGTTTGTCCAATCGGTTTTCATTTGAGTAAACGATGCCCGCCATAATGGCGCGTTTCGCTTTTTCCCGCGTTTCCGCAAGTCCTTTTTCTACAAGAAGTACATCTAATCGTTCTTTTTTTGCTGTCATGATCCAATTCCTTTATGTGTCTTCGGCGGCATCAGCAGTTTGATCCGGTTCATAACCTCAGCCTTCGTGAGACCGATTTCTTCAAGCAGGGCGGTTACGCTGCCGTGTTCAATAAACCGGTCTGGGATGCCCATTCTGTCAATCGGTGTATGATACATGCCGAGGTCATGAGCGAATTCAAGAATCGTGCTGCCGAATCCGCCTTCAAGCACGGCTTCTTCTATCGTTAAAATCGGCAGACCTTCATTAAGAATGGCCTTCATCATTTGTTTATCAATCGGTTTTATGAACCGCGCATTCACGACACGCACGGACAGGCCTTCTTTATGCAGTTCTTCAGCCGCTTCCAGCGCCATTTCAATGGTCGTACCGAATGTTAAAATGACCGCGTCTTTTCCGGGACGGAGCACTTCCCATGTTCCGATCGGAATGGTTTTCAGCTCTTTATCCATCTTTACGCCGAGCCCGTTTCCGCGCGGGAAGCGCATCGCGATCGGACCTTCCTCATAATTAAGGGCTGTATTGACCATATGGCGGCCTTCATTTTCATCCTTCGGCATCATTAAAACGAGGTTTGGTATATGCCGCAAAAAGGCGATGTCAAAGACGCCTTGATGTGTCTCCCCGTCAGCGCCGACCAAACCGGCGCGGTCAATGCCGATAAATACATTCGCGTTTTGACGGCAGATGTCATGGACGACCTGATCGTACGCCCGCTGCAAAAAGGTCGAATAAATCGCAAGAAACGGCTTCATGCCTTGGAGCGCCATTCCAGCCGCCATCGTCGCCGCATGCTGTTCTGCGATTCCGACATCAAACATGCGTTCAGGGAATTCTTTCGCAAACCCTTCCAGTTTGGAGCCGACCGGCATGGCCGGTGTAATCGCGACAATTCTGTCATCCTCGCGCGCCAGCTCCTGCACGGTGCCGCTGACAAGTCCGCTCCATGAAGGCGCCGCGGCTTTCGGCTTGACGAAATCACCCGTATTGATTTTATACGGACCCGTTCCGTGCCATGTGCCGATTGTGTCGGTCTCAGCCGGTTTATAGCCTTTGCCCTTTTTCGTGATGACATGTAACAGGACAGGGCCTTTCGTTTTTTTGGCGTATTGCAGGTTTTCAAACAGTTCGTGGTAGGAATGACCGTCAACCGGGCCTAAATACGTAAAGCCCAGCTCTTCAAAAAACATGCCTGACACAAGCATATATTTCAAACTGTCTTTTATCCGTTCCGCTGTGGCGGCCAATTTTCCGCCGACGGCCGGGATGCGCTTAAATAAATATTCAAGCTCGTCTTTTACCCATTGATATTTGCCGGCAGTCCGAAGCCGTCCCAGCATAGAATGAATCGCCCCGACATTCGGCGCAATACTCATCTCATTATCATTCAGGATGACGATCATGTCTTTTTTCTCATCACCGATATGGTTCAGCGCTTCAAGCGCCATTCCTCCGGTTAAAGCGCCGTCTCCGATAATCGGGATGATATATTCCTTCGATCCTTTAATATCACGGGCCGCAGCCATTCCCATCGCGCCTGAGAGCGAGGTTGAGCTGTGGCCTGTTTCCCATACGTCATGTTCGCTTTCGCTGCGTTTCGGGAAACCGCAAAGCCCTTTATATTGGCGCAAGGTTTCAAACTCCTTACCGCGTCCGGTTAACAGTTTATGAACATAGGACTGATGTCCGACATCCCATAAAAATTTATCTTTCGGACTGTCAAATTCTTTGTGAAGCGCAATTGTCAGCTCGACAACCCCGAGGTTCGGCCCGATATGGCCGCCAGAGGCAGACAGCGATGTGATGAGGAAATTGCGGATCTCCTCACTCAGCTCTTCCAGCTCTTCAATTGACATCTTTTTAAGAAATGACGGGTCCTGTATTGATAAAAGATCCAAAGCGGATCAACTCACTTTCAGCATGAATTTCTGCAAATTAAACAGTGTCTTTTTGAAAAAAGAAAAAGACTCCCTTTGTATTTTCATCGAAACTGCTTACATTTTACCATAGGAGCGGCAGCCCCTTCAAATCAGGACCGTTTTTAATGATCTCTCGCCGCGATTAAATCACAGAGGTCATGCAGCAATTCTTTCTGAAGGGAAAGGCCGCTGATGATCTGTTTCGCCTCGCTGATATGATACGCAAGCTTTTCTTTCGCGCCTTCAAGCGTTAAAAGCGACGGATACGTTGATTTTTCGTTCGAGGTGTCTGAGCCGACCGGTTTGCCGATCCTCTCCTCATGCCCTTCAATATCAAGGATGTCGTCTCTGATTTGAAATCCGATGCCGATATGGCTGCTGAACAAACGGAGCTTTTCGACTTCATCCTCCGGCGCATCTGCCAAAATGGCGCCCGCCGTCACGGAAAAACCGAGGAGCTTGGCCGTTTTCCGCTCGTGGATGGATTCCAGCTCCTCAAGCGTTATCCGCTTTTGTTCCGCTTCCATGTCGGCAGCCTGCCCGCCGACCATTCCTTCCGTTCCTGCCGCGCTGATCAGCTCATCGACGAGACGGAGCCGTTTTTCTGCTGAAACCGCCTCAGACACGTGGGATGTGATCAATTTAAAGCTTTCTGTCAGAAGCCCGTCTCCGGCCAATACGGCTGCCGCTTCTCCGAAGACTTTATGGTTTGTGGGCTTTCCCCGGCGCAGATCATCATCGTCCATGCAAGGCAGATCATCATGTATTAAAGAATACGTATGAATCATTTCGACAGCGCATCCGACCGGAATCCCATCTTTTTCATCTTTTCCGTAAGCATTCAGAACGGCTAAGACGACGAGGGGGCGCAGCCTCTTTCCGCCCGCTTCCAAAGAATACAGCATAGATTTTTTGAGGGTTTCCGGCATCGCAAGCCGTTCTGTATACAAAGAAAGCTGCTGTTCAATCAGTTGTTTGCGCGATGCTAAAAATGCGTCCAGTTTATTTGTCACCTTCGTCTTCCTCCTGAACGCTGAAAGGTGCAAGTTCTCCGTTATCTTTTAAAATAAAGTCCATTTGCTTTTCGACATGCTGAAGCTTTTCATGGCACATTTTTGAAAGGGCCATCCCTTCCTGAAAATAATTAATCGCCTGCTCCAGCGGCACGTCTCCTTCTTCAAGCTTTGCCACAATGCCTTCAAGGCCTTTCATCGCCTCTTCAAATGTCAGCTCTTCACTTTTTTTGGTTTCTGTCATTTTCGTTCGCCTCTCTTTTGCAATACTTCACACGTCAGAACGCCGTCTGTCATCTTTACTTCAAGCGTATCATTTTGTTCCACTTGATCAACGCTTTTGATCAGCTCTTTGTCTTTATAGGCCAGACTGTATCCTCTCTCCATCACCTGAAGGGGACTTAATGCATTCAGTTTACCAAGAACCGTCTGAAACTGCGAATGAAGCTGCTTCAGCTGGACATTCATGCTTCGGGCGAGCTGATTTGAGCGCTCCTCGTACCGTTTTTTCGCCTGTTTCAGCTGGGTTTCAGGGTGGAGCGCCGTTAATCTGTACGTATTCCGCTCCAGCTGCCTTTGTTTCCTGTCCGTAAGCCCTGTGAGCTGTGATTGGAACTGCTGATACAAAAGGTCAAACTGCTGTTCTTTTTGGGTATACAATCGTTTCGGAAAACGGAACGCGTAGGATGACTGGAGCGATTGGACCCGTTCTTTTTTCTTGCTGATATGCTGCTGCATCGCTCTTGTCAGGCGGACTTCCGCCGTTTTTGTCCGTTCCATTAAGTCCGTCGTGTGGGGAACGGCGATTTCTGCCGCTCCTGTCGGCGTTGCCGCCCGGATATCCGCGATGAAATCACTGATTGTAAAATCTGTTTCATGTCCGACGGCTGATATAATCGGAATGGCGGAAGCAAAAATCGCCCGGGCCACGATTTCTTCGTTAAATGCCCACAATTCTTCGATCGAGCCCCCTCCCCTTCCGACGATCAGGACGTCACACATTTTTTGTGCATTGGCTTCTTCAATGCGCTTCACAATCGATCTGCTGGCATTTTCACCTTGAACGAGCACGGGAAGCACAATGACTTTCACAAGGGGGTATCTTCTTTTGAGTGTGGTAATGACGTCTCTGACGGCTGCTCCCGTCGGTGACGTGACGACCCCGATCGTAGCCGGAAAAGCGGGGATGGCCTGCTTATGCCGGTCATCAAACAACCCTTCGCCGGCAAGTTTTTTCTTTAATTCTTCATATGCTAAGTAGAGCGCCCCCACACCGTCCGGCTGCATTTCTTTCGCGTACAGCTGATAGCTTCCGCTCGGTTCATAGACGGAGATACCGCCTCTTACGATGACCTTCATTCCGTCCTCGGGCTTAAACGCAAGCCTCGAACTTTGCCTCTGAAACATGACGGCCTGCATGCGGGCATGCTCATCTTTTAATGTAAAATAAATGTGGCCTCTCGTATGGATTTTAACATTGGAGAGCTCACCCTTAATCCAAATGTCCTCAAGATGAGGGTCCACATCGAATTTTCGTTTAATGTATTTGGTCAGCGCGGAAACCGTGACATATGCCGCTTCACTCACATCCTGCACTCCTTTCATAAAGGCTTTTTGCCCTAAACTAAGAAAACCCGCTCTGGCTGAAAGGAGCCTTAAGAAGCGGGTATCGTGCTCATTGTCACACTTTCTGTGACTGTCTCCGGTTATCTATGATAACGTACGTCTGGCAGATTTAACAGTATTATGCGCAAGCATTGTGATGGTCATCGGACCTACTCCGCCCGGCACCGGCGTAATGAAAGATGCTTTTTCTTTCGCTTCATCAAACTGAACGTCTCCGCAGAGTTTTCCGCTTTCGAGACGGTTGACGCCGACATCAATGACAATGGCGCCCTCTTTGATTTGATCGGCTTTGATGAAGTTCACTTTACCGACCGCTACCACAAGAATATCTGCTTTTTTCGTATGCTCAGACATATTTTTCGTGCGGGAATGGCAATATGTGACGGTCGCGTTTTCGTTCAGCAGCAGCTGGCCGACCGGTTTACCGACAATATTGCTTCGTCCGACTACAACAACTTCTTTGCCGGAAAGATCTACGTTCGTCTTTTTCAGTAACTCGACAATTCCGTGCGGCGTGCATGGAAGAAATGTATCTTCGCCAAGCAGCATTTTCCCGACGTTGAGAGGGTGGAAACCGTCAACATCCTTATCAGGGGAGATCCGCTCGATTACGGCTTTTTCAGAAATATGATCCGGGAGCGGCAGCTGGACGAGAATGCCGTGGAATTCCGGATTTTGATTATACTGATCAATCACTGTTAAAAGCTCCGCCTCGGTTAAGCTTGAGTCAAAGCGGTCAAGCTTAAATTTCATTCCCATTGTTTCAGCGGCTTTTTTCTTGCCTGTCACATATGAAACAGAAGCGGGATCGTCTCCGATTAAAATGACCGCCAAGCCAGGCACTACGCCTTGTGCTTTCAGCTCTTCTACTTCTTTTGCCAATTGTTCGCGTTTTTCTTTAGCCGTTTCTTTTCCGTCGATGATTGTTGCAGTCATTTTCTTTCCTCCTATGATTCGATATCAGTTTTAATGTTAGAAAGAACCCCGTTTACGAATTTTGCAGCTTTATCGTCGCCGAACCGTTTTGCCAGCTCGATTGCTTCGTTTAATGACACGTTAGCAGGAATGTCGTCAGAATAAACCATTTCATACACCGCCAGACGCAGGATCGCGCGGTCTACGTTTGCAATCCGGTCAAGCTTCCAATTGACGAGATGGCCGGAAATCATTTCATCAAGCTGAACCTTATGTTCGATCACTCCGTACACCAGCTGTTCAAAGAAGGCATCTGTTTTTTCACCATCAAGCGCGTGCTCAATGGCATCGTTCGGTGCAATATCGCTGACATCAATCTGAAAAAGTGCCTGCAAAGCTTTTTCTCTAGCTGTTCTTCTTTTCATTTTCTTTCTCCTTCAGATCCGCTTTATCCGCTTGTCGTTAAGCTTAAAGAGATCATAACATATTTTTTTCTCAATCGCATGTCGAAATTTAGGTTTTTTCACCCTAATGCCGAATATTTTCACAAACCGTATTAATTTCATTCGGATTTCACAGCATGAAGAAACTCGGCTGCCGTTTGTAAGCCGGCTTTCTTCATGCCTGAAATGACGGGAAACGTATAAAAAACCAAAGGGCTGCCCATCCCCTTGGTTTTTATACGCTCATTACATTTCTTCGTCGATTTCGACTTCTTGGGCTTTCGTGTCAAATTGAATGCCGACGATATGAATATTGATTTCATTAATGGTCAGAGACGTCATGTTTAATAAGGTTTGGCGGATATTCTCCTGAACGCTTGCCGCCACTTTCGGGATCGAGATCCCGAATTGAACGACGCAATAGACGTCGATGGTAATCCCGTCATCGGCTAAATCGACCTTTACGCCTTTGCCGTGATTGATTTTGCCGAAGCGTTCTACGACGCCCGTGGCGAAATTGCCGCGCATTTCAGCAACTCCTTCAACTTCGGAAGCGGCGATGCCGGCAATGACTTCAATGACCTCAGGAGCAATTTCAACCTTGCCTAAATGAGCCTCATCATGATCCATTTTAAGCACACTGTTGTCTTCCATTCAATTCACCTCCCGCAAAAATTATGAGCCCATTACATCATATGTTTCTAAAAACTTTGTATTAAACTCTCCGCTGACAAATGTTTCGTGTTCAAGCAGTTTCAAATGGAACGGAATCGTCGTTTCAATACCTTCAATCACGAATTCGCTCAGCGCGCGTTTCATCCGTGCGACTGCCTCATCACGCGTTGTTCCGTATGTGATGACTTTAGCAATCATACTGTCATAGTACGGCGGGATCGAATAGCCGGGATATGCGGCTGAATCCACGCGTACGCCAAGTCCGCCCGGCGGCAGGTACATGTTAATTTTACCGGGTGAAGGCATGAAGTTTTTCGCAGGATTTTCAGCGTTGATGCGGCATTCAATCGCCCAGCCGTTAAATTCAACGTCTTCCTGTCTGAGCGAGAGCTCCTGTCCGGATGCCACTTTGATCTGTTCTTTGATCAGATCCGTTCCCGTCACCATTTCTGTGACAGGGTGCTCTACTTGAATACGCGTGTTCATTTCCATGAAGTAGTAGCGCTGTTCTCTGTAGTCATAGATGAATTCTACTGTGCCGGCTCCCGTGTAACCGACGGCCTTCGCTGCTTTTACCGCTGCTTCACCCATCTGCTCCCTGATTTCAGAATCAAGCGCAGGTGACGGTGACTCTTCAAGAAGTTTTTGCAGACGTCTTTGGATAGAACAGTCACGCTCTCCGAGATGGATCGTGTTTCCGTAATTATCCGCAAGCACCTGAATTTCAACATGGCGGAAATCTTCTATGTACTTCTCGATGTACACACCCGGATTTCCGAATGCCGTAGCGGCTTCCTGCTGGGTAATCTCAATGCCTTTGATCAGTTCTTCTTCTGTGCGTGCGACCCGGATGCCTTTTCCGCCTCCGCCCGCAGTGGCTTTTATAATGACAGGATACCCAATTTCTCCTGCAAGCGAAACCGCTTCTTCCGTATTTTTTATGATTCCTTTTGAACCGGGCACAATCGGCACGCCCGCCAGCTGCATCGTGTCGCGCGCGATATCTTTTGTTCCCATTTTTGAAATGGCGTCAGCCGTAGGGCCGACAAACGTTACGTTTAATTCCTCGCACAGCTCGGCAAAGTCGGCGTTTTCAGCTAAAAACCCGTATCCCGGATGAATCGCATCCGTGCCGGTCAGCTTTGCGACGCTGACGATGTTCGTTACATTTAAATAGCTTTCTTTTGATGTTTTCGGCCCGATACAAAAAGCCTCATCGGCCATTTGGACATGCAGGGCGTCTTTATCTGCCTCAGAATAAACGGCTACAGTTTCAATGCCCAGCTCTTTGCAGGCACGGATGATTCTGACGGCGATTTCTCCTCGGTTGGCGATCAATAGCTTTTTAATCATAATAGCAGGTCTCCTTACTCAGCTTTTACAAGAAATAGAGGTTGTCCGTATTCGACCAGCTGGCCGTTTTCAACTAACACTTCAACGATTTCTCCTTTTACTTCGGCTTCAATCTCGTTAAAGAGTTTCATTGCTTCTACGATACAAACAACTGTATTTTCGCTCACTTTTGAACCTTGGTTTACGTAAGGGCCGGCTTCCGGCGATGAAGAAGCATAAAACGTTCCGACCATCGGAGACGTAATTTTGTGCAGGTTTTCGTCTTGTTTCGGCGCTTCCTGAGCAGGAGCGGCTTCACGCGCTTCCGGTTTTGCAGCCTGCGGAGCAGGTGCGTAAGCGGCGGGAACGGCTTGGGCTTGTCCCGTTACATTCACTGCCGGCGCTTCATTTTTTTTCAGTTTGAGGCTTACGCCTTCAATTTCGTAAACAAATTCGTCGATGGAAGATTCATCGATTCTTTTTATCAGTTCATGAATTTCGTTGATTTTTAACATCAGTTTCCACTCCTATGTATAAAAAATAGAAATTTATGGGTTGCTACTAAAAGTACATACTATGTTTATCTTACAGGAGCGCTTGTGTAAATTCAACACTGATCTAAAATGACATCAGAAAAGCCCGCAGCGGGTGCGGGCGGTTCAGGTCTCTTACTTTGTCGGTTCAAACGTAATGGCGACGTCTTTCATCGTCTTGATTTCTTTTTTTACCAGGTCAATGATAGCGGAAGCTTTTGCGTTTGAATGTTTGTCAGACATGACGGTAATGTTGATTTTGTCTCCTTCAGCATCCACGAGCGCATCTTTGTAGCCTTGTGTTTTAATCAGCGTTTCCAGCTGTTTTTCCGTCCCTTCAGCATTGCTCAGCGCCGTCATTTTATCGTAGGCTTCGCTTTTTTCCTTTGCGGTCGCATCATCGCTTGAAACAATGCTGTTTAACTGTTCCCTTTCTTTGCTTCTCGCGTCTTCAAGTTCCATACGGTATGCGGTAAATAAGTTTTCATCAGCTGTTTCTGTGGCGACCGATCCGTCTTTGTCCGATGCTTCGGCTGATGTTTCTTTATCCTCTTTTGTGCCTTTAGAATCTTTCGTTCCTTTTGTGCCGTCTTCTTTTTCCGTGCCGCTTCCGCTCTTATCTTTCGTTTCAGGAGCCGGCGTTTTTTCAGTGGCGACTTCTCCGCTGCTTTTTTCGCTTTTCATCTGCACGGCATTTTTGCTTTCCGGCGACATAATATAATAAACACTTAATACCACGACGAGACTGAGCATTGTTAAAAGCCAAACCGTTTGTTTTTTCAGCATGATTTATGAATCCTCCTTGATTTTTTTAGGGGCAACCGCTACACGGTAGCTCGGAACATCAAGCACCCTTGTGACGGCATCAATGATGGTTTTTTTTATTTGAACGTTGTCCACTCCCTGAGCGACAACGAGTACACCGCGGATATCGGGCTTTTTCGTCTGGACGACGACCGGGGTTTCCTGGTCCCCGTTTCGAATCATGACAATTTGTTCTTCAGAGGTTTGATCGGTTACGCTTCTTTTGCCGCCTTCTTTATCGGTTTCTTCAGTGGTGGTGTCTTTTTTCGTTTTATTTTTCTCAAACACTTTCAAAGATGTTGCGTCTATGTTTACGACAATTGAGACATCCTCCACGCCGATAATCGTTTCAAGGATTTCTTTCAGCTGGTTTTCATAGTCTCTTTCGTAATCATCGATCGTGGTTTTTGCGCTGCCGTCTTTCGATGCCTTAAAAACGGGTGCGCTTTTTTGCCCGCTTTTGTCTTCCGTTCGGCCGGACATGACGGTCTGAGCCGTTTGGTCCTTCCCGGTTTTCTCCGGTGAAGAGAACAGCTGGCTGACCAGCATAAAAGATACCCCGAGCACAAACACGAACAGAAAGTAATGATATTTTGTCAGTTTTGGTTTTTCTCCGTCTTTCGCCTGTCCGATCATCAGCTGTTTTTTGAGTATGGTCCATAGTCCGTTTTTATTCATGGCCGTTTTTCTCCCCGCCTTCCATATAAACCGTAATTTTCTCACTGCCGATTTCCCATATATCCGCAAGTTTTTCTTTGATGTCTGCGGCCTCTTTTTTGTCGGCTGCGCCTTCCGGTTCGTATTTGCGGTCTGTGCGGATGTCGATCGGTGCGACGGTTTGCACGGTTTTTTCAGAAGATGGGGCCATATACACGCTGATCGTTTTTACATCTTCTTCTGAACGAACCTGTTCTTCCGCTGTAAGGCGGATGTCGTCTATTTTGTATTCGTCATGACTGAACATCTCCTCCGCTTTCTTTTTTAGTTGGACAGCCATTTCTTCTAAAACATATGCGCGGTTTGATGCTTGTATTTCTTTTTTTTCTGATTTGATTTGATTTTTTATATCAGCGGATTGAGATTGCTCTTGTTTTGTCAAATAATCGAAGATGATTTCCGGGTCTGTTTTGAAAAGTTTGAATATCGGGTTGAGCATGACAATGATTAACAGCAGGCTGACAACCATCTTTGCGTATTTTTGCATACTGGAGCTGGGCAGCAGCATGTCGATGACGATGGCGAATAAGATAAATAAAATAATGCTTGTCAGCCATTCTGTTAAAAAGCTCATATCCAATGGGCCTCCTTTATTTCATCATCATGGTGAGGTTGCCTGCTGTAATAATGACTGTGATGCTGAGGAAAAACATGAGAGAGACGATGGCGAGCGCCGCGAAAATATACAGTACGCTTCTGCTGATGACACCGAGGCACGTAATGACGGGTCCGCCTCCGAGCGGCTGCAGAATAGCGGCCGCGAGCTTATAAATAAAAGCGAGCGAGAGCACTTTGATCGCCGGAAACGCGGAGATGCAGATCAAAATTCCGACTCCGAGGATTCCCACGGTGTTTTTTAATAGGAGCGAGGCGCTGATGACCGTATCCGTCGCATCCGTAAACATCCGGCCGAGCACGGGAATAAAATTGCCTGTTATAAATTTTGCAGTCCTGAGCGTAATCCCGTCCGTCACGGCAGCCGAAGCCCCCTGTACGGAGATGACGCCGAGAAACACAGTGAGGAATACGGCAAGCGCGCCGATCGCGATATTTCTGAGCAGATTGGCAAGCTGCGTGACTTTATATTGATCCGTCATCGTGCTGACGATGCTTAAAATCGCTGACAGGAAGACAAGCGGCATGACGATGTTTTGAATGAGAAGGCCGCTCGTATTCATCAGAAATAAAATAACGGGGTGAAAAAAAGCAGCAGAAACGGCTCCCCCGGAAGACGCCAAAAGCGCAAGTAAAAGCGGGATAAGCGCGAGAATGAAGCTTGTCATCGTCTGGATCGCTTCACTGGCATAATTGACAGCAACATGAAAGCTGTTTAAAGCGAGAATAATCAGCACCATGTAGACGATCGCATAAGCCACTTTGCTGACGGTGCTCTGCTGGAACGCATTTTGCAGGAGCTGCAGAATGACACAAAAAATGGTGAGAAGAATCAAAGTTCCCAGAAGCTTTCCGTTTGCGAGCACTTCATGAAACAAGTATGAAAATAAAGCCTTCAGCCATGCCTCCGGTGAGAACGTTTTTTCTCCGTTAATAAAGTCGATGATGCTTCCCTTTTGGCTTTCAGGCAGAAGACCGCCGTATTCTGTCATGATGTCGTCCCAAAACTTTCCGATGCCTTCTGTTTTCAGCGCTTCGGCCTGCTTTTTCGCCACTTCATCAGCGGATTCTTGGTGAACTGCGGTTTCCTGCGACGCACCGTCTGTTCCGGCAGCTTGTACACATTCAATCTGAAAAAATAAGAGGATGAACAAAAAAGCTCCCGCCCACCGAAAGCGCTTCATTTTTTGTGCCCCCCTTTCCATTTTATTTATGATCAAGAAGGAATAAGTCCGAGAATCGTTTCAATAATGACGGTGAGTATCGGCACGGCCATTACCAGTATCAAAATTTTTCCGGCCAGCTCTATTTTCGAAGCAATCGCTCCCTGGCCCGCATCCTTTGTAAGCTGCGCTCCGAATTCAGCGATGTAGGCGATGCCGATAATTTTTAAAATGGTTTCCACATAGACCATATTGACATTTGCATTGACGGCTATTTTTTCTATCATTCTGATAATGTCGTAAATCTGGTCGATGAGATAAAGAAAGATCACGCAGCCGCTGAAGACGACAATCATAAACGCGAAAGTCGGTTTCTGTTCTTTTACGATCAGGGAGAGAAATGTGGCGATCAGGCCTAAACCTACAATTTGAACAATCTCAATCTGTAAGCCCCCCTATCCTTGGAATAGAAACACAGCTTTGATCTTTTTGAACAGGTCATCGACAATCGTCGCCACCATAAATAAAATATAGATAAAGCCAAGCAGCGTCACCCACTGGGCGTATTCTTTTTTTCCCATTTGGTCAAGTATGGTGTGCAGAAACGCAACCACGATACCGACTCCGGCGATTTGAAAAATGACATTTACGTCGACTCCCATTTTATGTTTGCTCCCCTCATGTTTACATCAATAGAAGAATGAGTAACAGTCCGGCTAAAAATCCTAAGCTTTTCACCATTTTTTCATTTTTCGCCTGCGCCCGTCCGGCATCCGCTTCCGCCGCTTCCAAATGTGTAAGCGCAAGCTTGATATGTTTCTGCTGAGAAACACGGTCATGGAGCCCGAGCGTCTCTCCGAATTGCTTCAGCACATCATATTCGCTTTTTTTCATCGCCATGGAAGACCAGTTATGTTTCAAGCTCTGTTCCCAAGCCGTTTTGGCGGAATCGCTTCCCTGCTCAAGCCTTCTGCTGAAAGCTTGAAACAATAACGATACAGGTTTGGAAAGCTGTGCGGCAATTTGTCCCGAGGCGGTATGCAGCGGTGTATGCCCGAACATGATTTCCGCTTCTAGCGATTGGAGCGCCGCGCGCAGCTGACGGATCTGCCTCGGCCTTTCAATATACATTTTGGCGATCTCAAATCCGGTCCAAGTCGTCGCTGTCAGAATGAACACGGCACCCAAAAGCTTCAGCATGTCATCACGCTTTCAGCATGCGGAACAGGTTCCCCGTCCTTTCCGTACATCCTGCTGATCGTTCCCGGACCGCGGCGCCTTGACAGTTCAACATACCGGTCAAACACGTTTTCCTCCCAAAGCATTTTCAGCGACGGCCTCTTTACCAAGTCTTTCATATTCCACCCGTGCGCAGATACGATAACAGATACGCCCGCATGGAGCGCCTCCAGCAGCGCTTGTGAGTCTTCCATTCTCCCGATTTCATCCACAATTATGACATCAGGACTCATAGAGCGGATCATCATCATCAGCCCTTCCGCCTTCGGACAGGCATCAAGGACATCGATTCTGCGGCCGAAACTGTGCTGGGGAATGCCCCGCAGGCAGCCGGCAATTTCCGACCGTTCATCTACGATACCTGTTTTTTTTGCAGGAATGCGTTTTGATCCAGTGCTGGAAAGCCGGGCCAAATCACGAAGCAAGGTCGTTTTCCCCGTTTGCGGAGGACCGATGATCAGCGTGTTCAGCCAGTTTTCTTTCCATAAAAAAGGAATGAGCGGTTCTGCGATCCCCAGCTTCTCCCGGGCGATTCGGATATTAAAAGAAGTAATATCCCGGAGTCCTTTGACGGCTCCGTTTTCGACGATGACTTTTCCGGCCAGTCCCACACGGTGGCCTCCTCTGATTGTGATGTATCCTTTTTTCAGCTCTTCTTCCAGCGTGTACATACTGTAATTGCTGAGCCGGCTGAGGATCAGCTGTGCGTCGCCGGCCGTGCACACATATGACAAATACAAAGGTTGTCCTTTTTGGATCAGTTCAACCGGCCTGTCGACGCGGATTCTGATTTCTTCTGTATCCCGCCTCGCTTCTTCGGGCACGGCGGAGATGGCATCTCTCAATAATTCAGGGAGAACCTCTGTAATCTCATTCAATAGAGTCTCCTCCTTTTTTACCGATTGGCTTCTTTAAAATGTATGATCCGGGACAGACTTTATGACACCCCGGCCCTCTATTTATACACACCGGCCAAAATCAGCACCACTCCCGCAAAAATCAATATTAATTTTGCATATGAGAGCTGTCCGGCAATCTGATAAATGCCGATCGTCATTGTGATGATAAAGATCAGCGGGCCGACGATTGCCAAAATACTATTCACCACAACTGCCTTTCTGATGTCGTTTGTCAAAAGCATGATAATAGCGGCCGATAATTCAATGAGCGAGGACAAAACTCGTAAACCGGCCATCGTTAAAACAGTAGAATTGATTGAACCAAACAAAAATTTCATTGCAATCCTCCAACTTCAAGCATTTTGTTACACTATATGCTCTAGCTGACGGAAGTAGTCTCACTATTTTCATATAGAAGAAAGATTTGATGCAGAACGCAAAAAAAGCCTGCCCCGTAAAAGGAGCAGACTCCGAATTTCTTTAACTACGCTCTTGACACGTAAGAACCGTCTGATGTATTTACAACTAGCGTATCGCCTTCGTTCACGAAGAACGGTACGTTTACGACAAGACCTGTTTCCGTTTTGGCAGGTTTTGTGCCGCCTGACGCCGTGTCGCCTTTAATTCCCGGCTCTGTTTCAACAACTTTCAGTTCAACTGTGTTCGGCAGTTCAATACCGAGCGTTTCAGACTGATACATCATGATGTGCACAGACATATTTTCCAGAAGGTATTTTAATTCTTCTTCGATTTGGTTTTCATTCAATTCAAGCTGTTCATATGAGCTTGTATCCATGAACACGTGCTGATCGCCGTTGGCATAAAGATACTGCATCGTTTTTGTTTCGATTTGCGCTTTCGCGACTTTTTCACCTGCACGGAATGTTTTCTCCTGAATAGCGCCCGTGCGCAGGTTACGCAATTTAGAACGGACAAATGCCGCTCCTTTTCCCGGCTTTACGTGCTGGAAGTCAACGACGCGCCAAATGCCGCCGTCTACTTCAATCGTTAGTCCTGTACGAAAATCGTTAACTGAAATCATGTTTGATGTCCTCCTATATTCCGATCACAAAATAATTAATTCTTTAGGGGAATGCGTAATTGTCCGGTTGCCGTCCTCAGTGATGATGATATCATCTTCGATTCTTGCGCCCCCAACATCCGGTATGTATATGCCCGGCTCGACCGTTACCGCCATGCCCGGCTCAAGAACGGCCGATGACCTGAAAGACAGCCCCGGTGATTCATGGACTTCCATTCCGAACCCGTGTCCTGTCGAATGGCCGAAATACTGTCCGTAGCCTTTTGCGGTGATGTGATCCCTCGTCAGGGCGTCCGCTTCTTTTCCCGTCATGCCGGGTTTAATATGCAGAACGCCAAGCGCTTGGGCATCGTATACGACCTGATAAATCTCTTTCAGTTTATCACTTGGCTCTCCGACCGCGACGGTGCGTGTGATATCAGAACAATAGCCTTTATAATAAGCGCCGAAATCGAGCGTGACCAAGTCTCCCTTTTCAATCAATTTGTCGCTTGCCACTCCGTGGGGAAGGCTGGATCTGACTCCCGAGGCGACGATCATATCAAAGGAAGAGCCGTCCGCTCCTTGACGTCTCATATAAAATTCAAGCTCGTTTGCAACTGAAATCTCTGAGATGCCCGGTTTGATAAACGTCAGAATATGTTCAAACGCATCATCCGCAATCTTCGCAGCTTCCTCTAATATCTTAATCTCTTCACTTGACTTAATCAAGCGCAACTTTTCAACGGAATCCGCGACGGGAACCATCTCCGCTTCCTGCAGCACCGCTTGATAGGATGCATATGTTCCGTACGTCATGCTGTTTTGCTCGAAGCCGAGTTTTTTAATGCCGTACTCAAGAATCGTATCCGCAGCCGTTTGGATTAAGCTTCCGCCGTGCTCGATAATGTCAAAACCCTTCACTTGCGTCTTCGCCTGCTCGGTGTAACGGAAATCCGTGATAAATGCCGCACGTTCTTTCGATATGACCGCAAGGCCTGACGAACCCGTAAATCCCGTCATATACTGCAGATTGGCGGAGCTTGTCACCAACATTCCGTCTATACCCAGCTGACCGAAAAGATTTCGCAATTTCTCAAGTTTCATTCCCTTTCTCCTCCTCGCCGATTCTTGACTGCCGCCTGATACCGCGGGAGAATCCCCGCCCGGTTTTCAGCATAAAAAATGTTCACTTCTCGTGAACATTTTACCATACCGGACAGGGATTATACACTTATTCACTTGTTGCCGAGCGCCCTTGCAAGCTTGTCTGACGTAAGTTCATTGTAGTTGAAGGAAATTGAGTAGCCGACAAACAAACCGTACAGAATGTAAAGGCAAAGCGTCGTCACGATTGTATCTGATTTCAATTCAGTGATGGATTTCACATCTTCGAAAATCGGATTGAATAAGAAAAAAACCGCACACCATAAAATGACGCCGTACACCATCCCCGGCCACATCGTTTTAAAACGCTTCAGGCAGACGAAATAAATAAACGCCCCGGCAATTGAAATGAATCCGATGACAACGATGCTGACCATCGTGCCGAGCCATTGTTTTTTCCATTCTCCGATCATAAACGGCTGAAGAATCATGTTGGGGCTGATCTCTGAAAAATGAAAGACATACCCGAGATAGCCGATCAAACTCCAAAATACACCGCCGGCAAATCCGATACCGCAAATTCTGCCGGTAAATGAAACAGGCTGCTGATCATCATCCTGCTTCTTTTTTTCTTCCTGTTCTGAATGTTTTTCGCTTGTCATCATGGCACCTCCAGTCATAGACTGCCCCAAAATTTAAAAGTCATAAAAAGCTGCGCCATATTTTCATTCAATGAGTAAAATCTAAAGAAACGGGGTATACTGCATGTAGAAAAAGCATTGATTTCCCAACTGTCTAACTAGAGGTTTACCGCGGTTTCCTGTACAATAGAGTGAAAGGAAATGGTTAGTAAATCCTAAGAAAACAGGCAGGTTGATAAACAATGTGCGGGCAGGCTGTTGTTGAAGGGGTCATGTTCGGCGGCAGAAAAAATTATGTTACCGCCATCCGCAGGAATGACGGAAGCATTGATTTTTTCAAGCTTCCGAGAGTGCCGAACGCCAAGCTTTCGGCTTTAAAAAAGATTCCTTTTTTGAGGGGAATCGTCGCCATCATTGAGGCGAGCGCCAACGGCACAAAGCATTTAAACTTTTCCAGCGAACGTTACGGGCTTGATCCTCAAGATGACGCCAAGCTGGAGCAGGAAGATAAGAAGGGTTCGGGCTTATCGATGTTTTTCAGCCTGGCGGTGATCGGCGTTCTGTCGTTTTTGTTCAGCAAATTCGTTTTTACGCTCGTCCCGGTCTTCTTAGCGGAGCTTGTAAGGCCCGTATTTTCCTCAGACGCCGCGCAGATCGGAATCGAAAGTCTGTTTAAGCTTATTCTGCTTCTCGGCTACATTTATTTTTTATCAATGACGCCGTTAATTAAAAGAGTGTTTCAATATCATGGAGCCGAACATAAGGTCATAAACTGTTATGAACAGAATTTGCCAATTACAATAGAAAATGTTCAGAAACAGTCACGGCTTCATTACCGTTGCGGTTCAAGCTTTATTTTATTTACGATCATTGTCGGCATGTTCGTCTATTTACTCGTTCCGACAGATCCGCTTTGGGTGCGGATTTTAGACAGGATTGCGCTTATACCGGTCGTTCTCGGCATCTCCTTTGAAGTGCTCCAGCTGACGAACAGAGTGCGGAATATCCCCGTTTTGAAAGTGCTCGGTTATCCCGGCCTGTGGCTGCAGCTTTTAACGACAAAGGAACCGGCGGATGACCAGGTCGAGGTTGCCATAGAAAGCTTTAACGAGCTTCTCAGACTGGAAGACATTTCAGAACAGAGCGAAAAGCCGTCTCACAACGTAATCTGAACCGTTACCGTTATTATTTTGGAGGTGGGCAGTTATGAATCATCGTGTACAACCTTTTTTTGCTGTATTGATAGCGCTTGGCGCATTCGGTTTCATTTATGCGGCGGTAACCAACCCCGGGCAGATGATTTCAAGAGCGATCACCGTTATTATCGCAGGCATCATTATTTATTTTATCGTGAGGACGGTCCTGAACCGCCGCACCGGCCGTGACGGAACCGCTTTCAGAAAAGCGGCCAGACAATCGCGGCTCCGAATGAAGGAGCAAAAAGCGAAGCACCGCGCCGGACACAGAGGCCGGGTCAGCCATTTGCGGAGCGTGCCGAGCAGCAGCAGACCGAAGCCGATGATTCTTAAGAAAAAAAGCCAGACCCAGCTTACCGTCATAGAAGGCAAAAAGAATAAAAAGAAAAACAGAGCGCTTTTTTAATAGCTCCATTGCTTCAAAAATTGCTCTGTTCTGCTTTTTCCTAGCTCAATGAGAGCTAGTTTTTTTTGCGGTGTGAGATGAAACTCCGTCGCCATCACATGTTCCACCGGAATAAAAATAATATTCTGTTCGTACTTTGTCGCGATATGCCTGGCATCATGAGCGTCTTTCATCGTTTCAAACAAAGCCCCGAACAGCTCAAAAGCGTTGCGGATTGATTTTTTCGGGCGCTCTTTTTCGTTGGGCGAAAGTGAAATTCCGATGACCGGCCGTTTGCGTTCTTTTGAATACAGCCAAATCGGGAAATTGCTTAACACGCCGCCGTCAACGACCGTCGAGGTGCCTTTTTCGGTCTTCAGTTTTATCGGTTCAAAAAAATAAGGAATGCTGCAGCTCATTCTGACGGCTCTGGCAACCGGGAACATCTCCGGATTTAATCCGTAGCGGGGAAGATCGTCAGGAAGCACGATCATCGTTCCGTTCGTCAGATCTGAAGCGATGAGACGGAGCGAGCCTTTTTTCAAATCGCCGAACGCGATGATGCCCTTCGCTTTTAATTTATCCGCAATCCATTTTTCCAGCATATCGCCTCTGTATAGTCCGAGGCGCCAATATATCGACACCCACTGCAGGATTTTCAGCGGGAGGAATGAGTATCTCTGATCAAGCAATTGCCTTCCGTCCACCTCATCTATGATGGAATGAACCTCTCTGCTCGTATAGCCCGCAGCGATAAATGCGGCAATAATTGCGCCGGCGCTTGTTCCGGCGAGCCTTTCAAAGCGAAAGCCCTTTTCTTCCAGCGCTTCATAAGCGCCGGCAAGCGCCACCCCTTTTATCCCCCCGCCCGAAAATACGCCGTCAATCTGCATAGCGCGCCCTCTCCCTTCCATCTCAAGGTGTATTATTATTTTAAGAAACGGCTGGGCGAAATAGACCAAAGAATGAAGACATTAAAAAAAGGGCGCCCCATTTCGGGCTGCCCTTTATTCACCGGGATTTTCGGTTTTTTTCTGTACGGATTTCAATTCTTTTTTCCGGCTTTCGTCATCTTCGAAATACTGAACGAGGTCGCCGATACGGTCAATGCTGTTCCAGCTCAGATGATGTTCGATTCCTTCAACATCATTGTAAATCTTCTCTTCATCAACACCAATGATTCTTAAAAACTGCTCAAGCAATTCGTGTCTGTATACGAGCCGTTTGCCGATCTTTTTGCCTTTTGACGTCAATACGAGCCCGCGATATTTTTCATAAATCAAATACTCGTCTTTATCTAGTTTTTGAACCATTTTCGTTACAGAGGAGGGGTGGACTGCCAAAGCTTCCGCGATATCAGAAACCCGTGCATATCCTTTTTCTTCTATCAGCATATAAATCTGTTCAATATAATCTTCCATACTTGGTGTTGTCATAAGTAACCCTCCCAAAAAGCACCTTAACTTTATAAACCATTACAAGTTTACACTAACGGTCATGAAAAAACAAGGATGCTTCCGGTCTGTCAAGCCTTATCAGCGCTTATAATTCCATTCATCAGACGCGTATTTCGTCTCAGCCAGCTCATTGACAAATGCAAGCTCTTCAGACGTGAGTGTGTAAGGCTCAAGATGAATGTTCAGCCCTTCCTCAAAACCGGCTTTAAAAGCGATTCTGGCCTCATCCATCGTTACCCGTTTCGGCGCTAAGGCGTTGATGGCTACCGCTTTGTTTTTGAAATTCCGCTGCATGCGCTCACGGACTCTGTCGCTCGGATATAAAAACAGATCAAACAGCTTATCTTCATCAATGTCAAGCAGGATGGAACCGTGCTGAAGAATGACGCCTTTTTGGCGTGTCTGTGCGCTTCCGGCAACTTTCCGTCCTTCGACGACCAGTTCATACCACGAAGGCGCATCAAAGCAGACGGACGAGCGCGGATTTTTCAAGCTTTCTTTTTCTTTCTCCGTTCGGGGAATCGCAAAGCAGGCATCAAGTCCAAGGTTTCTGAATCCCTGCAGAATACCTTCTGAAATCACCCGGTACGCCTCTGTCACCGTGGCCGGCATTTCCGGGTGATCCTCTGAAACGATTACGCTGTATGTCAATTCTTTATCATGCAGAACACCCCGTCCGCCTGTCGGTCTTCTGACAAACCCGAGGCCGTGTTTATGTACTGCGTCAAAGTTAATTTCCTTCTTAATATTTTGAAAATACCCGACAGACAAAGTTGCCGGATTCCAGCCGTAAAAACGGATCACCGGAGGAATTTTTTTTTGGCTGTGCCAATATAAAAGCGCTTCATCCAGCGCCATGTTAAATGCCGGGCTTTCATTCCCTGAGTCAATAAACCGCCATGTTTCTTTTTCCATACACTGAACCCTTCTTTATCGTTTTAATAAAATCAGTTTAACAAACTGCCTTGAAAATGAAAAATATTTCGTTTCATTAAGGATGACAATCGCTTCATGCTTTACTATAATAGTATTTGTCCCAAAACGTCCGGTAAGCCTTGTTTTCAGGAAGCAGGGTTTTATTTTATAAGCTAAAGGAGTAGAATCGCATTGTCTAATATGATTGCTTTAATTATTGTTGCGGCGTTTATCGTTTATATGATCGTGTCGTATTTTTACCAGCAGCGTTTAATGAAAACACTTACGGAAGAGGAATTCCGCGCGGGCTACAGAAAAGCGCAGCTGATTGACGTCCGTGAACCGAATGAATTTGAAGGCGGCCATATTCTCGGCGCGCGCAACATTCCGCTGTCACAGCTGAAACAGCGCAAAAGTGAAATCCGTCCTGATAAACCCGTTTATCTGTACTGCCAAAACAATGTCCGCAGCGGACGCGCGGCACAGACGCTCCGCAAACACGGCTGTAAAGACATTTACAACCTGAAAGGCGGATTTAAAAAATGGGGCGGAAAAATTAAAGCAAAAAACTAATCATAAAAAAGAGCTGTCCGTTTTATACGGAAGCTCTTTTTTTATACCTTGTCAGCGGCTGACGTCAGGTGTACGTTCGTACTTTAAAACCGGCTTTCTTGCCGCCTTGGTTTCATCCATTCTTTTGACAACTGTTGTATGCGGCGCCTCCTGAACGATTTCAGGCGATTCCTCCGCTTCCCGCGCAATTTGAATCATGGCATCTATAAACGCATCAAGCGTTTCCTTTGATTCCGTTTCCGTCGGTTCGATCATGATGCTTTCTTCAACATTGAGAGGAAAATACACAGTCGGCGGATGATAGCCGAAATCCAAAAGCCGTTTGGCAATATCAAGCGTTCGTACGCCAAGCTTTTTCTGCCTTCTACCCGATAACACAAATTCATGCTTGCAATGACGGTCATACGGGAGATCATAATAAGGCGCGAGTCTTCTCATCATATAATTTGCATTTAAAACCGCGTTTTCGGTCACAGCTTTTAAGCCGTCAGGCCCCATGGAACGGATATACGTGTAGGCTCTGACATTAATGCCGAAGTTGCCGTAATAAGGTTTTACGCGCCCGATCGACTGCGGCCGGTCATAGTCAAACGTCAAACGCCCCTCTTTTTTCGTGAGAACGGGTTTCGGCAGATACGGAATGAATTCTTTTTTTACGCCGACCGGCCCTGAGCCAGGTCCTCCCCCGCCGTGCGGCCCGGTAAATGTTTTATGCAGATTAAGGTGAACGACGTCAAATCCCATATCTCCCGGTCTTGCTTTACTTAAAACGGCATTTAAATTCGCTCCGTCATAATAAAGCTTTCCGCCGGCCTGATGGACGATTTCAGCCATTTCCGTAATGTTTTCCTCAAATAACCCGAGGGTGTTCGGATTCGTCAGCATCAGCGCCGCTGTTTCTTCATTTACCGCTCTTTTCAAATCTTCAATGTCAACCAGCCCGTGCTCATTTGACTTGACGGTAATCGTTTCAAAACCGGCGACCGTGGCGGATGCCGGATTCGTGCCGTGGGCTGAATCAGGGACAATCACCTTCGTCCGTCCGAAGTCTCCCCGCGCTTCGTGATAGGCGCGGATCATCATCAGACCGGTCCATTCGCCGTGAGCGCCCGCCGCAGGCTGCAGCGTTACCTCGTCCATGCCCGTAATCTCCTCCAAGTGTTCGCTTAAATCGTATAAAAGCTCAAGCGCCCCCTGAACAGTATCCTCGTCCTGAAGCGGATGAATAGCGGAAAAACCTGCGAACCGGGCAATTTTTTCATTTAATTTCGGATTGTATTTCATCGTACAGGAGCCGAGCGGATAAAAGCCTGAATCAACTCCGTGGTTTCTCCTAGAAAGAGCGGTATAATGCCGCATAATATCGAGCTCTGATACTTCCGGCAGCTTTGCGTCTTCATCGCGGATATAGTCACCGGGAAGAAGACTTTCAAGCTCTGTTTCCGGCACATCAAGCTCCGGAAGGCTGTAACCGATACGCCCTTCGCGGGACATTTCAAAAATAAGCGCCTGATCTTGATTATTCATGTTGATCCCCCAATCCCGCAATAAGCGAATCGATCTCTTCTTTTGTTCTCAGCTCTGTGACGGCAATGAGCATATGCTGATTCAGTTCCGGATACGCAAGGCCTAAGTCATATCCGCCGATTATGCCGTCTTGCAGGAGCCGCCGGTTTGCTTCCTTGACGGGAAGATTCAGCCTGACGGCAAATTCATTAAATATCGGGCCGTCAAATGCTACGTGCAAGCCGGCTTTTTCCGCTTGGCGTCTCGCGTAATCAGCTTTCAATATATTTTGGCGGGCCATGTCTTTGACGCCGTTTTTTCCGAGCGCCGTCATCGCGACTGAAGCCGCTAAAGCATTCAGCGCCTGATTTGAACAAATGTTAGACGTGGCTTTGTCTCTTCTGATATGCTGCTCGCGCGCCTGAAGAGTGAGAACAAAGCCTCTTCGCCCATTTTCATCTTCCGTTTGGCCGACAAGCCGGCCCGGCACCTTTCTCATCAGTTTTTTCGTTACTGCAAAATAGCCGCAATGCGGGCCGCCGAACGCCGCAGGTATGCCGAAAGGCTGCGCGTCCCCGACGACGATATCAGCTCCGTATGCCCCGGGCGGTGTCAAAATACCGAGCGCGAGCGGGTTTGAAGAAACAATCAGCTGGCTGTTTCCTTTATGTGCGAGCGGCTCAATGTCCTTTAACGGCTCGATTTGTCCGAAGAAGTTCGGATACTGGACGATCACGGCGGCCGTTTCATCACAAACGGCATGTTCCAATGCTTCAAGATCTGTGACGCCGTTTTTCGCGGGAACCTCTACAACCTCAATATATTGGCCCTTTGCGTATGTTTTCAAAACATCCCGTGATTCCGGATGAACGGCTGCGGAAATGACGATTTTTTTCTTTTTCGTATGGCCCGACGCAAGCATCGCCGCTTCCGCCAGCGCCGTTCCCCCGTCGTACATAGAGGAGTTTGCGATATCCATTCCCGTTAATTCACAGATCATCGTTTGAAATTCAAAAATCGCCTGCAGCTCTCCTTGTGAGATTTCAGGCTGATAAGGCGTATACGCCGTGTAAAACTCTGATCGGGATATCACATGATCGACGATAACCGGCTGGTAGTGATCGTACACTCCTGCACCCAGAAAAGATGCATATGTAACAGCGTCTTTATTTTTCGCCGCAAGCTTTGTCAGCTCTCTCGTCAGCTCAGTTTCTGACTTTGCTTGTTTAATGCGGTAGTCTTTTTGAAACCGTACATTTTCCGGAATATCGGCAAACAGTTCATCAATTGTTTCTGCGCCGATGGCTTTCAGCATTTCTTTTTTATCCTGTTCTGTCGCGGGCAAATATCGATGCTTCATATGACTCTCCTTTTTCAGCTCTGTTTTGGACGTTTATAAAACGGTGTGCGGACAATCTTCGCTTTTACCGTTTTTTTACGGATTTCCACTTCTACTTCCGTTCCGACTTCACTGAATTCCGTTTTGATTAAGGCAAGGCCGATATTTTTCTTTAAAGTCGGAGATTGCGTGCCTGTCGTGACTTCACCGATCGGAACACCGTCTTTTTTCACGGCGTACCCGTGTCTCGGAATCCCTTTTTCAATCATCTCAAGTCCGACCAGCTTTCGCGGGGCTCCTTTTTCTTTCTGTTCGCGCAATACAGACTTCCCGAAAAAATCGGAATCTTTCTTGTGTTTCACGGCAAATCCGATTCCGGCTTCAATCGGTGTAATATCTTTCGTCAATTCCTGACCGTATAAAGCAAGCTTCGCTTCAAATCTCAGCGTATCACGGGCGCCGAGGCCGCACGGAACGAGACCTTCATACTCTCCCGCTGCAAGTATCTCCTTAAATAGATGAACTGCATCTTCATTGCGGCAATATAACTCAAACCCGTCTTCACCGGTATAGCCTGTTCTTGAAAGCAGGACTTGTCGTCCGGCAACGTCCGCCCCATCAATAAACGTAAACGGCTTTAAGGAGGACAAATCACATTCAGTCAGCTTCGCAAGAACCGACTGAGCATTCGGCCCCTGAACGGCAAGCAGTGAAATCCCGTCAGACTGATTCGTCAGCGTGACATCGCCTTCTGCATGTTCCGTCAGCCAAGCGATGTCTTTTTCAATATTGGACGCGTTAATCACGAGCAGATAGCAGCTCTCGCTTTTCTGATAGATCAGCAAGTCATCCACCGTACCGCCGTCAGGATAACACATGGCGGTATAGAGCGCGTTTCCCGGCTTTAAATCGGCAACGTCATTTGTCATCATTTTTTGCAGAAAAGACAGGGCGTCTTTACCGGATACTTCAACTTCCCCCATATGAGACACATCAAACAGGCCCGCTTTTGTGCGGACGGCTTCATGCTCCTCTTTAATAGAAGAAAATTGAACCGGCAGCTCCCATCCTCCAAAATCAATTGTTTTTCCGCCGTATTCTTTATACACGTCATAAAGCGGTGTTCGTTTCAGCATCATCTTCCCCCTTCAGTCATTGGCGCATTGTAAAAACATATAAAAAAGGACAGAGAAACACCTCATGAAAATGAAGGTTTCTCTGTCCCGGCACCTGAAAGTTTACTTTATGAACATATCATAAAGACGTCCCCTTTGGTGGCCTGCTTCTTCTAAGTGCAGACACTCTCCAGAGTTGCGTCGAGCAAGAGTTCTTTTGCCTGAGAGATTCACTCCGCAGTTTGCTCCTTCGGCGCCCGGACGCCCATCTTTCGTCCGAGTCTCTCCCCTTGCTGTCATTCGCTCATATTTACCAATTTTATGGACATACTAAAGCAATATCTTTTAGTGAAATCATTACTTATATCCTACCACCCTCACTTACGTCCGGCAACAAAAATTATGATAAATCAGTTTTTTAAAAGAAAGGCGGTTTTGTTACATATGACAGCAGAGATCATATTTGATGCAAACTGGCCGGGAGAGTTTTCTGAGCGGCTGAAAACGGACGGTCCCTGGTCAAATTGGGAGATGTACAAACTGTCGGCTGAAGTCCAGCAGACCCTTGCCATTCCTGAATTTGAAGGATTGAGGGCTCCTTTATACCTGCCCGATTTCACTCCGCTTCCCCATCAGCTTGAAGTCGCGCAGAAAGTCGTTGAAAAAATGAACGGCAAGGCGATTTTAGCTGATGAAGTGGGGCTCGGAAAAACGGTGGAAGCGGGCCTGATTTTAAAAGAATACATGATTCGCGGGCTGGCCAAAAAAATCCTGATTCTTGTGCCGGCATCACTCGTTTCCCAGTGGGTCAAAGAGCTTCAGGAGAAGTTTTTGATACCCGCTGTTGAACAGAAGAAAAGCTATGTGTGGGAACAGTGCGATATCGTCGTTTCTTCTATTGATACGGCCAAACGCTCGCCTCACAAGGACATTGTGCTTTCTATTCCGTATGATCTCGTCATTATTGACGAGGCGCACAAGCTCAAAAACAGCAAAACGAAAAATTATGAATTTGCGAGAAGTCTTGTGAAGAAATACTGCCTGCTTCTGACGGCGACGCCGATTCAAAACCGGATCGAAGAAATCTTCAATTTAGTGTCACTGTTAAAGCCCGGCCATTTAGGAAATGAAAGCGGATTTCAAGAAACCTTCAATCAGAAGGACGGGATTGACGCTCATGAGCATTTGAAAGAGCTCGTCAATAAGGTGATGATCCGCAACACGCGGAGCGACACCGGCCTTACATGGACGAAGCGCCACGTGAAAACAGTACCGATCACCTTTTCACCGACGGAACAGGCGCTTTACGATGACATCGCCGCACTGAAAAACGGCACGGAAAAGCCCGCAAGCGCATTTTCCATTATGACGCTGCAAAGAGAGTGCTGTTCAAGCAGGGAAGCCGTGTATATGACGCTCAAAAAAATGCTTGACCAAAAAGACAAACATGCGCCCGCATTCGATGACCAGACGATCGCTAATTTAATGGACCGCATCAATCAAGTCACGCAAAACTCAAAAGCAATTCAAGTTGTTGACTTGATCCAAAAGATTAATGATAAAGTCATTATTTTTACTGAATACAGGGCGACACAGATTTACCTGCAATGGTTCCTTCAGCAGAACGGCATAAGCTCCGTTCCGTTCAGAGGCGGATTTAAACGCGGAAAAAAAGACTGGATGAAGGATCTCTTCCGCGGCAAAGTGCAGGTGCTGATCGCTACAGAAGCCGGAGGCGAAGGGATCAACCTGCAATTCTGCAACCATATAATCAATTATGACCTGCCGTGGAACCCGATGCGGCTTGAACAAAGAATCGGAAGGATTCACAGACTCGGTCAGGAAAGAGATGTCCATATCTACAATATGGCGACAAAACATACGGTGGAAGAGCATATCTTAAAACTTCTGTATGACAAAATTCATTTATTTGAAAATGTCGTCGGAGAATTAGATGACATTTTAACAAAAATCAAAGTGAGCAATTTTGAAGACCATTTGCATGATATTTTATGCCATTCGCTGACAGAGGAAGAAATGAGAATCAAAATGGACAATCTCACCTCTTTTCTGTCGTACGGTACGGACAAGCCCGCCAGAAAAAAAGGATCTTAATCTAAAAGGAGGAAGCGCGACATGAGACAGCAGGAGGTTCACGAATTTTTACTGCGCTTTTTTGAAGCGAACCACTGTCCGATTACAGAACACGGGCCGGGTTTTATGACGGTTCAGTTGACGGTCGAGATGGACAAACAAATTATGAACCGCCCGTTTTATTGGCATTGGCGTGAAAAAACGGGCGGCGAACCGAACCCGATGAAGATCACGTTCATCACTGATAAAGAAACGGCTCCGGAGGATATGGACGGCGAATTTATTTACTTTGGAGCCCCGCGCCTCTTTCAAATCTTTCAAGCAGTTAAACAAAATGGGAGATTTACAAGAATATATGAGAAAATTGTATCAGCCGGAGCCAGAGTGCCGCTTCAGCCCTGGCTGGGATTAAATGTAGTGATTTCATACCAATCCGACATGAAAAAAGACAGACTTTTGTCTTTAGGCCTGCATCTTGTTTCTGGAACAATTATAGAAGGGTTTCAGCAGAAGCTTGCACCGCTTCCGCTGACCTCGCAAATATCAGACTATTGCTTTACCATATCGCCGATGATTAAGCCGGAAAGCGGGATTAAAAGGATGGAGCATTACTTAAAAGACGCTGCCGCCAAAGAGCCGTCAGACTGGGCTGACAGCGCGATCGCCAGATGGAAAAAGGACCTCAGGCTGCTCGATCAGTTTTATGAGCAGACAGAGGAAAAACCTGAGGAATACCATTTGGAAAAACAAGCGCTGAAAGCCTTATATCAGCCGAAAATTCACATTCAGATTGAAAACGGCGGTTTATTTTTCCTGCAAAGTAATTTTTCTGGATAAGCGTTATCCATTCGACACCTTTCCCGTTTTTTCTGGAAATTCTATATTATAATAAAAGTATATAGAAAAAATTTCTGGCGTTTCGCATGCGATGAATCACTTCCAGACATGTAAAGATAAGGTCATGGCCGGATTGGCTGAAATACATAAACAAGTATTTTAGGAGGAGAAAATGCATGAAAAATGCAAAAACAGGATTTTCACAATTAGATAAGGAATGGGTTGAGCTGATATTAGAAGCCCAAAAAGCAAATATCAGCCTAGAAGAAATACGCAAATACCTGCTTTCGAATAAAAAGTCTTCTCAACATATCCAGGCAGCCAGAAGTCATACCGTAAATCCTTTCTGAATGTGCTATAATATCACAAGGAAGGTGATGACATTGATTGGCCAGCGTATTAAACAATACCGAAAAGAAAAAGGCTACTCACTATCAGAACTAGCTGAAAAAGCTGGGGTAGCGAAGTCTTATTTAAGCTCAATAGAACGAAATTTACAGACGAACCCCTCCATTCAATTTCTCGAAAAAGTCTCCGCTGTTCTGGACGTCTCGGTTCATACTTTACTTGATGAAAAACATGAAACCGAATACGATGGTCAATTAGATAGTGAATGGGAGAAATTAGTTCGCGATGCAATGACATCCGGGGTATCAAAAAAACAATTTCGTGAATTTTTAGATTATCAAAAATGGAGAAAAGCGCAAAAAGAGGAGTAGTGCCGCCATATGTGCACAACTCCTCTTTTAACTGTCCGACTTTCGGATTAGTTTTTATCCTCACTGTGAGCCTTTTCATTTTCCTTGACGTAACCGTCTTTATCCGTATGATCTTTCGTAATGGTCAAGCCGTTCCATTGCGTTGCTTCAAAAGAGAATTGAAGAGAAATCGCATTGCCTTGGAACTTGTTTTGCACACTTAATCCGTCCGCAGTTTTTGCGGTGTCATTTTTAAATTGGATTTCCATTCTCACCTGGTCATAATCAGCAGGCGTTTTCGGAACTCCGTCGTACTCAGGAGCTGTTTTGCCGTTAATGGTTGCTACATTGACTTTTCCGCTCCCACTCAGGAATTTCGGATCAATGTGCTTGCTGATCGCTTCGGCAGCTGCTTTATCCTGTTTTGTTGACATTAAGTATAAGTCTTTCAGGCTGGCCGCCTTCAAAATGATATTTTTAGGATAGCCGTTGCCCCCTTCTTTACCGACTGTCAGAACCGTAATTTCAAACTGGCTGAGGAAATCCTCCGCAGATTCATTTCCTTTCTTTGCTCCTTTAAAGTCAGTAAAATTCAAAGCCATCAGCACTTCTTTAATGGCAAGTGAACCGTTGTTTCTGAATTCGAAATCTTTCGTCAATTTATCGCCTGGTTTTAAGTTTGACAAATTGACATTGGCTGATTGTTCTTTAGCCGATAAATCAAGTGTTCCTGACGCAAATGTAGCGTCCGTCGACTTCACATCATTAAATGCGGCCCATGTGCCTCCTCCTACTAATGCTAAACCGAGTGCGGCTGAGGCAACGCCCAAGCTTAATTTCTTTTTCATACCCATGTTTGTACTCTCCCCTTACTTTTTATTTTTGTTATCAAATCCTGTCGCCAGGTTGCAACCGTATTCATGTGGAGATGGTTCCCTTTTTCGCATGTTCTTCCAGCGCTTTCGTTTTCCGCTCAATATCGCGGAGGGCGCTGACAATGACTGTTATTGAGTAAATCAAAAGCATGACGCCGGGAACGATTAACAGAATCGCCGTTCCGATCGGCTGGCTGGCCAAATGTATGACATATCCGGCATACGGAAGCTGATATCCCGTATACTGGGCCGCCACTTTTTCAGCTTGAACGGGTGCGGCATCCGGGGCGGCATTATGGTCCCCTTTTGTCTCAAACAGCAGGTTCCCGTCCTTTTTTGTGATCCCGATTATTCTGTGTGTGACGGCTGTTCCGTCATCTTGCGTAAAGGTGATCACATCCCCTTTTTTTAAGTCATTTACGTCAGAAATTTTCTTTACCGCTATGAGCGAACCCGTCTTAAATTCCGGGTCCATTGAACCCGACAGCACGGATTTCAGCGTATAGCCGAAAATGGCCGGCTCACCCCCGGAAGCCCGGGTCGAAATCACCGTTAACGTCAGCACAATAATCAAGCTGAAGATGACGGCATACAAAATATTACTGATCAGTTTCAGCGTTTTTTTCATGTTCTTCCCCGCTTTCTTTTACCGGCTCAGCCGGCTCTTTCTCCGTTTTCTTTAGATCGGAAACGGTCGCCTGTTCCCGGCATTTGACGAGTTTCATCGGTTTTGACCACTCAAATTTTTCTTCGTCGGCCGGGTACCCTTCAGGCTTGTAAACCTTGAATGCGTATATGCCCGGCTGCAAAGACCGCTTTGACTCAATTTTATAAATCGTTTTGCTTTTTTTATCAGTAATAAGCCCTTTATCCACAACATTGCCGTTTCGTAAAGGCTGCTGCTGAGAAGCGATTTTATGGAGCTCCCATTTCCAGTCAGAAACAGTCCGCTCTTTTCCCTTATTCTCCAGCTCGGCATAGAGCTGAAGCGGCGCACACACAGTGCCTGACGTATCAGTTTGATTTGTTATATGTAAATCACTTTGATCCCAGCGTTCGTCATAACGGCAATCGTCATCCGTATATTGAAAATCTCCGCACGTTTGAACCGGGAGACTGAAGCTTTTCACATCATTGAAGGAGGAACTTGTATCACCTGTGAACTGAGCACATATCATCACGGACAGGCAAAAAATGAACGAAAGCCGTAAAAATAGCATCATCCGCCATCTCACCTTGCCCTTTTTTTCCATTCGCAACAATCGGAACATGCCTTCCCCCCTGTAAAACTGTTAATAAATATGACAACCGTTCTCTTTAAAGAACTGTATGAACAAAGTATAATCAAGGATTATCGTCTTGAAAAATGTCAAATTCGGTCAAATTGTTCGTTTTTAAGAATGGCATCTTTCAAAAACATCGTTTTGCTTCAAATTACACACCTTTTTGGAATTTTTTCTAATAAAACGTGAGAAAATAACGAGGTGCCTAGCACAAAATGGAAAGTATATACAGCGAAAGGACGAAGAATGATGATCAAACAAAGTCTGATTTGCCTTTCTCTTCTTGTTTTCGGGGTTTCAGGAACAGCTCAGGCGGAAACGGTGCCTTATTATGCTGTTCACCATAAATCAAAATGGGAAAAGTTAGCAGAAAAAGAAGCTAAAAAAAGATATCCGCTCGCCCAAACGTTATTTATTCAAAAGGTGTGGGATCGGAAAAGAACGGACGAAGCAGTCAAGCAATACCACTTGACATTGCGGGATGGCGCAAAAGAATTTGGTGTGTTTGTTACGATTTCTTTTAATCCCTACAGCCAAAAAGTAAATAAAATTGCCGTCATTGAGGAATACCAATAAGGCCCTCCTGTATCAGGAGGACCTTTCGTGTGATTCAACTTTATTTTTTCCGTTGCATCCACAGCTTAAAACTGTACGGCAATATTCCGAACCAGTGCTGAGAAGCCGGCACTTTCTTTTCTTTCCGCACTTCTTTTCGCTCTCTCCGTTCCTGTTTCGGCGTATCGAAATATTTAACGAATTGCTCAGTCATATATTTTACATAATCATTTGTTTTCACGGCTCTCACCTCATAGTGCTGTCTTTACTATGAAGTGTTGTCCCGCCGCCTCTTTTTTATACTTCCGTCCATTGAATCAGCTGTTTCTTCTTCTGATCGAACAAAAGGTGAGCCTCCCGTCTCGTGCCTGTCGTGGTTTCCGCCTGAATTGTAACCTGAACCGTTTCCCTTCGGTCACTCCCGGTGATGTGAAAAGAAACGGTGCCGTACGGAAAACGCTGTGTACCAGTTTGGCCCTTTTGTCCCTGTGTCATATGGCGGCTTGACAGCAGCGCGCCGTTTTGGAGCAGGTTCTCTCCGATCCAGTACTCCCCGGCCTCTTTTGCAAATGTTTTTCGGGTGATGAAATCAGATGAAGTATAGCTGATGACAAGTAAAACTGCGGCAGAAACAAACAGAACCGCGGGATATATAAAACCGTCAGATTTGTACATTTAATCACCTTTAAAAGAGCTGTAAACCGGAATGACCGCCTGATACTTTTTACCTGTAACGCTTGAGATCTCTAATAAGAGCAGGCCGTTTTTCACATCAGCCGTTAATGATGCCGCGTTTTGCAGGATCGGCACGTGGCCTTTTCCGTTTACTCTTTTCCTTATCATCTTATGATAAATTTCAAAACGCACTTCTTCGCCTCCTGTTTTCCGGCATGCTAACGCCCGTCCGCCGTCCGCCGGCTTCACAGTCTCAGCCTGTTTACATTCGTTCATGATCTGCTGAACGGCAATTTGATGCTCCCGGCTGTCTAATCCGCCGTTATCGGTCCGGTTTGATAAGAACAGATGTAAAATCGGGCCCAGGGTGCCTGATAGGAAAAGACAGACTGCCAAGGAGAACAAAACATTAAGAAGCGTAAAGCCAGTCTGTTTTGAGAATGCTGAGGCACATTTCTTTTTCGCCGGGGTCAGCCGCACACACTTTGTAATACTCACCATCCTCCTTCCACTTCACACCGGGAGACGGCGGCTTTTTTCCGGTCATCATATAAGTGCTGATATGTTTCTGAAGAAGCTGGTACGCTTCCTGGCGATCTTCTATTTTCAGGCCATCTGTCAGCATGCCCGTCCAGACTGGAATGATAGACGTCATAAGGAACAGCCAAATGGCCATTGCTGATAGCGTTTCAATAGTAGAGAACCCCTTATTTCCGTTTAGCATGGACATTTCCGCTCCCTAAGTAAACTGTTATCTCATAGGTGAACCCGGCGCTCTTCAATTGAATCTTTCCTCCCGAATTCGGATGGCCTTTTTCGTTAAATTCAAGGCTCTCCGGTAAAGTCACAAGTGTAATATGAAGCGAATCAAAAGAACGCTCGACAATCCTTCCGCCTGACTGCAGTTTGTATTTATGCTCTTTTGGAAGAAAAGTGATTTTTGTTCTATTATGTTCTGCGATAGCCGTTTCCTGAGCAAGCTGAATATCTTTTTGGAGCTGTTCTGTTTTTTGCCGCACGACAAGGTGGGTGCAGACCGGCGGAACCGTCGTGAACAAAACCGTCAGCAGGACGGACGCCAGGCTTAACACAATCAGGCTTTCAAGAAGGGTAAACCCATTTTCTGTCCGCCTGTTATTGTTCAACTGTAACTTCTCCGCCACTAATTAAGATCTGTTTACCATTCGGGCAGGCTGTATTCTTTTTGATATACCCCTCTGATTGTAAATCGTTCATATCCGGCATTTTACCTTCATGGTCGATTTCGTACGCCGTCACTTGGGCTTTCACCATATTCTGCAGTCCTTCACAGCCTTTACGCTGAATGCTTTGATTATGTTTTGTAACGTTAGGAATGGTGATTAAAAGCAGAATGGAAACGATAAATAAAACAATCAGCATTTCAATTAAAGTAAATCCACCTTGATTTTTCAGACGAAGCACTCCCTTACATTTGGTTCATCATCTGGTACATCGGCATCAGCATTGACATGTAGACAATTAAAATCATACCGGCCACAACACCGTAAATGACAGGCTGGAGAATGCCGGTATACTTCGCCGCGTTTTGTTCAAGACGCTCCATCATAAACTGGCTGTACGTATAAAGTTCGCGGTGAAGCCGGCCGTTTGCCTGTCCGTGGCTGACTGCAGCCGCAAGGTCTTTTTCATAGCACGGATGCCCGGAAAGAGCGGATTCTATGGTTTCTCCGGCTTTCAGACGTGTAATGAGCATCTCTGCTTCTTCACGATAAAAAGGCAGAAAAGATTGTTCTTTAAAAGCTGTTAAGCTGTCATAGATAGAAAGGCCGGATTTCAGAAGACTGCTGAGCTGTAAAGAGAAAAAGTAGCTGTTAAAAAGAACGGCCGCTTTTCCTAATAGGGGGATTTTCACAACAATCAGCATTTTATCTTGCGGGGATTTTTTCTTACATAAGAACCAAACGTACAAAAACAAGCAGAAAGCGGCGGACAGCGCCAGTGCGCAGGCTTCATGAAAATGCCGAAAAAACGCAAAGATCAAAGCAGTCGCACCGGATGTATTCATATTCATTGATTGATAAATCCCAGAAAACTGCGGAATGATTAAACTTTGCAGGATATAAAACATGACACAGACGGAAGATATTAAAAACATCGGATACCGGAGCATTTTTTTGATTTGATTCGTCTGCATGAGCTTTCTCTGTAACAAGTCGCCGCTTTGTTTCATCGCCCCCGGCAATTCCCCGTGTTTCTCAGCGAAATAGCAGATAGAGACGGCTTCTTTGTGAAAAGACAGTGCCTCAAGCACTTGGTAAAACGCATCACCTTCCCTCAGCCGGCGGATTCCGTCCGTCAGCTCTGCAAGCTGACGTTTATGCAGCTGGAGTTTCAGCAGTCTTAGCCCTTCAATCAGACTGTATCCTTTTTCCGTCATTTCACCGAGCCTTTTCAAAAAAGCCGCTTGATCCTTCAACGGCCAGGTTCGTTTAATCCGCTTCATGATACACCCACCGATCGTAATTGTCGGTCGTGACATAGCCGAGCGCGATTCCTTTTCTGATCAGCCTGCGGAGCGTCTGATATTGAAAATTGGCGTGCTCTCCCTTTGCTTCCTGAAAGCATTGGGTGAGGTTTTTCCCGTAGAGCAGTTCATAAATGCCCGCACGGCGTGTCTGCCTGTACATCCGGCAGTACACGGAACAGTTTTCCTCTTTGCAGAACGGACATGTTAAATCAACCAGACGCTGAGCGGCAATGGCAATGACGGTTTGTTCAATTTCTGTCATGTTCACGCCGAACTCCAGCAGCCTGTATATGGCGCCCTTAGCATCTCTTGTATGCAGGCTTGAAAGAACGAGGTGTCCCGTCATTGCCGCGCGGACTGCGATTTCAGCCGTCTCGGCATCCCTGATTTCCCCTAAGATGATCATATCGGGATCATGTCTTAAAATCGCTTTTAAACCGGCGGAATATGTGACTCCGGCTTTTTCATTCACCTGAACTTGCAGCACATCCTCATCTCTTGTTTCTACGGGGTCTTCAAGCGTGACAATCCGCCGGTTGAAATGCCGTTTTGCATAGTTGACAAGCGAGTAAAGAGTGGTCGTTTTTCCAGATCCGGTCGGGCCGGTAAACAGAAGCAGGCCGTGCGAATGCTTCAGAAAGGACAATAATGCGGCGCCTGCCCCCCGAAATAAGGACAGTTTATCCAGAGGGGGAATCTGCTGCTTAGGCAAAAGCCTGATAACAAGACTTTCATCATTCATTGTCGGCAAGGTTGACATTCTCAAATGAACGGTTTCTGTCGGAAGCGGCAGAGACAATGACCCGTTTTGCGGCTTTCGTCTTTCTCCTATATCCATGGCCGATAAAAACTTGAAATGAGAAATAAGCCTTACACATTCCTCTTTTTTTAAGACTCTTTTTTTCACAAGAGCATGGCCGATGCGAAAATGAATGAAAGCATCCCTTTCTCTCGGCACAATGTGTATATCTGAAGCCCTTGCCGTATAGGCCTCGTTTATGATGTTCCTGCTGTATGATTCAATATTTTTCACAAGACTTCCCTCCTTCCGCACGTATTGTAAATCAGATACACAAAAGCCGGCAAAGGAGAGATTATGCGTTTTACACTGTGTAAAACGCAAAAAAATAAAAAACAAGCCCCCTGACATTGATTTACCGAATGAAATCCGGAACCATTCGGCCATTTTCAGCCATCAAAAAAAGCAGGCGAATGCCTGCTCTTCTTAGCGTTTCTTTTCTTTCCGCAAATATTTTTTTTGATGCTCCCTCAAAATGTCCCCTGTCCAGCCTTTGTGCCGCAGATAAATATAAATCAGCAGGGTTGATACAATAATGAGCACGATGGAACAGATATACGCATATTTCCAATGAAGCTCCGGCATGTTATCAAAGTTCATCCCCCAGAGAGCTCCAAGCGCCGTCATCGGTGTAAAGAGTGTTGTAAAGATCGTCAAGGCTTTCACAATTTCATTTCCTCTTTGGGAGGTAATGACTTCCTCGGCGTGCAGCAGATTGCTCAATTCCTGATCAAACTCATTGATATATGTAATTCCTCTTTCCATCTTTTGATGAGCTCTGAGGTAATCTTTCTGCCTGTCATTTTTCGGAAGAAAAGCTTCTTTTAAAGCCATTTCTACTTTTTTAGCCCCCAGTGTAAGACCTTTCCAAATGAACAGCTCATGGCGCAGTTTATGCACATTTTCCAAGATTCCTTTGCTGTTGTCATCATGAATCTGCCATTTCAGCGTCCGCTGCTTGACTTCAAATTCATCCAGTCCGATCAGATAGGAATTCATCAGCTCTCCGAGTAAAACGAAAAAGCCTTCAATCGGATTTTCACAGGTTTGAATCTGCTGTGTGGCATGCTTTTCTTTTACACCGCGCAGCAGCGAAAAATCAAAATTAATTGTAAAAAAGAAGTCTCTCGTAATATAAAAGTGAAATACGGTATGGTTTTTTTCATCATCTAATCCTTGATGATAGATTAAAGAACCGAAAACCGCTTCATTATTCTGATCATTTGTATCTGAGCGCAGAAAGTTTATATGATTTTCATGTTCAAACCACTTTTCGCATTGCGGCCAGTGATTGTGATGGATCATTTTTTTCGCTTCTGTTTTTTCATGCGGACCGAGCTGGTACCACAGCCAGTCCGCACCCGAATGTACCTTCATCTCTTGTCATCCTCCAGTATCGCTTTCTTGTTTTATTACCGTAAATGAAGCAGGCTAAACCAGGTTCGATGTTTGAGCAGCCTTCTACAGTGGTATTATTCCGAAAAAAGGGAGGTGCAAGCCTTCCTTCGCGGAAGGCGTTACATTGTATATCATCAAACTATCTGCCATCGTACTATTTATTTTATTAACGGCGTGTTTTGTCGCCATAGAGTTTTCAATCGTTAAAGCAAGGCGCTCCCGCATTAATCAGCTCATTGAGGAAAATGTAAAAGGAGCAAAAGCAGCCAAGCATGTCATTACACACCTTGATGAATATTTATCGGCCTGCCAATTGGGTATCACCGTCACCGCTTTGGGAATCGGCTGGCTGGGTGAACCGACAGTCAAAGCAATGCTTCAGCCGTTATTTTTAAAGACCGGAGTTCACGAAGCGGTTGCCCAAGTCCTGTCATTGATCATCGCCTTTCTGCTGGTTACATATGTGAATGTCGTCATCGGCGAACTCGCCCCGAAAAGTTTTGCTATCCAAAAAGCCGAGCGGATTACACTTTTGTCTGCCAGACCGATGATTTTGTTTTATAAGTTAATGTTTCCGTTCATCTGGCTGCTCAATCATTCCGCCCGCCTGATTACAGCAATGTTCGGCTTGAAGCCTGCTTCCGAACATGAAATGGCTTATACGGAAGAGGAATTGCGGGTGCTCCTTGCCGAAAGCTATCGAAGCGGCATGATTAAAAAAAGCGAGCTGCATTACGTAAATAACATTTTTACATTTGATAAGCGCACTGCCAAAGAAATTATGGTGCCCCGGAATGAAATGGTGAGCCTGCCGTTAGACAGCGGATCGGGACATATGCTCCGGGACATTATCAAAACAAATAAATATACCCGGTATCCCGTAGTAAAAGGAGATAAAGATCATGTAGTCGGCATCATCAATATAAAAGAAGTTTTATTCAGATTCCTGTCAGAAGGAGCGGCGTTTACAAAACACGAACTCAGCCCTTACATCCAGCCGGCGATCCACGTGATTGAGACGATTCCGATTTATCAATTATTCGTTAAAATGCAGCGGGAACACGCCCATATGGCCATTCTCATTGATGAGTACGGCGGAACCGCGGGATTAGTAACGGCGGAAGATATCATTGAAGAGATCGTCGGCGAAATCCGCGACGAATTTGATACGGACGAAACACCTTCCGTTCAAAAGCTTGGGAAGAACCGCTATCTCCTGAACGCCAAATTGCTGATCAGTGACGTCAATGATGTACTCGGAACAGAGATTACGGCTGATCAAGTCGATACACTGGGGGGCTGGTTTCTTACTCAGCATATTGACGCGAAGCCCGGGAGCACCATTGATTTTGAAGGCTACACATTTACGGTAAAAGAAATCGACAGCCATCATATCATTACGATTGAAGCTGAAAAAGCTGAATAGCTGAGGGAGACATCCCTCCCGGCCATTCAGCTTTTTATCATCTTAATGATTCTTTTACGATAAATCCGTTTTTTGCCAGCGCTTTCGCCAGACTCTGCTCCGTTTTCACTTGAGAAAAATCGATGCCGAGCTTCACGACGGTCTGCGCGATTTCCGGCCTGATGCCTGAGATTGTCGTTTCTATGCCAAGAAGTTTTGTGCTGTCAATCACTTTAAAAATCTGATAAGCGACCATCGTATCCACAATCGGCACACCTGATATATCTAAAAATAAATAAGAAAGACGGAGTGAAGAACATTGGTCAAGCACCGATTCCAAAATCATTTTTGCCCGGTAGGTGTCAATTTCGCCGACGAGCGGCAAAATTCCAATACCGTCGGCAATCGGCATAATCGGCGCGCTTAGTTCGTTAATCATTTCTTTTTGGGCGTTTAATTGTGTAACCGTCACTTTATAATATTCCTCTGTAAATACTTCAATCATATGGTCAATTGCTTTGTTCAGCTTCTCTCCCCAATGGAATACCGCATTCGCCCCAGGCTTCTCAGACATTGTTTCACAGCACGTCTGTATGCGGTTCCAGACCAATCTCCGGAATTCTTTAAAGCTCGTGACGCTTTCATAGACCGGTATTTCATGGACGGCCCGGTCCCTTGCGAACTGAAGCGCCCATTTCGTCAGCTCCTCTTCCCCGCCGTCTTTTTCCGATAAAATGCCGGCAACGATTTCAATTAACAGACGGTGCTGCATTTCCGCTTTCTGATCATCTGTAGGCCGCCCCGATTTTGGTATGAGCAGCCACTGGCGTGTGATTTCACCTGATTCTTCAATTAAGGTTCGAGATAATGCTTCACTCAAATGTTTCACGGGTCTCCTCCATTCAAATTCCTTTGTATGTATAAATCGGCGCCGGACGCACATACTGTAATTACATCCGATGGGCTATAGCCAAGCGGTAAGGCAATGGACTTTGACTCCGTGATCGTTGGTTCGAATCCAGCTAGCCCAGTCCCGCAACCGCAAAAAACGAAGATTAGCTGATAAATTTTGATCAGCGGATCTTCGTTTTTCTCTTATGATACAGATTGATGTACCGTTTTTTTCTTCGTCAGCTTCATCAGTTCTCCCGGATTGTATCCGATAACGAGTTTATTGCGATCGATCAGAATCGGACGCCGCAGCAGTTTCGGCTTCTCAGTCAAAAGCTTCAGCACTTCATTTACAGTCATTTCTTCAATGTTCAGGTTGAGATTTTTAAATGTTTGACTTCTCGTCGCCAATATTTCATCAATTCCTTCAGTCGTTAATGATAAGATCTGCTTCAATTCATCAATTGTCGGTGTCTCCCTGAATAGATGGCGCTCTTGAAAGTCAACATTGTGGGCTTTTAACCAATGTTTCGTTTTTCGGCATGATGTGCAGCTCGGGTATGAATAAAAAATAAGTTCTTTCATTTTTAAAAATTCCTCCCTCGGATAATCCGTCTCTTTGTTAACATAAGTACCCTGAACTTTTTTTCATTAAACATATTTCAAAAAGATTTTTCGGATCTTTTTCAGAGAGCGGCATAAGATATAAAACACAGGGAAAGACATAAATTCCACAATAAATATAATCATGAAAATGTTTACATTTTGAGTGCCGATCTATTATAATAAACTTCAGATAGACTCTCGGGAGGGGATAAGGAATGAATCGCATGTTCCGGGTGTTAGGATTTTGGACGGGGATATTTGCAGTCATGTTTTTTTTAGGGGGCATGAAAGACGCTTCACTTTTGTTTTTTGGACAGACGATCTTTTTCGTATTTCTTTCTTATTTGAATCTGACTGAGCGGATGTATATTTATATTTTCGGAGCTTACTTAACCGTATTTTTCGCCGGATTTACATATTACTCTATTTTTATTATGACACCGGGCGGCGGAACCCACTGACAGAAAAAGACAGACCGATTATGGTCTGTCTTTTTTCATTTACAGTGAAAAACCATTGATAAACGGGTTTCGCTCCTGCTCTGTCTGAATATCCGTTTCCGGCCCGTGCCCGCTTAACACAAGTGTATGTCCGGGAAGCGTGAGCAGTTTTTGATGAATGGAATCAAGCAATACGTCCTGACTTCCGCCGTGTAAATCAGTTCGGCCGATGCCTCCCTGAAAGAGCACATCACCTGAAATCACCAGATCCGCGTCCTTCACATAATAAGAAACGCTTCCCGGTGAATGTCCCGGCGTAAACAATGTCTCCAAATGGAAAGGCCCGATGTCCAATATGCCGTCGCCTTCAATCAGCCGTTCGGCGGGCCGTGCCGTTACGGCGATGCCCCGCAATATGCCCGATCCGTTTAAGGAAGAGTCCTCCAGCCACTTTTCTTCATTTTTGTGAAGATATACGGGAACATCCCATCTGTCTCTTACTTCGTCAAGCGCGCCGATATGGTCAAAATGGGCGTGCGTTAGTAAGATGGCCAGCGGCTTCAGATTGTTTTCTTTTATGTAATTGTTGATTTTGTCCGCTTCTCCGCCCGGATCAAAAATAAGACAAGACTGATCCTCACTGACAAGAAAATACGCGTTTGCCTGAATCGGACCGGCCGGCATTCGTCTCCATTTCACTTTCATCACCTCTTTATGTATATGCCCATATTATGAAGGTTTTCTGCGGAAGATTCAATGAATGCGGCCGGGAAAACGCTATCGACAAACAAAATGAAAACGGTTAAAATGAAATGGAAAGATTTTCAGGTTCCAATGACAAAGGAGGAGCATGATGTTACTTGTTGTAATCTTCGGCCTTGTCGCATTATTAGCTGTATTAGGAGTCCTGCGGGCTGTCAGACAGAGAAATATCCTGGGATTTTTGTTAGCCGCCGCCACGCTGGGCGTGTTTGGCTGGTTTACCGTAATGACCGTTGTAACCAGCGGCTATCCGACTGCACATTAAAAGCCTGTATCCAATGGATACAGGCTTATTTTTTATTGCTGCAAATGTTTATTGACACTTTTGATTTTGCTCTCCAGCGTCGTTTCTTTATCACGTCTGTCATCAATGCGGATATTTGTCGCCACTCTGTGCAGCCCTTTTTGGAACGGGGCTTCGTGAATGTCCTGAATGACTGCGAATAAGTCGCTCAGCTCACCTTCAATCAAAGTGTTCATCGGCGTGAGCTGAAATTTGATTTTGCCGGCAGCTTTGTAACCCTCCAGAATGTTTTGCACATCCGCTACATACTCACTGACGCTCGGTGTTTTTGTTCCGATCGGAATGATTGTCACATCTGCAATTGCCATTTGGTTCAAACTCCTTTTTCATTTGTTATGATTGGTTCTGTCATGCCTGTTTTCAGTGAAATCAGACGGTCATACGTAAAGCCGTATAAAGCGTATTCCCCGTTCGGAGAGATCTGAATCGGCTCCATTTCCGTGTTTTTGAGCACCGTCCGCTCCCGTTCGTCTCCTAAGTCAAAGCTGATCAGATTGTAAGAGCGGCCTTCAGGCTTGAATATGTAAAACCGCTTGTGTGTCTGATCGTAATCATACTCCATCGGCGCAAAGCTCTCATACTTTTCTTGGAGAGGAAAGCGGTGCGTCACGGATGCCGGCTTTTGGAAAAGGAACTCGCCGTCTCCGTCCGATTGATCCGTTTGTCTGACGGCAATCGTCATGCCTGGGCGGGAATCGGCCCAGATGACGTGATGAAGCACTCTTTTTTCTTTTTTTGTCTGCAAGTCATAAGAATATAAAGGACCCTCTTCCTCCGTTTTTCCTTGCTTGATATATTGGAATTCATCAGTGGAGGTCCAATGGACAAAAGGGGCCTGAACGGGACTCTTTTTTAAAATGCCGTTGTTCATATCGGCCGTATAGGCTGTGAAGTCCCATGTTTCAGTAAAAACGGTAATTATCATTTGATACGGGTCATACGGATTCCAAGCCGTCTCCAGCTCATAAGAGTTAAAGGCTTTGTGATAAAGTCTTTTCCCCTGCTTGTTCATAAGCACAAGCTCAGTCTGACCGCTGCTTGTCACCTGTACGAGAATCAGCTGTTTTTTCCGGCTGATCTTTACATTGACAATATTGCCCTTTGTTTCATATAGCCGTTCGGATTTTCCGCTGAAAAGATCATATTTCATCAGCTGATGATGTGCTGTATACAGAATCGTTCTGTTATCCAGCCATCCTTCCGTTTTCTCCGCTTCCTTTTTACTGAGCGGAACGATTTTCTGTTCTGCCGATTTTGCCGAAACGCCTGTGTCTTGCTGCTGATGAGATGGTTCACAGGCCGCTAAACACAGAACGAATGCGGACAGCAGAACACAAACCAAGTATCTCACCAGCCTTCCCTCCATTCTTTTCTATTGTCCCATATTTGTTTATGTAAACAAATGAGAAATTTCACAGATGTCTCAAAAAACAAGCGACCTCCACAAAATACCTTCCGTCGCTTGATAAATATCAGCAAACTGATGAAAAGGCAAAGGGTTTTTTCCCTTTCCGAGCTCAATGGTATAGCCCTCTTTTCCATACTGCTGTATAAACCAATCCCTAAAACCCGCATGGCTGTCAATGGTTTTAACGCCTTGATAGCGGTTTCCGCTTATCGCTTCAAACTCCCGAATCATCCGGGATGATTGCTCCGGTTCACATCCTTCGTATCCCCAATAAATCTCTTCTCCCTGCGTATGAAGCGCGATCAGCCTGTCAGGCGGCTGCTCCGTTATCAGCCGGTGCATCGCCTGCGCCTCCGGTTCAGTGAGCGGCGCCGTCCCTGGAAAATCACGGTATGAAGGGGCCTTCGGTTTGCGCCTCTGTTCAATATCCCAATTGGATGGGAAATTTTTATTTAAATCCACACCGTTTATATTCGCCTTCCATTCGCGGAAATCCGGGCGGTGCTCATTTAATTGATTAAGAAATTCATTTTTTTCTGATAAATCTTCACATCCGTAAAGTACGAGATCAACACCGTCGGGATTTACGAGCGGAACGAATGACAATGATGTCAGGCTGAATATATCAAGCGCAGAGTGCCCGAAAACGGTTTTATTTTCGCATAATGCCGCGCAATATTCTTTACACCATTTAAGCGCGACCGAGGTGGTGATCCATTCATTGGCATGAAATGAGGCATTTACATGGACTTTTCTTTCAGCCGTATCCGCACCTATTTTCAGCTCATAAAGCGGCTTTCCCAATACGGAACTGCCGATTTTACGGCACGTGACAAACGGAAAGACATCCGTTATTTTCTCAATTTCTTCATAAACCGATTGGGACCCGTACACCTTTTCTTCCTTCACCCATTGATCAGCGGAAAGAATCCTTTCACAGTGCCGGATGTATCGCGAAAGCCCGCTCAGCGTCTCAAGCGGCGGACTCTCTGACTGCCCGCACACAGCAAAGCCGGGACAAAATAATTCATCGTTTTCCGCCGTTTTATCAGCGGCTTTCAACAGTTTTTCATCAATTGAAAGCACCTTTGCGATATCTTTCATATGCTGTTTCAATTCAGGTTTGACACGAATTCCCGCCATGTTCATCCCCCTTTTTTAAAAACTATATGACAGGGGAGATAAAAAAAGAAAGCCGCCCGCGATATGGGCAGGCAGACTTTCTTCAGCAGTTTTGATGTTTGAGCCATTCATTTTTGGCAATCCACGCCCCGCCGATGACTCCGGCGTCATTTCCAAGTGCCGCAATCGAAATATCGGCCGCTTCCGCAGAACGCGGGAACGCGGTGATTTTGAAGGTCTCTTCCACTTTTGACCGCAGGATTTCACCCGCTTTAGACACGCCTCCGCCGAGCACGATTTTCGTCGGGTTCATGGCGCTTGCCAGGTTTCCGAGCACGAGGCCTAAATGTTTTGCGACATAATCGACGACTTCAAGCGCTGTCTTATCCTGCTGTTTAGCCGCTTCGAACACGTCACGTGCCGTCAGATCATCCACTTGTAAGAGCGAAGAGTCGGAAACCGCCGCAAGCTTTTCTTTCGCGATGCGGACGATGCCTGTTGCGGACGCAATCGTTTCGATGCAGCCGGATTTTCCGCAGTTGCACGGAGCTCCTCCTTCCGGAATACTGCAAATATGACCGATTTCTCCGCCGGCCCCGTTTTTACCGTGAACGATTTCTCCGTTGACGATGATGCCTCCGCCGACTCCGGTTCCGAGCGTCACTAAAATGACATCTTTGGCCCCGTCACCTGCACCCTTCCACATTTCTCCGAGCGCCGCGATATTGGCATCGTTTTCAATGACGGCCGGAATACCCGTTTCCGCCTCGAGATGGTCTTTCAGCGGATAGTTTTTCCACCCCATATTTGTCGTCTCATAGACCATTCCCGTCGCCATTTCCACGGGTCCGGGCGCTCCCATTCCGATCCATTTTACGATCCGTTTCGGCTTGTTCAGTTCTTCCAGCTTCTGGTCAAGCGCTTTGGCGATAGTGACCGTAATTGTATTTCCTGATTTATCGGTCGGAACTTCCCATTTATGCTGAATTTCACCGTACATGTTGATAAAGGCCAGCTTGATGGTTGTTCCGCCAAGATCAATCCCCGCAAACCATGTATCTTCCATAATAATCTCCTTTTCTTATTAAAATCCTGCTGTGTTATCTGCCTTTGATCCGCTCCGATTCTCTCTGAAGAACTCCGGCGGCTTTTTGCCATAATTCTCTTTCAATCACGTTTGACAAGTACATTTCCTTTAATTCATCTTTCATAAAGTCAATTTCGGCTTGTCTGTCACCGAAATAAACGATATGTCCGAATGACTTAAACAGCTGCTGCACGTCATAAAATGAATTCATCTTCTTCACCATTTCTATTCTTCTTAGTATAAGCGTATTTCATCACTGATCCGGGCGTCAAGCAAAAAACGATTGGAGGAAATATCCTTGTATTATTTTCATAAATTGTATATTCAAAATTGTAAAAAAACACTCATTTATGCGTTTTTCTGTTACAATACTTTCGTGCCCAAAAGCACAAAAGGATTAAAGTTTGATGGGGTGTTGTTTTGAAACAAGAAAAAAGGCTGACGTTCATCTCAGCCATCAGTTTATTTGTCTTGATGTTAGCAGTCATTATTTCCTGCCTGTTTTTCTTTCATACAGAGCCGCATATGCCGCTGTTCTTTTGCGTCATTATTCTGTCTCTGGCAGGTTTGTGGCTCGGTTTCTCGTGGGACAGTCTTGAAAAAGGAATTGTCAGCGGATTGAAAAACGGTGTGCAGCCGATTATCGTGCTGGCTTTGATCGGTGTGCTGATCGGCGCCTGGATGTACAGCGGCGCCATTCCCACCGTCACCGTTTACGCTTTGTCAATTATACAGCCGAGTCAGCTGCTTTTGACCGCATTATTTTCCTGCATGATTATCAGCACGCTTGTCGGCTCAAGTCTGACAACTGTCAGTACAATCGGCGTCGCGCTGTTAGGGGTAGCAAGCGCGGCGGGAGTTCCGCTCGAATGGACGGCGGGAGCAGTCATTTGCGGGGCTTGTTTCGGTGATAAAATGTCACCGATGTCCGACACGACGAATTTTGCCGCCGGAATCGGCGAAATTCCGATTTTTAAGCATATTCGCCATATGATGGGCACTACCGTTCCGGCACTGCTGATCACGATTGTTCTTTTTTATATTCTCGGTTCATCGGTTTCAATAAATGCCGCTTCAACGCAAAATATTGAGGCGGTCATTTCCGGAATAAAAGAGGCCGTTCACGTTACGCCTTGGTCGCTTCTTTCACCTCTGTTGGTGATCATTTTAGCTGTGAGACGGGTTTCCGTGATTCCGGTGCTTACCGCCGGTATTATTTCCGCAGGGCTTCTGACTGCTGTTTTTATTCCTGACAGCAGCATTCAAGGATTTATATCCGCCCTGCAAAGCGGGACGGCGTTTAAAACCGGCGACCAGGCTGTGGCCAGCATTATCAACAGAGGCGGGCTCCAATCGATGATGGGATCAGTCTCTCTGATCATGATCGCCTTTGCGCTCGGCGGCCTGATGGAAAAAACGGGCCTGATCGCGGCGCTGCTTCAAGGATTGATAAAAGGCGTGCATACGAAAGGACGTCTTGTCATGGCGACCGTCTTCTCAAGTATAGGCGTAAACCTTGCGACAGGTGAGCAGTATTTGTCGATCTTAATTCCGGGCCAATCTTATAAACCTTTATATGACAAGCTCAGCATTAAGCGGATTCACCTTGCGCGGTCGCTTGAGGACGGCGGAACATTGATCAACCCGCTGATTCCCTGGGGAGTAAGCGGCGCTTTTATGGCAAGCGCATTAGGGGTTTCCGTCATCGACTACCTGCCGTTTACCTTTTTCCTGTACATTTCTCCTATGATCTCAATTCTGCTCGGTTTCCTGAAAAAAAGCTGACAATACGAGAAAACCTGCCGTTTTTTACCGGCAGGTTTTCTTATGCAAAAAATCCCGCTGAAAAACGGGATTTGTTTAAAATGCCTGCTGAATGAATTTGTTTCTGATAAACGGTATTTTTAAAAAGAAATGAATGAATGACCGTCTGATCCCCGGCTGGCTGAGCACGCTGTTCATCAGACGGTAGCGGTTTTGGTAAACGGCTAAAACAGATACGGCGCATAATGAGTAGATCAACATTTTTTTCATCTTATCCCTCCTGCCCCTATCGTTTGTCAAACAGCGAGAATTATTCCGGTGCAAGAAGTTTTTTATGCGATTAAGCGATGGTTTCAGATTCAGTCACGATCATATCGACCGGAATATCGTGGGGCATGCGGGGAATGCGGTCTGTCAGCTGGCAGTCAAAGAGAAGCGACACGGTACGGCCTTTATAACCGGAGAGGTACCGATCATAATATCCTCCGCCGTATCCGATTCTGAAGCCTTCCCGGTCAAAAGCCACGCCGGGCACAATCACAAGGTCAATGTCTTTTTGGGCGGCTTTTTCCGTCAGGCTCTCGATCGGTTCACTGAGGCCCGCATATACGGTTTCCAGCTGATCATACGCAGAAAATGTACGGAACTCCATCGCTCCCGTCTGCGGAAAGCATTTTGGGATACAGACTTGTTTTTTCTCTTTCCAGGCCTGTTCAATAATCGGCCGTGTCGGAATTTCCAGGCGTGTCGAGATGGTAACGGCGATCACGCGGGCCTGTTTCCATTCTTTTAAAGAAAACAGCGTTTCACGCATGCTGCGGCATTTTTTCTCCCATTCACTTTCTGTCATGTCAGAAAGCTTTGCTTTTATATCGGTTCTGATTTGTGCTTTCACGTTTGTCAAACCTCCCTGAAAGACAAAAAAGCCAGAACTTTATTGAAAGCTCCAGCTTTTTCCGCTGTTTTAAACAGCTTATTTTGTTTCACGGTGTAACGTAGATTTTTTATCACGTGGGCAATATTTTTTAAATTCAACGCGGTCCGGATTGTTGCGTTTGTTCTTTTTAGAAATATAGTTACGCTCACCACATTCAGTGCAAGCCAAAGTAATATTAACGCGCATTATTTTCCCTCCAAACTAAATATCATTTACTTATTCAGACTTATATATAATACCACTATAATGGACGGAATGCTAGAGTGATTTACATGAAATGTTGTTTAAGTGCAGAAAACATCAGTTTACGCTTCTGATCCTCTGAATGAGCCTGCGTCAGATGAAGGGAAAATATGACGAAACAGGACAAAAAAGGACTTTCTGATACGAAATCTATAGAGAAATAACCGTTTGCTCCCCGAATAAAAAAGATTTCCCGACAAAATTCCGTTTTTTTCTCTATTTCCTTTAGAATGGCGGCGTTTTATGGTATAAAAAAGAAGGGCAAATTAATAATAGAAGGTGATGAAACGTGGAAATTGCTATTATTGCGTTGTTTATCGTCAGTATAGCGCTTATTGCATTCTCATATTCTCAAAGAGATCCGATGAAAGACGTGGAACAGGAGCTTGAAACGCTTCAGCTTTCCGCCATGCAGGAAATTTACAAGTTGAAAAAGAAAATGACGGTGCTTGAAGAAGAATTGCTGGAAACCAACCTCGTGATCCGCAAAGCCAAAAGCAGCGGCATTAACCAAAAAATCGCCAAACAAATCATTTCAAAATATAACAACGGAATGTCTGCGGAAGCCATCGCAAAAGCGGAGCACGTGTCTGTCGAGGACGTCAATACCATTATTAAAGATAATGAGAAGGTGCTCGTATGACAAAACGGGGCATTCAGGCTTTTGCAGCAGGCATGATTTTAGCGACGGCCGTTCTCGCCGCTGTCTTCTATTTGACTGACCATGACCAGGCAGCCGCCGTTAAAACCGAAAAAACAGCATTGACAGAAAAAGAAGTAAACAGCTACCTCGACGATCAGCAAAAAGTCTCCGTCAACCGGGATGACTATCAAAAACTTCTTGATTCTAAAGAAAAATCGTTAAACAACGACCAAAACACAGACGACAAAAAGAAAAAAGTAACATACAAACTGACGATTAAAAACGGAATGAGCACTGCTGATGTGTCATCCATTCTTGAAAAAGAAGGGATTATTCCTTCAGCGAAGGACTTTAATGATTACGTCATTGACGCAGGCTACCATAAAGAAATCCGCGCCGGCCATTTCAAAGTCGACTCAGATATGAGCTTTAAAAAAATCGTCAAAACATTAACCCGCTAAAAAAGCTTGCAGGCATCATCCATTCAGATGGATACGGCCGGCAGGCTTTTTTAATAAGCAATATAAAACGGACCCGGTCAATGGCCGGGCCCGTTTTTTTCATCCGAATTTTCCGGTGATATAATCATGTGTTTTTTGATGATCCGGCTGAGAAAATATTTTGTCCGTATCCCCCCACTCTACCAGTTCGCCCATATAGAAAAACGCGGTTTGATCAGAGACCCTCGCAGCCTGCTGCATGTTGTGCGTCACAATGACGATTGTATACTTTTCTTTCAATGTCAAAATCAGCTCTTCTATTTTCCGTGTGGATACGGGGTCGAGAGCGGACGTCGGTTCATCCATCAGAAGGACGTCCGGTTTGGTGGCGAGCGCCCTTGCGATGCACAGCCGCTGCTGCTGACCGCCTGACAGTGAAAGCGCCTGCTGGTGAAGGCGATCTTTCACTTCATCCCAGAGCGCAGCTGCCTTTAAAGATTCCTCGGCGATTTCAAGCAGTTTCTTTTTATTTTTTTCGCCGTGAATTCTCGGACCGTACACGACATTCTCAAATATTGGCTGCGGAAACGGATTGCCTTTTTGAAACACCATACCGATTTGTTTTCTTAATTCTGCCGCATCCGTCTTTTCTTTCAGCAGATTGCGCCCGTTATAGATCATGTCACCTGTCACTTTGACATTCGGAGCCATTTGCAACATTAAGTTTAATGTTTTAATAAAAGTGGATTTCCCGCAGCCGGACGGACCGATGATCGCAGTTACCTTCCGCTCCTCAAAACCGATCGTAATGTCTTTTAAAGCCTGATGGGCTCCGTACCATACGTTCATGCCGTGAATATCAAATAAATTCTGTGTGTGCACCGCTTCCTTCACAAGGCTCACAGTCCTTCCCCCTATCCGAACTTTCCGTTAATGTAGTCATCTGTCTTTTGCGCTTTAGGACTCGTAAAAATTTGTTCTGTCTGCCCGTATTCCACCACTTCCCCGTTTAAAAAGAAAGCCGTTCGGTCAGACACCCTCAGCGCCTGCTGCATGTTATGCGTAACGATAATAATCGAATAATCTTTTTTCAGTTCTGTCAAAAGCGTCTCGATTCTGGCATTTGAAATAGGGTCCAGAGCTGAAGCCGGTTCATCTAAAAGAAGCACGGCAGGTTTCATCGCAAGCGTACGGGCGATGCAAAGGCGCTGCTGCTGGCCGCCTGATAACGAAAGAGCCGATGAATGAAGCCGGTCTTTGACTTCATCCCAAAGCGCAGCCTTCGTTAAGCTTTCCTCGACCGCATCATCCAAAACGGCTTTCCTGCGTTCCCCCGCATACTTCAGCGCATGTGTGATGTTATTGTAAATGGATTTCGGGAACGGATTCGGTTTTTGAAACACCATACCGATCTCCCGTCTGAGAGACACGACATTAATCGCTTCTCCCAAAATATTCAGCCCTTCATAAAGGATCTCTCCCTCGCTTCTTGCCGAAGGAATGGCATCGTTCATTCTGTTAATCTGTCTCAAAAATGTTGATTTCCCGCAGCCGGACGGACCGATCAGAGCCGTCACCGCATGTTTTTCAATATCCATGTTTACATCTTTAACCGCTTGTTTGTCACCGTAATAAATTGATAAATGCTTCACTTCCAAAATTGAAGACTCCGGCGAACGCTTTGTCTGTTCCGCATGTTCCCTGATGATGTGATCAATCATGTTTTCGCCTCTTTCCGATTAGTTTGCCGTAAGCTTTTTATAAATGACAGATCCGAGCCATCTTGCACAAAGGTTAAACAAGAGCACCGAAATCACCAGCACCGCCGAGCCGCCGTTTGCAATCGCTTCGGCGTCAGGGATGATTCCCTGCGTATTGACACTCCATATATGAACCGCCAGCGTCTCAGCCGGCCTGAAAATGTTGAAAGGAGATGATTCAGAAAACGGGTTCAAATCCGTAAAATTCAGCCGCGGCGTTGTCAGTCCCGCTGTAAATAACAATGCGGCCGCTTCTCCGAATACTCTTCCTGATGCGAGAATGGCTCCGGTTAAAATCGAAGGAATCGCACTCGGAATCAGCACCGTTTTGACGGTATGCCATCTCGATACACCTAAAGCGAGAGAAGCTTCTTTCAGCTCCTTAGGAACTGCAGTGAGCGCGCCTTCTGTCACCCGGACCATAACGGGAAGGTTAAAGACGGTTAATGCGAGCGCGCCTCCGATAATCGTGTAGCCCCATCCGGTCAGGTTGACAAACATCAGCATGCCGAACATCCCGATGACAATGGACGGAAGCGAAGACAGCACCTCAATACACGTTCTGATAAAATCAGTGATTTTATTTTGGGGCGCATATTCAGCCATAAAAACGCCGCCCCCCACACCAAGCGGTATCGTGATCAGCATGGTGATAAACAGAATGTAAAAGGAGTTAAAAAGCTGATCCCGTATTCCGCCGCCTGACGCAATGGCGCTCGATTTTGACGTAAGAAAATGCAAGGAGATTTCAGAGACGCCGTGAATAAGAATGTACAAAAACAATCCTGCCAAAATCGCCGCGATTACAGCGGCGCATAACCCGAATACACCGGTGGCCAATTTATCCGTTATTTTCCGGTTCATTACACTTTCCTCCTAGATGACAAGTAGCGTATGAGCAATATAAACAGAAACGACATGATGAGAAGAACGAGCCCCATAGACCATAACGTATTATTTTCAATACTGCCGTATGTGGTATGGCCCATGTTTAACGTAATAATCGTCGTTAATGTTCCCGCCGTATCAAGCAGGCTTTCCGGCAGAAGCTTTGTATTTCCGATAACCATCTGTACGGCGAGTGCTTCTCCGAACGCTCTTGCCATCCCGAGCACGACAGCGGTCAGCAATGTCGGAAACGCCGCCGGGATAAGCACCTTTCTGATTGTCTGCCACCTCGTCGCACCAAGCGCATATGAACCGTCGCGAAGGTGTTTCGGAAGTGACGCAAGCGCATCAGCGGAAATCGATGTAACAGTCGGCAGAATCATTACCGAGAGTACGATCGTCCCCGCCAGAAGGCTGTGACCCGTTCCGCTTGATTTAAAAGAGCCGATAAACGGAACCAATACTGTAAGACCTATGAATCCATAAACGACGGACGGAATGCCGACAAGCAGCTCAATTACCGGCTGCAGCACCTTTTTTCCCCAAGTCGGCGCAATTTCCGTCATAAACACGGCACCCGCAATACCGAGGGGCGCTGCGATCAGAGCAGACAGAACGGTGACCGCAAATGATCCGAAAATAAAAGGCAGCGCGCCGAACTCAGGTTTTGCCTGGGTTGGATTCCAATTCAGACTTGTTAAGAACTCAATCGGGCTTACACCATTTACAAAAAAAGATTGCAGCCCCTTTATGCCGAGAAAAATTGTGATCGCCGCTGATGCCGCAATGATAATCGCGGCACACACAGACACAATCACCCTTCCGCGGACTTCATCCAATTGCCTGTTTTGTTTTGAGCTTATTAAGCGTTCGCTTACAGACTCTTTTTCTCTGTGATTTATCATTTGTTTACACTCCTATAAAGAAGAAGAGGCGGGGAGCCCGCCCTCCCCTCAGCTTTGCTTGCCGTTTGCGTCACGTGTGACTTTCATATCAGAGATCGGAATGTAGCCTTGATCTTTTACGATACTTTTCTGTACTTCATCGCTGTTCATATAGTCAAGAAACGTTTTTGTAAGGCCTGACGCTTCACCTTTCGTATAAGAGTGCTCGTAAGCCCAAATCGGATACTCGCCTGTGACGACGTTTTTCTCTTCCGGTTTGATGCCTCCGATCGATAAAGGCGTTACTTTGTCATCGTTTATATAAGAGAATGCCAGATAACCGATTGCTCCCGGCGTTTCCGCAATGATTTTTTTGACTGTATTGGAGGAATCCTCTGTAATGCCCTCAGCAGGATCTGCTCCGTCAAGCGCGTATTTGACGAACGTAGCGCGTGTTCCTGATGAATCAGGACGGTTCACGAGTGTAATTTTTTGATCTTTACCGCCAAGCTCTTTCCAGTTTTTAATTTTTCCTGTAAAGACGTCTGTCAGCTGTTTTTTGGTTATATCCTTTACGCCCGCACCGGGGTTGACCGCAGCCGCCATCGCCACTACCGCTACTCGGTGGTCTTTTAGGGCTTTTGCATCAATGCCTTCTTTTTCTTCAGCAAAGACATCTGAGTTGCCGATTTGCACTGCCCCTTCAGACACTTGCGAAAGACCTGTTCCTGAACCTCCCGCTTGCACCTGCACATCAGCATCCGGATGCTTTTCCATAAACTTTTCCGCCGCTGCCAGTACTAACGGCTGCATGGCTGATGAACCAGAAATGGTTAAAGAACCTGATGCTTTTTTATCCTCACTTGCAGATTGACTGTCTGTCTTGCCGCTTTCCTTTGCATTTCCGCATGCTGCAGCAACAATCATAACAGCAGCCATCAGAAGCATAAGCATCCATTTGTTTTTTTTCATTTCCTGAATTCCCCCTGCATTTAATGTGTAATTTGTCCTACAGGTCTAGAGTAAAGGGTTCTTGTAAAATGCGTATAAATCAAGTGTTAAGGTTTTGTAAATCCGGATGTTTTTTTGTATAAAAAAAACGCTCACAGATTGTGAGCGTTTTTCTATTAGTTGTTTGTATTGCCGTTTTCAGCGTCTTCCTGAATTTTATCTTCGTTTTTCTGCTTCGTATTATTATCTTCTTGTTTCTTTTTCAGCTCAAAGTATTTGTCCAGAGCTGCTTCCCCAATGTCATTAGTTATTGAATACCTGTCATTATAATTTTCATAAGCCCATGGAACCACTACTGAAATAGCAACTTCAGGATGATCTGCGGGAGCATAAGCCACCAAAGTTGTGTTATAAGTAGAAGCACCAGTTCTTGATTTTATAGGTCCATCATAGAAAGCTTGTGCTGTTCCAGTTTTACCGGCAGGGTGATAACTTTTATTAGCAAAATTTGCTCTCGCAGTCCCTTGAGCTCCATTCATAACAAGTTTAAAGCCTTGTTGAACACGTTCAATTTCACTTTCCGTCATATCAAGACGGTTCATCACTTCCGGATTAACAGATTCAACGACGGCTCCGATACCTTTTTTTGAAGGTTTTCTTACTTCTTTCACGACTTGGGGCTTCATACGATAGCCGCCATTAGCAATGGTCGATACATACTGAGCCATTTGAAGCGGAGTGTATGTGTCATATTGGCCGATCGCAAAATCAAGCAAGAAACCTGACTGTCTTTTAGTTCCCACATATCCTGTAGCTTCGTTAGGCAGATCAATTCCTGTTTTTACCCCTAAACCGAATTCACTGAAGTAATAACGAAATTTATCAAATGCGCTGTAATCAAGCGGAAGTGGATGTCCTGATATATATTTACCCTTACCAATTGCAATCGCAGTTTTGAACATATAAACGTTAGATGAACGCTCAAGTGCAGTTAAATCATTTATCGGCCCCATTACACTTACCGATTTTTTAGGAGGAGAGTCTTTAATATTTAAAACTTCATCCGTAAATATATTTCCGATTTTTATAGCACCTGTTTGATAACCTGTTAACAATGTTGCCCCTTTTACAGCTGAGCCCATGTTATAAGAGGAAGTCATTGTTCCTAGTGCATAATCATCAATTTTATATTTGCCGTCTACTTGTTTAATCTGTTTACCCGCCATTGTAAGCACTTCTCCATTACGTGGATCCATCATTACGACAAATGCTCTGTCAAGCAACTGTGTACTCGGTCTTGCCTTTGCAGCCCTTAAATTTTTCTCAATAATTTTTTCAACGTCTTTTTGCAATTCGGTATCTATAGTGAGCACTAAATCATCCCCGGCTTTACCTTTTGAAACCGTTTCTGTATCTGTTACGTTTCCAGAGGAATCTGTCACATTTCTCACTTTCTCTTTTTGGCCCTGCAGCAGATTTTCATATTGATACTCTAAATAACTTTTTCCTACTCTGTCATTCCTGCTGTAGCCAAGTGACAAATAATGCTCAAGAAGATTTGAAGGGAGTCCTTCGTTGGAGCTCGAGACACTGCCGAGAACTGATTTTAACAACCCTTTATTTGGATAAGACCGTTCCCAGTCAGACGTCACGTCAACCCCCGGCAGCTCATCTAAATGTTCGCTGACGACGGCCATTTCTTTTGCTGAAACCCCTTCATTTTTGATGTATTGAGGCGTCAGTGAGTAGCCTGAATCCATCTGCCTTTTGATCGCAAGGATCTGCATATCTTTTGAAGTGAGTTCATTCAGCTGTTTGTCCGTAATGCGTTTCAGCTGGAGCTGGTATAAATCATCATCAGACAATTTTTTGTCTTCATCTTTTTGCTTTTCTTTGGCCGTAATCAGTTTTTTCGCTTCATCAGGCCTCGTTAACATCCAATAGTCTTTTTTATCCCGTTCAGTCACCTTTTTGGTGCTTACTTTAATCATACCCGACAGTTTTTTTGCGATTTTTAAACGCTGTGCCTGGGTGGTTGAGGCTGAACGTGTATATGTAATCGCATTTAATGCTTTATTCGTTACGATGGGATTAAGGTTCCGGTCGTATATTTTCCCTCTCGGAACAGCCGTGCTGACATCAGACTCTTCTTGCTTATTGGCGGCGTTTTTATAGTCATCACCCTGAACGATCTGCTTGATGCCAAGCTCGACGATAATCCACGTGAAAATAAGAAACGCGGCCAAAAACAAAAAATTAAGCCGGATCGGCAATGATTTTTTCTTTTCTTTGCTTACTGCTATTTTCTTTTTATTTCTCCTCATGACATCACCTTTTCTTATTTACAGAAAGAAATGACACCTTTTGTTCAGGTGCCATTTTTCATTCTAAAGGTTTTTTCGATAATTTTCTACAGATAACCCTTTTATCTTTCTCCTTTTATAAAATTCGGTTCACCCGCCTGTTTTTGTCGGTCCTCTTCCACTGTTTCATCAGAAGTTTCCGTATCCAGTTTAACGTCTTTAATAAAGTAATAAATCAGCGGATGACCAGCTCCGAGCAGCACGAGCGCCGCCGGTATTCCCACTTTTTCCTTCAGCAATGTAACGATCAAAAGGAAGCACAGGATGGAAACGATCCGGCCTGCATTTAAAAACAATTCCCTGAGCACGATGTACTCAATTCTGGCCTTTCTTGCAAGCCGCGCCCGGCCTATTACATCATATGTAAGCGAGACATACGGCACGAGCAGAACAGGATAGCCGATCGCAATAAACACTCCGTATATAAGAAGCGTCGTAAAGCTCATATGAAAAATAATGAGAAACAGGGCGCCGTACAAGATCAATCCGCCGATAAGAATCGCCTTTTTACGCGATCTTTTTTTGATGAGCCTTGATGCAAAATAGTAAGCAAAAAAAGAAACAGCGGAATTGACGAGACCGAATGTCCCGAGCGCCAGCTCACTGTTTGTCGCAATGAACACAAATACGCTGATTAAAAAAACAAAAATCCCTTCTCTCAATCCTTGAAAAAAGTGCGCGTTTGTAATCCGGCGCCAATTCAGATTCGTGTGACGCTCATCATAAACTTTTTTCAGCATAAACCGGCCTTTCGACTCTCTCCGCTTGAGAAAAAAGCTCATGACCACGGCAAGGGCAAATAAGCCGAGCGACAGGCTGAAAATGACTGTATAACCCGTATTGTTTTGAAGTCTTGAGATGACAAACCCGGCCACAATCGGGCCGATCATCCCTGCCGACGAAGATAAAATGCCTAAAAAGCCGTTGAAAAAATCTCTCGTTTCAGGTTCCGTAATTTCGAAAGTCAGCACGTTAAAAGCCAGCCAGTAAAAACCGTATCCCACTCCGAGCACGGCACCGATCAAAATGAGGCGGGAAGCCGCATTTTCCCCGGCAAGGAGCACACTTAAATAAAAAGCCGCCAAAAAGATAACACCGAACCTGAGAATAAACACCCTGTCAATTTTTTTAGCCAGCCGACCCGCCAGAAGAAAGGTAATCGGCTGCATCGTCACGACCGATAAATTGTATATGGCCAAATCAATGAATTTTCCTGACTGTTTCCATAAGTACACATTGACAAAAGTATTTGACAGCGCGATGCCTAATGAGTAAAGGCCGCCAATCGTCAATAACAGCAGCAGACCTTTATTTACTTCGATGTCGCCGATAATTTTTTTTATTTTGCTCATCATTGACTCCCCTTTACTACACATTAGTCTGTCTCACTCAAACTGAGATATGTAAAAAGGAATCAAAGTCAATAAAAAAACAAGGCCTCCCTCGGGAGACCTTGTTTGATCAGAACTATTTATTTTGCTTCGCTGTAAAGGCGGGCAACTTCATCCCAATTTACAACATTCCAGAAAGCTGAAATGTAATCAGGACGGCGGTTTTGGTAGTTCAGGTAGTAAGCATGCTCCCAAACATCAAGACCGAGGACAGGCGTTTTACCCTCTGAAAGCGGTGAATCTTGGTTTGGCGTGCTTGTAATTTCAAGTTTGCCGTTGTTTACAACAAGCCAAGCCCAGCCGGAACCGAAACGGCCGGCAGCCGCTGCAGCGAATTTTTCTTTAAATTGATCGAAGCTTCCGAACGTGCTTTTGATCTCTTCAGCAAGCTCACCAGTCGGTTCGCCTCCGCCGTTTGGAGATAAAAGAGTCCAGAATAAAGAGTGGTTTGCATGTCCGCCGCCATTGTTGCGGACAGCTGTGCGGATATCCTCCGGCACTGCGTTTAAATCAGCGACAAGCTCTTCTACAGATTTCTCTGCAAGAGCTGATCCTTCGATCGCTTTGTTCAGGTTTGTAACGTATGTGTTATGGTGCTTCGTGTGGTGAATCGTCATCGTTTCCTTATCGATATGCGGTTCTAAAGCATCATAAGCGTAAGGCAATTCTGGAAGTTTGTAAGCCATAATTTTTTCCTCCTTTAAATATATGTACTGAAATGCCGCTTTTAGCGAACTTTTCTAATCTCAATGTAACAAAAGAAAGCAAGGTAATCAATGAAAAAGCTCACAATCCGGCGATTCCAGCAGACATATTACACTTTATCCGTTCACGGCCGAAATTAAACCTTCTAAAGCACCGTCCATAAGAAGTATCCAATCATAAAGAGCTGAATGACTCCTTTGGCCGCGACGCTTGTTAAAAAGCCGATTAACGAGCCCAGTCCCACTTTTGCCGCAGACTTGATATCCTTTTGATGAACAAATACCTCAGCGCAGACAGCACCGATAAACGGACCTAATATAATGCCTGCCACGGGAATAACAAAGGGCCCGATCAATAATCCGATCGTGCTTCCCCAGATCGCCGCCCTGCTTCCTCCGTACCTTTTGATGCCAAGTAAGTTTGACACATAGTCAGCTGCGAATAAAACGGCCGCAAATACCGCCTCAATGAGCCAGAAGAGGTAAGAATAAGGACTGAAGGAAAACAGAAATCCGTAGAGGAGAAAACCGGCCACGATAAATATAACGCTTGGGATCACCGGATACACAAGACCGATGAAAGCAATGACGAAGACCGCAATAATAATCAGCCAATACAAAACACTCATAACTTAAACAACCTCCTTTGTTTTACGGAGCATTACCGCTTCCGCTTTTTCTTAATATGTATGATTCCTTACCGCCGCTTTAAATACTCTCACTTGTGTTCATCTCCTGTGAACGATACAATAAGCAACATATACCAGTTTAGGCTAGGAAGTGAAGATATTGAACATATTTACGGCTTTATCGAAAAGTACATACTCTCCGGCAGATATTGCAAAAACACGGTTTCAGGGGATAGGAAAAGCGATCCTTTATGTATTTTTGCTGTCTGTCCTTTTTACGCTGCCGAGCGCTTATTACCTTTGCTCCGGCACCGTAAACTCAATGAACGGTTTCAAAACCGTGTTAGAAAAAGATTTCCCTGATTTCAAAATTTCAAACGGTGAATTGCAGACGAAAGCTTCCGCCTCTAAGGAAACGGAAGCGAACGGGTTTGTTATCGTGTTTGATCCCACTGATGCGTACGGCGCTAAACAAATAGCGGCGAAACAAAACGCGATCGGCATTTTGAAGAATAAAATGGTGCTTGCAGTAGACGGACAGGCGACAGAAATGAATTATTCATTAATGCCTGCTGATATCACTAAAAGTGAAATCATATCAGCTTTAAACCAAAATAAAACGATGATCGTCGCCGTCCTTTCCGTTTTGCTGTTCATTATGACGGCGGCCGGCAAATTCATTGAAGTCTCATTTCTCGCCGTCATCGGCCTGATTATAAAAAATGCGCAAAGAAAGACATTGAATTATCAGCAGCTCTGGAAGCTTTCGGCTTATTCCATTACGCTCTCCACCATATTCTTTACGATTATGCGTGCGCTTGTTATTACGGTGCCGAGTGAATTTTTAGTGAATTGGTTTGTAAACTTTATCATCCTTTTCCTCGTCTTAAAAGAGATACCGCCAAGAAAAACAGCTGTGTAACAAAGACTGCCCCCGGCGGTCTTCTTTTTTGTCATGAACAAAATGGGACAAGCATACAATGAAGTAAAAATGTATGCGGGAGGCGGTTGGAATGAAGCGGCTTACTTTTGTATTCGGCAGTTTATTTGTGATATTCATTATCTTTTACGATCTTAAAATCGGCACGATCCCTTCTCAAGACCTTCCAGCATACGCAGCGGCGGCACAGCCAGCAAAACAGGAAGCTTCATACAGAACGGTTACGGTCAAAAAAGGCGATACGGTGATGTCGATAGTCGGCGCACATAAAGCGCCTGATGATATTGCACAAGATTTTGAAGCGCTGAATCCGAATGTAAAAGCAAACGCCATTCGAGCAGGCACCGCTTATAAATTCCCCGTCTACCGCAATTAAACGTTAATTTCTTGTCAGTTCGGCAAATACACTGTTACAATATAACATGTAAATAGAAGTTGCCTGACATGTAAAAGGCTCAGCCTGCAAAAGCGGTAACTACAATTAAGGAGCGATTGACAAGTGAGTGAAATCACACATCGTACAAAAACGCGTCCCGTCAAAGTGGGACCTTTAACAATAGGCGGAAATAACGAAGTCGTTATTCAGAGTATGACGACGACCAAGACACACGACGTAGAAGCAACAGTTGCGGAAATCAACCGTTTAGCCGAAGCCGGCTGCCAAATTGTCCGGGTGGCATGTCCGGACGAACGCGCCGCTAACGCGATTGCCGACATCAAAAAACAAATTTCCATCCCTCTCGTTGTCGATATTCATTTTGACTACAAGCTTGCATTAAAAGCAATTGAGGGCGGCGCCGACAAAATCAGAATCAACCCGGGTAACATCGGCCGGCGCGAAAAAGTGGAAGCCGTCGTAAAAGCGGCGAAAGAAAAAGGTATTCCGATCCGGATCGGTGTAAACGCGGGTTCTTTGGAAAAACGCATTTTAGAAAAATACGGCTATCCGACTGCTGACGGAATGGTTGAGAGTGCGCTTCATCATATCAAAATCCTGGAAGACCTTGACTTTCATGACATCATCGTCAGCATGAAAGCGTCTGACGTCAATCTCGCCATAGAAGCATACGAAAAAGCGTCAAAAGCATTTGATTATCCGCTCCACCTCGGAATTACAGAATCGGGCACGCTGTTTGCCGGAACGGTAAAAAGCGCGGCCGGACTCGGAGCGATTTTAAGCAAAGGAATCGGAAACACGCTCCGGATCTCTCTGAGCGCCGACCCGGTTGAAGAAGTAAAAGTAGCCAGAGAACTGCTGAAATCATTCGGTCTCGCTTCAAACGCGGCTACGCTTATTTCATGCCCGACATGCGGACGGATCGAAATTGATCTTATCAGCATAGCAAATGAAGTCGAAGAATACATTTCTAAAGTCAAAGCGCCGATTAAAGTAGCCGTTCTCGGGTGCGCCGTTAACGGACCGGGCGAAGCAAGAGAAGCCGATATCGGTATTGCCGGCGCCCGCGGCGAAGGACTTCTTTTCCGCAAAGGCCAAATCGTCCGCAAAGTCCCTGAAGAAACAATGGTCGAAGAGCTGAAAAAAGAAATCGACAAACTGGCAGAAGAACACTACGCAAAGCTTGAAGCAGAAAAAGCAAAAGCAGAACAAGACACACAAAAAGCTTGACGGATAATCCGCCAAGCTTTTTTTTGCGTGTTAGAAAAACGGTGTAATGAAGATGCCCAGCACAAGGGAAACAATACCGATTCCCATCGCCCAGCCGCCTAGAGCGCCCGCTCCTCTTCTTCTGGCGATATAGCCGACGATAATGCCGCATGCCCCTAATAAAACTGGGAGCACGAACAGGGAGATGATAGAAATAGCCAATGCTGCATACCCTATACCCCGGCCTTCGCTTACTCCGTCCCGGTTATCATCGCGGTCTGCTGCTCGGTCAGAAGCACGATAAGGCTCTGAAATTTCGGCCGCTGTCTCTTCTGAATAAACATCACGCGTGATATCCGTTCCTTCCGATCCATGATCCACATAGTAGTCGTTGTCTTTTCGATTTTCGTAATCGTATGCCACCTTCAATTCCCCCTTTTTCTTTTATGAAAGGAGCTTTTTTAGTTTCCGCGTTTTTTACGGAATCATGTTTGCTAAACTTTGCTGGTATTGTCAATTGTTTATGTTACACTTGAAGGGATGAAAATATAGGAGTGTGGACATGTTACGGTTAGGTATAGATATTGACGGCACGGTTACGGCACAGGATACATTTGTCCCTTATTTAAACCGCTCATTTCATCTTTCCATTACCTTGGATGATATGACTGATTATGATCTGACCAAGCTTTTGAACATTACAGCTGAGGAGTTTTGGGAATGGATGAATGTTCATGAAGCAGCCATATATAAAGAAGCAAAGCTCGCGGAATTTGCGAAGCAGGCGCTGGACGGACTGAAAGAAGAGCATCGCCTCATCTACATTACGGCAAGACGCAGCCACTTAGAAGATGTCACGCTGGACTGGTTTGCAAACCGGGACGTTCATTACGATCACATTGAGCTTGTCGGGAGTCATCACAAAGTGGAGGCCGTCAAAAAACACGGCATTGACCTGTTTTTCGAAGATCACCACGGCAACGCGACAATGATCGCAAAAGAAGCGGGCATTCCGGTTATCCTTTTTGATTCCCCTTATAACCAGCTCCCCACCGATTCCAATATTATCAGGGTGCAGAATTGGCTTGAAGCCGTCGCCTGGATCAATAAAAACAAACACAGTCTTCAGCATGTCAGAAGCTGAAAAAACCTCCTGCTTATACAGGAGGTTTTTTATCGGCACGCCGGACAGGTGCCGTAAATTTCAAACTTATGGCCGCTGATTTCATACCCTTCCAAATCATCGTGCAGCTTATCCATCGGACAGGACTCAATTTCCTTCGTTTTCCCGCAGGTTAAACAGATAAAATGGTGATGATGATGGGTATAAGAGCATGTAAAACGGAACAGTTTTTCTCCGGAAAGCTCCGTCGTTTCCAAAATGCCGAGTTCTTCATATAACGAAAGATTTCTGTATATGGTATCAAAGCTCAGACCCGGATAGTCGTCATTTAATGCGGCAAGCACGTTTTTGGCGGTCAGATATTTATCAGAATCAGCAAAAAGCTGCAGCATGTCTTCTCGCTTACTCGTATATTTATACCCTTTTTCTTTCAGCAGGTTCAACGCTTCTTGTACGTTCATGAGGACCTCCCCTTTACAACACGGTATCGCTCCAAAAAGAAAATGGCAGCTGTCTGAACAGCAGGCCATTTTCTTATGATGTATCAAATTATACCTATAAAATGATGAAAAGTAAATGAAAGCCTAGTGAATCGCGGTTTTGAACTTACCGCCCCTCGTTTCATGGGTATTCATGATCGTAATAAAGGCGTTTTTATCAATTTCAAACACAATGGATTTCAATTTAGTCACTTCAAGCCTTGTCACGACCGCGTAAATGACTTCTTTGGTTTCATCCGTATATCCGCCTTTTCCCTGAAGCTTGGTGGTTCCCCGTCCAAGCCGGTGCAATATAGCATCTGAGATCTCAGCATATTGCTCTGCAACAATAATGACCGCTTTTGTTTCATCAAGCCCCTGGATGACGGCGTCAATCGTTTTCATGGCAATATAATAGGTCATGAAAGAATACATTGCCTGCTCCGGACCGAACACAAAACCGGCCCAAATGAAAATAAACACATTGATGAGCATAACGAATTCCCCGACTGAAAAGGGCAGCTTTTTCGTGAGAAGGATACCGAGGATTTCAGTACCGTCCATCGAGCCTCCGTTTCGGATGACAAGGCCTACCCCGAAACCGAGCAAAAGCCCCCCGAATACCGTCGCCAAAATAGGCTGGGTCGTAATGGCCTCCACATGGTGCAATGAGGATTCAATCAGCGCTAAACCGACGATTCCGATAACAGTAGAGATGAGAAATGTTTTTCCGATATATTTATATCCGAAAATCATAAATGGAATGTTGAGTAACACAACGAATAAGGCAAAATTGAGGAGGGGATTGGACATAAAGAGGTGGTCTAAAATTAATGAAACACCGATAATGCCTCCGTCGATAAAATTATTAGGGACCAGAAACAATTCAATACTTACGGCGGCTGAACCCGCCCCGATCAGAATCATAATGACCCTGAAGATAAAGTGTAAAAATGATTCTCTTTTATGCTGTTTATTTGGGGTCATAAAATCTCCTTTCCTATAATAACTATTTTAAACAGTAAGCAACTTTATTTTACCATTAAAAGCTGTAACATTTTAATGATCTGCTCAATACATTATGTCTAAAGAGGTGAAAGTATCGATGATTTTAATACAAAGAATTATTTTGCAGCGGCTCAATCAAGTCACTGCGGACGATCTGCTGAAGTATTCCAAGCAATACGGAATCAGCATTACGAGGAGTCAAGCGGCTGAGGTAGCGGCTCTGATGCACGGAAAAAACATCAATATTTTTGATGATCAGGAGCGGCTGCGCCTGCTGAAAAAAGTGGAAACGATAACCTCAAAAGAAACGGCGCGGAAAGTTGACGAACTTTTCAATCAATTCTCAGGGTAAGAAAGGAGGGACACCCGCCCCTCCTTTCTTTCTTATTGAGCTGATATTTTTTCAAGAAGCTCCTTATCAAACTGCTTTTCTTTCAGCATTTCGATTTCAAAACGGTACGGCGGCTTCTTATTTTTCTTGTCTTCGCCTACATACGGTGTTTCGAGGATTTTCGGAATATCGGCAAGCTGCTCGTGATGAACGATGTACTGCAGAGCGTCAAAACCGATCTCTCCGAACCCGATATTTTCATGGCGGTCTTTCCGGGCGCCTTTGATATTTTTACTGTCGTTAACATGAAGGACTTTTATTCGATCGATGCCGACGATTTTATCAAACTCGTTAAGAACACCGTCAAAATCATTAGCGACATCATACCCGGCGTCATGGGTGTGGCAAGTGTCAAAGCAGACGGATAGATGTTCATTATGCGTGACTCCCGCAATGATCTCGGCCAGCTCTTCAAAGCTTCTCCCGCATTCTGATCCTTTGCCCGCCATTGTTTCCAGCGCAATCTGCACGTTTTGACCGGGAACAATCACTTCGTTTAAACCTTCAATGATTTTTTTGATGCCCGTCTCAGCCCCGGCTCCGACATGCGCTCCTGGATGAAGCACGATCTGTTTCGCGCCGATCGCTGCCGTTCTTTCAATTTCAGAACGCAGAAAATCAACGCCCAGCTCAAACGTTGCCGGATTTGTCGTATTTCCGATGTTAATGATGTACGGCGCATGCACGACAATCTCGTCGATGCCGTTTTCCTTCATATGGGCGCGGCCCGCTTCAATATTCAAGTCTTCAATTTTTTTGCGGCGCGTGTTTTGGGGAGCGCCCGTATAGATCATAAATGTATTCGCCCCGTACGAAACAGCTTCCTTGCTTGCGGCAAGGAGCATATGTTTTCCGCTCATTGAGACGTGTGAACCTATTTTCAGCAACCCGATTCCCCTACTTTCCTTTGTTAGATTTGTTTCTTCTCTGCTTTCTTTTTATCTTTTCCATTTCGTAGCCCATTTTCTTTTTATAGCCCGGCTTCACTTTTTTCGGTTTTTTGACGAGGCGCTTCGCCATTTGGTCGGCCTCATTCTCCGATTTTTTGCGTTTTTTGCGGCGGTGGCGGTCATCGCCTTTCTTCCATTCGCCGTTTACAAGCTCCGCATAGTCAAACACAATACCCATCTTTTCGAGTCTTACGAGCGCATCTTCGTCAGAAAGCTCATAAATGGTCAGTGCTTGGCCTGATGAACCGGCGCGTGCGGTTCTTCCGACACGGTGAACATAAAAATCCAGATCGTCCGGAAGCTCATAGTTGATGACGTGGCTTACGCCTTTAATGTCAATTCCTCTTGCCGCAAGGTCTGTCGCAATGACATAAGTGAATTCCAGATCATTAATCTGCTTCATTACCTTCTTACGCTCACGCGGCGTTAATCCCCCGTGCAGAAGACCGATCCTCATACCCTTTTCAGTCAGGTATTTCGCAATATGGTCAGCCGTGTTTTTCGTATTTGCAAACACAATGCCCAGATAAGGGTTCAGATGAGACATCATATCAAAAAGCAGTTTGTCTTTATCACGCTGTTTAGAAGGAACCAAAACATGTTCAATCTTTTCGGCTGTGATTCTTTTCGGCTCAACATGCGCGTACTTCGGATTTTCCATATACTTTTTCAAAAACGGCTTCAGCTTTTCCGGAATCGTAGCTGAGAACACTAGCATCTGAAGTTCTTCCGGCATACGCGATCCGATGTAATCAACGTCTTCTAAAAAGCCCATGTCAAGCATCAGATCAGCTTCGTCAATGACGAGAGACTGCGCTTTATAGACGTTCAATGCCTGCGCCTTAATCAGATCCGCGATCCGGCCCGGCGTTCCGACGACGAGATGAGGCTGTGTTTTCAGCTTATCAATTGATTTTTGCTTGTCCGTCCCGCCGATGAAGCATTTTGTCCGGATCGGCTCATCTTCCGCACCCTGTGTGATTTTGAGCGCTTCCTGATGAATCTGATTGGCAAGCTCTCTCGTCGGCGCCGTGATAACAGCCTGTACCGTATCAGAACCCGGATCAATCCGATTCAAAATTGGAAATAAATAGGCGTGGGTTTTCCCCGTCCCCGTCTGGGACTGCCCGATCACGCTTTCGTTTTTCAGTACGGCAGGTATCAGACGCTTTTGAATATCTGTCGGTTCATAAAAACCAAGGCGGTGAACTGCATCTATAATAAACGGTTTTAAGTTGTATCCATCAAATTTAGTTTCTTTCATTTTTCCCAGCTCCTTAAAGCGGCACATTCTGTGTCCATCATCACATTATAACCGATTTTACTTAAAAACACCATGTCTCGGGGGAATCCTGTTTTCGAGACAGAAAAGCAAATGCCCCCTCCGATGCATATTGTAATAGCAGAGAGACAGAAAGGAGGTACAAGTATGTTTCCACAGCAGCCGATGAGAAATATGGCGCAGCAGGGCCGGCCGTTTATGAATCCGCGTATGATGATGGGAGGAAGACCGTCATTGCCGGGCCGGCAGCTGATGCAGCAGGGCCGGCAGCTTTTCCCTCAGCAGCAGATTGCCGGAGCGGGCCTGAGAAACGCAGGCACGGGCGGCGGAGGGGGCTTAAAAGGGATGCTTTCCCGTTTTTTACCCGGTTCAGGAGGAGGAAGCGCTGCCGCGTCGGCACCGGCGGCGGCCAGCGGAGGAGCAGGTGCAGGATTGCAGGGAATACAGAACCTGGCAAGTCCGGCATCCCTGTCGAGCATGCTCGGCAACGTTCAGAAGGTGCTCGGCGTGGCGCAGCAGGTTACGCCGATGATCCAGCAGTACGGTCCTTTAGTACGGAGTCTGCCCGCCATGATGAAGCTTTACAGCCAATTAAGCAGCAGTGATGACGAGAATGAATCTGACGAGACGAAAAAAACAGACGAACAGGACAAAAAGGATGAAGCTGAAAAAACAGATGAAACAGAAGATGAAAACAAATCAGACGCCTCATCCAAAACATCAAAGAAGACGTCTGAAAAAGCATCCGCTTCAAAAGAAAAAGACGCCGCACAGGCAGACTCAGCGGAACAGCCGCGTCCAAAAAGAACATCGGGCAGATCAAAGCCGAAATTATATATTTAACATTCTTTGATATCTCACGAAAGATTAGCTATAATGAGATCAGAAGAATGCAAGATTTGAGCCGTTTAACTACGGCTTTTTATATTGCCTCTACACTCACTTTTGATAGGAGGACATCTACATTGAACGTTATCAAAATATCGCCGCGCGGCTACTGTTACGGCGTTGTTGATGCCATGGTCATAGCTAAAAACGCGTCACTCGATAAAACACTGCCAAGACCTATATATATACTCGGAATGATTGTTCATAATAAGCATGTCACAGATGCGTTTGAGGAAGACGGCATTTACACGCTTGACGGCACAAACCGTCTGGAGATTTTAAAGCAGGTGGAAAAAGGAACCGTTATTTTCACGGCTCACGGGGTATCTCCGGAAGTAAGAAAAGTCGCTGAGGAAAAAGGGCTCGTTACGATTGACGCCACATGCCCGGACGTCACGAAAACACATGACTTAATCCGGAAAGTAAAAGCTGAAGGCTATCACGTCATATACATCGGCAAAAAAGGCCACCCCGAGCCTGAAGGAGCCGTCGGCGTCGCTCCTGAAATCGTTCATCTCGTTGAAACAGAGGAAGACGTGAGAAATCTCGATATTCAGGCTGAGAAATTAATCGTTACAAACCAAACGACAATGTCCCAGTGGGACGTCCACGATATTATGGAATCAGTCAAAGAAAAGTACCCGTACGTGGAATACCATCAGGAAATCTGCCTGGCCACACAGGTTCGTCAAGAAGCTGTATCAGAGCAGGCAAAAAAAGCGGACTTAACCATTGTTGTCGGTGATCCGAAAAGCAATAACTCCAACAGACTGGCGCAAGTGTCAGAAGAAATCGCCGGAACAAAAGCCTACCGAATCGGAGACATCAGTGAACTGAAGCTCGAATGGCTGAAAGACGTCAATACCGTCGCCATTACTGCAGGCGCATCAACACCGACACCGATTACAAAGGAAGTCATCCGCTTTTTAGAGCAGTTTGACCACAACGATGAATCGACATGGCAGCTTGAACACAGTGTGCCGCTTAAAAAAATCCTTCCGAAAGTAAAAATAAAAAACTGAGGCCCGGGGCCTCAGTTTTTTTATAAGAAGGTAAATGGGTTTGTATCTGTTTCGGAAGCGAAAATGCGCACGTCATAGTTTTTCTCTCCGGCCATTGCCGTAAGCTTCTCAGCCGTGCCTTTTCTCATGATCTTTTCAGCATAATGCCCAGGGTCCACAACGTTTAATCCCATCATCATCGCATCATGCGCTACATGGAAATAAAGATCGCCCGTCACGTAAACATCTGCACCCTTCCGCTTTGCCTGATAAATATATTTATTTCCGTCACCGCCAAGAACCGCGACTTTTTTCACCTTGCTGTTTCGCTCTCCGACCATCCGTACTCCGTTAACGTCAAACTTTTCTTTCACAAACAGCGCAAACTCTTCAAGCGTCATGTCTTGCTGAAGTTTTCCGATGCGGCCGAGCCCTTTTTCAAGCGGAGACTGCTCCACCGGATAAATATCATATGCCACTTCTTCATACGGATGGCTTTTTTTCAGCGCTTTTACGACGGTTCTCTCCATACTTGCCGGAAAAACGGTCTCAAGTCTCACTTCATGGACGAGCTCCAGTTCTCCCGTCTGTCCGATAAACGGTTCTGCCCCGTCCAGCGGCTTAAAGCTGCCGATTCCCTCAGAGGAGAACGCGCAATGGCTGTAATTGCCGATATGTCCCGCTCCGGCGTTGCCGAGTGCGGTTCTTACAGCTTCTTCATAGTCTTTCGGAACATATACGGCAAGCTTTTTCAGCGGGTCCGAGTATGTCGGGACGAGCACCTCTGTGTCTATCAGGCCGAGAGCTTCGGCAAGCAGGTCATTAACACCGCCGTCCGCTACATCAAGATTCGTATGAGCCGCATATACGGCAATATCATGCTTTATACATTTCTCAATCAGTCTTCCGCCAGGCTGATCAGTGGTGATCTGTTTAAGCGGCCGAAAAATCGGCGGATGGTGGGCGATAATTAAGTCAACTTTTTTCTCAATGGCTTCATCTACCGTTTGTTCCAGAACATCCAGTGTCACCATGACATTTTTCACCGGCTTATTCAATGTACCGATCTGCAGGCCGATTTTGTCTCCTTCCACCGCAAAAGCCTTCGGTGAAAATTGTTCAAACAGCTGGATGATTTCCTGTCCGTTCACATGTTTAGGCATGTCCGATTACCTCCTTCAGCAGAGAGATCCGCTCTTTCAATTCAGCTAATTTTTCATGATTTTCATCCTTTGCGCTGCGGCTGATCTGTTCATAAATTTGTTCAGTATGCTTAAGTTCCTGGCTCCATTTCCGAAGAAACACTTCATTCCTCTCTTTTAATAAAAACGGACCCGCAAGCATTCCGGCAGCCATCGGCACGTCCCGATAAGGCGTATCACGGTCGCCAGTTTCCGCAACGAGGATTTCATAACACTTTCCGTCTTCTTCGAGAATCACTTCATCAAGCAGTTCATAGCCTTCCTGATACAGCCACTCTCTTATATGAACGGCATGAATATTCGGCTGCAGAATCAGCCGTTCACGCCCCGTCAATTTCGTTTTTCCCGACTCCAAAATATGAGCGATCAGTGCTCCGCCCATGCCCGCGATTGTAATGGCGCCGGCTTCTCCTTTTTCAAGGACGCTCAGCCCGTCACCTTTCCTTACGGAGATAAGAGTGCTTAAGTCCAGTTTTTCCACCTGCTGTTTGGCGGATAGATACGGCCCGTCTGTAATTTCACCGGCGATTGCCCGGCTTGCCAAATGATTCAAAACGGCATAGCAAGGAAGATACGCGTGGTCCGACCCGATATCAGCAACCAGGGCACCCGGAGGGATATATTCCGCCACAGACTGCAATCTTTTAGATAGCTTCATTTCATTCACAATATCACAACTTTTCTCAGGTTCTTTTTCCTTTACTATCATATAAAAAAACCGCCCGGAATCCAAGCGGCGGATAGAGTTTTTCATATGTCTTTTATATAGGGACCGGTAAAGCTTTATTTAATCTCAGAAACCCATTTTGCCATGTCATCCAGCTTTTCGGCCGGCACAAGGCCCGCGGGCATCCCGTTGCCGCCTTTTTCAATTTTTGTTTTAATCTCAGCGACATCTTTTCTTTTGCCGACGCCTTTTAAGTTCGGCCCTGACACACCTTCATAGTTTTCCCCGTGACAGGTGATGCAGTTCGCTTTATAAATCTCTTCAGGTGAAGCGTTTGCAGTTTCCTTCTCGGCATTTTTGCTTTCACCGCCGCTTGCGATCTGATGCGCATCTCCGTTGCCTTTTACAGCTAAAAAGAAAGTCAGCCCTATTCCCAGCACTGCAATGAGCAAAAAAGGAATCAGCGGATTCCACTTCATATCTCCATCCCCCTTTTTCATTCTCCCCCTATGTAAACACTTCTAATTCTAACTTATTTTTACAAAAAGTAAATGGTCTTGCTCAGCAATTTCATTGATTTCACAATTTATACAAAAAGCAAAAATAACTGTTTTGTTTATCACAAAATTATCTTTATTCTATTGTATAATGAATTGTATACGCTTACAATAAAGAATATAAATAAACTTATCTCATTTTCCCCCTTTCAGGACATGCCGCATTTTTTCCGAACTCATTTGCAAAACATATGCTTATCCAGTAAAATAAAGGTATATTATCCATATATCTTATACATAAAAAAGAACGGATCAAAAAGACCCGTTCCATTCTATTCGAGAAAATCCTTCAGACGTTTGCTTCTGCTTGGATGTCTCAATTTGCGAAGCGCTTTTGCTTCAATTTGGCGAATACGCTCTCTCGTTACTCCAAACACTTTGCCGACTTCTTCCAAAGTTCTTGTGCGTCCGTCATCCAGACCGAAACGGAGACGCAGCACGTTTTCTTCACGATCTGTCAACGTATCCAGCACATCTTCCAGCTGTTCTTTTAAAAGCTCATATGCCGCATGATCCGACGGAGATGTCGCTTCCTGGTCTTCGATGAAGTCACCGAGATGTGAGTCGTCTTCTTCACCGATCGGCGTTTCTAAAGAAACAGGCTCTTGAGCAATTTTTAATATTTCACGGACTTTTTCAGGCGTAAGATCCATGTCTTCAGCAATCTCTTCCGGTGTCGGCTCTCTGCCAAGATCCTGAAGAAGCTGACGCTGCACCCGGATTAATTTGTTGATGGTTTCCACCATGTGAACCGGGATACGGATTGTTCTCGCCTGGTCAGCGATGGCGCGTGTAATCGCCTGTCTGATCCACCAAGTCGCATACGTACTGAATTTATATCCTTTACGGTAGTCAAACTTCTCGACGGCTTTCATGAGACCCATGTTTCCTTCTTGGATCAAGTCTAAGAAAAGCATGCCGCGGCCGACATACCGTTTAGCAATGCTGACAACTAAACGAAGGTTTGCTTCAGCCAGTCTGCGTTTAGATTCCTCGTCACCCTCTTCAATTTTTTGAGCGTAGGTGATTTCTTCTTTAGCAGAAAGAAGGTTTACCCGTCCGATTTCCTTAAGGTACATGCGGACTGGATCATTGATCTTTACGCCAGGCGGTACGCTGAGGTCATTAAGGTCAAATTCTTCTTCGGCTTTGGCAAGCTGTTGAATATTAGGATCTTCCGTTTCTTCATTTTCACTAATTAATTCAACACCTTGTTCTCCTAAAAATTCATAATACTCATCCATTTGGTCTGATTCAATTTCAAAGCTGGACATGCGTTCAGCAATTTCTTCATATGTTAAAACGCCACGTTTTTTTCCAGTTTCAGTAAGCTGCTCTTTTACCTGGTCTAATGTAAGTTCTGTTTCTGTTTCGTGGGTTTGTTTATCAGCCATTATGGATCCCTCCTTCCAAAGCTTGCAACGAATTCTAAAAGCGGTATGTTTCTTATCCGACCCGGAAGCCTTCTCTCTTTTTCAGCATGCAGGGCTGCGGATAATAAATGACAATTCATGATGAGGTTAAGCGATCTATTTGCTCCTCCGCAAGGAATCATTGCCAATCAGAACGCAAGCCTCTTTTTGGTGTTACTTTAATGATCGGTTCAATGCAACAATTTCTTGAGCCAGAGACGCAGCTTTCACGAAGTCTTTCTGCCTCTCCGCATCCGCTCTTTCTGCTTCTTTTTCCTTTATCATTGACCATTTTCGGTGATCCAACACTTTTTTTACGTAATCGGATAACTCGGCCTCTGAGAGCTCCTCGTTTACTTGGAGCATCCCTATATCTGAAAGCAGCTGGCTGATTTCCTCATCCTGCATTCTCGCCATAAGATGCTGCGGCGTCATGTCAGCACCCTCTTCATAAACAGCGTACAGGTATGCTGCCAGCGCACGATGTCCGTCAATGTTAAATTCAAAGCCGACACGCTCAATCACTTTCTTTATGACGTTTCGGTCTCTCAGCATATGAGCGAGCAGAAGTCTTTCCGCGTTCTCATAGGCGGGACGGAGACGGCGCCGTTTCGCTTTTGTCGTCACCCGGGCCCGTCTTGTCTGCGGTTCGGCGTTTTTGTCGCCGGGGGCGTTTTGTCTGGCGTAGATGGAAAGCTGTTCCGTCAAAGATTCTACCGAAAGAGAAAATTCCGAGGCGAGCCGCTTCACATACATTTCCTGCTCAAGCGACCCGGAAAGAGCGCTGATTTCTTTCAGCACTTCTTTCATGTAAGCGAGCCGGTCTCCTTCGTCAGATAAGTTTTTCCCTTTGCGGAAATATTGCATTTTAAAAGCCATGACCGTAACGCTTGCATCAATGATATCGGTCCGGAATTTTTCTCCGCCCCGGGTTCTGATATAATCATCAGGATCAAGCCCGTCAGGCAGCATGCTTACTCTTACCTTACAATCGGCTTTCTGGAGCAGGCCGGCCGCTTTCAGCGTAGCTTCGTACCCGGCTTTATCCGAATCGTAACAGAGAATGACCTCCTGAACATTTCTCCTGAGGATTTTCACATGTTCTTCGGTGAGCGACGTCCCCATTGTGGCGATACTTTCTTTTACGCCTGAGCTGACGGCGGATATGACGTCAGCGAAGCCTTCAAACAGAACGGCTCTCTCCTCTTTCCTGATCGGCAGGCGCGCCTTATGAAAGTTATACAGCAGCTTAGATTTATGAAACAGCGGCGTTTCCGGGCTGTTCATATATTTCGGCTGCTGGCTTCCGAGCGCCCTTCCTGAAAAAGCCGCCACGGCTCCGTGGTGATCATGAATGGGAAACATAATTCTGTTTCTGAAACGGTCAAAATACCCGCTGCCGTCTTCCCTTCTGATCAGCAGACCCGCTTTTTCCATCAGTTCTTCCTCAAAACCGCGCTTTTTCAAGAATTTCGTCATGAAATCCCAGGAATCCAGCGCGTAGCCGATTTCAAACTCATCTATGAGCTCTTTCGTAAAACCCCTTGATAAAAGGTAATCTAACGCTTCCTGGCCTTCCTTTGTATTTATTAGCAAATGATGGTAAAATTTCTTCAGAAGCTCGTGGGCTTCCGCCATCTTCTGCTCTCCGGAAGATTCCGGCCTGGATGCAGAGTGAATCGTTATATCATCAGGGAAATCAATCTGATATTTATCCGCAAGGTGAGAAACAGCTTCCGTAAATGAATAGCCTTCCATCTGCCGTAAGAAAGAGAAAACGTTCCCGCCCGCACCGCATCCGAAGCAATGAAAGATCTGCTTATCGCTGGAGACGGAAAACGAGGGCGTGTTTTCCCCGTGAAACGGACAGAGCCCAAAGTAGTTGCGGCCTTGCTTTTTCAATTGGACATAATCACCTATGACTTCAACAATGTCTGCTGACTGCTGCACCTGATTAACTACTTCATCTGGTATGCGGTTTCCCATCTTATAACACTCCGTCGTACATTATTCGATGTTTTGATTTGAAATCCCTTCATCATTCGACAGGATTTTTTTAAGCAGGGTAACAAATCGATTCCGATCTTCTTTATTTAATTTTTTAGGTCCTTTGGAATGAATGCCGCTTCTTCTCATTTTGCCTGACATATGACGGCTCATCAGAGCGAAGTCAATCGTGTCTTCAGTATAAGAACGGCCCCTTTCCGATAAGACGGCAATATTTCTGTTCAGCAAAAGAGAGGCTAAACCGATATCCTGCGTGACTACGACGTCTCCCGATCTCACATGGTTTGCGATATATAAATCCGCCGCTTCTTTATGAGGATCAACGTATACCCAGTTCTCGTCTTTGCTTCTGGAAAGCTGGTAGTGTTCAAATGATGCGACGAAAATAACCCGAACGCTGAATTGCGATGCAATGAGCATTATTTCCTCTTTTACGGGGCATGCGTCTGCATCGACAAAAATCGTCTTTTCTTTTTCATTTAGAAGACTAATTCTCCATCCCTCCATCAATCTCCTGCATAAAAACAAGCGAAATCGCATATGCTCCATGACTGCGGATCTATTTTGAGCTTTGTCGAAAAATTTCCGGGAGTTATTCTTGACATCTTACCCATAATAGTTTATTCGTATCACACGAAGCTTAAACCTAAAAATAAACATTTTATCACAATTTTTTATTATAATACAAACTTCGCGAAGATGCCATCCTTTTTGTTTATTCCCTATTTGCATACCCAAAAACCCAGGATAAAGCGTCCTGAGTTATCGGCCCTTTGTTTTGAGATGATGAATGATGTTCGCTGTTTCCTCGACCGCTTTATTCGAAACGTCAACGACTTGGCAGCCGATCCGGTCCACGATTTTCTCAAAATACTCCAGCTCTTCTTTAATTCTGTTGATATTGGCGTAAATGGCTTTGTCATTTAAGCCGAGAGATTTTAACCGTTCTTTTCGTATATGGTTCAGTTTATCAGGGCTGATCTTTAAGCCGATGCATTTTTTCGGATCAACGCTGAACAGTTCTTCCGGCGGATCGACCTCAGGAACGATCGGCACATTGGCCACTTTCAGACGCTTATGGGCAAGATATTGTGATAATGGGGTTTTAGACGTTCTGGATACTCCGAGCAGGATGATATCGGCTTTTAAAATGCCTCTTGGATCTCTGCCATCGTCATATTTGACGGCAAACTCGATCGCCTCGACCTTTTTGAAATAATCTTCATCAAGCTGGCGGACGCGGCCCGGTTCATATTTGGCGGTCAGACCGTAAGCCGATTCCATTTTATCGATGAGCGGACCGATAATATCGTAATACAGCACATTCGCTTTTTCCGCTTGTTCAACCAGGTATTTGCGTATTTCAGGAACAACGAGCGTAAAACAAATAATGCCGCCGTCCGCTTTGGCGAGAGACACGACTTCATTAATGGTGCCGATATCTTCCACATAAGGTATTCTTCTGATATGCGTATCATCAGCTGAGCCGTTAAACTGGCTGAGCGAGGCTTTTACAACGAGTTCGGCGGTTTCTCCGACTGAGTCTGATACTACATAAATGATGCGATTGTCCATGTTATCCCCCCGTTAGTTTTCAAGCTTATATGATTTCATTTTCTGATAAACTGACAAGTATCTTAGTCATATTCGTTTTGGTAAACCGGCCGATGACCTCAAAGCCTTTATCCGTATCTTTAATAACGGGCAGGGCATCGATCTGTTTTTCAATTAAATACTTGGCGATGTCCATCACATAATCGTCACGCCGGCAGACGGCGATATTCGGCATTCTTGTCATGATAATATGAACCGGTATTGAGGCAAGTTCCTGCTGGCCGATGCTCGCCCGCAGCAAATCTTTGCGTGACAGCACACCGACTAAGACAGCATCACGATCTACGACAAATAACGTGCCGACATCTTCTAAAAACATGGTGCAGATGGCATCGTATACCGAGACATTTTCATTGATGACAACAGGGATCGATTGAAAATCTTTCACTTGCAGCTTTTTCAGTTTATCCGCAAGCAGCTGATTTCCCGTTTTCCCCGTATAAAAATAACCGACCCGCGGACGGGCCTCTAAGAAGCCTGACATGGTGAGTATGGCCAAGTCCGGCCGCAGCGTGGCCCTCGTTAAATTGAGCTGTTCTGCGATATGCTCGCCGGTAATCGGGCCGTTTTCCTTTACAATCTGTAAAATTTGTTCTTGCCGTTTATTTAATTCGATCGTACTCACCACCTTTATGGAAGGGTTTCTTTATCTATGTTTTCATTCTGTGATGTTTATGTAAAAGGGGAAAAGACGATTGCCGATCACACAGCAACCGTCTTTTTCTTTATTTTACAATAAGATGATTCATATTAGCAAAAGACTTGATCACATCTGCAAGAGCGGTCATTTGCGCTAAACGGTTGGTTTTTAATGCTTCATCGTCCGCATTTACCATCGTGTGATTAAAGTAGTCTTCAATCGGCTCCTTTAATCCGCTGAGCACATCAAGCGCCTGTTCATAGTTTTTGGAGGCAAAGCTTTCCGCGACACTGTCTTTTGTTTTTTGATAAGCGTCAAACAGCTTTTCCTCCTGTTCATTTTCAAACAGATCCGGCTTGATATCCCGGCTCTCGCCTTTTTTGCTGATAGAGATAACCCGGCCGAGTGATTCAGCCGTTTCTTTAAAGCCGGGTGTGCCGAGGTGCTTCTCAAGCACTCTTGCCTTATGAACGGCTGCATACGGCTCAAGCTCTGTGCTGTCCAGAACGGCTTCAATAACGTCATGACGGATGTCTTCAGCGTTTAAGACGTATTTCAGACGCTGTGTAAAGAAATCGAGGAGCTCATTTTCTTTTTCCGTTTCTGTCAATGACAGCAGCTCTTTAAACGAAATGCCCCAATTGCGGTCGATCAGAATGGAAACGATGCCGCTTGCCTGACGGCGCAATCCGTACGGATCCTGAGAACCTGTCGGAATTACGTCAATGCTGAAGAAGGAAGCAATCGTATCCAGTTTATCAGCTAACGCCACGACCGCGCCGGTAAAGGTTGAAGGCACTTCTCCCCCGGCCGCTCTCGGCATATAGTGCTCATTGACAGCGGCAGCGACGGCATCATCTTCACCGAGCATGCGCGCATATTTTTCTCCCATTACGCCTTGAAGCTCAGGGAACTCATAGATCATATGTGTAACCAGGTCAAATTTAGAAATCTCTGCGGCGCGCTTCACAAGTTTTTGCGTCTGTTCATCCGCTTTCAGGCGGACGGCAAGTTTGCCCGCAATGGCGGCCACTCTTCTTACTTTATCTCCAAGGGAGCCGAGCTCTTCATGGAAAACGATATTTTCCAGTTTCTTCACGTTTTCATCAATGTTCAGCTTTTGGTCTTCTTTGTAGAAGAACGCAGCATCTGAAAGCCTTGCTCTCAGCACTTTCTCGTTTCCGCGGGCAACATTTTCAATTGCATGGCTGTTCCCGTTTCTTACCGTAATAAAATGAGGCAGCAGATTCCCGTTTTCATCTTTTACCGGGAAGTAGCGCTGATGCTCTTTCATTGTTGTCACAAGCACTTCTTCAGGGATAGAAAGAAACTCGGATTCAAAAGATCCGTAAAGCGCCGTCGGGTATTCCACCAGATGGTTGACTTCGTTCAGCAGGTCCTCATCGATCGGAATGTTCCATTTCTTCTCGGCCGCAAGCGCATCCAGCTGGCTTTGGATCATTTGTTTGCGTTCTTTCGGGTCAGCAATGACGCTTTGTTCTTTCAGCAGCTTTTCGTATGATGACGGCGCATCAACAGATACTTCTTGGCCGAGAAAGCGGTGTCCCTGCGTGTTCCGGCCCGTCTCGACATTTGTGATTTCAAACGGAATGACGTCTTTTCCAAAGAGGGCGGCAATCCATTTGATCGGACGGATATAGCGCAGATCCTGCGTGCCCCAGCGCATGTTTTTCGGAAAATGCATTCCGGCAATCAAATTTTCCAGCTGCGGTAAAAGTGTCTTCGTCTCTTGTCCCGCCTGGAATTTTTGAACGAAGACATATTCCGTGCCGTTTACATCTTTTATATACAGGTCATCCACTCCGGCGCCTTGGCCTTTTGAAAATCCGATAGCGGCTTTTGTCCAGTTTCCGTCAGCATCCAGAGCGATTTTTTTCGCAGGGCCTTTTGCTTCTTCCTGAATATCAGCCTGTTTTTCTGCTACGTCTTTTATATATACTGCCAGACGTCTCGGCGTATTAAAAAGTTTCACTTCGCCGTGGGCTATATTTTTTTCAGCCAGCCAGCCGGTCAGCTTTTCACCGAGCTGCACCATGCTGTCATGTAAAAACCGCGCCGGCATTTCCTCGAGTCCGATCTCTAAAAGCAAGTCTTGTTTACTCATGGGAAGAGCCCTCCTCTTTAAGCATTGGGAACCCTAATTTTTCCCGTTCTTCATAATACGTTTTTGCCACTTTTCTCGCTAAGTTGCGGACACGGCCGATATAACCCGTCCGCTCTGTCACCGAAATCGCGCCTTTTGCATCGAGCAGATTAAATGTGTGAGAGCATTTCAGCACATAATCATAGGCCGGATGCACGAGCCCGTTATCCATTTGTCTGATCGCTTCTTTTTCATAGGTGCTGAACAAATGGAAAAGCATATCCACGTCAGATGTTTCAAAAGTATAAACGGAATGCTCATATTCAGCCATCATAAATAAATCTTTCACAGTAAATCCTGACGTCCATTCAAGATCAAAGACGTTTTCTTTGTCCTGAATATATGACGCGAGACGTTCAATACCATACGTGATCTCAACGGATACCGGTTTACATTCAATTCCGCCCACCTGCTGGAAGTATGTAAACTGAGTAATTTCCATCCCGTCAAGCCATACTTCCCAGCCGAGACCTGCACAGCCTAAAGACGGGTTTTCCCAGTTGTCTTCTACGAAACGGATATCATGTTCAAGCGGGTCAATGCCGAGCGCACGCAATGAATCAAGGTAAAGCTCTTGAATGTTATCAGGCGACGGCTTGATAATGACTTGGAATTGGTGATGCTGATAGAGCCTGTTCGGGTTTTCACCGTACCGTCCGTCCGCAGGCCGTCTGGACGGCTCAACGTAAGCCACTCTCCACGGTTCCGGCCCGATGCTTCGTAAAAATGTATACGGGCTCATTGTGCCTGCGCCTTTCTCCACATCATACGACTGCATGAGCACACAGCCTTCATTCGACCAGTGCTTCTGCAAGGTTAAAATCATATCTTGAATGTTCATTTCAAGCACCTCCACTTTCTCCATTCTTTTACAAGTGCGGCGGCAACCAAAAAACTCCCGTCTCTATGCTTGCCGGCCGCAAACATAGGGACGAGAGTTCTCCCGCGGTTCCACCCTAGTTGCTGAGGATGTGAATCACTCAGCCTCTTTTTAAAGGGTTGCTCGAGAATGCCTTTCGTTGCGCGCTCATCCTTAGCTTACACTGCCCTAAGGTCGCTTGTATGAGTTGGACGCAAGTACTTCTTTCTGTCACTGCAACATATTTTATAATAAATGATCATATAAAAAGATGGGCAGAATGTCAACTTTTGTTTTCATCCAAAAGGTTCTTCATGCTTTCCATCTGATCTAAAAACCGTTTTGACTTTAAATAAAGTCCTGAATATTCCTCGTAATACAGATCAATGACCCGTTTAATTTCGTTTTTGGTTTCCTGTTTTAACGAGACGCTGCCGAGCCTTCCGATATCAAAGTAATAAAAAAGCCTTAGCAGCCTTGCCGTTTGCGGCGAAATCGGAACTCTGTACGGATCCTTTTCAAAGCAGCGGTGGCAGATAAACCCGTTATCTCTTATCGAAAAATGAAACGTCCCTTCCCCGCTTTTGCAGTGGACACAATGATTCAGCTCCGGATACAGCCCCATGACGCCGAGCATTTTCATCTGCACGATGAAGGTGATCACGTCCGGGTCAGTCCCGTCATTCAGCCTCTTAAAGGATTCGAGAATCAATTCGAATAAATAGGGGTTCGGTTTCTTCTCTTCCGTTCCTTTGTCAGTGAGTTCAGCGATAAAAGCGGCATACGCCGTCAAAAATAAATCTTCTCTGATCGTTCTCATGCTGAGAATCATTTCACCCTGCTGGAGCGTGCCGAGTCCAGATGTTCTTTGCATTAAAAATGACCCGTACAAAAACGGCTGGCTGACTGCTGACAGCCGGCTGGCTGACTTCCTGGCGCCCCTTGCCATGACGCCGATTTTGCCGTGTTCCCTCGTCAGCAATGTCACGATTTTATTCGTCTCCCCGTAGTCATTCGTCCGGAGCACGATTCCTTCACATTTAGTCAGCATTTCCGCACCTTCCAACAATGGGAGGGGCCAAGAGGTTTACAAAATTGGAAAATCAATTCGGGCTAGCTCATCTTCCGGTTCTTCGGGTGTTTCCAGGTTCTCTTTTTCCAGTTCTTTAAAAAGAAGGTACGTATCAACACTTCCTGTTTGAGAAAATACGTTCCAGGTAAAATTCAACACAAAAAACCCACCTTTCGTCATTAAACTAGCTTGCAAATCCAAATTCTTACCTTTATCTTGACCTGATGTCCTCCTTTTCATGTTAAACAAATTTTGCTAACGAATCCCTGCTTCTGTGAGGTAATCTCACACCTCAGGCATGCGCCTTAGATGAATTAATATTCATCCTCTTTGAAGCCGAAATCACGCAACTGAGACATTTTATTCCGCCAGTCCTTCTGCACCTTCACCCATAATTCCAGGTAAACGCGTGAGCCCAAAAGAGCTTCAATATCAGCCCGCGCTCTTTTGCCGACTTCTTTCAGAAGCGCTCCTTTTTTGCCGATGACGATGCCTTTTTGAGAATCACGCTCGACCACAATGGTGGCGGCGACATGGACGGAGCCGTTTTCCTGCCCTTTAATGGACTCGATGGCGACAGCGATGCTGTGCGGCACTTCTTCCCTTGTCAGATGGAGCACCTTTTCCCTGATCAGTTCAGAAATAATGAACCGCTCGGGATGGTCAGTCACCTGATCGCTCGGATAGAACTGAGGTCCTTCCGGTAAATACGCTTCAATCTGCGCGAGAAGGGTTTCGACGTTGTTCCCTTCCAAAGCTGAGATCGGCACGATTTCTTTAAACGGATAGCGCGTACGGTACTCATCAATTAAAAGAAGCAGCTGGTCAGGGTGGATCTTATCAATTTTGTTTACGATCAGAAAGACCGGCGTGGACGTCTGTCCGAGCTTTTCAATGATAAACTCGTCGCCTTTTCCGTACCCTTCTTCGGCGTTAATCATAAATAACACCAAGTCAACTTCTTTCAGCGTATTCTGCGCCACTTTCATCATAAAGTCGCCAAGCTTGTGCTTTGGTTTGTGAATGCCCGGTGTATCAATAAAAATGGTCTGCGACGTGCCGGTTGTCAGCACCCCTTGGACTTTATTTCTTGTCGTCTGGGGTTTGTCGCTCATGATGGCGATCTTTTGACCGATGACCCTGTTTAAAAAGGTAGACTTCCCTACATTCGGCCTTCCGATGATAGATACAAATCCTGATTTAAAGCTTTCGTTCGTCATGTAAATCCTCCGATGAAAATGCGCCCGGCAATAATTCTTCCGCAGTCATTTCTTTTATTTGTCCTTGTAAGTTGGTCAGAATAACAAGCATATCCTTTGAGCACAGCTCGGAAATTACTTGTCTGCAGGCTCCGCACGGCGAAACCGGTCCCGGAGTATCCGCAGCCACGGCGAGCATCGCAAATTCCGTATCCCCCTCGGAAACAGCTTTGAATATCGCCGTGCGTTCAGCACAGTTGCACATGCTGTATGCCGCATTTTCAATGTTGCAGCCTCTGTACACTTTTCCGTCTTTGGTAAGAAGAGCGGCTCCCACTCTGAAATTTGAATACGGCACATACGCTGTGTCCCGCGCTTTTAATGCTTCTGCAATCAATTCTTGTCTGTTCATGTGTACTTAATTCCTCTCTTACCTTTATCCTGTATGATACCGCTGTCACTTTTATTTTACATAATTATGATTGGTTTTTCACGCCCATTTTTGGCAATGTAAAATAATTGTAAGAATCTTCTGCTAACATATCTTCGGCAAGAAGATGAGTAAACCAATGATACACGATATCACGGCAAAGACGCAAACGGCTCCGGCGGCCGCGTCCTTTGCCGCTTTTGCGAGCGGGTGATACTGATCGGTAACTAAATCCACAACATGCTCTATCGCCGTATTTAAAAGCTCCAAAGCAAGCATCCCTCCGATCAGCACCAAAACAACGGCCCATTCGGCTGTGCTCAGCCCGGTGAGAAAACCGCAAACGATAACGGCGCAGGCCGCGGTAATATGAAATTGAAAATTCCGCTCTGACCGCGCCGTTTTCCAGATTCCCCTCCATGCATGGACAAAGCTCTTCAGGAACCTGCTCCACTCGTTTTTATGATCTCGTGAGTCCATACTCATCCAGCAAATCCTTTTGCTTTGAAAACATTTCTTCCTCTTCTTCTTTTGTCATGTGATCATAGCCAAGCAAATGCAAAAAGCCGTGCACGGCCAGAAAACCGAGCTCTCTCATAAACGAATGGCCGTACTCTTCCGCCTGCTCTTCCGTTCTGTCTGCGCTGATGATAATATCTCCTAAAACAGGCGGCATGTCGGCGCCTACGATTTCAACCTCGTCTTCGCCTTCTTCTTCAAGCGCAAACGAAATGACGTCAGTCGGAGTGTCTTTTTCCCGGTAGTCTCTGTTGATTTCTCTGATTTCTTCATTTGTCACAATCGTGACCGATACTTCAGCCTGATCCTGAACGCCTTCTTTTTCCGCCGCGAATTGGAGCAGCTTCTCCACTTCTAGGAGCGCATCAGCTGAGACGCTGTTCGTTTCATCAACAATATCTATGAGTAAACCCATTTATTTCACCTTCTTCGTAGCCTCCGGATATTCAATCCGGGAGTGGAAAATTCCTTTTAAAGTCGCACATAGTGTTTTTGCGATCGTATCCAGTTCTCGGAACGTGAGATCACATTCTGAGAATTGTCCGTCCTGAAGCTTATCGGATATAATTCCCCGCACCAGTTTTTCGATCCGCTCGGGATTGGGATTATGCATGGAACGGACGGCGGCTTCAACGCTGTCGGCCACTGAGATAATAGCCGCTTCTTTCGATTGCGGCTTCGGCCCCGGGTAGCGGAACTCTTTCTCTGTAATCTGGTCGCCCTTTTCTTTCGCTTTATAATAAAAGAATTTCAAAAGGGACGTTCCGTGATGCTGCTCCGCGATATCCACAAGCTCTTTCGGAAACTTATAGCTTCTGAGCATATTCGCACCGTCTGTCGTATGTGCGATAATGATATTTTTGCTGAGCTGCGGAGACAGCTTGTCATGCGGATTATCCATATTCATCTGATTTTCAATAAAATATTGCGGACGTTTCGTTTTGCCGAGATCGTGATAATACGCTCCGACCCGTGCTAAAAGACCGTTTGCCCCTACGGCTTCACAAGCCGCTTCCGACAGATTTGCCACCATGACGCTGTGATGATATGTACCGGGTGTTTCCGTTAAAATCTTTCGAAGCAGGGGATGATTCGGATTAGACAGTTCAATCAGCCTCATCGTTGAAAGAATGCCGAATCCCGTCTCAAAAAACGGCATCAGACCGATAATCAGAACGGATGAAGCAAGTCCCGAGACGGCCCCCATCAGCATCAGCGTTCCGATTTCAACCGGTGACAGCGCCGTATTTTGTATTAATAAAAGCGACAGCACGATAATCATATTAATAAATGAGACGAACAGTCCCGCCTGCAATATTTTTGATCTCGCATTATGTTTTCCCAGAAACAGAATGCCTGAAATGCTGCTGATTAAATAGTAAATGCCGATGACGTAATTAAATGTTCCCGTCACACCCTGATTAAACATCATACTGCCGCAGATCGCCAGAATGATGCTTCCTAAAATGGCGAGCCTTTCATTGAGCAGCAGCCTGATTAAAATCGCGCCGGCAGCGATCGGCACAAGATAGCCGATATTGGTGTATTCAATCTTCTGAAAGAGACTGACGACTTCCATAATGACGAGAATAAGCGTTGTAATGATAGAAAACAGCAAAAGAGATTTATTTTTCAGCTTAAGCTCCTGCTGCTGTTTCTCAAAATAGTAGACAAGCGTGGCAATAAACAGCCCGATCATCAGAAGGAGACCGCTGATCGGTTTTAACAGGTTGGAATTATTCAAAAGCCCCGTCAGTTCGAGCTTCCTGTATACTTCCCGGTCGATCAGATCATTCTCTTCCACGAGAACCTGTCCTTGTTTGATCTGTACCGGCTGGACGCTGTCTGACGCTTCCTGGCGTTTTTCATCGGTCGCTTTCGGATCAAAAACGTAATTCGGGATGACCGCGTATTTTCCGATTTCAGTCGCAGCCGCTAAATATTTTGACGGCACAGAAGCGCTTTTCAGCTCTTTTGCGACCTTATCCTTCGCTTCGGCAAGCTTTTCAGAAGGAATTTCACTGCTCATCACCGTATTCACCGCGGTAATGACGGAATCCCTCACAAATGAGAAATCTTCATTGTTTGCATGGAGAAGCGATTTAATGGCATCTTCCGAGACGGATTCATTGACATCCTGTGTCAGCTTGTTTTTCACCGATTTTACCAGTGATTTTTCCGAAGGTGACTTTTTGTCTTTTTCCGCATCTTTTTTCACTTCGCCGATGCTGTCAAAAATGGAAGTGATCAGGTCAAGCCGGTTGTCGGTATAGCCTTTTTTCAGAGTGTATTGATCTTCCACCGCATCTTCGGCCGCCTGTTTTTTCGATTCCGTCGCCTGCTGATCTTCCACTGTGGCGGGCGCGTAAATCGTCTTATCACTGACTGCAAACAAATCCAAATTAAGTGATTCAGGTTTTACATGAATAAAGAGCAAACCAAACATGATCGCTGAAAGCAGCAGGTACAGCAGCACATGGGCTGAGCGGGCATGTCTGAAACTGCGGAACCGTTCCCGGGCGCTTTTGCCCTTTCCCTTCTTTTTCAAAACAAGAACCTCCTCCCTGAAACATCAGGAACACATCATATAAAAATGACCCGATAACGGGGGATCGGGTCATTTTTGCATTACTTTTGCTTATCATAAGCTTCAATAATTTTTGCAACAAGCGGATGCCTGACCACATCTGTCTGGTCAAGTTCTATCACGGAGATGCCATTTACGTCCTTCAGCATGTCCTTCGCTACTGCAAGTCCCGATGTGACGCCTTTCGGCAGGTCAATTTGGCTTACGTCGCCCGTAATGATCATTTTAGAGCCAAAACCCAATCTCGTCAAAAACATTTTCATTTGAGCGGGAGTGGTATTCTGGGCTTCATCAAGAATCACATACGCGTCGTCAAGCGTCCGCCCTCTCATATAGGCAAGCGGGGCGATTTCGATAACCCCTCTCTCCATAAGACGCTCCGTATGGTCGCTTCCGAGCACATCATGGAGCGCGTCATACAGCGGGCGCAGATAAGGATCTACTTTTTGCTTTAAATCTCCGGGCAGAAAACCGAGGCTCTCGCCGGCTTCCACAGCGGGTCTTGTTAAAATGATTTTTTTAATGTGGCCGTTTTTTAAAGCATGCACCGCTTTTACGACCGCCAAATAAGTTTTGCCGGTTCCCGCCGGCCCGATGCCGAACACCATGTCGTTTTTCTTCATCGCCGCCACATATTCTCTTTGGCCGATGGTTTTGACACGGATCGGTTTGCCTTTTGCCGTTTTCGTTATTTCCTCTTCATACATGCTTTCAAAATAGTCCAGTTCATCTTTTTTTGCCATTTTTACGGCATACAGCACATCACGTTCCGAAATCTCGATCCCCTTGCGAATCAAAGTAAGGAGCGAGCCCAATAATCTGTCAGCGATCTCAAATGTTTCATCATTCCCGGAAACGTAAATGGTTTCACCGCGTGTGATGAGGCTAATGCCCAGATCCTTCTCCATTAAATGTAAAAAGGCATCTTGGCTGCCGAACAAAGAAAGTGCTTCGTCCGGGCTTTTCAGTTTGTGATTAATCGCAAGTAAATGTTCTGCCATTCTTTAGTCTCCCTGAACAATAGGTGTGGTTTGAACGATATCTTCTATAACTTGGTAGAGAATAATCAACTTTACTTTACCATTCTCAACGGATTGGTGCAAAACTTTTTCACTTTCCACCTCTCCGCTGCCGTTTAATCGCTTTTCTACATCTTGTCTTCCCATTTTGATACCGGCCTGAACCGCTTCGCCTTTCGTATAAGTCCGCACGGATGTTTCACTTTCTCTTGTCTGTTCTTGAACGTAAGAAACCGGAAGCTTCATCCCCAGAAATTGAAACGGATGCTTTTCTTCCTCTGTTTTCGGATGTTTCAGCGGCTTCTCATTAAATTCAAAGCCCCAAAAAGGCACGCCCCATGATCCGAAAGACAGCTTGTGCTTCGTCCTTACTTTACCCGTATATAGCGTAAATGATGTTTCAAGAGGCACGGTTACTTCTGACTTGTACCATGTTTCTCCGTAAATTTCCGCTTTTGAGGCGACTTTCCGGTCTTCATTTCCGATCAGTCCTGAGACGAGGAGCTGTCCTTTGTCAACATGATCGTTCACAAAAGCCATCGGCTGCCCCTTTTGCACGAACATCCTTTTGATGACCGACTTCTTTTTGGCAACGATATGACGGGGGCTCACGTACTTTTCTTTTGTCGGTTCGTTTTTTTCGACCACTTTCATATGAAGGGCTGTCCCGTTCAATTCCACACCGACCCACGTAATATTATCGATACCGTTTGTTAATGATTTTTGAATTTTCTCCGGCGTCATCATTAAAAATTGCAAACGGCCTTTTTTCACACCGATTTCTTCAAGGTGCTTTACCATCTGATGCTCGGTTTCGGGCTTGGCCCCTTTAATATCAATTTCCCAAATCATGTTGGACAAAAGAAACAATATAACAAAAAATATCACAAATCCCGCAGTGAAGCCCAGGTTTAATTTTGATTTGAGAAGCAGAAAGGGAAGACCCTTTCTTTTTGTAAAGCTTGCTTTGCATTCATGTTTTCTGATGACTCTTCTGAAAGCATGTACATCCTGAAGCTGAATCATCAGCAGGACACAGTCTTGCTTTTTTTTCACCGCAAAGATGGCGATTCCGTTTCTCGTGCATTCATTCAGCAGCCGTTCAATCCCTTTTCCTTTGACTTCTACTTGGACTTTACCCGAAAAAAATGACAGCCATTTGTTTTTCACATTATTTCCCCCCGGCTTTATGAATCGACATATCGTACGTGATCTATCGTGCCTTCCAAAAGAATTTCCTCAGGAAGGATTGCCTTAATGACCAAGTTTTTTCCTGATATGATACATTGCCCCTGCTTGAGCATCAGCCTGACTTCTTCTTCGCTGAACAGCAGGAGGCCTCTGTGATTCTCTATGTAGATATGAAGTCTGCCGACCATCGTAATACGAGGCAGATCCATCATAACGTCCGGGGGAATTTCCAATGCTCTTGTCAGCCATGCCTTTACACGATTCTTTCTTTGCCCCATAAAAAAAGAACCCCCTTTCATCTCATATGTATGATTTGAAAAGGGGTTCTAACACTTTATTTTTTACCGATGTTCCGCATGGTCCGGTGCGGTTTTTTTGCACGGGGCGGACCCAAAACCTCACTGAATATAATGCCTTGGACCGCAGTTTCTTTATTTATTTTGAGGGCTGATTTCTTCAGAGACGCGTTTCGTGCGCGTGCGGATGTCAGCTTATGTTCAAGCCCGTTAAACATCTGCTCCGTCTCCGCTAGGCGCTTTTCAGCTTCCCTTCTTTTTTGCTCAAAAGGGTTCTCTTTTGAAACGGCAGGCAATTCTTCCGCTTCCGGCTTATGCTCTTTCTGCGGCTGTTTTTGATCCTGCTTTTTTGCCTGATTTCCGGGACGTGTACCCGGCGGACGTTTTTCATCTTTGTTTTTCTTGCCGAATATTGCCGATATAATGCCGATGACGGCGGCAATGACGAGCGGATTTGTCAGAATCTCGTGCATATAGCGGCTCCCTCCTTAATAGAGAGGTTATTGTTGGTCTTCATCTTGCTGGTCATTCGTCAGCTTGCCGATAGAATCCCTCATGTCCGTATCCGCGTCGATATTTTTTATGTTCATATAGTCCATGACGCCGATGTTTCCTTCACGCAACGCTTCTGCCATCGCAAGCGGCACTTCGGCTTCTGCTTCCACGACTTTTGCACGCATTTCTTCTACGCGAGCGCGCATTTCCTGCTCTTGGGCGACCGCCATGGCGCGGCGCTCTTCGGCTTTGGCCTGCGCAATGTTTTTGTCTGCTTCTGCCTGATCCGTCTGAAGAATCGCTCCGATGTTTTTGCCGATATCAACGTCGGCGATGTCAATCGAAAGAATTTCAAATGCGGTGCCTGAATCCAGCCCTTTGCCAAGTACGGTCTGCGAAATCATATCAGGATTTTCAAGCACTTTTTTATGATTGTGTGAAGAACCGATTGTCGAGACAATCCCTTCTCCGACACGGGCGACAACCGTCTCTTCTCCCGCTCCTCCGACAAGGCGCTCAATATTGGCTCTTACCGTGATTCTGGCTTTTGCTTTTACTTCAATTCCGTCCATGGCGACACCCGCGATAAACGGTGTTTCAATGACCTTCGGATTGACGCTCATCTGTACGGCTTCCAATACGTCACGCCCAGCCAGGTCAATGGCTGCGCAGCGTTCAAATGTCAGTTCAATATTGGCGCGCTGTGCCGCAATCAGGGCATTGACCACCCTGTCGACATTACCTCCGGCCAGATAATGGCTTTCGAGCTGATTTGTTGTTGCGGATAGGCCGGCTTTATGCGCTTTAATTAACGGATTGACAACGCGGCTTGGTATGACGCGCCGCAGCCTCATCCCGACCAAAGTGAAAATGCTGATTCTGACTCCTGCCGCAAGCGCCGAAATCCATAGCATCACCGGTACAAAGGTGAAGAATATGGCTAACACAATAATGGCAGCAGCAACTAATGCTAAAATCGCCAAACTTGACAGTTCCATCTAATTCCTCCTCAAGGTTATCATCTATATTTCTCTCACGACAATGCGTGAGCCTTCCGCTTTCACTACTTTCACCTGTCTGTCTTTTTCAGTGAATGATCCTTCCGAGACGACATCCAGACGTTCATCATCAATAATGACGGTGCCTGACGGTCTGAGGGCTGTAGCGGTAACGCCGACTTTTCCCAACAGCTCCGTCCGGTTCTGATTTGAAACATAACCGCTCTCCGTGCTTGTTGAATCAGTTAATATTAATTTTTTAAAGAATTTCATTCGTTTCCCCAACACCCTTGTTAATATGATAAAGGCTGTAATAGATACAGCAAAGGCGATCAAGAGAGAAACCGCCATTACAGTAAAGCTGCCCGCAGCGAGAAAGAGGCTCGCGATGACGCCTGCAATACCGATAAGACCGATTATGCCTCCGGGCAGAAATATCTCTAAAAGGATAAAAACCAAGCCCGCGCAAAATAAGAATACGCTGTCATAGCCGGCGAATCCGGCAGCGATATGCCCGGTAAAAAACAGCAGCATGGCCGTCAGTCCGACAGCACCCGGTATCCCGAGGCCCGGCGAGAACAATTCAATGGTCAAACCAAGCAAAGCAAGCGTTAATAAGACGGGGACAACAAACGGATTTGTCAGCCATCTGCCCAGTTTGCCGACGAAACCTTCTTTTGCATGGTGAACATCCGCTTTGTCAAAACCGAGCTTTGTATATAAAGCATCAAGGTCTGAAACCGTGCCCTCCGAATATCCGACTTCCTTGGCTTTTTCAGCTGTCAGTGTCAGCAGTTTTCCCTTTGGGGCGCCCGCTTCCTTTGCGTTGATGGCGGGGTCAGCCATGGCCAGCGCATATTTCGGATTTCGGTTGTTTTTAACCGCTGCGTCCTCCATTTCTGCATGCCACAGTGATTGAGCCTTTTTGTCTGCCGCGTTTCCTTTTCCGTCGATGATGGCTGCGGCACCCATTTTTCCGCCCGGCGCCATATAGATTTCATCTGCCTGAAGCGCTATATACGCTCCGGCAGAAAGCGCCCGTTTATTAACGTAAGCGGTAACAGGCACATCCGCGCGGCCGATGATATCCGCAATATCCAAGGCTGATTGAACGGCGCCTCCCGGTGTATTGATGTCAAGAATAATGTGTGACGCGCCGGACTCCTTCGCTTCTTTGAAAGAACGCGATAAAAAAGAGGCGAGCCCCTGTTCGACATTTTTCTCAACCGGGATGACATAAACCGATGGATGATCAGCTTTCGCGTTCAATTGAACCCCTAATAAAGATAATACAAATAAGCCCAATAGAGCAACAGCAATTCCGGTTTTTTTTCGGAACAAGGCAAATATACCCTCCTTCCCGTTTCGTTCTTCTTTATATACGTAACAAATGTACTTTAGTTTCATTTTTTTATGTATAAAAAAAGACATCTCTCTAGGAAAGATGTCTTTTTTCTTGTCAATTAAGATAATTGACTGCTGACAAGTCTGTTAATTACGCTGCCGTCAGCTTTACCTTTTACTTTAGGCATAATAGCACTCATCACTTTGCCCATGTCCGCTTTGGAGCTCGCACCGACTTCAGCGATGGTTTCATTTACGATTGTCTGCAGCTCTTCTTCAGAAAGCTGCTTCGGTAAATAAACTTCTAAAATGTCCAGCTCTTTTTGAACTTTATCTACTAAATCTAAACGATTAGCGTTTGAAAATTCATGGAGGGAGTCTTTACGTTGCTTAAGTTCACGAGATAGGACAGTAAGTTCCTCATCCTCGGTCAAACTGTCTTTCTTAAGCTTAATTGCTTCGTTTTGAAGTGAAGCTTTCACCATTCGAACGACAGTCAGTTTGTCTTTCTCACGGCTTTTCATATACAGCTTCATATCTTGGTTAAGTCGCTCAAGAAGACTCATAAATCCACCCTCTTTTAGAATTTGCGTTTTCTAGCAGCTTCTGACTTTTTCTTGCGCTTTACGCTAGGTTTTTCATAAAATTCGCGCTTTCTTGCTTCTTGCAAAGTACCTGTCTTTGATACACTGCGTTTGAAGCGACGAAGAGCATCTTCAAGCGATTCGTTTTTTCTAACGACCGTTTTTGACATTCTCTTTCCCTCCCTCCGAATACACCAATCGACTACCTTTAAAAAGATACATATATAAACATGTACTTTGACATTATAATATAAGCCATCAGTCAGGTCAACTAAGCGAGCTCACTTTTCCGTCATGAATAAGGCTGCTTGTCTATATAATGATGGAAAGGGGTGTTTCATTTGATGATACTGATTCTCTTTACCGCACTTATCCTGATTTTTTTACTCGGAATGAGCCTGCTCAGGCAGGGGCTGATCGCATTAACGTATTCAAAAATTGAGAAGAGCCTGCTCTTATTTACCGACCACCCTTTGAAAGCTTTTCTCATAAGCATCGTATTCACTGGTTTTCTTCAGAGCAGCTCAGCCTTCATGGTCATTGTCATCGGCTTTGTCAGCGCAGGCGCTTTATCTTTTAAACGGACCATTCCGATGATTCTCGGCACGAATGTCGGCTCCACGTTTACGACGGAGTTTTTAGCCATAAAGATGGATGTGCTCATTTGGGTGCTTTTTATCGGAGGCCTTGTGTTTATCCTCCTCCGTAAATATCCGTTCAGGCAGATCGGCATAAGCTTCCTCGGTCTCGGCATCATCTTTTTTTGCATCACATGCTTCAGCCGGCTCGCCGTTCCGCTGACAGAAATGAAGGCTGGGGCGGAGGTTTTGCGACATGTGAATGATTCGAGCTGGTCCGCTCTTTTTATCGGCATGATATTGACGGCAATCATTCATTCAAGCTCCGTCTGCATCGGCATTTTGATGAGTTTTATGAACGAAGGGGTGATCGGCATTGAACAAGCGGTCAGCGTCGTTCTGGGATCTAATATCGGGACATGCGTCACGGCCGTCATGGCTGCTGTTTCAGGCGGGTATGCCGCCAGACAGACCGCCGGTGCTCACGTTGTGTTTAATATTCTCGGCGTGCTGCTCGTATTTCCCTTCCTGTCCGCATCAGCAGGTTTTACGGAGCGCCTGTCTGATGATCCCGCGCAGATGATTGCGCATTTCAGCCTGTTATTTAACGTAGTCACCGCCTTATTGTTTCTGCCGTTCACACATTTGTTTTACCGGCTGATTGACAGGCTGATTCCTCCGAAACCGTAAAAAAACCGATGCGGGAAGGCACCGGTTTTTTTATCAGTTATGAAGACATGCGCATGTTTCGGGTCATTTCATCCTCAACGACGCGGACGAATTGTCCTTCGTTATACGGATAGCCCGCTTTTTGAATTTTGACTTTGACAAGTTTGCCGATTACATCTTCCGTGCCTTTGAAGACGACTTTCATGTAATTGTCCGTATAGCCGACGAACATGCCCTCCTCATCAGACTCTTTAAACGCCTCTTCCGGAATGATTTCCAGAACCTCTCCTTCATAATCGGAGGCGTATTCTTTTGCAAGCTGGTCAGACAGCGCGATCAGCTTATGCACCCGTTCGTTTTTCACATTCTCGTCAACCTGGTCTTCCATTCTGGCCGCAGGTGTTCCGGTGCGTTTGCTGTAAGGGAATACGTGAAGCTCTGAAAACTTATGTTCTTTAATGAACCGGTATGTTTCCATAAATTCTTCTTCCGTTTCTCCCGGGAAACCGACGATGACATCAGATGTGACGGCAAGACCCGGCAGCGCTTCTTTCAGCTTATTTAAACGGTCTGCGAAAAATTCCATCGTATATTTGCGTCTCATCCGTTTCAGAACGGTGTTTGATCCTGACTGAATCGGGATATGAAGGTGACGGACGATTTTATCAGACGCATCCAGCACTTCAATCACTTCATCAGTGATTTGGCTTGCTTCAATAGATGAAATTCTGATCCGCTTCAGTCCTTCTACACGTGTATCAAGCTCGCGGAGAAGCTTGGCGAAATTATAATCTTTCATATCTTCGCCGTAGCCGCCCGTATGAATCCCCGTCAGGACGATTTCTTTATAGCCGGCATCCACCAGCTGCTGCGCCTGTTTAATGACTTCTTCCGGATCGCGGGAACGAAGCAGGCCGCGCGCCCAAGGGATAATGCAGAACGTACAGAAGTTGTTGCAGCCCTCTTGGATTTTTAACGACGCTCTTGTGCGGTCAGTAAAAGCGGGAACATCCAGCTCTTCAAACACGCGTGCTTTCATAATATTGCCGACGCCGTTGATCGGCTGACGCTCTTCCCTGTACTGCTCAATGTAACCGAGCATTTTTTCACGATCCTGCGTGCCGACGACGATGTCAACACCCGGGATGGCCATAATTTCCGCCGGAGAGGTTTGCGCATAGCACCCTGTTACGCAGATGACGCCGTCAGGATTTTGGCGGATCGCCCGTCTGATGACTTGACGGCTTTTTTTATCTCCCGTGTTTGTTACCGTACATGTATTAATGACATATACATCTGCTGTCTGTTCGAATTCTTTTCGTTCATAACCCGCATCTTTAAACAGCTGCCAGATTGCTTCTGTTTCATAATGGTTGACCTTGCAGCCAAGGGTATGAAAAGCAACAGTTGCCATTACTGATCACCTCTTAATAACTCTGTATGATAGGAAACTGCGCTTAACGCGTAAAGAGGCGCAGTTTCAGTCCGTAAAATTCTCGGTCCGAGGCCGCATAAGACGGCGCCTTTTTCTGAAAGCTGATGAACTTCAGACTCAGTCAGACCGCCTTCAGGGCCGAATACGATTAAAAGAGACGAACCTTGCGGAAGGCTTTTGAGCTCCGCAGCGAAAGCGCCCGTTTCTCCCTGCTTTGATGACTCCTCGTATGCAACGACACATTTATCGACATTCTCCGCCATTTCAAGCAGCTGCCGGAACGTATGAACGGTTTTCACTTCGGGAATTTCATTGCGGTACGATTGCTCCGCCGCTTCCTTCGCGATTTTCGCCCATCTCTCCCGCTTTTTCTTTGCCTTTTTGTCGTCTAGCTTAACGACGGATCTGGCGCCCTGAAAAGGGATGAACATACTTGCCCCCAGCTCGGTCCCTTTTTGGATAATCCATTCAAGCTTATCGCCTTTCGGGAGGCCGCTGGCGATCCTGATCTTCAAAGGCAGTTCACGGTTTTCACCCGTCCATTCAGCAATGCTGCATGATATATGATCTTTAGAAACCTCTTTAAGCAGGCATAACGCTTCATGGCCGTCTTTCGAACAGCAGATAATCCGGTCTCCCGCACTCATTCTCATGACGTTCGCTATATGGTGGACGTCTTCCCCCGTGATTTGAAAATCAGGAGTTTCGTCCATCTCCTGCTTCGTGAGCTCGATAAAATATCGTTGCATACGCTGTGACACCTACTAACTGTTATTTTTTCGCGATGATGCTGACCCAATCTTCCATAGACAGAATTTCTATGATGGTAAAGCCGGCTTTTTCCAACGCTTCTTTTACTTCCTGTTTTTTCTGGCCGATAATGCCTGAAGTAATAAAATGGCCTCCGTCTTTGAGCAGGTCGTACGCCTGTGATGTAAAGCGGAGAATCACTTCCGCCAAAATATTTGCGACAATGACATCATGTTCGCCCGTGATGCCGTCTAACAAATTGTTCTGCTTCACTTCGGCCGTATCACTCACTTTGTTCAATTTCACATTCAGACGCGCGCTTTCAACAGCGACCGGATCAAGGTCATACGCATGAACCGATTCGGCCTCAAGCATGGCGGCCGCGATGCTTAAAATTCCTGAACCGGTGCCGACATCAATGATACGGTCGCCTTTTTGAACGATACGCTCAAGCGCCTGAATGCACAGAACCGTTGTCGGATGCGTTCCCGTACCGAATGCCATACCCGGATCCATTTCGATAATCAGTTCATCTGTATGAACAGGTGTGTACGTTTCCCAAGTGGGAACAATCGTGAACTTTTCAGAAATTTTCACAGGATGATAATACTTTTTCCAAGCTGTCGCCCATTCTTCTTCATTAACTTCAGAAATGGTGATTGTGTTTCTGCCCAAATCAATGTCGTACAAAAGCAGATTATTAATCGTCTCTTTTATGCCGTCCACCGTTTCGCCGAGGAAACTGTTGATCGGCAGATACGCTTTGACAATGACACCCTCATCGGGGTAATCATTGGGGTCGAGCTGGTAGATTTCCCCGTAAACATTCTCACGCTCTTTCATTAAATCAAACGGATCTTCGATGACAACCCCGCTCGCACCAGCTTCATGCAAAATATTTGAGATGGGTTCAACCGCTTCATGTGTTGTGTGAATGCTGATTTCGGACCATTTCAAAACTACCAACTCCTATCCAATCATTACTCGCCTTTAAATGCGCGTTTTACTTTGTCAAAGAAACTCATTTCTTGTTCATCCGGCAGGTTTCCGCTGACTTCAGCGAACTCGCGGATGATGTCTTTTTGTTTGTCTGTCAGATTCGTCGGTGTGACGACGCGGACGACAATGTGCTGGTCGCCTTGTCCGTAGCCCCGGACGTTCTGAACGCCTTTGCCTCTTAATCTGAATTTCGTGCCTGTTTGTGTGCCGGCAGGTATTTTCAATTTCACTTTTCCGTGAAGCGTCGGCACTTCCACTTCGTCTCCGAGTGCCGCTTGGGCAAACGTTAACGGCATTTCGCAATAAATATCGTCTCCGTCGCGCTCAAAGAACTCGTGGGCGCGCACATGGAATACGACAAACAGATCTCCCGCCGGCCCTCCGTTTACGCCCGGTTCACCTTGGCCCGGAACGCGCAGCTGCTGTCCGTCATCCACACCGGCAGGAATCGTGACATTGATTTTTTTCCGTTTTTTCACTTTGCCCGTGCCGCCGCAGTCAGAACACTTGTTTTTGATGATTTTTCCTGTTCCTTCACAGTGGTGGCAGACTCTTCGGTTAACCACTTTGCCAAACGGCGTGTTCTGTTCGACGTTCAGCTGGCCTGAACCTCCGCAGTGCGAGCACGTATCCGGCTTTGTTCCCGGCTTCGCGCCAGACCCTTTACATGTTTCGCAATTCTCTTCGCGCGGAATTTCAATGATCGTTTCTTTTCCGAAAGCCGCGTCTTCAAATGACAGGGTCATTGTATACTGCAGATCCGCGCCTTGCCGCGGCGCATTCGGGTCACGGCGTCTCGTGCCGCCTCCGAAGATGCTTGAGAAGATGTCATCGAAACCGAAGCCGCCGAAGTCTCCGCCGCCTCCGAAACCGCCGCCGAATCCCTGGTTAGGGTCTGTATGGCCGAATTGGTCATATTGAGCGCGTTTTTGGTCGTCTGAGAGCGCTTCGTACGCTTCTTTTACCTCTTTGAATTTTTCATCTGCTCCGGATTCTTTATTGATATCAGGATGATATTTTTTTGAAAGCTTCCGATAGGCTTTTTTGATTTCATCCTTTGAAGCGCTCTTACTTACCCCAAGCACTTCATAGTAATCACGCTTACTCATCTCGCTTCACTCTCCCGAATTTCTCACATAAATTAGATTGTATCATTTTGAATTATGTTTTTTCAATTCCTTTTATCCCGGGCAAGAAAAAAAGTCAAAGCCAAGAGATGCCTGACTTTGACTTTCTGTCTGTTGAATCAGAATATGCTGTGTGTTCTTCCGCCTATAGCCATGCGGGAAAGAACTTATTTTTTCGTTTCGTCGTCTTTTACTTCTTCGTATTCCGCATCGACAACGTTGTCGTCCGCTTTTTTGCCTTCAGCGTTTGCTCCGCCTTCAGCCTGCTGCGCTTTTGCAGCTTCTTCATAAAGCTTCATAGAAAGCTCTTGAACGATTGTTTGAAGCTCATCTTTTTTCGCTTTGATGTCTTCAATTTCGTTTTTCTCGATAGCGGCTTTCAGCGCGTCTTTCGCGTCGTTTGCTTTTTTCACTTGCTCTTCGTCCACTTTGCCTTCCAGATCTTTTAATGTTTTTTCCGTTTGGAACACAAGCTGGTCAGCTTCGTTGCGGACTTCGATTTCTTCTTTTCTCTTCGCATCAGCGTCAGCGTTTTCTTCCGCTTCTTTTACCATGCGTTCGATCTCATCATCAGAAAGACCTGAAGAAGATTTGATAGTAATGTTTTGTTCTTTTCCTGTGCCTAAATCTTTCGCTCTTACGTTTACGATACCGTTTTTGTCAATATCGAAAGAAACTTCGATTTGCGGTACGCCGCGCGGTGCCGGCGGGATATCAGTAAGCTGGAAGCGGCCGAGCGTTTTGTTATCGGCAGACATCGGACGCTCACCTTGAAGCACGTGAATGTCAACAGCCGTTTGGTTGTCAGCAGCGGTTGAGAATACTTGAGACTTGCTTGTCGGAATTGTCGTGTTGCGGTCGATCAGTTTCGTGAACACGCCGCCCATTGTTTCAATACCGAGAGAAAGCGGTGTAACGTCAAGAAGAACAACGTCTTTTACGTCTCCCGTGATGACGCCGCCTTGAATCGCTGCACCCAGCGCTACAACTTCATCAGGGTTTACGCCTTTATGCGCTTCTTTACCCGTTTCTTTTTTGATTGCTTCCTGTACGGCAGGAATACGTGTTGATCCGCCGACAAGGATAACTTTGTCGATTTCGCTTGCAGAAAGATCCGCATCTTGAAGAGCCTGACGGACAGGAGCCATTGTGCGCTCAACAAGGTGAGCGGAAAGCTCTTCGAATTTAGCGCGGGTCAGGGTCAGCTCAAGGTGAAGCGGACCTGCTTCTCCCGCCGTGATAAACGGTAAAGAAATTTGTGTGGATGATACGCCGGAAAGATCTTTTTTCGCTTTCTCAGCCGCATCTTTCAAACGCTGAAGCGCCATTTTGTCTTTTGAAAGATCAATGCCGTTTTCTTTTTTGAATTCTGCTACGAGATGATCGATGATGACTTGGTCAAAGTCGTCCCCGCCAAGACGGTTGTCACCGGCAGTTGAACGGACTTCAAACACGCCGTCGCCAAGTTCAAGAACAGATACGTCAAACGTACCGCCGCCAAGGTCGTAAACAAGAATTGTTTGGTCTTCGTCCGTTTTATCAAGTCCGTATGCAAGCGCTGCTGCAGTCGGCTCGTTGATAATACGCTCTACTTCAAGACCGGCGATTTTACCGGCATCTTTTGTCGCTTGGCGCTCTGCATCGTTGAAGTATGCAGGAACCGTGATAACGGCTTTTGAAACTGTTTCGCCGAGGTAGCTTTCAGCATATGCTTTCAGATGCTGAAGGATAATAGCTGACACTTCTTGAGGCGTGTAGTCTTTTCCTTCGATTTCCACTTTATAGTCAGTACCCATATGGCGTTTAACAGACATGATTGTGTTAGGATTTGTGATGGATTGGCGTTTCGCCACTTCCCCTACTTGGCGCTCGCCGTTTTTAAATGCAACGACTGACGGAGTCGTACGGTTTCCTTCAGCGTTGGCGATGACTGTAGGCTCTCCGCCTTCAAGCACTGCCACACATGAGTTTGTCGTACCCAAGTCAATTCCGATTACTTTACTCACTTTGAATTACCTCCTGCTATGTAGTTATTGATTCACTTTTACCATTGAAGGACGGATGACGCGATCCTTCAGTTTGTAGCCTTTTTGCAGTTCTTCGATAACAATATTGCTGCCGAAGTTTTCATCTTCCACCTGCATGACGGCTTGGTGAAGGTTCGGATCAAATTCCTGACCGACAGCTTCGATGGCTTCAACGCCTTCTTTTTCAAGTGCGTCCATCAGCTGGCGGCGGACCATTTCCATACCTTGCAGCAAGCTTTTTGTCTGCTCGCTTTCAGCTTCTACCTGTAACGCCCGTTCAAAGTTGTCGAGAGCCGGAAGGATTTCCGTTACGACGTTTTGAGAACGGTATTTCTGAGCAGCTTCCATTTCAAGGCGGCTGCGTCGTTTATAGTTTTCAAAGTCTGCTTGAACACGCAAAAGTTTGTTTTCTTTTTCATCAAGCAAACCCTGCAATTCATCAATTTGGTGCTGAAGGGCTTCTTCCTGACCTGCCGTTTCTTCATGCTGCTCTTGTGAAGCGGCTTGTTCTGCCTGTTCTGTCACTTCTTCTTGTTCTGCTGCTTCAACCTGTTCTGCGGTTTGTTTTTCTTCTGACATTGTGTTCACCTCCCTCAAATGCTGTAAAAAGATGACTGAAAATGATTGCCAAAATTCCCTTATTCATCATACAAACTTGTGAATGCTTTTGACAAGTCCGAAGTCACGTGCTGCAGCAGGCTGACGACTCTTGAATAATTCATGCGCGTCGGCCCGATAATGGCGATTGATCCGATCTGTTTCGTATCAACTGTATAGGTGGCCGTGATTAAGCTGCAGTTTTCCATTTCTTCGTAGTCGTTTTCTTTCCCGATTTTGATTGAAATCCCGGCTTTTGATGACTGAAACAGCTTCAGAACATCCTGCTCTTTTTCAATTAAAGATAAGAGCGAGCGGACCCTTTCAATATCATGGAACTCCGGCTGATTCAGCATGTTGATCTTTCCGCCGAAAAATAATTTCTCAACGTGGGCCGCCGGATGGAATGTGGAGCGGAGCGATTCAAGTATGCTGTCATAGTTGGCGATATGCTGCCTTAAATAGGTGACAACCTCTTTGAAAATGCGCTCATTCAGTTCGTCCATCGGCACGCCCGCTAATCGATCGTTTAATATATTGACCAGTTTTTCAATATCGCCCAAATCCACTTTAGCCGGGAAATTGATGGTGCGGTTTTCGACATGCCCCGTGTTCGTGACGAGGATGGCGACCGCCTTATCCGGCTGGATCGGAACGATTTGAATCTGTTTAAGATAGTTCTCGCTCAGCGTCGGCCCGAGGACAATCGATGTGTAGTTTGTCAGGTCGGACAGGATTTGCGCTGATTTTTGGACTGTTTTTTCCAGCTCGAAGATTTTTTCTTTAAATATCGAGTGAATTAAATCCAGATCGGTTTTTGTCAGCTTGACGGGTGACAGCAAATGATCGACATAATACCTGTACCCTTTTTCCGACGGAATCCGTCCTGAGGATGAATGGGTTTTTTCAATAAAGCCCAATTCCTCCAAGTCAGCCATCTCGTTTCTGATCGTTGCAGAGCTGAATGTAATCTCGTCTTTTTTTGAAAGAGTTCTTGAACCTACAGGCTGCGCTGATTGTATAAAATCATTAATAATCACTTGCAGGATCAACAGCTGACGATTTGTTAACATCATCATCACCCCTGTTAGCACTCAAGGTCAGCGAGTGCTAATTCTATATCAAAAGTAACAAACCAAAAGAAAAATGTCAATTATAACTCACCCAAAAAAGCGCCAAAAACCTCATTTCCTAATAATTTGCCCTCATGCGTTAATGCAACCGATTCTTCCGTGTCACAGATCAGGCCTTTTTCGGTTAAATCTTTGAGAACATCGGGAAACAGTTCGTCGACCGAGCGTCCGAATTTATCGAGAAAAGCTTGCTTTTGTACGCCGGACATTTTTCTGAGACCGAGGAACATTTCTTCTTCAATCTGCTCCTCACGTGTCACCTCGTGCGTGTCACGGTAAGGCAGCCCCTTTTCTTCGATGAGCTGCATGTAATGTTTCACAGGCCCGGCGTTGACGGTGCGCGTGCCGCTGATATATCCGTGAGCGCCAGCGCCAAAACCGAAATACTCTTCATTGCTCCAATACGTCAGATTATGCTGCGATTCGTATCCGGGCTTTGCAAAGTTACTGATCTCGTATTGACGGATGCCCGCTTCCCTCATCTGCCTCATGACCGTTTCATACATCTCGGCCTCTTGTTCTTGCGCCGGGAGATGCAGGCGGCCTTTTTGCATTAAATTATAAAACACCGTTTTCGGCTCTACGATCAGCGAGTAAACGGAATAGTGCTCCGCATCAAGAGACAAAGCCGTTTTGACGGAATTGTCAAGATCGGACAGCGTCTGACCCGGCAGGCCGAACATCAAATCGAGACTGATGTTGTCGAAGCCGAGAGCCCTCGCACGTTCAAAGGAAGTGAATACGTCCTTTTGTTTATGCACTCTGCCGATTTTTTGTAAAAGCTCATCCTCAAAGGTTTGAACACCGAAGCTCAGCCGGTTGACACCGGCATTTTTCATGATTTTTAATTTTTCCGGGGACAAATCATCCGGATTCGCTTCCGCGGCAAATTCTATGAGTCCGTCAGAAGGCTTCAGCACGCGGTGAATGGAATCCATCATTTTTTCCAGCTGGACGGGTGAGAGCGATGTCGGCGTGCCTCCCCCGATAAAAATCGTACGGAGATCAGGGCGTCCTGTCCGTTCTATTGTATTTATCATTTCCTTTTCGAGTGAGTTTAAGTACTCATCGACAGGCTGGCTCTGAATAAAATATTTATTGAAATCGCAATAGTGGCAGATATGCTCACAAAACGGGATATGAATATAAGCTGATTTCATTTTGAAACACCTTCTTCTTTACAGAAAGAAGCCGCAGTGCGGGACTGCGGCGGCTTCCGTTATTTTTTCGGGCTGTCATCCATTTTAAGAACGGCCATAAACGCTTCCTGCGGCACTTCTACTGAGCCGACCTGCTTCATCCGGCGTTTTCCTTCTTTTTGTTTTTCAAGAAGCTTCCGTTTCCGCGAGATGTCTCCTCCGTAACATTTTGCAAGGACGTTTTTCCGCATGGCCTTAATGGTTGAGCGGGCCACGATTTTCTGTCCGATCGCTGCTTGAATCGGTACTTCAAAGTGCTGGCGCGGAATAAGCTCTTTCAGTTTTTCCACAATTACTTTTCCGCGTTCGTACGCGTAATCGCGATGCACGATAAATGAAAGGGCGTCGATTTTTTCTCCGTTCAGCATAATGTCCATCTTGACGAGTTTAGACGGTTTGTAGCCGATCAGTTCGTAATCAAAGGACGCGTAGCCTTTTGTGCTTGATTTCAGCTGATCAAAAAATTCATATACGATTTCCGCTAATGGCATGTCATAGACAATGCTGACACGATTTGCGTCTAAATATTGCATGTCGATAAAATTGCCGCGTTTTCCTTGGCAAAGCTCCATCACCGCACCGACATAATCGTTCGGCACCATCATTGTCGCTTTTACATACGGCTCCTCGATTCTTTCGATCTTTTGTGGGTCAGGCATGTTGGACGGATTGTCAACAACAACCTTTTCGCCGTCTGTCATATACACATCATAGATAACACTCGGTGCCGTTGTGATCAGGTCGATTTTAAACTCACGCTCAATCCGCTCCTGAATGATTTCCATGTGAAGCATACCTAAAAATCCGCAGCGGAAACCGAATCCGAGCGCTTGGGATGTCTCTGCTTCATATTGAAGCGATGAGTCATTCAGTTCAAGCTTCTCAAGAGCTTCCCTTAAATCATTGTATTTGGCCGTATCGATCGGATACAAACCGCAATACACCATCGGGTTCAGCTTGCGATACCCAGGCAATGCTTCGGCAGCCTGATTGGCCGCGCTTGTTATCGTGTCACCGACGCGTGTGTCACCGACATTTTTGATCGCAGCAGTTAAAAAGCCGACATCGCCGACGGTCAGTTCATCTGTCGGAGTTGCTTTCGGCGTGAACACACCGACTTCTGTCACTTCAAACTCTTTTCCGGTTGCCATCATTTTAATTTTCTGGCCCGGTTTGACCGTTCCTTCTACGACTCTGATATACGCGACGACTCCTCGGTACGCGTCATAAAGCGAGTCAAAGATGAGCGCTTTCAGCGGAGCTTCCGGATCTCCCGCAGGAGCCGGCACTTTTTCTACGATCTGCTCTAAAATGTCTTCGATGCCGATGCCCGCTTTCGCTGAAGCGAGGACAGCGTCTGAAGCGTCAAGGCCGATAACGTCCTCAACCTCTTGACGCACACGTTCTGGCTCTGCGCTCGGAAGATCGATTTTATTAATGACAGGAAGAATCTCAAGATCATTATCAAGCGCCAGATAGACGTTCGCCAATGTCTGCGCTTCTATTCCCTGAGCCGCATCAACAACGAGAATCGCGCCTTCGCAGGCAGCCAGGCTTCGCGATACTTCATATGTAAAGTCGACGTGTCCGGGCGTGTCGATGAGATGGAATATATATTCTTCTCCGTCTTTTGCTTTGTATTTCAGCTGAACGGAATTTAATTTGATGGTAATTCCCCGTTCGCGTTCAAGGTCCATTGAATCAAGCAATTGTTCTTTCATTTCCCGCTGGGTGATCGCCGATGTTTTTTCTAAAATCCGATCCGCCAAGGTCGATTTGCCGTGGTCTATGTGGGCGATGATGGAGAAATTCCGGATTCTTGACTGCCTCTCTAAACGCTTTTCTTTATCTGTCACAATCTATCACTCCTACTATTAAACGCAAAATACACTAGCTTAGATTATATCAATAGGATTGTAAACATTCAATTAAAACAAGAAAGAGAAAAGCTTCCTTTAAGGAATCATCCGCTTTTCTCTTCATCAATGCTAACGGTTCAGTTTCGAAACCCACTCATACATCGCCTGCGCCGAGTCCGTCACGGTATTTGAAAGGGTTTCTCCGGCTTTTGAAAACAGGTTGAAGGTTTCCGCCTGTTCCAGCTGTTTTTGTTTTTCTTCCAGATCTTTCGCCGTAACGGTTTGTCCCAAAATGGAAGCTTCTTTTTCCTGTCCTTCTCCGCCGCCGAGCGTGAATGCTCCTTTTAAGGAGGGATCTTTGTATCCTTTCATATCAAGCATTCCGCTGTTTGCCTGCTGCATGCCGAACAAAACGCCGAAAAACATGACAATGGCGATCAGCAGGCATTTGCCGGTAAAACGGATCATTTGAATCACCTGATTTCTATTGTTTTTTCTTCTCTCCTGATTGCGAGCTGACCTTTTCTGCATCCCAGTACAGTTCGCTGAACACATCGGCCACGGCATCTGATGCGCGCCTCAGTTCTTCAAGATTGTTATCCACGCCCCCGAATTCCAGCAGAAGTGACCGGTCGTTTAAATCTTGGTTGTATACTCCATTATCTCCCGGAGAGCCTTTTGATAAAACACCGACGCTTAAGCCGGGGTATTTTTTCTCCATCAGCTTATGAAGTTCACTTGCGAGTTTATAGTTTTCTTCAAAATTAGCGCTTTTTTTGCCGACGACGATGGCGACTCTGGCATAGCTTTTTCCTTTAATATCGGCTGTCGTATTTTTCTTGCGGCGGGAATCCCGGTGAATGTCTATGGTATATTGCAGGTTTTTATTTTTGACGAGCGCGCTTTTTACGACCGGCCTTGATTCGTCGTAGCTTCGCGCATAATTTAAGCCGTCTTTGTTCAGGCGGGCCTGAATGTCGGTTTTATCTACGGTCGCTCCTACACCTTGCGCTTCAAGCGCTTTTCCGAACATATCTCCGACAAGCGTGACATTGGCCTTCGAATGGCGGGCGTTATCCGGATTTGTTTCCCCCTTTAACAGAGGAAGATAGGATTCGGTATTATGAGTGTGGTAAATAAAGACGACTTTTTTGCTGCCTGTTGAATGTTTCGGCGGCGCCGTTTCCTCTTTTTTCGTTTTGTTTTCGATTTCTGCCAGATTCACTTCTTTTTCTTTTTCCATCACCTTTGACGGCGGCGGAGATTCAGCCGGCATATTCGTATAATCCGTCCCCTGCCCCGCCAGAAGGATCTCCGTATCGTATTGGGCAAATCCCGGCAGCTCACGTCCCAAGAAACTCCGCGGGTCTTCCATATTAATGCTTGTCGCCAGTTTTAAGGAAAGCCGGGACAGCTGAAAAGAGTCTTTTTCAGGAAGCTCTGAGGCGAAATAATGATTTTCCATGCCGAGGAGGTGTGCAAACGCGTCACCCGGAAGTTCTCCGGCAATTCCGTGAAGAGAATCCGAAGAAAGCCTCAGTTCAGGGCGAAGCGATGTGAGCACACCCGATAATACGAAAATAACGATAAGGCTTGTCATAAACAAAAACATGCCCTTGAGCGCATTTCCACCGTTTACTGCAACGACAATTTGACGGTTTCTGCGTTTTTTTCTCATGATTTGAATCCCTCCAGCGCTTGTCTAGTAATTACTCTATGAACAAGCTAGAGGAGGTAGAACCATTTTAATGATTATAAGAACCTTTGTTATCTTGTGACACTTTTTCATGAAGGGCGGTGTTTAACCCGTTTGCAAGCACATTCGCCATATCATCAATAAAGGTGTCAATCTCCTTCGGCGTGACCATCAGATTATGGCCGAGCGGAGAAAGCACTTCGTGAATCAGCTGGCGTTTTTCGTTTTCGTCCAGCGTGCCGACAATACCGAGAAAGGATTGGCGTTCTTTTTCTCCGGGAAGGTCTTCGTCTGTCAGCACCTTCTTTTTGCCGAAGTTCATTCCGGCGGGCACCAGAGATCTTGACGGGCTGTCATCTTTCATCTCTCTGCCGAAATGTTTTAAAATATAATCCACCGTATCGCTTGCGATCGTAACCGCATCAACGACAGTCGGTACCCCGATTGCGATGACGGGGATGCTGAGCGTCTCCTTGCTTAATTCTTTTCTCTTATTGCCGACGCCTGATCCCGGGTGAATGCCCGTATCAGAAAATTGGATGGTCGTGTTCACCCTTTCAACGGCTCTTGCCGCAAGAGCGTCTACCGCGATCACAAAATCCGGCTTTGATTCTTTGATCACACCTTGAATAATATCGCTCGTTTCAATTCCCGTTAATCCCATCACACCGGGAGCAAGCGCGCTGACCGGCCTGTACCCTTCCTGCACATTTTCCGGCTGAAGCCTGAACAAATGCCTTGTCACGAGAAGGTTTTCGGTCACGAGAGGGCCGAGCGCATCCGGCGTCACATTCCAGTTGCCCAGACCGACGATCAAACAGCTTGCATCCTTTGGAATCTTTAATGCCGACAGATAGGCGGAAAATTCCTCGGCAAACACTTCCGTTACTTTTTCCTGCATCTCAGAGTCGTGTTCCCGAACCCCTTGAGCCTCGATCGTGACATAGCGTCCCTGCTTTTTCCCCGATAGCTCGGCGCCTTCTTTGGTTATATCGACGGTTCTGACTTTAATGCCGCCCTTGTCGCGTTCTTTTTCAATAAACCCGTTTATTTCTTTTTTCTGACCGGCTTGTCCGTCTTTTACCGCCTGTTTCGTTTCTACCGCTAAATCCGTCCGTATCAGAAATTGATTGACATCCAGTTCGTTGTTTTTCACAGGGAAGACCTCCTTCAATCATCGTGGTACATAGTGTGGCCATTTACAAAACGAATCATGCGAATTTACCCATCAACGAAAAATACTTTACATTTATATTGCAATCTAAAGTTCTGTTTGATAGAATACAATTTGTTCTATTGTGAAGAAGATTTAACCTTAAGACACTGTGCTACAGGTTGTATCTTAGGAGGTGAAACACATGCCAAACATTAAATCAGCGATTAAACGTACAAAAACAAACAACGAACGCCGCGCTCATAACGCGACAATCAAATCTGCTATGCGTACTGCAATCAAACAAGTTGAAGCTTCTGTTGCTAACAACGAAGCGGATAAAGCGAAAACTGCTCTTTCTGAAGCAGCGAAACGCATTGATAAAGCAGTGAAAACAGGTCTTGTACACAAAAATGCCGCAGCTCGATACAAATCTAGACTTGCGAAACAAGTGAACGGACTTTCTGCATAATACAAAAACGATCCCTTTAACGGGGATCGTTTTTTTCATTCAGTCCGGAGAAGCTCAAGGAGAAAGAGCTCCAGCAAGAGCTGCTTGTCCTTTTTCCCCGTTTTCATTTCATAATCCATCACTGCGAGTCTTTCTATAATACGCCGCAGCTCTTCTTCAGAAAAAAGCCTCGCCTGATCCATCGCCAGCTTTACCCGGAAGGGGTGCACCTTTAAGTTGGAAGCGATTTGCTTTTGGCCGTATCCTTGTCCCGCAAAATACTTTGTCTGCATAATCAGACGGAATTGGTTGGCGATCAGCGCCATAATTTTGATCGGTTCTTCGTTTTGTTTTAAAAGATCATAAAATATTTGAAGACTTTCCGTCCGTTTTCGGTTCACGATTTTGTTGATCAGCTCAAAAATATTCTGCTCCAAACTTCTTGCGACGAGCTCACGGACATCTTCAAGTGTGATCTCATGTCTGTCACCGGTGTAGGCGGAGAGTTTTTGTATTTCCTGATATATGGAAGACAGATGGCCGTTTGCAAGCAGAACCAAATGCTCGGCAGCTTCTGTATCGATCATTTTATTTTCGGATTTCGCCAGATTAATCGTAAAATCAGTCGTCTCCTTTGCATTCAGCTCCTTAGCTTCAATCATAAGGGCTTTTTGCTTCAGCGCTTTCGTCAGCTTTTTCCGTTCGTCCAGCTTCTCGTACGGAGCCACAATCAAAAAGACCGTATAAGGCGCAGGCTCCTTCAGATAAGTCTCCAGAGCGGCTGTATTATGCTCTATTTTTTCTTTCTTTTTTTCCCCTGTTAAAAAAGACGGATTTTTTACGATGACCAGCCGCTTCTCTCCCATAAACGGAAACGTTTCAGCATCGGTTACGGCCTGGTCAAGCGGATCTTCTTCAAGATCAAAAACAGACAGGTTAAAATCCTTTGTCTCCTCATCAACGACAGCTTGTCTGATCCGGCTGACAGTTTCTTGGAGCAGATACGTTTCTTTTCCGTATAAACAATAAACGGAGCGGACATCCCCTTTTTTCAGGGCTTTCCAAACATCAAATACCATGATCGTATGACTTCCTCTCTTTCTTGATCCCCTTCTATCCTAAATTGAGTTCGGCAATTAGTAAAGAGGAAGCTTTAAGGACAGCTTCCTCATTTATAATAAACGCCTGCTTCACAAGCTCCCGGGTCTGCTTGTAAAAAGGCGATAATCACAAGAACAGAAAACGTTACCATCACTTCTAGATTTTTCAAAACAATTCCAGTATACTTAGGGAAGTCAGGAGGGATGAAATTGAATGATTTTGAAAAAAACGTTCAAAGCAAACGAAATGATGCTGTTGACTCAGCTGTCGGTTTTGTCGTGTCCTTCGGATTTTTCGCCTTTTTGTTCGTGATGGCAACAGCCATCCATCTTATCGGCTCTTAGCCGCATTCCGGGCTGCTGTCAATCGGCAGTCTTTTTTACTTCTTGCGCCCTGGTTTCTTCTATATCATATGGAGGGAAGACGGAAAACGTTCCGGCGCCTTTTTTAAATCTGTATTGAATCGTTCCGCTGATATCGGTGCGAAGCACATTGACAGAGTACGCCTTCAAACGATCCAGCACTTCTTCATGCGGATGATGGTATCGATTCTCTTTTCCTGCTGAAATCAGCGCTGCTTCCGGCTGAAGCTGCTTCAAAAAGGCTTCACTCGTTGAGCTTTTGCTGCCGTGATGACCCGCCTTCAATATATCAGCCTTCAGATTCGGATACGTTTTCAGCACTTCTGTTTCGCCGTCCGATTCTAAATCTCCCGTCAAAAGCCAGCTCACTCCGCCTAAAACCGTCCAAAGCACCAGTGACGAATCATTTTTACTCCTTCCGTCAGACGACTCCGGAGACAGCACCTGAAACTGAATATCCCCGGCTGTAATGGTGTCGCCCCGCTTTGCTTCGGCAACGGGAATGTTGTTTTCTTTCGCCATATTTAATATGTTCTGATCTTTCGGTTCTTTTACGAATCCTACGGGGACAATTAACCGTTTGACTCTATGATTTTTGATTAACACTCCGGCTTCCCCGATGTGATCTTGATCCGCATGGGTTAAAATCAGTGCATCCAGCTTTTTCACCCCTTTTCCGTTTAAAAATGGAATCAAAACCTTCTCGCCGATAGAATACGGGTGACGTTTTTCTTTCCATGATTCTCCGGGATAAGCAATCACTCCCCCTGTATCAACCATTACGGTCCCTTTGCGGTGCGGCGCACTTATAAACAGTGAGTCTCCCTGCCCGATATCAAGCATATCCGCTTCTCCCCATGGACAGAAATACGGACGGCATATTAAATAAGCCAAAACCGCGCAGAAAAATAGAGCCGATTTCCTGAGTTTTAAAAAACCTCCCTTTTCCAAAGCCGCAAAAAGCGTAAAAACGGAAACCGCAAGCAGCAGAAGGGAAAGAAAGTCAGGCTTTGACACAATCATAGTAAATAAATCAACGGATGCCGCATATGTAATGAAATCATGCACAGGCTTCATCACAAGGTCAAACATACCAAACAAACATTCTCCCATCTGCCTTGAGAGTAAAAGAAGAAGGAAACCGATGACAGAAACCGGAATGACAAATAACGTATAAAAAGGCACCATCACCATATTCATCGGAAAACTGACAAGTGAAATCTGCTGAAAATGATAGAGGAGAAACGGAAGTGAGCTGAGCTCCGCAATGAATGAAGCCATCGCAAGCCCGGCAAGTCTGCTTTTCCCTGCTTTCTTTAAAATGGAGGATGACAGAATTAAAGAGGCGCTTACCGCAAAGGAAAGCTGGAAGCCCGCCTGCCAAAGGAAGTAAGGATTAAACAGCAGGAGCAGCAGATAAGACAGGGACAATGCAGCAGAGGAATGAATGCCGCGTTTAACAAGAGTTCCGGCGATATAAAATCCCAGCATGAGGGATGCGCGCAATACGGATGGGGCGGCACCGCTCAGCAGCGTATACACCGGCAAAAACAGCAGCAGCAAAATTCCCGCTTTTTCTCTTGTCAGCCCGATTCTGATCAGAGCATAAAATAATCCCGCCGTAATAAGACCGACATGCATTCCGGAAATCGCCATTAAATGAACGACTCCCAAATTTTGATACGCACTCAGTATATCGTCCTCTATAGAAAATCTTTCACCTAAGGTCAGCGCTTCAACAATTCCGGCGGAAGATTCAGGCACGTGATTCCGAATGATCGAAATCAAATTTTTTCTGATGTTCAGCAGTTTAAACAGCGGCTGTTTGGATTTTTCACACTGCTGAATGGAAGTCACGGAAAATAACCAGTGAATCTGCTGAGAGTAAAGATATTCCTTATAATCAAAACCTCCGGGAACCGTCGCATGTGCAGGCTGTTCCAGAGAGCCTGTAAACGTGCAGCGCATCCCCGGTTCAAGCTGTTCAATGAGTCTCTTTTCCTCAAGAGACCGGATTTTGTACGAAGCCGCCCATTTTTCCTTGTCATGTGTACGGATAACGGCTGACATTTTCGCTCCGTCAACCTTCGGAATATTAGTGATGACGGCCTGTTCAGTATAACTGCCGGCCTGATAGCGCGTTACATTCGCAGCGTCACAAACCGTATAAAGAAAGAAATAAAGACAAAAAGAAACGAGGCAGACGATAACCGGAGCATACTGCTTTGTTTTTACAATAATAAAGAGAAGATACAGAAGAAAAAGGAGCAGAACCCAGAAGACATGAGCGGCGGCAATTCCCGCAGTTGCAGAAACCGCCGCCAGAGGCAGAAGAAGGTATTTATATTTCATTTATACGTAACTGGTAAACAGCTCATTGGCCTGTTCATGAATTTTTTTCAGTTCATCTGCCTTAACCCCCGCATCAGATAATTGCTGAATCAGACCTGCTACAAAAGACAATTTTTCGCGGTTTTTCAGATCGATGATCATCTCATCAAGTTCAACCTGCTCCACCTTGACTCCGGCTTGGCTGAACAGCTCTTTTGCATAAGGCTGTGTTTTGTAATCTTCGGCATAATAAACCGTTTTGATGCCTGCCTGGATAATTGATTTACAGCATTGAATACAAGGATAATGCGTCACATAAATTTCGGCGCCCTCCGTCGGAACACCGAACTTAGAACATTGCAGAATCGCATTCATCTCTGCATGTATGGTCCTCTGGCAATGATTATCTATTAAAAGGCATCCTTCATCAGCGCAATGGACGCCTCCGGCAATTGAGCCGTTGTATCCGCCGGCGATCATCCGCTTGTCTCTGACTACGGTTGCCCCGACTGACAGTCTCGGACATGTGCTTCTCAGCGCCAGCAAATGGCTTTGCGCCATAAAATATTGATTCCATGAGATTCGTTCCACAAGTGTTCCCTCCAAAAAGTCTTGTTGCTTTTCTAAGTTTACATAGATTTAAGCAAAACCGTCAATTCACTTTACCGTAATGGAAGTTTTTATCCGCTCAAATGACTTTTCTCCAAAGCCTGATACATTCATCAAATCTTCAGCAGTCTGAAACCGTCCGTTTTCTTCTCGGTAGGCGATAATCGCTTCCGCTTTTTTCTGCCCCACCCCGGAAATCGCCTGAAGTTCGTCCAGAGATGCCGTATTGATATTGACAGCTGCATTCTCCTTTTCACCCGCCGCTGTTTTCGGGCGATTCTCCTCTTCGCCTTCACTCGGAATATAAACAATCGTCCCGTCCTGCAGCTGCTCTGCTAAATTAACATTCAATTCATCCGCCTTTTTCTTCAGGCCGCCGGCTTTTTCAATGGCTTGCGTCACCCTGTCTCCCGCTTTCATTTCATACACGCCGGGATTTCGGACCGCACCTTTCACATCAATCATAATCTTATCGTCTGCGGTGTCTTTTTTGTCCGCGACGGATGCTGAGGCTGTTTGGCCGAGCACGGACTGCTGTTTGACCGGCTCTTCCTTTTCAGAACGAAACAGCCAAATACAGATAAAAACCGCCCCTGCCGCAAGACAAGCGCCCAGAATTTTCAGGTTCCGCCGCAGCCGCTCCGTCATCATCGCTTTCGTCATATTGCATTGCCTCCCCGCATAAGGTTTAGAGGATTAAGGGAAAAAGGAGGGGAATTCATTGAAAATAGGCTTTATCGGCACCGGAAACATGGGAACGATCCTGATTGAATCGTTTATCGAATCAAACGCTGCCGATCCCTCACATATCACCATCACAAACAGAACAATCGAAAAAGCATTAAAACTAAAAGAACGTTTCAGCGGCATCCATGTCACCGAGGATCAGGAAAAGCTCGTACAGGAAAATGAAATAATATTCATTTGTGTAAAACCGCTGGATATATATCCTTTGCTAAAGAAACTCACACCGCATTTACGGAAAGATCACATTTTAATCTCCATTACCAGTCCCGTTCAGACGGATCAGATTGAACATACGGTTCCGTGTCAGACGGCCCGCGTCATTCCGAGCATTACGAACCGCGCCTTGGCCGGCGTCTCGCTTGTTACGTTCGGCAAAAGCTGCAGCGAGTCTGCAAAAGCGGATATTGAAACGCTGTTCACTCATATCTCAAAACCTGTAGAAATCAGCAGCGGCATTACAAGAGCGGCGTCAGACATTGTCAGCTGCGGGCCCGCTTTTATGAGTTATCTCGTTCAGCGCTTTATTGACGCGGCAGTGGAAGAAACGGACATCACCAAAGAAGAAGCAGTGATTATGTCGACGGAAATGCTTGTCGGTCTCGGAAAGCTTCTGGAAACAGGGCATTACACGCTTCCCGCCTTGCAGGAAAAAGTATGCGTAAAAGGCGGCGTCACCGGGGAAGGACTGAAGGCTCTCGAAAGCGGTGTTCAGGATATGTTCAACCGTGTCTTTCAGCGTACACATGACAAATACGATGAAGATATATCGTTAGTGAAGAAGCAATTTCACGTGTAACTGAGTATGCCATAAAGTGCTTTATCGCGTCAATCGCAAAAAATGCATTTTAAAAACCATCGTTCCGTTTAAACGATGGTTTTTGGTTTGCCTGCCGTGAAGAAAAGACGTTCAGACTCTGTTGAAGGAGGCCGGTCTGTAAAATCAGCCGTCACCTTCTTCAGTTCAAATCCGGTCTCTGCAAGCATTTGTTCATATTCTTCAATGTAAAATGTTTTTTGCTCATGCGTCTCGTCATAGCGGTCATAAGATTGTCCGTTCCATACGAAAAAGGACATATCATGGATGACAGAAAGCTCTTCATCGCCGGCAAAGCTTTGCCAGATATAGCTGATCTGCTCATCCTGATCCGCATGGGTGCTGTCCGGAAAAAGCTCCGTCATTTTAAATGGGGAATGGACGTCAAACAGAAGCAGGCCGCCCTCCTTCAAAACTTGAAAAACACTTTTGAAGGTGCTTAAGACATCATTTTTCGTTTTTAAGTAATTTAGGGAATCACAGCAGATGACTACAGCATCAAACTGTTCTTCAAAACCGGAAAGCTCTCTCATATCCTGCTGGAGAAAAAGAATCGGCTTTCCCGTTTTTTTCTGCTGGGCACAGCTCAGCATATCTTCACTCAAATCAATCCCCGTGACTTCGCAGCCTTTTTCAGCAAGCCTGATGGATATTTCTCCGGTTCCGCAGGCAAGATCAAGCACCCTTCCCTTTTCCGGAAGAGACGCTTCGATCCAGCCCGCCCATTCATCATACGGCGCATGTGACATTAACTCGTCATATACGCCGGCGAAGCCTTGGTAAATCATGAGTTCAAGCCGAGCTCAAGCTCTGCGAGCGGCGCGTCGCCCCATAGCTTTTCAAGATTGTAGTAGCTTCTTTCATCTTTATGGAAAACGTGGACAATGACGTCGCCGAGATCAACTAAAATCCAGCGGGCCTCATCAAACCCTTCCATCTTTTTGACATCAATGCCGTTTTCTTCTGCCTGATCTTTAATTTCACGCGCAATTGCCTGAACCTGCTTATCAGAATTCCCGTGGCAGATTAAAAAGTAATCCGCTATAAGTGAGATTCCTTCCATGTCCAGCGCTAAAATATCTTCTGCACGTTTATCGTCGCATGCTTTTGCCGCGATTTTTAATACGGAAGCTTGATTCATTCTTCAAATTCCTCCTGTCAATTTTGAGACACCAGCCAGTTATAGGTTGCAAACGTCTCCGGAAAGACCGGCTGGTTTTTTTTCATCAGAAATATCATTGTATTTTTCATTGCTTGTATGAGCGCTTCGTTCAGATCCGTTTCCGCCAGACGGCGCACCTCTTCCACTCCGGGAAAATGGCGGCCGGGTTCAATGTAATCCGCAACGTAAATGACTTTGTCTAAAAGGGTCATTCCGGGACGCCCTGACGTGTGATAGCGGATTGCATCCAAGATCTCAGGATCAGTGATCCCCGCTTCTTTCTCAGCCAGATACGCTCCCACAGGGGCATGCCACAGCTCGGCATTGTAATCCAAGAGCTCAGCCGGCATTTTTTCCCGCACGATGATCTGCTTCATTTCTTCTTTCGGCCGGAATTTCGCATAATCATGAAAAATAGCAGCCATTTCCGCTTTTTTCGGATCTGCTCCGAACCGGCCTGCGAGAATAACCGCCGTATCTGTCACGCCGATTGTGTGGATGTAGCGATGCTCGGTCAGCTGTTCTTTGACGCAGGCAAGTGCTTCCTCACGATTCATATAAATCATTCTCCTCTATATACTGCCTCACTTTATCCGGCATTAAGTATTGCGTCGGCTTTTTTGCTTTGAGACGTTCTCTCAGCATCGTTGACGAAACGTCAAATTCCGGAACGTCGGCAAAAAGCAGCGGGTACGGGGTCTCAATATGATACCCCGGGCGCCGCACTCCGATAAATTGAATGAGCGTGAGCAGTTCGTCCAGTTTGTACCATTTCGGCAGATATTCAATCATATCCGCCCCGATAATAAAGAAAAGCTTGTCGTTCGGGTGCCGCTCCTTCAGCAAACGGACGGTATCATAGGTATAAGAAGGGCCTTTCCGGTCCATTTCCGCAAGCTCAAGCTTAAAGCCGGAATTAGAGCTGATGGCAAGCTTCAGCATCTCCACCCGGTGCCGGCTGTCTGTAAAGTCTCCATTCTGCTTATGCGGAGGGATTTTATTTGGCATAAACCAAATCTCATCGAGCTCCGCCTGATGAAGGACTTCATTAGCCATCAGAAGATGTCCGTTGTGCGGAGGGTCAAATGTGCCTCCGAATATTCCGATTTTCTTCATGTCAACCACCTTACGGAAGCTCGATTTGTTTATTTTCCTTTGATTCCTTATACAATACGATCGTATTTCCGATCGTCTGCACCAATTGTGAGCGGCTGCCTTTCACAAGGGCTTCTGCGACATCATTTTTATCGTCTTCGCAGTTTTGAAGCACGCTGACTTTAATCAGCTCTCTTGCTTCTAAAGCCTCGGCAATCTGTTTCACCATGTTTTCGTTGACTCCGCCTTTTCCCACTTGAAAAATAGGCGTTAAGTGATGCGCTTTTGAACGCAAAAACCGTTTTTGTTTTCCTGTTAACATTGTGTTCCTCCTAGTTTCCCTTCAACAATCGCTCTCATTAAGCCGCTGTCAGGCTCTTGTTCCGTCCACAGCTTGAAAGACAGTGCGGCCTGTTCCACAAACATGCCGACACCGTCAAGGGTTGTTAAACCTCTTTTTTCAGCTTCTTTTAAGAACGCCGTTTGAATCGGGTTGTATACGATATCACAAACGATGGCGCCCGTTTTGGCCCGTTCCAATGAGAGCGGCACGGCATCCGTTTTCGGATACATGCCGACAGATGTTGTATGAATAATGACGTCATATTGTTCAAGCTGATTTTCAGCTTCTTTTAAAGTAAGGGCGCGTTTCTGCTGAAAAGAGGGAGCAGCCGCAATCAGACTTTCTGCTTTTTCCGGCGTGCGGTTGCAAACGTCAAATTGTTTCGGCTCTCTGCGGACGATCGTCGTAAAAATCGCTCTTGCCGCTCCTCCCGCCCCAATCATGAGGATGGAGAGCTCTGATATCGGTTTGTCCAATACTTTGACTAAGGATTTATAAAACCCATCTCCGTCAGTATTATACCCGATGAGCCTGTCTCCCTCTCTTTTGACGGTATTTACGGCCCCAAGTACTTTCGCGCTTTCATGTATTTCATCCAGATGCTCCATGATCGCGACTTTATGCGGGACTGTGACGTTCACTCCGCAGATGCCAAGCGCCTTGATTCCGTTAACGGCGTCCTTGAGATGATGAGGTTCCACCTGAAACGCAAAATACTGCCCGTTGATGTTTTTATCTTGCAAAGCCGCGTTATGAATATCGGGTGACATTGAATGCCCGATCGGATTTCCGATTACTCCGTACAATTGTTTCATGCTCCCTCTCCCCTTCTCTCTATATTAATGAACGGCGGACAAATACGTGTACGCCTTTCGGAGCGTATGCCGTTATTTTTTTATCTGCTTGCTGCACCGTGACCCAGCCGAGACCGGAAAAAACGATATCCGTCTTTCCTTCTTTAATCGTAAACGTGTGGGGCGTAAGCTCCGGAAATTCATCCAAATGATCTTTTCCGGGCGGGGTAAGCAGTTCTCCCGCATGCTTTTCGTATAAGGCATCAGCATTTTCAAGCTTTGTTCTGTGAATCATCAATTCATTCGGCATATAGCAGACAAACGCCGTTTTATCGCCTGATACATAGTCAAACCGGGCAAGCCCGCCGAAATAAAGCGTTTGTTTTTCATTCAGCTGAAAAGTGCGCGGCTTCAGTTCTTTTTTCGGTGTCAGCACCTTTAAGTCACGCTTGTCCACGTAATGCGCCATCTGGTGATGGTTAATGATTCCCGGCGTATCATAAAGCGCAGATCCGTCATCGAGCGGGATTTCAATCGCGTCAAGCGTCGTGCCCGGAAATTGAGAGGTGGTAATAATATTCTCTTCCCCTGAGACCTCTTTAATAATCCGGTTGATAAATGTGGATTTGCCGACATTGGTACAGCCCACCACATACACATCGCGGCCTTCGCGGTAATGTTCAATGGCGTCAATGACTTCTTTCATCCCTTGTCCGCGGGAAGCGCTGATTAAAAAGACATCAAGGGGTTTTAAGCCGTATTCTTTCGCTTCGCGTTTCATCCATTGAACGAGGCGTTCCCGTTTTACGGATTTCGGCAGGATATCGGCCTTATTACCGACAAGAATGATCGGATTACCGCCGACAAAGCGGTTCAGCCCGTTTATCCAGCTTCCGTTAAAATCAAAAATATCAACGACTTTGACAATAAGAGAGTCAGTATCGCCGATTGTGTGCAAGATATTTAAAAAGTCATCATCCGTCAATGAAACATCTTGAATTTCATTGTAATTTTTCAGTCTGAAACAGCGCTGGCAGATGACATTCTCTTTCGTGAGCGATGCCTTTGGCGCGTATCCGAGACCTTGTTTATCCTCGGTCTGGATCGCTACTCCGCAGCCGATGCAAACAACCTTTTCCATTTCTAATCCTCCCACTGAATATGGCCTTTACGTTTCAAAGAACTCAATATTCTCCGTTCAATCCGGCGGTTAAAGCGCGTCATGACTCCGTCAGAGGAAGCGACAGGCACGACGAGGATCGTATGATACCCGTTTCTGTTTCCGCCGAGAACATCAGTAAGCAGCTGATCGCCGATGACCACACAGTCTTCTTTTTTCAGATCCATGCTGCTGACGGCTCTTTTAAAGGCGCGTCCCATCGGTTTTCTTGCCTTATAAATAAACGGTATGCCAAGCGGCTCCGAGAATAATTTCACTCTTCGTTCATTATTATTGGAGACGATCGTGACTTTAATGCCGTGCTCCTTCATTTCTTCAAACCACTCGATCAATCGAGGTGTCGCACTCGGTCTGTCCCACTCCACAAGCGTGTTGTCAAGGTCTGTAATAATCCCTTTCACATTGCGTTCTTTGAGCTTTTCCGGTGTGATATGAAATATATTTTTCACAAATTCGTCAGGTAAAAAAAACTTTTTTAACAAAACCCGCACCCTTCCTTTTCTTTCTATCATCTATATGTCGAAACCTGTCAGATTTAAAAACAAAGTCGGACTCAGTAAAAAAATTTCGACAAAAATTGGGTTTCTTCACCAGTTGTGGATAAAATTACACACATTATCCACTCTTATTACATCCGGATTTATCCAGATTATAAACAAGATACTAACAAGTTATCCACTTACGAGTGTGGATAACAGAACGATTGTTCTTATTTGTATTTCATGGTAGATTAAAGATAACCTCACCATGATTGAAACGCAACCTTCCATCATATGCTTGCGTCTGATGATTGATTACAATTGTAAGGAGGTGCCACTCCCATTAATTGGGTCCCCGGCATGAGAAAGCTTTCTGATGAATTACTAATAGAATCTTATTTCAAAGCCAATGAAATGAATTTGAGCCGTGAATTTATCGAGTTAATTGAAAACGAAATCAAAAGAAGATCGCTCGGACACATTATTTCCGTTTCTTCTTAAACAGAAAAAAATTCCCCGGGCGAATTTCCTTTTTTTACTCAGATGACTGATATTATATCACTTCGGTTATGCGCATTACTACCACTTTCAACAAAAAACACCCCTAAAATAGAGGTGTTAAGAGGACGGCTGCTATATATTGAACCAATACAGACCGCCCAGGACGAGAATGACGACGAGCAGCACAACAAAAAATGCGTACCAGTACCCCGCATTCACCCGAGGAGGCGGGCATACAGGATATTGCGGAGGGAAACCGCGGTTCATAGCAATCGCCTCCAAAAAGATGTTTTTTCTACAGCCTATGAAGCAGAAGCAAAACGGTTTAGGCAGCTGACGGCGTCAGCGTTCCAAAACCCGCCCATTTTTTATGCCTTCAATTAAGATTCTGGCGCCTTTTGGCGTCATATGATTTCCGGAGGGATCTATCAGTCCGGATTGAATCAGCGCCCGGTCTGTATCTTTGCCGCCGTCCGCGCGTATAAAGTGTTTCCAGTTATCCACCAGCGGCACTTTCAACTCAGCTGCAACCTGCCTCGTAACGCCGTTATAGGAATTATGCCATTTTCTCGCGCCGCCTTTTTCTTTAAAGGCTGAGGCTTTATATCTCGAATAGTAATAGAGATGATGCGTTCCGTTTCCTTCTATAACCGGGATGCACGTCATTAAAATCGGCTTTATGCCGTGATTTCTGCTTTCGTTTATGAAATAAGTCAGGTTTTCTTTAAACCGTTTCTTTGATACTCGCGGCTGATCGCCCGTCAAAATGCCCGCATCATTTGTTCCGAACATGATAAATAAATATTGGGGCTTACGCTCCAGCACGTCGCTTTGAAAGCGCAGGCGCGCATCCTCAGTCGTCTGGCCGCCTATTCCCGCATTTATAACCGTAAGACGGCCGCGTTCCGCTGTTTTTAACATGTTTACCCACTGCTGCGCCTTCGGATAATCACGATAATCCCAGTTGGAACCGCGCGTATTGCTGTCGCCGAACGCGACAACACTTTTCTCTTCGCCCGCAGCGCATCCTGATAACAGACAGGTTATCGTAATAAAAAGAACAGCAAACTTCATTTTCTCTCCCTCCAAACCTTACCTCCTATGGTACACATCTCTTTGGCGGCTTTCAACGCGGCGCTCTCTTTACTGGATATGAAAAGGACCGGAATCCTGTCCGATCAAATCCGAAACCTTAACAAACGTGTAGCCCTGCTTTTTCAGCTGGGGAATGATTTCTTTCAAAGCCTCAACCGTCTGGTGCCGGTTTCCTCCGCCGTCATGCAGAAGAACGATATCTCCATCTCTGGCATGTGAAACAACGTGCCTGACAATTTTTCCTTTTCCGGGCCTTTTCCAGTCCCTCGGATCTTGGTTCCATGACCACATGATGATATGATAGCCCTCTTTTAAGATGCTTTTGAAAGCCGTCTGATTCAACGACCCTCCCGGCGGGCGGAATAACTTGTCCCCTTCCGGCTGCAGCGATCTGATATGATGCGCGGAGCTGTGAAGCTCTTGTAAAATGTCTTTGCGTTTTAAACGGTGAAAATAAACATGGTTCATCGTATGGTTGCCGATTTCATGTCCTTCTTCAACGATGCGTTTTGCCGTTATGGGGTATTTGTCTATACGGCTCCCGATACAAAAAAAGGTTGCTTTAACATTGTGCTGTTTCAGCACGTCTAACACAGCCTCCGTATAGACAGGATGGGGGCCGTCATCGAAGGTTAAAGATAGCTTCTTTTTTTCAGACCTTATATCCCAGTACACGTTTCCCGTCTTCTCCATGTCACTTCTTTTTAAAGATTTCGCATCGGCGGACACGGCAGTGAGACTCGTGAGGACGCATATCATGATGATCAGATGAAAGCATCTCAACGTTTACACCTCCAGTAAACACTACTGTTAACGTGTCCCCTTTTATAAAAAATCATTCTCTGCATCAAATGATGTACATCACCGCTTCCCGCTTGTTTTTGTCCAAATCCGGGTGCAGCCGTTTCTCATCAAACGGCAAATGCTGATAAACAAGTACGCTTATCGGACAGCTTATTTTAATAGAAGGAGATAGATTTGTGCTGTATACTAATTGAAAAGAGGTGAACGTACAGATGATAAAAAAGGGATTCAGTCTTGCCGTCATCATTGCTGTCGTGATGATCGGCTTTATGCAAAAAGACGTCTGGCTCAGCATGATTCGCGCGGGCGGCATGTACGCCGTGCTTATGAGTATCCTTCTGGTCGCAGCTGACGTATTTTTTCCGATCGTTCCATTCGCCATTATCGCAGCCTTAAACGGAGCGGTTTTTGGGATTGTAAACGGAGTGTGGATTACATTGTCAGGCGCGATGCTCGGAACGATGGCATTGTTTTTTCTCGTCCGGTACGGATTCAGAGACTGGGCCAGAAAAAAGCTGCTGGCTTACCCAGCCGCGGCTCAATATGAAGATTCATTTCATCAGCACGCGTTTACGGCGGTGCTTTTCGGGCGGCTGATTCCGATTATACCGTCGCTTGCCATGAATACCGTCTGCGGGCTGAGTAACATACGATGGCCGATCTTTTTTTCTGCGTCGGTGCTCGGCAAAATTCCGAACATTGTGATCGTAACCGTCGCAGGCGCTTCATTTACAAGCAACAAACTGCTGTCTTTCGGGATTTACGGAATGTATATGCTCGTCTTAATGGCGGTCATTTATAAGAAGTTTCCCGGTCTTTTAAAAACAACGAGAAAATGAAACGCGTACCGCCCCCTATTGCGGCGGTACGGCTCCTCTCATTCTGAGAACTTTTCCGTTACATCCTGAACCGATCACTTCCATGTTTTTCTTTCTGCAAAAATGACAGAGCCGCTTCATTGCCCGGCGAAACTCTCAGGTGATATTCCGAAACACCGTTCGCTCTGAAAAACTGATTCGCGTATTGATGCAGTTTTGTTCCGCACCCTCTTCCCCTCTGCTGCTCAGTCATATAGTAAAGGTGCACATAACCGATTTTTTGGCTGCGGTAAAATTTGATGGAAGCTTCAAGCTGTCCGATCGGCTGCCCGTTATGAAGAAGCAGCATAAAATTGTCGGGTGAGCATTAGATTTGGGATGACAGCCATCTGAGATATTCATCCTTATTAAAATGATCCGCCGTGCCAAAACTGACGAAAAACGAATCCTCACGAAATGAAACGGCCGTCTCTTTATGTTTGTTTACATTGATCCGCTTGAAATACATCGGGAGTCCTCCTTTTTGAGGCCGCAAATAAGAACGAGCATAAAACGGCTGCCAACGCCAGCATAACAGCAGCCCCTGCGATGACGATGCCGCGGACGGAAGAACTGACAGCCGCCGCTCCGAAAACCGCCGTTACCACTATAATGAAGACGGCTTCGACTAATGAATAAAAGCTCCCCACTCTCCCCATGATGTCCACCGGAACATTCTTTTGATAAAACGTCAGAAAGCCTGTATTGGCAAACGCCAGAAAAAAAGCGAGAAGGAAAAATCCGAAAGCAGCTGTCCAAAAAACGTCAGAAAACACATAAATTATATATCCAACCGCTGTGAATAAAGAGCCCATTCCCATCAATAAAGAAGCCGGCATTTTTTTATTAAAGAACACATTGACAAGCGCCCCCGCAATAACCCCTGCCCCTGAGACACTGACGAGAAAACCGTAATCGGCATCAGTCAGCTGAAGAACCTCTTTTGCAAAAGCGGCTTCAAGCGAATCAAGCGCGGATGGCATAACGGTCATGACCAGACTGAATAAAAAATAAATGATCATGACGTTTCGCGCCGTTCGGCTGAAGCGATAGACGAGCTTCCAATCTTCTTTGCACACTGCCAAAGAAAGCTTCTGTCTGGGAGAATGTACGTGAGGCTCATTTTCAAGGCTCGGCAGCATCATCGTGATGAAACCGGACAGCACTAAAGCCCCCGCATTCACCCAAATTGCAAAAATCGGCGTGCCGGCGATAAAAAGCAGCCCGGCCGCAGCCGGCCCGAGGAGAAAAGCCCCTGATTCCGACAAAGCCCTTAGTGAATTGAATCGTTTTCTCCTTTCAGCCGGAATAAGCATCGTCACATACGCCATGGAACACGGACGAAACATCGCATTGGCCATTTGAATCAAAAACACGATACAATAAATGGAAAATAAAGACCGTACAGTAAACATCAGCGGCAGAACGGCAATGAATGCAGCCCGGATGAAATCAAGCGACATCATCATATTCCGTTTGTTACACCGGTCGATGATGCTGCCCGCCCACCCATTTGTCATCAAAACAGCCGCAGGCCTGATTAAATAAAGGATGGAAACCGCAAAAGCAGACCCCGTTTCTTTTAAGACAATAAGATTAAGAGACAAAAAATAAATCCATTCACCAATATTTGCTATCCCGATTCCGGTTAACAGAAGCATCGGGTACAGCCAAGACTTCAGGTTTTTCATCTTATCCCTCCCTTAGAAATAAAAAACGCCCTCAAGACAATAAAGTCTTGAGGACGGGAAACAGCCCGCTATGCCACCTCAATTCGGTTTGGTGCCGGCCTAAGCCGGGTACAAAGCTTACTCGGTAACAGGAGTATCCGCCGCATCATCCTTGTTTTTCATGATTCCGATGCGAAGCTAAGAGGTTTGTTTCAACACATCCATTCATACTCCTTCACAGCTCCCGGAGCTCTCTGTCATGAATGATATCTGTCTACTTGTCTCTTCAGCGCTTTTCGTTATATTCTTTTCACCCTTACTTTTTTTAACAATATACAGGCTCAATCAGAAAAAATCAAGAGGCTGTAAGAAATAAAACCTGCCTTTGATTAATTTCCCTGTACAGACACAAACAGCCTGACTGCCACATACAGTTACATATAGGCTTTTGCCTACATAACTTTGTGGAGGTGAGGATGGTGACAGGTGTTTTTGCAGCGCTCGGGTTTATTGTGAAAGAACTCGTGTTTTTAGTATCATACGTGAAAAATAATGCCTTTCCACAACCGCTCTCAAATAGTGAGGAGAAAAAATACTTAGACCTTATGGCCGAAGGCGATGAACACGCCCGCAATATGCTGATCGAACATAATCTCCGTTTAGTCGCCCATATTGTAAAAAAATTCGAAAACACGGGAGAAGACGCAGAAGATCTGATCTCCATCGGTACAATCGGGCTGATCAAAGGAATTGAAAGCTACTCAGCCGGAAAAGGCACGAAGCTTGCCACATATGCCGCACGATGTATTGAGAATGAGATTTTAATGCATCTGCGCGCATTGAAAAAAACGAAAAAAGACGTCTCCCTTCATGACCCGATCGGCCAGGATAAAGAAGGGAATGAAATAAGCCTGATTGATGTTCTCAAGTCGGAAAGCGAAGATGTGATCGACACCATTCAGCTCAACATGGAACTTGAAAAGGTCAAAAAATATATCGATATTTTAGACGACCGCGAAAAAGAAGTCATCGTCGGCCGCTTCGGCCTTGATTTAAAAAAAGAAAAAACGCAGCGCGAGATCGCAAAGGAGCTCGGCATTTCAAGGAGTTATGTGTCGCGGATTGAAAAACGCGCATTGATGAAGATGTTTCATGAGTTTTACCGGGCGGAGAAGGAGAAGCGGAAGAAGTCGAAGGGAAAGTGAGCGAAAAGCCGGATCTGACATCCCGGCTTTTTCTGCATTTTAGGACATCGCTCTTCAAGTATAACTTCAGGATTTAAAAATAAAACATAACAAATGAATAGAATTGGTACAATCGTTAACCTTTTTAATAATTTTTTATTGATATTTAACCCCTTCAACACAGCCCTCCCTTTTTACCAATCCATTTCATTTGGGCTACACCCCCATCATTGAATGTATTTCCTATGAAAAATGATTTTGAACCTCGTAGGAATCCTTACATAACAGGGTTTTTGTTGTTTTTTCATTGTTTATCAAGACCTAAAGCAAAAGAACTTGCTATTTCTCAAATACATCCACCAAATGTTCAATGTTAGTTTGTTCTTCATACATACTAATAATAAAAATAAAACCTAGTTGAAACTTTACAAGACAACCTGAATTGACTATAGTCTAATTAGACTAAAATATTGATGTAAAGAAGTGAAAAATTAGATGATAAAGTCTTTTTTAATGTTGGGGCAGTCGAATATGGCGGGCCGTGGATTTTTGAATGAAGCAGACCCTATCTATAATGAAAAAATAAAAATGCTGCGCAATGGACAGTGGCAGATGATGACAGAGCCGATTAATTACGACCGTCCGGTTTCCGGCGTTGGCCTGGCGGCATCTTTTGCAGATGCATGGTCGAAAGCTCATCCCGATGAAGAAATTGGCTTGATCCCGTGTGCGGAAGGCGGCAGTTCATTGAATGACTGGCATCCGGAAGGCATCCTTTTTCAGCATGCTTTGTCCGAAGCCCGCTTCGCCCTCCGATCCAGTCAAATTTGCGGAATCCTTTGGCACCAAGGTGAGAGTGACAGTTATCGTTCGCTGCATGAAACTTATTACGAGAAATTAACTCTTATCATCGAGACGCTAAGAAACGAGTTGAAACTTGATGAGGTACCGTTGATTATTGGAGGGCTTGGTGACTTTCTTGGGAAGACTGGTTTTGGACAGCACGCGACTGAATTTCGACAGGTTAATGAACAATTGCTGCGTTTTGCTAATGAACAACAGAATTGTTATTTTGTTACTGCGGCAGGTTTGACTGCGAATCCTGATGGCATTCATTTAGACGCAGTTTCACAACGTAAATTCGGTTACCGCTATTTCGAGGCTTTTTCGAAAAAGCACCATATCCTGAAACCCATTTCGGGAGAGGAGCAATCACTGAAAGTGCATGGTGACTATTCTAAAACAGAACAGATTTACCTTCATAGTATGGATTTGGCTTCGGGTAAAATCACGTACGCGGAATTTGAGGCGCGGATGGCGAAGGTGATGAAACCATGATTCCCTTACTTATCCTTGGCTTGCTCATCCAAAACCCCGGAGCTCACGGCTATGAACTTCTGGCTTTAATGGAAAAACGTCATTACAAATACATTGTTAACTTCACGAAAGGTTCATTTTATTACAATCTGCAGCAACTTGAAGAAAAGTGTTTGATTGAACAGATTCAGCAGAAACCCTCAACCAGCGGGCGTGAAATCCGTAACTTTAAAGTCACAGATTCGGGAAGGGCAGAATTCGAAAAATTAATGATCAAATACGGCACCAAATCGGAATATGTGAACCTGCCATTTTATGGGGCGTTACTCTTTGCCGATGAATTCGACAAAAATAAATTACTGGATCTGATCCAATCACAAATCGATCAGACTAAAACTCGAATCGAGCTTCTTGATGAATACCTGTCCATCACTCAAGAAATTCCCGGCACAATCAATTACTTTCGCCGCATGAATGAAAATTCCCGTTCACATCACTTGGTTAATTTAGAGTGGTTCGAAAAATTGAAAGCAGAAATAGAGTGAACTATTGCATAATAAAAAAATGCAATGTTACATATATCAGAATATTAGTTACCTACATATAAAACCTGTGTCGCAGATATCTAGTAACACCATTGATACAGGTTTTATACTCCTTCTTTAATTAAACTAGTATAGGGTTGTCAACACTTGCCCCAAACAAGAGCAAGTGAATCTGCTGCGTGTTCTTCTTTTTCAATCCGTATGAATAACCGCTTTTTTTACACCTATTCAGTATTCAAGTAAGGCAACTGATTTTTCTCCTTCGTCCGCTAAACTGCTGCTTGCTCTGTTGTTTTAGCTTTATCTGAATCTGTTTTATCTGTAGAAGCAGAATCAGACCCACATGCAGCCAAAGTAAAGCTTAGAGATAATGCACCAATGCCTAACCATTTCTTCCATTTTTCATCAACTGAATTAATCCTATTTTAAGATTTTGTTAAAGTTCAAATCTCCTAAAGAAAGTATCTTTAACAAAAGGAAGAAGCTTCTTACATGTAATATAATGTGGTAAAATTTAGATAAGATTAAGTGGGAAGGAGACAGATATGAAAGTATTTGAAGCATCCTCGTTAATCTCAGCAGCGGAAAAGCGAGCAAAAGAATATGATCAGATTAGAGAACAATTTATCAATCTCAGGAAAGCTTTTCAGGGGATGGCTGACTTAGACGACAGTGAGTTTTCAGGCAAAGGCGCCGACAATATCAAAGCCTTTTTTCAAGACCACGCAGGCGTTACAGACAGCTGGCTTAATCTGATCGATATGAAGATTGCTTTTCTTAACAGTATCTCAGGAAAAGTAACTGATGCGGGATTAGCCGATTCGTTTGTGGAAGAGTCCTTTTTAGAACATGAGCTGATTCATGCGAAGAATAAATCAAAAGCCATCATGCAGGAGCAGCGCAATGAAATGAAAGGTATCCTTGATGAAATCAGCGATATCATTCATCTTGATGTTTTCTCTACAGAAGATGTCGATCAAAAGCTGGATTCAGCAGACAAAAAACGGGATAAGACCATACATAAACTCGGAAAGCTTGATCACGATCTAACGAAAGAATACGCAGAAACAGAAGCGAACGAACAGTTCATCCAGGCCGACTTTCAACAGCTCCAAAATGCCACGGGTAAGGGAAAAAATGCAACACCACTTCACTATAACGCCAAGGCGTACAGAGAAAGTGACATACATAAGAAAAAAGGCGAGATTGCAAGACATTCAGATGCTTATTTGACGATTAAAAAGGAAGAAGCGAAAGAGCGGGAAATCAAGGATCTGAAGAAAAAGCTCGCTGACGGTGTGACCGATCCGGATGAATACTTGGAAATTGCGAAGAAGATCGGTTACGAGAATCTTGAACCTTCCCAGCAACAATATGTGATTCAGCTTGAACAAGCACAACAGCTCGAAGAAGTTGGTGAAACCACATGGGAAGTCCTGAAAGGAGTTGGAGTCGGTCTCTACGATGTCGCTAAGGATACTGTGACTGGCGTTAAAGATTTAGCTGTCGGGACTTGGGAGTTTTCCCAGCTCTCCGAAGAACAAAAATTAGCCAAAACAATTTCAGCTGTATTGAAGACACCTTCCTATGCAAAAATCATATGGACAAACATAGCGGATTCATGGAATGATAAAATGGTTAACGGAGATGCTTACTCACGATCTCATTATGTTACCTATGTGGTCGGGAGCCTTGTTGGACTTAAAGGCGTTGGCTCTGCTGTGAAAGTAACAAGCAAACTTGGTAAAGCCGGTGCTGCCAAAGTAGATAAAGTGATTGAAGCTGGAGAAAAAGCAGCTACTAGACATGTAAACAAAGGGATTACCGTAGGGAAAAACTACATAAATTCTTTATCTAGAAATAAAGATGATCTAGCACTTGTAGGTATAGCACAAGATATTGAGAATACCCATAATGTAAAGAATACGTCTATATTAAAAAAAGCAATACAATCCAAACATGATCAATTTGTTAAAGCTGCACCATACACGTACGAAAACAGTGCGGGCAAAACAACGACCATTAACTTAAGAATGGGTCATTTGAAAAATGATGTCCATCCAGTAACAAAAGTTCCCTATGATAAAGACGGATTTCCAATATTCGAATCAAAACATACACTCACACTTGATAAAGCCGACTTTAAAAAAAGTAGAGACCAGCATTTTGACAAATTAAATAAACAATTATATAAGCAGATTGAAGAAGATCCATCATTGATTAAGAAGCTTGATTTGAACGAAGATGATTTACTTGATCTTCAAGATGGAATAACACCAGAGAAATACACATGGCACCACCATCAAACTCCTGGAAAAATGGAGCTAGTAGATCGAGTCATTCATGCTAAAACTGGTCACACTGGCGGATATAAAATTTGGGGGAAAGATGAGAAATAGGAGGTTAATCAATGCAAAGTATTAAATGGAGAAAACGAAGCACTTTTAAAGAGGCGACAAACAGTCAGATCGAAGAGGTAGAAGAAAAATTAAAAATCAAGTTCCCGACAGATTACAGAGAGTTCATTAAAGACCATAATGGATGCTCTCCTATAGATAAAAAGGTTGTCTCATTCCAAAATTCTCGAGAATCAATAAACAATTTACTGAGTATAGGAGATCCAACTCGACCAATTGATCTCCTTAGTACACTTGATAATGTTAAAGATCGGTTAGTTGATAAGATCATACCTTTTGCTACAGATGCAGGGGGAAACCTCTTTTGTTTTGATTATAGATTGTCTTCTCAAGAACCCGTAATTGTTTTTTGGGATCATGAGATCGCTAATGAAGATAAGGGAAGTTCCATTAGCTATGTTTGTGATTCATTTACAGACTTAATGGACAAGCTTGAAGAACAACATTAAGTTTTTTGACTATAGTTCTGAAATTTCCGAACATAACTCTGAGTGTCCTTGGCATTCAAGGTTCTAAAAATAGCAGAGGAATATTGAATAATGTTTGATAATTCATCTTTAGAACAGAAGGAGTTTAACTATTGATTGATCTTACAAATACCGGTCTAAGTATTATTGCATCATTGTTAACCATCATAACAATAATTATAGGGTTTGCCGCTACCAAAGAAACTCCTACTAAAATAATTCAACGAGGCAATAACAACTCTGTGCATATTGGAAAAAAGAAAATCAATATAATAAACATTTTCATGCCTAGTCAAAATCAAATAGATAAAGTCACCAATGCAAAAAGGGAGCCCGGCTCAGATAACTATTTTATGATTGTTCTTTTTTATATAGCTATCATTATCTTTGGTGCATTTTATACTAGTTACTATTATTGGTTTGTTGCAATTCTGTTGGCTGTCTTTATAATCCGGTTTATTAAGTTTATTCGTTTTTCAATTGCCATAAAGCTTACATCAAACTTATATGACAAAAGTAAATTCTTCATCAATTTTATCCAGCAAATAATTTTATGTTGCATTCTTCTAAGTCTGCTGTTTTTTTCAGCACCACAGGAATTACAAATAGTTGCTGATCATATAAAAGTAAATTTTGAAGGAGGCACCTCCTTTAAAATTTGGCTTATAGACTTATTTAAATACACATTCAGTATATGGAATACTACTACTTTTTATTTTTTCATTTTTAGAAGCGCAGGGATGTTGATTCTTACTCTTTTTGTATTCTATTCAACAGGCAAGAATGCATTACCAATTTATAAACACAATTCTTTCAACAGAAGAAAAGTGTTGTTTAATGAACTTTCTTCTTATATTTTTGTTATTATTCTTATTTTTTTCTCACTCTACCCATGGATATTCATAGACCTAAAAAACAGCTTAGAACCTTTATGGAATGAATGGGCACGCAAATAAAAAATGTCAAATTTATTAATGTTAAGGCCCCTATAGAGGGTCTTCTCTTATTTTAATAAAGTTTTAAGTTGCTCTTTCAGTCTATAAATACCATCTCGATAAGCTCGGCATTTCAAGGAGTTATGTGTCGCGGATTGAAAAACGCGCATTGATGAAAATGTTCCATGAGTTTTACCGAGCGGAGAAAGAGAAGCGGAAGAAGTCGAAGGGGAAATGAGCGAAAAGCCGGATCTGACATTCCGGCTTTTTTTATTTTCTTTTCAATATAAAGCAATGATAACTTCTTTCATCTTATGAAACCCAAGCAGTTATTAGGCGTTTTCTTTATCTGTACAAATACAGGTGAATAACTTAATTTATTACATATAAGTTATCCTGCAAAACTGTGCACGAAATGTCGGGTAGATACATTTCGCTCCTGTTATTCTTTTGTTAAAGGAGGTCAAATAAATGGATTCGCTTAAAAGGATGAACAGCGCATTAACGTATATCGAAGAAAACCTCACGAACGATATTGATTTCAAAGAAGCAGCAAGGCTTGCTTTCTGCTCTGAATATCATTTTAAAAGGATGTTTTCCTTCCTTACAGGTATTTCATTATCGGAATATATTCGCCGCAGACGTCTTACTCTTGCAGCTTTTGAACTTAAAGACAGCCGCGTAAAGGTGATTGATCTTGCAATAAAATACGGTTATCACTCACCAGATTCTTTTGCACGAGCATTTCAAAATCTGCATGGCATAAGACCATCAGAAGCTAGACATAATGGCCATTCACTTAAAGCTTATCCGCGAATGACCTTCCAGTTATCAATCAAAGGAGGAAATGAAATGAACTATCGCATTGAAGAAAAAGAGGCATTTCGCATCGTCGGCATTAAAAAAAGAGTCCCTATTTTGTTTAAAGGCGTGAATCCTGACATTGCATCGATGTGGGAAAGTTTAGATGAAGCAGCAATCAATCAACTAAAAGAGCTTTCTAATGTAGCGCCTGTAGGACTCATTAGTGCATCCACGAACTTTTCTGAAGGCCGGACAGAGGAAAACGGAGAGCTTGATCACTATATTGGCGCAGCCACAACGAAATATTGCCCAAATCACCTATCACAGCTTGAAGTCCCTGCCTCAACATGGGCTGTATTCGAAGCAGCCGGATCATTTCCGGATGCACTGCAGGAAGTATGGGGGCGGATTTATTCCGAATGGTTTCCATCGTCACATTATGAACAAATTGAAGGCCCAGAAATCCTGTGGAACGAGCATAAAGATGTAACATCGCCATCTTTTAAAAGTGAAATTTGGATCCCCATTTCAAAAAAGTAATATATCTTACAATGAAATTAGAGGAATTGAAGGTTTTAAGGGAGGGGTCTCATCCCCTCCTCTTTTTGCACCGACTCGAAAACTTTAATGAGCATCGACTATAAAGTCTGAGTTCTTTTCCATAATTCCGCATGTTTTTTTACGATATTTATAAATTCAGCCATCGCTAAGGAATGCCATCTTTTTTTATGATAAGCCATCTGCGTTAAAATACGTGTTTCATTCAAAATCAATCCACTTAATTTGTTTTCTTTCAACTCTTTTTGTACAGTGATCAACGGTAATAACGAAATTCCTAATCTGCACATCACACACTGCTTAATTGCCTCTACACTCCAGAATTCAAAGGTATTCTCCGAAACCGGTCCTTGGTGTTTCATATACTCTTCAAAGTAAGTACGGTAGCTGCACCCATGTTCTGTATATAAAATCACTTCATCAGGTGAAAAATAAAAATCATCAAATGGAGTATTTTGCAACCTATGCTTTTTAGGGAATATCAAGATCATTGGTTCAGTTATCAATTTTTCTATATATAAATCAGCTTCCTCTTGTTCGTACTCCAAAAGAAACGCTAAATCCACCTTCCCATTTCGGAGATCATTTTTTAATTCCCAGCATGTCGATGATTTTAATGTTATTTTCACTTTAGGAAAGAGCTTTTTGAATTCGTGAATAATTGGAGGTAAACGGTAAACCGTTAAAGATTCCGGAGCACCAATAACGAGAGTCCCCATCGGTTCATCGTTGGATTGTATTTGTTTTACTTTTTCAGATATCCTGATCATTTCGTTTGCATAAGGAAACAAAAGTTCCCCCGCTTCAGTTAACAGCATTTTCTTCCCAAAACGATTAAATAACGGTTTTCCTATTTCTTGCTCAATATCTTTAATATGTGAAGTTATGGTCGATTGGGCATAACCCAAATATTCAGCTGCCTTTGTAAATCCTCCCTTTTCCACAATTGTTATAAATGTTTTTAAGTGCCGTATTTCCATCATGTCTCCCCCCTTTGAACATCACTAATTCCGATGGAACAGTTCATATATATCTATTTTACCGATGAAAGGAAACAAATTACAATTGGAATATGATCGTAAAACACGTTTAGGAAAGGATGGAATGGAAAGTGAGAGAAAGAAAACTCGGCCCCGTACTTTTAAGCGGATTAATTGTTGGTCCTATTTTAGGATCGGGAATTATATTGCTTCCACCAATCATTTATGGTAAGACTGGAGATTATGCCATATTAGCATGGTTTATGATGATGATCATTAGTTTTCTATTTGCTTCATTGTTTGGAAAATTGAGTGTTTTATTTCCGAATGAATCTGGTGTTGCGCATACAGTCGATCTTGCATTTGGACAACATATAAAACAATTAACTTCTGTATTTTTTATTATTGCGGGCAGTGTGGGGCCAGTTGCCGTTCTCATGACAGCCAGTCAATATCTAAAGGCTTTGTTCAAAAGTAATGGTTGGCCGCTAGAGACATATGGAATCATTCTGATGATGATTTGTTTATTCGTTCTATTATTGAATATCTCTTCTGTAGGAAAAGTGTCATTTATGTTCTCCACAATTGCCACAGCAATATTGTTAAGTGGCGGAATTAGTTCAATTTCCTTTATGAGGGATAAAGCTTTTATTAAAACACCATTTCATCTTGATGATTTTGGTTATAGTATTCTATTACTTTTTTGGGCTCTGGTTGGTTGGGAAATTATAGGTAATTATAGTTTGGATGTCAAAAACAGAAAAAGAACGATTCCCCAAGCAATAGTAATAAGCTCAGTGGTCATCACAACGGTTTGTATTGTTGTAGCTGCTTCTTATCAATGGATTGATTTACATCACACACACACATTAACGATTATTTTAATTCCATTGCTTGGAACGTTTGCTTCACCGACAATGGCTTTCATCACAACAATATTATGTATGAGCACATATTTATTGGTTACTGGCGGAGTATCACGTCTAATAGCCTCAGAGAATAAAAAAACAACCTTGATTTCTTTCCGCTCCAAAACAAACATACCAATTGGAGCCATAGGCATATTAACATTAATTCATACAATCGTTTTTATTCTTTTATTTATAAACTTCATTAATGTTGAACAAATTGTCGGCATAGCAAATGCTTTCTTTATTAGTAATGCGATTTGCGGTATTTTGTCTGCATATAAACTGCTACCTGGTAAGTTTTCAAAGAGTTTATCATTAATGCTTATTATCAGCTTTTTGATTATCCTTTCTTTCTCATCAATATGGATTTTATTAATGATTGCCCTTATAACTGCTTTTTATTTGATCCGACACTTTATTTGGATGCGTCAGTTAAAGAAATCCGCTACTAATTCTCAAGACAAATTACGATTTTAAGAAGTCATGAAATTTCTCACCCATACTTGGATATATAAACAAGAACGGGAGATTTTACAGTTCGTATAGGACATAGTTATTCTTTTACAATGATTACTTGCGGGACACCTTCCGCTCATTTACGCATTTTAAAGCCGGTCTAAAATTCCGGCTTCTTTGCATTCCGCTAATCCCTTAATAATCGGTGCAGGCAATGCCTACTGGCGCCATATCTATCAGAGCCGCCAAAAATCCATTTTTAATGATTCCATATTATTTATCATTTATTAACAATCTAATCTTTCATCATGGTCATTTTCAAACAGAATGATTAACTTTCTCTCCGGCCTATTTTAATATCCTCATACACTTTCTCAAAAGTCTCGATTGGCAGTGAAAACTTGGTTGTTTTCTCGTTACGATAATTGATCACGATCTTAATTTGATTATTATTTTGTTCAAACTCAATAAGTGCATTCTCCCATTTATCTCTGATTGAAATGATACCATTTCCATTTTTCTTTTCCTTTTTCTTATAAATGTAATTCACTTTAACTCCCCTTTCATTGATCGACAAAAGGTTTCGGAATAAGGAAGCTCCTCAAAAAAAGGATCAAAACTTTTATCAAGTTTGATCCTTTTCCCTTTTTAGTCATTTCTTTGCGAACGTTTATAGACATTCATGGTTACCAGCCAGCTCATAACAACGATTCCTGCAAAAAGAATGAGCATATTACTGTACAAATAAGCGGAATGATCAGCGTTAACAGGCAGCAGCCTTTGATTCAGCAAGCGGACCGATAATAAACCGCCTGCAATCGAAATACCCGTTCCCTCTGATAAAAAGCTTGTAAAATTAAGCAGACTCATTCCGGCGCCTGCTTCCTTTTGTTTCAAACTGCCAGACACAATTGTAGATATAACCGTTTTTGTGAAGGAGAGCCCCCCAAAAACAAAAACGATGATAACGGTCATGAGCCATGGTGTCGCATCTATAAAAAAGGCAGCGATTAAAAAGCTGGAAGACATCAATGCAATCCCAATGGTCAGCACATATAAAGAACCTTTCCGATCAACAAGCCATCCTCCAATGTAACCGAAGATGATGACGCTCATCGTCCCGGGGAACATAACCCCGCTTCCAATTGCCGCAGTACTTAAATGGTGAACATCTTTCATCATATAAGGAACCATAGACACAAATCCTGCAGCAGTGCCGAATATCAGGCCTCCGCAAAGGGCGCCCATCATAAACAAGACATTTTTCCCCAGTGCAGGGTCAACAAAGGGATCTTGAGTTTTCCTAATATGTTTCACAAATATCAGGAAAGCCAGAATACTGATGATCAGAAAAGATAGTCTATATGACGTTGTAAACAGCAGAAAAAATACGATGCCTGCAGACATTAATATAATCCCCGCGATATCAAAGCGCCCGCTGATTCTTTCTTCCTTTTCCAGCAGTTTCATCAGGAATGGAACGGTGATAACTGTTGCTGTCGGAATAAGCAGCAAATATGACCAGTGAATATAATGAGCGATCATTCCGCCAATAGCTGGTCCGGCGCCTTCCCCCATTGCCACCAGCGACCCGATCAGACCAAATGCTTTACCCCTGTTTTCTTTCGGAATATAGCGTACTACTGCAACCATCACAAGAGCCGGGAATGCGGCTGCACCAGCCCCTTGAATAAATCGGGCCAGAATGAGTACAGGAAAGAAAGAGTGTCCGACAAATCCAATGATCGACCCGAAGCCATTTACCATAATTCCAAATAGAAGCAGCTTTTTAATGCCCAGCTGATCTGATAACTTCCCATACAGAGCAGTTCCGATGGAAAAGGTTAACATAAAGGCCGTGTTCACCCAGTTTGCACTCGCTGGCAGTTTATGAAAATCGTTGGCGATATCAGGTAATGAGACGTTCAAAACCATTTCATTTAATACGCTGAAAAATGACAGAACACAAAGCCAAATGAACACTTGGTTGTGCCGTAAAGCTGACTGTGAATAAGACGTATTCACAACTTTCCCTCCATTAATGAGGGCAGACGCAGTTTATAGGGCCGTTGATACGCTTCCCTCTTTTAATTGGACCCTGTTCATTTTTTTGCACTTCATACATAACTCCCCCTGCATTGATTGATATACCTTATTATAAATCCTCAAGCCGATGTTTTGAATACTTTGCGACACACACCCGCTAACTGACGAAACATCAAATACTGTTATATTTAAAATTTACAGTACCAAAAAACCGCAATTTCATTTGCTGTTGAAAAATTGGAATAAAGCATTGTATCGACAGCTCCTATGACAAAGTTATTTTTGGCATAAAAATGACAAGCTGAAACATTAATATCTTGTGTTTCAAGCATAAGACCGCATAAATGATTCTCCTTTGCCCACTCAACCGCTTTATGTAATAAAGCCGTCCCGACACCATTTTTTCTATAATCTTTTGCAACGGCAATGTCTTCAATCAGTGCGTATCCATTCCAATTAGAACGAAGCTTACTCCGGCCGACACAGTCGTTCTCTGCGTAATAAAAAAAGACAGCTTTATCCTCTTCTTCAATATAATTGACATCAATGTCTTCATCGTCATATTTTTTGACATAAGGTTCAGCAAATTTCTCCTCTGTATATGTCCAAACATTGTCCTTAAATGAAGGGATGATTCTCCCTGAAACAACGAAAGGTTCGTTTGGTTTATTGAAGTCTTTCATATTGAATCGCGTCATTTTAGTTATCATCAAATTACCTTTCTGCATTTATTGACCTTAATTTACATCTTTTGAACTGTTATTCGGCGGCATGTCATGGATACCGGTTTAATCACTCTAAGACTAAAACAAAAAAGATACCAACATCGATCGGTATCAACTATTCATTCGAGCCCTTACAACAACATCCTATTTCGGAGCTTCCAAACCGAATGTTGTCCATTCCTCTTTTGCCGGACCATAAATACCCGGAACAGGTAAACCTGCTTGTCTCATAAGGACAGTCATTTGTCCTCGATGATGGTTTTGATGTTGAATTAAAAACATCAAAAGTGAACCATTCGGCAATTGCTGACCAATAAAGTTGACACATTCTTGAAGTGTATCGTCAGTCCATTGCGTTTTTAACGCCTGTACAAATGCATTACTGGCTTGATGATAACTCTCAGCAATAAACCGCGCCGAGGCAGGAACAGGATAATCTTCAGCCGGAGCGTGAAATGTTAAATCTGTGTTTGAGGTAATGATGTGAATGGCCGCGACAGTATGCCATGCAATACGGCCTAAAGTCCAATGTTGTGAAGTGACTTGTTTAAGTGATTCATCAGTCAGATGATTCAGCAGTTTCTGTGTCGCATCGGCTTCGAACTCCCAAGATTTCAAAAAATGGTCTAAGGTTTGAAACATAAAAAATCCTCCTTATCCTTTTTTGTTTTTCTATGTATCTACAGTTCAATTATAGTGCTCCGTTTAGTTAAAAAAGAACAAAACGATAGACAGACATTTTTAACAGAAAGCCCGATCTGACAACAACAGACAAAATATAAGAACATAACGGATAACTCTATACTTCTTTTTCTTCAATCGACAAAAAAAGGATAGCTGTTCAAACAGGATTCTTCTGTCTAATATTTTCGCTTTGCAAAAGTCCATATCGTCTTAGTGATTGAACCGGAGACAAAACAGCTCCTCGTCATCATAGCCACCCAAATGAAAAATGTCGGTTCGGCACCTATTACAATAAACATGAATATCAAGGACAAAATGAAGACAATAACAACCATCATCCATACTTTTTTAAAGATGAAATATCCTAAAATCCCTAACAGAAAAGAAACTGCCGGAAGAAAAATGAGAATGATATACGCGGGACTCAACAGCGGGCAAATACAAACACCTCCCAATTTCAAAACGAGGCAGTTCCTGCTTTTTGTCTGATATGAAGTGATTTTTTTCATCTTGATATTACACCGTTTTATTCACTTTTAACATATTTCAGAAAAATCAGGAGTGAATTAGCTTTTTCTTTCCCTAGTAAGGTCCTGCCGCATTGGCTTTAGCCCATCATTGTTTTTGCAGCGCTAATATTCTCATAATCGTGTGCATGACGCTGCTTTCCTCATTTGATTTGTTGACAAAGTGCGCTGCATCTTTTATTTCGTCAATGGCATTCTTAACCGCAAAGCTGTAGGATGCCGCTTCCATCAATTCTTTGTCATTGCGGCCGTCTCCGAACGCCATTGTTTCATCAGCCGAAACCCCTAATAATCGCTGCAGTTCTTGTACTGTTGTTCCTTTATGTATTCCGATATTTGATATGTCCATCCAGGTATCCTCTGATGCTACGATATATAATTGGTGAAAAAATTCATGCAGCTTTTCTCTCGTTTCCGGACAGTTGGCGTCGGGGTCATGAACCGTAATCTTGATAAAATCGTCCTTTATCTCAGTAAAATCAGTTATTTTCGTTACATGTGCATAAGAGGCATTTACATATTTCATCTCACTTTCAGACAGATTTTCTTTTACGATCGCGCCATTTTTTGTGCATGCGATAATGCTATGCCCGCAGCTGATTTTTTCTAAAGCGCCTATAATTGACAGTCCCGCTTCATTGCTGATCAAAGATTCATATACGAATGTGCCGTTCTTTTTTATACGTGTGGCACTGTCTCCTAAAATCCAAAAATCTTTCGCGTCTTCTCCGAATAAAGCTTCGACCCTTTCACACTGCTTCCCGGTGCAGAGGGCGAAAGCGACATGCTGTTCCTCCATTACTCGTTTTGTCTTTTCAAATAACGTTCTGTCAAAATCGCCTTGATTATTTAAAAATGTGCCGTCTAAATCCGTAATCACTAATTTAATCATCGTTCAGCACCTCCGCAGTTAAAATGTCTTTTTCAGACAAAGGTTTTTTCACATTTGAGGATGGAATCAATCGCATTTAAGACCCCTTCTTCATTGTTTGATTGCGTGATATGCGCGGCAGCCTGTTTAATGCTTTCCTGCGCACTATCCATGGCGATCCCGTATTTCACGGCGGACACCATCTCCAGATCATTGCCGCTGTCTCCGAAGGCCGCGCATTCTTCATCATTTATCCCCCATTGTTTCTGGAGAAGCTTAATCCCGCTTGCTTTATGAAGCCCCGGTATGATCAGATCTATGTCACCGTGCCCGCTTGATACAGGCGTGACGAAAGACCCGATGGTGTTTTTCAAATGGCTCAGAAGTACGGAACAATGTTCGGCGGGAAAGCTGATGGAAAATTTAAAAATGTGATCATCGATGTTTTCAAAATGCGGCACCCTTTTTAACACATAATAATACTTACTGGCATGCAGATATTCATCTTCACTGGCATTTTCATGAATATACGCGCTTTTTTTTCCGCAGACAATGACGTTTTTCACCTCATACTGCTCTAAAGCACGGATCACTGCTTTTACAGTGTCTTCAGACATGTTACCCGCGAATAATTTTCTCCGGCATTCACGACGAAAGCGCCATTCTCGGCAACGAAAGCGATTTCACTTTCGATCTCCGGAAAAATGGATGTAAGCTGCGCATATTGGTTTCCGCTTGCTGCGGCAAATTTAATTCCCCGCGCTTTTAATTCACGATACTGATTCATAAAACGCTCTTTGTTATATGCCATTTCATCATTCAAAAACGTTCCGTCCATATCAACCGCTATCAGTTTGATACTCATATTGTCCTCCTTTTTTCGGCCGCTTTTGTCAGAGACCCTTGAAGAGATCATGCATAAAGCGTATGAACGAATTATATCCGCAGTTGTTTCGCGCCGTAAATCATTGGCTGACGTCTTGTTTTGAATGACACAAAAAGTGATTTGTCACATCAATATAACACTATGTTTCTTTTAAAAATGATATGTTACGATTAGATGTACATTCACCATTCTCATAAAAAGGAGAATCCCCCTGCATGTTCACACACGAAATGATTGCTTCATTTAACGAGCTTGAAACTTCTTTATACAACTACATCTCCCAAAACAGCGAGAAAGTCATCTATATGCGAATCCGTGAATTGGCAAATGAAACCCATGTATCGACGGCTTCTATTTTACGTTTCTGCAAAAAAATAAACTGTGAAGGGTTTTCGGAGTTTAAGGTGAAGCTGAAAATGTATACGGAGGCAAATAAAAAAACGATTTTAAAGAGTCCCCATCATTCCGTTGCCGAGTTTTTTGAAAGAACAGTAAGCGGAGGCATGGAAGAAAAGCTGAAGGAAGCAGCAGCCCTTGCGGCCGATGCAGAAAGCGTCATTTTTATCGGAGTGGGAAGTTCAGGAATTCTCGCCGAATACGGAGCCAGATATTTTTCGTGCTTAGGAAAACTTTCAATGTATATTAAAGATCCTTACTTTCCGGCCCATTCCCATTTCCGTCATAACAGCATCACGATCGCATTATCGGTTTCAGGTGAAGGAGATTCTACGGTGACTCATCTGAATCAGCTGAAACAAGAAGGCAGCCGGGTCATCAGTATTACAAATCATAAACATTCAACCATTGCCAAAATGTCCGATGTGAATATTTCATATTACGTGACGGAAGAATGGGTTGAAAATGCGAATGTCACCACCCAAATCCCCGCTATGTACATACTTGAATCGATGGCTCGGGAGATATACAAATTGAGAGAATAAATTCAGGAACGAAAACACTGATACGCTGGAAATTTCGGTATTTTTGCAAAAGTGATGAGAAACCCTTCTCTGATGCAAGAGAAGGGTTTTGAGGATCACAGATGAGACACAATACAATTGGCATGGCCTGCCAGTTTATATTCTCCCAAACCGGAAGGCAGGAGAATATGATCTCCTTTTCTAAAGGGATATTCATGCCCGCCTGCAATCATTATTCCGTCTCCTTCGATCACGCTGACAAGAAGGAAGGGATGATGCTGGAATAGATTTGCTTCACCTTTTACAACCCACTTTTCGACTGAAAAATAGGGACATTCTATTAAAACAGCTGCCAGCAGATCATCTGTTTGTTTAAAGTGAACGGTCGGCCGTTCACGGACAGATGGAACGTCTATCACTTCTATACTTTTTTCCAAATGGAGCTCGCGCATCCTGCCGTCCGCATCTTTTCTTCCGTAATCATACAATCTGTAAGTCGTATCTGAATTTTGCTGCGTCTCTAAAATAAGTGTGCTCTTTCCAATCGCGTGAACAGTGCCGCTTGGAACAAAGAAGAAATCTCCCGGCTTTACCTTTACTCTATTCAGGAGCCCGTCCCATTCTCCGCGCTCAATCATGGATATCAGTTCTTCTTTTGTAGTTGCGTTGTGGCCGAAAATGATCTCCGCATCTTTTGCACAATCAATGATATACCAGCATTCGGTTTTTCCAAGTTCCCCGTTTTCATGCATTTTGGCAAAGTCATCATTCGGATGCACCTGAACGGACAGGTCTTGATCCGCGTCCAAAATTTTTGTAAGAAGAGGAAAACGGACTCCTTCAAGGTTTCCGAATAAATCTCTGTGATGCTCCCACAATTCACCGAGCGTACATCCTTTATACATGCCGTTTCGAACTGTGCTCTGTCCATTTTGATGAGCGGCGAAGGCCCAGCACTCCCCTGTCCGCTCGGACGGAATATTATAGTGAAAATCACGCAGGGCGGCGCCTCCCCAAATTCTTTCTTTGAAAACCGGATTGAAAAATATCGGTTCAGTAGACATGATCATCCCCCGCTTTATTCGATTTCTTCCAGAAGCTCATACGCCTCTTCTTTTGTCTGAACGGAGAGCAGCCTTTCCCGATAGCTGTCATCCATCAGTTTTCGGGATAACATCTGCAATATTTTCAGATGCTGATTTCCGCCGCTTTCCTTCGGTACGGCAATCATAAAAATCAGTTTTGCATCAGAACCATCAAGGCTGTTCCAGTCAACACCCGAACGTCTTATTCCGAATGCGACACCCGGCGTTTTGACGGCTTCAGACTTTCCGTGCGGAATGGCGATATTCATACCTATCGCCGTGGTTCCCTGCTGTTCCCGGCTCAAAATGGCCTGCTTAAATCCGCTGTCAGACAGCAGCATACCTTGACGGGACATTTTCTCGATCATTTCATCGATAATGTCATCCCTCGTTTCGCCGGATAAATGCGGTTCAATCAAGTCCGTACTGATAATGTCAGTCAGTTTTTTGATTTCGGTCATCCCGGCTTTTCGGCTGTCAGCCTGAGATGGTTCCTTTGTTTCTTTTGCCGCTGCAGCTTCATTTGGTGCGGCAGACGGCAGCACCTCGCCGGGCGCGGGGGATTTCGCCAAATCTTTTTTCAATACATTAACCAACAGAGCGGTGACAAGAGAGCCTGCTGTTACAGCGATAAAAAACATCAATACATGATCTACTGCTCCAAGTACAGCAACGATGGGGCCGCCGTGTGCCACTCTGTCCCCCACATGGCCGATCATTGCTATCACCGAGCCGGTCATAGAACCCGCCATAATACTCGGGATCACTCGAAGGGGGTCTTGGGCCGCAAATGGAATGGCTCCTTCCGTGATACCGAAAAGGCCCATCGTAAATGATGCTTTTCCCATTTCTCTTTCTGCGGCGGCGAATTTTCTTTTTCCTAAAAACGTCGCAATCCCAAGCCCTATCGGCGGTATACAAATGGAAACGGCAATCGGGCCCATAATTTCATAATTTCCTTCTCCGATCATTGCCGATCCGAAAAGAAAGGCCACCTTGTTTACGGGTCCTCCCATATCAAAGGAGATCATCGCTCCTAAAATCAATGCCAGGAGAATTGAGCTCGAACCTTTCATTCCCGCAAGCCAAACCGTTAATGATGCGAAAATATGAGCGACGGGGGCGCCGATCAGAAATACAAACGCCAAACTGACGATCAGTGAGGCAAACACCGGAATAATAATGATCGGCATAATCGGCTGTATTGCTTTAGGAACTTTACATTTTTTGATTCCAAGCGCCGCATATCCCGCCAAAAATCCCGCAATGATTCCTCCAAGAAATCCTGCGCCGCTTGCACTGTCGTAAAAGCTGCCGGATGCCGCAATATATCCGCCGATCATTCCGGGGACAAGACCCGGCTTATCAGCGATGCTGAACGCGATGTACCCGGCTAAAATCGGGATCATGAATGAAAAAGAAGCACTGCCGATCTGTTCAATCGTTTTCCAAAAAGACTCGTCCGGAATGACTAAGCCCTTTGGTGTTTTTTCTCCTCCAAGCGTCAATGCAACCGCTATCAATAATCCGCCGACGACAATGAAAGGAACCATAAAAGAAACGCCGTTCATTAAATGACGGTAAATCGGGTTTTGTTTTTTGCCCTGCTGACTTGCGGATTCAGCTTTTGAAGCAGATTGATAGACCGGCACTTCACCGCTAAGCGCTTTTTGAATTAATTCTTCCGGTTTGCGGATGCCTTCCTGAACCCCGACGGCCAGCAGCTTTTTTCCCGCGAATCGGTCTTTGTTCACCGAACGGTCCGCCGCGATAATGATTGCGTCCGCTTCCCGGATTTCCTCTTCGGTCAGCCTATTTTCCACCCCGATTCCGCCCTGGGTTTCCACTTTGATCTCAACGCCTAATCTGCCGGCTGCTTTTTGTAAATTTTCAGCAGCCATATACGTATGGGCAATGCCGTTCGGACATGATGTAATCGCTAACAGTTTCATATAAATCCTCCTTTGCAGTCTGAATTTCAAGATCTTGTCTCAACTTTATACTGAAATCAGCCTGTGATAAGCGCGTTTTTTTACCATAAGTTCCGGAAATAACGGCATTTTTCCCTATAAACAGAAAAAAAGCAGGGAGCCATTCCCTGCTTTTAATAGTTTAAATACGATAAAAACGTCATTACATTTTTTTCTTCCGTCAGTTTTTGAATAAATGCCGGCTGCTCACTAAGATAGGAAAGCTCACTGAATAATTGCTTTACCTTGTTTTGATCTTCGTGTTTAACGGCAAGCATAAAAACGAGCGACACCTTTTCTGTCCCCCATTCAATCGGCTCTTTTAAGGTGGCGATTGCAATGGCTGATTGTTTGATATATTTAGAGTTCGCGTGAGGGATGGCAATACCCGCCCCGATATTTGTCGCCGACATTTTTTCTCTCATCACTGCATGAATGCCATACTCTTTTTCTACATAGCCTTTTTCATACAAAGCCTGCGCCAGCTTTTCAATGACCTGATAACGGTGCTCTGTCTCTTGCTGTAAAAAAACGAGAAACGGAGTCGTGTCGTTCAGCATTTTAAACGTTTTTTGCTCCCGGCGGTGCGATGTATCAAGCTGTTGCATAAATGCGCTGAGCTTCTTTTCATCAGCAGACTCCAAAAGCGGTGATACGACAATATGAGGGATCGTTACATTTCCAAGCCCTATCGTAGAAATGACGAAATCTATATCTTTATGCTTTTTGATATACTCTGTCAGCTCCGCTTTTGCGATACAGTCTTTTACCGTAATGTGATGAAATTTGCGTTCAATTTTAGTCCGCAGCAATTGTGACATGCCAATGCCCATATGGCAGACGATGATCGTCCTTTTAGGGTTATGCCTGTTTCGGCGCAGCCGTTCGATCGCTGCCTGAAAATGCAGCGTCAAATAGGCCGCCTCTTCTTCAGGAATATAAAGATCAAATGTTTGATTGATGTCTTCTAAAACGTCAATGATAAGATGAAACAAATAAGGGTACATTTTCTTGATGTCGTGAAGCATGGGGTTTGAAACAGAGAGATCATAGCTCAGCCGCTTCAACACCGGATCGAGATGAATGTTCAATCCGTTGATCAGTTCCCGGTCTTTATAAAAATCCAGCATTTGCAGTTCTGAAACACGATTGATCAAATGCCTGACGACTTTGGAAAGCTCAGAATCTTCAAGATCAAGCTTCTTTTCTTGCTGCGATGGATAGCGGACTTTCCCGCCTATTATATGTAAAGTTAAATAGACGGCTTCTTCCTCAGGAAACCGGATGGCAAATACCGGCTCAAGCCGTTTTAAACAAGCCAGTGTCCATTCATATTCTTTCTTCTTTTTTACCGCGTCCAGCTGTCTTGCAGAAATGGCGACCGGCTGTTTCATTTTGATACGGCGGATAGTCAGCAATGTATGCAGCAGCAAACTTTCAAATGTTTCATCCGTAAAATAGATAGAATGGTTTTTTTGTAATAACTTGATTTCTTTTCTCACAAAGTCCGCTTCATAACTTAAAAACTTACTTTTTATAAATTGGCTTGTAAATTCCGCATTATCAATCAAATCTGAAATTCGCGCCAATGCTTTTCTTTTGTTTTTTTCGTCCCCTTCAATCTTTAAGCCGAGCCGCTGTTTAGAAACCAGTATGAGATCAAATCGCTTCAGCCACTCTTCAACCGCACTTACATCCTTTTTAATCGAAGCTCTGTTTACAAAATGCTGTGCGGCAATTTCTTTTGCGGAAACGGGCTTTGAATTCATTAATAAATCATAAGCGATGTGAAGTATTCTTTCTTCATCGGTCTTGTGCCTGCATGTAAAGTGCTCATTATAAATGTGCCGGCTTAACCGTGACCTTTCCTGTTCAGATATATGTAAATAGACGCCTAATCCCGGTTTGCGGATCAGCTGAGCTTGAGCATGTTCATTCAGGAAATCTTCAATCGTTTTCAAATCATTCCTGATCGTTTTTTCAGAACAGCGGACCCTGTCTGCGAAATCTTGCACAACTAAGTAGTCATCAGGTTCAGATAACAACAGATACAAAATCTTTTTCTGCCTTGAATTCATGTATTTCATCTGTTTTTCTATCCTTCCTGTCCGTTTCTGCTGGAGCAATTGTGATAGGTTAAATATACTGCACATACGAAACCGTTTTCATTTTATAATGAAACAAAAGAGTAAAAAGTTTTGTTTTTTACCGCAGATTCCGGAAAAATCATGTTTTATACTAAAGCTGTTCACCTTTGGTTGACAACAAAACACCAACCGTTTTTAAACGATTGGTGTCGGCAGCGAAAACCTGCTGTTACAGCCAAAATGTTTCGCCAAGCGCTAATGCTTTCAGGTTTTCAGGAGGTAATGCAAGCCGATCCCACTCGCCATGCAGTCTGCTTAATGCTTCCGGGCCTGTATCATCAGCAAGCCGGAATGCCCCGTAATGCATGGGAATGAAGCTGTCAGCCTTCAGCTCCAAAAACGCTTTCACGGCGTCTTCCGGATTGATATGTGACACTTGCATAAACCATTCCGGTTCGTATGCTCCGATCGGCATCAGAGCCGCCTTAATACGAAACCTCTCTCCGATTTCTTTAAAGCCTTCAAAATAGCCTGTATCTCCTGCAAAATAGATGGACTCGCCGTTTTCGCTTTCTATGACCCAGCCTCCCCAATGAGAGGTATCGGTATCCCAAAGCGTTCTCCGTGTCCAGTGCTGGGCCGGAACAAATGATATATTCACCCCCCGCATCTCAAAACGATCCCACCAATTCATTTCATGGACCTTTTTGCGGCCTTTTTTGTTGAACAGCTTTTTCAGTCCCGCAGGCACGTAAAAATCCGGGTTTCCTCTCAGTTTTTTTATGCTCGGAAAATCAAGATGGTCATAATGCCCGTGTGAAATGAGCACGGCATCAATGTCGGGCAGTTCGCTCAATTCATATCCCGGCTCTGTCAGCCGTTTTTGAAAACCCATCCGCCGCGCCCATACAGGGTCGGTCATTATGTTAAGCCCCTGTATTTGGATCAGAAATGAAGAATGGCCGATCCATGTTATGGCGGTTTCCGTCCGATTGACGGCAACATCACGGACATCCCTAGTGACCGCTTTCGGAATGTTCTCGCTTAAGTCTTTACTTTTCTCTCTTCGTTCTTTCATCCATTTCAACATGTCCCTGAATCCATGTTCATTCTTCACGCCATTCAAGTTTTCATATCTTTTTTTCATTATCATTCTCCCTTGACACGTGTATTCCATTAGATTCATCGGACATTTATACAATGTCTGTAAATACCGCCCCGCTTGCTTCGGCTAAATCTTGAGGCGCTGCTTTCAGCTGCATTCCGATTTTCCCCGCACTGACAATCATAAACTCCAGTGTTTCAGCGGATCTATCAATAAAAGTCGGAAACCTTTTTTTCATGCCGATCGGAGAGCAGCCGCCGCGCATATAGCCGGTTACTCCCAAAAGGTCCTTCATGGCAATCATTTCTATTTTCTTCTCACCTGCCGCCTTCGCAGCCTTTTTCAGATTCAGTTCTTTTGCAACGGGAACGGCAAAGACGTAATAACGATCTGTTCCTGCAGATGCCACTAAGGTTTTATAAACATATTCGGCAGCGTATCCGATTTTTTGTGAAACGGAAAGACCGTCTGCGGGCTGTCCCCCTTCTGTTTTGTAACCTAATAGCTCATAGGGAATGTTTTGCTGCTCAATGATACGGACAGCATTTGTTTTCACTGTTTTTTTCGCCATGGTTTTCCTCCGTTTTCTGTATTTCTGCTTTATTTTCAACTTCGATTTTAATAAAATGACCGCTCAGTTGCGTGCTTTGTAATACTCAAGTGCAAACTGTTTAAAACGCTCAGCAGCGGGAGAGAGAGCATGGCTTTTCAGCTGGGCTAACGCTATGGTGCGTTCGCATTGGTAATCTGCAACCGGAAGAAAAACGACCGGAAAGTATGAATGCTCCGCGGTTTTCGGCAGCACTGCAGCCCCCAGACCCGCGGCGGTCAGCCCTAATATGGTTGACACTTCCTCTCCTTCAAATGCGAGATGCGGGTGTATATTCAAATCCCGGCACATCAGATCAAACATATACCTCAGTCCGTATCCCGGTTTAAAACCCACAAAATCCTCGTCCTGCATCTCTTTCATTTGAATGCTTTTATTTCCTGCAAGCGGGTGGTTCTCAGGAAGCACCGCATAAAGAGGCTCTTTCTCCAGCACTGTCCATTGTAAAAGCTCGCTGGGAAGCGGCGGGGAGCTAAGACAGATATCCGCCTCTCCCGTTTCCACCATTTTGCGAAGCGTTTCATTTGCGCCTTGATAAAGCCGGAAGGTCACGTTTGGGTATAGCTTTTTAAATTCGGCAATCAGCTGAGGCATTAAACGCAGCCCGAGCGTATGAAGAAAAGATACAGATATTTCGCCGTGTTCCAGGCTCATATTCTTTTTCACTTGTTCAACGCCTTCATTTAAAGCTCTTCTCGCTTGTTTTGCTTTTATTAAGAACTGCTCTCCGTGTCTTGTCAGCCGGACGGCTTTTGTCTCTCTGTAAAATAACGGCGCGCCTAATTCTTCTTCGAGCCTGATAATCGATCGGCTTAATGCCGGCTGAGAAATCATTCTTTCTTTTGCCGCATTTGTGAAATGCTGATGAGCTGCCGCCGCAATGAAGTTGTCAATTTGATGAAGCTCCATTTTCTCCTTCTCCCCTTTCTTCATAACCTACACGCATTAATTCTATAGTTATTATAAATTAGACACATTGAAATGAAAAGCGTACGATACATATATAACCAACAGTGAGAAAAGAGGGACATTCATGACGTTTATTCAGCCTCATACAAAGGCTTACAGAAAGGCCAGCTTGGCTCTGTTTATCAGCGGCTTTGTGACCTTCGCCACGCTTTACACGACACAGCCGCTTATGCCTTTGTTTTCGGAAGAGTTTCACATTTCCGCTGCGGCTTCCAGCTTAACTTTATCCATCTCAACAGCCGTTTTGGCATTTTCATTATTAGCCGCCGCTTCGTTGTCTGACGGATTCGGCAGAAAAAAATTAATGGTGCTGTCGTTAACATCTACATCTGTTTTAGGTCTATTAACAGCGTTCAGTCCGGCTTTTCCGGCGCTTTTGGCGATGAGGGCGCTGCTCGGTATTTTCCTGGCAGGCGTTCCGGCTGTCGCTATGACATATGTAGGCGAGGAGTTTGATCCGCAGGGCCTCGGGAAAATGATGGGCTTGTATATCAGCGGCACAAGCATCGGGGGAATGAGCGGCAGGCTGTTAACGGGGCTTCTGACCGATGTATTCGGCTGGCGGCCGGCGCTTGCCATCATCGGCATTCTTTCTATTGTATTAAGCTATTTGTTTTGGCGTTTTCTTCCGGCTCCGCGCCATTCATCTCAGCGGCATGCGGGCGTAAAAGCGGCATGTAAGGAATACGGAGCGGTCCTGCGCCGCAAACGGCTGCTTTTGTTAATATCTCTGGGATTTATATTAATGGGGAGTTTTGTGACATTATATAATTATATCGGCTTTCATTTAATGGCGGCTCCTTATCATTTGTCGCAGACTGTGATCGGTTTTATTTTTATTGTCTATCTCGCGGGAACGTTCAGCTCTGTCTATATGGGGAAAAAAGCAGATCTTTTCGGAAGCGCAAAAATGATTAAGATTGCGATTTTTGTTATGCTTGCCGGCGCAGCGGTGACACTTTTGCCCCAGCTTGCGCTTAAAATTGCGGGGATTGCCGTCTTTACCTTCGGCTTTTTCGGCGCGCATTCGATCGCAAGCGCCTGGGTCGGCCGCGCAGCCGGTGATCATCGCGCGCAAGCCTCTTCATTATATCTGCTTGCATACTATATCGGTTCAAGCGTGGCAGGGTCTTGCGGCGGTTTCTTTTGGACGCATTTTCATTGGATCGGTATCATTTCATTTATTTCGGTTTTGCTATTAGTGTCTTATCCGGTTTTATTTCTGGCGGAATTCAGAAAAAAGGGACATAGCCGCCTGCATGTAAATCAATAAAAACATTAAAGATTTGTGTCTTTTGTCCGATACTAAAGTTAAGGCCGGCACGATACTCCCTATAACTATTCCTTTTGATTCAGTAGATTTCAAATATCGTGCCGGCTTTCTTCAATTAAAAAACATTCTTCGGTTGTCTCACTCTTCTGTTACATACCTGCCCAAACATCTTTCGCATATCTTCCTTCCGCCTGCAGCTGTTCAAGCCAATTCAAGGAAACTTTTGAATCAGTGTTATGCACCTTTTCATACGCCTGAAGCAGTACATTTTCTACGGCCGGAGCCATTTTGCTTCCGTCGCCGCATATATAGAGATGGCCGCCTTGGTCAAGAAGCGCAATAATCTGCGCAGCCTCGCGAAGCAGGACATCCTGTACGTAAACTTTACAGTCCTGATCTAATCTGGAATACGCCCGATGCACGGTGACAAGGCCGTTTTTCTCCGCATGGTCGAATTCATCTTTGTACAGATCGTCTTCTTCAGGATGCCGGCAGCCGAAGTATAAATGAGCCTCGCCCAGGCTGTTACCGGACATTTTTTCGGCAGCCCGCGCCTGGATAAATCCCCTGAACGGCGCAATTCCTGTGCCTGCTCCGACCATAATGAGAGGCGTTTTCGGATTTTCAGGCAATGCGAAACCCGACTGCGGCGAGCGGATGAAACAGACGGCAGGATCGCCATTCTGTAATCCGGCTAAATAGTTCGAAGCCACGCCCCGGTATTCCCCACGGCCGCTCCATGCCGGAGCCGTCACAACGCCGACCGTGATACTGAGCTCCCCGCTGGCTGCCTTCGGTGAGCTTGAGATTGAATAATAGCGCGCCTTTAAGGATGGCAGAAGTTCTAAAAAGCGCTCAAACGGCAGTTCACATGCAGGATAATCTTCCAACAGGTCCAGCATGGTCATTCGTTTTTTCAGCACGTTTTCTTTATATGCCGCATCATCAGAATAAAGATGCTCCAATTCTTTTTGGTGCGGCGGGCACACGGTATGTGCGGCAAGTTCGCGAAGCTGGGCTCTCGTTGCCGGCTCCTGCAGCTCTACATAGGACGCCAAAAGCTCCGGCGCATTAACCGGCCGGTCCATCGGCAGATGAGGCAGCTGCCGGCCCTTGATCTTAAAGTGCTGGTTCGGATCAAGACCGAATCGGCGAATGACACGGCTGATCAGTTCCCCGCTGTTTTGCGGAAGCACCCCGAGATGATCTCCTTCCTGATACGTTTCTGTTTCGGGGAGACGCAGCTCAATATGCCGGACTGAGCGCTTGCTGCTTTCGGTATGAAGCTCTTTGTTCGTGATGACCTCCGCCTCAAATGCTTTGTACGTTTTGGCAATCGGCGTCTCGGCTGCTTCACTCACGTATTCGATTGATAACTGTGATTTGTTTGTCTGTTTTGGAGCGGCCTCTATATGAAAAGCCTTCATGATGTCCTTCCAGAATGAGTCTTCCCAGGCTTCCTGACTGTACTCAAAATCATCGGCATTGTCGCCCTCCCCGATAGAGGTCAGCCGTTTTGCCCCTTTTTCTTCAAGCACTTTGTCTATCAGGCGGGGGATCCTCTGGTAAGTGGCGGCCCAGTTGCGGTCTCCGCAGCCGAAGACGGCGTAAGAAACACCCTTTAATTCCTGATCTTCAAGGGTTTCCATCCATTTCACAAAACCCGCCGCATTATCAGGCGGCGCCCCGTTATAAGAAGCCGTAACAATAACGACCGCGCCTTTTACAGGCAGTTTCCCGGCATAATCATCGAGCGGTCCGGTTTCAGTTGAAAATCCTTTGCTTCTTCCGATATCAGCCAGCTCTTCCGCGATTCCTTCCGCAGTTCCTAAATTTGATCCGTAAAGAATGAGAAGCGGCGTTCCGTGGGACGGGATTTCTTTCATTTCTTCTTTGTGACCGCTGCCTTCAGCTTTATGGTTTTGTGCGGACTGCTGATTGGACACGTCCTTGTTTTTCACACGGATTTTAAAATCACCGGGCTTAATGGTTAGAGCTTCTTTAATCGTAAGCTCATAATCAGTATGATCAATCAGTTCAAAGTGTTTCAGGACAAGGCCGAGCACCATTGTCGCTTCCTGCAGGGCAAACTGCATCCCGATGCATGCTCGCTGTCCGTTTCCGAACGGCTTATACGCATCTGCCGGAATGGCCGCGGGATCACTGAACCTTTCCGGGCGGAATGACTCGGCATCTTCTCCCCACGCACTTTTATCCCGGTGCAGCTGCGGAGTCAGAATCGTCACCGGCTGTCCCTTCTCAATCGGATACTTCCCGCCCAGAACCGTATCTTCCTTCGCGTACAAAGAAAATGCCGGGGCAGTCGGATACAGCCGCAAAGTCTCGTTTAGCACCATGCGGATATATGTCAGCTGCTGAATCTGCTTATATTCAGGTGTCTCTCCCGTCAGCACCCGCTCGGCTTCCTGAACGGCTTTTTTCAATTTATCTTTATTTTTCAGCAGGCAGTATATCGCAAAAGAAAGCAGCCCGCTTGTGGTTTCATGCCCAGCGATCAAAAAGGTGATGATTTGATAACGGATATTTTCATCATCCAGCCTTTCCCCCGTTACAGGGTCTTTCGCTTCAAGCATCAATGCTAAAAGGTCAGACAGATTCTCATCCGGATTTTCCCTCCGCTCAGCGATGATCCGGTCTACAAGCGAATTCATCTCTTCAATATCCTGCTGGAACTGATGTCTCGTTTTGATCATCAGCTTGTCCTGCAGGCTGTGTCTCTGCGATTGGCGCATTGCCTCCTGCAGCGCACGAAGCATACTTGTGATAAAAGGATGCTGTGTGTCGCGGTAAAAGCTGTTAAAGCGGTAATGAAATCCGCACAGGCCGATTGTATCCAGCGTCAGGCGCGTCATATCTTCGGCAACGTCAATTTCTTCATTCGGATTTAATCTGCTCCATTTCTGCACGAGCTGCATGGCAATATCCAGCATCATTGAATGATAGCCTTTCATCGCCTTCTGGCTGAAGCTCGGCAATAAAATCCGATGCGCTTTCTGCCAGTTCTTTTCGTGAGTCCAGCTCGTAAATAGTCCGTCACCGCCAAACTCACGGACTTTCAGCAGGGCTTTGCTGAGATTTTTGTCAAATCGCTTTTCATCACAGACTTCTGCCGCGAGCTCGCGGCCTGATACGAAGACCCCGACAGAGCTCGGAAATTCAAAACGAAAGATCGGGCCGTATTCTTCGGCAATTTTCCAAAGCGATTGTGACAGTTTTTCTTTTTCCAAGTGAGGGAGATTTTTCAGAGGCCCGTATGTTTTCGGCTGCGGTATAGCGCTTAGCTGTTTCATATCGATCTTCCTTCCTTCGGCGTATAATTAATGAGTTCTGATGGCATCCCAAGAACATTGTTCCAATTCTTTCAGAAACGGTTTTGTTATTTCGACGCTTCCCGTCCGGACAAGCTGATAGAGTTTTAGATATGCCCCGAGCAGCAGCGCCATCAGCACATTGGACGGCAGATTGCGGAGCACGCCTTCAGACTTGCCGCGCTGAAAAAAGACGTCAAGCATCTGTGTTATTTCATCAAGAAGCTTACGGCTCGTTTCATTCAGAAAGTAGGCGTCCTTATTCGTTTCAAGAAAAAACAATGCATACTCACTTTCCTTCGTAAAATCAATCAGACAATAAAACAGGTGATGAAACCCTTCTCTTACAGATATATCCTGAAAGTCCGTTTTGACTTTTTTCATAAAACGCTGCGCACTTTCCTGATACAGTACGTTCACAAGTGTCTCTTTACTGTCAAAGTAACGGTAAATTGTGCCGGTTCCGACATCGGCCTGAGCGGCAATCATCGGAATCGTCGTTGCGTCAAATCCTCTATCTGTAAACAAAGTAAGCGACGCTTTCATAATGAGTTCAACCTTGTTTGAAGCTGTCATTTCATCCCCCTTTCTAAATGCGGAATGAATATTCATTCCGTTTGTTCAAAATATTTAAAATGTACGGTCATCTGATTATCATTGTATAAGAAAAAAACTTTTTTTAATATAAAATATATGTGAAATAACCAAAAATAAGGAAATATGCCCAATTTCACAAAAAGAGCTGCAGTGACTTAAGCAGCTCTTTTTATTTCCCAAGAAATATTCTATTTAATGGCAGTAATAAAATGGAATGAATCTCTGCTGACAACTGAAATGTCTCTGAAATGCTGATCATAGAGCACCTCAATCACATCCTTCTCACTCATCCGCGAAGGCTTCAAAACCATATAGAAACACCCGTCAATTTGAAGAACGCGGTACACTTCTTTACATGCTGTCCGGTAATCGCTGACTGTTTCCGCAGTATGTAAAGAGAAGACTTTATGAAAGCTGCGGTCGCGGAACGGTATGCTTTCCGGCCTTCCCTGCTGAATGTTTCCGAGCCCGGCTTTTATAACCGAACGGTTTGCGCGCTGTGTTTTCCGTATTTTACGTTTCGATGTTTCTATGCTTTTAAGACTGCCCTTTTCAAGCTGTCCGATGATTTGTTTAAACATTGAGCCGTTTCCGGTCCCGATTTCCAAAATGCGGTCGTATTCCTGTATGTCCATCAAGATTTGCTGAATGACTGACTCTGCCGGTTCTGATGCAGCAAAGTATTTCGCGCGCATTCGTTTTAATGCTGAAGATGTATGTTGCAACATTGTATAACACCCGCTTTTCCATTCCTGTGATTTATTATTCAGAAATAATATTACCTCGTATTAGTATGAGGTACTAACTAGACGCACTTCTCTTCATGAACGTTTCGATTTATTTGAAATTTATATTTGTTTTCATAAAAAAAAGACGGAAAACGTAGGTTTTCCGCCTGCTCTAGTACCAATAATACGGTGCTATATATCTTGTCTGCCGGGAAAGCGCCGCCATTCTCTGCCGGCGGTACGGGTTGCCGTAGCCGTGTTTAAATGAATGGGGCATTGACGCATACCCGTGCCCGATGGATGGAATTCTGTTCTGACCGCCCTGCATGCTATCACCCGCTAACCAATTTTTCTTTCTTTACCATGGTATGCAGGCCGTCTGCGACGTGACAGCAACATCCTCGCTAAACCTGGTCCTTCTCCATTGTGTAATGATTCAGCAGTTCAATTCTGAACATGATGATCTCCTCCTTCTCCTCCGTTTTGGCCCTTCGTGCCCGTTAGTTCATATAAAAATGTTTCAGCTGGCGTTCTTTCGCTTCATTATAAAACTCTTCGACCTGCTGTTCTCGTTCATACTCTTCCGCACTTTTAAAACGCTTTGAAATGGTCAGTGTTAAAAAGAAAAGATTAATGGTCATTATCGCTCACCCCCTTTCAATATCCGCACAAGCGAAAATAACCCGCAGCAAAGTTCATATGCGCTGCGGGCAGACTAAATCCGCAGACAAAAGAAGACGGTGCTTCTTTCCCTGCGGGGAGCTGCGAATGTCCTGATACTCCGAAATTAACGTGCTTGACGGGCAGAGGTTAAGGAAGGACACGAACTCTTCCACAGGCTGAATCGGTTCAATTGTAGATTTTGATTGCCGTTTAACGTCGTCATGTGATTCAACCTCCCTTTGCTTTTTTCTTACTTTGTAAGTATATCCATCAGCTTCCATTTTGTAAACATTTTTTTCAAGATTTGGACGGAAAATGTGCTGGCATTCCGCTTCAATTGTCCTTGTTTTCCGGCATCTTTCTTACCTCAGGAAACTCTTTTCATCCCTTGCTTTTTCTGATCTTTTTTTGAATATGCAATAAAATAAATAAGGCCGACAAACACTGCCCCGCCGATGACATTCCCGATAAAGGCCGGAATGAGATTGCCAATCAGATCACCCCACGAAAAAGAACCTGCAAAAATCGCAGCCGGGATGATAAACATATTGGCTACAACGTGCTGAAAACCAATTGCGACAAATGCCATAATCGGAAACCATATACCCGCGATTTTTCCGGCTCCGTCTTCTGCGCCGAAAGAAAGCCAGACGGCCAAACAGACAAGCCAGTTACAGCCGATCGCCGAAACAATGACTTTTCCAAACGGCATATCCAATTTGCCTTGTGCGACCGCAATCGTTTTTTCCAAGTAAGGTCCTGTTTCGGTTAATCCGACAACATGTCCGAAAAAGTAAGCGACAAACAGTGCGCCGACAAGATTCATCAACGTCACGATCACCCAATTTTTCACTAATGCACCGGCGGATATTCTTCTGGAAAACAGCGCCATGGATACCGACATCATATTTCCCGTAATCAGCTCCGCGCCGGCAAGAACGACGAGAACCAATCCGATGGGAAACACGGACGCCCCGATTAAACTCGACAGGCTTCCCCATTCTTTCGGAAGGTCGCCGATGACACGGATATCAAGCAAATAACCGAGTGCGATAAACGCTCCTCCCAAAAATCCTAATACAATCAGTGCTGAAAGCGGTGAATGCACCTTTTTTACCCCTGATTCGACCGCAAGCTCCGCTATTTCGTCCGGTTTACGAAAAGCCATAATAACCCCTCCATTTAACAATTCAGCCCGCAGTTTCCAAAGACGCCTAACAAAAAAGGCAGCATTCAACTAACCCGTCTGAAAAAACGAGGGTTTGAATGCTGCCTAACTTGTATGCATACCCATACACCAATATCAAGCAGAATGAAAATATGCGGTATAGAATATGTACAGATCATGCACACATTCCATAAAAAATCGTCCTTAGGCCACTGCCGGCAGTTCATATCATATCAAATGTGACAATTTCGTGTCAATTGAATATTGTCAGCTTTTGATTTCTTCTTTATGCTCTTCAATTGAGCGGTCAAAGACAAACACCGATACAGCAATATTTTCCTCTATTTTTATATCTGAAAACAGATGCACCAGCTTTGCTCCGATGAGCTCTTCCATTCCGTCAGGCGTTTGTTTTGAATACAGTTCCTGAATTAAGCTGGTCCGCGCCGCATGAACCATTTCTCTTCCTTCAGGCGTGCGTGCGATAAACTGCTCACTCGCGCTTAGATTGCCGTAAAGTGTAGATACCGCCATGTTATCCACAAAAACGGTGTGAATTCGTTCAGGCCCCTTTCCAAATAATTCTTTGCGCAATTTCCGGATAATATCGTTAAATTCATGAATTTTTTTAGACATATTGTCCCCTCCGATTTTAGCCTATGAAAGACATTCCCGGTTCCCCTTTGTGACATTTCACCTGGTTAAAGTTTTCCTTTCGTATTGTATTATAATAAATATCACCTTATAATAAAAGCAGTGAAGATGGATTTGTAATAGGAAACGTGTTACGAGTCTATCGTTTTATACAAATAGGATTGGTCTGTTAGTAAGACTTGCTAGTGAACTATTCCGCCATGCGTATTTATACCGTTCTCCGGACAGGAGGCCGGTATCTATGTGCATGGCTTTTTTTCGAGTTTAAAAGATGGAGGGGAATTGGAAGTGACAGACGTTCAGTCTATCCGTGTCAAAATTGACGGCACGGAGTATGAAGCACCAGAGGGGTCTAAGATTTTAGATATTTTAAACCAAAACGGAATTGAGATTCCGCAAATATGCCATGTACCGGAAGTGGATCCGATTCAAACATGTGACACCTGTATTGTTGAAGTAAACGGGAAATTGCAGCGCTCTTGTTCCACGGCTGCAGAAAACGGGATGTCCATCTCGCTTACGTCGGGAAGGGTAAAAGAGGCTCAGACAGAGGCCATGGATCGCCTGCTCGAGAATCACCTGCTTTACTGTACGGTATGCGATAACAACAACGGCAACTGCACACTGCATAATACAGCGGAAATGATGGGAATTGAGCATCAGAAATATCCGTATACGCCGAAAGATGATTCAAAGTGCGCGGTTGATATGTCTCACCCGTTTTACCGCTATGATCCAAACCAATGTATCGCCTGCGGCCAATGTGTGGAAGTGTGTCAAAATCTTCAGGTGAATGAGACCCTTTCAATTGATTGGGAGCGCGACCGCCCGCGGGTCATTTGGGATGAAGGCGTCGCCATTAATGAATCTTCCTGCGTCAGCTGCGGCCAGTGTGTCACTGTCTGCCCTTGTAACGCACTGATGGAAAAATCAATGCTCGGCCAAGCCGGATTTATGACAGGAATAAAAGAAGATGTCATGGAACCGATGATTGATTTAGTAAAAAATGTTGAACCCGACTATACAAGCATCTTCGCCGTGTCTGAAGTGGAAGCGGCTATGCGCGATAAACGGACGAAAAAAACAAAAACAGTCTGCACGTTCTGCGGCGTCGGATGCTCTTTTGAAGTATGGACAAAAGGACGTGACATCCTTAAAATTCAGCCTGTTTCCGATGCTCCGGTTAACGCGATTTCCACATGTGTGAAAGGGAAATTCGGCTGGGACTTCGTGAATTCGGAAGAACGGATTACAAAACCGCTTATCCGGAAAAACGGCGCATTTGTTGAATCGTCATGGGAAGAAGCTCTTGATCTTGTCGCTTCAAGACTCGGTTCGATCAAGGCCGAACACGGAAATGGTTCTGTCGGTTTTATTTCTTCTTCTAAAATTACGAATGAAGACAACTACGTCATCCAAAAATTAGCACGCCAAGTATTTGAAACCAACAACGTGGATAACTGCTCACGCTACTGCCAGTCACCGGCAACGGACGGCTTATTCCGCACCGTCGGTATGGGCGGTGACGCCGGCACAATTAAAGATATCGCAAAAGCGGGCCTCGTGCTCATCGTCGGCGCCAATCCGGCGGAAGGACATCCGGTTCTGGCCACACGCGTGAAACGCGCCCATAAACTGCACGGCCAAAAACTGATTGTTGCCGATCTGCGCAGAAATGAAATGGCTGAACGGTCCGACCTCTTTATCAGCCCGAAACAAGGGACTGACCAGGTCTGGCTCATGGCAGTAACGAAATATATGATTGACCAGGGCTGGCACGATCAAGCGTTTATTGATGAAAATGTCAACTACTTTGATGATTATAAAGAAACGCTGGAAAAATACACATTGGAATATGCGGAGCGCATCACCGGACTTTCTCAGGATACGATCATCCGCATTGCCGAAATGATTCGTGATGCAGACGGCACTTGTGTTCTTTGGGGCATGGGCGTTACTCAAAATACAGGCGGCTCTGATACATCAGCGGCGATTTCCAACCTGCTGCTTGCCACAGGAAACTACCGCCGTCCGGGCGCCGGAGCCTATCCGCTGCGGGGACATAACAACGTTCAAGGCGCTTGCGATATGGGAACTCTTCCAGGCTGGCTTCCGGGGTATCAGCATATTACCGATGATGCGGCACGCGCTAAATTCGAAAAAGCTTACGGTGTTGAAATTGACGGCAAGCCGGGTCTTGATAATATCGAAATGCTCCATGCGATTGAAGAAGGAAACATGAAAGCCATGTATCTCGTCGGTGAAGATATGGCGCTCGTTGATTCAAACGCCAACCATGTTCATGACATTTTATCCAGCCTTGATTTCTTTGTTGTGCAGGATATTTTCCTTTCAAGAACGGCGCAATACGCGGATGTCATCCTGCCTGCGGTTCCATCTCTTGAAAAAGACGGAACATTTACAAACACAGAGCGGCGTGTGCAAAGATTGTATCAGGCGCTTCCGACACTCGGCGATGCAAAACCCGACTGGTGGATTATTCAGGAAGTCGCCAATCGTTTAGGCGCTGATTGGAATTACACGCATCCTAGCGACATTTTCTCAGAAATGGCGAGCCTTTCTCCGCTGTTCGGAAAAGCAAGCTACGACGTTCTTAGCGGCTGGAACAGCTTCTTGTGGGGAAGTTTTACGGGAGAAAGCACTCCGCTTCTTTATGAAGACGGCTTTAACTTCCCGGACAAAAAAGCCCGTTTTGCGCTGAGCGATTGGGTGGAGCCTGCCGTATTCCCTGAAGAATATGACCTGCATATTAACAACGGACGGATGCTTGAACATTTCCACGAAGGAAACATGACAAACAAGTCAAAAGGCATTCAGTCTAAAGTTCCGGATGTATTTGTTGAAGTATCGCCGGAGCTCGCGGCTGAACGCGGAATTTGCGACGGAACAATGATCCGGCTCGTCTCTCCTTTTGGAGCGGTTAAATTGAACGCGCTTGTGACAGACCGTGTCCGCGCAAATGAGCTTTATCTGCCGATGAACTCTACAGATAAAGATTCTGCGATTAATTTCCTGACCGGGCCTGCGTATGATTCACGGACACATACACCTGCCTATAAGCAGACAAAAGTCCGCATGGAAGTGCTCGGTTCCTGTGATACTCCGCCGCTTCCGAAAACGAATCCGCGGAACAAAAAACGTCATCCGCAAAACGGTGTGGAAGCTCAGCGAAAATGGAACCGTCCGGGCTATGTGCACTTAACTGATTAAGGAAAGGAGGAAACATTATGGCAAGCCCAATTACTGAAATTCAAAAAGAAACGAAAACAGAGGAACAGCTGAAAGCTGAAAAACTGGAAGAGCTGAAGACGCTTCTCGCAGAAAATGAAGAAGCCGTCGCGAAAACGATGTCCATCATGGCAGAGCTGAATGGCTTGGGCATTTTTGATGCCGCCGGCTATATGCTCCAGGCAAAAGAGGAGATTGCCAAAATCGCACTCGGACAGATTTCCCGGGAACCTGTCACCAATCTCCTGAATACGATGATGGCCGCGGGAGGCGCGCTGTCAAAAGCTGATCCCGAATTTATGGGCAGACTTTTAGAAAGCGCCATGGCCGGGACGGATCAGGCGCAAAGATTTTTAAAAGAGGACAGGAAAGTCAGTATGTTTGAACTGATGAAAGCCGTCGGTGATCCTGATATTAACCGCGCGCTCGGCTTCGGGCTGCAGTTTTTAAAAGGAATGGGAAAAGAATTACGCGAAAACCCGTCTGAATAAGAAACGAAAAAGCCATTGTCAAAAGACAATGGCTTTTTTTTTATTCATCGGCCTCTTCCAGCCTCTTTTTATAAATAAGTGAACGGTCAACGCAGAAATAAGCGCCCGCTAAAAATACACAATCCGTTACAAACATCAGCATTTTCTGGCCCGCAGTCAGCCCTTGTCCGGGAAGAACCGCGCCGATATAAATGAAGGTGCTGACTGCAAGCAGAATAAATGCGTAATGCTTAAAATCTTCTATTAATGATTTCAGTCTTTTCTTCTCCATATAAGGTCACCTGCCAGTTTTATAGTCTACCAACATTATAATACAAGCTGACAGCCGACAGAGAATGTAAATCTATCCATTCTTTATAAAAGTGAATCAAGCGCCTGTTTCACATCCGCCGTTAAATCCTCAGTATCCTCAATACCGACTGAGATCCGCACGAGCCCGTCGGTAATGCCAAGCGCAAGCCGGCGGTCGCGCGGGATCGAAGCGTGCGTCATTCTGGACGGCACGGAGATTAAGCTTTCAACCGCTCCTAAACTTTCCGCGATCGTAAACAGGTTCAATTTTTCTAAAAACGCGTCGACGCGTTCGCTGCTGCCGACATCAAAGGAAATCATTCCGCCGAAACCGGAGCTTTGCGCTTTTGTCAGCTCATGGCCCGGATGTTTCGCTGATCCCGGATAGTAGAGCGTCTGAACGGCATCATGCGCTTCAAGCAGCCCGGCGATTTTTCCGGCGCTGTGATTGATGGCATCCATTCTGAGCCCCAGCGTTTTAATCCCTCTCATCAAAAGCCATGAATCCTGCGGTCCTAAAACGCCGCCCGTTGAGTTTTGCACGTAATGAAGCTTTTCGCCCAGTTCTTTATCAGCCGTGACGACTAAGCCGCCGACGACATCGCTGTGGCCGCCGAGATATTTCGTCGCGCTGTGAAGCACGAGATCCGCGCCGAAGCTGAGCGGCTGCTGGAAATACGGCGTGTAAAACGTATTATCGACGATAAGCAATACGCCCGCTTCTTTTGCGATGTCAGACATCAGTTTGAGGTCAGTCACTTTCAATAGCGGATTTGTCGGTGTTTCGATATAAATGGCTTTCGTATTCGGGCGAATGGCCTTTTTGACTTTTTCTTCATTGCTCGTATCAACAAAGTCCGCTTCAATGCCGAAGCGGTTCAGCACACCTGTCATCACCCGGTAAGTGCCGCCGTATACATCATCCGTCAAAATAACATGATCGCCGCTGTCAAACAGCATCATGACGGCAGTAATCGCAGCCATGCCTGAGCCGAACGCATATCCCGCCGCGCCGCCTTCAAGCTCCGCAATTAAGCTTTCAAGCGCCGTCCGCGTCGGATTGGCCGTTCTTGAATATTCATAACCCGTGTGCTCGCCCGCTTTCGGCTGCCGGTACGTGCTTACTTGATAAATCGGTACGGAAACCGCTCCTGTTTTTTCATCTCCCGTAATTCCTCCGTGCACCATCAGCGTTTTTTTCTTCATCTTACTGACCTCCTTGAAAAATGTTTTTGCTTATATATCGATCGCTGCCGTCAGGGAAAATGGTGACGATATTTGATCCGGCGGGCGCTTTTTTCGCTTCTTCAAGCGCTGCATAAAGAGCCGCCCCTGAAGAGCTTCCTATTAAGAGGCCTTCTTTCTCGGCCGCTTCTCTGACAAGCGAAAACGCCGTATCGTCTTCCACCGTGTAAATGGCGTCAAAATGGTTCTCGTCCATATAATCCGGGATAAACTCCATGCCGATGCCTTCCGTTTTATGGGCATGCGGCTCTCCTCCGTTCAGGATCGAGCCTTCCGGTTCAACGATCACCGTTTTGACGGCAGGATTTTTCTCCTTTAAATAAGCTGCCGTACCGGCAAAGGTGCCGCCGGAACCCGCTCCTGCGACAAAAGCGTGGATATCCCCGCCGAGTGCGTTCCATATTTCGGGTCCGATCGTTTTGTAGTAAGTCAATGGATTTACTCGGTTTTTAAATTGCAGAACGGCATAAGAATTATTAATCTCTCTCTCCAGTTCAAGCGCTTTTCGGATGGCTCCCTGCATGCCTTCTTCTCTCGGCGTATGCACGATGTCCGCTCCGAGAGCTTTCATAATTTGCTGCTTTTCTCTGCTGAAATGCTCCGGGACGCAAAAAACGGCGCGAAGCTGATGCTTTCTGGCGCACAGAGCGAGTCCGATCCCGGTGTTTCCGGCAGTCGCCTCAATGATAACGCCGCCCGGTTTCACCTTTCCCGTGCGAAGCGCATCTTCAATGAGCATCCCGCCCAGCCTGTCTTTAATGCTTCCGCCCGGATTCATCATCTCAAGCTTAGCATAAACCGCTGTTCCCTCCGGTATATCAAAATGATTGAGACGGAGCAGCGGTGTATTTCCGATCAGTTCTGTAATATCTGTTATCACGTTCAATATGTGTCCTCCTCCTGGAAAAGCGGAGGAGAACGAGAATCCCCCGCTTAGTGAATTCGTTTGATGACATTCAGGACAAGCTCAGTTGAATGAACGGCAGCCTGTTCTAAAAATTTACCAAATGAAACGTCAGATTCTTTTCCGGCAATATCAGATAAAGCTCTGATGACAACAAAAGGCGTTTTGAACTGGTGGCACACCTGTGCGACAGCCGCAGCTTCCATTTCAACCGCGTACAAATCCGCAAATTTGGCGCGTACGTCTTCAACCCGCTTCGGATCATTCATAAAAGAATCTCCCGTAGCGATTGTGCCCTTGGCGACTTGAATGCCGTTCAGTTCAGAAACCGCTTCCTCAGTAATGCTGATCAGCTTTTCATCAGCTTTGTATGCTGCCGGAAGACCCGGCACCTGTCCGTATTCATAGTCAAACGCCGTCACATCCACGTCATGATGGCGGACATCTGTTGAGATGACGACGTCGCCTACATTCAATGTATGATGAAAACCGCCCGCTGAGCCTGTGTTAATCACATAATCAGGTTTGAAACGGTCAAGCAGGAGCGTCGTGCTGATCGCCGCGTTGACTTTTCCGATACCTGATTTCAGCAAGATGACTTCGACGCCTTCATAGCTGCCAGTTGTAAACTCACAGTGAGCGATCATCTCTTGTTTTGCGTCTTTCAGTTTGCTTCTTAAAATCGTAACTTCCTCTTCCATTGCTCCGATGACTGCCAGTTTCATTTATACACAATCCCTTCGATTTACCGTTTAGTCGCCTCCATTATCCAGACAAAGTCATTTTGCTGCGTAAACCGCGCGGCAAATCCCTCTTCTGAAAAGATGTTTTTCATTGTCCCGAGTGTCGGATAATGTTCCGTCTTTAAATCGTCCGCTAATTGATGATAGCCGTTTCGGATTGCTTTTTTAATGGCTTCATCATAAGCTTCATGATCTTTAAAGACTGTATCGGCAAACACTATTTTATCATGCTTCTGAAGGATTGCGCCATACTGCTTTACAGCCGTTCGCTTTTCTTCATCGGTTAAATGATGAAAGGCGTACGAGCTGACGATAGTATCTATTTGAAAAGGCGGAGCGGGAAACTCCAGAAAATCTCCGTCACTGAACACGGCTTTGTCAGAAAGCTTGTCAGCCGCCAGTTTTCTCATTGACGGAGACGGTTCTACACCAAACACCTTTTTGTTCGCAGCGGCTAATTTCGCCGTTAAATTCCCCGTTCCCGGTCCGAACTCTAAAACGTTTGAACCTGAAAGTGCGACAATGCTGTCAAGAATGTTGTCATATCCTTTAAAAACAGCGGCATATTGTTTGTCAGCCCCGTGCACTGTGGCGTCATAAGTCGCTGCCCAATCTTCAAATAAAGGAATAAATTCACGGCCCATATTTTTCACTCTCCATATTTTATAATTCCTATGAGTATAGTATGGATTAATCGTGGAACAGTTCCTATCCTATCACAAAAAAGAATGGAAGGGTACTAAAATACTTTGGGATTATTGCGCAATTACGGCAGAAAGGCTTATACTTTCATTGACTCAGAAGAAAAATCAGGAGGATCTGTACTGATGAATTTTCAATTGGATTTAATCAAAGATAAAGTAGAATTTTTCGAAGCGGCATCTTTGCAGGAGCTTGAAAAGAAAATAAACGTTCAGATTGAAAACAACCAGGCGATTATGCTTCGCGTCCGTTCCGTATCCCATCAGGTGACGGCCGTTGACGGCAGAATCCTTTACAGCGCGTCGGTGCATTTTTCAGCTGACGTATGACAGAAAAAAGCAGCTGAATAATCAGCTGCTTTTTTGCGGTTATTTTAAGGTTTCTACTTTTGTCGGCTTCCAGCCTTTTTTGTCTTTCCAAGTGATGGTGACCTGATACTTTTTGCCGTTCGTTTTGTCTAAAACTTTACCCTTCGCATCTTGCGGGCTTCCATTGTTTCCGAGCCACAGCACTGTCATATGATCTTTTGACACGCCTGTTGCGTAAGAGATGGCGTCAAGCATTTCGGACCAGTCTTCAGAGCTTGAGTCATACGTCGCCGTATGTTCTCCCGTCTGCTTTGTGCCGACCGCTTTCCATTTCGGGTTAACAATTGTTTTCTCGACATCGCTTGATGAGCCGCCCTCTGTTATTTTTGCGCCTTTAAAAGGATCGCTTGAATCCGAGTCTTTTTTGCTGCTGTCATCACTTTTCGATGAATCATCGTCTTTTTTGCTGTCAGAGTCTGAAGATGAATCAGATGTGTCCTTATCCTGTTTATCTTTTTTGTCATCGTCTGATGCCGTATCTTTTTTGCTGTCTTTTATGTCTTCATCCGATGTCTGCTTCGTCTTGCCTGATGCAGGTGTTTCCTGCTTCTGGCTCGTGTCCGCTTTTTCGCTCACGTCGCCCGACGGACTGTTGATGAAGAGGCTGACGGCAACGACGACAATAAGAATAGATACGATAGCAATTAAAATGTTAAGCACCATATTTGCTTTTCTGCGCTTATCACGGTTTTCAAAACGAGATTGTTTATTGCTCAATCATTCTGCACTCCTTTATCCCTCTTGCTCAGCATATATTTTAACATGGGCTGAGCGGTTGTTCTATGTCTGATTTATTTCATTTTCATGTACCTTTTTAACAATATCATAAAACACTGTATTTGTCAGAGCCTTATCCCCCGGCGTGTCCATGTGCAGCACCACGAGAGCGTATTTCGGCTTGTCCGCGGGAAAGTATCCCGCAAACCATTTGTGGTAAAGCGTCTGTTTTTCTTTTGTGAACATTCCCGTCTGGGCTGTTCCCGATTTGCCTGCTATCTCATACGGCAGATCCTGAAACCTTCGGCCGGTTCCTTTCGGTGAGGTGACGACTTCTCTGAGAATTTTTTGAAGCTGCTGCGCCGTATATTTGTCGATGTTTTCCCCTTTTAACGGCTTATCTTTGAATGACGCCATCGTCGTTTTGTTTTTGTATTCAATTTTGTCCGCGATTTTGACTTGTTTTTTTTCACCGCCGCGCGCGATCGCCGCCATCATATTGGCGACTTCAAGAGGCGTGACTTTCACGTTTTTTTGCCCGATCGCCGTCTGTGCGACGGCTTTTTTTACGGTTTTGTCTTTGTCATCTCCCCAAATGACCCCGCTTTTTTCATTATACAGCTGCCTGAATCCGTCTTCCCGGTACAGCTTGCCTTCCCAGCCCGCCCGCTGTGTGAGACCGAGTTTTTCCGCCATGTTTTCAATAGCGGAGTCATCTTTTTTGACCAATTTTTCCGCAAGACTTGTAAACGTATAATTGCAGCTTTGGGCAAAGCTTTCTCCAAAACTGAGCGTGCCTTTGTCGTCACCCGGCTCTCCGTACAGGTTGAGACTGCAGTTAAAGGATGTGCCCGGCTTCACTTCATTTTGTTCAATTGCGGCTGCGGCGACCACCGTTTTAAACACAGATCCCGGATAAATCGGCGTCAGCATGTAATTTTGCAGTGTCTGCTGCTTTGACATGTCGGCGTCAGGCTTTGATACCATTCCGAGCACACTGCTTTTTTCAATGTCTAAAAGGACGGCTCCCCCCTTTTTTAACCCGCGGTCTTTCAATACATCTTCCATTGCTTTTTGAATATTGCGGTCGATGGAGGTTTTGACTTGCAGCGGATAAAACGCGTTTGCTTCTGCCGTATATTTGACGTCCATTCCGAATAAAGGGTTTCCCCTTCCGTCGACATGATACAAAAGTTTTGTGTCCTGATCCGCCAGCAAAAACTCATCAAACGTCCGTTCCATCCCGCTTGTCCCGATTTTTGCCGTGATCGGCAGTTCCTTACGGCCGGGATATTTCTTTTTCAAAAGCTCCGGGTCCTGATTTGTCGCGCCCAACAGATGAGCGGCTATGTTTGTTTCTTTGCTGTCTTTCATATATACGCCGTAAATGCCCGGATATTTCAAAGAATTGATATTTGACACGGATTGTTTCGTCAGATGTTTTATTTTTCTGCTGTTTAGGATCACCGGTTTTTTCGCTTCCGTGAGAAGCTGCCTGAGCTCATCCTGTTTCATCCCGAGAATGGCGGATACCCGGTCAATCGGCCAATCCTGCGTCACGAGAAAGGGAAACAGTATGACGGCAGGCTGCTTTTTTCCGGTCAGTTCTTTGCCGTTCCGATCAAGAAAAGAGCCGCGTCCGTCTGAAATAAGGACTTCTTCCGTCCGCTGCTTGACGCTTTCCTGAATCAGATTAATATTGGATTTTGAAAAAGATTCTGTAAAAAACAGCTGAATTTCAGCCAGCCTCGCAAGGAGAAAGAAAAACACGAGCAGAAAACAAATCACGGCCGTTTTCAGCCTTTTTGATACGATCATAAAAAAACACCTCATCCACATTTTGGACGAGGTGTTTCATTGTTAAACGGATCTTATGAAATTTTCACAATTTTCACGAGCATTTCTCCGCCCGGCGTCTGAACTGTCACTTCTTCGTCCACTTTTCTGCCGAGCAGGCTTTTGGCGATTGGCGAGTCGTTTGAAATTTTCCCTTCAAACGGATCAGCTTCAGCGCTTCCGACAATCGTGTAAGATTCTTCTTCACCGTCCGGCAATTCGATGAATGATACGGTTTTTCCCAAACCGACTACATTTGAACCGCCGTCGTCCTCGATGATTTTCGCATTGCGGATCATGTTTTCAAGCGTCGTGATGCGCCCTTCCACAAATGCCTGTTCTTCTTTTGCAGAATCATACTCAGAGTTCTCTGACAGATCTCCGAAGCTTCTTGCGATTTTAATGCGTTCTACTACTTCTTTACGTTTAACCGTTTTCAATTGCTCTAATTCTTGTTCAAGTTTTTGTTTTCCTTCGTGAGTCATCGGAAAAACTTTTTCTTGTGCCATGTTCCTTCACTCCTTGGTGGTTGTCCCTCAACAATAACGTGTGATTATGTATGAGAGCATAAACGAAAAAATCAAGAATGAGAACACAGGGCAGTCCTCGTTCTTCTCTCCCATATAGGTACTGTTTATCTTAAACTGAATGTGTGTTTTCTGCAAATGTTTCGGTTTATAAACAGGGAAAGAAGGGAACTGTCTCATTCCCTTCCAGCCTATACATAATATGGTCTGAGTTATTTATGTCTATGCTATGGTATTACAAAATTGCATTTTGTTCAAGGATCGTTTGAATCTTCGTGACCATCAGATCGATTGCGACGTGGTTTTGCCCGCCTTCCGGAATAATGATGTCCGCGTAGCGTTTCGTCGGTTCAACAAACTGATTGTGCATCGGTCTGACGACGGACACATACTGCTCAATGACAGAATCGATTGAACGGCCTCTTTCGTTAATATCTCTCATAATCCGTCTGATGATACGGAGATCCGCGTCCGTGTCGACATAAAGTTTCATATCCATGAGGTCGCGAAGCCTTTTATCTTCGAGAACGAGAATGCCTTCCAGAATTATGACATCCTTCGGCTCAACCGGAATGGTTTCCTCAGAACGCGTATGCAGTTTATAATCATAAATCGGCTTTTCTATCGGCCGGTAATTCAAAAGCTCTTGAATATGCTCGATTAAATAGTCATTATCAAATGCGAGCGGGTGATCATAGTTTGTGTTCAGCCTTTCTTCAAACGGAAGATGGCTTTGGTCTTTATAATAAAGGTCTTGCTGGATCATTAAAATCGAGTGTCCTTTAAACTGTTCATAGATGGAACGGGTGACGCTTGTTTTTCCTGATCCGGAACCTCCTGCGATGCCTATAACTACAGGACTCTTACCCATTGGTGATTACTTCCCCTTTCTCATCATGTTGCTCGGATAAATCTTTTTGTCTACTTTAAATGTAACGATTTGCAGGGGATGGCGGGCAGCATCAAGCTCGTTTCCGTCTTCGTCCCAAATAGTGCCGATTGTGAATGTGAAATTGTCGATTTCAGGACCGAAAAATTCCACTTCGTCACCTTGTTTAAAGAAATTGCGCTGCTGGAGCGTCACCATTTGAGTGTCCTCGTTATACGCGAGCACGAGACCGGCAAAATCAAATGTTGTTTTCTTTCCGTGTTCACCGAACATCTGCTCTTCATACCCAGGCGTGCCTTCAAAGAAAGCAGGCGCGGTATCCCGGTTTGCACATTTGTCCAGCTCATCCAGCCATTCTTTTTGAATGACAAAGTTTTCAGGATCAGCGCAGTATGCGTCGATGACTTTGCGATACACGCTGACAACCGTCGCAACGTAATGAATTGATTTCATCCGGCCTTCAATTTTCAGGCTGTCGATGCCCATCTCGATCATTTGCGGAATGGATTCAATCAATTTTAAATCTTTCGGGCTCATCGCAAACGGAGCGTCTTCTTCATCATAGAGCGCGACCGCGTTTGCACCGTCTGTCTGATACAGGTCATAATCCCAGCGGCAGGACTGACAGCAGCCGCCGCGGTTGGAATCCCGGGCCGTCATGTGATTGCTCAGCACGCATCGGCCTGAATAAGCGATACACATGGCGCCGTGGATAAAGGTTTCAATTTCAATATCCACCTTTTCCTTCATTTCTTTAATTTCCAGTCCGCTCGTTTCACGGGCAAGCACCACGCGGTCAAGCCCTTCTTCTTTCCAGAACTGCACCGCTTTCCAGTTGGAAAGGGACTGCTGTGTGCTGAGGTGAATTTCTACATCCGGGGCCACTCTCCGGCATGTTTCAATAATCAGCGGATCAGCGACGATAATTCCGGCAACTTTTGCGTCTCCCAACGCTTTTAAGTATTCTTCCAGACCGTCCATATTTTCATTATGGGCGAAAATGTTTGTTGTCACATATATTTTTGCCCCGTATTTTTTGGCAAATTCTACGCCCTCTGCGATTTCTTCTATTGAGAAGTTATCCGCATTTGAGCGGAGTCCGTATTCCTGTCCTCCGATAAAAACCGCGTCCGCTCCGTAATGAACGGCAATTTTTAATTTTTCAAGGTTTCCTGCCGGAGCAAGGAGTTCAGGTTTTTTCGTAATGACGCGCTTTCCGTTTACGACTTTGGAAATGGTTTGATTTACGGCTGTCATCCGTTGCACCCTCCTTTTTAATAGACCGTTTCTTTAAAGAAGAATCCTGTGTCGATGCTTCTGTTCACAGGCTGAATGCTTTCAATCCGCTCTATCCAGCTCTCTTTTTTCTCTTCGTATGTCTCTCGGCTTTCGAAGCACAAATCGATTGCTTCTCTGTACATGCGGGTCACTTCAGTTAAGTATTCAGGAGACTTCAAAACTCCGTCGATTTTGAAAGAATCGATGCCGGCATCCATCAGGTCCTCTAATTCATCAATCATGCACACATCGTTCGGGCTCATGATGTGCGTGCCGTTTTCATCTTCAAAAATCGGGTATTTATTGCCCCGTTCCTTGTCATGCAGAAACATCCCCGCTTCTTTTTTCTTCTGTTCGATGTCCATGACTTTTCCCTGGTATTCGAAGTAATGGCCCACTAAAGAACGCTTCGATTGGAACATGCACGTCATTCCGTGGATTTGAATTTCAATTTCGACTTCGGCGTTTTCTTTTATGTCAATGATGCTGTCCATATTTAATTCCTTAGCCAGCACTGCCCGCCGTGCGCCTTTGCGTCCCCAGTAATTGCAGGAATAGTAGTTGGTTCCCGTTGTTTCCGTGCTCCAGTGCAGTTTAAGCTCGGGAGCCGCTTCACGCGCCGCCATTAAAACGGCCGGATCACCGAAAACAGCCGCATCAACGCCGGCCTCCTGCAAAAAGGCAAGATAGCCGTTCAGCTCGTCCACTTTTTCGTTGTGAAAAATAGCATTCACGGCGGCGTACACTTTCGCGCCTTCCTGATGAGCTGTCTTTACGGCTTCTTTTATATCTTCTCTTGAAAATTCACCGGCCAGTCTCAGGCCGTATCTCTGTTCTCCGACTAACAGGGCCGTTGCGCCCGCTTGAATGAGCGGAAGAATATCCTGTACAGAAGTCGGAGTCACCAAAAGTTCAGGTTTTTTCATGATCCTTCACCTCTTCTTTTTACTGATGGCGATGCCGTCTCCGACCGGCAGTATGACCGTTTGATAGTCAGGCCGGTCCATCAGCCATTGGTTATATTGATCAATTTTTTCAACAAGCTTCCGTCTTCTTTTCGGCTCAATGTCCGAGTGATTTTGTGCCACCAGTCCTTTAAACAGAACATTGTCCGTAAAAATGACTCCATCCGGCGCAAGCATCGGTTCATAGAGCTCAAAAAAGTTCGTGTACTGGCCTTTGGCCGCGTCGATAAAAATGGCATCATAAGGAGCCGTGACACGGACAGACTCAGAAAGTTCCAGCGCATCCCCGTGCATTACGTGAATCCGGTTTTCCATTTCAAAGTCTTTTATATTGTTCACAGCTTCTTCATAGCGTTTGTCGTCCCGTTCAATCGTGTAAATATTCGCATCCGGAAGCTCAAGCGCCATCCGTATGGCGGAATATCCGATTGCCGCGCCGATTTCCAAAATGTTTTTCGCCTGTTGAATCGACAGCATTTGAAGCAGCACTTCAATGCCCGCTTCTTCCATAATCGGAACATGGTGCTCTTTTGCATAGGCTTCAAGCTTTTTCACTTTATCAGGCCGAGGCTTCAGCATCGCATTTATATACTCGTTTATTTGTTCATACCGATCATTCACGGCAAACAGCCTCCGTTCTAAAAAGGAGTGCCCCTGACGAATCCGCGGGGACACTCTCTTAAGACACTTCTTTATCCATAAGTAAACAACCCGATATATTTTATCATAAAACCTTTCAGAATGGAATAAAAGGAGAGCTTTTGCCCTCCTTTTATTCGCTGTCTTTTTTGGAAATATACTTTTCCTTCGCTTTATTATGGTCTTTTAATGTTTTGGTGAAAACAACCTCGCCGTTTGATTTTGCAAGGAAATAGAGATAATCCGTTTTATCAGGGCGGAGAGCCGCTTCCCATGATGAATCACCGGCATTTGCAATCGGTCCCGGCGGCAGCCCCTTATGTTTATACGTATTAAACGGAGAATCAATTTTCAGGTCTTTGTAGTAGACCCGGCTTTTATGCTTACCGGCCGCATATAATACCGTCGGGTCAGTCTGCAGCGGCATTTTTTCTTCGAGCCTGTTGTAAAAAACGCTGGCGATTTTGTGACGGTCGGCTTTGGCGGTGGCTTCTTCTTCAATAAGTGATGCCATTGTCAGCGCGTTATGGACGGAAAGTTTCTTTTTTTTCAGTTCAGATTTATACGTTTCGATACGGGTGTTTGTTTCCTGAACCATTGCCGTCAAAATCGTGTCAAGCGATGCATCCGGATCATTAAACGGATATGTGGCCGGATACAGATAGCCTTCGAGCGGATGCTTGAGCTTCTTGTTTGAAAGCGCGTCCGTTATCGTATCAGGAAACTGTTTTTTCAGTTTGCCGATGAATGTTTTGTCATCCAGTTTCGCCATGATCTCTTCTTTTGAATATGATGTTTCTTTTGCGATCGCATCCGCAATCTGCGTAAGTTGTTTTCCTTCAGGAACGGAGATCTGAAAGGCATATCCCGTTGATCCCGCGGTCAGTTTTTTGATAATCGCATCCGCATCCATTCCTTTATTCAGGTGGTAAAATCCCGCCTGAAACCCGGAAGCGCCTTTATACTTCACATACAGCTGAAATGCTTTTTTGCTTTTGATGACATGCTGATCCTCAAGAATTTCAGCGATTGCCGAAACGGAAGAACCGCTCGGAATATTAATATTGACTGCCGTTTTGCTGCCTTTGTCAATCGGGGACAGCAGAGATTTTCCATAGAAAAAAGCACCGCCAATGATGATAAGCAGAGCGATCACGGAGGACAGTATTATCGTCGTTTTTTTGTTTTTACGCGGAAATGAATTTTTAGTCTGATTGATATTCATACAAGTATTTTCCTCCCAACAGCTCTTATACTACATGATTCATGTGCATTCGGCAATTTATTACAAAAAAAAGCCGAAGCGCATATGCGCTCCGGCTTTTTCCGTTCATTTTATTCTTCGTCTTCTTCCGCTAAAAACGTGTTCAGCGTTTCTTCGATCATTTCCCACTCTTCATCGGTTTCAATCGGCATCAGTTCGCCGTCTTCACCGTTTTCGTTCGGTTCGAAGCTTGAAGCGTGAATTTCGATTTCATCATCGTCTTGAGCATCAATCGGATAATAAAGTACGTAAGATTTGTTGAATGTGTCGTTTTCAAATGTGAACAGCACTTCGCAAAGCTGTTCGTTTCCTTGATCATCGACAATTGTAATGTGTTTTTCGCCGTGTTCCATTTCTTTCACCTCTTAGTTTAAACTGTCCAGATATCCTTGAAGGATCATGACAGCCGCCATTTTATCAATGACTTTTTTTCGTTTTTGCCTGCTGACGTCAGCCGCGATCAGCATTTTTTCAGCCGCCATCGTCGTCAGACGCTCGTCCCACAGCACAACAGGGACATTGTACGCTGTTTCAAGCAGTTTCGCAAATGTTTGGCTGGCTTCGCCTCTTGGACCGATCGTCCCGTTCATGTTTTTCGGAAAACCGAGCACGATCTTCTCTACATTATAGTCTTTCATCAGCTCGGATAAACGGTCCAGACCGTAATCTCCTTCAGCCTCGTTTATTTTTATCGTCTCAATGCCTTGAGCGGTCCAGCCCATTTCATCGCTTAAAGCTACGCCGAGTGTTTTCGTTCCAAGATCAAGTCCCAATATTCTCATGAATGTATTTACGCCTCTTTATGCTGTTCTAGATAGGATTTTACCAATTCCTCGATTAATTCGTCACGTTCCAGTTTGCGAATTAAGTTCCGGGCGTCGCGATGCCTAGGAATGTATGCAGGATCTCCAGACAGCAAGTATCCGACAATCTGGTTGATAGGATTGTACCCCTTTTCCTGAAGCGCATCATATACCGTAATCAGCACTTCTTCGACGTTTGTTTCAGCAGAATCATCGGAGAAATTAAATTTCATCGTTTTATCAAACGAGCTCACCGTTTTGCACCTCTTTCCCAAATTCGCAGGCAAAGTTCAGCCTGAGGTCCTCATCTTATCATCATTCTACACTACTTGAAAGGATTATAAAACGGATTTTATCCAATCTTCCGCAGATGCGAGCGCCTCTTCCAATTTTTCAGGCTGCTTTCCGCCGGCCTGCGCCATGTCCGGACGGCCTCCGCCTCCGCCTCCGCAGACTTCAGCCGCTTGTTTGACCATTTTGCCGGCATGAAGGCCTTTTTCGATCAGGTCTTTCGTCACGCCTGCTGAAAGGTTGACTTTCTCATTTTGCACGGCGCCGAGAATGATGACCGCAGAACCGAGCTTCGCTTTCAGATCATCCACCATAGTGCGAAGGTGGTTCATGTCTTTCGCATTTACTTTTTCAGCCAGCACTTTTACGCCGCCGATGTCTTTTACTTTAGACAGAATGGCTCCGGCTTCCACATTGCCGAGTTTGCTGAGCAATGATTCATTTTCTCTTTGCGCTTCCTTCAGCTCCGCTTGAAGAGACTGAATTCGCTTCGGTACGTCTTTTACGTTTGATTTCAGCTCGTCCGCAGCGTGCTGCAGAAGGCTGAGCTGGCTGTTCATTTCCTGATAAGCGCCTTTTCCTGTTACGGCTTCAATTCTTCGTGTCCCTGCGCCGATCCCTGATTCGGATACGATTTTAAACAGGCCGATTTCAGCCGTATTCGTGACATGGCATCCGCCGCAAAGCTCAAGGCTGTAATCTCCGACTTGTACGACGCGGACGATATCGCCGTATTTCTCGCCGAACAGGGCCATCGCGCCCATTTCTTTCGCTTCATTGATCGGTTTCAAATCAATCACTACCGGAATGCTCTCCCAGATTTTTTCGTTGACGATTCCTTCAATGCGTTCAAGTTCTTCTTTCGTCACTTGACCGAAATGAGAGAAGTCAAAACGCAGACGGTTTTCGGTAACGAGTGAACCCGCTTGGTTGACATGTGTGCCGAGAACGTCTTTCAGCGCCTGGTGCAGAAGGTGGGTAGCCGTATGGTTTTTCACCACGCCGCTTCTCATTTGATCTTCAACTTCAGCCGTCACGCTTGCGCCTTTTTGAATCGTGCCGCTATCCACCGTGCCTTCGTGTACATGCTGACCGTTCGGAGCTTTTTTCACGTCTTTAATGGTTACGACAGCCTGCTCGCTTCTCAGCACTCCTCTGTCACCGATCTGTCCGCCGCTTTCAGCATAGAAAGGCGTTTTGTCAAGAAGGATTTGGACGGTATCCCCTTCATGAGCCTCACTGATTAATTGCCCGTCATGAAGAAGCTCGATCACCTTCGCTTCAGCTTTTACGGCACTGTAGCCGACAAATGTGCTTTCTGCGGTAATGTCGCGCAACGCGCCGCCCTGAACCTGCATGCTTCCTACATCTTGGCGCGCATTTCTCGCCCGTTCACGCTGTTTTTCCATTTCGGCTTCAAAGCCTTTATGGTCAACCGTCATTTGCTCATCTTCCGCGTATTCCTCCGTCAATTCAACCGGGAATCCGTACGTATCGTACAGTTTGAATACGTCTTTTCCGGAGATGATGCCGCTGCCTTTTTCCTTCTCTTTCTTTATCACGTCGGATAAAATGGCCAGACCTTCGTTTAATGTTTCGTGGAAGCGCTCTTCCTCCGTTTTGATGACTTTGGCGATAAACTCTTGCTTTTCTTTCACCTCCGGATAGAAAGCGTCCATAATTCCTGCAACAGTCGGTACTAGCTCGTACATAAACGGACGGCTGATACCGATGGTTTTCGCGTATCGCACTGCCCGGCGCAAGAGGCGTCTCAGTACATACCCGCGCCCTTCGTTCGAAGGAAGCGCCCCGTCGCTTACCGCAAATGCGACCGTTCTGATATGATCGGCGATCACTTTAAAGGCCGTATCCTTCACTGCGTCCTTTCCGTAAGCATCTCCGGAAATGCGCTCTGTTGCTTCAATAATCGGCATAAACAAATCAGTGTCAAAGTTTGTCGGGACATCCTGAATCACGGAGACCATCCGTTCAAGCCCCATGCCCGTATCAATGTTTTTCTTCGGAAGCGGTGTGTACGTGCCGTCCGGGTTGTGGTTGAACTCTGAGAATACCAGGTTCCATACTTCAAGATAGCGATCATTTTCGCCGCCCGGATACAATTCAGAATCTGACGGGTCATTGCCGTATTTCTCGCCGCGGTCATAGAAAATTTCCGTATTCGGTCCGCTCGGGCCTTCGCCGATATCCCAGAAGTTCCCTTCCAGACGGATGATTCTTTCTTCCGGAACGCCGATTTTTTCCGCCCATAGCGTATAAGCTTCTTCATCCTCAGGGTGAACCGTTACAGACAGCAGCTCCGGATCAAAGCCGATCCACTTTTCGCTCGTTAAAAACTCCCATGCCCACGTGATGGCTTCTTCTTTAAAATAATCACCGATGGAAAAGTTTCCGAGCATCTCAAAGAACGTGTGGTGGCGCGCCGTTTTCCCCACATTTTCAATATCATTTGTGCGGATTGATTTTTGCGCGTTTACAATTCTCGGATTCTCCGGCACAACGCGGCCGTCAAAGTATTTTTTCAGCGTCGCAACGCCGCTGTTGATCCATAATAAAGACGGATCTTCATGCGGAACCAATGAGGCGCTCGGTTCAACGGCATGGCCTTTTTCTTTAAAGAAATCTAAAAACATTTGACGCACTTCAGCAGAAGTTAAGTGTTTCATCTATATTCCTCCTTATCACTACCCGAAATTCTCTTTTGCGACAGCAAAAAAGCTCTCTCCCTATGCAAACCATGCGTTCACACAGGGACGAGAGCTGTCTCGCGGTACCACCCTGATTACAGGCCGAAAAAGGCCTGTCACCTTTCATCCCGTAACGCAGGACTGCGGCAGCCTTTAACTGCACTCAGGATTAGCTTCCGCCGATCTTCTGCTGAAGCTCCTTTCAGCGTATCGGAGCTTCTCTCTTAAACAGGGCTTCGGCGTACTCATATCCGTCACTCGAGATTCGTATGTATTCTACTCGAAATTATAGACAAGCAGAACCCGAATGTCAATGTTCCGTCCTGATCCGCAAAAAGTGTATGGCCGTCACTTTTAAAACGGCTGCCGCCGGAACAGCGAGAATCATGCCGGGAATGCCCGCGAGCTCTCCTCCGGCAAGGAGCGCCAGCATGATCACGACGGGGTGCATTCTGAGACTGCGCCCGACAATAAGCGGGCTCAAAATGTTTCCTTCTATAAATTGCAGAATAAAAATCGTGACGATTACGATGATCACAGCTTTAGCAGAAATCGCCAGCGAAAGGAGCAGCGCCGGTACAGCGCCGATAAACGGACCGAAATACGGGATGACATTCGTAATCCCGATGGCAAGGCCCAAAATCAGCGGGTAAGGAAGCCCGAACAGCCAAAATGAAACGCCGGCTATTAGCCCGAGCAAAAAACAAACGAGAAGCTGACCGCGGATGTAATCACCGAGAGAGTCGTCCACATCCCGCAGAAATTCACTCCCCCTTTTTCTCCAGGACTTCGGCGTCAAATACCAGACTGTCTTTTTCATGACGTCTATATCCTTCACCATATAGAACACGAGAAAAGGAATCGTCGCCGCGATCAGGATATAATCAAGCACGAAACGGATGCTTCTGATCGTGCTTTCAATCGTGCCGGCAAGAAACGTTTCTGTCTGCTGAATCATTTTGTCCATCCGATGGTGCATGCCGTCAGGCCAATGATCCGTGTGATTATGCAGATGCGTCAGCATGCTGTTGTAGTTTTTGGCAAGACCGGGAATGCTCTCAGACAGATCCTGCAGCTGTTCAATTAAAACAGGAACCCCTTTATAAACCCCCCAGCCGATTCCGCCGAAAAACAGGCAATAAATCAGAAGCAGGCTTAAAGTTCTAGGCATCCCTTTTCTATGAAGCCATTCAGTAATCGGAAGTAAAAGATAAGCAATAAATACTGCGATGAATATAGGAATAAAGAGAGATTTTATAACAAGCCAAATGGGAGACCATAACATATCGAGCATGCAAAAGACATACACTGTTAACAAAACGAGCAGACATACAGCCGTCCACATTAAGAGCTGCAGCGGTTTTTGAAGCATGACGTTTCACCTCTTGCTTTATCTTTTGACAGAAAGCCGGAATTATTCCCGTTTCATAAACTCCGCCTTATGACGCAGACCTCTTGACGGAAATAATTATCAGAAATTACGAAATAATCTAAATAATGTTCATAAAAATCTGTATAACCATCGTAATGTGTTAAAGGATTTCAAAAACTGTCCAGTCAATATGACTCTTGTTTTTTTAAGGAGGATGGCCATGATTTCATTTCAGGATGTAAATAAGCACTACGGACATTTCCACGTGCTGAAAAACATTAATCTGCACATTAAAAAAGGGGAAGTCGTCGTTATCATCGGACCTTCAGGATCGGGAAAAAGCACGCTTCTCCGCTGCATTAATCAGCTGGAAACAGTTGATGGAGGCGCCTTAACGGTAAACGGCGTCTCCATCCAAGACAAGAAAACGGATATAAATAAAGTCCGCCGCAATATCGGCATGGTGTTCCAGCATTTTCATCTGTACCCGCACAAAACCGTTCTGCAAAACATTATGCTCGCACCGATCAAAGTGCTTAAGCAATCAAAAGAAGAAGCAAAAGAAACGGCCTTATACTATTTGAAAAAAGTCGGTATACCGGAAAAAGCGGACGCTTATCCTTCACAGCTTTCCGGCGGCCAGCAGCAGCGTGTCGCCATCGCCAGGGGGCTTGCGATGAAGCCCGAAATTATGCTGTTTGATGAACCCACATCCGCGCTTGATCCGGAAATGATCGGGGAAGTGCTGGATGTCATGAAAACACTCGCAAAGGAAGGCATGACCATGGCAGTCGTCACACATGAAATGGGATTCGCAAAAGAAGTGGCGGACCGCATCGTGTTTATCGACGGCGGAGCCATCTTAGAAGAAGCTGCACCGGCTGAATTTTACGAAAGCCCCCGTGAAGAGAGGGCGCGTTTATTCTTAAGCCGTATTTTAAATCACTGAAAAGAAACGGAGGAGCGCTTATGTCACGCGTAACAAAATGGTTGTCATTCGGATTGATATCACTGCTGGCCGTCTTTATGCTGGCAGCCTGCGGAGGGAAAGATACGTCCGGAGATTCAAAAGGAACGGGAAAAGACACGTTAGCCTCTATTAAAGACAGAGACAAAATCATCTTCGGCGTCAAAACCGACACGAGGTTATTCGGACTGAAAAACCCAAGCTCCGGTGATATTGAAGGCTTCGATATTGATATCTCAAAACAGCTCGCAAAAGATATTCTGGGGGATGAGAAGAAAGCGGAATTTAAAGAAGTAACGTCAAAAACGAGAATTCCGATGCTGCAAAACGGCGATATCGACGCCATCACCGCCACGATGACGATAACGGATGAGCGGAAAAAAGAAGTTGATTTCTCAGATGTTTATTTTGAAGCCGGGCAATCCCTGCTCGTCAAAAAAGGAAGCAGCATCAAAAGCATCGAAGACCTGGGAAAAGGCTCAAAAGTATTGGCGGTAAAAGGCTCTACTTCCTCACAAAACATCAGAGAAAAAGCGCCTGACGCCTCAGTGCTGGAATTTGAAAATTACGCCGAAGCGTTCACTGCGCTTAAAGCGGGACAGGGAGATGCGCTCACAACCGATAATGCGATTTTATACGGCATGGCAGATGAAAATAAACAATATCAGCTGACAGGCGAAACCTTCACCGATGAACCTTACGGAATCGCCGTCAAAAAAGGCCAATCCGGACTCATCAAGGAAATCAACGCCTCTTTGAAAAAAATGAAAGCCGACGGCAGGTACGAAAAAACCTATAAAAAATGGATTAAAGAAGAACCGGCAAAATAGAAAGGACCGCGGGATGAGCAGGCATGCTCATCCCCGTTTTATAAGGAGTGACATAGATGAACTTTTCAATTTTAACGGAAAACTTCGATATGTATATGGACGGTTTCCTGCACACATTGCTTGCGAGCTTCATCGCGCTGGCAGGCAGCTTTGCGCTGGGCGTTCTGATCGCAGTCATGAGAATCACGGCTTTCAAACCCCTTCAATGGATCGGCACTGCGTATGTGGAATTTATCCGGAACATCCCGCTTCTCCTCATCACATTCGTTTTTTATTTCGGACTTCCGAACGCCGGGCTGAGATTGGACGGCTTTCAGGCGGGAACGATTGCGCTGACGATTTACACGTCGGCCTTTATCGCAGAAGCCATCAGAGCCGGAATTCAGACTGTCTCCAAAGGGCAGATGGAAGCAGCCAGATCGTCAGGCTTCACCTACAGTCAGGCGATGAGATACGTCATTCTTCCTCAGGCCGTAAAAATCGTGATTCCGCCGCTCGGAAACCAATTTCTCAATCTTGTCAAAAACTCATCAATACTCGGAGTGGTGGCGGGACTCGATTTGATGTATCAGGCGGATCTCGTTTCCTCAAGCACTCTTGTCGTGTTTGATGTCTATATTTTCGTCGCGCTTTTTTATTTGATATTAACGATCCCGCTCAGCATCGGGGTTCACTATTTGGAAAGACGTCTCGGAAAGAGTTATTAGAAAAGGAGAGTGAAAAACATGGATTTTAGCGGCGCCTATACACCTGACCATCTGCTGTTTTTATGGGACGGCTTTTTGGTCACACTTTATGTTGCGCTGATCTCCATTGTCCTGAGTTTTATTTTCGGGCTTGCCGCCGGCACTTTGCGCTATGCGAAAATTCCTATCGTCTCGGGCATTATAGCGGCCATTGTGGAAACCATCCGCAACCTGCCGCTGTTATTAATCATTTTCTTTACGTTTTTTGCCCTTCCGGAAATCGGGATCAAACTGGAAATTACCGCGGCCGCCATCACGGCGCTGACGATTTTTGAATCGGCCATGCTGTCAGAAATCATCAGAAGCGGTTTGCAATCCGTTGACAAAGGACAGATTGAAGCGGCGCGTTCTTCAGGACTGACGTACACGCAGACTCTTTTTCTCGTCGTCATGCCGCAGGCGCTCAGGCGTATGGTTCCTCCGATTGTGAGCCAGTTTATTTCTTTATTAAAGGATACGTCACTTGCGGTCGTCATCGCTCTGCCCGAACTGATTCATAACGCGCAGATTTTAAACGGACAAAGCGCTGACGGAGGGTATTTTTTCCCGATCTTTCTGCTGGCGGCCCTGATGTATTTCGCGGTCAATTACAGCCTGTCTCTCGCAGCCAGACGGCTGGAAGCCAGACAAACGTAAAAAGGATACTTCCGGAGAAGTATCCTTTTTTCTGCTTAAAACATTTTCATGACTCGTCTTCTCATCCGTTTCATACCTTTTTTATTCAGCATATCGGACTGAGAAGCCATACGATACATAACGGCTCCAGCTCCTAAAGCCAACAGAGAGGTCATTGTTCTGCCCATCGCGCGTATCTCCTTTCAACTTTAAAAATTGATACTGCGTTCGTCTTCAGAAAACAAATCATCAAGACTGCTTAACGTGCCGTCTTCCTCTACTTGATGTGTCGCAATTTTGCCTTTGGCCACCGTCAGCTCAATGAAGCAGCCCCAGCAATAGTATTGGTTTACGCCGATCTTGCCGATATCTTTGCTTTTGCAGTTCGGACATACAAGCACAGACTACACCTCTTATCCGTTCAGGACGATGCCTTCTTTCCCCGCTTCAATAAGCGTATCGGCGGCGCGGCGCACTTGGCGTCTGCCAGCCAGATCTGAAAAGAAGCCGTCCGAGAGTTCATATGCTACGATTATGCCCCTGTCCAAACAAAAGTATACATCTTCCAGCAAACCGAACATTTCACCATCAGGCGATTTCACCGGCTGCATCTTAATCTGTTCAAAAGTGAAACAGCTCTTCGGCAAAGGCTGCAAATGAGCATGACCGGCAGCTACGGCTTCTTGATCCATCTCTTTTATATCACTTGCCTCTAAAAAAAGATGGCGGTTGTGAAACAGGCGTTTCTGCTCCAGCACGAAACCGAGAAACCGGCCGTCCAGAGAGAAACATACATCCGATATCATCCCGAGACTGCGCCCGGTGTTTTCGTCATATACTGTTCGTCCTTCAGCTGCATGGCATGTTCTCAAAGTGTGATCAACCACCTTTTGTTGAACACGTATAGGTTTTGCCAAGAAGCCGGGCAGCATACTTTGAAATGACTTCCACAGGCGAAAACCCGGCGCATGTTTATGCTCCGGGTTTTATTTACGCTTTTTCTTCCATAAAGTCAAACGGCGTGATGCCTTCCATTCCGATGTTCGCATCATATACACTGAACGGCAGCTCTTTTTGCAGGGCGGCCAGTTCTGCATCCATCTCTTCAGTCTGCTCTGTGAGCCTGTTTTTAAGCGACGTCTGTCTGACGGTGGCATCATTGTTTTTGACGCCCCATTCAAGCGCTTCTTCTTCTCCGCAAAGAATCAGAAATTTTTTCGCCCTTGTTATGGCGGTATAAAGCAGATTTCTCCTGAGCATTCGATAGTAGCCTTTGACGACAGGCAGGACGACAATCGGGAATTCGCTTCCCTGCGACTTATGAATGGAACAGCAGTAAGCGTGGGTAAACTGGCTGAAATCCTTTTTCGTAAAGGTGATTTCGTTGCCGTCAAACGAGACGACGACCATGTCTTCTTTTTCCGTATTTTCTTTGGCATAAAAAATGGACACGATTTCGCCGATATCGCCATTAAACACATTGTTTTCCGGCTGGTTGACAAGCTGTAATATTTTATCGCCCGTCCTGTAGACGACATCACCGAATTTCAGCTCCCGCCTTTTTTCTTTCGGCGGATTCATGATGTCTTGAAGAAGCATATTCAGCTCGTTAATTCCCGCTTTTCCCCTGTACATCGGGGCAAGCACTTGAATATCCCTGGAGGTATACCCCTTTTTTAACGCGTTCGAGACGACCTGATCCACGACTTCTTTAATCTGTGAAGAATTACAGCGGATAAATGAGCGGTCCTTTGTCGGCGCGGTCAGCCCCTTTGGAAGCAGTCCTTTTTTCATATCATGCGCAAGTTCCACAATGGATGATCCTTCAGCCTGACGGTAAATATCTGTCAGACGCACGGTCGGCAGCACCTCAGAAGCCAAAAGGTCTCTGAGCACCTGCCCCGGTCCTACTGAAGGAAGCTGGTCTTCATCACCGACGACAATGAGCTGAATGTGCTTAGGAAGCGCCTTAAACAAATGGCTGGCGAGCCAGATATCGAGCATACTCGCTTCATCTATAATGATCAGTTTCCCTTCAATCGGCTGATCTTCATTATAGGTAAAGCCTTCAGCGCCATTCCAGCCGAGCAGCCTGTGAATCGTAACAGCCGGCAGCCCCGTAGATTCGCTCATCCGTTTTGCGGCTCTTCCCGTCGGCGCGGCAAGCAGCACCGGAAACGCCTCGTCTTTTTTATAATCACCGGGGTCAAGCGATACTCCGTGCAGTTCACTGTATAATTCCACGATTCCTTTAATAACGGTCGTTTTCCCCGTCCCGGGTCCTCCGGTCAGTAAAAGCATCGGTGAAGACAGCGCTTTTTGAATGGCATCCTTTTGGCTTGGTGCGTATTGAACATTCATCCGTTCTTCCAGTTCACCGAGTGCAAGCAGAAATTCCGATTCAGGAAATTGATCGGCATACTCCGTCTGAGCCGCAATGTCGAGCACGCGTTTTGCGACATTTTGTTCGGCGTAAAACAAGGACGGAAAATAGCAGCGCTCTCCTTCAATGACGATATCCTTACTCTCCCCGAGGGCGATGATGCCGTCAGCCGCATCCATCTCCGTAACGCGGCCGCCTTCAGCTGACTGATTCAGGAGCGTTTGCGTATTGATAATCAGCTGCTTTGTCTCTATGTACGTATGGCCTTCTGAAAGACAGGTCGATTCAATCGTATATAAGATTGCCGCTTTGATCCGCTCCGGGTGGTTTCCTGACAGACCCATTTTTCCGCCCAGCTCGTCAGCTTTCACAAAGCCGATGCCTTCAACGTCTTTTACAAGCTGATAAGGATTTTCCTGAATTTTCTCCAGGGTTTCCGTTTCGTAGGCCTGATATATTTTCATTGATAGCTGGGGCCCGAAACCATATTGGTTCAGAGAGATCATAATCTGCTCAAGCCCCTGATGCCGCTGCAGCTCTCCGGCAAGTTTATCCGCTTTCTTTTTCGACATTTTCGGCACATCGTAAAGCACCGACGCATCCGTCAGAATTTTATTGAGCGCGCCGTCTCCGAGTTTTTTGACGATTTCTTCCGCCGTTTTTTTTCCGATTCCTTCAAACAGATCACTTGATAAATAGTGAATGATCCCTTCTTTTGTGGTCGGAATTTCTTTTTTAAAGTGTTCAGCCTGAAATTGCAGGCCGAACTTAGGATGCGTGGCGGTTTTTCCGTAAAATGTGTAGGTCTCATCTTCTTGCAGCAGAGGGAAGTAGCCCGTTACGGATACGACCTTGTCTTCGATCGCCTCAGACGTTTCTGCAACCTTGACTTTCAGCACTGTATACAGGTTGGTGTCATTATGATAAATGACCGTATGAATGACGCCTTTTACATACGGCTGTTCTTCGATGTTCAGCTGATCCACGAGCCTTCCCTCCTTTTGTTATGACTGGGTGATAAGCTGTTTCGCATGAAGCGCAAGCATATGATCAGGCTGTATGCCGATTGCGCCTTCGAGCATCTCAAGCGCCTTTTCACGATTTTCTTTGTACGCGTAAGCGACCCCGGCATTATAAAATGCGTCCGCGTGGCTTGGGTCCTGCTCGATCACCGTCTCAAACTGCGCCAGAGCTTCATCCAGCATTTCTTCATTTGCGAGACACATTCCGAACTGGAAGCGTGCTTCCGTATCATTTTCGTTTAATTCAACGGCACGCTGCAAATACGGCAGTGCAAGCTTCGGCCGCTCTAATTTAACGAGAACGGTCCCCAGCATATAAAACAAATCTCCGTTTTCCATTCCGGAGCGAAGCGCTTTTTCAAACATATCCTTCGCTTCGGAAAACGATTCTTTCATCACATATACGTTTCCCGCACCGTAATAAGCGGCTGCCGCCGAATTGTCCAATTCGAGCGCTCTGTTATAGAATGCAAGCGCCCGTTCGAGTTCGTTCACAGAAGAAAGCAGATTTGCGAAGTTGATATACGGCACCGGATCTTGGCCGTTTTCCTCAATCGCTTTCGTAAAAGCCTCTGCCGCTTTTTCAAAATCGCCCTCCTGCATGGCGTCAATCCCGATTTTATTATAATCCATTTTTAACTTCCTTTCGCTAAAAAACCCCAACATGCGAGTTGAGGTTTTTTACATGTGTTATACGTACCACAATTTTGTTCCGTCTTTATAAACGTCATCTATCGTTCCGCCGCCGAGGCACTCTTCTCCGTCATAAAAAACGACGGCTTGTCCCGGTGTGACGGCGCGTACCTGCCCGTCAAAAATGACTTCCGCTTCATCATCACCCGTCATTTTCACCGTTACTTTGTGATCTTCCTGACGGTAGCGGAATTTCGCCGTGCATGTCATTTCGCCGCCGTCCATCAGACCTGGACGCGTCCAGCTGACATTTGTCGCCGTGATCTTATCGGAATACAGAAGCGGATTATGGAATCCTTGATCAACATACAGAATGTTTTTTTCAAGATCTTTACCGACGGCGAACCACGGCTCGCCGCTTCCGCCGATTCCAAGACCGTGGCGCTGTCCGATTGTATAATACATCAGACCGTCATGACGCCCTTTTACTTCTCCCTCCATTGTCATCATATCGCCCGGCTGAGCGGGGAGATATTGGCTGAGAAACGTTTTGAAGTTGCGTTCGCCGATAAAGCAGATTCCCGTGCTGTCTTTTTTCGCAGCTGTCGCAAGTTCCGCTTCTTTGGCGATTTCCCGCACGCGGCTTTTTTGCAGATCACCGATCGGGAACATGACTTTGCTGAGCTGTTCCTGATTGAGCTGATTCAGAAAATAAGTCTGGTCCTTGTTTTCATCCAGACCGCGGAGCATGCGCACTGTACCTGCGCTTCTGTCTACACGGGCGTAATGGCCCGTCGCAAGATAATCCGCGCCGAGTGACAGAGCATGATCCAAGAAAGCCTTAAACTTAATTTCTTTATTGCACATGACATCCGGATTGGGGGTTCTTCCGGCTTTATATTCATCAAGGAAATATTGAAATACCTTTTCCCAATATTGCTTCTCAAAATTGACGGCATAATACGGAATTCCGATCTGGTTGCAGACCCGGATGACGTCTTCATAATCTTCCGTCGCCGTGCAAAAACCGTTTTCGTCCGTATCATCCCAGTTTTTCATAAAGATTCCGATTACATCGTAGCCCTGCTCCTTCAGCAGAAGGGCCGCCACGGAAGAGTCCACGCCGCCGGACATGCCGACTACGACTCTTGTATCCTCCGGCCGTTTTTCCATTTGCATTCACTCCATTAAAAACGTAAGTCCGCCGTTTTAAGCAAGCCGTTTAACGACGGCGGCAAGCTTTTCGGCGGCTGTTTCGATTTGTTCCGCCGTATTGCCGAGGCCGAAGCTGAGGCGGATTGACGAAGTCAGCCTGCCGCTCTCACTTCCGAACATGGCCGTAAGCACATGGGACGGAAGAACGGATCCTGCCGTACAAGCAGATCCGCTGGAAACGGCAATGCCTTCCATGTCAAGATTGACCAGCAGCGCTTCCACCGGCACACCGGGAAAGTAAAGGTTTAAAATATGAGGCAGGCATTTCTCGGCATCTCCGTTCACCTCCGCTGTAACGCCGGATTTTTCCAGCGTGCTCATGATGATGTTCTTAAACTCCTTATACTTCGCTGTTTTCTCTTCCCTCTCACGGTTTGAAAGGACGACCGCTTCTTTTAAGCCTGCGATGCCCGGTACATTTTCCGTCCCCGCGCGGCGCTTTCGTTCCTGCTCTCCCCCGAGAAGAATCGGTGACAGCTTCACCTCTTGATTTACATATAAAAAGCCTGTCCCTTTAGGCCCGTTAAGCTTGTGGCCGGAAACAGACAGCATGTCAATTCTGCTTTTTTTCACGTCAATCGGCATATAACCGAATGCCTGGACGGCATCTGTGTGAAAATAGGCCTGATGCCCGCTTAACAGCTCTCCGATTTCGTCAATCGGCTGAATGGTTCCAACTTCGTTATTGCCATACATGACGGTAACAAGGATTGTATCATCACGGAGCGCTTCTTTCACCTGATTTGCACTGATCCGTCCTGAAGGGCCGGGGATGAGGTATGTCACCTCAAAGCCGTCTTCTTCCAGCTTTTCGCAGGCGTGCAATACAGCATGATGCTCAACAGCGGTCGTAATGATATGCTTTCCTTCATTCTTCCGGGCGGCAGCCGTTCCGAAAATCGCTAAATTATCAGCCTCCGTGCCGCCGCTTGTGAAAATAATTTCCTGTTCTTTCGCACTGATTTCGCGCGCGATGTCCGCTCTCGCTTCATCGACCCATTTCCGGGATTCTCTCCCGAATGAATGAATGCTTGACGGGTTGCCGAAACTGCCGAAGAAATGGGGCTTCATTTCTTCGAGCACACGCTCATCCATCGGGGAAGTCGCGGCATGATCTAAATAAATCCGTTCCATTGTCTGTACACCTCTGGTTTAAATATAGAACATATAAGCTTCCTGCTCGCCGTCCGTGTAGCTCGCAAGGTCTTCTAACGTCGTGCTGTCCAGCACGTCTTTTACAGCGTCGCGGATGCGTATCCATAACTCCCGCTTGGCAGGCTCTTCATCCTCAAGCACTTCTACCGGGCTGATCGGCCCTTCCAGCACTCTGATAATGTCTCCGGCCGTTATCTCTTCAGGCTGGCCCCCGAGCACGTAACCCCCGTAAGCGCCTCTGATGCTTTTTACGAGTCCCGCGTTTCTGAGCGGTGATACAAGCTGTTCCAAGTAATGCTCAGAAAGGCTGTTTGTTTGGGCGATGCTTTTGAGCGACGTCGGACCGTCTCCGTGCTTTTTCGCCAATTCAATCATAATGGTGAGCCCGTATCTTCCCTTTGTCGATATTTTCAATATGAACACCCCAGTCAATTCTAATTGTTAATTTATACAAGTAAATGGATATGAATAATCTGTTTAGTATCTTATAGACCAACTGTTATTATAACATAACTTATCCTAATTTTCATTGAAACACGGGGCCCGCCGCAATTCGCTTTTCTAATCGTCCGTTTTCCGTTACCCTGTATATGTAAGGAGAGATGTTCATGAAACCATTGGCGTATCGGATGCGGCCTGCCAATATCGAAGACATTATCGGCCAGGAACATTTGGTCAAAGAAGATAAAATCATCGGCAGAATGGTGCGTGCAAAGCACTTATCATCCATGATCCTGTACGGACCGCCGGGCATCGGAAAAACGTCCATCGCCACAGCGATCGCAGGATCGACAAGCATCGCATTCAGGAAATTGAATGCCGTCATTCATAATAAAAAAGACATGGAGATTGTCGTACAGGAAGCGAAAATGTCAGGCCAGGTCATTTTAATCCTTGACGAAGTGCACAGGCTTGATAAGGGAAAGCAGGATTTTCTGCTGCCCTATTTAGAAAACGGCATGATTATTTTAATCGGCGCGACGACCGCCAACCCTTATCATGCCATTAACCCGGCCATCAGAAGCCGGACCCAGATATTTGAGCTCGAACCGTTAACACCCGATCTGATCAAGCAGGCATTGAAAAGAGCGCTCACAGATGAACACCGGGGACTCGGTTCCTACAGCGTTTCGGTGGACGACGACGCGATGGATCATTTCGCACAAGGGTGCGGAGGAGACGTCCGCTCCGCTTTGAACGCACTGGAGCTTGCCGTGCTCTCCACAAAGGAATCAAGCGACGGCACGATCCGGATTACACGGGAAACGGCGGAAGAATGTCTGCAGAAAAAAAGCTATACCCATGATAAAAACGGCGATGCACATTATGACGTCTTATCCGCCTTCCAAAAATCAATCCGAGGCTCGGACGCAAACGCCGCCCTTCATTATCTGGCCCGTCTGATAGAAGCCGGAGACCTTGAAAGCATATCAAGAAGGCTTCTCGTGATCGCCTATGAAGATATCGGCCTCGCAAGCCCGCAGGCAGGCCCCCGGGTGCTGAGCGCGATTCAGACCGCAGAACGGATCGGCTTTCCGGAAGCGAGAATTCCGCTGGCCAATGCGGTAATCGAATTATGCCTCTCGCCAAAATCAAACTCCGCCATCTCAGCCGTTGATGAGGCGCTCAAAGACATCAGGACGGGTAAAATCGGCGATGTGCCGAAACATTTAAAAGACGCCCACTATAAAGGGGCCCAAGAGCTCGGACGCGGGATCGGCTATCAATATCCTCACGATTTCGAGAACGGATGGGTCGAACAGCAATATTTGCCTGATCCGTTAAAAAACAAGCAATACTATAAACCGAAACAAACGGGGAAATTTGAAGCCGCCATAAAGCAAGTGTATGAAAAACTGATGAAGCAGAAAAAATAACCGGACAAGGACACCTATGTGTTCTTGTCTTTTTTGATACCGGCCAAAATCTTTCGTGTAAACGGCGGATTCAAATAAAAAACAGCCTTTCCTGAAGAAGGCTGTTTTTCTTTTTATTTATCTTTAACCCGTTTAATGTCGATCTCCTTTAAGAGCTCCATGACAACATGTCCGCCCATAATCAGACCGGCCACTGACGGAACCCAGGCGTTGGAAGACGGCGGCATTTGCGCTTTGCGGATTTTCGCTTCATCATTCCCGACTTCTTTTCTGACGTCTTCACGGATGACGATCGGGCTTTCATCAGAAAAAATGACCTGTACGCCTTTTTTAATGCCCTCTTTGCGAAGCCTTGTGCGGACGACTTTGGCAATCGGATCGGTATGGGTTTTTGAAATATCAGCAATCTGAAAGCGTGTCGGGTCTGTTTTATTCGCCGCTCCCATGCTTGAAATCAGCGGAACATTCCGTTTCAGACATTCTTTCATCAGATGAATTTTATAATGAATCGTATCCGACGCGTCAATGACGTAATCGAGCGGATGCTCAAAGAACTGCTCATACGTCTCTTCCGTATAAAACATTTTTAAGGCGACGACGTCACAATCCGGATTAATATCCGCGATCCGCTCTTTCATCAAGTCTGTTTTCGGCTGTCCCACCGTCGACAAGAGCGCATGCAGCTGGCGGTTTACGTTTGTAATGTCAACATCATCTTTATCGACAAGCACGATCCGCCCCACTCCGGACCTCGCCAATGCTTCAGCTGCGAATGAACCGACTCCGCCGACGCCGAGAACGGCCACCGTGCTGTTTTTTAACGTGTCCAGCCCTTCTTTTCCAATCGCTAGCTCATTTCTGGAAAACTGATGTAACAAGAACCTCACTCCACATTCTGGTTTTATAAACTCGGCTTGTCAAAAAGCCGCTGGTTTTAGCGCACAAAAAATAAAGTCCCAATTGTGCCGTTGCAGCTTTCCTTCGTTTTGAACCCGCTCTCAGCAGGTGGGTGCCCTTTTTTAAATCTTGTAAGTCCTCTTAACGAATGAAAAGAGGCATGTACGCCATTTAAAAATGCGGGCTCCCAAATCAAAAAAATGTTCGGTCAAAACTAGGTGTACAACTAACACATCAGGACTTTATTTAACTTGTCAAAATCATATCACAGCAGATTTTGATTTTCAAGAAACAAACTGCTGATCTTTACTGTTTCACTTTTCTTTTGACAGAAAGGTGAAGTTCTTCAAGCTGGGCGTCGCTCACTTCGCCGGGCGCTTCCGTAAGAAGGCAGCTTGCGCTTGCCGTTTTCGGGAAAGCGATCGTATCTCTTAAGTTTGTGCGGCCTGCAAGAAGCATAACCAAACGGTCTAAGCCGAGCGCGATTCCGCCGTGCGGAGGGGCGCCGTATTCAAAGGCTTCAAGAAGGTATCCGAACTCCTCCTCCGCTTCTTCTTTTGTAAAGCCGAGAAGCCCGAACATTTTTTCCTGAACGTCTTTTTCAAAAATACGGATTGAGCCTCCGCCGAGTTCATAGCCGTTTAAGACAAGGTCGTAAGCCTGCGCTTTCATATCTTCAGGCGCCGTTTCAATCAGGTCAAGATCTTCACGGACAGGCATTGTAAACGGGTGGTGAGCCGCATAGAATCGGCCTTCCTCCTCGTCATGCTCCAGTAACGGCCAGTCCACAACCCACAGGAAGTTGAAGAGGCTTTCGTCAATCAGGCCGCGTTCTTTGCCGAGCTTTAAGCGAAGCGCGCCGAGGGATTGAGCCACAACCTCAAACTTATCAGCCCCGAACAGGAGCAGATCGCCTTCAGAAGCATCAAGCGCTTCAGCCAGTTTTGCCTGCTTCTCTTCATCAAAGAATTTCGCAATCGGGCCTTTTACGCCGTCAGCTTCAACTTTCACCCAAGCGAGGCCTTTCGCGCCGTAATTTCCGGCAAATACGCCGAGCGCATCGATATCTTTTCTGGAATAGTCGCCGGCAGCGCCTTTGACATTGATCGCTTTTACAACGCCGCCGTTTGCCACGGCTGATGAGAACACCTTAAATTCAGTATCTTTCACTATGTCTGACACGTCCGTCAGCAGCATGCCGAAGCGGGTATCTGGCTTGTCGGAACCGTAGCTGTTCATCGCTTCTTCATATGTCATTCTCGGAAGCGGAAGCGGTACTTCAACACCTTTTGTTTCAAGCATGACTTTCGCCATCATCTCTTCCGCCAGAGCCATGATGTCCTCTTGACTCATAAAGGACATTTCGATATCAATCTGCGTAAATTCCGGCTGGCGGTCGGCACGCAAGTCTTCATCGCGGAAGCAGCGGGCCACTTGATAATACCGTTCAAAGCCCGACACCATCAGAAGCTGTTTAAAAATCTGCGGCGATTGCGGAAGGGCGTAAAATTCTCCTTCATGCACCCGGCTCGGCACCAAGTAATCACGGGCGCCTTCGGGAGAGCTTTTTGTTAAAATCGGTGTTTCAATATCAAGAAATCCGTTTTCATCCAAGAAATGGCGGATGGATTTTGTGACTTGATGGCGCATTTGCAATGTTTGAAACATCGCCGGGCGGCGCAAATCCAAATAACGGTGTTTTAACCGGACGTCTTCAGAAACGTCAGCCGCCTGGTCACTGATCGGAAACGGAGGCGTTTTCGCCGTGCTGAGCACCGTCACCGCTTCAGCTTTGATTTCAATTTTACCGGTTTTCAGGTTGGGATTCACCGTGCCTTCTTCACGGGCAGAAACCGTGCCTTCGATATCAAGCACATATTCGTTTCTGATTGCTTCCGCTGCGGCAAGGGCTTCCTTCGATACGTCAGGGTTGAACACGACTTGCACAATACCCGAGCGGTCGCGCAAATCAATGAAAATCAAGCCGCCGAGATCGCGCCGTTTCTGCACCCACCCTTTCAGTTTGACGGTTTCGCCAATCGCTTTTTCAGTTATCTCGCCACAATAATATGTTCTTCCAAACATAGCGTTCCTCTCCTTCACTGCTTTTGATCTGCCTTTAACACTTGTATCAGCTCGTCTAACACCACTTCACGCTGCTCTCCTGTTTCCGCATCTTTTACATTGATTTTATTTTGGGCAAGTTCATCTTCCCCTAAAATCGCAATAAAACGTGCGCCGAGACGGTCAGCCGTTTTGAATTGGCCCTTCATCTTTTTATTTTCATAATCGATTTCACTTGAGATGCCCGCTTCTCTCAGTTTGTACACGAGGGAAACGGAATAATCCTTCGCTTTTTCTCCGAGCGTCACGATGTAGCAGTCAATCCCCTGATTGACGGGAAGCTCTGTTTTCTCAGCGTCAATGGCTGCCAGCAGACGTTCGATGCTCATCGCAAATCCGATACCCGGCGCTTCAGGTCCGCCGATCTGTTCAACAAGCCCGTCATAGCGGCCCCCGCCGGCAAGGGTTGTAATCGCTCCGAATCCTTCGGCATTGCTCATAATTTCAAAAGCGGTATGGTTATAATAATCAAGCCCTCTGACAAGATTCGGATCTATTTCGAACGGGATGCCGAGATCGTTTAAGTATTGTTTTACTTTCTCAAAATAAGCGGCTGATTCTTCATTTAAGTAATCAAGAATGGACGGAGCCGTTTTCATCAGTTCATGCTCTCTGTCTTTCTTGCAGTCAAGAATTCTGAGCGGGTTTGTGTGCAGACGCGACTGGCAGTCTGAGCAAAATTCTCCGATGCGCGGTTCAAAATGTTTGACGAGCGCTTCCCGGTAGGATTTGCGGCTCTCCTGGTCACCAAGGCTGTTCAGCACAAGCTTGACATGTTTCAAACCGGCTTTACGGTAAATACTCATCGCAAGCGCAATGACTTCTGCATCCACGGCCGGATCTTTGGAGCCGATCGCTTCAATTCCGAATTGATAGAATTGACGGAAACGCCCCGTCTGCGGACGTTCGTAACGGAACATCGGTCCGACATAATAAAGCTTCGTCGGATGCACCGGGTTCGCAAATAATTTATTTTCATTGAACGCGCGGACTGCGGCGGCCGTTCCTTCCGGCCGAAGCGTCAGGCTTCTCCCTTTACGGTCTTCAAACGTGTACATTTCTTTCTGCACGATATCTGTAGACTCACCGACGCCTCTTGCGAACAATTCCGTATGTTCGAAGATCGGCGTGCGGATTTCTTTATATTGATAAGTGCGGCACGTCTCCCTCATAATTTGTTCGACGAACTGCCATCTGTCTGATTCACCCGGCAGTATGTCCTGTGTGCCTCTTGGAATGTGATATGCCATGTTACAGGCCTCCTTAATGTCTTTCTTCAAATAAAAAAACTCCCGCTCCTACTATACATGTATAGTAGGGACGAGAGTTATACCCGTGGTGCCACCCTAGTTGGAATGCCGAAGCATCCCCGCTCTGACCTTTAACGCAGGTTCACGTCCGCTGCCTAATGACTTGCAAAAGCGTTCAGCAGGGAACCTCCGGAGTGTTGTTTCGAGAAAGATGCAGTGCGGATCCGCTTTCAGCCCGGGGCGGTTCCTCTCTTCTCCATGCATTCTGACCTACTCTTCTCCATTATCGGTTCAAAATCGTTATCATGACTTATGTACATCAATTTCTATTATAATAATGGGATTGCACTCCCCTGTCAAGTTTTATTCCGTCTGTTTTTCCTTGCGACCGCTTCTTTCGATAAGAGACCGAACTCCGTCGCCGTCTCTTCAAGAAAACCCGTCTTTTCTCTATCGCTCTGATCACTGAAGTGCAGATTTCCTTCCGCATCGTGCAGCGCGCGTCCCATTTTTGGTTGATATTTCATGATTTGCACACCTTTTCGCTGTATTTATGACTAGTATAAACAAACCATTTTATTTTTATTTAACATTCAGCAAGGAAAATACGATATTATACAAGAATGTATTTTAGTTAGTTCAGAAAGGAGGACAGCCATGAAGAAGAGAACTCTTGCTCTTATTTTATGCGGCGTCATCATCACAGCGCTTCTTCCGTCATTCCACACCGCAATCGCCGCAGAGGGAGAAGCGGTCATCGCGACAGACAAGATCAATGTCAGAGGCGGTCCCGGCCTGAGCTATGGAATTAAGGCTGAAGTAAAAAAAGGGGAAAGATACCCGATCGCTAAAGAAGAGGGAGACTGGGTGCAGCTTCAGCTGAGCCCCGGTAAAACCGGATGGGTCGTTTCCTGGCTGATATCAAAAACAGCCGGGGGAGCAGACAATTCATCCGCAACTAGCGGAACGGTCACTTCCACCGATCCTGACCTCCGCATCAGAAAAGGCCCGGGGACATCATATGAAGTCATCGGCAAACTTCCGCAAGGCGCACATGCATCCGTGCTGGACAAGAACAGCGGATGGGTGAACATTTCTTATCAAGGCACAACCGGATGGGTTTCTTCCGAATACGTCACCGCGGACAGCGGCGGATCGGATACGAAAGCAACTTCGGCCCGAAGCGGGTCAAAAAACGGGACGGTCGGCGTTTCTTCATTGAATGTCAGAAGTGCAGCATCACATGATTCAGCGATTATGACTAAATTATCACGCGGAACAAAGGTTTCCATTTTAAGTGAAGACCACGGCTGGCTGAAAATTGAAGCAAACGGGCAAAAAGGCTGGGCAGCAAGCCACTACATCATAAAGGATTCTGACTCATCGGGCAGCGCATCCGGCTCGGGAGACGGTTCTGCGGGCTCAGGCTCCTCGAAAAAAGCGTATATTGTGTACGGCGGCACCAACTTAAGGAGCTCGGCCTCGACTTCCGCTTCTATCGTAAAAAGAGCAGATAAAGGCGCAGCCTACCCGATTGTCGGCTCAAGCGGCAAATGGTATGAAGTCCGGCTTGAAAACGGACAAACCGCATATGTGGCAAACTGGGTCGTACAAACGTCAAAAAGCGGGGAGGAAACAGGAGAAGCACCTTCTCCCGACACGTCGGGCGGCAGCGGCTCACTTAAAAACAAAACGATCGTCGTTGATCCCGGACACGGAGGAAAAGACAGCGGAACGATCGGCTACTCCGGAAAGTTTGAAAAAAACGTAACGATTAAAACCGCTAAGCTGCTGGCCCAAAAATTGCGGGCATCCGGTGCAAACGTGTATATCACCAGACAGGATGATACTTTTATCAGCCTGCAGGCCAGGGTTTCAACCTCTCATTACCGGAATGCGGATGCCTTTATCAGCATTCACTATGACAGCTATGCCGATACGTCAACGCGGGGAAGCACGGCTTATTATTACAGTCCGTCTAAGGATCGCCAGCTTGCCTCAGACGTCCATTCTGAAGTACTGAAGCGTTCCCCTATCCCGGATCGCGGCGTTCTGTTTGGCGATTATTACGTCCTGAGGGAAAATAAACGGCCTGCCATGCTGTATGAGCTCGGCTATCTCAGTCAACCGCAAGAAGAAACAATCATACATAGCGGCTCTTATCAGGAAAAAGTGACAGACGGAATTGAAAGCGGATTGGAACATTATTTTCAATCATAAAAAAAGCTGCCGAACGGCAGCTTTTTTTTATTGTTTAGAATCCATAATCAATGTAATCGGCCCGGAATTCGTCAGCTGAACATCCATCATGGCTCCGAATATTCCGGTTTCCACTTTGACTCCTTTTTCCCGAAGGAGTTCGTTCCACTTTTCATAAAGGAGCACAGCCTGATCCGGTTTAGCCGCATTCATAAAATTCGGGCGTCTCCCTTTCTTCGTTTCGCCGTAAAGCGTAAACTGGGAAACGGATAAAATCTCCCCGCCCGTATCCAAAAGCGATAAATTCATCTTGCCGCTTTCATCATCAAAAATCCGAAGATTCACGATTTTATCCGCCAAGTAAGCGGCATCTTCTTCTGTATCTTCATGAGTGATGCCGACAAGCGCCATAATGCCGGGTCCGATCCGGCCGGCGACAGCGCCGTCAACCGTCACACTTGCTTCTGTTACACGCTGAACAACTAATTTCATAGCAAGCTCCTTTTAGTTCATTACCCGCCGGACTGAATAGATGTCTCTGATCTGCTTAATCCGCTCGACCACTTTGTGCAGATGATTGATGTTTTGGATAAAAATCGCCATATGAATCGTAGCGACTTTATTGCGGTCGGATTTGCCGGAGACAGAGGAGATGTTGGTTTTCGTCTCATTTACGGCTTGGAGCACCTCATTTAAAAGCCCGAGACGGTCATACCCCAAAATCTCAATCTCAACGTTATATTCTTTGCGTCTTTGAACCTGTGATTCATGCTCCCATTCAACGGGGATCAGACGTTCCTGCGCTTCATTCGTTTTGACGTTCGGACAGTCATCCCGGTGAACGGATACACCGCGCCCTTTTGTAATAAAACCGACGATATGGTCGCCCGGCACCGGGTTGCAGCATTTCGACAAGCGGACGAGAAGGTTGTCAATGCCTTTTACGCGCACACCCGCTTCCCGTTTTCTCCCTTGCGGATAATGTTTCGGCTCGGAAGTGACTTCCTGAACGATTTTTTCCTGCTCTTCCTGGTCACGCAGCTTCCGTTCTTTTTCGGTGAGCCTGTTGGCCACCTGAAGAGCGGTAATGCCGTTATACCCGACCGCCGCGTACATATCCTCTTCATTTGAGAAATTGAACTTGTCGGCAACTTTTTGAAGATTTTCGAGTGTTAAAACATCTTTCACTTCAAAATCAAGATTTTTAATTTCTTTCTCGACAAGCTCACGGCCTTTTTCGACGTTTTCTTCACGGCGCTGTTTCTTAAAGAATTGGCGGATTTTGTGTTTCGCCTGGGACGTCTGCGCCAGTTTGACCCAGTCTTGACTCGGACCGTATGAATGCTTGGACGTCAGAATCTCGACGATGTCGCCCGTCCGGAGCTTATGGTCAAGCGTCACCATTTTTCCGTTCACTTTCGCCCCGATTGTTTTGTTGCCGATCTCCGAGTGTATCCTGTAGGAAAAATCAATCGGCACAGAGCCTGACGGCAGTTCAATGACATCGCCTTTTGGCGTAAATACGTATACCATGTCAGAAAACAGATCGATTTTCAGCGATTCCATAAATTCTTCCGCATCGGTAGACTCGTTTTGGAATTCCAGAATTTCACGGAACCAGGACAGTTTTTTCTCAAATGTCGCTTCTTCGTTTGCAGCCTTGCCTTCTTTATATGCCCAGTGTGCGGCCACCCCGTATTCAGCAATCTCATGCATCTCAAACGTTCTGATCTGCACTTCCAGCGGATCGCCTTTAGGCCCGATTACGGTCGTATGCAGAGACTGATACATATTCGGCTTAGGCATCGCAATATAATCTTTGAATCTGCCCGGCATCGGCTTCCAGCACGTATGAATAATGCCGAGTACGGCGTAGCAGTCTTTAATGCTTCCGACAAGAATACGGACGGCGAGCAGATCATATATTTCATTGAACTGTTTATTTTGCAGCGCCATCTTGCGGTAAATGCTGTAGATGTGCTTCGGGCGTCCTGAAAAGTCCGCTTTGATATTCACTTCTTCGACCCGTTTTTTCACTTCATTGACAACCTCTTCGACATAAAGTTCGCGTTCCGCGCGCTTTTTCTTCATGAGGTTGACGATTCTGTAATACTGCTGAGGATTCAAATAACGGAGAGCGGTGTCTTCAAGCTCCCATTTGATTTTCGAAATCCCGAGCCGATGGGCCAGCGGAGCGAAAATCTCCAGCGTCTCATTTGAAATTCTCCGCTGCTTTTCCTGCGGAAGATGCTTTAACGTCCGCATATTGTGAAGGCGATCCGCCAGCTTGATCAATATGACTCTGATATCTTGAGCCATAGCGACAAACATTTTTCGATGGTTTTCCGCCTGCTGCTCCTCTTGAGATTTATACTTAATTTTACCGAGCTTCGTCACGCCGTCGACAAGCATCGCCACTTCTTCAGAAAATGCTTCCTTCAGGTCGTCGAGGGTGACATCCGTGTCCTCTACCACGTCATGCAGAAATCCGCCCGCAATTGTGGAAGGGTCCATTTCCAGATCGACGAGGATCCCCGCCACCTGAATCGGATGAATGATGTACGGCTCACCTGATTTGCGGTACTGTTCGCGATGCGCGTTTTGCGCATACAGGTAAGCTTTCTCAACAAACGCAATCTGCTCCTCCGGCAGATAAGTGCGCGCTTTATCTATTACTTGCTCGGCAGTCAATACTTGTTCGTTCGCCATGGAATCACCTTTTTTAAATGTAAACTGTATTAGTTTATTATCAAGAAAAAAACGAGAGATGTAAAGGGCAGAAGTTCAAAACACCTAAAGAATCTGTCAGGATGATGAAATAATAGGAAAAAAGCACCCTGACACGAGTGCTTTTTTCCATATGCGGTTAATATTTCATTAATGTTAAAATATCGTAATCGTCAAGCTTGTCTCTGCCGTCAAGGTAAGAAAGCTCGATTAAGAACGCAATACCGGCTACGACGCCGCCCAGTTCTTCGACCAGCTTAATTGTTGCTTCGATCGTGCCGCCTGTTGCAAGCAAGTCATCAGTAATCAGCACGCGCTGTCCCGGCAGAATTGCATCTTTATGAATCGTCAGTACGTCTTTTCCGTACTCCAAACCGTAATCGACTTTAATGACCTCACGCGGAAGTTTTCCTTCTTTCCGAACCGGCGCAAAGCCCACTCCGAGAGCGTATGCAACCGGACAGCCGATAATAAAGCCGCGCGCTTCAGGCCCGACAACTAAATCAATTTCTTTTTCTTTTGCATATTCAACAATTTGGTCAGTGGCGTAACGGTATACGTCGCCTTTGTCCATCAATGTCGTAATATCTTTAAATTGTACGCCTTCTTTCGGGTAATCGGGCACAATTGTTACGTATTTTTTAAGATCCATCTGTTCTATGTCCTCCTCGTACTTTCATAAGCTTCTGAACCTTGGTTCATCAGCTTATTCAGCCATTCCTTCAGCTCATGGGCTGCGGAATAATTGAGCTTCTGGTCTAATTCCATCAGCTGCTGTTTTACCTGATAGGTTTGCGAATCTGCCAGGTCGCGTTTTTTCGCGCCGCTCACGACAGACAGCACACCATCTTCTATTTTAACAAAACCGAGATCAAAAAACACCTTTGTCATGAAATTGATTGTGTCAATTGACCATCCTCTATGTCTCGCAAGCTCTGAACCATGCTTGCCGAAGTCAAAAGCGCCCCTTTTCAAGAGAAATGCGTAAAACCACTTGAAATCATTCCGCGATGGAAATGAGGACAGGAAATGTTCTTCATGATTGATAAAAACAAAATAAATCCGTTCCGGCTTCTTTCCGTCAAGCAAATGCTGCAGGCGATCCGCTGACGGCGGCACATCCAGAAAAACGGCATATTTTCCGTCAAGCTGGAGAGCTTCCGCCTCGAATTCCGATGTGATCCCGGCCAGCTCGCCCGACAGCTCTTTTGCATGGAGCTTCTGAGCGGTTTTTTCGTTAAAGCTGATGAGCACCCGTTTTTCCTTCGGCAGCGCGGTGACCGTGTCTTCCCACGTCCGCTTGCCCCTGATATCAAAAAGCTGCCATTCCGGCACCGCAGCGTCTTTAATCATCAGCTGGGGCTTCTTTCTGTTGTTCCATTCATTAATGGACATCTCGCCGACAATGGAAATCGTTGATCCGGGAACAACTCCGGCTTCCAGCTCTCCTTTGTTAAAGCCGACGCAGTCAAGGACGGCGGAATCACTTTTCACCGTCATTTTTACGTGGTTTTTATTCGCTCCGATCAGGCGCACATCATCAAGCACGGCATTTTTCACCATCACATGCGGTTTAGGGTTAAGCATGCCGAACGGCGACAGCATATTCAATTCTGTAATGCTTTCAACGGTTATGTCTTCTACGCCGCAGACAAGATCAACCTCCTGAACGGGAATAAAATCCTCTTCCGTCAGGGTTTCTTCAGCCATTTGATTCAGCCTGTCCCTTAATTCCGCCACATCTTCAGCCTTCAGCGTCATTCCGGCCGCCATCGGATGCCCGCCAAAATGAGGAAGAATGTCTCTGCACTGTGAAAGGCTCGTAAAAAGGTTGAAGCCCCTGATGCTTCGCGCCGACCCTTTAGCGATTCCCTGCTCCTCATCTATCCCAAGCACAACAGCGGGCCGGTAAAAACGTTCAGCCAGCTTCGATGCGACAATACCGACGACGCCCGGATTCCAGCCGGCTTTTGCCACTACAATGGCAGACGGGTTTCCGCCTTGCTGCTGAACCATTTCAACAGCCTCTTCGGTCATGGTTTTCACCATTTTCTGCCGCTCTTTATTCAGCCGGTCAATATCCGAAGCCAGTTCCTCCGCTTCAAACTGATCTTCGGTCATCAGCAGGTGAACGGCGGGATCGGCCTGTTCTATTCTTCCGACGGCATTGAGCCTCGGTGCGACCTGAAATCCGATCGTTTCCTCATCAGCTTGTCCGATATCTCCGCCGGAAAGCTTAATCAGAGCTTTGAGGCCCGGCCGATTTGTCGTCCGAAGCCTTTCAATTCCGAGTGACGCAATTAATCTGTTTTCATCATGAAGAGGCACCAGATCTGCAACCGTACCGATTGCCGCCAAGTCCAGCATAGCTTCCGGCAAAGAACCCGTAAGCGCGTGGGCAAGCTTAAACGCCACACCGACGCCGGCCAATTCTTTAAACGGATAGCCGCATCCCGGCTGCTTCGGGTGGATGATCGCAAATACGTCAGGAAGCTCGGGTCCCGGCTCATGGTGGTCGGTAATAATGACGTCTAAGCCCAGCTCTTTTGCGACTTCAGCTTCATGGACGGCGGCGATTCCCGTATCCACTGTAATGATCAGCGAAAATCCCCGCTCTTTTATGGAGCGGAAAGCTTGTTCATTCGGGCCGTAGCCTTCTGTAAAACGGTCGGGAATATAAAAGTCAACGTCCGCCGACAGCTGTCTGAGTGCCGTCAGCATCACTGACGTGCTTGTAACGCCGTCCGCATCGTAATCTCCGTAAATCATAATCGGTTCCCCTTGAGAAACCGCCAGTTTTATCCGATCAACTGCTTCCCGCATTCCCTTTAATTCATACGGGTCATAAAAGTCTGCATCCTTTGTATGTAAAAACAGCCTTGCGCTTTCGGCAGTATCAAAACCTCTTTTTACAAGCAGTGATGCCACAAGAGGTGTTATGTCCAATTGTTCTGTGAGTGATTTGACTTTTTCCTGATCCGGCTGCTGGATTTCCCAGCGCATTTTTGACGCTAACATAAATTCACCCCTCAACCACCCTATTATACTAGAGCAGACTGAGGGGTTTCAAATGTTATTCTGATCCTTTTTTCTCTTCAAGCATTTCTTCCGGCGGCGCGGCTGTTTTTTTGTCGTCCGAATCAGCCGTCAATTCACCTGCGGATCTGTTTTCTTTCCGCAGCATTTTAATTTCGCGCTTCAGTTTCATCACTTGAAAGATACCGGCTGAAAACACGATCAGCGCTCCCATTAACACAGAGCCTAAAATGACTAAAATCAGCGGCCATTCAGCGGTTCCGAACAGATAATCAACCTCAACCGCACGCACGTTAATGACAGCAAAGATGGCGACAATCAGAGTAAATAGTAAAGCGAATATAATAGTCCATTGTTTATTCATGCGTCTGCCCCCAATTATTGATTCTTATCTTTTCCCCCATTTTCCCGGGAGTAAACCCCGGTCTCAGGAAATGCGGGCCGTTAATTGCTCGCGGACCAGCTTTTTCAGTCCGCTTCTTTCTCCCGATATGACGAGGGTGTCCCCTTCTTCAATTATGGTATCAATACCGGGGCTCAGCTGTTTTTGCCGGTTTTTCTTCACGATCGCAATAATCTGGACGTTGTAATGTTTCTTGGTCTCCAAATCTCCGATTGTACGGCTGACAGCCGGTGCATGAGATTCGGCTTTAAACCACTCAATGACGAGGTCATCAAGCGCGACTTCCACAGATTCCAGCGCTTTCGGCTTATACGTCATCCCGCCTAAAATAGCGGAAATCTGCCTTGCCTCTTCGTCGTTAAATTCAACGGATGCCAAGCATTCGTCATGATCATTCTCATCGAAGTAATAGAGCTCTTTTCTGCCGTCATCATGAAGAATAATACTGATTTTATCGTGATTTTTCGTAATGACTTCTACTTTCTGGCCGATGCCCGGAAGCTCCGACTCACGAACGTTCATAAGAACCCTCCTACATGTTTTTACAATGATGATTGATTATGTAAGCGTATGTCATTATAGCAAATGCAGGTTTTAAGTTCAATGCGGCCTAAAAAACAGGCTGCCTTCCGGAAGACAGCCTGTTTCCTTTTACTCTTCGATTGATTTTTTCCCTTTAAATTCTTTTCCTTTCCATACAAGCCACAGCTGCGCGGCGATGTAAAGAGAGGAATAAACGCCCGTCAATAAACCGACCAATAAGGCGACGGAGAAGTTTGTAATTGACGATGAGCCCAAAATGAGCAGCACGACGACAACAATCACAACGGTCAAGACCGTATTGATCGAACGTGTAAAGGTTTGCTGCAAGCTCAGATTCACGATATGTTCCAGATCGGCAAATGACTTCGGCTTGCGTTTTTTCATCTGCTCGCGTATCCGGTCAAATGTAACGATCGTATCATTTATCGAGTAACCGATTATGGTGAGAATAGCGGCGATAAAGGTTACGTCAACCTCCAGCCTTGTAATGCTGAAAAACGCGACGATAAAGAAAGCGTCATACAGCAGGGATACAATCGCGGCGATTGCCATTCTGTACTCGAAACGGATTGACACGTAAATAATGATGCCGATTGATGCAATTGCCACGGCATATAAAGCATTACGGGCCAGTTCTTTTCCGACTGTCGGCGATACCGTGCTGACGTTCGGTTCAGATCCGTATTTGTCCTTAAAGTACGTTTTGATTTCAGCGATCTTTTCTTTAGATGGCTCTCCGACAAACCGGGCCGCGGCAACATGGTTCTCTTTACCCGAGAGCACGATGTTTTCCGGATCCATGCCGAGAGAGTCAAAGTCTTTTTCAACCTGCTGCGCCGTCAATGCATGATTGCTCTGCACGTCAATCCGCGCACCGCTTGCAAAATCGATTCCCAGGTTGAGCTTAAAGACCAGCAAGATGATAATTCCCGCAATGGTTACAGCGCTTGAGAAAATAAAGAAATATTTTCGCTTGCTCGTGAAATCCCATTTTTGGAATGCCGTATGCGGTTCAGTATTTTCATCCGTTTTTTGAATGTCCATAATATGTTTTTTCTTGACGCCGAACCAGCCTTTTTTCCGGTCAAGCCATCTGCTTTCCACGAGAAGGGAGAGCAGGAATCTTGAAAGGAAGACAGCTGTAATAAAGCTTGTCAGAATTGACAGAATCAGCATCGTCGCAAACCCTTTTACAGAGCTTGTCCCGAAAATAAAGAGCACGACCGCTGCGATGATCGTTGTGATGTTCGCATCGAAAATCGTCGCGAATGACCTTCTGTTCCCTGAACGGAAAGCTGAGCGTACGGATTTGCCGAGTTTCAGTTCTTCTTTTATCCGTTCATAGGTGATGATGTTGGCGTCAACCGCCATCCCGACACCCAAAATGAGCGCCGCAATACCCGGAAGCGTCAGCACCGCCTGCATCCAGTCAAACACTTGAAGCGTAATATACACGTATACAGAAAGCGTAATTACCGCTATGAGTCCAGGCAGTCTGTAATAAAGCAGCATAAATAAGAAAACAATTGCAATACCGATGATGCCGGCCTCTACCGTATCATGCAAAGCCTGCTGTCCGAATTGCGCCCCTACTGAAGTAGAGTATTTTTCGGTCAGTTTCACAGGCAGCGCACCCGCGTTTAAAATATTGGCCAAGTCCTTCGCTTTTTGAACGGTGAACTGACCTTCAATCGTGACATCCTTCGTGTTTAATTCCTGGCTCACATTCGGAGCGGATACATATTTCGGATGTTTTTTGCCGACTTCTTTTTTAAATGAATCGCCCTTTTGGTAATCAAGCCAGATCACAAGCTGATTATTAGGGGCCATTTTCTTGACTTTTTTCGTCACTTCTCCGAACTTATCCGCATCCTTCAGCTTAACGCTGACAATCGGTTCGTTCGTCGTCGGATCAAAGGTTTGCTTCGCGCCGTTTTCCACGAGATCAGAGCCGTTTAACAGCTCTTTATCATTCGTATCCCTGAACGAGAGCTGCGCTTCCGTTGACAGAATTTCGCGCGCCCTGTTCTGATTCGTGACGCCCGCCAGCTGAACGCGTATGCGGTTATTTCCTTCAATCTGAATGTTCGGCTCGCTTACGCCGAGAACGTTAGCCCGGCGGTTCAGCGCCTGCACCGTGCTGACGAGCACGTCTTTTGTGATTTTATCGCCTTTTTTGACGGGCTGCACATCGTACAGAACTTCAAACCCGCCGCGTAAATCCAATCCTAACGTAATATTATTGGCAGCCGGTTTTGTAAAATAACCCAGCCCTGTGCCGATCAATAATACGATCAGGAAAAACGCAATCAAGCGTCCTTTTTTCATTATGTATTTCCTCCTTAAACCTATGCCATCATTATCTCAGCAGTTCATCCAAAGCTTCCTGACCCTCATCGCTTTCCAGCCAATTAGACGACTTAAAAGCTTCAACGGTTGCATAGTTCATAAAATCGCCAATTTTAACTGATAAAATATTACCTGCCAATTCATGCAGCGGCAGTTCCTTTTTCTGTTTCCACTTTTTATGTATTAAGTATGACCATAAACTCTCGTGCTCAACATCATCGTATCCGAGGATTTTGAACTCTTCAAGTTTACTGTACAAGAAAGGCCGCAAATGATCTTTGTACATTTCGGCGGGATGTTTCTCCACTGGGCGCTCGCTCCTTTTTCCATTTTTCTCGAAGACTTGTCATGCTCGGACGACATCGGCGCATATCTTTATTGTATATGATTCCAGGTAGTTTGAGAAGGCAGGGGTTTATAAAATGGCAAAACAGACTTTTTTAAGGGGCACTCTTATTCTCATTGCAGCCGGGATGATTACGAGAATGCTCGGCTTTGTCAACCGGGTGGTTATCGCCCGGTTTATCGGTGAAGAAGGGGTCGGTTTATACATGATGGCTGCCCCGACATTTTTCTTGGCCACCACTTTGACTCAATTCGGCCTCCCCGTTGCCATCAGCAAACTTGTCGCTGAAGCAAGCGCGCGGGGGGACCGGCAGAAAATGAAACACATTTTAGTGATGTCGCTTACCGTCACTGGGATATTAAGTCTCATCTTCACGCCGCTGTTTTTATGCTTTGCGCCGATTATGTCCGAAACGATGCTGACGGATCAGCGTACGGTTTACCCGCTGCTGGCGATTACGCCCGTCGTGCCGATTATCGCGATCTCCAGCGTGCTGCGCGGTTACTTTCAGGGCAGGCAGAATATGAACCCGCTGGCGTTTTCCCAAGTACTTGAGCAGATCGTGCGGATTTCACTTGTCGCGGTCTGCACGACGGTGTTTCTGCCGTACGGGATTGAATATGCCGCAGCCGGAGCCATGATTTCGTCTGTCATCGGGGAGCTTGCCTCTCTTATTTATTTATTCATTTGTTTTAAAGCAAATAAAACAATCAGAATCAGAAAACAATTTTTCAAGTCGATCGCAAATGGAAAAGAAACATTCCGCCAGCTGATGAGCGTGTCGCTCCCGACAACCGGAAGCCGCTTCATCGGAAATTTATCTTGGTTTTTTGAACCTATTGTCGTCGCACAAAGCCTTGCGATTGCAGGAGTGGCCACCGCTGCCGCCACCAGCCAGTACGGGGAGCTGACCGGATTTGCCATGACGGTCTTGACGCTGCCCAGCTTTATAACCTATTCTCTGTCAACGGCACTTGTTCCTGCGATCAGTGAAGGAATGGAGCAAAAAAAGCTGCAAGTTGTCGAATACCGTCTGGAACAGGCGATGCGGCTGTGTCTTTTAAGCGGAGGCATTTCGGTGGTTATTTTATTCTCTTTCGCTGATGAACTGATGTCCGTCATGTACGGATCAACGAATGCGGCGGTATTTGTTAAAGTGATGGCGCCGTTTTTTCTGCTTTACTATTTTCAGGGGCCCCTTCAGGCGGTGCTGCAGGCTCTCAATTTAGCCGGGGCCGCCATGATGAACAGTTTTATCGGCGCCGCTGTCAAAACTGGCCTGATTTTTGTTTTGGCGACCAGGCCTTCATTGGGCATCATGGGCGCCGCACTTGCGATTGTAACGGGGATGGTCCTTGTCACCCTGCTGCATGCGGCCACCGTAAGCAAGGTGCTTCCGATCAGCATTAAAATAAAAGAATACGCGCTCTGTTTTGCCGTCATATTCATTTGCGGTTATGTCAGCCGCATCATCAAGCACGCCGTTCATTTTTCAGGGTCAGAGGCTGTTAATCTCACAGGCTGGATTGCAATGACCGCGATTTTGTATATAGCGCTTCTTCTGTTATTCAGGCTGATTAAAAGGGAAGAGCTGATCCGGATTCCGGTCATCGGCAAGTTCGTGACGCGGTGAAACCGATTCATGGCTCCCCTTTTTCATCTTTAAGATCAATAAAAAAAGCGCCGTCCGTAAACGTGCAGAATGATATAACCGAAAGATCGCGATATCCTCTTTTTGCTAAATTTTTTTCGAGCCAGTGTTTATCTTTCCCGATTCTGTCCAGATGCTCGTTCTGAATGACCCCGTCAACGATAAGCGATGTTTCCATCTGCTTATCCTTATTGTTTTTCTTTTTGACGATCGACAGTTTGCCTGAAGACTCCAGAATGGCGTATGACACGTCAGAGATTCTATCGATGTTATTCTCCCTCAGCTGCATAAGAAGATCGTCAAAATTGTAGCGCTGCGATCTCATCGCCCGTTCATCAATTTTTCCCTGTTTGATAATAATGGTGGGTTTTCCGTCAAGCAGCTGCCGTATTTTTTGGCTTTTGAGCGAAATAAAAGCAAGGCTTACTTGAATAATCATTAAAACGACAATCGGCACAATTGTATGCAAAAGCTTATCTTTTACATTTTCAATTGCCAATACGGCAATCTCGGCAATCATAATGGAGACGACAAGGTCTAAAATGCTCAGTTCTCCGATTTCCCGTTTTCCCATCAGTCTGAAAATCACCAGAATGATAAAATAAAGCACAATCGTACGAAACGTAATAATGAAAATATCTTCCATATCGCACCTCCAACGGTCATAGCATTTGCCATCGGCTCTGAATTATGTAAGAAACGGGCTGAACATCATGCATTTACGTCTAATTCGAACATTCAGAGAATACATTTAGAAAAAGACAGGCTCCGGCTTGTCATATATCAGGCCGCAGAGCGGAGAGGAGATAAAAATGGAAGAAACGAAACAAGTGGGAAGAGGCGTCTTGTACGGCTTAGTGGCTATCTTTGCGGTGATGCTTCTTACGAGTTTGGCGATTTCGCTTTTACTGACGGTTACCTCAATGGAAGAGTCATCTTTCAGCTGGCTGATCACCGCGCTTTCCTTTCTTTCTTTATTTGCGGGCGGTTTTATATCGGGCGGCAAAGCGAAAGAAAAAGGCTGGATGATCGGAGCGTTAACCGCCGTCTGTTTTTCATTAATCATCTTGCTGTTTCAATATTTAGGGTTCGGAAAAACGTTTACATCCGGTCAGCTTTTGTTTCATCTCGGCTTTTTGGGAGTCAGTATGCTGGGCGGCATTTTCGGAGTGAATTTGAAAGGAAGCAGATCAGCGTAATAAAAAAAGAGCGGATTCTCCGCTCTTTTTTTGTATGTATGAGCTTCGCTGTTATTCAGCGGAAGCTTCTCTGATTGCGCGGCGGTCAAATGTTAAACGGGTGTTATCACCTGTTTTAATGACGACCTTGCTTTCATCAATTGAATCAACAGTGCCGTGCAATCCTCCGATTGTCACCACTGTATCCCCTTTTTTCAGCTCTTCCTGCATCTGGCGTACGGCCTTCTGCTGCTTTTGCTGCGGACGGATGAGCAGGAAATAAAGCACTGCAAACATTAAAATAATAGGAACGATTGTACCTAAAGTACCCATCTGTTTCCCTCCCTTCAAGAATGGTTTTATTTAGAAGCTTTTCGCATTTGGCTTATTATAGCCGTAACGCTCAAAGAACTCTTCTCGGAAATCACCAAGACGATCCTCCCGGATGGCTTGTCTGACCTGCTCCATTAAGTGTAACAGAAAATGAAGGTTATGGTAAGTTGTTAATCGAATTCCAAACGTTTCATTACAGCGGATCAAATGTCTGATGTAAGCGCGGGAGTAATTTTTGCATGTATGGCAGTTGCACTCTTCATCAATCGGACGGAAATCACGCTCATATTTGGCGTTTTTCATATTCAGACGCCCTTCATTCGTAAACACCGTGCCGTTTCGGGCAATCCGGGTCGGCAGTACGCAGTCAAACATATCCACGCCGCGAATGGCGCCGTCAATTAAGGCATCCGGTGAACCCACACCCATTAAATATCTCGGCTTGTCCTTCGGTAAAAGCGGAGTTGTAAACTCAAGCACTCGGTTCATGACGTGCTTCGGCTCGCCGACAGATAACCCGCCTATGGCATAACCCGGAAAATCAAGCGAAACCAAGTCTTTTGCACTTTGTGTCCGCAGGTCTTCGTATTCTCCGCCCTGTACGATTCCGAACAGCCCCTGCTCATCTGAGCGCCCGTGCGCCTCCAGGCAGCGTTCCGCCCAGCGGCTGGTCCGTTCCACAGAGCGTTTCATGTAATCATACTCTGCCGGATACGGCGGACACTCATCAAACGCCATCATGATATCAGAGCCGAGGGCGTTTTGAATTTCCATCGCTTTTTCCGGAGATAAAAACAGCTTGTCTCCGTTTAAGTGATTGCGGAAATGAACGCCTTCTTCTTCTATATTACGAAACTTGCTCAATGAAAAGACCTGAAAACCGCCGGAATCCGTTAAAATCGCGCGGTCCCAGTTCATAAACTTATGAAGCCCGCCCGCTTCTTTTACAATGTCATGTCCCGGGCGGAGCCATAAATGGTACGTATTGCTTAAAATAATGCCCGCATCCATAGATTTCAGCTCGTCCGGAGACATCGTCTTTACCGTAGCAAGCGTGCCGACCGGCATAAATACAGGCGTTTCAAAGGAGCCGTGGGGCGTATGGACTCTGCCCAGGCGCGCTCCCGTTTGTTTGCATTCCTTTATAAATTCATAACGTATCGGTTGTTCAGCCACTTTGTATGAGGCCTCCTGTCATTCAAATTAGATAATCAGCATGGCGTCGCCAAAGCTGAAGAAACGATATTCCTCTTCTACCGCATGACGGTAGGCGGAAAGAACATGCTCTCTGCCGGCAAGCGCAGAAACGAGCATGATAAGGGAAGATTTCGGCAGATGAAAATTGGTGATCATGCCGTCAATCGCTTTAAATTCATATCCCGGATAAATGAAGATGGACGTCCAGCCGCTTGAAGCGGTAAATACGCCGTCATGCTCGCCTGCAATGGTTTCCAGGGTGCGCGTGGATGTCGTCCCGACCGACACAATGCGCCCTCCCGCCTTTCTGACCTCGTTTAAAGAGGCGGCGGTTTCTTCCGTCATTTCATAAAATTCCGCGTGCATGTTATGCTCTTCCACATCATCCGCACTGACCGGGCGGAATGTGCCGAGTCCCACATGAAGTGTGATAAATTCAATCCGCACACCCTTTTGCTTCAGCTCATCCAGAATCTCTTCCGTAAAATGAAGTCCGGCCGTCGGAGCTGCGGCAGATCCGATTTCTTTTGAAAAGACGGTCTGATACCGTTCTTTATCATCAAGCTGCTCTTTAATATAAGGAGGCAGCGGCATTTCACCGAGTGATTCAAGCACTTCATAAAAAATCCCGTCATACCGGAATTTTATTTTTCTGCCTCCGTGATCAAGCTCCTCCGTGCAGACCGCTGTCAGCCGGCCGTCGCCGAATGTCAGGACCGTTCCTTTTTTTACGCGTTTCGCCGGTTTTACGAGCGTTTCCCATGTATCATTTTCTTCCTGTTTTAATAACAGAAGCTCCACTTTCGCCCCCGTATCTTCTTTTGTGCCGAATAATCTTGCAGGCAGCACACGGGTATTGTTCAAGACGAGGCAATCCCCTTCATTAAAAAAGCTTACAATCTCTTTAAATGAACTGTCCGTCAGCCCGCCCGTCTGTTTGTCGAGCACCATAAGCCGCGATGCGTCACGCTCTTTAAGCGGCACTTGGGCAATGAGGCGTTCAGGCAGTTCAAAATCAAATAAATCGACTTTCATCATTTCACCTTTATTCTGTCTATTGTTATTTCATTCTGCCGAAAAAATTAAGCAGAATGGATAGTATCACACTGATCACAATACAAGTGACAACGGGAAAGAAAAATGTAACATTTCCCTTCTTAACGAAAATATCTCCGGGCAGCCTTCCGACAAAGTGCCAGACTGCGCCGGCAATAAGCAAAACGGCACCGAGAACCATGAGAACCTTCGGAAAGTCAGTCACGGGCGGGCGCCTCCAATCGAAAATGTTCATACACAGCCGGAGTCACGACCCGTCCCCTCGGCGTCCTCTGGAGAAATCCGATCTGCAGCAGATACGGTTCGTACACATCCTCTATTGTATGCGGTTCTTCGCCGATTGTCGCGGAAATCGTATCAAGGCCGACAGGACCGCCGCTGAATTTTTCGATCATGCCCATCAGCAGCTTATGGTCGATATGGTCAAGGCCGAGCGCATCGACTTGAAGACGTTCGAGCGCGTCGTGAGCGATTTCTTCCGTGATGCGGCTGTCGCCGAGCACCTGGGCAAAATCCCTCACCCTTCTGAGAAGCCGGTTTGCAACCCGCGGCGTTCCCCTTGACCGTCTGGCGATTTCCAGAGCCGGAGCTTTTTCGATATCCACTTCAAAAACGTCAGCCGTTCTTGACACGATATCTGTCAGCTCTTCCTGCGTATAGTATTCAAGGCGCGACAGCACCCCGAACCGGTCTCTGAGCGGTGCGGTCAATAATCCGACCCTTGTCGTCGCTCCTACAAGCGTAAAAGGGGGAAGGTCGAGACGGACGGAGCGGGCGGACGGGCCTTTTCCAATGACGATATCAAGGCAGAAATCCTCCATCGCCGGGTACAGCACTTCCTCAATTGAGCGGTTCAGCCTGTGAATTTCGTCTATAAACAGCACATCCCCTGGTTCGAGCGCCGTCAAAATGGCTGCCAAATCTCCCGGTCTTTCGATGGCGGGACCTGACGTCGTCCGCATCTCCACACCCATCTCATTGGCCACGATAGACGCAAGCGTTGTTTTCCCGAGACCCGGAGGCCCGTATAAAAGAACGTGGTCCAGCGTTTCCTGCCTCATTTTCGCCGCATCGATAAACACGCGCAGATTTTCTTTCACCTTCTTTTGGCCGATATACTGGGCGAGATTCTGCGGCCTGAGGCTTTGCTCGATTATTGATTCATGGCTGTCTGCTTCACTTGAAACGAGCCGTTCATCCATGAACATCACCTTACTTTAATAATTTTTGCAATGCTTTTTTCACATATTGATCTGTTGAAAGCGCCGTTTCCTCTTTTAAGTGAGGAAGCACTTTTTTAATTTCTTTTTCGGCGTAGCCGAGAACCCGGAGCGCTTCAAGCGCCTCGTCAAGCGCCGTTTCAGCCTCTTGTTTTTCAATGCGCGCTTCATGATTGAACAGGTTGTCAATCATTTCAGGCACGACGTCGGCCAGTTTGCCTTTCAAATCAAGAATAATCTGCCGCGCCGTTTTTTTGCCCACACCCGGAAATTTCACCAAAAAGGCTTCATCTTCCTGTTCGATCGCTTCGATGACGGCTCCGGGGTCACCGGAACCGAGGATGGCGAGCGCCCCTTTCGGCCCGATGCCGGTGACGTTCAGCAGCTTTGTGAAAAGCGCTTTTTCTTCCCGGGTTGAAAAACCGTACAAAGAAAAGGCGTCTTCTTTTATATGATGATACGTAAAAATGGTCTCTTGATTGCTTACCTTATAAATAAACGGGTTCGGAGTGAAGACCTGATAGCCGATTCCGCCGTTTTCAATCACGATGTATTGGGGAGATACATAATCAATCGTCCCCTTCACGAATTCAATCACACCTATTCACCTCTTTGACTGCTTATCATTGTAACACAAAAACAGCCAAAGTCTTATAGAAAAGTTAACGTATGTTCGCTTTGACACCTTCCGTTCAGAAAAAAAAAGACATGTGTCACATGTCTTGCGTCAAAGTCAGCCGCTGTAAGTCTTAATATGATCGATCACGCTCTCAAACTCCGCTTTTGTCCTGTACGGTATGCCGTGTTCCAAGTGCTTTTGCAATCGGCTTTCCAGCCTTTCTATATCAATCTGGAAGAAAGATTGAATCGGCTCGGCCAGCGATCCGGGACGGCCGTGAAAAGTGGAGATGACGCCTCCGTCCGTGACGCCGATATAACCGTTAACCTTACTGAGCGGAGAAATGTCATCAACATGCTTACGGAAAAGGACGAAGCCTTTTTTCTGCTCAACGAGCGTCCAGCCCGCATATGCGGCCCAAAAATCCTCCATCGCCAAAACGGTTTCATCCGTATGTTCGATGCCGACATCACCGTCCAGATAGACCTTTTCCAGCTGGACGTGCACCCGAAGCGGCCCGTAATGCTTAACCTCCGCCCCGTATGCGCCTTTTCCTCCGCAAATCAGGACTGCAGCCGATAAGATAAGCATAAACAATAGACGAGCACCGCAAATTCGTTTCACCAATAACACCTCTTTATTCAATCAAACTCTTGATGCTAGTTTGACCAAAGATGCCGGTGCTTAACCGTTTTCTTTCATTTGTCTGTTTCAGCCGAAAAAAAGCAGCCTCTATATGAGGGCTGCCCCGATGATTATGCCCGGCCGGCTGAAATCAGTTTCATTTGTCCGGGCGTCAGTTTGAGCCGGTATCCCCTTACGGTCAGATACATAGTTTTTTCTCCGCGGCTTTTGTCATGCTCCGTTTTTTTCATTCCGGCCCCTCCGTTACGTTTTATTACTTTTATATTAACACCGCAACATAAAGAGCGTTTTAAGAATATGTAAAGAAATGATGAAGCTTTATCCATAAAAATACTGCCGGATGAAATCATCCGGCAGTCCGTTTAACGGCTGTTTCTGTTCATGTCTTGCAGCTTTGTAAAAGTAGCGTTGTCGGTAAACACTTGAATTGTACGGCCGTCCGCGAATTTTTTGGCCGCATGTTTGACATGTTTATCATCATTTTTCGTAAAAGGATGATTTGTTCTGACGGCAATGACGACTCTCGTGTCAGTCACGATGACCTGACTATCCTGTACGCCCTTTACTTTTTTCACGCGGTTTGCAACTTTTGCCGCCAACCTGATGTTTTCGGCGTTGTCATACCCATTATAAGACATTGCTGCCGGCGGCGTATTGACATTTCGGCCGTTATATGTGCCGTCCGTCGTTAACGGAACCCCGTCATTAGGGGCGTACTGGTCGGACACATTTGTCGTATTATGACGGCCGTTTCGGTTTTCCATCATTTCAGAAACGGGTCCTTGATGGTCCATTCCGTACTGGCCTCTGCCATTACCATTATCATTCGAATAATATCCGACCGGACGTGTTGACTGATTGTAGCGTCCGTCATTCATGGCATTATTTGCTCCGCATGCCGTTAAGCTTGCCGTCACGGCTAAAACGCCCGCGATCGTCATCAGTTTTTTACCCAATGGAAAACCCCCCCGTGGATTCATCGCTGTTTGTGCGTTTTCCGCTCATGTTTAGGATGTGCGTCAGGCGGCGGGTTTAAGCTTGTCAGTTATGTCCATTCCTCAGTTGGACATAAAAAAAGGAACGACATACATCGTCCCGAAACATTAATCTTCTTCTTCCTCCGGCCGTCCGAATACTTGATTTGGACTCGGCTGATTCGGCGCGACATTGGGATTTGCTCCGCCGTAAGGCATAAAATGTCCTGCGTTTGCACCCATATTCGGATACGGCTGCACAGGCATATTTGCGTGATGGTGATGTGAACCGTGGTGGTGATGATGGTGATGATGTGAATCATGGCAGCCGCAATCATCATCCTTATATTTTCCATCATGATGAGGGGCGTGTGCGTAATGTGACGAATATCCGCCGTAATACGGCATTTGACCGTAAGGAGCACCACCGAAACCAGATGCAGAACCATCATAATGCTCTGCATTTTCATGGGCCTGATTTTCATATTCACCGTAACCCGCATGCGGCCCAAATCCCGGATGATGGAATCCGTACGGTAACGGCATCGGCATGACCGGAAAGCCTCCGAAACCTCCTCCAAAACCGCCGAAACCTCCGCCTACCGGGAAGCACGGATGGCATAATCCAGAACCCGGCAGCATCGGTGTCACCGGAACCGGACAAGGACAAGGCATGCACGGCATCGGGTAATGCATAAAAGGCGGTTCAACGGCCGGCATATTCGGAAACGGGACATTCGGAATGTTTGGCATGTTCGGCAGATGATAAGCGGCGTTTTCTTCTTCCATCTTTCCGGCTTCAGGCGCCTTTGGCATATTCGGGTAATTCGCGTTTTCCATGTTGATCATTTCCTCCTGTTGTGGAATGTTATTGTCATGCTCTTTTTCTTTCGGCTCGACAAAATGTGTCACCGGTTCCTCCGGCTTAGGAGGCGACCACGGCTGAAACAGCTGATTGGACGGGTAATATTGGTTCATATCAGCTTCCGGCAGCACATTTTCATGCTTTTCAGGGATTGGCGGCACATAAGGAATCGACGGCTTTGGTTCTTCCGGTATGGTGTCTTCAATGTCCACAACTGATTTCGGTTTTTCTTTGGCATATGGATGCTCATGCTTATGCGCAGACGTTCCGAAGCCGGCCTTAGGTTCTTTTCTGACCGGAACGGCTTCTGAAGGCACCTTTATCTTCATTCCAGGCATAATTAAGTCTGGATTGCTAAGCTGATGATTCAGTTTTTTTAACTCTTCAAGATCAACTCCGTATTTTTCAGCTATTTTCCAGAGCGAATCGCCTTTTTGAACGATATGAATTTTCAACGTTTTCCCCTCCTATGCACAAAACGTGAACGGTACATTTGTCATTACAATACGTTTCTTCACACTATATGCCGATGGACTGGGCATGATGATAAAAAATTTGGGAAGGAGGGGAAATTTTTATAACTACGTATGACTCAGCATTCTGTTCAAAGCACGAAGCGCTTCTGTCCGAACCGCTTCCGGAACTTTAATGACACCCTTCAGCTCGCCTTTTTCAAGCTGCTCAAGCGACCACAATAAATGCGGCAGATCGATTCTGTTCATTGTCAGACACGGACACATATCGGGATTCAATGATTCAATCTGTTTATCCGGATGCGATTGAATGAGGCGCTGAACAAGATTCATTTCCGTTCCGATCGCCCACTTGCTTCCCGGTTCAGCCTGTTCAATCGTATCAATAATGTATTTGGTAGACCCGCTGTCGTCACTGAGCGAGACCACTTCCCTCGAACATTCCGGATGAACGATAATGCGGATGCCGGAATCCCGCTGCCGCAGCTGAGAAATATTTTCCGCTGTGAACTTTTCGTGTACGGAGCAATGCCCTTTCCAAAGGATGACTTTAATGTTTTCCGGATGGTCAGTAAGCAATCGGTTCTGCCCCGGGTCCCATACAGCCATTTCTGTCAGCGGAATGCCGAGATCATAGGCTGTATTTCTGCCTAAATGCTGATCCGGCAAAAATAAAATTCTCTCTTTTTGTTTAAAAGCCCATTTCAGCACACTCCGGGCATTCGAAGAGGTGACGGTCGCTCCTCCGTGCCGTCCGACGAATGCTTTAATTTCCGCCGTCGAGTTAACATATGTTAACGGAATGATGGTGTTACCGTACAGTTCTTGAAGCTCTTGCCATGCTTTGTCCGTCTGCTGAATATCTGCCATATCAGCCATCGAGCATCCGGCGCGCATATCGGGCAAAATGACGGTTTGGTTATCATCAGTCAGCATATCAGCGGTTTCCGCCATAAAATGCACGCCGCAAAACACAATATATTCCGCCTCTTTATTTTTTTCTGCCACTTGAGCAAGCTGCAGGGAGTCACCTGCCGTATCGGCGAATTGTATCACTTCGTCTTTTTGATAGTGATGCCCCGGAATGAACAGGCGCTTTCCGAAATCCCGTTTAATGGCGGCGACCCGCTTCTCCATTTCTCCGGTGCTCATGTCTTTATAATGGCTCGGCATCATTTCGGCTGATGCAGTTAACACGTCAAAAATAGACATCTTAAAAATCCCCCTGTTCCGCAGCCTCAACATCCATGCTGATGTCGGCGCTTTTTACTGAATGAGTCAGAAATCCGAGTGAAATATATTGGACGCCCGTTCCTTTATAAGCGGGCAATATGTCGAGCGTTATGCCTCCGGATGCTTCCGTTTTGATATGGCCCGGTGTCATGCCTGCAAAACGCCGGACGGACTCAGGCGGACAGTTATCAAACATAATAACGTCTGCGCCCGCTTCTATTGCCTCGAGCAGCTGCTGTTCGGATTCGATTTCGACTTCCACCGCAAGCATCTGCCCCGCCGTTTTTCTTGCCCGCTCCACGGCCGCCTTTATCGATCCGCAGGCGGCAATATGATTATCTTTTATCATGATGCCGTCATATAAGCCAAAGCGATGATTAAAGCCGCCTCCGACCCGAACGGCGTATTTTTCCAGCATTCTGAGCCCGGGTGTCGTTTTTCTCGTATCACAAAGCTTGATGGACGGATCATCAAGATTCCTTTTGGCCTCATCCGTCATTGTCGCAATGCCTGACATTCTTTGTATGAGATTCAGAATGACCCGCTCCCCCGTAAGAAGAGCCGCCGCCTGGCCTTCCATTTCAGCGAGCACGTCTCCTTTTTTCATCCGTTCTCCGTCTTTTTTCAGGGAGCGGACGCGGATATCATCGTGTAAAAGCTTCCATCCTTCACGGATAACGGCTTCTCCGGCAAACACGCCGTCTGTTTTTGCGATGATTCGCGCTTTACATTGCTGATCAGAAAAAATCGCTTGTGACGTCGCATCACCCGTTCCGATATCTTCCTGAAAAAAATGAGTCAGCATTTGTTTCAGCTGCAGAATGTCCATAGTTCCCCAATCCTTTCGTTTTTTCTGATAACTGTTCCAGATGTTGAATGAATGATTTGTTTTCCGTGCCACTCTTTCTCCGTCCCGGGAAAATCAGCGCGAAAATGAGCGCCTCTGCTTTCTTCCCGAATAAGGGCTGAGGTCACAACAAGTTGCGCTGTCTTCCATAGGCAGGATAGCTCGGCTTGTTTTATTGTGATATCCTTCACATTCATGTGACGCACAGATACGTTGCTAAGCCAGGATGCCAGCGCCTGCATGTTTTCTTTTTCCCTGACGATGCCCGCTCCGGTTGTCATTTTGGCTTGGAGCACATGAAGCGTTGTGTCCGGCACTTGTAAGATGACATCAGATTTCTTCGGGGTTTTTTTATATCTTCCGTTTAACGGTGTTTGAATGATATGTTCAGCACATCGTTGCCCGCTTGCCAGCGCTTCCAGCAGTGAGTTGCTCGCAAGGCGGTTCGCCCCGTGCAAGCCTGTGCAGGCGGTCTCGCCTATGGCGTACAAATCAGGCACGGACGTTTTCCCCCATGTATCGGCTTTTACTCCGCCCATTAAAAAATGCATTCCGGGTGCTACGGGAATTCCGCTTTCAAGATCAACACCGGCTGTTTGACAAATTTCTGTTATGGTCGGAAAACGTTTCTTAAAATCGGCTATTCGGCTGCAATTTATAAAAACAGGATTTTCTTTCATCATTTCTTCATAAATCGCCCGTGAAACCACATCCCGGGGCGCCAAATCTTCTAGTGCGTGTCTGCCAGCCATGATCCTGCGCCCGAAGCGATCCGCTAAATATCCGCCTTCTCCTCTCACTGCTTCAGAAATCAGACCGTACACAGTCCCGTTTTTCACAAGGAGGGTCGGGTGGAACTGGGTGAACTCCATATCCGTGATCTCAGCTCCAGCGCGGAAGGCAAGAGCGATGCCGTCTCCCGTTATGGCGGAATCATTTGTGTGATATTGGTACAGACTGCCGCAGCCGCCTGATGCAAGCACTACACAATCCGCTCTTCTGTAAGAAACAGTGCCTGAAGCATCCTTTACGGCAACCCCTGCGCATCGTCCGTGTTCAATCAGCAGATCAACAACCGTCTCGTGTTCAATAATCCGTATGCCGTCCCTCAGCTGCTGAACCAGAAACTCAACCAACATCCGTCCGGTCGCATCTCCCCCGGCGTGCAGAATCCTCCTTTTGGAATGAGCGCCTTCCCTGCCGAGACAAAACGTTCCGTCCGACTTCGTATCAAAAGGGAAATGGCCTTCTATCAGCCTGTTTATCATGCTCTGTCCGCTTTTCAGCAAATGCCGCACGGCTGTCACGTCATTGTGTCCGCATCCCGCATACAGTGTATCGTTCACATGGGATTCTAAAGAGTCATCTTTTGCGTATGAAACAGCAATCCCGCCTTGAGCATAATGCGAATTGCTGTTCGTTACGTTTCTCTTTGTGATGACGGTTACTTGGTATGATGGAGGAAATGAGGAAGCACAGGCAAGGGCCGCCGTCCCGGAACCAATGACGATAATTGTTTTTTCAGACATACATCATCCTCCTGTTATATTTACACATGTCTTGACACCTATATTTACACAACGATAAAATAAACTCAAGCTTTTTTTAACATAAACGGATAGGAGACGGGCTGTATGATTTATCTTGATTACGCGGCGGGAGCGCCTTTAAGCAAAGAAGCCGCAAAAGTCTTTCAGCATCTCAGCACAGAGGTATACGGCAATGCAAGCAGCCTTCATGACGCCGGAGGAAGAGCGGCGGACGTGCTGGAATATTGCAGACATTCTGCAGGAAAATTGATCGGCGGAGCGGCAGACGGCATTTACTTTACAAGCGGCGGAACGGAAGCGAACATCCTGGCCGTCCAATCATTGCTGCACGGTCTGCCCGATCACAAAAAACATTTTATTACGACCGCAATGGAACACCATTCGATCCATAATGCTGCGGCGTTTTTAGCTGATCGGGGAATTGATATCACCATCATATATCCCGACGAAAACGGCCTTATAACCGAGGACATACTGGCGGCTCATATCCGTCCTGACACGGGGCTCGTTTCCATACAGCACGCCAATTCAGAAACCGGCCTCATCCAGCCTGTGAATCGTCTGGCCGCTTTTCTTCACCAGAGAAACATTTTGCTGCATTGCGATTGTGTTCAAAGTTTCGGCAAACTGCCGATTGATGCGGATCAGGCGGGAATCGACGCCCTTTCCGTCTCCGGTCATAAAGTATACGGCCCGAAAGGCACCGGGGCTGTTTACATTCGGCCCGGTGTCAGCTGGAACCCGGTTTATCCGCATACCGTGCATGAAAACGGGTTCAGGCCCGGTACGGTGAATGTGCCGGCCATCGGCGCTTTTACCGCTGCTGCGGAGTATGCAGTGAAACATATGGAGGAACACCGTGAGCATGCTGACAGGCTGAGGAATTATTTGTATGACCAAATTCGGCGTCAAGGCCTCCCCATTTCATTTTCAGAGGAAGAAACCGGCGGTGAATGCCTGCCCCACATTGTCGGGTGTTTTTTTCACTCCTTTGAAGGACAATATATTATGTTAGAATGTAATCGTAACGATATTTGCATCTCAACCGGTAGCGCATGTTCCGCCGGCAGCCACGGCCCTTCTTCAGCTATGAAGGCGCTGAGAAAAACCGAACGGGAAGCGCGGCAGTTTTTCCGGATCTCATTCGGAAACGAAACAACATGTGAACAGCTCGATATGCTGATACATACATTTACGGCGCTGTGGGAGCAAAAGAAAGGAGAATCAGCAATTTGACAGAAGGAACGAAGCTTACTGGGGAGAAAAGACGCGACATGCTGCTTCATTGGCTGAAAGAAGCCGGCTCGCCATTAACAGGAGGCGAATTGGCCAAAAAAGCAAATGTCTCAAGACAGGTGATCGTGCAGGACATATCGCTCTTGAAAGCAAAAAACGAGCCGATTATCGCGACGAGCCAAGGCTACTTATACATCAGCATGAATGCCGGCGGCGAAAAAAATGCCGAACGGATTGTCGCCTGTCTGCACGGACCGGAGCGGACGGAAGAAGAGCTTGCACTCATTGTCGATGAAGGCGTCACCATAAAGGACGTCATAATTGAACACCCCGTATACGGCGATTTAACCGCCGCCATAAGAGTCAGTACACGGAAAGAAGTCAAACAATTCATGGATCACATTAACTCGACAAATGCCGCTTACCTTTCACAGCTGACCGGAGGCGTGCACCTCCATACGTTAAGCGCCCCGACAAAAGAGCGGATTGACCAAGCCTGCCAAGCGCTGGACGACGCGGGTATTTTAATAAAAGATTAAAAAAAAGCCCCCTGAAGGGCTTTTTTTATATCGAATAGGATTGATATGTTCCCAGAAGCTTGACCCGGCAGCCGAGGGCTTCCATCTCTTGAACGGCACCGGGAATGAGAACCTGATCCATCGCCTGTTCAATATCAATAATAAAGAAATAGTTGCCGAGACCCGTTTTTGTCGGGCGCGATTCGATCTTTGATAAATTCAGGTTTCTCCATGAAAAAGCGGACAGCACCCTGTGCAGCGCACCTGATTGGTCATCTTGGGGAAGCGTTACCATCATCGTCGTTTTCGGCCGTGAAGACAGTTTCGCATTCACTTCGAATGAGACGTCTTTTTCAGGCGAAAGAATGACAAATCTCGTGTGGTTGTCCTGATAATCCTGAATATCTCGCTTCACGATGCTCAATCCGTATGTAGCGGCGGCCATTTCATTTGCAATCACGCCGATCGGAAGGTCCGAATGCTCACTGACATACTTGGCAGCCGCACCTGTTGACTTCGAATACTCATATGGAACGGACGAAAAATGCCGGTGAAGAAATTTGTGGCATTGCGCAATCGCATGAGAATGAGAATAAATTTTCTCAAGCTTTTTCCACTCATTTTCTCTCGAAGGGTGAACGAGCAGATGCTGGTGAATCGGCAGCGTCATTTCCCCCACGATCGTAAGAGGCTGCTCATGAATCAAGTAGTCAATCGTTAAGTTAACCGAGCCCTCCAGCGCGTTTTCCAAAGGAACAAATGCAAGATCAACTTCTCCCGCAACCGCCGCATCCATGCATGCCGGTATTGTTTGATAAGGTGCTTGTGTCACGCTGTTTTGAAAGCAGGAACTGACTGCTAGATGTGTAAATGTGGCTTCTGGCCCTAAATAACCGACTTTCATGTCTCTTCTCTCCTTACGCGCCTGACCCTAAGATCTCAACTTTTTCTATAAAATCAAATTTTCTCAGTTTATTCATTAACGTATGAATGTTTTCTTCCATTGCGGACGTACTGATTGAGAGCGTGACATTCGCCCTGCCCTGAAGCGGAATCGTCTGGTGAATGGAAAGCACGTTGCTTCCTGAGTCAGCCACCGCCTGCAAAAGCTGGGATAACGCGCCTGACCGATCCTCCAAATGAAAGAAAAGTGTGATTATTTGTTCCTTAACCATCGTGTAAAAAGGGAAAACCGCATCTCGGTATTTGTAAAAAGCGCTTCTGCTTAAATCAACTTTCTGCACGGCATCTGCAACCGATTCAGCCTTTTTTCTGTCGAGCAGCTTTTTGACTTCAAGGGTTTTCCGCATCGCATCAGGCAGAACGTCTTCACGCACTAAATAAAATGTCTCTTCTTTCACCTGCACCCCTCCCTTTTACATCAGAGAGCCTGCATTGCAAGCTCTCCGTTTTTTTAATCAATAAATTCAAATTCAAATTCCAGAAGCCGGATGATATCGCCGTCTTTAGCACCGCGTTCTCTGAGCGCTTCATCAACGCCCATACCGCGCATCTGTCTTGCAAAACGCTTGACGGATTCGTCACGGGAGAAGTCAGTCATTTTAAAGAGGCGTTCCAGACTGTCACCTGAAAGCACAAACGCACCGTCCGGATCACGGGTAATGTTAAATGGAATTTCTTCGTCTTCCATCGTGTACATCACGCGGTTTTCCGCCAGTTCTTCTTCATCATACAGCGGGAATTCAGGCGTTGTTTCCAGCTGATTGGCGACTTCAAACAGAAGATCGCGGAGCCCTTCTCTCGTCACCGCGCTGATCGGGAAGACAGGATGGTCATCCTGAAGCTTTTCTTTAAACGCCTTAAGATTTTCAGCTGCTTCTGGCATGTCCATTTTATTCGCAACGATAATTTGCGGACGCTCTGTCAGCCGCAGATTATATTCACTGAGCTCCTGATTAATGGTCACATAATCCTCATACGGATCACGGCCTTCCATCGCTGACATGTCAATGACATGAACGATGACGCGCGTCCGTTCGATATGGCGGAGAAATTGGTGACCTAAGCCGACTCCTTCGTGCGCTCCTTCAATCAGGCCGGGCAGATCCGCCATGACGAAGCTTCTTCCGTCATCCGTTTCCACCATGCCCAGATTCGGAACAAGCGTTGTAAAATGATAATCGGCGATTTTCGGCTTTGCCGATGAAACGACAGACAGAAGCGTAGATTTTCCGACGCTCGGGAAGCCGACGAGACCTACGTCTGCAAGCACCTTCAGTTCAAGCACGATATAGCGCTCTTTTCCGGGCTCTCCGTGCTCTGACAGCTGCGGTGCCGGGTTGGCCGGTGTCGCAAAGCGGGTATTCCCGCGTCCGCCCCGTCCGCCTTTTGCGATGACGGCGCGCTGTCCGTGTTCAGTCAGATCGGCAATAACCTGTTTTGTATCGTCATCCGTTACGACTGTGCCGGGCGGAACTTTAACAACCATATCGTCCGCGTTTCTGCCGTGCTGGTTTTTAGACATGCCGTGCTCGCCGCGTATCGCTTTGAAATGGCGCTGGTACCGGAAGTCCATAAGCGTGCGCAATCCTTCATCAACCTCAAAGACGACGTCGCCTCCATTACCGCCGTCACCTCCGGCAGGCCCGCCTTTCGGCACATATTTTTCACGGCGGAACGCAACCATTCCGTTACCGCCGTCGCCGCCTTTTACATATACTTTCACCTGATCTACAAACATAATATCCTCCGTTCTAAACCGTAAAAAACCGCTAGTTCATTCCAATTTCGGCCACACATTCATGGCAGGTCAGCTCAAATTGCATGACATCAAAGTCCTCATACCGGGATTTGCGAAATTCATCAAACACATCTGCATTTGCAATCGTTCCATGAAAATCGAGATATACAATAAGCTGTCTGTCAGGGTGATCCGTCTGCAGCGATACGGTCAGATGATTTTCACTTTCATTGTTTACCGCCAGACCGAACAGATGAAACAGTTTTCTCATCAGGTTCGACAGCTTTTGATCATATGCCGATAAATCTTTAATTTCTCCGAGCACTTCGTATTCGAGCCTCATATAACGGGACTTCCAATTAAATGTAAGAAAGTCAAACGCCAAGTGCGGGGTTTTCAGGTTTGAGAGCTTTGATTCGTGCTTTGCATCTATGACCATTTCGTCAATAATTTCAACGACCCTGTCATACTTCTGCAAACTTAAGTTTCCTTTTATCAGCTGCAGCTTATTCATCCAATCATGACGGAAATGGCCCATTAATTGGATCAGCTCATTGATCAGAGCCGCATCGCTTACAGGTTCTTCTTGTTTCTTCGATACATCCTTCATTTTCGCACTCCCAATCGTTTAATTTCTTTTTAGGAGTCTTGATAAGTGTGTACTATGAATTATAACAGAGAAGGCTTTGTTAAAAAAACACTTGTTTTTCCTGGTTCATCATGTTCCTTTTTCGGATCGCATACTATGCGGATGCCAGGCAGAAACATTTTTGGTATCACTGCTTGGGGAACATATCCAGTGGGTATGGGAAGCTGATGTCCTCATTCAAGGCGGGGTTCACTCACGCATCCTCTGCTTTTCATTCTTGATGTTACTCCGCTTACTGCAAAAAAAACTCCAGTCAACGACCGGAGTTTTTTGTGTCATTATTGAGCTACAGGATATACGCTCACTTTTTTGCGGTCACGGCCGAAACGTTCGAATTTAACAGTTCCGTCGATTTTAGCAAAAAGAGTGTCATCTCCTCCGCGGCCCACGTTTTCACCTGGGTAGATTTTCGTTCCGCGTTGACGGTAAAGGATAGATCCGCCTGTTACGAATTGACCGTCTGCACGTTTAGCGCCTAAACGTTTAGATTCAGAGTCACGTCCGTTCTTTGTAGAACCTACACCTTTTTTAGAAGCGAAAAACTGAAGATCTAATCTAAGCATGTAACTCACCTCCTATATTTGGTTTGCAGTCAACCGTAAGTGTTCACTGTAATCCCGCTCGATCGTTTCAAGAGAAACAATCATGCCTTCAATCAGCAGCTGCGCTTTTTGCAAAGCTTCCTGATCAGCGGCTTCAGGGAATTCAAAGTAGAAATAACCCCCGTCCTCGCCTATATCAAGAATCGGTTCGAGAGGAGCCAGCGCGATAACCGCATTGACCGCTCCGAAAACGACAGCCGTGACCCCGGCGCATACGAGATCTCGTCCATGTTCAGCAAAATCAGCATGTCCCGTCATTTCAAAGGACAAAATGCCCCCGTCATTCCGGGATCTTCGAATTGTTGCCTCAATCATGCTTACGCGTTGATTTTTTCGATTGTCAATTTAGTATAAGGCTGACGATGACCTTGTTTTTTATGAACATTTTTCTTTGGCTTGTAACGGAAAACAGTGATTTTTTTCGCACGGCCTTGTTTTTCAACTTTAGCTGTAACTGTCGCGCCTGCAACTGTTGGGTTGCCGACTTTCACGCTGTCTCCGCCAACAAACAATACGTCTTCAAACGTCACTGTTTCACCTGCTTCAGCAGCAAGTTTTTCGATGTAAACAGTTTGACCTTCTTCAACTTTGATTTGTTTTCCGCCTGTTTTAATGATTGCGTACATTCTCTGCACCTCCTATTAGACTAAGACTCGCCAGCAACAGGGGGCTTTAAAGCTCTTATCACCTGTCCCGAGCGGTTGTAGCATTGGTGCTACATCCATAACATTAAAAAATATATCAGAACCAAAAGGATATGTCAATCTATTTCTAGTAAGGCAGCAGCAGGTCTTCCATAGAGGAATCTGTCCGTTTATCGGCAAAATACGCATGAAGCACTTCATTTTCATCGAGCTGGCTGAGCTTTTCGCCGGCTTTTTCAACGATAATGGGGTGCTTGCATCCCCGTTTGAATTCGGCCATGACATGCTTTACTTTGACATCGGCCGCGACCGTCAAAGGATGCAGCATGGCGACATCGCGGTTTTTGCCGTAGTATCTCTCCAAAAGAAACCTCAGCTGAATATAATGCCGCTTCCGGTATTCATCCCATAAAGAGGCGGCGAGAAAGACGAACAGAACCCATGCGCTGACCTGAAGGGGGACGGCCAGCACAATCCAGCAGCAGAGCAAAAGCGCGGAAACGGCCGATGTCTGCAGGCTGAGGAGATGCGCTTTTTGAAAAGCCATTTGTTTAGAGAAGTATAAAAACACGAACTTTCCGCCGTCAAGCGGCCAGATCGGCAAAAGATTGATGAAAAGAATAGAGAGATTATAAAAGGTAAACATCTCAAATGTCTGCTCACTTGCAAAGCCTGACATGAAAAAGAGCCAGGCTGCCGCCTGAAGCCACACATGCTGAAGCGGGCCCGCCAGGATGACCGCAAATTCCTCTTTAAGCGGCCGGTTTCCGTGCTCCTCCACCTCAACCGTCCCGCCGAAAGGGAGCAGAAAGATTCGTTTTATGCGCCACGAAAAAAACACAGCCAGAGCAGCATGCCCCAGCTCATGAACGGATACGACCAGCAAAAGACACAGCAGCGCTTTGATGTGCCCCGTCATAAGACCAAGCCCCATGATAATCCAAAGAAAAGGATGGACATGAACTTTGAAAAGGAGGCTGAGCCATTTATTCATCAAAAGTGATCACCTGGATCGGATCTATGAATTTATCGCCATCCTGGATCGCGAAATAGTACTGGCCTTTACTTTTATCGTTAAGCTTGATCGAACCGATCTTTTTCCCTTTATCGACAAAGTCGTACAATGAAACGTTAACATCTTTTAGCCGGCCGTAAATGCTGCTTGTATTGTCGGCGTGCTGCACCTTCACCGTCAGCCCTGTTTTTTTATCTTTGCTCACTTCCATAATGTAGCCTTCTTTTACGCTGTCAATGGCTTCGCTGGCGGTTTCGACGACGACGCCCTCTCCGTTATTTTGAAAGTCCTGCTGGATTTTCCCCGCGGCAGGAACGGCCATATCCTGACTGACCGCCACCTGACCGTCCTTCTTTTTCGTTCCCGGCGTAAGAAAAGCGAGCGGGTTTCCGAAGGAAGATACGAACCAATTGCTTACGGCAGCAAACTGAAATTCCTTTTGAAAGGTTTGTGCGATCGCCGGTTTGATCTGACTCAACGGCTGTTTGTCAGTTTTATAGGCAATAGCGGAGATCAGTACGAGACAGGCGGCCAGCAGGCATTTTAAAATAATAGAATGAGCGCTGATCAATGGATGCCGTCCGTTAAATTCGGGCGGGTGTTCCGTTTGATATTCGTAGTCCGGTAGAAGCTTGTGCTTTTCCTGCTCCTTGACCGTCTGCCACGCGGGAAAATCCTGAGTTCGGGCGTTTTGAACGAAAGTCCGTTTTGATTCAGGCCGCTGTTTTCTTCTTTTGGCCAGTCTTTTTCTAATTTCATCAGCTCTGTGACTCATCGCCATCATCCTTTGCAATCGTTGGGTTTGTACATCCTATGTCTTGTCCATTGCAAATATGCGCTCTTGAAAAACAAAAAAGACCTGATAAGCTGGGCTTCATCAGATCTTTGTATTCTGGTATATATTATGAACGCACGCCGAAAAATGACTTGATTTTCGCCATCATCCCTTTTTGCTGCTCTTCAAGCACCTGCAAAGGAACGGATTCTCCTAAAATGCGCCGGGCGATATTGCGGTACGCAATGCTGGCGCGGTTTTTGGAATTCATGGCAATCGGTTCGCCGATATTTGAAGCCCTGATCACTTCATCATCGTCAGCAACGATTCCGAGGAGATCAATAGACAGATGATGAACAACTTCATCCACATCCATCGTGTCACCGTTTTTCACCAGGTGATTTCTGATGCGGTTCACGATAAGGCGCGGCGGTTCAATATCTTCCTGCTCCAAAAGTCCGATAATGCGGTCAGCGTCCCGCACCGCTGATATTTCCGGCGTCGTCACAACAATCGCCTTATCAGCTCCGGAGACGGCATTTTTATAGCCTTGTTCAATTCCGGCCGGACAATCAATAATGACATAATCAAATTCCTGCTTAAGCTCCTGCACAAGCGATTTGATCTGCTCAGGGACAACAGCCGTCTTGTCGCTTGTCTGGGCAGCCGGCATTAAATGAAGCAGATCATCAAAACGTTTGTCTTTGACAAGCGCTTGATGCGTCTTGCATCTGCCTTCAATTACATCTACTAAGTCGTAAATAATTCTGTTTTCAAGACCCATTACGACATCAAGGTTGCGCAGTCCGATATCTGTGTCTACCAAACAGACGCGCTTCCCTAAAATGGCTAAGGCGGTACCGAGGTTTGCAGATGTTGTTGTTTTACCTACTCCGCCTTTTCCCGAAGTTATTACGATAGCCTCACCCAATTTCACATTCCTCCCTCAAGCCTTGTTAGATCAGGTCTTAAATGAGCCAATTGCTGAAGGCGTTCAATGACCATATTTCCGTCAGTATCTAAATAAGCACATTCCATGTCGTTCCCTTTTTGAATGTGGTCTGGGGAGCGATTTAACACGTGATTGATCCTCAATTGTGTCGGCATCATTTCGGATGCGGCGATCACAGCCCGGTTATTTCCGTTATAACCCGCGTGGGCAATCCCTTTTAATGAACCGAGAACAAATATATTTCCTCCGGCTCTGATCGTACCGCCGGGATTCACATCTCCGATTAAAAGCAAATCTCCCGTCACGTGAAGCACCTGGCCCGAACGGACGATTTTGGAAACAGAAACAATTTCCTGCTCCTCTTTCATCCGCTGCGCTTCTTCTTTGGCGATGACTTCACTGTCAATTGAATGCACGACTAAATCTTTCTTTGACGCGATCAGATCAGTCAGCTGCTCTGCCTGTTCCTGATACAGATACCGATGCCCGAGTTTAATATGAACACTGATTTTTTGGCCTTTGCCATCAGTATATTGTTCAATCGACAGCATGTTTTGAAGACCATCGAGAAGCTCATCAAAAGAACACGCATCATCCAGATGCAATGTTAAGCCGTTTTTTGTTCCTTTTATTGTTACATATTGCTGCTTTTTGGTCTTCATCAATGTTCACCTCAACAACATACTCTTTTCGTCAAAAAAAGATAAAATCCTTTTTACTCATCTCTTAATTCTTTCTTCAGACTTATATAAAACAGCCTGAAGGGCAGGACTAATATAACGGCCCCCGCAATATTCAGCAAAGCGGTCGGCAAGAACCGCTGAATGACAAAATCGTTAAACGTCATTGTGCCGCTGCGGATTAACGTCTGAATGCCGTAGACGTAAAATTCAAGCACACATACGCTCAGCACCGCGACCAGAATGACCATCAGGGCGTTTGTCTGCAGCACTTTAAACGCTTTGGCCGCCAGATAGCATAAACCGGCAAAACCAAACATATAAACGCCTAAAACACCCGTATAATTGATGTCATAAAGAAATCCGAAAATGAAACCGTAGATCACCGCATGCTTTTGGTTGATATAAGCGGACATAAAAATCAGCGCAAGCAAAAGAAAATGCGGAACGACCTGCTGCTCGACGGAAACGAAAGGAAAACGCACCAGATCGGTATAGATGCTTTCCGCACAAAAGACCAAAATCATAATCAAAGGGAGAAGGAAACGTTTCACGATCCTTCCTCCCCTGTTGCTACGCTTCGGTTCACGACGATGACATGGTCAAGATCGTACAGGTCGGCAGCCGGTTTCACGTAAGCGATTTTCGTCAGGCCGTAAGCATCTGATTCTACATCGGTCACTTCCCCGACCGTAAGCCCTTGAGGAAATACGCCGCCCGTTCCGGATGTCTCCACGAGGTCGCCTTTTTTCACTTCACGTTTTTCATCCGGCTCAAGGATAGTCATTTTCAGGGTCTGTTTCTTTTTATCGTACCCTTCAATTAAACCGTAGCCTTTGCTTCCCTTTTTGCCGGAGATTTTGGTGGCCACTCTGTTATTGCGGTCAACATCGCTCAGCAGCTGAACGGCGGATGTGAAACTGTTGAGTCCGCTGCTTTTGATCTTCCCGACCAGCGCACCCTTTTCGTTCGTGACAGCCATGTCTTTGGCCACTTTCTGCTTCGTTCCCTTATTGATCATGATCTGCTTGTACCATTGATCAGGGTTTCTGGCGATAACAGTCGCTAAAATCGGATCATAGTCGGAAATTGATTTGACATGCCCGAGTTCATCACGCAGCTTCTTGTTTTCATCTTTGAGTTCTTGGAGCTTCGCTTCATATTGTGTCTGTCCGTCCAGCTTTTGTCTTAAGCGTTCGTTTTCCTTGTACGTGTTTTTCAGGTCTTTTATGTCCCCGAAGAACCCTGCAAAATATTCGGCAGGCGTGTGAAAAATGTTTTGAAATACTCCCGTCGTATCACCGATCAGCTTTTCAGGCCAGGTGGTATTACGGCCGTTCTTCAGCGAGAATCCAATCATAGCCACCAATATGATAATACACAGAAGTAATAGCATTAACCGTTTGTTCGGCATCGTGATACACCTCTTCTATTTAACTCCTGATTATCTTGTTTTTCCTTTGAAAAGATGGATGTGCTCCAGTGCTTTTCCAGTGCCGATCGCAACACAATCCAGCGGATCTTCAGCGATAAGAACAGGCATTTTCGTTTCGTCGCTGATGACTTTGTCGAGATTGCGGAGCAGGGCGCCTCCCCCTGTTAATACAATACCTCTGTCCATAATGTCAGCGGCCAGCTCAGGCGGTGTTTTTTCAAGCGTGCTCTTCACCGCATCAACGATTGAGAGAACTGTATCACGCAGTGCATTTGCAATTTCCGTTCCCGTGATTTCGATCGTTTTCGGCAGACCAGTCAGAAGATCGCGGCCGCGGATTTCCATTGACGCATTTTCTTCACCGGTTTCTGCTGAACCGATTTCCATTTTAATGGCTTCCGCCGTACGGTCACCGATCATCAGATTATATGTTTTTCTGATATAGCTGATGATTGAGTCGTCCATTTCGTCACCGGCTACGCGGATTGACTGAGACGTGACAATGCCGCCTAAAGAAATGATCGCCACTTCAGTTGTTCCGCCGCCGATATCAACGACCATGCTGCCCGTCGGCTCCCATACAGGAAGATTCGCGCCGATTGCGGCCGCAAACGGTTCTTCAATCGGATAAGCGTCACGTGCGCCCGCTTGTCTTGTCGCGTCGATGACCGCCCGTTCTTCAACGGCCGTAATACCTGACGGCACACACACCATAACGTACGGCTTTCTCGCAAACAATCCTTTATTTTTCACAGCCTGATTAATGTAGTATTTCATCATTGTCGCAGTTGTTTCATAGTCAGCGATAACGCCGTCTTTCATCGGACGGAGCGCAACCACATTGCCCGGAGTTCTTCCGATCATGTTTTTCGCATCGTTACCGACCGCAACGATTGACTTCGTATCCGTTTGCAGAGCAACGACAGACGGCTCTCTCACTACGATTCCTTTACCTTTAACAAACACAAGCGTATTCGCGGTTCCCAAATCTATACCAAGGTCTCTTGTACCAATTCCGAACATATGTATGTATCTTCCTTTCTTAAAGCAAAAATACCCTAAAGGGAAAAACTCATAAAATCTATTATATCTTAAATCAACGAAAAAAAAAGTGTTACAAATATCCTTTTTCCTTTAAACTCACAAATTTTTTATCACCAATGACCAAATGATCCAGCAGCTCGATGCCGATTAAATTTCCGCACTCAAAAAGCCGCCTGGTTACCTCTATATCTTCCCTGCTCGGTGTAGGATCTCCTGAAGGATGATTATGAACGCAAATGAAGGACGCGGCGGATCGTTTGAAAGCTTCTTTAAACACCTCCCGCGGGTGGACAATAGATGAATTCAGACTTCCGATAAAAACGGTGCGTTTATGAATGACTTGATTTTTGGTATTTAAATATAAACAGACAAAATGCTCTTGGGATAAAAAGCGCATATCCTCCATCACATACTTCGCCCCGTCTTCCGGAGAGCGGATGACGCAATGCTCCCCGGCGGATGTCTTATGAATGCGGCTCCCCAGCTCAATTGCGGCAAGAATCTGAACGGCTTTCACCGTGCCGATTCCCGGAATGCTGGAAAGCTCCTGGGCAGAGGCGCCTTTTAACAGGCGCAGCCCGTCAAACGTCCGCAGCAGCCGGTGAGCGAGGTTCATGACGGACTCATGTTTCGTTCCCGTCCGCAGCAGGATGGCGAGCAATTCATTGTTAGAGAGATGTTCGGCTCCGAAGTGCAGAAGCCGCTCTCTCGGTTTTTCTTTTTCGGGGAAATCTCTTAATTTTAACGGCAGATCACGGATGATCAACCCCTCCTTGTTCCCCTTCCCGGTTTGAACATCAAGCTTTTATATTAAATTCTTTCAAGGCTCTCATTGTTTTAGCGACAGGAAGCCCGACGACAGAATAAAAATCACCGTCTATTTTTTTCACTAAAAGCGCGCCTTTTCCTTGGATGCCGTATGCACCTGCTTTATCCATCGGTTCTTTTGTTTCAATGTAGAGCTGTATGTCGTCTTCACTGAGCGGCCAAAACGTCACTTCCGTCGTGTCACAGAATGTTTCTTTCCGGTCATGCGTCTGAATGCTGACCGCCGTAATGACTTGATGGCTTCGGCCGGAAAGCCTTCGCAGCATCTGTGCCGCTTCTTCCCTGTCACGCGGTTTGCCGAGGCACTCGCCGTCTATGCACACCATCGTGTCAGCCCCGATAACGACTGCATCGGGATTTTCGGCCAATACAGCACCGGCTTTTTGCTCGGCCAAACATTGGACGTTTTCTTCCGGCGAAAGGTTTCGATTTAATTTTTCTTCTGTGCGGCTCGCAATAATGCTGTAAGGAATCTGAAGAAGATTAAGGAGTTCTTTTCTTCGCGGAGATTGTGATGCGAGTATTAAGCGTTTTGTCATGGTTGTCATCCTTTCAGGGTTTGCTTAAGAAAAAAAGATACTTGTCTATCCTACCAAATCAAACGGGCAACCACAATTTCAGAAAAATAACTTTTTGATGACAAAATAAAAAATCCCGCCGGATGACGGGAATTGAGAGATTATTATTTCACAACGCTTAGAAGCTTTTTTTGGGCTTTCCAGCCGGATTCGGAACCGGACGTTTCCAGTTCTTTCAGCGCTTGAAGCACGGCCTCTTTCTGCTTTTTGTCAGCGGCGTCTGCGCCGTCTGCGGCTTTCGCTGCTTCAGCCACATCCGCTTTTGAAATGTCTTTGCCCGTAATCGCTTTGGCCGAGAGCTCAGATGCTTGTTTAAAAGAGCCTTCCAACCCTGAATCGACCGCAAAGCTGAGCTCTTTTCCGCCCCAAGCCTCAAAATCATGGTCTATCAGCGTCTGGCCCAATTGCTGTGATAAGCTTTTTTCCGCTGCAAGACCGGCGATCACGTATGTGTACCCGTCTTCTTTTGCCAGAGAGACAGCCGAGTATCCTTTTTCAGTCAGCTGGTCAACAAGCGTTTGCGCTCCTTTTTCTGATGAAAATTTTCCGGCCTGCACCGCAAATGTTTTATAGTTTCCGTCTGACTGTTCCGCGTTTCCTGTGCCATTTGTTTCTGATTTGTCTTTTGAAACGTCTCCCGCTTTCACCGTCTGTCCTTGTGAACCTTTGTCAGCGGATGCGGGGGCGGAGGCTTCTTTACTTCCCGACATATTTAAGGCGACAAGGCCGAGGCCGGTGCCTAAAACAGCCGCAACAGCAATTGTCGTGACCGCTTTTTTTACTGGAGAAGACGGCTGCTTCTTTTTCGGAAAATGAGGACCCGTGTTTTTCTTCTGGTATGGCGGGACGACTTTCGGATCGTCTTCAAATACCTCATGATTCTTCTCATCATCCCAATTGAAGTCTTCTTCTTTCGGATCTTCATGAGATGCTGCAATCTCCTGCTCCGCCTTCTTTGTTTCTTCCCAATTTGAAAATGTGACGGTTTTCTCCCCGCCTTCATTCACATCTTCTTGTCCATACATCGTTTCTTCTTTTCCGTTAATCGTTACTTTAAGGGCATCGTTTTTGGCTTTGCTGTTCTTTTTGCTTTTCCTTTTTTTCAACGTCTCTTCCCCCTTGCATTCGTCTTGGCCGTACCTTGAACTGATCATGGTTCACACTTTAGCATAGGCGTAAAAAAAAAGAACAAGACTTTTGTCGTCTTGTCCAAAAAACGTTCGCCAAATTTTTCAAGCCCCGCCTGAAGCGAGTGTGATGTAAAACGCGAACAGCTCTTCACCGTAAAAGTAACTTACAGCGCTCCCGGCTGCGATGGCCGGCGCAAACGGGAAAGGCTGCTTTTTACCAAGCCTGCCTCCCGCTGCGGCGCACATACCGTATACGGCTCCGATTATAACGGAAAGAAAGAATGCAATAAGGACAAGCTTCACGCCGAGCGCAAGTCCGATCACTCCAAACAGCTTCACATCACCTGCGCCGATGCCTCCTTTACTGACAAACATGATAAAAACAAGCAGAAAAAATCCGCAAACAGCTCCGGCAACCCCCGCATACCATGAATCCAGCGGAGAAAAAATACGGCCGACGATAAAAAGCGGAAGAAAAAACAGCAGAACTTTGTCAGGAATCAGCATATATTGCAGATCCGTCACAGTCACAATCATCAGCAGAGACAAAAATAACAGCGCGATTAGCAGCTCTTTTGAGAAACCGAAATGGATGCCGGCAGCCGTGAATAAACATGCCGTCCAGCATTCCGCCGCCGGATACATCACTGACAGCTTCTCACGGCAGTGTCTGCATCTCCCTCTTTGCAAGATATAGGAAACAACGGGCACAAGCTCCCCCCAAGAGAGCGGCAAGCCGCAGAACGAACAGGATGAGCGCGGCGAAATAACCGAGATTCGAAGCGGAATACGGCATGCGACTGTATAAAAAAAAGAACCGAAAATCAGACCGAGAACAAACAGAATGAAAAGCACTCAGACCACACCTTTTCTATCAATCTGGCTCAGATTGTAGCATAGAAAAATACCATGCCTGAAATGGCTGAAAATGTGTTTTCCTCATAAAAACACCCGGCAAAACCGTAAAATGGCTTGCCGGGTGTTCCAGGGGCTGTCAGATCAGCCGCTTTCTCATTTCGGAAATAAAGTATAAGGAACCGGTAATGATGATGACATCATCCGCTCCGTCTTTTTGTTCTATCCACTCTTTCACACTGTCCGGATTCTCATCAAAGCTCTTATCCGCAAGACTGCTTGCATTGTAAAGGTCTTCGGCGCTTGCGGCACGCGGAAAGTCAAATGACGCAAAATGAATGGAATCCGCTTCGGTTTCAAGCTTTTTAATCATTTCCTGATACGGTTTGTCTTTTAAAGCGCTGAATACGACATGGACGTTTTTATCGGCAAATCGCTGCCTGATCGTTTCTGTCAGCGTATTAACGCCTTCTTCATTATGGGCGCCGTCCGCAAACACTAAAGGGCGGCTTTGAAGCCGTTCAAACCGGCCCGGCCATGAAGCTTTTTTCAGACCGTTTCGCAATGCTTCTTCAGAAATGGCTGTGATTTTCAGGCGATTCAGCCATTCAGCAGCCAATATCGCCAAGGCCGCATTCTGCCTTTGATGAATGCCGATCAGCGACGTTTGAACGTCCTCATAACATTTCGTTTCCGTTTCCAGCGAGAAGCTTTCGCCGGACGGAAGCGCCGCACCATTAAACAGTCTGCATGTTTTATATAGCGACTGGCACGGAGCCTGCTTTTCTTCGGCCTCCGCTTCAATAACGCCGAGTGCTTCCGGCTGATTGACACCTGTAATGACCGGAATGGCTTTTTTAATAATACCGGCTTTCTGCCCGGCGATCTCCTCGATGGTATTGCCTAAAATCGCCATATGGTCATGTCCGATGCTTGTAATGACCGACAAAAGCGGTTTCACAATATTGGTTGAATCGAATGTGCCGCCGAGCCCCGCTTCAAAAATGACAAAATCGATATCATCCCGCTTCGCAAAATATAAAAATGAACACGCTGTAATGATTTCAAATTCTGTCACCGTTCCGGCATCGGTTTTATCAATCTCATCGACTATCGGTTTGATTTCATTAACGAGCGCTCTCCATTCCTCATCAGAAATCGGCGTGCCGTTTACGCTGATACGCTCATTGAACGTAATAATGTAAGGCGATGTGAACGTGCCGACCGTATAACCGGCTTCTTGAAGCACGGAACGGATAAAAGCGACGGTCGATCCTTTGCCGTTTGTGCCCGCCACATGAATGGCGCGAATGTTCTTTTCCGGGTGTTCCAGTTTTTCCATCAGCTTTTCCATACGGAGAAGGCCCGGCTTAACGCCGAACTTGAGTCTGCCGTGAATCCAGCTGATCGCTTCTTTGTACGTATTAAACAATGAAATCCCCTCTTTTATACGACAAGGCGGTTTCTTAGGAAACCGCCCCGCTGTTTTATCAGCCTTTCAGCTCTGCAATCCGCTGCCGGACAGCTTCGCGTTTTGCCGTGTAGTCTTTCTCTTTTCCGCGTTCTTCTTCAATGACATGCTCAGGAGCTTTTTTAATGAATCCTTCGTTGCCGAGTTTTTTCTGAACGCGTTCGACTTCTTTTGTCAGCTTGTCGAATTCTTTTTGCAGACGGGCGATCTCTTCATCAATGTTAATCAGCCCTTCAAGCGGCAGAATGACTTCCGCTCCGGTGACGACCGCTGTCATCGCTTTGTCTGCCGCAGTGAGATCCGTCCCGATTTTCAGCGTGCTCGGATTCGTAAAGCGTTCAACGTAAGAACGGTTCTTCTCAAGGCGGCCGGCAATGTCTTCCGTAGATGTTTTAATGTAAAGCTCAACCTGCTTGCTCATCGGCGTGTTGACTTCGCTCCGGATATTGCGGACAGAACGGATTAATTCGACGAGCAGTTTCATATCCGCCGCTGCCTCTTTATCCGTATGTTCCGGCACCGGAACCGGCCAAGAGCTGATCGTGATTGACTCGCCTTCATGAGGAAGGTGCTGCCAGATTTCTTCCGTTAAGAATGGCATAAACGGGTGAAGAAGACGCATCGTCTGGTCAAGCACGTATGCCAGAACAGAACGGGTTGTTTTCTTCGCCGCTTCATCTTCCCCGTACAGCGGAAGCTTCGCCATTTCGATATACCAGTCGCACACATCGTCCCAGATAAAGTTGTACAGGTGGCGTCCGACTTCACCGAATTCATAACGATCCGCAAGCTGTGTTACGTCTTCTATCGTTTCATTCAGTCTTGTGAGGATCCACTTATCAGCAACTGATTTTTCACCGGACAGATCAAGCTCGTCATACGTCATGCCGTCCATGTTCATTAATGCAAAACGGGAGGCGTTCCAAATTTTATTTGCGAAGTTCCATGTGGATTCCACTTTTTCATAGCTGAAACGGAGATCCTGTCCCGGTGAACTTCCGGTTGCCAGGAAATAGCGCAGGGAATCCGCTCCGTACTTGTCGATGACATCCATCGGGTCCACGCCGTTCCCAAGGGATTTACTCATTTTTCTGCCCTGCTCGTCACGGATTAAGCCGTGAATCAGCACGTCTTTGAACGGACGCTCGCCGGTAAACTCAAGACCTTGGAAAATCATCCGGGATACCCAGAAGAAAATGATGTCATATCCCGTTACAAGAACATCGGTTGAGTAATACCGCTTAAAGTCTTCAGCGTTTTCATCAGGCCAGCCCATTGTAGAAAACGGCCAAAGCGCGGAGCTGAACCATGTATCAAGCACGTCTGAATCCTGTTCCCAATTTTCACTGTCCTCAGGCGCCTCAAGGCCGACGTACACTTCTTTTGTTTCTTTATGATACCAAGCCGGGATGCGGTGGCCCCACCACAGCTGACGGGAAATACACCAATCACGGATATTTTCCATCCAGTGCAGGTACGTTTTCTCGAACCGGTCAGGAACGAAGTGAACTTTCTCTTCTTTTGACTGAAGGTCAACCGCAGCATCGGCCAGCGGCTGCATTTTGACAAACCATTGTGTGGACAGGTACGGCTCAACAACGGCGCCGCTTCTTTCACTGTGGCCGACAGAATGCATATGGTCTTCGATTTTAAAGAGAACACCGGATTCCTGAAGATCTTTGACGAGTTTTTTGCGGCATTCAAACCGGTCCATGCCGTTATATTGCAGCGCTTTTTCATTCATTGTTCCGTCTTCATTCATGACGAGAATCCGCTCTAAATTGTGGCGGTTTCCGAGTTCAAAGTCATTCGGGTCATGGGCAGGCGTGATTTTAACAGCGCCTGATCCGAATTCCATATCAACATAATCATCGCCGACGATCGGAATTTCGCGGTTTGTAATCGGCAGAATCACCGTTTTGCCGATTAAGTGCTTGTAGCGCTCATCTTCAGGATGAACCGCGACAGCCGTGTCGCCAAGCATCGTTTCCGGACGGGTGGTCGCGATTTCAATTGAGCCTGAACCGTCTGCTAACGGGTAGCGCAAATGATAAAACGCGCCCTGTACGTCTTTGTAAATCACTTCAATATCGGATAAAGCCGTTTTTGTGGCAGGGTCCCAGTTGATGATATATTCGCCTCTGTAAATCAAGCCTTTCTCGTACAGCTTGACGAATACTTCACGCACGGCTTTGTTCAGCCCTTCATCAAGAGTAAAACGTTCGCGTGAATAATCGAGTCCGAGTCCCATCTTGGCCCATTGGCTGCGGATGAAATCAGCATACTCTTCTTTCCACTTCCACGTTTCTTCTAAAAACTTTTCACGGCCGAGGTCATAACGGCTTGTGCCCTGTTCGCGGAGTTTCGCTTCGACTTTTGCCTGAGTGGCGATGCCGGCGTGATCCATGCCCGGAAGCCAGAGCACGTCATAGCCCTGCATGCGTTTCATACGCGTAACGATATCTTGCAGCGTCGTATCCCACGCATGTCCGAGGTGCAGCCTGCCCGTCACGTTCGGCGGCGGAATGACGACAGAATACGGCTGTTTCGTTTGATCGCTGCCCGCTTCAAAATATTTTCCTTTCAGCCAAAAATCATAGCGGCCTTTTTCAATCGCAGACGGATCATATTTTGTCGGCATTGTTTGTTCGTTTGTATCCATGATAACCCTCCAGCATGTTTAGAAATGGCTGAGCAACTAAAAAAGAGCCTTCATCCTGATAAAGGACGAAAAGCTCTTTCGCGGTACCACCTTTTTTCATGAACAGATTTGTTCATGCACTTAAACGGATAACGGGTGCGGCCCGAATTTCTCTACTGTATGTTCAAGAAATTATGCTCCCGGGCGACCTTCCAATGAGACGGCATAAGAAGCCTTTCAGCACAGTAGCTTCTCTCTCTTCATGCGTCTTTCTTGTACTCTTCCCGTTCAAAGCAGGTGTATTTATATCAGCTCATGATCTTATTTATTATGTTCTTTATTATAGTAAAAGTGTTTTTGATTCGTCAATCATCTTTTCCAAAAACCGCTGCCGTCATACATAAATGGGCATGCACCCCGCCCTTTCCCTTACATACGATACATAGAAAGGCGAATGTGAGGAGGAATTGCCCGTGAGAAAAAAATTCAATTCTTATTCGCTCCCCCAGTGGGCCAGACAGGTCCGCCTTGTATCCGTGCAAGTCATTATCCCGATTACGATCTTTCAGGGGATCAGGACGATTTTCTTCCCGACGACTTTTGATGTCCTGCTGCTTGCCATCCTGCTGTTTTTAGCGTGCGCCCTGCATTTGGAATGGATATAAAAAACGAGTCCCGTTATGAAGAGGACTCGTTTTCCGCTTTTATTTTTTTCTCCCGCTCAATCTGATGAACCTTCATGAGAAAAGGCTCAACATTTTTCATCTGCCAAAACGCTCTTAATAATTGCGTGCACTCTTCTTTTTCAGAGCCCCTTTGGCCGGTCTGATACCGTTTCAGCACTTTGTACATGGCGGACGGATAAGCCATATAGCTGAGAAACAGGCTGATTTCCGCTTCACGGAGCGGGAATGATTTGTGATACGTATAAAACCAGTCCAGACACTCCGGGCATGCTTTCGGATAGCTTCTGAACATTCTGGAGTAAAAGCCGAGCAGGTCGTTTTGCGGAGGGCCCAGCGCAGCTTTCTCGAAATTCGTGAAAAAGCCCGATCCCGCATCATTATACAGAAAGTGGCGGCTCGATAAGCTGCCGTGGTTGATCACCGCTCTCGTCTTGTCATGGTCCTTTGCCGCCTCAAACCATTCTTCCAGACGTTCCAGAGCAAAATTGACGGCGGAAACCGTTTCTGTAAGATACGTAACAGCCTGCAGTTCAAAAGGTGAAAGGTACCACTCTTTTTCCGCCCGGTCGGCGAATTGTTCATAGACAAGCTTATCATTTTCCCAATCTCTTTTCGTTGCTTCATAAAAGCCGCTGATATCTTCAGTCCGGATTTGGATGTCCCGCACAGTCGCGGAATGGAGCTTCGCGACCTCTTTAAAAAGGTAAACATGTTTTTGATCCCGTTCCTCTTCCTGATCGTACTGAAGCCAAGGCATTAAATAATAAGAATTCTCCGTCTGTCTTCCGGCAAAAAAATCGCCGGCATACGTGCGGCAGATCGGCACAAATGATCGGTAGCCCTTCTCCTCAATCTCAATCATAAGATCCGTAAATTCACTGCTGCGGGCCGGCTTGAGCTGTTTCAAAGCAAAAATGCCGTAGTTTGAGTAGACCTTCCAAACATGCGGGCTGACAGGCTCAATATACTCAGCCGCCAGCCCGTATTCCTGAAGCACTGATTGGACTGCTTCCATTCCATTCACCACATTTTTACGGCCTCTTTGTGCTTACGCATGGCTGTTATTATATTCAGGTATATACAGAAGCTGACCTTCTTCAAGCTCGTCATCAAACGATAAAGCATTCGTTCTGATGAGCTGCTGGGATGTTATATCATATCGTTCACACACCCGGTCGATAGTATCTTGCTGCTGTACGATACAAATTTTCATTCTTGAAAACTTTTCTTCTTCCCTTGTAAATAATTTTGTCAAGTAATGAGAGTTGTCATTTTCCTTCTGCTCGGTTCCCGGTGCCGCTTCTTCATTCTTTCTTTCAGACTTAAGCGGCTCAGGCTGTTCAGCTTGCGCCGGCTCCTCAGGCGGCAGTTTGGAAAACTGAAAAGACAAATCGAGAGGCTTCCCGGTTTCCTCCTCCGGCTGCGCCATCTTCCTTACCTCAATTTCAAACCCTTCTTCATCATGAGCCTCTTCTTCAAGCAGCTTAGGAGCGCTGTAAAACTCCTCTTCCTGCTGTTCCGGAACGAACTCGCGATAAACGGGCGCCTGCTCTTCTTGAAAAACCGCAGGCTCATCTTCGTCTTCTGCCGCCTCATGATCGCTCTGACGGAGAAGCGGCTCGGCCTCTGGCTGCTCTTCTTTTTGAAGGAAGGGCTGTTCCGCAATTTTTGGTTTTTCTGCATGCGGAGTCAGAGTGAACGCAGGGAAAACCGGCTCGTTATCCTCTTTTGACTTTTCCTGCACTTCTGCTGAATCATCCTCAAATACAGCTTCATTCCTCACAGCCGACATGATTGCAGGCTCCTCAGCTTCTTCCGGCTCTTCTTCATGTTGAAAGGAAACGGGAGGAGGAGGCTCAGTAAAGGAAACAGGTTTCGGCACCTCTTCCTGCCCCCTCAGAATCGGGGCAGTCTCCGGCTCTTCTTCTTCCTGCTCCCTCAAAATCGGGGCAGTCTCCGGCTCTTCTTCTTCCCGCTCCCTCAAAATCGGGGCTGCTTCCTGCTCTTCTTCCCGCTCCCTCAGAATCGGGGCAGTCTCCGGCTCTTCTTCTTCCCGCTCCCTCAGAATAGGGGCTGCTTCCTGCGCTTCTTCTTCCCGCTCCCTCAGAATCGGGGCAGTTTCTTGCTCTTCTTCTTCCTGCTCCCTCAGAATCGGGGCAGTCTCCGGCTCTTCTTCTTCCTGCTCCCTCAGAATAGGGGCAGTCTCCGGCTCTTCTTCTTCCCGCTCCCTCAGAATAGGGGCAGTCTCCGGCTCTTCTTCCCGTTCCCTCAGAATCGGAGCAGTCTCCGGCTCTTCTTCCTCCTGCCTGAGTAAAGGCGGAGTTTCTTCCTCGTTCTTCTCGGTTTCTTGTGCTGCTTCTTCTGATACAGTCAAAGGTATTTCAGGCTCATGGCGTATCATTAATTCTGGTTCGTTTTCGTCCTCAGAATAATGTCCGGCAAGATTGATCATTTCTTCTCTGGCAAATTCAGGCGCCACGTACAAAGGGATCTCCGGCTCTTTTGGCTCGGATTCCTCAAGCAGCCCTTCAATTGCCAAATCAGCTTGAATGGTTAAGATCCTTGAATCCGTCAGCTGATAATCAAAGGCATCAATAAATACGAAAACATCATTGAGGTGGCTCACTTTATTTTTCGGAATCGTGATGTCCACCGGGAAACAATGAATGAGCTCGGCCGTGCCATCCTCCCTCGCCCTCACTTCCTCTACATGCCTCAGCTCCCTATCAAGCTCTTCAAAATGACTGCTGTGATCTATGTTGTACTCGCCAGTAAGTTCTAATGATCCTTTAATTGAGACATAATCATTTACTTCCTGCACCCTGATGTCAGGGTCTAATGAAATCGAAAGTAATTCAGAAACTTCCTGTCCTTTTTGGAAACAGATTGATTCTTCAACAGAAAATTGCAATCGGTGATTATGCGGCAAGTTCATATCCTCCTTTCATCTAATCCATACAATTAGATGTCACTAAAGGTGTATGCCGCAATCCGGGAAAATATGATAATGGAGGCATTGAAAAAAGCCGATACAAGTCTTGCTTGCATCGGCTTTTCGTTATCAGCGGCTGATCGCCTGGAACACTTTCTCAGCGGCTTGAATGGTTTTTTCAATATCCTCCATTGTATGCGCAGTGGAGAGAAACAATCCTTCAAATTGAGACGGCGGCAGAAATACGCCTGCGTCGGCCATCCCTTTATAATATTTGGCGAACAGCTTTAAATCAGAAGATTTGGCTGCTTCATAGTTAATGACAGGCTCATTTGTGAAAAAGAAGCCGATCATGGAACCCGCCCGGTTAAACGTGTGCGGAATGCCATGTGCTGCAGCTGCTTTTGAAATGCCTTCTTCAAGCATATCGCCTTTTTTCACAAATTCTTGGTAAGATTCAGGTGTGAGCTGCTGTAGCGTCTCAAGTCCCGCTGTCATGGCAAGCGGATTTCCTGACAATGTTCCCGCCTGGTAGATCGGACCGCTCGGCGCGATTCGTTCCATAATGTCAGCTTTTCCGCCATACGCACCGACAGGAAGACCGCCGCCGATGACTTTGCCGAGACACGTTAAGTCAGGCGTCACGCCGAAATACCCTTGCGCACAGTTATAATCCACGCGAAAACCGGTCATGACCTCATCAAAAATGAGCAGCGCGCCATACTGTTCCGTAATGTCGCGAAGTCCTTGTAAAAAGCCTTCCTGCGGCGGAACAACGCCCATATTGCCTGCTACCGGTTCAACAATGACCCCGGCAATATCTTCACCGTACTCCCGGAATGCGAGTGCAACGCTTTCCAAGTCGTTGTATGGAACGGTAATCGTATTCATTGCTATTCCTTCCGGCACGCCCGGGCTGTCCGGAAGGCCGAGTGTCGCCACTCCGGATCCCGCTTTGATCAGCAGCGAATCGCCATGGCCGTGGTAACAGCCTTCGAATTTCAAAATTTTGTTGCGGCCGGTATATCCTCTTGCCAGACGCAGGGCGCTCATTGTCGCCTCTGTGCCGGAGCTGACCATCCGCACGATTTCAACAGACGGCACACGGTCAATGACCAATTTGGCCAGTTCGTTTTCCACCTCAGTAGATGCCCCGAAACTTGTCCCGTTCTCGGCTACTTTTTTCAGGCTTTCAACGACCCGGTCATTTGTGTGGCCCAAAATGAGCGGCCCCCAGCTCAGGACGTAGTCGATATATTCATTGCCGTCAATATCAAAAATTTTCGATCCTTTTCCGCGCTGCATAAAGATCGGGTCCATATCAACTGATTTAAACGCGCGCACCGGGCTGTTCACTCCGCCCGGCATCAGTTTCTGCGCTTCTTTAAAAGCGGCTTTTGATTTTTCATAGCTTCTCATCTGCCTCAGCTCCCGTCAAATGAAATCGTTACTCAGCAAGCCATTTTGCTGCGTCTTTTGCATGATACGTCATAATCAGATCGGCTCCTGCACGTTTCATGCTCGTTAAAATTTCCAGCACCATTTCTTTTTCTTTAATCCAGCCGTTTTGGGCTGCCGCTTTCACCATGGAATACTCCCCGCTCACATTATATGCGACCAGCGGCAGGTGATGGCGGTTTTTCACATCACGCATAATATCTAAGTATGACATAGACGGTTTGACGATTAAAAAGTCAGCGCCTTCTGCCGCGTCTGATTCAGCCTCACGGAGCGCTTCCAAGCGGTTGGCCGGATCCATCTGATATGTTTTTCGGTCTCCGAACTGCGGCGTGCTGTCAGCCGCGTCGCGGAACGGACCGTAAAATTCACTTGAATATTTCACGGCATAAGACATGATCGGAATATTCGTGAATCCTTCTTTGTCGAGCGCTTCTCTGATCACTGTGACAAAACCGTCCATCATATTTGAAGGAGCGATGATGTCAGCGCCTGCTTTGGCCTGGCTGACGGCTGTCTGCGCCAGCAGCTCAAGCGACTCGTCATTTAAGATTTCTCCGTCTTTCACGACGCCGCAATGGCCGTGATCCGTGTATTCACAGAGACACGTATCAGCGATTACGATCATTTCAGGATAATGCTTTTTAATTTCAGCAATCCCTTTCTGCACAATGCCGTGATCGTGAAAAGCCTGGGTTCCGCAGGCGTCTTTTTCTTCCGGCACGCCGAAAACGATGACCGACTTAATGCCGAGCGATATCAGCTCAGCCATTTCATCCTTTAACAAATCGAGTGATACATGATAAACCCCCGGCATGGAAGGAACTTCTTTTTTTCCTTCAAGTCCTTCAACGACAAATAACGGGTAAATAAAATCTGAAGGGTGAAGACGTGTTTCTTTTACTAAATCTCTCATCTCAGCGTTCGCGCGCAAACGGCGGTGTCTGTTAAATGTTTGATTCATCATTATCAATCCTTTCCCGACATGCTGCACATGACGTCCAGCATGCCTTCAATCGTATAGATGTCAGGCACATGGGATGAGATCCCGTATTCCAAGAGCGCTTTCTCTGTCAAAGGGCCGATGCTGATATAGCTCGCACCGCTGTTTTCCCACGCTTTTTCTCCGTCTCCGACCGCGTGCATAAACGTATGCACCGCCGATGAGCTGGTAAACGTAATAAAATCAAAATGAGAGCGGGATGCAGCCCGTCTCAGCTCGTCCATGCCTTTTTCATCCTGAATGGTATTGTATAACACCCATTCCCTTATTTGATAGCCAAGCGGCTCAAGCTCCGCTTTTATGACATCGCGTGATAAATTGCCCTTTATCACTGAAATGGGTTCGGCAGCTGATGCGTGCCGTTTTAAAGTATCAGCCAGACATTCCGCCACATACTCGTCAGGCATCGCATCCGTCCGGGCTCCCCGCTCTTTCAGGGCGCGCGCAGTCTTTTCACCGACGGCTGCGATTTTTTTCCGTCCCGAAAGCGCAAGACCGTGCCGATCAAGATAGGAAAAAAAGAACCGGACACCGTTTACGCTTGTAAACACAAGCCATCCCGGCTCAGAAAGGTCTTCCCGGAGACTGTCCGCACATTCATCCGGGAGCGCTTCCTGAAAAGCGATCAGCGAAGCGGAAACAGCCGTTCCGCCGAGCGCCTCCACTTTTTTTCGGAACGGTGCGGCCTGTCTTTTGTTCCGGGTGACAAGCACGGTCTTTCCTTGTAAAGGAAGGTCATTTGCCATCCTGATCGAGCTCCTGTTTCACGCTGTCGATTAATGCTTTGGCTCCTTTTTCAGACATCATCGCCGCACAGCGTTTCCCGATTTCTTCCGGATCATGTCCCGCCGCTGTTTCTTTATAAATCGTCTTTCCGTCCGGAGACGCGACAAGACCGACCAATTCAACCTCATCCCGGTCATTGACGGACGCATACCCGGCTATCGGCACTTGGCAGCCGCCTTCCATCGCGTGTAAGAAAGCCCGTTCGGCTGCCACCGTGCGCTGCGTATACTCATCGGTAAATTGCGCAAACAGCTTCAAAAGCTCCTCATCCGACTCTCTGCATTCAATGGCAAGAGCGCCTTGGCCGACCGCAGGCAGACAGCGGTCCGGTTCGAGAAATTCAGATACGACATCATCTTTCCAGCCCATTCTCGAAAGTCCCGCAGCCGCTAAAATAATAGCATCGTAATCTTCCGTTTCAAGCTTTTGAAGTCTCGTATCGATATTGCCTCTGATCCACTTAATTGTAAGATCAGGGCGTTCAGCAAGAATCTGGGCGCTTCTTCTTAAACTGCTGGTGCCGATGATGCCCCCTTCTTTTATGCCGTCCAGCTTTTGATGCCCCTTTGAAATCAGCGCATCACGCGGATCCTCACGTTTCGGTATGCAGCCTATGACAAGACCCTCAGGCAAAACGGCGGGCATGTCTTTCATGCTGTGAACCGCCATATCAATCTCCTGATGCAGCAGCGCCTGTTCAATCTCTTTGACAAACAAACCTTTGCCGCCCACTTTTGACAGTGTAACATCAAGGATGCGGTCGCCTTTTGTGACAATCTCCCGGATTTCAAAGTTATAGGAAGGGTTCAATTCCTTCAGTTTGTTAATCACCCATTTTGTCTGGGTCATAGCCAGTTTGCTCCGTCTGGAACCTACCTTAATCGTTCTCATTTTCTTTCCTCCCGAATCTGTTTGGGCGCGTGCGTTAACTGAACCAATGGAATTGCGACAGGCTTCCGAGCAGGAAGTAATTAATCATCAGCACGAGAAAACATGCTGAATTCCATAACGCCGCCACTTTTCCCTGCAGTTCCTTAATCATTCTGATATATAAATAGTAGCTGTATAAAAGCAGCACAATAAACGAACCGAGCACTTTTGAATCAAACCAGTACAGCGTTTCCAGCGACACATACGCCCAGATCACGCCTAATATCAGGCTCAACAGCAGCATCGGAACCCCGATGACATTTAAAACGTAAGCCATATAATCAAGTTTTGACAAATCTTCAATTCTCAACAGCCATTTTCCCCACTTTTTCTTCTTTAATAAAGAATATTGAAACTGATAAAGAAGCGAAAAGACAAAAGAAAGGGAAAAAGCGCCGTAAGACAGAATCGCCATTGTAATATGAATGACCAAAAGCTCTGAGACCAGCTGGCCGGAAAAAGCGGCCGAATGCTGATCCGTCGGTGAAAACGTATGGATCGCAATCATCGAGAAACCGATGACATTCGTGAAAAATACGATAAAATCAACGCGCAGAATCTGCGTGACCACAAGTGAGAGCGTGACAAGCACCCACGCATAAAAGTAAAGGGCCTCTGTAATATTCAAGACCGGAAATCTGCCCGTCTGCCACATGAAATAAGAAAGATAGACGGTTTGCAGAGTCCAGACAATAGAAAGCAACCAGAAGGCCATTTTCCCAGCCTTCCGGTTGTGTTGAAGAAAATCTATAAAGTAAAAAAGGACGCTTACTGCATAAATAACAATTGTCGCTTCATTAAGTCTTGCCATTGCTGTATCAATCATACAGCCCTCACTCACTTACAAGCGGACGTAAGCCCGTTTTTGCTTCTGCCTTTTGAAACGAATGAACCGTCTGGCGGTTATCCAGGCTTTTGTCCAGCTGGCGGCCGGCCTCTTCCTCAATATCGAATATCTGCATAAACAGCTTCAGCTTTTCATCTGAATCCGCTTCAGCCGCAAGCTCTTTCGCTTTCAGAATCGGGTCGCGCAGCATTTGGTTAATGATGCTTTTCGTATGTTTGCTGAGAAGTTTTTTCTCTCTTACCGTCAGATGAGGCAGCTTGCGCTCAATGCTCTGCATCGTATCGGACTGGATGGACAGCGCCTTTTCACGCAGCGCCGAAATGACCGGCACGACGCCGAGCGTATTAAGCCACTGCTTAAACTCAACAATTGCCGCTTCAATAAACAGCTCGACTTTTTCAGCGGTTTCACGGCGTTCTTGTAAGTTAGCTTCAACGATTCCTTCAAGGTCATCAATATCGTACAGAAAAACACCTTCAAGATCGTTAAGCGCCGGATCGAGGTCTCGCGGCACAGCGATATCCACCATAAATAACGGACGGCCTTTCCGCTGTCTGCCCGCTCTCTCCATCATTTCTTTGGACACGACGAAATCACTTGCGCCTGTCGAACTGATTAAAATATCAGCTTCAGCAAGTGCATGTTCAAGCTGGTTTAAGCTGCGCGCTTCTCCGGAGAAACGGTCAGCAAGCGCTTTTGCCTTCAAAAACGTTCTGTTGATGACCGTTACTTTGCCGATGCCCTGACCGTGCAGGTTTTCTGCGGCGAGCTCGCCCATTTTTCCCGCACCGAGAATCAAAATGTGCTTATTTGACAATGAGCCGAAGATTTTTTTCGCGAGTTCAACGGCGGCGTAACTGACGGAAACGGCATTGGCGCCGATATCGGTTTCGGCATGCGTGCGTTTGCCGACGGTCACCGCCTGTTTAAACAGCTCATTGAAAATGGTGCCGATCGTCTTTTCTGCCTGCGCCGTTTTAAAGCTCGAGCGGACCTGGCCGAGTATTTGCGTTTCTCCGATGACCATGGAATCCAAGCCGCACGCCACACGGAATAAATGCTCGATCGCCGCGTCGCTCTCATAAAATTTCAGAAACGGAGACAGCTCTTCTTTCGGCAGCGAGAACCATTCGGATAAAAATGTTTTTATATAATAACGGCCGGTATGGAGCTGGTCGACCACCGCATATATTTCGGTGCGGTTGCAGGTTGACACGATAATGTTTTCAAGAACGCTTTTTTCTTCTTTTAAACGGAGCATCGCTTCTGCAAGCTCATCCGGCTGAAAACTTATTTTTTCGCGTATTTCAATAGGGGCGGATTTATAATCTACTCCCACAACAAGAATATGCATCGCTTTCATGCACCCCCGTACATCGCAATTTATTTATAATCATTCTAACATAGAATTTATTATTTATAATAATTATAACATAGTTTCTTCGGGAAAATGTGAACAGATTTCAAAAATGTTATGCTATAGTATAAAAAGCTCGTTTCCACTTAATCATCATACTAAAAATCCTTTACTGCGGGTAGGTGACAGGATGAAAAAAACATCAATTTTATTACCGGGACTTCTGCTTGCCGCTTCATTATTCGCATGGCTTCAGAGCGGACAGGTTCACCTGTTTGCGAATCAGGGGGAATGGCCGGTGCTCCTTATGCTCTTGGGCGCCGTGCTCTTGTATCAGGGCAAAAAGGAAGCGGCCGGGCCTCACGTCCTGATCGGCTTGCTTCTTTTCGGCATAGGTTTACACTTTTTCGCCAAACCTGAGCTCTCATGGTGGCCGGGAGATTTTGAAATGATTCTCTTCGTCTTCGGATTCTCCTTATTTGCGGCAGCCAGAAAAGAATATGTATACGAAGCGGCTGCCATGATTGGTTTTTCCCTCTTTTTATACTTCTTTAAACAAATTACGGCGTGGCTGGAGTCCGTCCATATTCCGACGGAACACTTCAAAACATACTGGCCGTATGTTTTCATCGGAATCAGCCTTTTATTATTGTTTATCAAGCGGAACAAAACTATACGATAAAACCCAAAACGCACTGCGTTTTGGGTTTTTCATTACCGGCTGATCATTTTTTTAATGGCTCCCCATGCTTCATCTTTGCCTTTTTTCGTTTCAGAGGAAAATAAAATCAGCTCATCTTCAGGATCCATATCAAGCGTCTGTTTGACAACCTTTAAGTGCTTGTCCCATTTTCCTTTTGGAATCTTATCCGCTTTTGTCGCGATAACGATGACGGGAATGCCGTAATACTTCAGGAATTCATACATGTTCACGTCTTCAGCAGACGGCGCGTGCCTGAGGTCGACAATCTGCACGCAGGCTTTCAGCTCTTCGCGGGTCGTCATATAGGTTTCAATCATTCTCCCCCATGCTTCCCGCTCGCTTTTGGAAACTTTCGCAAATCCGTACCCGGGAACGTCGACAAAATGCAATTCATCATTGATGATGTAAAAGTTTAAGGTCTGTGTTTTCCCCGGTTTTGATGACGTTCTGGCCAAGTTTTTCCGATTGATTAATGAATTGATAAAAGATGACTTTCCTACATTTGATCTTCCCGCCAGCGCAATTTCCGGAAGCCCCCCATCAGGGTACTGTTCGGGTTTGACCGCGCTGATCACGATTTCTGACTTTGTGACTTTCATTTCTTCTCTCCTACTAAGGCATGTTCCAAAACGTCATCCAGGTGAGAAACGAATATAAACTTCAGTCCTTCTCTGACGCTTTCTGGAATATCCTCTATATCTTTTTCGTTATCTTTAGGCGCAATAATAGTAGTCAGGCCCGCTCTGTGCGCGCCGAGCGCCTTTTCTTTCAGTCCGCCGATCGGAAGCACGCGGCCCCGCAGCGTGATTTCTCCCGTCATACCGACTTCGCGTTTTACCGCACGGTCCGTTAATGCTGAAACGAGCGCCGTGGCCATCGTAATTCCGGCAGAAGGGCCGTCTTTCGGCACCGCTCCTTCAGGGACATGGATATGAATGTCATACTTCTCATGGAATTTCGGGTCGATTCCGAACTGTTCCGCTTTCGAGCGGACATAACTGAAAGCGGCCTGCGCTGATTCCCGCATGACATCTCCAAGCTTCCCGGTCAGAATCAGCTTTCCTTTTCCCGGTGACAATGACACTTCGATTGACAGCGTATCTCCGCCGACCGTCGTATACGCGAGCCCCGTGACAACCCCGATTTGATCTTCGGTTTCCGCCTGTCCGTATCTGAATATCCGTTTTCCGAGATAGTCGGCCAGATTTTTCTCTGTAACGGTAATGCGTTTTCTCTCCTCAGACACAATGGCTTTCGCAGCCTTTCGGCAAATGGCGGCAATCTGGCGTTCAAGCGTTCTCACGCCGGCTTCCCTCGTATAGTAGCGGATGATGTCCGTAATCGCCTGGTCCCGAATCTGCAGGTTGCTCTTTGTGAGCCCGTGCTCTTTGATTTGTTTCGGAAGCAGGTGGTCCTTCACGATTTCCAGCTTTTCGTTTTCAGTGTAGCCTGACAGGCTGATAATCTCCATTCTGTCTCTGAGAGGTCCCGGTATGGAAGCAAGGTTATTCGCAGTCGCGATAAACAGCACTTTCGATAAATCGAACGTCTCTTCAATATAGTGGTCGCTGAATGTGCTGTTTTGTTCCGGATCCAGCACCTCAAGCATCGCCGAAGACGGATCGCCTCTGAAATCAGACGACATTTTGTCGATCTCATCCAGGAGAAAGACGGGATTTTGTTTACCGGCTTTTTTCATCCCCTGTATAATACGGCCCGGCATCGCTCCGACGTATGTACGCCGGTGCCCGCGGATTTCAGACTCATCGCGCACTCCGCCCAGTGAAATTCTCACAAAACGGCGCCCCATGCTCGTACTGATTGATTTTGCAAGAGATGTTTTACCGACTCCCGGAGGTCCGGCCAGACAAAGAATCGGCCCTTTCAGCGTTTTCGTCAGCTGTTTCACGGCCAAATACTCCAAAATCCGCTCTTTCACTTTCTCTAAGCCGTGATGCTCTTTATCTAAGATTTCCCCGGCTTTTTTAATGTCAAGTTTATCTTCTGTTTCATCCGACCACGGAAGGGCGATGAGCCAGTCAATATAGTTGCGGATAACAGAGCTTTCCGCTGAGCTTGACGGCACTTTTTCGTAACGGCTTAATTCCTTAAGCGCCGTTTCTTTGACACGCTCAGGCATGCCTGCTTCTTCTATCTTTTCCGTGAGCGACTGAACTTCGCCGGTTTTTCCTTCTTTGTCGCCAAGCTCCTTCTGAATGGCTTTCATCTGTTCACGCAAGTAGTATTCCTTTTGAGTGCGTTCCATCGAACGTTTGACGCGCTGACCGATTTTTTTCTCAATCTCCAGCACTTCTTTTTCATTATGAATGGAACGGATGACCTTATTCAGACGTTCTTTAATATCCGTTGTTTCTAAAATGTCCTGCTTGTCCTTTAATTTCAGCGGGAGATGAGAAGCGACGATATCCGCCATTCTGCCGGGCTCTTCAATATCAGTCACAGCCGCATACGTTTCTGCGGAGATTTTTTTAGAAATTTTTATGTACTGGTCAAAATGGTCCAGCAGCGTCCGCATAAGCGCTTCGTCTTCCACGTCTTTTGAATCATCCTCATGCATCAGCTGTATATCGACCGAAGTATAATCTTCGAGCTCGGCGTATTCAAGAATCTGCGCCCGCTGAATTCCTTCTACAAGCACTCTGATCGTACCGTTGGGCAGCTTCAGCATCTGTTTAATTTTTGTATAAGTGCCGACGGCGAAAATATCCTCTTCACCCGGTTCGTCTATCGAAATATCCTGCTGAGTGGCTAAAAAAATCATATGATCATGCATCATTGCCTGTTCAAGAGCCTGAACCGACTTGTCACGGCCTACATCTAAATGTAAAACCATTGTCGGGTATACCAATAAGCCTCTTAAAGGGAGGAGCGGGATGCTGCGTTTTGTATCTTCTGCCATGTGACTGACACCTCCGTGACTTTAGTATGAACCATTATAATACAACTTTTTCATCGTTGTACAATTCCGGGATCGGGCAAAATCGGCTTATCCGCCTGCCCTGTATATAAAACAGTCTCTTCGTAGTATACCCTTTCTTTCTGTTCTGAAAAAGGAAAAGATGTCCTCCATAAAAAAACCCCATTATAAAAATGGGGTTTATACGGATTCTTTATTCATTTGGATATCAAACGGTTTTTGTTCTGAAGGAGGGTCAACCAATATGACGTCAAGCACTTCCTGGAACGTTTTTACCGCTTTAATGGTGATTCCGTCTATTCGTTTCAGAATGGACTGCTGATTTTCATATGGGATAATGACCGTTTTTGCTCCGGCCTGTTTTGCGGCTTTAATTTTCGGAATGACGCCGCCGATCGGTTTGACAAGCCCCGTCAGGCTGATTTCTCCCGTCATCGCCACCGTATGGTCGATCGGGATGCGGTGAATCGCGGAAAAAATCCCCGCGGCCATCGCGATACCTGCTGAAGGTCCGTCAATCGGGCCTCCGCCCGGAAAATTGACGTGAATGTCATAGTCTGAAGGTTTGATGCCCATTGTGCGCAGAACCGTCAGAACATTTTCCACAGATCCCTTCGCCATGCTTTTGCGGCGGATCGACTTCGATTGGCTGCCGATGCTTTCTTCCTCTGCAATTCCCGTGATATTCAGGCTTCCTTTGTCCTGCGCAGGTGTGACATTCACTTCGATTTCCAGCAATGCGCCGCTGTTCGGCCCGTAGACAGCAAGTCCGTTCACGATGCCGACTTGCGGTTCATCGGCGATTTTCTGCTCATTTTTAGGCGTAAGCTGACTGGAATGAACAACCCATTCTATATCTTCTGTCGTAATTTCCTGTCTGTCCTCAGTCACCGCCATGCCGGCGGCGATCTGGATCATATTGACGGCTTCACGTCCGTTTCTCGTATATGCGGTCAGCACACTGAGAGCTTCGTCAGAAATCTCTTTCTGAATTTTGTCGGCTGCTTTTTTCGCAACGATTTTAAGTTCATCCTTTTCCAGCTCGCGGAAAAATACTTCAAGACAGCGCGAACGGATGGCCGGCGGAATTTCATTCGGCATTCTCGTTGTCGCTCCGATCAAACGGAAATCTGCCGGAAGCCCATTTTGAAAAATATCATGAATGTGATTCGGTATTTGCGTATTTTCTTCACTGTAATACGCACTGTCTAAAAATACTTTTCGATCTTCAAGCACCTTCAGCATTTTATTCATCTGAATCGGATGAAGCTCGCCGATTTCATCAATAAACAATACCCCGCCGTGAGCATGGGTCACAGCCCCCTGTTTCGGCTGCGGAATGCCCGCTTGGCCCATCGCACCCGCTCCCTGATAAATCGGATCATGCACTGAACCGATAAGCGGATCGGCAATCCCCCGTTCATCAAATCGCGCGGTCGTCGCATCAAGTTCAACAAATACAGCCTGCTTTTGAAACGGTGACTGTTTATGTTTTTTCGCTTCTTCCAATACCAGCCGCGCCGCAGCCGTTTTACCGACTCCCGGAGGACCGTAAATAATGACATGCTGCGGGTTCGGTCCGCAAAGCGCTGCTTTTAACGCTTTAATTCCGTCTTCCTGGCCGACAATGTCCTGAAAGCTTTTCGGCCGCACCTTTTCTGATAAAGGTTCTGATAAACTGATGGCGCGCATTTTGCGCAGCTGTTCCATTTCTTTTTTTGATTCTTTATCTATCGTCACTTTTTGTGTACGCTGGTTTTTGAGCAGATTCCAAAAATATAATCCGATGACTATCCCGAAAAACAGCTGTACAAATAATGCGATCCCTGTCCAACTCATGCTGGTCCCTCCTGAAAAAACGATTTATGTATCCAATTCATTCCTCTGTCCGCTAGTATCTCCCAGCAAAGCCCGGAATAAACATTTTCAGAAGGGTCAGGACAAGAAAAAAAACCTCCTGATCAATTCGGGTCAGGAGGTTTTGTCATGTTATGCTGATGTTTTATCTTGGCCGACAACTGTGCCGTCTTTTAATACAAGACGCGGTGCTTCACCGTCTGCGACTGTCGCTCCGGTAATGACACATTTTTCAATATCATCGCGGGACGGCAGATCAAACATGACGTCAAGCATGATGCCTTCAATGATAGAACGCAGGCCGCGTGCGCCTGTTTTACGCTCGATCGCTTTTTTCGCAATTTCAGATAATGCCTCGTCTTCAAATTCAAGCTCGACATCATCAAGTTCTAACATTTTCTTGTATTGTTTGACGAGTGCGTTTTTCGGTTTAGTCAGAATTTCAACCAGTGCCGTTTCGTCAAGCTGCTCAAGGCTTGCAATGACAGGAAGACGGCCGATGAATTCAGGAATCAGACCGAAACGGAGCAAGTCTTCAGGAAGAACTTTAGAAAGCAGTTCTTCTTTTTCCAGGTCTGCCGCTTTATTATCAGAGCCGAAGCCGATGACTTTTTGTCCGAGACGGCGTTTGATGATTTGTTCGATGCCGTCAAATGCACCGCCGCAAATGAACAGGATGTTCGTCGTATCGATCTGGATGAATTCCTGATGAGGATGTTTGCGTCCTCCTTGAGGCGGCACGCTTGCAACCGTTCCTTCAAGAATTTTCAGCAGCGCCTGCTGAACGCCTTCGCCTGATACGTCGCGTGTAATGGACGGGTTTTCAGATTTTCGCGCTACTTTATCGATTTCATCGATATAAATAATGCCTTTTTCTGCTTTTTCCACATCATAGTCTGCTGCCTGAATCAGCTTGAGGAGGATGTTTTCTACGTCCTCACCGACATATCCGGCTTCAGTCAGAGATGTAGCGTCCGCAATCGCAAACGGCACGTTCAGAATACGCGCAAGCGTCTGGGCAAGAAGTGTTTTCCCGCTTCCAGTCGGTCCGATTAAAGAAATATTACTTTTAGAAAGCTCGACATCATCCACTTTACTGTTGGAGTTGATGCGTTTGTAATGGTTGTATACCGCAACCGCAAGTGATTTCTTCGCCTGATCCTGTCCGATGACATATTCATTCAGAATCTCACGGATTTCCTGCGGCTTCGGAACGTCTTTAAATTCGACTTCTTCTTCTGTACCAAGCTCTTCTTCTACGATTTCTGTACAGAGCTCAATACATTCGTCGCATATATATACACCCGGTCCTGCAACCAGCTTACGAACCTGATCTTGCGTTTTTCCGCAGAACGAGCATTTCAATTGTCCTTTTTCCTCGTTGAATTTAAACATTCTTTCACCCCTTAATCTTGTCTCACTTTTTCTTTTACCTGAAGGGCAAAAGAAAACGGTTCTTGCTACGATCGAGTATGTATTGCATTTTACCATACTTTCCAGTAAGACGGTAACAATGTGTTTCGCACTTGCACATTCTATATGTATGACGAAAAACAGCCCGGCAATGACTATCTTGCCCCAAGAAAAAGAGTTATATCATAATTGTACAAAACAAGGCACGAATTAATCGCGCCCTGTTTTATTATGTCTATTATTATGAACCATATTAACGGTTTTCTACAAGAAAATCAATTGCTTTTCGAACTTTTAAATCTTCTTTCATCGCGTCAGTTGAACCGATTGCCTGCTTGATGTTTTCAACCGGCATGTTGTAAGCTTCAGCCATTTTAGTCAGCTCAGCTTCAACTTCTTCGTCCGTTACTTCAAGGTTTTCTGCTTGAGCGATCGCTTCAAGAGTCAGGTTTGATTTTACGCGTTTTGCGGCATCTTCTTTCATTTGCTCTTTTAACGCGTTTTCGTCTTGGCCTGAGAATTGAGTGTAAAGCTCAAGGTTCATGCCTTGCATTTGCAGACGCTGTTCGAATTCTTTCAGCATGCGGTCAAGCTCAGTGTCGATCATCGCTTGAGGAACATCAGCTTCAGCGTTTTCAGATGCTTTCAGAACAAGCTCTTCACGCAATTTAGCGTCAGCTTCGTTTTCTTTTGCTTCTTCAAGGCGTTTTTTTGTTTTCTCAGTTAATTCAGCAAGCGTTTCAACTTCTTCGTCAATGTCTTTTGCGAATTCGTCGTTAAGCTCAGGAAGCTCTTTCGCTTTGATTTCATGAATTTTCACTTTGAAAACAGCTGGTTTTCCGGCAAGCTCTTCAGCGTGGTACTCTTCAGGGAATGTTACTTCAACATCCTTTTCAGCGCCTGCTTCAAGGCCTGTTAACTGCTCTTCGAAGCCCGGGATGAATGAACCTGATCCTACTTCAAGTGAGTAGTTCTCAGCTTTTCCGCCTTCAAACGCTTCGCCGTCAACGAAACCTTCGAAGTCAAGAACGACTGTATCGCCGTTTTCAACAGCGCCTTCTTCTTTCACGACAAGCTCAGCCTGACGCTCTTGAAGCGCTTTAAGTTCGTTTTGTACATCTTCGTCAGTAACGGCAGTGTCATCTTTTTCGATTCCTAAGCCTTTGTAGTCGCCAAGTTTCACTTCCGGTTTTACAGTCACTTTTGCAGTGAAAATCAAGCTTTCGCCTTTTTCGATTTTTTCAACATCGATTTCAGGGCGGTCTACAGGCTCAATGCCGGCTTCTTCAACCGCTTTAGGGTATTCTACAGGAAGTAAAATATCTAAAGCATCCTGGTAAAGAGCTTCAACGCCGAAACGCTGTTCGAATAAACCGCGGGGAACTTTCCCTTTGCGGAATCCAGGAATAGAAACCTGTTTTACTACTTTTTTAAATGCATCATCAAGAGCTGTTTTGAACGTATCGGCATCAACTTCAACCGTTAATACGCCTTCGTTGCCTTCTTGTTTTTCCCATTTTACAGACATGTGTTTCCCTCCAAAAATCTATTCAGGTTGTGTCGGTCTTCCATTCTAAAGCAATCCGCGGCTTTGTCAAAGAAAAAACCGCTTTGAATCAGAATCATTATGTAATGAACTGGCAGCCTGTCCAACCGTAATTCTCATTTCAGTTAAACCGCTATACATAAATACAACCACTATATTATAACATAACGCCTACCGCTTTCAACTATATGGCGTGATTTACAAATAAGAAATTTCTTCAATATCCTTAATCATCGTGCAGGCTTCTTCGAGTTCGCGGCTGTCAAACTCGTACATCATATGAAGTTCCTCCGGCTCAATGTCAATGCCGTGCATCTCGTAACCGACCTTATGAAGCGCCGCCGCCCATAAATCTGCGTTCAAAAACTTCGGCATAAAAGGGTGCAGGACGTACAGATGCCTTCTCCACAGCTCCTCGACGGCAGCGTATAATGTAGGGTTTTCATTGCCGAGCGTTTCATCAAGCACCCGGAGAACGCGATGCAAAATCGGAGCCGCATCAGGCTGAACCGTTTCACTCGGAACCGCGGTCATTGAATCGCCGAATTTTGTAATATGGACCGGCTTGCTGTAGTCATGGTCCGCCATCAGCGTCAAAATCATCGTCTTGATAAGAGGATGCGCGCCCGGATCTTGAAGAATCGTTTTTAAGAGACCCGTGTATTTTGCAATATTGCGGTCTTTGAGAGAATGAATCAGATTCATTTGTTCAGCGGGGCTGTTCAGCACTTTTTCCGCATCAAGAATGTCCTCGTATTCCTCCTCCCACGCTTCATCCTGCTGGTCGGGATCGGTCATTTTGCGGCTGAATTCGAGCAGCCGGTAGAATTGCTCCGCACTTTCTGCGGGCAGCTGGTTTTCTTCCAGCACAGCTTCAATTGTGCTTTTGACTTCTTCATATTGTTTCAGCTGAATTAAAATGGTCATGTACACCTGCAGTACGGTGAAATAATGGCCGTACCCTTCATTCAGCATTTTCTCGCAAACTTGTTTTGCTTCTTCCAATTCCCCGAGTTCCAGAAAACAAATCGCCATGCCTAAATGTACATCGGACTCGGTATCGCCATGGCTTACCGCCTCTGAAAACAGTTCGAGGGCCTCCTCATACTGTTTGTCCTTCATGGCGGCCATCCCTTTATCAACCAAGCGTTCTTTCAGACGGGGGAAAGGAATGATATCAGCTTTTTTCTTGTCATGCGTCATACTTTATTTCCTTTCAGGCGCTATTTTGTTCAAGTGTATCAACACGCGTCATGAAACACAAGAAAGGATGGTGCGCACGGTAAAAAAAGCCGCCGGACAGATGCCGGGCGGCTTTTTTCAGGCTTGAAGCCATGAACTTCTTTTCGATTCAAACTGCTGAATGTCGTCCTCCAGCAGAAGCGTTAATGAAATTTCATCATAACCGTTTATCAGCATTTCCTTCCAGTGCGGATCGACTTCAAATGAAATCTCTTTTCCTTCACTGTCGTGAATGAGCTGGTTTTCCAAATCAACCGTCATGTTAAGAGACTGATTTTCATATTGACCGGCGAGTTTTTTCCACTGATCATACGGCATACGGATGGGAAGCATACCGTTTTTAAAACAGTTTTGATGAAAAATATCGGCAAATGACGGAGCAATGATGATTTTGAAGCCGTAATCATCCAGCGCCCAAGGAGCGTGCTCACGGGATGATCCGCAGCCAAAATTCTCTCCGGCAATTAATATGGACGCGCCTTCATAGACTTTGCGATTTAATTCAAATTCAGGATCAGGCTCACCGTTCTCAAGGTATCTCCAATCAAAAAACGCGAATCTGCCGTATCCGGTTCTTTCAATTCTTTTCAAAAACTGTTTCGGAATAATCTGGTCCGTATCGACGTTGATCCGGTTTAAGACGGCCGCTTTTCCCGTATGCGTTTTTAAAGGTTCCATCTTTTCGCGCACTCCTTACACAACTGTTTTTTCTTGATAAAACTTTCTTACATCGACGAAATGCCCGTGAATGGCTGCCATTGCCGCCATCGCCGGACTGACAAGGTGTGTTCTCGCGCCTTTTCCCTGTCTGCCTTCGAAGTTGCGGTTGGAAGTGGAAGCGCATCGTTCCCCTTCAGGCACGACATCATTGTTCATACTGAGGCACATGCTGCAGCCTGATTCTCTCCATTCAAAGCCGGCCTCGAGAAACACGCGGTGCAGCCCTTCTTCCTCGGCCTGCTGTTTCACGCTTTGAGAACCCGGCACCACAATGGCTCTGACGCTGTCAGCGACTTTTCGGCCTTTGATCATATCCGCAGCCTGGCGAAGATCGGTCATCCGCGAATTTGTACAGGAGCCGATAAACACATGCTCGACTTTAATATCTTCAATTTTTTGATTCGGTGCGATTCCCATGTATTCGTACGCGCGGATGGCTTCTTTTTTACCGTCTTCAGAATCAATGGTTTCCGGCGCCGGTATTTGGGCATCGACCGGAAGAACCATGCCGGGATTGACGCCCCATGTTACCATTGGAGAAATCTCGCTGCCGTCTAACACGATGGAATGATCGTATACGGCGCCCGGATCGGTTTGTAACGCTTTCCATTCTGCGGCGGCTTTTTCAAATTCCTCGCCTTTTGGCGCGTATTTACGGTTTTTACAATATTCAATCGTCGTGTCATCTGGAGCGATCAGTCCCGCCCGTGCTCCCGCTTCTATTGACATATTGCAGACCGTCATGCGTTCGTCCATAGACATGTTTCTGAATACTTCCCCGGTGTATTCAATGACATATCCGGTACCGAATTTCACCCCGTATTTTCCGATGACCGACAAGATGACATCCTTCGCGGTCACTCCTTTTTGGAGCGTTCCGTCAACGCGGATTTCAAGCGTTTTCGGCCGCTGCTGCCATAATGTCTGTGTGGAAAGAACATGTTCCACCTCACTTGTGCCGATACCGAAGGCAAGCGCTCCGAACGCGCCGTGAGTCGATGTATGGCTGTCTCCGCAAACGATCGTTTTTCCCGGAAGTGTCAGACCAAGCTCAGGCCCGACCACGTGAACGATTCCCTGGTCTGCGCTGTGAAGATCCGCAAGACGGACGCCGAACTCCTCACAATTCCGTTCAAGCGCGGTTACTTGGCGCTTTGCGACTTCATCTTTAATGTCAAAACGGTTGACGGTCGGAATATTGTGGTCCATCGTCGCGAATGTGTTCTGCGGCCGTCTGACCTTTCTCCCCTTCTGCCTTAACCCTTCAAACGCCTGAGGAGACGTCACCTCATGAATTAGGTGCAGATCAATATAGAGAAGGTCGGGTTTTCCTTCACCGCTTTTTACAACATGCCGATCCCAAATCTTTTCGATGATTGTTCGAGGCATCATCTTTGTTTCCTCCCTCTACCTATGAACTAAGACCGCTTTCTTTAAAGCGTCACACTATAGATTTTGTATTCGAGCCGGCTAATGCGGCTTTTACTTTTTCAGTAATGTCATGCGTTCCGGCATATTGGCCGTCCCGGGCGATATCACGTGTACGGCTGCCGTCTGCAAGCACCTTTGCGACCGCCTTTTCCACCGCCTGAGCTTCGTTTTCAAGCCCGAAAGATGTTCTCAAAAGCATCGCCGCTGATAAAATCGCCGCAAACGGATTGGCCATCCCTTTACCGGCGATGTCAGGCGCAGATCCATGCACGGGTTCAAACAAGTGAAGACCTGAACTTGATAAACTGGCTGACGGCAGCATGCCGAGCGAACCTGTCAGCATGGAAGCTTCATCGCTTAAAATATCGCCGAACATATTCTCAGTTACGATGACGTCAAACTGGCTCGGAGCGTAGATGAGCTGCATCGCGGCATTATCGACAAGCATATGTTCAAGCGTCACATCAGGAAATTCTTTTGCGATTTCATCTGCGGTTTCACGCCACAGCCTGCTTGATGAAAGCACATTCGCCTTATCGACGGACGTCACTTTTCCTTTTCTGCCGGCAGCCATCTTAAAGGCTTCTCTGACAACGCGTGCGATTTCTTCTTTCTTATAAAAAAGGGTATCGACCGCTTCCTTTTCTCCCGCTTCATTGACATACTGTCTGCTCGGTTCTCCGAAGTAGAGGCCGCCCGTCAGTTCCCTGACGATTACAAAGTCGACGCCGCTGATATATTCTTTTTTCAGCGGAGAAGCCTCAGACAGGCTTTCAAATACGGTCACGGGACGCAGATTGGCAAACAGGCCGAGTTTTTTTCTGATGCCAAGCAGGCCTTTTTCCGGTCTGAGCTCTGGAGGATTTTGGTCCCATTTCGGCCCGCCGACGGCTCCGAGCAGGATGGCGTCGGATCTTTCACAAAGAGCCACCGTCTCCTCAGGAAGGGGGTTTTGATGGGCGTCAATAGCTGCTCCCCCGATCAGCCCGTTTTCAAATTCAAATTCATGTCCGAATTGTTCGGCAACGCTTTTCAATACATCTGCCGCTGATTCCGCCACTTCCGGTCCGATTCCGTCACCGGGCAGCAAAGCAATGCGTTTTTTCAAATCAAACGTTCTCCTTTCTATTACGAGCCGACCGCAGTCTGTCTCTTTAATCCGTCTAAATTGCAATCCAGCACCAACTGCCGGTTCACGGCGTTCAGATAAGCTTTAGCAGAAGCTTCCAGAACATCCTGCGCGATTCCCCGCCCTGATGTTTCTTTTCCGTTCACGGTCACTCTGACAAAAACTTGAGCCAGCGCGTCTTCGCCTTTCCGGTTGGATTGGATGCGGTAGTCTGTCAGTTCAATATTTTTATCGATGCAGCGCCCGAGCGTGTTATAAACGGCTTCCACGCTGCCCGCCCCCGTTGCCGCCTCTTGAATCAGCTGTTCGTTTTCCTGATTTTTTAAAGAGACTGTTGCAGTCGGCACCTGAGACGTCCCGTAATGCACTTGCAGAGACAAAAATTCATAGCCGATTTTTTTGTCCGTCACTTTTTCTTCTAAAATAAGAGAAATCAAGTCATCATCGGTGATTTCTTTTTTCTTTTCGGTCAGTTCTTTAAACATCGTAAAAAATTTATTGATTTCCTCACTATCAAACTGGAATCCAAGCGCATTCAGGCGGTCTTTGAACGCATGGCGTCCGGAATGCTTTCCGAGTACGAGCGCATCAGCAGTCACGCCGACAAGTTCCGGTGAAATGATTTCATATGTTGATTTTTCTTTCAGGAAACCGTCTTGGTGAATGCCGGACTCATGTGCGAAAGCGTTATCTCCGACGATTGCTTTATTGCGGGGAACGGCCATGCCCGTCAGTTTGCTGACAAGATCACTCGTCCGCTTCAATTCATGAAGATTGAGGGATGAATCGGCTTGATGCGCGTCATTTCTGACATGAAGCGCAACGGCGATTTCCTCTAGCGCGGCGTTCCCGGCTCTTTCTCCTATGCCGTTAATGGCGCATTCAATTTGATCTGCGCCGTTCTCAATTGCCGAAAGTGAGTTGGCAACCGCCATTCCGAGATCATCGTGGCAATGGGCTGAAAGCTTTACCCGGCCGATATTCGGAACGTGTTCCTTCATATATTTAAAGATGTTTCCGTATTCAGCCGGCGTCAGGTAACCTACAGTGTCCGGCAGGTTGATGACGCTCGCGCCGGCATCAATCACTTTTTCTACGATTTCAGCCAGAAACGGAAGTTCGGTGCGGCATGCGTCTTCTGCTGACCATTGAACGATCGGAAAGCGTTCTTTTGCATACTTCACCATTTCAACCGCTTTTTCCTTAACCTCTTCCCGCGTCATTTTCAGCTTATGCTTCAGATGAATGTCAGAGGTGGCGATAAAGATGTGAATCCGCGGGCTGGCCCCGTCTTTCAGCGCTTCCCAGGCTGCGTCGATGTCACCTTTGACAGATCGGGCAAGCCCTGTTACCGAACAATTTTTAATCGTTCTTGCGATTTCCTGCACGGCTAAAAAATCACCTCGGGATGAAGCGGGAAATCCCGCTTCAATAATGTCCACCCCGAGTCTTTCAAGCTGCTTGGCTATCGCCAGTTTCTCCCGGGAATTGAGGTTGACCCCGGGGGATTGTTCACCGTCACGAAGGGTCGTGTCGAAAACATTAATTTTGCGCAACGGAGACCACCGCTTCCTTCTTTTTGCCTTGTTTGACAAACGGCATCATTTCACGAAGCTGTCTGCCGACCTTTTCAATCTGATGCTCGTTTTCACTTGCATTGATCGCATTGAAACGAGGACGGTTCACTTGGTTTTCCACGATCCATTCTTTTGCGAATGTACCGTTTTGAATATCCGTTAATACTTGTTTCATCGATTCTTTTACCTTCGCATCGACTACGCGCGGTCCTGATACAAAGTCTCCCCATTGAGCCGTATCGGAGATAGAGTATCTCATGCCCGCCAATCCTTCTTCATACATCAAGTCTACGATCAACTTCAGTTCGTGCAGACACTCGAAGTATGCGAGTTCAGGCTGGTAGCCGGCTTCTGTCAGCGTTTCAAAACCCGCTTTGACAAGCGCTGTTAAACCTCCGCACAGAACAGCCTGCTCACCGAACAAATCCGTTTCCGTTTCTTCCTTAAATGTTGTTTCAAGAACGCCCGCACGCGCTCCGCCGATTCCTTTTGCATAAGCAAGAGCCGTATCTTTCGCTTCGCCTGATACATCCTGGTAGATGGCAAACAATGCCGGTACGCCCGCGCCTTGTTCATATGTTCTTCTGACAAGGTGTCCAGGTCCTTTAGGGGCGACAAGGAATACATCCACATCAGCAGGAGGCACGATCTGATGGAAATGGACGTTAAATCCGTGTGCGAATACCAATGACTTGCCCGCCGTCAATTCATCTTTGATTTCAGATTCATATACTTTTTGCTGCTGTTCATCCGGAAGAAGAACCATAATGATATCAGCCTGGGCAGCCGCTTCTCTTACCGAAAAGACTTTATGACCGTCTTCTTGGGCCTGTGTAAATGATTTGCCTTGTCTGACGCCGACAATGACATCAATTCCGCTTTCTTTTAAGTTCAGCGCGTGTGCATGACCTTGTGAACCGTAACCGATAATCGCTACTTTTTTACCCGCCAATACGTTCTCTTTGATATCACCGTTATAATATACTTTTACCATTTTAATCTCTCCCTTTTTTGTGTTATACAATTGAAATTGTTTTATTGGATGACGCCTTCTGCTGGGTTCCCCTCGCAAAAGCCGTTGTGCCCGTTCTCGCGATTTCTTTAATTCCGTAAGGTTTGAGAAGCTCTATGAGCGCTTCGATTTTATTAGATTCGCCGGTAACCTGAACGACGATGCTGTCTCTTGAGACATCAACGACGGAAGCTCTGAACGGCTCAATGATTCCATTGATTTCCGTTCTGGCCGACGGTGCAGAAACAACTTTGATTAATGCCAGCTCACGCTGTACAATTGATTGGTTTGTAATATCCGTCACTTTCAGGACGTCAATTTGTTTGTTAAGCTGCTTTGTCAGCTGCTTTACGTCATTTTCGCCTTCCACATGGACGACAAATGTAATCCTTGAAACACCGCTTGTTTCCGTGTGGCCTACAGTGATGCTTTCGATATTATAGTGTCTTTTTGTAAACAGGCCGGTGATCCGGTTTAATACTCCCGAGCGGTTGACCACCGTTAATGTGATAATGCGTTTCAAGGTTTCACCCCCACCATTTCATGAAGTCCTTTACCCGGCGCAATCATCGGGAATACTTTCTCGCTTTTGGCGACCCGGACGTCAATAACGGCCGGTTCTTTTGATGAAAGCGCCTTTTTAAGCTCTTCTTCCGCCTCTTCTTCCGATGAAATCCGGACGCCTTTAATGCCGTAGGCTTCTGACAATTTGACAAAGTCAGGCTGCGCCGAGAATTTGGATTCAGAGTAGCGTTCTTCATAGAAGATTTCCTGCCACTGTCTGACCATGCCCAGACATTCGTTGTTCAAGATAACCACTTTGACAGGAAGATTCAGCTGCCGGATGACATCTAATTCCTGAAGGGTCATCTGAAAACCGCCGTCTCCGAGGATGGCAACGACCGTGGCGTTACGATCGGCCAGCTGCGCTCCGATAGCCGCCGGAAGGCCGAAGCCCATTGTGCCGAGCCCCCCCGAGGTCACCCACTTATCAGCCTTTCGGAAAGGATAAAACTGAGCCGCCCACATCTGGTGCTGGCCGACATCCGTCGCCACAATCGCCTCTCCGTTTGTGAATTGGTGAATATACTCAATCAGCTTTTGGGGTTTCAAGCCCTCTTCTCTGTTGTCTGTATACCAAAGCGGATATTCTTCTTGCCATTCTGAAAGCTGCTGTTTCCATTCCTCTGTCTGTCCCTGTTTTCCGTTTTGCTTCAATAATTCCTGAAGGACGATTTTACTGTCGCCGACCACCGGAATCTGCGTTTCAATAATTTTTCCGATTTCAGCAGGATCAATATCGATATGCGCTACTTTGGCCGATTTTGCAAAATGCTTCAGATTTCCGGTCACGCGATCATCGAACCGCGCTCCGATGCTGATCAACAAGTCACAGTGGTAAAGCGCCATATTCGCTGTGTATGTGCCGTGCATCCCCGCCATTCCCAGAAAAAGAGGATGGTCTGCCGGGAAACCGCCCAAACCGAGAAGCGTGTGCGCTACCGGAATTTGCTGCTGTTCGACATAATTTTTTAAATCTTCTGAAGCTTTACCGTGCAAAACACCCGCTCCGGCTAAAATAACCGGCTTTTTCGCACTGCTGACAGCTTCCACGAGCTTTCGGATCTGCAGATAGTTAGGCTCTTTTACAGGCTGATAACCCGGAAGGCTGATCTCGTGATCATATCTGAACTCTCCTTCAAATGCTGCGACATCCTTCGGTATATCAATTAATACCGGGCCCGGTCTTCCCGTCGTGGCGATATGGAACGCCTCTTTAATCACACGGGGGAGATCTTCCGGACGGCGGACTTGGTAGCTGTGTTTCGTAATCGGCATCGTAATTCCTAAAATGTCGGCTTCCTGGAAAGCGTCGCTGCCGATGACCGAAGTGGCCACCTGACCGGTAAACACTACGAGCGGCAATGAATCTATCATCGCATCCGCAAGACCGGTAACTAAATTTGTCGCTCCGGGTCCGGAGGTAGCAATCACAACCCCCGGCTTTCCGGAGACTCTCGCATACCCTTCTGCCGCATGAATCGCGCCTTGCTCGTGGCGGGGCAGGATGTGAACCAATCCTGATTGATACAGCTTATCGTAAATCGGAAGGACGGCTCCCCCCGGATAGCCGAAGATCATCTCGACATTTTCTTTCTTTAATGATTCAATCAGCATCAGAGCCCCGTTCATTGTTTTTGTACATTCGGCAGACAAAGAATCCGCCTGTACATTTGTGCCCATTTTCAGTTCCTCCTTTTCAATGTTCCCTTCTAAAATCCAATTCATAAAACGCAGCGCCGGCTGACGCAAATAAAAAAGCCTTCCCACCCACATTCAGCCAAGCATTTCATGCGATAGCCAAAAGGGGCGAAAAGGCTTTGCTCTCCGCGGTACCACCCTTGTTTACGGTCATATGCAGACCGTCTCATGGATAATGATTATCCGTTTTGATAACGAGTAAACATTGCGTTCACTCGGCCGAGTCCTACTCTTTACATTTCAGACCGGCACTCTGAGGGGAGTTCACTTTGTTTTGTTTTACCGGCTCTCAGCGTTACCGGCTCTCTGTGAAAAACTTCAGCAAAGCTACTTATCCTCTTCGGCGCTTTTTATTATGGCAGCTCTTTTATTAAAAAAGAACCTTCACTTGTTTGTTTTTTCAGTGTTTTATGATTTTTCTTTTTAGCGTGAATCATTTATTTATTTTTGTTTGAACTCATATTACGCCCGTTTGCAGGCAGTGTCAACAGCATTTTTATAATTATTAGACAATTTAGATTAATCAATCTATTTTGTATACGCTTTCATTACTGGTACAAAGGGATCTGTAAATGTTAAAAGTTTTTATCATTTTTTTATTAATCTCTCAAGATTACATGAAATTTTTCCGTTCATATACGAATATGTCACATTTTATTACACAATTTTTCTCTGTCCTTCCGGCATGCTTGTCAGATATTCCGATCGATTGAACAGGCTCTTTCTACAGACATACGCATAGACTGTTCTTATCTCGTAAGAAATGAGTGATGTCATGAATAAGATGTTATCAGGCATGCAGGGCCTGCCTCCCGGATTTCCGCCTTTACCGGTCTTACCGCCTCAGTCTTACTATCCTCCGGCCCCGATGCATACAGCACCATATCAAGGCGGCCCTTCTTTTCAGCAGGGATTCCCGTCGTCCGGATACGGACAGCAGACCCCGCAAAGCACGCTGTCATTCGGCGGGCAGCAATTCGTTCCGTACCCTTATACAACCGGGTACTACGGCCAATCCTTCAGTGACGTCGGCGGAAGCCTCGGCGTCGGGGCGCATCCCGGCGCGCTCGGGGGCGGTTTCAGCGGCCATGCCGGGGGCTTCAGCGCTCCGAGCGGATTCAGATGATACAAAAACCGGCCTCCCACGGCCGGTTTCTTTTCTTATTCACAGAGTATAACGGTCATTCCATTGATTCATTTCCTGCTCCGTATAGTAATCAGCCCTTGAAACCTCAACAATGATTAAACCGCATTGAGTGATTAAAAATTGCTTCAGTTCCTCAAACAGCTCGTCTTTTCCGCAAAAGATCGTTTCTATATTGTGATTTTTATATGCAAATGCGTACTTCAAAAGCTAATTCCTCCTGCTGTCTTTCTATCATTCATTGACAAAATGTATGATAGAAATTAGATAATTTATCACTCAAGGGCGCCTTAAGTATCTTTATAGATATATTTATTACGGTAAATATTACATTAAGTTTCATTTATGTTAAAATTACTTTACAATTTTCATCAAATACGGAACTTTTGTTTCGTAAAATTAAAAATAAAATACAAAAAAACCTCAAACCCATTGTCAGGGCTTGAGGTTTTTTATACGTCCCAGGAGAGATTCGAACTCCCGACCGACGGCTTAGAAGGCCGTTGCTCTATCCGGCTGAGCTACTGGGACATACTGTATTTATCCGCTCTTTAGTATAACGGTCGCCTTTCGAACTTAGACCGCTTGACTCTTTATAATTATAGTTCTTTATACTTCGTTTTTCAATTTAAATATATCCTATATTAGTTTAGCCCAGTATTGTTTATTTTATAAAAAATATAGCTTCTTCCTCCTAGAGATATCCACCTAACCCATTTGGAAACAAAGTGCCCACAAGCAATAAAAAGCCCTTAAACCATTGATACTAATACATATCATGGTCAAAAGACATTTTATTTTTCTTATTCAGGTGTAGAAAGTTAAATAAGCAAATTAATTTCATGTAATAATTAAAATTCAACATTCGGTAACATAAGCTTCTCAAACCTTGCTATCGTTACCATCCTACCATAATGAAATCTCCACTTAGAAAACTTATTTATATAAGCAGCATAAAAGTGTAAGGCTGCATCTGACATTTCCTTTTTAGGTTTAAGTACTAATAGTCCACTACCACCATTACCCCTTGGTAAAAAAGGAGGTTCTTGTATTGTAGCTTCACAGAACGCTGAAACACAAATTGACTTTTCATGAAAAACCCTATCATCATCGTATGGAGTAACGTACCCAACTATTCCTCTATTAAATGTTCCATTTGAGACAAATGCTACATCCCCATTATCGTATATATCATACCCTTTTGATTTTGCATTAATAATTTCAAATAGGTTTGTTATAGGAACAGATGCTTTTTCGTCTTGAATTTTGGGAATTTCATATAATTTAATTTCTGGTAATAACTTTTTAAAATTTATTTGCTTAATTTGATTTTCATATGGTAACAATTCCATTTTCTTTAATCGTGCCATATTTAACCTTCTTCCATAATGGAAGCCGAATTTTGCTTTCCTATTAATCTGATAACTATAAAAATACATTTCTTCTACAGACATTTCTTTTATTGGTACTAATATTATTATGTTACTTTTATCAACAACAGAAGTTGTAAAGGGAACTACTTGAACGAAAGCACTCCCTAAATACGAAACTGTTATTAATGGTGGCTGAAAAATGTCATCCTCATTCTCAACAGCAACGTATTTTTCAACACCATTATTAGTACTAGTACCATAAACTAATGGGATGGGCCCATCATCTAATTTTTCAAGTGCAGGTAAATTTCCAGTTGTAAATGTAAATAGTTTATTAATACTAATCGTTTTACTTGTACTAGTCTTCATTTATAAATTCCTTATCCTTCTTCCCACGAATTAAGAATGCAGCAGTTTCTCTTACTAATTCCTCAACTCCATCAATTATTTCAGTAGCAGTTGGTATCGTTTGGTCTAAATATGCCTCTGGAACTAATTCCAATAAATTATCTTCCATTAAAATAGGAGAAGACTTTTGAAATTCAGGAATATTATCTATATTAAAATCACCAGTTAAAATAGCTGATTTAAGTATTTTTTGTACCTTTTTTAAATCATCAACTTCAGATGGTTCCGTTAATCTTTTTCCTTTCTTAACCTTAAAACCATCCTGTTTGCATCTTAACCATAGAACATTATTTTTCTTATCATGTTTAACACCTTTTCTTACTATGATTGCACATGTATGAACACCAACAGGGTAAAATAATTTTTCAGGCAATGAAATAACTGATAACAAGGTATTATTTTGCAACAGTTGGTCTTTTCGCCACTTCTTTGAATTTCCACTTTTCGTTAATACAGAAACAGGAATTATTGCAAAAAGAAGACCACCATCATCCATTTGGTCCAATGCATGTTGAATAAACTTATATTCCTTTTCATCTTTATCCTTTAATGCGAAAGGCGGATTCATCAAAACTTTCGTAATAGGTTCCTTACCTTCATTTTCTCCCTTACCAACATATTCAGCTGTATTTGAACTATTTAAAACCAATTTTTTCAATCCAATAGAGAGGCAATTGTTATCTATAATGTTATTGCTTCCATCACCACGAAAAATCATATTTACAATTGCAAGTGCTGCTATTCTAGGTTGTTGTTCTACACCAAAAATTCGATGTTTACGAAATTCTTTGATTTGTGCATCTGTTGAATTTCTTCTTACATGGTCAAATGCTGATACTAAGAATCCCCCTGTTCCACAAGTCGGGTCATAAACAACATCCTGATGAGTAATATTTAGAACATCACATGCAAATTGCGTGATATGCCTAGGTGTTAAAACAATACCAATATCTTTAGCACCATTTCCATACTTTAAAAATACTTCGTAAAATTTGCCTAAAATATCTGTTCCAGAAGACATAGCTGCCTTGATATTTATTTTCATTAGCTTAAATATTGTAGCGACTAGGGCTTTTTTATATTTTTGCTGACCTTCCGCCTTACTTGGTAATTTTATTTGTATATGCTTAAAAAAGTCACGTTTATTATGCTGTATTAGAACTTCCTCAGCTCTACTATTAACATCTTTAACAAATATCGTAGGAGATGCATTATAATTAGGTTTAGTTTCATCAATTAATGACAACAAAAGAGTAGCCATAACCGATGCTCTCTCATCTTTATTTATTGAACCTAAATGTAAAATTTCATTTATTTCTTCAGCAGTTTTAAGAAGATGCTTTTCATTAATTTCTAGTTCTTTAATAGCAGCAACATCATTTTCTATTAATTCTTCTGCAATTCCTGGGCTTACTAAACTTGTAATTTCTTTTCCATGATAATTTATTTCCTTGAATTCACCATTTTCGTAAAAAGCACTTTTAACAAGATATCCGTCATCATCATTTCCAGCTACTCCTGAAATAATTGGAGCACAAATAATGTCGTTTGTATTTATTTTTTTTGCATAATCAATTGCTTCATTAAAAGCTTTATCTATGTCATCAATTTTAGCTTTTGCTTCAATAACATAAAATTCATCCTCAGATATTTTCACCACATACTCTGGCTTTAAATTAACCAACTGTTTTTTTATTTCAGGGTTACCTAGACATTCTTGTTGCGTATATACTTGTCCATCGGCATTCCTGTTAGGATTTTTTGTAACCCAACCTAAAGCAGCTAATTCATTCTTTATATAAATATAAGATGTATATTCTGACACACTACCACTCATTTTTTGACACCCCATTAGATAATATGATTATATTGTACATAAAAAGTGACATTTTTTCTACATAACATAACATTTATTGACATGAATGCTGTCTTGTAGGCTTGAGCTAGAAAATTTCCATAAAACCATATATCACTTAGAGTGCTCTTAATTCATGCCCTTAGTTTTCCAGCTAAATACTTATTGCTTTATAGATTCAATTTCTTTGACCAACTTATAGAATGTTGTTCTTTTCATTCCTGTTACTTCAATTGCTAAGGTAGCAGTTATCTCCCCAGCTTTCCACTTTTTATACGCTTGGTAAAATTCATGCGTAGGCTCTAATTTTGGTCTACCAAATTGAACACCTTTCTTTAATGCTACATCTATGCCTTCTCGCTGCCTTTTTCGGATGCGGTCCCTTTCTTCCTGAGCCATCCATGACAATTTTTGAAGTACAAGGTCAGATATGAAGCTCCCCATGCTGTCTTTGTATTTCGTTGTATCAAGGAGAGGCATATCCAGCACAACTATATCTGCTTTAATCTTCTTGGTGATTTGCTGCCATTCATTAAGGATTTCATCTTTGTTCCTACCGAAACGGTCAAGAGAGTGTATATACAGAACATCACCTTCACGCAATGACCTTTTCATGAGTTGGTAATCGTTCCGCTCAAAATCCTTACCTGATTGCTTATCAATGAATATATCCCGTTCTTCAATCCCCTGCTCTATCATAGATGCAACTTGTCTGCCTTCGTTCTGGTCTTTGCTGCTTACACGGACATAGCCAAATTTCTTTATTTGCATTTTGTTTCTCTCCCCTTTGATTGATTTATTAATGAATGTTCGTATACATCCCTGCAACTTACCGAATATCCGTAAAGAGTTTTTTAATATTAACGAACAAGAAATACACAGCTAAGCAGCCTATATTTGACTATTTGTAAAAGTATACATTTTTGAATACTTATTAAGTCGCTTCTGGATATTATTATGTGTCGGCGAAGTCGATATAACGTCACCATATTTCGTAATAAATACCAACCTGTTATTCTTCCCATATTCCTTTCTAATCGCTGCATTCTGTTTTATAAGAACAGTCAACAACTCTTTCAATAGATTATCAAAAGGCAATTTTATTTGTTGATGGTTCTTCATGATGCTACCATCCAAATTTAACAAATTGTTATTGAAGTCTATATGGCGTTCTTCAAGTTTAGTCAATGTATTTATACGAATACCTGTCTTATACATTACCAGTACGGCAACAGCATCCCTTAGTTGTATGAAGTTATGCAGGTCTAATAAAGAGAGTAATACCTTAATATCATGCTCTGTTGCACCTTCTTTAATTTTTGAATCAACCTTTATATTGATGGTCTTCCAAAATTTAATTTGAATCCAACCATTATCAAAACATCTAGAGAGAAAGGCCTTTAAACATTTCAATCTAGTTAATTTTGTTTGATTACTGACATTCATGCTGTCCAACCATCTATAAATCTCTTTGGCGTTGATATCCTCAACAAATTTTAAATGTGTTACACTCTGGAAATGCTCTACATGATGTACATAATCACTGATAGTACGGCTTCTGTTGCCACTCACCTTCATTTGCCTAGTAATTATTTCTAAAGCTTTTGTAATTAGAATCAGTTCTGTAGTATGTTTAGCATTTTGAATAACGTTACTTTTTAGTGTAAGAGTGTTTGGGCTTGAACTAGGTAAATCCTCTAGTAATCTTCTTAAATCAACGTCCACATCAAACAGACCTTTTCTTTTAGTCATACAAAAAACCTCCTATATCGTTAGTAAGTCGATATACGGTGTAATTTCTTACGTGACCGTTATACTGACCGTTTCACTAAACGATATAGAAGGTTGATTTGACGGGGGTTGCACCCGATTTAATTACGTCCCAGGAGAGATTCGAACTCCCGACCGACGGCTTAGAAGGCCGTTGCTCTATCCGGCTGAGCTACTGGGACATGAAAATCAAATTGTTCTGCTGATCATTTTACCATGATATCAGCGAATTGACAATATAGTCATCCGATAAAAAAGGCCAGCGGCATCAGTTTTCACTCTGATGTCACCAGCTCTTTTTTTGTACGTCCCAGGAGAGATTCGAACTCCCGACCGACGGCTTAGAAGGCCGTTGCTCTATCCAGCTGAGCTACTGGGACAGCTTTTGCTTTATGTATCAGCGACAAGATTTATTATATACAGGTTCAGATCATAAGTCAATATTTTTTTAAAAACTTTTGATGGGGAAGAAAGAAATCTCCCCCATCACTTGTTAAAAACTGATTGTAGTCTCCAAGTCCTTCAATTCCCGACCCGTTTCGTCGTAAAATGTCACGGCGCCTTCTCTTTCTGTAAGAGTAAGAATGGCATAGCTTTTCACATTGCGGACTCTCGGAAGACGGATGCTGCCCGGATTAATCAAAAGCTTGCCCCGAAGCTCTTCACTCCCGGCAATATGTGAATGGCCGAAGCAGACGATATCCGCCCCAAGCTCTTCCGCCCGGTAAAAAACAGTTAAAAGTGACTGTTTAATGCCGTGAAGATGCCCGTGAACGGCCAGAATTTTCTTTGAACCGGCGTCCAGAAGGAGTTCATCCTGAAACCCGCCGCCAAAGTCGCAATTGCCTTTTACCGTGTGATACGGCGTGAGCGCCGGATGTGCGGCGTCAAGCTCTGAATCACCGCAATGAATCATCAGATCCGCTTCGTCTTCGTGCCGCTTTGCAATCGTCTCCAGCTCGTTTTCAAGGCCGTGACTGTCACTTATTATCAGCACTTTCATTGCATACGCTCCCCCTTATGAATCAAGCAGCTTTGACAGTTTCTTGAGCGCCTCAGCCCTGTGGCTGATTTTGTTTTTCTCAGCGCTTGTCAGCTGGGCCATGGTTTTATCTTTATCTTTTACAATAAAAACGGGATCATAGCCGAACCCGTTATCCCCCTCGGGTCCTTCCGCAATATACCCTTCAACATGACCTTCGACCGTTTTTGTTTCCTGCCCCGGCATGCTGACGGCAAGGGCGCAGCGGAAACGGGCCGTGCGCTGCTCTTTTTCGATGCCTTTTAATTCTGACAGCACCTTGTCCATATTCGCCTTATCATCTTTTGCTTCTCCGGCATAACGGGCTGAATAAACGCCCGGTCTGCCTCCAAGGTTGTCCACCGATAAACCGGAGTCATCTGCAATGACCATTTTGTTTACGGCTTTTGCCACGGCTTCCGCTTTTAAGATGGCGTTTTCTTCAAAGGTATGTCCGGTTTCTTCAATTTCTTCCGTAAATCCGATTTCCGCCAAAGAAGAGACGCTGTAGCCTTTCGGTTCGAGTATTTCTTTGAATTCTTTCACTTTTCCCTGATTGTGTGTCGCAATAATGGCTTCTTTCACGGTGATCAGGCCTCTCTTTCTTATTTCAGTTCTGGCAATGTTTCTCCCAGCACTTCTTTTTGCTTTTGAATAAGCGTCTGGATTCCTTTTTCAGCAAGGCTTAACAGTCCGTTTAAATCTTCGCGGGAGAATGTGGCTTCTTCGCCCGTCCCTTGAAGCTCTACAAAACGTCCGCTTCCCGTCATGATAATATTCATGTCGACTTCAGCCGCCGAATCCTCTTCATAATTCAGATCCAAAAGAAGGCCTTCTTCTTTATCCATCCCGACAGAAATGGCCGCGAGATAATCTGTCACAGGAGAGGTTTTGATAACGCCGCTTTTTACGAGTTTGCCGATCGCAATGGCCATCGCCAAGAAGGCGCCCGTAATGGAAGCCGTTCTTGTTCCGCCGTCGGCTTGAATGACGTCACAGTCGATCCAGATCGTGCGTTCGCCGAGCTTCTCCAAATCAACGACGGCCCGGAGCGCGCGCCCGATCAGCCGCTGAATTTCCATCGTTCTGCCGGAGACCTTTCCTTTTGAAGATTCTCTTATCGTTCTTTGATTCGTCGCGCGGGGAAGCATGCTGTATTCCGCTGTGATCCAGCCTTTTCCTCCGCCGCGTAAAAATGGCGGCACCCGGTCTTCCACAGATGCATTACAGATGACCTTCGTATTTCCTGCTGTAATTAAAACAGAGCCTTCCGGGTGAGTGATAAAATCCAAATCAAATGTGATAGGGCGCAGCTCATCGTGCTGTCTTCCGTCGTGTCTCATATTTTACCTCCGATTATATGTACATAAACCTTTTGTTCCGGATTGTGAATAAAGAAAGAGGCAGCCGGAACGCTAACCTCTTTTTTACTAGTATATCAAAAATCGCAAATTAAAAACTACCCGTATTCACTTGTGACGGCCTCGAAACAGGTTTTGAAAGGGATTCTCCTTTTTCATTCACCAGTTCTGATTTTCCATTTACTTTTATAGAAACACTTTTGATCGACGGCTGTTCGGTTAACGTGAGAACGATGCTGTCCAGTACGCCCGATGATACCATTTTTGTTTTTTCGTCGGCGCTTCCGTAAATAGAGCTGTTAAAGTCCAGTGTAACCTGGCCGTCTTTCACTTTCGGCTTGCTGAGAAGCTTAACATCGTTATTAAAGTCCGTCAAAAGCCCGCTTGCTTTGCCCGGTCCGTCAGCGAGCTGTTCAACGGCAGCGGTGATGTCATTTGTTTCCGAATTGTCAATCCGCTTTGTGACAGGCACGTAGTATTCGCTTGTCTCTGTTTCCGCCAGATAATATACAGTCAGCGGATGGGTGTCTGTCAGATCATTCACTCCGGCCGTTTCAATATTAATCCCGTCTTTTCTGCTTAAGTCGCCCGTAATCGGCGTGCCGCCCACAGGCATTTCTTTCAGCTCGTGCCCGTTGATTCTGATTTTGACTTTATCTATTGAGCTGAATTGGGTAAGCGTCCATGTAATCGATTGCAGGATTTTTTGTTCGTCTTCTTTTTTATAGTTTTTAAATTCCTTCGAAAAATCAGCGACGGCAGTGCCGTCTTTTTTAATATCGACATTTACCGTCGTATCCGCAGGGAGCACCGCTCTGAAGCCGTTCGGCAGGATTTCTGACACAGGCCCTCCCTGAACCAAATACTCAAGGGCCTGCTTTGCGGTTCCCTCACTGTTCGGAAGAGGCAGTGTCTGTGCTGCGACATAGCCGTTTTTATCAATCAGATACAGCTCTCGCATGACTGTATTGGCCGGCTGGTCGGCTTTAGAAGTGCCGTTTTTCTCTGACTGCTTTGGTTTTGCCTGAATTCCCGCTTCATCCTTTACATATGAAATGTCTTGAGGCGGGTCAATTTCCCCGGCTGTTTTATCGGATTGAAACAAACCGCATCCAGATAACACAAAAGCCGAAGTAAGACATGTTGCAGCAATGACTGCAGGTCCTTTTTTCAGCATACTTTTCCCTCCTAAGGCTGTTTGTACTATGATGTATACGAGCCCTGTCCGGGAAATAGACCGGGAAGCGCAAAAAAACCCGCCGTAAACAGCGGGTTTTTTGATTTATTTTCTGACCGGCTCTTGAAGGGAGATGCACTCGACATGGCCGATTTCGTGGCCGAACCAGTCTTCGGCAATTTTTGCGAAGCCGTTCCGCTCTCCCGTTGTAAGAAATTGATGCTCCGGTGCATGTTTCGATTGGTTTAACAAACCTTTATAAGACAAGATGGTGCTCACTTCTCTCGCCGTCTCGTCTCCGGAGGAAATGATTTTCACATGCTCCCCCATATAGTTCTGAATCGGATCTTTTAAAATCGGATAATGCGTACATCCTAAAATCAAGGTGTCAATTGATGTACCTTTTAAAGGCTCAAGCGATGCTTCAACCGCTTCCTCCGCCGATTCCTGAAGAAACCGTCCGCTTTCTACAAACGGCACGAGCAGCGGACAAGCCGTGTTCTCAACTTGAAGTTCTGCGTTTAACCCGAGCAGCGCCTGCTCATACGCTCTGCTTTTAATGGTATTGACCGTGCCGATGACGCCGATATGCTGGTTTTTCGTGACCTTTATCGCCGTTCTCGCACCCGGCTGAATGACGCCGACAACCGGAATATCCGTTTTGCGCTGAATATCCTCCAAGGCAATGGCCGTGGCCGTATTGCAGGCGATCACGAGCATTTTGATATGGTGGTTTTCCAGCAGGTAATCGGTCATTTCCCACGTGTATTGAAGAACTTCTTCTTCAGGACGCGGGCCGTACGGGCAGCGTTTTGTATCTCCCACATAGATGATATTTTCCTTCGGTAGCTGTCTCATGATTTCCTTAGCAACGGTTAACCCGCCAACCCCGGAATCAATGACTCCTATCGGCTGTTCCAACAAAATCGCCTCATTTTCTTTTCATTTCATGCTGCAGTTTCAATAATGATTTTTCGAAAGCGGCTGTTTCTTCTTCGGAAAATGTCGCAAACATATCCCGCAAATAAGCCTGTCTTTTCAAAATCACTTCTTGGATAATGCGCTCTCCTTCAGCGAGAAGATGAATTCTGACGACCCGTCTGTCAGCCGGGTCTTTGACCCGCTCGACAAGCTTATTTTTTTCCATGCGGTCTATCAGATCCGTCGTCGTGCTGCAAGCCAAATACATTTTGGCTGATAATTCGCCTATTGTCATATCCCCCAATTCATAAAGCCATTGAAGCCCCACGAATTGCGGCGGTGTAATTGCATATTGGTTAAGGATTTCTCTTCCTTTTTGTTTAATGATCGCAGCGATATGGCGGAGTGATTTTTCGATATCCGCAACATGCTCTACAGATTTTGATGTCATTTGTCCATCCCTCACTCAAGGATCTTTCTGGGCTATGCGCTCCGTGTCTATTTTCCTTCTTTTTTTAAGAAAATGCAAGACTGACGGAGAAAAAGGAAAAACCGGGATTTTCACCGCATGCCCATCAGCCCGGGCGCCAACGCAAATAACCGGCTCCTTCTCGAAAAGAAGGAAAACCGGCAAGAATCAGAGCTCTAGCTCACCCATTCTAAGAAGCTCGACAACAGCTTGCGAACGCCCTTTCACACCTAACTTCTGCATGGCATTTGAAATGTGATTCCGTACAGTTTTTTCACTGATAAATAGCTCGCTTGCAATTTCCTTTGTTGTCTTGTCTTGAACGAGCAATTCGAATACTTCTCTTTCTCTTTTGGTCAGCAGCGGCTTTGATTGAAAATCTTTCTCCTTCAAGTATTGTAACCCTCCTTGCTAAGGTGAGAGCGAATCTGAAACGAATGGGTTTATATAGTCAAGATATCATATGTAAAGGGCGCTTCGGAGGTGATGTCTCTTAGAGAAATAGTTATCCGTTCAGGCGAGCAGAATGCCTTTCTCCCGCTCCGTCCAGCTGACCGCTTTGCCGCTTTTCTTCGACACTTGAACCATAACGACGGAACCTGTAAAGCACGGGAGGCCCGACTCATTTTCTCCAAGGTAATGAAGGGTGACGGACGCATTTCCGGCAGCGCTTGCTTTCACATAAATCCGCAGATTTTCATACGGCATCACCTGACGCATATAGTCGCACTGCTGGCTTGCGACGACCGTCATCGTTTCCGAGTTTTGCGCCGTTATGCCTCGCTGTTTAAAATAAGCGATCCGTGCTTCTTCAAAATAGATGAAAGGGGTTACATTATTCATATGGCCGAACATATCCGTTTCTGAAAAACGAACCGATACTTCAGTAAAGAAAGAAAACGACTGTCTCCATTCTTCAAACGGGATATCAATATATTGCGGTTGTTTCATCATCTTCAGCTCCTTATAAAAAAACCTCTCCCGTGCGGAAGAGGCTCTTTTTCTCTTTCTTATACTCTGTCGCTTCCGAAGAAATTACGGAATGCTTGTAAATTGGTATCTCTGTTCAAAGCGGCGATTGAAGTCGTAAGCGGAATGCCTTTCGGGCAGGATTGCACACAGTTTTGTGAATTCCCGCAATCTCCAAGGCCGCCGTCTGTCATTAACGCTTCTAAACGTTCTGCTTTGTTCATCGCGCCCGTCGGATGGGCGTTAAACAGACGCACTTGCGACATCGGGGCAGGCCCCATGAATTTCGACTTGCTGTTGACGTTCGGGCAGGCTTCGAGGCAGACGCCGCATGTCATGCATTTAGACAATTCATATGCCCACTGGCGGCGTTTTTCCGGCATTCTCGGCCCCGGCCCCAAATCGTAAGTTCCGTCAATCGGCACCCATGCTTTCACTTTTTTCAGTGAATCAAACATTCTGCTGCGGTCAACCTGAAGGTCACGGACAACCGGGAATGTTTTCATCGGCTTCAGACGGATCGGCTGTTCCAGCTTATCAATCAGCGCCGTACATGACTGGCGCGGTCTCCCGTTGATGACCATGGAGCAGGCGCCGCATACTTCTTCAAGACAGTTCATGTCCCATGCGACCGGAGTGGTTTTCTCTCCTTTTGCATTCACGGGATTTCTGCGGATTTCCATCAGGGCAGAAATCACGTTCAGATTCGGGCGGTAATTGATTTCGAATTCTTCATCGTATGGCGCGCTTTCGGGCGTATCCTGACGTGTAATGATAAACCGTATCTTTTTCTCACTCATGATTATTTCGCCACCTTCTTCTTCGAGTAGTCGCGTTTACGGGGCGCAATCAGTGATACATCGACATCCTGATATTCAAATTCCGGAGCTTCAAACGGACCGGCATGTTTAGCCATCGTCGTTTTGAGCCACTCATCGTCATTTCTTTCAGGGAAATCCGGTTTATAGTGCGCTCCCCGGCTTTCATTTCGGTTATATGCGCCGAGCGTGATGACTCTGGCAAGCTGAAGCATATTGGAGAACTGGCGGGTGAACATCGCCCCTTGGTTGCTCCATTTTGTCGTATCGTTGATATTGATTTTCTTAAAGCGTTCCATCAGCTCTTGGATCTTGTCATCCGTTTTCAAAAGCTTGTCGTTGTGGCGGACCACCGTGACGTTGGCCGTCATCCACTCTCCGAGCTCACGGTGAAGCACGTAGGCATTTTCGTCGCCGTCCATCTTCATAATATCGGCCCATTTTTCTTCTTCTTTTTTCACATAGGAATCAAATAATGAAGAAGACAGGTCTTCCGCTGAAGTTTCAAGTCCGGAAACATATTTCACCGCATTCGGTCCGGCCACCATTCCTCCGTAGATGGCGGAAAGCAGAGAGTTCGCCCCTAAACGGTTTCCTCCGTGCATTGAATAATCACATTCACCCGCTGCGAACAGTCCGCGGATGCTTGTCATCTGATCATAATCAACCCACAGTCCGCCCATTGAATAGTGAACGGCAGGGAAAATTTTCATCGGAAGCTTGCGCGGGTCATCGCCCATGAATTTTTCATAGATTTCGATAATGCCGCCAAGCTTAACGTCAAGCTCTTTCGGATCTTTGTGCGACAGATCGAGATACACCATGTTTTCTCCGTTGATGCCGAGTTTCTGATTCACGCACACGTCAAAGATTTCACGTGTCGCAATATCCCGCGGCACGAGGTTTCCGTATGCCGGATATTTTTCCTCAAGGAAGTACCAAGGTTTTCCGTCTTTGTACGTCCAGACTCTTCCGCCCTCGCCGCGCGCCGATTCACTCATCAGACGCAGTTTATCGTCCCCCGGGATTGCTGTCGGGTGAATTTGGATAAATTCGCCGTTTGCATAATAAGCGCCCTGCTGATAAACGATTGATGCGGCAGATCCCGTGTTGATCATGCTGTTTGTTGATTTTCCGAATACGATTCCGGGTCCTCCCGTCGCCATAATAACGGCGTCAGAACGGAATGACTCGATTTGCATATTGGTCAGATTTTGGGCTACGATACCGCGGCACGTGCGCTCATCGTCAAGAACGGCGCCGAGGAATTCCCAGCCTTCGTATTTTGTGACGAGACCCGCCACTTCATATCTGCGCACCTGCTCGTCCAGTGCGTAAAGAAGCTGCTGACCCGTCGTCGCTCCCGCGTATGCGGTTCTGTGATGCTGTGTACCCCCGAAACGGCGGAAGTCCAAAAGCCCTTCCGGCGTTCTGTTAAACATAACCCCCATGCGGTCCAATAAGTGGATAATGGACGGCGCCGCTTCACACATCGCTTTTACAGGAGGCTGGTTTGCCAAAAAGTCGCCTCCGTATACCGTGTCATCAAAATGCTCAAACGGAGAGTCTCCTTCCCCTTTTGTGTTGACAGCTCCGTTTATCCCGCCCTGCGCGCAGACCGAATGAGAGCGTTTGACCGGAACGATGGAAAACAATTTAACGGCCGTGCCTGATTCCGCTGCTTTAATTGTCGCCATGAGGCCGGCAAGACCCCCGCCGACTACGATAATGCTTGATTGACTCATGATAGCCCCTCTCCCTCTAGTAATCTAGTTCTCTTACACAAACGCAAAAATCGCTTTTAAACCTACGTATGAAAGCGCTAAAAATATAATCAGCGTCACGTAAGTCGAAATTCTTTGAGAACGCGGCGTGACCGTGATCCCCCATGTGACCGCAAAAGACCATAAGCCGTTTGAAAAGTGAAAAATGACCGATAAAACGCCTACAATGTAAAAGCCGAGCATAAACGGCGAGCTCAGAATATTCGCCATCATATCGAAGTTGACTTCAGCGCCCATCTGCGCGGCAATCCGCGTCTGCCACACATGCCAGCTGACGAAAATAAGGGTGAGAATACCAGTGACACGCTGAAGCACAAACATCCAGTTTCTGAAATAACTGTAGTGGCCAGCGTTGTTTTTCGCAGTAAATGCTATGTACACACCGTAAACCGCATGATAAATTAAAGGTAAGAAAATAATAAAAATTTCTAACGCATACCTGAACGGCAGACTGTCCATAAAGCCGGCCGCCTTGTTAAACGCATCCGCTCCCCTTGCGGCAAATTGGTTGACGACTAAATGCTGGATCAAAAAGATGCCGACCGGAATAACACCGAGCAAGGAATGCAATCTTCGAAAATAAAACTCTCTGTTCCCAGACATTACTTTACCCCCTGTTTGATTTAAGTGCGAAATGTACTAAAATCTCTGCCCCCACTTCGTTTCAATTGTAAGCACTTTATTAAAATTTATTGACAATTTCATTTTACTCCTCCCTCAAAAGGGCGTCAAGAAAACGTGTACATAAATTATAATTTTCGGAATTGATTATCTGGAGGGAAAATTTTATTTTCCTGCGATATCTTTCTCACATTTTTTCGCTTGTTTTATAGGATCATCCTGTAATCCTCCCCCCTGTTTAAGCTATAATAAACGAAGGAGAGAGGGGAATACATAATATGAAGAATAATTATGAAGCAGCTTTAGAACCTTTAACTGAACTCGACGTCAGCGCATACGGCTACGAATTAATCCGGGAAATCGTGCTTCCGGATATCCTCGGCCCGGAACATTCATCGATGATGTATTGGGCGGGAAAACGCCTCGCCCGCAAATTTCCTCTTCAATCGTGGGAAGAAATCCCCGCCTTTTTTGAAAAAGCCGGCTGGGGAACTTTGACAAACGCAGGATCAAAAAAACAAGAACTGGAATTTGAACTGGAAGGACCGCTCGTATCCAGCAGGCTCAAACATCAGAAAGAGCCTTGTTTCCAGCTTGAAGCCGGTTTTATAGCCGAACAGATTCAATTGATGAACGATCAGATTGCAGAATCTTATGAACAGGTAAAAAAGAGAGCGGATAAAGTCGTCCTGACCGTAAAATGGGATATGAAGGACCCTGTATAATTGAAAAAAGGCGGTGACTCCAAGTCCCGCCTTTTTGCCTGCCTGTTTATACGGCAGACGGCTGTTTAGAAAGCTCAAACGCATCATGAAGCGCTTCGACCGCTTTCACCATATCATTTTCACTGACAACCGCTGATACTTTTATTTCAGATGTGCTCACCATTTTGACTTGTACATTTTTTTTCGCCAGTACGGCAAACATGTCCGCGGCGACGCCGGGATTTGAAACCATGCCCGACCCGACAATAGAGACTTTCGCCAGTTTTCTTTCGGTTTCAATTTTTTCATAGTCAAGCGCGTTTTTATATTCTTCAAGCACGGCGACCGTTTGCGCGGCATCTTCCGTTTTCACTGAGAAAGAAATATCCGCTTCCCCATCGTCCGACTGAGTCTGAATAATAATGTCAACGTTGATGTTTCGTTTTGCCAGCGCGGTGAAGATTGTTGAAAGTGTTGTCAATCCGCTTGCAAGGCCTGTAACGGACACCCTCGTGATCTGGTCTTCAAATGCAATTCCTCTGACGATTAAATTCTGCTCCATTGATGATTCCTCCTCAATTAATGTTCCCGCTTCATGTTCCGTGCTTGACCGCACTTCCAAAGGCACTTGGTAGTTTTTCGCGAACTCAACCGCCCGCGGGTGAAGAACACCCGCTCCTAGATTTGCAAGCTCCAGCATTTCATCATAAGAAATTCCCGCCAGTTTTCTCGCTGACCGGACATACCGCGGATCTGTCGTAAATACGCCCGGAACATCTGTATAAATGTCGCATTTATCCGCTTCCAGCGCTGCTGCAAGAGCGACCGCCGTCGTATCGGAACCGCCCCGTCCGAGCGTCGTGATGCCGCCGTCTTCCGTTACGCCCTGAAAACCGGCAACGACTGTGATTTTGCCTTCTGCAAGCTGCGAACGAATCGCCGTGATATCAATATCCGTAATTCTCGCATTGCCGTGAACGGCTTCCGTGCGGACACCCGCCTGCCAGCCCGTATAAGAGACGGCGTCATATCCTTTTTCCTGAAGCGCCATGGCCAAAAGCGAAATCGTGACCTGCTCTCCCGTAGACAAAAGCATATCCATCTCGCGTCTTCTTGGTTCAGATGTGATTTCAGCCGCGAGGTTAACGAGCGCGTCGGTTGATTTTCCCATTGCCGAAACGACGACTACGACATCATGGCCTTTTTGCTTTTCAGCAATGGCGCGATTTGCGGCATTTTGAATTTTTTCGGCAGAGCCGACGGAAGTGCCTCCGAATTTTTGTACGATAAGACCCATACTAGACCACCCTTTACATTTTGGTTCGTGCGGGTGAGGAGAAAAGAGCGTTTTGTCCACAATAAAAAAAGCAATGAGAGGAATAGCTCTCATTGCTTTTTCATATCATTACGATTGATTATGAACAACGAGATAGCCCTCCAAGAAAATGAATTCTTGACAGCCTTACATTTATTTAATGCAAGGCCAGCGAATCACACCGATGGGATGTGATACACTTCGGCGACGCTCCCCTTTCAGCCTTTTTCGCAGAATCCATCATTCTCCAAAGGCTTACTATTGAAGTTCGCACCTCTATCTTCACCATATAACACGATCTTATGAAATTAGTTCACATTCTAGCAGATTTTTCAGAAAAGCACAATACTATTTTTTTAATTTTTCAAACAGCAGCTGGGCCGCCGCGGCCGGCACACCCGCTTTTTTGATATCGTCAAGGCTTGCTTCCTTCATCTTTTTGACAGATCCGAAATGTTTTAAGAGCATTTTTTTGCGTTTTTCGCCGATTCCGGGGATATCATCCAGAACGGATTGAAAGACGCTTTTTCCCCGGATCTGTCTGTGAAAGCTGATCGCAAAACGGTGAACTTCGTCCTGAATACGCTGAAGCAGGTAAAACTCTTGGCTGTTCCGCTCCAGAAACACCGGTTCAAGCGGGTCGCCGATCAAAAGGTTGGATGTTCGGTGTTTATCATCTTTCGCCAATCCCGCTACCGGGACATCAAGGCCGAGCTCATTCTCGAGCACATCGCGCGCCGCGTTAATCTGCCCTTTTCCGCCGTCAATGATGATTAAATCGGGCAGCGGAAGGTTTTCGCGGAGCACCCTCGTGTATCTTCTTCTGACGACTTCCCTCATTGAGCCGTAATCATCCGGCCCTGTTACGGTTTTAATTTTATATTTGCGGTATTCCTTTTTATTCGGTTTTCCGTCAATAAAGACAATCATGGCCGATACGGGGTTTGTGCCTTGAATATTGGAGTTGTCAAACGCTTCAATCCGGTGCGGCGTGTAAATATTCAGCGCTTCGCCGAGCCGTTCGGCTGCACCGATTGACCGTTCCTCATCCCGCTCGATTAACGAGAATTTTTCCCGCAGGGCGATTTTCGCATTTTTGTGCGCAAGCAAAAGCAGCTCTTTTTTCGGGCCTTTTTTCGGCTGATGCACGGCGGTTTCCAACAGCTCGCTGATCATGTCCCTGTCAACGCTGTCAGGCACCAGGATTTCCTTAGGCAGAAAGTGATTGTTTTTGGAATAGAACTGGCCGATGAAGGTCAGAAATTCTTCATCCGCTTCCTGATACATCGGAAACATGCTGACGTCGCGTTCGATCAGTTTTCCTTGGCGAATGAAAAAGACTTGGACGCACATCCAGCCTTTATCGTAGGCATATGCAAACACATCGCGGTCCAGAAGGTCATTCATGGTCATTTTTTGCTTCTCCATCGTCGATTCGATGTGAACAAGCTGGTCGCGGAATTCTTTAGCCCGTTCAAATTCAAGCTTTTCCGCCGCTTCTGCCATTTTCGCTTCGAGCTCTTTTTTGATTTCGTTATGCCCTCCCTTTAAAAAACGGGTGATGTCTTCAACAATCTCGCGGTTTGTTTCCTCAGATATATCCTTTACACATGGGGCGAGGCATTGTCCGAGATGATAATAGAGACAGACGCGGTCCGGAAGCTTTGAGCATTTCCTGAGCGGGTAAAGGCGGTCCAGCAGTTTTTTCGTTTCCCGCGCCGCCTGCACATTCGGATACGGGCCGAAATAGCGTCCTTTGTCTTTTTTGACATTCCGGGTGACAATCAGCCGCGGATGGCGTTCATGGGTGATTTTAATAAAGGGATAGGTTTTATCATCTTTCAGCATGACATTGTATTTCGGATCGTATTTTTTAATCAGATTCATTTCCAAAATAAGCGCTTCAAGATTGGAGGAAGTCACGATATATTCAAAGTCCTCAATCTCCGTCACAAGCCGTTGGGTTTTTGCGTCGTGAGAACCGGTGAAATAAGATCGCACCCTGTTTTTCAAGACTTTCGCTTTCCCCACGTAGATGACTGTTTTTTGACGGTCTTTCATTAAATAACAGCCCGGCTGATCGGGAAGGAGGGCCAGTTTTTCTTTCAGTTGTTTATTCATACGTTACCCTTCCTTACATTCATTTCTCGTGTCCATTCAGTGTATCACGAACATTTGTTTTTCTCCATTCTCAGCTTTTGGAAGATCAAAAAAGGCGATTCCCTTTCAAAGGAATCGCCCTGCCGTAACGGAAGCTTTCGGCTTACAGATGTTTGTTTACAAGCTCTTCAAGAGCTTCTTTCGGTTTGAAACCGACAGATGTTTCAACGACTTCTCCGTCTTTTAACACGAGAAGTGTCGGGATGCTCATGACGCCGTATTTACCGGCAGTTTCTTGGTTTTCATCCACGTCGATTTTGACGATTTTCAGTTTGTCTCCCATTTCTTGATCAAGCTCTTCAAGAACGGGCGCGATCATTTTACAAGGTCCGCACCAAGGAGCCCAGAAATCAGCCAATACGACACCTTCACTTGTTTCAGCTGAGAACGATTGATCAGTTGCTTTTACGATAGCCATTTTGTTATTCCTCCAATTGTCAAATGATGATTTTTAGTATAGCATCTCCCATTCGTTCATGCTAATTTAATGCTTATATTATTTTCTCCCGAACCCGCCGGAAATAATCTTATTTATACAGTGTATTATAACCGGGCGGGGGGCGTTCAAAACTTAAGATGGACCCGCAGGCAGCGTGATTAATACAATCGCCATCGGAGGAAGCTCCGCCTCAAGTTTTCCGCCCTTTTGAGAAAACCCGGAAAACGGCTTCGGTTTGACGTTTTCCGGACTGCTGAATGTATTATGGGCATTCATTTTTTCCGCGTGCAGAATCGTTCCCGAAGGCTTCCCTGTCTTTTTCATGCCCCGCAGTTCAATCTTCACATCAGCTTTTTGCAGATGATCGATATTGCAAATGCTGATATGTATGTCTCCGTTTTGCTGTTTGGACGCTGAAATGCTGACTTGCGGGAGCCGGCCGTCATTCCATTCGTACCCGGCTGCTTTTGTTTCTGTCGCCAAAAAAGAAGCGTCCTGATGCACTTTAAACATATCAAACACATGATACGTCGGCGTCAACAGCATTTCTTTCCCTTTTGTCAGGATCATTGCCTGAAGTACGTTGACGGTTTGCGCGATATTGGCCATCTGTACGCGGTCTGCGTGCTGATGAAAAATATGAAAATGCGTGGCGGCGACAAGGGCGTCGCGGATCGTATTCTGCTGATACAGAAAACCCGGATTCGTGCCCGGCTCAGGATCAAGCCACGTGCCCCATTCATCAATGATCAGCCCGACTCTTTTTTCGGGATCGTACTGATCCGTGATGGCACTGTGCCTTGTGATCAATTCATCCATATGCGCCGCTTTTTTCATCGTGATGAACCATTCATCTTCCGTAAACTCCGTCGCTGATCCTTTCCCCTTCCAGAAGTCGCCCGGTATTGTGTAATAATGAAGGCTCAGCCCGTCCATGAGATCAGCGGCTTTTTTCATTAAAGTTTCAGTCCAGCGGTAATCGTCGACATTCGCGCCGCCGGCAATTTTATAGATTTCATTGCCGCTGTAATTACGGACATAGGTTTGAAAGTTTCTGTAAAGGTCGGCATAATACTCAGGATGCATGTTTCCGCCGCAGCCCCAGTTCTCATTTCCTATTCCGAAATATTTCAGCTTCCACGGTTTTTCCCGCCCGTTTTCTTTCCTCCAGTCGGACATCGGCGTGCCCGCTTCAAACGTCATGTATTCAATCCAATCAGCCATTTCTTTAACCGTTCCGCTGCCGACGTTTCCGGCGATGTACGGTTCGCAGCCGAGCAGTTCACAAAGCATCATAAACTCGTGCGTGCCGAATTCATTGGAATCAATCGTCCCGCCCCAATGGGTATTCAGCATGGTTTTGCGTTTCCCTACGCCAGTTGCCCAATGGTATTCATCAGCAAAACAGCCGCCCGGCCATCTGAGGACGGGAATCTGAAGCTGTTTGAGGGCGGCGGCAACATCCGTCCTGACCCCGCCGGTATTCGGAATATCGGAATCTTTTCCGACCCAGATGCCCTCATATATGCCTCTTCCCAGGTGTTCCGCGAAATGTCCGTATATGTTTTTATTAATGGTTCCCCGTGTGATATCAGTTTGAATGACTGCCGTATTGTGAGACAAACTTGATCATTCCTATCCCTTAATAAGAATGAAAGCACTACAGCCGATCTATGTATCTGGAATGCATGCTGAATGGATAAGTTTGTAAGCGCTTTACAAAAGCTTATTACATTGGTTCGTACATGTCAATCTATTGTTTTATTAATCTATAATTTGTACGAACCAATTAACACAAATCAAAACCCTCTGACAAATTAAGCCAGAGGGTTTTGATTATGAATGAATATTGGCATTTTTAAATTCCTGGGTCAGAAGCGGAACCACTTCGAACAAATCGCCGACAATTCCGTAGTCCGCTATTTTAAATATTTCCGCTTCCGGGTCTTTGTTAATGGCAACAATGACCTTACTGTTTGACATGCCCGCCAAGTGCTGAATCGCTCCGGAAATGCCGCAGGCGATATACAAATCCGGCGTGACGACTTTTCCCGTCTGGCCGATTTGAAGAGAATAATCGCAATAGTCCGCGTCACACGCGCCGCGTGAAGCGCCCACCGCTGCTCCGAGCACCTCGGCAAGTTCTTTTAACGGTTCAAATCCATCCTTGCTTTTTACACCGCGGCCGCCTGCTACGATAATTTTCGCTTCTGATAAATCCACGCCGTCCGCCGTTTTTTTGACTACTTCTTCAATGACCGTCCGCAAATCTGCCGGAGGCGCCGCAAGCTCTTCAATATCACCCGTCCGGTTCGCGTCTTTTTCTAATGCCTGAATATTATTCGGCCGAATTGTCGCCAAAATGAAAGGATCGGTTGAAATCACCTGTTCAAAGGCTTTTCCCGAATAAATCGGTCTTGTAAAAACGATGTTGCCTCCGGTAACGCTTACATCCGTGCTGTCTGAAATCAGCCCCGTTTCAAACCGGGCCGCAAGCTTAGGCGACAAATCTTTTCCCATAGAAGTGTGGCCGAAAATGACCGCATCAGGCTTTTCATTTTCGATCAAATTCCCGAGAACCGCGGCATATCCGTCCGCCGTATACTGAGAAAGCCCCGGCGCATCGGCCGTAAATACTTTGTCGGCGCCGTACTGAATGAGTTCTGATGCTGCATCAGCCGCGCCTTTTCCCATCAGCACGCCGATGACATCTCCTCCGCCGGAAATGGTTTTGCCTGCGGCTATGGCTTCAAAGGTGACGTTCCGTAAGGCGCCGTCACGAATTTCTCCGAGTACGATCACTTTTTTTCCCATTCTGACATCCCCCAGTTTCTTTAATATCGGTTTATACGACTTTGGCTTCTTTTCTCAGCAGTGACACAAGCTCTTTCGCCTGCTCAGCGGCTTCTCCTTCGATCAGTCTGCCCGCTTCTTTTTGCGGCGGCAGAAAACGTTCGATCGTTTTGAGCTTCGGTGCGGCATCATCTTCATCAATATCGAGATCATCGAGCTCAAGTTCTTCCAGCGGTTTTTTCTTCGCCTTCATAATGCCCGGAAGCGACGGATAGCGCGGCTCGTTTAAGCCTTGCTGTGCCGTGATGACTAAAGGAAGTGAGGTTTTAATGATTTCGGTATCCCCTTCGTTGTCTTTCTCTGCCACAGCTTCATCGCCGCTGATTGTCAGTTTTGTAATCGTTGTGACGCAAGGAATGTTCAGCAGTTCGGCAAGCCTTGGAGCCACTTGGCCGGAACCGCCGTCAATCGCGACATTTCCTCCGAGAATCAGATCATATTCGCGATCCTTGAAATAATGATATAAGATAGTTGAAATGGAGTATTGGTCAGGATCGCTCAGATCATCTTCAATATTGATTAACACCGCCTGGTCACAGCCCATCGCAAGGGCGGTTCTCAGTTCTTTCTCCGCATCTTCTCCGCCGACGGTTACAGCGGTAACGGTTCCGCCGTGCTCTTCCTTCAGCTGAATGGCTTCTTCAATGGCGTATTCATCATACGGATTAATGATAAATTCGGCCCCGTCCTCCTGAATCTTTCCTGCTTCAATGACGATTTTCTCTTCTGTGTCAAACGTCCGTTTCATCAGTACAAATAGATTCATAATCTTATCCCCTTTATCTTCGCCCACCGAATTGAGGCTTTCTTTTTTCGAGAAATGCCTGAATGCCTTCTTTTGCGTCATCTGATGCAAATGCTTCCCCAAAGCGCTTTGCTTCAAGCTTTAAGCCGCCGTCATAAGAATAGATCTTGTTTGAATAAAGGAGCTCAAGCAGATAAGCCATTGACTGCGGGCTTTTTTCCGCAAACTTGCCCGCGAGCGTTTTCGCCTTTTTCAGCAGCTCTTCCTCATGTTCGGCGCCTATCGTGACAAGGCCGAGGCTGAGTGCTTCTTCTCCGGTCACAGGTTCTGAAGTGCCGATCATTTCAAGCGCTTTCGCCGTACCGACGTACCGGGGAAGCCGCTGCGTCCCGGCAAAGCCCGGAATAATGCCGAGATTCAGCTCGGGCAGGCCGAGCTTTGCATCCAATGTAGCGATTCTGATATGGCAGGCCATGGCTAGCTCAAGACCGCCTCCGAGCGCAGCGCCGTGAATCGCTGCGATAACGGGCTTCGGAAACCCTTCAATTCTTTCCATCAGCTGCTGGCCTTTATCCGCCATGGCAGAAGATTGCTCAAGATTTTCAAGCGACGTAAATTCCTTTATATCGGCGCCCGCCGAGAAAAATTTTCCCTCACCGCGAATAATGATACTTCTGACGCTGTCATCCGTTTCACACCGGTCGAACAGACCGGACAACTCATCTAAAACCGCACCGGACAGCGCGTTGGCCGGCTGATGATTAATGATGATCACCGCAACAGATTGTTCTACCGCCATCGAAAGGCTGTTCATCCGTCAACCCCCTTTAGTTTTGATGAATCCCTGACACCAACAGCTCCAATACCTTGTCTGACAAATCCGGAAGATCATATTTCTGATCGTTCATCACCCATGTTGTCACTGTTTCATCTATCGTCCCGAATATCATCTGCCGGGCGAGGCGGACGTCGAGATTGTCTTTCCATTCCCCCGACTTAATTCCTTCGGTCAAAATGGTGTCCAGCATGTTTAAATAACCTTTTAAAATATCATTGATTTTCAGGCGCAGCTTGATATTCGACTGTCTGAGCTCAAGCTGGGTCACAATCGCGAGGTGGCGGTCATTGCCGAGCAGTGTGAAATGCTGCTTAATAACGAGGGCGAGTTTTTCTTTTGCCGTCGTTTTTTCTTTCACTTCTTCTTCCATGCGTTCAATGAACTGGCCCATCTTTTCTTTAAAAAGAGAAATGAGTATATCCTCTTTGTTTTTGAAATATAAATAGATGGTGCCGTCCGCAACGCCGGCCTGCTTGGCGATTTTGGACACCTGTGATTGGTGATAGCCGTTTTCCGCTATGACTTCTACTGCTGCATCAATAATCTGCATATACTTTGGCCGTTTTTGGTTCAATGTCATCGTTCCTTCCTTCGATAAATGAATGACTATTCATTCATAACTTCATGATAAAAAGGAATGCGGATTTTGTCAAGTTTTTCTTTTAAGGCACCTTGTTTTCACGGGAAACATCTTCCTCTTCGACTAAACGCCTTCTTAATATTTTTCCGACGGCCGTTTTCGGAAGCTCTTTTCTGAATTCGTAAAGCTTCGGGACTTTGTACGGCGCAAGCCGCTCTCTTGCAAACGCATCAAGCTCATCGGCATCTGCCTCGGCGCCTTTTTTCAAAACGATAAATGCTTTCACCGTTTCCCCCCTGTAGGAATCAGGAACGCCCGCTACGACGATTTCCTGAACGGCTTCATGCTCATACAGCGCCTCTTCCACCTCCCGGGGGTAAATGTTGTATCCGCCGGCAATGATGATGTCTTTTTTCCTGTCGGCGATGTAGAAAAATCCTTCCTCATCCATATATCCCATATCTCCGGTAAACAGCCAGCCGTCTCTGATGACACGCGCCGTCTCCTCCTGCTTATTCCAGTATCCTTTCATGACCTGAGGACCTTTTACGATCAGCTCGCCGTGTTCATACGGCCCCGCAAGCCCGCCTTTTTCTTCTGAATAGATTCCGGCGTCGGTATTGGGCCAGGGACAGCCGATGCTGCCGGGTTTATTTTTTCCCCAAATGAAGTTTGAATGGGTAACCGGTGATGCTTCGGATAATCCGTAGCCTTCCACAAGCTTTCCTCCGGTCACTTTTTCAAATTTCTGTTTGACCTCAACCGGCAGCGCCGCTGAACCGCTCGGACAGCTTTCAATGGAGGACAAATCATACTTATTCAGCTCCGGGTGATGCAACAGCCCGATGTAAATCGTCGGTGCCCCGGGAAAAACCGTCGGCTTCAGCCTGTCGATTGTTTTCAGGGTATCCAAAGGATTAAATTTAGGAAGAAGGATCATTTCACATCCCTGCATAATGGAAAAATTGAGCACGGCGGTCAATCCGTACACATGAAAAAAAGGCACGATGCCGAGCACCTTTTCGGCTCCCTTTTTCATTTTGTACATCCAGGCGGCGCACATTTCTGTATTGGCCTGAATGTTCCGATGTGTGAGCATGACGCCTTTCGGATAGCCGGTTGTTCCGCCCGTGTATTGAAGCACGGCGATGTCATGCGCAGGGTCAATATCAAATGGCTCCGCTTCCTCCGCTCTTTCGTTTTTTAAAATATCCGCTAATTTGTGAATTTGTTCGCAGCCGTCATAATCAATATGCACCTGTTGTTTTTGGGTGAGCGTATACAGCATATTTTTCGGGAACGGCAAAAAATCTTTTATACTCGTTGTAATAATGCGTTCGACGATTGATAACGTTTTCATTTTTATCACCTTCGGAAACAGCACATCGAGGGTGATGATCACGCGCGGCGCACTGTCTTTCAGCTGATACTCAAGTTCGTGTTCCGTGTAGAGAGGATTGGTTTGAACGACAATGCCGCCGGCAAACAATACGCCGTAAAAAGCGATGACCGACTGCGGACAGTTGGGCAGCATAATGGCGGCTCTGTCACCTTTTTTCAGGCCTGTTTTGCGTAAAAAAGCGGCCAGCTTTAACGAATCTGTGAGAACGTCTTGGAATGTGAGTTTTTTTCCGAGAAAATAAATGGCGGTATGGTTCGGGAATTGAGCTGCGGAGTTTGTCAGATTGGATGGCAGGGTTTGATCGGTAAATTCAAGCTCATGCGGAATCTCTTCGGGATATTGAGAAAGCCATGGCTTTTCAGACTGCATAATACCTCTCCCTTCTGTTTTCCTATACGCTATTATTATAGCAGAAGGGTGATTGGAATTGGAAAGCGTTTCATGTGAAATTTCGAGTCTCAGGAGGTGTTGAGTTTGCTGGAAACGCTGCATTTTGAAGAGGGAGTTCCTATCCTGCGCCAGCTGCCGAAGCCGTTTACGTCGGCCGCCTTTTTGCTTCATCCCTTTGTCCGGATGCCGGATGGGTGGGAAGAGCAAAAGCGCAAACGGCCTTATGAACATATGTATCCGAGTGATGAGGAGATCATCGCGATGGGCAGACCCGTTTCCTGGAAAACCGTCATGACCGTTTGCGGATTGCGCTCTGAAAAAGAGACGGCGCTTGCGCTTATGACCGCTGTCACGGCACTGCGGGAGGAATATGCACTTCCTGAATCCGCCAGGCTGTTTAATCGGCTTCATCCCGATCTGTACTTGCCGAGCGATGATGTCACTTCACCATTTTTAATTCCGGGACTTTTGGATGTGTTCCGTTCAAAAGGCATAAAGCGCTGCACTTATTATGAGCCGGTCGAAGAGAAAGGCATATTTTCACTCAATCAAACGGCGGCTTCGGATGTATGCGGACTGCTGCGGGCTGACATGATCATTGCCGACGAAAAACGGCGCGCCGCTTTTATGAGCATATATGATTCTTTTACGACACTCTTTCTCACGGAAGACCAAGACATGCCGTCTGTCATCCGCGCCATGAGTTGGGAAGCCGTCATTTGCTCCGATACGGCCTGCATAAACTGGTATTCTCAATAAAAAAGGCCGCCGATTTTAGTTCGGCAGCCTTTTTTCAGTATTAAGATGTCATGACCAGATAAATAAGTCCGATGAACAGAAAAATTCCCGCTGCCGACAGCAGCACTTTCGCAAGCTTCTCCATTTTTCCCCGTCCCCTTAAATCCCGGCGGCCACCACAAATGACAGGCCGACTGAGATGACAAATGAAATAAAGCCGACAGCTCTGTTATCTTTTTCAATTTCTTTATCAATTTTAAACCGGGGCGTCAGAAATTCAAAGATAAAATAGCTGATTAAAAGCATAATAAATCCGTATACGCCCCAGCCGATCATTTGCAAAAGCGAATTATGCTGGGCGATGCTGTGCTGAAAGACATTTGCGATACCGAGAATTTTCCCTCCGGTCGCCATTGCCACCGCAAGATTGCCTTTTTGGATTTCCACCCAGTTTTTATAGGATGTCACCAATTCAAACACGGTCAGAAAAATGACGAGACACAAGACGGCTACACTGTAATAAGCCGCGATTTCAACAAGCTCATTTTCCCAAAAAGCATTCATGACGTTTACTCCCTTTTTATTTTAGTTCGACAATCGTTACGCCTGATCCTCCTTCTCCCGCTTCCCCGAACCGCGAGCTTTTCACGCTGCGGTGGTTTTTCAGAAGATCCTGCACCCCTTTTCGGAGGGCGCCCGTGCCTTTTCCGTGAATGATGGACACTCTCGGATAGCCGGCAAGCACCGCGTCATCTAAATATTTTTCGACGCGGCTGAGGGCGTTTTCGTAACGCTCTCCCCTGAGGTCAAGTTCAAGGGATACGTGATAATCCTTCCCTTTTACGGCGGTGATTGCTTTTTCTTTTTTCGGTTCAGGAGCCGATTTGACAAACTCAAGATCTTTTTCCTTCACCTTCATTTTAAGGATGCCGATTTGGACGTTCCATTCTTTCTCGCCGGTTTTTTCAAGCAGCGCCCCTTTTTGTCCGAATGTGAGCACCTTTACTTCGTCGCCCGGCTTCAGCTCGCGTTTTTTCTCTGTTTTTCTTTCCGGCTGCTTTGATTTTTCAAAAGCCGGCATCGCGTCTCCGAGACGTTTTTTGGCGTCAATCAGCTCGTGTTCCTTAAAGGATCTGTGTTCTTGCTTGATGGACCGGAGTTCGCGGATAATCTGTTCGGCTTCATTTGCGGCGGCTTCCAGTTTTTCCGCAGCTTTCTGCTCGGCTTCTTCCATCATTTTATCTTTTTGGGCGTTCAGCTCAATGATCTGCTGCTGAAGCTCTTTGTGCAGTTTTTCTGCTTCTTTTCTGATTGATTCGGTTTCAGAAAGCTCTTCATCCGCTCTTTTTTTGCTTTTTTCAAGCGATGCGATCATCAGATCGACTTCGTTATGTTCGGCGGTCATTTCTGACTTCGCCTGGCCGATGATATGCTCCGGAAGCCCAAGGCGTCTTGAGATTTCAAATGCGTTGCTTCGGCCCGGCACTCCGATCAGAAGCTTATAGGTAGGCGAAAGCGTTTCAATGTCAAATTCAACGCTGGCATTCATGACGCCTTGTCTGTTATATCCGTATGCTTTCAGTTCCGGATAATGGGTTGTCGCAAGCACTCTGGCGTTTGTCCGGTGAACTTCGTCAAGGATGCTCATGGCAAGCGCCGCCCCTTCCTGCGGATCTGTTCCGGCACCGAGTTCATCAAACAGCACAAGACTGTTTTCAGACACGTCTTTTAAAATATTAACGATATTGACCATGTGGGATGAGAACGTACTCAGACTTTGTTCGATCGACTGTTCATCGCCGATATCGGCAAACACATTGTCAAATACTGCTGCTTCCGATCCCTCATCAGCCGGTATGTGTAATCCTGCCTGCGCCATAATCGTCAGCAGCCCGAGTGTTTTTAACGTAACGGTTTTACCGCCCGTATTCGGCCCCGTGATAACGATCGTTGAATAATCTCCGCCCAGTTCAATATCGTTGGCCACGACTTGATCTTGGGGCAGCAGCGGATGGCGCGCTTTTTTCAGCCGGATAAAGCCGTCTCCGTTCATGAGTGGTTTTGTCGCCTTCATCGCTTTTGCGTATCTCGCTTTGGCGAAAATGAAATCCAGTGTCTGCAGCACTTCCACATTTTGAGCGATTTCTTGTGTGTGTTCAGCCGTATGCTCCGTCAGCATCCGGAGAATCCGTTCGATTTCCTGTTTTTCTTTTACTTTCGCCTGCTGAAGCGAGTTGTTCATATCTACGATCGCCTGCGGTTCAATAAACAGTGTCGCACCGGATGAAGATGTATCGTGGACAATTCCGCCGTAGCTTGATCTGTATTCCTGTTTGACCGGGATGACAAAGCGGTCATTCCGAATCGTAACGATGGTGTCAGACAGCATTTTAGAAGCGGAAGATGAACGCAGCATCGATTCAAGCCGGTCTCTGACTCTTGATTCAAGCGTCCTGAGCTGCGTGCGGATTCCCCTTAAAGCGGGAGACGCATGATCAAGCACTTCACCATGGTCATCAATGCAGGAGTTAATCTCCCTTTCCAAATCGCCTAATGTAATCAGCTCTTCTGCATGGGCCTGTATCAGCGGAATGCCGACGCCGTCTTCTGTCATTTGGCTGATAAAATGCTTCATTTGTTTAACGGCATACAGCAGCCCGGACAATTCGGTGAATTCCGCCGGCGTCAGCACACTGCCGATTTCCGCCCGCCGTAAAGCGGCTCTTATGTCGGTCAGGCCGCCGAACGGAGCATGGCCTCTCAAGCGCATGACCGCGGATGCTTCTTCGACTTCATCCAGCTGTTTTTGGATGTCTGAGAGATCCGTCAAAGGTTTCAGCTGCAGAAGCTTCTCCCGGCCGAGCGATGAGGCGGCATGTGCGGTAATCTGTTCTTTTACTTTATGAAATTCAAGTGATGATAACACTTTTTGCTGCACGGTTTTGTGATCCTCCTTACTTAATCATTGCGCGTCAGAAATGCTTTGACCTCGTGTAGCGGCCGGGCGTTTAACACATGTTTTGTCTCCGTCCACCCTTTGCGCGCAGCGGTCACGCCCGTTTTCATATCATCGAGCATCTCGATATTATGGGCATCGGTATTAATGACCAAAGTCACACCTTTTTCATTCGCTTTGATCAGATGCTCAGTCCGTAAATCGAGGCGCGCGGGGTTTGCATTTAGCTCAAGCGCCGTATTTGTTTTGGCGGCGAGTTCAATCAGCATGTCGATGTCGACTTCATAGCCGGCCCGTCTGCCGATCAGGCGGCCCGTCGGGTGGGCGATAATGTCCACGTGCTTATTCGTCAGCGCCTGTTCAAGCCGTTTCATAATGACATGTTCCGGCTGGCTGAAGCTTGAATGAATAGATGCGATGACAAGATCCATTTCAGACAGAACACTGTCATCATAATCAAGCGAACCATCGGGAAGGATGTCCATCTCTACGCCTTTAAAAATATGAAAATTTTCAAATTCAGCGTTTAACGCGTCAATTTCTTCCGCCTGTTTTTTGAGCCGTTCGGCCGTTAACCCGTTGGCTACCTTTAAATATTGAGAATGGTCGGTGATCGCCATGTACTGATAGCCTTTTGCCATACATGCTTCTGCCATTTCCCTGATGGAAAAAGCGCCGTCACTCCAGGCTGAGTGCATGTGGAGATCGCCTTTTATCGCTTTATGCTCCACAAGGTCCGTTTCTTCCCGGTACGTGTCGACCTCCTGCCCGCTTTCTCTGAGCTCAGGAGGAATAAACGGCAGACCGAAGTGGGCGTAAAACGCTTCTTCGCTCGGGAATGTTTTGACGTCTCCCGTTTCTATAGTTTCTACTCCGTATTCACTGATCCGTTCACCGCGCTCTTTCGCCAGCTGGCGCATTTTAATGTTGTGATCTTTAGAACCGGTAAAATGATGCAGTGTGGTGGCAAACTGTTCCTCTGTCACAAGCCGGAAATCCACACTCGTCTCATATTCAAAGGTCAGGATGACTGATACTTTTGTGTCCCCGCTCGCTATCACGTCTTTTACGTTCGGGAGGGAAAGAAGCTGTTCTCTGACAGCCTCCGGATGATCTGTAGCGATAATGTAATCCAGATCTTTTACGGTTTCCCGCGCTCTTCTGAGACTGCCGGCCCGGGAATATTTCTGAATATCCGTCAGCCGGGCCAAATGTTCTTCAATTACTGAAGCAATGCTGAGCGCATAGCCGATCGGAAAACGTTCCGGCTGTTTTCCGGCTTCTCCGAGAGCCTGAAGGATTTTCTCCTCCGTTTTTTTGCCGAAACCGGCGAGCCCCTGTACTTTTTGCTGCTCGCATGCTTCTTTCAGCGATTCCGCGTCATGAACGCCAAGCTCCTGATACAGCTTGGCGATTTTTTTGCCGCCGAGGCCCGGAAGCTTCAAAAGAGGAACCAAGCCTTCCGGAACTTCTTTCTGCAATTGGAGAAGCGTGCCGGACACACCTTCCTGCATATATTCACGAATGACGCCGTAGGTGCCTTTTCCGATTCCGGATAAAGACATCATGTCGTCGATTTCCGACAGGCTGCGGTCATCCTGCTCAAGCGCCGCTGCCGCTTTTCGGAAGGCTGATATTTTAAACGGGTTGTCCCCTTTCAGTTCCATATAGACCGCAATCGTTTCAAGCAGCCTGATGATATCTTTTTTATGCATACTGTTAACCCCCAGTCGTTTCCTGCTTTTCATCATACAAATTTTTCTCCTCCGGCACAACTGACGCAGAGCTTGAAAAAAACTTCTCCGGTCAAGAGAAGTTTTTTATGCCCCGTACTGGGCCCACAGTTCTTGCAGGAGCCCTGACAGATACGGCGTATGATGTGTGATGATATTTGCAAGCGTCGATTGTGCGAGCATATCCTGAAGCGCGCTTACCGGCAGTACGGATGCGACGTATAGCAGGATAAACGCAAATAAATAGACTTCCAGAAACCCAAGCACCCCGCCCAGCAGTTTGTTGATCTGTTTAATGACCGGAATGCCGGCGATGATATTAAGCGCCGCTCCGATAATCCGGAGCAGAATCTTTGCGATGATAAACAAAATGACAAACGCGATCGCGTTGTAATAAGCCGTCTCTACGTTTCCTTTAATAAAAGACAGAGCCGCCTGCCCGCCGGAAAAATCAGGCGCGGGTATAAAGCTCAGATGCGGGGCCAGGCTTTTGTAAAAAAGCGCCGCAAACGCAATCGAGAGGATGAAACTCGTTAAATATATAAATTGGAGGATAAATCCTCTTTTTAATCCAAGCAATGTGCCCATTAAGAGCAGAACTAAGATGATGATATCTATCATATGGTGTTCATTCCTTTTCTTTAAGCTGCCGCTCCAGTATTTCATATTTTTCTTGCAGTTTCATATAATCATGCACAACATTGACCGCAGTCAATACAGCGAGCTTATTTATATCAAGATATGGATTTTTCTCGTTGATTTCTCTCATTTTATCATCAACCACTCCGGCCACATGACGCATGTGCGCTTTGCTTTCTTCCCCGATAATGGTGAAGTGCTGGCCGTAAATGTTTACTGTCGTTTTGGTTTTTTTGCCGTCAGACAACGTTTCTCCTCCATTCCGCGAGAATCCTAGTTCCTATCATACCACGATTATCGTTTGAATGGAAAGACGAGCCTCGGGCTGTTATGATACACTGGTATATACAGTGAAAAGTGCCAAAAAAGGAGATTATATCGTGTCCCATTCTGTTATAAAAGTATCCGCTTCCGCTATGGAACAAATGAAACAATCCTATGCCGGCTCCCTTACTCCCGCCGTTCCGCAGGGCGCCGTCTTCCAGGCTAAGCCTCCGGGCTGTACCATTACAGCCTACCGCTCGGGCAAGGTTCTCTTTCAAGGAAAAAACGCCGGCACAGAAGCGGCCCGCTGGGGAACGGCTGAGACGCCGAAAGCAAAGAAAACCGTCAAAAAAGCGGCCGACCCGCTTTACGCTCCCCCGGCGGGCATTGCCTCCATGTCAGTGATCGGCTCTGATGAAGTCGGAACAGGCGATTACTTCGGGCCGATAACGGTTGCCTGCGCCTACGCCGACAAAACAAAGCTCTCTTTAATGAGAGAACTCGGTGTGAAGGATTCGAAGGATTTAAAAGATCCGCAGATTATTGAAATCGCCAAACTGTTAATTAAAACCATTCCTTACAGCCTGCTTGTGTTAAAAAACGAAAAATACAATCAGATGCAGGAAAAAGGCATGAGCCAAGGAAAAATGAAGGCGCTCCTTCATAATCAGGCGATTTCCAATCTGCTGAGAAAAATGAACGGCGTTAAACCGGAAGCGATTCTGATTGACCAATTCGCAGAGCCCGGCATTTATTTTAAACATCTTTCCGGACGGGATATCGTAAAAGAAAAAACGTTTTTCAGCACGAAAGCGGAAAGCATACATCTTTCTGTCGCCGCAGCCTCTATCATTGCGCGATATTCTTTCTTAATTGAAATGGATAAGCTTTCCCGTGAGGCTGGGATGACGATTCCAAAGGGCGCGGGGCCGCACGTCGATGAAGCTGCCGCCAAGCTGATCATCAATAAGGGAGAAGGTGCGCTCAGAACGTTCACCAAACTTCATTTTGCCAATACGCAAAAAGCGAAACGCCTTGTAGAACGGAAACGGTCATAATAAAAAAAGCTTGCAGAATGATCTGCAAGCTTTTTCTTTATCCTCTTAATACCGCCTGATACGTTTCTTCCAGCGCTTTCAGCACGTTTTCATGTACTTTTGTCACTTCTTCTTCTGTCAATGTTTGTTCAGGGTTAACATATTGGAGCGAGAAGGCGACGGATTTTTTGCCCTCTTCCATATGCTCACCTTCGTACACATCAAATACGGTGACTTCTTTCAGCAGCGCGCCGCCGGCTTCTTTGATCACGGCTTCGAGCTGTCCGCTTGTAACGGTTTTATCTGCCACAAGCGCAATGTCGCGCGTGACGGACGGGTACTTCGGAATCGGCGTATACACGACAGGTTCTGTTTCCTCAGTCAGAAGCGCGTGCAGATCAAGCTCGAACACATACGTTTCTTTGATATCCAGCTCTTTTTCCATTGCCGGATGCACCTGGCCGATAAATCCGGCAAGCGAACCGTTCAATAGAATGTTTGCCGTCCGGCCGGGATGCATGTTTTTCCGTTCAGACTGGACAAATTCAACCCGGTCTGACACATTCAATTGATGCAGCAGGCCTTCAACGATTCCTTTGGCGACGAAGAAATCAACCGGCTTTTTCTCACCCTGCCATAAATTTTTGCGCCACAATCCGGTTACAGCTCCGGCAACCCGTTCTTTTTCAACCGGTTTTGTGTTTTCTTCTTTCGTCAGAAATACAGAACCCGTTTCATATAAAGCAACGGAATCAGTCTGTCTGGCCAGATTGTATGAAACGGCTTCAAGAAGATTCGGCACGAGGCTGTGTCTGAGAATGCTTCTTTCTTCGCTCATCGGCAGAGCAAGCATCGTGTTGAATGATTTTTCGATCGCAAAAGCGGCCGCTTTTTTATCATTCGTTAATGAATAAGTGGTCGCTTGTGAAAGACCCGCTCCTTCAAGGAAACGTCTCACTTTCCGGCGTTTTGCCTGGTACGGTGTCAAGCCGCCTGTCGTGCCGGCCGTTTCCGGAAGCGTGGACGGAATATTGTCATACCCGTACAATCTCGCCGCTTCTTCAATCAGGTCTTCTTCTATTCTAATATCTCCGCGGCGCGACGGGACCGTTACGACGAGAACGTCTTCAGCTTCACCGACTGCAAACCCGAGGCGCTTGTAAATGCTGATGATTTCTTCTTTAGCGATTGTCATGCCGAGCACGGCGTTCACTTTTTCAACAGATACATGAATGTTGTTCGCTTCGATTTTCAGATGGTTTTCTTCAACCGTGCCTGAGAGCACTTCTCCGCCGGCATATGCCTGAATGAGGCTGCAGGCCCGTTCAGCCGCCAGCAGAACGCGTGCCGGGTCAATGCCTTTTTCATATCTGGCGCTCGCTTCGCTTCTCAGCCCGAGGTCTCTCGACGCTTTGCGGACGGTCTGTCCATCGAAATAAGCGGCTTCCAGTAAAATCGCGGTAGTGTCTTCACGGACTTCAGATTCAGCTCCGCCCATGACTCCCGCAACGGCTTGTGCTTTTTTTCCGTTTGTGATGACCAAATGGCTGCTTGACAGCTTGCGCTCCTGTTCATCCAGCGTCACGATGGTTTCGTTTTCCGCCGCTTTTCTGACGACGACCTCTTTTGAACCGAACCGATCGTAATCGAAAGCGTGAAGCGGCTGACCGTACTCAAGCAGGACGAAGTTTGTAATGTCCACGACGTTATTGTGCGGGCGGATGCCTGCATTCATCAGCTTCGTCTGCATCCACAGCGGAGACGGGCCGATTTTGACGTTTTTAATGATTTTTGCGGCATAATGCGGATTGGCCTGCGTATCTTCAATTTTGACGGAAACAGCGTCCGCCGCTTTTTCTGCCGCTTTTTCATATGAAGTCTCCGGAAGCTTTACCTCGGTGCCGAGAATAGCCGCAACTTCATAAGCCACGCCAAGCATGTTCATCGCGTCGGCGCGGTTCGGCGTTAAGCCCAATTCTAAAATCGCATCATCAAGCTGAAGGGATGCCATTGCGTCAGCTCCCGTTTCAGCATCATTCGGAAACACGAAAATGCCTTCCGCATATTCTTTCGCCACGAGCTTGCTTTCAATGCCGAGCTCCTGGAGAGAACAGATCATGCCGTGAGACGCTTCGCCGCGCAGCTTGGCTTTTTTAATTTTGAAATTGCCGGGAAGCACGGCGCCGACTGTTGCAACGGCAACCTTCTGTCCTTTATCAACATTCGGGGCGCCGCAGATAATCTGAACGGGTTCCTCCGCACCGATATCGACAAGGCATTTGTTGAGTTTGTCGGCATTCGGGTGCTGTTCACGCTCAAGCACGTGTCCGATGACAACGCCTTTTACGCCTTCCCCTTTATACTCGATACCCTCAACTTCAATACCGGCTCTCGTAATTTTTTCTGCAAGCACGGCCGGGTCGATTCCCTGCAAGTCAACGTAATCTTCTAACCATTTATATGAAACAAACATGTGTATCCTCCTCTTACGCCTGTTTAAACTGCGAAATGAATCTGACATCATTGGTATAGAAATGGCGGATATCTTCAATGCCGTATTTCAGCATTGCGATCCGTTCCACACCCATTCCGAAAGCAAAGCCCTGGTATTCCTCAGGATTGAATCCGGCCATTTTCAGCACGTTCGGGTGAATCATGCCGGCGCCGAGAATTTCGATCCAGCCCGTTTTTTTGCAGACGGAACAGCCTTGTCCGCCGCACTTAAAGCAGGTCACATCCACCTCGACAGAAGGTTCAGTGAATGGGAAAAAGCTCGGACGGAGCCTGATTTCACGGTCTTGGCCGAACATTTTTTTGGCGACCAATTCAAGCGTTCCTTTCAGATCGCTCATGCTGATTTTGCGATCTACGACGAGACCCTCAATCTGCATGAACTGGTGGGAATGTGTCGCGTCATCGTTGTCGCGGCGATACACTTTTCCGGGACAAATGATTTTGACGGGGCCTTTGCCTTTATGCTTTTCCATCGTGCGCGTCTGCACCGGTGACGTCTGCGTTCTCATCAGCATTTCTTCTGTAATGTAAAAGCTGTCCTGCATGTCGCGGGCCGGGTGCTCCTTCGGCAGATTCAGCGCCTCAAAGTTGTAATAATCCGTTTCCACTTCAGGACCTTCTTCGATGGTATACCCCATGCCGATAAATAAATCTTCAATTTCTTCAATAACGACCGTCAGCGGATGGCGCCCGCCGATGTTTACCTGACTGCCCGGCAATGTGACGTCAATCGTCTGGCTGCTGAGTTTTTTATTCATCTCTTCTTGTTCAAGCTGTTCATTTTTCGCCGTAATGGCTGCTGCAATGCGCTCTCTCACTTCATTGGCGAGCGCTCCCATTTTCGGGCGCTCTTCGGCGGACAGTTTGCCCATGCCGCGGAGAACTTCTGTAATCGGCCCTTTTTTTCCGAGATATTGCACCCGAATGTCGTTAACTTCTTTTAATGAACCCGCCGCTTCTACTTTTTCTGCAGCTTCCAGTTCAAGCTGTTTAAGCTTCTCTTCCATCATGCATCCTCCTTTTATGTAAACCAAACCGTTCTATGCCTTTTTCAGAAAACAAAAAAACCCGCCCCTTGAGAGAAGGGACGAGTTGTGGCCGCGGTACCACCCTTTTTAAGGCAGACTTCATCTGCCGACAGCTTCATTGACATAACGGAAACGATCGTTCCGGTTCACCTTTACGCGCGTTTGGCGCGGTCCCGGTGACAACTCGAGAGGTGAAAATCAATTTCTGTGCTGCGATAAAAATGCTCTCAGTCAGCGGCATTTTCTCCCTGGAAGGCAGCGTGTGCAAAAATTGACGTCCTCTGTCACGGTTTTTACATTATTGCTATCTATTATAGTGAAATCCAAGGCTTTTCGCAACCTATCCTCTGAGATGATAAACGAGGATGGCGGCCGCTACCGCCACATTCAGCGATTCCGCCTTTCCGTACAGCGGAACGTACAGGTTGAGATCGGTTTTTTGCAGAAGGCCGGCGTCCACTCCCGCCCCCTCGTTCCCGACGATTAACGCGAACGTTTCTTCAGGCTTCACGCTTTGATAAGCCGCACCGTTTTCAAGCGCCGTGCCGTAGATCGCGACGCCTTGTGATTTCAGCTCAGCGGTAAACTCATCAAGCGGACGTTTCAAAATGGGAATATGGAAATGAGAACCTTGTGCTGAACGCAGCGTTTTTCCGTTGTACGGGTCTGCTGTCCCCTCACCAAGGACAACGGCGTCGATCCCCGCCGCATCTGCCGTTCTGATCATTGTTCCTAAATTCCCCGGGTCCTGCACGGCATCAATCAGAAGCAGCCGTTTCAGCTGATCAGGCTGCTTATCCGGCATATGGCAGACCGCGGCGATCCGCTGCGGCGTTTCCGTTTCCGTCACGGCTGAAAACGCGTCTTCGCTCAGCACGTAGCATGGAATGCTCATGTCCAGATCGGCCGGGATGGCGCTCTCATCGTTTACGAGAATTTCTTTTACCGTTCCCTTTGATTTGAGCGCTTCTTCTGCCAGATGCTCTCCTTCTATCAGAAATGTATTCGTTTTAAGTCTCTCTTTTTTTGTGTGAAGTTTTTTCCAGTCCTTCACTTTTTGGTTTTTTGCAGAGTCGATTCGTTTCACTTTATGTCTGTGCTCTCCTTTTTTCATGCATGTTGTTATTATATCTCAAGAACAGCACATAATAAACCGCGTGCGCGGTAAGAATATGCGTATCACATTCAGGAAAAAGGAGCGGTTGTAATGGATCTTAATTTACGCAACGCCGTTATTGCCAATGTAACCGGCAATAACCAGGATCAGCTGGAGCATACTATCGTTGACGCCATCCAAAGCGGTGAAGAAAAAATGCTTCCGGGCCTCGGCGTCTTATTCGAAGTTCTTTGGCAGCATGCGTCAGACTCAGAAAAAAATGAAATGCTCAAAACACTTGAAGGCGGATTAAAACCTGCGCAATAAGCATGAACCGGGTGATGGCACACCCGGTTTTTTTTGTATAATAATGGCGAGGGGGATCGCCATGCAGTTACAGCCGGAACTGGCAAAGAAATTGATTGCCGAAGTCAAACATATGTACAGCCGCGAAGTGATTATTGCCGATACAAAAGGGATGATCATCGCAGGCACCAACGAGGCGCGCGCCGGATGGTTTCATGAAGGCGCACTGATCTGCGCCCGCGAAAAACGGAATGTCATCATTACGAAAGAAGATGAAAAACGGCTCCAGGGCGTAAAAGCAGGACTGAACCTCCCCGTTTTTTCAGGCCATGAGGTGATCGGAGTGTTCGGTCTGACAGGAGACCCTGACGATATCCTGCCTTTCGGAGAATTGCTCAGGAAAATGACGGAGCTGTTTATTAAAGAAACGCGCCATATGGAAGAAGCGCAGTGGCGTGCGAGAATGCTTGAATCCTTTTTGGTTGATTGGCTGCAGCTGAAAGAATGGTCTCCGGGCTTTTTAGAAAAAGCAAAGCTCATCGGCGCAGACCTTCACGCATACCGCCGGATCATACTCATTCAAGGACGTTATGAGCAATATAAAGCGGAGGAGCTCGGGCGGCTCTGGCAGAACGAATGCCCCGAAGACCTGTTTGTCCGCTGGGGAAATGAACGCATTCTCATTAATCATGAAGCAAATTCGGCTTCCAAAACACAGCTCATCAAAAAGATCGGCGCCGTTTTTGGGCAGCCTGTCACCGCCGGCATCGGACGGATCGTTCCGGGAGAGCGCCTCGCGGAATCATACGAACAGGCGGATAAAGCACTTTCAGCCGGAATCGGTGACAAGCAGGCCGTCTTTGAAGAAGATTTAAAACTGGATATGTGTATTGCCGATATCGCACCCGGTACGCGGTCGGAATTTTCACGGCGGGTTCTCAAGCATGTACTCGGCCGGGAAGAACTTCTGGATACGCTGCGCGTCTTTTTCGATCGGCAATTATCGTTAAAGCGCACCGCCGACGACATGCATATTCATATCAATACATTGCGCTACCGTCTTTCCAAACTGGAATCACTGACAAATATGAAGCTTGACCGTCCCGAAGACATAACGGCTTTTTATTTGGCGCTCCGCTTTTTAGATCAACATACAAAAAGTACGTAATCATATCATCATTTTTCATATGTTTCTCCATAGTGTGCGGAAGCGTTTTTCTTTACAATGAAATGAAAACGCTTTTCTTATCAAGGAGGTTGGGAGAACATGATTTCACGAGAGGCAAAAGAAGCGTTCATCCGGACGGTCGGGAAGGAGAATTATGATGATTCGGCGGCGGGCCGTCTAGTGTATTCTTATGATGCGGCTCCTCAGCTGCAAGCCATGCCGGATGCGGTAATCGCCCCCCGCAGCGCGGATGACGTGTCCCGTATATTAACGATTTGCAGCAGGCATGACATTCCGATCGTGCCGAGGGGTTCAGGCACAAACTTATGCGGCGGCACATGTCCGTCTGAAGGCGGGCTTGTGCTTTTATTCAAACACATGAACCGCATTCTAGAAATCGATGAAGAAAATTTGACGGCAACCGTCCAGCCGGGCGTGATTACGCAAGATATGATCCGTGCGGTTGAGCAAAAAGGTTTATTTTATCCGCCTGATCCGAGCAGCATGAAAATATCGACGATCGGCGGGAATATTAATGAAAATTCCGGCGGACTGCGCGGTTTGAAGTACGGCGTCACCCGGGATTATGTCCTCGGCCTTGAAGCCGTCTTGGCTTCAGGCGATATCATCCGCACAGGAGGGAAGCTGACAAAGGATGTCGCCGGTTATGATCTGACCCGGCTTTTCGTCGGATCAGAAGGTACGCTCGGTGTTGTGACGGAAGCGACTTTAAAGCTGGTTCCGAAGCCGGAAACGAAAAAAACGCTGCTTGCACTCTATGAACATATTGAAGCGGCTGCGGAATCTGTTTCTGCCATCATCGCTGAAAAAATCATTCCGGCGACACTCGAATTTCTGGATCAGCCGACACTGCAGGTCATTGAAGATTACGCCAAGATCGGGCTTCCGACCGATGCAAAAGCGGTGCTGCTGATCGAACAGGACGGTGACATCGACACGGTCAGACGAGATATGGAAAAAATCGAAGCGATTTGTAAAAACGGAGCCGCCGTATCCGTCCAAACGGCTGAAACCGAGGAAGAGGCATTCGCGCTTACAGAGGCCAGACGGTCCGCATTATCAGCCCTTGCCCGGCTGAAACCGACAACGATTCTGGAAGATGCGACCGTGCCGAGATCACAAATTGCGAGCATGGTCAAAGCCATTAACGAGATTGCAGAAACATACGGCCTGTCCATCTGCACATTCGGCCATGCCGGAGACGGCAACCTCCATCCGACGTGCACCACCGATATCCGAAATACAGAGGAAATGGAACGTGTCGAAAAAGCTTTTGCCGCCATTTTTGAAAAAGCGATTGAGCTGGGCGGGACGATAACGGGTGAACACGGGGTCGGCATCGTAAAAGCGCCGTATTTAGAAATGAAACTGAAAACAGAAGGCATCACCGCCATGAAAGCGATCAAACAAGCGCTTGATCCCCAAAATCTGCTGAATCCGGGAAAAATATTCGCCAATTCATCAAGGAAACGCGTGGTGGTGATGAAATGACAACGGCTAAAGAGCAGCAACAAATTCAAACAGAATTCAAAACCCGCATGGATGAAGGTGAATTGCTGAACTGTATGCGCTGCGGCTTCTGCCTTCCTTCCTGTCCGACCTATATTGAATCGGGATTTCAAGAATCCCATTCGCCGCGCGGCCGGATCGCCCTGATGAAAGCCGTCACTGACGGACTGATCGAGCCGGATGAAGATGTCGAGCGCTCACTTTCGCTGTGTCTCGGATGCCGGGCATGCGAGCCCGTTTGTCCGGCAGGGGTCAATTACGGACAGCTGCTTGAAGAAGCGAGGGATATCATTCATCAAAATAAAAAACATAAGCCGGGCGTGCGCCTCTTGCGGAAAGCCGCCTTCACCGGGCTTTTCCCTCATCAAAACCGCATGCAGACAGCCGTGAATCTTCTCGGAATATACCAAAGATCAGGACTGCAGACCGCCGTCAGAAAAACCGGTATGCTGCGCGTTTTGCCTGAACATCTGCGCACAATGGAACAAGTGCTCCCGCCCGCCCCGAAACGGAAAGACATGAAGGAAAGGCCGCGTTTTCTTCCTGCCGCGGGTCCCGTCCAAAAACGGGCCGCTTTTTTCTCGGGCTGCTTAATGGATACGATGTTTTTAGCGACAAATCATGCGACAACGGCGCTTTTACAGGCGGCCGGGTGTGAAATCGCGGTTCCGGACGGCCAGGCGTGCTGCGGCGCGCTTCACGGGCACAGCGGAGAAAAAGAGATGGGAAAAGAACTGGCCAAGCGGAATATCGCGGCTTTTGAGGCGCTTGACGCTGATTATATCATTACAAACGCCGGCGGATGCGGCGCCTTTCTTCAGGAATATCCGCATTTACTGAAAGATGAACCTGGATGGGCGGAACGTGCCGAACAATTCGTCCGGAAGCTCAAAGACTTTTCATCCGTACTGGTTGATCTGAAGTTCCATCAAAAAAACCTGCGGGCGCAGTCTCCTCATATCGTCACATATCAGGACTCCTGCCATCTCCGCAATGTGATGCATACGTCAGAGGAACCGCGCACGCTTTTGAAAAGCATTAAAGGGGCTGAGTACAGAGAAATGGAAAAGGCCGACAGCTGCTGCGGGTCGGCGGGGATTTATAATATAACAGAGTCAGAGATGTCTATGAAAATATTAGACAGTAAGATGAAAGCCGCCGGAAAAACGGAGGCGGCCGTCATCGTGACAGCCAATCCCGGATGCCTTCTGCAAATGCAGCTCGGCATTTTACGCGAAGGATTAACAGGCCGTGTCCGCGCGGTTCATTTGGCGGATTACCTTTTGGAAGCGGCGGATTTGTCATAAGATGAAAGCAGAGAGACCGATCGGCTCTCTGCTTTTTTTATGATGCTGCAATGTTCGGACGGCCGCGGATTTATCCGGGTATTGAAGCTTCCAGTCTGGCACTCGGATCACGCCATACATTCGCCCATTTTTTCACAGCCGCAATGATAATCACAAGCCCGAGAATGAGCATGATAATGGATAAAACGCCATTCAGCACGTTGTATCCCGCCGCTTCGGGGTTCAAATACACATACCGCACCATCCAATAACCCGCATAGTTGACGGTCACGTACAAATAAGCGAGAGGAATCAGGCATGTCAGCATATAGCGCCGCTTATCCGCTATTTTTAATACGACGGTCGCACCGATAATTAAGCCGACAGACGCCATAAGCTGATTGGATACGCCGAACAGCGCCCAAATGGAGCTGATGTCGCCCGAATACAGAAGATAGCCCCACAGCAGGCAGGCGAGCGCGCTTGAGAAAATCGAGCCCGGCAGCCAGTCTGTTTTTTTCAGCGGCTTATAGACCTCTCCGAAAAACTCTTGAATCAAGTACCGGGCGACACGGGTTCCCGCATCAATCGCCGTTAAAATAAACACCGCTTCAAACATAATGACGAATTGAAAAAAGTATGAAGCCAAATGACTGAAAAACGGAATCTCCGTAAAGATATACGTCATTCCGACGGCAAGCGTAACAGCGCCGCCCGTTCTTCCTTCCAGACTGAGCCCGATTTCTTTACTCAATTCAGGCAGATGGACGACATTCATCCCGAGGGTGCGGAATATTTCAGGCGTGCTGTTAATAGCAAAATAGTCGGCGGGCTCAAGAGCGGCAGCTGCAATGAGCGCCATAATTCCGACGAGACATTCCACAAGCATCGCTCCGAAAGCAACCGGCTTTATATCACTCCATTTATCCAGCATTTTCGGCGTTGTGCCGGAACCGACAAATGCATGAAAGCCCGAAATGGCGCCGCAGGCAATCGTTATTGAAATAAACGGCCAGACAGGACCCGCGATCACCGGCCCTCCGCCGTGAATAAACTCCGTTACGGCCGGAAATTTAATGGCGGGATTGACGAAAAAGACGCCTGCGATCAAAGCGGCAAAAACCCCGATTTTCATAAAACTGCTTAAATAGTCACGCGGAGCCAGCAAGAGCCAAACCGGAAGCGCCGCGGCGAAAAACGCATAGACAGGAAGCGCCACTGCGAGCGTTTTCGCATCCAGTGTCAGCATGTCCCCGAGAGCCGTTGTCTGCAGCCGCGGCCCGATGACAACACCGGCCATTAACAAAAGAAACCCGACAGTTGATGCGAGTTTGAGATTGCCCGTTTTTTTATAATAGAGGCCGACCCCCATCGCGATCGGAATCGTAATCCCCACCGCAAACGTTCCCCACGGGTTTTTCTCAAGCGCGTGCAGCACAACCATGGACAGCCCCGCCATCGTGATCGTAATGATAAACAGCATCGAGAGACCCGTGCAAAAACCCGCCACCGGGCCGAGCTCTTCTTTGGCGACTTCAGAAAGCGTTTTCCCGTTTTTCCGCATTGATGCAAACAATACGACAATATCGTGCACGGCTCCTCCGATCACCGCCCCGATTAACAGCCATAAAAGCCCGGGCAGATAGCCGAACTGAGCTGCCAGAATCGGTCCGACAAGCGGGCCGGCAGCGGCGATTGCCGCGAAGTGGTGGCCGAATGACACCCACTTATTCGTCGGCACATAATCTTTCCCATCCTCAAGCACATGGGCCGGAGTCGGTGTCTGATCATTGATTTTTAATACTTTGACCATCATAAAGGTACCGTAAAGCCGATAGGCGATCGCCAGAATACATATAGACGCTATGACGATTGTAATCGCATTCATTTAATCCCAGCCCCTTTTCTCTTTTTCTAAATATTATCACAATTATCAGATAACGGGAGATGATTTTTGCGTAAAAAAAAGCCGGCGGCGCAGCCCGGCTTTTCGGAACATTATTTGCCTGATAAACGGATGACATTCCAGGACAGCGGAGTAAAATGAGCCGTTATCCCTTCAGCATTTGCCGAAGACGTTCCGTTTGAGTGAGGCGTGACTTCTTTTCTGTTTTTTTGATTGGTCGCTTTCATATCCTGATGCTCCAGCACGATATGCTCAATAATGCGGTAATCTTCAAACCCTCTCAGCTTGATCTCCGTTTCCATCAGTTCCTTGCTTTTGTTGACGGCAAAAATGGTCAGGGCTTCATCCTCTTCATGGTAAACGGCCGCGGCATCAACATACGGCACATCCGTAAAATCCGCTGAGTCGTATTTCGGGGAGGTGACCAGCAGCTTCATTGAAGTCCCTCTCCCGTAGACAGAGGCGTGCATGTAAGGATAAAAGATCGGCTGTCTCCATGCTTCTCCGCCCTTTTCAGTCATGATAGGCGCAATCACGTTGACAAGCTGGGCGAGACAGGCGATCTTTAGTCTGTCCGCATGCTGCAGCATCGTAATCAGCAGTGAACCGATCAACAGCGCATCTTCAAAATTGTAGATGTCTTCGAGAATCGGCCGGGCCGTAATCCATGGCTCCACTTTTTTATCCGCTTCATTTGAGTGATACCACACATTCCATTCATCTAAAGAAAGGTGAATCGTTTTTTTGCTGCGTTTTTTCGCTTTCATATAATTACATACGGCTGTGACGGATTTAATAAAATGGTCTAAATCCATAGACTTCGCCAAATAGTTCTCAAGATCATTTTCATGGTTGCCGTAATACGTATGCAGTGAAATGTAATCCACATGCTCGTACGTATGCTCAAGCACCTCGGCCTCCCACTCGATGAAGGACGGCATGCCGCTGTTTGAGCTTCCGCAAGCCACCAATTCGATCGTCGGGTCCGTCCATTTCATCACCTTTGCTGTTTCAGCGGCGAGCCGTCCATATTCATGCGCCGTTTTATGACCGATCTGCCAAGGGCCGTCCATCTCATTTCCTAAGCACCATGTTTTGATGCCGTAAGGTTTTTCATATCCGTGCGATTTTCGTAAGTCGCTCCAGTATGACCCTTCAGGATGGTTGCAGTATTCAACGAGGTTCCGGGCGGCATCGATCCCTCTCGTCCCGAGATTGACCGCCATATTCACTTCGGCGTTCACTTTTTTCGCCCACGTTAAAAATTCATTCGTCCCCACTTCGTTCGTTTCTGTCGTCTGCCATGCCAAATCAAGCCTCCGCGGGCGGTTCTTCACCGGCCCGACGCCGTCCTCCCAATTGTAGCCTGAGAGAAAATTCCCTCCCGGATAGCGGATGAACGGCACTTGCAATTCCTTGATTAACTCCTGCACGTCTGTTCTGAAACCGTCCTTGTCGGCTTTTGGGTGTCCGGGCTCATAAATGCCTTCATACACCGCCCGGCCCATATGTTCTATAAAAGATCCGTACATCCGTTTGTCCACTTCACCGATGATATATTCTTTATCTGCTGTAATCCCCGCTTTTTTCATTACATTTCCTCCCTCTCTCTATCCCTTCACTCCGCCTACTGTGAGGCCGGAAATGAAGTATTTTTGGAAAAACAAGAATATGATGATCACCGGCAGTATCGCAAAAACGGACCCGGAAATCAGCATGTCATAGTTGTTGCCGTACGGACTCAGCAGCCCTGAAAGTCCGATTGGAAGCGTAAACATTTCTTTCGACCGAAGCACGATCAGCGGCCATAAAAAGTTATTCCAGCTGTTTAAAGATTGAAGAATGATCATTGCTCCGAATGCCGGTTTCATGAGCGGCGCCATAATTCTGAAGAAAATGCCGAATTCGGTGCAGCCGTCCATTCTCGCTGAATCAAGCAGATCCTTCGGAAGTCCGAGCGCATATTGCCGGAAAAAGAACACAGCGACAGGCGACACAATAAACGGCAGAATCACCCCCGTATAAGAATCGATCAAATGAAGACCCACCGTCAATTTGAACAACGGGAGCATCATCACTTCAAGAGGCACCATCATAATGATCAGCACAAGAACGAAAATAATATTTCTGCCTTTAAACTCGTAGACACCGAGTCCGTAGCCGATCAAAGAGGAAAAAAACAGCGTGAGAACCGTGGTGAGGACGCCGAGCAGCAGGCTGTTAAAAAACCATTTGAAATAAATGCTCCCCCCGTTGAACAAATACGTATAGTTATCAAGGCTCATCACATCCGGATCAAGACGCAGATTCAGCCCGATGCGCATCAGCTCAGATGACGGCTTTAATGAACCGAGCAATAGGCAGATCATCGGAAAGATATACAACAGGCTCAGCATGATAAAAAACAAGGTAAACGCGACTCTGTACACGGAAAACATGTAATTGTTACGCAACGCTTATCCCTCCCCTTTAAACGAACCGGACAGTTTCAGTGAAACAAGGCTGACTAGTAAGATGACAAGCAAAAGGACAATTCCGATTGCGGCCCCGTACCCCATTTCGTTGTATGCAAGCCCCTGCTGATATAAATAACCGACAAGTGTGAGGCCGATATTGCCCGGGGAATTATTCTGCCAAAGCACATAGCTTTCCTCAAACATTCTGAAACCGCCGATAATACTGATCGTTAACACATAAACGGACACCGGCTTTAAAAATGGAAGGGTAATATGCCGGAACTTTTTCCACGTACTCGCCCCGTCAATTTCAGCCGCTTCATACAATTCTTTCGGCACGTTTTGCAATCCGGCCAGAAAGTAAAGAATGTTAATCCCCATCCACCTCCATGACGCAAGCAGCACCATTAAAATCATGCCGGTACCTTTGTTGTTGAGCCAGTTTTGGGGTGATGCGCCAAGCTTCATCATCAGCTCGTTTGCAAGCGACGTATTCATTTCTCCGAACATCAGACGGAAAATAATCCCCGCTACGATCGTCGATGTTAAAGCCGGTACAAACAGAGCCGATTTAAACACATTTCTGAACCTGACGAGCTTCGAATTCAGAATCACCGCCAAAAGAAGCGGCACCGGAATCAGCACGATCAGCGTCCAGAAGGTATATTCCAATGTGTTAAACAGTGCGGTGTAAAAGGTTGGATTAAGAAGAGCGGTATAATTGGAAAACCCGACAAATGTAATTTCTCCCGGCAGTATCCGCTGAAAGCTCATGATAAACACGCTGATGATCGGATACAAAAAGAAAACGAGAAACGAAATGATAAATGGCACCGTAAAAAGATAAGGCGCCGCTTTTTTTGAATACAGCACATTGCGCCGGCGCGGCTTCTTCCGGACTGCAGAAACGGTTTGCGCTGTCTCTGTCTTTACAGGTCTCATAAAAGCTCCCCCGCTTTCACTGTTAATTAGGGCGGCTTCTCCTATTTCTCTAATTGCTCTGCCGCCTCGTCCAAGGCTTCCTTAGGTGTTTTTTCCTGCGTCTTCAGCGCATCGAACAGCACCTGTCTGACAACGAGATCAGCCGCTTTAGAGAAGTCTTCATGCAGATAAATCGGATTGATCTCATCTTTTATTTCAAGGAGCGAGGAAAAAATTGACGTACCGTTCCGGAAGAAATCCGTGTACTTGTTTTTCTCCTTCAATTCTTTTGAATCCCACACGTCCCAGCGGAGCGGGTCAAAGCCGAGCACCGTCCAAAGCTTTATGTTCCCTTCCTTCGAACCTTTCGCAAAACCGAGAAATTCTTTCGCGAGCTTCAGATGTTCAGCCTGCTTCGGCACGACGGTGGCTGTTCCGCCTAAACCCGCTGATCTGTCGCCGCCTTCTTTCCAAGCCGGCATAGGGTAAATCGCCATTTTCCCTTTTAAATCAGGCATATAATCGATAAACCGTCCCATGTACCAAATGGGCATCAGCACTGAGGCTGCCCCGCCCTGATTCATAAAACCGTAGTATTCTTCGCTGTGGTGGCCGCCGCCGGGAGCCGGCAGAAGGGTTTTATCATTTACCATGTCCTTTACATAATTCAGTGTGTCTGTATTCGTCTTGCTGTTCAGAATCAATTTTCCGTTTTTGCTGTAGTAGCCTGATCCTTGCTGCGAAATCATGGATAGGAATGTGGCGGAGTCGTTTGTTTCAACCGTTCCCATCGGTTTCCCAGATGCTTCACGCACTTTTTTCCCTGCCCGCCGGTAATCTTCCCATGTCTTAATGGAGGCGGGATCAACGCCCGCTTTTTTCATGATATCCATGTTGTAAAACATGACGGTCGTCCCCACATGTGTATCAAGGCCGTACAATTTTCCGTTTTTGCTGTATAAGGCCAGACGCGCTTCCACAAACTTATCGCGGTCTTTTTCAATCAGCGGCGTCAGATCGGCAAGCGGGATATCCTTCCCCTTCAGAAAGTTCGAGAACCGGCTTAATTCCACGTCGGCTATATCGGGAAGCCCCTCACCCGCGATCAGCGAAACCGATAAATTATCATGCATTTGTCCATAAGGATAAACAACGGTATTCAGCTTGATTTTGCGATCCGGATATTTCTGATTCCATTCTTTGACCATTTCCTGATAAAACTGTTCGTGCAGACCGTTAAACGTCCAAAACGTCAGCTCCGTTTCTCCCGTCCGGCCGGCAGTCCGTTCTTGTGAACAGCCGGCGGTAAACAAGAAGAGCATCATCAGCACCAAACATACAGCGGTCGTTTTTTTCATGTCATTACCCCTTCCACTTTAGGCCGTGCGGCTATTGATGCAAATGATGTGCAAAGATCGCTGCATTTTCATTTATGATGGTTAAACCGGTATAACGGTCTCTCAGTGTGTGCGCATGCTTAAGCGCATCGCTGACAAGGTCCTGTTTTACACCGATCTCATCGAAACAGGCGGGACCTCCCGCAGATGTGAGCCATCCGGCAATTGTTTTGCCGTCGGGAAGCCCTTCATATGCAGATTGAATCGCCTCGCGAAAGTGCGGCGGCAGTTCCGCAAGCTTTTCGTGACAAGCCAGTTCTTTGTAAATATCACTCAGCACCGCGCACGCACAGCCGACCTTCGCACCGTGGAGAATCGCAGGCTGTTTTGCCTTCAGCATTTCCATCTCAATCCAATGCGAGATGTGATGTTCTCCTCCTGAGGCGGGGCGGGAGTGGTCAAGCGCAAGCATGACAAGACCCGAAACGATCAGCGCTTCCATCAGTATCTGAATGCCGGCCTCCGTTCCCATGGCAATGTCAGCGCGGTGATCAATGCACTGCCAAAGCGCGTCTTTCACAAGCTTCGCCCCGGCTTCTGAGTACGGCTCACCCGCTAGCCTGCGGGAAATCTCCCAATCTGCCAGCGATGTTATTTTTCCGAGCATGTCTCCGAAGCCCGCGGCTGTCATTGAACGGGGCGCTTCTTTTAATACATTCGTATCCGCAAATAAGGCGATCGGCGCTTTCGTTTGAATCGTCGTTTTGATTCCGTTTAATATGAGCGGCGCTCCCGCCGATGTAAAACCGTCGACTGACGGAGCGGTGGGGAATGAGATAAACGGCAATCCGCGCTGGCAGGCGGCAAACCGTGTAATGTCGTGAATCGTTCCTGCACCGGCCGCAATGATGACATCCGTCTTTTCCGAGAGATTGATCAGCGTATAGACCAATGTCCTCTCATCAGCCGCGGCGGTCCCGGCTTCATGCTCCGGAATGATGACTTTTGACGCTTTGATCCCGCCTGCCCTCAATTCGTCCGCAAGCAGACGTCCCGCCGCCTCGTACGTGTTCCGGTCACAGACGATGACCGGATGATTCCAGCATTTTTTTTGCAGAAATGTGAGAAGCTCTTCTTTTGCATTCGACCCGATCACGATATCTTCTATTTGAATCGGTGAGCGGCTGGCCCCTTCCTTGTCAAACTCGGATTGAATGTCCTCAGGAGAACGTTTCATAAAAGGATTCCCTCCTTCGCTAATTCTGTCAGGTCTTTAATAGAATCAAGGACGATGTCAGGTTCATATAGACGGGGCTCCCCAAGTTTGGCCGCCCCCGTCAGAACCAATACGCTTTTCATTCCGTACAGCCTGCCCATTGCGATATCAGATTCGAGGCTGTCTCCGATAATGGCGCATTCCTCAGGGGGAAGTCCGAGCGCTTCACATGCCGCCTCAGCCATCAGCCAAGACGGTTTGCCGATGACAAGCTCCGTTTTTGCTCCGGCGGATGCTTCAATGGCCCCGATCATTCCCGCGACGTCCATGGCATGGCCGCCTTCATTCGGAAAGGAGCGGTTCCGGTTCGTGGCGATGATACGCGCGCCGGAGGAAGCCGCCTTAAAAGCGAGATTCAGATCCTCATAGGTGACGGTTTCATGCAGGGAGATGACAAGCCAGTCTGCCGCCTGCGGGTTTTGCGCCAAGGCGACACCCGCTAAAGCGAGTTCATCAGTCAGCCCTTTCTCTCCTAACACCCACACCTTTGACAAAGGATAATGCTTCTTTAAAAATGATGCCGTCACACTGGAGGACAGCACGATGCTCCGTTCATCCGTGCGGATACCGGCACCCAGCAGTTTCTTTCGGCACATTGCTCTTGATAGATTGCCGCGGTTGCTTAAAAAGACAACGGCTTTGCCCAGTGACTGAAGGGTATGAACGGCTTCTTTTGCGCCGTCAATCAGCTCCCGCCCCCTGAATACGGTTCCGTCTAAATCAATCAGAAACCCGGCTGCGTCAAGTTTGGCCATAATAAGCATTCGCCCCGTGTTTTCTGTAAAAATGCTTATCATGCAGCACTCTGTCGATCGGACTGAGCTGTTTGTTCAGCATAAGCGAATGGTAGGCCATTTCCGCTACCGTTTCGAGCACAACGGCGTTATGCAGGGCATTCAGCGCGTCCGTTCCCCAGCAGAACGGGCCGTGGCTGTGGACGAGGACACCCGGATTTTGTTCATACGGTTCGTTTTGAAAGGTTTCGGCTATGACTTTGCCTGTATGATATTCATAATCTTTCACAATTTCTTCTTCATACATTTCCCTCGTACAGGGTATAGCGCTTTCAAAGTAATCCGCGTGAGTCGTTCCGAGAGCGGGTATGTCTCTTCCGGACTGTGCCCAGCTCGTCGCCCAGCGGGAATGAGTATGAACGATTCCGCCGATAGCCGGAAACGCTTTATACAGATAAAGATGGGTCGGCGTGTCAGAAGACGGTTTCAGCGAGCCTTCGAGAATGTCTCCGTCCTCATTCAGGACGACCAGTTTGTCAGCGGTCAGCTCACTGTAATCGACACCGCTCGGTTTAATGACGATTCTCCCGCTCTCTCTGTCAATGCCGCTGACATTCCCCCATGTAAACGTGACAAGGTTATGTTCCTCAAGCTTCAGATTGGCGGCGAGCACTTCTTCTTTTAACGCTTCAAGCATGGCGGCTCCCTCCTTTTGCAAAATCACGGTTTTTAATGGCTTTCAGGCGTTTCATGACATTGTTTTCTTTGCCGAAGTAGTGTACGAGCTCTTTATATTCCGCATATAAATTGTCATAAATCTCAGCTCTTTCCGGGTTCGGGGCATAAAAGCCGTCTTTTAATTTCCCCATATGCGCGCATGCTTCAGCAATATTGGAGAATCCCCCGTTTTCCCGTCCCGCGGCGAGCGCTCCGAAAATCGCGGAGCCCAGTGCAGGCGCCTGCGGAGACCCGGATAATTTAATATCCATATTTGTGACGTCTGCATAAATCTGCATGACAAACGGATTTTTTTCGGCGATTCCTCCGGCTGCGTAAAGCTCTTCGACCGGAACGCCGTTTTCCCGGAACGTTTCGATAATCATCCTCGTTCCGAACGCCGTCGCTTCAATCAATGCCCTGTAGATTTCTTCCGGCTTCGTGTGCAGCGTCATACCAAGCATCATGCCCGTCAAATCGGCGTCCACCAAGGTTGACCGGTTTCCGTTCCACCAGTCAAGCGCGAGAAGGCCGCTTTCCCCTGGAACAAGTTCAGCTGCTTTTTTGCTGAGCAGCTCGTGAATGTCTATGTGTTTATCCTCAGCTTCCTTCTCATAGTCTCTCGGAACACACGTTTTGACGAACCATTCAAAGTGGTCGCCGACACAGGACTGCCCCGCTTCATATCCCGCATATCCGGGCAAGATGCCGTTATTGACGACCCCGCACATACCGGGGACGATATGTTCTTCGTCGCCGAGCAGCACATGGCAGGTAGACGTTCCCATGATCATCAGCATTTTCCCCGGCTCTGTAATACCGACCGCGGGCACTGACACATGAGCGTCGACATTGGCGACGGCAACGGCCGTCCCCGGCAGAAGCCCGGTCAGCTCCGCCATTTTTTCGGTTAAACCTCCTGCTTTTTCCCCGACTGAATAAATGGTGCCGCTTAATTTATCCTTTGTAATCGTTTTCATTAACGGGTTGAGCTTTTCGAAAAAATGATCCGGCGGATATCCCGTCTCCTCATCCCAGATTGCTTTGTAGCCGGCCGTGCAGTTGCTTCGCTTCAATGAACCGCACAATTGATAGACGATCCAGTCTGCCGCTTCCACAATCCGATCTGCCGCCTTGTATATATGCGGCGCTTCTTCCGCGATTTGCATGATTTTCGGGATCATCCATTCAGAAGAAATTTTACCGCCGTATCTTTTAAGGAATGGTTCCTTTGTGTCTTCGGCAATCGTGTTCAAACGGTCTGCATGTTTTTGAGCCGCATGATGCTTCCACAGCTTCACATAACTGTGGGGCTCCCGTTCAAATTCCGGCAGCATACAAAGCGGCTGCCCCGCGCCGTCTATCGGTAAAATCGTGCAGGCGGTAAAATCAATTCCTATGCCGATCACGTCTTTTGGATCAGCGCCCGCCTGCTCAAGCAGGTTCGGAATCGCCGTTTCCAGAACTTCGATATAATCGGCAGGATGCTGAAGCGCCCAGTCCCGAGGGAGTTTTTCACCCGTCTTCGGCAGCGTGCGGTCGATGACAGCATGAGTGTATTCTTTTACCGCAGAGGCGATTTCTTCGCCCGTGCGGACATTGACAAGCACCGCCCGGCCGGACAATGTGCCGAAATCAACACCAATCGTATACGCCATATCAATTCCCTCCCAGCCGGTATAATACGTCATTCCATTTCAGCTCTTTTTTCAGCTCATGTATTTCGGTATTGCGGGAAATAAAGATGCTTTCAATGCCTGCCATCTCAGCCCAGTCAAGCATCTGTTCAGCCGTAAGCCGGAAAGACATACAGGTATGGTGGGCGCCCCCCGCCAAAATCCATGCTTCCGCAGCTGTTTTCAGTGATGGCTCCGGCTTCCACAGCACCCGCGCCACAGGGAGATTCGGCATATCATGATCAATTTCCCTGCCTTCCGCTTCATTCAGAATGAGACGGAATCGCCCGCCGATATCAATGATGGTGGCGATGATGGCTGAACCGCCGATTCCGTTAAAGACCAGCCGGGCCGGATCTTCCTTCCCTCCGATTGAGAGAGGATGGACTTCGATTTTCGGCTGATCAAGGGCGATCGTCGGACATACTTCAAGCATATGTGATCCGAGAATCATCGCACGCCCCGGTTCAAAATGGTACGTATAATCTTCCATGAAGGAGGTTTGTTCTCCGTCCGCCATTATTTTCATCATTCGCACAAGGGCAGCCGTTTTCCAATCGCCTTCTCCGGCAAATCCGTACCCTTTTTCCATGAGACGCTGAACGGCAAGACCCGGAAGCTGCTTCATTCCGTGCAAAACTTCAAAGGAGGTCGAAAACGCTGTATATCCGCCCCGTTCGAGAAAGGCCGTTAATCCGAGTTCAATTTTCGCCTGTTCTTTAATGGAAGCAACTTTTGCTTCATCCCGCTTCGTTTCGTCGCTGATGACATACAATTTGTCGTATTCCTCATAAAGCGCCTCAATTTCTGCGTCGGTGACATTGTTCATCACCTCGGTAAGATCGCCGATTCCGTACCCGTCAACCTGCCAGCCGAATTGAATGTGGGCGCCGACTTTGTCTCCGTCAGTAACCGCCACATTCCGCATATTGTCGCCGAACCGGGCAACTTTAATATGCCTGCTTTCATTCCAAGCGGCAGCCGTGTTCATCCATTGCGAAATGTCATGTTTGACTTCCTCATCATCCCAATAGCCTGCGATGACTTTTCTCGTCTGCCCCATTCTTGACTGGATATATCCGTATTCCCGGTCTCCGTGAGCGGATTGGTTGCTGTTCATAAAGTCCATATCAATCGTTTCCCACGGGATGTCGCGATGATACTGTGTATGCAGATGAAGCATCGGCTTTTGAAAAGCGGAAAGACCTTCAATCCACATTTTCGCAGGGGAAAATGTATGCATCCACGTCACGACCCCGGCACAGTTTTCTTGATACTGCGCTTCCCGCAAAACCTCTCTGATCGTTTCAGATGACGTGACAACCGGTTTATGCCTGATCTTGTATCTTGATGACACCCCGCTGAGACCGTCACATATTCCCTTTGCGTGTTTATCGACAAGCTGAAGCGTTTCCTCTCCGTATAAGTGCTGGCTTCCCGTTACAAACCAAAATTCATATTCTTTGTTCTGAAGCACATTCATTTCCCCTTCCCATCAAAATAAAGCGCTTGCATTTTTTAAAAAATATACGTACGAATATAAACTACAAAACTTTCATCCTTTTATTTGTACGAACAATTTTATTATAGTTAAGGAGGAATCAAACTGTCAATCTTTTATTGCAAGTAAAAAAGCCGGACACACATGCCCGGCTGATCAATTAATAGGAAGGCCAGCCTGAACTCCAATCGATATCATTGATGAGCATCTTCGGAATTCCGCTGTTTTCGGCATCATACGCATGACGCACTAAAATATTCCCGTTCACAATGTCTTGACCGCCCGGGCCTTTCCAGCGGTCATTGCCGGAGTCAAGAATCGTCCCTCCGCCTTCTGACATGCTTTTCCCGCTTTTATCGAGATATGGGCCGGTGATGCTTTTGGATCTTCCATAAGCGATTTTGTACGTACTATTCACGCCTGAACAGCATTTATCAAACGACACCATTAAGTAATAGTAGCCGTTCTGGTAGGTGATGGCCGGCGCTTCCAAAGCTCCGCCGTTATTCGGTCTGGCAGCGATGGAATAAAGTGATCCCGTCGGTTTCATTGTATTTTTATCAAGCTTTGTCAGCTTAATGCCGCTCCAAAAAGAACCGAAGGCAAGCCAAGGGTTTCCGTCTTTATCAATTGTCAGCTCCGGATCAATTGCATTGTAGTTATTGGCGCTTGTTGAACGGATGACGAGCCCTTCGTCCTTCCAGTTTCCCGAACTGAGGCTTGCAGATGATGCAAGACCGATCGCGGAGGTATTTTTGCCGAATGAAGAAACCGCATAATACAGCCAATACTTTCCGTTATAATATTGAACATCGGGGGCCCATTGATTCAGCCCGTAATTCGGCACATAATTGCCCCACCATGACAGCGGGGAAGTAAAGATTGATTTCTGAACGGTCCATACGCCGCCGCTGCCCGCCTTTAAGACGCGAAGCCCCCTCTCCCCTTCCAAACCGGTTCCGAAAGCGTACCACGTGTTTCCTTCCTTCGCCATTGTCGGATCGTGAAGCAATTCATTTGATGCCCCCCAAAACGCGGCAGATGCCGGAGATGAAGACATCAGCAGCAGCCCGGCTGTAACGGCTGCGCACGAAAAGCGGATCATGCGTCTGAATCTGTTTTTCATTTGTAAACCCTCCCCTTTTTAAAGCGCTTTCAAAAACATGTTGTCAGATTTTTCTATGTCTTCTCTTATTGTAGACGCAGGGCTCATATTTGTACAGACAAAAAAAAGAATCTGCTTAAAAAAGCAGATTCTTCCGTATCTTTATTGGTAAGTAATACGGTCAACTGTTTCCCGGTCTAATTTTTTAATCACTTCTGTGATCAATTTTACCGTATTCTCATAATCATCCCGATGCAAAATAGCGGCATGAGTGTGAATGTAGCGCGTCGCGATCGTAATGGACAGCGCCGGCACTCCGTTTGCGGTTAAATGAATGGAACCTGAATCCGTGCCCCCTCCGGCAATAGAATCGAATTGATACGGAATTCCCGCTTCTTCCGCCGTGTTCACGACAAGGTCGCGCAGCCCTTTGTGAGATACCATTGACGCGTCATACAGAATAATTTGCGGCCCTTCGCCGATTTTGCTTTGCGCCTCTTTTTCAGAAATTCCCGGTGTATCTCCGGCAATTCCGACATCCACACCGAACGCGATATCAGGCTGGATCGTATGTGCCGCTGTTTTCGCCCCGCGCAGCCCGACTTCTTCTTGCACCGTTCCGACCCCGTATACTTCATTGGGGTGATCACTGTTTTTCAGATTTTTTAATACATCGATGGCAATCGCACAGCCGATACGGTTGTCCCATGCTTTCGCCAATAAATGCTTTTCATTGTTCATCACTGTAAATTCAAAATACGGCACAATCTGGTCACCCGGAAGAACGCCCCATTCCATTGCTTCTTCACGGCTGGATGCCCCGATATCGATGAACATCTCTTTAATATCGGCGGCTTTTTTTCTGGCGTCAGGAGGCAGAATGTGAGGCGGTTTCGAACCGATGATCCCCGTGATGTCCCCTTTTTTTGTCACGACGGTGACGCGCTGGGCCAGCATGACCTGAGACCACCAGCCGCCGACGGTTTGAAAGCGGAGAAAGCCTTTATCAGTGATTTGCGTCACCATAAAACCGACTTCGTCTAAATGCCCTGAGATCATGATTTTCGGACCGTTTTCTTTGCCGGTTTTTTTGGCGATTAAGCTTCCCAGCCGGTCTGTTGTGACGTCATCGGCAAATGGTTCTATGTATGATTTCATCACTTGTCTTACTTCTCTCTCATTTCCCGGTATCCCTTTTGCATCCGTTAACGCTTTCAGCATGGTGAGCGTTTCATCTAATTTTGTCATCAATAAACCTCCTTTTTTTCACTACCCTTCTTATTATACAAAACCAATGCTGAAGCATACGATTAATTCGCCTGAAAAACGGGTAAATGTTTTTATCTATTTCTTTTAAAAAAATGAAACCTTTTGTTTTGTTTTTCGTATTACATCAGATCATGACAAAGGTGAGGAGGTGCCTTCACACATATGGCCATTACAGTATTGAGGATTGTCTTGCTTGCACTTCTTATTTATTTTATTTACATGTGCGTCAAATTTTACGCAAACCCGAAAAGAAGGCTCAGACTGGCGCAATCAAAAGAGAATTTTTATTTTATTGACGAACAGAAAAACACGCGAAAAAATCTCCAGCTTACTTATAAAGGAGTGCTCTTTGAAGGAGAAAAGCATATCCCTTCCAAAGATCATCCGCTGTTTATTCATACGATATTTGTATGGACCGAAAATCCGGAAAAGCTGAACCGCTTTTCTGCAGGTGATTTTGAAGAAGTCGAAAAAAAGGTATTGGAGCGGTACCCGAATTGCAAGATTGATTGGGACCAGCCCATCAAAAAAGCGAAAAAAGCAGGCGAGCGATAAGCTCTCCTGCTTTTTATGTTTTATACATCAAATACATCAGCACAAGGGCGGCTTCAGTGAGAAAAAGCAGCGGCACCCCGTATAAAAAGGATTTGTGTTTCGTCTTATGCCTGAAGGTGCGCATGCCGATCCATACGCCGAGTGAGCTGAACATGGCGGCTGTGAGCCATATTCGTTTCTCTGATATTCTCCACCGGTGTGCCTTTGCTCTTCTTTTATCAGCGCCCATGATCCAAAAGCCGTATCCGTTTATCAATACGGCGTAAATGAAGAGAGCCATTGATTGTCACCCTTTACGTAAAAAAACCGCTCCCGGAAAGAGAGCGGCTTTTTCAACTTACTTGTCTAACTGAGCTTTAGCAGCATCAGCAAGCTGATTGAAAGCAGTAAGATCGTTTACAGCAAGATCAGCAAGCATTTTGCGGTTTACTTCGATGCCTGAAAGCTTAAGACCGTGCATTAAACGGCTGTAAGAAAGACCGTTCATACGTGCAGCAGCGTTGATACGAGTGATCCAAAGCTTACGGAAATCACGTTTTTTCTGACGGCGGTCACGGAATGCATAGTTTCCTGATTTCATGACCTGCTGGTTTGCTACTTTGTATAATCTATGTTTTGAACCGAAATAACCTTTTGCTAATTTAAGAACCTTTTTACGACGCTGACGCGACACAGTTCCGCCTTTTACTCTTGGCATTATATTTCCCTCCTAATTGTTCCTTGTCCGATTACTTGATGTTAGCAAGCTGTTGTTTGATGCGTTTGAAGTCTCCTGCGCTTACAATAGCACCCTTGCGAAGCTTACGCTTTTGCTTTTGGGATTTGTTGGCGAATAAGTGACTTGTGTATGCATGAGAACGTTTTAACTTCCCAGAACCTGTCTTTTTAAAACGTTTAGCAGATCCGCGGTGAGTTTTCATTTTTGGCATGGGATTTCCTCCTTATTGCTTTTCGTTTTTCGGCGCGAGCATTAAGAACATGCTGCGGCCGTCCATTTTTGGTTTTGTTTCGACTGTCGCAACTTCCGCACATGCTTCAGAGAAACGGTCCAATACGCGCTGGCCGATTTCTTTATGAGTGATTGCGCGCCCTTTAAAGCGGATAGAAGCTTTCACTTTATCGCCTTTTTCAAGGAATTTAATCGCATTGCGCAATTTCGTGTTAAAGTCATGCTCATCGATCGTCGGACTTAATCTAACTTCTTTTAAGTTAATGATTTTTTGATTTTTGCGTGCTTCTTTGTCCTTTTTCTGCTGCTCGAATCTGAACTTACCGTAGTCCATGATGCGGCAGACAGGCGGTTTTGCATTTGCTGCAACTAACACAAGGTCAAGATTTGCGCGGCCGGCGATTTCAAGTGCTTCCTGACGGGACTTGATGCCGAGCTGATCGCCATTTTGTCCGATCAGACGAACTTCACGTGCACGGATACCCTCATTAACCAATTGATCTTTGCTAATAATGAGCCACCTCCATAGTTTCTTCGAATTGATTCACAACGCTTTTTGACTGCATTCTGCAGGCAAACAAAAAGTGCGGGCATGACAACACACCCACACTACGAACATCTGCATAAATAAAAATGTACGGTCAACCTGCCAACTACATGAATGTGTCAATCAGGTGAGAAGCGGGTGCCTCTGCTTGTGATTTATATTCAATTCAATAACTATTCTACACAATACCGGATCATTAGTCAAGAATGACTTCTCCGGATCAACTTTTTCATTTTAACACGATGCCGGGGCGAGCGCAAGGAAAAATGTGAAATTTCGTTCTTTGCCGCCCGCGGACGCGCCAACACAATAAAAAACCCGGGTCTATGACCCGGGTTTATCCTCCGATAAGCTGAACGAATACCGGAATGACCAGCACCGTCACCACTCCTACGACGACAACCGCGATACTTGCCATTGCCGCTTCTACTTCCCCCATCTCAATACCGACCGCAACACCGAGTGCGTGTCCTGATGTGCCGAGAGCCAGTCCCTTAGAGATTGGGTGTTTCACTTTAAACAATTTTAAGAATAGAGCGCCCAGAGCATAGACGATAACGGCGTTGAAAATAACGGCGAAAGCGGTGATGTCGGTGATGCCGCCGATTCCTTTTGACAGCGGAAGGGCAATTGCCGTTGTCGCCGCCTGCGGAAGCATGCTTTTCATAACGGCCGCGTCAAGATGAATGCCTTTTGCGATCAAATAGACAATCGTGACTGAGCAGATAGAGCCGACAATGATAGAAGACATGATCTGCCACCAGTATTTTTTCAGTTTGTCACGCTGTTTGTATAAAGGGATCGCAAAAGCGATCGTCGCGGGCTCCAGGAAGAATTTAATAATGTCTCCCCCGCTTTTATAATCTTCATATGAAAAACCGCCGAGCTTCAGAAAAAGGATTCCAAGCACCATCGCGACAAACAGCGGGGTGAAGAGGAAAAAGCCTCTCGTTTTTTTAAATAAATACGTGCCGATGCCAAAGGCCGCAAGTGAAACGACAATACCGAAATATGGACTCATCCGATTTCCCTCCTAATGCTGCACAAGTTCTTTTTCCTGATTGGAACGGCGCACCGTTTGTTTTTCAGGAGCAGTCTTCTGACGTTTTTGGCTGACAGACAAGATCAGCTGAGAAAAAAGGCCCGTGGCCCCTAACAGAATGATGGTGGCGAGTAAGATGACGAGTGCGATCTGCACGCCGTACTGCTGCATGACGCCAAGTGAATTCATCACGGAGATGCCCGACGGGACAAATAAAAATCCGATCAGTGACGTTAATGATGTTCCCAGCGTTTCTACTTGTTCAAGCTTAATCACTTTCAGGCATAAGAGGACAAATAATAACACCAAACCTACTACGGAAGCGGGTATAGGAATGGGGACAATCGCTGCAATCCCATTAGATATGAGCATAATTACGGCAAAAATAAATGCTTGTGTCAGAAATCCGTACACTTTTTTCGCACTCATTTTCTTCACCTCTTTCTCTTTGTTAGGTCCATTATAAAAGAGAAATCGATTTTTAAAGCGCTTTCATAACAAACGGCTGAATATTCATTCTGAAATGCAAAAAACGGCTGCTGAAATGCAAAAGCCGCCTCATATAATATGAAGCAGCTTTTTTAAGTCCTTGGCATATGTACGGCTGACGGGAATTTTAGAGCCGTCTTTTAAGATAAGATTGTACGTCGAATTAAACCACGGATGAATTTCCGTAATATGCTCCGTATTCACGATGAACGCGCGGTGCACTCTCAAGAAACCCGTATCAGGCAGTTTTTTCTCAATGACCGCCAAAGTTTCATGAACGGAATAAGAAGCGGCAAACGTTTTGACAGAAACGTGTCCGTCCTCCATGCCGGCGAAAATAATGTCCTTCGTATCTAAAATGACAATAGATTCACCGGCTGATACAGCCAGTTTATGCGCTCCGGCTGCGGACGGCTGCTCTGAGACGGCTCCTGCCCTGTCCTGCTTCACTCTTTTAAACTTTCTGATTGTCTGGCGCACTCTTTCTTCATCAAAAGGCTTCGTTAAATAATCGAGCGCGTCGACTTCAAAGGCTTTTAAAGCAAATTGGTCATACGCCGTCGCAAAAACGACGGCCGGCGGATTTTTCATGTTTTTCAGCCGTTTGGCAATGTCAAATCCGTTTTCTCCTGACAAATCAACGTCCAAAAACAGCAGATCCGGTTTTTGATCCATCATACTGTCAAAAGCGGATTCAATATTTTCAGCTTCGTTTATGTCACTTACTTCATTCGTCCGTTTCAGCAAATAAGCTAATTCATCTCTTGCCAGCATTTCATCATCAACGATTAACACCTTCAGCATGTTCTTCTCCTTTAGTCATCAGTTTCAAAGGCAGCTCAAATGATACCTCCGTACCTTTGCCGGCCTCACTTTCCAATCGCAGGGCTGCCTTGGGGCCGAACAGCCCGATCAGCCGCTGATTTAAATTGTAAAGCGCGGTTCCCGTCCCTTCTTTAGACGGGAGCGGACGGTTTCCGAGCACGGACAGCAATTCAGGATCAATTCCCCTCCCGTTATCTCCAACCCGCATTAAAACCGACTGACCGGCGGATACCACGCTGACATTGACGGCACAGCTGTCCTGCTTTCTTGAAAATGCATGGCGGAGCGCATTTTCGACGAGGATCTGCAGCACAAAAGGAGGAATTTCGATGTCCTCCAAACCGCGTTCGATTTCAAGGCTGATTTTATATTTCCCGGGAAAACGGGCCTGCTCCAATGATAAATATGCCTGCAGATGGTTCAGTTCTTTAGAAAGCGGGATGAGCAGCTGCCTTGCCCCCTGCAGATTGGAACGGAAATAGACGCTGAGCTGCAGCAGAAGCTTTCGGGTTTTTTCCACATCCGTACGGCAAAGAGCAGAAATCGTATTGATCGCATTAAACAGAAAATGCGGATTGACCTGTGCTTGAAGCGCCTTTATTTCTGCGTCTTTCAGCAATTTGCTCTGCAGTTCCGCCTCGCCGAGTTCAAGCTGGGTGGAAAACAGCATGGCGAGTCCTTCTGCAAGCTCTTCTTCAACCCGGCTTAAACCTGACGGGCTTTTAAAGTACATTTTCAGCGTCCCGATCGTTTTGCCGTTTGACGTCAGCGGCAATACGATCGCCGCATGCAGCGGACAGGGATCGTGCGTGCATTCAATTTCTGCCTTTGATGTCGCTTTCATAATATGACCCGTTTTAATGACGCGTTTTGACAATCCGGTGATCAGGCTTTCAGACGGAATATGATGGTCGGCACCCGCGCCGACGTGCGCCAAAATCTTTTCGTTATCCGTAAGCGATACCGCGTCCGTTCCCGTTTGCCTGTGAATGATGGCGGCGACGCTTTTGCATGAGCTTTCATTCAGCCCTTGGCGGAAAAACGGAAGCGTCTGATCGGCAATCATCAGCACCCTGTGGGTTTCAAGGGCTCTCGCCCGTTCTTCCTTCCGGATAATCGACTGAATGATCGAAAGAAAAATAAAAGTCCCTGACCCGTTTACCAATATCATCGGGATGCCGATGATGCTCACAAGCGTCCAAGCATCAGAAAACGGCTTGGCCATCAAGAGAATGAGCAGCATTTGCAGCGATTCCATCCCGAGTCCGACAAGCGCGGCCACCCGCGGTGTCGGCATCGCATAGCGTTTTCTGAAATACCGTCCGATCCAGCCGGACAAAATGCCCGCTAAAACGGATGAGACGGCACAGCTGACTGCGGTCGCGCCGCCGAGTGATAAACGATGCAGGCCGGCCAGTATGCCGACGCCGATTCCCACATACGGGCCGCCTAAGAGTCCGCCGATTTCAACGCCCATAATTCTTGTATTGGCAATTGAACCGGACGGATTAATTTGAAACACCCAGTCATTATTCATGATTGTATTCCGCTGAATTTCTATTCCCGTATAGTTGCTGATGATACTGAACAGCGAGAAAATTGAAATCAGCACCGCTTTGCCTTTATAGCTCTCAGGCTGCTGGAGCGCCTGTCTGAACAATCTGGTATGAGCCAGAACAAATCCCAATATGACGATAATTCCGACTCTTTCCAGCATCATGATGATCAAATGCAGCATACTTTTCACCTATTCTTTCAAATTTTATTTTATCACGTTTTAGAGCCTGAGACAGAATCTGACACAAACCTGCCTGTTTTTTTCAAATCATCTGAAAACAAATCTTTCACAGTCTATGTATCTATTGTAGAATAAACGGGAGCCTTGCGGCAGAGAGTTTCAGAATATAAAAAAAAGAGGAGAAGATCATGAAAGCCGTATTTTTTGATTTGGACGATACACTGTTATGGGATGAAAAAAGCGTCAGAACAACATTCAGGGAAACATGTTTACAAGCGGAAAAAAAATATGGCCTTGACCCGCATACATTTGAAGAGGCGGTTCGGAAAGCGGCACGGGAATTGTATATGTCATACGAAACCTATCCGTATACGGTCATGATCGGTATTAATCCGTTTGAAGGATTGTGGGCGAATTTTTCCGAGCCGGTCAGCGAAGGGTTTAAAAAGCTGAATCGGATTGCGCCGGAATACAGACGAAACGCTTGGACGAACGGCTTAAAAAGCGTCGGTATAGACGATGCGGCTTACGGCGAATATTTGGCGGAGTTTTTCGCGGCGGAACGCAGACAGCGTCCGTACGTGTATGATGAAACGTTTGCAGTGCTTGATAAGCTGAAAGGTGTTTATGAATTGCTTCTGCTGACAAACGGCGACCCCAGCCTGCAGAAAGAAAAACTCGCCGGCGTTCCTGAGCTCGCGCCTTATTTTAATGAAATCGTCATCTCAGGCGCTTTCGGAAAAGGGAAACCCGATGCCTCCATATTCGAACATTGCCTCGGCCTCCTGAACCTGAAAAAAGAAGACGCCATTATGGTCGGAGATAACCTCAATACTGATATATTGGGAGCGAAACGGGCAGGCATTACGACAGTCTGGGTAAACCGGACGCAAAAGAAAAATGATACGGACATTGCGCCTGATTACGTGATCAGCGATCTTCACGAGCTGTTTGCGATTATAGAGAAACAAAAAGAAAGATAATGTTATACGCAAAAAAACCCCATTCTGAATGAACGGGGTTTTTTGTATTTCCGGTTATTTTTTCGCTTCGGCTACAGCCTTTTTCACAAAATCGTCCAATGAGACGGTTTCTGATTTCTGCTCGCCGTATTTCCGGACGTTTACCGCGCCGTTTTCCGCTTCTTGGTCACCGACCACAAGCATGTACGGGATTTTTTGCATTTGCGCTTCACGGATTTTATAGCCGATTTTTTCGTCCCGGCTGTCAAGCTCGACACGCAGGCCTTCACGCTGCAGGCGCTCCTGCACTTTTTTCGCATAGTCAAGATGCACGGACGGTGATACAGGAATGACTTGGAATTGCACCGGCGCAAGCCATGTCGGAAGGGCGCCTTTGTGCTCTTCGATTAAGAAAGCAACGAAACGCTCCATCGTTGACACGACGCCGCGGTGAATAACGACAGGGCGGTGCTGTTTGCCGTCTTCTCCGACGTAAGTGAGATCAAAGCGTTCCGGAAGAAGGAAGTCAAGCTGTACAGTTGACAATGTCTCTTCTTTGCCGATCGCCGTTTTCACCTGCACGTCAAGCTTAGGGCCGTAAAACGCCGCTTCGCCTTCCGCTTCATAATAGTCGTGCCCCATCTCATCCATTGCCGCCTTCAGCATGGACTGCGCTTTGTTCCACATCTCATCATCATCAAAATATTTTTCCGTATCTTCAGGATCACGGTAAGACAGGCGGAATGTGTAATCACCCAGTCCGAAGTCTTCGTATACGTCTTGAATCAAACGGACCGTACGGATGAATTCTTCTTTAATCTGATCAGGACGGACGAAAATGTGCGCGTCATTTAACGTCATGCCGCGTACGCGCTGAAGACCTGAAAGCGCCCCGGACATTTCATATCGATGCATCGTTCCGAGCTCTGCGATGCGGATCGGAAGCTCGCGGTAGCTGTGAATGTCCTGTTTGTAAATCATCATATGGTGAGGACAGTTCATCGGACGGAGCACGAGTGTTTCATTGTCCATTTCCATCGGCGGGAACATCGTATCCTGATAATGATCCCAGTGGCCCGATGTTTCATACAGGTCTTTGCTTCCGAGAACAGGCGTATAGACGTGCTCATAACCGAGGCTCAGCTCTTTATCCACAATGTAGCGCTCGATCACGCGGCGGATGGTTGCGCCTTTCGGCAGCCAGAGCGGCAGGCCTTGTCCGACTTTTTGAGAGTTGGCGAACAATTTTAATTCTTTGCCCAGTTTTCGGTGGTCGCGCTCTTTCGCTTCTTCAAGCATCCGCAAATGCTCTTTCAGGTCATCCTTTTTAAAGAAGGCCGTGCCGTAAACGCGCTGAAGCATTTGGTTTTTGCTGTCGCCGCGCCAGTATGCGCCCGCAAGGCTCAGCAGCTTAAATTCTTTAATTTTGCCTGTAGACGGCACGTGCACGCCGCGGCACAGGTCAAAAAATTCGCCCTGCTCATAAATGGAGACCGTTTCGTCTTCAGGGATGGCATCCAGCAGTTCAAGCTTCAGATTATCGCCGATTTCCGCAAACATGGCTTTTGCTTCATCACGGCTCACTTCTTTTCGGATAATCGGCAGATTTTCACCGACGATGCGTTTCATTTCTTTTTCAATCTTCGGAAGGTCATCCGGCGTCAACGCCTGCTCCATTTCAACGTCATAATAGAACCCGTTTTCAATGACGGGACCGACTCCGAATTTCACATCTTTATAAATGCGTTTAATCGCCTGGGCCAATAAATGCGCCGTGCTGTGCCGCATGATGTTCAAGCCTTCTTCTGTGCCTTCTGTAATGATTTCTACGGCACCATCCTCTTGAATCGGCGTTCTTAAATCAATTTCCTGTCCGTTCAGTTTTCCGGCTAAAGACTTTTTCTTTAATCCCGGACTGATGGATGCCGCGATATCTTCTGTTGTTGTTCCTTTCGGAAATTCCTTTACCGCTCCGTCCGGAAATGTGATGTTGATCATATCTGACATCTTCGTCACTCCTTTTTTTATGCAAATCAAAAACCCCGCCCCCTATGAAAGGGACGAGGTTAAATAAACGGAATCGTGGTTCCACCCTTTTTTCCGCGCGGCCGATTGTTTCGGCACCTGCGGCTCTAAACTCTGTAACGGGAGTTCCCGTCAGCTATTACTGGCGCTTCTTCCGGCGTTCACAGCTGAAGTTCAAAGGCGGTAAAGACAATGATCCATAGCTGGAAAGCTTTCAGCCTGGGCTCTCCTCTCTTATAAAGCCGGTATCAATGCTTCATGTCCTTATCAATACGTGTAGCAATCATTAATCTTTTATGTATTATAAAATGTCTGTGAGAAAAATGCAACTCGGTTTTCCGTCTGATTTCCCACAGACAGCCCTGCCGCTTACACAAGGCCGTCCGTGCGGCTATCCTTCCGTCTTCTCGGCGGCAAATGCGCCCAGCGGAAAAAGGCGCACCCTCTCCTGAAACACGTTTTGAATCGTTCTGGACATCATATGCTCCGGTTTATCCGTATACAGTTCTACCGTCTCAGGCGCAATGGAGATCAGCGGCGCAAGGAGATGGGAATCTATATACATCGGGTGCTCCCGCACAAACCGTCTGTCTATGTATTTTTTCTGTTCCCGTTCTGACAAATAGCGCAGCTCCCACAGCGTAAAAGCTTGGTCATGTACGATGCGGACTTTCTTCATCCGCGGCGGATTGGATGTCACATAATCTCTCAGAGACTGGATAAAGTTTTGATATTCCTGTTCCATCCGGTATTCATCTATCGCGGCCTCCGCGTATTCTCTGAGCCGCTCATAATATCTGCCGAGCCGGAACGTCTGAAACGAACGCACGGAAAAAACACCCGCATCAAGTGAAATCGTCCGGAGCGCATCTGAAATAAACTGTGTGCGCGGCTCTTTCTTCGGCTCGAACGGATGATCATCCAACTCTCCTTCCATAATGCTGTGTGCAAGCTGAAGGATTTGCTGCTGTTCATCCTGATCGGTGAAGCAGTATGCGTCCTCAATAAGCGAAAGCATATGCTCGTCTTCTTTGCATTCCAAAAAAAACCTGACAAGTATCGGCTCAATAAAGCGCTGAACGCAAAAAGCCGTTTCAGACCTTGCGATTCCGACTTTTTTTATGCCTTCACGGACAATAAAATGTCTCCGGTCGTCCGATTGCTGAATGAGATGTAAAAAAGCGGCGGTATCGTGGTCATCTTCAAAGATCACTTCAAGCATATTTGTCCCCCCTTACGGCATCTGTTACAAGTATATGGGGGATGTTTTTAAAATAGACGTAAAGGTTAGCTTTCACCGCCGAACAAATGGCGCACCTTCTTTTTAAATATAACGGGAAGCGATAAAAATACGATGTAAAGACAGATCACGCCGAGTACGGTCAGCACATTGCCGGACATAAAGCTCGCGCCGAGCACATTCAGGACGATCGTCCCCGGGATGATGCCCGCTGCGGTCGCCAAAAAATACGTCATCGGCCTGACTTTCGATAGGCCCGCGGCATAGCTGATCACATCAAAGTTAACAGGCAGAATACGCAGGATAAAAATATAAAAGAAGCCATTGGTTTTCATCTGCTTTTGAATGGCTTCCATTTTTCCATGACGGCTTTTCTCATTAAAGGCAAACAGCCCCGCCGCAAAAAAAGACGCGGCGGCAGCGCCCATTGAGCCCGCCAGCGTATACACGGTGCCGAAAAACGGCCCGAACGCCAATCCTCCGGCGACGGAAACGATTGATACGGGAAACAGCACAAAAGGCCTGACAATGGAAATTCCGATAAACACAAGCGGCGCAAAAACACCGAACGATAACACCCACAGCCGGATCTCCTTAGGCGACAGATTCAGATATTTGCGGTTTGCCCACAGTAAAAGGCCCGCTCCCGCCGCAGCCGCAGCCCAAGTGACAGCCTTCTTATTCCTCATTCCCTCAAATCCTTCCCATTGGACGCCGGCATCATGAACGGCGGCGGTTTTCCCCGTCAAGACGGACGGGCGAAGCCAAATATAAAATCCGCTCCATCAGTCTTGCCGCTTTTACTTCTTCCTTTTCTCCCCGCTGTGAATACGTAAAATGATGCTTCAGCTCGTCTGGTGAAAAATTAGACGAGAAGAAAGTGGGAAGCTGCTGGCTCATTCTGTGCTGAAGCACGGTGCCGATGACCTCATCCCTGACCCAGCTTGTCATTGACTCCGCCCCGATGTCATCAAGCATCAGTACGGGCGTCGTTTTCACCATATTCAGTTTCGCCTCCAACGACTGATCCTGGAGCGAGTTTTTCAGCTCTCTGACAAATTCGGGAACATATACGATCATTGATGAATACTCTTTTTCCGCCAGCTCGTTGGCAATGGCGGCTAAAATAAATGTCTTTCCGATTCCGAATTTTCCGTACAGATACAGCCCTTTGCCTTTTCCCGTTTCATTATAGCTCTTCAGAAAATCCGTCACATGCTGGAAGATGCCGACTCTGCTCGGATCGGTAATGTCGATCTGCTGAAACGTCGCGCCGAGAAGATCCTGCTGGATATACATGCTCTTCATCAGGGACTTTTGCCTTTTCTGGCGGTCGAGCTTTCTCTTTTCCGGACATTCGTAATATTCAATATCAATGGAACGCCCGTTGATCACAAGCTTCGGATGATAGCCTTCAAGCAGGCTGTTCGTCCGGCTGTCTTTCGAGCAGAAGGCGCACTGTTTGCTTTGCTGAACGAATTCGTACAGTTTATTTAACCCTCTGTCAATCATGCTTTGATTGATTACATCTTTCTGTTCCTTCAAAAAAGCCTGGACGTCTTCGTCGGCCATGACTTGCTGCTGCATTCGTTCCAGGCGTTTTTGAAAGTCAGGTCTTTTCGTCACGCCTTCTAAGGATCGGCTGATCGGTTCCATTCATTATCACCCCGCTTCTCTGTCTCAATAGGCAGAGTATTTTTTCAGTTTTTTCATTTCTTCCATCATTTTTTTCTTCTGTTCTTCAAGATCCTGCGCGGAAAGAGCCGGCTGTTCTTGTTTCTTCCCGGTTTCTTCTTCTTTCATCCAATCAGGGCGCTTTTCTTCCCGGACGGTTTTTTTGCCGCGCGCCGCGCCGTTTGTTTTGCCGTCCGCCCAATCAAGATATTGCCTGTGCTCTTCTATTGCGAGCTTCATTGCTTCCCGTACCGTTTTGACTTTCTTTCTGGCCCAGTGGGCGGCGATTTTTTGGATATAGTTTTTGGACAGCTTCATATCCGTTTTCAGCATGACATAATAAATCAGCACATTGGTGACGCCGGGCTCAAGCTTTTGTTCGAACATAATATCGGCGATGATCTGCAAGTCGGCTTTTGACGGCTCGGTCCCGTCCGCAATGTCCTGAAGAAGCTTTCTCGGTGATATGGTCTCAAGCTGTGCGATGAGTTCGCCGTTCAATGAATCGTCCTTTTCCGTCCGGTTTTCTCTCAAGGTGACAGGCTGTGTTTTATCAATCAGTTCCGGAAGCTTCCCGCTTCTTTCAATTTGATACCAGTCGCTGGCCGCTTTCCTCAGCGCTTCGGCCGTTATCGTATCCTGTTCATTAATTGCGGTCATGACGACGTGCTGCATGGAGATAGGATCTATTCCGTATAAATATGAAAGCTTTTTAATGCTCTCCCGCACGTCCTGCGTGATTGATTTGCGCGGTATCATCGTTTCTGACAGTCCCGCCATGAAAAGCTCAAAATCAAACACTTCCTCCGTCACCGTATAGGAAGGCGCTTGTCCGACAGACGCCGTCTCATAGTCCTCGGGTAGCTTCATCGCCTCTTCCATATCAGGCGTCATTTTCCATTCACTCGGCTGAAAAGAGGCAAAAGCGTGATTAAAAGGACGGGTAATTTCCCTTGCGTCCGCGCCGACGGAAGGATGCGTGTAAAATTGTCTCAGCTGCTGGTATTTCGTTTTACCGACTCTGTTATAAAGAAAGACATTCAGCATGCCGTCTTCAAAAAAATCATTCGGTCTGAGCGGGGGCAGCAGCTCATAAATAAACATCCGCTCTTTTTGCTCGGACTCCCGGATATACACTTTCAGCAGCCCGATTCCTTCAAGCTTTCCCTGTTCATGATGAATCTTTTTTAAATTTGACTGCATCATGCCCATCAGCTGCCTGTGCGTGGATTCCGCTCCCCACAAGCGGTTCTGCTCAAGCTCCCCCCATAAGGTCATATAAAGGGAGAATGCAAAAGAACCGATCAGCGGCTGGTACAGATGTGTCAAAACCTGTCTGTCGACATCCTGAAGAAGCGAACGGCTTTTGACCGTATAAGGATCTACAGGCAATACGTCATTCCAATAGTCAGCCATGATTCTCAAACCTTCCGATATGTTTCTACTCTCATTTTACACCGTTTCTGCGATCTATCAAATGCCAATTTTGCTCATGAGAAAAGAGCCAGACACAATCTCTTAGCTCTCTCAGCGTTCTTTCTTTATTAAATCTTTCAATTCATCGATAAACACGTTTATATCCTTAAACTGCCGGTAGACGGAGGCAAAGCGGACATAAGACACCTCATCGATTTTCGCCAGACGGTCCATTACCATTTCTCCGACAAGTTCGCTTTTGACTTCAGATACACCTTGGTTTCTCAGCTCTTTTTCAATGTCAAAGCACATGTCTTCCAATGTTTTTAAAGGAACGGGCCTTTTTTCACAAGCTTTAATTAACCCGCGCAGCATTTTTTCACGGCTGAATTCTTCCCGGACGCCTTCTTTTTTCACGACGATCAGAGGCATCTCTTCAAACTTCTCGAATGTAGTGAAGCGGTAATGGCAGGCTTCGCATTCCCGCCTTCTGCGGATTGATTTCCCTTCGTCCGCAGGCCGTGAATCAAGTACGCGGGAACCGTTATGCTGGCATGAAGGACATTTCAAATTGGATCAGCTCCCATCTGTTTCGTTGCTGTAATGCGGTTCGCAAGCTTCCGGTAAATGCCCGCCAACGTTTCTAGGATGAGCCTATTTGTTGGGAGAGCCGATAGACCGGCCTTATCTTTTCTATTTTACAAAAAAAATGCTTAAAGAAAAAGCAATGCTGTTTTTTTACATTAGAAAAGGAGCATCAGCTTCAAAGCGCGTAATGGCTTTTTCAGCTTAGCTCCCTTGTGTTTGCGTTTTGAAAATTACAGTACTTTCGCTTGTGCCTGTTTAATCTGTACAGGCCCCATTCCTCTCGGTATTTCAATGTTTTCTCTTGTATCTGCATGTAATGCGTCCGCAATGTAATCCGCAGCCACATTAGGATCCAGGTCTCCACAAGTATAAACATCAATGCTTGCATATCCGTGTTCAGGAAAACTGTGAATCGTTAAATGTGACTCAGAGATAATAACGACTCCGCTTACGCCTTGCGGTGCAAATTTGTGAAATGCGACCTCGCGCACCTCAGCTCCTGATTTCAAAGCAGCATTTACAAACGTTTTTTCAATAAAATCCATGTCATTGAGCTTATCAAAATCGCATCCCCACAGCTCGGAGATGACGTGACGCCCCATTGTTTCCATAATCATGGACCCCCCTTAACAAGAATTAAAAAAGTGAATTTCCGAGAACTGACCCGGCCATTTACCACGGGGGAAAGTTAGTCCGGAGAGGTCCTAACCCTTTAAGTAATTCCGAAGCAGTCACGAGCAAGAAGTTCACGAAAGATAGTATACTGTGTTTAAGTTTATTTTGCAAGGTGTGTTTTTTGCGAATATGCCGTTAAGGGTGTTTTTCTAACAAATGTCCATGATCTTTAGTCTACACAGCTGACGGGTGTTTCATTCGCGCGGCGACGTGACGGATAAGATCAACGACCCGGCAGGAATATCCCCATTCATTGTCATACCAGGCGAGCACCTTTACTTTTCGGTCTTCCATCACTATCGTTGTCAGTCCGTCGATGATCGCAGAGTGTGAATTCGTATTATAATCCGAAGAAACGAGCGGCTCATCCGAATAATCAAGAATTCCGTACATCGACGTTTTTGCGGCTCTTTGGAAAGCGGCGTTCACTTGCTCGGCCGACACATCTGTTTTCAGATCGCAGACAAGGTCCACTAAAGACACATTCGGAACGGGAACACGCAAAGCGAGACCGTGAAGTTTTCCTTTCAAATGAGGCAGCACGAGCGACAGCGCTTTGGCGGCGCCAGTAGAAGTCGGGATGATGGATTCTCCGCACGCTCTCGCCCTCCGCAGATCTTTATGCGGATTGTCGATATTTTTTTGATCATTCGTGTAAGCGTGAACAGTCGTCATCAGGCCGCTTTCAATCCCGAATTCCTGATCAAGCACTTTGACGACCGGCGCAAGACAGTTTGTCGTGCAGGATGCATTTGAAATAATGACATGTTCATCGGGATTGAACTGCTCTTCATTTACTCCCATGACAATGGTAACGTCTTCATTTTTGCCCGGAGCCGTTAAAATAACTTTTTTCGCCCCTGCTTCAATATGGCTCATCGCTTTTTCTTTTGAATTAAATTTCCCCGTTGCCTCTACGACGATGTCTATTCCGCATTCTTTCCACGGAAGCTCTCTCGGATCCCGGCGATTGAACAGCATAATATGTTTTCCGTTGACGATCAGACTGTCGTCGGAGGTCTCAACTTCTTGATCGTATTTGCCGTGAATTGTGTCATACTTTATCAAATGAGCAAGCGTTTCCGGGGGATAGCTTGCATTAATGGCTGTTATTTGAATTTGATCATCTTCCATTGCTTTTCTGAACACCATTCTTCCGATTCTTCCAAACCCGTTGATTGCTACTTTTACCTTCATGCTCAGGTCACCCCTTTTTAATATGCCACTCTAATTTACCTTTATTTATATATAGTATAACACATTAAAAGAAATCCGCCAGTACAACTTGATAAAAATCCACCCTTATACCGATCAATATGTTGTTCAATCGGTTTTTTTGCATATAAAATGATCTTTCTTCCATAAAAAAAAGCAGGATCAGCGTCTCAGGCTGCCTGCTTTTTTCTTATATTTGTCCCGGTTCTTTAAATTTGTCATTTAAAATGCTGTCCTCTAAAACGGAAGACACCTCGCCGTACCGTTTAGCAATATGCATCGCGCCCCAGTCGCACAGCGCGTTTAAAATTCTTTCCAGACTGTGCCCGTATTCACTCAGCTCGTATTCCACTTTCGGTGGCACCTGATTGTACACGATCCGGTTGATGACGCCGTCAGCTTCCAGCTCCCGCAATTGCTGTGTCAGCATCTTCTGGGTGATGTCGGGCATAAGCCGCTTCAATTCGCTTGTCCGTTTTTTCCCGCGCATGAGGTGGCAGAGGATCACACACTTCCATTTTCCGCCGATCACTTCAAGCGCCGCCTCTACGGATATATTGTATTTTTTCTTCAGCAACGGTAATTCCTCCTCATCTATAGGAACTAAAAAGTACCTATGGCACTTAAAAGTACGTTCTTTTCAATGACACTTCTATCGATCATAATGACATTTGCCGGCTGAAAAGGAATGTACTCTTATACTTATATCGTTTACCCGGCATCATTTCAACCATACATTATCGTTCAAGGAGGAAAACAGATGTCTTCACATCGCCAAAGCTATTTACCAGCACTGCTGGCATTAGCCGTCAGCGCTTTTGCGATCGGCACAACCGAATTTATCAGCGTCGGGCTGCTGCCGCTTATATCTCAAGATCTGCATATACCTGTGACAACGGCGGGGCTTACCGTTTCCATGTATGCTCTGGGCGTGACATTCGGCGCGCCGGTTTTAACGTCTCTCACATCCGGCATGTCGCGGAAAACGCTGCTGCTCTGGGTGATGCTAATTTTTATCGCCGGAAATACACTCGCAGCGAGCGCTTCCTCAATCAGCGTCTTACTGGCGGCACGGGTCATTTCGGCTTTTTCCCACGGCATTTTCATGTCAATCGGGGCAACAATCGCCGCCAATATCGTGCCGGAGCATAAAAGAGCAAGCGCGATTTCCATCATGTTTACGGGGCTGACGGTGGCTACGGTGACCGGCGTTCCGTTCGGCACCTATCTCGGCCAGCAATTCGGATGGAGAATCGCATTTGCCGTCATTGTGGCGGTAGGAATCATCGCATTCCTCACAAACGCGCTCCTCGTTCCGTCGCATTTGCGAAAAGGGACGAAAACCGCATTTTCCGAGCAGGTCAAACTCGTCACAAACGGCCGGTTATTGCTTTTATTTATCATTACCGCGTTAGGCTACGGGGGAACGTTTGTCGTGTTTACGTATTTATCTCCGCTTCTTCAGGAGGTAACCGGTTTTCAGAAAGAAACCGTCGCGGCCATCCTGCTCGTTTACGGAATTGCGATTGCCATCGGAAACATGATTGGCGGCCGTTTATCAAACCGAAATCCGCTGAAAGCCTTGTTTTATATGTTCATTGTCCAGGCTGCTGTGCTGTTTGTTCTGACTTTTACCGCGCCGTTTAAAACAGCCGGGCTGATCACCATTATTTTCATGGGGCTGTTGGCGTTTATGAATGTGCCGGGGCTTCAGGTATATGTTGTGATGCTGAGTGAACGTTTTGCGCCAAGCGCCGTTGATACAGCATCAGCCTTAAATATCGCGGCATTTAATGCCGGAATCGCGATCGGCTCATTTGCCGGCGGAATCATTACAGACTCAATCGGAATCATTCATACCGCTTGGATCGGGGCGCTGATGGTGCTCAGCGCGGTCGTATTAACCGGATGGAGCAGGAAGCTTGAAAAGCGGGATCGCACTGCCCTTGAAAGGAGGTGAGTTTTTCTTCAGCGCATTTTGATTGTTTCAACAGACAACTAATTTGATTGTTTCAACAGACAACTAATAGGAGGAATATATACATGACAACACATTTACAAGCAAAAGCAACATTGCATAACGGAGTAGAGATGCCTTGGTTCGGCATCGGAGTTTTCAAAGTAGAGGAAGGCGCGGAACTCGTCAACGCGGTGAAAACGGCATTGGTGCACGGCTATCGCAGCGTTGATACCGCCGCGATTTACGGAAATGAAGAAGGTGTCGGCGAAGGCATCCGCCAAGGGCTGCAAGAAGCGGGATTAAAACGCGAAGACATTTTTGTCACGTCAAAAGTATGGAATGCCGATTTAGGATATGAAGAAACGTTAAAAGCGTTTGACACAAGCTTAGAAAAACTCGGTTTAGATTATTTGGATTTATATTTGATCCATTGGCCTGTCGAAGGAAAGTACATCGATGCGTGGCGGGCGCTCGAAACCCTCTACCGGGATGGACGCATTAAGGCGATCGGGGTCAGCAATTTCCAAATTCACCACCTGAAACATCTCATGAAAGAGACGGAAATCAAGCCGATGATCAACCAGGTGGAGTACCATCCTCGTCTGACACAGAAAGAACTGCTTGCTTTCTGCACTGAACAAGGCATTCAGCTTGAAGCGTGGTCGCCATTGATGCAAGGTCAGCTGCTTGATCACACCGTCTTACAGGAAATCGCTGAGAAGTACGGCAAATCAGCCGCTCAAGTGATTTTGCGCTGGGATTTGCAAAACGGTGTCATCACCATTCCGAAATCAACGAAAAAACACCGTATTGAAGAAAATGCAAATGTCTTTGATTTCGAACTGTCAGCTGACGATATGAAGCGGATTGATGATCTGAACGAAAACCTCCGTGTCGGTCCTGACCCTGACAATTTTGATTTTTAACCAGAAAAACACCGTTCGGCTTTCCGAACGGTGTTTGTTTATGCCCAGCCGCTCAATACTTCCTCAAGCTGGTGCTTTGTATGTTCAAGACTGCCGCTGTTATCAATGACGGCGTCAGCTTTTTTTGTTTTGTCCGCTAAAGGCATTTGCGACGTTATCCGGCTCATCGCTTCTTCTTCTGTAAGGGAATTCCGCTCCATCAGCCGTTTGAGCTGAATGTCTGCCGGTACGGTGACGACGAGCACCTTGCCGACAAGATAATCAAGCCCGCTTTCATACAAAAGCGGTATATCCAAAACGACGAACCGCTCTTTTCGCGCAACGGCTTCATCCCGCTGTTTCAGCATTTCCGCACGCACCGCCGGATGAACGATCTGATTCAGCTTCAGACGCTTCTGTTCGTCAGTAAAAACGATAGAACCGAGTTTTTTTCTGTCAATACCGCCATTTTCCAGCAGGATGTCTTTTCCGAATGCCTCCACAATTTGTCCGTAAGCCGGCATTCCTTTGTCCACCGCCTGTTTTGCGATGACATCCGCATCAATGACTGTTATTTTTTTGTCGATCAGCATACGCGCTACCGTGCTTTTGCCGCTTGCGATGCCTCCCGTTAAACCGATGACCAAGCTCAAAAAGCCCACTCCTTCTTACATTTTCCAAATCCCGATGATAATCAGCAGGACTCCCGGCAAAAATGTCATTTTATCTATCCAATTCCATCTTGAGAGCAAATGCCCCGCGTTTATGCCGAGTGAAACAAACAGCGAGCTCATCAGCCCGACAGTCACGCTCATCATAACCGGAGAAAAGCCGAGAATGGCCGCTCCCAGCCCGGCGCCAAACGCGTCAATGGATAAGGCGATACCGAGCAGAAGCGCCTCGACTCCGTTAATGGTTCCGGATTGATCAATATCGGCGCTCGTCGGTTTTTTTAAAATGTGAATCACGATGCCGAGCGATTTCACTTCAAGATTAAGTAACGTTTTTTCATGCAATAAGTAATCCGGCTCTTTAGCCGGTTTGAAAAATTGCCAGATGACCCATGCCCCGATTCCGATTAAGATCAGTCCGCCCAGTTTTTCCGTGACGGATACGGGAAAAATCTTTGTCAGAAAATGGCCGATCATCATGGATATAAACATCACAGAGGCTGAACAGCAAGCGATCACGGCAATCGCTTTGAACGGGATTTTCATTTTTCTCAAACCATACGTAAACCCGACTGAAAAACTGTCCAAGCTGACAGCAAAAGCCAAAAGCAGCAAAGAAACAATCTCCATATCCGTTTCTCCCTTTCTCTTGATCGGCAATTGTGACATATGCCTATTGGGTGAATCACAATATATATATATGGAGAAAGGTCATCAACTGTGTTAGAAAAAAGTCATTCTGCTGCCGCCTGCTTGAACAGCTTCAGTTTATGATTTTTTTTGGCAGCGGGCGCAAAAATGCGTACCCCTTCCGCCGACCACGATTTTAGAAATCATCGTGCCGCACGTTTTGCACGGTTCGTCCTTTTTGCCGTATACGTAATGTTTGAGCTGAAACATTCCGATTTCCCCTTGAGAATTGATATAAGACCGGACGGTGCTCCCGCCCGCGTCAATCGCTTCCTGAAGGGTGTCTTTAATTTCTGTATGAAGCGTTTTTATCTGCCCGTCTGACAGACTGCTCGCTTTTGTCTCAGGATGAATACGCGCCCGGAATAAAGCTTCATCGACATAAATATTGCCGAGGCCGACGACCGCTTTTTGGTCGAGCAGGGCTGTTTTCACCGCGCGGTTCGTTTTTGCAAGCCGCTCTTTTAAATAAGCAGCGGTAAATGCTTCATCATCGGGTTCGGGCCCGAGCTGTGAAAGCGGTAATGCATTCTGTTCCTCTCCCGGCGCAAACAAATGCATCGTGCCGAATTTCCGGACATCCCGGTAGCGGAGCTGTGTTCCGTCCGTCATGTAAAACACGACGTGCACATGTTTATCGTCAGGCTCATCGGCCTGATGAAGACCGTATTTCCCCTCCATCCGCAGGTGGGACACCATGACATAATGATCCAGATGGAAAAGCAAAAACTTTCCCCTTCTTCCGATGGATCGGATCGTTTCTCCTGCAATCTGCCGCGCGAATTCCTCCGGCTCGGCGGGTTTTTTGATGATATTCGGCCATCTGATATCCGCCGATTCAATCGTTTTCCCCTTCACAAGACCGGTCAGAGTGCGCCGGACCGTTTCAACTTCTGGTAATTCCGGCACAATCATCACTTCCTTTTTCTCTGTTTATTTTGCATCGTACCAAGACGGCCCTGAAGCATAATCCGCCTTCAGCGGCACGTCTAATGCCAAAGCATGCTCCATCACTTCAGGAACCAGCTTCTCTAATATTTCAATTTCTTCCTTAGGCGCTTCAAAAATCAATTCATCGTGCACCTGAAGCAGCAGTCGCGCCTTCAGGTTTTTTTCTTTCAGCTCAGCTGCCATGTCAATCATGGCTTTTTTAATAATATCGGCGGCGCTTCCCTGAATCGGCGTATTCATGGCCGTCCGTTCCGCAAAGCTCCGCAGGTTGAAGTTGCGGCTGGTCAGCTCAGGAATATAGCGGCGGCGCTGCATAAGTGTCGTGACATATCCTTTTTGCTTCGCTTCCTGCACCGACTCTTCCATATACGCCTTGACGCCCGGGAAGCTCTCCAAATAGCGGTCAATAAAAGCGCCCGCTTCTTTCCGGGTGATGCCGAGGTTTTGCGACAGCCCGTAATCACTGATGCCGTAAACGATGCCGAAATTGACGGCCTTTGCCTGGCGGCGCATCGCTTGTGTCACTTCATCTTCACTGACATGAAACACGTCCATGGCGGTTTTTGTGTGAATGTCCATGTCATTCGTAAACGCTTCGATCAGATTTTCATCTTTTGAAATATGCGCAAGCACCCTTAATTCAATTTGTGAATAATCGGCGGCGAAAATAAGCCAGTCCGGTTCGGACGGTACGAAAGCCTGACGGATTTTCCGCCCTTCCTCCAGCCGGATCGGAATATTTTGCAGGTTCGGATCCGTTGAGCTGAGGCGTCCGGTTTGAGTCAACGCCTGATTGAACCGTGTATGCACCTTATGAGAATCCTTGCGCGTGACTTTCAGCAGCCCTTCTATATAAGTCGATTGAAGCTTGCCGATTTGTCTGTATTGCAGAATGTAAGCGACGATATCATGTTTGTCTGCGAGCTTTTCCAGGACATCGGCTGAAGTGGAATAGCCTGTTTTTGTTTTCTTTACTGGCGGCAGGCCGAGCTTTTCAAACAGAATGACGCCGAGCTGTTTTGGTGAATTGATGTTAAACGGCTCACCGGCGATGTCATGGATTTTTTCTTCATATTCCTTCAGCTTCGCCTTAAGCTCTTCGCCCATTCGTTTCAGTCTTTCAACATCCACTTTGACGCCCATTGATTCCATTTCTCCGAGAATAAGCGCAAGCGGGAGTTCGAGATCTTCATATAATTCAAGCTGATTATTTTCTTCCAAAGCGTCAAGCAGTTTGTCACGGAGGCTGTTAACGGCAGACGCTTTCCGCGCGAGATGACCGGCAAGCTCTTTTTCAGCCGGAACGGCGCGCTTTGCGCCTTTTCCGTATACCGCTTCATCTTTTGAAACGATATTCAGCCCGTATTCTTTCGCTACGCTCGCGACATCGTCGTACGAGTTGCCCGGGTTTATAATGTAGGCAGCAAGAAGCGCGTCAAATTCCGTTCCCTTCAGCTCAATTCCCTGCCAGCGCAAAGCGACGACGGAACGTTTGCTGTCGAACACCCACTTTTTCATCGATTCATCTTCAGCCCAAGATTTAAAAGCTTCAGACTGAATGGCGATTTCTTTCGGAATATAATAAAGACCTGTTTCATTCACGATGGAAAAGCCGAGGATCGGTTCTTCGTGATAGTTATCACCGATTTGTTCGACGACCAAAGCGGACGGCGAAACGAGCATATCTTCGGTGATTTCTTCTGCCGTTTCGACATTGATGTCTTCAAAATTTTCTTCCGCCGTTTCCCCGCTTTCTTCACCGAGCCGCTCAAGAAGCGTATTAAAACCCAGGTCTTTAAAAATGGCAACAACTTGTTCACGGTCAAACCCTTGGTAATCTAAATCTTCGGGCTTGACTTCAATCGGCGCATTTGTCATAATCGTCGCCAGCTCTTTGCTCATCAGGGCTTGTTCCTTGTATTCTTCAAGCTTTTCTTTTAATTTTTTTCCGCTGACTTCATCAATGGAATCAAGCAGTTTCTCAACCGAATGGAACTGCTTTAAGAGCTTAATCGCGGTTTTTTCTCCGACGCCGGGGACGCCCGGTATATTATCGGATGAATCCCCCATTAACCCCTTCATATCAATGATTTGCAAAGGGGTCAGACCGTACTTTTCTTGCACGTGCTCCGGCGTGTAATCCTCCACGTCGGTAATGCCTTTTCTAGTAATGGCAACGGTCGTTTTCCCGGTTGCAAGCTGGGTTAAGTCCTTGTCCCCCGAAACTACCTTTACTTCGAAGCCTTCTTTTTCAGCAGATACGGCAAGGGTGCCGATAATATCGTCCGCTTCATATTCAGGAAGCTCGTAGCGGCTGATGTTATAGGCATCAAGGAGCTCGCGGATGAACGGCATCTGTTCTGAAAGCTCCGGCGGCGTTTTTTGTCTTCCGCCTTTATATTCTTTAAACGTGCTGTGGCGGAAAGTGGTTTTTCCCGCATCAAAAGCCACCAGCATGTGGGTCGGCTTTTCATCTTCCAGCATCTTCATTAAAATCATCGCAAACCCGTATACGGCATTTGTATGGATGCCTTTTTCATTGCTTAAAAGCGGCAATGCAAAAAACGCCCGGTACGCCAGACTGTTTCCGTCGACAAGCACTAATTTTTTTCGTTCCGTCATTCAATATCCTCCTAAGAGCAAAAGCTCGTCATTCCTCTATTTTTTAATCTCACAGCTTCTCTTATTTTAACAAAGTTCAATTTGAAAGGAAAATGAGCGAACCCCGTGAAAACGCAAAAAAGGACGGGAACAAGAAAATACGTTCCCGCCGTTAAAATTGGCTCCTTGGATGAAGGGGTTCTGTTACATCCTAACAAGATAGGTTTAACAGGTCATGAAGAAATTGTTAATCCTTTGTAAAGCTGATCACGCTTCCGGCTGCCGCTTCAGCGTCACGGTAAATACAGTCCCCTGTCCCGGCTCGCTTGTGACCTCGATTTTACCTTCATGGGCTTCTATTAAGTGCTTCACGATGGCGAGGCCGAGCCCGGTTCCTCCCGAGTTGCGGCTTCTGTCTTTATCCACGCGGTAGAATCTCTCAAATATCCGCGGGATCTCTTCCTTCTGAATGCCGATTCCCGTATCGGACACTTTGATATCGACAACGGTTTCTTTCACATGTACCGAAATCCCCACCGTCCCTTTTTCAGGCGTGTAGGTCAGGGCATTGTTCGCCAGATTCAAAAATACCTGCTTCAGCCTGTGCGCATCACCCGCCACAAAAATCGGCTCTTCCGGGAGATCGAGCTGAAAGCTGATGCCTTTTTCCGCAGCCTTATGCCGCAAAAGCGCCTCAATTTCATGCAGAATTTTTGCGGCGTCAAAGGACTCTACGCGCATCGTAAAGTTTTGCTGCTCCATCTTGGATAAATCCAGTAAATCCTGCACGAGAGATTGGAGCCGCTCACTTTCTTTCAGAATGATAGACAGAAAGTCTGAAAGCGCCTTTTCATCTTTCATCGCTCCGTCTAACAGTGTTTCCGTAAATCCTTTAATCGAGGTGATCGGTGTTTTCAGTTCATGGGAGACATTGGCGACGAAGTCCTTTCTCATCTGCTCCAATTTTTTAATTTCCGTCATATCGTGAAAGACGAGGACGATGCCCTTCCATTCATCGTCAGGGCCCATGATCGGAACGCCGTCAACTTCAAAGTAGCGCCGCTCAATATTGATGGGAAGTCTGAGCAGCTGGCATTTTTTCGTCTCCGTCATAAAAATGTCTTCGACAAGCCGAATGATCTCCTCATGTTCAAACGCATCATGGTAAAGGCGCCGAAGCAGACGTTCAGGCTTTGTATGAAACTGCTTCGTGTATGACCGGTTCACGAGATTGATAAAACCTCGCCCGTCTATTAAAATCAAACCGGATCCGATATTTTCAATGACGGTTAACAGACGATCGCGCTGCATATCCTGCGTTCTCGTCATTTCCATTAAATCGACCGCCAGGCTGTTCATCGCACGCCCGAGACGGTCCGACCGCCTTGCGTAACCGCTGTAGGAGCGGGCGTCATAATTCCCTTTGGACAGCTCCGTCGCCACCTTTGTCGCGGCGTCGATGGATTTTTTGTAACGGGACGTCATGTTTGTATAAAAGAAAACGATAATGATAAAAGCGGTACAAAGACTTGCTGCCAGCATGCCCCACATTTCTCCGGTAACGCTTGAACCGCCGTTGATCTCAGAGGAAACAAGTACATACCCCGCAATTTTCCCGGCGTCATTTTTTACGGCAGTGCCGCGGATGACTTTGCTTTTCGACTGTACGGCTTCCTCACTTTTATTGTGAGAAATGAACTCCTTTACGGCTGAATCATCAGCATGGCTGCCGGAATGATATACGGCGTCACCCTTCTCGTTGAGCACGGCGACGTTTATACCGAGGGTGCGGCCGGCATCACGGATTACCGTTTCATTGCTTTTATTGCCGATTCGGCCGGTGTCAAGAAGGCCCGCTATGTATACCGATTCCTTTTTCAGCTGATCCGCCGTTCTTTCTTCAGCGGATGAAGAAATAAGCTGCTGTAAAAAAAGGCCGAGAACACTGAAAACCAATATAATACATACAACGAGTAAAGCGAACAGACGCACACGGACTTTATTCATTCATTTTTGGCTCCTCCAGTTTATACCCCAAACCTCTGATTGTTTTAATATAGATGGGTTTTTTGGTATTTGATTCGATTTTGTCGCGCAGATGGCTGATATGAACGTCAACAATCCGGGTATCCCCGGCAAAATCATAGTTCCAGACCGCGCTCAGCAGAAGATCTCTCGTCAGCACTCTTCCCTTATGTTTTCCCAAATACAGAAGCAGTTCAAATTCTTTAGGCGTCAGTTCCAGCTGTTCTGACTTGAAGTACGCTTCGTAATGCTCCGGAAGAATTTTCAGCTCGCCGATGAGGATCTGCCCGTCCTTTTCCTCTTCTCTGCCTTGTGACAGCGAAGAAATGTCAGCCCTTCTTAAAATGGCTTTCACCCGCGCAGTGACTTCCCGCGGACTGAACGGCTTTGTCATGTAATCATCCGCTCCGAGCTCCAGTCCCAGCACTTTATCAAACTCTTCATCTTTTGCTGTCAGCATCAAGATCGGAACCATCATTTTCTGCTGTCTGAGCTGTTTACAGACGTCGATTCCGTCCACTTTCGGCAGCATGACATCCAGTACGATTAAATCCGGATTTTCATTCTCTGCCAGCTCCAGAGCCTCTTCACCGTCTGATGCGGTAATGACATCATAGCCGGACCGTTCCAGATTATACTGTAAAAGAGTAACGATAGATTGTTCATCATCTACAACTAAAATTTTTTTGTTCATGCTGCGCCCTCCGCTGTCTATTTTCCCCGACATCCAATTTTCTCTATTTTATGTGCTGCATATCACTTTATGATTTCATTTTATCCAATACTGCCCGTTCAGACAATTCGCCTTTTTGATCATTTTCAGAGAAAGGATCGCTCAGGGAAAAAGAAAACGCTTTCATTAATTGTAAAAAGAGGAAGGCTTCTGATTCGGAAGCCTTCCCTTTTTTCTTATGACAATACTTTCATCACGTTTTTGACAGATTCAACTGATTTACTCAGCTGCGCTTTTTCATAGTCTGTCAGTTCAAGCTCGATGATTTGCTCTAGGCCGTTTCCTCCGATAATCGTCGGTACGCCTAAGTAAATGCCTTCATGACCGTATTCGCCTTCTAAGTAAGCGATAGTCGGAAGCACGCGGCGCTGATCTTTCAAAATGGCTTCTACCATTTCAGTCAGTGATGCAGCAGGCGCGTAGTAGGCGCTTCCGTTGCCGAGAAGGTTGACGATTTCCCCGCCGCCTTTTCTTGTGCGTTCTACAATCGCATCAAGACGGTCTTTCGGGATAAGCGTTTCAAGCGGAATGCCGCCCGCATAGGAATAACGGACGAGTGGAACCATGTCGTCACCGTGTCCGCCAAGAACAAAACCGGTCACATCTTTTACAGACAGGTTTAATTCTTCAGCGACGAATGTTCTGAATCGCGCAGTGTCAAGCACTCCGGATTGTCCGATGACGCGTTCTTTCGGGAAGCCTGATTCTTTGTACACCGCATATGTCATCGCATCAACAGGGTTTGTCAATACAACGATAATGCAGTCAGGAGAATATTTCACGATCTCACGTGTGACGCTTCTCATGATTTTTTCGTTTGTAGATACGAGATCATCACGGCTCATGCCTGGTTTTCTCGCAATTCCGGCTGTGATGACGACGATATCAGAACCGGCTGTGTCCTCGTAGTTGGACGTGCCTGTGATTTTCGCGTCAAATCCTTGAACCGGACTTGCTTCAAGCATGTCTAGCGCTTTTCCTTTTGTCGGGTTTTCTAATTGCGGAATATCAACGAGCACAACGTCTGCAAGCTCTTTTTGAGCTGTAAGAAAGGCTGTTGTCGCTCCCGTAAATCCTGCTCCGATAACAGAAACTTTACTGCGTGTTTTTCCCATGATTCTCTTCTCCTTTTTTGGCTTCATTAGAAGTCTGCTTTAGGTTCAGTCCATGTTTTTGATTAGCTCTTCACCAAACTCTGAACATTTCACTTCAGTTGCACCGTCCATTAATCTAGCAAAATCGTACGTTACTACTTTTGAAGCAATCGTTTTTTCCATAGATTTAATGATCAAGTCAGCAGCCTCATTCCAGTTCAGGTGTTCAAGAAGAAGCACTCCTGAAAGGATGACGGATGACGGGTTGACTTTGTCAAGGCCGGCATATTTAGGAGCCGTTCCGTGAGTCGCTTCGAAAATCGCATGCCCTGTTTCATAGTTGATGTTCGCTCCCGGCGCGATTCCGATTCCGCCTACCTGAGCGGCAAGCGCATCAGAGATATAGTCTCCGTTTAAGTTCATTGTCGCCACGACGTCGAATTCGCTCGGACGGGTTAAGATCTGCTGAAGGAAAATATCAGCGATGCTGTCTTTGACGATGATTTTCCCTGCCGCTTCCGCGTCGCTCTGCGCTTTATCAGCCGCTTCTTTTCCGTCTTTTTCGACAATGCGGTCATATTCAGCCCAAGTGAATACTTTATCTCCGTATTCTCTTTCGGCAAGCTCGTAGCCCCAGTTTTTAAATGCCCCTTCAGTGAACTTCATGATGTTTCCTTTGTGGACAAGCGTGACAGACTTACGGCCGTTTTCGATCGCATACTCAATGGCAGCTCTGACTAAGCGGCTTGTGCCTTCTTCAGAAACAGGTTTGATGCCGATTCCTGACGTTTCAGGGAAACGGATTTTGTTAACACCCATTTCATTTTGCAGGAAGCTGATCAGCTTTTCAACCTCTTCAGAACCTTTCGCATACTCAATTCCGGCATAAATATCTTCCGTATTCTCGCGGAAAATGACCATATCCGTATCTTCAGGACGTTTGACCGGAGAAGGCACTCCCGTGAAATATCTGACAGGGCGCAGGCACGTAAACAAATCAAGCTCCTGTCTCAGCGCCACGTTCAGAGAACGGATACCGCCGCCGACCGGTGTCGTCAGAGGACCTTTGATGGCGATGAAGTACTCTCTGATGTCTTCCAGCGTTTCGGCAGGAAGCCACTCACCTGTTTTATTATAAGCCTTTTCACCGGCATAAACTTCTTTCCACGTGATTTTTTTCTCGCCTTTATATGCTTTTTCAACAGCGGCTTCCAATACTTTAGAAGCGGCGTTCCAAATATCAGGGCCTGTGCCGTCGCCTTCAATAAACGGGATAATCGGATTATTTGGTACGTTTAATACTCCATTAGAGACTGTAATTTTTTCACCTTGTGACACAATATTACCTCCCAGTATGTAATTCATATTTAGAAAACATTTTATTTTTCTTGTATAGAAAATAAAATGACTTTTCTCAAGATTCTATCAAAATTGTAAACCAATCCGGGCTTGATTAACAAGAGGCTAACGACATGAAAATCACCAGCCTCCCGTTTGATCAGGCTCTTTCATCAATCGGAACAAAAGTCTGCTTATCCGGACCCGTGTAATCAGCGCGCGGGCGGATGAGGCGGTTGTTATCGTACTGTTCAAGAATATGGGCGATCCATCCTGACATTCTGCTGATCGCAAAGATCGGCGTGAACAGATCGTGATCAATGCCGAGACTGTGGTATACAGATGCGGAATAGAAATCAACGTTAGGCGGGAGTTTTTTCTCCGACGTTACGATTTCTTCGACACGGATTGACATCTCGTACCATTTGCTTTCACCCGTCAGATTCGTCAGGCGTTTGCTCATTTCTTTTAAGTGTTTGGCGCGCGGGTCTCCATGCTTATACACACGGTGTCCGAAGCCCATTACTTTTTCCTTTTTCTCCATTTTGCTGCGGATATAAGGCTCGGCGTTTTCCACTTCGCCGATTTCTGTCAGCATTTTCATGACGGCTTCATTGGCTCCGCCGTGAAGCGGTCCTTTTAAAGCGCCGATGGCGGCAGTGATGCCTGAGTAAATATCAGATAAGGTGGCGACACATACTCTCGCCGTAAATGTTGATGCATTCAGCTCGTGATCCGCATGAAGAATGAGCGCTTTGTTAAACGCTTCCACTTCGATCGGAGAAGGCTCTTCACCGTTTAAGGTGTAAAGGAAGTTCTCCGCGATTCCATACTCTTCCTTCGGTTCAACAGGATCAAGTCCTTTGCGGATTCTTGAGAAAGCAGCGACAATGCCCGGCACTTTCGCCTGCAGACGGATGGCTTTTCTGTAGTTCGCTTCCGGATTCATGACATCGGCTTCACTGTCAGTCAGACCGAGTAATGAAATCGCCGTCCGGAGCGCAGCCATTGGATGTACGTTATTGAGGGGATAGGATTTGAAGTGCTCAATGATTTCTTGTGGAACGGCAGCTTCTTTCGCAAGCTGTTTTTTCAGTTCAGCAAGTTCCGTTTTATTCGGCAGGCGCAGATGCCACAGCAAATAAATGATTTCTTCAAAACTTGCATTCTCTGTCAAGTCGTCAATATCGTACCCTACATATGTAAGGGTATCGTCGATAATAGAGCTTACAGATGATGTTGTTGCTACAACCCCTTCAAGACCGCGTGTTGCTGTCATATTCAACCTCTCCTTTTCAATCAAAATTCCCCTTTAAAGAGTATATAAAACATACGGCTTACTTAAAATGAGTCATGCAAACAATCCCTTTCCCCTTTAAGAAAATGCTTACATTTCAATGATTGCGATTACATAACCAGTATGCTTATAGAGGAACATAACAAATTCTTATAAGCTTATTTAAGTTTAAGCCTATTCTTATTATAAACAATAATCTGATTAATTTGTAGACTTTTAACTAAAAATGTTTTAAAAGCCTTATATATCAAGGCTTTTCGTTGATAAATTTAATCGTTTGCTTTCAGGCGCTTTGTAAAACCATGTATTCTCATGTTTTCATTTGGGGGAGTTTTGGAGGAGTATAAAAGGACAACGCACCACTACCCGGGTTATTCACAAATGAACGCCAGAAAGAGCGCAAAAAAAAGCCCTGTCCGGGGCTTTTTTTATGTGCCTACTGGCCGCTCTGCTAATTTTAGAGTACCCACCGGGCGCTCTGTTATTTTAACATCTGATGATTCTTGATTAATCTTGACTGCAGCTAAACCACTTAACGCAACGAAGGTGAGAGCTGCACAAAGAATAATTTTTTTCAATTACAATCCCTCCAGGTGCCTCATTTTCTTCTCGGCTAAAATAGCATGTCTAGAAAATTCAAGCGCCTCTTTATAGAGTCCATGCTTCTCACAGTGTTCTGAAATAACCAAAGAAAGATCAAAGACGCTATCAAGGTCATTTACTTCATATAAGTAAGAAATACCACCTCGACAAGTTTCAATGCTTTTCCTCTGATCCTGCTGCAGAAGTCCGTAAATAATATTTATTTTAGCCTCATACACCTTATTCTCTTTTCGTTCAAAATATTCCTTTGTCTTTTTATAATAATATGGCATTTTATTTACATCCCCTATTTTATAAAGCTCTTTCAGAAACATATACAGGGAATTTATATAATAAACCGAGTCCCTCCACTCTTTATTTCTGATGGCTTTTTTCAAGGCATTTATACAGTCTTGGGAACGGTTTGCTGCAGAATATGTAATACTTAAATTATGGTGTATTAAAGCGGTGAAAAGTGAATCGTAAAGAACTCTCGAAATTCTGATTGCTTCTAAATAACTTTCCTCTGCTTTTTCGTAAATCCCTAAATCAGTGTAGTTTTGCCCGACAATCATAAGAGACGTGGCAAGCTTTCGTTTATAGCCTTCGTTCTCTCTATAAATTTGTACAGAGTCATTGATATAATTCAAAGAAATTAGACTCTGCCGCAGCATCATATACATAGACGCCACTTTCGAATAAAATTCAGCCCGCTCTATACAATCGGGTATATCTTTCAATTTTTTCTCTGCTATTTTGAACAAAGTAATTGCTTTCTCAAAATTCCTTTTGTGCGACTCATATAACGCTTCAAATAGAAAGAAATAATATTCAATCATATGATCTGTTTTTTTTATTTCATCAGCGTGGTTTTCATTAAAATATGAATGGGACGGCAGCTCTTTACCTCTCACCTGATACAAAAGCATTCTATGACGCTCTTCCAACAAAGAATAGTACATTAAAACCTCTTGATCTTCTTCCATTTCATCTAAAAGCGGTTTGATCTCTTCAAAATATTTCTCAGCAGACTCAGCGTCTTGTTGTTTTATCGCGATATACCAATCATTTAATATATTTGCAACTCTTTCAGAAGCCAGTTTACTCATACGATAAACCCCTCTTTCTACAAATATTCTAAATTTTCTCAAACAATATTCTAGCATACGTTTAGCATAATATGTAATATATAGGAATCATTTTCGACATACCGCAATTCTTATTTCGTTTTTACGCAATCAGAGGAAAGGGTAATTCAACCTATTTTTTAAAGTTCTAATCGAAGTCTAATAGTAAAAATAAACCAACCCAAAAGAACTGTTTTGCATTTAGACGTTTTGTTATGTATTTACTCTTGTTTTCATCATGGTAAAATTTTGAATAACATTTTATCGCGAAAGGATATGATCATGAAAATCTTTGAAGCAACCACCCTGCTTTCTGCCGCCAAACAACGCGCAACTGAATACAAAGAATTGCGCAGCCAAATGACGAACCTGAAAAATGCGTTCCAAGGCATGGCAGACCTGGGCGACAGCGATTTTTCGGGCAAAGGCGCCGACAACATCAAAGCTTTATTTCAAGATCATGCAGGCGTCACAGATGAATGGCTTGAATTAATTGATATGAAAATTGCGTTTCTCACAAGCATAGAAGCTATGATTGAAGATGCCGGCCTTTCAGACTCTTATGTGGAAGAATCTTTCCTTGAACATGAATTGACAAACGCACTTGATAAATCAAAAGCGATTATGCAAGAGCAGCGCAATGAAATGAAAGGTATCCTTGATGAAATCGCAGATATACTGCCGCTCGATCTCTTTTCAACAGATAACGCGGATCAAAAATTAGATGATTCTGATACAACAAAAAGAGATACAATACATAAAATTGGTGAGCTGGATAACAACCTTTCAAATGAATATGGGCTGTCAGAAGCTAATGAGGCGTTCATTATGGCAGATTTTCAGGCATTACAAGATGCGACAGGGAAAGGCAAAAACGCCACCCCGCTCAACTATAATGCCAAGGCGTACCGGGAAAGTGAAATCCATCAGATGCAAGCAGGATTACATAAACAATCATCGGAATATCTTTCGTTCAAAAAACAGCAGTCAGAAGAAAGAAGAATTGCGAAGGAACAGGAAGAGCTCGCGAACAGGCCTTGGTACGAAAAAACATGGGATGTTGTTTGTAATTTTACAGGAGAAGTTACTGGGTATTATGATTATAAAAGAGCGGCTGATGGAGTTGACCCAGTCACAGGTGAAAAACTCACTGCTGGTCAGCGAGTCGCAGCCGGGGGAATGGCAGCCGCTGGTTACATTCCAATTGTCGGGTGGGCCGGCCGCATCTTTAAAGGCGGAAAAGCAGTCTATTCAACTGGAAAAGCGATATACAAGGCTGATAAAGCGCTCGAAATATATAAAACTCCCAAAACCTTTCATGCATTGGAAAGTTCTCAAAAAGGGCTTTATGGCTTAGTCTCAGCAAATGGTTTAAGTGAAGGGATAACAGGCCGTGATATGTTTGGGAATAAGATTTCCAAAGAACAGCAGCATAACAGTATTAATGCAGCGCTTGCTGTTTTTATGCCTTTCGGGGCAAAGGGTTTTTCCGGTAAAACAGGCCTTAAAACTTCAACTTCAGTTAAAAACACAACTATTATTGTTAGCAGAAAAGGGGCTTTGAAAGAAGCTAAAAGAGACGCCGGTATACCACGTGCTCAGCATCCAGAGTCAATTAATCGAGTAGAAATGCGCACTGCTCCCCACGAAGGTAGCCGTGTAATTAAAGATAAAAATGGTAAGATCATATGGACGAGGGAGTACACTTTCACTAATAATAAAGGGGAAAAGATTATCATACAAGATCATAGTGCTGGCCATGAAAAAGGTGGTCAGGGTCCACACTTTAATGTTAGGCCGATTGATAACACTCGAACAGGAAAAGTTCCTGGCACAAAAGAACATTATCCTTTTAACAAATAATTTGAGGTGATTTTATGTGGTACACAAAGATTGAAGAGAGTCGTTTTTTAAATAGTTTATATAATGAGGTGCCAAATTTAGAAAATGTACGCATCGAAGGAATTTACATAAAGGAGGAAGGCAGAAAAGTAACATTACATTTTGACATGCCATTTTATGCAGAAAACCCTCCTAAGAAATGGGCTAATTTAGGATACAACTCAATTGCTCTTCAAATTGACTTTTTTGATATTCATTCTTTAGAAATGAAAACAACATCAGATACATACAGAGGAAACATCGAGATAAATAATGATGAAGAGGGATTATTAGAGGTTAATGTGACTGGGGAGATTACGGCAAAAATTAAAGCTGATGCAGGATTTATTCAATCAATAAATGGTTATATTAACGGAGCTATATAATTATGCTATATATACAAAAAAAGCCCCCTCTCAATGAGAGATGGGGCTTTTTATTATTCCAAAAGAGTTCTTAGTTTCATCTTTGTCTTTGGCCCATGAATGCCGTCAGCAGTCACGCCGTACATGGACTGGAATCGTTTGACTGCATTTGCTGATTTCGGGCCGTAAATATCTCAAACCGTTCATCAATTGAAACTGACTCATTTACTGATGTAAGTGAATTTAAATAAATTGCAGAAAAACCCTCCTCATCTCGAGAAGGGCTCTGACTTATACTTCTTTTTCTCTAAATCAGTCCGAAGAAACTAACTGATGCCGCTCAACTTTTTAATCGGAGGGCTTTATCGGGTTCTCCGACTATTTGCCCCTATGCTTTTCTTTTGCTTTTTGTTTTCTGATTAAATATTTTTGTTCCTTTATTTTTTCTCTTTGTTTTCTATTCAGTTGTTTTTTCTTTTCTTTTCTTGCTTCAAGCTCCTGTTTTATCGCTTTTTGTGCCTTAGTTGATATCCCGATATTTTTCATCTCTTTAGAAGCTTGTCGTTGCAATCTTTTTGGGTTTAATTTCTTAGATTTTGCTTTAACACAAACCCCTTCTTGTTCAGTGTGGGAGAGAGTCGGTAAAAGTTGATTATTAACAAAATGCATTATTTCTGAATCCTTTGGCTCTTGTCCAAACAAATGACGAATTGCTCTTAATTTCCCATCATTCACAACTTCAATGACTCCTACCCAAAACTGACCATCGTAGTAAACCGTTAATTTCATAACGATTCCCTCCTCCTAAATTTACTGAAGAATGATGGACATCCCGAGGAGGGGAAGGTTACTGACATTTTAAATCATGCATCCGGACTACCAACCGAATTGTGTTTTTTCATTCTCATTATAAATTTAACAAACTTTCAAATTGGAGGAAAGGGTCTCCGCTTATTTTAACAACACTTCAAGTTTTGTTTTGGTATCAGGCCCATAAATTCCATCAGCTTTTAATCCATTCATCAATTGGAATTACTGCAATCGCTGTTTTCACTCCATGTGCGCCGTCAATCCCGAAGTTCTTTGTTACATGGTAAGCCACTCCATTCATCGGAATAATGCAAATGGCATTTGTCTGAACTGCAAAATGCGCAAGTGCAAACTCTAATTTTCTCCACAAAAAAAAGCAGCTTTACGCCGCTTTTTTACTTTACGAAGTGAATATTTTTACGATTTGCATGGCCAAGTAGGCGATTCCGGCGCCGATTAACGGGCCGACGGCGACGCCTCCGAAAAGCGCGACGGCAAGTATCGTGCCGATGACCAGCGCCGTTGTAATATGAGGGTCGTTTTCCAATAAGGTGAGACCATTTTTGGCGATTAAGGCAACCGCGATCCCGGCACCGAGAGCGATCCACGCATAATATGATTTCATCGCTTCTCCAAGCTGTTTAAAACCGATATCACCTGTGGCAATCGGCACTAAAACGGCGATTGTAATGACGGTGACCCCCCAGTTGATGCCTTTTGACTGAATAACCGGAAACAGTTTCTGATCAAGACCGACAGCTTTTATCACAATGAGAAAGCCGACGGCAAAAAGCAATGACTGATTTTTGGCTACCAATGCGATGGCCAGCAATAATAGTAAAAATAAATTCGCCTGTGTAAACATCCTGAAAGCACCCTCTTTCATCATATCTGTATTCATATCCTTTTTTTTGACGAATAAACTAATGTAATAGGACGTGCCGACCGAGAGGAGGATCGATGTGAATCCGCACTATGCAACTGTTTTTTTCCGCGCGCTGTTTGTACTCGCTGCGGCCGGCGGCGCTTTAGCGGCCGGTTACGCCTCATTTCCGTTAACTTATCCGTTTCTGATCGCCCTTATTCTGTCATCAGCGATCATTCCCGTAGTTGACTGGCTGGACAAACTGACGGGGATGCCCAGGTCAGTCAATACAGTCATTGTACTGGTCTTCTTTTTGCTTATTCTTCTTGGCGCGGCGACATTTCTCGTTGCGGAAATCATTTCGGGAACCGCCTATCTGGCCAAAACGCTCCCTCCCCATATCAGCGCCTTTATGACGTATTGCGAAGAGCTGTTCACTTCCCGCATTCAGCCATTGTACCACGAGCTGACCGTCTTATTTAACGGACTGGAAACCAATCAGCAGGCATCCATTGTGACGCATATTCAGACCCTCGGTGATACAGCCGCTAAAAATGCGGGGCTGATGCTTTCACATCTTTTGGAGCTGGTGCCGAAATGGATCGCCTTCCTTCCCAATACAGCTGCTGTCTTCATTTTTGCAATGCTGGCGACTTTTTTTATGACAAAGGACTGGCATAAGCTGAAGGCGCTGCTTTATTCTATTCTTCCGGAACGGGTTTCAGCAAACGCCAAGGCCGTATCGGGAGAGCTGAAAAAAGCGATGGCAGGTTTCATTAAGGCGCAGGCCGTGCTCATCCTTTTCACGATGATCATTGTCTTTATCGGACTTTTTCTTTTAGGGATTGAGCATGCGGCAACCATCGCCTTTTTTATCGGCCTGGTGGACCTGCTCCCGTATCTCGGCGCCGGGTCGGTCTTTGTTCCCTGGATTATGTATTTAGCCATTGCCGGTCAGCTTCCTCAAGCGATCGGTCTCGGTGTTTTATATATTGTGGTTCTCATTCAGCGCCAGCTGACGGAGCCGAAAATTTTAAGCAAGTCAATCGGACTTGATCCGCTTGCGACCTTAATCGCCCTGTTTGCCGGTTTTAAACTGTTCGGAATTTTAGGACTGGCTGCGGGGCCCGCGCTGCTCGTTTTCATTCAGGCCTTTATCACAACGGGCGCTCTAAAAGAAATATGGGCCTATATTACTGTTCAGTCCAAATAAAAAACAGCAGCCCTGTAAGAAGGCTGCCGTTTTTATTTGATAATGATCCGCTTGTTTTTTGACATTCCTCTCAGCCATTTGAACAAAAGCGGCTTCATGCGGTTCCGAGTGAACGGAATCAGAAGACAGGCCCCTGCAATATCGGACAGAAAACCCGGAAGCATCAAAAGCAGGCCTCCGAAAAAGACGCATATTCCGTCAAAAAGCGCTTCCCCCGGCATTTTGCCGTGCTGCAGGTCGCGCATCACCCGATGATACACATCGGTTCCCTGTCTTTTTGCCACCAAGGCGCCTAACACGCCTGTCAAAATGATGAGAAGGAAGGTCGGAAAAATACCGAGCCATTTTCCCGCCAGCAGAAACAAACCGATTTCAATTGCCGGACACACGATAAACAGTAAGAATAACACTCTCATTTTTCTGCCCTCCTGCCCTTCTAAAAGCGCGTCACCGCCCGCATGGGAATAGAAAAATCAGCCTAAAGACAAAAGAGAAGGGAGAACCCCCCTCTCTTTTTTAAAGCTGTTTAAAGAACGCTTGCGCGGCCTTCATACACAGCGCCGCGGGCAGCGTCAACTGTGATAACCTGTCCTTCTGTTAAAACTGAAGTTGCGTTCTCAAGACCGACGATAACCGGAATGCCCAAGCTTAAACCGACAACGGCTGCATGGCTTGTCAGACCGCCTTCTTCAGTGATGAGCGCTGATGCTTTTTCAAGTGAAGCGATCATGTCGCGGTCAGTGCTTGAAGCAACCAATACTGCGCCGTCTGTCATTTTTTGTTCAGCTTCTTTCGCATTTTTTGCAACAACGACCGAACCGAATGCAGATTTGCGTCCGATGCCTTGCCCTTTTGCGATAATGCTGCCGACAGTGTGGACTTTCATCAGATTCGTCGTGCCTGATTCACCGACAGAACCTGCTGTAATGACAATCAGATCACCGCGTTTCACGATGCCGCTGTCAAGTGATTTTTGAACCGCGTCTTCAAGCATTTCATCGGTTGAATTCGCGTTTTGGCCGCTTGACGGGAATACACCGAATACAAGGCCGAGTTTGCGTGACACAGACTCATTAACCGTAACGGCTACAATCGGAGCCTGCGGACGGTATTTCGCGATCATACGCGCCGTATGGCCGCTTTCTGTAGGCGTAACGATAGCTGCCGCACTCAGATTGATCGCCGTGTGCGCAACTGATTGGCCGATCGCATCGGTAATCGTCATGCCGACCTGATCTCTGCGTTTAGACAGAATTTCTTTGTAGTTCAGAGATTCTTCCGTGCGTGTGGCGATGTTAAACATTGTTTGAACCGCCTCGACAGGATATTGTCCCGCAGCCGTCTCACCGGAAAGCATGATAGCGTCTGTGCCGTCGAAAATGGCGTTGGCAACGTCACTTGCTTCAGCGCGTGTCGGACGAGGGTTGCGCTGCATGCTGTCAAGCATTTGTGTCGCAGTAATAACCGGTTTGCCGAGCGCGTTGCATTTTTTGATCATTTCTTTTTGCACGAGCGGCACTTCTTCGGCCGGAATCTCTACGCCGAGGTCTCCGCGCGCTACCATTAAGCCGTCAGATACTTCCAGGATCGCATCCAGGTTGTCCACGCCTTCCTGGTTCTCGATCTTAGGAATGATTTGAATGTCAGACGCGTTATGCTCTTCAAGCAGTTCGCGGATTTCCAGGACATCCGTAGAACGGCGTACAAATGACGCAGCGATGAAATCAACGCCTTGCTCGATACCGAATACGATGTCTTTGGCGTCTTTTTCAGTAATTCCGGGAAGGTTGACGCTGACGCCGGGAACGTTTACGCCTTTTTTATTTTTCAGCGTGCCGCTGTTTAAGATTTTTGTTTTGATTTCGTGTTTTTCCGGATTTGATTCCAGCACTTCCAATCCGATTAAACCGTCATCCAACAGGATGATAGACCCTGCTGACACGTCGTCTGCCAGGCCTTCATAAGAAACTGAGAATTTTTCAAGCGTTCCCAGCACCTGTTTCGTAGAAACGATAATTTCATTTCCCGCCTGAAGCTCAAGCGCGCCGTTTTCCATATCGTGCGTGCGGATTTCCGGACCTTTCGTATCGAGGAGAATCCCCACGTTTTTGCCGAGCTTTTTGCTTGCTTCTCTGATGTTTTTGATTCTTGCGCCGTGCTCTTCGAAATCACCGTGTGAAAAATTCAGACGAGCAACGTTCATACCCGCTTCCATCAATTTTGTCAGCATTTCTACACTTTCACTGGCCGGACCGATTGTACAAACGATTTTTGTTTTTTTCAACTCGTTCACTTCCTTCTGAAATCTTCAGCTTCTTCCGCCTTAAATAGACAGTTCTTTTGAAAGCTGATACATGTTTGGTTCAACAGTATGTTTTGATTCTAAAATTTCTATAATATCATGGTCTACAAGCTTGTTGTTTTGTATACCTACGCAGCGTCCGCCTTTTCCTTTAAGCAGAAGCTCAACCGCGTAAGCGCCGAGGCGGCTTGCAAGAACCCGGTCAGAAGCGCTTGGAGATCCGCCGCGCTGGATGTGCCCTAAAACGGATACCCGTGTTTCAAGGTTCGTTTCTTCTTCGATGCGTTTTCCGAATTCAACCCCGCTGCCTACCCCTTCTGCAACGATGATGATACTGTGTTTTTTGCCGCGGTCGTGCCCTCTCTTCAAACGGCCGATAATTTCCTGCATATCGTAGTCCGCTTCAGGAATTAAAATTGATTCCGCTCCGCCCGCAAGACCTGCCCATAAAGCAATGTCGCCCGCATGGCGCCCCATCACTTCAATAACGTATGTACGCTCATGAGACGTAGCGGTGTCACGGATTTTATCAATCGCATCAATTACGGTATTTAGCGCCGTATCAAATCCGATCGTAAAATCAGTTCCCGGGATGTCATTATCTATCGTACCCGGTACACCCACACACGGAAACCCGTGTTCCGTTAATTTTTTCGCACCCATGTATGAACCGTCTCCGCCGATGACGACAAGACCTTCAATGCCGAGTTTCTTTAAATTTTCGATTCCTTTTTCACGGCCTTCAACTGTTTTGAATTCAGGACATCTGGCCGTGTACAGCTTTGTTCCGCCGCGGTGGATGATGTCACCGACCGAACCCAGCTCCAGTTTCTCTATTTTTCCGCTGATTAATCCTGAATAACCGTTATAAATTCCGTACACTTCGACGTCGTGGTAGATAGCTTTCCGCACAACCGCGCGCACCGCAGCGTTCATACCCGGGGAATCCCCGCCGCTCGTTAAAACTCCTATACGCTTCATTTCCTATTCACCTCAGCAACATATATATGTTAAACATATCATGATCATTGCCCTAAAACAATGAAAAGGGACGCCTGAGCTCCCATGAAACCTTACCTATTATACAATTAAATAAATTGTTTTTAAATAAAATTTAAGGAATATCACAAAAATCACAAAAAATAAACGTGAGCCATAGGCTTCACGTCTATTCAGTTTACCCCGATATATTGATCTTCAACCGAAACTTTCCCGATTGCTTTATATTTTTCATAGCGCTGTGAGATCAATTCTTCGGCGTTCATTTGAAAAAGAGATTTTAACGTTTCTTTAAGAATACCGTCAATGTAGCCCGCCTGCTGCTTGATATCATGGTGAGCTCCGCCCTTCACTTCTTTAATCATATCATCAATAATTCCTAATTCTAATAAATCGGGCGCAGTAATCTTCATGGTTTCGGCCGCTTTTTTCGCAAGGCTGGAGTCTTTCCACAAAATGGACGCGGCTCCTTCAGGAGAAATAACGGAATACGTCGAGTTCTCAAGCATCAGCATGCGGTTGCCCACACCTAAAGCAAGCGCGCCTCCGCTGCCGCCTTCCCCGATGACGATACAAACGACAGGCACTGTCAGGCCGGCCATCTCGAACAGGTTCTTGGCGATGGCTTCACTTTGTCCCCGTTCCTCCGCCGCTTTACCCGGGTACGCTCCCTTCGTGTCGATGAAGCAGATAATCGGGCGGTTGAACTTATCCGCCTGCTTCATGAGACGAAGCGCTTTGCGGTAGCCCTCAGGGTGAGGCATTCCGAAATTGCGGACGAGGTTTTCTTTCGTGTCTTTTCCGCGCTGATGACCGATGACGGTGACCGGCATGCCGTGATATTTGGCGACTCCGCCGACAATCGCAGCATCATCTCCGTATGTTCTGTCTCCGTGGCACTCAAAAAAGTCGGTAAACAGGTATTGAATGTAATCAAGCGTCGTCGGCCGGTCGGGAAGGCGTGCGATCTGCACTCTGTCCCACGGCTTCAGGTTTTTATAAATCTCATCCTGGAGCTTGCTGAGCCGGTCTTCAAGCCTTGCGATTTCAGCGCTTAAATCCATCTCCGAATCTTGGGTGAATTTTTTCAGTTCGGCGATTTTCGTCTGCAGTTCAATCACTGGTTTTTCAAATTCTAATCTTGCAGCCACTCATGCTCACCTCCTGTTTGGTGCATGTCCAGCAGAAATGCGAGTTTGTCTTTCATGTCGTTTCGGTGAATCACCGCATCAAGCTGGCCGTGCTTTAATAAAAATTCCGCCGTCTGGAAATCTTCCGGCAGTTTTTCCCCGATCGTCTGTTCAATAATACGTCTTCCGGCAAATCCGATCAAGGCGCCCGGTTCAGCGAAATTATAATCACCGAGAGACGCGAAACTGGCCGATACGCCGCCTGTCGTCGGATGGGTCATGACAGAAAGAATCAGTCCCTGTTCCTCACTGAACAGTTTTAATGCAGAACTTGTCTTGGCCATTTGCATAAGGCTTAAGACCCCCTCCTGCATACGTGCGCCGCCGGAAGCGGTAAAGATGATAAACGGGACTTTTTCCTCTTTTGCTTTTTCAATTGCAAGCGTGATTTTTTCGCCGACAACCGAACCCATGCTGCCCATTCGGAATGTTGAATCCATGATCGCGATCACGGCCGGGAATCCGCTGATGGTTCCTTTTCCGGTAACCACCGCTTCATTCAGCGATGTTTTCTCACGGTCTTTTTCGATTTTTTCTAAGTATCCCGGGAAACCGAGCGGGTTTTCAGATATCATTCCCTGGTTGAATTCTTCGAATGAATCTTCATCCAGGAGGCTTTCAATGCGCTGCTTTGCATTCATCGGGAAATGGTGCCCGCAGTTCATGCAGACGCGCAGGTTTTTATCTAACTCTTTTGTGAGCATGATTTTTTTACATTTGGGGCACTTTGTCATAATGCCTTCCGGAACATCATGTTTTGCCTGCTCAGACGGCACGGAAGCATATTTTTTCTTTTTTGTGAATATATCCTTTAACAAATGATTACCTCCCTTTTGTGAAGGGTTCTCTTCACTGCATGTCTTCCGATTAGATAGACTTAATAATAACTTTACCGAAACTATTGTACTTTTTTTGTCAAACGGTGTCATCCTCCATTCGACATTTTTTGCTGCAAAACAGACGGAAACGGACGGATTTCATACCGTAAAAAGCGTTGTTCAGCCTTATCTGTCAGCGTTTTCAAAAGAAATAAGGATTCTGCTGAAATTTTTTTAAGACCTGCCCTTAAAAAAATGCCAGCAGTCCGTATATTGAACAGCAGCGCGTTGTTTTTTTCCAACGCGCTGCCATTTCATTTTTGTGTTATTATTCGCCGATGACTGTGAGCTGTCTTGTTTTTTCAGCCACTTCCTCAGGATCGACCGTAATTCTGGCGACGCCCGTTTCCATCGCTGCTTTCGCAACAGCTTTCGCAACGGCAGGAGCCACACGTTTGTCAAATGGAGCCGGGATGACATAATCAGCGCTTAATTCTTCCTCTGAAACGAGGGAAGCAATCGCTTCAACCGCAGCAATTTTCATTTCTTCGTTGATGTGAGTCGCGCGAACGTCAAGCGCCCCGCGGAAAATTCCAGGGAATGCCAGAACGTTGTTGACCTGGTTCGGGAAATCAGAACGGCCTGTTCCGATTACGCTTGCGCCGGCTGCGCGCGCGTCTTCAGGCATGATTTCCGGATTCGGGTTGGCCATTGCGAAGATAATCGGATCTTTCGCCATGCTTTCCACCATTTCTTTCGTCAACGCGCCTTCGACTGATACGCCGATAAAGACGTCTGCATCTTTAATGACATCCTGCAGCGAACCGTCGTTGCGGTCTTGGTTTGTAAACTTCGCCACTTCGTTTTTCACTGCGTTCATGCCGGCCGGACGCCCTTCGTAAATCGCCCCTTTAGAGTCGCACATTACGATGTCGCGTACGCCGAAATGGTAAAGAAGCTTGATGATCGCGATGCCTGCCGCTCCCGCTCCGTTTGCCACAACTTTAATGGATGACATGGATTTTCCTGATAATTTCAGCGCGTTTACAAGTCCGGCAACGGTTACGATGGCAGTGCCGTGCTGATCATCGTGGAAAACCGGAATGTTTGTTTCTTTTTTCAGGCGCTCTTCGATAATGAAGCAGTTCGGCGCCGCAATATCTTCAAGGTTGACACCGCCGAATGTCGGTGCAAGCAGCTTCACAGTGTCAACGATTTTGTCCACATCGTTTGTGTCAAGCGCGATCGGGAATGCATCCACGCCCGCGAAACTTTTGAACAGCACCGCTTTCCCTTCCATGACCGGAAGTGAAGCTTCAGGCCCGATATTACCGAGACCGAGAACGGCTGATCCGTCTGTTACGACTGCTACCATGTTCCCCTTCATTGTATAATCATATACTTTATTTTTATCGTCATAAATCTCTTTACAAGGCTCAGCTACTCCGGGAGAGTAGGCAAGGCTTAAGTCGTCCGCGTTTCTGACTTCTACCTTTGCTTTTGATTCCAGCTTTCCTTGATTTACTTTGTGTAAATGTAACGCTTCTTCTCTTAATGACATTCTAAACACTCCTTTTAAGTACTTTGTTACATATTCTGCCGCATAGACTGGTACAATCGCTGGAGATGAAAAATTTCAGAATCTTTAAATAAGATAGCACAATTGTTTCGATTGTATAACAAAACGATTATTGTTACCACTATTTTAACACGACGTTTTCGCGGCCCAGCAGCTCTTTTAAACGGTATAACGCCTGATGGTCCGCCTGAATATGAAAAGTATCCGGCAGCCTGATCGTCTGCTTGTCTTTTTCATAATAAAGATAAACGCCGGTTTCCCCTTTATGCTCCAGTAAAATACGCTTCATCTTTTCCAAAAACTCCTGATTGTGCCGGCTGCCTTCGATTTTGATGTAAACAGACGGCGCTCTGTCTGCCTCCGTCTGCTCAAGAAGAGAGGCGGATGACATGATGAATTGTGTCTTCTCCTGACGCTCTTCCATTTTCCCGGCGGCGAATAAAAGCGCGCCTTCTTCTAACAGCGGAGACAGCCTTCTATATTGGTCAGGAAACACGACGGCTTCCATTTCTCCCGTTTCATCGCTTAATGTGAGAAACGCCATATGCTGACCTGTCTTTGTCCGAATCGTTTTGATGCCCGCGAGCAAAGCGCCGATTGACAGCTGCCCCTTCGGCATCTGCCGCGCTGCTGTGATCGCTTGGGCCCCCCGTTTTTTCAGGAGATCCCTGAAAGCAGACAAAGGATGGCTTGAGAAATAAACACCGAGAGCTTCTTTTTCGAACCGAAGCTTGTCCACGAGCGGAAATTCCTCAGCCTCTACATATTTTGGCTTAATGGAGAACGATTCTTCCAAAAACAATCCCATTTGGTCATCACCTGCACGAAAAAGTTCAGCGTGCTCTAAAGCCACATCAACGGAAGCCAGCAAGGCGGCGCGATTTTGATTGAATTCGTCCATGGCGCCAGAAAATATAAGGGCTTCGATGGTTTTCCGATTCACGCTTTTTGCAGGTACGCGAAAGCAGAAATCGAAAAGATCCTCGAACGGTTTATGTGTTCTTGCTTTATAAATATCTTTCACTGCCGAGACGCCTACGTTTTTAACGGCCCGCAAACTGTATCTGACGGCTCCGTTTTCCGGCGCAAACGGAAAACCGCTTTTGTTTATTGACGGCGGAAGGACTTGAATCCCGCTCCCCTTCGCTTCATGCAGATATTGCGATATTTTGTCCTCATTGCCGATGACGCTCGTCAACAGCCCGCACATAAAATATAACGGATAATGCGCCTTTAAATAGGCGAGCTGATAGCCGATCATGCTGTATGCGACAGCATGGCTTCTGTTGAATCCGTAGTTAGCGAATTTTACAATCAGATCGTAGACCTCGTTTGCAGTGACTACAGAATACTCCTTTTTTAAGCACCCTTCAACAAAATGGCTTCGCTCTCTGTCCAGAATGTCCTTTTGCTTTTTGCTGACAGCCCGTCTGAGCAGATCCGCTTCACCTAATGAAAACCCTGCCATGCGCGAGGCGATCATCATTATCTGTTCTTGATAGACGATGACGCCGTAAGTGTCACTGAGAATATTTCTTATGTCCTCGTGCGGCACTTCCACACGCGCCCGTCCGTGCTTCCGATCGATAAATAACGGAATATTTTCCATCGGTCCCGGCCTGTAAAGCGCGTTAACCGCGACAATGTCTTCCAGTCTTGACGGCTTCAGGCGCTTCAGCACGTTTCTCATTCCTGATGATTCCAGCTGGAAAATACCCGTCGTATCACCGTTTGACAATAGCGAGAATGTTTTTTCATCCTGATAAGAAATCTCGGAAAAATCAATTTTCGTATTCGTCTCTTTTTCAATCATCGTTTTAATGGATTCAATAAGCGTCAGGTTGCGCAAACCTAAAAAGTCCATTTTTAAAAGACCGAGATCTTCCAGATGATCCATCGCATACTGCGTTAAATATACGCCGTCATGCCCTTCTTGAAGAGGGACAACTTCAGAAAGCGGCTCTTTACTGAGAACGACCCCCGCCGCGTGTGTTGACGTGTGCCGCGGAAGACCTTCAATTTTCCTTGCGATCTGAAACACTTTATGAAGAACGGCGGATTCGGACAGCCGCCTGTTCAGCTGAGCGGACTGCCGCCTCGCCTCCTCAAGCGTCATTCCCGGTTTTGACGGAATCAGGCGGGCAAGCTGGTCGGCTTCTTTCGGGCTGATTCCGAACACTCTCCCGGTATCCCTTAACGCCGCCTTGGCGGCCAATGTCCCGAAGGTGATAATCTGGGCGACGTGCATGGCCCCGTACTTATTTTGTACATACTGAATGACCTCATCCCTTCTCGTATCAGGGAAATCGATATCAATATCCGGCATGCTGATCCGCTCGGGATTAAGAAACCTCTCAAACAGCAGAGAATGTTTAAGCGGATCCACGTCGGTAATGAAAAGGGAGTAAGCGACAAGCGAGCCTGCCGCGGACCCTCTTCCCGGACCTGTCACAATGCCCTTTTCATGCGCATACTTCATAAAGTCCCATACGATGAGAAAATAATCACTGAATTTCATGCGCCTGATGACGTCCAGCTCATATTCAAGCCGGCGGACAGCGCGCTCATCAGGAGTGCCGAAACGGAGGCGCAGCCCCTCATGACAGATCTCCGCCAAATAGTCATCGGCTGATTTGCCGTCCGGCGCCGGAAAAGACGGAAGCTGTGTCTGTCCGAGGCTGACATCGACCCGGCATTGCCGGGCGATACGCGCGGCTGCTTCAATCGCTTCCGGATGCCTCGTGTAAAGCTCTGCCATTTCTTCAGGCGTCCTCAAGTATAAGTCCGGCAGATTCCCGCTCTGATCCTCCCATTTCTCTCCGGCTTTAATAGCGCACAGACAGCGGTACGCATCTTGATCTTCTTTCTTGATATAACGGACATCCCCCGCAGCGCAGACAGCGATTTCCGTCTCGGCTGACAGGCGGAGAATCTCTTCTGATAACGTCTTATGTCCTTTAAACGGCTGGTACCCTAAATAAAAACGGCCGTCTCCGAACAGCTCCCGGAATCCTTCGGCAGCCCGGACCGCTTCTTCAAACTTCCCGGCTTGAAGCAGGCTTTCAATGTACCCGTTTTCACCGGGCGTAATGGCGATCAGCCCCTCATGATAGCTCTTCATCCATTTTCGCTTCATGCCGCCCTTTGCCATGGATTGCAGCGCACTTGAGATTTTCACCAGGTTCTGATAACCGGTGTTTGTCTCCGCTAAAAGAATGAGCGGGTGTGCTTCAAGCTCCGTATCGTCCGTGTATATAGAAGCCGTCAGACCGATAATCGGCTTAATTCCGTTTGATTTGCATGCTTTATAAAACTCAATGGCGCCGTACATCACATTTTCGTCCGTCAGCGCCAATGATGAATATCCGAGTTCCTTCGCTTGTGCAACAAGCTCTTTTACAGAAGCGGCGCTGTTTAACAGACTGTAGCCGCTATGTACTTGCAGGTGAACAAAAGACAATGCCGCCACTCCTTTCCCATACGTTCATTTTGCCTTTCTACATTATAAGACGGGTTTTCTTAAGAAACAAATGTTCTTTTTTGACTCATCATCATACTTGTCCGTTTCGCTCAATATGATAGAAAAGTGAGGTGGTGTATATATGGATCAAGAAGCCGGATTTATGGCGAATTTCATCAGCAGTTATTTTATCGCCCTCGGTGTGTTGCTCGGCGGCGCGCTGATCGGCGGCCTCGGAGCTTATTTATCAGGCGAGCCTCCGCTGACGGCGATCACAAAATTGGCGAACAGGCTGAAGATCTGGGCGCTTGTCGCGGCCATCGGGGGAACATTTGACGCGGTATACAGTTTCGAGCGGGGGCTGTGGGAAGGCAACACGCGCGACATCTTCAAACAGCTTCTTTTAATTATTTCAGCAATGGGCGGCGCGCAGACCGGCTGGCTGATTATTTCATGGCTGACCCAGGAGAATATGTCATCATGAGAATTCCCGAGTATTATAAAAAACCGGGATGGCAGCGTTTTTTTGCGGGAATGATGTGCGGAGCCATCGTCAGCTGGCTGTTCTTTCTGTTTACATACGGAACGTTTCAGGAAGAACAGGTGACGTTAATTGAAAAGCAGCGGGAGCACGCGCGGGATTTAAAAAACCAAATCTCCATCTATCAGAAAGATCTTCATAAATTAAATGAGGATAATAAGCAAAGGCTGCTCATCCAAAGTGTTGATGTGAAGCTGATCAATGGGGAAAAATACAGAATCGCCCAGCCTGACAAGATGAAATTTGAGGAACAAGTGAAAGATAATATTTCTGAAGTCATCACAAAGGATATTGAAAGCGTGTATAAAACAAAGGAGCTTTTAAAACGGACGATCGAAAACAAAATATACACCATAAATGAGAAGGAATTTAAAGCTGAAGTAAAGGAACTGACGATTTATACGAGATTGTCTGTCGAAATTCATATTTCTTTTGCGACGTAATTATGTCATTTTTAAAAATTTTCCATAGATCTGTCGCTTTTTTCTCCGCTTTTTTATAAACTGTAGATGAGACATTTTCAATGATTCTGAAGGGAGGAAGGGAAAATGGAGGTTTTTAGTGAACGACGCTTGGCAAAAGATCATGCAGCCCGAATCAGACAAGGCTATTCCGCATATGCAGAAACAAACACACTCGCTTCCCTCATAAAAAAAGAACTCCAAATCTGTAATCTCCGCGTCTACGAAGACCTGACTGAATTCGGCTGCTGGTTCATCCCCGTGACAGATGAACACTAAGAAAGAGGGTCTCCCCTCTACTTGTGTTCGTTACATATCTCTTCCAGATCAGCAAGAATCTGATCGGTTTCATCCCAGCTGAAGATGGATGCGCCGGCCGCAAGCGGATGTCCGCCGCCATTGTATTTCCGGGCAATTCCGTTGATGACCGGACCTTTTGAACGGAACCGGACTCTGATTTGATCGTCTTCTTCTACGAAAAACACCCAAGCGCGGATACCCGAAATATTTCCGAGTGTTCCGACAAGCTGCGACGCTTCAGAAGCGGTGGTTCCATATGTCTCCAAAATGTCTTTTTTAATGAAAACGGAAGCGACGCCGTTTTCAGACAGTGACACATTTTGATAAATAAAGCCGTTAAGCTTCACCACATTTAATTTTGTTTCATACAATTGATTGAACAGCTCTGACGATGAAAATGGGAACTCAATGAGCTCTCCCGCGTATTTTAATGTCTTTTTTGTGGTGTTCGGGAATAAGAAGCGCCCCGTATCACCGACGATACCCGCGTAGATCAGCTCAGCTGCTTTCGTATTCAGTTTCCAGCCGTGCTGCTTTCCTTCCAGGTACAGCTCATAGATCATTTCGCTTACGGAGCTTGCATTCGTATCGACCCATAACAGATCGCCATACGGATCTTCATTTGGATGGTGGTCTATTTTCATGAGCTTTGCGCCGGAATGGTAGCGCTGATCGTCGACCCTGCCTTGGTTTGCGGTGTCGCACACGATGACAAGAGCATCTTTATAGGTTTCGTCATCCACCTCATCGAGGGAATATAAAAAAGACAAGGACGGCTCAGGCTGTCCGACGGCAAAAATATTTTTTTCGGGATACGTTTCCCGCAGGATTTCCGTAAGGCCGCACTGTGAACCGTAGGCGTCCGGGTCAGGCCTCACATGTCTATGTAAGATAATGGTGTCATATAATGATATGGTTCTGATCAGTTCGGATTTCATCGTTTTCTCCTTTTCGTTTTTATTCATTTAATCATACTCTTTATCCATGGAAAAGGAAAATCTTTCAGCAACGGTATAAACGGTTTTGCAAACTCATATAATGGAGGATTTCATTTATGCTGGTTTTTGTTTTTCTCATCGGGCTTTCTGCCTGCTTTTACGTGTATTACAAAGTAAAAGGAATCCAGACGAAACGGGCGCTGGAGAAGGAATGTTTTTCGGCTAAATCAAGTATGGCATTAGGCGCGCTGGTGCTTTTGTATGGAGTAAACCAAATGATTCTGTTTCACTCCGTCCTGACCCTGGTCATCGGCGGCGTCTTCATTTTAATCGGAGCAGGCAGCGCATGGGCCGGGTATAGAGCCTATAAGCATTATGAGCCCATCCATGCAAAGGAAGCGGAGAGGGACCACGCATAATTAATGCAAAGGGACCCGGGTGCGTCCCTTAACTTCTCTCCATCAGCTGCACCATGAGCATCGCTTTTGAAACGATGCCGCTTTGGCTTGACACTTCCACTTCCATTTTCCCGAATTTCCGGCCCGCCTCTAAAATGCGCGGTTTCACTTCAATGACCGACTCCATCTGTACGGGCTTCAGGAAGAAAATCGTAATGCTTTCAATGACCAGCTCGCCGCGTTTGCGGGAGCGTAAAAATCGGCTGGCGGCCTGGGTTAAAATCGTCGTAAACACCCCGTAAGAAATCGTGCCGAGCTGATTGGTCATTTGCGGCGTGACTTCATATTGATAAACGGCCGGCGTTTTGTCATCTTCCTCTTCTTTAAATCCCCTTGAAACAATATCATCCAGCTTTTCACCGACCTGAGGCTGCTTTTGAACCATTTGAAGCGCTTTTAAGACATCCTGGCGGCTGATCATTCCGATCAGTTTGTGATGCCCGTCTGTCACCGGAAGCACTTCAATTCCTTCCCAAACCATCATTTGAGCCGCTGAGGCGACAGATGTTTTCCCGATCACCGTGACAGGGTTTTTGGTCATTACTTTTTCAATCGGAACTGACCGGTCATGCCCCGCGATATCTTTCGATGTGAGGATTCCGTGGATTTTCATCTGCTGATCGATAACCGGGAAGCGGCCGTGTCCGGTTTCATAGTTCTTTTCGTACCATTTCTCCAGCTTATCCTTAGGGGACAGCGTCACTGTCCGATCTGCGGGCGTCAAAATGTCTTCCACGAGCACAATCTCTTTTTTTATGAGCTGATCATAGATCGCCCGGTTGATCATCGCGGCTACCGTAAAGGTATCGTAGCTCGTGGAGAGAATCGGAAGCTCAAGCATATCAGCCAGCTCGATAATGCTGTCGTCGGTGTTAAACCCTCCTGTTACCAAAACAGCCGCGCCCGCTTCAAGCGCCTGGCGGTGGGCGTTGATTCGGTTCCCGACGATTAACAGGTTCCCCGCCGCCGTGTAACGCATCATCGCGTCAAGCTCCATCGCGCCGATCACAAACTTATTCAACGTTTTATGCAGACCGGCTTTTCCGCCGAGCACCTGGCCGTCTATCACATTGACGACCTCGGCGTATGTCAGCTTTTCAATATTTTCTTTTTTCTTCTGTTCAATCCGGATGGTCCCCACACGTTCAATAGTGGAAACGAATCCTTTGTTTTCGGCTTCCTTAATGGCTCTGTAAGCCGTTCCTTCACTGACTTTCATTTCTTTCGCAATTCTTCTGACCGAAATTTTTTCACCGACAGGAAGCGAATCTATGTATGATAGGATTTGTTCATGCTTTGTTGCCAAGCGTTTCACCTCTAAGGACAGTCTTCTGCTTTTATTATAAGGGTACGGGGGATTCATTCGCAATGAGACGCCCGAAAAAAGGCGGCATCACAAAAAGACCTTCTGAATGCTTGATTCAGAAGGTCTTTGACACATATGTCAGGCAAGCTCAATGGTCTCGCCGGCCGCCATGACTTTGCCGACGCCTCCGGGCAGACTTTCGGCGAAAGCGTCAGGGTCCTGTTCAATGACAGGAAATGTATTGTAATGAACGGGAACGACCTGTTTCGCTCTCAGCCATTCAGCCGCGAGTTTTGCATCTTCAGGGCCCATGGTGAAGTTATCACCGATCGGCAGAAACGCCAGGTCAATGTGATTCAGTTCCCCGATCAGTTTCATATCTGAGAACAGCGCCGTGTCTCCGGCGTGGAAAATCGTTTTGCCGTCAATCGTCAATAAAATCCCGGCAGGCATCCCCGTGTACGTAATGGTTTTGTTTTCTTCATCAGTGACCGCCGATCCGTGGAATGCCTGTGTCAGTTTCACTTTGCCGAAATCAAATTGGCGCGCCCCGCCGATATGCATCGGGTGGACGTTTAAACCTTTAAAGCCGAGATAAACGGCAAGCTCGTTCGGCGCAATGACGAGCGCATCGTTTTGTTTGGCGATCTGCTCTGTATCTCCGACATGGTCATTGTGTCCGTGAGTAAGCAGGATGACATCCGCTTTCACTTCTTCCGGTTTCAAATTTGTCAGACTGTTTCCGGTCAGAAACGGATCAAAAATAATGTTATGGGTTTTCGTTTCCACTTGAATGACAGAATGTCCGTGATAAGTCACTTTCATCGTTTTCACCTCATAAAAAATTAATATTTATCAAGTTCCCTTTTTGACAAACGAAAAAACTTACAGGGATTGATGCCTGTTAATCACATTCAGCCCGCCTGTTGCTTCAATGACCGTTCCGGTTACAAGATCGGAATCTTCCTCACATAAAAAGGCGATGATTCTCGCAATATCCTCTCCGGTTCCGGACCTGCCGATCGGCGTCTTTTCTTTGCCGATTTTCCGTCTTGCTTCCTCTATAGACGCTTCTTTCATATCTCCTACAATATCACCCGGGCAGACCATATTGGCCGTAATGCCTGATTCGGCTTCTTCAATCGCAATGGTTTTCGTTAACGAAGCCAATCCGACTTTAGCCGCTCCGAAAGCGGAACGGTGAAGCCAGCCGGGGGCATGGTCCGCTCCTTGAAAACCGTATGTAATAATCCGGCCGAACCGCTGCTGTCTCATGACCGGGATAACCGCTTTAAACAGATGGAAAACGGCGCTTAAATTCCCTTCAAGCATGTCATACCATTCGTCATCGGAGTAATCGGCTAGCTTTTTGCGCTCAAATATGTACGGCCCGGCATTGTTAATCAGTATGTCAATCCTTCCAAACCGCTGAAGGGCTGCATCGGCGATCCGAATGAGATCTTCTTTCCGGGTTACATCGCCCTTAACGAATTGCAATCTGTCATGGCACCCGGGATAATCCGCCTTCAGACAGGCGACCGCTTCTTCGTCTTGTCTGTAATTCACTGTGACAGAAAAGCCTTTTTCCAGAAGCATTTCAGTCACTTTTCGGCCCAATCCCTTTGTACCGGCAGTGATTAGAGCATGTCGCACATTGAATACCCTCCCCAGGCAACGTTGCCGCTTCAATAAAATCAAGACGTTTCTCCCTCTACTTTACTATAAACAAACGGCAATATCACTTTTTTGCACTTCGTCGCACGAAAAAAAAGCCGTCTTTACAGACAGCTTAATTTTCTGAAGGAGCAGAGGCTTCCTCCATGCCGACATAACCGCTTTCGTATGCCTCTGAGATGAGCCTGGCCGTTTCTTCACTTTCTTTTTCATCATAGATGTAACGGTCTTGTTCTTTGCGCATTCCTTCTGCCTCCCATCTTTATAGATGTAGGGTGTCTGATATAACGGGAAAATATGAAGGAAATTTCAGCAAATTAAATGCCGGCGCAGGCTTTTGCTTTTACGAGCGCCTGTTCTACCTGCTGAAAACCCGTTCCGCCGGCGCTCATTCTTTTTTCAACCGCATGATGCGGATCGAGCACGGTATAGATATCTTCTTCAAAGAGACTGCTGGCTTGAAGGAATTCTTCAAATGCCATATCACTTAAATAGATTCCTTTTTCAATGCAGCTGTACACAAGCTTGCCGACCACTTCATGCGCTTCTCTGAACGGCATGCCTTTTTTAGCTAAATAATCGGCAAGTTCCGTCGCATTTGAAAAATCTTGTTTTGTCGCTTGTTTCATGATGTCTTTGTTTACTTTCATCGTTTCAATCATGCCCGTGAAAATCTGAAGGCTTCCTTCAACGGTTTTCACCGTGTCAAACATGCCTTCTTTATCTTCCTGCAGGTCTTTGTTGTAAGCGAGCGGGAGCCCTTTCATAATCGTGAAAAGCCCCATCATATCACCGTATACGCGTCCGGTTTTACCGCGGATCAGCTCCGCCATGTCGGGGTTTTTCTTCTGCGGCATCATGCTGCTTCCCGTCGCATACGTATCATCCAGTTCAATGAATCTGAATTCCTGCGAGCACCATAGAATGATTTCTTCTGATAAACGTGAAAGGTGCATCATCAGCATGCTGCTGCCGCTTAAAAACTCGAGAATAAAATCTCTGTCACTGACTCCGTCAAGACTGTTCTCATAAATGGAGTCAAAACCGAGCAGATCCGCCGAATAGTTACGGTCTATCGGAAACGTAGTTCCGGCAAGCGCCCCGCATCCGAGCGGCGATATGTTAATCCGCTTCATAGCATCGCGAAAACGCTCTTTATCCCGTTCAAGCATCCAAAAATAAGCAAGCAGATGGTGGGCGAAAGAAATCGGCTGAGCCCGCTGTAAATGGGTGTACCCCGGCAGAATGGTCTCGACATTGGCCTCCGCTTTTTCGATCAGCGCTTTTTGGAACTGTTCAATCAGTACGATGATATGTGAGACATGATCTTTCAAATACAAATGCATGTCGGTCGCCACCTGGTCATTCCGGCTTCTGCCGGTATGGAGCTTGCCGCCTAGCGGTCCGATTTCTTCGATCAGCATTTTTTCAATATTCAAATGGATATCTTCATAATCAACAGAGAATTCAAGCGTCCCTTCCTCTGCTTTTTGCAGGAGGATCTGCAGCCCCTGTCGGATGGCGCCTTCTTCTTCTTCCGTCAGAATGCCGCATTTTTTCAGCATTGCCACATGAGCGAGAGACCCTGTAATATCCTCTTTGACTAAGTTTTGGTCGAATGTGATGGATGCGCCGAACTCATCGACCCACTTTTCCGGTGTTTTTTGAAAACGGCCTCCCCAAAGCTTCTTCATGCTTCAATCTGCTCCTTCTTTTTCACAATGCTGTTTACTTTTGTCGGCAGCCCCCAAAGCTCAATGAAACCGATTGCCGCGTGATGGTCAAACGCATCGTCTTTTGTATATGTCGCAAGTTTTTCATCGTAGAGTGAATATTCCGACTTACGTCCTTCTACAATGGCATGGCCTTTAAACAGCTTGACGCGCACGACGCCGGTGACGTGTTTTTGAGTTTCTTTCAAGAATGCAAGCAGCGCGTCTTTTAACGGCGAGAACCATAAACCGTTATAGATGATTTCAGACAGTTTTTGTTCAATTGCCGGTTTGAAATGGGCCACTTCTTTCACTAAAGTCAGATCCTCAAGCTCTTTGTGAGCCGTAATCAAAGTCATCGCGCCCGGGCACTCATAAACTTCACGGGACTTAATGCCGACCAGGCGGTTTTCCACATGGTCAATCCGGCCGATGCCGTGTTTTCCGGCAGTCTCGTTCAGCTTGAGAATTAAATCAGCGAGCGGGTAGGTTACGCCGTCGATTGAAACCGGAACACCGGCTTCAAATGCGATTTCGATGATTTCCGGAACGTCCGGCGTGTTTTCAAGAGATGCTGTCAGGTCATATGCCCCTTCAGGCGGCGCCGCCCACGGGTCTTCTAATATACCGCATTCATTGGCGCGTCCCCATAGGTTCTGATCGATGGAATAAGGGCTGTCAAGATTGATCGGAATCGGAATGCCCCGGCTTGCGGCATATTCAATTTCTTCTTCACGCGACCATTGCCACTCACGGACCGGAGCAATGACCTCCAGATCAGGATTTAATGATTTGATGGATACTTCGAAACGAACCTGATCGTTGCCTTTTCCCGTGCAGCCGTGCGCTACGGCCACCGCGTTTTCCTTTTCCGCGACTTCAACGAGTTTTTTCGCGATTAACGGACGGGATAATGCAGATACGAGCGGATACTTGCCTTCATACATTGTATGGGCCTGCATAGAAATAAGCGCGTACTCCCGTGCGAATTCTTCTTTCGCATCAATCACATAGGAATTTACGGCGCCTACTTCCAGCGCTTTTTGCTGAACGAATGCCAAATCCTTTCCTTCCCCTACATCTAAGCAGCAGGCAACAACATCGTATCCCTGTTCTTGCAGCCATTTTATCGCTACAGAAGTATCAAGACCTCCTGAGTATGCCAATACAACCTTTTTTTGTTCTGCCATGTTAAAAGCTCCCTTTGTATAAAAATTAGTTTTAATTAATAAAAATGCACTTTGTATGTATACACTGTAACAAGTAAATTCTGTTTTTTCAAGCCTTTTATAAAAAAAACCCCACCCAATTTTTTGAGCGGAGCAGAGCCTTTTTATACATTTATAAATCTTTTCGGATTTCCCGGAGCACATGGGGCAGTTCAGGAATAATCAGTTTACTCATCGCAAGCTTTACGGCGCCTGAGGAGCCGGGCGTGCAGAAGACTGCGGTATTTTGGATCACACCCGCTGCCGCTCTGGACAAAATGGCGGCGGAACCGATGTCCTCCGTATAGCTCAGCATGCGGAACAGCTCGCCGAATCCCGGGAGTTCTTTTGAAAACAGCGGCGTGACCGCTTCAATTGTGACATCCCTTTCGGCAATGCCCGTCCCTCCGTTTAACAGCACCGCATCTGTATATTCATCCATACAGCCGGATAAAACGGCTTTCTGCAATTCATCTTTTTCATCTTTAACAATGTCATAAGCGACCGTTTCAAATCCCGCTTCCCTGAGGAAGTCCATCATGACGCGCCCGCTTTTGTCGGTTTCTTTCGTTCTCGTGTCGCTGACTGTAATCACCTTGCAGCGCACCGCTGACGGTGCTTCTTGTTTATGTTCATGAACACTCATTGTTTCACCTCCTCGTTTATGTATTAAACATATCGTAACGTTTGATTCTAAGGCATTCAATAAAAAAGCACACCCTAAAAGGATGTGCTTTTTTCGATCATTACTGTGCAAGGCGGACAACGTCGCGTGCGATCATGACCTCTTCGTCAGTCGGAATGATCATGACTTTGACAGGAGAGTGAGGGTAGCTGATAAACGCTTCCTCGCCGCGCACGTTGTTCAGCGCAGGATCCCAATATACACCCATGAATTCTAAGCCGCGAAGCACGCGTTCTCTGACTTCAACGCTGTTTTCACCGATACCCGCAGTGAAAATAATCGCGTCAACGCCGCTCATTCTCGCAGCGTAAGAACCGATGTATTTATGGATTCTGCTTGCAAACACTTCAAGAGCCGTTTCCGCTCTTTCGTTTCCTTCTTTTGAAGCTTCCACGATATCGCGAAGGTCGCTGGAGAAACCGGATACGCCAAGCAGTCCGCTCTTTTTATTTAACGTATTTAATACTTCATCTGCCGTCTGATCCGTTTTTTCCATGATGTACGGAATCAATGCAGGGTCGATGTTTCCTGAACGTGTTCCCATCGCAACACCCGCAAGCGGTGTGAAGCCCATTGACGTATCAATGGATTTTCCGCCTTCTACGGCCGCGATACTTGCGCCGTTACCGAGGTGGCAGGAAATCAGACGCAAATCTTCAAGCGGGCGGCCGAGAAGCTCAGCTGCGCGCTGTGTCACGTATTTATGAGAAGTGCCGTGGAAACCGTATTTGCGGATGTCGTATTTCTCGTAGTATTCGTACGGTAGGCTGTACAGGTAAGATTGTTCAGGCATCGTTTGGTGGAACGCCGTATCAAACACTGCAACCGCAGGCACATTCGGAAGCACTTCTTTAAAGGCTTTAATGCCGACGATGTTAGCCGGGTTGTGAAGCGGCGCAAGTTCTGAAATCTCTTCAATCTCACGGATTGTTTCATCCGTAAGCAAAACAGAATCGCTGAATTTTTCTCCGCCGTGAACCACACGGTGGCCGATTCCGTCAATTTCATTTAAATCCTTTATAATACCGAATTCAGTCAGCTTGTGAAGCAGCATCTTCACCGCAACCGCATGATCCGGAATATCTGTCACTTCTGTATTTTTTTCGCCGTTAACAGAGATTGTGAAAACGCTGTCGGCGATACCGATCCGTTCTACTAAACCTTTTGTTAGCACCTTTTCTGAAGGCATTTCGAATAACTGAAATTTTAAAGATGAGCTTCCTGCGTTAATTGCAATAATTTTAGACATAAATGACGCTCCTATCAAAATTCTTCTTCGTTTGTTCGTTCTTTTTTCCCAGACCATAATTGCAGTCCAAAAAATATCTGACTTTTCCATTTAAACATTGTCAACTCAGCATTTCAAGTCAACATCCACATTGGCACCGCTTACAATATGAAGTCGATATTTTCTGATAAATTTTATTTGTGCCAAATGGACGGTACCGCCTTACGGAATGTTATTTTCTTTCCTTAATTTGTGTTATCGTCCTGATTTCCATTCATTTTAAAAAGCAAAAGCAGCGCGGGATTTTGCATCTCACACTGCTTTTTCGCCATTATTTTTCTTTTTGAATCCATTGATCCAATTTTGCCATCATCTCCCGCATCGCCTGCTGGTTCGCAAAGGAAGGAAGAGTCGCCAAAAGCGCTTGTTTCGGCGGCTTTGCATCTTCGCCTTTTTTCTGCAAGATTAAAATGCTCTTTGCCTGCGCTTCGTCTTTAAACATAGTAGCCGGCAGCTGAAGAAGGGCGTTGATATACACTTTTTCCGCAAAAAACCGCTTCAGTTTATCGCTTTGCGCGCTGTCAAACAGATGGTTCGGAATCATAAAAAATAAGTATCCGCCCGGTTTTGTATGTTTGACGCTCTGCTCAATAAATAAGTGGTGGGCAAATGAGTGGCCTTCATCCGCTTTCAGCTCAAACGCTTCAGCGCCTTCGTCATTCGGATAGTAGCCGACCGGCAAATCGCAGATGACTGCATCGGCCGGTTCGATAAATAACGGCTGAAGACTGTCCTGGCAGAACAGCTCCATTTCTTTTTCCTGCAGATTCGCCTGCGCATATGCGATCTTCAGAAGGACATCGTCGATTTCAATGCCGAAACTTTTTCCCGCTTTGTCAGAAAGCTGGTTTGCCGCGGTCAGCAGAAGATTTCCGGTGCCGCAGGCGGGGTCCAGCAATGTCAGGCCTTTTCGGCCGCCCGTAAATTTATTCACGAGGTAACTGATGAAAAGGCCGATCGTATCAGGCGTCATCTGTCTGTTCGGATGGGACTTATCTTTGAGCCCTTTTAAAATGGCGAGCTGGAACGCCTTGCGGATCCATTCATGCTCCCATTTTCTGAAGTCTGCTTTCGCGAGCAGGCTGTTAAGCTCGCCGGTTTGCTTTTCCTGAAGCGGAAGCTGGTCGGCCTTTTCAAGAAAATACATTTCTCCCGCTTCCGCAAGCCCCTCAATATAAGAAATCTGAAGGCCTTCTGCTATCACTTGGGCGGCTTCATCTAAAAGTTCATAAATCTGACCGACATGGTCGTGTTGCATGCTGTTTCCTCCTTGCCATGAAAAGAGCTCCGCGGCAGCACCCGGAGCTCTTTTTCTCTCTTTACTTGATTAACGCTTTTGCAGCTTCGATAGGCTTTTCATAATTCGGGTGGTTTGTCGCTTCGCTTACGTATTCCGCGTAAACGACTTTTCCGTCCTGATCAAGGACAAATACGGAACGCGCTAAAAGACGAAGTTCTTTGATGTGAACACCGAATGCTTCACCAAATGACATCTCTTTATGATCCGATAATGTTTCAACTTTATCAATTCCGTTCGCTCCGCACCAGCGCGCTTGTGCAAACGGAAGGTCGGCGCTGATTGTATAAACGTTCACATCACCGAGTTTTGCGGCTTCTTCGTTGAAGCGGCGTGTCTGCGCGTCACATACGCCTGTGTCAATGGAAGGAATAACGGATATGATCGTTACTTTCCCTTTCATATCTGCTAATGTCTTCTCTTCTAATCCGTTTGTCAGAACCGTGAAGTCAGGAGCTTGGTCACCCGGTTTCACTTCTTGTCCGATCAGCGTCACGGCTCCGCCTTTAAATGTAATTTCAGCCATTCTGATTCCTCCCTTTATCTATGTATAGCTCTATCATAGTCGAGTTTTATGCAAACTGCAAAGGTTATGCCGCATCGTAAAAAAAGCTAACTGCGGGCGGCAGTTAACTTTTCTGTTATAAATCGATATCCGTTCTTTTTTGGTTCCGGCCTTTTTCATTCTTTTTAAAAATATGCTGGATGCGTTCAATCGTTTGAGGCGCGGAGTCTAACAGTTTATCAATCAGGTGGGTGTTTTCGTCTAAATGAAGCATGCGCACGCCGTTTGTTCCGACAATCAGAAACGCAATCGGCGTAATGGATACTCCGCCGCCGCTTCCGCCGCCGAACGGGAGCTTCTGCTCTTTTCTTTCATCATCATCGGTTCTTTTTTCAGCCGGCTTTCCTCCAAACTCGCTTCCGCCCGCCGCAAATCCGAAGCCGACCTTTGAAACCGTTAAGATTACGCTGCCGTCAGGCGTTTCAACAGGATCGCCGATGATTGTATTCACGTCAATCATTTCTTTTAAATTTTCCATAGCGGTTTTCATTAAACCTTGAATGGGATGGTCTGCCATATGCGCTCCTCCTTAAACTGATGAATCATTCTTTGAAGCAACCGGAACCGGCTGTTTCTTTCGTATGATAGAAAGTCCGTTCCGCCCGTATTTGAGCAATTTGAAAGCTGCACCTATAAGATGTCCAAAACGAAAAAAGAATATACACTGCAAATGCGTCTTGGATGCAGGCACTTGAAAAGACGGAATGACTTCGCACACCGGTTTATGTATGAAACGCAGATGATCATACAGCATCGCCGTCAGGCCTCCCTTTACGGCCCACAATCCGCCGGCGGCGATTCCCGTAACGGCGGCGTCCTTTATTCCGATAACCGTCACCCATTCGAACTTCGTAACACGGACTCCCGCAAGAAATGAAGCGGCGATTTGGCGCATCTGAAAGACTTGGTGCAGAATCATTTCTATTCTGTGAATGCTCTGTTTGACATCTTCATATGTGATTTTTTTCTTCTCTTTTTTCTGACCTTTCATTTCTGATTTTGTGTCCTGTTTGACATCAATTGACGCGTCTTCGCTGTTTACTTTAATGACGGGCAGCGTTTTTTTAATACGGATCAGCCCGTATAAGGCCGAGAGTTTAAACGTCAGTTTGTCGTTATCTTTATCGTGAAGATATTCGAAAGTCAGATGGATTTTCATCCTCATGAGCAGCCAGGCCAAAATGAGAATGAGAATAACAGCTGCTGCGGCATATCCCATAAGCTTCACTTCCTTAGCAGCATTATCCCCAAAACCAAAAAAAATAAACCCGGACGTTTATTCCGGGTTTACTGCTTTTATTTGCGGTACAGCGCTTCGTGAATTACCGTTGTGTCGGCGATCAGATCATGAATGCCCTGCTTTTTGGGCGTAAACGCAATGACGATATAGAGAATCCAGATTTTATCGATATAACGCCCCACCGCTTCTCTGAAAATGACGGTGCTCCAAGTCAGCGGCTTTCCGGGCGTCAAAGAAGTGACCTTTAACCCGAAGACCATCTTGCCGAGTGTCTGATGAAACCATTTCGTCATGAACACAAAATAGGCGAGGTAGACGATCAGGGTTGTGACGGAATAAGCTGAGATTGTAAACATTCCGCTTGTTGCCGGGAGCTTCATCAGCGTGAAAATCGGTGAAACGATGAGATGGTTAAGTCCCCAGACCACCAGCCAATCAAGAAGAAACGCCCAAAACCTGATCCAAAAGCCCGCATATGCCTGCTCGGGCGCCCTCTGTTGTTCGGCTTCCTCTTCTTTGCCGTGAAAGCCTTCGTAAGTCGCGTCCATTCTTTCTTCCCCCCTACTTTGCATAGAGATACATCATCCGCGGCGAACCGGATTGCGAAATGAGTTCTTTCATATTCAGAAAATCAATTTCGCTTTTAAACATTTTCGCTGCGCTCATGGAAAAGAGCGAGCCTAATCCGAATCCTTCCTCGTATGTGATGACTGAAGCGTTTTTCATATTTTTATGGTCCTTTTTCATCGCGCTGATCGTATCATCGTAAAAACCGAGCTCATCAACGAGGCCGATTTTTTTCGCTTGTCTGCCGTCGTAAACACGGCCGTCGGCAATTTTTTTCACATCCGCTTTTGACATGTGCCGGCCTTTTGAAATGACATTGACAAATCCTTCATAAGAATCGTTTACCATTGTCTGCATGATCTTTCTTTCTTCCTTCGTCATGTCGCGGGTCGGGGACATGATGTCTTTATGCGCGCCGCTTTTAATGGTTTCAAACTTGATGCCGAGTTCATCGGCGAGCTTGGAATAATTGACACTTTCCATGATGACGCCCAGTGAACCCGTGAGCGTTTCCGGTGAAGCATAGATTTTATCGGCGGCCGTTGAAATATAGTAGCCTCCCGATGCCGCCATGGAGCCCATGGATACATAAATCGGTTTCTTCGTTTCTTTCTTTAGTTCTTCCAGTTTTTTATGTATTTCCGCGCTTTCGTACACGCCTCCGCCAGGGGAATTGATTTTCAGCACAATTCCTTTGACGCTTTTGTCTTCTTTCGCACGCTCAACCTGTTTTAAAAATGATCTGTGATCATACCCGCCTGAGCTGAGCAGGCCAGCGGACCCGCCGTTATCCTCAATCGTGCCGTCCACTTCAAGCACGGCGATTTTACTGCCGGGGCTGCCCTTATCCAGCGTCACTTCCTCTGTGTCATCTGTCAGTGATGCAAAGTCAGACCCTGTATCTCCGATATTCTTCAGCACCCCGACGGTCACACTTGCAATGACTGATACGCCGAAAATGCCGAGCGCGATGACGAGCGCAATCCATCTTTTTGCATTCATTTGTTCTCCTCCTTTTCTGTCAATATTCGTACGTTCCCCCGTAAAAAAAGATTCATTTTTTTCATGAAGCGCTTTCCCTTACCGGATAAACAGGAAACATGTTACACTATTGCCACAGGTATTTTAACACAATACCTGCTGGGAGAAAAACGTAAATATGACAGCAAAGGGGAATGGGGATATGACCGATCTTCGCCGCAATGTTTATTTTTTTCACAAACAAAACAACGAAACAAAAGAACAAGTCAGCTCTTTGAAGCAGCTTGCTGAATCGCACGGTTTTACAGTTGCGGCTCAACCGGAGGATGCCGGAATTATCGCCAGCATCGGCAGCGACGGCTCATTTCTGCAAGCCGTCAGAAAAACCGGATTCCGTGATGACTGCCTGTATGTCGGCATCGCTAAAAAAGGGAAAGCCCATTTGTACTGTGATTTTCACAGCGATGAGCCTGAAAAAATGGCGGCCAGCATGACCGCGGAACAGCTTGAGGTCAGAAAATACCCGCTCATTCACGTAACGGTGGACGGCAGCAATCATTTTCACTGTTTAAACGAGGTTTCCATCCGTTCAAGCATTATTAAAACGTTTGTGATGGATGTGTTAATTGATGATCTTCATTTTGAGACGTTCAGAGGGGACGGGATGATCATTTCCACCCCGACGGGCAGCACCGCCTACAATAAATCTGTTTCAGGCGCCGTTGTTGATCCTTTGATTTCCTGCATGCAGGTATCCGAACTGGCGTCGTTGAACAACAACACATACCGTACACTCGGATCTCCGTTTATTTTAAGCTCAGACCGGAAGCTGACACTGCAGGTGGTGCAAGACGGCAATGAGCATCCGATTATCGGGCTTGACAATGAAGCGCTCAGCACGCGGAATGTCAAAAAGGTTGAGATTAGACTATCCGATAAAAAAATCAAAACGGTGAAACTGAAAGACAACTCTTTCTGGGAAAAAGTAAAACGATCATTTTTATCATAAAAAAAGAGGACAGGCATCACTGCCTGTCCTCTTTTTCATATACGATACGGCCGCCGACGACGGTTTTGACCGCTTCCAATTCATGAAGCTTTTTCGGGTCCGTCATGAACGGATCACCGCTGAGTACGGTAAAGTCGGCATCATAGCCGGGGGCGATCCGTCCGCGGCTATGTTCTTTATGGATGATGGCCGCGCTTCCCTCCGTGTAAAGCTGAATGGCTTCGTACACGGTCAGGCACTCTTTTTCATAATAGGCCGGACCTTCCGGGTGCTGCTTGCTTGTACGGAGCACAGCCGATTGAATGCCCAGAAGCGGATCGGCCGGCTCAATCGGGGCATCTGAACCTCCGGCGCACAGCAGCCCTTTTGACAGCAGTGTTTTCCAGGCGAAAGCCGTTTTCATCCGCTCTTCTCCGAGCCGGTCAATCACCCACGGAAAATCACTGGCCACAAAATGCGGCTGAAGATCAAGTCCGATCGGCAGCCGGGCGGCTCTTTCAATCAATCCGTCATCTAATACTTGCGCATGAATGAGCCTGTCTAGCTGTCCGGGCTTTGCCGGGTATCTTTCGATAACATCCAGCACCTTTTCAAATGCAAGGTCGCCAATCGCGTGCACGGCAATCTCCATCCCTTTCTCTCTCGCTTTATAAACAAGAGCGGCAAGGGTTTCGTCATCATGCACCTGAACGCCGGAGACTGACGGATCATCGTGATAAGGCTTTTTCAATAGAGCGGTTCTGCCGCCGAGCGCGCCGTCAGCAAAAATTTTCATCGCTCCGTATTCCAGATAAGGTCCGATCGATTTATCCAGAGCGCTCCAGCTGTCGACGGCTTCGTGATGTACGAGCAGATGGGCGCGAAAAGGATAAAGGCCGCTGCCGGTTAACGACTCGTACGCGGCAACGGGAATGGACGCGTCTCCGTAGTATGCCAGATCTTCTGAATGCCCGCCGGTCAGGCCTTTTGACCAGCAGTCCGTAATCGCCGTTTGAAGCGCGCGTTTGACATAGTGAAGTGAGACGGGCGGCAGGGCCTGTGTCACAAGCTCTTGGGCTTTATCCAGCAGGAGGCCTGTCGGACCGGTTCCGTCCCGGACGATAATCCCGCCGTTTGGATCAGGTGTTTCGTTTGTAATTCCCGCCGCGCGCAATGCGGCCGAATTAATCGCCGCGGCGTGACGGCATACCCGCTTCAGCAGGACGGGGCGGTCGGGAAAGAGCGGGTCAAGGTCATGCTTCGTGACGTAAACCGGCCGTTCAAACAGATTTTCATCCCAGCCTTCGCCGATCAGCCATTCGCCATCTTCCAATTCACGCTCTGCTTCTTTTGCAGCCCGCAGTATCGCTTCTTTTGACGTCAGCTGCGACAAATCGAGGCGAAGCTGTTTTTCCCCGTGCCCGATTAAATGCATATGACTGTCCGTAAAACCCGGGAACATGACAGCCCCATATAAATCGATTTCCTCCGTATCAGGCGAACCGTATGTTCCTTGGAGCTCCCGGAAGCTGCCCGTCTGCCTGACGACGCCTTCTTCGGTATAAACAGCTTCAGTGACATGATTCTTGTCCAGCATTGTATAGATGGTGCCGCCGTGCCAAATCGCTTTCATCCCCGCTCACCCTTTATCCTGTATTATGCTTTTTTATCAGCCTTCAGCCGTTCTTCACGCTGTCTCAGCTCCACACGTCTGATTTTTGCGGACGCCGTTTTCGGCAGGCTTTCGACAAACTCAATTTCTCTCGGATATTTGTAAGGCGCCGTAATCGTTTTTACGTGGTTTTGCAGTTCTTTGACAAGTTCGTCACTGCGCTTTTCATCGTCTTGTAAAACGACATAAGCTTTTACGATTGAACCTCTGATTTCATCCGGGCTCGCCACGACGGCACATTCTTTCACTTCCGGATGCTTCACGAGCGCATCCTCTACTTCAAAAGGCCCGATTGTATATCCGGAGCTGACGATGATGTCATCATTGCGGCTTTCAAACCAAAAGTAGCCGTCCTCGTCTTTTTTCGCGCGGTCTCCTGTAAGAAAGTAATCTCCGCGAATCTGCTTTTTCGTTCTTTCGGGATCTTTATAATATTCCTTGAATAAGGCCGGTGTGCTCAAATGCACGGCGATATCGCCCGTTTCGCCAGTTTCGCATATTTCGCCTTTATCGTTTATAATCTCCACTTGATTTCCAGGGGTCGGTTTGCCCATGCTTCCCGGCTTAATATCCATGTCCTTCAGGACGCCGACTAACAGGGTGCTCTCCGTTTGGCCGTATCCGTCTCTCACTTTAATGCCGAAATGCTTCCGGAATACGTCAATGACTTCCCGGTTTAATGGCTCACCAGCAGAAACTGCGCTGTGAAGGGCAGAAAGATCATATTTGTCCAACTCCTCCACTTTTGCCATCAGGCGGTATTCCGTCGGGGTACAGCAGAAGACATTTACTTGATGGCGCTCCAGCAGCTCTAAATACGTCTTGGCGTTGAATCTGCCGTGATAAATGACTCCTGTCGCGCCGCTTCCCAGAATTGCGAGCAGCGGGCTCCACACCCATTTCTGCCAGCCGGGCGCCGCGGTGGCCCACACTGTATCGTCTTCAGAAATATCCAGCCATGCACCGGCTGATGTTTTTAAATGGGCAAAGGCCCAGCCGTGTGTATGTACAACGCCTTTAGGCTGGCCGGTCGTGCCTGAAGTATAGGACAAAAACGCCATATCTTCTCTTGTTGTATCAGCTGTTTGAAAACTGTCTCCGTCCGCTTCAATCGTTAGGAGGTTTTTCCAGCCGGCATCATTTTCACCGATTGACAATGTCACCAGCTGCCCGGTATTCACCTCGTCAAACGCGTTTATAAATGAAGGATAAACGATAGCGCCTTTCACTTCGGCGTGTTTGATCCGGTATTCAAGGTCTTTGGCGCGCAGCATTTCCGAGCAAGGAATGACGACCATCCCAGCTTTTAAGATCGCTAAATAAACGGCATACGCTTCAAGCACTCTCGGAACCATGACAATCAGCTTATCGCCTTTTTCAAATCCGAGACCTTTCAGGCGGGCTCCGATTTTATTCGTTTCTTCCATCAATTTTTCATACGTCCAGACTTTCTTGCCGCCTGTTTGATCTTCCCAAATAAGCGCGTTCTTCTCTTTGGAACGGCTGAACTTTTCGATTTCATTTACAAGGTTATAGTTCTTTGGGGCGATTAAATCTTCTCGTTTTAACACGAACAACTCCTCACTTTCTTTCCCCATTATACATAAACATAGGCCATTACAATAAAAATATGCATAAATTGCTTCCCGCCTTCTATCTATACTCATGAAAAAAGAGCGGGGAATTCCCCGCTCTCTTAGCCATTATGTGAAGTTGTGATTAAAACTGCTGCTGGCTGCTTCCGCCCATGCTTTGCTGAGCAAAAGAGACAAGACGTTTTGTGATTTCTCCACCGACAGAACCGTTGGCGCGAGAAGTTGTTTCCGGTCCAAGGTTTACACCGAATTCAGAAGCGATTTCATACTTCATTTGGTCGATAGCTTGAGCAGCGCCTGGCACTAAAAGCTGGTTGCTGTTTCCGCTGTTTGATTGTTGTGACATGTGTATCACCTCCTTGTGAGTATAGAATGTGATAAAACACATGTCTTCATTCAAAAAAACTTTGGTAATTGTATACAGTTTTAAAACAGGCCGGCAAACTTATCGTGAGCTTCCTGCTCTGAGTAAACAGTGATGGTTTCGATGCCCGCAGCGGCCTCTGCAATCAGCGGTTCAAAATCAACGAAGCTTTCGAAGTGCTCGATTTTTTCTTTTTTCGGGCGTGTTTTCGGACTTGGCGGCGTAAAGATGGTGCAGCAGTCCTCAAACGGCTGAATGCTTGTTTCATACGTGCCGATTTCTTTTGATTTCTCGATGATTTCTGTTTTGTCCATTCCGATTAAAGGGCGCAAAACCGGCGTTGCCGTCACGGCATTGATCGCATACATGCTTTCAAGCGTCTGGCTCGCTACCTGCCCGAGGCTTTCTCCCGTAATGATCGCGAGCGCTTTCCGTTCTTCTCTGATTCTGTCCGCGATTTGCAGCATAAGACGCCGCGTCGCCGTCATCGTATAGTTCTCCGGGATTTGTTTTTGGATGAGTTCCTGCGTCTTTGTAAACGGCACGATATGAAGCGTCATACTGCCGCCGAACTTCGCGAGGCATCCCGCGAGATCCATGACTTTCTGCTTTGCCCGTTCACTCGTATACGGCGGACTGAAGAAATGTACGGCTTCAACTGATAATCCCCGTTTCATCGCGTAAAAACCGGCGACCGGACTGTCAAAACCGCCGGAAAGCATCAGGATCGCTTTACCCGCGGAACCGACAGGAAGGCCTCCGGCGCCTTTTTCGTTACGAATGGTCAGGAATGTCGCTTCCTCCCTGATTTCAATCCGAAGCGGAATATCGGGATGTTTCACATCGACGGTTAATCCATCCGTGTTTTTCAAAATATGGCCGCCGATTTCAGCGTTCATCGCATTCGTATCTAATTCAAACTGTTTGTAAGCCCGTTTGGTCTCGACCTTAAACGTATTCCCCGGTTTATATTCGCCTTCTATCGCGGCTAAAGCCGTTTTTTTAATGTCTTCCAGCTTGCTTTCGCATTTAATTGCGAGACTAAAGCTTTGAATGCCGAATATATTCTTTAATAAGGAACAAATTTCCTCCGGGTTTTCTCCATTAAGTGTAATTGACATCCGGTCCCGGTTTGAAAAGTATTTTACTTTTTTATAATCCTTTAATACCAGGCGGATATTCTGTTTTAATCTTTCAATAAAACTGCGTCTGTTTTTTCCTTTTGTGGATATTTCACCAAAACGGATTAAAATATGATCGTAATTCATATGCTACCTCATCATTTTTTTTAGTTTTTGAACAGCCGGCGCCAGCGCGGCCATAAACGGCTCCGTGATGTCAGCCGTATGGCTGAAGTTCAGGCTGACTCTGATGCTGCTTGATGCAATCTGTTCGCCTTTATTCATTTGCAGAAGCACACGGCTCGGTTTGTGCTCTCTTGCCGAACATGCCGCGGTTGTGGAGACATATATTCCTTTTTCATCAAGCATGTGCAGCAGCACTTCCGCCTTCACGCCCGGCACGGAAAAATTAATGATATGCGGCGCGCTGTTTTCGGCGGGGGTGTTGATGACGACCCCGTCCGTCCCGCTCAGCCTTTCCATGAGCGCATTCTTGGCAGCCTCCACGGAAGAAAGCCGCTCGTTCATGTCACGCGCGGAAAGATTGATCGCTTTCGCAAGGGAAACGGCGCCTGCCGTGTGTTCCGTTCCGGCACGGACGCCTTTTTGCTGCGAGCCTCCCGTTATAAGCGGAATGAGCCGCGTTCCTTTTTTGACGATAAGCGCTCCGGTCCCTTTTAGGCCGTGAAACTTATGCCCTGAAACGGTGCAAAGGTCAATGCCCGCTTCTTCTATAGACAGAGGAACTTTATGAATGCCCTGCACATGATCAACATGAAACAGAATATTCCGGTGCTGCTTCAAAAACCCGCCGATTTCCTTTACGGGCTGAATGGAGCCGACTTCGTTATTGACATGCATGACGCTGACGATTATCGTATCCGGCCTGATAGCCGATTTGACGTCTTTCAAAGAAACGAAGCCGTTTTGATCGGCCGGAAGATATGTGACTTCAAAGCCGAACAGCTCTGTCAGCTGATCAAGCGTCTCCGTCACAGAAGGATGCTCAATCGCCGAAGCAATAATATGTCTTCCTTTACTCATGTTTGCCCAGGCTGCTCCCTTTAACGCATCGTTATTCGCTTCAGTCGCGCCTGATGTAAATACAATATCATAATTTTTTAAACGCAAGGTTTTTTTTATTTGCTGAGCGGCCGCTTCAAGGAGCTGTTCCGTCTCAGTTCCTAACTGGTGCAGAGACGAAGGATTGCCGAAATACCGGCTGCTCGTCTGTTTGTACACATCCAATACCTCTTCATACGGCTCGGTCGTTGAGCTGTTGTCTAAATATATCATTTTTTTTACTCCTTTAATGAAAACGGTACATCGTATGATATTTATGCTACCATAACAAAAGTAAATATAAATTCGCAATAAATCGAGTATTGACTTATCTGTACATTGCCATATAATAAGTAATGTTCGTTTTGTTATATTATCTGACAATTAATTGACAGAATATTTCAACATAGTATTTAGGAGGATTTTTATGAAACACTCACTACCTGTCAAAGATACCGTTATTATCGGTTTCATGCTTTTCGCACTTTTTTTCGGGGCAGGAAATATGATATATCCGCCGGAGCTCGGGCAAGCGGCGGGGCATAATGTCTGGAAAGCGATGGGCGGTTTCTTACTGACCGGCGTAGGTCTGCCGCTTTTGGGTATTATCGCCATCGCATTAACGGGCAAAGACGCGAAAGGGCTTGCCGATAAAGCTCATCCGGTATTCGGGACTATTTTCACCGTTGTGCTTTATTTATCAATCGGGCCGCTTTTCGCGATTCCGAGAACCGGAACCGTTTCATATGAAATCGGTGCAGTTCCGTTTTTAAGCGGCATTCCGGAAAGATTATCTTTATTTGTTTTCACGTTGATCTTTTTTTCTATTACGTATTATTTAGCTCTTAATCCTTCCAAAATCGTGGACAGAGTCGGAAAGATTTTGACTCCTATTAAATTCGGTATTATTCTAATCATCGTCGTAAAAGCCATTGTCACTCCGATGGGCGGGCTGGGCGCCGTACATCAGGCATATTCCGGAACGCCGGTGTTCAAAGGATTTTTGGAAGGCTATAAAACAATGGACGCGCTCGCCTCAATCGTCTTCGGCGTCGTTGTCGTCAACGCTGTTAAAAGCAGGGGCGTCACCCAGCGTAAAGCGCTCGCCGCCGCTTGTATTAAAGCGGGTCTGATTGCAGCGGCAGGTTTGACATTCATTTATTTATCTTTGGCCTATTTGGGAGCGACAAGCACGGACGCTGTGGGGCCGCTCGGCGAAGGCGCAAAGATTTTATCAGCTTCATCTGATTACCTGTTCGGTTCACTGGGAAACATCATTCTCGGCGCCGCCATCACCGTTGCGTGTTTAACGACAAGCATCGGGCTTGTCACATCTTGCGGTGAATATTTTTCAAAATTGATTCCCGCTTTATCATACAAAATGGTGGTTACGATTGTCACGCTGTTCAGTCTGGCGATTTCAAATTTCGGACTTGCTGAGATTATTGCATTTTCAGTTCCTATTTTATCAGCCATTTACCCGCTGGCGATTGTCATTATCGTCCTTTCCTTTATTGATAAAATCTTTAAGGAAAGACGGGAAGTCTATATCGCCTGCCTGATCGGAACGGGGCTGTTCAGTATCCTGGACGGCTTGAAGGCAGCCGGCATTCCGCTCGGATCATTAGATTCATTCTTAAACGCAAATCTTCCGCTTTACAGCATGGGAATCGGCTGGGTGCTTCCGGGCATTGCCGGAGCGATCATCGGCTGCATTATCACGTTTTTTACCAGCCCGCCCATCGAATTAAATAAAGCAAAATCGTAACATTCAGCGCTTGCGGCTTGACGTATATCAGCCGCAGGCGCTTTTTATATTCCGTGAGAAACTAAAAAACTGCACCTCTGATTTCCATCAGGGTGCAGTTTTTGCTTATGCGTCTATGAAGCAGATTGATCAGCTTTAATTTTTTTCACGGCGCCGGGAGCTGCTTTTTCAACAGCATCTGCCGCCATCTCATAAGCTTCATTATAGCTGTAAGCGTAAAACAGCCGTTCCGCTTCTTTCAGCTGTTCGGATAAAATATGATTCTGGCTTCGGAAGCGGTTGCCGTACTGGATGATCCGCTCAATCAGCTTCACCTGAATCACAAGATCTTCCGCCTCTTCGCTGACTTCCTCAACCACCTTTTCGGCTTCGGCCAGATGTTTGGCGGCTTCCTCCATGTTCAGCGGCAGCACTTCCAATTGGCTGACGGTTTCTTCTATATGATGATTTGCCGTCTCGAGCTTGTCCTTGACTTGTTCAGGAATTCCCGGCACGTTGCTTTTTTGCAGCATTCGGGCCGTGTCAGAAATGGTTTTCCGAAGATGCATCAGCGTTTCCCGCGCCTGCAGTTCTTCTTTTCTGAGCGCCTGCAGATTTTCACGGTATTCGGCATGTTCTTTCTGAGCCTCTTCCATCTGCTTTTCGATGGCCTCGACTTCTTCAATCAGCAGCGAGTAAGCGACATGCTCACCGTCAAGCTTTTCTCTCGCCTGCTCAAGGAGCCGGCCGATCGTTTCCAGCTGTTTTTCGAAGGCATGCTGTCTGCCGATTTCACCCGCCGTCAGCTGATAGCTTTCCTTGACGAGCTCCGTTTCGGTTTTTGTGCGGTCTTTTTCTTCCTCAAGCTTCTCATACGCGATGATCAGCTCAGGCATTTTGCTTAATACGGACTGTCCGGCTTCCACTTCGCCTTCCAGCTGGTCATACATCGATTGAATGGTTTCATCAATCAGCTGAAGAATGGCGGACGCTTCGTCGACATCCAATTCTTCCAAAAGCGCGTTTTCGGCCCGTTTCAATTGATTTGTGAGTGTATCCAGCTCTTTTTCGATTTGAATATGCTCCAATTTGTAGCCTTTTTCCGTCATTTCCCGGTAGCCGTCTTTCAGCTTGGCAATTTGGTTCGGCACAGTCTGTTTACAGTCCGCAAGCAGTTTCGGAACGTCATCTATGTATGTCTGAAGCTGATCCAGTCTGCGGTCCTGTTCAAGCAGCACTTTTCTCGCTTTGATGTAATTGCCGCTTTCCGTCTCTTCTTCGAACTCTTTTATGCCGCTCCAGATTTCGTCGAGATCCGTCTCCAGGCTGTTATAAAGCTCTCCGTAGAGATGGCTGTACGCCAGAAGGTTTTTTCGCGCTTTTGAATACCGCTCACGCACCTGTTCAATCTCTCCGCGGCTTTTTTCCTCGCTCGTCACAAGGTCGCTGATCTCACGCAGTATGCCTTCTATATTTGATTCGGCTGCAGTGAGGAGGTCGTCGATGTGGACAAGCACCTGATTCGCTTTTTTAAAGCGGTATTTGTCGGCGTTCTCTTCGGCATCATAAAGGAGCTCTTCTACTTTCGGCAGATGGGCTGTGACAATTTCATCCCACTCCTCGCGCCATCTTTCAAAGAACTCTTCCGTCTCTCCGGTCATTTTCAGATGTTTGATCTTGGACATTTCTTCCACTATCGAACGGTTTAAAATTTCAATCTTCCATGACTCCAGCCGGTCAATTTCCGTATAAATTTTTTTCCTGAAAAAGTAGCCCGCCGCAAAGAGCGCGAGCAGTATAACCAATAATCCGATGACTAACTCCATAATGAGCCCCCTTGTTGTTCTCTTAATCTGTCAGGGTGTTTTATGTATTCAGAAAGATTTCAATATATGTATTGAGAAAATCTGTCGTTTTCATTGTTATTATGATACCATGTAACCAACATTTTTTGACCAGAAATCAAAAACTTTTTGCATAATTTCGGCAGGATTCTGCAATTTTTTAATGGAGTGACACAAATGGAAAAACGAGACGCTCATATCCACACGCCTTTTTGCCCTCACGGCTCGAAGGATGCGCTGAAACAATATGTCGAAAAGGCCCTGGAAAGAGGCTTTGACTCGATCACATTTACAGAGCACGCCCCCCTTCCTCCGTCATTTCAAGATCCCGTACCGTTTCAGGACAGCGCGATGGATCTCAGACAGATGGAGGTTTATTTGGAGCGGCTGTCACAGCTGAAAAAGGAATACGATGGACAAATCAGCATTCTGACTGGGCTAGAAACCGATTTTATCACAGGGTATGAAGAGGAAACCGCGGCGTTTCTGAACACGTACGGCCCCTCACTGGATGACGGCATTTTATCCGTTCATTTTTTGAAGACCGGCCCGTCTTATATATGCCTCGATTTTGACGAGCACGCCTTTCAGCAGCTTGCCGACCGCTTCGGAAGCGTTGAAGCCGTATATGAACAATACTATGAAACTGTGTATTCTTCCATTGTAACACCGCTCGGCCCCTTTAAGCCAAAACGGGTCGGCCATATCACGCTCGTCAAAAAATTCGCGCGCCTTTTCCCTTACAGCATGTCACCTCAAATAAGAGAGCTTGCGGCCCGCTGTCTTGACGCCGTGAAAGAACACGGAATGGAGCTGGATGTGAATACATCCGGGCTCAGAAAGAAGTTTGCCGGGGAAGTATACATGGAGGATTGGATGGCTGAGACGGCGAAGCAAAAAAAAATCCCGCTCATATTCGGGTCGGACGCCCATCAAGCGGAAGATGTCGGCAGTTCCTATGAAACGTACAAAAGCATCATTACTTCATAAGCGCCGCATCAGGCCGTCGGAACACGCTTTCGATCCAGATCTTCACCTCTTCAAAATACCTTTTATAAAAGTACGGTTCATGAGGCTGCATATAGAGCACCTCGGTAATATATTGAGGCTGGAGATACGGCATCATCAAGAGGGATTTCAATTGCAGAATAAAATGCGGCACGGGCAGCGTCAGCCGTCTGTGGCGTGACTGCCCTTCTTCAATCACCAGCTGGAAAATATATTTTTCTTTCATTAAGTAAGTAGACATAATTTCCCTGATAAGCACGGAATCAATCGTTACTTCCCGATATACAAACCGCGTTAATTGACGGTTATCGTGCTGATAGGATAAAATATCGAAAATCACCCGCAGGATGCGTTCCTGCGCGTCTTCACCGTTCATACTGACGGCGGCTTTTTCCAGCGCTTCAGTATAGCCTTCGTAAAACTCGGAAACTAAATGTTCCATTAATCCGCCTTTCCCTTTAAAATAGTAGGAGATGTGCGCAACATTTACATCAGCTGACTTTGCGATTTCACGGACGGACGTGCCGGAATAACCTTTTTGGTTAAACAGCTGGACAGCGGCGTTAATAATTTTGTCTTTGGTGCTTACTTTCATACGGCTCACCCCTTTATGTGTAACAATTCAAGCAGAAAGGCGCCGTTCCTGTAAGAACTTCTCGACAAATGCCGGCAGAACGGCCGGAACTTTGTTTGATATTATAGAAAAAGTGAGGGTTTTCCATGTTTCATGTCGAAAAACAATCCGGAGATAAAGAAAAAAGTTATCAGCTTCTGCTTAAACAGCTCGAAGCCATGACAGAAGATGAAACGGATGCGATCGCAAATTACGCGAATGCGTCAGCGCTTTTATACCATTCATTACATGAAGTCAACTGGGCGGGGTTTTACTTCGCTAAAGAGGGCGAGCTCGTGCTCGGACCATTTCAAGGACTTCCTGCCTGTGTGCGCATTCCGTTCGGCAGAGGCGTATGCGGCACTGCCTACTCTAATGGCGACGTGCAGCGGATTGCCGATGTGAATGCGTTCCCGGGACATATCGCTTGTGACGCGGCTTCCCAGTCAGAAATCGTTCTCCCGATCCGCGTAAACGGTGAAGTGATCGGTGTGCTGGACATTGACAGCCCCGTGAAAAACCGTTTTGATGAAACGGACGAAACCTATTTAGCAAAGTTTGTTGAAACGCTTGAAAAACGATTAGGATAAAAAAAGGAGCCCGGCCGGCAGGCCGGCTCCTTTTTTATGTCGTCGTGCTGTTTTGATGGATGATCAGCCGATTTTTGCCGTTCCGTTTGGCGATATAAAGCGCCTCATCCGCTTGCTGAACGAGCAATTTCAACGGCATCGGGCCGGTCTTTGACCAGCAGGAAACGCCGCAGGAAATCGTCACGCGCGGCTCGGTATTTTCCCGGATGGCGCGAACCAGCCTTTTAGCGATGCGTTCTCCGGATGACACGTTGATATTCGGCAGATAGACAGCCAGCTCCTCGCCCCCCCACCTCGCAGCGACATCATGCTCACGAATATGGTTCTTCATAACGGAGGCCACCTGAATCAGGATCGAATCTCCCGTTTGATGACCGTATGTATCATTAATATTTTTGAAATTATCGATATCAACGAGGATGAATACACCTCGTTTATGAATTTTCATGCTGTATTGAATTTTCTCATCCAGATAGGTTCTTGAATACAGCTCCGTCAGCTGGTCTGTCTGAACAAGATGCTCAAGCCTGTCGCGCAGCATGGAGTTCGTGACCGCCAATGTCGCATGGTGAATGAGCGCTTGAAAAAGCTTATACATTTCAAACGTAAAAGCATACAAATCCTTTTTCAATAAAATCGCAAACCCGAAGACGGTGTCATTTTCGATCATCGGCACCGCCATCAGCGAGCCGAAACCGTTTTCGCCGAATACAGTCTTTCCGCTGCCGATAAACACGCCCTTTTCTCCCTCGAACAGCTTTTCTTTCACAATGCTGATATAGGGGTTCGCACGTTCTGTCTTAAAAAAAGCGGTATGTCCCGGAAGCAGATTTTGCGTCTCAAAATGATCAATATGAAAAAAAGCCACTTCTTCCGCATGAAACGATTGGGTCATAATGGCGGCGAGCTCCCGCATCGTATCAGTGAGTCTGAGGCGCTGATTCAGCTGGCGCGATGTTTCATTAATGAGCTCCAGATTCGCAATGCTTTTTTTCGATTGCTCATAGAGCTGCGCATTTTCAAATGCTTTTCCCGCTGCGCCCGCAAGCAGCAGCATTTCACTGAGAGTACTGCACGAAAGAACGGCATCCTGCAGCCCCTCCGTCTTCAGAACCCCGTAAGTCCCCTGCTGGCCTTTGATCGGCAGATAAGCAGATGACCTGCCTTTTCTGAGCAGTCTCCCCGATAAATAAACCTTCAGGGCAGACGGATCGGCATCTTTTCCGTCCATATGTAATTCTTTTGCGGGAAGCTGTCTGTCCGTATCCTGATCCTGCGTGATAAACAGTGAAAAGCGGAAAGACCGGAAAGCCGTACTCAAACTTGCCTGCAGTTTTTCCAAAACCTCATTTTGGTCCAAAAGCGAATGGAACATTTCTGTCATTCTGTGAATTTTCCGCTGATGCTTCGTTTTGTCAAACAGCCCGCTTTGTCTCACAGATTGATTAATAAACTGAGTAACGATCTCAGGCAATGATTCCGGGATCGGCAGCCCGCCTTCCGAGTACAGATAAAAGGATCTGCCGGAGGTCTGATTCCTGATCATAAAACGGCCGTCACTCTCTTTCAGCGGAGCATAATGCGGTTCATCTTCTGTTTTTATGGTGAAACGTGTTGATTCTGCCGGTGAAAGGGTCAATGAAAGAGATGTAAAGCAGGATTCTAGAGCTGAGGCCAGCCATAACAGCGAGTCGGATAATGAGACGGATTCAGATTTCGTTAAGAAAAAAGAAAGCATTTTCTGATGAAAGGCCGTCACTTCATCAATTGTTTGTTTTTTCATTTTTATCACCTAAACATGTACTACTCATTTTTGTACATTATATCATAAACCGGCACTCTTCATGGAGAAATGGTTGACGGCGGCGGAGAAAAATCATATAATGTTCTTTGTGTGAAATATTGCAGCCTTTTTGTTCAGCTTCTGTATTTGCATTTTGTTCCTTAGCTGTAAGGTGTATCGTGTAACTCTCTGCTGCTGGAGCGAGGATACATGAAAACAAAATGTGCACGGTCGGATCGAACAGACGGTTTTTATTTTCCACAAAATAAAACCAAAGGAGGAGTCACATTATGGCTCGCTATACAGGTCCATCTTGGAAACTGTCTCGCCGTTTAGGAATCTCTCTTAGCGGTACAGGTAAAGAATTAGAAAAACGCCCTTACGCACCAGGTCCCCACGGTCCGGGACAGCGTAAAAAACTATCAGAATACGGTTTGCAATTGCAAGAAAAGCAAAAACTTCGTCACATGTACGGTGTAAACGAACGTCAATTCCGCACATTGTTTGACAAAGCTGCAAAAATGACTGGTAAACACGGCGAAAACTTCATGATTCTTTTAGATGCACGTCTTGATAACGTTGTGTACAAGCTCGGTCTTGCGCGCACTCGCCGTCAAGCTCGCCAATTAGTTAACCACGGTCACATCCTTGTTGACGGAAGCCGCGTTGACATTCCGTCTTACCAAGTAAAACCTGGTCAAACAATCGGTGTTCGCGAAAAATCAAGAAACCTTTCTATCATCAAAGAATCTGTAGAAGTAAACAACTTCGTTCCTGAGTACCTTACTTTCGACGCTGAAAAGCTTGAAGGTACATTCACTCGTCTTCCAGAGCGCTCTGAGCTTGCTCCGGAAATTAACGAAGCGCTTATCGTTGAGTTCTACTCCCGTTAAGTAAAACGCTCTTTAAAGAGCATTGGATTAAACCCCGGACATGTTGTAATGACAATGTTTCCGGGGTTTTTCTTTTGGGCTGTCAGAATAATGGGCAGATGCTCCCTCTCTTTATTAAAAAAGCCCCTGTCCGGGGCTTTTTTTATGTGCCTACTGGCTTTTCAGCTACATGTACATTAGAAAAATCCCAATTTGACAAGCAGAAGCGATTTTTTACATAATGAATCATCATACCTTACAAAAAGGAGAGACGGAATGAACAGCATCCCCTCTATCGTCAGCAAGCACAAAGCCTATTTTGCGGCGGGGCATACGAGACAGCTAGAATCGAGACTGAACATGCTGCAAAAGCTGAAACAAGCCATCAAAACACAAGAAGCCGATATAACAGCCGCTCTCTATCAGGATCTCCACAAATCCGAACAGGAGTCGTACACAACAGAAATCGGAATTGTACTGGAGGAAATCAGTTTTGTGATGAAGCGGCTTGGGAAATGGATCAAACCGAAACGAGCCAAAACGCCTCTGACTCACCTAGGCTCCAAGAGCATCATCATCCCTGAGCCGTATGGAACCGTTTTGGTGATTGCGCCTTGGAACTATCCCTTGCAGCTGGCGCTTTCACCCTTGATTGGAGCCATTGCAGCCGGAAACACAGTCGTTCTTAAACCGTCAGAATATACGCCGGCGGTTTCCGCTGTTCTTTCCAAACTCATCAGCAGCGTTTTTCCGAGTGACTATGTCGCTATGGCGGAGGGCGGACCCGACGTCAGCACTGTGTTATTACAGCAGCCCTTTGACTATATTTTCTTCACCGGAAGCGTTGCCGTGGGAAAAATCGTCATGGAGGCCGCCGCCAAACAATTAATTCCCGTTACCTTGGAGCTCGGCGGCAAAAGTCCCTGCATTGTCCATAAGGATGCTGATATACAGCTTGCCGCCAAACGCATCGTCTTCGGGAAATTTACAAATGCAGGGCAAACCTGCATCGCACCGGATTATTTATTTGTCCACCAAGATATCAAAACGAAGCTCACAGAAGAAATGAAGCGTGCGATCAGCGAATTTTACGGCCCTCAGCCTGAACAAAATCCGCAGTACGGCAAAATCGTCAGTGAACGCCACTATCAGCGGCTGCTCAGCTTTCTGAATGATGGCATCCCGCTCACAGGCGGACAATCTGATCCCGCTCATCATAAAATTGCGCCGACCATTCTCGAACAAGTGAGGGATGACTCTCCAGTGATGCAGGAGGAGATTTTCGGGCCGATTCTTCCGCTGTTTACATACGGCGATATCGATGAAGTCATCGAGAAAGTCCAATCGCGCCCAAAGCCGCTCGCCCTGTATCTCTTCACCACAAACAAAGAAACTGAGCGAACTGTTTTAGAGAATCTGTCGTTTGGCGGAGGCTGTATCAATGATACGTTAATGCATGTTGCGACGCCGTATTTGCCATTCGGCGGCGTCGGGGAAAGCGGCATCGGCAGCTATCACGGATTTGACAGCTTTAACACGTTTACGCACAAAAAAAGCGTCGTCAAACAAACGAACCGCTTCGACTTCGCTTTCCGTTATCCTTCTTCCAAAAACGGGCTGCGAATGATTAGGAAAATACTTAAATAAAAAAGCGCAGAGTATCTGCGCTTTTTATAAATCGTCTATACACCAATTAATCGGTTTGTCTTCCAAATTAAACCTATTTTTAAAAGTTCAAATCGAAGTCTAATAGTAAAAATGAACCAACCCAACTGTAGGAAAGGTTAATCCTCATCACCCTGGTGAGTCCTATAATAATTCTCAGCAGTGTAGATATTCCATTCCCAAAAACTTGATCCCTGAGATAAAATATACCTATCTAAAAATATCTCAAAATTAAGTTGCATTGGTTCATACTCGACAAATCCGTGGAACCATAAATAGTTTGGATCTGTGGATATTTTGGTTTTGTCAATTAACAAATAACATCCGTCTAACAGATGTGCGACGGGAATAAACTGAGGCTTTAAAAAACCATTTTGCATATACTTTTCAATCTCTTCTACATTAAGAATATGCAAACCCCCACCCACATTCTCACCGTAAATCAACGATTCAAATATTCTGGCTCCATTATGCAATTTTAAAAAGGTTTTATAATATTCATTGCAAATAAAAAACGCCCTCCAGTTTAGGAGAACGCCTGGTGATTTATTGCCTATTACCATAATTACTTATGTAACAATAAATAGTATGCCATTATAATGCCAAATTTCATGTGTCAAGCAATTATTTGGTTATATTCTAACGAACTTAATAAACATTGTGCCTCTTCATATTTATCAAAAACTGTTCTTAATTTTCCCTTTACTGAAACTTGTTGCTTTATTAATTCATTATCACAATTGTATATGAAAATATCATTAATGATTATATCATATGCAGTTTTAAAACTAACATTTATCCTTGTACCATTTTTTTGATGTTCAATTTTATATTCCTTACCTTGTATAATTGCCTCTTCTATAATATTCTCTATAGGTTCACCTTTATAAATAAGTATTTTAGCAATATCATCGAATATACCCGACATTTTAATCAATCCCTTCAATTTTTGATTTAATTTTTTCAAGGAGAGTAGGTAATAATTTTTCTGCTTGTTCAAAATCGTATGTCTCCCACTCATCAATTCCACGTTTTAAACGTTGCTTTAAATTAAAATTAATTGACATTACACAGTATGCTATATTATCTTTTGCATTCATTAAAAATCGATTACTTGTATTGTTAGGTAATTCTTTTCCCTGAGGATCCGTTTTTGTTTCCTCTAATAAAGACTCTACAGAATCAATAATTCGTTGTTTATGAACAGCATGTAATTCTTCTCTAATAAGATCCGCTCTTCGCCTCTCTTTTTTATCGTTTACAAATTGATCTAACTCTTGTTTTCGTTTCTCTATGAACTCTTTTATATGTCTTTCAGCAACATTTGCTTTCCTCATTTTCTCAGCTTGATCTTCAATTTCTTCATTGAAAGATGTAATACTTTTTTCTATTTCTATAGAGTATTTTCGTCCAACTCCATCACCTAAAAATTCTTTAGTGGTTTGAATTACTTCTCCCCCTACACTTACTTCACCAATATCGATGTTCTTATCAAAAGATTCCTCATAGGCAACTCCGATACGTTGTTTTCTCTCAGCTTTCTTTTTTTCCCCTGTATAGTAATCCCATAAATCTTCAATATCTAAATCTTTATGATAAATAACATGGGCCACATTATCAATAGTATCAATTGGATTATCTTCTTGTATTTTTCTTAAAGCTCTTCCTATAAATTGAGCATACGGACCTGGGGTTCTAAAAGGTCTAAAAATAGCAGCTATACTAATATTCGGATGATCAAACCCTTCTCCTAGCATGTTAACATTGACTAGGACATCTAATTCACCTTTTTTGAACTTTATGATTGCCTTTTCAGATTCTTCTAATCGAGTACTTGCTACATAATCAGATGATAGCCCAGCTTCATCATATAACACTTTTATCTCTTGAGCATGTTCAATACTACAAGCTACTGCAATTATTTGGTGATAGGAATTACCATGTTTTCGTTTTTCAATTAGTTTCTTCTTACTCATTTCAACGATTGTTTTGCTACAATCCTTTGAGTAAGCTACAGCCCTACTAACCCAATTGGAATCCATTACATCCAATGCTTCTTCTTTGCTCGCTTTTTTTCCATCAATTATAAACTCTAATTTTTGAGTTGTATAATCATGTGCAACTATATTTTTAATATATCCATCCCTAATGGCATCTGATAATTCTAATTCATAAATTATTTGTCCATCCAGCTCTTTGTGATCGGCTCTTGTTGGAGTTGCAGTTAATTTAACGACTTTTTTAGCGTCAAAATATTCTAATGCTTTAAGCCAAGAGTCCGCAGCTGAATGGTGTGCTTCGTCAATGATAATCATATCAAAAAAATCTTTCGACAATATATTTACTAGTGTTTTTCTAGAATTTGTGTTATATACTTTGTGTATATTTGCAATTACTATATTAGCTTCCTCTAAATATTTAAGAGCTCTTCTCCTATCGTTACTACTATCATATCCAGCATATCTATATACATTTGGGAGTTTATTATCGTCAAAAATGACTTGTTTGCTTGTCCAAAAATTGAATACAGTTCTAGTATCAAAATCATCTGAGATGCCCTCTTGAATTATCAAACTTGGAGTTATTATTAGAACTCTTCCTTCACTTATTTCAAAGGGTGATAATCCAATAACCCCAGTTTTCCCAGTTCCAGTTGGGAGAACTATGATCTTATGTGATTCAGGATTTTGATTAAAAGCTTTCTTTAATAACATATGTGATGCTCTTTGTGGTTGCCTTAAATTTGTATTACCTTCGATAAAAACATTGGTATGTTTAAAATAATCTTTCATCGTATCCCTCGCTGTAGTATTTTTAACCTACTTTACCAAATTTTTTTAAATCCAACAATATGCAATTATCCATATCTTATTTACTGTGTAACTCATCGAACCATAATAAAACTTTGCCCTCTCTGTTTATCAGCAAAATAAATTACACTCCTGTTATTTTGAGGAACTTATAGGAAATTCCAAAAAGGACTTATCTTGAATAGATAAGCCTTTAAATTCAATCTTTAACTAGCAGCACTTTTTTGTAAACCTCTTCCCGAGAGCAAACGCCATTCTGTAAAGCGCTTTCACTTTCACACGGTAATAGCTCCGGCTTAATCCCATTTCTGAATAAATTTCGTAATCATACATTGCTTCCTCTTTCATATAGAGCATGACAATGATCTGTCGTTCTCTTTGGGTAAGTCGGTTAACTGCCCTTTGAATCCGTTCCAAGAATTTGTTGCGCTGAACCTCCCAATCAAGACGCTTTAATGCTGCTTCTTCGGTCGATGAATGAAATTCATTCGTAATACTCGACTGAACAATGCTATAAGTCGGTGTGACCTTGTAAAAAATCATCTGGACACCTGCAAGAGATATAACCGATATTGATTCTCTACTTTTGATTTAGTGGCTTCTTCGTCATTTGAGGAACGTTTAATGTAATTTGTTTCATATGTACCTCCTGATTTTTCAAATATAAAAACGGACACCAAACAAACAGCGCTCAGGCTGTAAGCTCAGTGTCCTCAGGCTTTCTGTCTTGGACTTATTTAGTTGAATAATTCGCTTTCACCCACGTAACGCGGGTTACTCTCCCTTTACTCGTGAAAATTTTTGTTTCTCCATGCTCAGGGAGCGGCGTCATTTTTGCTTCTCCATTTGAAACAATGACAGCAAAATTTTCATACTTTGCCATGTCAATTATAAGTTTATCCTTCTCTATTATAGAATCTAATTTTATTAGTCTCAAATAGTTGCCCTCCTTTTGAATCATTTATCTATCCGGTTGCCTTCCTGCTCGAAAGCAAGCAAATAAGCGTTCATCCCGTCTTTAAATTTCTCTTGTAAATAAAAATTCAGCACCTCTTCCGAATCCTGCAGCCGCACCGTTTTTTTCTCGCACACCAAAAATTCGATCAGCAGGATAAGTGAGTAATAACTGTGAGTAATAATTGTATCGAAGTGCTGCCTCATACCAATCTCTAATCGTCAATCGCCGCTCCAAGTTGACAAAAAGCCCGTACTCTTTGATGCGCGGGCCATGTGTCTTTTATTTCATTAATTAAGCAAGCTTAACATAAAATGTTGAGCAGCAAACTTTCCTCGCAAGAGAATAAAAAAGCACCCAATCCGGGTGCTTCATACATTAAAATCATCGTCCTTCCTTCTTCCGTCACACCATACTCAGCTGGGGTTCAAATAATTCATAGTGAATGGATTCCGGCGGTGTATTGAATTCAGAAATCAGCTTTTTCATTTCTTTAATGAACGACGGTGATCCGCACAGGTAAAAATCAGCATCTTTATCTGTCATCACTTCTTCTAACAGCTGTTTGTCAATCCGGCCTTCCCGAAAACGAATGTTTTCTGAACGGTCTTGTTCGGACGGCTCGCTGTAAATAAAGAGGGTGTCAACGGATGAGTGTTCCGCGGCTTCTTCAGCTTCATGCCGCAACGCATGATACTCTCCGCTCCTTGCCGCATGGATAAAGAGAACGTTTCGCTGCGGCTGGGTTTTGGCAACCGTCTTTAACATGCTGATCATCGGGGTAATTCCGACACCGGCACTGATGAGAACGAGATTCTTTTTGGAATCAGGGTCTAATACGAAATCCCCGGCCGGAGCGCTGATCTCAATTGAATCCTTTTCGTGTAATTGGTCATGCAGATATGAGGAAACAACCCCTTCTTTTTTAACGGAAATCCGGTAATAATCCTTACCGGACACGTCGGATAAACTGTACTGGCGGATATGCGTATAGCCCGTGTCCGGAATATATACTTTTACACTGATATACTGTCCCGCTTTGAATTCGGGGATAACTTGTCCGTCTTCCGGTTTTAAATAAAACGACGTTATCTCTTTGCTTTCTTTTACCTTTTTATCAATTTTAAACGCCTTATAGTCTTTCCAGCCGCCTTTTTGCGTTTCCGCTTGTTCATACATGTCCTTCTCAATTCCGATAAAAGCGTCTGCAATGACGCCGTATGCTTTTTCCCATGCCTGAATGACCTCAGGAGCGGCCCCGTCTTTTAGCACGTCCTTTATCGCGATTAACAAGTACTTTCCAACGATTGGGTAATGCTCGGGCTTAACACCGATACTCCGGTGCTTATGGCTGATTTGTTTGACGACGGGGACTATGTTTTCCAGCCGGTCAATATTGGCTGCGGCCGCGATCACAGCATTCGACAAGGCCGTACGCTGTGTTTTTTTCTTTTGATTTGTCTGATTAAAGATATTCAGCAGCTCAGGGTGATGCTGAAACAGGAGGTCATAAAATCGGCCTGTGATTTCTTCACCATGCTCTTCTAAGACCGGCACTGTGCTTTTAATGATTTCAATCGTTTTTTCATCGAGCATTCTGAAATCCCCCTAAAGATGTATGCATCTCGATTGACCTGAGAAAAGAATCGTTTTTGAATTCTTTTTTATAGATTTCCCCGCTCAAAAAGGGTTAGCCATTCCAATTTGAGGCGGATTCAGGAAAAATCAGAAAAACGAAATTGCATATGAAAAATTGTGGACTTGCCACGGTGTACTTGTCCGATGCAAAACCCTCCTTGCCAGCATTTAATAAAGTACGGGAGGTGAGATGAATGGGTAAAAAATCGAAAGTGTATTACTGTGACCCTAAGTATATTGTGACTGACAAGTATACTGACAAAGAAGTGGTTTACGTCCATCCCATCAAACACATTAACAGAGAGCATATCCGTTATGTTCCCCGCCACGTTTATAAGGAAGAAACAATTCACGAAGTCATTGATCCGGGAGATCCGGGGAAATGCGGGTGTAAAAAGCATAAAAAAAGACGCAAAAAGTAATTGGTTCGATTTCTTGCCTTATCTCAAGTTAAACACGTAAGTTTCAGCAGACCTCCGTACCTTTTGGCTCCTCTTTTTCAGAGGGGTCTTTTTTCATAAGCAAATACGTTGTGAGGCGGAAATCTGCCTGATATTCTTGTCATATACAAATTCACAGGAGGCATGATGTATGAGCAAAAAAATCGCAGTTCTGATGACAGATCAATTTGAGGATATTGAATATACAAGCCCGGCGGAAGCATTTAAAGAAGCGGGCCACAGTGTGGTGACAATAGATTTGGAAGCAGGGAAAGAAGTGACGGGCAAACACGGTGAGAAAGTAAAGATCGATCAAGCGATCTCAGACACAGACGCCAAGGAATTCGATGCGTTATTGATTCCCGGAGGCTTTTCACCGGATCTTCTGCGCGGAGATGACCGCCCGGGTGAATTCACTAAAGCATTCGTGGAAGATCAGAAACCTGTTTTCGCAATCTGCCACGGCCCGCAGCTGCTGATTGATACCGACCTTCTTAAAGGAAAAGATATCACGGGATTCCGCAGCATCCGCAAAGACTTAATCAATGCCGGCGCAAATTATAAGGATGAAGAAGTCGTCGTGAGCCATAACATCGTAACGAGCAGAACACCTGACGATTTGGAAGCCTTTAATCGTGAATCATTGAACCTGCTGAAATAAGAGAAAAAAGCACAGACCCGTTCAGTCTGTGCTTTTTTTATGGATTTATAAAGAAACACCAATAGTTAGACCTATTCTCTTCCCCATCCATAATAAGTAAAATTAAGAGTGGGTTTTTCGACACTCGACAGGAGGTTCGCTATGTGGATGATCATTTTGCTGCTTATCATTTTAATCGGTTTTACCGGTAATATCGTCTCGCTTTTGAGAGCGCAAAAACACGCATCTCAAAGAATAATTGAGCTTTTAGAAAAGCAAAGCCGAAAATAATCTGTTAGCGCTGTGTTACCCATAATAGTAATAATAATTCCGGCAGATTTCCTGAAATATGATTTGATGCCCTTTCTCGTTCGGATGAAGACCTTCTGACATGCACATGCTGCGGAAAGCGGGATTATACGGGTCGATGAGATCTGTATCAAACAGGTCGGCATACGGTACAGAGAGGAGTGTGCAGGCTTCTTTTTGGGCTTTCACATAGTCAGCCAGCTTCAGGCCCAGTTTATTTTTATCAGTATCACGGCGGACGATTTTTCCTTTTGATATTTTTGCTTGTCTCGTTGGGGTCACCACAATGATGCTCGCGCCTTTATTTCCGCTCCGCAGCTGCTGGATCACTTGGCAGAAGCCTCCGTAAAATGTGGTGATATCCTTTTCATCTGTGCCGATGGGAATGTGGTTGCACCAATCATCATCTGTTCCCTGGACAATGATGACATCATGTCCCTTTGTTTTAAGCGCCTGCTGATAAATGTTACCGCTTCCGTTGTTGCTCATGTTAACGCCGCTGACAGACAGATTGGTTATTTCAGCGTTTGTCCGGTCTTTCAGAATGTCACCAAAGCCGTATTCCGCACGCAGCCCCCGGGCGACGCTGTCACCTAAGATCGCGATTTTTGAAGCCTTCCGCAGCCTGCTTATGCTGATGAAGTCAATGCTGATATGCCCGCTGTCCGTGATATGCAAAAGCTTGCTGCTTATGTTTGGCAAAGAGACTGTCTTTCCTTCAGAGTTATAAAAATCCTCATTCAGCTTCATTCGGCTTCATCCCTTCCTTTTTATCCTCCGGCATCTTTTTTGACATGAAAAACGGACACGAACAAACAGCGCCATGTTGTCAGTTCAGTGTCCGCAGATGATACTGGATCTTTTATGCAGTTCTCTTGCCATTATAGCAGATCCCCGTTACTTGTAATAGAGTCTGCAGTCAGCATTTAAAACAGCGTTTGCGGGTGCGTTTTTGATGAGACCGTCTGCTGCGGGAACGGTGTGTCCGGCGATGCGTCCGTCTTCTGCTGCGGGAACGGTGTGTCCGGTGATGCGTCCGTCTTCTGCTGCGGGAGCGGTGTGTCCGGCGATGCGTCCGTCTTCTGCTGCGGGAACGGTGTGTCCGGTGATGCGTCCGTCTTCTGCTGCGGGAACGGTGTGTCCGGTGATGCGTCCGTCTTCTGCTGCGGGAACGGTGTGTCCGTTTTCTGCTGCGGGAACGGCGCGAACATTTTTTAGAAACCGGTTCTTGGTATAAATACTCCCCTAAACCTTCTCTTTCCGCAACGGCAACTCCATGTTCAATTTCTTTAACAGAAATAGCGTTCAATTCTGTTCACCTCCCTTTTTCTTTACAACATAACGTATGAAATGAACCCCTCACGTGTATAAGCTTCTCTCTCATATGAGCGAGAAATAGTCATTTATACAACAAAAAGACCCGTGGGAACGGGCCTTTTGCCGGGAACAAACGCAAACATAAGATCGATTTATTTCTTCCTCTCGCTCTCCGGCTCGGGGTGAATCATTACCTGTGCTTGTTTGAATTCATTCGTAATATCTCTTTCAATGCGGTCACACAGGTCGTGCACGTCTTTAATCGTCACGTGAGAGGCTACGACCAGGTGAAAATCAATATACTCCTGCGGGCCGGAGCGTCTTGTACGAAAATCGTGAATTTCAATAAATTCCTGTTGAAATGTTTCAATAATCTTTAAAATTGTTTTTTCTTCCTCTTCCGACAAACGGGTATCAATCAGCGGCGGGAATGCTTCTTTCATTAACTTAAACGCTTCATATATGATATACATCGCCAGCACCATACCTATAATGGGATCAAGTATGTACCACTCCGTTATGGTAACGACCAAAAGGCTTGCCGCTACGCCTAATGATGTGTACACGTCAGTCAGTAAATGCAGGGCATTTGATTTCATTGCCACGGAATTAACCTTTTCGGCTTCTCTTTTTACGAACTTCGAAACGATCAAATTAATGAGAGCCCCCGCAAGCATCACAACAATGCCCAATACGGGCAGATGAACCGGCGCCGGGTTGACCAGTTTTTGAACGCATTCATATATCATCCAAATCCCTGCCGCAAAAATCAGAATCGTCTCGATAGTCCCCGACAGATTCTCGACTTTTCCATGACCGTACGGATGCCCTGTATCAGCCGGCTTTTTTGAAATCCTGACGGAGATAAAGGCGATGAAGGCGGCGATCAAATCTAAAAAAGAATGAATGGCTTCAGAAAGTATCGCGACAGATCCGGTTATTATCCCCACCACTATTTTGAGCATGACGACCAGGGAATTGCTTATAACCGATAAAAAAGCGATTTTAGAGGTGTTTTCCACCGTGATCCTCCTCTTTTTAACTTCTTGAATTTATCGTATCAAACGGCATTCGTGTGGGTCTACGGCAACGTTTTTCACAAAAGCCATACATGTAACTCACCATAAACTAAGTTGGAAAGCGACAAAACAGGCGCACCTTTCTTTCAGCACTCAAGTCCCATTGACAAGATATAATCGCTTACATTATAGTAGTTTCATGAATAACCACTACGGAGGATGTTTATGGAGGATGTTCTGAAAGAATTACAGAAATTTGGATTTTCTCAATATGAATGTAAAGCATATATCGGCTTGTTGAAACACTCGCCTGTTACCGGATATGAAATCAGCAAAAGGTCAGGCGTCCCCCGCTCAATGATCTATGAGGTATTGGGGAAATTAGTTGATAAAGGCGCTGTCCATATTGTGCCGTCTGATCCGGTTACATATGCCCCGCTGGCCGGAAAGGAATTAATCGACCGGCTCCGGCACGATTTCGAGAGCTCATTCGGCTACCTTGAGGAAAAGTTATTGGCGCTGGAAAGCGAGCAGGAGATGAATGTCATCCGCCGCATCAGCACGAATGATCATGTCATCAATGAGATGAAGGATATGATTGAAAAAGCCGAGGAAGAGTTGTGGCTGTCTGTCTGGGAACAGCAGATTCCCTTTATTCAAGAAGCCGCTAACAAACGCGCCGCCGAACAATTGCCCGTCTTTTCGATTGTGTTCGGCCCTCCGGAAGTGAAACTTGGAAATACGACAAATCATAATATGTCTCCTGAAGTGGCGGAGAAACGGATGGGCGGGAGATTAACGATAGCTGCCCGCGATAATAAAGAAGTCTTAATCGCCAATTTTTCTCCGCAGACGAATGCCTGGGCCATTAAATCAGAAGATCCCGCTCTCGTTCTCGTGGCTATGGAATATATGAGGCACGATCTGATGTTCGCGGAGCTTGTGAAAGAAGTCGGGGCTGAGAAAGTTGAAGGCCTGATGAAACAAAATCATTCGTTATTTCATGTCGTCACCGGAAATCGGTTCATATAAATGTGAACCGTATTTTCTTTGATTTTTTCATTAGTCGTTATCATTATAATCTCTATGAAAGGAGTATAAAAAATGATTAACACAGAAGTGCAAAAAACCGCCGTTTCCCGGGAAATGAACGATACGTTTTTACAGGGGGTGCGGGATTGTGTGCCTACGCTGCTGGGCTATATGAGCATCGGTTTTGCTTTCGGCATCGTTGGCGTTGCCTCACATCTAAGCATTCTTGAAATTTGTTTGTTATCTTTATGTGTCTATGCCGGCGCCGCCCAATTTATTATTTGCTCGCTCCTTGTTTCCGGGAGTCCTATTTCCGCTATTATTTTAACGACGTTTATCGTCAATCTGCGGCACCTTCTGCTGAGCCTGACCATCGCGCCGTATTTCACGAAATACTCTTTGGCGAAAAATATCGGCTTCGGGGCTTTGCTTACTGACGAATCTTTCGGGGTAGCGGTGAACAAAGCGGCTCAGAACGGCAGGTTATACGATAAGTGGATGAACGGTCTCAATATAACCGCTTACGTGTGCTGGGTTATTTCCTGCGTGATGGGCGGGCTTCTCGGACAATGGATATCTGATCCTTACGCGCTCGGCCTGGACTTTGCTTTGCCCGCTATGTTTGCGGCGCTGCTTGTGCTGCAATTGCAGTCGTCCGCTTCGGAAAAGCTGAAGCACAGCCTCTCCTTAATTCTCTATATGATCATTTTTATGGTCTTGTTATCGTATTTCGTCCCGTCACACATCGCGGTTATCGCCTCAACCGTGATTGTGGCAACGATCGGGGTGGTGACGGACAAATGAGCATCAGCACACAAATGATCTGGATTATACTCGGCTGCATGATTGTTACACTTGTGCCGCGCATTGTTCCGTTTATATTTGTCCGGAACATTCAGATGCCTGAGTTGGCTTTAAAATGGCTCTCCTTTATTCCGCTTTGTATTTTGACGGCTCTGGTAACGGAAAGCATGATTGTGAAAACAAACAGCGCTTTGACCTTTGATTGGAAAGCAATGATCGTTCTCATCCCGACATTGCTTTGCGCGATGCGGACAAAAAGCTTATCCATCACGGTCATCACAGGAGTCGTGCTGATGGCCGCCGTCAGGCTGATATGGTGACAATCAAAAGCCTCCATTCCACAGAATGGAGGCTTTCCCTTTATGATGTCGGATTTTCTTCTTCCGTCTCTGATTCCTCGGCTTTGGCTTCGGCATTTATGCTTTGCTGCTGTTCCCAATGATCCCGCTGCAATCTTTCTTTTGCGATGGTAAACATGAAATTCACGGCGCAGCACCCCTTCCCTGTTTTGCTTATACTATGTACTGTACTCATTTCCCCGTGCAGTATTCACAAAACATAAAAAAGCAGCCTGCCGCATTGAGCGGCCGGACTGCTTTTTATTTTCAGTACGTGATCAGGAAGTATTTTTTCTTTCCGCGGCGCAGTACGGTAAATTGATCTTCAATGCGGTCTTCCGCAGTCAGAAGATGCCCGATGTCCGTCTGGCGCTCGCCGTTAATATAAACAGCTCCGTTTTGAATGTCTTCGCGGGCCTGCCGTTTTGAAGGCGACAATTTAGATTCCACAAGCACGTCTACTAAAGACAGTTCTTCAGAGCGGTCTTTTTCAAACGAAGGTACATCTTTAAATCCTACCTTGACGTCTTGAGCGGAAAGCTCTTTAATATTGCCGCTGAACAGCGCCTGGGAGATATGAACGGCCTGCTCAAGCGCTTCGCGGCCGTGTACAAGAACCGTCACCTCTTCAGCGAGACGTTTTTGCGCTTCTCTTTTCTCAGGAGCTGTCTCCGTTTTTTCAGCATAAGCTTCGATTTCCTCTTTTGACAAAAAAGTAAAGTATTTTAAGTATTTGACGACGTCGCGGTCATCAGTATTGATCCAGAACTGGTAGAATTCGTACGGCGATGTTTTTTCTTTATCAAGCCAAATGGCGCCGCCTTCCGTTTTGCCGAATTTCGTGCCGTCAGCTTTTGTGACGAGCGGAATGGTAAGACCGAAAGCTTTCGCCCCTTCTTCTTCTGATTTTCTGATCAGTTCAAGACCGGCCGTGATGTTGCCCCACTGGTCACTGCCTCCGATTTGGAGTTTGCAGTTCTTTTCTCTGTACAGATTCAGAAAATCGTAGGATTGCAGGATCATGTAGCTGAATTCCGTGTAAGAAATTCCGGTTTCAATTCTTGAGCTTACAGTATCTTTCGCAAGCATGTAGTTAATTCCGAAGTTCTTTCCGACGTCACGGAGAAATTCAATGATGCTCAGCTTTCCGATCCAATCAAAGTTGTTCGCTATGACAGCGGGGTTTTCTCCGGCTTCGAAATCTAAAAATCGGGAAAGCTGATTTTTAATTTTTTGCGACCATTCGACAACGATATCCTGAGTATTTAACGTACGCTCCGCTTTTTTGCCGCTCGGATCGCCGATCAGTCCCGTCGCGCCGCCTACAAGCGCAATCGGATGGTGGCCTGCAAGCTGGAAACGGCGCAGTGTCAATATCGGCAGAAGGTGTCCGATGTGCAGGCTGTCAGCCGTCGGGTCAAACCCTGAGTATAAACGGATTTTTTCTTCGTTCAGCTGTTTATTCAGTCCTTCTTCATCCGTCATTTGCTGGATTAAGCCGCGGAATGATAAATCCTCTAATAAGTTAGTCATTTTGTCTGCTCCTTTGTTTATGAAAATAAAAAACGCCCCTTCGTTTAAAACGAAGGGACGATATAATCGCGGTACCACCCTACTAATAAAAGCATAAAAAAGCTTTTATCACTCTTTTTGATAACGGACCGTGTCCGTTCTTTCACTACTGAAAGCCTTGGAATGACTTTGTTCGCAAAAGCGGTTCATGAGTGTATTCGGCATATCTTATGTGCTGATTTTCACCGGCCATCAGCTCTCTGGAACAATCAGATATCCTACTTGTCTCAATCAAAACCTTTTCGTATGAAGCTTACTCATTTTTAACATAAATAAAATACGATGTCAACGCCGTCTTTAATCTTCCATTGTGGACAGGTCGCCTGCCGGCAGGTTCAGCTCCCACGCCTTCAGCACACGTCTCATGATTTTTCCGCTCCGTGTTTTCGGAAGTTTATCTTTGAATTCAATTTCCCGCGGTGCGGCATGCGCGGCAAGCCCCTGTTTTACAAAGAGGCGAATGTCCTCCTTCAGCTGATCGGATGGCTCATGCCCTTCTCTGAGCGCGATAAACGCTTTAATAATTTCTCCCCGGACAGGGTCCGGCTTTCCGATGACCCCGGCTTCGGCAATCGCCGGATGTTCAACAAGTTTGCTTTCGACTTCAAACGGGCCGACGCGCTCGCCGGATGTCATAATGACATCATCGACTCTGCCTTGGAACCAGAAATAACCGTCTTCATCCATATAAGCAGAATCTCCGGAAACATACCAGCCGCCCGGCATGAAATAAGAATCATATTTCTCTTTGTTGTTCCAAATGGAATCCATCATCGACGGCCAGCCCTTTTTAATGGCGAGATTTCCCATCCGGTACGGCGGAAGCTCATTTCCCTGATTGTCAACGATCGCCGCTTCCACTCCCGGAATCGGTTTCCCCATTGAACCCGGCTTGATCTCCATGCAAGGATAATTGCAGATGAGCTGTCCGCCCGTTTCTGTCATCCACCACGTGTCGTGGATGCGCTTGCCGAATACTTTATGTCCCCACTTGATGACCTCGGGGTTCAGAGGTTCTCCGACACTCAGGACGTGACGAAGTGAAGTAAGGTCAAATTTGGATGCCATTTCATCTCCGGCGCCCATAAGCATTCTGAAAGCCGTCGGAGCGCTGTACCAGACGCTGACACCGAGCTTCTCAATCGTGCCGTACCAGTTTTCCGGACTGAATCTGCCGCCGACGATCACGTTCGCCGCTCCGTTCAGCCACGGCGCAAATATCCCGTACACCGTCCCGGTCACCCAGCCCGGGTCCGCAGTGCACCAGTAAATATCGTCTTCTTTAAGATCAAGCACCCACTTGCCGGTCTGGCATTGCTGAATCATGGCTTCATGAACGTGGAGCACACCTTTGGGCGTTCCGGTAGATCCTGATGTGTAGTGAAGCAGGTAGCCGTCTCTTCTGTCCATCCATTCAATATCAAGTCTCGTGCTTTCTCCCTCAGCCGCTTTATCATAATGGATGATTTTATCTCCCGCTTCTTTGCTGCCGCCGACAATGAAAATATGCTCGAGGTCGGGCAGGCTGTCCGCCGGAATCCGTTCGGCCAGTTCAGGTGTCGTCACGACAACCTTTGCCTGGCTGTTCAACAGGCGGTCTTTGACGGCGCCTTCCATAAACGCTTCAAATAAAGGACCGGCGATCGCACCGATTTTAATTGCGCCGAGCATGATAAAGTAAAGCTCCGGCGAACGCGGCATGAAAATAAAAACGCGGTCCCCTTTTTCCACGTTTCCATACCGTCTCAGTACATTTCCCGCCCGGTTCGATTCCTCCATCATTTCTTTAAATGTGTATTTTTCATCCCGGTTTGCGTCCTTGTAATACAGCGCTACTTTGTTTTTTCGAAATGATTCGGCATGACGGTCAATTGCTTCATACGCCGCATTCAGCTTCCCCGTCTGATGCCAGGAAAACTCCGCTTCGACCTCTTTCCAATCGAAGCTGCGGTACGTTTCCTCATAATTTCGCAGATGATAATTCCCCTTTTCCGCCGGCAACGCTTTCAAATTCATGCAACATCCCCCTTTGCTTATCTATAGACTAATTATAGTAGATGTTCACAGTTTTCTCAATTTTTAAAATATAAATTACAACACTATTGAAAACGCTTTATATTTTGTTATGCTTAAGGGAGATGTGTTTTTATTAAGAACCGACAGGCGGTGAATCAGTGAAACATCATAAAACGTACCATTCTTCATCAATTCAGACAGCAGCCGGCCCTCTTTTAGTAGAAGGGCCCGTTCCTCCAGAGGACCTAGCACAGTATGAGTTTCATGAAGGCCTGACAGCCTTTCGCCTTCCTCATGAACAGCACAAAGCGTTAATCGAGATCGCCGGGCTTCCTGAAGGTCGGATCATTATCGCCAGGGACGGACAGACGATTATCGGCTATGTGACGTATTTATATCCTGATCCGCTTGAACGGTGGTCTGACGGAAATATGGAAGACCTCCTTGAACTCGGGGCGATCGAGGTCGCTCCCGGCTACAGGGGCTGTTCTGTCGGAAAAACGCTGCTGACAGTCAGCATGATGGATGAACAGATGGAACGGTACATCATCATGACGACGGAATATTACTGGCATTGGGATTTAAAAGGAATGAAAAAAGATGTGTGGGAATACAGAAAGATCATGGAAAAGATGATGAATGCCGGGGGTCTTGTCTGGTTCGCAACGGATGAACCGGAAATCAGCTCTCACCCGGCCAATTGTCTGATGGCCCGCATCGGCAGGCACGTCAGTCATGAGTCAATTGAACAGTTCGACAGGCTTCGTTTTTATCAGCGATTTATGTATTGACTGACATACAAAGGGGATAAAAAGATGATTGCAGAACAAATCATGAAACGGGACGTCATCACCGTCTCAAAACACGACTCCATTGAAACAGCCGTCCGTAAAATGAAGGCATATCATATCCGCCATCTCCCTGTCATCGACGACGAGCTGCACGTCACCGGTATTGTCACAGATAGAGACATTAAACAGGCCGGCCCCGGCAGCTTTGAACAAAAGGAACGCGGCGCGTTTCTGACAAACAAAGTGGAGACCATTATGAAGCGGAATGTCATCTGCGCCCATCCGCTTGACTTTGTAGAAGAAATATCCGCTTCCTTTTATGAGCACGGCATCGGCTGTCTGCCGATTACGGTAAACCATAAGCTGACGGGCATTTTAACGAAAACCGACGTGCTCCGGACTTTCGTCAGCCTGACAGGCGCGGCCCAGCCGGGATCACAGGTGGAAATCCTGGTGACGGATATGACAAAAAGCCTTGCTGATCTCAGCTGCATGTGCCGTGATCTTCAGCTGCAAATCCTGAGTGTGCTCGTCTATCCCCATGATTCCGCCGGGTCGAACATTCTCGTCTTCCGGGTGAAGACGATGAATCCGCTCCCTTTTATCCGTGCCGTTCAAGAAGCCGGATACAATGTCTTATGGCCGAAACATTTGAGGGATCAGCCATGAGAGACAGCGTTTTTGTTTACTCGCCTTCTTATCAGACGTATCAATTTCATCAGGAACATCCGTTCAATCAGCGCCGCGTGCTTTTAACATACGATCTGCTTCAGGCGGCGGATGCGTTTGACGAAGGAGATATCGTCACACCGCGCACGGCCGCTAAAGAAGAGTTGGCTCTCGTTCATACGGAGGATTATATACAGGCGGTGGAACTAGCGGGTGCGGGCCGGCTCCCTGCCGCGGAAGGAGAAAGCTACGGTCTCGGAACGGAAGACACTCCCGTTTTTGCCGGCATGCATGATGCCGCGTCACTTCTGGTGGGCGGCACCTTAACGGCGGCTGATTATGTCATGACGGGACAAGCTAGGCACGCCTGCAATTTAGGAGGCGGCCTTCACCACGGCTTCCGCGGCAGGGCCTCAGGCTTTTGTATCTATAATGACAGCGCCGTGGCCATCCAATACATCCAGAAGAACTACGGGGCAAAAGTGCTATACATTGATACAGACGCTCATCACGGCGACGGCGTTCAATTTACGTTTTACGACAGGTCTGATGTCTGCACTGTATCTTTTCACGAGACCGGGCGTTATTTATTTCCCGGGACGGGACAGGTACTGGAAAAAGGAAGCGGGCAAGGCTACGGCTATTCTTTTAACATTCCGCTGGACGCTTTCACAGAGGACGATTCCTTTCTTCACGCTTACAAAACGGCCGCCTCAGAAATCGCGGCTTTTTTTAAACCGGATGTGATTCTTACCCAAAACGGTGCGGACGCCCATTATTACGACCCGTTGACACACCTGTCCAATACAATCTCCATTTATCAGGAGATCCCGCGGCTCGCTCATTCATTAGCCCATCAATATTGCAGCGGCAGATGGATCGCGGTCGGCGGCGGCGGATACGATATTTGGAGAGTCGTCCCGAGAGCATGGAGCCGCATTTGGCTTGAGATGAAAGGGATTGATCCCGGGGAACGCATACCGCAGAAATGGATTGATAAATGGCAGAAGCACTCCCCCTGCACGTTGCCCGCTTTTTGGAGTGATCCTGAACAATTATATCCTCCGATTCCCCGCAAAGAAGAAATTTCAGAAAAAAATGCCCAAACCGTGGAAAAAGCACTTTTTGCCATCCGGTCTGAGCAGCGGTATAAAACAAAATAAAAAACGACCTTATGACGAGGTCGTTTTTTTGATTACAATTTCTACACGGCGGTTTTCTTTCATATGTCCGGGACTTTTGTTGTCCTTCACAGGTTTCGTATCCGCATACCCGGCAGAGATAAACCGTTTGGCGGAAAAGTCTTCATTCGCGGTAAAATACCGGATCACACTCGCCGCTCTTGCAGACGACAGCTCCCAGTTCGACGGAAATTGATAGGTGGAAATCCGGCGGCTGTCCGTATGGCCTTCTACCTGTATGTCATTCGGAATTGTTTTTAAAAGCACCGCGATCTGATGCAGAACCGGCTCGGCGTTTTTCAGCACATCCGCTTTTCCTGTCTGAAACAGAACGGCCTCCTGCAGCACCAGAACCACTCCGCGCTCATCGCGCTTCGCCGTCAATTTCGAACTCAAATGATGCGCTTTTATGTATGTCTTCACGTTTTGTAACAGCAAATCCTGTTCTTTATTTTCGTTTGCTTTGTCTGATGACGCCGGTTCACCCCCGCTGCCGTTTGTATGAATCGATGAAACGGCAGATTGAAATTTTTCCGCGTCTATTTGCGACATCGAAAAAAGCAATATAAAGAACACGAGAATGAGCGTGATCAAGTCAGCGAACGTCACCATCCATCTTGGTGAACCGCCGGAATGTTCCGGTTTGTTTCTTCTTTCAAAACGCTCTTTTCTAAGCTTCATGGACAGCGCCCTTTTTCTTGTTCGCAGGCTGTCCTTTACGCCAGTCTTCTCTTGAGCTGAAGACGACAAGCTGACTTTCGAGGTTGCGGGGATTTTTGCCCGATTGGATGCCGACAACCCCTTCGATCATGACCTGTTTGATGAAAATTTCACTTTCCGTTTTTTCTTCAAGCTTTGCCGCGATTGGGATAAATACCAAGTTGGCAAGCAGCGCTCCGTACAGCGTCGTCAATAGCGCAACGGCCATGTTCGGTCCGAGGGTATGCGGGTCATTTAAGTTTTTAAGCATGAGAACGAGTCCGACGAGCGTCCCGATCATTCCCCAGGCAGGTGCGAAATCACCGGCTTTTTCAAAAACGCGTCTTCCTTTTCTGTGTCTTTCTTCCATCGCGGCGATCTCAGAATCCATCACCAGCCGGATCGTTTCCTCGTCCCAGCCGTCAATCGCAAGCAAAAGCCCTTTTTTTAAAAACGGATCCTTGATCTCACGCGCCTGGTCATCCAGAGACAGCAGCCCCTGCCTGCGCGCCTGCTCCGAAAGGCTGACAAATACTCTGACAAGCTCTTTCACATTGTCATCCTGACGGGAGAATACCTGTTTCAGAACAGAAGGGGTTTTCTTTAAATCCCTCGGCGGAAAACTGATAAAGATCGCCGCAGCAAGGCCGCCTGTGACGATTAAAAAAGAAGTCAGATCTAAAAATGAACTGATTCCCGCCAGTCCCGTCCCTGACAGAATACCGATTGCGACAATAATACAGCCTAACATAAAGCCAACGGGCGTCAGATAATCAAAACGTTTCATATCTTCTCCTTACTCAAGTAAAAAAGCAAGATTCCACCCCTCAGAGTGAAGCTTGCTTTTCCGTTTTTTTATGACTTGGTTGATTGTCTTAATTCGATGCGGTGAGGCAATTCGACGATATGCTCTTCAACCGGCTCTTTGTTCATCAGTTTTGTCAAAAGTCTCATCGCCACGGCGCCGATATCGTACGTAGGCTGCACGACTGTTGAAAGCTGAGGGCGGACCATCAGGCTCAATCTCGTATTGTCAAAACCGATAATATCAAGATCATCAGGTATCGAAAGACCTTGATCTTGGGCCGCATGGATAATGCCGAGGGCCATTTCATCCGTCGCAGAAAGAATCGCCGTCGGTTTCCGGTCAAGGCCCATCAAGCTTTGAAGCGCCTCCATACCGGAATCATAGGTGTAATCGCCTTCCGCTACGAATTGCTCGTTAAACGGAATCGCCGCTTCTTCAAGCGCCCGTTTGTACCCTTGCAGTTTTTTCGAACGGTTGATCGGCTCTTGCATCGGTCCGGAGACGAATGCGATATCGCGATGCCCTTTATCAATGAAAAGCTTAACGGCATCATAAATCGCCTGTTCATAATCAATGGCGACAGAAGGCGTCTCGCCCTGTTCTTCCACTGATGCCGCCAAGACGATCGGCACAGGAGAGCGCTTAAATTCTTCGACATGCTCGTCCGTAATGTTGCCGCCCATAAATACGATACCGTCCACTTGTTTGCCGAGCATCGTATTTAACAGATGCAGTTCTTTCTCAAGATTTTGGTCCGAGTTGCTTAAAATAATATTATATTTGTACATCGTCGCGATATCTTCAATTCCACGCGCAAGTTCCGAGTAGAAAATGCTTGAGATATCAGGGATGATGACGCCGACCGTTGTCGTTTTTTTGCTTGCAAGCCCTCTTGCCACCGCGTTCGGGCGGTAGCCGAGCCGGTCAATGGCTTCCAATACTTTTTTTCTGGTCGTCGGTTTTACATTCGGGTTGCCGTTCACGACGCGGGAAACAGTTGCCATACTGACATTTGCTTCTCTGGCCACATCGTATATCGTAATGTTGCTCACTGAAACCACTCCTTTTACTGGATACACTTATCCTTATCTATAGCATAAACACTTTATGTAAAGAAATGTCGTACGATTTCGCATTCTGTCGTTTATGATTGTAAGCGTAAGTCAGTAGTGTACATTATTTTTCATTATTCATCAAATTTAAATATCTCTCATGAAATTATACACGTTTTTCCCAGTGATGAAAACGTTCACTTTCATTTTATAATTAAATAAAATGAAGATACGAAAAAAAAGCCGCGCGAGGCGGCCTTTAAAGAGCGGAACGTTGTATTATGCTTTTACTTTCAGCATTGGCTTTAATTCGTTCAGCCATTTCTCGAATTCAGGTATATCCATCTGCTGCGCAGAGTCTGAAAGGGCAACGGAAGGATCAGGGTGAACTTCGGCCATCACGCCGTCAGCGCCGATCGCAAGCGCCGCTTTTGCTGTCGGAAGCAGGAGATCGCGGCGGCCTGTTGAGTGTGTGACGTCAACAAACACCGGCAAGTGAGTTTCCTGTTTCAAAATCGGCACGGCAGAAATGTCGAGTGTGTTTCTCGTTGCCGTTTCGTACGTTCTGATTCCGCGCTCACAAAGAATGATTTGGTCGTTTCCTTGTGACATGATGTATTCAGCTGCATTGATGAACTCTGAAATTGTTGCGGCAAGACCGCGTTTTAACAATACCGGCTTTTTAACGGAACCGGCCGCTTTCAGCAATTCAAAGTTTTGCATGTTCCGCGCGCCGATCTGAATGACGTCAATGTAATCAATCGCTTGCTCAATGTGGGCGGGCGTTACGATTTCACTGATCACCGCGAGGTCATATTCATCAGCGACGCGTTTAAGAATTTGCAGGCCTTCTACACCGAGACCTTGGAAATCATACGGACTTGTGCGGGGTTTAAACGCGCCCCCGCGCAGGATTTTAATGCCTTGTTTTTTCGCTGCGGCCGCTACTTCGGCAACCTGCTCATAGCTTTCTACGGCACAAGGTCCGACGATGAATCTCTGATCGCCGTCACCGATTTTTTCACCTTTAATATCAACGATCGTATCTTCTGCTTTTTTCTTCCGGGAGACGAGCAACGCTTTGCTGTGATCCTCTTCTTGAAGTTCAAGTCCGGCTTTGAAAATTTCTTTGAAAATATGCTGGATCGTTGAGTTTTCAAATGGGCCGTCATTGCTTTCAATAATGCGGTTAAGCATTGTACGCTCTCTGACAGGGTCAAATCGGTTGACACCCTGTGCTTCCTTTGCTTTACCGATTTCTTTTACAACGGCTCCGCGTTCATTGATTAATTTAAGGATTTCTAAGTTTAGTGCGTCTGCCTGCTGTCTTAGGCTCTCTAATTCCTTGTTGCTCATCTTTTTCATCCCTTCTATGCTATGTTTTATTTTAATGGTTAACATGCATCTTACTACAGTTATGCGAAAATAGGAATATAAAATAATAAATTTTTTCGCATTTTACTTTATCACCAAAACGCTTTTAAGCTTTTATGCGTTGAAGTAACGTATATTGATATCCTACATGATCCGGCTGAAATGATCAATAGTTTTTTTCAAAAAAAACCGCCGGTATCAACCGGCGGCCAGCAATCATGAGAGGTGCTGCTCTATTGCGTTTTTTGTGATTTGTGAATGAGACGCGTGCCATTTCACTTCGCCGTTTGTAATGACGAATACTTGCGGGCTTTCATGTTTCACGCCGTATGTCTCGGCGATATAGTTTGAAAGCGGCCGGCTGTCCTGCACCTGCAGGTAATAAGAAGGCACTTCCGAATGCTCCGATGCAAAGGCGTCAAACTCCTGAAACGCGGCTTGGCTGATCGGGCAGGTTGTGCTGTGTTTCAAAAACACGAGCGTGTTTTCTTTCTCAGCGGCATTTTTGAACTCTTCTTCAGACGATATCAGCTGTTTTGTCATGTCGGTTATCTCTCCTTATTGAGGATCAGCGATTTGCCTGACCGGCTTTTTCCCCGGCGTCTTCCGCTTCGGCCTTGATGCTTTGGGCCGTGTCCTGCATTTCGCTTCTCGTCTCTTCGGCTTTCTCGGTTAGTGTGCTCTTAGAACGGTCTTTTAAATCCTTCACTTTATTCATAATCTGGCCTGACTGATCAGCTACCAGCTGGGTGATATTAGATGTTTTGTCTTTGGCGATGCTGACATATTGAGAGCCTTTTTCTTTCGCGTCGGCCGTCATTCTGTCCGTCTTATCCTTTAACGCAGAAGCCTGACTGCCGAGATCGTCGCGCAGCTCCTTACCTGATTTAGGCGCCAGAAACAACGCCGTTGTCGCGCCGATAATTCCCCCGATCAGCGTTCCGATTAAAAAATCCTTACTATTGATTCCATCTTTGCTCATTATGATTCCTCCTTAGTGGATTTTTCTTATGATTAAAGCGATGTTTTTTTCTTTTGCTTCCACTTGTCCCATATTTCCATAGCGGCCTGGCTCCAGGTGACAACCTGACTGATCTTATCCTGATTCTCTCTTACAGAGGCCGTAACGGAACCTGCTGCCTGCTTTATGGATGTATTAAACTGCTGGACGGAAGTTCCCACTTCCTGAACAGCATGGACAACCGTATTTAATTTCTCTGATTTTTCCTGAATGTCTTCCGCGAGACGGTTTGTCTTATGTAACAGCTCGGCTGTCTCTGCGGTAATGCCTTTCATCTGCCCTTCAAGGCCGTCTAAAGTCGAGGCTACGTTTGTTAAAGTCATCTGCACGGACTTTAATGTTTTGGACAGATAGATGACGAGGATGAGAAATGCAACGGCAATGAGTGCGACGCTTAAGTAAAGAATGATGATCATCTAATACCTCCTTATAATGCAGGATATAGTGGTATATACCCAATTCTCAAAATGATAAACATATATGAAAGGTCTGTATGTATACTATTTCTCCGTTTATCGGTAAATCCCTTTTGCAGCACGCGCAAAAAAGCAGTGAGAGCCCCACTGCTTTTTTGTTACGCTATGACGTTTTCATAGGCTCTCATATATTTTTGAATGTCTCCGGCGCCCATGAAGATCAGCACTGCGCCTTCATGCGCTTTTAACACGGATGTGTCATTTTCTTCAATGAGTTCTGCGTTATCGATTTTTTCCTGAAGATCCGTGATCGTGAGCTTGCCGACGTTCTCGCGGGCAGAGCCGAAAATGTCACACAGATACACGCGGTCAGCCGCGCTTAAGCTTTCTGCGAATTCATCCAGGAATGATTGCGTCCGTGTAAACGTATGCGGCTGAAATACCGCGATGATTTCACGTTCGGGATATTTTTGGCGCGCCGCCTCAATCGTGACTTTGATTTCAGTCGGATGGTGGGCGTAGTCGTCGATCAGTACCTGGCTGCCGATCACTTTTTCATTGAATCTGCGTTTGACGCCGCCGAATGATTCAAGTCCGAGCTTAATCATGTTCACGTCTATCTCTTCATAGTGGCAGAGCGCAATGACCGCTAAGGAATTGAGGACATTGTGATGGCCGTATGCCGGGATGTAGAACGTATCGTAAAACGTATTGCGGACAAAGACGTCAAATGTCGTGCCTTCCGTATTTTTTACGATGTTTCTCGCTTGAAAATCATTTTCTTCTCCCGTGCCGTAATACACGACAGGCACATTGGCGTGAATTTTCGGCAGGTACTCGTCATCACCGCAGGCAATGATGCCTTTGTTGACTTGAAGCGCCATGTTTTGGAAAGCATCAAACACATCGTCAATGTTGGCGAAATAATCAGGGTGGTCAAAATCAATATTCGTCATAATCGCATAATCAGGCTGATAGCTTAAGAAATGACGGCGGTACTCGCAGGCTTCAAATACAAAGTATTCGCTGCTTTCATTTCCTCTGCCCGTTCCGTCCCCGATAAGAAACGAAGTCGGCTTCGCCTGCTGCATCACGTGTGCCAAGAGGCCCGTTGTGGACGTCTTGCCGTGTGCGCCCGTTACCGCGACACTTGTATATTTTTTCATATATTCAGCTAAAAATTTATGATATCTGATGACAGGAATCCCTTCAGCGAGCGCCTTTGCGATTTCCGGATGAGAATCAGGGAATGCGTTTCCGGCGATTACCGTTAAGCCGGGTTTGATGTTATCGGCGCTGAACGGATAGATCGGGATATTTCTTTTTTCAAGGGCAGCCTGAGTGAAAATCTGCTTCTCGATATCCGATCCCTGCACCTGATACCCTGTATCATGCAGGATTTGAGCAAGCGGGCTCATACCTGTCCCCTTTATTCCAACAAAATGATAAACAGTCATAATCGTACCTCCAACAAACGTCTATCTGTTCCCCAGTATATGACGCTCATTTCATTTTGCGACCGCCGCGGGCGAAAAGCCCGCACAGCGGCGCTTCCATTTATTTTTACGTTATCGTCAGTATCTGTAACTTTCTTTTTGATTAAACCTGCCGCATGATATTTCAGCGCGTGACAGTGATGCAGTTTTGATGGTCCATCCACTATCATACCATGTTTGTGAGAAAAATGAACGATATTCTTATTCTTGAGCAAGGTCAGCGGCCGTAATCAGCACTTCACGGGGTTTGCTGCCCTTCGCTTCTGAGATCATGCCTTCGGCTTCCATCATGTCAATCAGCCTCGCGGCGCGGTTATAACCGATTCTGAACCTTCTTTGAAGGCTTGAGGTGCTGGCGCTGTTTTGCTCCACGACGAATTGGCACGCCTCAGGAAACAGTTCGTCTTCTTCCTTGAGGGCGGTTCCCTGCCTGATCAGTTCTTCCTGTTCAAACAAATAAGAAGGCGGCAGCTGCTTTCTGACATGAGAGACGACGCGGTCAATTTCTCTGTCGGATACAAAGTTGCCCTGCAGGCGCACCGGTTTTCCGGTACCGTTTTCCCAGTACAGCATGTCGCCTTTTCCGAGCAGCTTTTCCGCTCCCGCCATGTCGATGATCGTTCTGGAATCTACCTGGCTTGAGACGGAGAATGCAATCCTCGTCGGTATGTTTGCCTTGATCATTCCGGTAATGACATCGACAGACGGACGCTGTGTCGCGACAAGCAGATGAATGCCGCAGGCTCTCGCTTTCTGCGCGATTCTGGCAATGCTTTCTTCCACATCGTTCGGCGCGACCATCATTAAATCGGCAAGCTCATCAATGACCACTACGAGGTACGGAAGCTTTTCGCCTGTCTTATGATCGGCGGTTAATTCATTAAAGCGGCCGATATCTCTCACACCCGAATGGGCAAACAGTTCATATCGCCGTTCCATCTCTTCCACAACCCATTTTAACGCGGCGGTCGCGGCTTTGGCGTCCGTGATGACGGGGCTGACCAAATGCGGAATTTGGTTATAAGGCGCAAGCTCGACCATTTTCGGATCAATCAGAAGCATTTTGACATCACTCGGATCCGCCTTATAAAGCAGACTGACCAAAATGGTATTGATGCAAACGCTTTTTCCCGATCCTGTCGCACCCGCTATCAACCCGTGCGGCATCTTTTTCAAATCAATGACGACCGGGTTTCCGGAAATATCGACACCGAGCGCGGCTGTAAGCGGAGACGGATTCGTCCTGAAAGCGGCGCTTCTGATCATCTGCCTTAAATCAACGACTTTGCTTACGCGGTTCGGAACTTCAATGCCGATCGTGTTTTTACCGGGGATCGGCGCCTCAATCCGAATATCCTTGGCAGACAGGCTCAGTTTAATATCATCTGCTAAGTTTGTAATTTTGTTCACTTTCACTCCGGGCTCAGGATGCACTTCAAAACGTGTGACGGACGGGCCTTGTGTGACATGAACGACTTGGGCGCGCACATTAAAGTTTTTCAGTGTAACGTTTAAAAGCTCGCGCTGTTCTTCAATCCACGATTGGTCGTCATGTCTTTGCGCCGGCGGTACGTCCAGAAGCGACAGATTCGGAAAGACATAGCTCGCTCCGCCCTCCGGCGTCTTCGCCTGCTTGTGTTTATCGCTTTTAAGCATCATGACGTTAAACGGTACATTGCGCTCTTTCGGCCGCTCCGCTTTTCTCACAGTCTGAGGCTGTCCGTGATGCTCCGTTTTTTCTTCGGCAGGCCGGGACGGGGCATCGGCCGTCTCGATGCTTGCAGGTTCAGGCTCGGGGTCTGAATGCCGCGTGACTGCATTGTACTCAGGCTGAGAGTCTGCTTCCTGTTCCGCGTCGGTTTCAGCTGATTCGGGCTTGTCTTCAGACTGCGGCTGAACTTCCTCATCGTAACCGGTTTCTGTGTATGTATACACCGTTTCTTCTGCGGTTTCAAAAGGCGGTGCTTTTTCCGGCTCAGGCTCCTGATATTCCTCCTGCGGCGCCGCTTGTTCCTCTGTGTTTTCAGCCGTTCGGGATGCTTCATACTCAGGCTCTTTAATAGGCTGCGGGCGGGTTTGTTCATGCTCTTGTTCTTCTGTAAAGCCGGCAGACTCCGCGCTTTCCGTGTGCTCCCGCTCTTCAGTCTGCTGCGGTTCTGCTGCTGCAAACACTTGCTCTTTTGCATTCTCAGCCTCGGTGTGAAGCTCCTCTTTTTTAAAGGCCGGGATTTCTTCCGTTTCTTGTTTCGTAAACTGTTCTGGCCGGTCATTCGTCTGTTTTGTTATGCCGGATGTTGTGAAGACGGGCTCTTTTTCCGTTTCCTGACCGGCTTTTGGCGGAACAAATTCCTCCTCTGACAGCAATGTTACGTTCTCTTCACGCCGCTTTTCGGATATAGGCGCTTTTTTTATGCTGTGCTGAGATTGAAAGCCGTAAACCGGTGAAGGAATGGATGACGGTTTAAACGGCTTTTTCACCGTATCAGGCTCTTTATGTGTATGCTGTTTCCGCTCGGTTTGCTCCTTCCCGGCGGCATAATCCCGGGACGGCTGGCGGCGTTCGTGCCTTTCCCGCTGTCTTTGGTTTTGCTCCGTTCGCTTATAGCCGTCCGGAACGACGGGGAAGCGGAAATTCCCTTTCGGATATTCGTAATATATTTTAGGATCTTCCATGCGCGTGAATTTGCCTTCTGGCTGATCCGGTATCTGCTGTTTCGGGATTTGGGCATGCGTGTTTGGTTCACGTTCATGCTCTTCTTCTTTTTCACCTAAAAATAAGTCAAAAAATTTATTCAGCCAACTCATGTTTAATCACTCTCTAACTCCCTTTTTAGTAGTCTGGGACGATATTTAGTATACCATTGCCGGGCGGCTCAGAAAAGATTAAGCTCCCAACTGAAGAAAGCCGTTAAGCAGGCCTGCTTAACGGCTTTCTCTCACATCATTCGATTCTGTGCGCTTATTTATGGGAGTTAGAATTGAAATGCTTCGCCGGCCTCGCGGCTGTCTTCAAGAACAAGAATCCCTTTTTCCGCCGGCGCATCCGGCAAAGCGAGTTCTTTCGCGGAGCAGATCATGCCGCTTGACGGAACGCCTCTTAATTCAGCGTCTTTAATCACAAGTCCGCTCGGCATCACCGCGCCGACTTTAGCGACGACGACTTTTTGCCCTTTGTCCACGTTCGGCGCGCCGCAAACGATTTGGAGGGTTTCCTCTCCCACATTCACTTGGCAGATATTCAGTTTATCCGCATTCGGATGTTTTTCTTTCGATTCAACGTGACCGACAACAAATTTCGGAGAAAGGTCAACCGTCAGCGTTTCTGAAACGCCGTTTCTGTTCAGTATTTCATTCACATCCTGAACGAATGTCTCAGACAAAGCGACGGGGCCGTTGTCCTCAATCTGTAAGTAAGAAGACACGTTAAAAATGTTAAAGCCCGTCGTTTCTTTTGTTTCTTTGTTAAAGATTCTGATGACATCGCCTTCTCTTTCATAGGCGATTTCTTCGCGTGCCGCATCTTTAAGAGAGATCAGAAGCGTATCTCCCACACCTTCTTTATTGTAAAAAGCGTTCATAAGAAAAATCCTTTCTAATCCTTTTTCGGCCGGCTTTTCGCCATGATAAACACAGGTTCCAGTCTGCCTTCATTATACAGAAATGAAAGGGCCGTAATCGGCACCGTGCCGCTTGCAAAGAAGCTCATGGACATTTGCCCTAAAATATCATAACCCGATTCATTTCGAATGTCAGCAAGTATTAATACATCCTGATGCGGGACGGAAATCGCCAATTCGCCTTCAGCGGCCTGCTTGTATTCATGAAGAATCGAATCATTGAGAATCCGGCTGGCGTCATAGCCGTCATTCGCCCTGAAAAAATAAAAATAATTGTCCGCAACCGTATCCTGTTTCACAACTGAAGGAAGAGAGCGGAGATTGAATGACGCCGTCTCCCTGATCCGTTCTTTTGTCCAGTTTTCTTTCTCGAGCATACGGCTGTCAATTAAGCGGTACGTCTTGCCGAGGTCAAGCGCGTAGTAGATTCTCGTTTCGGCCGTATGGTCATCATACACGAGCGGGATGCCGTCGCTCGTTTGATCGGGGAATGATGTGGAGCGGATGACCGGATAGATTCCGGCTTCCTTTCCGGACATCTCCTGTCCGCTGCCTTCCATCGCCTCCATTGCTTCTGACACATAGTAGACGATTTCGTCGATCGCTTCTTCTTTTTTCGTCTCCCACTTCGCAATGATCGGCGGGAGCTCCAATGTGATGCCTTTTTTGGTCGTTTGATCCTCAACACGGAGGGTGTCTTTTTCTCTGTCAAAAAAGAAGGATCGGTTCTCGTGCTGCAGGCGCTGTTTTAATAAATCCGCCAGCTTCCTTGACGTCATTTTCAAAGCCCGTGGCCTCCTTTATGCTTTAGCAAGGGAATCGGTTAAAAATTGCTCAATTTCTTCTTTTGTTTTACGGTCTTTGCTGACGAAGCGGTTCACTTCTTTTCCTCCGTTAAACACAACAAAGCTCGGAATGCCGTAAATTTCCCATTCCGCGCATGTATCAATAAATTGATCGCGGTCTACGTAGTAATAAGTGAATTCAGGAAAGTCCGCTTCCAGCTCAGGGAGAAACGGCTCCACAAAGCGGCAGTCCGGGCACCAATCCGCTGAAAACATAAATACCGCCCAATCGTCTTGTACCGCTTTTTGCAATTCTTCCGTGCTTTCAATCTTTTTCATTGTCATTCCTCCATCTGGATTATGAGTTTTTTATATGCTGATGTTTGTCCAATTGGATCATACCAGACTGTTTACAGCAAGACCAACTATATGCAATATCATTATCATATTTCATTTGCATTATCAAGCAAGTTTCGTTTACCATTTTGCTTGTAGCCGTACGAAAATCTGAATATGTACATAAGGAGGGGCAAAAGATGCAGTTTGTCGTGTATTTAGCGGGTGAAATCCACAGTAATTGGCGGGAAGAGATCAAACAAAAAGCAACAGCGCTGGACCTGCCGATTACGTTTGTCGGCCCGATGGAAAACCATGAACGCTCAGACAATATCGGAGAAGAGATTATGGGCGTGCAGCCCGATTCTGTTTTAAAAGACGCCAGAGCTTCTGATATCAACAATTTCCGTACAGAGGTGCTGATGGAAAAAGCCGATTTTGTGATCGCCCTGTTTGGCGAGAAATATAAGCAGTGGAATACCGCGATGGATGCTTCTTATGCCATCGCAAAAGGAAAGCCGCTCATTCTCATCCGTCCGAAAGAACTTCATCATCCGCTGAAAGAGCTTTCCGGAAAAGCGAATATCACGGTCGAAACCGTCAATCAAGCGATGAAAGCACTCTCTTATTTATTTGAAACAGAATAAGCAGGCCGCCTTTATGCGGTCCTGCTTACCTATTTACAATAGAATGGTATCAAATCTTACTTTTCAGACTTTTTTCTCGAATCCAAAAGAATTTGTCCGCAATAAATTATTCCCACAGCCCTCTTTTTCTTCACTTCATTCATAAATTATTTTACTCAACCTCAAACGAACTATATATTTGTTTTCTTTATATGTAAGGAAGGAGAGCGAAATCTGCGCAATAACGGATACATATGCTGCTCGTTGAAATTGATTAAAACCAAAAAGTGGGATACTGCCGATTATTTCGCAAGTTATTAATAATAACTGCTACCGCAACAATAATTACAGATCCCACAAAAACCGGAAAAGCTAAATAGCTCCAAGCATACGCCCCTTGAATAACTACAATAGGGTCCGCTCCAGCAGGTGGATGAGTAGTCTTTGTAACCGCCATAAAAAATATAGCTAGCCCCACTCCTAAAGCCAATGTCCAGGGATGAGAACCAAGAAGATTATATATAACAAGTCCAGTCAATGTCGAGATGAAGTGTCCGCCAATAATATTTCTAGGTTGTGATAAAGGGGCATTCCACGCTCCGAAAGCCAGTACACAACTTGCCCCAAAAGGCGCCATCAGCCACAGAGATCCAGTTTTATAGGTTATCAATGACAAGATTAAAATTGTTATAAAACCACCTAATAAGCCTGTTGAAGCATCTTTAACATTTACTTTTAAAGGACTTTTTCCTCCTCCTTTCATTTTTTTGAAATAATATCCTTTTTTACTTTGTGGATTTTCTGCTGTTTGCTCAATCTTCAATATAACCCCTCCTTTTCACTAAGTTTAAAACAATTAAAATAACCTGTCAATTTAATTTTAAAGGGTTATAAATCTGAAATTATAATCCTTCTCTCTTTCAAAGATCGTTCTTCTATTCAAAAATGATCTTTTAAGAACGCTTGAAATATCATTTTCCTGTTTGTTACTTTAACCTTTTTTATAATTCAACTGGGTTTTAGCTGCAAATTGGTTGTTTTATGAGCGACATTTTAATTTTCCGTAAAAGCCGTTAAGTTACTTATTGATTGTTTTTTCTAAAAAAGACAAACAACCTTACTCAAAAGAATATTGAAATAAGGCTGTTCATTAACTTTTTATTTATATGTGATTATTCAAAATTAAAGTAAAGTGCAAGATGATTTCGACAATACAATAAAGAAAATTTGTTCTATGTTTTTTTAAGATGACGGGAAACCTTTTCTCTGTTACCACATATCTTCATTGAACACCATTTTCTCCTTCCAGTGTTATCAATGAATAATAAAACACATTCCTCATTAGCACATCGCTTAATTAAATTAATCTTTTTTGTATATATTAGCGATAAGCCATCATAAGCAATGAGCGAAATAATTGCATCATCAATATTTCCAATTGGAATACGAGCAAGTTTAGTATCGAGAATCTTATATGTAAATGGAGCCAATTCAATCTTTTTTTCTAAAAAAGTAATAAAAAATTCTCCAGGTTCTTCACCATCTGCAATTTTCTCGAAGTTTTCTCTTAGTGTTGATCGTAACTCAAGTATTTTTTCAACCATCACAGTAGTCAGTTCATCTTGGGCTTTTTTTAATGTTAATTGATTGAAAAAAGGGGTTCCTTTCCCCATTAACCTTAACCATTCTAAAAGATCCTCTTTTGACTTTAACAAATTATGACGTTTACCATAACTCACCACCTCAGTATTAACCAGATCAAGAGGAAGATTGTTAGAGATGAGAGGAAATTTTATGTTTGTCTTTTTTGTCATAATCATACCTCCTTGCAGAACAAATAAAAAATGCAAATGTCACTCGACTTTGTGAAATAGCTACTCTTCAAACCGATAATAACATATATGATTAACTATAAGTAAAGTTAATCATTTAGATATTGAAGCTATCTGCAGATCCTACGTAATGAAGTTACACAGTATCTGCATTGTAGTAACCGTTTACCAGTGATTATGTTTAAATTCAGCATATTAATTTTTAGACTAAGTTTCTCGATAAACATAGACTATAATCTAAAAAGATAAATAAAGTAAGGAATCGTGATAATTAACTATAAGAAACAAGGAAATATATACTCGTATTTATGATGTGTTATTCTAAGAAAGATTCCGAAAACCACCAAGAATATCACTTTTATACGGAATCAAAGAGCATTCTCCTTAATTTATATTTAACAGGAGAAGGTTTCCTTGAGGCCAATAGAAAAAACATTCAAGGAATATTTTCACCATTTCATTTCACTATATTATTGACTCTTTTCTCCATAGAAAAAACACCTTCAAGTTGTCTTATAGATATCATATACCTATATTCAACAGAAAGGTGTTTTTGATTTGTCTAAATTGTTTTGGAAAAGTATTATATCGACGGTTTAAAAGTCTAGTTTAAGGTTTATAGTAGCTTCTGATCCTCATTTAAGTAATCTGTTTTAAATAATTAACTGATTCTTCGTTTTTACCTTAAGTGCCAAAACGTACTCCTGTAATGGATTTCTATAAAAGAAATGATACTCTGCTTCTTTATTACAAATTGAGCATTGATCTTTGGAATTTTTAACTCTTTGTACATGAGGAGTATCTAATATGCATACTATGTCTTTCACATGAGATTTACATACTTTAACCATATAAATCCTCCGAAATAAAATCAACTATCAATTTCAAGTTAATGCTTGCAACATGTTTTTTGATTTAAAACGTTACCTTCCAGATCAAATTCCGGCATTCTATTAACACCAATCCATGAATTTAACATAAAACCCCACAATGAAATTCCCTCTAATGCCTTACGAATAACCACTTCACGTCTAAATTCATTTTGGTCCTCTTCTAAGTGCTCCAATCCTAAAATTGAATGATGTTCGTCCGCTTCAACATGGACAGTGAAGTAAGGATCATTCGCCCCCAATTCCTCTAACTTTTCTGACATTTTAATAAAAAAGTGATTTGAGCATCTTTCTATTCCAGAATTCAAACATGCCAACCATTTCGAACGATCTTGTTCAATAGCCAACTGATAAACTAGATTAACACAAGCATTTGTAGCATTACTAGGTATATGTCTATCTATTTCTTCTCGATTTTCTAAAATATTTTGTTTCAACATCCATTGCATTAGCATTTCATGATGGTCTGCTTCTCCATAAATATGTAATGCATAGAAAGGCATCATGTGATTTTCTTTAAGTGATGTAAGTCCCAGCATAACGCCCATAACTTTCGGAAAAGTGGCTGAATGATACCAGAGTTGAGTAACAACTGATTTTAAGTCCTTTACATGCTGTACATTTTCTAACCATTTGAAAAACGGTTCATTTAGAATTTCTTCTGATGCTTTAATAATAGGATCTGCAACCCATGAATGCTGTTTTCTTACTCTTTCTAGTTCTTCCTCTGATACTACATGATACTTTTCACTAGTTAATTCCATTACTTAATCACTCCTGTATTTTTAATAGGATTATATCCATAATAAGTAATATTATGTATATATTCCCTTAAAAAGATAATAATTCATATAACCATAACCTGTCAATTATTTTTTGAAAGGTTAATTTAAAATAAATTCAGATTACAGACTTATTATTCATTCAATCATTTAAAAATCGCAGTCTTCAGGAGGACTAGTAGTATTGAAGTAGCTTAGATTAAGGAAGTCAGATGAACTTATAGTCATTAAGACTTCAGCAGGATTACCTGTAATATTAGAGTTACACTAGGTACAATTCTAAAATTTCAAATAGGGGTACAGTCAGGAAAATGCGGATTTACAACGCTAAGCCCATTTCCCCGACTATTCCCCCAGTTTTAACAACGTTAAGAAAGTTTCAAGGGTCTTAAAGAATCTAACGAGACCATTTTCTCCGAATTAAAATGGTATTCTCCAAGTAAATTAATATGTTCCCAACCTAGAGGTGACATATGGTGCAATAATTCTTCATTAAAACTACCTGACCGTTTTTGATATTCAACTGCCTTTGTTAGATGTAAAGTATTCCAGATACTGATGGCATTGATAATGATGTTTAAGGCACTGGCTCTTTGCAATTGATGCTGTATGGTTCGTTCCCTAAGCTCTCCTTGTTTTCCGAAGAAAATAGCTCTTGCCAGTCCATTCATGGCTTCTCCTTTATTCAATCCTTTTTGTATTTTTCTTCTTAATGATTCATCCGAAATATAATTCAAAATAAAGATCGTTTTTTCTATTCGGCCCATCTCACGTAAGGCTGTAGCCAAGCTGTTTTGTCTTGAATAAGAACCTAATTTCCCCATAATAAGGGATGCTGAAACTGTTCCTTCCCTTATAGAATGAGCTAATCGCAAAACATCCTCATAATTCTCTTTAATGACCTTTGTATTTATTTGTCCACGTAAAATGACTTCTAATTTTGGATACTCACTTGCCTTATCTATTGTAAATAATTTCGAGTCTGATAAATCTCGTATTCTTGGAGCAAATTTAAATCCTAATAAATGGGTCAGTCCGAATATTTGGTCTGTGTAACCAGCCGTGTCTGTATAATACTCTACTATATTTAGATCCGTCTCATGGTGTAACAAACCATCCAAAACATGAATCGCATCCCTTGAATTAGTATGAATAATCTTTGTGTAATAAGAAGAAAATTGATCACTTGTAAAACGATAGATGGTGGCTCCTTTTCCAGTTCCATAATGTGGGTTTGCATCTGCATGTAGCGATGAAACGCCTATCTGCATTCTCATACCATCGGACGAGGATGTTGTACCGTCTCCCCAATAGGAGGACAATTGCAATTTGTGATGAAAATTTACTAATACGGCTTGGGCTTTATTCATTGCATCTTCATACATGCGCCATTGTGATACATTGGCCAATTGCTTATATGTAAGTCCGGGTGTTGCTTCAGCCATTTTGCTTAAACCAATATTCATTCCCATTCCTAAAAGAGCAGCCATAATAATAATTGTTTCTTCTTTATCCGGTTTTCGATTATTGGAAGCATGAATAAATTGCTCATGAAATCCTGTTATATAAGCAATATCCATCAGTAAATCGGTTAATTTTATTCTTGGTAGCATCTGATACAGGCTTGCGCTAAATTTTTTTGCTTCTTCTGGAACATCTTTTTCTAAGCGTTCAATTGACAGCTTTCCTTTTTCAAGAGAAACCCCGTCTAACTTGTTGGAATTGGTAGCTAACCACTTTAACCTTTTGTTAAGGCTGCTGGTTCTCTCCGTCATATAATCCTCGAATGATAAACTAACTGATAATCTTGTATTCTCCTTCGTTTGATTCCATGTATCTTCTGAAAACAAATATTCTTCAAAGTCTCTATATTGTCTGCTGCCAACAATGGAAACATCTCCTGCCCTAACATGCTCCCGAAGTTCTGTTAAAACAGCCATTTCATAGTAATGACGATTGATTGTTGTACCATCATCCTCGTATAAATGCTTTTTCCAACGTTTTGAAATAAAATCCACAGGTGAGTTATCAGGCACTTTTCGCTTTCCGGATTCGTTCATTCCACGGATAATCTCAACAGCTTGTAAAAGTGGCTCATTTGCTTTTGTAGAATGAAATTCCAATACCCTTAATAGCGTTGGCGTATATTTTCTAAGTGAATAAAATCGTTTTTGCAGTAAGTCTAAATAATCATAGTCGTCAGGGCGTGCAAGCTCCTGAGCTTCTTCGACCGAAGAGACAAAAGAATTCCATTCGATAACGGATTCTAAAACCTCAAAAACGTCTAATTTTTCCTTTTTTGCTTTGATTAAAGCTTGTCCGATGTTCGTAAAGTGTATAACTTTCTCATTCAGCTTTTTACCGTTTTGTTTCTGAATTTCCTCTTGAGCCTTACGGCCTTTTGATAACAGACTAAGTATTTGTCTATCATGAATTTCAAAAGCTTTATCCGTTAACTCTTGAGTAAGATGTAATAAATAGACGGTTAATATCGAATATCGCTTATTTTCTTGAAAGTCACGGAATGCATATGGCTCATATCTTGAGCCTAAGCGAGATAGTTGAAACAGGCGATTGCGATGCAAATGACTAATTTGTACCGTTTCTAATTCCATTCCTCGTATGTATTCGAGTCGTTCTATTACTTTTAGAAATGTTTCGGGTGAAGGATGACCCGGCGGTTCCTTTAACCAACCCAATATCGTTTTATTGGATTCGGATGGATGCTGCGAAGTAATGATCTCTTCAAGCTTTCCTTTTTGTTCATTTGTAAGAGATTGACTAACAGTATTAAACAGTTTCTTTTCAGCCATTGCCCTTGCCTCCCACACCAAGTGTAGTAATAGCAGGCAGTATGATTTTGTTTTTTCTTAGAAAATCTATACATTCATGTAGTAGATGTATGGCATCGCCATTTTCAAAAGCTAATTGATGAAGATGCTTAAATGCTATTCGATATTCTCTTAGAGTAAAAGTTACAAAGTCGTATTCACTTCGAAGTTCTTTCAAATGATCCCAAAGTGTATTTTCTCTTTGAGGATAAAGACTAATCGAAGATGGAGTGGCGCCGATTTGTTTCGATATATAATGTATGACTGATTCCGGGATGCTTTTGATATGAGTGTATGGCCAACCGGGATACCGAAGAACAGCTAATTGAACAGCAAACCCTAAACGGTTTTCTTCTCTCCTTCGCTTATTAACTATTTCTAAATCCCGTTTGGAAAAAGTGAAGTAGGTCCCCAATATCCATTCATCTTCAGGGATTTGCATAAAATCCTGCCTCTGTTCCAGTGTAAGCAATTCTCTACCTCTCGCAATTTTCATTCAGTATCATCCCATTTCCATAATTATTCAGTTAATTAGTTCAATTATATATCAATAGAGTGTACTCTATTGATACAAGTATAGTAGACTGATAAAATCATAGTTAAGAGTGTCTCATAAGACTTGTCTCAAAAACGAGGTGAAATTTTGCAGAAAATCGGTTATGTACGCGTCAGTTCGACTAGCCAAAATCCTTCAAGGCAATTTCGGCAATTGAACGAAATTGGAATGGATATTATTTATGAAGAAAAAATTTCAGGAGCCACAAAAGATCGTGAACAACTTCAAAAAATGTTAGAGGATTTACAGGAAGGTGACATTATTTATGTTACAGATTTAACTCGGATCACTCGAAGTACGCAAGATTTATTTGAATTGATTGATTTAATACGAAATAAAAAGGCAAGCTTAAAATCACTTAAGGATACATGGCTAGATTTATCAGAAGATAATCCATATAGCCAATTCTTAATTACGGTAATGGCTGGTGTTAACCAATTAGAGCGAGACCTTATTCGTATGCGTCAGCGTGAAGGAATTGAGCTCGCAAAGAAAGAAGGGAAGTTTAAAGGACGGTTAAAGAAATATCATAAAAATCACGCAGGAATGAATTATGCAGTAAAGCTATATAAAGAAGGAAATATGACTGTAAATCAAATTTGTGAAATTACAAATGTATCTAGAGCTTCTTTATATAGAAAGCTATCGGAAGGAAAAAAATAAGCATTCATTACTTATATTAAAAATTTCCGGGGATTGTGAAACAACGTACCTAGCCAAGCAGGCTATTTCTATAAGGAAGTATCAATATTTGTTTATCTAACTAGGCACGATCATCAAAGGGTTCCGAGTACATTTTAACGGAGATATACGCTAAACTCAGATTTAAAGCAAGGCTGTATTTTTCGAGAACACTTTTAAAAAACAACCTTAGTCACAAAGGAAGGTTGTTTTTATAAAGTCATGGTCTAATTAAAACAATTGCTGTCCCAAGAGCATACTTGAGACTGAAAAGGCACCAGCAGGTGGTAAAACATTAGTATATATGGGAGGTCCCAAACGGGTTGTAAAGGTTGTAGCAATCCAATTTCCGTATTCACCAGCCAGCAAAGAGGGAGGTTTCATTATAAACCGTCCACTTAAAATGAAATGCCGAATGCTTATAGCGGTCTCATCAATTATTGTCAAGTTGCCAAAAAAGGAGGCATATGGTGAATCGAAACTTATTTGTTTAGCGCTTTCGTCCCAATACCCATTAATCGGAATACGTATACCACGAAAATTAACTGTACCTACTACTTTGTTGTCTACAATGGAATCAATGGTAAGTATACCTCTAATAATGGATCTCCCCGCAATAGAAGCATCAATCCCCCATACGGATGGAAAGGGGATACTAACTTTGGCTGTCTTTGGAATTTTCAAAATTAACCTCTCCTTGATTATTTTATGTATGGATTGAGTTGTATTTAATCATAATCCTGTAGTAATGATACAGTATATGCACAGAGAATCACTTAGGTGTTTTGTTAAGAAAGAAGCATCAATAATCAATCAGCCTACTGTCTAGATGAACAATAGTTTGCCTGACCCACGAAAAATATGGAACATTAATTGCTGCTCATACATATGGTCTCGTATTTGGAAAATTTCTTAGCTTTAAAATAAATCATCTGATTCAATGAAATGTAATGCCTATCATCACCTATTTTTATATGTATCTCAGACGAATTCCTATACCTCCGTTACTCTTCAATCATATTTTATTTGTACGAGGTGGTGTAAAATGTTTAAATTATATTTAGATCCTGGTCACGGGAGAATGGACCCAAGGAGCTATTGGCAATGGGATGCAGGAAAAAGAAATTACCTTAAATATTTCCCATAGCATCCGAAATCTCTTGGAAAACCATTATGAAGGCCTGCAAATTAAAATGAGTAGAACAGCAGATATTACGCGCAGCTTGAAAGAACGTACAGATGATGCGAATGCTTTCGGTACGGGGGCCAAAGGATGGATTTGTGGAAGAAGTGGGAGTCAATGTGGCGTTAATTCGGAAACGAATCAAATCAACCAGCATGGTTTATGAAACGAAAAAAGTAGGCGTTCGCACGAAAACAACCGTTGCAATTCTTTACATGCGTGACATTGTTGATCCTAAGATTGTTCAAGATGTAAAGAATAAATTAGATGATCTTCACATTGACGGAGCGTTTAGCGCCACTCAGCTAGAAGAATTAATGGAACCGACAAATCGTTTGCTTTTACCATAAGGTTGATAAATCAACTGTTTGAACGCATAAAAGTAAACAACTATTTTTATGCATTTGGCGAAAATCTAAAAAATGGGGTTGCCAGCAAGATTTCTTCAGGAGGCTCTCTTGTGCTAAACAGCCAGGCCAAGTACCTTATTTCACGATAACGGTTGATCAATTCCAGCACTTCTCCGACTTTGTTTTCCTTCATCAATCTCTCGCTGAACAAAATGGCAGAGATTTGTCCCAAGTTTAAGCGTTGTTGTGATGTACTGTACAAATCATTTGCCGCCTCCGTAAACGAGGAACCTTCGCCTTTGCCCACCCAAACCGGGGGCTGCTCCGCTTTTTGCTGTCCCTCCAGCTTGGCCACTGTCGAGAAATCAAGCAATTGCAAATACATGGTGTATTGGCCATCGACATAGTCTATTCCAACAGCCGTAGCATAGTTCATGTTTTGCACTTCATATCTGCTCCAGCAACCGGTAAGGGTGAGAAGAAGGAAAAGTGCAACCATACTTTTATATCTCCTCATTTATGCCTGTCCCCTTGCCTTGTAGAATCTCGTGTCTTCAACATGTCCGGTCGAGTGTTTCGCCATGGCCAAGGTAATCGAAACAAAGCGTTGGCCAAGTCTTTAAATGGAGGTGATATTGGGGCCAAGTAAGGCAAGCCGCATGAACGCAATGAGGCTAAATGGCTGAGCACAATAAATAATCCAAGAAAGAAGCCATAAATGCCAAGCGTGGCAGACAGAATGAAAAGAAAAAAGCGTAAGGTACTAATCGTTCCAGCCAATGATAGGCTCGATAAAGTTGAACCAAAGATTTGTGTAATTGCTCCGATGACAACGATACCTGGGGATAAGAATCCAGCACGAATGGCCGCATCCCCCAGGATAAGTCCTCCTACAACCGTTACCGTGGAGCCGACCGCAGAAGGCAATCGGATACCAGCTTCCCGCAGGATTTCTAAGAAGAGAAGTGCAATAAACATTTCAACTGCCACATCAAAAGGAATTCCCAACCGGTTAATCCCCAAAGTGGCAAGTAGATAATAGGGCAGCTGATCTTGATGATAGGAAAGAATGGCAACAAAAAATGCAGGAAGCAGTAGCGATACGGACAAGCCAAGTAAACGAAGCGTTTGACCAAATGTAGCTGCCAAAGCAGTAAAGTGGATATCTTCGGGTGCTTTCACAAGCAAAAATAAATTGGCAGGCGCAATCAACGCAGCCGGTGTACCATCCACAATCAACGCTACACGCCCATTGAGCATACAGTTCACGGTAAAGTCTGCTCTGCCTGTATACCCCATCAAAGGAAACAACCTGCCCAAGGAATCCCTTTAATCAAATGCTTACCATTATTTAAAGTCTCCTTTAATGAAAAGTTATAAGAGCTATTGCTGTCAACGAGAAATAGAAGAAATGATGGGGATATGGAAAAGGGGTTATTATCGAAAAAATGGAGCTATACGTCAAAAATAATTTAGATTTAAATTTCCCAAAAATCATTGAATAAAAAATTCTCCATAAAGCAAAATAAAAGAGTAAAAAAAATTCAAGAAGGAGGAAATTATCATGACAGTAATAAATGACGTTAAAACAGCTCTAGCAGGATTGAAAAGTGCTCAAGCAAGTTTTGAAACATTTGCTCTTAGTACAGATAATCAACAAGCTAAGCAACTTTACCAAGATGCAGCTAAGCAAACCCAATCCGTTGTAGACAGCATTGAACCACGTGTTCAACAAATCGAACAAGAAGAACCTCAATACAAACAACAGTAATTAGTAAGGCGAAAAAAGGTTGGCCTCTTAACCAACCTTTTTTCAGCTGTTCAAATAATGGAAAAACATGGAGGTGATTTTTTTGAAAGATAAAATAACCACATTGAAAAACCTACTTTTTATTATAATGGTCATTGGTTTCGCATCAGGATGTAATGGTAATCAAAATGAATTTATTCAAGGTAATAGTACTTTTGGTATTTCACAAGTACATACAAGTAAGCCAATTGATCAATCCGTTGCCAATCATGCGAAAGAAAAGATAATTGCCAAGGAAGATATTACAGACGTAAAAGCTGTGAATACTGATAAAGAGCTTATGGCAGCGATTAAAGTTGAGAATTTTGATCGATTTCGATTAAAGAGTATCGAGAAGTCAGTAAAATCCGACTTAGAAAAAAAATATCCCGACTATAAAGTTTTTGTTTCGACTGATAAAAAAATATTCTGGGAACTTGAAAAGGTCGAGCAAAGACTGAAAAAAAACGATATGAATAAGAAGAACTTAAAAAATGATTTGAACAAACTGAAAAGTCTTATGAAGGAACAAACCTAAAGAGGAAGGATCGAGTTATGTCTAACAATCAAAAGAAACAACTTACTCCTGTGCAACAGGAATATCAAAAATTGCAAAAACAACGAGAGATCAAAAGACCGGTTGTTAAAAATTGTATTAAGGCCTTTTTAACCGGTGGACTTATTTGTTTGATTGGTCAGCTTATTTCAGACTTTTACATTTATTATTTCGATTTTACTGAGCAAACGGCCGGAAATCCGACGGTGGGTACGTTAATTTTTATTACAATGCTTCTTACTGGTTTTGGCGTATATGATCGAATGGCCCAATTTGGTGGGGCTGGAACAGCTGTACCTGTAACAGGTTTTGGCAATGCGGTTATATCGCCTGCCATTGAGCATCGAACCGAAGGATTTGTGCTGGGCGTAGGCGGCAATATATTTAAATTGGCGGGATCGGTTATTTTATTCGGTGTATTTTCTGCTTTTGTCATTGCCTTAATTAAAACAATTTTAATCAGATGGGGTGGTTTATAATGCTTGCAGGTCATCGTACATGGATCTTCGAACAAAAGCCTGTCATTATCTCCACTGGAACCGTTGGTGGACCATTTGAAGCCAATGGTGCTATCCCAGATGATTTCGATACTCTTCATGCTGATTTATGGCTTGGGCAGGATTCCTATGAGAAAGCACATAAAATCCTTTTTGAAGAGGCTTGCCAAAAAGCCATGGAAAAAGGGGGAATCCAAAAGGAACAGGTTCAGTTCATCCTCGCAGGAGACCTAATCAACCAGATTACCCCGACTAGTTTCGCTAGCAGAACGATTGGAGCGCCTTATTTTGGCTTATTCGGTGCTTGCTCTACCTCGATGGAAGGACTGGCTCTAGGTGCTTATATTGTAAATACAAAAGGAGCGAAATATTTGTTAACAGGAGCTTCCAGTCATGATACAGCTGTTGAAAAACAATTTCGGTATCCAACTGAGTATGGTGGACAAAAGCCACCTACGGCACAATGGACGGTTACTGGTGCAGGTGCAGCCCTATTAAGTGATTCTGGGGAAGGACCTCATGTCACATCTGCCACAATTGGTCGTGTAATCGATATGGGATTGACAGATCCATTTAACATGGGAGGAGCTATGGCGCCAGCTGCGGTTGATACCATTGAAGCCCATTTAAAGGAACGAAATGTTGAGCCATCTTATTACGATTTAATTGTAACCGGTGACCTTGGCCAAATCGGACAGGAAGTGTCCATGGATCTATTTAAAAAGCATGGAACTCCTATTAGTGAAGAACAATACCAAGATTGTGGCCTTATGATTTATCGGGAAGGACAACCCGTTCTTGCAGGGGCAAGCGGTGCAGGCTGTTCAGCAACGGTAGTTTATGGGCATTTATTAAACCGCATGAAAAATGGTGAATTTAAACGCATGTTAGTTGTGGCTACAGGTGCTTTGCTTTCACCGTTGTCCTTTCAGCAAAATGAAACAATTCCTTGTATCGCCCATGCAGTGTCAATTGAATACGGAGGTGAACAATTAACATGATCTATTTTTGGGCTTTTGTCGTAGGCGGTTTAATTTGTATCATTGGGCAAATTATGTTTGATGTATTTAAATTGACACCAGGTCATACCTTAAGTGCTCTTGTAGTGATTGGGGCGCTTTTAGATGGATTTGGACTATACGAGCCTTTGATTGATTTTGCTGGGGCAGGGGCTACCGTTCCGATTACAAATTTTGGGAATTCTCTTGTTCATGGTGCGATGCAGGAAGCAGAAAAACATGGGTTAGTTGGTGTACTGACAGGAATGTTTGAAGTAACTAGTTCTGGTATTACAGCTTCCATTGTTTTCGGCATGATAGGAGCTTTAATTTTTAAGCCAAAAGGATAAGGAGAATTAGGATGACAGTAGGATCAGATGTTAAACAGTGTTTTGCCAGTCTAAAAGGGGTAGAAGCAAGTCTCTCAAGTTTAGCATTACGGACTCTTGATGATGAATCGAAGCGAACTTTGCATGAGGCTATGATGGTAGTACACGAAGTAACAAAAGATTTAAAAAAAAGAGTAGGAGAACTAGAAGGAGAGGAACTTCAGTACAAAGGTTTCTAGAAAAACTATATTTACAGGAGGTGTAAGCAGTGCCTGAATGGTTAGATATAGCTGTACGCTCAGTATTATTTATTGCTGTTTTATTTTTCATTACAAAAGGGTTAGGGAAAAAGCAAATTTCCGAACTAACTTTCTTTGAATATGTCACCGGTATTTCTATTGGGAATATTGGTGCAGAAGTGGCTATAGGACTTGAACGGAACATTTTTCACGGAATTATTGGAATTGTCATTTTTGCGGCTATTCCCTTTTTCGCTGGTTTAATTTCATTAAAAAGTAAACGTTTTCGAAATTTTGTAGAAGGAAAAGCAACTGTATTTATCAAAGATGGGAAGATTATGGAAGATAATTTAAAAAAGGAAAGATATACGACAGATGAACTGTTAGATCTCCTTCGCAGGAAGGATGTCTTTCAAGTCTCTGATGTAGAATTTGCTGTTTTAGAGGCAACAGGTGATTTATCTGTGATGCTAAAGAAAGAAAATCAACCTTTAACAGCAAAGGATATAAACTTGAAGGTTGCTTCAATCAAGGAGCCTCAGACCATTATTATGGATGGTACAATAATGGATGAACCACTAGCCACGATTGGACGAAGTCGGGCTTGGCTACAAACTGAATTAGAAAAACTAGGGGTAACGATTGAAAATGTATTTCTGGGACAGGTTAATTCTTACGGAGAGTTAACGATTGATCTGTTTGACGATAAATTACAAGTCGCACCCCCACAAGAAAGACCCTTAATTCTTTCAACCTTGAAAAAATGTCAAGCAGACTTAGAACTATTTGCTCTTGGAACGGAATCAAAAGACGCCAAACAAATGTATAGGTTAAACAGTGAAAAATTACAAGAAGCCATTGATAAAGTGACCCCTATTTTAAAAGGATAAGGATTTAGCTTAGATTCATACATGACGAAAAAAAGATACCATTTTTAATTGAAATAAGTTTAAAAACCTTAGTCCAATTTCGGACTAAGGTGAATTTTTTTACGAGGTGTTAGAAGTGTCTATTTTTTTAGTTAAAGTTATTTTTATCTATATTGTGTTTATTGTAGCAGTAAATATTTTAGGGAAATCAGCTCTAGCCCAACTTACCCCTCATGATTTTGGAGCGATTCTTTTTTTATCTTAATCGAAAGTTAAAGGAAAGTAGATATCCTTTACCTGAGCTGTTGTCTAATTTAAGAACAACAGGATATCCGGATATTCACGATAATGAATATGCGATTTTGGAAGCAACAGGTGAAATTAGCATTTTTCCAAGAAAAGAATTAGTTCCTATTACTCCAAAAGATTTACATATGAAAGTGGAATACCGCGGATTACCCATAGCCGTTGTCATTGAAGGGAAAGTGCAAAAGCGTAAATTAAAATTTATCAACAAAAATGAAAAGTGGTTAAAGGAAGAACTAAAGGCAAAGGGATATCTTCAAATCAAAGATTTTTTTTATGCTGCTGTTAGAGATACCGATCATTCATTAACCATTAACAAAAAAGATGTTAACGACTAATTTTAAGACGATTTCCCTCCCAATATAAATTAATGTTTTCTCTTATTTACTTCTTATTGCATTTACCACTTTCATTTTCCAAATTTATAAAAAATTATACCTATATTTAGGAATTTGCCAGATGGTAATTTTCAAAATCACTAAGTCTCTAGTTAGGACAGTGCCCAGATCATTACGCCTTTCTTGATGTCAGAACTTTCCCAACCTTAATTCTCTTTTTTTCGTTCTTAATATCTTATACAAGTTCTTATAAAGGTAGTCCATAATATATAACAGACAATCCCTTCATATTCCATACGTATACTGGTTACATAGTTTGGACATGTTAAGAGTAACAGAAGGAGGGATTCCAGTTGGAGTGGATTTTTTATCTATACCTGTTAAATACGTTCTTTATCTTATTCATAGCAATTTGGGAAGTTCGTCGGCCTGCCAAGGCTTTGAATTGGATAATAATCGTCCTTTTTTTACCTGTCATTGGTTTCTGGCTATATCTTAGCATATCAAACCCTAAGTTTATTCATCGAAAAAGATTGACCTGTTCTAAAAATGAATCTAACAAATTACCTGAGACATTCGGTGCTTCAGCATCGGTAATTGCCAATGCTTTACGGCATTTCACTGTGAATGGGCTTCGAATGGGCCAAGTCCAAGTGTTTAACAATGGGATAGCAAAATATGATCAACTCCTTGTATCCCTGCAAAAAGCCCAAGAAACCATTGATCTGGAATATTTCATCTATCGGAACGACCAAATTGGTAATCGAATCACAGAACTGCTAATCGAAAAAGCATTAAATGGAGTGCAGGTTCGTTTTATGAGAGATAGCTTGGGGAGTTATAAATTCCCGCGTGAAAAAATCCGGCAGATGGTTGAAGCAGGGATAGAATGCAGGACAATATTTCCTCTGCGATTTCCCTGGATTTTGTCCAATTGGAATTATCGGGATCATTGTAAGATTGTGACGATTGACAGAAAGGAATCCTTTACTGGCGGTATGAACGTTGGGTATGAATATACAGGATTAAAGCCAGACGTAGGATTTTGGAGGGACACTCATTTGCAAATTATAGGGGAAGCAACAGGCGACTTGCAGACTGTTTTTGATGTTCATTGGGAAATCGCTGTGCCGGAAAGGATAAAATCAAAAACAAATTTGAAAACAAAATCAGAGGTAACGAAAATCAATTCAATCGGCAGAGCAGATCATTCCAAATGGTCAGCCGAATTGGGATCAGAGTTGAGCACCCTTGATGATAAAGAAATGGACATATCCGGAAAAACTAGGACATTGCATAAAGCGTATATCCATACGTTGGAAGGAAACCCTGGAATTCCTACCCCAGTCATTCGGCAAGCTTACTTTATATGTATAACACAGGCGACCAAGACTATTGATTTAACAACACCCTATTTTGTACCAGAAACGGATATTATCATGGCATTAAAGACAGCAGTAACTCGTGGTGTCCGTGTAAGATTGCTGGTTCCTCGCCACAATAATCAAAAAATCGTGGGTCTTGCAAGCCGTACTTATTACGGAGAACTTATAGAAGCTGGAGTTCAAATCTACCAGTACGACAAAGGAATGATACATGCGAAGGTGTTGACCATCGATGAGGAGATTGCTGCCGTAGGCTCAGCAAACTATGATATGAGAAGTTTTCGCCTGAATTATGAGGTGTGTCAAGTCGTGTACAGTGCTGATGTGGCAAGGGAACTCACAGAGCAGTTCGAGAGGGATCTTACTGATTCTGTACCATTAAGAATTGAAGACTTGGTGCAACGATCCCTGACCGAGCGCATTGTTGAACAGGGTGCTCGCGTGCTTTCTCCATTATTATAAGTTGAAAAAACCGGTATTATTTATCTTTCTGATTTTAATTAGCTTACATGTTGTAATATAAATATTTTAAAACATGAGGATTTTTGAAATCGAGTGAAATATAAAATGGAGGAATAAATTTTGGGTGAAGTTTTTTTGGGTTTACTGACAATCAAAGTCATAGTAGGTTTTGCAACTTTATTTTTTATCATTATCATAACAGGCAGAATCCATCTATCAGTTAAACCCCGTTTCACTTAGTTTTTGTGTTAGTACTTGGAGATTTTTTAGGAAATAACATTTATGAAGATAAGGTAGGGATTTTTCATTTTTTATATGCCATCGGATTGTGGACGTTTCTTATGTTGGGAATAGAGTTTATGACTCTAAAAAATAAATCGACACGTTCTCTCTTATTAGGCAATCCTAACATCATCATTCGAGATGGTGTTATGGACAGAAAGTTACTTACAAAGAACAAATTGGATGTAAATCAAGTATTGAGTATACTCCGTCAAAATAATGTCTTTTCAGTTCGCGAAGTCAAATACGGTATATTGGAAGCTAATGGGCAAATAAGTTTATTATTAAAATCCAAGTATCAAAAACCAGATCTCAATCTTCCAGAAAGTCCAGTAGACCTCCCAACATCGTTAATTATAGATGGGGAAATTTTATGGGATAATTTACATGAACTCGGATTTGATCAACAGTGGTTAGATAACCAATTAACTACCAATGGATATGATAATGTAAAGCGTATACTTTACGCAGATTGGCGAGAGAGTGAAGGCATACATGTAAGTCCTAAATAAAATTTGTTAGGATAAGAGCACATCAATTTTCTTGGTGAATATAAACTTTAGTCTTCAACAATCAGGCGCTTTAATGAAGTAACTAAAGCCTAATTTTTCACTTATAACACCGAGAAATTAGACTTTTTATATTTTGGTTTCCTTAACGTTGTAAATCCGCATTTTCCTGACGCTACCCCAAATAGCGGGAATTTTATATGTTTTAACTTTTTTATATAAAAAAGCTGGTGAATCGAACCTCTTTACGTTCAATTCACCAGCCATTCATGTAAGTAAGGTATTTCATTTATTCTCTCTGAAAAGTTTTAGGTAGTCCATCTCAAAAATAATTGATTTAGATGTTCATCATGATACCCAATACACAACCTGTTCAGCACTTCTTGTGACACTATGTTTATCAGTGCAATAAAGGTTCGAGATTGTTTATTTTTGATAATAATCTGAGAAGCAATATGTGTTACATATTTCTATTTTAAATATGCTTTACTTTTATATTCAAAACAAATAATTGTCTACATAATTCCACTTAAAACAGAATTTAGACAAAGCAGTCAATAAGTATTCAAGAGTCCTTATTAACTGCTTTTTTTACACATTTTCTCTGATCGTTTCGACCGTCTGTTTGTCACTCGCCATGACCAGCTTAATGAGCATTTCTTTCGCCGCGGCATAATCATCGACATGGATGATAGCGGCATTTGTATGAATGTATCTTGAACAAATGCCGATGACGGCAGACGGAACCCCGCTGTTTGATATGTGGACCCGTCCGGCATCCGTTCCCCCGCCTGAAGCGAAATATTGATAAGGGATATTGTGCGTTTCCGCCATATCAAGGACGAACTCTCTCATCCCGCGGTGCATGACCGTCGTTCTGTCGAGAATGCGGAGCAGCACCCCCTCGCCGAGACGGCCGAACAGCTCCTTATCGCCGCTCATATCATTTGCCGGGCTGGCATCAAGCGCGAAGAAGAGATCAGGCTGAATCATATTGGCCGCTGTCTGCGCCCCTCTCAAGCCGACTTCCTCCTGTACGGTGGCCCCGGCGTACAGATTGTTCGGCAGGTCTTTTCCGTGCAGCTCTTTTAATAATTCAATGCTTAACCCGCAGCCGTAGCGGTTATCCCACGCTTTGGACAATATTTTCTTCTCGTTGGCCATCGGGGTGAACGGGCAGACCGGCACGACCTGCTGTCCCGGTCTGATCCCCATTTTGACCGCGTCCTCTCTGTCATCGGCACCGATATCAATCATCATATTTTTGATCTCCATCGGCTTTGCGCGCTGGGCATCCGTTAAAATGTGGGGCGGGATGCTTGAGATGACGCCGATGACCGGTCCGTTATCCGTCTGCACCTCGACGCGCTGGGCAAGCAGCACCTGACTCCACCAGCCGCCGAGCGTCTGAAATCTCAGCATGCCGTTATCCGTAATCTGCGTTACCATAAATCCGACTTCATCCATATGGCCGGCTACCATAACGGTCGGCGCATCTTCAGCGCCGCGCCTTACTCCGAAAACACTTCCGAGTCTGTCCTGCACGATGTCATCCGCATATTTCGCAAGCTCCCGTTTCATAAAGGAGCGGACCTGATGTTCATTTCCCGGTGCGCCGGGAAGCTGCGTCAGCGTCCGGAAAAGCGTTTTCGTTTCCTCATTCATATTTTCCCCTCATTTCTATGTAATGCTTTTATTTTATTAGAAAAACAACCGTTTTCCAAGCGCTCAGATTGAATGGGCTGTAAAACCGCCGCTTTACTTAACACCGTCTGGCATCTTCTGTATAATAAAAACTACGACATAATTGGAGGTGCTTCATATTGAAATTACGTCATTTTCTCTTAGGTGCAGGAGTCGGATTATGCGCTGCCATCGCAGTGAAAAAGTATGCGATGAAACCTTATATCTCTTCAGAAAAAGCGCTCCGTATCGTGAAAGCGGCTTTTAAACAGCGCGGGCCGATAGACGGATCATGGATTTACACAGAGCCCGAGCCCTACCAGGTAAACGGAGAAACCATCCAGATATACAAGACCGGCGTGACACGTTCGGCATTCGGCGAACTGGAGCAATATGAAGTTATGGTCAATGCAAAAACAGGCCAGATTGTCGATGTCATTGATTCTGTCGCCTCATAATTCGGACAAGCAAAAAATAAAGCCCAAAACCATCAGCGTTTTGGGCTTTATTCGGTTACATCGGCCGAATTCGTTTATATACGGGGTGCCACATCGCGTCCTGCACCGCTTGGATCAGATCCTCGGGTTCCGTTTCCGCTACACCGTCCTGAATCGCAGCTTTAGCTACAGCTACCGCCACAGTTGCCGATACCGTCCTGAGATCCTCCACTTTCGGAAGCATCGGCGCCCCCGGCTTGCCGACGTCCACCATACCGGCGATGGCATTCGCGCAGGCAACGAACATATTGTCCGTAATGAGCCTTGCTTTTGTCACAATCGTGCCGAGTCCGAGTCCCGGGAATACGAGCGCGTTGTTCGCCTGTCCGATATGGTAGGTAACGCCGTTATACGCAACAGGCGGAAACGGACTACCCGTAGTGACAAGCGCGCGGCCTTCCGTCCATTTAATCAAATCTTCAGGTTTTGCTTCTGATAATGTCGTCGGGTTTGACATCGGCAAAATAGCGGGCCGTTTGACATGCGAGGCCATTTCTTTGACGATTTCTTCCGTAAATGCGCCTGATACGGTGGATGTGCCGATCAGAATCGTCGGCTTGGCCTGACGCACCGTCTCCGCCAGATCAATTGATCCGCCTTCACCGCTGCGGCCGTACTCTTTCACTTCATCAGCAGGGCGCGCGTACGGAACCTGAAAATCACGCAAGTCCTTCATATCATCCGTTAACAATCCGTTTCTGTCGATACACCAAAAATGGCTGTAGGATTCTTCTTCGCTTAATCCGTCATGCACCATGGCTTCGCGCAGCTGCTCAGCAATTCCAATACCGGCCGTTCCCGCGCCGAAGACGACGACTTTATGCTCTTTTAAAGGCACTTTTGATGCTTTTGCACACGCTAAAACAGCTGCAAGCGATACCGCGCCCGTTCCTTGAATGTCATCGTTAAACGTACAGACTTTATCTTTATACCGTTTTAATATGCCGCGGGCGTTAGCCGTACCGAAATCCTCCCAATGAAGCAGCGCATTCGGGAATGTTTCCCGGGCAAGCGAGACATACTCATCAATAAAGCGGTCATATTTCTCGCCGCGCACTCTTGAATGCTGGTTTCCGACATACAGCGGGTCATTTAAGAGGCTTTCCTGATTTGTCCCCGCGTCCAATACGACCGCAAGCACTCGTGACGGATCAATTCCGGCCGCCGCCGTATATACCGCGAGTTTTCCGACAGAAATGGCGATGCCGCCGACGCCCCAGTCACCGATTCCCAGAATGCCCTCGGCATCTGTGGCAACGATTAAGTCTATGTTTTCATTTTTTCCGAACTGCTGAAATGCGGCGCGCATTCCTTCAGGATCATCTATTGACAAATACAGACCGCGGGGTTTTCTGTACTCATGGCTGTAACGCTGGATCGCGGTGCCGACGGTCGGCGTATATACGATCGGCAGCATTTCGCCTAAATGATCATTTAACAGCCTGTAAAATAACGTTTCATTCCGGTCATGGAGAGCGGTCAAGTAGACATTTTTGCTCAGCTCATCAGGCTGCGAACTGAATTGTTCATAGGCCCGCCTCGCCTGCTCTTCGATTGTCAATACTTTCGGCGGCAGAAAGCCCTCGAGCCCGAGTTCCTTTCTTTCCTCCTGTGTAAAGGCCACCCCTTTATTTAAAAAAGGCGTAGAAAGCACTTCTAATCCGCGCAGAGTTGTTTTGATTTCTCCATCTTTCGTCACTTGAAATTGATTCACCTGTCTCTTCCTTTCAAAGCAATTTGTCTTAGGTTTGCTTTTATTCCCGAAATTCATACAGGCAAATCATCGATCCGCTTATTTTTTCTCCCGTTTGACAGATGCAGCCACTTCGCCGTCTTCTCCCCATTTTACCGCTCTGTAAATCGCGTCGTGATAGAAAATCAGCCAGGCGTCTTTTTCTGCCGCGAACGTCTGCCATTTCTGCTTTTCTGGAATAGAGGTCATCGGATAATCATCATAGGCCAGCACCCATAACGGATTTTTGTGCGCATTCGTCGGCATCAGGTCGGCAAAATGCACAGCCGCCTCCCCACCGTCTTCTAAGACGATGACGCTGTGGCCGTCGCTGTGGCCGCCGGTGTGGTGCATCGTAATGCCTTCTGTCAGCTGATACTCGTTTTCAAAGGTTTCGACCTGATCTTGTACCGCCTCCCAATTTTCTCTCCAATATGTATTTTTCGATCTGATATTAGGGTTTCTCATTTCGCGCCACTCTGTTGCAGAAGTGATAATGCGGGCATTCGGGAAAACAGAGACAAGCTCCTCTCCGCTGTACTCCGTCAGGCCGCATGCATGGTCAAAATGAAGATGGGTCATCGCGGCAATATGAATGTCCTCACAAGAAAGCCCGAGGTCACGAAGAGATTGTTTCAGATTGGATTCCTGTGTTACGCCGTAATTCCTTTTTTGTTTATCAGAGAACTTCCCTCGGCCGATACCCGCGTCAACCAATATATTCAGGCCGTTTTTTCTGATCAGAATCGGGTCTGTTCTTAATTCAATCTGGTTTTTGTCATTTACGGGGTATTTTCTCGACCATAAAGGTTTCGGAACAACGCCGAACATCGCTCCGCCGTCCATATGCGTTACACCGCCGTCCAGCCATGTTAATGAAATATTCCCAATATTCAATGTCTCCATCTTGATCCCTCCTGATGTAATGGTAGCAAATGGCGGCATAAAAAAACAGACTCCCGCATCGGGACTGACCCCATAAGATGAGACAAACAAAAAACACCTTCAAGTTTGAAAACGGATGATTGTTAGCCGAAATTAGACTTGGAGGTGTTTTTTCTATGGGGACAAGAGTGAGTTATCCGGTTGAAGTGAAACAGAAGGCTGTAGAAATGAGATTGGCAGGCGTGCCTATGAAAGAGATCATGCAGGAATTGAATATTAAGAATAAGACACAGGTTCAGACATGGGTTAGATGGCATAAGACTGGGGATACACATCGATTCGAACAGCCTGTCGGAAAGCAATACACTTACGGAAAAGGCCCGGAGTATTCTTCCGAATTAGAGAAACTGCAGGCAGAAAATCGTTATCTGAGACAACAGAATGAAGTTTTAAAAAAGTGCAACGAATTGGAAAGGAAGCTGATAGCGAAACGCCAGTCGAGCTTGTAGAAGCATTGCGCGGCACAATGACCATACAGGATATCTGTATTCATTTAGGTATCTCACGAGCATCTTATTATCGTTGGAAGAAGAATCTGATGAAAGATAACCCTAAATACCATTTAGAAAAACAAATCGGCACGTTGTGCCGAGAACACAAGTTTCGATATGGCTATCGGAAAATCACAGCCATATTAAAAAAGGGAATGCGTGTGAATCATAAAACGGTTCAGCGCATTATGCAGAAGAATCAGTGGCAATGCCGGGTTAAGGTGAAAAAGCGCAAGAAAGATGGGCAGCCATATGCCGTGGCCGAGAATATATTGGATCGAAACTTTCAGTCTGAACGCCCTCTGGAAAAGCTAGTAACGGATATCACATATTTGCCTTATGGGCAGAAACAATTGTATCTTTCCAGTATATTGGATTTATACAATGGAGAAGTGATTGCTTTTACAATTGGCGATAGACAGGACACAGACTTTGTCTTACACACACTTGATCAGCTGCCCGCACTGCCAGAGAACTGCGTGTTACATAGTGACCAAGGTTCTGTTTATACATCTTATGAGTATCAGAAAGCTGTTAAAACAAAAGGCATTACCATGAGCATGTCCCGCAAAGGGACGCCCGCTGATAATGCCTCCATCGAATCGTTTCATTCCTCACTAAAGTCTGAAACGTTCTATCTTAACAGCATTGATCGAACTACGACGACCATCGTAGAACGCACTGCCATAGAATACATTCATTATTATAACAATATTCGTATTCAAACGAAACTAAACAGCCAATCGCCGATACAATATCGGCAATTGGCTGTATGAAGGTGTTTTGATCCCTGTCTCAAAAACAGGGGTCAGTCCCCATCAGAGTCTGTCTTTTGTTCTCCATTCAACTTCGGCCCGGTAAATCGGCTGACCGAGCGCGGAGAATTTTTCTTCGTATTCTGTCATAATATTGCCCTTCGGATCGCTGTTGTGCAGATCAAGGCTGACTTCCGTCAGAAGCAGGCCGTATTCGGAAAAGCTTTTCAGAGAGTATTCGAATAACCCGCGGTTATCGGTTTTAAAATGAATCTCACCTGTTTCGCCCATCACTTCTTCGTATTTTTTCAAGAACGTTTTAAATGTTAAACGGCGCTTTTCGTGGCGGTTTTTCGGCCACGGGTCAGAAAAGTTTAGATATACGCGCTTGATTTCTCCCCGTTCAAATACGTCATTCAGTGTTTCCGCGTCTATATTTAACAAACGGACATTGTGAGCCCCGCTGTCCTTTACTTTTTGGACGGCAGTGACGATGACGCTTTTAAACAGCTCAATCCCGATATAGTTGATATCCGGATTCTGCTTGGCCATTCCTGAAATGAACTGCCCTTTTCCCGTACCGACTTCAATATGGATCGGGTTGTCATTGCCAAAGACCGTGTTCCACCGCCCTTTATACTGGGCCGGATCACTGATGGCGATGTCAGCGTTTTCTGCCAGAAAATCATTCGCCCAAGGTTTATGGCGCATTCTCATATGATTGACACCTCTATCTATAATTTCGAGTAACAACATACCATGAAACATAAAGAGCCGCAAGCGCCTTTTAAAGGCGCCGGCTGCATAAAAAAAGAGGCTCCCCGGTCCGGAACACTCATGTGATGCATAAAACCGCACCTCTTTGCACAATGTATGACACAGAAAGGATGTGTATATGAATCATGGGCTTAACAAGCGAACATCAGGTCCGGTTATTAAAGGACATACTGGCCGACCATCAATTGGATTGCTGCGGCACGGTTGCCGAGTATGAACAGCTGGAGCGCGTCATCAAATCACTGATGGCCAACACCGGGCTTGATTCAAATATAAAAAACGTGCTCGAGGATGTCTACCGCTACAGCCAGTCCGGCATCACGGCCGATTCCATCGACACGCATATTCAGGAGCACCAAAACCATTTGTCCCAATGGGTGGAGCAGATGGATTCGTACTCCTGACTACTTGACAATCCGCTTCATCAGGGCATGAAGCTCTTCCATGGCATCATGATACGCTTTGTCGTTTCCTTTTGATTTGTGCCAGGCGATGAAGGTGATGGTCTCCGATAACATGTACCACGCCATCCGCAGCCGAAGCCCTTCCGTGAGCTTCATGCCGTACATCCCAAGCCAGCTGTCCCACGCTGGCTCTTCGACGTAATGATACAATAAAGGGCCGAGATCCATGGCCGGATCGGCTATCATGGCGCCGTCCCAATCTATTAAATACAGCTGGTTGTCTTCAGACAGAAGCCAGTTATTATGATTCACATCACAATGGCAAACGACTTTTTCACCGAATTGCACCTGATCCACATGAGCTTCCAAATAAGCAAGGCCTTCCTGAATAAGCGGCGAAAATTGCCGCACGGCAAAGACGGCCTGCTTCAGCTGCGACAAAAGGGCGCCCGGATCAAGCGGTTCTTTTCCCAATCTTTTCAGCATGTCGAGCAAAGCTTTTGATGTGTGGATTTTGCGGAGCAGCTCAGCCACCGGGCGTCCGCTCATATCCTTTGCCTTCAGCTCCCTGCCCGCCATCCAATGCTGAGCCGTAATAACGTCTCCGTTTTCCATCCGTTTCGTCCAAACCAGCTTCGGAACAATGCCTTCGGCGGATAACACGGCTAAAAAGGGCGAGCTATTACGTTTTAAAAAAAGCTGTTGGCCGTTATGTTTCGCATAATATGCATCTCCTGTAGCTCCTCCGGCGGGGAAGATCTCCCAATCGCTACCTAGTAATTGTCCCAACCAGTTCATATCAATGTTCAACCCATCATTTCTTAAAATATTTTAGAATAGGCCTCCAGCCTTTCTCTATTGGCGGAGCGGCCTGTCATAAACAATTTCATGAGAATAAAAAAGACAGCTATTGAGAGTCTCATATGCTAATCAATAGCCGTCCTATAAATTTTAGCGCTACAGCACAAACTTCGTCAAGCAAAACTAGCAAGAACACCTGTGAATTCTGAAGATTTATGCCGCGAACCTCTCTTTGCCGTGAAACATTTGACGGGTTTCATTTGTTTATTATGTTCTTATTTTCAACGGCGCACCGCCCGGCATAAGCCGAAACGGCGTCGTTCCGATCAGCTCGCCGTCAGCGTGAAACGGAATTTTCCCATCTGTTTCAAAAACGAATTCCTTCCCCTTTATCATCGTCACTCCGTCCATTTTGATATGCCGGCCGAAGCTCATCGCCCATAAAAAACGATACAGCGAGAAAAAGGACAGGTTTTCTGCGATGACAATATCAAAATGGTTTTGACGGGGATTTGCTGAAGGCGCCGCTTTCATGCCGCCTCCGTAATAAGGGTGATTAGCCGCAATGACAAACCAGACATTGCGGAATTCATGCCTCTGGCCGTCTGCCTTACAAACAAATCTGAACGGCTGAAACCCCGAGGCCGTATGTAAATGCGCGAGCGGGTAAATCACAAAGCCGAGACGCAAAAACCGAAGAACGCGCGAAAACGGAAAATTCGCGGCTGCCTTCAAAACTGAGGCATCGAAGCCGACAGACAGGTGGTTAATAAAATAAAGTGATTGCGCTTTGTCATGAAAAAAGTTGATGTTTCCCGCAAAAAATTTCCGTGTGAGCGGGCGGTGCAGACTTTTGATTTCTTGGAGGAGCGCCGACTTCTTAATACCGAGCCCTTTGGAAAAGTCATTGTACGAACCGGCAGGCACAAAGGTCAGCTCAATCTGATCCGTTCCTTTCAGTCCGTTAATGACTTCATGCATCGTCCCGTCACCGCCGATGACGAACAGCCGCTTAAGCTTATGATCCTGCATCATTGAAATCTGTCTCGCCAGCACTTCCGCATGTCCGGGATGCCCGGTCAAAAAAGAGCGGTGGCTGACCCCGCGCCTGGTCAGCTCTTTTTGAACTGATTTCCAGACACGCCGGCCCCGCCCGCCTCCTGAGACCGGATTAATAATAAAAAACCATTGACTCATCGTTTGTTTTCACCTGCTTCATAGATGAAGAGACAGCCGGCAAACGTCCGTTTTAATCTAGCCATTCCTGTCTCCGGCTTGAATCGCTCAAGCCGTAAGACAAAAGAGCCTTCGCCGCCTTCAGCTGGTGGTGCTTGATCGGCGCCGTATTTTTCTGCTGCTTTTCCACCCACTCTGCGGCAGTCCGTTTATCAGCTATTTCCAGCCCGTACGGCGGCTCCGGATAATCAATATAAGACGTTCTGCTGAGCAAAAGCTTCCGCACGGGAATGTCGGCCTGCTTTTCTTTTACGATTTGCGAAACGACCGAGCCCGTCCGGTGCAGGCTGAGAGACGGATTCAATACTTGGCGCGTGCTGCCGGAGCCCCTTTCTTCCCAAAAACGGTGTTTTGATCCGATATATACGCTGTCCTCTTCCGCTTCCATAAAAGCGGCGCAGAAAATCTCCAGCGGCGAGATGATGATCATGCTCAGTTCGACGGACGCCTGCTGAATTTGGAGAACCGGATGATACATCACAAAATAGGAATCGGGCAGCTTTTGAGCCAGCATTTTTAACATCCTGTCCCTTTTGACCGCCTGCGAAAGCTCAGACTTTTGAGAAAGCGTAGAGCTCGCCCATTTTAATTGAAAGTCATACAGCTGATCTTTGAAAAAAGGCGCGAGCTCAGATTTTTGAGACGGAAGATTCCCGAACAGCGCCTCTTCTCCCTCCGGCTCATCAAACCATTGGTGCCTCTTTTCATTTATATCGGCCGTATTTTCTTCTTTTCTCTTTTTTAAAGAAAATTTTTTCCTGGCCGGCGCTTGATCGGTTTCCCCGCCTGCAGCCGTTTCCGTTTCTTTTTCTTCCGTCATCCGGTCAAACGCTTCAAGAAGCGCCTCCCAGCGTTCTTTCTTCAGCCGGATAAACTGGTTCATATAATGATATGGATCAAGTTCATATCTGGATATACAGTCGTGAATTTTGATGATCTGTGCCATGTGATTTCTCCACTCCGAATATTTGTTTATGTCAATAGAAACTGTGCGATTTCTTCGTATTTAGGCGACCGGTCAAGATGGGTCTGAAACAGGGAAAACCGGCTGACGGCACTTTGCACCCTGCCGCTTTCAAACGGCACATCGTCAGGAAACGGCCGGTCTCCCGCCCACTTCCGCGCCATCGTCATATGAGGGTGATAAGGCCGTTTTTCCACTTGAAAACCGGCTTTCAAAACAGCCTGTTTTGTTTTTTCCCGCAAATCAAAGAGCAGTTCATTCCGTTCGGGCTCAAGGTGAAGCACTCTCGGCTGTCTGCGGTCGCCGAAAATATCCAGATGCTGAAACTGTACGGTAAACGGCTGTGCTGCCGACGCAGCATCTGCGAGAAGAGACGATAATTTCGCAAGCCGTTCTTCATCCGCGGCTCCGAGAAAAATGAGTGTAATATGATAGTCATGCGGGTGCACCCATTTTTTGAATGATAACGCCGGCTCCTTTTTGGCTGCTTCCCAAATCGGTTCAGCAATGTCAGCCGGAATCGGAATGCCGATAAAATAATGCGGCAATGAAGCTCTCATACGAGGATCTCCCCCTCTTTGGTTATGGTGTTATTATAAAACGGATAAGCGGAGAGGAGAACCCTCCGCTCATTATGATAGGATATTATGTACCGAACGTTTTATACAGAAAGGAATGAGCCGGCCTTGAAAATCGTAAACAGCACGGCGGAGCTGATCGGCGGCACACCGATCGTAAAGCTCAATCGCCTTCAGCCAGAACATGCAGCACAGGTCTATTTAAAATTAGAATCGTTTAACCCGAGCGGCAGTGTCAAAGACAGAGCGGCTTACAATATGATCATTGAAGCGGAAAACAGCGGGCATTTAAAACCCGGCTCTGTCATCATCGAACCGACAAGCGGCAACACAGGCATCGGCCTGGCGATGAACGCGGCGGCGCGCGGCTACAAGGCAATCCTCGTCATGCCTGACACGATGACGAAAGAACGCATCAACCTCCTGAAAGCGTACGGCGCGGAGGTTGTGTTAACACCGGGGGCGGAAAGAATGCCCGGCAGCATCAAAAAAGCGAAAGAACTCGCCGAACAGATTCCGGGAAGTTTTATCCCGATGCAATTCGATAACGGCGCAAATCCAGATGCCCACCGAAAAACGACCGCCATTGAAATCTATCAGGCCGTTCAGCAGCTCAACAGACCGCTCGGTGCTTTTGTGGCAACGGCGGGAACGGGCGGAACCATTACCGGAACCGGAGAAACGCTGAAGGAGCTTTTCCCGGATATGATTGTTCATGTCGCCGAGCCGGCGGGTTCCCCCGTCCTGTCTGGCGGAAAACCCGGCGCTCATAAGCTTGTCGGGACAAGCCCCGGATTTATTCCCGGCATACTGAATCAGGACGTTTACGATGAAATCATGAAAATATCTGATGAAGATGCGTATACGACAACACGTCGTCTGGCCCGGGAAGAAGGTATACTCGTCGGCCCGTCTTCAGGCGCCGCCTGCTTCGCCGCCATTGAAACCGCAAAACGCCTCCCTTCCGAACAGATCGTCATCTGTATGACGGCTGATACGGGGGAACGTTATTTATCAACGGATTTATGGTCATTTGAATGATAAAAAGGGATGCCGCTTTCGGCGTCCCTTTTTATTATCACTTGGCAAGCTCATAAATGGCTTCGGCGTATAAAGCGGTTGACCTAAGAAGGTCATCGATTTCAATGTACTCATCCTTTTGATGCGCGCTGTCAGGCCGGCCGGGGAACAGCGGACCGAACGCGACGCCCGCCGAAAGGGATCTCGCATACGTTCCTCCGCCGATTGAAATCAGATCCGCTTTCTTTCCCGTCTGTCCTTCGTAAACCTTTTGAAGCGTCTTTACGAGCGGATGATCGGCAGAAACATGGTGCGGTTTGCTGTCTTTAAATTCTTCAAGCCGGAATTCTTCAGCAGACGTAAAAGCATCACGGATGACTTTGCTGTCTGAAGTGACGGGATAACGGATGTTGATGCCGAGTTCTCCTTCCTCACCCTTTCTGTATGTAAAGGTGCCGACATTCAATGTAAGCTCTCCGCTGATGTCATCCCTGCAATCAATTTTCAGTTTTTTGCCTCGTGTATCATTTAAAAAATAGTCACTGACGGTTTTGACAAAGTGCTTTCCGGCTCCATCCAGCTCCGTTCCGTTAAGGCATTCAGCAAGCTTTAAGCCCGCATTGACACCATTATCCGGTTCCATCGCATGGCATGATTTTCCGTATACCCGAAGCGTCAGTTTTCCATTTTCCGAAACTGCTTCACCTTGTGTTTTTGACCGCTCAAGCCATTTGCTGAAATATGCGTGCACGGCATCAAGACCGTTCCCTTCAATAACCGCTTCAGCCGCATCCGGCACCATGTTCAAGCGCAGTCCTGAACGGAAGGACAGAAGCCCGTTTTTTGCGTCTTTATCAGAAGCGCTTTTTGCAATGCGCAGTGACGCATCTATAATTCCTTTTTCCGCGTTAATGATCGGAAAATCCGCGTCAGGAGCAAAGCCGATGTCAGGCATTTTTTCGTGTTTGAAGTAGTGATCCACGCATCTCCAATCACTTTCTTCATCCGTTCCGATGATGATTCTCACGCGTTTGGATAAAGGAAGCTGCATGTCTTTGACGATTTTCAGCGCATAAAACGCCGCCATTGTCGGCCCTTTATCATCAATGGCGCCTCTGGCATATATCCGGCCGTCCCTGATATCGGCTGAAAACGGATCGCTCGTCCAGCCGTCTCCGGGCGGAACGACATCGACGTGGCACAAAACGCCGACGATTTCGTCACCCGTTCCCCATTCAATATGGCCCGCATAGCCGTCAAGATTCTTTACGGTGAAGCCTTCTTTTTCACCGAATTCCAGCAGTGACGTCAGGCTGGCATTGACGCCTTCTCCAAACGGCCGGCCGGGACCGGCTGTTGTTTCGTCCATTACGCTGTTGATCTGCAAAAACTTCTGCGTGTCACGGATCAGATCTTCTTTGTTTCTGATGACTTCAACTTCCCAGTTCATCACAAATCCCCTTTCTTGATAAAGACTTGCAAAATGTCGATAAAACGAATAATATAGATGATGTTTTGAAAAAATGTTCGTCATTGGAGGTACTTATGTTTCATCTCGACAAGCATCAAACGACAATAAAAAGAGAAATTACCGCGGGATTGACCACCTTTTTCACAATGGTGTATATCATTGTCGTCAATCCGGTGATCCTTTCCAATGCGGGAATTCCGTTTGACCAGGTGTTCACCGCGACGATTATCGCTTCCATTGTCGGAACTTTATGGATGGCTCTCGCTGCTAATTTTCCGATCGCCATTGCCCCCGGCATGGGCTTAAACGCGTATCTTGCCTTTCACGTTGTCGGCACAGGCAGCGGCATTACGTATCAGACGGCTTTCAGCGCCGTTTTTATCGCGGGAGTCATCTTTATTATTTTATCGTTAACGCCTTTAAGAAAACAACTTATAGAAGCGATTCCGGACAATTTAAAATACGGAATTACGACCGGCATCGGCTTATTTATCGCTTTTATCGGCTTACGCCAATCCGGAATCATCACGGCTGATAAATCTAATCTGGTCGCACTCGGCGATCTTCATTCGCCCGCCGTCATTTTAACGCTAATCGGACTTATCATCAGTATTGTACTGATGGTGCTGAATGTAAACGGGGCTCTGTTCATCGGAATGGCGCTGACCGCTATCATTGCCTTTTTGACCGGACAGATTCATTTCGCGAAAGGATTCATGTCCTTCCCGCACCTGCCGGAGGGGCTTTTGATCACAAATCCGTTCGGTGCCCTCGGGGATGTCGTACACCACGGTCTGTACGCCGTTGTGTTTTCTTTTCTTCTCGTTACGATTTTTGACACGACCGGCACCATGATCGGTGTCGCCGAACAAGCGGGATTGATCAAAAACAATCAGCTGCCGAATGCCAGAAGAGCGCTGTTGGCTGATTCGACCGCTACGACGGTGGGAAGCATCTTCGGCACCAGCCCGACGACCGCGTTCGTTGAATCTTCAGCAGGTGTGGCGGCCGGCGGAAGAACGGGTCTGACGGCGCTGACGATAGCCGTTATGTTTGCCGTTTCCATGTTTTTCAGCCCGCTTGTCAGCGTCTTATCGGAAGTGTCCGCGATTACGTCACCGGCTCTGATTATTGTCGGCAGCCTGATGATGGGCGCAGTCTCGAATATCCGCTGGAATGAGCTTGATGAAGCGTTCCCGGCCTTTCTCGTCATTTTGGCGATGCCTTTAACGTCCAGTATTTCAACCGGAATCGCACTCGGCTTCATTTCATATCCGCTTGTTAAAGCAGCTAAGAAAAAATGGCGCGAAATCCATCCTCTAGTCATCATCTTCGCCGTGCTGTTTTTTATTCAGCTTTTTATTTTGAACGGACATTAAGAAAAATCCCTTTCCTTTTTCGGAAAGGGATTTTCACATATAAAGAACGGAAAGAATCGCGGCAATGAGACACCAGGCAGAACAGATGATTTGAATGACGGTTAATGCGCTGTTTCGCGCCCTGAAATAGTCATCACTGTCTCTCTTGATACCGCTTAAAACCGGTTTATCCGTGATCCGGTCAAATAAAAGCGACGCGGCATAGCGGCTGACGATCGCAAATAAAATAAGGACTGCCGGCTTCACTAAGAGCGGAAGAACGAGAATAAGAGCCGTAAAAGCCGCGGTTAAAAGGTAAAGCTGCCGGAGATACCCGCCGTTTCGGATCAGCACTTTAAAGAACAATTCTTTCCACGCCGTATACGCCGACCGTTTTGTAAAGATGTGCTTTGAGCCGGGGTATAAAAACGGCTTGCTCCGCCCTTTATTTTTACCATTCGGGAGCTGCACATCATGGCTGAGCATCAAAACAGAGGCCGCGAATGAAAGCTTGCGCCTGTTCTCTTCAAGCACTTCTTCCTCAAAGGCTGATAATGTCTCCGTCCCTTTCCAAGTCAAAAGAGCGGAACAGATGAACAATATACAGCCCGCCGGCCAAAGCCAATACCATTCGGCGGCAAAGACGATCATAAAAAACGCCCCCGCCATCAGAACCATCACTTTCAGCCAGCCCGCCGCCTGATTCCCGAATGTCCGCCTGCTGTTTTTTCTGTGCCGGTGCACCGCTAATATTGCAGTATGGAAGCCGAACAGACAGCAAAACATACCTGAATATGCCGGTAAGGTACAGTCACCGTATTGGCGCCATAAGGGAAATAACAATACGGCAAGCGCACCCCATTTGATAAGGGAAAGGAACATCGAATACAAAAGCGCATACCGTTTCGGAACATCGAATACAAAAGCGCATACCGTTTCAGCTTTTGCATCAGATGTTTTGCATGCACCAAAAATACGTGATCCGCTTCCAGCAAAAAGGTATGAATAAAACCCGTGCACAACAGCAGGGCACTGAATACATACAGCCAGCCCCATCCTAATACTCCTGCCGCTCCATTAAGAAGCCCCCTGCCGTTCAGCCAATCAGCATATTGATAAACGGCAAATGCGGCAGCCGGAAGAACGATATACAGCGCGACCGTCCAATCAATGACCGTCTGGAACACCTTCCATTGATACCGCCAATAATGAAACAGCCTTTGAAAAAACAAAGCCCGCCCGGTCATCGCTGACTGCTCCGAACCGCTGAATAAAAGCAATCCAGCAGTGAACGGCTCCCCGTTTTTTCCTGAAGCTCCTCTAACGTGCCTTGAAGAAGCAGAGCGCCCTGATCCAGCAAATAAAACCGGTCGCAGATTTTTTCCGCCGTATCCAGAACATGAGTGCACATTAAAATCCCCGCGCCCCTTTCTTTCTCAGCAATCAGCATGTCGGTAAACAGCTTTGTTGAGATCGGATCAAGTCCGATAAAAGGCTCATCAATGATGTAAATATCCGGCTTCGCCAAAAATGCCTGTATGAGCATCAATTTTTGCTGCATCCCTTTTGAAAAGCCGGAAGGCAAATCATGTTTTACAGACGTCAGCGAAAACTCTTCAAGCAGCCGCCCTGCCCGCTCACGGCATTCTTCCCCTTCTATACCCCGCAATGACCCGGTCAGCTCGAGGTGCTCCCAAAGCGTCAGTTCATCGTAAAAACTCGGACGCTCCGGTATGTAAGCATAAGATGAATCATTCCACTCAATATCGCCTTCTATATCCCGGGACAGCCCGAGAACCGCCTTTATCACTGTACTTTTCCCCGCGCCGTTCGCTCCGATTAAACCGGCAATTTCACCAGCGTTGACTGACAGAGATACATCAGAAATCACCTTCGGCCTGTCAGCATAACCGGCGCAGACAATGTTTGCATTCAATAATTCTCCCAAACTTCTCACTCCCCCGTTTTCATACGGACATGTATAAAAAAAGTTTCAGTTTCCATAATAATAAAAGCGGACCGGACATAGTAATGCACCAAGGCGGCACCCATTTGGAAAAAATTATCTGCGCTTATTCCTAGATTCATGTCGTCCATATCGTGTATAATGGAGGCAGTTAAAAGAGAAAAAACAGAATGTCATCCTTTGTTGCTTATTCGTACGAAGTTTTAGAGTCGAAAGTTGTGGTATATCAAGTCCATCCGATCTTATGATAGGGAGTGGTTTTTTGAAACCTTCAACAAATCGTATGCTGACTCGGATTAAATCAGTTTACATGTTCATCCAGGAAAAAGGTCTTGTGACGACACAGGAACTGGTTGATGAATTCGGCATTACACCTAGAACCATTCAGCGAGACTTAAATGTGTTAGCATACAATGATCTTGTTCATAGTCCTAGCCGAGGCAAGTGGGAGACAACACGAAAAAAAGTAAAAATTACATCTTAAGCGAACAATTACATAAGGCCCTTTTCAGCCTGACATGCTGCAAGGCAAAGCAGCGTCTTTGCCTTGTTGTTTTTTTGTTCCTCTATATAAAAAGCCCAAAACAAATCTGTTTTGGGCTTTTCTGATATCGATTACACTTCAGTATCTTTCAGCGCTGCGAGCTCTTCTTCAGTCAGCTCGCGAAACTCTCCTGGCTTAAGCTCCGGATCAAGAGAAACAGCCCCCATCGAAAGCCGTTTTAAATAAGACACTTCATTTCCGACAGCCTTTGCCATCAGCTTCACCTGATGATATTTGCCTTCTGTAATGGTCAAATGAATGACCGTTCCATCCGGGCTTTCAGTAATGGCTTCAACGGCTGCCGGCTTCGTCTTATAGCCCCCTTCAATGACGACGCCTTTTTCCAGATTGATGATGTCTTCCGGTGACAGAGGTGAGGTTAACCGGACCTCGTATGTTTTAGGCACGTGCTTTTTCGGAGAAAGCAGACGATGAGCGAGCTGCCCGTCATTGGTCAGAAGCAGAAATCCTTCGGTATCCTTATCAAGACGTCCCGCCGGAAACGGTTCGAATCTCTGTTCTTCAGGCGTCAGCAGATCAACCACCGTTTGCTGGCGGCTGTCTTCTGTAGCGGACAGCACTCCTTGCGGCTTATTCATCATGACATAAATAAATTCCCGATAGTCTGCCGGCTCTCCGTATACCGTGATGTCCTGTTTATCCGGATCGACATGGGTTTTCACATCTTTCGCCGGCTCTCCGTCAATCATGACAGCCCCTGCCTTGACGATTTTTTTCACATCTTTTCTTGAGCCGAATCCGCTGTTTGAAAGCAGCTTATCAAGTCTCATCCTGATCCTCTCCTTTAAAAAGAAAAGCCCGCAATAAGCGGACTGTTCATTATTCCTCAATGGGCGGAATGCCTGCCTCTTCTTAAAATCCGCGGCAGACGGTTTCCAAACATTTTCCGCAAAAATCCGATTCGGTACGCGGCAAACATGTACACCGCACCGCCGACAGCGGCACAGACAAAGACGACAATCGCCGCATGCAGCTGGCCGCTTTGGTACGTTACGAAGAAACTGAGCAGCCATTGAGTCAGCTTGACCGCGACTCCCATTACAACGGATAAGACCGCAATTAAAATGACCCGCCTCATAAGCACCGTATACGAATAGCCCGCATGACGCTTAATCATAATAAAACCGTACAGAAGAGAAGCGATATAACCGAGCGCCGTTGCCAATATGGCGCCGTCTCCCTGAAACAGTTTGATCAGCGGCACGTTCAGCACCACTTTTATAATGACGCCGATGAAAAGGCTCACAACCGCAAATTTCTGCTTATTAATCCCTTGCAGGATCGCGGCGTTTACTGTAAACAGAGAAAACAAAATCGCAACAGGCGCGTACCAGAACAAAATATCCTGTCCGATATCCGGACGAAGGCTTTCAGAACCGTAGAAGAACGTATAGGCCGGCCCTGATAACACCGACATCCCGACAACGGCGGGGATAACCAAAAACAGAATGATCTGCATCGTCTGGTTAATCTGCTGGTTCAAAAGCTTATAATTCCTGCTCGTAAATGATTCGGTTATCGTCGGGATCAGCGTCAGACCGAAAGCGGTCGCCAGAGAAACCGGAATCATGACAAGCTTCGGTACATAGAGGGTGACAATCGCCAGCATGTCCTGGCTGATGTCCTTATGGCCCGCCGCAATCATCGCTTTATTAAACGTATTCGTATCGATATAAGAATACAAAGGAATCGCCAGTCCGACAAAAACGTAAGGAGCGGCATAGCTGAAAAGCTCAATGAACATTTTTTTATAGCTTAAGTTCGCTGACGGGACGAGGTTCGGCTTCATCGCCAGAAGATCGCCTTTCCGCTTATTCCAGTAAATATAAAGGACGACAAGCCCTCCGAATGATCCGATCAGCGCTGCGAAAGTCGCATATCCGACTGCGATGACAAGGCCGCCGTTAATCACTCTTAAAATCAAATATGTCGCGCCCAATAAGAAGATGATCCGGGCAAGCTGTTCCACAACCTGAGAAACGGCTGTCGGCCCCATCATCTGGTGGCCTTGGAAAAAACCGCGTACAAGACTCATAATCGGCACAACCAAAAGTGCCAGACTGACCATCCGGATGACATAAACGACGTGGTCAATCGTAAGCCCGTTGTTACTTGCGCCGCCGAGAGATGTTTCCGCAAAAAACGGCGCCGAAATATAAAGAATCGAAAAAGCGATCATCCCGGTAACGAGCATAACCGACATTCCCGCTCTCAGCATCCGCCTGCTCGTCTCATAGTCTCCTTTGGAATTATATTTCGAGACAAACTTTGAAACCGCGGCGGGAAATCCCATCGTGGCAATGTTTAAAAACAGTGTATATTGATTATATCCGTATTGAAACAAAGCTCCGCCCGTCGCTCCGACCATCGCTCCGAACGGGATCAGATAAATCATCCCTAAAATCCGCGATATATAGGTGCCGAGCGTCAGCACGAACGTGCCCCTTAACAATTTGCTTGACATGTTTCCTCATCACCATTTTCTACGAAGATTCAACTTTTCTATTTTAACACAATTGGGCAAATAGACGGTAATAATTACAGCGGGAAACTTTTTGGGAAACTTTAAAAACACAAAACACGTTTATGGAATCCCTTTCTTTCGCTATAATAGCAGGAAGCGGACATTTCCGCCTATTATACGCGAAAAAGAAAGTTGTTGATGAAATATGAAACATTATGACGTGATTGTGATCGGCGGCGGCCCGTCCGGTTTAATGGCTGCCATTGCCGCAGGTGAAGAAGGGGCAGATGTTCTATTAATTGATAAAGGAAACAAGCTGGGACGCAAGCTGGCGATTTCCGGCGGCGGGCGCTGCAACGTGACCAACCGCCTCCCTGTTGAAGAGATTATCAAACACATTCCCGGCAACGGCCGCTTTTTATACAGCGCATTTTCCGAATTTAATAATGAAGATATCATCACCTTTTTTGAAAACCTCGGCATTCAGCTGAAAGAAGAAGACCACGGGCGCATGTTCCCGGTGACGGACAAAGCGCAAAGCGTTGTCGATGCGCTTTTGAACCGTTTAAAAGAACTGAATGTCACCATCCGCACAAATGAAAAAATCAAAGAAGTGCGGTACGAGAACGGCAGGACAGCGGGCATTACGACAAACAATGACGAACACATTAACGCACGCGCCGTCATTGTCGCGGTCGGCGGAAAATCAGTCCCGCATACCGGCAGCACCGGAGACGGCTATGCATGGGCGGAAGCGGCCGGCCACACCGTAACTGAACTCTTTCCGACAGAAGTGCCGGTTACGTCGTCAGAGCCGTTTATTAAGCAAAAAACCCTTCAGGGGCTGTCTCTTAGAAACACGGCCGTCAGCGTCCTGAATAAAAAAGGCAAACCTGTCGTCACACATGTGATGGACATGCTGTTTACCCATTTCGGCTTGTCAGGCCCCGCCATTCTCCGCTGCAGCCAGTTTGTCGTCAAAGAACTGAAAAAGCAGCCAGAGGTCAAGCTCCGCATCGATCTGTTTCCCGGCATCACCGAGGAAGAGTTATTTCAGCGGATGCACAAGGAGCTGAAAGACGCGCCGAAAAAAGCGCTCAAAAACGCGCTCAGACCATGGATGCAGGAACGGTACCTGCTTTTCCTTCTGGAGCGGAACGGCCTTGATCCTCAGATCAGCTTTACGGAGCTGCCGAAGGATCAATTCAGAGCGTTTGTTAAAGACTGCAAACAATTTACGGTTTCAGCAGACGGAACGCTTTCTTTGGACAAAGCGTTTGTCACGGGCGGCGGTGTTTCTGTAAAAGAGATTGAACCGAAACAAATGGCGTCTAAAAAAATGGAAGGCTTATATTTTTGCGGAGAAATACTCGATATTCACGGCTACACCGGAGGCTACAATATCACGTCAGCCCTTGTTACGGGACGTCTCGCCGGTTTGAATGCAGGACGTTTCTCACGCTCGCTCTAAATGGTTTAAAGCGCACTTACCTGAGCGTCCCCGTTGATAATTGACCAAAAACATGATAGAGTTTTCTGCGTTTTGTTTCACCTGATTGAGGGAATAGGAAGAAAGGAATGATCTGCAATCGTACGACCATACTAAAACAAAATGGCGTATTGAAAAAAATAGTCAGAGGGTGAGAACGTTTGAAGAAGAACATCTCCAGTGTTTTTTGGATTGTGATTGTCATCACAGCCGCTGCGGTTTTATGGGGGGCCATTTCTCCTGACAGCCTGCAGCAAGTCACTGATACGGCACAAAAATTTATTACGGATTCTTTCGGCTGGTATTATCTGCTGGCCGTTTCTATATTTGTCGGTTTCTGTCTCTTTCTCATTGTGAGTCCGATCGGCACAATAAAACTCGGAAAACCCGGGGAAAAACCGGAATTCGGCTTATTATCATGGTTTGCCATGCTTTTCAGCGCAGGCATGGGAATCGGTTTGGTATTTTACGGGGCTGCGGAACCGATCAGCCATTACGCCATCAGCTCTCCCTCAGGTGAAACAGAAACGCCCCAAGCATTTCGTGATGCGCTTCGGTATACGTTTTTCCATTGGGGGCTGCACGCTTGGGCCATATACGCCGTCGTCGCTTTATGTATCGCATATTTTCAATTCAGAAAAGATGCCCCAGGTTTGATCAGCAGCACACTGACACCGATTTTAAGCGATAAAGTGAACGGTCCGATCGGCAAGACGATTGACTGTATCGCCGTATTTGCAACGGTTGTCGGTGTGGCGACAAGCTTGGGGCTCGGAGCGACTCAGATCAACGGCGGTCTGCATTATTTATTCGGCATTCCGAAAACATTTTCCATTCAGCTGATTCTGATCGCTGTCGTGACCGTGTTATTTTTGATTTCTGCGTGGAGCGGAATCGGCAAAGGGATTAAATACTTAAGCAATACCAACATGGCGCTCGCGGCTATTTTAATGATCTTTATCCTCATTGCAGGCCCGACGGTGCTGATTATGAACTCATTTACCGATTCTATCGGCCAATACATCCAAAATATCGTGCAGATGAGCTTTCGCTTGTCTCCGAATGATCCCCAAAAACGCGAATGGATTAACAGCTGGACCATTTTCTATTGGGCCTGGTGGATATCCTGGTCGCCGTTTGTCGGCATTTTTATCGCCCGTGTATCAAGGGGCCGGACGATCCGGGAATTTTTAATCGGTGTGTTAGTGACACCTTGTATATTGGCCTTTTTATGGTTTGCGATTTTCGGCGTATCTGCAATGGATCTTCAGCAGAAAGGCGTCTTCAATGTCGCGGGAATGTCGACGGATACGATGCTGTTCGGCACACTCAGCCACTATCCGCTGACAATGGTGACATCCGTAATAACGCTTCTTCTGATCGCTGTATTCTTTATTACATCAGCCGATTCAGCGACATTTGTGCTTGGAATGCAGACGACTTACGGCTCGCTGAACCCTTCAAACCGGGTGAAAGTCACCTGGGGCATTATCCAGTCTGCCGTGGCAGCGGTTTTATTATATTCCGGCGGCCTTGCCGCACTGCAAAACACGGCCATTCTCGCTGCGATTCCGTTTTCAGTCGTAATCCTTCTGATGATCGTGTCTCTGTACAAGTCATTAGCGAGCGAAAGAAAAGGAATCAAACAAGCGGAGAAATACCAAAAACCGAGAAGTCCCCGCGTCAAAAAAGCATAATGCACAGTGAAGCCCGGCCATTCGTCCGGGCTTCTTTATTTTCGGTATAAAATGAGAGCGGAAAAACAATAAAGCTGCTCACCTTCAGGATCACAGGCCGCCGCTACCGTATATTTAATATCAACGAGCTGTTCATCAGAAATCCCCTTTAAAAATGTATTGACTTCAGTCTGCAGATCCTTTTCATGCTCCTCATCAAAAACAGCTATCTTCAGCACATCACCCTCTCCTTTCTCTATCAATTTATTCCGGTTCAATTGAAATATGATAGAGAAAAACAGATTTTCTTTTTTACTTATTTTTTACTAAAAGTATCCAAAAATAGTTGTTGAAAACGCTTACTCTCGTATGATAATATCATTTTAACAATAACCAGGTCATTTCTGTTTAGTAAATATTTAGTAAAAAGGAGATGCGAAATGGTCCGTCTCAAAGATATTGCCTTACAGGCATCTGTATCCAGCGCGACAGTATCGAGAATTTTGAATGAGGATGACTCTTTAGCCGTGACTGATGAAACAAGAGAAAAAGTTCTGAGAATCGCCGATGAGCTGGGCTATCAGCCGTCGGCAAAAAAACGGAAGAACCGCAGCCGCAGCGATACAGCGCCCCTGATCGGCGTTGTCAGCTGCCTGTCACCCGAAGAAGAACGGCAGGATCCTTATTTTTCAGCGATCCGAAAAGGCATTGAGGAAGAATGCTTTCGGCAAAAAGTTTTTATCACATCTTCTATCCATCTCGGTTCTTTTCAAGAGCATATGTTTCACGAACTGGACGGCGTGATCGTGATCGGCAGCCTGCAAGACGAGGCGCTTACGAATATCAGCGCCGCTTTCAGGCACGCGGTATTTGTTAACGGCACCCCCGATCCCGCCCGCTACGATTCCGTCAGCGTGGATTTTTATGCCGCAGCGCAAAAGGCGATAGAACATCTTCTGTCGCTCGGTTACCAGCGGCTCGGTTATATCGGCGGCCGGGAGCGGGAGCATACCGTCATAGACGGTGTAAACAGTAATAAAACGATTGAGGATAAGCGTTTGACCGCTTTCTTACAAATGGCCGGCGCCGAGCCGGAGCATGTACTGATCGGCGAATACAGCATGCACGAAGGGTTCCGGCTGATGAATGAAGCCCTCAAAGGCGGAAGTCTCCCCGATGCCTTTTTTATCGCAAGTGATTCGATGGCTGTCGGCGCTTTAAAAGCCTTGCAGGAAGCCGGCCTTCAAGTCCCGCGCGATACGGCGATTGTCAGCTTCAACGGAATTGATGAGGCAGAATACGCCAGCACGCCTTTATCAACGGTAAAAGTATACACGGAAGAGATGGGCCGGACGGGTGTCAAATTGCTTCTCGACCGTTTAAACGGCAGAACCGTCCCGCTGGCCGTGACGCTCCCCACTTCATTGATTGTCAGACAAAGCTGCGGCTCACAAGAAAGGAGGTGACGTGTCCCGCAGCGTTTATATCATATTTAAAGGAGGAAAAGATGAAACGCTTACTGGCTTTGTTTCTTTCTTTTACTTGCCTGATACTTCCCGGCTGCTCGGCAGAACAGAGCGGCGCCGGAGAAAAGCAGAAAACATTGACAGTCTATTCCACCATATCCTCAGACAGCGAACGCGCCGTATTCAGAAAGTTGGCTGATTCATTCCAAAAAGAACATCCGGACATTCAAGTAAACGTTCATTTCCCAGGCAATGACTACGAAAATATGATGAGGGTCAGAATGGCAGCCGGTGACATGCCCGACCTTTTCGACACACACGGCTGGGCCAAAATCCGCTACGGAGAATATACCGCCGACCTCAGCGGCATGTCTTGGACGAAGCGGCTCGATCCGAATTTAAACAGCATGCTCAAAGACGCCAAAGGCAGAATATACGCCTTCCCTCTGAATCAGGCAAAGGACGGACTGGCATACAACCGCACGATGTTGGAAAAATACGGAATCAAACCGCCGGAAACAATGGATGATTTTATGAAGGCATTGAGACATATTAAAGAAAAAAGCGGCGGAACAGTCACCCCCTTCTGGTTTGCCGGCTATGAGAAAAGCTCATTTGCCCAATATTACGATCAATTCGCCGCACCGCTTCTCATCACAGATCCCGCACACCGTTACAAAAAACAACTGTTAAACGGAACCTTCCGCTGGACACACTTCACCTATTTATCTGACAAACTGAAAGAGATGCAAAAGGAAAACCTGCTCAATATAGATGCCGTGACGGCAAAACGGTCCCAGTTCATTGAACTGATGGCGCAAAACAAAATCGCCTTTACGCTGCAGGGCGGCACCCTCGGCCAAGACGTCGCTCAAATCAATCCGAAGGTAAAAGTCGGCATCATACCGACCCCGGCCGTCCACAAGGGAGACGCGCCGGTTTGGATCGGAGGCGAACGTTACACGCTGGCGGCATTCAAGGATTCCCCGCGGCTTAAAGAAGCGAAACAGTTTATCGCATTTATGGCCCGCCCCGAGCATGCAAAATCAATTGCCGAAGCGACCTCGCTTCCGGCCGGATTAGTGAATGTGCAAACGGACATTTTCTACGCAAATGACTATAAGCGCTATCAGCATATTAAGGTGCAGCCTTATTTTGACCGTCTTTATTTGCCGAACGGAATGTGGGATGTGATGGGAACAGCCGGGCAGGAGCTGATGGCCGATATCTTAACCCCCGCTGAAATTTCCGCGAAACTCGGCAGGGAATATAAGCGGCTCCGGCTTCAATCTGATTCACAAGGAGCTGAAAAAGAATGAGTGATCTTGCAAAAGAAACCCAAGGATTTCAACATCAAAAGCCGGTAAAATCCGCGTCACTATGGTGGATGTACGTTCCCGCTCTTGCCACGGTTTTTATTTTCATGATTTTTCCGTTTGTCAAAGGCGCTTTTATCACATTTACAAACTGGAACGGCTTCTCACAGACGTATCAATGGGTGGGAGTCACTCAATATAAAAGGCTTTTTACAGATCCGGACACGTGGCTTGTTGTGAAAAACACTTTGCTTTACGGCATCGGAAGCACTTTTTTTCAGAATATGCTCGGACTTTTATATGCGCTGCTTTTGAATCAAAGCTTAAAAATGAAGGCGCTCACAAGAACGATCGTCTACCTGCCCGTCATTATCAGTCCGCTGATAATGGGATACATTTTTTTTATTTTCTCATATGACGGGGGTGCGCTGAATGATGTGCTTGGCGCACTGGGAATCGGTCCTGTCAACGCCTTGGCAAGCCCTGCGGCAAACCCGTGGATTATCGTCATGATTAACACGTATCAATACGCAGGCATTGCGATGATTGTATATTTGGCGGGGCTGCAAAGCATTCCGAAAGATTATTACGAAGCCGCAAAAATGGATGGCGCGGGAGGTCTTCAGCCGTTTTTCACCATCACCCTGCCTTTATTGATGCCGGCTGTCACCATCAACATGGTCATCAATATCATCGGCGGGCTGAAGCTGTTTGATGTCATTTTCGCGCTGACCGCAGGCGGGCCGGGCAATTCCTCTCAATCGATGTCAACGTTTATGTATGATTTATATTTTAAACGGCAGGATGCGGGATATGCCGCCGCCCAAGGCGTGTTTATGTCCGTCATTATTCTTGTCATCAGCTTTTCGGCTCTCGTGTATTTCAAGCGAAAGGAGACGGAAATGTCATGAAAACAGCCCGAATGCGGATTTTTACGCTGTTGGCAGCCGTTATCTCGTGCGTTCATATTGTCCCCTTTTATATTTTGCTGACCACGTCATTAAAAGCAAAAGGTGACTACAGTTCAAAATGGTCGCTGCCATCCGCCTTTTCATTTCAGAATTTTCGTGAAGCATGGGAACGTGCCTCTCTCGGGCAATCCTTTCTGAACACGATCATCATTACAGCCGTTTCCGCCGCTTTATTAATTTTCATGGGTTCGCTTGCCGCATACCCTCTCGCAAGAAGAAATACAAAGCTGAACAAAATCGTCTTCGGCCTTTTGATTTCAATCATGATCATCCCGCCTTTGACTTCCATGGTTCCTTTATACAAGATGGTCGCTGATGCGGGGCTGATCAATACGCATGCCGCAGCCATTCTCATAAATACGGCTGCATATATGCCGCTGACCGTTTTCTTATATTCAGGGTTTATCCGCTCTTCCATTCCGAAAGAGCTTGAGGAAGCCGCCAGGATGGACGGCGCGGGATTGATCAGGACTTTTTATACAATCGTGTTTCCTTTGTTGAAACCGATTACCGCAACGGTCTGTATTATTTCCTGCGTGTTTATCTGGAACGATTACCAATTTGCGATTTTCTTTTTACAAGATCAAAAGGTGCAGACATTGACCGTGGCCATGGCGGGATTTTTCGGCGAAAATGCGAACAATCTTCACTTAGTCGCCGCAGCCGCAATTATGGCGATGCTGCCGATGGTCGTTTTGTTTTTGGCGCTTCAAAAATATTTTATCTCAGGGCTGTCCTCCGGGGCGGTCAAAGGCTGAGAAGAAAAGGGAGGAATTTCTGTTGAAGAAAATTACGTTTATCGGAGCGGGGAGCACGATTTTCGCAAAAAATGTACTGGGGGACTGCTTACTGACTGAAGCATTAAACGGGTTTGAATTCGCGCTTTATGATATTGACGCTGTACGGCTGAAAGAATCCCAGCTCATGCTGGAAAACATGAGAGACCGCTACAATACGAGTATATCCATCATCTCCTACGATGACCGAAAACAGGCGCTTACACACGCCGGCTATGTGATCAATGCCATTCAGGTCGGAGGCTATAAACCCGCGACGGTCATTGACTTTGACATCCCGAAGCGGTACGGTCTCCGCCAGACGATTGCCGATACCGTCGGAATAGGCGGCATTTTCCGTTCCCTTCGCACCATCCCCGTTTTATTTGACATCGCAAAAGACATGGAAGAGGTCTGCCCGGATGCGTGGCTGTTAAACTATACAAATCCGATGGCCTCTCTGACCGGAGCGATGCTCAGACATACAAATGTCAAAACGGTCGGCCTGTGCCACAGCGTCCAGGTATGTACCAAAGATCTGTTTGACTCACTCGGCATGGATCACGAAGGGACGGAAGAACGCATTGCCGGCATCAACCATATGGCTTGGCTTTTGGAGATTAAAAAAGACGGAATTGATTTATACCCGGAAATTAAAAGACGGGCACGCGAAAAACAAAAGACGAAACATAAGGACATGGTGCGGTTTGAGCTGATGGATAAATTCGGCTGCTACGTAACGGAATCATCTGAGCATAATGCCGAATATCACCCGTATTTTATAAAAAGCCGGTATCCGGAGCTGATAGATGAACTCCAAATCCCGCTTGATGAATATCCGAGGAGATGCGCGGAACAAATCAACAATTGGGAAACGATGAGAGACGGCATCATCAACAACCAAAACCTGACGCATGAACGCTCAAAAGAATACGGTTCGAGAATTATTGAAGCGATGGAGACGGGCAGACCGTTCACATTCGGCGGCAATGTGCTGAATACCGGGCTGATACCGAATCTGCCGGCGAAAGCGGTCGTAGAAGTGCCTTGCACAGCCGTCAAAAACCACATTATGCCGTGCTATTCCGGCGAACTTCCCGAGCAGCTCGCGGCGCTCAACAGAACAAACATTAACACACAGCTTTTAACCATCGAAGCGGCCGTTACATTAAAAAAGGAAGCCGTATATCAGGCGGCCATGCTTGATCCGCATACGAGCGCCGAGCTTTCCATGAATGACATCATATCTTTGTGCGATGACTTATTTGAAGCGCACAAAGACCGGCTTCCGGCTTATCACTGATCATTCGCGATCCGGCCCCGGAAAGGCTGGATCGCTTTATATGTTCAGCACCAGTTTGACCGTCTGTAAGGTGTGTCCCCTAAAGTCTTCTTCAAATTCACATACCCATTGAAACCCTTTCGCTTGATAAAAGGACAAGGCGATGCGGTTCTCTTTTTCTGCATGGACATAAAGCTTTTTTACCCCGCCGGACTGCCTGATGCATTCTTTAAGGAGTGCCGTTCCTATCCCGCTTCCCTGGCAATCCGGGTCAATATAGATGGCGGTCAGCTCCGCATTTCCGTCTTTTTGAACCGGGGTGACATTTGCAAAACCGAGCACTCGCCCCTCTTCTTCTGCCACAAAGAACAGAGAATGCAAGAGCCGGCGTTCCATCATCTCATCCTGATAGGCGGATTCGAGAAACTGATCTTGAATGTGTCTGGGAATAATCCCTTCATACGTATGATGCCAGCTTCGTTCTGCGACTTGCCGGACCTGTTTGATATCGTTTGTTTTCATAGCGCGGATCATCGGTTTCACCTGATTCGCCTCCCGTTTTTTATAAAAAAAGAAGAAAAAGACGCACGTCCCTTTTCTTCTTCCACTTCAAAGCGTTATTTCTTCGGCTTTGTTTCGCCTTCCCACTCCAGCATGCCGCCTTCAACATTAACCGTACGGAAGCCCTGCTCATGTAAATACATACAAACGTTCATGCTTCTTTTTCCGGAACGGCAGATAAATACATACTCCTTGTCCTTGTCTAACGCATCCATCTTCTCAGGGATGTCCCCCATGCGGATGTGAACGGCCTGCGGAATCATTCCTTCGGCAACTTCTTCGTCTTCTCTGACATCAATCAGATACAGCTCTTCTCCCGCTTTTAATTTTTCTTCCAGTACGGCTGTGCTGATTTCATTTATTTTCAATGTGTGACACTCCCATTCATCTTTATGATGTTAAGTATACCAAAGCCCGCGGTGCAATTTCTATGATAGAGGCCTGATAAAAAAGCCCCTCTCTGTAGGAGAGGGGCTTCGCCCGGTCAGTTTGCCACGATATTGACAAGCTTGCCCGGTACGGCAATGATTTTTCGGATCGTTTTTCCTTCAAGCTGCTCTTTTACTTTTTCGTCAGCTTGTGCGAGCTGTTCTAATGCTGCTTTATCAGCATCAGCCGGAACCATTAATTTCGCTTTTACTTTTCCGTTCAGCTGGACGACGATTTCCACTTCATCATCCACCAGTTTTGATTCGTCATAAGCAGGCCAAGCCTCGTATGCAATCGAACCTTCGTGGCCGAGTTTTTCCCACAGTTCTTCCGCCAAATGCGGCGCAATAGGAGAAAGCAGCTTCACAAAACCTTCGATATATTCTCTCGGCAGTTCATTCGCTTTGTAAGCTTCATTGATGAAGACCATCAGCTGAGAAATGCCCGTGTTAAAACGAAGGGCTTCGAAGTTTTCTGTCACTTTCATGACCGTTTCATGATAGACGCGCTCAAGAGTTTCGCCCGCGCCTTCTGTCACTTTGCCCGTCAGCTCGCCGTTTTCCTCGATAAACAAACGCCATACGCGGTCAAGGAAGCGGCGCGCTCCGTCAAGACCTGATTCAGACCAGGCGATAGATGCGTCAAGCGGCCCCATAAACATTTCGTACAGGCGGAGCGTATCTGCTCCGTGAGACGCCACAATTTCATCCGGATTGACGACGTTTCCGCGGGATTTACTCATTTTTTCATTGTTTTCCCCGAGAATCATTCCTTGGTTATACAGCTTTTGGAACGGTTCTTTCGTCGGCACAACACCGATATCGTAGAGGAATTTATGCCAGAAACGCGCGTACAGAAGGTGAAGCACGGCATGCTCCGCTCCTCCGATGTAAATATCAACGGGCAGCCATTTATCCAGTTTCTCAGGTGAAGCGAGCTGATCCGGATTTTTCGGGTCGATAAAGCGGAGGAAATACCAGCAGCTTCCCGCCCATTGCGGCATCGTGTTCGTTTCTCTTCTGCCTTTTTTGCCCGTTTCAGGATCAGTGACTTCCACCCACTCTTTAATGTTGGCAAGCGGTGATTCACCTGTTCCGCTCGGTTTGATCTCATCGGTTTTCGGCAGAATCAGCGGCAGCTCTTCCGCCGGAACGGCTGTTGACGTGCCGTCTTCCCAATGAATAACCGGAATCGGCTCGCCCCAATAGCGCTGGCGGCTGAACAGCCAATCACGCAGGCGGTATGTCACTTTTTTCTCACCGTTTTTCGTTTCTTCAAGCCAGGCGATCACTTTTTCAATCGCTTCCGCTTTATTCAGTCCGTTCAGAAAGCCGGAATTGACATGCTCTCCGTCTCCCGTGTACGCTTCTTCTTCCGTGTTTCCGCCTTTTACGACTTCTTTGACAGGCAGGCTGAACACTTTGGCGAATTCAAAATCACGTTCATCATGCGCCGGCACGGCCATTACAGCGCCCGTTCCGTAAGAGGCGAGGACATAATCCGCTATCCAGATCGGCAGCTTTTCTCCGTTTGCAGGGTTTACGGCATATGCGCCCGTGAAGACGCCTGTTTTTGTTTTCGCAAGATCCGTCCGTTCCAGGTCACTTTTCGCCTGTACTTCTTTAACATAAGCGTCTACCGCTTCTTTTTGTTCAGGCGTCGTGATGGCCTCCACAAGCTCATGCTCAGGAGCCAGTACGGCATAAGCCGCGCCGAACAGCGTGTCCGGTCTTGTCGTAAACACCGTAAACGTGTCATCAGTGCCGTCGATCGCGAAATGCACGTTTGCGCCTTCTGAGCGTCCGATCCAGTTGCGCTGCATGTCTTTAATGCTTTCCGGCCAGTCAAGGTCTTCTAAATCTTCAAGAAGCCTGTCCGCATAAGCGGTGATTTTCAGCATCCATTGTCTCATCGGGCGGCGTTCAACCGGATGGCCGCCCCGCTCGCTTTTGCCGTCAATGACTTCTTCGTTCGCAAGCACCGTTCCAAGCGCCGGGCACCAGTTGACCGGCACTTCGTCTACGTAAGCGAGCCCTTTTTCGTACAGCTTAGTGAAGATCCACTGCGTCCATTTGTAATAGTCCGGATCAGTCGTATTGATTTCACGATCCCAATCATATGAAAATCCGAGTGATTGGATCTGGCGGCGGAAATTATCTATATTTTGTTTTGTGAACTCAGCCGGATCATTCCCCGTGTCAAGCGCGTATTGCTCGGCAGGAAGCCCGAACGCGTCCCATCCCATCGGATGAAGCACATTGTATCCTTGCATGCGTCTCATGCGCGAAAGGATATCGGTTGCCGTATAGCCTTCCGGATGTCCGACATGAAGGCCGGCTCCTGAAGGATACGGGAACATGTCAAGCGCGTAAAACTTCGGCTTGTCATTCTCTTCACTGACGGCGAACGTTTTATGATCCAACCAGTAATTCTGCCATTTCTTTTCTATTTTTTCGTGCTGAAAACTCAACGTAAAAACCTCCTTCTGATTGAATACGGCGTATGTAGTCCAAGTATTGACGGGATGAGGAAGATTATATTCAGATTATTCTAAAACTAAAAAAAACTCCCTCATCCCAAAAAGGGACGAGAGATTTTTGTTTCCCGCGGTACCACCCTCGTTAGCGCGCTTTTAAGCCGCACTCACTTGATACTTTTAACGCAGTTATGCGTCAGCGGTTTTGCCGCTGCAACTCTGAGGCGAGTTCGGAAACAGACTTGATTGACTTGCACCGGCCGTCAACTCTCTGATTGCAAAATCTGCTTCTTACTGCTCCTCTTCACTGTTCTTATCGCTACCGTAATCTTACCTGTATTTTATAGAATTCTGTTCATAAGTGCAAGCAGGTTTGTATACAATGGGAATGTACCCGGAACGGGTCGTGAGCGGGGATATTATTTTGATGGAGGATTTTTTTGCTGGTGTGGTTTTGCTTCGGCCGAATCACTGTTTTGTTCTCTGACAAAATCAAAGCTCCTGAGAACAGCTTCTCCGCCGTAGCCTGCGATTATGGATAAGATGACGAGTTGAATTCCTGAATCGGGGTCAGCGGATAAGACAAGTAAGATGGAAGCAGCCATTCCGATAAAACCATCTTCCAAAAAACCGAGATAGATAAACCGCTTTGTCATTCTGGGTTTCTCCAGCCTGCCTCTCTTTTTCACATGACCGAGAACCCCCATGATGCCTCCAATTACACAAGCAATTATTACCTGATGCAGCATCTTCATCACCTTCCTAAAGCCCTTATTTAGTAAAGCGACTTCAGGCCATCCAGCCCCCTTACGAATACGATGATTTTCGATATCTACATACCGGCGATTGAGCAGGAAAGTAAAAAGCTTGTTTCTTCCATTATATGTGAACACATGATCGGTAAGCTTGATGCATTAGATTCATTTTTCACCCAGTGACAATGACCTAGTCACTTACTTAGCGATGATGTGCCTTCCCCTTATATATTCAGTGTATATGAGGACAAGCCCGAATGACAAATTGCAAACTTCGGCTGCTTGAATCAGAACATATGTTATGCTACGGTTACTGTAGATTCATTTAAAAAGGGGAGAAACAATGGCTGAAAAAGCGCGCAGCTTTACGGCCAAAAGGGGGTTTTACATGGCTGACTCAAATGTATTCGGAAAACTGGAGCAGCTGGAGCTTATCAAAAAGGCGCTTGATCACGCACGCATCGGCGTGGTGATTACAGACCCCTCTCTTGAGGACAATCCCATCATATATACAAATCAGGGATTTATGGATATGACAGGCTACTCTTCCGAAGAGATATTAGGTAAGAACTGCAGATTTCTGCAAAGCAAAGAAACCGACCGTCAACAAGTCGCGAAAATAAGAAAGAGCTTAAACCAGAAAGAAAAGATCACGGTGCGGCTGAAAAATGTCAAAAAAGACGGCACCCCATTTTGGAATGAACTCAACATTGATCCTCTGTATGTTGAAGACAAGCTCTATTTTGTCGGTTTTCAAAAAGACATCACAGAGCAGAAAGAATACGAAAAGCTCCTTGAGGATTCCCTCGCAGAAATCACGACGCTGTCAACGCCGATTGTTCCGATCCGAAACGGCATCTCCGCTTTGCCGTTAGTGGGAAACTTAACGGAAGAACGATTTGATTCAATCGTGACAACTTTGACGGACATATTAACCGCATCTAAAGATGATTACTTAATTATAGACTTATCAGGTCTGGCCGAGGTAAACGAACAGACCGCAGACCGGATTTTCAAATTGCACCACCTGCTTAAATTAATCGGCACGGAATTGATTATCACCGGGATCAAGCCTTCCCTCGCCATGAGAATGAATCAGCTTGATGCCAGCTTTTCTTCATTAAAGACATATTTAAACGTTAAGGACGCGGTCAACGTGCTTCCGGTCGTATAAACAAAAAAATCCCGCCGAAACAGCGGGATTTTTTATGTCGTCATCGCACTTGGACGTTTTGTTTACTAACGGTTTTCAGGCGTTTGTCGTACAGCACCGTCGCTGCGATGCTGACAACAAGAAGCACCATCAGGATCAACAGCAGCACGCTCATTCCGTACTGATCAACCAGCACGCCGCCAAGAAGCGGCCCGATCATTCTGCCGCCCGTCGCCGCACTGTTGACGAATCCTTGGTAAAACCCTTCTTTCCCCTTAGGCGCAAGCTGATTGGCAATGGTAGGCACGGCAGGCCAGACAAGCATTTCTCCGACGGTTAAAATCACCATTGCGGTGAGGTACATCGGAAATTGCTTGGCGCTGAGAAGCACGCCGAACGAGACGATAAAAATACAAAAGCCGATGACCATCTGCGTTTTTAACGCACCGGACCATTTTTTCAAAACAACTCCTATGAGAGGCTGTCCGGCGACAATTAATATTCCGTTTACGGTCCAGAGCACACTGTATAATGAAAGCGGCATACCGATGCTTTGAGTATGTGACGCAACGGTTGTGGACCACTGCGAATAGGCAATCCACCCGAGAACATACCCGCCGCTCAATATGAGAAGCGCCGTAAATTTCGTTCTGCTGCTGACAGGCTCGTAGTCCAGGACAGAAACCTGGCTCGCATTTCCGGTTTTGATATTTCGAAACCCGAAAAATACGATAAGGAAAAACAGCACATACAGCATAGCATTGGCTAAAAACACGTACGTAAACGAGTACGCCGCAACCATCCCGCCGAGTGCCGAGCCGACGGCGACACCTGCGTTCTGAGCTACATAAATCGCATTAAAAGCTCTCCGCCCGCCTTCTTTCCATACCGCTCCCGCCATGGCGTAACTGGCCGGAAACACGATACCGGAACCGAAGCCGACAATGATGAGCAGCCAAATATAAACAGGCCATTGGTGAAACAGAACGAGTCCGAGAAGACTTGCCAATGTGATCATAATGCCGAGCATAATGGATTTGAATCCGCCGATTTTATCAAACAAAAATCCGCCGCATAAATTCCCCGCCACACTGGCACCGGAATTCAGCATCAGAACAATCCCCGCAACAGTCAGCGATTTCCCTAAATGATTATGAATATAGATCGTATTCAGCGGCCACAAAAAAGATGCGCCCGTCACATTGATAAACATTCCGATGATTAATATCTTCAAAGCGCGCGGCATACCGATCCCCCTCTCTCTATAAAAAATCCCATGAAAAAACGGAAACCGCAAGCCGCGGCTCCGTATCGAACACGTTATCATAGCACATTCATTCTATCGCCGCGGACGTCTTTTTTCAACACCAGAATCTGAAAAAAATAATGCCGGAATGTTGAAAAAATTACAAATGATTGAATTCATAAAAACAGGCCGGCCTCATGCTCTTTTCCTCAGCAGCCAAAACGGAATATACAGAATGAAAAAGCTCAATATCACCGCCGCTTCCATTGATAGAAGATACCACGGCCAAGGTCCGAAAACGTTCAGAAGCGAAGCGGTCTTCGGTTTTTTCATTAAATATAGGTAATTTGCATTCAGCACACGATCAATAAAAAAGACACACGCCCCGTACAGATTTACGATCAGCACCGATACCCACAGCCCGCGCGCCGACGGCCTGTACCTTTCTGAAGCAGCCATGAATAGACAGGTAAGAAAAACACAGCCGTGAGAGACGAAAAACACGATGTACCGAAAATGCGGGAAAGAATACGCCCCTAAATCAGGTGTTGCCATCGCCTGTACGGCGCTGCCCAAACCGGCAAAATAGAGGAAGGCGAACAGTTTTTTGCTTTTTGTCACGACCATCAGCATCGCCAAATAGACGGAAAGGTCGCTCAGCTGCAGCGGCAGAGCTGTTTTCAGCGACCAGGCATGATGACATAGCAGCCATATATGATAGCCGATCTGCGACACGGCTAGAAGAATGAACAGCACATATCGGAAAACGCGATTCGGCCGCCTCTGGTTGAGCTTTTTCCGGAATACGATCACGCCCGCCCCCAGCAATCCGATGATCAACAGCGTGAAAATGTGTTCCTTGGAAAAAAGATGAAAGGCTCCTGTTTCAGATTTCAATTGAAAATACTTCTGCATAAGGCTCCCCCGCGCGAAAAAATGACGTATGTCTATTCTTTTAAAAATCGCTTTCTTCTATTCATACAAAAAAAGCCTCCGCTTATGCGGAGGCTCCTCAACTTGTTTTACAAGGCGGATTGAATGACCTTTTTATAATAAAGCACCGACAGCATGCCGAAGATGGAGTACAGCAGCGTATACAGCGCCATGACGATGATCATCGGCGTCCACACTTCCGTTCCAAATAAAAACCATCCTGACTGAACGGCAAAATAGCTGTGGAACAGCCCGAGAACGAGCGGAATCCCGAAATGATACGCCTGCTTCCGGCGGATGCCTTTCAGCAGATCCCCCGTTGTGAAGCCGAGCTTCCGCAATATCGTGTAATCAGCCTTCTCATCCTCACACTCGCCCATTTGTTTAAAATAAAGGATACAGCCTGAGGTGATCAGAAAGGTTAATCCCAAAAAGCCGACAATAAACATGATCAGCCCCATGTTTTTCTTTTGGGTGTCAGCCGTTTCAAATTGTGAAAGCGCGCCGTCAGAATAGTGCTGCGCCTGAAACAGACCATCAGCTTTTTGGATGTCCTCTTCATGTTTGAGTGTAATGCCGAAAAACCGATTTGATTTTCCCTGGATGGACGGGTCGATATCTTTCTCGATCCGATCAAATACCTGCTGCGTGACGATAACGGTCGGCAGCCCTCCGCTTGTAAATGTATATGACAGGAGGAAGTCGTTCTTCAAGCCCTTATACGCCAGCGGTATTTTATCCGTTTTGCCGTTTATATCAATGGAACCTGACGTTTTCAGGTCAAGAAATCTTTTCATCATATCATTATATCCGGTAAACACGGCTTCTCCGTCAGAAAGCTCCGTCCCTTCTGCGTCTTTCTCGCTTATAATCGGCAGCGCCAAGCTGGACGGGTCTTGTTGAAAGCTTTTCATATCGCCGTTTATGATGTTCTTCATATTGACACCGGCTTGAATGGTCTTGATTGTTTTCACTTTGTGTTCAATTCCGTTTTTCTTCAATAAAGCGGTAAATGAGTCAGTCTCCTTTTGGTTATCAAAGGCAAAGTCCGCGGCTGTATTTTGCTCAGCCGATTTTTCCGCGGAATAGTACGAGATATAGCTTAAAGACAGCAAACCGATTGCCAGCGCCGAAAGAGTCGTAATAATCGTCAGCAGGACGGCGTTTGACTTCATCCGGAACATGATGGATGACAAAGACAGCACTTCACTGACATTCAGATACCCGCCTTTTGATTTCCGGATGAGATTTGCCAGAAAGCTGACCGAACCTTTATAAAACAGATAGGTTCCGATAATGACCGAGCCGAGAATAAACACCATTGCCGAAAACAGTTCATTCATGCTCGTAAAACTGCCTCCGAATAAATCCGCGGACACGGCATAGCCGGCGATAACGGCCGCAATACCGACAACACCGATCGACATCTGCACCCAAGAGAGCCGCCTTATGCCGCTTTCTGACGATGACGCGGTTTTAAATAAAGACAAAATGCTTTGCCGTTTAATAAATAAGTAATTCATCATCATAATCAGCACGTAAATTGCCCCGAACACAATTAACGTCTGAACGAGCGCCTTGCTTGAAAAAAACAGTGAGACAGAGGCTTTCACACCGACTGTATGAAACAGCATCATCATACATAATTTCGAAAGAGAAAAGCCGGCAAAAATACCGATCCAAATCGATCCGAAATACAAAATGAAATTTTCTGTGCTGAGTATGCGGAAAATGTGCATTTTCGTCATGCCGATTAATCGGAATAAGCCGATTTCCCGGCCGCGCCGTTTAATAAAAATGGTGTTGGCGTATAAAAGAAATACGGACACGATCGCCACAAGCAGTACAGAGGCGGCCCGGATTGCCGCCGCTCCTTTTATGGAGCTTTTCATTTCATCAAGCGCCGGATCGTATTGCATCGTGACAAACGCGAAATAAAGGGCGGCGCTGAACACCAGCGCAAAAACGTAAAGGTAATAGTTTTTCATATTCTTTTTCAAGTTCTGGAAGATCAAATGATGAATACTCATGCCTGAACTCCGCCCAATACACTTTGCGTTTTCATAATATCCTGAAAAAAGTCCGGTCTGTCCTGGCCGCCTTTATTCAGCTGTGTATACACACGGCCGTCTTTAATGAAAACCACACGTCCGGAATAGCTGGCGGCAACCGGATCATGCGTCACCATCACAATGGTGGCGCGGCGTTTTTGATTCAGACGGCTGAGTTTATTCAGTAAATCCATGGCAGCCTTTGAATCGAGCGCTCCGGTCGGCTCATCAGCAAAAATAATGCCCGGCTCGTGAATAACAGCTCTTGCGGCAGACGTCCGCTGTTTTTGCCCGCCGGAAATTTCACTCGGATACTTATGTCGCAAATCATAGATCCCAAGCTCCTCTGCCGTCTCGGCAAATCGCAGGTCTGCCTCTTTCTTAGACATTTTCGTAATGGATAACGGCAGGAGTATGTTTTCTTTCACGGTCAGCGTGTCCAATAAATTATAATCCTGAAAAATAAAGCCGAGATGCCGTTTTCTGAATTCGGCAAGCTGTTTTTCTTTCATGGATGTAATCTCCGTCTCATTCAGTTTAATGGTGCCCGCGCTCACTTTATCAATGGAGGAAAGCACATTCAAAAGGGTCGTTTTCCCTGATCCCGACGGGCCCATAATGCTGACGAATTCCCCTTTGTGAATCTGAAGATCAATTCCTTTCAGCACCTCTTGTTTATTCAGCTTGTTTCCGTAGCTTTTTTGTATATTGCCTGCTTCTAAAATCATCACGTTATGATTCTCCTTTTACATTGGTTATCTTTATTTTAAAAACAGAAACCGTTTTTTTCGTTTGATTAAGCGAACAAAAGAGAAAAGCATGTGACACTTTTGTCACACGCTGAACATGCTGACGGCATCGTTCTGTTTCGGAAACACCAAGGTAAAAACCGTGCCGCTTTCCGGCTCAGAGCGCACGCTGATCCGGATAAGAAGCGGAGCCGCGGCTTTTCGAGCCAAATACAGGCCCATCCCCGTTGACGCGTGATCACGCCTCATTCGCGTCGAGGTAAATCCCTTTTCAAAAATGCGCGGAAGATCTTTGGGCTCGATGCCGATGCCGCGGTCTTCGATATCCACATGCACCCGGCCGTTTTGTTCATAGCTTTTTACGGTAATGTCATCCGCTTCACTGTATTTGACGGCATTGCTTAACAGCTGCCTGATGATGAAGGAAAGCCATTTTCCGTCACTGTGAACGTCTGGTGAACCAAGCTGAATGTCAAACCCGATCCCTTTTTGTATACACCATGATTGCAGATTTTTAATTTCTTTGAAAACGAGCGGTCTGAGCTGAATTCGCTGGAATGATAAATCATTTTCAATAAAGGACAATCGTTTCTGATGAAGCTGCTGGTCCAGGAGATGGTGAATCCGCAGCCATTCATACAGCAAAGGGGCTTTCAGCGGCTGTTCATCAAGGCGCTCGATCATGAGATGCATCGCTGTCAGAGGTGTTTTGACCTCGTGAATCCATGACATCAGGTCATCCTTTTCATGCTCTGACGCCGCCTGAAGATCAAGTGAGCTTTTTCGTAATTGCTCTGTCTGCCCTTCAATGCTTTCTTCAACGATAGACTCAAACGGACTGTCAGGCGCTTTAAGATAAGACATGTCTAAATTGGCGTCCCACTCTCTTAAGCTTTTATAATAGGCGGTCTCTTTCCGATAGCGGAACAAGAGAAATACCAGAAACACAAGAAGCGACAGATAAACAAAATACAGCACTGAAAGAAACGGAATAGACGGATCAATATATGCCGCAAAAAGGAGCACAGCCTGCTGCAAAAGAAACATCGCGATCCAGCTTTTTCTTTCGAGCAGAAATGATTTAATCATAAAGACCGTCTTCTTCCTTTGCGATGTATCCCTGCCCCACCTTGGTTTCAATCATTTTCCCGATGCCTAATTGATCGAGTTTTTTCCGCAGCCGGTTGACATTCACCGTCAGCGTATTATCACTGACGAAACGCTCATCATTCCATAGGCTTCTGATGAGTTCTTCCCGGCTGACGATTTTATTTTTCTGATCAGCCAGCAGTTTTAAGATCAGCATTTCGTTTTTGGTCAGTTCGACCGAACCGTTTTTACGGCTGACCGTGTTGGTTTCTGTGTCAATAACCGCCCCGCACCATCTTTTCATCAGCGCCGGTTCTGTGCCGTATTGGTGCACACGGCGGAACACGGCCTGTATTTTCGCGATTAACACATCAAAGTGAAAAGGCTTCTGAATAAAATCATCTGCCCCGAGCTGCATCGACATGACCATATCCGCGGGATGATCGCGCGAGGACAAAAAGAGAATAGGCACGTTTGATTGGGAGCGTATCATCCTGCACCAATGAAAGCCGTCAAATTTCGGCAGCTGTACATCAATGATCACCAAATCAGGCTTGATTTCGGTAAACTCCCGGATGACCCGGCTGAAATCCTTTATTCCGTGCACCGCAAATGACCAGCCCGTTAATCTTTCTTTCATCTCGTGAAACAAAGTGTTATCATCTTCTATTAACAAAATGTGAAACATGGTATCCGCCCTTTTCTGATAGATAGAGGAAAAACCGGCTGATGTCCAGCCGGCTTTTTCCCTTTACAGTTCTCTTCTTAATGCGGTCAGAACGTTGGTTTTTGTCGCTTTGCGGGCCGGATTCATACCGGAAATCACCGCGACCCCCGCACAAATGACAACTGCGATCACAACGAGGCTGAGCGGGATATAGGAGAAGGTATAATGAAGATCTTCAGCTCCGGTGTTTCCCCCTACCGCTTTCAAGATAACCGGCACAGCCAGATTGACGGCAAAACTCACTCCGTAAGAAATGATAATCCCGATGACAGAACCTAATATCCCGATATAGGCGCTTTCCATCAGGAACATTCTGCGGATGATGGACGGGCTTGCGCCGATCGCTTTCATGATCCCGATTTCCTGCGTTCGTTCCGTCACCGCCATCGTCATCGTATTGAAAATACCGATGGCAGAAATCACGACGGCGATAAAGCCGACAAAGATCAGGCCGATTTTAAAGACGAGGAAAAAGGTGTTGACGCCCTTCAGCTCGGTTGTGACAGATCTGACATAAAAGCCGTCATCCGTGAGATCATGGGTAAGCTGATCGACATGATCGAATTTGTCTGCATACACATTGATGCTTTTTTCCGCATTTCCATTCTTCAGATCCAAGAATGTCGAGAAGTCTTTCTTGAATTGATCACTCACAAAAATATTTGTATCCTCCATCCAATCTTGGGACGGTTTTTTTGTAATTCCGACTACTTTGAAATCGTACGTTTTCGTTTTTTCAACGTCTCCGTCTTTGTTTGTTTTGGAGATGCTCAGCTGTATCGTTTTATTAATCAGGTCTTTCGTATAGCCTTTTGGTTTTTTCACCTCCGACATGTCGCCTTGGTGATCCTTTAACTCTTTGTCGTAAGCGTCAGCCTCTTTTTTCGTCAATAGGTTCTTCGCAAAATCATAGCCGACCACGATTTCATTCTCTGTACGGGCGACCCTTCCCTGATCAAGCTCCATATTGGCTTTGACTTCATCGTTCATGTTTGTCAGCACAATGGCTGAATCTTCATTTGTTCGGTTTCCTAACGACGCTTTATTCGGTTCATACACTTGTGTTCTTTCAACGACAGACTTGACATTTTTATACTTTTCCAAGTCTGATTTCTTCACGGCTTTTCCGTTCTCTTGGCCGAGCACATTGATTTCCGTAACAATCTGCTGGCTCATCGTAATGTCTGTAATCGTTTTTTGGATGCCGAATCCGACGGACGCCAGCACGACCAAAAACGCGCACGCCATTGTCGTTGCCAGCACCGTCATGAAAACACGCAGCCGGTTTTTCTTCATATTTCTTCTGATAAAGTGAATCTGATCCTTAAATCTCAACAGTAACGCCCCCTTTTAATACACCGTCATGCAGCTGGAATTTTGAATGCGCGATCGAAGCGACTTCATCGTCATGCGTAATGATGACAAATGTAATCCCGCGCTCCCGGTTCAGCTGCTGAATTAACGCAAGCACCTCAAGCTCCGTTTCTGAATCGAGGCTTCCCGTCGGCTCATCAGCTAAAATAATCGACGGATTTAAAATCAGGGCTCTTGCGATACTGACACGCTGCTGCTGGCCGCCTGACAGCTCATTCGGATAATGATTCGCATGATTCTCAAGTCCGACCCGTTTCAGCATGTCCGCGACTTTTTGCTTGCGTTCAGACGGTTTGACGCCTTTTAAGGCAAGCGGCATTTCAACATTTTCATAGGTTGTCAGACTCGGAATGAGCTGAAAACTTTGAAAAATAAAACCGAAATGCCCGAGGCGGAACTGCGCCCACTCTTTTTCACTGAAGCCCGTCACATCAGTGCCATTAATGACGATACGACCCTTCGTCGGCGCTATGTATCCGGAAATTAAATTCAGAAGCGTTGATTTTCCGGAACCGCTCCGCCCGACGATACAGGCGATTTCCCCTTTTTCAACGGTCAAAGAGACATCCTTCAATACCGGAACCTCACTCTCTCTGCCTTTCCTGCCGATTTTAAATGAATGATCAATATGCTGTACTTCTATCATGTACACCACTCCCCCTTATATCTGTTTCGTTTTTTTATAGATGAAGTAATAACTGATGAAAAACCCGATCACCGCGCCGATAAGCATGCCGAATATGTAACCGGTATACGAACCGTTATAAGCATATCCGCATACCCCCGCACTTCCCAGCATACTGAGCACCATGACGAGCACTTGAATGGTGCGTTCAATGTGTTTGCTTAGGATAAAATGTCCGCTTCGTTCACTCGGCATTTTCAGGAAATTCGCATAGCCGAATAGATAGAAACAAAATCCCATAATTGCGGAAATTAACAATGCGTGTTTCATGTAATACATCCATGAGGTATGGATGTAAGCGGCAGGCATGAAATAGATCAGAAATCCGCTCCAAGGGAAATCAATATCCGGCACAGCCTGCCTGCCAAAAAGGAACTCAGCGTTTAACAGGTAAATCGTCATAACCACGATCGGAAAGACGGAAACCGTGAACGCCGTGATCAGCTGCGCCGCTAAATTGCCCGTTATCGTGCCGGCAGCTGTCACTAATGCATAAATCATCAAGCTGATGACCAGCATCCCTGAGCTGAATGATTGAAAATGATGGACAGCGTCAGGTTTAAGCGCTAGAAACAATAGGTCAGATACTCCGTAAGAAACAAACTGCGAGCCGGCTAACACGGCTGCTCCCAAGAAAAACTTCGTATGAAATATCCGGCTTCTCGAATACGGAAGACTCAGTGTAAACATCCTTTCAGCCCGGCCTGCTCTTATCAGAAAAAGCCCCATAACAACCGGCGGAATGAAATGAAGCCCAATCAAATTCCGATAATTGCTGTAATCGATGCTGAATGTACAAACTGACCCCGGGTACAGCTGAAGTGCACGTAAACAATCCTTATAGTGAAAATACTCATTTATAATTGCCAAAGGGCCTAAGATAGATAAGAACCCCGCTGTAAGCAGCAGCAGCGTCTGCCGCTGCTTACATTCTTTATAAAGCAAACCGCTAATCGGCACCTTGCCTTCCTCCAAACTGCTCATTTTCAAACGGATCTACATATGCTTTGACTGCCTGTAAACCGTAAAATAACTGATGAAAAACCCGATAACCGCGCCGAAGATAATGCCGGCTAAATAGCCGAACATCGTGTCTGTGACCCCATATCCGAAAACGCCGAAACCCATAACGGCAAACGCAATCACCAAAATCTGCACCGGACGGTCCAATTTTCCCCATAGAAAGAATCTGCCGTTCCGTTCATTCGGATGTTTCAGAAAGCTGACGTAACCGATCAGATAAAAGACAAGACTCATCACCATCGGAATGATTAAAACCAAATCCCTTTCTCTGATCCATTCGTTAAACACATATCCAATAGGGGTTACAAATATAAAAAGACGGGATTCGATATAACTGCTGATAAAAGAAAATTGATCTCCCACACTAAAACCGAAAACGACCTCCAAATTCGCGGCCGGCAGACCGATGAGTAAAAAAGGCAGAATCGTTACGGTAAACGCCGTTAACAGCTGGGCGAATATATGTCCCGTTATTGCTCCGGATGCCATTAACAAGGCGTAAGCCATAAAACTGATGACAATCATTCCGATTGAAAAATGATCAAAATCGTACGTATGGCTCGGTTTCAGCAAAGATATCAGCAATGACGCCGCTCCATAGCCTATCGCCTGAGGAACAACAATGACTGCCCCGCCGAGCCAGAATTTAGTCTGAAAGATTTGGCCTCTGCTGTAAGGCATGCTTAACAAAGCATCCATCGTTCCCTTTGTCCGTTCCAAGCCTAATAAGAAGACGGCAATGATGACACTCACAATCCAGCTGAAGGAAAGAAGCGACCCATTCGTATAATTGACAACGAATTCACAATCTTGAAGAGCTTGGTTATTCAAACATTCTTGATATGTTGAGTAGTTGTTATAAATCAAAAAAGGGTTTGCCGCCATTAAAAGAATGCCGCTGCATATAAACAACCACTGATTTTTCTTCCATTCTGTGTACAACAATCCCTGCGGTATCATTCCGGTCCTCCTTTCTTACACATGCTTCGTTTTTTTATATATGGCAAAATAACTGACCAAAAATCCGACCGCTCCTCCGACCAGCATCCCGGCCACATACCCTGTCACCGTATGTCCCGTCGAGTACCCCGCCAGGCCAAAACCGAGAACGGCGATGATGATCACCACAATCTGAATGGGCCGGTCAAGCTGTCTCCAGAGAAAAAAACGGCCGTTCCGTTCCACCGGCTGCCTGACATAGCAAAAGTACCCGATGGCATAAAATACAATGCTCATCACTGCCGGAATGAGTAATATATACTTGCTGGCAGATACCCAATCTGTATCCATGTACATGATCGGATTCAAATATCGAAAAAGATTGTATACTTTGATATAAGCATCCACTGACGGCATCAGCTCATACATGCCGGCTCCGAAGATGACTTCCGCATTGGACAGCGGCAACGTAATGATCAGGTATGGTGATATCGACACGGCAAACGCCGTTAACAGCTGGGCGAACGTATTCCCCGTTAAGCAGCCTGCGCTCGCGACCAATGTAAAAGCCAAAACACTCACAATAATCTCTCCGACGCTGTAATGGTGGAAGAAATATACACGCTCAGGCTTTAACAGAAGAATGAGCAGCTCAGCCAGCCCGTAGCCGATCACCTGAGCGCCGGTAATGACCGCCGCTCCGAGCCAAAATTTAGTGTGGAACACCTGAGCGCGGGAATAAGGCAGACTGAAAAGCGCATCAATCGTACCTTTCGTACGCTCCAGTCCGAATAAGCAAACCGCCAAAATCACAGCGGGCGCCCAGTTTAAGTTCAGCATTCCGCTATCCAAAGAATTCACATAAAACTTACAATATGCTCCGCGGGTGTCCAGACAGCCTTGGTAGACCAGATAGGTATTTAGCACTTCAAATGGATTGACCGCCGCTAAAAAAATGCCGACCATCACAAGAACAGTTCGATTCTGCACCCATTCCCTGTACAGCAATCCCCTGTCTACCATCTCCGGTTCCCTCCAAACTTCGCGATGAAAACTTCTTCTAAGTTCACAGGAAGCTCGTTCCATACTTTAGGCTGCAGCTCTTGCAGAAAGTTCTTTTTCTTCTCATCGTTCTTTTGAATCAGCACTGTATAAAACACGCCTGCATGGTCGAGGATCGGTATGTTTTGTTCTCTGATCATCAAGTTGACATCCTCTTCAAATGCCATTTGGATTTTCATGTATTCTTCCTTCATATCATCCAAGTCCATCACATTCGTCAGCTGATTTCCTTCCAAAAACCCGATCCGGTTGCACATTCGCTCAATATCTTCTAAACGGTGTGAGGTAATCAGAATGCTCGTTTCCCGTTCAGCCACTTCATCCACCATAAGCTGAAGCACGTCATGACGCGTTACGGCGTCAATTCCGTCCGTCGGTTCATCCAAAAGGATAAGAGCCGGCCGTGAAGCAAAGGCAAGGACGAGCGCAAGCTGTTTTTTCAGGCCTGTGGATAATTCACGGTATTTCTTCGTTTCCGGAATGCCGTACCTGTTCATCAGCTCATTGGCGTAAGTCACATCAAAATTCGGATAGATTCTGCTTACAATCGCAACAAGCTGTTTATATGTATACTTGTCATAAAAAGGATTTTCAACAGGCATATAAATGATATTCTGTTTGACTTTCGGATGACGCTTTATTTCCACCTGATTAAATAAAACCGTCCCTTGATCCGGAAGCAGAATCTGCTGAATGAGCCGGAGCAGTGTTGTTTTCCCTGATCCGTTCCGCCCGAGCAGCCCGAAAATTTCCCCTTTTCCGATGGTGAGCGAAATATCTTTGAGCACTTCTTTACCGTCTATCGTTTTTGAGAGATTCCGCAATTCAATCATGATCCTTGCCTCCTTTCACATCAGCGCTGATTTCCTTTATCCATTCCTGCAGCTTCTCCAGCTCAACTCCCGCGTAATGGGCATCGATGATGAGCTGTTTCAATTGCTCTTTTATCATCGTCATCTTCCCTTCAACCAATGTCGTTTTTGCATTCTCCGATATATACGTTCCTCTTCCCCTCAGCGTTTCAATGACACCGTCGCGTTCGAGCTCCTTGTACGCTTTGCTGACTGTGTTCGGATTGGCGATAATAATCGTTGCCAATTCCCTGACAGAAGGAAGTTTATCCCCCGGCTTCATGATCCCTTTTAAACAAAGCTCTTTCAATTGCTGTATGATCTGCTCATAAATCGGAGTTGAGCTTCTCGGATCGATTTGAATCATTTACTTCCCTTCTTTCTTTTACGAGCTGCTCTCTTTCTTTAAATGTTCTGCCATTGAAAACCGATGACGACAAGAACGGCAAACAGACTGCTGGCCAAAACCGAGGCGGCGATAATAAGAGGCACATCTTGTTTTACGGATCTTTTGTTTTTCATGAAAGTTCCCCTTCCCTATGCTTAACATTTATATGTCGATTTCATTTTTTGAGTGTTTTATGTGTATTACATCAAGTAGTACACGTAATACAATAAACACACTCAGGCCTATTGTCAATTCTTTTTTAAAAGAAATACAAAAAACCCGCCGGGATTCCGGCAGGTTTGCTGAACCATTTGAAACGGCGCGGTCAGTAATCAAAATTACGCTGCAAAATCATATTGTTTTGCAAGGTCTGCAGCTGCAATCTCATTCTGTAAAGCTGCTCTCTTTGCTGATCATTCGCAGATAATGACAGCTTGTTTAATTCATTCACCGCGTTTTCAAGCATCATTTGCGCTTCACTGTATTCATTATCATTATAATGCTCTTGTTTTGAAGCGGTCATAAATTGCTCATTCGCAAATTCATACGCCTGTTCGCTTCTTTGGAGATGTTCATCTACTGATTGTCTTGTTGCCATTAAACAGTCCTCCTATTGATAATGTCATATCAATAGTATTTCTTATTCCAAATAAATTCTCACAAGAAATATCAGGTAATTCATTCACAAGACAGAGATGGCATAAAATACGATTAAATGTAAAACTTAATCAAGACAGAATGAAGTCTTTATAAAAAGCCTTCATTTCAGAACGCTAACTTAATTCTTCTTTTATTAAAAACATTATAATTTTTCCACATCACCCACAAGATCTTCGGTTCGCTTTAAATTGTTCACCATCAAATTATCTTTTTTGTGTAAAACACCCAGGATTCATCAGATTTTTTTGGGTATCCAATTCATTAGACGTTCTGTTTTTATTAGCTTTAATTATCATCCCGAAACTAACACCAAGGTTATAAAACCACAACCTTTTTTAATCATCCCCATCTAAGCCTGGAACAGCTTTAAATTTTTTCAACAAACCGTTCAAAAGAGAATCGAATTTTGAAGAATTAAGATAATAGTATGTTTTATTTTGATTTCTCGTACTCTCAACTAAACCTTGCAATGTCAAAATTCTCATATGGTGTGAAATCGTTGCGTTGGTTAAATTTAGCTGTTCAGCAATCTCATTAGCATACATTTTTTTATGACTAAGTAAGATTAATATCTTGAACTTACTTTTATCCGATAAAAGCTTCAAAAAATCAATGATGTGATTAATCTCTGCTTTCTCTAATGTATTTTCAAAAATTTTATCAACTTTATAACCCAGTCCAACATAAATGTTATCTTCACTTTTCGTAATAGTTGCAGTGTAAGGTAAAAGTGTTGGATATATATTAATATAATTACAAGATAAGTATTCCTTACCTTTTAACGTACTGATTATCTTTTTTGGAAAATCCATATTTATGTTTTTTAATTGATTCATCCACTCATCTCTAAATTTAATTAAATTATAAATCGCATCGTTAAGATAACCATTCACCAATATTAATTTATTGCAAAATTGATCTACATAAGTTTTAGGAGATTTCATTACCTGAAATATGATCCACTTGAATTCGGGCTTTATATTTAGATTATTAAGCAGCTCAAATAAACTTTCCCTATCATTTAAATACTGTTGGGTAGATGTTTCGGTTTTAAGATCTCCTTGTAAATAAATTAGAGACTCTAAAATATTTTTTCTTATCTCTTCTTCTGTAACTGCAGACAAATAATTAATAATTTCAAAAAAATCTTTCGTATAAATTTGTGGTATTTTAAAAAAGGTTGTGGCTAAACAAAAAATATTTGCATTCCTAACATCTTTGTAGTCGCAAAAGCTGCCAAAATAAAAATGTAAAAACTCACTATCTAACTCTTTTATTCTTTTAAGATCATCTAGTAATACAAAATATTCATTATCTAAATTCAGCCCCAATTTGGTTGTATAATCGTTGAAGAATTCCTCGTGTTTTAAGAATAGAATAGAGGATATCTTGTCAAAGAATTCTGAAACACTGTCATTAATTATTAACCGCACTTTTTCACACCCCATAAAGTCTTTTTCCACAAGGAAAACGTTGTACTATCTTCATGCCAGACATTTTACATTTTTAATATTATCAATCAAAAGGGAACTTTCAAAGAATATTCATTTCTAATTTTAAAGAATTTTCCTTTAAGCACATACCTGACTTAGCATTATCATGAGCAGTCCTAGATTTATTAGACTTGCCTCACCTCATGCTAAGTGTTCTCCTCATGTCACACTCTTCAGAAATCCTTAATTATCTCAGCTAGTTTACAGGTCAATTTTAGCTCTTATTGAGTTATTTCAAGTTACAAAATTGTTGAATTATAAAAATATGATTTCGAGATAAGTGGATGAAAAAAACAATTTATGAATAATATTGACACCTCTTAAGATTACACTTATCATGTTTTTAGATAAATATCAAATTCAAATTTAGATTAATATCTAATGGAGGTTGTAGTTTTGAATTTCAAAAAATTAATTATGTTATCTGCATTATTATTAGGTACATTCATTTCGGTAATGGACACCACTATAGTAAATATTGCCTTACCTAAGATGCTGGATTATTTTTCGAGTAACCTTTCTCAAGTAGCTTGGGTGGCTACAGGTTATACTTTAGCTTTTGCGGTTTTATTAGTAGGTGCATCAAAGCTGGCAGACCATTTTGGAAGAAAAAAAGCTTTTATGTTTGGATTAGCACTTTTTATTTTGACATCAGTTATTGCATGTTTGAGCACTTCAATTGAAATGCTTGTCACAATTAGAGTGATTCAGGGATTATCTGCTGCTTTCATTGTACCTGTTACAATGCCTATAGCTTTAGCTATCGTACCTCAAAATAAAAAAGGAATGATCATTGGAATCTGGGGTGCTTTCTCAGGATTAGCAGCTACATTAGGACCTGTACTTGGAGGATTATTAACTGAAAATTTTAATTGGCAAGCTATCTTCTTCATAAATATTCCTTTAGGTCTGATTTCTCTGTTTTTAGCAGCATTTTTTATTACTGAGAGTTATGATGAAACAGTGAGCAAAAAAATTGATTACATGGGGATTCTTATTTTATCCGGAGCTCTCTTCTGTTTAACCTTTGGCTTTGCAAAAGTATCTGACTTAGGCTGGTCATCACCAGTAATTATCTCTCTTTTTGTAATCTCTGTATTATTATTCTGTTTGTTTTTCTTTATTGAATCTAAAATTAAAAACCCGATGATTCCCTTATCCATGCTGAAGATACGTACGTTTAGTTTCAGTTCTTTCACCCTCTTTATGCAGGGCCTTGGATTAACAAGCGGTACCCTTATTATTACTTTACTCCTCACGAATTTAATGGGAAAAACTGAATTAGAAGCGGGGTTAATTGTTTCTACATTAGCTCTATCATCTATGTTTACCTCTGTACTTTCTGGAAAGCTATCTGATAAACTCGGGGGCATTTGGCTTTCGGGTCTAGGTATGCTCGGTTTAACAATCACAACATATTTATATGGATACATACGATACGACAGTTCTATAACGTCAGTAATTATTCTGTTATGTTTGACCGGCTTAGCTTTAGGGCTTGTGATAGGACCAGCAATGAGTTCAGGGATACGGCTTATTCCTCCTGAGAAAGTAGGAATTGCCTCAGGTATTCTTAATATGATGCGGACAGTTGGACAAGCGCTAGGCATTGCCATACTTACATCTGTGCTTACAATGAATATAAATGATCACACAGCTACTGCGAAAAAAGAAGCCATTAAAATTGTGGAAAGCAATCAGGTTTTTGATAAAAATGCAAAGAACGAGATAATAACTCACTTAAAGCATTCAGACAGTAGAGGTTTCGATCGAAGCAAAAGTATTGCTGAATTAAACAAAAAAGAGGAAGAAATTCTCTCTATAACCCCGGATCCGTATAAAGAAAAAGTACAAAAAAGCTTCAATATTCAAAAGAAGGAAGTTATGGCTATTCAGAGAAAAATTTCAAATTTATATAATGAAAAAATAAGTGACAGTTTTAATAATACATTCAAAGTAGGCAGTGTAATTCTTATTTTAGGAATTATTTTTGCATTGTTCAGTGATATTTCTCCAAAACGTTTAAAACAACAACAGAAAAACCAGGTAGATATTACGTCCTGACCGTTCCATAATTGTTTCATTGTTCCGCTCCATCATTCATGCTACAATTTTAGGATGCATCTGATGTGAGGGAGGCTTTTTGAACATTGAACGAGAATAACCCTTTTCCTTATTCAAATACGGAAAAACGGTACCATACATTAAATTATCATCTGCGGGAGCATTTCGGGCATAAAGTGTTTAAAGTCGCGCTTGACGGCGGTTTTGACTGCCCGAATCGGGACGGCACGGTTGCACACGGAGGCTGCACATTCTGCAGCGCGGCGGGCTCCGGCGATTTTGCCGGCAATCGGGCCGATGACTTACTCACGCAATTTCACGATATCAAAAACCGCATGCACGAAAAGTGGAAAGACGGCAAATATATCGCATATTTCCAAGCGTTCACGAATACGCATGCTCCGGTAGAGGAGCTGCGTGAAAAATTCGAATCCGTCCTCAAGCTTGACGGCGTTGTCGGCATGTCGATCGCGACCCGTCCGGACTGCCTTCCGGACGATGTCGTGGAATATTTGGCCGAACTGAATGAGCGGACCTATTTGTGGGTTGAACTCGGGCTGCAGACCGTGCATGAGCGGACCGCCCTTCTGATCAACCGCGCCCATGATTTTGACTGCTATGTTGAGGGCGTCAATAAACTGAGGAAACACGGCATCCGCGTTTGTTCCCATATCATTAACGGGCTTCCGCTTGAAAACAGGGACATGATGATGGAGACGGCCAAAGCCGTCGCTGATTTGGATGTGCAAGGCATTAAAATTCACCTGCTTCACTTATTAAAAGGCACACCGATGGTGAAGCAATATGAAAAAGGAAAGCTGGAGTTCCTTTCTCAAGAAGAATATGTAAGTCTTGTATGTGATCAGCTCGAAATCATTCCCCCGGAAATGATTGTTCACCGCATTACGGGAGACGGGCCGATCGAACTAATGGTCGGACCGATGTGGAGCGTCAATAAGTGGGAAGTACTGGGCGCCATTCAAAAAGAGCTGGAAACACGGGGAAGCTATCAAGGGAAGCTCTTCAGAAAGATCGGGGAGGAGACCTCCCTATGACCTTGATGCACATCCTCCCTTTCAGTAAAGAATTGCTGAAGTCCGCCGCACAGGAAGGTGATATCACGGTTGACGCGACGATGGGCAACGGACATGATACATATTTTCTGGCCGGCCTTGTCGGTGAGACAGGACATGTTCATGCTTTTGATATTCAAGCGGACGCACTCGCTAAAACGAAGGAGCGGCTCGGTGCCGACTTCGGCCCGCGCGTCACGCTTCACCATAAGAGCCATGATCAAATAAAGGCATCGCTGCCTGAAGATGCGCACGGTCGTGTGGCTTGCGCCGTCTTTAATCTCGGCTATCTGCCCGGCGGCGATAAAAGCATTACGACAAACGGTCACTCAACCATTTCCGCGATCGAACAGCTCCTTGAACTGCTGAAGGAGAACGGGCTGATCGTTCTCGTTGTGTACCACGGGCATCCTGAAGGCAAGACGGAAAAAAGTGCATTACTGGAGTACTGCAGCAATCTTGATCAGGAAAAAGCGCGCGTGCTGAGCTACGGCTTTCTCAACCAGCGAAACGACCCGCCGTTTATTATAGCGATTGAAAAGAAATCTGCCGGCAATTAAAGAATCGGCCTGTCATAAGCGGGCCGACTCTTTTTGTGTTTACTTTTCAAGAAAAATCAATTACTATGAAATAATGGAAAAAAGCACATCTTTTAAGTGTAACATCTGGGAGGAGCGGCAGTTTGAATATTCTTCGCATCATATTTTCAAGTGTTCCCTATGTGATGTTCGTCATCATTTTATCAAGACATTTAGGATTTGAGTTCGCAAAAACCTATTACTGGTGGTTTGCTGCATTTTTTGTCATCGGGCTGATCGGCAAATTCGCAATGCACCTTGCGGCAAAAAAGAAACCGTTAAAAAAAGAGACAGCGTAAAATGCGCATGTCTCTTTTTATTTACTGTTTTGCAGCACGCTGCGTGTATAAGCGGGATTGTTTGTAAAGACACCATCTGCTTTTTGTTTCAGCATAATAGGCGTCAGCGTATGCTCGTCTTCCTTATCAAAAAACACGTGCACTTTCATCTTATTGTGATGAATGCGCTTCACGACTGCTTCATTTGCCAATTTGGCGTTGAGCCCGACTGTATCAGCATACGTTCTGATGGTTTGCAGCTGCTTATCATTTATCTCCTCAGCCTCGTTATCTTTTAATAATCGGACAAGAGGAACTTTTTTATTCATAGATCGAACTTTCTTTAAGCTCTTCCCGCTAAAAGACTCAATGACTGCTTTATGGCTGGAAATCAGCTTATGTTTTTGTAATATGTCAATCAGTTTCTTTTCCATCACCAGACTGCCGTTGCTTTCTCTTGTCTCAATATAGTAATTGGCAGTTTGTCCGAATTTCTGTATGATTTCTTCTAATGTTAAAATTTTTTCTCCTTTTCCCGCATTCAGTTTCTTAATCTGAGCCAAAGACAGATCATCTGTCATCCCTTTACCATCTGTTGTCCGATCTACCGTTTTATCGTGAATTGCAATCAGATGGCCGTCCTTTGTCTCCCGTAAGTCTATCTCAATATAATCTGCTTTGTCTTTAATGGCACGCGCATAAGACAAAGCTGTATGTTCCGGCTCAATCGAAGAAGAGCCCCTGTGCGCTATCAAGACAGGATGATAGCCGGCGGAAGCATGGATGACGGAGCAGCCTCCGGAAATGGAAAGTAATGCTATGACCGCTAAATACTTTAATTTTTTCATAAAATTAAAGTATCATATTCTGCAGGCGCAAACAATGTTTCATTTCATACTTCACGTCATAAATAAAAAACTGCGCCGTCATGATTTACACGAGAGGCGCAGTTCACCCATTACGAACTTTTCGTCCAAGCCATCTTCTGAAATTTGCGGTAGGCTCTTCCGTTGATATAAAAGAAAAATGACGTTTTTCCGCTTGCCCTGATCAGCTTTCGCGCGAGGCGGCCCATTTCTTTTTGGCCGGCGACTTTGTCATCGGATAAATAGACGCCGAGCAGCCCCCTGTTGATCAGCCGGTGAAAATTTTCATGCGGAATGCCTTTCAAATGTTCATCCGCTTTTTCAATAAAATGCTGCAGTCTCTGCATCATTTCTTCATGAGACTGATAATAGGTACAGAAATTCAGATCGCCTTCAAGCAGATCCTCTTCCTGGTCAATTAAATAATCGAGCAGTATATGCAGCCCTTGTATGTACGGAAAATAACTGCTGCGGATTTTCTCAGCGGTAAGTTCGTTAAAATCAGGCTGGAACGAGTAAGCAACGAGACAGAAAATGCCTAACGTCGATCCGGCGCAGGCCGAGAATTCAAACCACTCCATTTCCGGAAGCTGTGACCGGTACTGCTCAAACCAGCCTTTAAGCCTCGGAACGCGTTCATGCTCAACGACATGCTTATGAACCTGAAGATCGCAATAATAATCACATAGCTCAAGCAAATAAGGTTTAATGATACCGTAATGTTCTATTGACCCGAGCACCCGCTGGCATGTTCTGACCAGCTCATGAAGATAACCGCCGTCATCCCGCTCCTCTCTGTACTGATAGTACGGCCGCACCTCGGCACCGACCGTCAGCGCGTCACGCATGGAGAGATGAAGCATGCGGAAGTCCTCGGGATCAAGCGAGGTGCTGCGGTCGCACAGATTGTCCAGATAATCACTGATTGTCTGATACGCGATGATAAATTGCACGCATTTCTGTTTTTGTTCTCCCGAAAGCAGGGCTAAAATGCCGCCTCCTTCACAATGAAACGATTTATCGCGGATACTTGCGGCCGCCTGCTGCCGCAGTTCGGTATTTTTAATGGAATCTGATTTTTCCCGCCACATGTTCAATTCCTGATGAACGAGCGGAAAAATTTCCCGATACACTTTTGCCATAAGGTTAAAAGGATGTTCCGGTACTGTCAACATATGCACCCCCAGCGAATTCAAATATACTGATCTGTAAAGGCTTTTGCCGCCTTAAACACAGTTTCTCTTTCCGGTTCATTAAAAATTTCATGATAAAGCCCTTCCCATTCCCGGTACGATTTATTATGGGAAGCCACACCGGAAAACCATTTGCGGACCTTCATTTTATCGACGATTTTGTCATCACCGCCCTGCATAAGCAAAAGCGGCACCTTTAAAAACGCATCAGTCGGCACCATAGCGGCATCAATGGTTTTTAAAAGCTCTCTGTACCATCTTACGGATACCTTCGTGACATATAAAGAGTCGTTTTGATCCGCTTCAATCATATCCGCATTCCTCGTTGCCATATCAGGTGATAAGCCGGAATCCACTCTGAGGGACGGAGCGAGGACGTTCAGTCCTTTAGACGCAAAATCAAGGACTTTATTGACTTTTATTTGCAGACCCAGACAAGGTGATGATAAAATGAGTGCCGTAATGCGGGGATTTCTCTGCTGCTTAAACCATTCTATCGCAATCAGTCCGCCCATGCTGTGGCCCAAAAGGAAAACGGGCGCTTCAAGCGTTCTCGCTTTATCAATCCATATATCTACTTCATCAATGTATTCTTGGAAAGAGCGAATATGCCCTCTGGCGCGGGTCGACGTTCCCTGACCGGGCAAATCGCCCATCACCACGTTATATCCGGAAGATCTCCACATTTCAACGAGCCATTTATAACGCCCGTGGTATTCGCTCGCCCCGTGGATAATGACAATGGTACCGACGGGCCTGTCTGCTTTCCAAGTCCACATGCAGTTCACCTCTTACATAAATTTAGAGAAAGAAGGATGAGACATGATAATCTACCCTTATAAACAATTTACGCCTGACATACATCCTGAAGCGTTCATTGCGGATAACGCCGTCATTACGGGCGACGTCGTGATCGGAGAACAATCAAGCATCTGGTTCTCGGCCGTCATCCGGGGGGATGTTGCGCCGACAAGGATCGGAAAAAGAGTCAGCATACAGGACTTGAGCTGTCTGCATCAAAGTCCGAACCGCCCGCTTCTTATTGAAGATGACGTCACGATCGGCCATCAGGTTACACTGCACAGCGCAATCATCAAAAAGAATGCTTTAATCGGTATGGGCTCCGTCATTCTTGACGGGGCGGAAATCGGAGAAGGCGCGTTTATCGGCGCCGGAAGTCTCGTTCCTCCGGGCAAAACCATTCCTCCCGGCTGTCTTGCGTTCGGCCGGCCCGCAAAGGTTATCCGCCGGCTGACAGAAGAAGACATACAGGACATGGAAAGAATCAGAACGGAATATGTTGAAAAAGGCCGATATTATAAAACACTGCAAAAGAAATAAAAATAGATCAGCTTTGTTTTTACTACTGTACCATTTTTCAAAATATTATTTAAGTAAAAACCATTTGCATTCTCCCGATTGTCAGGAAACAGAAGCAAAATGTTCAGGAATTTGTTTTATTCTTCCCCCGCCGGCCCGATCCTATGAAAAAAAGAGCCCATGTCCCGGGCTCTTTTTTTACGCTTTTTCGGCGAATGTCTGTCCGTTTTCCAGACCTATGTCTTTTCTTTTATGGAAACCTTTCCCGTAATAGGCGGCTAATAATATGCCGAACCAGACAGGACCGATGATGACGGCCACCCTGGTCTCTGCATCAAAAGCCATCAGCACAACGACAAAAGCGAGAAATGCCAGCGAGATATATGAGGAAAAGGGGTATAAAGGCATTTTATATTTCAGTTTTTTCCGTTGTTCCGGCTGTAAGCTTTTACGGTATTTCATTTGGGAAAGCAAAATAATCGACCATGTCCAAATCGCCCCGAACGTCGCAATGCTCGTCACCCACGTAAACACTTTCGCCGGCACCACGTAGTTCAGCAAAACGCCGATGCACAACGCGCCCGCTGAAACCAATACCGCTTTTCCCGGCACACCGCCTTTTGTGACCGTACCGTATGCTTTAGGCGCTTCATTTTGCTCCGCCAGATTGAACAGCATGCGCCCCGTGCTGAAGATCCCGCTGTTGCAGGAAGAAAGAGCCGCCGTCAATACGACAAAATTAATGATTCCGGCTGCAGCGGGGATTCCGATTTTTTCAAATGTCAAAACAAACGGGCTTCCGCCTGAACCGATTTCCTGCCACGGATAAATTGACATAATGACAAACAAAGCTCCGACGTAAAAAATGAGAATGCGCCAAAAAACAGTATCTATGGCCCGCGCCAGTGATTTTTCCGGATTTTTGACCTCACCGGCTGTGACACCGATCAGCTCAATCCCGAGATAGGCAAACATGACCATTTGAAGCGACAGCAGCACCCCTTTAATCCCATTCGGGAAAAAGCCGCCGTGGCTCCATAAATTGCTGATTCCGAGCGCAACGCCTCCGTTACCGAGACCGAATACGATCATCACCAGACCGATCGCGATCATTGACAGAATCGCCAAGACTTTAATGAGCGCAAACCAGAATTCAAGCTCACCGTACGCTTTAACCGCCAGAAAGTTGACAGCCGTCATAATGACGAGTGCACAAAGCGCCCAGATCCATGACGGCACGTCAGGGAACCAGTAGCCCATATAAATGCCGACCGCGGTGATTTCCGCCATGCAGGTAACAACCCATAAAAACCAATAATTCCAGCCTGTTAAAAACCCGGCAAGCGGACCGAGATAATCTCTGGCATACCGGCTGAATGAGCCGGCTACAGGCTTTTGAATCGCCATTTCCCCTAATGCCCGCATAATAAAAAACATAATCAGTCCGCTGCAGGCGTAAGCGGCTAAAATCCCCGGCCCGGCAAGCTTTATGGCAGAAGCCGACCCGAGAAACAGCCCGACTCCAATCGCGGCGCCCAACGACATAAGCGAGATATGCCGCTCTTCCAAGCCGCGGTGAAGCGTTTTTTCTTTGTTTTGCATAACTCTCCCTCCCCCTGATTTTGACAAAGAAACAACAAACCGAGACGAAATAGCCAGAAAACACTTTCCGGAATCTACCCGATTAGTCCTATTATAACCTTTTTCTGAATATTGCGTAATACTTTGTCGAAAACAGAGCGGAATAGACGGTTTACAAAAAAACAATAGAAAAAAGGCTTTCGATAACATCGAAAGCCTTTTGGATTAAACGAAAATGACTTCTTTCGGCTGATGATTCAGCTCTTCCGGCACCAGTCTTTTTTCAACATTGATGCTGTGCCAGATCATGAAGATCAGCACGGTCCAGATTTTGCGGCTGTTGTCCGCTCTGTCGGCACAATGATCTTCTAGAAGCTGAAGGACATAATCCTTTTCAATATAAGCATCTGTTTCACTTTCACGAATGATGTTGCGAACCCATTCGTTCATTTCATTTTTCAGCCAGTGGCGGATCGGCACAGGGAAGCCGAGTTTTTTGCGGTTAAGCACATGATCAGGCACTACCCCTTCAGCAGCTTTGCGCAGAAGGTATTTCGTCGTGCCGTTTTTCGTTTTCAGTTCATCCGGAATTTTAGAAGCCACGTCAAACACGACTTTATCAAGGAACGGCACGCGCAGTTCCAATGAGTTGGCCATCGTCATTTTGTCAGCCTTTAACAGGATGTCGCCGCGCATCCACGTATGGATGTCAACATACTGCATTTTATTAATGTCGCTGTATGAACGGCTTTCCGTAAAGTACGGCTTCGTGACATCACGGTATGAAAGCTCTGGATTGTAATGTTTGAGCAGCTGTTTTTTCACGGGCTCTTCAAAAATCTTCGCATTACCGATATAACGCTCCTCAAGCGGTGTGCAGCCGCGGACTAAGAGGCTTTTCCCTCTCATTCCTTCAGGCATGACGGACGCCACATGAAGAAGCATTTTTTTCAGACCGGACGGAATGCGTTCAAACGGTTTAAGCGAAAGCGGTTCGCGGTAAATATTGTACCCGCCGAACAGCTCGTCCGCGCCTTCCCCGGATAACGCGACCGTTACATGTTTTTTCGCTTCTTTTGCGACAAAGTACAAAGGAATCGCCGCCGGATCTGCAAGCGGGTCATCAAAGTGCCAGACGATTTTCGGAAGCTCGTTCATATACTCCTCAGGAGAAATGACTTTGCTGATATTTTCAATCCCGAGCGCGGCAGCCGTTTCCTTCGCTACGTCAACCTCACTGAAGCCCTGCTGCTCAAAACCGACGGAAAATGTTTTAAGGCTCGGGTGAAATTCTTTCGCAACTGAGACGATAAAAGAAGAGTCGATACCGCCGGATAGAAACGAACCGACAGGAACGTCACTTCTCATGTGAACTTTGACAGAGTCAAAGATTGCGTCTCTGACTTCTTTCACCAATTTATCTTCATCAGACTGAACAGGCTTGAAGTTCGCTTTGAAATATGTTTTAAACGCGATGTCGCCTTCCGGGCGGATCGTAAACTGGCTGCCCGGCTCGACTTTTTTCACTTCAGCGTCAAGCGTGCTCGGTTCAGGAACGAATTGGAAAGACATATATTGCTGTAAAGAAGCTGTATCAAGATCAATGCCGTTTTGAGCGGCCATTAAACTTTTTCTTTCAGATGCAAAATATACTTTGTCCCCGATGGTTGTGTAATACAGCGGCTTAATGCCGAACGGGTCTCTCGCGCCGTACATAACGCGGTCAGCTTTGTTCCAGATTAAAAACGCAAACATTCCGCGAAGCTTTGAAGCGGCTTCTTCTTTATAATGACGGTATGTCGCAAGGAGCACTTCAGTATCGGAATCTGTATTGAAAGTGTAGCCTTTCGCTTCAAGCTCTTCTCTCAATTCAATGTAGTTATAGATTTCGCCGTTAAAAATGATCCAATATTTTTCGTCTTCATATGATAAAGGCTGTCCGCCGTTTTCTACGTCAATAATACTGAGCCGTCTGAAGCCGAATCCGACGTGCTCGTCATGATAATACCCATCGCTGTCAGGACCGCGGTGAACGATCATTTGGTTCATTTGTTTGATTAGCTCTTCTTGATCTGCGGTTTGAGTTAATGGATGCTTATTAAAAACACCGACAAATCCACACATAGTATAGCCTCCATAAGTGTAATTTTCTAATTGGACCCCCTTTTTATAGACGCTGTGTTACGCCATTGGTTTCACGCTATGTAAAAATAAGCATGGCAGCATCTACAAAAAGGGAAAGCCGCTTAAGTAAGCGGCTATAAAATTATTCTCCTAGTGCTTCTTTACGAAGCGCATCCGCCTTGTCAGTACGCTCCCAAGGAAGATCCACATCATGACGTCCGAAGTGGCCGTAAGCAGCAGTCTGCTTATAGATCGGGCGGCGCAGATCAAGCATTTTAATAATGCCGGCAGGTCTCAGGTCGAAGTTATTCCGTACGACTTCGATCAGTTTTTCTTCAGAAGCTTTTCCTGTATCAAATGTATTGATGGAAATAGAAACAGGCTGTGCCACGCCGATTGCGTATGCAAGCTGCACTTCACAAGAATCAGCAAGGCCTGCTGCCACGATGTTTTTCGCTACGTATCTCGCAGCGTATGCCGCAGAACGGTCTACCTTCGTCGCATCCTTACCGGAGAATGCGCCGCCGCCGTGGCGTGCATATCCGCCGTATGTGTCAACGATGATTTTACGGCCGGTAAGACCCGCGTCACCTTGAGGTCCGCCGATTACGAAACGTCCCGTAGGGTTGATGAAGTATTTTGTTTCTTCATCGATCAGTTCCTCAGGCACGACAGGATTAATGACATGCTCTTTCAGATTGCGCTGAATCTGCTCAAGCGTAATTTCCGGGTGGTGCTGAGTTGAAATAACGATCGCGTCGATGCGGACCGGCTTGTTGTTTTCATCATATTCAACGGTAACTTGCGTTTTGCCGTCAGGGCGAAGATACGGAAGAATGTCTTCTTTGCGGACTTCGCTCAAACGGCGGGCTAATTTATGCGCCAAAGAGATCGGAAGCGGCATAAGCTCTTTCGTTTCGTTACACGCATAACCGAACATCAGGCCTTGGTCTCCCGCTCCGATTGCTTCGATTTCAGCATCGCTCATTGTGCCTTCACGCGCTTCAAGAGCCTGATCGACACCCATTGCGATATCCGCAGACTGTTCATCAATTGATGTTAAAACAGCGCAAGTCTCCGCATCAAATCCGTATTTGGCGCGTGTGTAGCCGATTTCTTTAATCGTTTCACGGACTGTTTTCGGAATGTCAACGTATGTTGATGTAGTAATCTCTCCGCTTACCAGCACAAGTCCTGTCGTTACAGATGTTTCGCAGGCCACGCGCGCGTTCGGGTCATTTTTTAAAATCTCATCTAAGATACTGTCAGAAATTTGGTCACAGATTTTGTCCGGATGACCCTCAGTAACAGATTCAGATGTAAATAGTCGACGGTTTTTACTCATTCACTTTTCCTCCTGAAAAAAGATCTTTTGCAAGACCTTCTCATATGATACGGAACTCGCTCCCTCTTAATACAATGTCATACTATATCAGAGAATGTTAATTGGCATATTTTATGAAATAAAAAAACCTTTTCCACTCGAGGAAAGGGTTTGGTCTGTGTGCCTTTCACTCTTATCGCTCAAGGAAAATATTAAACCTTGCATCAGGTTAGCACCTTGGTTTCCCACAGTGTTTTCACCTGCTTTTTTACAGAGAAACCGGTTGCTGGGCTTCATCGGGCCTGTCCCTCCGCCAGCTCGGGATAAGAGTATCCGCTCAATGAAATATCTTATCGTAAAAGGGCGGAAAGTGTCAATATGAATTAAAGCGATTACGCGCCTTTATTTCGGGAAGCAATGGAAAAACACAAACAAAAAACCGCAAATAGTATAGACTATTTTCAGATATATGTTATACTAATTCCACATTCAGCGAAATACAAATAAACCGGCAAAGGAAGGTTTTTATGAAATTAGTTGATTTAACCGCAGATCTTCAAGCATTACTTGCAAGTCCGAATGTGCATCATAATTTATCGGCTCCAAAACTTACCGAAAAAGTGATCAGCCGAAATGAAGGAACGCTGACATCAACGGGCGCCGTACGCGCCACCACCGGCGCATATACAGGCCGGTCACCTAAAGATAAATTTATCGTCCGTGAACAAAGCACAGAAAATCAAATTGATTGGGGCGCGGTGAATCAGCCCATTTCTGAAGAGGCATTTGAAAAGCTGTACGCCAAAGTCGTCAGCTACTTAAAACAGCGGGATGAACTGTTTGTGTTTGAAGGATTCGCGGGAGCGGATGAAAAATACAGACTCCCGATTACAGTCGTAAATGAATTTGCGTGGCACAATTTATTCGCGCGCCAGCTGTTTATCAGACCGGAGACGGATGAAAGAGACAGGCAAGCGCAGCCTTTCACCATTCTCTCAGCTCCGCATTTTAAAGCAGATCCCGAGACAGACGGCACGCATTCGGAAACATTTATCATTGTCTCTTTCGAAAAGCGCGTCATTTTAATCGGCGGCACCGAATACGCCGGAGAAATGAAAAAATCAATATTCTCCATTATGAACTTCCTGCTTCCGCAGCAGGATATACTGCCGATGCACTGCTCAGCCAATGTCGGTGAAAAAGGCGATGTCGCCCTGTTTTTCGGCCTTTCCGGCACAGGGAAAACGACGCTTTCAGCCGATGCGGACCGCAAACTGATCGGCGATGACGAGCACGGCTGGTCAGATTCCGGCGTTTTCAACATTGAAGGCGGATGTTACGCTAAATGTATCAATCTGAGCGAGGAAAAAGAACCGCAGATTTTTCGTGCGATCCGCTTCGGGTCTGTTCTTGAGAATGTCGTGCTTGATGAAAAAACGGGTGAAGCGGATTACGACAATTCCTTCTACACGGAAAACACAAGAGCCGCATATCCGATTGAGATGATCGGCAATATCGTGCAGCCGAGCATTGCCGGCCATCCGCAGGCGATCGTCTTTTTAACGGCGGACGCATTCGGCGTGCTCCCTCCGATCAGCAAACTGACGAAGGAACAGGCGATGTATCACTTCTTAAGCGGGTACACCAGTAAACTCGCGGGAACCGAGCGCGGCGTGACATCTCCGCAAACGACTTTCTCGACGTGCTTCGGTTCACCGTTCCTTCCGCTTCCGGCGCATGTATATGCCGAAATGCTCGGGCATAAAATCGACGAACACGGCGTTCAAGTCTTCCTGGTCAACACAGGCTGGACCGGCGGAGGGTACGGAGTCGGAGAACGGATGAAACTTTCGTATACAAGAGCGATGGTCAAGGCCGCTATTGAAGGCAGACTGAACCAGACTGACATGACGGCAGACAGCATTTTCGGCCTGCGCAGTCCCGTTCATGTTCCGGGCGTTCCGGATGAAGTTCTTCAGCCTGAAAACACATGGAGCGATAAACAGGCATACAACGAAAAAGCGCTGTTTTTAGCCAATGAGTTTAAAGAAAACTTTAAAAAGTTTTCCCATGCGGACTCGATTGCCAAAGCCGGCGGACCTCTCGTGTAATCAAAAAAGCCAAGGGCGTTTATGCCCTCGGCTTTTGTTTTTTCAGTTTGTCGAATGAAGCGACGTGAGTCTGTATGTAATGCTTGTCCGGCCGTTCGCCCATTCGAGCTTTTGGACCTCGCCGGTGCCGGATTTCTCGCCGGTTTTCGTTTTGCGCACGTCCATCGGAATATCAAGAGGATAGACGCGGTAGCCCTCTTTCTCCAATAAAAAGATATTTTCCTCTATCCGTTTTTCATTGCCTTTTGTCACAATCATGGTATTAAATTCAACAGGCATTCCCAAAATGAAAATCCCCTTTCATTCTCTTATTCTTTATTATCATATCATAAATCAGGCATCTTACCGTGTCTTCATCCATTCCGCCAGCCGCCGGACAATGCGTCTGTTTTCCTGCGGCGGAAAATAATGCGTAAAACCGCTGTAATACCAGGTTTCCACCGGTTTCCCCGCCTCTTTCAGCTTGTCCTCGATCATCCGGGCGTGTTCGATCGAAACATTCTCATCATTCTCTCCATGGATGAGCAGCACAGGGGCCTGAATGCGGTCTGCGTTTTCAAACGGCGAACGCCATCTGTATTCATCCGGCACCTTTTTCGGCGTGCCGCCGATCACCCGCTTCATCATCCGCCGCATATCCTTCCGCTCTTCATAAGTAAGCACCATATCGCTCACACCGCCCCATGATACGAGCGAAGCCGCTTGATGCCCCATTTCAATCGCGGTCAAAAGCCCCATGATTCCGCCCCGGGAAAAACCGAAAATATGCACCCGCCCTTCCCTGACGTTCGGATGCTCCCGAAGCAGGCGAAAAGCGGAAAACGCGTCCTCTCTGTCCTCTCCCGCAAAATCTTCATTTCCCTCGCCGCCCTGGTTGCCTCTGTAATAAGGCGCAAACACGACAAAGCCTTGGGAAGCGAATTGAACGATTCTTCCGGGGCGTACCATGCCGACATTTTTTATGCCGCCGCGCAAATATAAAAAACCGTCATATGTTCCCGGCTCAGCAGGCTCGGCAAGGAGCCCCTTTACCTTCAGCCCTTCTGACTCATAGCATACCTCAAAGAGGCGGACATGCGGACTCGGAGACGGGAACCTTTTCTTTTCTGCCAGCAAAACAATGAGCCTCCTTATATCATCAGTTTTTTTATTCTTTCCCAACGTGAATATTGGCACTCACACATTTTTTATACCCATCATACGATATGTAAAGCAGAAAAGGTTATTTTAACGCTTAAAACAAGGAGGTTACACCGTGAACAAATGGCTCAAAACGGGCTGCGTTTTTGTCATATGCGCCTTTTTCCTGCTCATTCTTCCGGCCTGCAGACAGGAAGAAAGTCTGACGAAGGTAAAGGTGGCGGAAGTCACACACTCCATCTTCTATACGCCTCTGTATGTCGCTGAAGCAAAAGGTTTCTTTAAAAAAGAAGGGCTCCAAGTGTCACTTCAAACAACATGGGGCGGAGACAAAACGATGACATCGCTTTTGTCAAACGGGTCTGATATCGCGCTGGTCGGTTCTGAAACATCCATTTACGTGGAAGCGCAGGGAGCAAAAGATCCGGTCATCAACTTCGCGCAGCTGACACAGACGGACGGCACATTTCTCGTGTCACGGAAGGATGAGAAATCATTCAAATGGAGCGATTTAAAAGGAAAAACATTTCTCGGCCAGCGAAAAGGCGGCATGCCCCAAATGGCCGGTGAGTACGCCCTGAAAAAGAATCACATAGAACCGAAAAAAGACATTAACCTCGTTCAAAACATTGATTTCGCCAATATTTCCAACGCATTCGCATCCGGAACGGGTGATTATGTGCAGCTGTTTGAACCGACAGCATCCCAATTTGAAAAAGAAGGCATCGGCCATATCGTCGCATCCTTCGGAGAAGCTTCCGGCCAAGTGCCATACACAACCTTTATGGCAAAAGAAAGTTATTTGAAAAGCAATGAAAAGACGGCGGAAAAATTCACCCGCGCCATCTATCGCGCCCAGCAATGGGTGGAAAGCCATCCGGCCAAAGACATCGCAAAAACGATTCAGAAGGAATTTGCCGATACAGATCCGGCCATTATCGAAACATCAATAGAGCGCTATAAAAAACAAAAGTCATTCTCTGCAGACCCAGTTCTGCAAAAGGATGAATGGGAACAGCTTCAATCTATTATGGATGAAGCCGGAGAGCTCCCGAAACACATTCCGTACAGCAAACTCGTCAACACAAAAATCGCCAAAAAAGTCACCTCAGAACAATAGGAGGAACATGAATGTCTTTTTTACATGTCGATCATGTAACACATACTTATTTCTCGCTGAAAGAAAAGACAACCGCCGTGAAAGATATACATTTTCAGATTGAAAAAGGGGATTTCATCTCCTTTCTCGGGCCGAGCGGATGCGGAAAAACAACACTCCTGTCCATTCTGGCCGGCCTTATCACCCCTGCGCAAGGCCGGGTGCTGATTGAAGGAAGCGTGCCGAACCATAAAGAACACCAAATCGGTTATATGCTTCAGCAGGATTATTTATTTCCTTGGAAATCAATTGAGGAAAACGTGCTGCTCGGTTTACACATTTCAAAAACATTAACAGAAGAAAAAAGAGCTGAAGTTCTCAGCCTTCTGCCTAAGCTCGGATTAATCGGCGTTGAAAAGAAATATCCGAAAGAGCTCTCAGGCGGGATGCGGCAGCGGGCGGCACTTGCCAGAACTCTTGCGCCGGACCCGGGCCTGCTGCTCCTTGATGAACCGTTTTCCGCGCTGGACTTTCAAACGAAGCTTTCTTTGGAAAACCTTGTCTTCAGAACATTAAAGGATTTTCAAAAAACCGCCGTGCTCGTCACCCACGATATCGGTGAAGCCATCGCCATGAGCGATACGATCTATTTATTTTCGAATCAGCCGGGCACCATCCACCAAATATTCACCGTGCCTAAGGAGCTCGCGGCTTTAGATCCGTTTGACGCGCGTCAGGATCCGGCCTTTCAGCCGCTGTTTCAAACCATATGGAAGGAGCTGAATTCCCTTGAAAAACAGCAGCGGCACGAATGAACAGCTTCATCAGCAGTTTAAGAAAAGACACCAAAAAGAAAAGCTCCGGATCCGTGCGTATCAGGCCGCCATTTTCATCGTATTTTTTGCCGGATGGGAAATATCGAGCAGGGCGGGCTGGATCGATCCGTTAATCTTCAGCTCACCCTCCGCCGTTTGCAGGCTTTTAGTTGAAAAGATTGCGGACGGATCCCTTGCGGCGCACATCGGCGTAACCTTAGGAGAAACCGTTCTCGGCTTTTTGCTCGGCACGCTTCTCGGCACATGCCTCGCCGCTCTGTTATGGTGGTCAAACAGGCTCGCCCGGGTTTTAGACCCGTACCTCGTCATTTTAAACGCGATGCCGAAGGTCGCACTCGGACCGATTCTCATCGTGGCACTCGGACCGAATTTCACAAGCATTGTCGCCATGGGAGCAGTCATCAGTGTCATTATCACGACAATCGTCGTCTTTACGGCTTTTCAGGAAGTGGATGAAAACTATATTAAGGTGATGAAAACCTTCGGAGCGAAAAAAAGCATCATGTTTAAAGAAGTCATTCTGCCGGCGTGCGCCCCCGCGATTATTTCCGCGCTTAAAGTGAACGTCGGTTTATCCTGGGTCGGTGTCATCGTCGGCGAGTTTCTCGTTTCCGAAAAAGGTCTGGGCTACATGATCATTTACGGATTCCAGGTCTTCAATTTCACTCTTGTGTTCTTAAGCCTTCTGATCATCGCGATTTTTGCAACATTGATGTATCAGGGAGTCGAACTGTTAGAAAGAAAATGGACGAAAGGAAAAATATAAAAAAGACCCGTGCGTAAGCGCCGGGTCTTCGTTTTTTATGATTGAAATACGCCGTCCTCTTTCAGCTTTTTCAGACTGATCGGAAGCACCGAATCTTTCATAATGAAACTGAATCTTTTATTTCGGGGGAGATTCTCCGGCAGTTCGCTGAACAGCACCGGCCCCTTTGTTTCAAAATAGTCAGCCTGTTTTTCAAGCTTTTCAATATCGGCAAAATAAATATTCTTCACGATTACCTTTTCCCTGCCGAGAACTTTATACTGTCCGACGTACTTCAGATGTCTTACCGCGGCACCGGTTTCTTCTTTCACCTCGCGCAGGGCCGCTTCCTCCGCACATTCCATCGGCTCCACTTTTCCGCCCGGAAATTCAAACCCCCGGTCTTCATGCTCGGTCAAAAGCCACTTATCTCCATATCGGCATATGACCCATACGTGCTTCGGGCTGTCTGAAAAAGGCTGGTGTTCAAAGGAGAGCTGAACAGTGTTCTGATAATAGTCTTTAAACTCGTACATGTTTATCCCTCTAATCCGTTCCTTCATATCTTCCATACATCATACCACAGTTGCGTTTGTTCGGAAGCCCTTTATCAAAAATTCAGAGGAAAACCATCATACCCGCTAGTATAGCCTCCTTTGAAGCAAATGTTACGGTTTGCGCTTGAATTTATTTTTCAGGGTATCCAATAGGTCGACGAGCACCTGCGGAACCGGTATGCCCAGCGAGCTTGCCGTAATCACGATCTGAACCGATTCGTATAAGATATAAAACATGATAGCCAAATTACGGATGGCGCCTTCGGTATGAAGCAGCTGGTCAAAAAAATGGCAAACTGAGACTAATGCCAGGGTCACGATTTTTTTGACCAGCCGCGCAAAAAGCTTTCTTGCGCTCAGCTGCTGCAAAAGAGATTCTTTTAAGCTTGTACTGATAAACTCAATCGCCATGACCGATAGCAAAATCAGAAACGAATACTGAAAACCTCCGAAGAAAAACCCCGCTGCCGACACGATCACTGCAAAAAACGAAAAGATGCCAAAGTCTTTGCCCACTTGATCCAACATCCTTTCACAGAAACGGCCTTACATTATTCTATGAAAAGTGAATGGAACGGACTGGATTTTTCAGAAAAATGGACAACACCTCTCTTCGGCAGCCAAATAAAAGACCGAGTGCTTTATAGCCCCGGTCTTCCCTTGTTGATTTATCCTAAATACGCTTTCAGCATCCAGTTATGTTTCTCGATATTCTGGTGAATGGCAAGCAGCATATCACCGGTCGTTTCGTCTCCTACCTCATCTGCGAGGTCCATGCCGCTTTTCAGCTCTTCCGCAATGACAGTGAAATCATCATAAATGTTCTGTACCATTTGTTCTGCGCTCTCATTGCCTTCCGCTTCTTTTACAGACGCTGTCTTCAATGATTCCGTCATTGTGCCGATCGGCTTGCCGTTTAATGCCAGCAGACGTTCTGCCAGATCATCAATATATGTAGCCGTTTCGTTATACAGCTCCTCGAACTTTTCATGCAATGTGAAAAAGTCCTTCCCTTTGACGTACCAATGATAGTTATGTAATTTCACATACATGACCGTCCAGTTTGCAACTTGCTTATTGACTGCATCCAATAGTTTTTCTGACATGCCTATCTTCCTCCTTTGGTTTACTATTGATATACCCTATATATCGTGTGTTAAAACATAAATTTTTAGCCCTTGATTTTACGGATGGAAAATATGTTATGATTTGTTAAAAAGGAGGGATTTCATGCTGCTTCTTCTGAGCTTCGGCTTTCTTATCGTGCTCGCCGTGCTGCTTTTATCCATCTGGTCGACTGTAAGAGCTTATAATGTAAAACATACGATTGACCCGCCGGAGGACGCATCAAAAGGCTTAACGGATAAAAAAGATCCTTAATGATGATGCGTCTGTTCCTCATGGCCGGAGGAATCATCGGCAGCTTCAGCATCCCCGACACGCACTTTTACAGTCGGCATATTATGCTGCTGTTTTGCCGTTACGTGGGATTGAACGGTATAGACACCCTCTTCATCAAATTCAGTCCGCAGGTGATACGCCCCTTTTTCCTCCTTGGCCTTGCTTGTTTTGCTGCTGCCTTTTTTTCCTTCTTTCCATACTTCAAACATGACTTCATCCGCATCCGTGACACGCTTGCCGCCGTAAAAAACCTCCGCCTTGTATTCCGCTTTTTCATGCGGTGCTGCCGTTTCCGGTCCTGTAAGCTTGACCTCAAGCGCTTTAGGCTCCTCATCCGCGGAGGTTTTGTCCGAATTGCCCCCGCAGGAAGATAATAAAAATACCATACCGCACATACCTGCCAATACAGCCCGTTTCATCCCATCACTCCTTTATGTTTGCTTCTATTTTAGCAAACGCTTACACACAAGGTGTGACATTTTTTAGAAATATGTAAAAAAGCCTTTTTGCATGTCAGCAAAAAGGCCTGTTTTTTATCCGAACACTTTCAGCAAATCTTCTTTATCCTGTGACAGCCAGAAACGCATCAGGCGTTTCGCGCCTTCTAAATCATGAAGTTTCGCCTGGCCGCACTGTTTTTCGTTGGCCGCCGGAATCTCCGTAATATCGATGGCTTCTTTCAGCGTAGCGTCAAGCAGGTCTACAATTTCTTCCGCTGTCGGCTCGCCGCTGACAACAAGATAATAGCCTGTCTGGCAGCCCATCGGTGAGATATCTATGATGTCGAAGTGATCGTATTTCTCAGAATGTGTGCGAATCGTAAACGCAAGCAAGTGCTCAAGCGTATGAATCGTATCCGGCTTCATCGCCTGTTTGTTCGGCTGGCAGAAGCGAATGTCAAACTTATTCACGACGCCGTCTGTTCCGACTTTATGCACTCCGCAATGTCTTACATACGGAGCCACAACCGCATTATGGTCAAGCTCAAAACTTTCTACTGAAGGCATAATGGCACTCCCTTTTTTTCAGAATATGCATCCATTATAACACAGTTTTCCGATAAGAATTGTGGCGGAAGCTTTTCAATCTGAAATTTTTTTTCTATACTAGCATCAGAAAGGTGTTTTTTTGATGAAAACCATAATGATTGCGTTCATCCGCGGATACCAGAAGTTCATCTCTCCGCTGACACCCCCGTCATGCCGCTTTTATCCGACGTGTTCACAGTACGGAATCGAAGCCGTCAAGACTCACGGCGCATTAAAAGGCGGATGGCTGACACTGAAGCGGATTTTAAAGTGCCACCCTTTTCATCCGGGCGGTGTTGATCCCGTACCGGACAAAAAACAAAAACATTAGTCCATATGCTGGTAGCCGTCGATCACCAGATCAAGTTTACCAGTTTCAGGATCAATCACCAGACCGTGCACCGGCACATTGTCAGGGAATAGCGGATGGTGTTTAATGACGTTTACGCTGTCTGTAACACTCGCTTCTACTGAATCAAAGCTTTTCAGCCATTGATCAAGATCAACTCCTGAGTGCTTCAGCATGTCAATCCGCTCTTTCGGAATACCGCGGTCGATAATTTTATCAAGCATATCCTCGCTGTTGATTTTGCTCATGCCGCAATCATGGTGGCCGATAACGCAGACTTCATCGGCGTTTAATTCGTATACGGCCACTAAAAGGCTGCGCATGATACTTCCGAACGGGTGGGCGACAAGCGCGCCGGCACTTTTAATAATTTTCACATCGCCGTTTCGCATGTTCATCGCATGCGGAAGCAATTCTACAAGACGCGTGTCCATACAGGACAAAATCGCCATCTTTTTATCCGGGAATTTAGATGTTTGGTATTTTTCATAATCTTTGTTTTTAGTGAACTGCTCATTAAATTGCATGATATCGTTTAGAAGACTCATCTTGGTGTTTCCTTTCTGCTTTTTTATTCACAATATAACATAAGACGGGTCAATTCGTCACTCCCCGCACGAGATGACAAAGTGCTCAATAAATAAGACAAACCCCATTGGGCTTGTCTTATTTCCCCATATTGTATTTTTTGTTGAACTGTTCGACTCTCCCGCCTTTTTCGTTGAATTTTTGGCGGCCTGTATAAAACGGATGCGTATCTGAGCTGACTTCTACTTTAATCAGCGGGTATGTTTTTCCGTCTTCCCACTCTGCCGTTTCCTCTGACGTTTTCGTTGAATGGCTTAAAAAGCGGTAGCCGCTGTTCACATCTTGAAAAATCACTTGATGGTTATCCGGATGAATATCTTTTTTCATGCTGATCTCCCTTTCACAAATCATAATAATTACGTTTTATTTTAAACCTTAAATAACCGCTTGTCAATCATATATGCCCTGATCCCTTGGTTTCTAAACCCTGCACATATATGGAATCAGAAGAATAATCTAATCGCTTCAGCAAATAATATAACCACATTACATAAAACGGTAATTTAGAAAGGCGGTTTATGATCGTGGATGATTTAGTGTTAGCCAGAAGCCTGTTCGGGACAACCATGGGCTTTCATATTATTTTTGCGACGCTTGGTGTCGGCTTGCCTCTGATGATTTTAATGGCTGAATTGATTTATCAGAAAACAAAAGATCCGCATTATGCCATTATGGCGAAAAGGTGGACGAAGGCGCAGGCTGTTCTGCTCGGCGTGGCGATACCGACCGGAACGATCGCGGGTACACAGCTTGCCCTTTTGTGGCCCGGATTCATGGAAGTCATCGGCAGGGTGATGTCACTCCCGTTTCAGATTGAAATTTATGCTTTCTTTATCGAAGCGCTGTTTATGTCCATTTATGTCTACGCCGCTGACCGGCTGACTCCGGCGATGCGCATCATTGCCGTTATTTTCGTTTTGATCGGCGCCGCGGCATCCGCCGTCTTAATCACAAATGTTCACGCATTTGAAGGAACGCCGGCCGGCTTTAAAATTTTAAACGGCAAAATCACTGACGTCGAACCGTGGGCAGCGTTTTTTAATCCAAGCTTTTTCACCACCGCGGGCCATGTCGTACTGACGGCTTTCATGACCGGTGCATTTATCGTTGCGTCAGTTGCGGCTTATAAAATGCTGAGAACGAGAAAACAGGAGCAGGTATACCGCTTTCACCGAAAAGCGCTGCTGCTCGCCTTAACGATCGGCGGAATCTTTTCCATTCTTGCCTCTTTAAACGGTCACGAGTCAGCCCAGCTTCTTTACGAATACCAGCCTGAGAAGCTTGCGGGCGCAGAAGGGCTGTTTGAAACTAGATCACACGCTCCGCTTGCGATCGGGGGTTTTACTGACGCAAAAGAAGAAAAAGTAAAATGGGCGATAGAAGTACCGTGGGCTTTAAGCTTTTTGGCTGCAAACAGCTTTGATACCGTCGTCAAAGGATTGAACGCGTTTCCGAAAGACGAGTGGCCGCCTTTATTCATCCATACACTTTTTAACGGAATGGTCGGCATCGGGATGCTGCTCATTTTGTACTCAATCATCGGCATCGTCTGGAGAAAAATTTTAAAGAAAGACAGCTTTCCGACTTGGCTTTTGATTTTATTTTTAACCGCAGGACCGCTCAGTCTGATCGGAATTGAATTCGGGTGGATATTCGCTTGTACGGGGCGGCAGCCATGGGTGATTTACCATCTCCTGAAAACGTCTGATGTCGTCACGACAACCGGTTCAATCGGTTTGCTGTTCATCCTGTTTACGGTCGTTTACGCCATTTTGGCAGCCGCAGTCATTTATGTGCTGCTTTATTATTTCCGCAAACATCCCGTTGAGGAGGATGTAAAAGCGGCGGAATCCTAACAATAGAAAGGGCTGAATTGAAATGGACATTACCATGGATGCTCTCATTGCGATATCAATCGTATGGGGCTTCGTGTTTATCTACGCGGTCATGGCAACGATGGACTTCGGAGCAGGCTTTTGGTCGATGATTTATTTAAATAGAGAACAAACAAAGGCGACAAACATCGCCAACCGTTATTTGTCCCCGACATGGGAAGTGACCAACGTCTTTATCGTCGCGATCGTTGTCGCCCTATTCAGCTTCTTTCCAGGGGCAACCTTCGTGCTGGGAACCGTTTTATTGATCCCGGGGAGTATTATTTTGCTGCTTTTGGCCATCCGCAGCGGCTTTCTCGTCTTCTCCAATACTGCGAAGGAAAGAAAAATCATGAGATATATCTCCGGAATTTCGGGCTTCATTATTCCCGCTGTGCTGATTTTGGTCCTTCCGGTCACACACGGAGGATTTATTGAGAAGACGGGCGGCGTGTATCACCTGAATTTGGCAAATGTCTTTACAAGCCTTAATGCGTATGCGTTTATCGGCTTTGCCATTTTAAGCACTTTATTTTTATCTTCACTGCTTCTGGCCGATTTTTCAAATGTTGCGGAAGAGGAGCATGCGTACCGCATCTACAGACGGAGCTCTTTACTAACAGGGCCGCTGTCGCTTCTTTTCGCCTTCTTCATTATGCTGACATTACGCTCTGAAGCCGGCTGGCTGTATACGGGGATGATGAAAGACAAGACATGGCTCATTCTGTCTGTCATTACATTTATCATTGCCGGCGTGGCTCTGTTTTTGCCGAATAAGCGCTTCGGCCGCAACCTCGGCAAACCGAGAATCGCCATGATCGCCATTGCGCTTCAATACTTTCTGGCAAGCTATGCATACGGACGGGCGCATCTTCCTTATATGATTTATCCGGATATTACGGTCATGTCAGGATTTACGGAGCCGGCCACCTTCAGGGCGCTGTTTATGACGTATATCGTCGCTTTCATTATTTTGTTTCCCGGGTTTTATTTCTTCTGGAAGCTCTTTATGAAAGACAGACGTTATATCCGCCAGGAGGAATAACAAAAATCAGGGCGGCTCATACTAATGGCGTACCTTTTATCTTGGAGGGGAGCCAGCATGGACCAAAAAATTCTGTGTGAAGTCAATAACTGTTCATATTGGGGCAGAGGAAACAAATGCACGGCCGACGCGATTTATGTGGTCAGCCATACAGGCGAAACCGCTGAAAAAAGTGAAGAAACGGATTGCAAAACCTTTAAACCGCATGATTTATAAAAGAAAAGAGCTGTTTTATACAGCTCTTTTTAATTTCCGCGCCGCAAGCCTTTTTGAAATCAGCCCTTGAGCCGGAGAAAACAGAAAGGCCAGCAGAAAAAACACGCCGGTCATCGCAGCCATCGCACCTGAAATTGACACGTTGAGCCATGTGGCGGCGCCATATCCCAATACGGCTGACAGCCCGCCGATACCCGCGCTGATGAAAAGCATGGAAGAAAGGCGGTTTGTCAGTAAATAGGCGGCTGCAGGCGGTACAATCAGCATCGCAACGACTAAAACCGCTCCCACTGAATCAAAAGAAGCAACCGTCGTAAGCGACAGCATACCCATCTGCACATAATGAATGACCAGGACAGGAATGCCGATGGCTATCGCCATTTCCGGGTCAAATGCGGCGATTTTAAATTCTTTATAGCAGCAGACAATCAGCAGCACATTGATGATAAGCACAGATAAAATCATCCAAAACGCTTTAGGGCCGATATCGAAGCCGAACAGCTGAGCTGTATTCCACGGAACGAAAGCAATTTCTCCCATAAGCGAATGTTCTATATCAAGATGTACATGTTTGCCGTATACAGACAGCAGAATGACGCCGATCGCAAACAAGGACGTAAAAACGACACCGATAGCCGCGTCAGACTGCACGCCTTTACTGTGCAGAAACTGTACGAAAAAAGCCGTCAGCAGCCCGGATGCCGCAGCTCCGATAAACATTGGAATTCCGTTAAGGGCTCCCGTCACAAGGAAAGCGCCGACAATTCCGAGCAGCACCGTGTGGCTGATCGCGTCAGCAAGCATCGCCATGTTTCTCAGCACAAGAAAAGTGCCGATTAACGCGCAGCTCACGCCGACTAAGATTCCCGTTGCGATAATCCACGCTTCATAACTCATTGTAAGCGCCTCCTTTCTCCTTTTGAAGTGATTCATTCGGCATTCGCCCGTGCAATCGTAAAAGCTGCAAAAGCTTTTCTTTCAGTTCTTTCGGCAGAAGATCCGGATGAAATTCGTCCCTGGCGGCCGTTTCTATACCGGCCAGTTCCGTTTCATGCATGAGGTAAACTTCATACATGCGCTGTGATAAGACAATTTCGTATCCCTTCGTCAGCCCTGCCTCCGTCATCCGCCATTGTTCGGCTCCGCTGCGCTTGAGGTATCCCTTTTTCTCCAGTTTCCTGATAGGGCGCTCCCATTCTTTTTTCAACATCTGCCCGGTGACTGAGGTTTCATTCGTTTGTTCACTCATCTCGTAAATAGCTGAGAGCGTTTGCTCAAAAGCGGTCTTTTTTCTCAGCCGGAAAAGTTTAACCGTCTTTGACACCAGTCCGCGATCCGGAGCGAATAATAGAGAAAACAGAAAAACGGAAGCCGCGCTTAAAATAATTAACGGCCCGGTCGCCATACCGTCCGTCGTCGTACTTAAAAGCGTTCCCGCCACACCGGATAACCCGCCGATTAATCCGGACAGCACGATCATGACCGTTAAACGCTCCGTCCAATACCTTGCGGCGATCGCCGGCGTAATAAGCATGGCCGCCATTAAGATGACACCGACCGTCTGCAGCCCGATCACAACCGCACAAACAATTAAAAAAACCAGCAGTCCGTTCAGAAACCTGACAGGCAGTCCCGCCCCTTTCGCAAATGCCATATCAAATGTGATCAATTTGAATTCCTTAAAAAAGACGGCGCACAATAAAAGCAGAACGGCAGAAATGACTCCGATGATGACAATGTCCTGTTTAACGAGTGACGCCGCCTGACCGAATAAAAAAGAATCAAGCCCGCTCTGGCTTCCGGAACCGAGTCTTTGAATATAGGTCAGAAGAATAATGCCGATCCCGAAAAACACGGACAATACGATGCCGATCGCAGAATCCTCCTTCGTTTTTGAATGCTCCGTGATGTTCTGGATGCACCAAGTTCCAGCAAGCCCCGCGGCAGCCGCTCCGATCAAGAAGAACAGCATCGTCTTTTCTCCGGCAATGAGAAACGCAAGACATACTCCGGGCAAAGCCGAATGAGCCATGGCGTCGCCGATCAGACTCTGCCTCCTGAGAAGCACAAAGCTTCCCAGCACGCCGCTTGCCATGCCGAGAAGCAAAGTTCCCGCCAACACCCATTGGGTATTCGGTTCCTGAAGCTGAAGCCATATATGATGCAGCGTCATCAGCCCGTTCCCCCTTCGGCCAGGAGGTGATCTTTCAAAAATGCAAGCCTTCCTCCGTACGTTTTTTGTAAATTTTCGATTGTAAACACGTGTTCAGTCGGTCCGAAAGCAATCTTTCTCATGTTCAGCAGCAGCATCCAATCGAAATACTCCTTTGCCGTCTGCAGGTCATGATGGACGACGAGCACGGTTTTTCCTTTTTGTTTTAATTCCGTCAACAGCGTGATAATCGCCCGCTCCGTAGCGGCGTCAACTCCCACAAACGGTTCATCCATAAAGTATATATCCGCATCCTGACATAAAGCCCGGGCCAGAAAAACCCGCTGCTGCTGGCCTCCCGAAAGCTGGCTGATCTGCCTTTTGGCATAATCAAGCATACCGACCTTATCCAAACAGGCTTCAGCAAAATCAATATCACGTTTTTTCGGACGCCTGCACCAGCCGATATGCCCATATCTTCCCATTAAAACGACATCCAGAGCGCTTGTCGGAAAATCCCAATCCACAGAACCGCGCTGCGGAACATAGCCGATCCTCTTCCGCTCCTTTTCTGATGATTTCCCATAAATAGAGACCGTTCCGGAGGCGCTTGGCGTTAATCCTAAAACAGCTTTTATCAACGTTGATTTTCCGGCTCCGTTCGGCCCGATAATCCCGATCAGTTTTCCTTCCGGCACCTGCATGGTGACGTTCTGCAGGACCGGTTTTTTGTGATAGGCTACCGTCACATTTTCAATGCTGACAGGATACACGTCATTCTCTCCCTTCCTGTTTATTTTAATGAGCTGACAATCGTATCTATGTTATGGGCGAACATACCGGCGTACGTGCCCTCTTTTGTCCCCTTTTCGCCCATGGCATCTGAATACAGCCAGCCGCCGACCGAAACATCATGACCTTTTTCTTTGGCGCCCTCAACAACCGCGTTTATTGACTTTTTCGATACGCTGCTTTCCGTAAACACAGCTTTAATTTCCTTATCCGCAAGCAGACTGACAAGCTTTTGAACATCTTTCAGTCCGTAATCAGAGTCCGTGCTCAGCCCTTGAAGTCCTCTGACCTCAAATCCGTATTCCTTGCCAAAATACGCAAAGGCATCATGTGCTGTAACTAGTACACGGCTTTTTTCGGGAATTGTCCCGATCTTTTCTCTCGATTTTTTATCTAAAGATTTCAAATTCTCTTTATACTCTTGGGCGTTTTTTGTAAAGTCGTCTGCATATTCCGGTTTTGCTTTTTTTAATTGCGCTTCAATTTCGTCAACGGCATACAGCCATAACGGAATGCTGAACCATACATGCGGATCATACATATTCTCACCCGCTGGAATCAATTTCTCCTTCGGTATTGATTCAGCCACTGCTGCAGACGGTTTTTGCCGGCTGATTTTCGTTAACATATGCTCCATTTTCCCTTCTAAGTGAAGTCCGCTGTATAAAACAACATCCGCCTCCGTTAATTTTTTCGTATCTCCTTGTGATGCTTTATAAAGATGCGGGTCGACTCCAGGCCCCATCAGTGACGTCACTTCAACATGGTCTCCGCCGATATGTTCAGCGGCGTCAGCCACCTGAGAAGTGGTAGCCGTAATCGTAAGCTTTCCTTTTTGTCCGCCTGAAGATTCAGAGCTGCATGAAGACAATGCAAAACAAATCATCAGCACAGACGCCATTACACTGCTTCTTTTCATATCCGTCCCCTTTCCTTTGTCCCGTTCTCTTTTAAATGTGATGTTGATGTCAGTCTTATGACAATTCTTTATATTTAAGAACAAATGATTGATACAGGACAAAAAGTTTCCTTTGTGCAAAAATATCGCACGCACTCACATTTGTCAAGTGTCCGCTCATTAAAAAAACCGGCTGATACAGCCGGTTCAAACGGGGGAAGGGGTGATGATGAACAGTTTCAATATAACAGCAGCTTACAGGCAGCTCAACACGCTGAAATGTCTTTTTATCAGTTGTTTGTCGTAAAAACGTCCATTTGGGTGACGTATTTTCTCATTATTTCCTGATTGACTTCGACACCCAGTCCGGGACCGTCCGGAACAGAGATGAATCCCTCTTCGATATGGATGTCGGGAGTGACAATATCCTCCTCCCAGTATCGGTCTGATGAGGAAATATCACCCGGTATCGTAAATTGCGGCAGCGAAGCAAGCGCGACTGTCTGCGCTCTCGAAATGCCGGTTTCAAACATTCCGCCGCACCAAACCGGCATGTGATGCTCTCTGCATAAGTCATGTATTTTTAAAGCCTCTGTCAGGCCTCCTACACGGGCCGGTTTTATGTTAATGATTTTACAGCTCCCAAGCTCAATCGCCCGCCTTGCGTCATCATATGAGCATATGCTTTCATCAAGGCATACCGCGGTTCTCAAGTGTTTCTGCAGGTGGCGGTGATCGACAATATCATCTGCCTGAAGCGGCTGTTCTATCATCATGAGCTGGAATTCATCCAACTCTTTCAGCCTGCTGATGTCTTTCAGTTCATATGCCGAGTTGGCATCCGCCATCAGCGGTACGTTCGGAAAACGGCTGCGGATGGCTCTGACCAGATCAACGTCATGGCCGGGCTGAATTTTTATTTTTATACGTTGATAACCTTCTTTTACGTATTGCTCAATTTCCCGAAGCATCTCATCAGCCGAAGCCAGACCCACCGCCACGCCGGCGGGCACTTTATCTCTTTTGCCCCCTAAGGCTTCTGCGAGTGATATCTCTTTTTTCTTGGCATATAGATCCCACACGGCTGATTCAAGCCCCGCTTTTGCCATGCGGTTTCCTTTGAAACGCGCGAGACTGTCAGGCACCTCTGACGGATGGAAAAACTCGCGGCCTACGACATTCGGGATGAAAAAATCTCTCAGCATATGTGCGCATGTCTGAATCGTTTCTTCTGTATACCACGGAGAAGAAAACGCCGATACCTCCCCCCAGCCGGTTCTCCCGGTTTCATCGATCGCTTCCACGATCAAAAATTTACGGTCCTGCAGCGTTTCAATACTTGTTTTAAACGGTTTTTTCAGCCTCATACTTACATGATAAAGGGTGATTTTTTCAATCTTAATCATGACAATTCTCCTTTACGAAGCTCATTCAGCCGATGTCTCATCAGTTTATTGGACGCGTTCCGCGGGAGCTCGTCAACCTCGAAAAAAGCAGCCGGTATTTTATATTTTGCAAGCCGCTCACGGCAAAAGACGGTCAGCTCCTCAGAACTGACAGAAGAAGTCAGCACGAGAAAAGCATGCGGCACTTTCCCCCACTTCGGATCTTCGGCTCCCGAAACACCGGCCTCCGCTACAGCCGGATGGGCAAGCAGCGCCGCTTCCACTTCTGCCGGGTAGATGTTCTCTCCGCCTGAAATAATGAGGTCCGACCGCCTGTCCAGCACGTATAAAAACCCTTCATCATCCAAATAGCCAAGATCGCCCGTTTTAAACCATCCATTATGAAAAGCGGCCTGGTTTGCGTCGTCACGATGGTAATACCCTTTCATTACATTCGGGCCTTTCACCGTAATTTCACCGTGTTCAAACGGCGCACAAGGGTTTCCGTCTTTTTCAATTCTAATTTCGCATGAAAACAGCGGTTTACCGGCCGAGCCGAGCTTGTCCATGCTGAATTCCGGAGAAAGCGTGACAATCTGCGAGCAGGTTTCAGTCAAGCCGTAAGATTGGAATACCGGAAATTGTTTCCTGCGGCATTCTTCAAGGAGCGGCAGCGGTGCCGGCCCCCCGCCAAGCAGAATGCAGCGCAGTGATTCAGGACATTGTTCAGTTTCCGCAAGCAGGCCCGAAAGCATGGTCTGCACCGCTGAAATGATCGTGACCTGATGGGAACTGATGCTGTCCAGCACATCAGTGACAGAAAATTTTTGATGAAGCACGACAGGCATGCCGTAAATGACCGACTTAAACAGCGCAGACAGACCGCTGATATGAAACAGCGGCAGCGCAATAAGCCAGCGGTCCCGCTCCGTGACCCCCAGATTCAGCGCAGACGATACAGCGCTGGAATAATGATTACCGAAAGTCTGCTGCACCCCCTTCGGCCTTCCCGTTGTTCCTGACGTATACATAAGAGTCGCCGTATCATCAAGCGTTACATAAGCTTCAGGTTCAATGTCACCCGCCTCTTCAGCCTGCAGCTCGTCCACATCTAAGGCGGCAACCGTAGATTCATATTCTTTGCGGCAAAAGCCGTCCTCCGTCAATAAAAGCTTTGCCTGTGAATCTTCGAGCTGAAACAACCGTTCCTGTTTTGAGAGTTTCGTATTCAACAGCACAGCTTCCGCCCCTAATAAGAAGCATGCATGAACGGCATAAACCATTTCCGGTCTGTTAGAAAGCAAAATCGCGGCCCGGTCTCCTTTTTTAAGCGAGCAGTATTTGGACAGCCGCGCGGCCATTTGTTTAGAAGCATGATATAATTCTCTGAATGTCATCTGTTTGTTTTCAAATATGAGAGCGATTCTCTCTGGTGTCAGCTGAGCCCTTTGAATGAGCCAATTCGGCTGTTCTGTCAGCATGTTATCATCTCCGAGGTAAAAGTACTGTTTTTGAAAAGAAAACAGCTTGGACCAGAGCGGCTCAAGCTGTTTCGTAGTGTCATCTGATCACGGAAAACGAGGGAATTGACCGAAATCGGGACTGCGTTTCTCTTTAAAGGAATCACGGCCTTCTTTCGCTTCGTCAGTCGTGTAATAAAGAAGCGTTGCATCTCCTGCAAATTGCTGAATTCCGGCGAGGCCGTCTGTATCAGCGTTAAATGCCGCTTTAAGGAAACGAAGGGCTGTAGGGCTTTTCTCAAGCATTTCTTCACACCATTTAATTGTTTCCTCTTCAAGTTTCTCTAATGGGACAACCGTATTGACAAGCCCCATGTCGAGCGCTTCCTGCGCGTTGTATTGACGGCACAGGTACCAGATTTCACGGGCTTTCTTATGTCCGACGATACGCGCCAGGTAACCTGAGCCGTAACCGGCATCAAAGCTTCCCACTTTCGGGCCGGTTTGGCCGAAAATCGCGTTATCGGCCGCAATCGTTAAATCACAGACGATATGAAGCACATGGCCTCCGCCGATGGCATAGCCTGATACCATCGCCACGACCGGTTTAGGAATCACGCGGATCAAACGCTGAAGATCAAGCACATTCAGACGCGGGATCTGATCGTCTCCGACATATCCGCCGTGACCGCGGACTTTTTGGTCTCCGCCTGAACAGAATGCTTTATCTCCCGCTCCCGCAAGAACGATGACACCAATATTGGAGTCATCACGCGCACAAGCAAACGCGTCAATCATTTCTGATACCGTCTTAGGAGTAAATGCGTTATGTACCTCCGGGCGGTTAATTGTTATTTTTGCAATACCGTTATACGTCTCGTACAGGATTTCATCGTACTGACGTTCACTTTTCCATTCTGCAGCCATTGATATGACCTCCTTCATTTTTGCCTGAGTCCGGCCGAAAAGCTATTTTCTTTATGCTTTACAAGCCGTATAAAAACTCACTTACTATCTTACCAAAAATTCGCGGCTGTTCCACATGTACCGTGTGCCCCGCCTGTTTGACAACCTCTATTTTACTTGATGGGAGCAGGTTATGCACCTTTTGATTAATAGCGCAAAACTTTTCATCCCATTCACCGCATATGAGCAGGACGGGCGCCTTGATGCGGTGTAATGCCTCCCACCAGGAAGGCTGTGAGCCTGTCCCCATTCCGAGCAGGCTTCCTGCAAGTCCGGACGGATTATTCTTCAGCCTGCCGGCACGGATGGACGCCTTTACGCTGTCTGGCAGAGAAAGCTGCGTGGCAAACAACGGAATGCTCTCCCAATAATCAACAAACGATGTTATACCTTCCCGCAATATAAAGTCAGCAAGCTTCCGATCTGACTGAATCCGTTTTTTGCGTTCCTGAAGCGTGCTGAGGCCCGGGGTTGTACTTTCCAAAACAAGCGCTGACACCCGATGCGGAAATGCCTGTGCAAAGGAATACGCAAGTCTTCCCCCCATAGAATAACCAATAAGTTTCACTTTGTGAAGTTTTAATTGATCAAAAACGGCGGCAAGGTCCGCAACCTGCCTGCTCGCACTATACCTTGCCGCTTGCACAGGCGCGTCTGTCTCCCCGTGACCCAGGCAGTCAATCATCACCATTCGCTCGCCGGGAAACATGCCGCGTAAAAACATCCATGATTCTTTGCTGCCCGTAAATCCATGCAGACAAACAATAGCTTCAGACGATTCGTGTCCGTGTCCGCTATCAGCAGCACGATAGCATACGCCGTCTGCCGTTTTAACTGTTACAGTTTCCATTCTTTTTTCACTTCCCGCACTGCGGCCTGCAGCAGATCGCGATGGAATTGAACTCTTGATGTCCGATCTGTTTTCAGCTCGATTATATGAAGTCCGGGCTTGTCCGCCTGCGGCTGATACGCATCCTTAAATGCTTCCCATGTCTCAGGGCAAGTATACGTCCCGCCATACAGTGCGGCGGCATGCCGGAAATCAAGACCCGTCGGCGTACCGAACAGTTCTTCAAAATGAGTCTTATCAGATGCCTGCGGCAAAAACGAGAAAATCCCGCCGCCATCATTGTTTATTAAAATAACCGTAAGCGGAATTCCAAGTTTTTTAGCCGCTAACAGCCCGTTTAAATCATGGTAAAACGATAAATCTCCAATGACAAGCGTGACAGGAGCTTTTGTACCTTCACACAGCCCCATAGCCGAGGAGACAACTCCGTCAATGCCGTTAGCGCCGCGGTTGGCATAGACACGGAAGGAACGATCTTGTTTTTCAAAGAAAGTATCCACGTCGCGGATCGGCATGCTGTTGCCGACAAAAATCGAACTGCCTTCAGGGACAAGGTGCTGAAGCTGACGATATACATTTCCTTCAAATGATAAATCATCCATGTTCGCGGCCTGTAAATGACTCCGGAACCGGTCATTGACAAATTGCCATTTCTCAAGCCATTCGGACGGCCGTTTTCCGGTTTCAGCTGAACGGACCGCTTCCAAAAACACCGACGGATGGCAATGAATCATATGCGCGCCGGCCTGGGTGGGATCTCTCCATCCTCCGTCTTCATCGACGATAAACTGCTCAATGGCAGGATCATCTCTGAGCCATAAAAAGAGCGGTTTGGAAACCGGCATCGGACCGAAGCGGATCACAGCGTCAGGGCGCAGCGCCTCTTTTATTTCTTCATCTTTTAAAAACGAGTCATAAGCATCAATAATCAGCGTCTTATCATGCTCCCCGTTTCGGAGGTTTGAAAGCGGATCAGCCAAAATCGGGAACTGAAGCATCTCGGCAAGCGCGATGATTTGCTGCTTTTCTGCTTCACCGTGAATTTCGCCGCAGACGATCATACCTCTTTCGGTACCCGCGAGACGCTCTGTAATATGACAGAGAGAGTCTTGAGCAGCTGACTGAATCCCTGTTGTGACTGAGACGTGCCGCCCCTTTCTCATTCTTTCAAAAGGTCCGGCTGATAAATCCGGCATCAAAGGCTCTCTGAGCGGCACATTGATATGGACCGGCCCCATCGGGCGCTTCCCGGCTTCACTTACGGCTCTGCCGGCCAATGTTCTGATATAGCTCAGCATTTGAGGATTTTCTTCAGGCAGAGCCGAGTCTGTGAAAAACTTAACAAAGTTACCGAACAGAAAATGCTGGTTAATCGCCTGAGGCGCCCCCACTTCCCTCAATTCATGAGGCCGGTCAGCAGTCAGGACAATAAGCGGCACTCTTGAATAATGAGCTTCAATCACGGCCGGATAGAAGTTAGCCGCTGCCGTTCCTGACGTACAAATCAGCATGACCGGACGCTGGCGGGCTTTTGCAAGACCGAGTGCGAAAAAACCTGCGGACCGTTCATCAATCTGTATATGGACTTGAATATCCGGGTGGGCCGCCGCCAAAACCGCCAAGGGAGTTGACCTCGACCCCGGGCAAACAACTGCATCGGTCACACCCGATAGAGCGAATTCATCAATAAAGCTTCCGATATAATGTGTAATCGGGTTTGTCAAAGCCTTTCACCTCCTAAAGCAGAGATCATCGGCTTTAGTTTAATTTGTGTTTCTTCATATTCTGATTGCGGATCTGAATCTTCAACAATACCGCAGCCTGCGAAAAGCCGCGCACTTTTGCCTTCAATCAGCCCTGATCGGATAGCCACGACAAATTCTCCGTTTTCCCTGCCGTCCATCCAGCCGATCGGAGCCGCGTACCATCCGCGTGTCATCGGTTCAATATCAGCGATAACTTCAACAGCTTTCTGCTGGGGAGCTCCGCCCAATGCCGGTGTGGGATGCAGCTTTTCAATTAAATCAAACAGCGAAGCGGACGTTTTAAGATGGCCTGTGATCGGCGTATATAGATGCTGAACACTTTTTGTTTTATATAATTGCGGACCTGCAGGCTTTTTCACATCGCTGCAGCTCGACAAGAAAGAATCGTGTATCATCTGAACCACAAAATCATGTTCCGCGAGATTTTTTTCGTCATGCAGCAATTCCTTGCCGAGACGGTCATCTTCTTGTTGATTTTCTCCGCGCTTAATTGAACCTGCCAGACAGGTGGACATGACGTCTTTGCCGGATTTTTTGATCAGCCGTTCCGGTGAAGCGCCGACAAAGCATTTATCTCCCTGCTCAATCGCAAAAACATAGCTTGTCGTTTGGTCCGTCAAAAGCTTACGGACAACGCTCTCTGCCGGAATAGGCCCATCATATGACAAAACGACTTCCCTTGCCAGCACGACTTTATCATATTGATTTGCTTTCATATCATTTGTTGCTGTTTTAATGGCTTCAAGCCAGTTTTCCACATCAAGTTCTTCCGCTTTTGTTAAAACAGGATATTCTTCATACTCGATTGAAGAAACTGAAAAAGCTTCCGAAAAAGATTTCAGACGTTTCAGCGTATCTTCTGCCTGATTACCGTCTGCTGCCCATTGATTGACGGTTAAATAATCACCATCTGCCGTCTTTGTCAGCATGAGTGAGGGGATAAAGAACAGCCCTTCTTCGAACCCGTTCCATTCGTCTCCTCTCTCTTCAGCGGGATTAAATGAAAAACCGCCGAATAAGACAGGGCCGACCGCGGTATGCGCCGCCTCTTCTTCTTCATGAATATGAAAAGCCATCTTTTTAAAGCGCTCCCATTGTTCAAAAACGTCGTGATAACGCTTTCCATTTTTTTCATTCGATTGGAACAGCGCTTCTGTGCCAAGACCGACTATTGTTAATTCACTACCGGGTTCTGACCAAAAAAATCGTTTGCCTTTATATTTTTTTGCTCCGTCTTTGAAAAATGATAGAGGGTCTAAAGACGCAATACGTCTTGAATAGCTCAATAAGACAGCATGGTTGACTTGTTTGGCTTTATGTAATGCATGATCTGCTTCCTCTCGGAACGTATGCTGCACCGTTGTCACCATGAGACATTCCTCCATAATCCGTTAAATGCTTTTAATACAATACACCTGTGATGACTTTGTGTCAAACACACAGATTTGAGCACGACAAAATGCCTGCATTTCTTATTATAAACCTTTTTGCGCAAATGAATAAAGAAACAAACTTGAATTTTCTTTCCCCACTCTCGGCAATCACTGTATCCTTTTACTTCCTCATGGGAAAACGACTATTTTTATCCACCATTTTTCTGCGCAAAAGCGTTCATACTAACAGTAAGCATCACATAGAAACGAGGGATTGATGTGCTTACAAACGAACAGATCACACACTTAAAAAAAGAATTGGAAGAAGCCAGACATGATATTTTAAGCCGCTTTAAAGAAAATGATCAATTTCAGTTAACTGATGAATTCCCGTATCAGTCATCCGGCGAATTGTCTTCCTATGACAATCATCCCGGCGATCAGGCGACCGAATTATACGAGCGGGAAAAAGACCTGGCTCTGCTCGACCATGAACGGGAGCACCTTCGCGACATTGATTACTCTCTGAAACAAATTGAAAACGGCACATACGGCACATGTGAAGTCAGCGGCAAGGACATTCCTTATGACAGACTTGAAGCTCTGCCGACGGCTACGACATTGGCGGAATATTCCTCGCAGGATGCCGTTTCCAAAGACAGGCCGATTGAAGAGGAAACACCGTTCGGACAGTTTGAATTTGATGATGATGAATCAATCCGGGCGGCTTACGATAGTGAAGATGCTTATCAGGATGTTGAGGAATACGGAAACTCAGAAACGCCTCAGGATTTAGAGGATCCGCCGCTCAGCTATGGGGATATGACAATGAACTCAGAAGAAAACATCGGCTATGCTGAGGATTATGAAAACTTTATCGCGACAGATATTACCGGCAAAAACATTTCCGTGTATCCAAGCAAAGCACACGAAAAATATGAACAGGAACTTGACGAAGAAGGAATTATGACGACATTCGGCGATCTTCATGCTGATTAAAACCCCGGCCTGCCGGGGTTTTTGAATACAAATAAATGGTTTGCTGCATTTTCACACTGAAAACCCATACACTTAATGGTGCATGAACCTTTTAAAAGGTTTAATATTTCCAAAAAAGGGAACTAATGTATTGACATTGAATGGCGGAGGGAACAAATGAAAAAGAAGTATATCGGTGCGATTATTGTATTTATCATTACATATGTCTTGTTTTCTTTAGCGGGGGTTCTCTTTCCCATCGACCGGGAATGGTATGACGCGCTGCAAAAACCTGACTGGACGCCGAGCGGATCAGTGATCGGCATCATATGGGCGGTTTTGTTTGCGCTTATTTCGCTCTCAGCAGCCTTGATATACGCAAAGTTTTCATGTAAAGAATCCAAAGCTTTTTGGGTGATGCTTCTCATCAATTATATCGTGAATCAAGGATTCAGCTATTTTCAATTCACACAGAAAAATTTGCTTGCTGCATCTATCGATTGCCTGCTTGTGGCGGTGACAACACTCATTCTGTTGCTCATTGCCGGTAAATACAGTAAAGCTTCAGCCTGGCTTCTGGTTCCTTATTTACTATGGAGCGCTTTTGCCACATACCTGTCTTTTACCAGTTATGCTATGAACGCATAATAAAAAACCTTGCATAGTATGCAAGGTTTTTTAATGACCCGTACGGGATTCGAACCCGTGTTACCGCCGTGAAAGGGCGGTGTCTTAACCGCTTGACCAACGGGCCTTATGGCGGAGAAGGAGGGATTTGAACCCTCGCGCCGCTTACACGACCTACACCCTTAGCAGGGGCGCCTCTTCAGCCACTTGAGTACTTCTCCGCATGGCTCCACAGGCAGGATTCGAACCTGCGACCGATCGGTTAACAGCCGATAGCTCTACCACTGAGCTACTGTGGAAAAATCATCATGGTGGGCCTGAGTGGACTCGAACCACCGACCTCACGCTTATCAGGCGTGCGCTCTAACCAGCTGAGCTACAGGCCCATGACAATATAAAAATGGAGCGGGTGATGGGAATCGAACCCACGACATCAGCTTGGAAGGCTGAGGTTTTACCACTAAACTACACCCGCATGTTGTTTGGGGCGATTGATGGGAATCGAACCCACGAGTGCCAGAGCCACAATCTGGTGCGTTAACCACTTCGCCACAACCGCCAAAACAATATTAAATTAAATGGTGGCTCGGGACGGAATCGAACCGCCGACACACGGATTTTCAGTCCGTTGCTCTACCAACTGAGCTACCGAGCCTTTTTATAAATGGCGGTCCGGACGGGACTCGAACCCGCGACCTCCTGCGTGACAGGCAGGCATTCTAACCAACTGAACTACCGGACCATTTTTTGGTTGCGGGGGCAGGATTTGAACCTGCGACCTTCGGGTTATGAGCCCGACGAGCTACCGAACTGCTCCACCCCGCGATGATAATTAAATTAGATATGGCGGAGGAAGAGGGATTCGAACCCCCGCGGGCTTTGACACCCCTGTCGGTTTTCAAGACCGATCCCTTCAGCCAGACTTGGGTATTCCTCCGTATAAGTGGTGGACCTTGTAGGACTCGAACCTACGACCGGACGGTTATGAGCCGTCTGCTCTAACCAACTGAGCTAAAGGTCCAATGGTAGCGGCGGAGGGGATCGAACCCCCGACCTCACGGGTATGAACCGTACGCTCTAGCCAGCTGAGCTACACCGCCAAAAAACAATTAAAATCAAGTGGAGCCTAGCGGGATCGAACCGCTGACCTCCTGCGTGCAAAGCAGGCGCTCTCCCAGCTGAGCTAAGGCCCCAAAATGGTCGGGAAGACAGGATTCGAACCTGCGACCCCATGGTCCCAAACCATGTGCTCTACCAAGCTGAGCTACTTCCCGTTTTCAAAAGTATGTATGGCGCGCCCGAGAGGAGTCGAACCCCTAACCTTTTGATCCGTAGTCAAACGCTCTATCCAATTGAGCTACGGGCGCAACAATAAGTGCCGAGGGCCGGACTTGAACCGGCACGGTAGTCACCTACCGCAGGATTTTAAGTCCTGTGTGTCTGCCAATTCCACCACCCCGGCATGGATGGTATAGTATAGTTGGAGCGGAAGACGGGATTCGAACCCGCGACCCCCACCTTGGCAAGGTGGTGTTCTACCACTGAACTACTTCCGCGTTTGGCAATGCGGATGAAGGGACTTGAACCCCCACGTCTGTAAAGACACTAGAGCCTGATTCTAGCGCGTCTGCCAATTCCGCCACATCCGCAAGAAAAACATGGTGAGCCATGAAGGACTCGAACCTTCGACCCTCTGATTAAAAGTCAGATGCTCTACCAACTGAGCTAATGGCTCTTATTACAAGAGACTTATATAGTATAACATATAAAGGTGGTGCCGGCAAGAGGACTTGAACCCCCAACCTACTGATTACAAGTCAGTTGCTCTACCAATTGAGCTACACCGGCTTAATACGCCAACTTATGTATGATAGGAATGGTGGAGGATGACGGGCTCGAACCGCCGACCCTCTGCTTGTAAGGCAGATGCTCTCCCAGCTGAGCTAATCCTCCATATATTACACTTACGTGTAATAGCTTGGCGGCGTCCTACTCTCACAGGGGGAAACCCCCGACTACCATCGGCGCTGAAGAGCTTAACTTCCGTGTTCGGCATGGGAACGGGTGTGACCTCTTCGCTATCGCCACCAAACCATTGAGAGTGCTCTCTCAAAACTAGATAACAATAAGCATACATTCAAATTGGTTAAGTCCTCGATCGATTAGTATCTGTCAGCTCCATGTGTCGCCACACTTCCACCTCAGACCTATCAACCTGATCATCTTTCAGGGATCTTACTTCCTTGCGGAATGGGAAATCTCATCTTGAGGGGGGCTTCATGCTTAGATGCTTTCAGCACTTATCCCGTCCGCACATAGCTACCCAGCGATGCCCTTGGCAGAACAACTGGTACACCAGCGGTGCGTCCATCCCGGTCCTCTCGTACTAAGGACAGCTCCTCTCAAATTTCCTGCGCCCGCGACGGATAGGGACCGAACTGTCTCACGACGTTCTGAACCCAGCTCGCGTACCGCTTTAATGGGCGAACAGCCCAACCCTTGGGACCGACTACAGCCCCAGGATGCGATGAGCCGACATCGAGGTGCCAAACCTCCCCGTCGATGTGGACTCTTGGGGGAGATAAGCCTGTTATCCCCGGGGTAGCTTTTATCCGTTGAGCGATGGCCCTTCCATGCGGAACCACCGGATCACTAAGCCCGACTTTCGTCCCTGCTCGACTTGTAGGTCTCGCAGTCAAGCTCCCTTGTGCCTTTACACTCTGCGAATGATTTCCAACCATTCTGAGGGAACCTTTGGGCGCCTCCGTTACCTTTTAGGAGGCGACCGCCCCAGTCAAACTGCCCACCTGACACTGTCTCCCCGCCCGATAAGGGCGGCGGGTTAGAAGGTCAATACAGCCAGGGTAGTATCCCACCGATGCCTCCACCGAAGCTGGCGCTCCGGTTTCCAAGGCTCCTACCTATCCTGTACAAGCTGTACCAACATTCAATATCAGGCTGCAGTAAAGCTCCACGGGGTCTTTCCGTCCTGTCGCGGGTAACCTGCATCTTCACAGGTACTATAATTTCACCGAGTCTCTCGTTGAGACAGTGCCCAGATCGTTGCGCCTTTCGTGCGGGTCGGAACTTACCCGACAAGGAATTTCGCTACCTTAGGACCGTTATAGTTACGGCCGCCGTTTACTGGGGCTTCAATTCGCACCTTCGCTTACGCTAAGCGCTCCTCTTAACCTTCCAGCACCGGGCAGGCGTCAGCCCCTATACTTCGCCTTACGGCTTCGCAGAGACCTGTGTTTTTGCTAAACAGTCGCCTGGGCCTATTCACTGCGGCTCTCTCGGGCTTGCACCCTAACAGAGCACCCCTTCTCCCGAAGTTACGGGGTCATTTTGCCGAGTTCCTTAACGAGAGTTCTCTCGATCACCTTAGGATTCTCTCCTCGCCTACCTGTGTCGGTTTGCGGTACGGGCACCTCTCACCTCGCTAGAGGCTTTTCTTGGCAGTGTGGAATCAGGAACTTCGCTACTATAATTCGCTCGCCATCACAGCTCAGCCTTCACGGGAAACGGATTTGCCTATTTCCCAGCCTAACTGCTTGGACGCGGATATCCAATACCGCGCTTACCCTATCCTCCTGCGTCCCCCCATTGCTCAAATGGTGAGGAGGTGGTACAGGAATATCAACCTGTTATCCATCGCCTACGCCTTTCGGCCTCGGCTTAGGTCCCGACTAACCCTGAGCGGACGAGCCTTCCTCAGGAAACCTTAGGCATTCGGTGGAGGGGATTCTCACCCCTCTTTCGCTACTCATACCGGCATTCTCACTTCTAAGCGCTCCACAAGTCCTTCCGGTCTTGCTTCACAGCCCTTAGAACGCTCTCCTACCACTGTTCGAAGAACAGTCCGCAGCTTCGGTGATACGTTTAGCCCCGGTACATTTTCGGCGCAGAGTCACTCGACCAGTGAGCTATTACGCACTCTTTAAATGGTGGCTGCTTCTAAGCCAACATCCTGGTTGTCTAAGCAACTCCACATCCTTTTCCACTTAACGTATACTTTGGGACCTTAGCTGGCGGTCTGGGCTGTTTCCCTTTCGACTACGGATCTTATCACTCGCAGTCTGACTCCCAAGGATAAGTCATCGGCATTCGGAGTTTGACTGAATTCGGTAACCCGGTAGGGGCCCCTAGTCCAATCAGTGCTCTACCTCCGAGACTCTTACCTTGAGGCTAGCCCTAAAGCTATTTCGGAGAGAACCAGCTATCTCCAGGTTCGATTGGCATTTCACCCCTACCCACACCTCATCCCCGCACTTTTCAACGTGCGTGGGTTCGGGCCTCCATTCAGTGTTACCTGAACTTCACCCTGGACATGGGTAGATCACCTGGTTTCGGGTCTACGACCACGTACTCAATTCGCCCTATTCAGACTCGCTTTCGCTGCGGCTCCGCATCTTCTGCTTAACCTTGCACGGGATCGTAACTCGCCGGTTCATTCTACAAAAGGCACGCCATCACCCGTTAACGGGCTCTGACTACTTGTAGGCACACGGTTTCAGGATCTCTTTCACTCCCCTTCCGGGGTGCTTTTCACCTTTCCCTCACGGTACTGGTTCACTATCGGTCACTAGGGAGTATTTAGCCTTGGGAGATGGTCCTCCCGGATTCCGACGGAATTTCACGTGTTCCGCCGTACTCAGGATCCACTCAGGAGAGAACGAAGTTTTGACTACAGGGCTGTTACCTCCTATGGCGGGCCTTTCCAGACCTCTTCATCTACCTCGTTCCTTTGTAACTCCGTACAGAGTGTCCTACAACCCCAAGAGGCAAGCCTCTTGGTTTGGGCTGGTCCCGTTTCGCTCGCCGCTACTCAGGGAATCGCATTTGCTTTCTCTTCCTCCGGGTACTTAGATGTTTCAGTTCCCCGGGTCTGCCTTCTCATATCCTATGTATTCAGATATGGATACCACTCCATTACGAGTGGTGGGTTTCCCCATTCGGAAATCTCCGGATCAAAGCTTGCTTACAGCTCCCCGAAGCATATCGGTGTTCGTCCCGTCCTTCATCGGCTCCTAGTGCCAAGGCATCCACCGTGCGCCCTTTCTAACTTAACCGTTAAAAAGAATCACTACGTGATATCTTGCATTACTAATTGAATGTGAATTACTTCTGTTATCTAGTTTTCAAAGAACAACGCATAGGACATGCTAACACATGCGTTGCCACAGGAAGTGGCGCATTTAGCAGGTGTTCCTATGTTTTGAAGGAATGATCCTTCAAAACTAAACAAGACAGGGAACGTTCTGTTTATAAGACCCAAGGTCTTATATTCCGTTAAAATCCTTAGAAAGGAGGTGATCCAGCCGCACCTTCCGATACGGCTACCTTGTTACGACTTCACCCCAATCATCTGTCCCACCTTCGGCGGCTGGCTCCATAAAGGTTACCTCACCGACTTCGGGTGTTACAAACTCTCGTGGTGTGACGGGCGGTGTGTACAAGGCCCGGGAACGTATTCACCGCGGCATGCTGATCCGCGATTACTAGCGATTCCAGCTTCACGCAGTCGAGTTGCAGACTGCGATCCGAACTGAGAACAGATTTGTGGGATTGGCTTAACCTCGCGGTTTCGCTGCCCTTTGTTCTGTCCATTGTAGCACGTGTGTAGCCCAGGTCATAAGGGGCATGATGATTTGACGTCATCCCCACCTTCCTCCGGTTTGTCACCGGCAGTCACCTTAGAGTGCCCAACTGAATGCTGGCAACTAAGATCAAGGGTTGCGCTCGTTGCGGGACTTAACCCAACATCTCACGACACGAGCTGACGACAACCATGCACCACCTGTCACTCTGCCCCCGAAGGGGACGTCCTATCTCTAGGATTGTCAGAGGATGTCAAGACCTGGTAAGGTTCTTCGCGTTGCTTCGAATTAAACCACATGCTCCACCGCTTGTGCGGGCCCCCGTCAATTCCTTTGAGTTTCAGTCTTGCGACCGTACTCCCCAGGCGGAGTGCTTAATGCGTTAGCTGCAGCACTAAGGGGCGGAAACCCCCTAACACTTAGCACTCATCGTTTACGGCGTGGACTACCAGGGTATCTAATCCTGTTCGCTCCCCACGCTTTCGCTCCTCAGCGTCAGTTACAGACCAGAGAGTCGCCTTCGCCACTGGTGTTCCTCCACATCTCTACGCATTTCACCGCTACACGTGGAATTCCACTCTCCTCTTCTGCACTCAAGTTCCCCAGTTTCCAATGACCCTCCCCGGTTGAGCCGGGGGCTTTCACATCAGACTTAAGAAACCGCCTGCGAGCCCTTTACGCCCAATAATTCCGGACAACGCTTGCCACCTACGTATTACCGCGGCTGCTGGCACGTAGTTAGCCGTGGCTTTCTGGTTAGGTACCGTCAAGGTGCCGCCCTATTTGAACGGCACTTGTTCTTCCCTAACAACAGAGCTTTACGATCCGAAAACCTTCATCACTCACGCGGCGTTGCTCCGTCAGACTTTCGTCCATTGCGGAAGATTCCCTACTGCTGCCTCCCGTAGGAGTCTGGGCCGTGTCTCAGTCCCAGTGTGGCCGATCACCCTCTCAGGTCGGCTACGCATCGTCGCCTTGGTGAGCCGTTACCTCACCAACTAGCTAATGCGCCGCGGGTCCATCTGTAAGTGGTAGCCGAAGCCACCTTTTATGTCTGAACCATGCGGTTCAAACAACCATCCGGTATTAGCCCCGGTTTCCCGGAGTTATCCCAGTCTTACAGGCAGGTTACCCACGTGTTACTCACCCGTCCGCCGCTAACATCAGGGAGCAAGCTCCCATCTGTCCGCTCGACTTGCATGTATTAGGCACGCCGCCAGCGTTCGTCCTGAGCCAGGATCAAACTCTCCGATAAAGTAGTTTGACTGACTACGCACATCGCTGTGCGATTTATTTAAAACTTTGAATTAACAGGTACGTTTTGTCTTGTTTAGTTTTCAAAGATCATTACCGCTTGTTGAAGCAGCTTTATTATCTTACCACTCAACTTCTTTTATGTCAACAACTTTTTTTACGTTGTTTCCGAAGCTTTTTGTTGTTGTCTGCTGTTCATCAGCGACGTTTAATAATATAACACCCTTTTGAAAATATGACAATAGTTTTTTTAAAAAAATCATTAATTATTTTCTTTCATACTTATTTCAGTTTCTCTTCTATAGAAAGATAAGCTGTCTTGTGGTTTGGCATATTTTCTTGTATAGTAAGATTGAACTAAATACTTGATGACCACAAGGGGAGCATTAAAGCTGAGAGTGAACGTTTTGTTCTGACCCTTTGAACCTGTTAGTTAACGCTGGCGTAGGGATGTGGCAAAGCCAAATGATTTGCAGTTTATGTAAGCAGCGCGCGGACCTTTTCCCATCCTTCCCCGCGCTGCTTTTTTGTTTATCCTTGTTACGGTTGTCTGACCAGGGGGAAAACTATGAATCATTCAACACAGCTTGTGCGCTTAATTGAAATAGCGATTATGACCGGGGCGGCTGTCATTCTGGACATTGTCTCAGGTATGTTTCTCCGGATGCCCCAAGGCGGTTCGGTCTCTATTATGATGATTCCGATTTTTTTGATTTCATTCCGCTGGGGAGTGAAAGCCGGGCTTACGACAGGCTTTTTAACAGGGATTGTCCAGATCGCCATCGGCAATTTGTTTTTGCAGCACCCGGTGCAGTTATTACTTGATTACATCGCGGCATTTGCAGTTCTCGGTTTCAGCGGCTTGTTTGCTTCCGGTGTACGGGGATCGGCATTGAATAAAAAAAGAGGCGCTTTAACGATGTATGTTATAGGCGGTGTTTTCATCGGCAGTGTGCTGCGCTATGCGGCACATGTGGTCTCCGGAGCTGTCTTTTTCGGAAGCTATGCTCCGAAGGGCACGCCGGTCTGGATTTATTCGTCCGTCTATAACGCGACTTATATGATTCCTTCTTTTATCCTTTCGGCCATTGTCCTTATCTTATTATTCATGACTGCGCCGCGGCTTCTTGAAGCTAAGCGGACAAACTGAAACAGCAGGCGGTTTACGCCTGCTGTTTTTTTATTCCTGGCTGTGCCGTTCGTTTGAATCACTCAGTTCTTTTGTAAGTTCATTTATACTTTGTTTTATGTTTCCTTTGCCTGAAAAATTCTCAATAAGCTCTTTTACATTGATTCCGGAAGATGCTTTTAAGCTTTCCTGAAGGCCGGCCATTAAATTGGTTGCGTAGCCTGTGACTTTATTGGCCCCGCTGTTTTCACCGCTTCCTCCCGTATCAACGACGGTTATTTTATCAATGTTGGAAAGAGGCGCTGAGACTTGCTTCGCATATTCAGGCAGCATTTTCACAATCATATCAAGGATTGCAGCCTGCCCGTATTTTTCGAATGCTTCGGCGATTTTTTCTTTAGCTTCCGCTTCTGCGAGTCCTTTCAGGCGGATAACTTCCGCTTCGGTTTCTCCTCTCGCCTTTTCAGCCTCCGCTTTAGCAAGACCGTCAATTCTCACGCGTTCCGCTTCCGCCTTGGCCATCGCTTCGATGCTGTACTGCTCGGCATCTGCTTCTGCGAGCTGCTTCGCTTTTGCGGCCGCGGCCGCTTGTTCCACCGAGTAACGGTCAGCATCGGCTTTTTTCTTCACTTCAGAGTCATATTGGCGCTCACGGCGCAGAATTTCTTTTTCCTCCAATTCAATCTGCTTTTGCCGCTCAATAATTTTAATTTGCATTTCCTGCTCTGTCACCTGCTGGCGGGCTTTTGCTGTTTCAAGATCATATGCCTGGTCGGCATTGGCTTTTGCTGTATCCTGCTCTCTTCTGTATTCCGCCATTTTCAGCTGATTGATTTTTTCCGCTTCAGCTATTTCCGTCGCCCGCTCCAGCTCTGATTTTTTTGCGTCTTTATCAGCGGCCGCGCGTTTAATCCTCGTCTCTTTATCCGCTTCTGCCGTGGCAATGTCCGCATCCCGCTTGACTTGGGCGATTCTCGGCTTACCTAATGATTCAAGATAGCCGTTTTTATCGCGGACGTCTTTAATCGTAAAAGAAACGATCATCAGCCCCATTTTAGCAAGATCCTGAGACGCGACCCGCTGGACTTCCTGAGAAAACTTTTCCCTGTTTTTATAAATCTCTTCAACGGTCATGGAGCCGAGGATGGAGCGCAGATGGCCCTCCAGCACCTCCCGCGCCTCCTGCTCACGGTCTTCCTTAGATTTCCCCAAAAATTGTTCAGCTGCTGTTGCGATTTCACCGATGGAGCCTCCGATTTTAATAATGGCGGTTCCGTCGGCCATTACCGGCACGCCTTGTTCTGTATAGACTTCAGGTGTAGAGACATCAAGTTTGCTTGACAGTAAACTGAGAGGTTCTGCCTGCTGGAATACCGGGAGCACAAAAGTTCCCCCGCCCCGGACGATTTTCAGACGATTTCCGCCTTCATCAATGTGGACGTTCTTATTTCCCAAATAACTTCCGGTCACAATAAGGGCTTCGTCCGGCCCCGCCGTCCGGTACTTCGTAATAAATACAGCAATAAGTGCGATGAGTAAAAAGAATACGATTCCGATAACGATGATAATCGGCATAGTCATAACAGTTCCCCCTTAGATATCAGATTGGTTCATGCGGCGTCACAAAAAGCACTCCGTCTTTCACGTCAATCACTAATACGGCCGTTCCGTACTTGATCTGTTCTTGATCAAAGCTGACGGCTGATTTAGAAATGGCGCCCCCTATTCCCTCTATGATCACTTCTCCATAGCCGTCTTTCGGGACGGAAGTAATGACCCTGCCGACTCTGCCCTTTAAATCCGTCTCCCGATATGCGAGCGATTCTTCCGCTGATGAAAGCGGGACAAGGACGAAGAAGTGAAGCAGGCTGACCAAAAGAACCGAAAGAACAAATGAAAGCAACGCAATGACAGGACTTGATAGCGGAGCGGCGATTTCGCCGATATAACCTGAGGCTGAAAAGATTGTTAAAAAAGACAGAATCAATGCAGGGTTTAAAAATGAAACAGGAATGGCTTCCGAGAGGCCGTGAAACACATCTTGAAAAAACAGAATCAAAAGCGTGAGACTTCCCGAAATAATCAATGTGTAAAGATAGACCGTTTCAAGCGGCAGATGAAATATGTTCATCTTCTATCCTCCTTTTGGCCGAGGTGTCGGAATGTTACTTTATATACGGATGTAACGGAAAATGGTTTCAATTTTCTGATAAGGGAGGCTGATTACATGATTATCCAATCCGGATATGATATGTTTACTCTAAAGGAGGAGATAGGATGAGCATTTTTAATGAAGCCAGACAGCAGACCTGGGAAGAACTGAAAGGACTCTCTGATGAAGAATTCAACCGAAAGCCCGCGGCTGATGAGTGGAGCGTGCGGGAAGTCCTTGACCATTTAAAGAAAATTGACGAAACAGCGCAGACCCTTTTATCAAAGCAGGCAAAAGACGCACCGTTAAAAGAAATAGAAGAAAAACCGATGGAGTTTATAGAGGACAGAACAGATAAACGGCCGGCGCCGTCACACCTCGAACCTGAGCAAAACCGAATATCAGTCATTGAAGCAAAACAAGAATTAGATACGGCAAGACAGCAGCTGACCGCAGTTATTTCATCATTAAACGAGGAAGACTTTGAACGTGTGCTTCCGCATCCTGTTTTTCAAGAACTGACGATCCGCCAGTGGATTGATTTTATCGGCCATCATGAAAAGCGTCACATTAATCAAATAAAAGAAATCAAACAAAAAATCGAAAAGGTCTGAGTCAGACCTTCTCGATTTTTTTCTTGGCGCGTTTCGGTTCATAAGAATGGATGGTGACCGCATCGCCCGTGCATATGTCACCCGGGCGTTCAACAATACAGACAATTCCTCTTCTGCCCATCGCGTGCCTCACAAACGCCGCGGCGAGTTTTGGCTGATCCGGATAAAAGGATTGAATGACTTCTCCCGGCTGAATGCACGGATCATTTTCTCCCTCGCACAACAGAGACGCACCGCTTGGAAATATCATTCTGCTTCCTTCCTTAAGCGGCGTCAGTGCAGAAAAACCGCTGATTGCGATGTTAGCGCCGAGCCATTCGGGAAAGATATGAGAAATCCCCATCTTCTCCGCAATGTCATCACATTCCTCCATGGACACGATTGAAATCTGTCTCCGGTTAAAAATTTCTGTTCCTCTTTCATACATCGGCTCACGCGCGCCGGCCTTTTTTGTCAGTCCGAAATGCAGGTCACCGGGAAACCCGCCGTATTCCGCACGAAGCTTGTCCATCTTTCTGGTAACAAATTGTTCGGTATCCGCTATATATACGCCTTCCGTCTTTGCTGTTATGCGTTTCCACATCAGCCGCCACCGCCTTTTTCTTGACATTATCCTTAAAAAACCCCGCTCTGTAAAGGAGCGGGGTTCATTTATTATACCGTTTTCGGCGTTAAGTCAAAGCAGCGTTTGTAAATCCAGTTGTATGCTTTCTCATTCAAATCTCTTGGATTTCCGAAAGTTTGCGGATCTTTCATAGCTTCTTTTGATAAACGTTCAATCATGTCCGGAGACACACCTTGTTCTTCTAAACTCGGTACCTCTAAATCTTTTACAAGATCATACATCCAGTTGACGGACGCTTTTGCCGCTTCTTCGGTTGTCATATTGCTTGTATCGATTCCGAATGCTTTGGCGATGCGGGCGAATTTTTCCGGATAGCCTTTCCAGTTGTATTCCATTACCGGCCCCATCATAGCTGCGACGCATTGTCCGTGAGCGACAGGGATGATGCCGCCGAGCGTCTGGCTCATCGCATGCGCCGCGCCTGCTGATTCACTGCCGTATGAAAGGCCGGCAAGCATCGCCGCCTGCGCCATGCCGTATCTTGCTTCCAAATCCTCTCCGTCCGCAAACGCACGCTTAATATAATGCGCCGCATATTCAATGGCCATTAAAGCGACTGCATCAGTGATCGGCTGCGCGAATTTCATCGTATAGCACTCGATGGCGTGCGCAAGTGCATCAATACCTGTCATGGCCGTCACATGCGGAGGCATGGACGTGTGCAGCTCAGGGTCAATGACCGTTAAATGCGCGGCGATAAGCGGTCCGCCCGTATTGAATTTAAATTCTCTTTCTTCATCTGTAATGACCGCCCATTGTGTGACCTCTGAACCTGTTCCCGCAGTCGTCGGGATCGTTGTCAGCGGAGGAATACGGTTTTCCAGCGGCTTTTTGCCTTCCGCGGCTTCATAATCAAGCACGCTTCCTTCGTGTGTCGCTTCTACCCCGATGGCTTTCGCTGTATCCATGGAGCTTCCGCCGCCGACAGCCACAAGACCGTTGCAGTTTTCTTTTTTATACAGTTCTGATCCTTCGTTTACAAGACGTACAGGCGGGTTCGGCTCCACTTTGTTAAACAGGACGACTTCGATGCCCGCTTCCTGTAAAGATTCAATGACCGGGTTTGCCACTCCTGCGTTATAAATTCCCGGGTCTGTTACGAGCAGCGCTTTTGTGACGCCAAGCGCTCTGACTTCACTTCCCGCGTGCTGAATCGCACCGATTCCGTGTTTAATGACTGTCGGGATTTCGAATGTATGGAACTTGTGCATGCTTTCTACTTTCATATTTAATGTCATATTGTATCTCCTCCTCGTTATGCTTGAAACCAGTTCACAGCCGCAGGTTTCGTGTTGCGGTAAATATGTTTGATTTCCGTGTATTCTTCCAGACCGATTTTGCCGAGTTCACGGCCGAAGCCCGATTGTTTGTACCCGCCCCATGGCGCTTGCGCGAAATACGGGTGGAAATCATTGATCCATACCGTTCCCATCCGCAGTTTGGCGGCTACGCGTTCGCATTTTTCAATATCCTTTGACCATACCGCTCCGGCCAGCCCGTAAATGGTATCGTTGGCAAGTCTGATCACTTCTTCTTCAGAAGAAAATGACTCAACTGTTAAAACGGGGCCGAAGATCTCCTCTTGGACTATCCGCATATCAGACTTGCAGTTTGAGAAAATAGTAGGTTCATAGAAGAAACCGTTTTGAAGGGCGGGATCATCAGGACGTTTGCCGCCTGTTTCCAGTTTTGCCCCTTCTTCGATGCCGATTTCTACGTATTTTTCGACTTTAGCCCGATGCTCGGCGGAAATCAGCGGACCGCTTTCCGTGTCTTCATGAAAACCGTTTCCTAATTTTATGCGTTTCGTGCGCTTGATCAGCTCGGCTAAAAATTCATCATGAATGGCTTCGTCCACCAAAAGACGGGACCCTGCCGAACATACTTGGCCGGCATGGAAAAACACGGCGTTCAGCGCTTGATCTGCAGCTGTTTCGAGATCTGCATCTCGGAATACGATATTCGGATTTTTGCCGCCAAGCTCCAGAGCAATCTTTTTCACATTGCCGCTTGCCGCCTGCATGATTTTTTTGCCTGTTTCAATTCCGCCCGTAAAAGAGACCAAATCGACGTCGAGGTTTCTCGCCAGCTCGTCGCCGACAGAGGCGCCCGGCCCCAGCACGAGATTGGCGACCCCTTTCGGAATACCGGCTTCTTCTATTAATTGAAAGACTTTAATGGTTGTCAGCGGAGTAATCTCGCTCGGCTTTAAAACGATCGTGTTTCCGGCCGCAAGAGCGGGAGCGATTTTCCAGCTCGCCTGAAGGAGCGGATAGTTCCACGGCGTAATTTGTCCGCATACGCCAATGGGCTCTCTGACGATTTTACTTACGGAATCGGGAATCGGAGATGAAATGACCTCGCCTCCGTCTTTATCCGCCAAACCGGCATAATATTGAATTACATTTGCGATATCATCCATATCGGCTTTACTTTCTTCAATCGTTTTTCCTGTATCGAGCGATTCCAGCTCAGCTAATTCGTTCAGATCGCGTCTGATTAATTCCGCAATTTTCAGAACAAATTGTCCGCGCTCGAGCCCGGAAAGCACCGGCCACTCCCCTTCATCAAATGCTTTTCTGGCTGCAGCGATGGCTTTCACCGCATCATCCCGGTCTCCTTCGCATACCGTTGCAATTTCTTCTTGATTAAATGGATTAATGATACGGCGCGTCTGTTTTTTTTCTGCACTGATCCATTCGCCGCCGATATAAAGCGTTTTGCTCATAAGAGTCCTCCTTACCGAAAAGTAAGTTTGTTAAATAAAAATTTAATGTTTTTAACAATATTAATTTAACACATGTTTTTTTGCCTGTCAAAACCCGGTCAGTCTGTTTAGATTTTGACATTTTGTCATGATTCGTTAAGATTAAGAACATAAAGAAATGACTTAACAAATTTAAACTTCAAGAGGAAAAGAGGGACAGTATGGATGAGAATCCAGAATTCGCAGCTATAGAACAAGCCAGGGATCTTGTCATTGATTCCATTGCAGAGACGATGGATCTTTACGGAATCACACGGAGTGTCGGGATTTTATACGGAACAATGTATATGAGGGATGAAATGACGCTTGACGAAATGCGTGAGGAACTGCAGATGAGCAAACCGAGTATGAGCACAGGCGTCAAAAAGCTGCAGGATTTAAATGTGGTCAAAAAAACCTTTCACCGCGGCACACGGAAGCATACGTTTGTAGCGGAAAAAGATTTCTTTACGTTTTTCACGAATTTTTTCCCGCCGAAATGGGATCGTGAAGTTCAGGTGAATTTGTCCGCCATCGAACAGGCCCAGGCGGATTTGCAGTCCGTTTTGCTGGCCGAGGAAGGCAACGCGGAATTACAGGAAGAAGCGCGGCAGTTATATGATCAGCTTGAAAGTTCGAAAGCTTATTATCATTGGCTGAAGCGTCTCGCTGACTCGGTTCAGAGCGGGGAGATTTTTAAATTTATTCCGATAGAAACGGACGAAAAAAACGCCTGAATCAAAATCAGGCGTTTTTTGTCGTGATTTGATTATTTTTGAGAAAATATAGGAACATAACCCCATTTACTTCCATTAAAATTGATGGTAAATTTTTATAGGTATGGTCGTTCTTTTTTAAGAACAATCAGCAAATTTTTTTTAGGGGGATTTATGAAAATGAAACAGAAATTTTTCTCAACTGTCATGGCAAGTTTATTCGGCCTGGTTTTGCTTCTTTCTCTGCCGACAGCGTCATTCGCCGCTGAGTCAGGCTCAACCGTTCACGAGCCGGAAATGTCCACGAAAGCGACTGCTACCTTATTTGCAAAATATACAGGTGCCAGCCAGCAGGAATGGTCATTTTCTGATATCGAATTGACGTACCGTCCGAACACGATCCTGAGCTTAGGCGTTATGGAATTTACCCTTCCTAGCGGATTTGCGGCTACAACAAAAGATACAGTCAACGGACACGCTTTGCGTGAAAGACAGATTCTGAATAACGGAAAAACAGTCAGACTTCCGTTAAACATTGATTTGCTCGGCGCAGCGGAATTTAAACTTTCTCTTAATAATAAAACATTGCCTGCTGCAGGTACATATAAGTTCCGTGCAGAAAATAAATCATTAAGCATCGGCTCTAAATTCTATGCTGAGGACACAATTGTTGTTCAAAAACGCAGCACACCGCCGACACAGCCTTGCAACTGCAAATAATTGCGAAAAAAAGACCGGCACAAGCCCATCGCTTGTCAGCCGGTCTTTTTTTGTGCTGTTTTCTTTCTTCGGGCCCTCGCATTGACAAACCCTTGAAACAGGAGTACATTCTTGTTTGTTGTATTTGGAGTGACGAAAACAGTTTCTTAAGGAGTTATGAGGATTGGGAAAAATCAAAAATAAACAATTTGCCGTCATCGGACTCGGCCGTTTCGGCGGAAGCATCTGTAAAGAGCTTTTTAAAATGGGGCATGAGGTGCTTGCGGTCGATATCAGCGAAGAGCGGGTCAACGCATACTCCTCTTATGCCACGCATGCTGTGCGGGCAAATTCAACGGAAGAAAGCGAGCTTCAGTCGCTCGGCATCAGAAATTTTGAATATGTCATCGTAGCAATCGGCGCCAACATTCAGGCAAGCACGCTGACGACGCTGTTATTGAAGGAGCTGAACATCCCTAATATTTGGGTGAAAGCGCAAAACTATTATCATCACAAAGTGCTTGAAAAGATCGGTGCTGATCGTATTATCCATCCCGAAAAGGATATGGGCGTGCGGATTGCGCAAAGCCTTTCGGATGAAAATGTCTTAAATTACATTGATTTGTCAGATGAATACAGCATTGTGGAGCTTTCAGCCACGAAAAAGCTGCATTTAAAATCCATTCTTGATCTCGGCGTCCGGGCCAGATTCGGCTGCACCATTCTCGCCGTGAAACATAATGGAGACATTCAGCTGTCCCCTTCTCCGGAGACTGTCATTCATGAATGTGACTGCCTTGTGCTGATGGGGCATAAACGTGATATTAAAAGGTTTGAAACTGAAGGAATGTAAAAAAGCCGGCGGGCTGCCGGCTTTTTTTGATGCTTATGTTTCTTCACTTAACTGGACGGCGGTTTGGTCAACCCAGCCGATCAGCTCATCTTTCACTTGAATTTGGTACCAGACGGATTCTCCGTTTTGTTTTTCAGATACAACTTTAATATGCTGGCCGGTAAACTTTTGCGCCGATGCCAGTTTAATAGAATGCTGCTCTTTTGACGGCTTGGACCACACGTCTTCAATGGCGTGGTCTTTGATGGCGCCTTTCATATCAACTGCTTTAAGAGAGGCATTGATTTTGTCATATTCATTCAGATTATAGGTTTCTATGACATCTTTAATTTTTTCAGCATAGCCGGGGTCTGTGGCGTAGCCGGATTTTTGAAGGGCAGCCGCCGCTGTTTTATAATTGTCCGCTTCAATGACGGGCTTATACTTCTTTTTATTCCAAGACGTTCCGTTGACAAATAATTTGGCATGGTCATCCATTGATTCAAAAAACGTGCTGTATTTACGGAATTTTGCCCGAATCGTTTTTCGTTTTCCTTTTTCAAATTCATCCGTTTTCATCGTGACGTGTTTTCCTTTATAATCACCTTTTACACCGAACAGGTTGCGCGCTTTCCCCGCAAGCTCACTGTTCCCCCAGTCCGATTCGAGAATGGCCTGTGCGAGGGTGATGCTCGGAAGGACATGATATTTCTCATATAAAATTTGAGCATGCCCGGAAAGGCTGTCAATAAAGACCTGCTGCTCGTCCACCTCTTCAGGCGGTTTTTCTTCCGTCACTATGAATTTCGAAAACACCATTGATACCAGAAATAATCCGAATATAAGAGATACAGCAAAAAGGCACCCAAGCCCCCTTTTGGTCTTTGCTTTCTTTTTCATATCAACCTTCCTTTAATTCCGGAATCACTAGATTTATAATTTTACTGGTCATTGATGAAAATTTCAATAAAATAGGGAAAAAGACGGAGAAAGAACACATTGTGCAAATAAAAAAGACTCCTCTTTGAGGAGTCTTTTTTGTTATGCCATGCTCAGCTGAGGGCCGAACAATTCATATTGAACAGAATCAGAGTCAAACCCGAGAGCAAGAATCATATCTTTCATTTGCGTCATAAACTGCGCTGATCCGCACAAGTAAAATTCAGCATCTTGATTCAAATGAAGCTGCTCCAAGAAGGTTTGATCAATCCTGCCGCTGTAAAAAGGCTTGTCTCCTGAGCGGTCTTGTTCTGCCGGTTCACTGTATACATAAATGACGTTAATATTCGGATGATTCTCCGCAGCTTGTTCAGCCTCTTTGCGGAACGCGGCGTACTCTCCGTTTTTTGCGGCATGAATAAAAGTAACGGAACGCTCCGGCTGTTTTTCGGCGGCTGTTTTCAGCATGCTCATCATCGGCGTGATTCCGGAACCGGCACTGATAAGAACAACCGGTTTTTCGGCAGAAGACAGCTTGAAATCCCCTGCGGGTGCGCTGACTTCAAGTTTATCTCCCTCTTGAACTTCATTGTGGAGATGAGAAGAAACCGCTCCGTCCTTTTTCACAGAAATCCGATATGCCCCTTTTTGAGAAGCATCAGACAGGCTGTACTGGCGAATGTGCGTATAAGGAGAATCCGCAATCCGCACTTTAATGCTGATATATTGTCCCGCTTCAAATCCAGGAAGCGAAGAACCGTCACTCGGTTTGATATAAAATGATGTGATATCTTTGCTTTCTTTCGTTTTCTGTATAACCGTAAATTCTTTATACCCCTGCCATCCGGCTTCATTGTACATGTCTTTTTCAATGCCGATGAAAGCCTCCGCAATAACACCGTAAGCTTTTTCCCATGCCTGCATAATCTCAGGAGTTGCGGCATCCTGCAGCACATCCTTAATTGCCAGAAGCAGATACTTTCCGACAATCGGATAATGTTCCGGTTTTACACCGATGCTTGTGTGTTTATGGCCGATCTGTCTGACCGCCGGAATGATTTGTTCTAGTTGATCAATATTCGCCGCAGCCGCAATGACTGCATTTGCCAATGCTGCGCGCTGAGTCTGTTTCTTTTGGTTCGTTTGGTTAAACATATTTAACAGTTCAGGATGATCTTGAAACATCAGGTTATAAAAGCGTCCGGTGATGTTTTCTCCATGGGTTTGCAATACGGGTACTGTGCTTTTGATGATGTCTATTGTTCTCTCATCCAGCATGTTAATCCTCAACCCTTCTAAAGATGTATTTTCAATATATCTTTATAGTAAGAGATATTTTGAATAAAAGATATATTTAAAATGAATCTTTAAAAAAGTCGTCACAATATTGTGTTGGATTTGGAATTTATGGATTTTACCTCCTTTTTTATCACCCGGTGAAACAGGGACACATATATTTGGGAATATACGTTTAAAGATGAAAGCGGGGGAGTGCATGGTTTCCGATATCGATTACACGTCTCCGAATACACAGTTCACTTATAATGTGAATGAGAGCCGTTTTTTTACGAAAGATGCTCGGAACTTTATCAATGTATTGGGGATTAAACAGTTAAACACGCTTGAAAATATTTCATTATTAGATATCTTTCTGAGCAAAACAAATGTGATTGAACCGCATACCCATCAAAACGCCGCTGAATTGGTGTACTGTATTTCGGGTTCCGCGGTGGTGTCGATGCTGAATCCGTTCACCCAGAAAATACGGAATTATCCGATCTCTTCAGGACAAGTGGCGAATGTTCCGCAGGGGTGGTGGCATTATGAAGTCGCCACTTCAGACAAAACCCACCTTTTGGCCATATTTGACGCCCCTTCGCCTGAAGTGATATACGGCTCGGATATTCTCCGTCTGACGCCGCCTGAGATCATGGCGCATACGTACTGTCTGAATGAGCATGAGTGGGAAAAAGCCGTTTCACCGATCCGGCAATCAACTGTGATAGGCCCCGATAAATACTGCGGACAGACTGAAAACACGGGGATTCATGATATGAATAAGCCTTATCAGCCAAATACGCATTATCTGAATGATCCGTATCGGCATTATGATACGCCGTTATATTGGGAATATTAAACGGAGAGCCAGAGCGGCATCGACAGAAAGAGCCCCTCATTGGAGAGGGGCTCTTGATCATTACGGTCCGGTTCCGCAGCTTACTTTGTACTCGCCTTCGGACGATTTTTTTGAATAACATACGTGCGGTGTCTGTCCGGTTTCATCTTTCCAATTGAACCAATTTACATAATAAAGGTTCCCGGCCTCTCCGCCGCCTTCTTCTTTTCGAAGAATCGCAAAGTAGCTTTGATACGGATATCCTTTTTTATAAATGTCATGCCTGATGGCTCCTTTTTCTGAAGCAGACGTGAAGACGACGGGAGAAAGAGCCGGGAGCGCTGTTAAAAGAAGTGCCAGTGCCGCTGACAGAGATAATATAAGATAGATTTTCTTTTTCATTTTCTCTCTTTCCTTTATTTTGAGTTGTTAGAAATGAAGCAGAACAACACAGAGGCTGCGCAGAAGATGAATAAACAAAAAACCCTTATTTATAGAATAAGGGTTTAAAGGTATGGAGCCAAGGGGGCTCGAACCCCTGACCTCTACGCTGCCAGCGTAGCGCTCTCCCAGCTGAGCTATGGCCCCGTGCTGTAACGTCATGTTTTATTATAGACGAGTCTTCTTTGAATTTCAAGCAGAAAATTCAGTTTGCTCATATTTTCCTGAGACGTTTTTCGAACATAAAAAGAAGACCCTCCGGGGGCCTCTTCGTTTATCGCACGAGCATGATTAAAATGATGCCGAGGATGACACGGTAAATGGCGAACGGGACAAGCTTAATCCGATTGATGAGCCGAAGAAAAAACTTGACGACTAAGAGGGCGACGACAAAGGCGCAGATAAAGCCGACAAGAAAAAACGGAATCATGTCATAAGAAAGACTGCTCCAGTATTTCACCAGCTTCAGAAGGCTTGCGCCCGCCATAATCGGAATAGCCATAATAAATGTGAAGTCTGCGGCTGCCCGGTGATTCAAGCCGACAATGACACCTCCGGCAATCGTTGAGCCTGAGCGGGAAAATCCGGGCCATAAGGCGAGACACTGGAATAATCCGACACAGAAAGCCTGTTTGTAGGTGATTCTGTCCACCGTATCGATCGTTTCTTTCCTTTTATTGATCCAGTCCGCTATAAGCATAAGCACGGCTCCGGCAATTAATCCGTAAGCGACCGTTCTGACAGAGAATAAATAGCGGTCAATGAAATCCTCAAATAAAAAGCCGAGCACCGCCGCCGGAACAAGACCGACGGCGATTTGCGCGATGGTCAGCCTGTATCCCTTCTGCTGATCGCGCGTGACGTTTTTTTTGAGGCCGAGTAAATGTAATATCCGATCCTTAAACACAATGGCCACCGCCAGAATCGAACCGAGCTGAATCACCACTTTGAAGGAATTGGCGGCTTCCGGATTCATCAGGCTTCCGGATTTCAGCCAGATGTCATCCGCTATGATCATATGTCCCGTGGAAGAAACCGGCGCGTACTCCGTCAGCCCTTCCACGATTCCCAAAACGGCTGCTGTGAACATCTCCCATAGTGTCATCCCATTCTTCCCTTCATTCATCATTTACAAAAGAGAAGCTCTCCTCTGAAGGAAAGCCTGTCTTATAATAAATATCATGTCCGTTCCGATTTTATGACTTCGATACAGCATCATTTTTTTCTTCTTCATATAAATGCGAACGCATTTTGAACCAATCAAACAGATGGGTCGTGACCACTTTGATGACCGCATACCCCGGGATGGCTAAAATAATGCCGACAACCCCGAACAGCTTTCCGGCGGTTAAAAGAACAAATATGATGGTAATCGGGTGAATGTGAAGATTTTTCCCCATGATCTGCGGCGAAATTAATTTTCCTTCCACGAGCTGGACAACGGTCCATACAATCGCAAGCTTCAGCAACATCAGAGGCGAAGTGACCAACGCGATAATAATCGCCGGCGTGATGGCAATGGTCGGCCCTAAATACGGAACAACGCTCGTACAAGCGGCAATGACCGCAAGCAGTGACGCATAATCAAGTCCGATAATCAGATAGCCGATAAATAATAAAAATCCGATGCAGAAGCTGACGATGACCTGTCCTCTGATATAGGAGCTTAATCTGTGGTTCATTTCACTAAGCATCGTATACGTTTGTTCTTTCAGACGGGTGGGCACAAACTTTAAGATATAGATTGGCAGTTTTTTGCCGTCTTTCAGCAAATAGAACAGAATAAACGGCACGGTCACAATTGAAATAATCACTTCCGTCAGCGCGCCGATAAAATTCCCGACTCCGGTAAATGTGCTGTTTGCAATTGTTGCAGCCTGCGCCGATACTTTATTAGCAAGATCGGAAATGTTGATATTCATCGTCTTTTGCGCCTGATTTACAAAATCGCTTCCGATCATGCTTTTCGTCTGATCTTCAACAATATCCACATATTTCGGCAGATTGTCGATCAGACTCATGATCTGTTCCTTTAAAAACGGAATAATCGAAACGATCGTAATCGAAATCAGCCCTATAATAATGAGGTAAAGGAGCAGGATGGAATAGACTCTTTTCACTCTTATTTTTTCCAATATATCTACGATCGGATTAAGCAGATAATAAACAATTCCTGTCAAAATGACGGGGAGCGCAATCGTTTTGAGCAGGACGATAATAGGTGTGAAAATAAATGATGTCTTCATAAAGACAAGGATATTGAGACCGATGAGCAGCAATACAAGCAAAAACAAGACAAATTTATTGTCTAAGAAAAACTGTTTAAATCTGCCGCCCCATGTTTGCAATGTTTCCACTATTGTTCCTCCATCATATGTATTTTACTTAAATTGTACACTATCGTTCCTGTAATGAAAAATAATAACCGGTCTCTATGGGAATTTTTCCTATCCCTTTAGCTGCCAGCCTTTTTCCCATTTATGTTTCTTAGAAAAAAAGCTATAATGTAAGCCAATACATAGAAGGAGCGATAGCAATGATTCGATTTGCAACAGTCGGAACGAATTGGATTACAGAACGATTTCTGGAGGCGGCTTCTGCTATTGATGATTTTCAATTAACGGCGGTTTATTCCAGAACTGAGGAACGTGCGGCGGAATTCGCCGGCAAACACGGCGCTGCTCATTATTTCACCAGCCTGAAAGAAATGGCGGAAAGCAAAGCCTATGACGCGGTGTATCTCGCCAGCCCGAATGCATTTCACAAAGAGCAGGCGGTCCTTTTTATGGAACACGGCAAGCACGTACTGTGCGAAAAACCGTTTGCGTCTAACGCAAGGGAAACGGATGAAATGATTCACGCAGCCAAAACGAACGGCGTTCTCTTGATGGAAGCCATGAAAACAACGTTCCTGCCGAACTTCAGCATGCTTCAAAACCACTTACATAAAATCGGACCCGTCAGGAGATTCACGGCAAGCTACTGCCAATATTCATCACGATATGATGCATATAAAAACGGTACGGTGCTAAACGCGTTTAAGCCTGAATTATCGAACGGTTCGTTAATGGACATCGGCGTGTACTGCATTTATCCGGCCGTCGTCCTGTTCGGCAAACCGAAAAACGTCATTGCGACCGGTCATAAACTAGCATCCGGCGTTGACGGCGAAGGCACGGTCATTCTGTCATACGACGGATTTGAAGCGGTGCTGATGCATTCGAAAATCTCAAATTCGTTTGCCCCGGCGGAAATTCAGGGTGAAGACGGCACGATCGTTCTGGACAGCATTCACGGACCGGAACGGGCGGAAATCCGCTATCGTGACGGCCGGACGGAAGACATTTCAGTCCCTGATCTGAAACCATCGATGTACTACGAAACGGCTGAATTCATCAATCTTCTTCGAAACGGACAGCGGGAGTCTTCCGAAAATACATTTGAACGTTCTTTCATTACGGCAAGCATTATGGAAGAAGCGAGAAAACAAATCGGAATTGTCTTTCCCGCCGATCAAAACTAAAAACATCCGCCCGGATTCGGGCGGATGTTTTTTATTTGGACGCTAACAGATCAGCAAACGCTTTTGCATACTGCGGAAGGTCGGGCGGGCGGCGGCTTGATACAATGTGGCCGTCAGTTACGACAGCTTCATCCAGCCACTGTGCCCCTGCATTTGTCATGTCGTCTTTGATGCCGGGCGTGCTCGTTACTTTTTTTCCTGCGAGAATTCCGGCAGATATGAGCACCCAGCCCGCATGGCAGATCTGGCCGATCGGCTTTTTCTGCTCGTTCATCGTACGGATGATCTCCAAAACTTCGGGATATCTTCGCAGTTTGTCAGGAGCCCAGCCGCCAGGCACGAGCACGGCATCATACTCCTGAATAATCAGGCTCTTAAAATCGTAATCCGCCGTCGCGGGCACGCCGTATTTTCCTTTGTATGGACGGCCCGCTTCTTCTCCTATTAAATGAACGATCGCGCCTTCCTCTCTCAGCCGGTAGACGGGATACCAAAGCTCTAGGTCTTCAAAATCGTCACTGACAAGCGCTATGACTTTTTTGCCTTCTAATCTCATCACTGCCACTCCCTTCTTTTATATTAGTGTATCGCTTTTTTCAGATGAGGAAAAGAAACAGCTCGCTACAGCTGTTCTTCGTCTTCAGACTGAATCGTAAATTTCCGTGTGACCTGTTGCAGTTCTTCAGCCATATGCGCAAGCGTTTCGGCGGATGAACTGATTTCTTCCATGGAGGCCAGCTGCTCTTCAGCTGAGGCGGCGATGTCTTGAATGCCGGCGGACCCTTCTTTGGCGACTGAGGTAATGTCCTCCACCGCGTTTGTCACATTTTGCGACCCGGCTGCAAGCTTCTCAAGCGTTCCGTTCATATGCTGCAAGGCGCCTGAAATCTGAGTCGTCATTTCTGAGATTTTTTTGAAGCTTTCGGCCGTTTGATCCGTAATATCGAGGCCTTCCTTCACATCTTGATTCACCGCTTGGAATACGGAAAGCGATGTGGCGATTTCTTTGACGATTTCCTGAATCAGCGTTTCGATTTCCTTCGCGGAGCCGGCTGATTGTACGGCAAGCTTTCTCACTTCTTCCGCAACGACGGAGAAGCCCCGCCCGTATTCGCCGGCTCTGGCCGCTTCAATGGCAGCGTTTAAGGCAAGCAGATTTGTTTGATCGGCAATGCCGTTAATGACGTTGAGAATGCTCTTAATGTCGTGCGACTTCGTTTCCAGCCCTTTTACAACCGCTTCCGCCTGCTGTACGGAACGATCAATTGTTTTCATCTGGCCGACCGTTTTCGCCACTAATTCTTCTCCGCTCCCGGCCGTTTCAGAGGTTTGGATGGCGGATTCAGTGATTTCCGCCGATACATTCGCCGTCTCGGCAATGCCCGCATTCATTTGGGAAAGGTGATCAGCACTTTCTTCCAATTTCTCGCTTTGTGATTCGTTTCCGTTTGAGAATTGTTCAATCGCCAGTGTAATATGCTCTGTCGCCTTGCTTGTCTGTCCGGCGGATGCCGTCAGCTCTTCGGATGAAGAAGCGACATGTTCGACGGATGATTGGATGACGCCGATGACAGACCGGAGTGATGCTGACATCTCATTGAAGCTTTGGCTGAGCTGTCCGAATTCATTTTTCGACTTGATGTCAATGACTTCCGTTAAATCGCCGTCACTGATTTTAGCTGATGTCGAAACAAGTTTTTTGAGCGGTTTTGCAATCGAGCGAATGATAAAAAAGATTAAAACCCCGCCGACGATAAGAGAAACCGCCAGGATGATCAGCGCCATTTTCATGACAGGCGAGGCTGCGTCATGGATCTCACTGACAAAAAATGTACCGGCGATTTTCCAGCCCGTCAGTTTGTTTGTCGTGAAGGCCATTTTCTTCTGCTGTCCTTCAAACATGTATTCAAACGATCCGCTTGATTTGGAAAACACTTCTTTCGTCCACTCTCCGGAGCCTTCCGTTCCCGCTTTTATAGTCGGATGGGCGATGTATTTTTTATCTCCCGTTGTAATGAAGGCAAATCCTTTATGACCGATCTGGACGCGTTCGGAAGCGTTCAGCAGGTCGCCCAGATTAATATCAAGCGCCACAACGCCTGATCCGTCTTTTGTCTGCTGGGCAATCGTAACGACCGTCTGTCCGGTTGCAGCGTCTTTATAAGGCTCGGTAAACACCGGCTGTCCGCTTTTTTCAACCGCTTTTGTATACCACTCGCGCGTGAGCGGATTATAATCGGACGGCATATCAGCGGACGGATATTTCACGAACGCTTTGTCGCGAGACGCGGCGTAAATTGACGCGACATCGTCATTTACGGTGACATACTGCTTCATATTGTCGAGCAGTACCGATTTATTTTTTGTGTTCAGTTTTTCCTTAGTGATTGATTCGCTGTAGTAGTCAATCGCTTTGAGCTTGCCTTCGAGCATGTTTTCCAGCACGCTGTTCAGTTCGCTGACATTTCCCTGGGCGCTGTGGGTCAGTTCGCTTTCTAGTGAATTCCCCGCCGTTTGGTAGCTGAAGTAGGCGAGTATGCCGACCGGGAGCACCAATACGGCTAAAAATGCCGCGATCAGCGGCTTGCTGATGGATGGCTGTTTGATCCAATGTATCAGTTGTTTCATTTTTTCAGTCTCCTTCTTTGAAAAGCTAAATCTAATATCGTCAGATAGGACAAAAGATTTATTAAAAAAACTAAAAAAAACACCCAAACAGCACATTTGGGTGTTCTATGACCTATTAATCTATTTTAAATCGTTTCGTCATATCACGTAATTCTTCCGCCATTTGGGATAACGTTTCCGAAGACGAACTGATTTCTTCCATTGAAGCCAGCTGTTCTTCGGCGGAGGCCGCAATATCCTGAATGCTGGCGGAGCTTTCTTTTGCGATGGACGCGATTTGCTCAGAAGCTCCTGAAATCTGCTGAGATCCTGCTGTCAGCTGTTCTACCGTCGCATTCATATTTTGAATTTCTCCGGCGATCTGGTTCGTCATTTCAGAAATCCGTTTGAAGCTCGTTTCGGTCTGATTCGTAATATCCAGTCCGCTCTCCACCTCTTTGTTGACGGATTGGAACATGCCGAGAGATGTATTGATTTCGTTGACGATTTCTATAATTAAGCTTTCGATTTCTTTCGCTGAATCGGCAGACTGGACCGCAAGTTTTCTGACCTCTTCGGCGACGACTGAGAAGCCCCGGCCGTATTCACCCGCACGCGCGGCTTCAATTGCCGCGTTCAGCGCAAGAAGGTTTGTCTGATCAGCGATTCCGTTAATGACACGGAGAATGTTTGTAATGTCTTTTGATTTTGTTTCAAGTCCGCGCACCACTTGTTCAGCTTCTTTCACTGACCGGTCAATGACGTTCATTTGGCCGACCGTCTGGTGGACGAGCTTTCCGCCTGAATTGGCGACTTCCGCTGATGTGGCAGAGGATTCGGTAATGACGGCAGATGCTTTCGCCATATCTTCAAGCCCGCTGTTCATTTGGTAAATATGTTCCGCCGCGCTTTCAATATTTTCACTTTGGCTTTCATTTCCGTTAGAAAATTGTTCGATCGCCAATGTGATATGTTCGGTTGCCTTGCTTGTCTGCTCCGCTGAAGCCGTCAGCTCCTCTGAGGAAGATGCGACGTTATTCACGGAATCCTGGATGGCATGGATGAGAGACCTGAGCGAAGCGGCCATATTGTTAAAGCTTTTGCCAAGCTCGCCTAATTCATCTTTTGACTGGATCTCGATCGTTTCTGTTAAATCGCCTTCACTGATCTGTTTCGATGATGTCACAAGCTGCTTGAGCGGTTTTGTGATTGAACGGATAATCAGCACCATGACGATGGTTCCGATCACAATCGCTAATACGAGAACGAGCAGGGACAGATGAAGGATCGGCAGGGCCGCTTCATGAATTTCGTCCAGATACATCGTTCCGGTAATCTTCCAGCCTGTCAGCTTGTTCGTATCATAAACCATTTTCTTTTCCTGGCCGTCGTATTTGTATTGAAAATCACCTTTTTTGCTGGTGAACAGCCGTTCGGCCCACTCCCCGTTTAATACTGTGCCTGATGTGCGGTTCGGGTGGGCGACCACTTTTTTGTCTTTCGTCAGGATAAAAGCGTAGCCGGATTTTCCGATGTTCACTTTCTTTGTCGTTTTCAGAAGCTCATCGATTTTCATATTGATGGCGACGACTCCTGAGCCGTCTTTCGTCTGCTGAACGACCGTCACGACCATCGTATTGGTGGAAGCCGTGCGGTAAGGATCTGTTACAACAACTTTCCCCTTATTTTCCACGGCCTTTTTATACCAGTCTCTTTCAATCGGATTATATCCTTTAGGCATCTGCAGATCCGGATACCGTGTGAAATGTCCTTCCGTGTCACTCGTAAAAATGGATTCCACGTCTTTATTGATCTTCATGTACTCTGTGAATTTATCGGTAATTTGCGATTGGTTTTTCGGCTTGTACCGATCCTTTGTGAGCCAATCGCTGAAATATGCCGTTCCGTCTTCCTTTTGGCTGATGCTTGTGTTGATCATATCGTTAATCTGCTGCACATTATCTAATGCGCTTCCCATCATCTGCCTGTCAAGCGTGCTTACCGCCGATTGATAGGCGATAAAAGCCAGCGTTGAAATAGGAAGAATGAGAATGGCCAAAAAAGAAATGAGCAGTTTTCTTGTAAGCGATCTCTGCTTGATGATTTGCACAATTTTTTTCATCTGCTATATCTCCTCTTGCGTGTTTACCCTTCATATCGGCAATTATGGGTAATTATACACATCCAAAAAGAAGAAATATAACGAAACATACTTTTTACCTATTGTTAATTAGCCTTTTAGACTCAATTAAGAGTTTATCTTAAAACGCTTTGTCAGTTCGCGTAATTCTTCCGCCATTTTTTCCAGCGTGACGGCGGAGGAACTGATTTCCTCCATGGACGCAAGCTGCTCTTCAGCTGAAGCCGCGATGTCCTGAATGCCGGCCGCGCTTTGTCTGGAGACGGCCGCGATATCCTCTGAAGCGTTTGATACTTCCTGAGATCCGGCAGAAAGCTGTTCCACGGTTGCATTCATATTTTGCAGTTCACCGGCAATCTGATTTGTTTTAACGGAAATGTCCCGGAAGCTTTTTTCCGTTTCGTCCGTTAACTGAAGTCCGCTTTTCACCTCGTGATTGACGGATTCCAGCATTCCGAGCGAAGTATGAATTTCTTTGACGATTTCATGAATTAAGGATTCGATTTCTTTCGCTGAATCGGCGGATTGGACGGCAAGCTTTCTCACTTCTTCGGCAACGACTGAAAAACCGCGTCCGTATTCTCCCGCTCTTGCCGCTTCAATGGCTGCATTTAAAGCAAGGAGATTCGTTTGATCGGCAATGCCGTTAATGACGCGCAAAATGCTGTTGATGTCCTGCGATTTGAGTTCAAGCCCTTGTACGACTTGCTCCGCTTTGCTTACGGATTGGTCAATGGCGCCCATCTGGCCGGCTGTTTTCTTGACAAGCCGCTCACCGGCGCCGGATATCTCCGCCGATTCAATTGAAGTTTCCGTCACCACGGCTGCCGCTTCCGCCAGATCGCTGAGCCCGTCTTTCATCTCATTCACTTGGGCGGTCGCTTTATCAATACTCTCACTTTGGTCTTCCGTTCCATTAGAAAACTGTTCAATCGCAAGGGTGATATGTTCCGTTGCTTTGCTCGTCTGCTCAGCCGAAGCCGTCAGCTCCTCTGAGGAAGAAGCGACATGTTCAACAGAGTCCTGAATTCCTTGAATAAGCGAACGGAGTGAATCTGTCATATGATTAAAACTTTTACCGAGCACGCCGAGCTCATCTTGAGAGCTGACATCAATGGTTTCCGTCAGATCTCCGCTGCTGATTTTTTCCGCTGAAGCTACGAGATGTTTTAACGGTTTGGTAATTGAGCGGATGACAAAATAAATGAAAATCATCCCTGCGGCAATGGCTATCGCCAATATGATAACGGCCAGAGTCAGAACCGGTCTTGCCGCATCTTTGATTTCATCCACGGACATGGTTCCGCTGATCTTCCAGCCCGTCGCTTCATTGGTCACGTACGCCATTTTTTTCGCTTTCCCGTTCAGCGTATATTCATAGACGCCTTTTTGCCCGCTGTATAATGTATCAACCCATTTTCCCGATACCGCCGAGCCGGCTTTTTCATCACTGTAGGCAACGGCTTTTTTATTTTTGCTGAGGATAAAGGCGTATCCTTCTTTTCCGATGTTCACTTCTTTTGTCATCGTGATGAGATCGTCGATTTTTATATCAATGGCGACGACGCCTGATCCGTCTTGCGCCGCGCGGGCCATAGTGACGACCATCTTTTTGTTTGAGATGGACTCATAAGGGTCTGTGATGATGGTTTGGCCTTTATTCTCCATGGCTTCCTGATACCAGCTTCTTTCAAGCGGATTGAAATCGGCCGGCATATCGGCATGCGGATAACGGGTAAACGTTCCTTCCTTGCTGCTTGAAAATACGGCGGACGCTTTATCATTGCTTTCAATAAACTGCTTGAACCTTTCTTGCATTTCCGTTTGGTTTTTTTCTTTAAATTTAGCGCTTGTCGCCCATTCGCTGAAATATGCTGAGCTTTTTGTAAACATTCCGATCCGGTCATCAATCATATTGTTTAAGATTTGCACATTTCCTTCGGCGCTTTCCATCATTTGCTTTTCAACGGATGAAGCCGCCGAACGGTAGGCGCCGGCAGCCAATACTGCTACCGGAATGAGTAAGATCAGTAAAAATGAAATGATCAGTTTTTTGGCTATTGATTTTCTGGCGATTTTTTTTGCTGTTTTTTTCAATTTTGTAAACCTCTTTCAATCATTTACTGTTTATATCGGCCGACTCCCTTTTTATTACATTGAAAATGAAGTCATAAATGAAAAATAGTTCTATGTACTCCCTTTGTATGCAAGACTTTTTATTTAATTATCCGGCTGTCACTATAAAAAAGGACGCCTTCCATCCGGAAAGCGTCCTTTTTTACTAGTTGATTTTAAATTGTTTCGTTAATTCCCGCAGTTCTTCGGCCATTTGCGCCAAAGTATCGGCTGATGTGCTGATTTCTTCCATTGATGCAAGCTGTTCTTCTGCGGATGCGGCAATATCCTGAATGCTTGCTGCGCTTTCCCTAGATACGTCCGCAATATCCGTCACCGCGGCTGAAACGTGCTGGGAGCTGTCTGACAGCTGTTCAACCGTACCGTTCATCGATTGAAGCTTCTCGGCGATATCGTTTGTCATGCCGAAGATATTCTGGAAGCTTTCTTTCGTGCGGTCCGTTACGGCAAGTCCTGATTGAACTTCTTCATTAACGGAGGTGAACATGTGAAGCGATGTATTAATCTCAGCCGTGATTTCCTGAATGAGTTTTTCAATCTCTTTGGCAGAACCGGCGGATTGGACGGCAAGCTTGCGCACTTCTTCGGCTACCACTGAGAAGCCCCGCCCGTATTCACCGGCTCTTGCCGCTTCAATGGCTGCATTTAACGCAAGCAGGTTTGTCTGATCGGCAATGCCGTTGATGACTCTTAAAATATGAGTGATGTCTTTTGATTTGGCCTCAAGGCCTTTTACAACCGCTTCCGCCTGCTGGACCGATTGATTGATGAGATTCATCTGCCCGACTGTTTGCTGCACATATTCTTCCCCGGTGCCGGCAGCTTCCTTCGATTGTTTAGATGCTTCCGTAATGGATGATGATGTGCGGGAAACGGCGGCGAGTCCGTCATTTATATGATTCAGCTTGGCTGAGCTTGAATCGACTTTTTCGCTTTGCTCTTCGTTTCCGTTTGAAAACTGCTCAATCGCCATTGTAATATGTTCCGTCGCTTTGCTTGTCTGCGAAGCTGAAGCGGTCAGCTCTTCCGATGACGCGGCCACGTTGTCGACAGAGTTTTGGATCGCGCTGATCAGTCCGCGCAGAGATTCTCCCATTTCATTAAAGCTCGCGCCGAGTTCGCCCAATTCATCTTTCGAGCGGATATCAATGGTTTCGGTCAAGTCTCCGCCGCTGATTTGTTTAGAAGAGCGGACAAGCCGTTTCAGCGGTGACGTAATGGATCTGACAATCAACAGAATTAAAATTCCCCCGATGATAATGGATGCTGCAAGGACGATCATTCCCATCGTCAGCACCGGTTGTGAGGCGTCTTTAATTTCGTTGAGCTCCATGCTCCCCTCTATTTTCCATCCGGTCAGTTTATTTGTCGTAAACGCCATTTTTTTATTTTGATCATCGAGCTTGTATGAAATAATGCCGCTGTCTTTGCTGTATACCTCATTCAGCCACGGGGTTGAAACTTTATCGCCCGGTTTGTGGTCTTTATGCGCGACATAGGTTTTATTTTTGGACGTGATAAACACGAAGCCTTTTTGCCCGATTTTGATTCCCTGCATCTGCTTCAGCAGCTGGTCAATCGTAATATCCATGGCCACTACGCCTGTTCCGTCCTGCATCTGCTTTGCCACGGTGACGACCATCCTGCCGTCGCTTGCCGCAGTGTAAGGGTCGGTGACAACGAGCGTGCCGCCGGCCTTCACAGCGTCTTTATACCAAGTGCGTGTTCTCGGATCGTAATCGGCCGGAGTATTCTCCTTCGGCGCCTGTGCGTAGCTGCCGTCTTCCGTTCCTCCGTAAATACGGGCTACGTCTTTATGAATAGACGTGTATTGCCCGAACTTTTCTTCAAGAGCAGACATGTTTTTCTTTGAGAAGGATGATCCTTTTAACGTTTCACTGAAAAATTCAATCGCCTTTGCTTTTGCGCCGATATCATTTGTAATCGTTGTGTTAAAAGATTCAATGTTATTTTTCGCGTTGCCTGAAATCTGATCATCCAGCGAATTGCTCGCCGTATGGTATGAACTGAATTCTAACACGAGAATCGGTATGATTAAAATCACGATAAATGAAATGATTAATTTACGTGAAATCGATGCCTTTGTGCACCAATTAATGAATTTTTTCATATTAAGCTGCTCCCTCAAGTGTGATACCTTATATATCGGCTCAGTCTTCACATTTTGTTAACATTTCCTCCTTTTTTATGACTTGATTTTCATTGCCCAAGCTTCCTGCATATCTTATAAAAAAAGAGAAGGGGGCGCGCAGATGATTATCATATCCGGCCAAGTGCTTCGGCCTCAGGACATCGCGAACTGGCAGACGGAAGAAAGCCTTGTTCCGTATATAAATGAACTGCTCAATTCTCCCGTACAATTCGATTACGGGTCGATTGCTGAACTGATGTTCGAGGTGCGGCTGCGCCGCCATATTGTGGAAGCCGCAAGAGAACTGCACGGATCAGGTGTGAAATTTGCAACTTTCGCCAAAACATACGGAAATACGGCTTATTGGAGAGTGACGCCGGAAGGAGCCTTGGAGCTGAAGTACAGAATCCCCGCTTCAAAAGCGATTCGGGACATTATTGAAAACGGGGCGTTTTACGCATTTGAATGCGCTACCGCCATTGTTGTGATTTATTATCTGGCCGTCTTAAAGACAATCGGTGAAGAACGGTTTAACCGGCGTTTCCGGGATATCACTTTGTATGACTGGCACTATGAGCATCTGCCGATCTACACGGAAACCGGCAGCCACTTTTTACGGGGAGATTGTTTATATTTTAAAAATCCTGATTTTAATCCTGCAAAGGCTCAGTGGCGGGGAGAGAATGTCATTGTGATGGGGAATGATCAATATTTCGCCCACGGTCTCGGGATTCTGACCGCTGAACAAATCATCCAGAGATTGAATTCTTTAAGAAAAAAAAATGCCGTGCAGCCGGCTTATCTGCTTAACCAGGCAACAAGGCTTGATGCACCCGCGCTTTACCAGATCATGCATTAAAACAATCCCATCGTCTGTCATTGTGACGATGGGATGCGGAATGCTTTTCTTTTCCGGTAAAAAGCCGTCGTGCCGAGCGCTTGGTTTGCAGCCCATTCAAACTTCTCTAAATCATGTCGGGTGACGGCTCTGTCCAGTCAGCTCCATTTAATGGCGCGGACAAAGTAATACCCTTTAATCGGCGCCATGGTGACTTTGGAATGCGGAAAATCTTCAAAGACAAACTCAATAGTCCCTCTTTTTTTGTAGGACATTTGAAGAATCTTCATCATCCATCACCTCACGATTTCTGAATTATGATTCGCACAATCTGTCCAAAACGGTTTTCACGTCTGTCGGCCCTTCAAGTTTCGCGGCGGACTGGCCGGCCCATAAAGACATATACTCCGCGTCTCCTGATTGAGCCGCGTGCCCGCGCATCGGCTTTGTCAGCGTATTATGCAGCGGATAAGGCAGCGTATTTCCCTCGTCAGCCTCATATGTTTTCATGAACTGATTCACGATTCCCCGCGCCTGTTTTCCCGAAAACAGGGTGGTCAGCCGCGTGTCGGCTCCTTTTGATTCGGCAATGGCTTTTTGATATGCCGGTGAGGCGCTGCTTTCTTCACAAAGGAGAAACGGTGTTCCTACTTGAACGCCGTCCGCACCCAAACATCGGGCCGCCTGCACGCCGCGGCGGTCAAAAATGCCGCCTGCCGCAATGACCGGGATATTCAGCGCGTCTTTAGTCTGCGGAATCAGTGCCATAAGACCGAGAGCCGGTTCTCCTTTAACCGGCAGAAACGACCCGCGATGTCCGCCGGCTTCTATTCCCTGAAGGATAACGGCGTCCATCCCCCGTTCTTCAAAGGCCTTCGCTTCCTCCGGCGTTGTCGCCGTGCCGAAAAGGAAACATCCGCTTTTCTTCAGCTTTTCCGCCGTTTCTTCCGGCGGCAGGCCGAAGGTGAATGAACACGCTTTGACTCCGTAACGGATCAGAAGCTCCGCTTTTTCCTCGAAATCATTCCATTCTTCTTTCAGATCAGAGAACGGCTTGGCGTCTTTTGCCCTCGGGATGCGGGCTTTCCATTTTTCAACCAGTTCCGCCTCAGGCATCTGCCTTTCTTCCGGGACGAAAAGATTTACTTGAAAGGAGCGGTCCGTCAGGTCTTTCATCTCGATAAGCTGTTTTTCAAGCGCTTGCGGGCTGACGTATCCTGAAGCGAGGCTTCCGAGCGCCCCTTCATTTGATACCGCCGAAGCCAGACGCGGCGTGACCAGCCCGCCGGCCATCGGCGCCTGAATGACGGGCTTTGTTAATGATAATGCACTCATCCACTCACTCATTTGTGTTTTCCTCCGTTTCAGCCTGTATTTTGATATAACAGGTTCTGTTTCGCGGACCGTCAAATTCGCAAAAATAAACGCCCTGCCATGTTCCGAGTATCAGGCGCCCGTCTTCTATGATGACATGCTGGGAGGCGCCGGTTGTACTCGCTTTCATATGTGCCGCCGTATTTCCCTCCATATGCCGGTCCAGTTCGTGTTCCCACGGATACATTTCATCAAACCTTCTGAGCATATCCCTCTTCACATCCGGATCGGCATTTTCATTTATGGTAATGCCGGCGGTTGTATGGGGACAGTATATGAGCGCCAAACCGTTTTTTACGCCTGTTTTGCGGAGAAACGCTACAGCTTCATGTGTGATGTCGATCATTTCATCCCGTCTGTTTGTTTGAATCTGCAATTTTTTCAGCATATGAATGCCTCCTTTCTTTTTCTCTTCCTTTCCCATATTCGTTTCTGTATTTGTCTTTTCCTGTCGGATCGCGATGATAAACGCAGATCACAAAAAACTTCAGCCTCGGGACTGAAGTTTTTCACCATATATATACGCGGGCCTCATAAGGCTTTAAAAGAAAGGACGTCACATGGCGGTGCGCTTCTGTTTCCGCGTTTGCAAGCACGAGAGAATCGGAGTCAAGCGGATAACCGGGATGCCTGTATAAAGCGGGGGTTCGGGACAGATTTGTGATGATCAGGGCGGTTTTTGTTCCGTTTTTTCTTAGATAGGCATAAATCTGCCGGTCATTCGGAAGCAGCAATTCATATGTGCCGCTGATCAATACACCGTGTTCTTTTCTGAGGGCGAGCAGCCGTTTGTAGAAATGGTATACGGATGTTTCATCCTGCATTTGTGATGCAGCATTCAGCCATGTGTGGTTCGGATTCACTCCGAGCCACGGAGAAGCATCAGAAAACCCGCCGTTCGCCTCACCGCTCCATTGCATCGGTGTCCGTGAATTATCCCGGCCCTTCTTCCAGATGATCTTCATCACTTTTTCATGCGGAACGCCGCGGGACGTCTCTTTTTCATACAGATATTTCATTGCGGCGTCATCATAATCTTCAATGGATGGAAACGAAACATTGGTCATTCCGAGCTCCTGCCCCTGGTAAATAAACGGCGTGCCTTTCATCAGCATATACATCGCGGCGAGTGCCTTGGCGCTTTCTGTCAAAAACCGTTCGTCACCCCATACCGAGACGGAACGGGGCTGATCGTGGTTCTCCATAAACAACGCGTTCCAACCCTTTCCTTCAAGACTGTTCTGCCAGCCGGACAAGACGCGCTTAAGCGCCGGAATGGAAATGCTTTGATCATCTTCCGTATCCCAGAGGCCGAGATGTTCAAATTGAAAAATCATTTGAAAGACGCCGTTTTCTTCACCGGCCCAATCAGCCGCCTCCCAAGCCGCCACTCCGTTCGCCTCGCCGACCGTCATGATCGGATAGCGCGAAAATGTTTCCCGTTTCAGCTCTTTCAAGAGATCCATTATGCCTTCCCCATTCATATGATACGGGAAAGACGGGACGTATGGGAGACCGTCCGGATTCGGCATGTCAGGGAGCCCTTCTTTTTTCTTAATGTGAGAAATGGCATCCACCCGGAAGCCGTCTATGCCTTTATCAAGCCACCAGCGGACCATCTCATAAACGGACTGCCTCATCGCTTCGTTTTCCCAATTTAAATCAGGCTGTTTTTTGTCAAACAGGTGCAGGTAATACTGGCCGGTCTCTTGATCATATTCCCACGCCGATCCGCCGAAAATGCTTTCCCAATTGTTCGGCTCTTTGCCGTTTTTTCCGTCTCTCCAGATGTACCAGTCCCGTTTTTCGGAATCTTTCGCTGAGCGTGATTCGATAAACCAAGGGTGCTCATCGCTTGTATGGTTGATGACGAGGTCTATAATCAGCTTCATGCCGAGTGCATGGACATCCGCAAGGAGCCGGTCAAAATCCTCCATCGTCCCGAATTCGCCGGCAATTTGTTTATAATTCCGAATATCGTAGCCGTTGTCCGCGCCCGGCGAGTCAAAAACGGGACAAAGCCAGATCACATCCGCCCCCAACTCTTTTATGTAATGAAGCTTTGCTCTGATGCCGTTAATGTCGCCGATTCCGTCCCCGTTCGAATCCATAAAACTTCGGAGATAAATTTGATAGACGGCCGCCGTTTTCCACCAATCCGTTTTCATACCGACACTCCTTTCTTTACATCATATGAAGGAGCGGGACGAAGAAGCATTTTTCCCATAAAAAAAAGCCTCATTGCAAAAGCAGGAGGCTCAGAAATCAGTTTTTTTAATTTCAACGAAGCGGATATGATGGTCTTCCGCTTCCAGCACCTTAAATTCACACCCTTCGGCATGAAACACATCACCATTTTTCAGCTCCATTTTTTGTGTTAAGAGCCAGCCGGCAATCGTGTCAATGTCTTCATTTTCGATGGCGATATCAAGAAGATCATTCACCTCTTCTATGAGCGCCTTGCCGTCCATCACATAGTGGTGTTCGCCTTTTTTGACGATGTGGGGCATTTCATCCTGGTCATATTCATCACGGATTTCCCCGACGATTTCCTCCAATATGTCTTCGACGGTCACAAGCCCCGCCGTGCCGCCGTATTCGTCAACGAGAATCGCCATATGAATCCGCTCCTTCTGCATACGGATCAAAAGCTCCTGAACGGGGATGCTTTCAATGACTCTGATGACCGGACGCATAATTTCTTTTAATTCAATGGAGCGGCCGAGAAAATACGCTTTAAATAAATCCTTATTGTTAATAATGCCGAGAATGTGATCTTTGTCTTCCTTAATAACCGGATATCGCGTATACCGTTCGTTGATGATCAAATGTATGGCTTCATCAACTGACTGTTCAAGCGAGATGGCGGCGATTTCGGTGCGCGGCACCATGATTTCTCTGGCGACCCGGTTATCGAATTCAAATATCTTATTGACGTAACGGAATTCAGATTGATTGATTTGACCTTTTTTATAGCTTTCGGACAAAATCAGCCGCAATTCCTCTTCACTGACCACGACCTCATGTTCTTTCACCGAATGAAAACCGAACAGCTTGACCAAAAATCCGGCTGAGCCGTTTAACAGCTTAATAAACGGATACATCACTTTATAAAACAGAATGAGCGGTTTTGCCGTCCACAGACTGACGGCTTCGGCTTTTTGAATGGATATCGTTTTCGGCGCAAGCTCTCCGATGACGACGTGCAGATACGTAACGGCGATAAACGCCGCAATAAACGTGACGACGTGCGTAATAGATGACGGCATTCCGATCAGGCTGAAAACAGGATGAAGAAGCCGCTGAATCGTCGGTTCACCGAGCCAGCCGAGTCCGAGCGCCGTAATCGTAATGCCGAGCTGGCACGCTGATAAATATTCATCGAGATTTGAAATCACCCTGTGCGCCGCGAGCGCCCGGCTGTCTCCGGTTTCAACCAGCTCCGCAATTTTTGAACCGCGGATTTTGACAATCGCAAATTCCGCAGCGACAAAGATGGCCGTTAATCCGATTAACAGCATAATGAGAATCAGTTTTAATATAAGCAAAAAAACCCCTACCGCAAACGGTAAGGGGCCACCTCCTTCGTGTTAATTCTCATCACGACCATTTAAGAAAATCATCACAAAACGAAGCAGCTCGAATAATGAAACGAGCGCCGCAGCCACATACGTCAGCGCGGCGGCGTTCAGCACTTTATTCACGCCGTGTTCTTCACTGTTGCGAATGAATCCTTCCGACACGATAATCCGCTTCGCCCTCGCGCTGGCATTAAACTCGACAGGCAGTGTGACAAGCTGGAAAAAAACAGCGGCCGAAAACAAAATAATGCCGAGTCCGATTAAGTTCAAGCTGCCCAGGAGCATCCCGCCCAAGAAAAGCAGAGGGGCAACCCCGGAGGCAAAATTGACGACCGGAAAAATTTTGTGCCTCAGCACAAGCGCGCCGTATGATTCCTGATGCTGCAAAGCATGTCCGACTTCATGGGAAGCGACGGAAATGGCGGAAATGGAGCGGCCGTAATATACCGGCTCAGATAAACGCACCACCCGCTCCGTCGGGTCGTAATGGTCTGTTAAAGTGCCTCTTACCGGTTCTACCGGCACATCATATAAACCGTTAATATCAAGAATCCGTCTTGCCGTTTCCGCCCCCGTCCGCTGACTGGAAGCTTCTACGTCTGAGTATTTCTGAAAATTGCTTTTCACTTTAAATTGTGCCCAAAACGACAATCCCAATGCAGCAATTGTTAAAAAGATAAACAGCATATTATCCTCTTCCTTTTTCTCTTATATCGTACGATCTGCTTATATATTATTTTAATGATTGTCCGCTTTCCTGTACAGAAATCCGCTTCTTTTTTCTGACAGGAATCAATCCTCCGAGCATGATGAGGATACACCCGGCCATTCCGATGTAAAACGGAAACGTGCCTGCGGTCTCTTTTGCAAAAACAAGCCATGAAAATCCGCCGGACATATGATTGTGTCCATTCAAATCAAAAATAAGCAATACGGCCGCCGAAGCGAGCAGCTGCGCTCCGGCCAGCGCCGCCAGCAGTTTTTGAATGACTGTCATTTTGACTCACCCTTTTTCGGTCCGCTTTCTTTATCATATGAAAAAATAAGGGTGAATATGTTTTCGGCGATTTTTGAAAGACATCAAACGAACTGGGACATACTGTATAAAAAAAGATACAGGTGTGATCGACATGAAAGTGACAAATGGCGAGAAAGAACAGCTGAGCAATGCGATAGACAGAATGAACGAAGGGCTTGACGCCTTCATCCAGCTCTATAATGAATCGGAAAACGACGAACCTCTCATTCAGTTTGAAGATGAGACGGCCGATTTAATCAGACATGCGCGTGACTCATACGGCCAGCAACAGCTGAACGAAAAACTAAACACCATTATTAAGCAGATTTTATCCATCTCTCTGTCGAAAGAAGAGCCGGACGAATGAAATCAAACCGTTTATTTATTTCCTGGCTGAGATGGCCGTTATATGTTCGGATCGGACTGATCATTATCGCCTTGATTTTATTGTTCGGCCAACTCATTTACATGCTTGAGCCGAAGCAATTCACGTCTGTGTTTGAAGGGGTTTGGTGGGCGGTTATTACGGTGGCCACAGTCGGCTACGGCGATTACGTGCCCCAGACGCCGCTCGGGCAGATTGCCGGCATGGTGCTTGTATTAAGCGGAGCGAGTTTTGTGACCGCCTATTTCGCCACGCTTTCTTCAGCCGTGTTCAGCAAACAGCACCGCTATGTCGAAGGGAAGGTCGCCTTTAAAGGCAAGGGGCACGTCATTCTTATCGGATGGAATGAGAAGTCGCATATGCTGCTGAAAGAACTGCAGCACATCGCGCCGTCAAAAACTGTCGTCCTGATTGATGATTCATTAAGGGAAGGGCCGCTTATTGAAAACGTCCATTTCATCCGCGGACATGCCGCTGATGACAGTACGCTCAATAAGGCGAATATTACGGAAGCCGATACCGTCATTTTGACAGCAGATCAGCAGAAAAATGAATCCGAAGCTGATATGCTGTCGGTATTAACGCTTCTCGCCATCAAAGGGCTGCATCCGTCCGTTTATTGTATCGTGGAAATTTTAACGGAACGGTATGTCAAAAACGCCGAGCGCGCAGGAGCCAATAAGATTCTGTGCACATCACGCCTGTCGAGCCGGGTGATGTTTGAGCATTACCGGGTCAAGCTGCAGCTTGCCAAACCGCAAACGCTGTCAGATCTGACGCTGGAGAAAAAGGTGCGCATCATTCCCGTCCCCGAGGAATTAAAGGGCTCATCTTATCATGACTGTGCGCTCTATTATCTCAAACGGAATACCACGATCATCGGCATACAAAAAGAAGAGGGGCCGATGCTGACCCCTCCCCTGTCATACCAGGTGCTCGATACTGATCTGTTTTTGGCTCTTTAATGCAGCAGGACGTCTTCCAGCTCTTTCACAAGCGAGATGCCGATATCTGTATATGAGCGGTCAATTGCCGCATCCCGCCGTTTCGGCTCGGAGAATTGGTTGAATAATGACTCAAAAACACCGCCGCCTGCGTGATCATCCGTTTCCTCCTGATAGACGTGCCTCAGCAAAAAGGGTGTGCCGATTGTAACGGCGGCCCCCCGTTCATCCAGGTGTCCCTTATTTGCTTCAACAGGGATGCGGAGAAATAAATAGCCGTCCTGATCGGAAATTTTGTAATCAAAGAACCCGCGGTCATACTCCCAGCCGCCTCCGATGGTATAACCGATCGGTTTCAGCACCTGTTCCAGTTCGCGGATTAAAAACGATTGCCCCTCAAGTGAAGATGGTATGCTGATCATGTGCATATGCTCCTTTTTGTCTTTAGCGTCCCCGCTCTGCGGCATCTTCATACGGCGCCCGGGAAGAATCGGGAGCGGCAGACAGACGCTGGAAAGGGGTAACGGCGCATTCAATCAGAACATACGTCACAATTGCGGAGAGAACGGCTTCCGTTGAAATATAGAAAACGGCGGCATAGAGACAGCACTTCGTGATCAGCGACTGCATCCGGCCAATCTTCAGTTTCAGCCGGACCATGTCCGTAAACAAGCCGAGAGGGAAAGCGAAAAACAGGATGGTTTGTAAGAGGGATTCAGGAGACAGTTTTAGTGCCGAATAGACAATAGCGGCGGAACAGACGGAAATGACGGCATGCTTACATAAGAGTCGTATCATTCATCATCACACCTTTCACGGTTTAAAAAAGGCTGACCCGTCATGCTGAGGGCCAGCCCTTCTTTTTATTTTTCAAGGCGTTTTTCAAGCTCTGCTTTTTTCTCTTCAAAGCCCGGTTTGCCGAGAAGCGCGAACATATTCACCTTATAGGCTTCAACACCCGGCTGATCAAACGGGTTGACTCCGAGCAGATAACCGCTCATCGCCACCGCTTTTTCAAAGAAATAGACGAGATATCCAAATGTATATGCATTAAGCTCCGGAATATTGACAATTAAGTTCGGCACTTTTCCGTCTGTATGGGCAAGCATCGTGCCTTCGAACGCTTTTTTGTTGACGAAATCGACCGTTTTTCCGGCTAAGTAATTTAAGCCGTCGAGATCATTTTCCGCTTCTTCAATTGTCAGCTCATGCTTCGGTTTTTCAACGTTTAATACAGTTTCAAACAGATCGCGTCTGCCTTCCTGCACGTATTGACCGAGAGAGTGAAGGTCTGTTGAGAAGTTAGCGGAAGAAGGATAGATGCCTTTTTCATCTTTTCCTTCACTTTCGCCGAAGAGCTGCTTCCACCATTCCGCAAAGTATTGCAGCGCAGGCTCATAGTTGATGAGCATTTCAATGGTTCTTCCTTTATTATACAGAACGTTGCGGACGACGGCGTATTGGTAAGCCGCGTTCTCTTCTAATTCCGAGCTGGAAAAGTCTTTGCTTGCATCAAGAGCGCCTTTCATCATTTCATCGATATCAGCCCCGCTTACCGCAATCGGCAGAAGGCCTACCGCAGTCAGAACGGAGAAACGTCCGCCGACATCATCAGGAATAACGAATGATTCGAAGCCTTCTTCATTAGAAAGCGTTTTTAAAGCACCGCGCTCTTTATCTGTCGTCGCGTAAATCCGCGCTTTCGCTTCTTCTTTTCCGTATTTTTCTTCAAGAAGTTTGCGGAAAATCCGGAAAGCGATTGCAGGTTCCGTCGTCGTGCCTGATTTAGAAATGACATTGATAGAGAAATCAGCGTCTTCTAAAAGATCCATAACATCTTTCATATAAGTTGAGCTGATATTGTTGCCGATAAAGATAACTTGAGGGTTTTTGCGCTTGTCTTTCGGCAGGACGTTATAGAAAGAATGATTGAGCGCTTCAATCGCCGCGCGGGCGCCTAAGTATGAACCGCCGATACCCACGACGAGAAGCACGTCTGAATCTGATTTGATTTTTTCAGCGCTTTTTTTAATGCGCGCGAATTCTTCTTTATCGTAGTTTTCAGGGAGGTCCACCCATCCTAAAAAGTCGCTTCCGGCGCCTGTTTTTTCATGGATATTATGGTGTGCCGTTTTTACGAAATCACGTGCGTATGTAAGTTCATGTTCATTGAAAAAAGGTAACGCTCTTGAGTAATCAAAGCGTACATGCGTCATTTGCTTGTCCCTCCATCACGGTGAATTGTTTTCTCTTTCACTTTATATGAACTCACCCGCTAAATCAAGTCATGAAGAAGGCCGGATGAATACGGGATTTGCGCTAAAGATGCGTTCATTTTTTATACAATATCCCGGATTCGATATGGTTATATTTGTAATAATCGTGAGAGGGGGAACGAATCGAATGTTGATGATCCAGGAACGTATCACCTTTACTTTGGAGCAGGATGACATCCATCGCCAATCCCGATGGGCCGGTTCTTTTTATATAGTACTCCTCTTGAGAGGCTGCCGCGAAGGCATATTAAGGCATAAATGTCCATTTTTAAAAATAGTGTCTATATTTGGAGTATCATGTTAAGATGAAAGTGATTTTAAACCGGGAGGTGATTTTATGACTAAAACCATTGGTCTTATTTGCGGAAGTTTACGAAAAAACTCGTATAATCGAGCAATTGCTCAATCATTGATTGACTTAGATAATGCGGCTCAATTTCGCTGGGTTGAAATAGACAGTCTTCCTTTTTTTAACGAAGATTTAGAAATTGCCGGAGCACCAGACTCCGTAACATCCTTTAGAGCTGATATACAAGACGTTGACGGCATCATCATTGTAAGTCCAGAGTACAATTCCGGAATCCCCGGGGTGTTAAAAAACGCATTGGACTGGGCATCGAGACCGCGGACCTCTTCTGTTTTAAACAGAAAACCGGTTGGCTTAATCGGAGCAACCCCCGGAGGGTTCGGCACTGCCTTTGGTCAAACGCAAATGAGGGAAGTACTCGAAGCTATGCAAGTCAATGTTTTGCCATTTCAAAAAATGCTGATTTCGCAAGTCCATGAGAAAATTGATTCCGCTCAAAACATACTTACGGATGAACAAACAAAACGTTATCTTCAACGCTATTTACAACAGTTCATCCATTGGATTGATCATGCTCCGGTTCCCGTTCCAGATTAATTGAAGGATCATCCCCCTCACGAAAAGTCACCTCAGAAATAACTTTCTATCTATACAGCATATGAATAGATTTACCGTTTTCAATTCACAAACTTACTTGCCTTAATTCAAGGAGGATTATAAAATGTCTGATCTTTATTCCCGTCTTTCAAAAGATGATGCTGCCGTGCTTTTAGTTGACCATCAAACCGGCCTTATTTCCGGTCTCGTGCGTGACTATGGCGTTGATGAATTTAAAAACAATGTATTGGCTCTCGGTGATACGGCTAAATTCTTTGATTTACCGGTTATTTTAACAACCAGCTTTGAAAACGGACCCAACGGACCGCTCATGCAAGAACTCGTTGATCTCTTTCCTGATGCGCCAAAAATAGCCCGTCCCGGACAAATTAATGCATGGGACAATGAAGACTTTGTTAAAGCCATTGAAGCGACTGGCAAAAAACAGCTGATTATCGCAGGTGTAGTTACAGATGTCTGCGTTGCTTTTCCTGCGCTTTCTGCCATTAAAGCAGGCTACGAAGTGTTTGTTGTGACAGATGCTTCGGGGACGTTTAATAAGCAAGTAGCAGATGCATCACTAACCCGTATGGCTCATGACGGCGCGCAGCTTATGAACTGGTTCAGCGTAGCATGCGAGCTTCAGCGTGATTGGCGCAACGATGTTGAAGGTTTTGGCGCATTAATCTCCAGTCATCTTCCCGGTTATCAAAACTTAATGGGAAGCTATATGGGGGCTCAGCGGGACCTTAGTACACAAAATGCATAAAAGGAGCGCTGATTGAATCAGCGCCCCTTTTTTAAATTCGAAGTATAGCAAGGCTCTTCATGATTTAGATTTTGTGTAAATAGATGATCGGCAATCGCAAAGTTAATTAATCCTTTTCTGCTAAATGTACAGAAACAGGGAGTCAAATCCGCAGCATGTGATTACATCTGCAGCTTGAAAATCTATTTCATCTTCACCCCGGCCGGGAATGTATCTTACAGTGACGCCTTTAAGATGGCAAGTACGTCATCTTTGTTCAGTTTTTGGAAATTGCCGAATCCGCCGTATTCCATTTCTTTTGCGGCGATGTCTGCGATCAGCTCAAGCTTGTCTTCACCGATGTCATAATCCGCAAGGCGGGACGGTGCACCGAGGCTTGTCCAGAACGCGGACAATTTATCGATCCCTTCAAGCGCAATTTCTTTATCCGTTTTGCCTTCAGTATCAATGTCAAACATGTTGAGCATCAGGTTTTTAAAACGGTCTACATTTGTATCCAGCGTGTATCTCATCCAGTTCGGGAACAGAATCGCAAGTCCTCCCGCGTGAGGGATGTCATACACCGCTGAGACGGCGTGCTCCATCGTATGGGAAGCCCAATCGCCGAAATAGCCCATTTGCAGCGTGCCGTTTAATGCGATCGTACCCGCGTATAAAATCGTTTCACGGTGCTTATAGTTCTCAAGGTCTTCCAAAAGTTTCGGCGCTGTTTCAATTACCGTCTGAAGGACCGCAAAACACATTCTGTCCTGAAGCGGCGTGTTTTCAACATTGTGGAAGTATTGTTCAAATACGTGGCTCATCATATCCACCATGCCGTATACGGTTTGGTTTTCCGGAACGCTGAAAGTATTCTCAGGATCTAAAATGGAGAAACGCGGATGAGTGACATTGCTGCCCCATACGAATTTTTCGTTTGTTTCCCAATTTGTGATAACGGAATCAGGGTTCATTTCAGAGCCTGTCGCCGCAAGCGTCAGCACCGTGCCGAACGGGAGTGCGTCCTGCGCCGTTACTTTTTTGCTGTAAATGTCCCATGCGTCGCCGTCATATTTCGCACCGGCCGCAATCGCTTTTGTACAGTCGATGACACTTCCGCCGCCGACTGCGAGAAGGAAATCAATCTCATGCTGTCTGCACAGCTCAATTCCTTTATTTACCGTTTCCAGACGCGGGTTCGGTTCAACGCCCGCAAGCTCATGAACGGTTGCGCCTTCTTCTTTTAAGATGCCTGTTACTTGGTCATACAGGCCGTTTCGCTTAATGCTGCCGCCTCCGTAAACAAGCAGCACGTTTTTCCCGTATTGCTTCAGCTCTTTTTTCAATTGGTCGATTTGACCTTTTCCGAAAATCAATTTCGTCGGATTGTAGTACGTAAAGTTCTCCATTTATCATGACCTCCAAAAAAATCGTAAGGGAATTACTATAACACAGAAAAAAAGGAGCTGCCAATCCGGCCGCCCCCTTTATGTTATTACAATGATGCTTTCAGTATCGCAAGCACGTCTTCTTTCTGCAGTGACTTGAACTGTCCGAATGCTCCGTTTGCCATCGCTTTATCTGCAATCGTATCCAGCTTCTCATCAGAAATATCATAATCAGCGAGTCTGTTCGGAGCGCCGAGGCTCGTCCAGAAATCAGACAGCTTGCTGATTCCTTCAAGTGCGATCTCTTCATCTGATTTGCCTGTCTCGTCAATATCGAAGACACGGACGGCAAGCTGTTTAAAGCGGGCCGGATTTTCTTTGAGCACATGTCTCATCCAGTTCGGGAACAGAATCGCTAAACCTCCGGCGTGCGGTATATCGTAAACCGCTGATACCGCATGCTCGATGTTGTGTGTGGCCCAATCCCCTCTTGCGCCCATTGACAGCATTCCGTTTAATGCGATCGTGCCTGTATATAAAATCGTCTCACGAAGCTCGTAGTTCTCCAGATCATTGATCAGCTTCGGCGCTGTTTCAATCACCGTGCGCAGAAGCGATTCACACATCCGGTCCTGATACGGCGTGTTTGACGTGTGGTGGAAATATTGTTCAAACACATGGCTCATCATATCGACCATGCCGTAAATGGTGTGGTCTTTCGGAACGGTAAATGTGTTTACCGGATCGAGAATAGAGAATTTAGGGTAAACGAGCGGGCTCCCCCATCCGTATTTCTCTTGTGTCTCCCAGTTTGTGATGACTGATCCGGAGTTCATCTCCGAACCGGTTGCCGCAAGGGTCAGCACTGTTCCGAACGGCAGCGCTTCTTTCGGCTGGTGTTTTTTCGTGACGATATCCCACGCGTCGCCGTCATATTTAGCGCCCGCCGCGATGGCTTTCGTGCAGTCAATGACACTTCCGCCGCCGACGGCCAATAAGAAATCGATGCTGTTTTCTTTACAGAGCGCAACACCTTTGTTCACCGTTGAGACACGCGGATTCGGCTCTACGCCTGCCAATTCATGTACGGTAACTCCTGCTTTTTTCAGCAGTTCGGTTACTTGATCATAAAGACCGCTGCGCTTAATGCTGCCGCCCCCGTATACGAGCAGTACATTCTTTCCGTACGGCTTGATTTCTTCAGGAAGTTTTTCGACCTCTCCCTTTCCGAAAATCAATTTGGTCGGATTCCAATATGTAAAGTTTTGCATGACATCTCCTCCTTTGGATTTATATTATGCAGAAAGATGACATTCAATGTAAAGCAATCCGCTTTTTTGACGGCACATCACGCGGTTTACAGACAGCGGCTTCCCGGGAAAGGCACTTGTACAGCTTGAGACAGTGTGTGATTTACACGGCGGAGAATGTAGTATGCATAGATTCTTTGCTTTGTCACAATCTATAACTGTTTCACGAATTCATAGAGGAGGTTGTTTACATGAGTGTTATTCAGCGTATCTGTCTCGTATTAACGATTATCGGCGCTATTAACTGGGGACTGATCGGATTTTTCCAATTTGATTTAGTAGCAGCCATCTTCGGCGGCCAAGGATCAGCTCTGTCGCGGATTATTTACGGTCTTGTCGGCATCGCCGGTCTGATCAATCTCGGCCTGCTGTTTAAGCCGAACGAAGAAACATCCCGCGAGGAAGCGGCAAATCCGGAAGTCAGATAAACATAAAAAAAGCACCGAACATGGGACTGACCCCTGTTTTTGAGACAGGGATCAAAACACCTTCATACAGCCAATTGCCGATATTGTATCGGCGATTGGCTGTTTAGTTTCGTTTGAATACGAATATTGTTATAATAATGAATGTATTCTATGGCAGTGCGTTCTACGATGGTCGTCGTAGTTCGATCAATGCTGTTAAGATAGAACGTTTCAGACTTTAGTGAGGAATGAAACGATTCGATGGAGGCATTATCAGCGGGCGTCCCTTTGCGGGACATGCTCATGGTAATGCCTTTTGTTTTAACAGCTTTCTGATACTCATAAGATGTATAAACAGAACCTTGGTCACTATGTAACACGCAGTTCTCTGGCAGTGCGGGCAGCTGATCAAGTGTGTGTAAGACAAAGTCTGTGTCCTGTCTATCGCCAATTGTAAAAGCAATCACTTCTCCATTGTATAAATCCAATATACTGGAAAGATACAATTGTTTCTGCCCATAAGGCAAATATGTGATATCCGTTACTAGCTTTTCCAGAGGGCGTTCAGACTGAAAGTTTCGATCCAATATATTCTCGGCCACGGCATATGGCTGCCCATCTTTCTTGCGCTTTTTCACCTTAACCCGGCATTGCCACTGATTCTTCTGCATAATGCGCTGAACCGTTTTATGATTCACACGCATTCCCTTTTTTAATATGGCTGTGATTTTCCGATAGCCATATCGAAACTTGTGTTCTCGGCACAACGTGCCGATTTGTTTTTCTAAATGGTATTTAGGGTTATCTTTCATCAGATTCTTCTTCCAACGATAATAAGATGCTCGTGAGATACCTAAATGAATACAGATATCCTGTATGGTCATTGTGCCGCGCAATGCTTCTACAAGCTCGACTGGCGTTTCGCTATCAGCTTCCTTTCCAATTCGTTGCACTTTTTTAAAACTTCATTCTGTTGTCTCAGATAACGATTTTCTGCCTGCAGTTTCTCTAATTCGGAAGAATACTCCGGGCCTTTTCCGTAAGTGTATTGCTTTCCGACAGGCTGTTCGAATCGATGTGTATCCCCAGTCTTATGCCATCTAACCCATGTCTGAACCTGTGTCTTATTCTTAATATTCAATTCCTGCATGATCTCTTTCATAGGCACGCCTGCCAATCTCATTTCTACAGCCTTCTGTTTCACTTCAACCGGATAACTCACTCTTGTCCCCATAGAAAAAACACCTCCAAGTCTAATTTCGGCTAACAATCATCCGTTTTCAAACTTGAAGGTGTTTTTTGTTTGTCTCATCTTATGGGGTCAGTCCCCATACATATCCGGTGCTTTTTTTGATGATTATTTTTTGATAAGGTCTTTGCGGTTGGACTGTTCAATCCACTCTTCAAGCTTATCTTTCAATGTGTTGAAACCTTGCGGAGCAGATGTTTCTTCAGAAGCTTGAGCCGCTTTCGGTTTTCTTGGTTTGCTTTCTTTTCTTTCAGGCGCCGCTTGAGTCGCACGGATAGAAAGGCTGATTTTGCCTTTTTCTTCGTCAACCGCAAGTACTTTTACTTGTACTTCGTCACCGATAGAAAGGTGTTCGTTAATGTCTTTTACGAAACCGTGAGTGACTTCAGAAATGTGAACAAGTCCTTGAGTTTCTTCATCTAATGCAACAAACGCACCATACGCTTGTAATCCTGTTACTTTACCAGTGTAAACACTGCCCACTTCAAATTTTGCTGCCATTCATAACAACTCCTAAGTTAAATTAAATACAGATTATACGCAATTTAAAATTATATCATACAAGTTTGTTTTTCGCAAAGAGAACTTTTTTACATGATCATGTTTAAGGACAGAAAAATGGGGGTATACTATGATTACGAAGGCTTTCTAGTATTCCCCCCCTTTTATTTGGATGCGAACCGGGTTCGTATCTTTTTTTATGCCCTTTTTTCAACAAACCGTTTGATTCTGACGAGCGCTTCCTGAATCTGCTCAATGGATGTCGCATAGGAACATCTGATGTAGCCTTCGCCGCTCGGGCCGAATACATTCCCCGGAACGACGGCTACTTTTTCCTCAATGAGCAGCTGTTCCGCGAATTCTTCTGAACTCATGCCGGTCGACTGAATGGAAGGAAAGGCGTAAAATGCTCCGCCGGGGTGGTGGCAGCCGAGTCCGATTTCGTTCAATGTCTCCACAATCAGGTTTCGGCGTCTCCGATAGCTTTTCTTCATTCTTTCGACGTCTTCCTGGCCGTTTTTCAGCCCTTCAAGCGCCGCGTACTGAGCCATGGAAGGCGCGCACATCATCGCGTGCTGATGAATTTTGAGCATGGCATCCCTGATCACGGGAGGCGCCGCCGTAAATCCGAGTCTCCACCCCGTCATGGCAAATGCTTTGGAGAAGCCGGAAATGAGAACCGTGCGTTCCTTCATGCCGCGGATGGCCCCCATGCTCGTAAATGGCTCATCATACGTCAGCTCGGCATAAATTTCATCGGCAAGCACGATCAAGTCGTGTTTTTCAGCGAAAGCAGCGATGGATTCAAGCTCTTCTTTCGAATAGACAGAACCTGTCGGATTTGACGGCGAACATAGAAGCAGCGCTTTTGTTTTGTCCGTCAGGGCTGCTTCAAAATCGGCTGCTGATGCTTTAAAACCTTTTGCAGCGACAGTCTGAATCGGCACCGGCTTCGCCCCCGTCAGGGTCACGAGTGATTCATATGCGACAAAACACGGTTCGGGAATTAACATTTCCTCCCCGGGATTCATAATGGCGCGGACAGCGAGATCAAGCGCCTGGCTTGCCCCTACCGTAACGATCAGTTCACTGTCAGGCGAATAACTCAGGCCGAACCGCTGATCTAAATAGCGGCTGATTTCTTCTCTCAGTTCATAAAGACCCGCATTTGCCGTATAAGCCGTATAACCCTGTTCTAAAGAAAGAATACTCGCTTCCCTCACGTTCCAGGCCGTCACAAAGTCAGGCTCTCCCACTCCCAATGAAATGACGCCTTCCATCGTAGCAGCCAGATCAAAGAATTTGCGGATGCCTGACGGTTTAATCTGCTGCACGTAGTCAGATAAATAAGAAGTCTTCGTTTCCATTTACGGAGACACCACGATTCTTTTGTCATCGTCTCCGCTTTCAAAGACTTTGCCGTCATGCTTATATTTTTTCAGGATAAAGTGCGTCGTCGTGGAAACGACGGACTCAAGGGTGGACAATTTTTCAGACACGAAGCTTGCCACGTCTGACATCGTGTTACCGCGAATAACGACAGATAAGTCATACACCCCTGACATCAGGTACACTGATTCAACTTCCTGGAATCTGTATATCCGCTCAGCGACTTCATCAAAGCCGACATTTCGTTTCGGAGTGACTTTTACGTCAATCATCGCCGTGACGCCTTCCAAACCGTCGACTTTGCGCCAGTCGATCATCGCCGCATAATCAATGATGACTTTTTCCTTTTCAAGCTTTTCAATGATGCTTTTGACTTCTTCAGCGGGAATGTTTGCCATTTTCGCAATCGTTTCCGCATCAACGCGGCTGTTTTCGTCTAAAATTTCTAATATTTCTGTTTCTTTTTCGGTCAGCTTCATACGTTTCACACCTTTGCATTATCAAAAATCTTCATGACATTATATCACGATTTTCGACAAATGCTAAGAAAAACCCGAAAGAAACCAGAGCTAAAATCTGACAATCAAAAAAGACTTTACATTACAACAAAGAAAGGACGGCGAAGGCTCTCATGGAAGCTGTTTCACCGATTAAACGGGCCGCGATAGACGGAGTTGAGCTGTATTACGAGCATTATGAAAATCCCGGCAGACAGACACTCGTCTGCGTACACGGTTTTTTATCTTCGGCATTCAGCTTCAGAAAACTGATCCCGCTGCTCAGAAACCATTATGATATTATCGCCGTTGACCTGCCTCCTTTCGGGCAATCGGAAAAGTCACGGACTTTCGTATATACTTACGCAAACCTCGCCAAGCTTCTGATCGGACTTCTGGAAAAGCTCGGTATCAGCCGGGCCGCACTCATCGGCCATTCAATGGGCGGCCAGATTTCCTTATCCGCGTCTCTTCTCAGACCCGAGCTTTTTTCTAAAATCGTCCTGCTGTGCAGCTCGGGGTATTTAAAGCGCTCGCACCCGTCGATTATATTCGGGACGCATCTCCCTTGTTTTGACCTGTATCTTAAGTATTGGCTTTCAAAAGACGGCGTGCTGAACAACCTGTTAAATGTCGTTCACGACCGGACGCTTATCGATCAGGAAATGATTGACGGTTACGAAAAACCATTTACAGACCGCCAGATTTTCAAAGCGATGACAAGGTTTATCAGACACAGGGAGGGCGATTTAGAGCCCGAGGATTTGAAGAAAGTGCAAAACCCCGCTCTTTTAATCTGGGGAGAAGAAGACCGGGTCGTTCCGGTCTCAATCGGAAAACGGCTTCATGACGACCTGCCGGATTCCATTCTGTATTCACTCAAGGATACGGGGCACCTCGTACCCGAAGAGCGCCCGGAGTTTGTTTCGGAGCGGATTTTTGAATTTATTCAATAAAAAAACCGGCGGAACCGCCGGTTTTTAAGGGGTGCAGGAGCTGCTTTCTTTTATGGACAGAAGCTGCTCGGCGGCCTTTTGGCAGCCTTCGATCGGAAGCTTTTGCTCAAATGAAGCTTCAAAGATATCCTGAATGGCTGCTGCCAGCTTGTCGGCACGGTCTTCACTGTAGACGGCCTGAACGATGTCGACGGCTTCTGTCTCATAAAAATCTTCTCCATATTTAAACGGGTCCCACTTGGCAATGATTTTCATCATTTCCATGACCGCTTGGCTTTCTTCCATTTTCATCACCGCTTATAATAAAGTTTGCAATTCTATTTTATCATAGATACGCTGTGCAAAATAATGATACTACAGGAGTGACATACATGAACTTTGATCTTCGAGAAAACCGTCTTGGCACACAATCGGTGAAATGGGACAAGGCGGAAGCGTTATTCGGCGTATCGAATGCGCTTCCGATGTGGGTTGCCGATATGGATTTCCGCGCTCCCGAAGCGGTCACTGACGCCTTAAAAGCCCGCCTTGACCACGGCATATTCGGTTATACGTCTCCTGACGAAAACACAAGAGAAGCCGTCGCTTCATGGCTTGAGACGCGGCACGGCTACCGGCCCGATCCCGCAAGCATCGCGTTCAGTCCCGGTGTTGTCACGGCAATCAGCATGGCCGTACAAGCCTTTACCGAACCGGGCGATCCGGTGTTGATTCAATCACCGGTGTATACGCCTTTTTATCAGATGATCAAGGAAAACAAACGGCAGGTTTTACATAACCCATTACGGGAAGAAAACGGCGTCTACTGTATGGATTTTGAGGATCTTGAGAAAAAGCTGAACGATTCTGAGGTCAAGCTGATGATTCTTTGTAACCCCCACAATCCGTCCGGCAGAGCGTGGAGCCGGGATGAGCTTATGAAGCTCGGATCGCTGTGCGCCGCCCATAACGTCACCGTCGTTTCTGACGAGATACATTCCGACTTGATGCTGTACGGAAAGCCGCATACGCCTTTCGCTTCTCTGTCTGAGGAGTTTGCGCGGATTTCCGTTACTTGTGTCGCGCCGAGCAAGACGTTTAATATTGCCGGCATTCAGGCATCCGCCATTATCATTCCCGATCGTTATAAGCGGGCGAAATTCTCCGCCGCATTGCATCAGAACGGGATTTCCAGCCTCAACACATTTGCGGTTGCAGCAATTGAAGCGGCTTATACAAAGGGAGGCCCTTGGCTTGACGCGCTGATTCCTTACATTGAAGGGAATATGAAATTGGCTGAGGACTTTTTAAGACAAGAATTGCCGAAAGTCCGTATGATGAAGCCTGACGCTTCCTATTTGATCTGGATGGATTTCAGCGAGTACGGATTTTCGGATGCCGAGCTCAAAGAAAGAATGCTCAAAAAAGGAAAAATCATATTAGAGCCGGGAACAAAATACGGACCGGGCGGCGAAGGATTTATGAGACTTAATGTCGGCTGTTCAGCCGCCGCCGTAAAAGAAGGGCTTGAGAGAATGAAAGCAGCGCTCGCTTAGCAGCGGAAAGAACGCCTTTATCAGATGAGATAAGGGCGTTCGCTTTAGAGAAATATATACTTTTTTTTCCGGTAAAGATGTTATAATAGATTCATATTTACATAGGAAAGGATTTCGCATAAATGGAGATTGTAAAGGATTACCTGCTTCACTTCTCTTTTATTTTATTCCCTATTTTTCTTTATCAAGTCTTCTGGCTCAGCAAGCCCGATTTGCTTGTGCCGAGAGCGAACCGCCTGCTGGTCGCCGTATTTGCAGCGTCATCTTCCTTATTATGTACGGCTTTTCCCATCCAGGAGCTTCATTCCGTCCGTTACGGTTTGCAGCTGATTCCCATTATCGTCTGCCTGCTTTATTCCGGTACCGGTGCAGGACTTGCCGCAGGGGCGGCATCCGTTTTTTTTCAGCTCATATGGTTTGAACCTTCCGCTCTTTTTTTCTTATCCTTAATTCCTTTTTTAATCATCATCCCTATCCAGCTCCAAACGAAATGGCCTTTTTTTTCAAAGCGGAAGAAACTGCTTTTCGCTCTTCTCATCGGCTGCACTGAAACCGCCTTATTAACCGCATCTGTCTTCATCTATTCCGCGACCAATATTTTCAATTTTCAAAATCTACCTTCCGTTTATTATGAGGCGGCAGTATCTGTTTTTTTTCAAGTCAGCGCCCTTTTGCTGTGCATTTATTTGATTGAGATCATTGATGAGAATGCGTCCATGCGGGCAAGGCTGATTCACTCAGAAAAAATGGCCGTCGTCAGCGAGCTTGCGGCAAGCGTCGCCCATGAAGTCCGCAATCCGCTTACGGTCGTCAGAGGTTTTGTGCAGCTGCTGTTCAGCGGCGAGCAGCTTCAGGACAAATCCCACTCCGGATATCAGAAACTTGTGCTGTCCGAACTCGACCGGGCTCAGACGATCATTACGAATTATCTCGATATGGCGAAGCAGGATGACTATGAAAAAGAAAAGTTTGATATTTCTCTGCTCGTAAAGGAAACAGGTTCCTTAATGGAGTCTTATGCCCATTTTAAATCGGTGACCGTTACGGTTCGAAGCGAGCCTGATTTATATGTGTTCGGCGATGTAAAAAAACTGAAACAGGCCTTCATTAATCTGATTAAAAACAGTATTGAAGCCGTGCCCTCTGAAAACGGCCGAATCGAGGTCTCCGTCCAAAAACAGGAAGAGATGATTCTCATTCAGATTACGGATAACGGAATCGGCATGTCCGATGAAGAACTGCAGAAACTCGGCAAGCCGTATTATACGCTGAAAACGAACGGCACCGGGCTCGGGCTTACCGTGACATTCTCGATTATTCAGCATCATGAAGGCTCCGTCTGTTTCACCAGCGGCGAGCACTCGGGCACAACGGCCTCAGTCAGGCTTCCGGCAGCTGTTCACTAGCCAACCGCGTTGATCTTTTATAGAATAACTAGAGAGAGGTGAACGCTATGAATACGTTTGAAATCGGCACAATCGTAAAAGGGTTTTATAAAACAGGAGCATACATAGGGGAAGTGACAGACGTCAGGCCCAATCACTATTTAGTGAAAATTAAAGCCGTTCTGACGCATCCCGCTCAAGGAGATCTTCATCATCCGAAGCAGGCGGATGTTCCGTTTTTTCATGAAAGAAGAGCGCTTGCATTCGGGGAACAGACAAACATACCGCATCAGATGGTCAAACCGTTTGATGGCGAGGTGCCTGATTATACGGCTTCCTTACAAGCGGCGTCTGCCCGGCTGAAAGATCAGCTTACAGCGGACGGCTCAGAATGGGCGGAACGTTCGCTCGCCAACTTGGCCGCGTTAGAGCGTGACTATTTTAAAAGAACTTGACCCAGTCGGCATGATTGGGTTTTTTTATGTGGCCCGGCGAAACAGTTCAGTCAGATCGACGCGATCACCGATCGTCGGAGGTTTCGGTTTTTCAAGATATTGTTTATCCCGCTCGACAAGCTTGAATAATTTGTATGTCGTCCGCGCATCATCCAGCGCTTTATGATGCGTGCCCGTCCCTTTATCGCCATACTCTTCTGCCGCTTTCCAAAGGCCGGTCAATGTTCTGTCGCCGAAGAAGTTTTTGTATTCAAGGGACAGATCCCGAAGTTCTCCTTTGAACGGAAAAGGGATGTGGTTAAACATGCAATTTTGCTTTAACACTTTCATATCCATATTGCCCCAGGTGACGATCGTGCAGTTTTTATCAGGATCAAGCTCATTTAATTTGCGGATGAATTCATTAAACGTGATTCCGCCGTCCACGTCTTTTTGGGTGATGTTCAGAAAGGTTTTGCATCGTTTCGTCAGCTTCGGAAATTTTTTCGGTTTGATATAACTCGAAAACGTTTCAGTCACTTCATCATTCACCGTCTTGACAATCCCCGCTTCAATAATCTCGGGAAAGAAATTTTGCGGGCTGTATTTTCCGTCAGGCATCGTAAATTCAAAATCAATAATGAGCAGACTGCGCTGATCCACTTTTTTACACCTGCCTTTCCTCCGATCAAAAATGATATTTTATGATAGTATATCAGTTTCCCCTCTGAAACTTTCTTCATTTTCTAAAAATAATGAATTTTCCTATATCCGCATCGAAAATACAAATACCGGATTCATTCCTATATACTAATGATTAGATACACGAAAAGTAAAGAAGGTGATGTTATTTCTGTCCGTAAGAAGAACTTCGTCGTCATTTGGATTACAAATTTCTTTATTTCCGCCAGCATGACCATGATTGTTCCGTTTCTTTCGTTATATATCGAAACGATCAGCCCCCATTCGGGCGGGTATGTGCAGAGATGGAGCGGGTATGTGTTCGGCGTCACGTTTTTAATGGCATTTGTGATTTCCCCGTTTTGGGGAAGATTCGGCGATAAGCGCGGCTACAAAAAAATTCTCTTGATTACAGGAACCGGCATTGCCATCAGCATTTTATTGATGGGGTTTGTGACATCCGTTTATCAGCTGTTTGTCCTGCGGCTGCTTATGGGTCTAGTAACAGGCTTTGTTCCGACATCGCTTGCCATGATTTCGGCGCAGACGCCGAAAGAGACTGCCGGGAAGACGCTCGGCACGCTGCAGATGGGTCAGGTGTCAGGCACTTTATTCGGACCGATGCTGGGCGGGCTGCTCGCTGACAGCTTCGGGTTTACGTACACATTTTTTATTACGTCTTTTGTCATTTTCGCATCTGTGCTTCTCGTTTTATTTCAGGTGCATGAGCTGCCGCTCGGCGAGAAACAAAACAAGCGGAAAACCTACTCCAGAAAACAGGTGCTCTCTTATATTTTTCACCAGCCCGCGCTTTGGGCGATGATGGTGCTTACTATGATCGTGCAGACCGGCAATTTCAGCATCCAGCCGCTGCTCGCTTTATATGTCAATGAGCTGCACGGACCTGTTAATTTAGCTTTTTTCTCCGGAATGGCGTTTTCAGCGACCGGACTCGGAAGCTTATTGCTTGCCCGGAAATGGGGGGACTTCGGCGACCGCTTCGGCCACAGCCGGATCTTAATCGTGCTTTTGATTGCCTCAGCGGTGTTTTTCATTCCGCAGGCGCTCGCCTCCTCCCTCTCCATTCTGTTAGTCTTCAGATTTCTGTTCGGCATGGTCATGGGCGGCACGCTCCCCTGCATTACGGCCGCGATCCGCGTCAGGGCGCCGGGCAGCATCCAGGGAGAGGTGCTCGGCTATAACGTCAGCTTTCGTTTTCTCGGAAATGTGCTCGGCCCTCTGCTCGGAGGTGCGGTCTCGAGCGGTTTTTCCATTTCGGCTGCTTTCTACGTCACCGCCTTTCTCTTTTTAATAGGCGCGGGGCTTTTATGGATGGCGGGACATTTGCAAAAGGATACAGCGTCAAATGCGGGCTGACCGGCAGCGATCACGATTTCTTCTAAATTTAACCTTCTCGTATTCTTAAAAGAATGATACGATATGGCTAGAAATCAGGAGAAAAGAGAGTGACCATGGTACGTAAAATAATCGGATGGATTTTGCTGCTCGGCATTATCCCGTTGTTTGCATTTACAGTTATTGCTTCCGGCAAAGAGGTAAAACAAATCAAGCCTTTTGATCAGGTGCTCGATAAACATATTGATTTAAAAGCGATCAACCTGGTTCAAAACAGTTACATGTATGACAGGGACGGAAGCCTTGTTTCTGAGATTGTCAGCGATCATGAGAACCGCGTGATCGTGCCCTTTAATAAAATACCGAATGAGGTAAAACAGCTGTTTTTAACCTCTGAAGACCGTCATTTTTATGAGCATAAAGGGTTTGACTTTATGGGGATGGTCAGGGCGGCCGCCTCCAATTTCAAAGATCATAAAATTGATCAGGGCGCCAGCACCATCACCCAGCAGCTGGCAAGGAATGTGTATTTAAGCCATGAACGCACCTTCAGCCGAAAACTGACGGAGCTGGCCTATTCCTATCAGCTTGAGAAAAAATACAGCAAAGATGAGATTTTAGAAGGCTACTTAAATACGATTTATTTTAATAACGGCGTATACGGCGTCGGTTCGGCGGCACAATTTTATTTCAGCAAGCCGCTGAAATCTCTCACTTTGGGAGAGATGGCCTTTATCTGCGCTATCCCTAATAACCCTACATTATATGATCCTCTCAAGCATTTTGATTATACGAAAAAACGACAAGTCAGATTGCTTAACGGATTGAAAAAAGCAGGCGTTATATCCGGGAAACAGCTGAAAAAAGCCGAAAAGGAAAAGATCAAGCTTGATATAAACGAAAAAACAAATAAATATCCTGACTATGTTTCCTATGTAAATGATGAATTCACACAGCTTGTTTCATCATCCGAAGGCTATGACAAACGTCTTGAAAAAGCTTCCGGAAAGGCGAAACAAAAAATACAGAGTGAGCTTTCCGACAGGGTCAGCACATTGTTAAAAGACGGCGTGAAGATTTATACGGCGCTGAATCCGTATATGCAAAACCAGGTCGTCGCCCAAGTGAATCAAAATCTGCCGTATGCAGGCGTTCAGGGCGGAGCGGCCGTGATTAATCATCAGACGCATCAGATTATCGCGCTTTCAGGCGGGAAAGATTATCATAAATATGATTTCAACCGCGCCTATCAAGCATACAGACAGCCCGGTTCATCCATTAAGCCGCTGCTTGATTACGGACCTTACATTGAAAAGACCGGCGCAACGCCACACAGCAAGATTGACGCAAGCAAATTCTGCAGTGCGGATTACTGCCCGCAGAACTATAATAACCGCACGTACGGCACGGTCACGCTGGAAACGGCGTTTAAATACTCGTACAACACACCGGCCATCAGAATCATGGACCGCGTCGGCGTCAATAAGGCGTTCAGCTACCTTGAACCGTTTCATTTCGCGAAGCTGGTCAGCGCGGATTACCGTCTGCCTGCGGCGCTTGGCGGTTTTACAAACGGCATGACGCCGCTTGAAATGACCAATGCGTATACCACGTTCGGCAACAACGGCGTTTATACGCCGAGTCACGCGATTACAAAAGTGACTGATTTAAAAGGAAAAACGATATTAAAATGGAAAGATGAGCCGACGCAGGTATTCAGCGTGCGGACCAACATGCAGATCAAAGAAATGATGAAAGCCGTCGTCAAAAGCGGTACAGGAAAGAAAGCGAACTTTAAAGCTCCGTACGTCGGCGGAAAATCAGGAACGTCAAATGACTATCACGATATGTGGTTTGTCGGCCTGACGGACGCTTATACGATGGGGGTATGGGTCGGCAAGGATACACCGTCAAGCGTCGAATATCTTCATGACGCAAGCCCTCAGCTTTCGATCTGGAAAAACACGCTGCAGGCAGCTTACTAAAGATAACGGAGGGGATCCGCTTTGAAACCAGCTCAGCTTCCGGACCGCGTGCTTTTGTTTGACGGCGTCTGCAACTTATGCAGCGGCGCCGTTCAATTCATCATTAAACGCGATCCGGCCGGCAAAATCTCATTTGCTTCATTGCAATCAGATACCGCCCGGGAGCTTTTGGCATCAGAAGGACTTCCGACAGAACAATTTGACAGCATGATTTTTATCGAAAACGGGCGGATATACAAAAAATCCGCAGCCGTGTTAAAGGTTTCACGTCATCTCCGCGGAGCCTGGCGGCTGTCAGCGGTTTTTTTCGCAGTGCCCCGCCCCCTCAGGGACAGAGCCTATTCTTTCATCGCCCGGCGCCGTTACAAATGGTTCGGAAAAAGGGAAGCATGCATGCTCCCCTCCCCTGAGATCAAAAACAGATTTCTGTCTTAACAAAAATGGCTAGCTTACACAGGTAAGCTAGCCATTATGCTATTATAAAGCTTGATAAAGATGTACAAAATACCGATAACAAAAGTAAACCAAAACAGAATCTCAAGCAATATAAAACCGATCAGCGAAACGATAGAGAGTGTCGAATAGATTCTGTACACCATGAAAATCAAATAAACGAGCGTAACAACGGCAAATAACGCCGCAATCCAAAAACCATTCTGCACGAGCGCAAAGGAAAGAATTCCTCCGCCTACATAAATTAAAGACCCTAATCTGATTTTTTTCAGATTGTCCCCCTCAGGGTCATTTGTGAAAAACAAAAGAGACAGCTCTGTCACTGTGTTTGCAATCAGCTTCAAAGCCGAAAAGAGCATAAAATACACAAGGGCGAACGCTGCAAAAAGCGCCAGTCTGATCCCTTTCTCAGAGAAATAATCCAGCATCCCCTGATACATGCCGAGCGTCTGAAGTATCTTCATGACATAAAGCGAGGTAGAAATGGATAATGACGAACTAAAAAGCAGAATCGCAACGAGCGGAAAATAACCCGTCCAATAAGTATTTTTCATATAAAAAGTCCCTTTCTGTAATCTACCTCACTTATTATGGAGGACTTAAAACACATTGACAAGATAAAAAATACCATTTTTCCTCACTTTTACGAAATAAGGGCCTGATCTTCACAAACCGGCTTTTTCGGAGTAAAGTAGAACGCGGGAATGATAAACGTAAGGAAGGCTGTTATGAAAAAAACATTAAAATTGCAAACCCGATTAACGATATTCGTCTGTATTGTCGTCCTTATCGCACTTTGTATCACCTTTTTCACGATCAGCGTCCAAACAGCAGACCGCGTGAAAGAAGAAGAACGGACAACCGCGCTGCGCACCGCAAAGCTGGTCGCGGAAACACCGAGTGTCACGCAGGCATTGCAAACAAGAAAAGGGCTGAAAGAGCTCCGGGATTATACATTAGACGTCCAGCATACGACAGGTACCGAATTTGTCGTAGTGATGGATATGAACAGCATCCGCCTCACCCACCCCGACGCAAATAAAATCGGGAAGAAATTCACCGGCGGAGACGAACAGCCGGCGATGCACGGCCATATCAAAACGAGCACATCAGCGGGAACCCTCGGGAAATCCATGAGAGCCTTCGTACCGATCTATGGAAAAGATAAAAAACAAGTGGGCGTCGTTTCGGTCGGAATTTCGCTTAACAAAATACAGGATGTCGTCAGCCACAGTTTGAGACCGCTTTATTTCATCATCTGCGTAAGTATTTTTGTCGGCGTCATCGGAGCCGTCATTGTCGCCCGCACCGTCAAAAACATTATGTACGGTCTTGAGCCTTATGAAATCGCCACCCTGCTGGAAGAGCGGAGCGCCATGCTCGAATCAACGAAAGAAGGCATTCTGGCGGTTGACGCGCGGGGAAAAATTAAGCTTGCCAATGCGGAAGCGAAACGGCTTTTTATTAAAATGGGTATTTCGACTAATCCGGTCGATCAAGATGTGAACGATATTCTCCCGAAAAGCCGGCTGAAACAGGTGATTGAAACGAAAAAACCGCTTCAGGACAGGGATATCCGCATTAACGGACTTGAGCTGGTCTTTAATGAGGTTCCGATTCATCTGAAAGGACAAACCGTCGGAGCGATCGCCACGTTCAGGGACAAAACGGAGGTCAAACATTTAGCAGAACAGCTGTCCGGTGTTAAAATGTATGCAAACGCATTAAGAGCCCAGTCTCATGAATTCATGAATAAGCTTCATGTCATTTTAGGGCTTGTCCAGTTAAAAGAATACGATGATCTCGGCACTTACATTAAAGACATTGCCATTCAGCAGAAGACGGAAACAAGCGAAATTATAAGTGATGTCAAAAGTCCGGTTCTCGCAGGGTTTCTTCTAGGAAAACAAAGCTACATACGCGAACAGGGTGCTGATCTGGACATTCAGCTAGGCAGCCTGATCCCGAATGCGGCAGATCCGGCCGTCATCCATGAGCTCATTACGATTATCGGAAACCTGTTAAACAACGCGCTCGACGCGGTGGCGCAGATGCCGAAAAAAAACATTACGTGCTCAATGCGGTTTCAGGATCGTCAGCTTGATATAGAGATTACGGACACGGGAGCCGGAATGTCTGCGGCAGACCAAGCCCGTATTTTTGAACAAGGTTATTCCACGAAAGGGACAAACCGGGGGTTCGGCCTCTATTTCACCCAGCAGGCAACAGAAAATTTAAAAGGCCATATGATTGTGACAAGTGAAAAGAATGAAGGAACGACTTTCAGTCTTCGCATTCCGTATGAACCGAAGGAGGAAAATGATGATTAATGTACTCATAGTTGAAGACGACCCCATGGTGGGTGAATTAAATAAACGCTATCTCAGCCAGATTGAAGGATTTCAGCTGAAAGGGATCGCATCATCCTTTCAAAGCGCGCTGCACGTGCTGAGCGAGCATCATATCGATCTCATCCTTCTTGACATTTACATGCCGGGAAAAAACGGGCTTGAGCTTTTAACGGAAATCCGCAAGCAAAATGAATCGGTTGATGTCATCGTCATTTCGGCCGCAAGCGAGCTGGACGTTATCAAAAAAACGCTTCGGTACGGCGCCGTCGATTATTTAATCAAACCATTTGAATTTGACCGCTTTCAAACCGCTCTTTCCGACTACAGACGCAAGCAGAAAGTTTATCAATCACACAGAAGCATGACACAGAAAGAATTGGATGCCGAGCTTTTTCAAAAGAAAGAAGCGGCGGAAAAGGTTCACCTTCCGAAGGGATTGACAAAAAGTACGCTTAAACTCATCTGGGCGAGCATTGAGTCTTTCGGTGACGGCTCTTTTACCACGGAAGATCTCGCCAAGCATACTGAAATCTCGCAAGTCTCCATCCGGAAATACCTTAAATTTCTGGAAGACATACAAGTGCTGAATGTAGAGATGGCGTACGGCACGATCGGCAGACCCGTCTTTCAATATCATATCAACACCGGCAATGTCAGCAGCATCAAACAATATTTATAATGTCAAAAAGCGCCGTTCCGCTGTGAACGGTGCTTTTTTACTGTCATATCCCGTGACAAAAGGATTGAGATTCCTTTTTTGTATGCTATATAAGGATAATGACCCGGCTGATCCTCCTCTGTTTTATCCAGATGAGGAAGCCGATTCATAAAATTGATATTTTTTAAAAAATAAGCAAATTTCTATTTATTTATGGCGGGTAAAATGATAAATTATGATTGGTTAGCAGATCTTTTCAGATAAGTCATAAGTCCCAAACCCGGAAGAGACAGCCGCTCAAGGCGGGAAAAAGAGAGACGTCTCATCATTATTATCAGAAAGTTTTTTCGATTCTGCATCCGGTACGGGGACTCAAGTCTGAATTGAACGGCACAGCCATATTTTACAGGGGGGTTATATCTTTGAAAAAACGCAAAATCGGAATGGCGATGGCGCTCATCGCGGCGGCCGGAACCATATTAAGCGCATGCGGTTCAAGTGACAAAGCAAACGGCTCCGGCAGCAAAAACTTTACCGTCGGCATGGTAACGGATATCGGCGGTGTCGATGACAAATCATTTAACCAGTCCGCCTGGGAAGGTATTCAGGCATTCGGAAAAGACAACGGGCTTACAAAAGGCAAAAGCGGTTTTGACTATCTTCAATCAAAATCAGATGCGGATTATACAACGAACTTAAATAAATTAGCGCGGGAACACTTTGACCTGATTTACGGCGTCGGGTATCTGATGCAGGATTCCATCAGCGAAATCGCCGATCAGCGCAAAGACACAAATTTTGCGATCATTGACGCCGTTGTCAAAAAAGACAACGTGGCGAGCCTTACATTTAAAGAGCAGGAAGGTTCATTCCTCGTGGGAGCGGCCGCTGCGCTATCGAGCAAAACGGGAAAAGTCGGATTCGTGGGCGGAATGGAGTCTGAATTGATCAAAAAATTCGAAATCGGCTTCCGCGCGGGTGTACAAGCCGCAAATCCGAAAGCGACCGTCGAAGTGAAATATGCGGGCGGATTTGACAAAGCCGATGTCGGTAAGGCTACGGCTGAAAGCATGTACAAATCAGGCGTTGACGTCATTTATCACGCGGCCGGCGCAACGGGAACGGGCGTCTTCACAGAAGCGAAAAATCTGAAAAAAGAAGATCCGAAGCGGAACGTATGGGTTATCGGTGTTGATAAAGACCAGTACACGGAAGGTCAAGTCAAAGGCACAAAAGACAATGTCACTCTCACATCAATGGTCAAAAAAGTGGATACAGCCGTAGAGGACTTAACGAAAAAAGCGAGTGACGGGAAATTCCCGGGCGGCAAAACATTAACATACGGTTTGGCGCAAGATGCAGTCGGCATCTCGGATCACAAGGAGAACCTTTCTGACGATGTCATCAAAGCAACAGACGATTGGAAGAAGAAAATCGCGGACGGGCTCGAGATCCCTTCAACTGAAAAAGAATTGAAATCCTTCAAGGCTGAGTAAGAACCAGGGGATAAGGAGACTTCCGTGCTTATCCCCTCTCTTTTATGAAAAGAGCGGTGAAGGAAAAGCTGCATCTCTTGCAGCTTTTCTTTTGCCAAGCTCTTTCTCATCAAAGTATCTCTGAAAAGGAGCGTCAAATCGGTGGATTATATCATTGAAATGCTTAATATACGCAAGGAGTTTCCCGGAATCGTCGCCAATGATGACGTCACGCTTCAAGTGAAAAAAGGCGAAATACACGCCCTTCTCGGTGAAAACGGCGCCGGAAAATCGACACTCATGAACGTTTTATTCGGCCTGTATCAGCCGGAAAAAGGCGAGATCCGGGTGCGGGGCGAGCGCGTTCACATCAACAGCCCGAACAAAGCCAACGATCTCGGCATCGGGATGGTGCACCAGCATTTTATGCTTGTGGATACCTTTACCGTCTCAGAAAATATCATTCTCGGAAAAGAGCCGAAAACATTCGGCCGGATTGACAGACAGCGCGCCGCCCGGGACGTGCGCGATATTTCCGACCGTTACGGCCTGCACATTGATCCTGAAGCCAAAGTTGCCGATATTTCCGTCGGTATGCAGCAGCGGGCGGAAATATTAAAGACCCTCTACCGGGGGGCCGACATTCTCATTTTTGACGAGCCGACCGCGGTGCTGACTCCGCACGAAATTCAAGAACTGATTCAGATTATGAAAAATCTTGTCAATGAAGGAAAATCAATTATCCTCATCACCCACAAATTAAAAGAGATTATGGAAGTCTGCGACCGTGTCACCATCATACGGAAAGGAAAAGGCATTACAACACTCGATGTCGCACATACGGATCAAGATGAACTGGCAAGCCTTATGGTCGGACGCGAAGTGTCATTCAAGACGGATAAACAAGCGGCCGATCCGAAACAAGAAGTGCTTTCGCTTTCTGATGTAACGGTTAAAGACGCGCGCGGCGTTGAGGCGGTCAAGCAGCTCTCCCTCTCAGTCAGATCCGGTGAAATCGTCGGCATTGCGGGCGTTGACGGAAACGGCCAGTCTGAATTAATTGAAGCCATTACAGGTCTCAGAAAAACAAATGCCGGCACGATCACGTTAAACGGCAAACAGCTGCAAAACATGCCGCCCAGGAAAGTCACTGAAGCCGGAATCGGGCATATACCGCAGGACAGGCATAAACACGGGCTCGTCCTTGATTTTCCGATCGGAGAAAATATCGTGCTGCAAAGTTATTACCAAAAGCCCTACTCTTCTTTCGGCATATTAAATAAACACACGATTTATGACAAAGCGCGAAGCCTGATTGAAGAATACGATGTCAGAACACCTGATGAATATACGCCTGCGCGCGCTCTCTCCGGGGGGAATCAGCAAAAGGCCATTATCGGCCGGGAAGTGGACAGAAATCCGGATCTTTTAATTGCGGCCCAGCCGACGCGGGGACTCGATGTCGGCGCGATTGAATTCGTCCATAAAAAGCTCATTGAGCAGCGTGATGCCGGTAAAGCGGTGCTTCTGTTATCTTTTGAACTTGATGAAATAATGAATCTCAGCGATCGCATCGCCGTCATCTTTGAAGGCAGCATCATCGCAAACGTCAATCCGCTTGAAACAAACGAGCAGGAGCTCGGACTTTTAATGGCGGGAAGTAAGCAAATGGAGGCGGGGAAAACACATGATTAATCGACTTTCTCATCTGGCTGTGCCGCTGATTGCGATCATCCTTGGGTTAGCTGCGGGTGCGGTCATCATGCTCGCCAGCGGCTACAATGTCGTAAGCGGGTATTCGGCTCTTTGGAGCGGCATTTTCGGTGAAGTGTATTACATCGGGGAATCGATCCGGCAGATTACGCCATATATTTTGTCCGGATTGGCCGTGGCATTCGCATTTCGGACCGGCCTGTTTAATATCGGGGTTGAAGGACAGCTCCTTGTCGGCTGGACCGCCGCGGTGTGGGTCGGCGCTTCCTTTGACGCCCCCGCTTATATCCACCTTCCGCTTTCGTTATTGGCGGCCGCGGCTGCGGGCGGCATTTGGGGCCTGATTCCCGGATTTTTAAAAGCCCGTTTTTTTGTCCACGAAGTGATTGTCACGATCATGATGAATTATATCGCTCTTCATTTAACCAATTATCTCATTTCCGATGTCATGACGGACCACCGGGACAAAACAGACAAAATTCATGAAAGCGCGTCGCTCCGCTCGCCGTTTTTAGAGCAGCTGACAGATTACTCCCGCCTTCACTGGGGCATTCTGCTCGCTCTGTTTGCGGCAGTTCTCATGTGGTTTATCATTCATAAAACAAAAAGCGGATTTGAATTCCGGGCTGTCGGCTTTAACCAGCACGCCGCACAATACGCCGGAATGAGCGTCAGAAAAAATATGATGTACGCCATGATGATTTCCGGCGCCTTCGCGGGGCTTGCCGGCGCGATGGAAGGACTCGGAACCTTTCAATACGCGGCGGTTAAGGGCGCCTTTACCGGCGTCGGCTTCGACGGCATTGCGGTTGCGCTTCTCGGCGGCAGCACGGCAATCGGCGTTGTTCTGGCGGCATGTCTTCTCGGCGGCCTTAAAGTCGGGGCATTAAATATGCCGATTGAATCCGGGGTGCCTTCTGAAGTCGTTGACATCGTCATCGCCATTATTATTTTGTTTGTGGCATCAAGCTACGCCATCCGTCTCATCCTTGATAAATTGAAGAAAAAGGGGGCGAAGTAAGTGGACTTCCTGCAGATTTTATCCATTATTGTCCCGGCAACACTCGTATATGCGGCTCCGCTTATTTTAACCGCTCTCGGCGGCGTGTTTTCTGAAAGATCGGGAGTTGTCAACATCGGTCTTGAAGGACTGATGATTATCGGCGCCTTTACAAGCGTCATGTTCAACTTATTTTTCGGACGCGAGCTTGGCGCCGCCGCTCCGTGGCTCGCTCTGGCTGCGGCTATGATTGCCGGCGGACTGTTCTCACTGATCCACGCGGCTGCCGCGGTTTCTTTCCGCGCCGATCAGACGGTAACCGGTGTGGCGATCAATATGCTCGCGTTAGGAGCGACACTGTTTATCGTCAAGCTGATTTACGGAAAGGCCCAGACTGATAAAATCCCGGAGCCCTTTTACAAAACGAACATTCCCGGGTTAAGCGATATTCCGGTTTTAGGAAAGATTTTCTTTTCCGACGTCTATTATACGTCGATTTTAGCCATCGTACTGGCCTTTGTTTCCTGGTTTATTTTATTCAAAACGCCGTTCGGCCTCCGCATCCGTTCTGTCGGAGAACATCCGATGGCGGCCGATACGATGGGAATCAACGTGTTCGGCATGCGCTATATCGGCGTTATGATCAGCGGGCTGTTCGGCGGGCTCGGCGGCGGTGTATATGCTTCCACGATCGCGCTTGATTTCACCCACTCCACCATTTCCGGGCAAGGCTTTATCGCTCTTGCCGCGCTGGTTTTCGGCAAATGGCATCCGATCGGCGCGCTCGGGGCGGCGCTGTTCTTCGGATTTGCGCAGAGTTTGAGCATTATCGGCTCGCTTTTGCCCCTGTTCAAAGACATTCCGAATGTATACATGCTGATGGCTCCTTACATTCTGACCATACTCGCGCTTGCCGGCTTCATCGGCCGCGCGGACGCTCCTAAAGCCAACGGCATCCCTTACATTAAAGGAAAACGCTGATTGCCACACAAAAAGAGTTCCGCACCCTGGTGCCGGAACTCTTTTTATCTATATACGATTCTGATATACTCACGCGGCTGAAACGGCGTTTGCATTGATTCAGCCGCACTCAGCTTGTCTTCTGCGTATTCCGCACCGAGAAAAAAACGCTCCCAATTATCCGCCTCCGTCTGCTGCCTCCCTTTGCAGAAATCGTCCGCTATGAATGTTCCTGCAATAATAGAACAAAATATTCCAATACAGGCCGCCGCCTTTCTCTTCATCTGACCAGCTCCTTTTTTAAAAGCTTGATCTGAAAGATAAATGTATATACAAAGATCAGGATATTTGATAAATTTATTTTGGGTTCAAAAGACCACAAAAACACAGAGAGGAATACATTATGCCGTAGCAGGGTAAAAAAAAGTGCGATATAATTTGTACTGGGTCCTATGACCGTGAATTGATTGATTCATTCTTACATAAAGCAGTTGCTTGATGAAAAACAAGCAAAGGAGGTCTTCTGTTGCAGCTGTTACATTTCGCGATTTTGGCGCCTTTTTTATTTGCATTTATCGTTCCCTTTCTTTATAAACGGGTAAAACAAGTCCATACAGGCTGGTTTGTGCTGATAGTGCCCGTTGTGCTGTTTGTTTACTTTATCAGCAAACTCCCTGTCACAATGGCTGGGGAAACCGTCCGGTATGCGGCCGAATGGATTCCGTCCCTCGGTATTAACTATACCGTTTATATTGACGGACTCGGGCTGTTATTCGCTTTATTGATTACGGGCATCGGCTCTTTGGTGACGCTTTACAGTATTTTTTACTTATCGAAGGACAAAGAAAAGCTCGGCCCCTTTTATGTGTACCTGCTGATGTTTATGGGCGCGATGCTCGGCGTTGTGCTCGTCGATAACGTCATCGTGCTTTATATGTTCTGGGAGCTGACAAGCCTGTCATCCTTCTTATTAATCGGGTATTGGCATAAGCGGAAGAAATCACGCTACGGGGCGGAAAAGTCACTGCTGATTACCGTCGGCGGCGGACTGTGCATGCTTGGCGGCTTTATCCTGCTGTATCTGATGACGGATTCTTTCAGTATCAGGGAAATGGTCAACCAGGTGCATATTATCGCAGGCCATCCGTTCTTTATTCCGGCGATGGTTCTCCTGTTATTGGGGGCCTTTACGAAATCAGCGCAGTTTCCGTTTTATATCTGGCTGCCTGATGCCATGGAGGCGCCGACTCCTGTCAGCGCCTATCTGCACTCGGCTACAATGGTGAAAGCGGGCATTTATGTGATTGCCAGATTCAGTCCGGTTTTTGCATTTTCACCCGTCTGGTTTTGGACGGTTGCCTCAGTCGGTCTGATCACGATGGTATGGGCTTCCTTCAATGCGATTAAACAAACCGATTTAAAAGCGATTCTGGCATTTTCCACAGTCAGTCAGCTCGGTATGATTGTATCGATGCTCGGCGCAGGAGCCGCCGCGCTTCATTACCAGCATTCAGAGTATTTTACGGCGGCTGTCACCGCGGCTGTGTTTCACTTAATTAACCATGCTACTTTTAAAGGAAGTTTATTTATGGCGGTCGGCATTATCGACCATGAAACGGGAACACGGGACATCCGCAGGCTCGGCGGCCTGATGGCGCTTATGCCGGTAACGTTCACCGTTTCACTGATCGGAACGTTTTCCATGGCGGGCCTCCCTCCGTTTAACGGCTTTTTAAGTAAAGAAATGTTCTTTACAAGTATGCTGCGGATTGCTCATGCAGATATTTTCAGCCTGGATACGTGGGGCGTGCTGTTCCCCGTTCTCGCATGGATCGGGAGCGTCTTCACTTTCATCTACAGCATGAAGCTGTTTTTCAGAACGTTCAGCGGCGCGCGCAAACCTGATCAGCTTGAAAAGACGCCGCATGAAGCACCGCTCGGCATGCTGATTTCGCCGGTCATTCTTGCCGCTTGCGCCGTCAGTCTGTTTTTTGCACCGAACGTTTTGTCTTACAGCCTGATTGAACCGGCGATGAACTCCATTTATCCGGCTCTGTTAACCGGCGGAGATACATTCCATGTCCATATTTCCCAGTGGCACGGGGTGACGGCTGAGGTAATGATGACCCTCGGCATCATCATTGTCGGCACGATCGGTTACGTAACGCTGTCTAAATGGGAGCGTTTGTACGGACTGTTTCCGAAAAAACTGACGCTGAACAAGCTTTACGATGCGGTGACGGGCAGTATGGAAAAAAGATCTTACCAGCTGACGTCATCTTATATGACCGGATTTTTGCGGGATTATCTGCTGTATATTTTTGCGGCGTTTATCATTCTCATCGGAACGGCATTCGTCATGAAAGGCGGCTTTTCCATGACAGCGAAAGGCATGGCTGAAATCGGCCTGTATGAAATCGTGCTGTCCCTCGTTATGGTGAGCGCAACGATTGCGACTGTGTTCGCCAAATCGCGGCTGACGGCCATTATCTCACTCGGTGTTGTCGGGTACACACTCGCGCTGTTTTTCGTGATTTTCAGAGCGCCCGATCTGGCGCTCACGCAGCTCGTCATTGAGACGATATCCGTCGCCTTGTTTCTTCTTTGTTTTTACCATCTGCCGAAAATGCGGCGGAAAAAGAAGACAAGAACATTCCGGATGACGAATTTTATCATTTCTCTCGGTGTCGGCGTCATCGTGACAATGCTCGGAATCGCGTCTTCCAGCGAAAAAACAAAAGACAGCATCTCCTCCTTTTTCACCGCTTACAGCCATAAGCTCGGGGGAGGAAACAATATCGTCAACGTCATCCTCGTTGATTTCAGGGGATTTGATACGATGTTTGAAATCACGGTGCTGTCGATTGCCGCACTCGGGATTTACGGCATGATCAGAACAAATGTAAAAGAGGAGGGAGAAGAGCGTTGAGACAGCAAAAAACAAACGACATCATCCTTCAGACGGCAACGAAGCTTGTATCTTTTATCATTCTGCTTTTCTCTTTCTATTTATTTTTATCGGGGCATAACGCTCCCGGCGGAGGATTTGTCGGCGGACTGATTACGTCTTCGGCCATCGTGCTGTTGCTTTTGGCCTTTGATTTAAAAACCGTCAAATCGATTTTGCCCGTCAATTTTATTTATGTGGCGGGCGCGGGTCTGCTTATCGCGATTGCAACGGGTGCAGGTTCGTTCTTATTCGGAGCACCCTTTCTCACCCATACATTCGGCCATTTTCATCTCCCGGTGCTTGGGAATACGGAGCTTGCGACGGCCACTTTGTTTGATTTAGGTGTGTATCTCGTTGTTGTCGGCGTGACGATGACCATTATTCAAACGATTGGAGAGGAAGAATAGTGGAAATCTTAATGTCTGTCATTGCCGGTATTTTGTTTATGGCGGCAACCTACCTGCTGCTTTCTAAAAGTCTGCTGCGCGTGATTATCGGCACCGCGCTTTTAAGCCACGGCGTCCATTTGCTGCTCCTGACCATGGGCGGACTGAAAAAAGGCGCTCCTCCCATACTGGGCGGAAAAAGCACGTCGTTTGTCGATCCGCTGCCGCAGGCACTCATACTGACGGCGATCGTTATTTCGTTCGGCGTCACGTCCTTCCTGCTTGTGATGGCGTTTCGCGCCTATCAGGAACTGAAAACGGACGATATGGATCGAATGAGGGGAAATGATCAACATGAATAACTTTGTGATATTGCCTATTCTGGTGCCGCTGCTTGCCGCAGTGCTGCTGATTTTTATGAACAGGCACGTGATGCTGATGCGGATATTCAGCACTGCCGCTTCCTGTGTCTCCATCGCCATCAGCGCCGCTCTCGTTCAGACTGTTTTCACACACGGGATTCAGACGCTGACACTCGGCGGATGGAAAGCGCCGTACGGCATTGTGCTCGCCGCGGATCAGCTCGCCGCACTGCTTGTTTTGACAACCGCCATAATCGGGCTGCTCGTCACCCTGTACTCCTTCCGCTCCATCGGAGAAAAAAGGGAGCGCGCTTTCTATTATTCAGGAGTGCAGTTTCTTCTGGCCGGCGTAAGCGGAGCGTTTTTGACGGGTGACCTGTTCAACATGTACGTCTTTTTTGAGCTTCTGCTTATCGCGTCCTACATGCTGATCGTGCTTGGCGGAACGAAAATTCAATTAAGAGAATCATTGAAGTACATCGTGTTTAACATTGTGTCATCCGCGTTTTTTGTCATCGGCGTCGGTTACTTATATGCGGTGACGGGCACGCTGAATATGGCTGATCTAAGCGTAAAAATAAGCGAATCGGGCCAGACCGGGCTGATAACCGTGATCGGCGTCCTTCTTCTCGTCGTTTTCGGTTTAAAGGGCGGGATATTCCCGCTGTATTTCTGGATGCCGGGCTCTTATTACGCCCCGCCGGCTGCAATTTCGGCTTTATTCGGGTCTCTTTTGACGAAAGTCGGTCTGTATGCCATTTTAAGAGTATTCACCCTGATCTTTATTCACGATACGGGCTTTACCCACCAATTGATGATGTGGCTTGCGATGCTGACAGTGCTATTCGGCGTAATCGGATCTATCGCCTTTTCGGATGTCATGAAAATCGTCATCTACAATATTATTACAGCCGTCGGCGTGATTTTGTTCGGCATTGCCATGAACACGCCGGCCTCCATTCAAGGAGCGGTTTATTACTTGATTCACGATATGCTGATTAAAGGAGCGCTGTTTATGCTTGCCGGCACGCTTATCGCATTGACAGGCACTGCCAGCCTGCATAAAATGGGCGGACTGATCACCCGTTATCCCGTTTTAGGATGGATGTTCTTTATTTCAGCCATATCTTTGGCCGGCATCCCGCCGTTCAGCGGATTTGTGGGCAAGCTGAAGATCGCGGAAGGCGGGTTTGATAAGGGGGAAACATTGTTTTCCGTATTGATTCTCTTATCAAGCCTGCTTGTGCTCTATTCTGTGCTGAAGGTTTTTACGACGGCTTTTTGGGGGGAAGAAAAAGAAATCCCCGGCGCAGGCGGACGGTCCGCAAAAGGACTTCTTTATCCGGCAGCCGCTTTTCTCCTTTTGTCGCTTCTGTTCGGGCTCGGAACCGAATGGGTTTCGCCGTATGTCAATCAGACGGCTGAGAATCTGCTGAATCCGGAAAAATACATTGAAGCTGTTTTGAAGGAGTAGATGGCATGGCTTTTCAACTATTATTAAATGTTCTTCTCGCTGTTTGCTGGATGTTTCTCACAAACAGCCTCAGCACGGCGGGTTTTATAACCGGATTTATCGCGGGCTTGGCGGCGCTGTTTTTTTTCCGGCGCTTCTTCTCGCGGCCGTTTTACATTTGGAAAATATGGTCGGTCATCAGACTGGCGCTGATCTTTATAAAGGAATTATATTTGGCCAATGTCAGCGTGCTGAAAACCGTTATATCGCCGAAACTGAACATCCGCCCGGGCATTTTCGCGTTTAAGACGGAATTGACGGAGGATTGGGAGATCACGCTGCTCTCGCTGTTAATCACTTTAACACCGGGTACGCTCGTGATGGATATCTCCGATGACCGGTCGATTCTCTATATACACGCCATGGACATTGAAGATGCGGAGAAAGCGATCCATGACATCCGCGTCTCTTTTGAGAAAGCCATTCAGGAGGTGAGCCGCTGATGTTTACGTTTATTCTGCAATTATCACTCGGCATTATGGCGGTTTCGACTCTTCTGTACGTCATTCGCGTCATAAAAGGGCCTACGGTACCGGACCGGGTCGTCGCGCTTGATGGGATCGGCATTAATCTGATTGCCATGACCGCGCTTGTATCCATTCTCTTAAACACATCGGCCTTTTTGGACATCATACTGCTGCTCGGCATTTTATCGTTTATCGGCACGATTGCCTTTGCTAAGTTTTTGGAGAAAGGAGAGATTATCGAAAATGATCGAAATCGTTAAATGGGCCGTCGCCGTTTGTATTCTGATGGGATCGCTGATCTGCCTGGTCGCGTCTTTCGGCACACTCAGGCTTCCTGATGTGTATACGCGCGCCCACGCCTCTTCAAAAGGCTCGACACTCGGCGTTAATTTGGTATTGCTCGGGGTGTTAGGCTACTTGTGGATGCTGACCGGAGAAATTTCTGTAAAAATACTGCTCGGCATCATTTTTATCCTGCTGACGGCGCCGGTCGGAGCGCACCTCATATGCAGGGCCGCGTACAATTCGGGAGCGGCGCTTGATAAAAGAAGCGTTCAGGATGATTACAAAGGGATCAGAAACTTTGTGATCAAACGAAAAGAAGATTCATATTTGTAAAAACAAACAGCCGGACGATTCAGGGTTCCGGCTGTTTGTTTATTTTGTTATAACAGCCAGCGTGCAGCGGGAAACACAGATCAGCCTTTCCCGTTCATCGAAAATGTTAATCTCGTACACAATGGTTGCCCTGCCTGTGTGAACGGGTTTCGCAATCGCCGTGACCGTCCCGCCCTCTTTCACGGATTTTAAATGATTGGCATTAATCTCAAGCCCGACACACGCCTGTTTCGACCTGTCGATAAAATGCTGGGCCCCGACACTTGCAACAGTCTCCGCCAGCGCTGCTGACGCGCCACCATGCAGATATCCGAAAGGCTGCACCGTCCTCTTATCCACCGGCATCACCGCTACGCATCTCTCCGGCGTGTTTTCAGTGATTTCAATACCGAGTGCACCGAGCAATGTATTGTTCAGATTCATAGGTCATTCTCCCTTCAAGATTTATAGTACGTTATCTGACTTGGCGATCAGCACCGCTTCAGTGCGGGAGCCGACATTCAGCTTGTTAAAAATGGATGTCAGGCTGTATTCAATCGACCGCTTGCTTAAGTGAAGCGCATCTGCGATTTCCTGATTGGTCAAACCTTTTTCGACCTCTTGGAGAATATGGCGCTCTCTCTGTGTTAACCGATCCTGCTCACTTTGAGAGGAAGAAGACGTTTTTGTTTTTTGCTGGGTCATCAGCTGTTTGAAATAGGAGAAATCAACTAAAATCTGTCCGTTGAGCACGTGATATATGTATTGCATGATTTTCTCTTTAGATTCGGTTTTACTGATGGCGCCATGCAGGCCCGCGCGGATGGATTCTTCAAAATAATCTTCAACCTCATAGCCTGTGTAGACAATGATTTTACAGAGAGGATTCTCTTTTAAGATTTTCTTGGAAAGCTCTATGCCGCTGATGTCATCACCCAGATTTAAATCCATTAATATGAGATCGTAAGCTGAAAAATCATGCCGGAGAACGAATTGTTCACTGGCATCAGGACTGAGGCAATCGACAGAAAGATTCGTGTCCGTTTCCAGAATCGTCTTGGTGCCCTCCATGACAGCCGGATGATCATCAATCACTAGTATCTTTTTCATGGTTTCCTCCCTTTTACTCACTCATTTCCATTTTATTAAAAAGACTTGGCTTCTGCCAAGTCGATTTGGTGATAAATTGGTTACAATTCCATTTCAATATCCGCTTTAAAACCGTTTCCTTCACTTGTGTCGATTTTCATCCGTCCGTCAAGCGCCCGGACACGCTCCTTAATACCCGAAAGACCCATGCTCATCGACTGCCCGCCGCCTTCTTCCTGATTACATCCGACACCGTCGTCTTCATAATGCAGAATCACTTTATTTTGAATGCTGATCAGCATAATCAGCACCTCATTCGCCTTTGAATGCTTCATGGCGTTCGAAAGAAATTCCTGAATGATGCGGTACAAATTCAGCTGCGTATCCAAATCCAGCGCCGCCGTAAACCGGCCCGTATTCAGACGGATATGAAACGGCGCACGCTCCTGCTGCTGCGCGGCAAGCTTGGATACCGCCTTGACCAGACCCAAATCATACAGCAGCTGAGGACGAAGCTCATGGCACGTCTCCCGGGTCATCAAAATGACATCCGACATCTGCTCATTCATCTGATGAAGCTTGTCCTGCACCTCTAACTGGCAAGGCTCCTCTTTCTTAAAATCGGCCAGAAACAGCTCACACTGGCGCTTCAAAGAAATCAAGTCCTGCAGCACTGAATCATGCAGATCACGGGCCAAATCCGAACGCTGCTTTTCCTCGATCGTAAACATCAGCTTTTTGAGCCAGACCGGGTTTGAGCCTTGTTGTTTCAGGTCTTGTAAATGGTTCATGAGTTCTTCGATCTGCAATATGTTTTCCATCGAAACACTTGTATAAAAAGACAATGTCTTTAACCAAGATATCTCATCTCTTGTCAGTCTCGGAGTATTAATGCTCGACAAACAAAGCAGAACGTATGAGTTTGCCCCTCTTTCTCCAATCTTCATCAGAAAACCTTGATTTACTTCAATAATCTTGCCAATCTCTGATGTGACTTTATCAAATTCTTTTTTATACGGCTGCCAGTTCGGTTCACTGTTCTGTTTATCAAAATACAGAATGTCTCCGTCAGAATTGATTTCAAATATATAAGCTTTACTAACAGGCAAGACGTCCAAAATAGTCTTTTTCAAATTCATAAACACTTGATTTAAAGCTGATACGCTTTTAAGAAGCTGTGTATATTTAAATATGCTGTCTTGGTAATTGTATTTTTCAGAGAAACGCTTTAAGCGAAACTTAAAGTCTAGAACTTCTTTGAAATAAAAAACGGCTAGCATGATTAGAAATACAAACAATGTAATTTGGAAAGTGTCAAAATTTTTATTTTTGTTGATGAATACTACAAATACCCAAACGATTCCTATCGTCGGAATAACTGCTAACAAGCAATAATACCTCAAACGGCCTAACAAGAAATCAATGTTGTAAATCTTATTTACGACAAATTGATATACCAATGCTAAAGGTATGAGCAGAAGAAAAGGTGCAGTAACCACAGCGCTATATACATATTGTCCAAAAATAATCAATGGAGCAATATATAATAAAGAAAAGGGTAAAAAAGCAATTGTATTAGAAACCAGAAGTACTTTTAACAGGTAAGAGAAATCCTTTTTTCTATGTTTTATTTGATATAATATGAGACTAACATAAACTACAATCATTTCTAATAAAAATGTTAAAAGGTTAAGGCTTACAATTAAATGATGACCTATTCTATCTCTAAATAATTCAAGCAGGATATTAATTAGAGGAAGAAGGTACAATAAACCAACGTAAATTCCTCTCGAAAATTTCACTTTAAGTTCTTTGAAATATTGATGCAAGAAATTTAGATATAAAACAGGCACAGCTAAAAAGGTGTAAAGATTAATGTACCTATTAATACGATAACCTCTTGTAACCCCTCCTGCGCTTAAGTATGCAATAGAAATACACAGTAAAAAGCAAATAAGAATATACGCTGAGACGCTATCTTTTCTTAGGTTGACTTTAAATATATAAAATATGCATATTAAACTAAGAAGAAAAAAGATACACGGAATAATATACGAAAAGAAACTATATGGACTATCTAAATAAATGAATTCAATATTTTTAAGTTCTATTAAACGCCCGTCTCTCTCAACTTTTAAATACTTAATTTTCGCAAGGTATGAACCATAAATATTTTCTTTTTTAGGTTTTCCGCCATTTATTTCAGTAATTCTGTCCCCAATTTTTAGACCCATTATTCTTCCATAAGAAGATTTTGAAATATCCACAACTTTTAATTCTTGGTTAGAAGACTGAACTACTTTTGTTCCTATTAATATTCCATTCTGAGTATAATAAATTATAAAAGTAAAATAAAAAATTCCGAACAATAATAAAGCAACCGTAAAACATTTCAGCAATTGTCTCAAGGAACCACAACTCTCTTGTTTTTTAAGTAAACCAAGCTGGGTCATTTCTTCTTATTTTTACATTATTATCAAAAATCTCAAGAATAGTTGGGATAAGTGAATTTGGGATACTAAGTAAACTAACTTCTTCTTTTTTTAATTTCTCTAGTACTTCTGGGTTTTTCATTAAATAATTTACGATGTCTTGATTCATTATACTGTGCCCTCATTCAATGATTTGTAATGCAATAACTCAATTTCAATATTTATTTTGTTTAATTCATTCATTATTTTATCTTCATATAATTTAATCATGATAGAAATATATTGAATCACCCCAGCATCCCAAAGCTTTTGTTTGAACGCGTCTTTATCTGAAAGCAATAATTGATATTCCTGGTTTGAATTCATTATTTTAAGAATTAATACTGACATCGGATTAAATTTTCGTTTTAAGTATAATAAAACTAAGTTATTTCTTTTTTTGTTAATATCACTGCGTTCTTTATTAAATAACCCATAATAATCATTCTCTATTTGTTTCACAATTCCTAACAAGTAAGAATAATTCTCAACAGTCTCGTTATATTCCCCGGATGCAAGCATTGTTCCCAGTACACATGGCATCGCAGTAAGTGAACCTGATTTATGTTTTATCATTTCGAGGCACTCTTCTTCAGTCTCGGCCACATTCCTTAAGTCATCATGCTGCCCCTGCATTGCTTCTAATGCATATTTTAAGGCTAACTGAGAAAATTCGGAAACTGTACAAAGCGAATTAATGAGATGGAGACTAATTGTATAGAGAGATGTTGATGCATTTAGCGAAACTGAGCGGTCAATTTTCATCCAAAGAGCACTGTCATTATCCTCATCTTCATGGTCATCCAAGATATCAAATGATAAAATCAACAATTCAATTCCAACAGCCAGTAGCTCTATTTCTTTGAAATTTGCTCCGTTAAATGCTATGTAATGCTGATATGCCAGGTTTCCAAAAAAGAAGGATTCTTTTGTTTCAATGAAAGAGCACAGCAGACTGATCAAATCTGAATTGTAAAGATTATCATTTACAATTTCCTTCATCTTCTCTTTAATCGTTTCGGCATCTAAACACATTTGCTCAATAATTGTCTTCACCCTCCCATTCTATTTTACTAAATGCAGGTGATGAAAGACAGCAGGTTTTTCGTTTTTTAACAATCGTATAATACTTTATCCACGAAATGGATAAAAAATGCACAAAAAAAAGACTTGTTTCCAAGTCTTTTTAAGAAATTTTCATTGCATATGAGAATTTATCGAGCTGATCAATGCTTTTGTTAATGTTTCGTAATGAGTCGGTTGTTTCTCTGATATCATTTTCAAGTCGGAATAATAATTGCTTTACTTCTTCTAATTTGTTTTCCACCGTTTCCACACTCCTTTTTTTGAAAGATCAATGAATTGTGTATGGTGAACGAGTCCTAGGTATTTGATCTGTTACTAATAGTGTAAACGTTTTTGCGGGATTTTTCACCGAAAAGTATGTGTAAAAGTATCTGCGTGACACCGCAAACCGGGGTAATCCCATAGTCCCGAACGGAGCATTTAGCGAACAGGACTATATAACTACCAGAAAGGCAGACGTTTAGGATGAAGCAGACCAATCTGGCGGTTCTGCTGTTTTTTTAACGGTTTTCCGACAAACCGGCAAGGACTATAGTCCCTGCCGTCGCAATTCCAAAACAGAATGGGCGAACAACGTCGCATAACCACCGACAAACACCGAAAAGACCGCAACCCCCGCATTGTGGCCTTTTGCATGTCATAACTCGTTATCACGCCGCCTATACTCATGTATAACGAATGTTTTCTCAGGAAGGAGGCCGCCGTATGCATTATGTGTATCCATGCTTCCCTGTTTTCGCCGCGCCATACCGGAATCCTGCACCCAGTCCTCCGGTTCACGCAGATATTTTGACAGCGTCCGCAAAAGAAGCTGCGGGCATGCTGGAGGATGCGCGCCTGCTCCTTGCGCGGCTGTCGGCGTCAAAAGAGCTTGCGCGCCGCATCCTCACCGCAGCGCAATCATCTGACACCGCAGCGGTCAAGCGGCTCATTAAGCAGACCGGCATCAAAAATGACTTTGACGTGACGTATAATCCCGACGGCATCCGTGTCAGTCTGGTCAGAGAGCAAAGCCGATTTATCATCGCCCTCAGGTGGTCGGCTTAAAGCGGCTCAATCCACGATCAGCTGCCGGCACCATTCGATCGCCTGTAGGTAACATTCATACGCTTCTTCTTTGTTCAGTTCTTTTCCCCACTCGTCACAGTCCCAGTTGTTGCATTCAATGGCTTTGACGAGCGCGAGCATCTTATAATAATCGTTTTCATAACCGAGCAGCGCCTGTCCGACTTCATCGATTAAAGGCAGTTCTTTGATGATATCCTCCAGCTCCCTGTGGAGAAGCGTATCGATGAGCGAAAACATGCCGATCAGCATGTAAGAAGAGGGCTGGGGCCTTCCGGTTCTTTTCGCCAGCAGTTCGCACAGTTTGGCCCTGATTAAGGAAATCTTAATGATTTCTTTTTGGCTTGAGTGGCTTTTCGCCGTTAAATCTCTGAATGAAAGAATGTAAATCAAGCGCTTAATCTCATTCAGCCCGAGCATCATGATGGCCTGCTGGATGCTGTCTATCTTTTTTTTCAGCCTTGTTTGCGATCCGTTTAAAAAACGCAGAATCTGATACGATAAGCTGACGTCCCGCTCTATGTATTCCGTCACGCGCTGTATATTGGGCTGGTCATTGTTTAATTCGCTTAAAAGCTGGTAGTAAGAATGAAAATGAAACGTCAGATCATTTCCGCTGATGACACGCGGTTCACTGAAAAAATATCCTTGAAACAGGTGAAAGCCGTCTATGGCCGCCTGTTTATAATCTTTTCTCGTCTCCACTTTCTCCGCTAAATAAATCAGACTTTTACAGCTGTACGTCTGAATGATTTTTTTGCGCTCCAGACGCGAGGATTGCAAAAAGTCGATTTTTAAAATATCAATATATTTCATCAGCTGTTCCACTAACTCTTCATTTTCCGGATTGATGGCGTAAAAATCATCAAGTGCTAATGTATATCCTAATTTCTTCAGCTGTCTGCATCTTGAGATGAGTGCCGGAGTGATCGGTATGTCCTCAAGAATTTCGATAATAAGCTGGTCAGGATCAAAGGAGGTAGGGAGATCTGAAAACATCAGGCTTTCTGTAAAATTCACAAAGCAGCGTTTCCCCTCAGTCAGCTTTTCGATTCCGATGTTGATAAAGCTGTTAATAATGAGATCCGTCGTAGCTTTATCTCCGTCAGCGGCCGAATAACGGTTCTCTTCGCTCTCCCGGTAAAGAAGTTCATAAGCAACAACCTGTTCGTTTCTGTTGAAGATAGGCTGTCTCGCAACAAACACCTTCATTCATTTACCCCCTTAGATGCGGCCTTCGAACATAAGTATATCAAATAATTTGACGAAATTTGTCTAAATGTGAAAAATATTTTCACAACAAAAAGGCCTTTCCAGAGAAAGGAAAGGCCGCTTTGTCTTCTATTCAAGTTCCCGTTTCAGCTCGCTTTTGATTTCATGAATCCGCTGCATCTTGTTGCTCCAGCAGTCTTCGCTTAAATCGACCGGATATTCTTCCGGCTTGCTGATCCGTTTGTATTCCTCCCACAGAAGTTTGAGGTTATCCTGCACGTATTGCTGGATGTCGGTAATTTCGGGATTATCATAGCATAAAACGCCGTTTTCAAAGATCGGCTCATGCAAGTCTTTCGCATAGAAGTCAGTGACGAATTTGCTGACGAACGTGTGGACGGGATGGAACATTTTTAAGCGTTTCTGATCATTTACCCGCTCGTCATAAAGCGCGATATAATCACCTTCCGAGTGGTGATTCAGCTTGTTGATAATCCGGTATACTCTCTTTCTTCCCGGCGTTGTCACTTTTTCAGGGTTTGACGAAATTTTAATGGTGTCAGTCAGTTTGCCGTCCTCTTCAATGGCGACAAGCTTGTAAACCGCGCCGAGGGCCGGCTGATCGTATGCGGTAATCAGCTTCGTGCCGATGCCCCACGTATCGATTTTCGCTCCTTGGGATTTCAGATTTAATATCGTGTGCTCGTCAAGATCGCTTGAAGCAATGACCTTTGCGTCTGTGAAACCCGCTTCATCAAGCATTTCACGCGCTTTTTTTGACAGGTACGCCAAGTCCCCGCTGTCCAGGCGGATGCCGATGAAGTTGATCCGGTCGCCGAATTCCTTTGCGACTTTAATCGCATTCGGCATGCCTGAACGGATCGTATCGTACGTATCTACGAGAAACACGCAGTCTTTGTGGGTCTCCGCATATTTCTTAAATGCCGTATATTCATCGCGGTACGCTTGTACGAGCGCATGAGCGTGCGTGCCGGATACCGGTATATTAAAACGCTTTCCGGCTCTTACATTACTCGTTGCGCTGAAGCCGCCGATCAGAGCCGCTCTCGCTCCCCACATAGCCGCATCCATTTCATGGGCGCGCCGCGTTCCGAATTCGAGGGCGTCTTCGTCACCGACAACGCCTTTAATGCGGGCCGCTTTCGTGGCGATTAATGTTTGGTAATTCACAATGTTAAGCAGAGCCGTCTCAATCAGCTGGGCTTCGATCAGGGGCGCTTCGACCCGCATAATCGGTTCGTTGTTAAAAACGAGCTCGCCTTCTTTCATGCTGTAAAGAGATCCGGTAAAAGAAAGATCCCGTAAATACTCAATGAAATCATCAGCATAGTGCAATTCCGTTTTTAAATAATTCAGATCGCTGTCGGTAAATTTGAAGTTCTCCAAGTATTCGATTGCTTTTTCTAAGCCCGCAAATACCGCATAGCCGTTTTCAAAGGGAAGCTTTCTGAAAAAAAGCTCAAAAATCGCTTTTTTCTCATGAATGCCGTCTCTCCAGTACGTTTCGGCCATATTAATTTGATAAAGATCTGTATGTAAAGACAAACTGTCGTCTTTAAAACCATGCTCCACCAAAATTGTTTTCCCCTTCCTTACTCTGCCACTTGCGCTCCGATGCTGTTCTTAAAATGGGACAGGGCCCATTCATGCCCTTCCGGATTAAAGCTGGCCACAGCGTTTTGATGAATGACGATCTGAAAGCCCTTGTTGTAGGCGTCAACCGCCGTGTGAAGAACGCAGATGTCCGTGCACAGGCCCGCAAGATGCAGCTCAGTGATCTGCCGTTCCCGCAGTTTCAGCTCTAAATCCGTTCCCGCAAAAGCAGAATATCTCGTTTTTTCCATATAATTTACGTTTTTTGCGTGTTTATGTTTCTCATAAAGAGGCGATAGCCTTCCGTACAGCTCTTTGCCCTCCGTGCCGTTGATATTATGCGGAGGAAACAGGCGTGTCTCGGGATGAAAATCATCGTCTGCATCATGCGAATCTACCGCAAAGACAACGTAATCACCGTTTTCTATAAATGCTTGCGTCAAACTGACAATCGTATCTTCAATCTGTCTCGCGGGTTCTCCGCAGGTTAATGCCCCGTTCTCTGCTGCAAAATCATTCGTATAATCAATGCATATAAATGCTTTTTTCATAGCCGGCCTCCCCGCCATTCATATGAAAACCATTATATCCTATCTCCACTTGTAAGTGAATTGGCATTGTAAAATGACAAACGGTGTTTTGCCCTTTTAAGATTTCAGGAGTGAGCGCTGAAAAATGTCATCCTGTACGTAAATGCCGTCAAGGTTCACGGCATAATCGGCGGCAAAAACCAGGCCGAGCGGCGTTTCGAATTGAAGATCCGATATGACGGAGCTTCGGACACCGGCAAGTGCGGCAAGCTTCATATATGGTGAATAAGCATGATACGGGAGCCTTCCGTTTATATAGAGCACCGCGTCTTTTCGGCTTTTCAGCGCCTGTTTCACTTCTTCATACGGCTGCTTTTGCAGCACCTGCCCCTTCGTCAGGGCAATGATGACTCTTTCACGCAGCGAGCCTAAAAATAAATGGCGTTCATCCGGTTTCGTCTGCAGAGGGCCGTACATCCCCTGCTGTAAATAAAGGTCAACCGTTTTGTCGCTCATCGGCCTGTCCCTCCTCAGCTTGTTTTACAATTATCGCCCCGGACGGGACGCGGTAAACCGCTTCGTTACATTTCAGCCACCCAATGGGAGATCTTGCCGGCGAGCTCTCCGGCGGGCTCTTCTTCAATCAGCTTGCTGAATGATTGTAAAAGCCGCTGCGCCAGCGCCTTTTTCTCTTCCTCATAGGAAATGATCGTGCTCCACTCAAGTTCCGGAACGGCTACAAGGGTATGCTGTTCTTTTTTATTTTCATGCAGATATACATCACCGATCATTCCGGACTGCACGGTAATATTCGCTTTTCTGATTTTCATAAAAATTCCCCTTTTATAAAGACTGATTCTATTATACTACAAAAAAGCGACAGCCTCCTAAAAGGAGGCTGTCACGCGTTGAACCAATCAGGTTCGTCAAACACATCGATGTCTTCAAAGCGCGTTTTGCTGAATTTATTAGTGACTTTGATAAAATCTCCGGAATGAAACGCCCCTGCCCCCGCGCCTGAGTGGTCAACGGCTTTGGGAGAAATGGCAAACACGTCACCGAAGCTCGCCGCAGCGTCTCCGGCTAAACTCATAATATAAATCGGTCCCACAATTGCAGGCATACCCACACCTCCGCTTTTCTTTACAGCATTTTATGCGCTGCATCGGGAGTTGTGCCCGTTTTTATTTCGGCTTGCGGCTGTCTTCGAGCTTTGACCGCTGACGAAGTTTGATAAGCCGGACGATATTTAAGACGAAAGCTTTTAAAACCGCGTAAACCGGCACGGCCAGAATCATTGCGAGAATGCCGCCGAAACTGCCCGCTCCGATAAGCAGAAGAATAATGGTGAGCGGGTGGGTATTCAGCCGTTTCCCGATGACAAGCGGAGAAAGCAGGTTCCCGTCAAGCTGCTGGACGACAACGACAACAATAACGGCAAACAGCGCCTTAGCCGGCGAATCCATAAACGCGATAATCACCGCGGGCGCCGCCCCGAGAAACGGCCCCAGGTACGGAATGATATTGGTGACGGCGATCACCATCCCGAGAATTAACGCATACTGCAGGCCGATGATCCAATATCCGATAAAGCATGCCGTTCCGACAAAGAGACAAATCAGCAGCTGGCCTTGGAAATAGGCGGCCAATGTGACATATAAGTCGTTAAATATTTTCCTGCCTTCCGCCCGGTAGGAAGAAGGCAGGATTTTGACTGCCAAGAGCGGAAACCGCCGGCCGTCCTTCAGCATATAAAACAAAATGAACGGAACGGTGATCACGACAAGCGTGATATTCGTAACGACGCCGAACACGGCCGACAGGCTTGCCGTAATATTTTGCGGAAGGCTTTGTAAAAATCCCGTCAGAGACTGCTGGATTTTTTCTATCGACACATAATCCTGCGTCATCATCCACGTAAACCATTTGGAATGGGATAATTGCGCCGTCAAGACTTGAATCTGATGAATGTAATCAGGGAAATTGTTAATCAGCCCCGTGACCTGGGAAGCCACAATCGGTCCGATGGCGGTGAACATAAAGGCAATCAGGCCGATGAAAACGAGATAAATGAGCAGGATCGCCAATGTCCGGGGGATTTTTTTCTCAAGCAGGCGCACGATCGGATTAAAAATGAAAAACAAAATGCCCGAGATCAAAATCGGGAAAAACAGAGTGGTGATAAAACCGAAAAACGGCTGAAAAATAAACGAGACTTTCGTTGATACGTAAATAATGAGCAAAACGAGCAAAATTTGCAGCGTCCAAAAATGGACCTTTGATTTCAACAAGCGGTTTCCTCCTATTGTTATGTGAACTTGTACTGTGATTGTACCAAAAAAAGCCGCCGTGCATCTATGTATCTCAAAAAGAAAACGCACCGGGGTTCTATAGGGCCGCCTCCGGTTTGCGCCTTATTCGGGCTGTTACACGCGTTCGGTATAATCAGGCATGACGGAAACCACATGGCGGTTTCTGATATAAAATACACGGTCATGCGTTTCTTCAATGGCGATGTGATCCGGAGCGGCATCAATCAGCCGTCCTCTGATAATGCGTCTGACGGTTTGAATAATAAACCTTGAGCCGATAAGCTTATGGATGGTCTGATAAACGTAAGGGTCCACTAACGAGACGATTTGCGGGCCTCCTTGTTGGGCCATTTTCGCTGATCCCCTTTACTATGTTTTCCTTCAGCATATGCAGCGGACAAAGGCTTTGACACAGTACGTCTATCGGAGCGGAAAAGGTGTTAGTGAGCATGCGGAGTTATGTAAGCGGAAAAGGCCGCATGAGTGGCCTAGACTGAGCTTCTTATGGGATATTGGGCTTGGTCAATTAACTGATCAAGCTTTTGGATTTGTTTGAGCGCGGCCGTGTGATCCATTTGGCGGTAATGGTGATGTCCGCCGGGTTCTTCATCGAGTTCATCCGCTTGTTTCACGATTTGCTGGAGCGTATTCTTGTCCAGTTCGCCTTCAGGCAGATAGGAATCGGTGTGAAGCAGAATCGCCAGCGCAATGTCCTTCGCCGCTTTCGGTTCTTCACCGAGCCGGATGAGCAGCTTATGCGCCCGTTCCGCGCCTTTAATGGCATGGATATCGTTTCTTCTGTACTTTTCATAATCCCATTTGCCGTCTGTGTACCATTCATAATGGCCGACGTCATGCAGTAAAGCCGCTTTCGCCGCCAGATCCGGGCTGACACCTGCTTTTACGGCAAGACGGTATGCATGAAACGCGCAGGCGATCGCATGGGCGACACCGGAACGCTGTAAATACTTTTGTGCGATTGGATGGGTGAAGACATCCATTAACGTTACATTTCTCATGGAAACCCCTCCTTATTTATATTTTTAGAATCCTAACATAAATCGAGAAGAAACTCAATTCATCTGATACATTTCTTATACCCCTTATACGTTGTTTCATTCATCATATGCCGCCGGACTCCGAAGTGATTGTACAAACAAAAAAGAGCAGCGTGAACGCTGCTCTACAAAAATTCTTTGATATCGTATATCCGTCCGTTTTCCGGCTCGCCCGCGATCAGTGAGTGAATGACGCCGGCGATGTATTCAGGACTTCTGAGGTTTTTCGTTTCTTTCAGATTGCGGAACCGTTCGATGTCATGAAAATCTTCTTTTGACGAAGAACGGATGACAGCCTGCATGTCTGTATCCATCACTCCCGGCGAGAATGATATCATGCGGACCGGCAGCTCTTCATCTTCCTGTTCAAACCCGAATGTTCTCGTAAACATCTCAAGCCCCGCTTTTGAGCTGCAATACGCGCTCCAGCCTTTATAAGGATTTTTCGCCGCGCCCGATGTGATGTTGACAATTGTTTTGCTGCCGCTGAACGCTTCGAAACGCTTTGTGAACATTTGGCTGAGCAAAACGGGCGCCGTCAGATTAAGGGTGTAATGACGGTTCAATTCTTCGGCGGAAGCCTCTTTCGCCCGCTTGATCGGTTCCACCATTCCGGCATTGTTGATCAGTGTGACGGCGGAGTACCCCTTCTCCTCTGCTTGATCAAGAATCGCCTTCATCTGCCGCCCGGTATCTGCCAGGTCGGTTAGATCAACACTGTATTCTGTCAGTCCCTCGCGCTTTTCCCCGCTTATCGTTCTTGAAAGCGCGGCGACTTCGGCTCCTTCTTGAAGCGCCTGTTCCGTAAGTGCCCGGCCCAAGCCTTTTGACGCGCCTGTTATAAGAAAAAACTGCATGAAACTCCTCCTTTTTTTCTTATTTTACGGGCTGTCTTCCCGCAAACACAAGCGATTCGTTTACCGCTTTGCCTTTTCCTGCGCCGTGACTTTCGGGATCAGATAGATCATGGCCGCAATCCCAAGGAGGATCAAGACGGCATAAATGACAGGCAGCAGAAAAGAAGTCTTTTTCTCTTCCGTTTCCATATCTGCCGAGGTACGCCTCACCGCCGGCTCGGCAAATGTGATACCCAGTTTTTTCGATTGCGCTTTGATCGTATTCGGCTCCGTGTCTGACGATGTAAACAAATTTGATATCAGTTTGTCATCCGGGTTTTCGGCCGGCTGATCAAACGTGATATCCTTCTGTTCTTTCGGAAGCGCCGTTTTTTCCTCAGAGTAGGCATCGTCGTGCAGGTAATCCGTACGAATTTCAATGTCTTTCTTTTCATATTCATTCGGCTTGACATCAGTATTTTCCTCATTCGCGGCTGCGGCTTGGGGAAGGAAAAGGAAAAAGGAGAGAGCAAACAGCAGCAATCCTTTTTCCATGAACGTGTTACGCCTCATAAGACTGATCACTTTCCTCCGTTTTTTCCGCAAACAGCCGAATGACGAGCGGAAGCGCCGCCGCAATCAGCGTAATGATCGCAAGAACCGTTACCCCCATCGCAAACAGATGGCCCGTTCCGTATTGAATATCGATATAGACTTTCGAAACCGGACTGTCAAAGGTGAAGTTCGGCATAATCAGGTCGATCAAAGGCGCCACATAAAAGAGAATGAGCGCTGATGATGCGATCCATCCGGTAATCGAGCTGAAGACAAAGGCTGCCCGGATAAAAGCTGAACTCGCCGCAAGCAAGAGAATCGTAAAGACTGACCATTTAATCGTCTGATCGTCCGGAAGCGAGTAGATATTCAGACCGAACAGACTGATCATCAATCCGACCATAATGTTTAAAATCCCAAAGAGCGCGCCTTTGACAAGAAGCGGCGCCTGCTGATAATACGAGCTGAAATAGCCGATCAGAAGACTGCTGATCAGGACGATCACCAAAATGACGACCGGCGGAACATTCTGAACCCGGTCTTCCGGCACCTCTCCGCTGATTTTAAGCGGGTTGGCGAGATAATCATAAACGTAGCCGTTTTCCTGTCCGTCAACGAGCGCGTTCCCTAAAATGCCGTACACGTCATTTCTGATCAATTTCGTCGAATCGACGTTTTTGCCCCAGTTACTGTTCAGGGTGTCAGCTTTTTGCTGGACGTCATTTACGCTTTGCTGCATATTGTCGGTATAGCTGATGATGCCGGACTGGCGTTCTGACAGATGGCCCATCGTGTCAGACATTTGCAGGACTTCGCGGCCGACGGTATCCTGAGCGCCGAGCGCCATCGTTCCGGTTAATCCGTCTCCGCTGAACGCGGCCGCTTCCTGCACAGCGCCTTCAGCCAGCTGATCGGATGCTTTCGCCGCGCTGTCTGAAATGCTGGCGAGCTCATCGAGCACTCCGGCTTGTTCATCTCTGATATACGAGCTGTAGTTATCCGAGAATTCGGTCATGCCTTTAATGAAATTGCTGATGTCTTCATCTGTCTGCATCTTGTTGTTTTTCAGGTTTTCCCAGCTTGCCGTTTCCACCGGTTTGATGGCGAGAACGGTTTGAACTTCGCCTTGCTGGGCTTTCAGCACCCTGTTTTTCACATCAGGCAGCGAGCCCGCGTCAAGAGAGTGATAGAGTGTCGCCTCATACAGGGATAAATCATTATAGTAACTCATTAAATCGGATATTTCTTTTGTATTGATGACAGCGGTAAATATCTGTTCAAGAGCAGATTTGCGGCCGCCATCCAATGACGGGTAGTTCAAAATGTTCTGTTCTTACAATCATTCTGTAAATGGTATTGAAGTCTTGTTTTCTCTTTTCTTCCAATTCTTCCAGCTTTTTCTTTGCGCGTTTTTTGACGTCATCAATCTGGTCTTTAAGGCCTTGGATTTCTTCATCAAGAGCATCGAGACGTTTTTTCAGTTCTTCATTATGAGTCTGCTGTTTTTCTTCCAGCTCTTTTTCAATTTGCTGAATGCGCTCTGCGGCTTGGTTCAGCCTTTCTTTCGCCTCAGATATGTCTGTGCCTCCGTCCCCTTCAGAATCGTTCGGATCGTCCGCCGGCTCATCAGCAGGCGGAGTGACGTTTTTAGCGGCTGTCGCGGTCTGGACGGTTTTTGGCTCCTGATCGCCTGTGTTATCAGAAGCAGGCTGCTCTTCTTTTGTGCCGTCTTCCGTTTTTCCGTCTTCTCCGGGATTCGTTCCGTTATTCGGATCGGTATCGCCGGAGTTTTCACCGTCATCGCCTTGGCCCGGGTTTTCGGGTTCCGGTTTTTCTTTTTCCGGTTCTTTTAATCCGTCAGAAATGTGATTGATTTCAGCGGAGATGCGTTTTAACTCGTCACGCTGATCGTCAAGGTCAATTTTCAGATCGCCGGGTTTTTCTTCTTCCGGTTTTTCTTCTTCTTTCGGTTCATCCGAGCCGTCATCCCCCGGGTCCTTTTCCGGAACGGTTAATGCCTGCCGATCCCTTTTCATAAGGGTTTGGATGCTGTTCAGTGTTTCAAATCTTGCTTGAGCTTTATATTGAGTCAAATAATTGTCCAGTAAATTGGATTGAATATTCGCCATCCCGCGTTCCTGATCAGGAACCTGCGCTTCTCTCACCTGTTGGGCGGCAAAAAGAGCCGATCCCGTCTGGGCAAGCTGTGTCTGCGCCTGGTTTATGCCTGAAGACAGCCCGCTCATCATCGTGCTGAACTGGTTGGCGGCCTGCTGTGCTTTAATGGCATTCAATCCGGTTGTGATTTGCTTTTGATTTTGTTCCTGCGCGGCCATCAGCAGTTTTTTCTGATTTTCTTGATATTGTTTATAGCGCTCGACCGTATCGGCAAAGTCTTTGAGCGTGGTTTTGGCTTCATCTGCCGAGGTCAATTTTTCTTTTGCCGCGCCCTGCGCTTCATTCATTGATTTTTTCAGTTCGTCAATCAGGTCTTTTTGCCGTTTGATTTCACCTGCCAAGTCATTGGAGCTCGGCTTGTAAAAATTGTACATAACGTTTTGAAATTCTGATTCTTTATTGACGATCTTGTCAAAATCGCCTCGGACATTGTTCACTTTTTGTGAGACGAAATTCCAATATAATGCCGACATTTTTTTATTCATTGATTTTTGGGCGTCTTCTAGCTCACGCTGCACTTTTTCTTTGTTGACGGCGTTCAGGTTGCTTTGAATATTGAATGTCAGCGTGGCTTTTTGCGGACGCTCCTTGTCATAGCTTAAGATATCTTTTGAAAAATCGGATGGAATGTAAACGACGGCGTCATACTTCTTAGCCGCCAGGCCGTTTTCAGCCGCGCTCCTGTTGACAACCGTCCATGAATAATCCGGACGGCCGCCGAGAGCGGCCGCTACTTCTTTGCCGAAATGGACGGATTCCTCTTCCTCATTTTCATCTGTTTGTAAGCCCATGTCTTCATTCACGACTGCGATTTGGCGGGTGGCGTTGATTTTTTGTTTTCCCGGGTCATCGCCGATAAACCGGAAAAACAGCACCGGCAGCAGCAGAATGATGACGACCGCGGCTATTAATTTGATCAGGCTTTTTCGTTGTTCAGTCATCTGACGGCCTCCCTTTCCGCTGAACATAAAGGTATTTGGATTTTTTGCTCCTTCCCGTTTTCAACCAAATAGCCGAAGCCCGGCTGAATGTCCGGTTCCTGCCTTTGGTAAGGCAGCGGAATGACATTTTGTTCGGATTTTTTCACAAGCAGCATCGCGTGGCGGATCTGTTTCATTTCCGTCGTTAAGGAATCATAGCCTTTTGAGAATTCGCTGTGATTGCCCGCCGGAATAAAACTGAAGCCCACATGCGCGTAAGATTTCATAAACATCGCCAGTTTGTCCTGAATGGCGGTGTCGATCGTCTGCTGGAATCTTGTAATGCCGTCGGCCATTAACACGACCGGAGAGAAACTGAGTTTGTGCACATCGCCATTTTTGACGGCCTGCGCATACTGAGCTTCGCGCTCCGTGAAAATGGCTTCTGCCGTTTCGATCCACTGCCGGACGTCTTCTTTTGTGTCCAGATAGCTGACCTTTGTTTCCTGCGCATACTGCGACAGTCCGCGGTCAATCGAGTCAAACAGCCCGACCCGTTCCGTACCTTCACGCAGCAGGTGATTCAGCATCACTTTCAGGATGTTTGTTTTTCCACGCTGTGTCTGGCCCAAAATAAGACAATGTTTATTTTTGCCCAGATCAAAGTACACAGGGCTGACCTTTTCCTCATGAAGCCCGACAGGAATGCGGAACGGTTCTTGTTCCGGGCCGAGACGGAGTGAAAATTCGCCGGCCGTCAGCCTATCCGGAAGCATCGGAATCGGGTCTGGGCCGGCTGTTCCGGCGTGGCGTTCAGCTAATGCTTTGACATCGGCTTTCAGCGCCTGGAACATCTCGAGGTCATTTTCCGCTTCAGCCGGAAGAAACATTTGCGCGAAATACAGTTCTTCTTTTTGGATCATGACGCGGCCCGGGATCGGTTCGAGACTGAACGGCGGACGCCCGTAAATGGAGTATCCTTCTGACTGATCCATTAAATAATGGACGACTTTCGTTTTTATGTTGTTTAACAGCGACTGGCGGACGGCGTTTACCCTCGTTGCGGTCAGCAGGAAGTAAATGCCTAAGCTTTGCCCGTCGCGTGAAATCTGGATAAATTCGCTTTCCAATTCATGCATTTCATCTTTTACGATGTCGAAATTGTCAATTGTGATAAATATAAACGGCAGCTCTTCTTCACTGAGCGAATTGTACATTTTGATATGGCTGACTTCTTTTTCTCTGAACAGCCGTTTCCGCCGCTCGATTTCTTCCTTGATGCGGATCATGAATTTTTCGATCTTTCTCATTTGATCCATTAAGAAATAGTCTGCGGTGTGCGGAAGCTTTGCCAATGGCAGAAGCGTGCCGTTTCCGAAGTCAAAGATGTACATATGAAGCTCTTCCGGCGTGTATCCTTCCGCGAAGTTCATCAGGAAGGTGATGGCAGCCACTGACTTGCCGTAGCCGGATGAGCCGAAAATGCCGATGTTGCCGTCATCCATCATCGTATAAGCGAGAGGCGCCTGTCTTTGCTGATCAGGCTCATCCACGCAGGCGATGAAGAAGCGGTCTTTTTCCTGCGCAGGGTAAAGCGTGCGCGGGATACGTTCGGCAAGCGGCGGAAGCCACGGGCTCGGCAGCTTTTCAATGCCCATTTCATTTTGAATCCGCTCGATTTCTTCGACTACGGCTTCTATTTCTGCCGGGGCGTCTTTTTTCGCCGCATCATCCGCGTCCACCTCAGACAGCGGAATTAAGCCGGTATCGGTAACGATGGCAATGTCATCCTCGGTGCCGTATACATCTTCCATGTAAGGCGCGCCGCTCCAGGCAGATTGGAACTGCTCATACACTTCGTTATTTCCGACTTGCAAGTAGCCGCGTCCGGTGACCGTAATATTTGCCGCATCACTGTTTTTCAGGATTTCTTTACTGTCACTTGCATCCTGCACTTTCAGCGCGACCTTAAAGCGTGAGTTGCTCCATATTTGGTCGTCAATGATGCCGCCCGGCTTTTGCGTGGCGAGAATTAAATGCACACCAAGGCTCCGTCCGATGCGGGCCGCGCTGACAAGCTCCCTGATAAAGTCAGGCTCTTCGCTTTTCAACTCGGCGAATTCATCTGAAATCAAAAACAGGTGCGGCATCGGAATATCCGTTTCTCCCTGTTTATACAGCTTTGTATAGTCATTGATGTGATTGACGCGATATTGATCAAACAGCCGCTGCCGTTTTTTCAGCTCGCTTTTAATGGATGCAAGCGCCCTGATACTGAAGTTTCTGCTTCCTTCAATATTCGTGATGGTTCCGAGAAGGTGCGGCATCTTGCGGAACGGCTGGGCCATTCCTCCGCCCTTATAGTCAATCAGCAAAAACGCCGCTTCATGCGGGTGGAAATGAACGGCCAATGACAGGATGTACGTTTGCAGAAATTCACTTTTCCCGGAGCCGGTTGTTCCCGCCAGCAATCCGTGCGGCCCGTGCGCTTTTTCATGCAGGTTTAAATAGACGATGTCGTCTTTTCCTTTATAGCCGATCGGAACAGCCAGCGATTTTGCAGACTCACTTGTCTCCCACTTCTGCCTGATGCCGATTTCTTTTACTTCCTTCGCATGAAACAGCTCCAGAAATGAGACCGTTTCAGGAATGGAATTCGTCATTCCGACCTGATGGTGCAATGTCCGAAGCGTCCGGGAAAACCGCTCGTTGTTTGTCCGTTCGTGCCTGTCCAGCTTAAACGGGATCTGTACCGCTTTTTTCTGCTGAATGAGAATGTCTCCCTCATCTTCATTAATGTAGCGGACGAGGGTGTGAATGTTTTCCGCCAGGCTTTCCTTCGTTTCCGCGGCGATGATTGCCGAGATGCCGAGATGCTCATGCCGGCCTTCGATATATTCTAAAATGACGTGCTCTGCGATCAGCTGCTGATTTGTGATGACAAAGACAAAATGCGGCTGGAAGATCTTCTTTTCTTTATCTTCTTCCAAATCCCGCTCATGCAGCAGCTCGTAAATGGACGATAACAATTGATCGCGGGTCTGTTCATTGTAAATAAATCCTTTCGCATACATATGAGGCAGCTGAAATTGCGGCAGCCACTTCATCCATTCCCATTCCTTATATTCGTCCTCATGAAAGATAAAGACAAATCGCAGGTCATGGTAGCTGTTGAAGAACGCGAGCTGGCCGATCAGCTGGTGAATTTCATTTTTGACGATCTGGGGTTTCCCGACAAGCCCCATCGGCCCTTCTTATAAATCAACGGTCACGGGCGCATGGCGGATATCTTTATACACACGCTGCATGTGCTGCGACTGCTCCATCAAGTCATCCACATCACGGTTCGCCAGGTCTCCGCCGCTCATTGAAATCTCGTAGCTTGCCGGGACCGTGCCCGTTCCAAGCCGAAGCATCAGAAAATCCCTGCTTTCCAGCGATTTCTCCCAAATGCGGCCGCTGATTTCAGAAGTTAAATATTTCATTTTTTCAAACGGGGGAAAATGGTGCGTCAGCACTTGCAGCTGTTTTTCCGACAGCGTCTGAAGCTCTTCCCGTTTGCTTTCCAAATACTGCTTGTACACACGCTCCCGTTTTTCCTCCCGTTTTTTCCGCTGGTTTTTTTCACGGAAATACTGCACGGTGGACGTAATGAGAGTCATCATAAACATCGCCAAAGAGACAAGGATGAATATGCCCCTCGGCTGTATAATGGCGACAACCCCCATTACAATCAGCATGACCAAAGGAGGCAGAATGACGAGCCACAGCCCCCGGTTATTCTGTTCGCTTTCCTGCGAGGGAAAGCTGAATGAAACGCGGTCTTCTGGAAGATCGTAGACCATGCGCGGCGTTCTTCGATATTGCGGGTATTTCTTTTTCATTTCGGTGCTTGGTTTTACCGTTTTGGTTAAACCGGTTTGAAGCTTTTCGTGATGAACGACTTCTAAAAGGTCGTCCTCCGTCAGCCTCACACGCAGAAAATTCCACAGCAGCTCATCTCCCGTGCGGAGCCTTTCGGGAGCTTCTGCAAGCTTTCCGTTCACATAAACGTCCTGGCCATCAGGGACGACAGACCAGCATCCTGCCGACTTTCGCAGATAAAAAGCCCCTGTTTGAGCGGAGGACGGCTCTTTGTATATATCCGCTTCCTCTGTTTCTGATGAGAAAACGATCTCATCCTTCCCGCCGATAAAATAGACGGAGGATTCTTCCCGGTCAGGGGTGAGCAGAAGCCGCATCGTCTCTTCTTCAATCCGGCAGGGCATTTCATTTCCTATTGTCAATTCGCCGGCACAGTTATTTCCCAGGAAAACATCATAACGATCTGTTTCTTTTCGATAAAGGGTTGCGGCGTTTTGCCGTAACGGAAGTGTGCCGAACGTGATTGTATCTTTCATATCCGGACCGATCGTAATCGGCTGAGACGGCGGGAGTTCAGACAGCTGAATCTTTTGTACGTGCTCTCGGTAAAAGACCCATAACAGACTCATATGGCGAACCTCCTGACAGCCTGATCGTTACCTGCGGCCATTTGATGTGTGCTGTTATTTTTTTTCATCTTTTTTCTCATCTTTCTTGTCGTTCTCTTTGTTATCTTTCGCTTTGTCTTGTTTGCTTTCATCCTGTCCGGCGGAAGCTTCGGCGGTGTCACCGTTTTCCTTCGCTTCTTTATGCTGTTCCTCCGCCTCTTTTTTCGCCTTCGCAAGCTCGCTTTCCACGGCGTCCAGTTCTTTCTGCTTTTCGTCGTCTTTCATACTGTCATCCGCTAATAATTGCTGTTTATATTTTGTAAGTCCGAGCCAGATGTACGGGTTGTACTCAAGATTGCGGCCGATTTTGATGGCTTCTTCATTTTCCCCTCTGCCGATATCAATCCAATAAAGGAAATGCTTCGGGTCTGATTGCAGCGTGACCAGATTCCCGATGTTTTTCCGTTGCTCTTCCCTCAGATTTTCAACTGCCACATAAGAGGAAGCAAGCTCATACTGCACAGATTCCGGGAGGCTTTCCGCATCGTATTTAGCGAGTGTGTCAATGACTTTGCTGTACTGCTGATTTAAAAAATAGCGGTTGCTTTCTGTAATTGCCTCTTGCTTCGGCTGGGCGAAAAACAGAACGTATAAGGAGTAAAGAAGTGTCGGCACAAGGAGGACGGCAATCGCCAGACCGGCGTATCTTTGGATTTTCCATTTCTTTTTCGGCAGTTTTATGTATGTCTTGTCCCTTTCTTCGAGGGAATCAATTGCGATTTGAATGGTTTCTTCCAGTTCTTCAATCGTCTCCGCCTCTAGCACGCTTTTCACCTCAGGAGAGAAGTGAAGCGTCTCCTTGTACTTCAAATATTCATCGAAGGTGTACGCCCCGTCAGCTGCAAGCGCCGCACAGGCTTTGAGCTCTTTTAACACCCTTTCTCTATCTTCCTCATAAGGCGGAAGGCTCTCCTTTACGCCGTAATGAAGAAAGTAAGGCGTCAGCGCTTTATCAAACACGATATTTTCAGGGGCGGCAATCAGATTGAGACGTTTCAGCTTATGCTGTTTCACGGCTTGGACGAGACGGTAGGCAAATTGCCACCTGCTTTTTTTATCTTTTCCTTTTATATAGCGGAAAGCCTGATAAGAAGAAGGAGGTTTGATTGTGATGGTTACTTCGTCTTCTGAAACTGAGACCTCTTTTTGAAAAAAAGGATCAGCATCTTTAATCACGTTTGCTTCCAGCCCGTCAAGAAGCTTGATTTTTTCCCGCTGGAAGGTGAACGTGAAGCCTGATTCGGTTTCTTCCCGGACGGCGTCTAATTCTGTTTCTAAATAAGATCTGTTATGACCTGTCATTCCACCATGTCCTTTCATAAAATTTCAAGGCGGTCTCCGTTCGTAATGCCGCAGTCAGATAGTTTTTGTTCTCCGGAAAAAACCGTTTCTTTATTGACCACTCTGATCCAATAGCCTTCACGCGGCGGAACGGATACATGCTGAGCCTGCCGGGCAATATCAATGACTTTTTTCACAGAATGGTAATCTGACAATCTGAGATCGAAGACGCTGCCGTTATAATGTGTTAAATCTATTGTAATATCGATATACATATTCATATCACCCTTACATAGAAAGAGCGCCGTCTTCTTGATTGAATCAGGCGCTCCGTTTCTTCATTCATCTTATTATCCGCGAATTTGGTTAGCGATATCTTGGTCAGTAGACTCAAGCGTATTTGCCGTTTGATCGAGCTGATGATTCACATCTTGCAGCAATTCAGACATTTTAATAAATGAAGGTTTCAGCTGCTCATATTGATCCGCAAATGCTTCACTTGAAGCACCTTCCCACATGCCTTTCAAATCAGAAATCATGCGGTTCAGGCGGTCAACCTGATTCATGACTTCCTGACTTTCAACGCCATATTGCTTAGCCATCGCTCTTAGCTCTTCGGGTGTGACACGAATTAATCCAGACATATTCCTTATACCCTCCTGTGTCATCAGCCTAAATATGGGCTAATTCACTTATTTTTTGAACGTCATTATTATAAAAACAACCATTCGGCACAGTCAAACAAATCTGTTTTAATTTTACAAAATGAGTCTTATGATATATTCGATTTTTCGGCACATTTACACATTTTGTAAATATAATAGTATGATTTTCTTATTGTTTTCGATTTCATCGAATGATCTTATTGTCCTAGTCCATTTCCCTGCAAAGATGCCTTTCAGTCTGAAAAGCAAGATGGTAAGATCAAGATATGAAGCTATGAAAAAGTAGGGATACAGATGACCAATCCAAAGGATCCATTTAAGTACAGTTTCGACAGGCTTGAAGATGTTGCCGACCATATCAGTGAAGTTCTTCAATGCCCCATTACAATAGAAGACGTTAATCATAAACTGCTTGCATACAGCACGCACAGCGATTGTACAGATCCGGCCCGGACGTCGACGATTATCGGGCGGAGGGTGCCGGAAAAAGTCATCAACAAACTGTGGAAAGACGGAACCATTCCGGCCCTTTTAAAAACGGACCAGCCGATCAAAGTGAAAGAAATTGACGAGGTGGGCCTGAGCAACCGCGTGGCGATTTCCATCTGGAAAAACAGTCAGGTTCTCGGATTTATTTGGGCGCTTGAGATCAAAAAAAAGCTCAATGACGAGGATCTGAAGACACTTCAGCTGGCAGCCAAAGCGGTGCGGAACAAACTTTTGCACCTGCAGATCCGCAAAACGAAAATCGAAGAGCGGGGCCAGGAGTTTTTTTGGAAAATGCTGACCGGCCATATTTATCAGGAAGCCGAAATGGCCGAAGGGTTTCATAAGCTCGGGATGGCGCTGCCGTCCGTGTTCAGCGTCATGATCATCCGTTTACATGATGAGCTGACTGAAAAGACGGAACAGCAGCTGCAATATTTGCAGGAAACGACACAGCAGATTCATGTCATGCTGGCGACTGTTGATTCAAATGAATTAATCTTATTAGCCGCGCCGAAAACCGATCAGCCTTTTAAAGATTTAAAGCACTTCGCCCTTCATATTCAAAAACAGCTGAAGGAACGATATAAAATTGAGGATGCGTCGATTGCGGTCGGCGGTATTTACGAATCGATTTCTTATGTTTACCGCTCCTATCAGGAAGCGCTTTCCGTATTAAAAGCGAAAGAGCGGTTTGTGAGAGAAACCAAACACCTTTTCAGCTTTTCGGAACTCGGCATTTATCAGTACCTGGATGTGTTGGATGAAAAACGCAAGCACAGCGGCTATATGAACTATTCCCTCTCAAAGCTTGAGCAGTATGACAGGGAGCACCAAGCCGATATGGTAAAAACGCTCGAACATTTTATTGATGCCGACAGCAACGTCAACACTGCCGCTAAAGCGCTTAACATCCATGTCAATACATTGAATTACAGGCTGAAAAGAATCAGCCAGATCGCAGAAATCGACTTAAAAAATGTGAATGAAAAGTTTACGATTTACCTTGATATCAAACTTCGCAGCATGGGTTCGTGAAATTTCACAAATCCGTGTTTTTTTATTTTCTGTTTCAAACAAAGAATTTTCGCAAAAATCGCGCTACACTTGAAGCATCACACAAACATTGGGGGAAACAGACATGATTATCGGGGTTCCAAAGGAAATCAAAAACAATGAAAATCGAGTGGCATTAACACCTGGAGGCGTTTCACAGCTTATCGGAAACGGCCATCGGGTTCTTGTGGAATCCGGAGCGGGACTCGGAAGCGGCTTTACAAATGAAGATTACGTATCAGCAGGAGCGGAAATTCTGGAGGACAGAAAGCAAGTATGGGATGCGGAAATGGTCATGAAGGTAAAAGAACCGCTGGCTGAAGAATATGCGTATTTCCGTCAAGGTCTGGTCTTATTCACTTACCTTCATTTAGCTGCAGAGCCGGAATTAGCTAAAGCGCTTACAGAAAAAGGCGTGACAGCTATCGCGTACGAAACGGTAACGGACGGACGTTCCCTTCCGCTGCTTACGCCGATGTCCGAAGTGGCCGGCAGAATGGCCGCTCAAATCGGGGCTCAGTTTCTTGAAAAACCAAAGGGCGGAAAAGGAATTTTATTAGCCGGCGTACCGGGTGTATCCCGCGGAAAAGTCACAATCATCGGAGGAGGCGGCGTCGGAACAAATGCCGCGAAAATGGCTGTCGGACTCGGTGCCGATGTGACAATGATCGATTTGAACGCAGACCGACTGCGTCAGCTTGATGATATTTTCGGGCATCAGATTAAAACATTGATGTCAAACCCTGTAAATATTGCAGATTCCGTCGCGGAAGCGGATCTTCTGATCTGCGCCGTGCTCATCCCGGGAGCCAAAGCGCCGACTCTCGTTACGGAAGAAATGGTTAAACAAATGAAACCGGGTTCCGTCATTGTTGATGTTGCCATCGATCAGGGCGGCATTGTGGAAACCGTTGATCATATTACAACCCACGATAATCCAACTTACGAAAAACACGGCGTCGTTCACTACGCTGTCGCCAATATGCCGGGCGCCGTACCGCGTACGTCTACGCTCGCATTAACGAATGTAACCGTTCCTTACGCGCTTCAAATCGCCAATAAAGGCGCGGCACAAGCCATTGCAGACAGCCCTGCGCTTAAAGCGGGCTTAAATACGGCTAATGGACATGTCACGTATGAAGCGGTAGCCAAAGACTTAGGCTATGACTACGTGCCTGCTGAAAAAGCAATGCAAGGTTCGGCTGCAAAAGCTTAATAGATATTGAAGAGGACAGCCTGATCAGCGGGCTGTCCTTTTTTCTTTCTCATAAAAGGAAAAACGGCCCCCTGTCTCGAATATCAATTCATATCCCGGAAGAAAAAGGAGGATTCATATGGCTGTTCAGCACTATGGTGTATTAAAAGGCACTGTGTCAGATATGAAAAGGGAAACAGATGATGATTCTCCGCATTTTCAAGTCGAGGTGCTAGGCGAGCCTGATACGCGCTATCGCTGTGCGATCAATGTCATGTCAAGTTCAAAAGAATCAGAGGTTCTGTATGCGGCACGCGATCATTTTGACGAAAGCGCGATCACCCTGCTGCCCAACATTCCGTATGGATATACCCCAATTGATGAAACCAGCCGTGAGCTGGCGCTGGATTATGTCCGCGGCGGATTGTTTGATCCCCGGAACATGGTGCCCCTCCCGCATGAAGTCACCGGTCCGGATAATGACTTAAATGACTTTATTGAGACGTACATGCAAAAAGCCAAATCAGAAAAAGCCACCGTCTATATTTACGGCTCTAAATTCGGGCCGGAGCCGGGCGCTGATAAGATTTTCGGGTTCAAGCCGACAAACGGCATGCATAATATTCATATGAATCAGGGAAACCCAATTGATACACGCTGGAAGAAGGATAACGGAACGTGGCACGACGGCGGTATTTTAATCCAGTTTGCAGACCAGTGGGCCGCGGTCTTTTTGGCTTTTCTGTCTCAGTCATGGTGCACGAATGAAGAAGGCCACCCTTATACATTTTGTGATCATACACAGCTTAACGGCTGATGTCCGCATAAAAAGCCTGCCGAAATAACGGCAGGCTTTTCTTATTACATTTTAGCGGCTTCGGCCTGTTTCAGGCTTTCCGGCCTCATATCACGCCAGTTTGTTTCAATATATTCGAGACAAACGGGGCGGGTTTCATTCGTGAGGCGGGTTTCCCAGCCGTCCGGCACATCCAGATAGGCCGGCCACAGTGAGTACTGGCCTTCAGCATTGACGAGCACATGGTATGAGCCGTCTTCCTGTTCAAATGGATTTGTCATATCATCTCTTTCCTTTCTCTACCGGACTGTACGCCGTCCGTTTAATTTCTCTGCCAGAATCGCGCCGATGTCGGCAAGCGGGCCCGGCTGGCACATATCTTTATGGCGGCAGTCTAAGTCATACCGCTCGATTTTCCCCGTAATATACGGTTTCCAAGTATCCGGCTCAATCGGGTCAAACCACTCCGGAATAATCGTGGATCTGAAGAACAGCACATCTCCGTGGAACGGCTTCGGCTTGTATGTTCCTAACAGCTCGACAGAATTAACGTACGTGTCTTTCAGATTCATCATCACTGACTCGTCCAGACTGGCTAATGCGCTTCCCTCACGGCGGAGAATGGTCAGCGCGGTGTCAAAATCAAGCGGCTGATCCCCGAGGCTGTCCGGGTCGTACCCTCCCAGGGCAAGCAGCGCAATAACGGCTTCCTCGTCATCAGGCGCATTTTTTATCGGCAGAAAATGATTCGGATACGCGTCAAGCATCACCAAAAGCGAAACCTCTTCCCCCCGGCTCTGTAATTGTGTCGCCATGGCCTGAATGACATTCCCTCCGAGAGACCAGCCGAGCAGACGGTACGGCCCTTTCGGCTGCACGGTGCGGATTTTTTCAATATAATCCGCCGCCATGTCATCTAAGCTTTGCGGAAGCGGTTCTTTTTTTCCGATGCCTCTCGCCTGTAAGCCGTATATCGGATAATCAGCCTCTAAAGAAGACATCAGCCCGGCATAACACCAGCTGAGACCGCCGGCCGGATGGACACAGAACAACGGTGTTTCTTCTCCTGCCGTTCTGAGCGGAAGAAGAACATCAAGCGCGCTTGTGCCCGTTCCTGACTCAAGTCTTTCAGCAAGGCTTGCCACCGTAGGAGCTTCAAATAATGTTCCGATACTCAGCTCGGCTCCCATCGCTTCCCGAATACGGCTCATTAAATGAACCGCAAGCAAAGAATGGCCGCCTAAATCAAAGAATCTGTCATCAATACCGACACGCGGCAGGTGAAGCACCTCTGCGAACAGCTCACACAGCATTTCTTCCTGCGGCGTTCTCGGTCCCCGGCCGGTGACCTCCGTTTGGAAGTCAGGCGCAGGGAGCGCTTTTCGGTCAAGCTTTCCATTCAGTGTCAGCGGCAGTTCATTCATTTTGACAAAAGCTGACGGAACCATGTAATCCGGCAGGCTTTCTTCGGTAAACCGGCGCATGTCCCCCGTATCCAAGGTGCTGCCGGCAGATCGGACAAGGTAGGCGGCCAGCCGTTTATCTCCCGGCCGGTCTTCACGGACGACTACGGCAGCATCCTCGACATCCGGATGTTTGACGAGAACCGCTTCGATTTCTCCCAATTCAATCCGGAAGCCGCGGATTTTAATCTGGTGGTCCGCCCTGCCCATGTAATCAAGAGAACCGTCCGTCCGCAGACGGGCTAAATCCCCCGTCCGGTACATTCTCGTTCCCGGCGGGCCGTACGGATCAGCCACAAAGCGTTCGGCGGTCAGGCTTTGCCGCCCTAAGTAGCCGCGTGCCACGCCTCCTCCGGCCACATACATTTCGCCCGTGATGCCCGGGGGCACAGGCTCCAGCCGATCATCAAGCACATATACGTTCAGATCAGGAATGCCGCAGCCGATGAGGCTGTTTGCTCTCAGTTCGGCAATGTTTTTGTCTAATTCAAGGTAACTGACGTGCACCGTCGTTTCCGTAATGCCGTACATATTCACGAGCACCGGCTGATTGTCCGCGTGGCGGCTGTACCAATCCTCAAGCCGGCTCAGCTCAAGCGCCTCGCCGCCGAAGATGATATATCTGAGTGCGAGCTGACGCCCCAGCTCTTTGTGTTCTTTTTCCGCATGCATCAGCTGGTAAAACGCTGACGGCGTTTGGTTAAGCACGGTCACCCGCTCTTTCACGAGGAGATGTAAAAACGCTTTCGGCGATCTGCTGATGTCATGCGGCACGACGACGAGACGTCCGCCGTGAAGCAACGGCCCCCACATTTCCCAGACAGAGAAATCGAAAGCGTAGGAGTGAAACATCGTCCATACATCATCAGAATGAAAGTGATACCAATGCCGCGTCGACTCAAACAGCCTGATAACATTGCTGTGCGGAATGATGACACCTTTCGGCACACCTGTTGATCCCGACGTGTAAATGACATAGGCCGGGTGAAGCGGTGACAGCGGACGAATACGGTCGGCATTCTCAGGGTTCGTGACGGCATATTGCCGAAGTGTTTCCTTGTTCTGCGGATCATCCAAGATGAAGGCCGGCATGCCGCTTTCGATAGAGAGCTTACTTGCGCCTTCACGGTTGGTGAGCATAAATACAGGCTTGGCATCATGTAACATAAAAGCAATGCGGTCCGCGGGATAATCAGGATCAAGCGGCAAATACGCTGCCCCCGTCTTCAGGACGGCTAACAGCCCGACAATCATATCTAAAGAACGCGGCAGCGCCAGTGCGACAAACTGCTCCGGGCCGACGCCGCGGGCAATCATCATGTGCGCGAGCTGATTGGCTCTTTCATTCAGCTCTTTATAACTGAGTCCGCTCTTTTCAAATACTGCCGCCGTTTCATCCGCTTTTGCGGCGGCCTGTATTTCAAACAATTCAGGCAGTGTCTGCCGAGGCTGAATATGCTGTTTTGCCCGTTTAACCGGCAAAAGCTTCCGGCGCTCTTCATCAGAAAGAATGGTTAAGCTTCCGATCGGTTTATCCGGATGTGATGCGGCATCTTCGAGCAGAAGAAGCAGGCGTCCGGCAAGTGCTTCAGCCGTTTCTTTTCTGAATAAGTCCGTACTGAATTCCAGCAGACCTTCAATACCGGCAGGCGTGCCGTCGTCATGGCGCTGTTCAGCCAATTCCAGCGTCAAATCAAATTTGGACGATCCGACACTGCTGATTTGCAGGCTTGTTTCCATATCAGGAAGACTGAGTACAGGATCAGGCGTATTTTGGAATGCGAGCATCACTTGGAACAGCGGATGTCTTGATCGGGAACGAACCGGATTCAATTCTTCCACGAGACGTTCAAACGGCACGTCCTGATGTTCATATGCTGCGAGATTCATTCCCCTGACCCTTTCAAGGAGCTCACAAAAGCTCGGATCGCCAGAGGTATCGGTTCTCAGTACGAGTGTATTAATGAACATACCCACAAGGTCTCCCAATGCGTCATCACTGCGGCCGGCTATCGGACTGCCGATCGGAATATCGGTCCCTGCACCGAGCCGGGTCAGTAACGCGGAAAGCCCTGATTGGAGCACCATAAACAGGCTTACGCGCTGATTTCTGGCAAGTGAGAGAAGACGGGCATGAAGCTCTTGGCCGATGTTGACCGGAATGACGCCGCCCCTGTAGCTTGATTCAGCAGGACGCGGAAAATCAGACGGCAGCTCCAGCTGATCCGGTACATTTTCAAGCGTTTTCTTCCAGAAATCCAGCTGGCGCGCAATTAAGCTCTCAGAATCAGACGCGCTGCCTAAAAGCTGCTGCTGCCAAAGCGCATAATCCGCATATTGAATCGCCAGCGGCGCCCATTCTGCTTTTTCACCTGTTTGCCGGGCGATATAGGCTATGGATAAGTCACGCATGAGTGGATTCAAGGACCAGCCGTCACCTGCGATGTGATGCAGGAGAACCATCAGCGTATACTCGCCGTCACCATGATCAAACAGCTCGGCCCGGACGGCCGGCTCTTTAGCGAGATCAAACCGATATCGTGCCGCAGCGGCAAGCATGTCTTGGAGCTCGTTTTTGTCTGCACGTGTCACTGTAAACACAGGGCGGGCTCCTTCAGCAGATAAAATGAGCTGATGAGATGATCCCTTATTTTCCGGAAAAACGGTGCGCAGGCTTTCATGACGGCTGACAACATCGTAAAAGGCGTGTTTCAGCGCTGATTGGTCAAGCTTGCCTGACATGCGGACAATCACCGGAATGTTGTAAGTCGGGCTTGGCCCTTCAAGACAGTAGAGAAACCATAGACGCAGCTGCGCAAATGACAGCGGGATGTGCTCCGGCCGGTCAAACGGCTTGAGCTTAGGCCGCGCACTCTTGGCGGTGTCAAGCTGTGCGGCGAGCCCGGCAACGGTCGGCGTATCAAACAGACGGCCGATGCCAAGCTCTGCGCCCATCGTCTCCCGGACCCGGCTCATCAAGCGTCCGGCTAAGAGCGAATGTCCGCCCAATTCAAAGAACCCGTCATCAATTCCGACCCGCGCGAGACCGAGAACCTCGGCAAACAGATCGCATAATATTTCTTCCTGCGGCGTCCGCGGCCCTCTGTCAGACAGGACAGCGGAAAAATCAGGTGCAGGCAGAGCGCTGCGATCGAGCTTCTTATTCGGTGTCAGCGGCAATTCTTCCAGCTGTACAAACGCGCCCGGCACCATATAATCCGGCAGGCTTTCGCCCATATATTCACGAAGTCTGCCGATATCAAGGGGCTGATCCGCGACAGCGTAAGCCGCCAGCCGCTTATCTCCGGGCTGGTCTTCACGGACAATGACGGCGGCCTGCGAAATACCCGGATATTTCGACAGCACTGACTCAATTTCTCCTAATTCTATCCGGAACCCGCGGATTTTAATTTGGTGATCGGCTCTGCTGATATAATCAAGCGAGCCGTCCTCACGCCAGCGCACGAGATCTCCCGTCCGGTACATCCTCGCGCCCGCGGGCCCGTACGGATCGGCAATGAATCTTTCCGCTGTTAAATCAGGACGGTTATAATAACCTCTGGCAAGCCCCTCCCCCGCGATATAAAGCTCGCCCGCGATTCCCGGCGGGACGGGCTGCAATGCGGCGTCCAGCACATATACCCGCGTGTTCCAAATCGGCTTTCCGATCGGAGGCGCCCCTGTATGGCCTTTTGCAAGCGGCTGTGCGGCCGACCAGATTGTTGTTTCAGTCGGCCCGTACAGATTCGTCACCGTACAGCCTGATTCAAGCAGAGCATGCATAAGCGCGTTCGGAAGCGCCTCACCTCCGACAAGCACCTGCAGCGCCCGGAGAGAATCCGGTTCATTGGTGACTAATGAATGCCACAATGTCGGCGTTGCCTGCATGATTGAAATACCGTATGAGTGAATCATGTGCGCAAGCGCCCGCGGTTCCTGAATCGTCTCTTTACGTGCGATGACGCACCCCGCCCCGCTGATGAGCGGAAGGAAGAGCTCAAGTCCGGAAATATCAAACGCCGCAGTCGTAACGGCAAGCAGGCGGTCTTGTTCGCCGATCGTAAACATTTCCCGCATGGATAAGAGGAAATTGCTTACGCTTTTTAATGTGACGACTACGCCTTTCGGTTTGCCCGTTGAGCCCGATGTATAAATGATATAAGCGGGGTGCAAAGGCGAACATTCCGCCTGAGCGGGACAGTCAGCATTTTGAGCGGCAACGGTTTTTACCGTATCCGGGTCATCGAGAATGATCCTTTTTGCATCACTGTCTTCCGGCATGCGGCCGGATAATTCCATCGTTGTAATCAGGCATGCAGGCTGTGCATCTTTGAGCATGTATGTGATCCGCTCAGAAGGAAAATCAGGATCAAGCGGCAGGTATGCGGCTCCCGTTTTCAAAACGGCCAGCATGCTCACGGCCAACTCCTGTGACCGCGGAAGCAGCAAAGCGGCAAATTGTTCCGGTCCGAGCCCCTTTTCCTTTAGCATGCCGGCAAGCTGGTTCGCGCGCTTGTTCAATTCGGCATAGCTGAGCTCTTCGTTTTCGGTGATGATTGCCGGCCGGTCCGGTGTTTTTACGGCCTGTTCGGAAAACAGCTCCGGCAGACTTTTCTGCTTCTCGGCCTTGCGCGTGTCATTCCAGCTTTCCAGTACGCGGAGACGTTCACTTTCAAGCAGAAGGTTGAGTGTGCCGATTTTTTGTGTCTGGTCTTTCACAGCGGATTCCAACAGAAGCAGGAATCGTTTTTGATGGTTTTCAATATCTTCGGCGCTGTACACTTCCGGATTCGCATCAAAGTCCACACGCATTCCGCTTCCGTCCGCTCTGTCGTAAACGTTAATTGACAAATCATCAACGGGCCCGGCTGATAAATTATGAACGGTGCCCGGCGCTCCGGCGAAATCAAGCGCGTAATCAAACGGCATCACATTGACTTGCGGGCCGAACAGCCTGCGATTTTCTCCGAGCAATTTAAGGTCGCGGCGCATATCTTCATGGCGGTATTTCTGATGGCGCCGAATGTTTCGGATTTCTTTTGCCACTTGGCTGACGGCCTCATGAAAATTCATATCCGGGCGAAGAGAAAGCCGTAAAGGCAGAAGATTCATGACCATACTCGGAATATTCAGTGAAATCGAGCCGATCCGCCCCATCATCGGTAAGCCGATCACGATATCCCCTGCGTTTGTCATCCGATGGACATATACCGCCGCTGCGGCCGTGACGGCTTCATGCCAGTTCGGAATCGCTTTTACATGCTGTAAAGCCGTTTCAGAAAGATAAGCCGTGCTTCTCCGAAAACGTGTTGACGTTCTCGGCGCTCTTTCCGCCAAACTGACGACATCAGGTTCATCCGCAAATTTCTCCATCCAAAATTCCCGATCTTTCAGGAATTGATCAGACGCGCGGTACTCTTGATCTTCTTTTACCAGCTCCTCCAAAGAACCGAAGGAGCGCCCATTATCCGGACGTCCCTCCCGTATTGCGGTGTACACTTGCGCCGTACGCCGTGCCAGCAGTGAAAAACCGTAGCCGTCTATCGCAATGTGGTGAATGCGCTGATACCAGAAAAAGCGTTCCGGTCCCGCCTGAAATAAAATGTCGCGGAACAAAGGCCCGGCCGCCATATCGACGGGCTCAGCCAAATCTGTCTGCATGAGTCTGAGTGCGGCCTGCTTCGGATCAGCTTCTGAACTCACATCTATGACATCGATCGCAGCCTCAAATGGAGGATTGATGATCTGCTTCGGCCCGTCTGCTCCCTCTTCGAAGCGGGCGTGTAATGACGCGGCTTCCGTCAGCACGCGTTCGAGAGCGGTTTTAAATATGTTCACATCGATCGCGCCGTTTATCTCAACGTACTCGCCTGTATTGTAAATCGGATTATCAGGATCAAGCTGCTGCGCAAACCAGATACCGGCCTGTGCGCCTGTCAGAGGCAGCTGTTGTGTATCATGCATTCTATTCTCTCCCTTTATAAATAATCTGCGTTCGGCAAGACTTTTTGAGATCGGGAAGAAAGAAGTCTCCACCACTCTTCCAGCGTCGGGTTCTCCGCCAGTTCCACAAACGTCACTTCAGCTCCGTCACGGCGCCATTGTTCGACAAGGCTCATGATTCTGACGGAGTCAAGACCTCTGTCCAGCAGGTCTTCATGATCCGGAATATCAGACGGTGATTCTTGAAGAATCGCCGCAATTTGTTCCCGCACCCGGTCTTTTGTCAATACGGCGGAAGTCTTCTCTTCTCCTTCAGAAACCGGCGCGCCGCCCAGCAGCTCCAGCACTTCGTTTGTCAAAGCCGTGTAAGCGCAGCGCTGAGACGCATATTCGATGGCCATCTTATGTTTTTCTGAAGAAAAATCAGCAACGGCGTCTCCGATAAAGAAGCTTTGGATATCATCCATAAATGCTTCACATGCTGTGACGAGGCAGCCGATGTGTGCATAAATTCCCGTAATCATGAGCTGGTCTCTGCCGCTTTCACGCATGATCTCAAGGAGATTCGTCCGTTTAAACGCGCTGTATCTCCACTTTGTGAGGACAATGTCCTGATCATCCGGGGCAAGCTCCGGAATGACCTTTTCTTCATAAGGCCCGCTTTTTAGCCCCGGCCCCCAAAAATCCGTCAGCAGCGCGCGGTCCGCCGGGTCTTGGCTGCCCGGCTGCGCGGTATACACCACCGGAATGCCGAGTGCTTTGCATTGCTCTTTTATTTTTTTGATATTCTCAGCCGCCTCCGTGATCGGAGCTTCACCTTTCGCAAAAGCATCGACGAAATAATTCTGCATGTCATGGATCAGAAGCACCGCGCGTTTCGGATTCAGCGTCCACGATACTTTATTTTCAGGCATATCTGACGCTGTCGGCAGCGCATATGCGGGAATAGACGGTATAGCCAATGTAAACACTTCCTTTTTTTAAGATTGTTTGATTTCAGCCGGCTTTACTTTTTGGGCGATCGTTTCGCGAAGATCCTTTTTACTGACCTTGCCGACGCCGGTTTTCGGGAAAGAAGCGATAAATTCAATCCGGTCGGGGATTTTATATGCCGCCAATCCGCGCTCACGTAAAAATGCTTTCAGCTCTCCCGGTTTCGGCGCTTCTCCTTTCGGGATGACGAACACACAGGATCGCTCCCCGAGAAAATCATCCGGCATTGAAACCATGGCCGCATCATGAACGGCAGGATGCGCAAGAAGGTGATTTTCCACCTCCTCAGCCGCTATTTTTTCACCGCCCCGATTGATTTGATCTTTCGCACGTCCTTCGACGATGATATAGCCGTCCGCCGTCAGTTTGACGATATCGCCGGTCTGATAAAATCCGTCGGCTGTGAATGATCTTTCATTATGTTCAGGCGCTTTATAATATCCGCGAATCGTGTAAGGGCCGCGTGTAAACAAATGTCCCGCTTCACCGGGGGCGACATCCCGCCCGTCATCGTCTAAAACCCTTACCTCATCAAAAGGTGACATCGGTCTGCCTTGCGTATTGACAATGATCTCTTCAGGATCATCCAGTCTCGTATAATTCACCAATCCTTCCGCCATTCCGAAAACCTGCTGAAGGGTGCATCCGAAAGCGCTCTTCACGCGGCGGGCCGCCTCAGCGCTGAATTTGGCGCCTCCCACCTGCAGCACTTGAAGGCTTGATAAATCATCACTTCGCGAACCGGATGCGTCCATCCACACCATCGCAAGCGGCGGGACGAGCGCTGTAATCGTGACACGTTCTTTTTCAATTAACGGGAAGCAGTCATCCGGGCTCGGCGTCGGTGACAGAACAACCCGGCCTCCGGCATATAAAGTTCCCAGCACACCCGGCGAGCTGAGCGGATAATTATGCGCTGTCGGCAGAGCGGCCAAATAAACGCTGTGTTGATCCAAGCCGCATATTTCCGCGCTGATGCGCAAACTGTATATGTAATCGTCGTGTGTTCGCGGAATCAGCTTGGACAGCCCCGTACTGCCTCCTGAAAGCTGTAAAAAGGCGACTTCCGCCGGGCTTATATCTTCCAGCTGAACCGGCTCTCTATGCAGGCTGCTCAGTTCTTGAAACTCTTCAGCTGCGCCGGCCACAATGACATGCGCCAAATCCGGAAGTTTGTCTTTCACCTGTCTGGCAAGCGCTCTGTAATCAAAACCTGAATGCATATCAGGAATGATGTATGCTTTCGCCTCTGCAAACTCGCAGAAATACGTAATCTCACTGCTTCTATGAGAAGGCAGTGCGAAAACGGGCAGTGCTCCGAGCCGGAACAGCGCGAAAATCACTTCAAAAAACTCAGCGATATTCGGCAGCTGAACGACAACGCGGTCTTCCTTTTGAATTCCGAGCTTATGCAGTCCCGCCGCTAAACGATCGGCCCTTTCATCTAATTCTTTGTAGCTCCAATGTACATCTTTACACGTCACGGCAGTTTGATTTCCGTATAAAGCCGCGCGCTCTTTCAGCATTCCTCCGAACGTCTCACCCTTCCAGCAGCCGTCTTTTCGGTATTTGTCAGCCCATTCTTCCGGCCATGGCGTAAATCCAGTCAGCACGATCCGTTCCCTCCTTTTTTACAACTCATCTTGGTAAAGCCCCATCGCCCGGAGCATGGTGCGGAATTTGGCCGAGGTCTCGTCCAGTTCATCCTGCGGCTTTGATCCGGCGACAATCCCGGCACCCGCAAAGAGCCGGAGAGACCTTGTTTCCGCTTCGGCGCAGCGGAGTGCGATAATCCATTCTCCGTCACCCTCAGCGTCACACCAGCCCGCCATTCCCGTGTAGAAATTGCGGTCAAACGGCTCAATATCCTGAATCGCTTCTCTCGCCGCATCTGTCGGTGTTCCGCATACCGCGGGCGTCGGATGCAGGGCGATGGCCAGCTCAAGTGATGTCGTTGACGGATCACGCAGCTCTCCCTTCACCTCGGTGGACAGGTGCCACATCGCCTCAGTTTTAATGAGTGACGGTTTTTCCGGCACATCAAGCACACGGCAGAACGGTTTAAGGGCGGCGGCCACGGCGGCCACGACTACGGCATGTTCATGCAGATCTTTTGCTGATTGCAGCAGTTCTTCCGCTCTTCTCTGGTCCTCGGCGGGATCTGTGCTGCGAGGTCTGGAACCTGCCAGCGGATTAGACAGAATCGATGTTCCGTTTTTGGACAGCAGCAGTTCAGGACTTGCGCCGAAAAGCGTTTTTCTTGTTTCTGACGTTCCCGTCACATCCGCAGCGAATGTATAGCCGCGAGGGTTGTGCTGCGCCAAATGCTTGACGGCCTGTGGAATGTCGATATTCTTTTCAGCGGTCAGATGAAGCGTCCTTGACAGCACGATTTTGCTGAGCGGACCGTCCGTAATGTTGAATACGCCTTGTTCCACACCGCTCATAAAGCCCTCAGGCTCCGGAACGGGACGGATGTCATATGTATTGGATTGCGGCTTTTCTGCGGAAGATTCCGCAAACGAAAGCGGGCCTGCCGTATGGACATTCTTCGGTACAAAAAGCCGGGAAGCTTTTCTGCCGTCAAAAGGAATGGCGCCGGCCGCAATCGGATGTTTGATGCCGGCTTGCTTTGCCTCAAGAAGCGTCTGTCTCACGCGTTCAGGCAGTGAATCCAGCTGATTTTCCGCGTCTGTATCAGGCACTTCCGCAAACATTCCTTCCGCAAGCATCGTACTTTTCGGGGAAGCTAAAAAGAACGCCCCGGGCTTGTAAGCATCCAGCACCTCTTTTGCAGACACTTCCGCCAATAAATGTTGATTTGTCATGTTTGTCCCTCCTTCTCGTTACATCAAACGCCTAAAGTAGCGCCGCCATCAACGCATAAATCATGCATCGTAATATGGTTTGCCTGTTCAGAAGCCAGAAACAAAACGGCATTTGCAATATCAGAAGGCTTCGCCAGCTTTTGAAGCGGAATTCCCGTTTTATATGTATCAAGCGAACCTCTGATGACGTCCCGGGCTCCGTTCTCGTCCTGCCACAGCGCCCGCTGCATGTCGGTTTCCGTTGAACCCGGAGATACGATGTTGCAGCGGATATGATGGGCCGCAAGCTCCAGTCCGAGGCATTTCGTAAACATGACGGCAGCCGCTTTTGACGCCGCATAAGCCGCCATGGAAGCACGCGGAACGCCGGCTGCATTCGAACCGACCGTAACGATGGCACCCTTTTTCCGCTCAATCATGTACCGGCTTACAGCCCGCGACACATGAAATACGCCGGTCGAATTAACTGAAAATGTTTGATCCCAATCTTCATCACTGAGGGATTGCACCGGACCCGGCCGCAGCACGCCCGCAACGTTCGCCAATATTTCAATAGGCCCCATGTCGCGTTCAACGGCGGCGATGATATCATTGACAGCCGCACTGTCAGATACATCTGCGGCAAACCCCTGCGCCTGCACGCCTTTTTGCCGGAGTCTGTCAGTAAGCCCGAGAAGCAGGTCTTCATTTGTATCTATAGCTGCCACATTTACGCCTTGTTCAGCAAGGGCAAGCGCTGTTGCTTCTCCGATGCCTTGAGCGGCACCGGTGACAACGGCCGTTTTCCCTTTCATTCCCAATGCGTCCATATTATCATTCCCTTTCTATATTGATAATGATTATCATTATCAACTATGATTCAAGACAATCATATCCAAATCAAAACACGCAGTCAATTAGAAAATTAGAATCAGCCGCATTTAGTTCGAAGGGCCTGTTTTTTCTCATGCGGGAGAATACGGGGTATGCGGTCCTCCCGGATTCAGGCAGAAACGCAGTGCCCTGCTGATTAAAACGGGCAGGACAGAAATATGGCCCTCTCCTTCAAACTCGCTGTATTCAGCACGGACTCCATCATCTTCAAACCCGGATAATAAAGAGTACAGCGCCTCTGCGTGCTGCGGGATTCTGCTTTTATGTGTTTTTTCAATTTCTCCCGCAGCCAGCAATACGCTGACTTGAAGATTTTCCGCAGAGAGCCGGTCTGACAAACGTTCCGCTTTTTCCTGAATAAAACGCTTGTTCCAGTGAATTGACGGACTCCCGGCAACATAGGTCTGAAACATGTCCGGCCTCGTCAAAAGCACTTGCAGCACAAAAAGACCGCCCAGCGAATGGCCGAAAATCGTCTGCCTGCCTCTGTCGATCGGATAATCCCGCTCCATCACGGGCTTTACTTCTTCTTCTATAAACTCCAGAAATGCTTCCGCCCCTCCCTGTTCGGGCCATGCCGCGCCGCGCGGATGCACCGGCAGTTCTGATTCAGAAAGCGGCATCGTAAAATCACTGTGACGTTCGGCGGAAAACGGCTGATCTGTCGGGTAGCCGATTCCGACAATCACCGCCGGAACAACGCCTGTTTTTTCAGGCCGTCGGCTTTGCACCCGCAAAGCTTCGGCCATTGTGCCGAATACGGAATTCGCATCGAGCAGGTATATGACGGGGAAGCCGGATGCAGGCGGTTCTTCCTGAGGAAAAGAGACAAAGATACGATACGCACGGCCTCCTTTTGAGCGCATTTCTCTTACTTCTGTGCCCGGAACCGCGTATCGGCCGGCCGGTGCGAAACCCCGCTTTATTTGTTTTCCGTCCATTATGTGTTCATCCCCTTTGCGGCAATTGCTTTATTTATGCTTATTGATAATGATTTTCAATATCAAAAGACACCTCAAATAATAGGTTTTTTGCCAAACAAAGTCAATGGATTTTTGATATAAAAAAAGCACCTTATTTCAATAAGGTACCTAAGAACTATATCGTGATAGGAGGCTTAATCCCATGTAAAGCGCTCATTCTTCCATGGATCTCCCCTCATATGGTAGCCGTTTTTCTCCCAAAAGCCGGGGTGGTTTTCCTTTGTAAACTGAATGCCGCGCAGCCATTTTGCGCTTTTCCAAAAATAAAGATGGGGGAAAACGCCTCTGAGCGGATAGCCGTGCTCTGGCGTTAACGGCTCGCCGTTATGCGCATATGCCAGCAGGGATGTTTCCCGCGTAAAATCAGAAAGCGGCAGGTTGGCCGTCCAGCCCTCTTCAGCGTGCAGAATGACGAACCCCGCTTCTTTGTGCACGCCCGCTTTCTCAGCGATGTCTTTAGCGCGTATTCCCTTCCAGATATTATCAAGACGGGACCAGCCCGTGACGCAATGAATATCATTTTTCACTTCGGCTTCAGGAAAGGCTTTGATATCTTCAAAGCTTAACAGCATAGGACGGTCAACAAGCCCGTACACTTGCAGATTCCATTTTGACATATCTTCATAATAAGGAACATTTCCGGCGTGAAGCACGGGAAACTTTGTTGTGACATTTTGATTTGGCGGAATCCGTTCCGACTGTTTTGTTTGTTTCGTTTTCCCGAAAAACATATGGCTCCCTCCATTTAGTAAACCTGCATTAAATCTTTGTTGACAATCAATCACCCTTCGATTACGCTAATCTGGTACAAGTGTAAGGGGGAAAAACAAATGAAACAACGCAACCTTCGTGCGGGCGATATGGCGCTTATCGGCATGTTTGCCGCACTGATGGCCGTCGGCGCCAACATTACATCAATGGCTCCTTTTTTGCAAGTTGCGGGAATTCCGTTATCGCTGCAGCCTTTCTTTTGTCTGTTAGCCGCGATGCTTCTCGGCGCCAGACGGGCAGCCATTGCAATGACGGTATACGCATTGGCCGGACTCGCGGGGGCGCCTGTTTTCGCCCAATTCTCAGCAGGCTTTGCGCCGTTTATCGGAAAGAGCGGCGGATTTATTCTCGCTTACATCCCGGCGGCATTTGCAGCCGGATGGCTGCTGGAAAAAACAAAAAAACCCGGCCGCCTGCATTATGCATGGGCCTCTTTGATCGGTACCGCCGTCATTTATATCATTGGCACGACCTATACGTATATTGCGCTGAAATTATGGCTTCATGCTCCGATCAGCTACGGAATGGCCTGGTTTTACATGATATGGTTTTTCATAAAAGATATCGTTTTAGCACTGTTATTGGCATCAATCGCGCCTGCCGTATACAGGTCTATTCATAAAGCGACGGGGTTCAGCAGAAATCCGGCGTAAGATGTTCTCAGCATACAAAAAGGCTCCCCTTTCCGGGAGCCTTTTTTTACAGGACAAGCGCGGCAATCCAGCCGAATATCACAAGCGGAATGTTATAGAAAATAAATGTCGGTACGCACGTATCCCAAATGTGGTGGTGCTGTCCGTCGGCGCTGAGGCCTGACGTCGGCCCGAGCGTACTGTCACTTGCAGGAGAACCCGCATCACCAACCGCGGCGGCCGCTCCGATTACGGCGATCGTCGCCATCGGGCTGAATCCGAGCTGAGCGCACAGCGGGACAAATATGGTCGTAATGACGGGTACGGTTGCAAATGATGATCCGATTCCCATCGTGATTAATAAACCGACCACCAGCATCAGGAGCGCGCCTAATGATTGGCTGTGGCCGATAAAGCCTGTTGATGCTTTGACCAAGGAAGCCACATCGCCCGTTTTATTCAATACATTTGAAAAACCGGCTGCAACAAGCATGACAAACCCGATAAAAGCCATCAGAATCATGCCGTCCGTGATCAGCTTATCCGCTTCATTGCGCTTCATGACTCCGCTGATAAACAGCGTAAACAAGCCGGCAAGCGCGCCCATGATCATACCTTCCACTCCGAGCACTTGTGACAGATAGAGCTGAACGGCAAGCGACACGGCAATGGAGATCAAGGCGATGGCAATGCTTTTTTTCGTATAAGGAGAAGACGATAGTCCGGCAATCTCCTTCGTCTCATATTTCTTCGGTTTCCGGAAGACGATGACGGCTAAAATTAAACCGACCGCCATCCCGGCCGTCGGGATGATTAAAGCATACGGGATATCACTGAGCGGCACCTTTAAACCGGCTGACGCCATATTATCTCTCAGCATCCCCTGGAAAATCTGTCCGAATCCGACAGGCAGAACGATATACGGCGCAGTCAGTCCGAATGTCATCACACACGCGATCAGCCTGCGGTCTATTTCAAGTTCATTAAATATTTTTAAAAGCGGCGGAATCAATACAGGAATAAACGCAATATGAACGGGCACCACGTTTTGCGAGAAACAGGATATGATTAAAATAATCAGTACGATTAATACTTTTGACAGTGCTTTTTTCCGCGAATCTTCCTTTTTTCCGATTAGTTTGACAGACGCTTCCACCATTGCATCGGGAAGCCCCGTTTTTGTCAGCGCCGCGGCAAATGCTCCGAGCAGCGCGTAGCTGACCGCGACGGTGGCATTTCCGCCGAGACCGTCCGTAAAAGCCTTCACCGTCTCTCCGAGGCCTAAGCCGCCGGTCAGCCCGCCGGCAAGCGCGCCGATCATTAAAGCTATAATAATATTGACACGCAGCAGGCTTAAGACGAGCATGAGCAATACTGCGACAACAACAGCATTCATTGATGAGTCCCTCCAAAAATCCTTTAGTTTGCTAATGTAGTAGATAATTAAAGTTACCATAGATTCTGCGCTTTAGTCAACTAAAGATTTTGGAAATCAAAAAACCCGCTGCATCAAGGCAGCGGGATGCTGTTATCTTTCGGGCGTAAACCGCTCAGTCAAAACAGCCAACGTCCTTGCCATGACGCCTGTTGCGCCGGCAGGACCGAAGCATGCCGCTTTATTCGCCGTCGCGGTTCCCGCAATATCGAGATGAACCCACGGCGTGTTTTCCGCGAATTCACCAATGAATGCCCCCGCCATAATCGCGTGGCCTTCTCTTCCCGGAGAATTGTTCAAATCAGCCATCTGACTGTTTCTCACCCGTTTTTTATCCTTTTCTGTAATCGGAAGCTGCCAGATCGGCTCGCCGGATTCTTTCGCCGATTCCGCCACCTGTTCATAAAACGCGGCGTGATTGGTCATAGCGCCCGTCATTTCGTTCCCTAAGGCGACAATGACACCGCCCGTTAACGTTGCGACGTCTACGAGGACAGAGGCTCCGTGCTGCTTGGCGTATGTGATGCCGTCGGCAAGCACGAGACGCCCTTCCGCATCGGTGTTCAGGATCTCAATGGTTTTTCCGCTGAGCGAAACGATGACATCATCCGGCTTCATCGCATCGGACGAAATCATGTTGTCCGTAGACGGTATGACAGCGAGCACGTTTTGTTCAGGCCGCAGTTCGCCGATAATCTCCATTGCCCCTAATACCGAGGCGGCCCCTCCCATATCGCTTTTCATGCCGACAATGCCGGTTTTCGGCTTAATTGAATATCCGCCCGTATCAAAGGTAATTCCTTTACCGACCAGGCCGATGACTTCTTCCCACTGATCTTTGCCCTGGTACTTCAGAACGATCATTTTCGGCGGTTCGGATGAGCCCTTGTTAACAGCAAGCAGCCCTCCCATGCCGAGCTCTTCCATTTCATCTTTTTCTAAAATTTCACACTCGAAATCGTATTTTGCCGCAAGCTCAGCGGCATATGACGCCAAATCAGTGGCCGTCAGCATATTACCCGGCATATTCACAAGCGTGCGGGCTGAATTCGTCCCTTGGCCGTATGCCGCTCCGACGTTCAGGCCGGCCTGCACTTCCCTCAGGTCTTCTTCGGTCACGGCGCAGACTGATTTCAGTTCCTGATCCGGCTCATTCGATTTATGTTTATAATCCTGCACTTCGTAAACCGCAAGCAGACAGCTTTCTGAAAGCGCATGAGCGGCATCGGCGGCAGGCACTTCACCGGAGACGAATGTATCGAGCAACACGGATACTTCCTGTTTTTTATCTTGATGAATCTGCTGAAATACTCGTGCAAAGCATTCTTTCGTATCTTCAAACGAATAATCCGCTTCTCTTCCCAGGCCGATAAAATAAATACGTTTCATACCGGTCGCAGCCGGAGGGTATACTTTTGATACACGATTGCGTTTGGCGGACACATCACCATCCTTTAACAGCTGGGTCAGATGACCGTCCAATTTATCATCCAATTCCTTCGTAAATCCGTTCAGCGTGCTTTTTTGAAAAAGACCGATGACCAGTGTTTCGGGATGCCGCAGTTGATCAGATGCATAAAACATGAGTACACACTCCTTATGTGGGTATTTGTTATGTAAAGTGGTATAATGAAAAAACATTTTTCATTGATTTTATTTTACCAAACTAAGGGCGTTTTCTGCAGTTTTTCGATGCGATCGGAATCAGCAGATACAGAAAGGATGTTGCATATGGATGTACTTATGAATTTTCCTTTACTGGCGAGTTTTGCCGCCATTATTTTTGCCCAAGTTGTAAAAGTGCCTATTCAATTTATCGTATCCAAAAAACTTGACTGGTCTCTTGTGACGAGCACCGGCGGCATGCCGAGCTCCCATTCCGCCGCCGTCACCGCGCTGTCAACCGGAGTCGCTTTGGAACAGGGACTGGACTCGCCCCTGTTTGCAATCGCCGCGATTTTCGCCGTCATTACGATGTTCGACGCTACAGGTGTCAGGCGGCATGCGGGTGAACAGGCGACGGTCATTAATAAACTGGTCATCGACTTTAATCGGTTTGTCAGCGAAGCGAAGGACTTTCAGAAAGCGGAAGAGAAAGAAAAACAGAAGAAACTGAAAGAACTGCTCGGCCATCAGCCGATTGAAGTGTTCTTCGGCGGCGTCACCGGTATTGTGCTGACATTGATTTTAGATTATTTCTTTATGTAAAAAACGCTTCAGCGGATGCTGAAGCGTTTTTATTCTTTTACCATTTTGTATTGATTTCTGAACACTTGCATCGACTTTGTTTCGTTCAGCTTTACAAGTTCGTCCTCGGTCACTGTGCCGTTCCCTTTTTTAATCATGTAGACCTCAAGTGTTTTTTTGCCCCAATTGTTATAGACGTCCTTGACGGTGTCAAAGTAGAGGTCAAGGCGGCTGCCTTTAATTTTCGAGCCGGTATCGGCGACAACCCCGTAACCGTAATTCGGTATAAACAGAATCGTCCCGATCGGGAAAACAGACGGATCGGCCGCAACAGTTGAATATAAATCTCGTTTGACCTTCACGCCTGAATATGTAATTCCGTACTGCGGATGCCCGGGAGATTTTCCGGTAGATTCCGCTCCGGCGGTATAACCGGTGGCCGTCACCTTTTGTGACGGATAGCGTTCCCAGTCAAAAGCTTCTTCCAGCGGTTTTACCCTGCCTGATGCCTTCTTTTCCGGCTGATTCTGTAAGGATTGAAACGGAGTGCCGATGTTTTTCAAAACGGCGCCGCGATGTTCCGTCATCCAATTTGTCAGATCCTTTGCTTCAACACCGGTTATGGAAAAGTATGTCGCATGGCATGCGCCCAAAAAGAGCACGATCATGAATACGCGTCTGATTATCGTCAATCTGAAATCACTCTCCTCCGAGTCATTGTTCCCAACTCGGTGAGGTGCTATACAAAAAGCGCCGCGACACAAAAAAAGCTTTCTCGAATAAGAAAGCGGCTTAAAACATTTGATATCCTCTTTTTCTGAGCGCCTTTATGGCAATGCCTGACATGATGGCTCCCGCCAGTCCGCCCGCCAAAATCACGACATCCGCAACCGCTAATGACATGATGCGCTGAAACAGGCTTTGAAAGGATTCCCCCGGCGCCTGCACGTAACTGATCATCTTTTTATTGCTGATAATGAAAAGGCATACAATCGGATAGACAACAGCCATAATCCACGACATTCTAAGCAGCATGTTCAACAGAAAGCCTATGCCGAAAAACAGTACAAAAAATAGTACGATTGAGATCAGGACAACCGGCAAACTAATCACAAACATCCACCCCCTACAGCACTTTCAGTGTACCTCGGGGGCGGTAAAAAAGTCAACGACTGGAAAAATCAGCGTCTCTCTTTGCCGCTTCCCTGGCAGGAGGGACATGTTTCGGAGCCGCCAAGAAGCAATTGAAAATACCCTTTACCTGAGCAGAACGGACACGCCGCCGTGCTTTTTGCTGTCGTTTTCATGCGGATCACCCTTTTTCTTAATTTTCTGATAATATACCATATTTACTTGTCAAGCACCAAGTCAGAATATGTGACAAATCAACTCATGTAAGCGGAAACATTTATTTTTTTCTTTTACATTCTTTTGATAGCGCTCTTTTTTAAAAGAAGAGAAAACCCGCGGCTGCGGGTTTTCAGAAGAATTTAAACTTCCCTTTTTTCAGCGTCAGGCCCAGCCCGCCAATCATAAAGAGCGAGCGGTTGTCAATGACCTTTTTCATAAAGGACGCCGGCGTGCCTTTGAGCTTCCTGCCGTATACGACTCCGACGGCGTTATGCTCACCGAGGGAGGCGACGGTTCCTTTAATGTCAGGCTTGAACTCTTCAAGCTGGCCTCCTTTAATCAAACCGCCCAGATTTTTGGCGACCGTTTCTCCTTGCTGCATCGCGATCTGAGCAGTCGGCGGGTACGGCCGTTCCGTCTCTTCATTGATAAAGAGCGAGCTGTCGCCGAGAATAAAAACGTCATCATGTCCCGGCGCCCGAAGATCAGGGTTGACCTTGACACGGCCGCGTATATTTTCAAAACCCGCTTCCTCCACGATCGGATGTCCGCGCACGCCCGCGGCCCAGACAACGGTCTGCGATTTGATTTCTTCCGGTTCTTCATCTTTCTTGCCGACTGTGACACCGTCTGCGCGGCATTCTTGAACCGCGGTGCCGATTTTAAATTCAACGCCTTTGCTCTCAAGGTATTGAACGGCGTAATCGACAAGCTCCGGATCAAATCCCGGCAAAACCGTCGGGGCGGCCTCGACACAGACGATCCGGACGAGACTTTCATCTATATCATAATATCTGCATAACTCCGGCTTGCGGTTCGCAAGTTCACCGAGAAATTCAATTCCCGTAAAGCCCGCTCCGCCGACAACGATGGTTAAGCGGTCAGGGCGTTTTTCAGCCTCCGTATTGTATGTCGCAAATTGGAGCTCAATATGGTCTTTCAGCTGGCGCGACGCATTAATATTCGCGATCGGAAAAGCGAATTCTTTTAAGCCTTTAATCCCGAATGTTTCAGGGACTGCGCCAAGCCCGATGACAAGATAATCATAAGGGATGTCCCCTTGTGAAAGCGTCACCTTTTTATTTTGCACATCTATCGCTTTTACGGTATCCTGCACAAATTTGACCCGTGATTCATTGATTACATCTTTTATTTGATATCTGCAGCGGTCATGATGCAGCGTTCCTGCGCTCGCTTCATGCATCCATGTCGTTTCATAATGATAATTGTGTTTATTGACCAAAGTAATGTCAGCGTCATTTGCCCCGATATGCTTCGGAAGCCTTGTTACTGTCATTAATCCACCATAACCTGCACCTAAAACCACGATTTTGGGTTTATTCAATGCCATCACATCCACCTTCTTTTTTTTGCTGTTAGACGCATACTCAAATCAACATTTGTATTAGCTTCAGCTTATTGGCGGGATTTTATGAAATGAAATATAAAATTTTTTAGAAAACCGCACATGTCTGCATATCACCATACTATCCGGAAGAATCAGAAAACATTCAGGAAAAAACAGATTGGAATTTTTCCCCATATTAGCGGCGGCCGCAATTTTTTTCAAGAATGAAGCGGCCGGGCGGTTTTCGGCACTCGTCATCCTTTTAAATTGTATGTTATAATTAATAACAATTTTCAATTAGGAGGCAATTTGGTATGCAAGAGGATTCAAAGGTTTATGATATTACGGTCATCGGCGGCGGCCCGGTCGGCCTGTTTACCGCTTTTTACGGGGGAATGAGACAGGCGAGCGTCAAAATCATCGAGAGCCTGCCTCAGCTTGGCGGCCAGCTCAGCGCGCTGTACCCTGAAAAATATATTTATGATGTAGCCGGATTCCCGAAAATCCGCGCCCAAGAACTTGTGAACAACTTAAAAGAGCAAATGGCAAAGTTCGATCAGACTATCTGCTTAGAGCAGGCCGTTGAATCTGTTGAAAAACAGGCGGACGGTGTGTTTAAGCTTGTCACGAATTCAGAAACGCATTATTCAAAAACGGTTATTATTACAGCGGGAAACGGCGCATTTAAGCCGAGAAAGCTTGAGCTGGAATCAGCGGAACAATATGAAGGCAAAAACCTGCACTACTTCATTGACGACCTCAATCAATTCGCAGGCAGACGCGTTGCCGTTCTGGGCGGCGGCGATTCCGCGGTTGACTGGGCGCTCATGCTTGAGCCGATCGCCAAAGAAGTCAGCATCATCCACCGCCGTGATAAATTCCGCGCGCATGAGCACAGTGTCGAAAACCTGCATAATTCTAAAGTCAACGTGCTGACACCGTTTGTTCCCGCTGAACTTGTCGGTGAAGACCGGATCGAACAGCTCGTTCTCGAAGAAGTGAAAGGCGACCGTAAAGAAATCATTGAAATTGATGACCTGATCGTAAACTACGGCTTTGTTTCTTCTCTCGGCCCGATTAAAAACTGGGGCCTTGAAATCGAGAAAAATTCCATCGTCGTCAAAAGCACAATGGAAACGAATATCGAAGGCTTCTTTGCCGCCGGAGATATCTGCACATATGAAGGCAAGGTCAAGCTGATCGCCAGCGGTTTCGGCGAAGCTCCGACAGCCGTGAACAACGCGAAGGCTTACATGGACCCGAAAGCGCGCGTCCAGCCTCTGCATTCTACAAGCATGTTTGAAAAATAATATAAAAAAGAGTCTGTGTCATACCGGCACAGACTCTTTTTTATTTAAACATCCAAATATAATTCATGACGGTTCCGACAACGAGCGCAATGACAAGCGCCGACACGACCCAAATCGTGCCTAAAATAATCCGGTCCTGAATTTTCTGGGCTTTCGGGCTGTGCCCGGGCTGTTTTTGTTCCACACCGGCCCTCCCTTCTTCTGCAAATCTATCTATCGTAACAAATGTCTTACAACACCCAATACTACTATGATAACCAAACTGCAAATGGATGACAAGCTGACCGCATATGAGGCAGCATGAAATCATTTGACATTCCTGACAAAACAAAGTACATTATAAAAAGACGAACATTTTAATTTTATTTAATTCTATTATTCGCTTTTAGGGGTGTTATATATGGAAAATGTATTTGATTACGAAGATATTCAGCTGATTCCTGCAAAATGCATTGTGGACAGCCGATCTGAATGTGATACATCAGTTACATTGGGCGGACACACGTTTAAACTTCCGGTCGTGCCGGCCAACATGCAGACGATAATAGATGAAAACATCGCGGCCTGGCTCGCGGAAAACGGGTATTTTTATATCATGCACCGCTTCGAACCGGAAAAACGCCTGGCTTTTGTCCAGGATATGAAAGTGCGCGGACTGATTTCTTCCATCAGTGTCGGCGTGAAGGAAAATGATTATGAATTCATCCGGGAGCTGAAAGCACAGGAGCTTGTGCCGGATTATATTACCATTGATATCGCGCACGGCCATTCCAATGCCGTGATCAGCATGATTCAATTTATTAAAGAACATGTCCCGGAAAGCTTTGTCATCGCAGGGAATGTCGGGACGCCTGAAGCCGTAAGGGAGCTGGAACGCGCGGGCGCCGACGCGACAAAAGTGGGAATCGGCCCCGGGAAAGTCTGCATCACCAAAATTAAAACCGGCTTCGGAACCGGCGGGTGGCAATTAGCCGCGCTTCGCTGGTGCGCAAAAGCGGCGAGCAAACCGATCATTGCTGACGGCGGCATCCGCACACACGGCGATATCGCGAAATCCATCCGATTCGGCGCATCCATGGTCATGATCGGATCATTATTCGCCGGCCACGAAGAATCACCGGGACAAACGATCGAAATCGATGGAAAGCTGTACAAAGAATATTTCGGCTCCGCTTCTGAATTTCAAAAAGGCGAAAAGAAAAACGTCGAAGGCAAAAAAATGCATGTCGAACATAAAGGGTCTTTACAGGACACGCTGATTGAAATGGAGCAGGATCTGCAATCTTCCATCTCTTACGCCGGCGGCAATACACTCGAAGCCATCCGCAATGTCGACTACGTGATCGTAAAAAACTCTATTTTCAACGGCGACAGATTTTAACACACAGCATAGCCGCTCGAAGATAAAAAAAATGACATTCAATATGAATGTCATTTTTTTATTAAATACCGAAATAAAGAGCCGCACTGGCTAACAGATTAATCACAAAAATAAACAAAAAGATGTAACGAATGAATTTATTTTGCACCGGAGCAAATATAAAGAGATATAGTCCTGCCACCCCAAAAGTAAGAACAGGAAACAGCCACTCAAAAGATAAAGAAATGATATAACCGATAATCATAACAATCGGCACACCGATTAATGATAATTTACTTCTCATATGATTTCTGCCCCTTTTACTTAAAAATTGGTGTGATGTAAGCTTCAATAATGGCAGCGGCGATCAGCAGACAAATAATTATGAGCACCAATATTCCAATATGCCTGAATATTGAAGCCATTATCTTTTTTTCCTTAGAAAAACACAGCCTGATGACCAATTCAACGCCCTTAAAACCAATGGCGCCACTTAATAATAACGCGGGAACTTCAAATATACCATGAGGAATTAGCAGTAAAAAAATCTGATAAAAAGGAACCCCGCTATGTAGATTTTCTATAATAGAGCCGCTTAAAATAAACCCGTTGGTGAATAAATAAAAGATTGAGGTCAACCCAAAGGTAAAAAAACCCGCGGCTAAAAACAGACAAGCGATTGCATTATTTTTCAGCAGTTCAACCGCGCCTGACGAGCCGTTGTAAGACGCTGATGAAACAAAGTGATCGGAAAAAAACGCAGCGATCACACCGCCTGAAAAAAACAGCAATGACGCGGTTAACGGAATGACAGACGTCCTGATTGCCGACAACAGGCGGTTCATCATGTATAGATACTCTCAGCCAATTCTTCAATCTCTTCTAATGAATGCTCGGATGACTGATACTCCGCCGCAAAAACGCCCTCATGTATAATACCGATCGTATCGCACAGCGAATGTGCCAGCTCCAGCAGGTGAGTCGATAACAGGACCGTATTTCCCTGCTTGACGTACTCCTTTAATAACGTCCGTATCGTTTTACCGCTGATTAAATCAATGCCCGTCAGCGGCTCGTCAAGAATTAATATCTTTGGCTGATGAATGAGCGCGGCCGCAATTGATAATTTTTGTTTCATTCCGTGTGAATATGTTTTAATCAGCTGATTTCCGTCTTGAGCAAGCTTCAGCGTCTCTAACATATTCTTTATATAATCATTTGTCCGCTGAGACGGCACTTGAAACATCTCCGCTGTAAAACGCAAGTATTCTACTCCCGTTAAATAATCATATAAAAAAGCATGGTCGGGCACAAAACCGATATCAGCCGATAGTTGCCCCCCCTCTTCTGAATCCAGTTCCTTGCCGTCAATCATGACGCGGCCTGAAGTCGGTTTAAGCAGGCCCGAAATGATTTTCAAAGTCGTTGTTTTCCCGACTCCATTAGTCCCCAGCAAAGCATAGATTGAGCCTTTTTTCACCTCAAACGAAATATCTTTCAACACCTGTTTTTCACTATAGTTTTTTTGTATATTCACTAATTTAATCATTGTTCGCAAACCTTTCCGCCATATTGATTCTGCGAAGAAACAGAAACATGACTCCATAGTTTAATAGTGTGAACAGGACAAAAATACCTGATGCAGAATGAATAAGCATCGTTTCAAGTTCCGGCTTTTTATAGATAAAATACGATGTGATCGCAGCGATTTGAAGCGACACAATGAAAATGAAAGATCCGTAAAAGTTGTTATACGTCTTTGCTTTCCCCGCTTCTCCAATTTCGTACATATGCTCCCAGTTTTTCTTAGGATACAGGGCGGTGCTTGAAATCTGGACAAGACTGTATAAAAAACCCGAACATAAAAACACAATAAACAAGTAGATCGTCAGCGCCGCGGAAGACGGAAAAAACACCGTAATCAAAATGGTGATGATGAACGAATAGATAAGAGCGGCGAGATTATAAATACATACTTTCGGAAACACCAGCTGCCACGCATGTTTGATATTCCGGTGAAACAAATGCTGATTTTTTATTTCCCCGTCAACTGATAATACTGTTTTGAGCGCATCTCCGACGAGCTGATACGAAAAGTTCGCAATGATAACCGCCGCAGACACGATGGCGGCTGCCGAATACCCGATAAAGTGATGCGATAAAAGCGGAATACAAAAACCTAAAAACAGCATGAACAAATACAGCATACTGCCGAAATTCCTGATAAAAAACCCGTCAATTCTCGATAAGAACAGGAGGTCCTTTTGAAAAACGGCATGAAATATTTTGTTATTTCTATATAATTTCAGCTTTGGCGCAAAATCTGCGTTTGTCAAAAACATATAAGGAATAAGGTCCATTTTCTTCAGGGTGGCCGACCACAGTTTAAACATTCCCGCCGTTAAAAGGACGGCGGCCGCAAACACCGCAGCGAAAACGAGCACGGAATGTGAGCGGAATGCTAACCATACATACGGCGTATTCATGAGGATGTTCCGGAAAGCCGGTGACTCCGTAAAGCTAGAAATATCCTTTGCGGTATACTCCCCAAACACGAGAAGATAAACGGCATATCCGACTGCAAGCGGAACCAGCAGGCTGACGCTGAATAAAATGCCTTTCATGATTTTCAAGTAAAACAATTTGCTCCACATATTTGTAAGAAGATAAACAACATAAGAAAACAGCATAGATAAAAATAAATTGAGAAGAAAATAAACGAAGCCCAAGAAAAATACGATGATCGCCGCAGACCCGGTCATGCCTGCGCTTGATAAAAACAAAAAGACCGGAAAAACAAAAAGATACCATACGAAAATGGTTTTTTTGATCGCCTGGCCGGCAAAAACAGAAAACAGCTGTAAAAAACGCACCTTTTTTAATTGATGAATAACCTTGCGCGTATCCAGCAGAAAGGCATTGTGATGTTCTTTAAAGAAGCCGGCAGCCCAAAAAAGCTGCTCAAGTGAAACGGCGATTAAAACAAATTGCCCCCATGCGCTGAGGGGCAGCTGAATCAGTTTTGTCCCGAATACAACACCGCATCCCAGGAAAACGAGATATAAACATAACAGAGAAATAATAATGGCAGACAGCAGTTTGCTGTTGAGTTGAGGAATGCCCCAATCTTCCTTTCTTTTTCGAAACGATGACAGGGTATTATATTTGATAAGAGCCGCAATTTGTTTGACTATCATACTTTCAATCCTTACATATGTATTTGGGAGAGAGGCTCTTTTTGCAGCTTGTACAAAAAGAGCAATTATTTATTGATCGATTTTACCAAGCAGCTGCGTATTTTTTGCCGTATTTCTTAATCATTGTTTTTGCTGTTGCAACGATTGCATAAGAAATCGCGCCTGCGCCTGTAACGATACCGATAAGAGAAATGATAGAAGCAATTGTTGATGCCGCATCAATAATATCAATTGCTTTTTTAGCTGCTGCTGTAGAGATGCCGAGAGTAGAAGCTAATTCAGCATTGGCTGAGAATGCATGAGCCGCCGCCACGTTTAATTCAGTTCCCGTTAATAATAGTGCATAAACCAATGTTGCTGCAGCAAGAGCCGCGCCAAACAAAATGAAAGACTTTTTATTAGATTTTACTAAGTTCATCATAACATCTCCCTACTCTGTTTTTTTAATTTATAATAAAATTCAGCTTAATTGACTCTCTCCCGAGCTAAATTTTATCCGCCATAAAATAGTTTAAGAAAATAGTAAAGAGTTTTAGTAAAACAAAACATCCAGTCAAAATGATTCTCTTGCCTTTACTGAGATCGGTCAGTTTTCCTGCGGCAGCATAAAGAGCCGCGATTGATATGAGCAGAAATGGGTCCAGCAGCTGCAGACTCAAGCTGGTGCCGCCGGCAGAATATATAAGCGAGGAATCAGCCGTTAAGTAGTTAACAACTGAAAGAATCAACATTTTAAATGCCGAGATTAAAGAAGTCAGCGTATATAGAAGCAAATAATTTTTTTTCGGTTTCTTTGTGCCGAGAATAAAAGCGGTAACAAATAACAGAAATCCGCCTATCAGAATTTCCACAAAAGTTGTGAAGATCATAAATCCTTGCAGAAACATGACAATCGTACGAACACTTTTCTCCCCGATATCGTAGGTACTTTCTCCGACGGAAGAATAATACGACTGCAGAACTTTATCTGAAATACTGAATTGGAAGAGTAATGAACAGATCAAAATGATGAAAAAAGAACTTAAAAATATTTTTTTATTACTCAATTGACCTATCATATTATCATCCTTTTCTTACAAAATAAATTAACTATTCTATACTTTTACAATTTAGTTTAATCCTATCAAAAAATCAATATCCTTTCGAAAAATATGACTTTAGGACGTGTTGACAACGAGCACATCTTTCAGAGTTTTCAGTTCTATATACCCTTTATTTTTTTTTGAATTTGCAAATAGTATGATTTAGACAATTGATTTGAAGTTTTAGGAAGAACCTGTCGAAAGAGACGCAGGATATAAAAAAGGAGGATATCGTCATGTATCCTCCGGATGTATGATCGCCAGCACCTGATGATCTTCCCATTTTCCATTTATTTTTACATTTTTTCTCGCAATGCCTTCTTTATGAAAGCCAGCTTTTTCGAGCACCCGGATTGACGCCTTATTGTGCGGCATGACTCCGGCTTCTATCCGATGCAGTTTCAGCTCATTGAATGCATAATCGACTGCCAGCTTAACAGCCTTCGTCGCATAGCCTTTCCCGTTATGTTTGCCATCTAAAAAATAACCGATAAAAGCGCTTTGGAGGGAACCCCGAACCACCTGAAAAAGGCTGATCGTGCCAATCAGGGTCTGATCCTGAAGAAAAATGCCGAAGCTGTATTCTGTGTCATTTTCCGCATTCTTCAGTGATTGTTCAATTCGTTTTTTCCGGCCTTCCAGCGTATAAAAAATCCTCTTGTCTCGACATGGCAAACCGTTCAAAGAACATGCGGTTTTCCGTCTGCAAAACCAGTTCCTGCTCTGCATCATTCAGGCTGAGCGGCCTGATATCAACGCTGTTTCCTTCCTGCATATGCATCGCCGTCCTTTTGTTTTGATCAGAAACGTTTTTTAATTGCCTCTCACCCATGTGATACGGTACGCTTTATCGCATCAAGAAAATTCCAAGACTTTACAGGTCACCTTTCCTTTCGTGACCTATGTCTGATGTGAGTAACCGAAACGGAATCACAAGATTCTTTTGTTGACTTAAACCGTGCTTTAAGCCGTATCATCATATTGTGACAAGGAAAGAATAGTTTTGGCGGGTTTCCCGATGATCTAAAAATCAATTTTACAGAATCACTGCTGTCTTATTTCATGCCTATTTGCGGGATGAATATATTGATTGGATCAAAGCTGAAATGTTGACAAAGAAATGTAAAAACAATCGGAAAAGAGGAGTTAATATGAAACTGACGGGAAATACAATACTGATTACAGGCGGAAATGCCGGAATAGGATTGGCTTTCGCAGAACGGTTTTTAAAAGCGGGAAATAAAGTCATTGTGACCGGACGGCGTGAGCACGCTCTTCAAAAAGCAAAGGAAACATTCCCGGATCTTATTACATATGTCAGTGATTTGAGCATTCCATCTGAACGTATATCACTGTTTGATTGGGTGAAAGAAAATTATCCGGAAGTGAATGTGTTAGTAAACAACGCGGGGATTCAACAACGTTTTCACGTGCTGAAAGCGGATGCGAAGGACAATTGGGACTATTTCAATAAAGAAATCACAACGAACATTGAAGCTCCCTTCCACCTGTCTATGCTGTTCGCTCCGTTTTTTGCCGAAAAAAAAGATGCGGCTGTCATTAACGTCTCTTCGGGATTGGCTTTTACACCGCTTGCTATTGCACCGATCTATTCAGCAACGAAAGCAGCGCTTCATTCATTTACAATGAGTCTGAGACATCAGCTTTCTGATTCATCTGTAGAAGTGATTGAAGTTGCGCCTCCGGCGGTGAATACAGATTTAGGCGGAGCAGGGCTGCATACTCAAGGAGAACCGCTGGATGAATTCGCTGATGGGATTTTTAAAGGACTGAAAGAGGGCAAACTAGAAATCGGATATGGTTCTTCAGCGGAACGGCTGCGCATGTCACGGGATAAAGCCGATGAACATACGGCAAATATGTACAATGCAATGAAACATACAATTGAATAACATCTTTAAAAAAGCAAAACCCGCTTCTGTTGAGCGGGTTTTATTTTTATTAAACAGATAAACGCCTTTCTTAACAATGGTGCAAGCGCCATCGAAAAGAAAGACGTCTTATTTTTTCATCCTAAGAATGGCGGGTTGACCCTTAGCACTCTTCCGGCGTACCGGCGTTTTTGGCCGTGCGGAAAGATGAACCGCAGCCGCAGGAAGCGATGGCGTTCGGGTTGTCAATGGTGAAACCGCCGCCCATCATGGACTGTTTGAAGTCAATGATCGTGCCGGTCATGATATCGAGGCTTTCGCTGTCGACCAAGACGGTGATTCCGTGCTGTTCAAACATGCTGTCTTTTTCGCCTTTTTCATGCTCAAATCCCATCCCGTAAGACAGGCCGCTGCAGCCGCCGCCTTTTACGCCCACACGAAGGAACGCGTTTTCTTCTTCATGCTCTTTCATCATATCTTTTATATGCAAAGCCGCTGCTTCAGTGATGGTTACTGGAACACTCATAGGTAGACCTCCTTTTTTAAAAACAATGCTGATATCTATTATAAACCTTGAGGAGAGTATTTCTCAAACGAGCTGTTTACAAATAAAAGACGCCGCTGCATACGGTTTCGGCGGGTCCCGTCATCAGCACGTGCCCGTTGTCCTGCCAATTAATCACAAGGTCGCCTCCCGCTAAATGAACGGTGATATCCCGGTTTCGTTCGGAAACACCGTTCAATACGGATGCGACAGCCGCCGCACAGGCGCCTGTTCCGCAAGCCTGTGTAATGCCGGAGCCGCGTTCCCATACGCGGAAATGAAGTTCATCGGCGCTGACGGTTTCCACAAATTCGACATTGACGCCTTCCGGAAATCTCGGGTCTTTTTCAATGACGGGACCGAGCGTTGTAAGAGGCGCTTGATTGATATCCGCAACCGGAAAAACAATATGGGGGTTTCCCATTGATACGGCTGTTCCGGAAAGCTCCGTTTCTCCAAAAACAAAGGTTTCATCGATCGTCCGTTCATCTTCATTGCCGAGCATCGGCAGCTCTTTTTTGGTGAGGCGCGGTTCGCCCATATCGACGGCGACTTCACGCACAATCCCGTTGTCTTCCGTAATGTCTGCTTTCACAAGACCTGAAAGCGTCTCAATGAAAAAGGACGTTTCTTCTGTCAGCTTATGTTCGTATGCGTACTTTGCCACACAGCGAAGGCCGTTGCCGCAATTTTTCCCTTCTGAGCCGTCATTATTAAAAATCCGCATTTTGACGGGCGCTTTTTCAGACGGACAGATGAGGATCATTCCGTCAGAGCCGATGCCCGTGTGAATGCTGGACACTTTAACGGCAATCTCAGCCAGCCGTTCTTCCGGCAGCTGTTCTTCAAATTGATTTACATATATATAACTGTTTCCAAGACCATGCATCTTGGTAAAACGGAATGAATTCATATCGGCCTCCAACTTTTTTTCTTTTACTTAGTATAAAAGCTCTTCTGCTCGGACACAATACAAATATCCCCCGTTTTTCATACATAAAAGCTCCCTGCATAAGCAGGGAGCTTTTATCGTTTACTACATAAACATGCCGGCAATCGCCGCGCTGAGAAGGTTTGCGAGTGTTCCCGCAATAACCGCTCTTAATCCGAGGCGCGCAATGTCCGAACGGCGGCTTGGGGCCAATCCGCCCAGTGTGCCGAGCATAATCGCAATCGAAGAGAAATTGGCAAATCCGCACAGCGCAAAGCTGATAATCGTAGACGTTTTTTTAGAAAAGTCCGCAATGTGCGGACCGAAGTTTGAATAAGCGACAAACTCATTCAGCACAAGTTTCTGTCCGATATAGCTTCCCGCTCCGAGCGCTTCATGCCAAGGAACGCCGATTACAAATGCGATCGGTGAAAACACGTAACCGAGAATGGATTCTAATGTAATATGTTTGAAACCGAACCAGCCGCCGATTCCGCCGAGAATTCCGTTCACTACGGCGATGAGCGCGACAAACGCAAGCAGCATGGCACCGACATTTAGAGCAATCTGAAGGCCAGTGGACGCGCCTTTTGCCGCTGCATCAATCACGTTAGCGGCGCCTTCGCCTTCTTCGTCCATATTAAAATCGCCTTTTATCGTCTGCGTTTTTTCCGTTTCAGGTATTAACATTTTTCCGAACACGAGACCGGCGGGAGCCGCCATAAAGCTGGCCGCCAGCAGGTATTCAATCGGAATGCCTAACAGGGCGTAACCGAAAAGCGTCGAACCCGCTACAGCCGAAAGGCCGCTCGTCATAATCGTAAACAGCTCGGAACGGGTCAATCCCGCAATCAGCGGTTTAATGGCAAGCGGTGATTCAGACTGTCCGACAAAAATATTCGCAGCCGCCGCAAGCGATTCCGTTCTGCTTGTCCCAAGAAGCTTTGACAGTCCGCCTCCGATGACGCGAAAGATGAGCTGCATGATTTTCAAGTGATACAAAACGGCAATCAGCGCTGAGAAAAAGATAATGACCGGCAGAACGCTCAGCGCAAAAGCCGGGCTGCTGCCCACTTTTAACAGCGGGCCAAAAATAAAGCTGATGCCTTCGTTCGCATAATCAATGAGAAGCTGCACACGGCTTGAGAACCATAAAAATACGGCCCGTCCGGCGTCCCACTTTAATACGATGAATCCGAAGGCCATTTGTAAACATAAACCGACAATGACGGTTCGCAGGTTAATTTTGCTTTTCTTCTCTGATAACAAAAAAGCAATGGCTAATATAGCAACTGCCCCGAGCAGCCCCCAAACGATATTCAATGAATCCACCTCTAAAATTTTATTTAAAAAAAGTCTTTATTAAGATAACAATATTTATTTTTGCTGTCTACAAATTTTTTATTTTGCCAAAACCCGGGGCGCAATAAAAAAGAGACCCCGTTCGGAGCCTCTGATTAAAACATCGGATTTTCTTCTATGAATGTATATATGTTGTCAACCAATTCAGCAGGCGTGCCCCCCGTGACCACTTCGCCGTTAACCAGGGCGAACAGGGACTCCATGCATTTCCCGCAATAGCTTAAACAGCCATATTCAAGCACGTCCAAGTTCGGATCCTTCTCTAAGATCTCAAGTGCTTCCTGGGAACCGCGCGCTAAATTGCTGACACAGAATTCAATCATCGGATTCATGCGGTTTCACCTCACATATGTACCTTATCCTAACGGAATTTCCTCTATTCGTCAAAGATCCGGTTTCACGCTCAATGTTATCGTAACATATTAATTCAGGTTAAAGGTTTTACTATTACGTGTTTTCTGGTCAATTTGTAGGTTATTTTAAAACTATTATTGTGGTTTTAGATCAAATTCGTTATAATTCTAGATGTTATTTTACATAGTTCGTTATTTTGTAACAACATTGACTACCATATTTTTCGGGCAAAAGGGGAATCATTATGAAAAAATTGGTCTTGATCGGCGGGGGTTACGGAAACATGCGGGTGCTGCACCGCTTACTGCCGAACCAGCTTCCGTCAGATATATCCATCACGCTGATTGACAGAAACCCGTATCACTGCTTAAAAACAGAATATTATGCGCTCGCCGCCGGCACGATTTCTGATCATCATATCAGGGTGTCTTTTCCTGAGCATCCGAATCTGGATGTTCAATACGGTGAGGTGGCTTCCGTCGACACGAAAAACAAACAGGTTCTGTTTCATGACCGCGAACCGATTTCTTACGATGACGCGGTGATCGGACTGGGCTGCGAGGATAAGTATCATAACGTGCCCGGCGCGCCGGAACATACTTACAGCATTCAGACCATTGATCAGTCACGCGAAGCCTATCAAAAGCTGAACAACCTCGGCGCCAATGCATCTGTCGCTATCGTCGGAGCGGGATTAAGCGGCGTGGAGCTTGCCAGTGAATTAAGAGAGAGCCGTGACGATCTGAAGATTATGTTATTTGACCGGGGCGACTTGATTTTATCAAGCTTTCCGAAAAGACTCAGCAAGTACGTTCAGAAATGGTTTGAAGAACACGGCGTCGCCATTATCAATAATGCGAATATTACAAAAGTGGAAGACGGGATCGTTTATAATCATGATGAAGGAATACCGGCCGATGCCATCGTGTGGACGGCGGGAATTCAGCCGAATAAAGCCGTCAGAGAAATGGACGCTGAAAAAGATCCGCAGGGCCGCATCGTTTTAACACCGCACCACAATCTTCCGGGCGATGAGCATGTTTACGTCGTGGGTGATTGCGCGAGCCTGCCGCATGCGCCGAGCGCCCAGCTGGCTGAAGCACAAGCGGAACAAATTGTGCAGATCCTCCTGAAACGCTGGAACAATGAAGAGCTGCCGGAAACAATGCCGCAATTTAAGCTGAAAGGCGTTCTCGGTTCACTCGGAAAAAAAGCGGGCTTCGGTCTTGTCAACGACCGTCCGCTCATTGGGCGTGTGCCCCGTTTATTAAAATCAGGCCTTTTATGGATGTACAAGCATCATAACGGCTGATAAGAAAAAAGCCGCTGATTGCGATCAGCGGCCATTTTTAAGAGCCCGCCACATAGCCGCGCTTTTCCATTTCTTCATATATATCTTTTAAATGCGGATTCCCTTCCCCCACAATGACATCCTCCACCAGCACGAGCGGATAGAAAAATTCATCGTTTCTGATGCGCTCCGCAAGCTCTTCTGTCTCCTTTTGCTGAGGCGGTGCGTCAATATCAATATACCGCATGTTAAAAGGCTGCTCCGGGTATTTCCGTTTCAGCGCCGCCTCCAGCCACTCAAACGTATCTTTGGCGCTCGGCATATTCACGCAGCTTGCGCAAAGCGTTTCAGCGCCGTAAACACTGAGCGTAACCGGCTTTGTCATGTATATCATCCCCTTTACACCAGTATACAAAGGACGGGGCAGCTTTTGTATAAAAAACGGTTTTTATGTTCAAGTTTAAATATGCTATAATGGAGAAAGCAGCTTTGCAAACCAAACATTAGATTTTTACCGTTACTGTGAATATAATGGTTTTATGTATATGAAAGGAGCGAATCTCATGACTGAGGTTGAAATGAAAGAGCAAGTACAGGAAGTATTGGATAAATTACGTCCGTTTCTGCTTCGTGACGGCGGTGACTGTGAGCTTGTTGATGTAGACGAAGGCATTGTAAAGCTTCGCCTCCTTGGCGCATGCGGCAGCTGCCCAAGTTCAACGATTACGCTGAAAGCCGGAATCGAACGCGCCCTTCTTGAAGAAGTACCGGGTGTCGTTGAAGTAGAACAAGTATTTTAATCATAAAACCAGGCTGTATGACAGCCTGGTTTTTTTATTTTTTACAAATAGTCATCAAACCATGAACAAATATAACGGATGCGTTTCATCCGCTGTTCCGGATGGCCGCTTCTCGACAGCTCATGCGTGGCTTTCGGAAATCGGATGAACGACGTCGTTTTGTTCAGTTTCTTCAACGCGGTAAAAAGCTGCTCGGCCTGCTCTATCGGACAGCGGTCATCTCGCTCACCGTGCAGAATCAAAAGCGGCGTCGAAACGCGGGACGCATATTTTACAGGAGAACGATCCCAAAGCTTATCCGCTTCCTCAAACAAATCATGTCCGAGCTGCCAGTCGGTAAAAAAGAAACCGATATCGCTGACACCGTGGAAGCTGAACCAATTTGAAATGGAGCGCTGCGTGACGGCTGCTTTAAAACGGCCTGTCTGCCCGACAATCCAATTCGTCATAAACCCTCCGTAGCTTCCGCCCGTCACACCGAGACGGCCGCTGTCAATAAACGGATACGCCTGAACGGCTTCATCCACCGCCTGCATGACATCACGGTAATCTCCGCCTCCGTAATCACCCCTGACACGATTGACAAAATCCTGTCCGTAGCCATGGCTTCCTCTCGGGTTGACATACACGACAGCATATCCTTGTGCGGCCAGCACTTGGAATTCGTGAAAATACGTATGGCCGTACATCATGTGAGGCCCGCCGTGTATGTATAGAATGAGCGGATAAGTTTGATCCTCTTCAAAAACGGCGGGCTTTAAAAACCAGCCGTTTACCGTCAGCCCGTCCTTTGTTTCATATTGCAGCTTTTCCGGCACGGATATGATGCGCTCCTCAATAAACCGATCATTGTCGGATGTCAATTGCTTCTCTTCCCCATCTTCGAGCGAAATGCTGTAAAGCTCGGAAGGCTGTGCGGGTTTGGTGATTGCGGCGATACAGCTTTTCTGATCAGGATGAAAAGCAAAACCGTTCACGTACTCTTCTTCTAATCGGATCGGATATACGAGGCCGTCAATCGAGATATAATAAATACCGGTGCTTCCCTGCTCGCTCCCGAGAACGTAAAATCCCTGCCCGTCGTTTGTCCATACCGGCCGGGGCGTCACTCCTCCTATGATTGAATCCGCAATCAGCGCATCGCTCAAATGAACATCCAGCATGTCGGTCAGGCAGGTGAGCCGCTCAGTTTTCACGTCGTACAGCCACGCTTTCTCTAAAGTCGCATTGCGAAATTCATTTTCATGGCCCAGCATCGCGATATAAGAACCGTCCGGTGAAAACACGCAGGAACCGAAAGAACCGCGGTGCGGCGTAATCTGCTTCAGGCTTCCATCCGCCAGATTCATCAGATAGACATCGCTCGGCTTTCCGGCGTCACCCGGCTCGCATAAATTGGCGGTAAACGCAAGCTGCCTGCCATCCGGTGAAAAGGCCGCGTCATAATGATCCGCTTCATGATCCGTCAGCTGCTGAATCTCCCCCGTTTCAAGATGAATCAGCACAAGCTGGGCCCAGCTTCCGTTCAGCAGGCCTTTCCCGTCACGTTTATATGTTAATGACTGAATGTCAACCGGCTCATACTCGTCATGCTTCTTTTTTTCTTTCTCATCGGCGCGCTCCGCTGATGTCAGACTGACGGACACAAGCACGGATCTGCCGTCGGGCGCCCATATTGGATCTGATACGCCCCAAGGAATATCGGCCGCCTGTTCCGCCTCTCCGCCGGCAGCGTCGATGATGTACAGCTGAGGGACGCCGTTCTCCCTGTCAGAAACAAAGGCGAGGCGCCGTCCGTCAGGCGACCACCGCGGACTTGTATTTTTATCGTCCCCGAAAGTCCACGGGTTTGAGATGCCGGATTCTGTGTCATATACCATAATGGCTGAGGAATAGGAATCACGCTTATGATTGACTGTTGTCCGGACGTAAGCGGCTCTTCTGCCGTCAGGGGCATATTGCGGGTCTGTCACGGATACGAGTGACGCAATGTCCTCCTCGGTTATGAGTTTTTTCAAATCGTTTCTCCTCCTTTTCTTTTTTATTTCGCTTCCCTAAATAAAAATCCTTCTCCAGAAAAAGAAAGCGTCCTTCTCTGATGGGAAGAACGCTTTTTTATCATTATACACTTTTCACCTGCTCTAAAGGATTCCGTTCAATTACGCTTCCTTCTGACGGGACGGTAAGCGCCGCAATCTCACAGTGCGGGAAATGCTCAGAAAGCTGTTTTCTCAGCTCTTCTCCCTTTCCTTTTTCAATCAGAACAAGAATCGTCGGTCCCGCTCCGCTCAGCGCCGTTCCGTAAGCGCCTTTCATTTCGGCCGCATGTTCCACCTTTGAAAGCTCAGGAACAAGCATGGCGCGGTACGGCTGATGGAGCATGTCTTTTCTCATCATTTTCCCGGCGAGCGCCCAGTCATTTGACATGATCGCAGCAACGAGAAGGTTGCTGACGGCGCTTGCTTTAACGGCGTGCCGGTACGGCAGCTCTTTCGGGAGCACGTCTCTTGCGTCCCTGGTCAGAACTTCGTAAAACGGAATCACTGCCACAACGTCGATATCCGCTTCGGCAACACGCACGATATGTGTTTCATCTTCTTCGTGAAGGCCGATCACAAGCCCTCCTGCAAGGGAAGCAGCGGCATTATCAGGGTGTCCCTCTTCAAGACTGGCTAAGTGCAGCTTGTCGCTTTCCGAAAGCTGCAGGCCGCATAACTCATCCGCAAGCTCAATGGCAGCGACGATAGCGGCCGCGCTGCTTCCGAGACCCCGCGCAAGGGGGATGTCACTCCATACTTTGACATGGGCGGGCGGCAGCTCTTTCTGATAGCGGTCAGCCGTCCGTTTGGCGACTTGGTAGATGAGGTTGTCCGTTCCTTGAGGGATGCCCGCGACAGTTTCAGTTTCCGCCGAGAACTGCCATTCATCGTTTCGGAAAACCGAAAGCTTCAAATATCTGCTGAGCGCCATCCCGACGGAATCAAACCCAGGCCCTAAGTTGGCGGTGCTTCCCGGAACCGTAATGGAAAACAGCATCTCCGCCTCATTCATACACGCGCCGCTCCATTTAAGTATTCCAGAATACTGTCCTCATCTGTCGGCAGCGTAATCGGTTTTATGTCAGAAACGTCCACAGCCGTGTTCGGATCTTTCAGGCCGTTTCCGGTCAAAACGGCGACAACCTTGCTGCCTTTTGGAATTTCACCGGATTTCACCTGTTTCAGAACGCCGGCGATGGATGCACAGGAGCCCGGTTCGGCAAACACGCCTTCTTCACGGGCAATCAGCTGATAAGCGTGAAGAATTTCTTCATCTGTGACTTCATCAATTTTTCCGGCTGATTCTTCCGCAGCGAGCACCGCTTTGTCCCAGCTGGCAGGATTCCCGATTCGGATTGCCGTCGCAACGGTCTCTGGATTTTTAATAACTTCGCCGCGGACGATAGCCGCAGAGCCTTCCGCCTCAAAACCGCGCATCTTCGGAAGTCCGGTGCCGTTTTTCTCATGGTATTCTTTGAACCCTTTCCAGTAGGCCGTGATATTCCCCGCGTTTCCTACCGGGATCGCCAGAATGTCCGGCGCTCCGCCGAGCTGTTCGCATACTTCAAAGGCCGCTGTTTTTTGCCCTTCAATCCGGTAAGGGTTTACTGAATTCACTAATGCAATCGGTGATTTTTCGCAAATTGACCGGACGATGGCCAGCGCGTCGTCAAAGTTTCCGTCAATCGCAATGATTTCCGCACCGTACATGACGGCCTGCGCAAGTTTTCCGAAGGCGATTTTTCCGTCCGGGATGATGACGATGCATTTCATGCCGGCTCTCGCCGCGTATGCCGCAGCCGCGGCGGATGTGTTGCCTGTAGAGGCGCACATGATGGTATCATTGCCTTCTTCTTTCGCTTTGGCGACCGCCATGACCATGCCGCGGTCCTTAAAGGACCCCGTCGGATTAACGCCCTCTGTTTTCACATGCAGTTCAATTCCGAGCTTTTCAGAAAGCTTCGGCAGGTGAATCAGCGGCGTGTTGCCTTCATGCAATGTCAGGGCCGGCGTCCGATCCGTCACCGGCAGAAATTCTTTATATTGATGGATAAGTCCTTTCCACATTAGCTCCAACCGTTCCCTTCTACGCGATATGTGCTTTTTACTTCTTGTACGACTTCGAGGTCATTTAAGTTTTGCAGAATGTCGCTGAAATCTTCTTCCGATGTGTGATGCGTGACGATGACGATTTCCGCGAGGTCGTCATGGCCTTTGATCGGCAGCTGCAGAATTTTTTCAAAGCTGACGCCGCGCTCTGAGAAGGCGGATGTGATTTTTGAAAAAGAGCCGACCTGGTCTTTGACGTGAATTCTTAAAAACTGCTGGGCATAGATATCAGACGGCTGCTTCAGATTTCTTTCAAACTGCGGGGCGACAAAGCTGTTTCCGTTTACGCCGAGACGCATGTTTTTCATGACCGCGACCAGATCGGAAACGACCGATGTCGCAGTCGGCATGCTTCCGGCTCCGGGGCCGTAAAACATCGTTTCGCCGACGGCTTCTCCGTACACGTAAACGGCATTAAACTCGTTATGCACCGCAGAGAGCGGATGATGATCCGGAAGCAGTGTCGGCTGAACGCTGACTTCGATTTTATTGTCATCACGCTGGGCGATGCCGATCAGCTTCATCGTATAGCCGAGCCGTTTGCTGAAGCTTATATCTTCATCCGTGATCCGGGAAATTCCTTTTACTTTGACATCGTCCAGATCAACGTCCATAGAGAAGCCGAGACGGGCTAAAATCGCCATCTTGCGCGCGGCATCGAGCCCTTCTACATCGGCGGTCGGGTCAGCTTCCGCGAATCCGAGATCCTGCGCTTCTTTCAGCACTTCCTCATACGGGCTTTTTTCTTTAATCATTTTCGTTAAGATGAAGTTCGTCGTTCCGTTGACGATTCCCATCATTTTTGTGATCCGGTCAGAGGAAAGGCCTTCTTCGAGCGTGCGTAAAATCGGGATTCCGCCGGCGACACTCGCTTCATAATACAAGTCACAGCCATTTTCCTTTGCGGCGGCTAAAAGCTCTGAGCCATATACGGCGATCAGATCTTTATTTGCGGTCACAACATGTTTTTTCGCTTTCAAGGCATCAAGAAGATATTGCTTCGTCTGTTCGACACCGCCGATGACTTCAATAATCACGTCGACCTCAGGGTCATCGATTACATCATAGACTTCTGTCGTCAGCACATCCTTCGGCAGGTCTGCGTCTCGTTTTTTATCAATATCTTTAACTAGCACTTTTTTGATCGTCACCGGACAGCCGACCTGGTGCATAAGCTTATCCTGATGATCTTGTATAATTTTGACGACACCGCTTCCCACGGTTCCCAGTCCTAACAGTCCAATACGAATCGCTTCCAAAGAGAAACTCCACCTTTCTTCCTTTTGTCCACTAGAAAAGGACAATTGTTAACCCTTCACAGACATTTAAGTTACAAATATTATATAAGCCCGCATTTGTTTTGACAAGCGGCTGAATATTGTTTCTTCGGATATGAAAACGCTTAACACACTGATATGACAAGATTCCCTATTTTCTAAATATTTTTACGTCATATTTTCTTACGAACTGATTCCTTTTCCGAGCCACGCCACAGGCGGGACAAAAACCTGCGCCGACCTGACATTCATCATGTCGTGACATGTCTGTAAAAACTGTTCATAGCGGGTGCAGTCGGCAAGAATGTAGTCAAGCTGCTCTTCGTAAAACTGTTTTTCAGAATCATGAGAAATGTAATAGCTCTCCACCGTCTCGAAGAAATGGAGCGGAAACAGCAGGCGGCTGTAAAACAGGCGCTTGGAAAAGGAGGATAACGGCGTAACTTGCTCATATTCCTGCAGAAACAAAAACCCATCTTTGAGCAGGTCGTCACGATGATACAAATATGTGCTGCGCATATATTCCGCAATATCACGGGCGGCATGGTCGAATACCCAATCGCCCGGAATGCGGATCAATGATTCCTCCGACCAGGTATCCCGTTCCATCCGCTGATGGCAGATTGTCCCCGAGTCCTCTGCGCCGGGATTGTCATCCAGCTCCGTATCCACTAAATATTGAATGGCGTTTTCCGCTAAGCCTGAATAATAAGGAAATGCTTCGATCATTTTCTTTTCGAACGGTTCAAGCGGAGACATATGAATTTTCTGCATCCAGAATGATTCCAGCTGATCCACCCGTTTTCCCCATAAGTCCTTCCATTGGCCGATCCTGCCCGCTTCTTTCACTTCGTACGGAAAACCCCGCCCTTTTCTGTGAAATTCGGCAAGCTCCCCTCCGACGGAAAACGACCGGTTTGAGACGGGAATCGGCGCTTTTAAGAGCGCATACGTTTTGCCTTCGTCCTCAAAGGTCAGTTCTCCTTCCTTCGTAAAGATAAACACTGAAACGTATGGGTCACTTTGTTCTTGTAAATACTGACTCATGTAGTAAAGCTCCGTCAGCTCTGATTGCGAAAACCCGGAAACGGGAATTATAAGAAAGAAGGAATTAGGCGTCTGGAAGCATTGGTATTTCTGATAAACGGAAAGCTGTCTGACGTGGATGCCGTACTTTTCTTTAATGATGCTTTTCATCATAATCACCTGCCTGAAAAATTAGAGCTATTCACATCGTAGTCATATGCCGGCGGAATTATGAATACATATTGTAATCCTTTGAAACAAGTGGAGAAACATCGTACACATCGGAAGAGTGTTGTATAAACTAGTAAAAAAAGATTGGGTGAAGCAAATGTCAGAAAAGGAACAACTGAATCAGGTGGAAGCTGTCGCCAGGGCGCGTTTAAAAGAACGGGGGGTTGAGACGGACGATATTGCCGAGCTGGTGTATTTCCTTCAAAAAAAATATCATCCTGATTTGACAATGGAAGTATGCAGGCTCAATGTGGATCGTGTCATCGCAAAACGCGAGGTGCAAAACGCCATTTTAACGGGAATAGAATTAGATGTGCTCGCCGAACAAAAAAAGCTGTCTGAACCGCTTCAGACCATTCTGGCGATTGATGAAAGCCTGTATGGGGTTGACGAGGTGCTCGCCTTCTCTATCGTGAATATATACGGCTCGATCGGCTTTACGAATTACGGCTACATTGACAAAGAAAAACCCGGTATTCTCGGGCGGTTAAATGATAAATCTACGGGCGAATGCCATACGTTTCTTGATGATATCGTCGGCGCAATCGCAGCAGCGGCTTCAAGCCGGCTTGCTCACAGCGCAAGAAATACAGAATAAGGACGGCCGTCATGGCCGTCCCTTTTTTTATAGATGTTCAATCCATTCGGTTAAAGAGTCAATCGCATATGTCGGCTTCTGGCCGTAATCTGCCATATGCTCACGCTTTGTCACTCCGGTATGAACCAGCAGCGTATCCATGCCCGCATTGATGCCGGCCATAATATCCGTTGCATAGTTATCGCCGACCATGAGTGTTTCGGAAATATCCGTTCCGAGCACACGCATCGCCTGTTCCATAATAATGGATTCAGGCTTGCCGATAAAGACAGGCTCAACGCCCGTTGACACCGTCAAAACGGATGTGAGCGAACCGTTCCCTGGTAAAAGCCCTCTTTCAGTCGGAATGGCAACGTCGCCGTTTGTTGAAATGAACCGGGCGCCGTTTCTGATCGCAAGGCATCCCGTTGCCAACTTTTCATATGTAATGCCGCGGTCGATTCCCACAACGACAAAGTCCGCGTTTTCTTCTCCGAAGCTCAGCCCGTTTTCTTCAATGGCCTGACGGATGCCTTCTTCGCCGATCACATACACCGACGCGTCTTTTTTCTCCTGGGCGATATGCTGCGCAGTCGCCATGCTCGTCGTGAAGACCTGCTCTTCAGATGCCGGAATGTCAAAGCTCATCAGCTTGTCCGCCACCTGCTTCGGCGTCCGGGAAGAATTGTTCGTCACGAATAAATACGGAATGCCGCGCGCTTTAAGCGTTCTCACGAATTCACACGCTTCTTCGATTTTTTCCGTCCCGTTGTACATTGTGCCGTCCAAATCTATCAAATATCCTTTATAATCCTTCATACTCAACACTCCTGTGGATTTTCTCACTCGTTGTTATTTAAATGCGGAAACAGGCCCTAATTCTGTTTCCAGATAGGTTCTTACACGGGCCGGAAAGGCTTTCAGCACATCTCTGTTTGACGTGATCAGCGTAAACAGCTCTTGATAATCGGCGTGCTGATATTCCTGGACAAGCTGCTTTCTGGAAGAGATCAGTTGCTTCAGCTTATTTCCTTCATCCTCAGCTACCACCTTTTCATCCGTCAGAATATCCATGATGTCGTCATAACTGCCCGGATCGCGCATGATAAAGCCGTCAATCATATCATTTCCGACATCGAGAATGCATTCGATCATAAGATGGCTGATCCGCTCAAGCGCCCTTTTTTCGATTTCGCTCTCCCATGCAGGCGTGCTGTCAAACAGCGCCAGCTGGGTCTCAAAAAAACGGAGTGTTTGTTCGATATTATTTCTGTCAACAAAATACACGTGACAGCATCCCCTTCTGCTTCAATTATTTTCTGATTCGTTTTAAAACAAAATACGCGCAGCCGAAATTGCAGTATTCGTAAATGTATTCGTCCAATGTGCTGATTTTCGTTTCAAAGGTTGCTTTTTGATTCTGGTCATCAAAGAAGCCTTTGAGCCGCAGCTGACTGTATCCCCAGTCTCCCACAATGTAATCATATTTATTTAATATGTCCGAATAGCGGGCTTTGAACGCTTCTTCATTAAAGCCGTTTTTAAAATCGTGTACGAGTTCAAACTCGGCATTTTGAATAAGAATCATGTCTTCACCTCTTTTATCACTCTTTACTATCATAATTCATTGACTTCTGTCCATCAATTGCAAAATGAGACGGTTCGGACGGACGGAGAATTTTTCCTCTTTATATCCAGTGTAGCGGTTCAGACGATCCTTATTCAAGAATGACTTTTTCCCTGCAAAAACGGCTCCATCACAAAAAACCCAAAACCTGCGGCGTTTTGGGTTTTTTCGGCTTATCTTATGCTTGGGCCTGGCGTTTTTTAGACGCTTCGTTCACTTGTTCATCCGCATGGTAGGAAGAACGGACAAGCGGGCCTGCTTCACAGTGGCTGAAGCCTTTTTGCATTGCGATTTCTTTCAGTTCGGCAAATTCGTCGGGATGATAATATTTTTGGACTTTTAAATGTTTTTTCGACGGCTGCAGGTATTGGCCGATCGCCATGATGTCGACATTGTTCGCAAGCAGGTCGTCCATCACTTCAATAATTTCTTCCTTCGTTTCGCCGAGACCGATCATAATGCTTGATTTCGTCGGGATGTCAGGCTGCATTTCTTTCGCACGGCGCAAGAATTCCAAAGAACGGTCATATGTTGCGCGGGCCCGGACTCTCGGTGTCAGGCGGCGGACGGTTTCAATGTTGTGGTTCAGAATATCAGGACGGGTATCCATTAATGTTTTCAGGTTGTCGTAATTTCCGCCCATATCGGATGGCAGCACTTCAATTGTCGTGAACGGGCTTTTTCTGCGGATCGCCCGGACCGTTTCCGCAAAGACGCCTGCTCCGCCGTCTTTCTGATCATCACGCGCTACGGCCGTGATGACGGCGTGTTTTAAATTCATCAGCGCGACGGAATCAGCTACGCGTTCCGGTTCCTGCAGATCCAGCTCAGTCGGCAGACCCGTTTTTACAGCGCAGAAGCGGCATGCTCTCGTACAGACGGAACCGAGAATCATGAACGTCGCCGTACGTCTGACAGCCCAGCATTCATGGATGTTCGGGCATTTTGCTTCTTCACATACGGTATGCAGATTATTTTCACGCATTAATTTTTTCAGACCCGTATAGTTTTCATTCGTGTTCAGCTTTATTTTGAGCCATTCCGGCTTTCTCAGATGCTCGTCTTTCTTTGCCATTTCCCCATCATCTCCATTATCCCTTTATTCATGTTCGTGTGCGAAAAATTTCTATTTCACGATGGATATAAAACTTGCGGATTTCTATTCAATAGTCACTTTAACATAGGAAAAATTTCTCGACAAGGGAAGAGAATTACTTACATTTTCTCGGATTGTTGCCGCAAACTATGTGTATTCAATCCTGAAAGGAGATCATGTTGTGAAAGTTCTGTTATCTGCTCTTCTCCTTTTATCAGTTTTCTGTCCGGCTGCAAGCGGGAAAGAACAATCGGCTCCTGTTTACGGCGAACGGATGCAGTTGTACCGCAAAGCCGAAGCAGTCACGCAAATTCCTTGGTATGTGCTTGCGGCGGTTGACCAATATGAAGAAAATGTCCGCTCGAACCGAAAGGATCTGCCGGAAAAAGCGGGAATCATCAGCATTTATATTCCGGATCATTTGTGGAGCGGCCCTGAAAATCCAAATCCTAAGGACGATGCGCCTCTCAGCATTAAAGTATTTGACGGGATCGGCCTGGACGGCGACGGCGACGGAAAAGCCGAGGTAAGCAATGATGAGGATATCCTTTATACATTTGCTCAGTATTTAGCGGGATTCGGAACCGATCTTGACCATATCCGCATCGGTCTCTGGAATTATTACCGCCGTGATCAGACGGTCGGCATTATCACCGAATTCATGACACTGTTTAAAACGTTCGGCCGCCTAGATCTCGGAGAGCACGCTTTTCCGCTTCCCGTGAAGACGGATTACAGCTACCGCAGCACATGGGGCGCCGCACGGGGTTTCGGCGGGCGCCGGATTCACGAAGGAACGGATCTGTTCGCTCATTACGGGCTCCCCGTCAGATCGACCTGCTACGGTATTGTTGAAATGAAGGGCTGGAACCGTTTCGGCGGCTGGAGAATCGGCATCAGGGATATCAATAACACGTATCACTACTTCGCTCACCTGAACGGCTTTGCAAAAGGTGTGCATAAAGGCCAGATCGTCAAACCCGGAGAGGTGATCGGCTCTGTCGGCAGTTCCGGATACGGACCGCCGGGCACCGCGGGAAAATTTCCGCCGCATCTTCACTACGGGATGTATAAAGATAACGGCAGATCGGAATGGTCTTTTGATCCGTATCCCCATTTAAGGGCATGGGAACGAAAAGAAATCCGCAGGAAAAAGTAAACACACAGCCGCCAGGAAAGATTGCGGCTGTGTGTTTTTATTTATCTTTCTTCTGTTTTTCATTCGGCAGCTGGACGGAAGGCGTCACACCTGATCCGCCGCTTCCGTTATAAAACTGCGGCACCTCTCCTTGAATCGCTTTAATGGAGACCGGAATATTATTTGTCACGACTGATGTCTTACTGGCAAACGGAATAATGACCTTTACTTTTATTTCCACAAAGATGCTGATATCGATCAGGGCATTGTTAATGCCGTACGGCTTTATTTTTGTTTTCACATCAGTTAACGCATCGCCGATCAGGTTAAAGCGCACGGGGATTTTCGGCCCCAGATTTCCGAGAATGCTGTTTCCCGTGACCTGCCCTAAAGGGATGTTAATCATAATTTCATCGGCCGTTTTCGCGTCTTTTTCCGTTTCATGCTGCTTATTGTTCGACTCCGCTTCCTTCAGATGAGCCTGAAGCTGCTTTGTCACTTTCGCCTTCATACTGTTGACCATTTGTGTATTAAAATCCATCGTTGTGACTTTTCCGTTTTCATCCGTTTTCATATCGACCATATCTTTCACATTGTCGCTGTGAGACATGTATTCTTCAATGGATTCCGTAATGACCTCTGTCGCCACCCGTTTGGTTTCCATTTCTCCTATGTTCATCAGCACCGGTTTGATTGAGGAGTTGATCATCCAAAGGCTGATGACCGTCGATATGATAAAAAAAGCAAACGACAGAAGAAGCACATATCGAAAAGGCAAAGGCCCTCTCTTGCGAAGAGCGCTCCGGTATCTAGGCAAGAAAAATCCCCCCTTACATATCACAATGTATGCTTGTAAGGGGGGACATAGTATTTTATTTTTACTCTTAAAAAGTCCCGCTTACCTTTACTCGAATGAGATGGAACGGCGGGCAGCTATACGACATTACGGCTGCCGCGCGAGCTTCCAGGCGAGCAGATCCCTTAAAAACTCAGGCATAAAGTATTGTTTTTCTTTTGAATCGCGGATGTAAGGGAACAGCTTTCCGAGTGTAAACATGTCGAGAACGGCAACCGAGTATATCCGCTCCGGATCAATCTCTTCTCCGTTCACTTTCACATTGAGGAGATGCGTCACACCGTCTTCAAGAATGCCGGCCTCTGCCTCCGCTCCGGCATATACCATCCTGCCCATCACTTCCCCGCGGAAGCCGAGACCTTTTATCCGCAGCTGCTCCATTTGTTCCGAGGCGGCCTGGCTGATTGTTTCCTGGAGTTCCCTGCCTGAAAGACGAACGGCCACCGGATTGATCGGATGAGGGCAGATGCGGTGCAGGTCAAGCTTTGTGACAGGCCCCTTCTGTAAAGGCCCCAAAATGACGCCTGAATTCACCATGCTGACTTCACAGCCGCACCAGCTTTTCAGCGCTTCGGCTAATAGAAGCGGGAGCGGCGATTCCTCAAACCACTTCACGCCGGCTTCTTCATTCAGATTAGCGACTTGTTCGGAGAGCAGGTTTTCCGCTTCCCGTTCTTTCTCTTTCAGAAAAGCCGCCGTATCTTCAGATTCCCCGTGCCAATCAGCCATTTTCTGTACAGATGCCTGTTTGCTGACAATGGTTCGTGATTCACTTTCTATCGTCAGCTCGACACAGCCGACATAGTTCCCGTATTTCTCCGCACATGCAAGCAATACGCCGCTTATGTCCTGTCCGTCCTCAAGAAGGTGGTGCGTATGTGATTCAAGAATGACATCGATGTCGGGAAATTTTTCCGCTGCGGCCCGGTCATCGATCAAGCCTAAATGAGAAAGCAGAATGATGATATCCGCTTTGCCCTTGATATCGTCAAGTGATTCTTGAATGCTTTTTTCCGCATCCGTCACCGTCCAGCCTAGTTTTTGATAGACGGGATAATACGGCACCGTGACGCCCAGTATGCCGGCGGTCATCCCGTTTTTCAGCGTTTTGATCACGTAGGGCTCGGCCTATTCCGGCCGCTGTCCGTCCGCGTCAAACAGGTTGGACACAATGACGGGAAACGCGGCATGGGTATATAAATCCGCCAGCTCATCGTGAGGCAGCGTAATTCCTTCATTATTCCCGACGGCAGCCGCATCAATCTCAAGCCGATTTAACAAGTCGACATTCGCTTTGCCGAAGGTCGCTTCCGTTATCATTTGGAATCGGTCCATATGATCGCCGATGTCGAATACGAGTGTTTCCTCCCCGTCTTTTTCATGTTCATTTCTCTTCTGCTCAATATAATGTACGATTTTCGGCCAATTTTCGAAATGGCTGTGCAAATCATTCGTATGATATAAACGGAGCTTCTCTAACATACCATCTCTCCTACCTTTTAGCTGAATATCCCTTGATAAATCAATTCACAGCCGATCAAAATCAAGACGACCCGCATGAAAAGCACGATCGTTTTCGTCTGCACCCGCTTATTGACCCACGCGCCCATTTTGCCGCCGAACCACGCGCCCGGAACGAGACACAGCGCATACAGCCAATTGACATGGCCCTCTGCGATATGTGACACGGAACCCGTCACGGAGGATAAGAAAATAATGAGCATTGACGTCGCCACAGCCACTTTCGGCGGGAACAAAAATAACAGCATCATGGCCGGAACCATAAGAGAGCCGCCGCCAATGCCGAAAAGACCGCCCAATAAACCGACGAAAAAGGCAATCACGATACCGGTGAAAATACGGTACGAATATGTATAAAGCTCACCTGATTCATCCTCATATGTCCGGATCATGCCTTTATGCGCTTTATTGACCGGTTTTGCTTTCGCCTTCAACATTAATGTAATGGAAATCAAAATCATAAAAAGTCCGAACCAGACGGAAAACGTATGCGCATTAAAAAGTTTAGACAAATACGCGCCGATGATGCTTCCCGGGCCGGAACCGATAAAAAAGATCAGTCCGCTTTTGTAGTCAACGGTTTTATATTTCATATAGGCCAGAGTTGATGACAGGCCCGTAAAAATAATCACCAAAAGGGACGTGCCGATGGCAGTCTGCGGTGTTACGTCATGGAAAAACGGAGTCATCGTGCTTAAATAGAGCATCGCCGGCACGATGATAATTCCTCCCCCAAGCCCGATCAGGCTGCCGACCGTTCCCGCGATAAATCCTAATATGATCAATATAAGATAAGACATGTGTCTTGAAACCTCTTTTCTAGCTGAATAGGTCGAGCTGCTTCGGAGCAAGCCCGGTATATGAGATATCTAACATTTCAAGCATCTCAAGTCCGTTATCGGCGGCGTCTCCGCCTGAGTTATTGTTGAAGAGCACATACAGATTTCGCGACTGCTTTTTCAGCTCCTGAAGATTGTTTTTCCAATCTTTGAGCTCCTGTTTGTTATAGCGGTATAAATATCTGACCTCACGCCAGTTTTGTCCGCCGTCTGGTTTGATCCAGCCCTGCTTGTTCCGCCCGTGAAAACGGACAAGCGTTTTTTCTTCATCCGTTGCTTTCAGGACGGTCGGAATACTGCCCTCGCCGATTTGCGGCTCGTCACATATGCTGTGAATCCAGCCTTCCTCCTTCATAAAGGAAAGCGTCTGCTCGTAAAATGGCGGGGAAAACCAAGACCGGTTGCGGAATTCAAGCGCGCACGGAATATCGCCCATCTGCTGCCTGCACCATCTTAAATATGCGACGTTTTCTTTCTTGCAGTCAAACCACGGCGGGAATTGGAACAGCACCATGGCAAGCTTTCCATGCTCTATATACGGCGATAATGACAGCTTAAACGCCTCAAACATGTCTTCCTTCGATTCAAAGGGAATATCGCCGCGCTGATGGCCCGTCATTCCTTGATATGCCTTAATGACAAATTGAAAAGATTCCGGCGTCTCTTTGACCCATCTTTCATTATTGCGGGCGGGCTGTATCGCGTAAAAGCTCGCGTCCAGCTCAACGATGGGAAAATGGGAGGAATACGCCTGCAGTTTTTGCGGGCCCGCCGTTTTAGGCGGATAGATGCTGTCATGATCCCCCCACCCCGTCAGTCCGATATAAATCACAATCCTTCACCTCTCACTCTAGTTTATCACAGGTGTTTTTCTCTTTCCGTTTCCATGTTTTTTCTGAATGCACTTTTCAGGAACCGGTATTGATGTTCATTGGTGTCTGAAAATGCCTCATCTCTGGAAGAAAGAATGTGCTGATAGACGATCGGCTCTGAAAACTGACCGCTAGTGAAATCATATATCTCCCCGTCTATTCGGTTATAAAAATGCCAGCTTGTGCCGGTTTTTGTTTTGAGAATGTCACCGCCGTAAACATCTTGGATGACTAAAGCCGTCACGCCGCACTGGCCTTTGGCCGGGCAATCTTCCGTCCATTTTGTACTGGTCTTGCGCGACCAGGATGCCGTTAATATGTTCAAGATTTGATCATACAATGTGTTTTACTCCTTTTTATAAAAAGATACCACGAGACCCGCTTTCCAAACGACAAAAAAAGCCGATTCTCATCAGAGAATCGGCTCTTTTATTAGAGAAGGCTTCAGGAATGTTCCGAATGCCCCGCTCTGCTTACGACCGCCATCCTGATACACACAGCGCCCCTTGCTGTAGGTCGCAGCAATTCGGTATGGAAAGGTGCGGCCTTCATACAGGCTTTGCTTATGTTTGGAAAACATCGTTTCTTTTGTGACGGTAAAAGGTTCCGGCCGGACAATGGCAAAATCAGCGTCAAATCCTTCTTCAAGCCGGCCTTTATTCGTTAAACCGAAGCGCTCGGCCGGTGCTTCGGCCGTCCATCGGGCCACATGTTCAAACGGAATCCCATGATCGATCGCTAATTGAATCATGCCGAGAAGCGTAAATTGGCCTCCGCTGATCCCGCCCCACGACAGAAACATATTATCCTCGCGTTTCAAAGACGGATGACAGGGAGAATGATCCGAAGACACTATATCAATCAGGCCCTCAGCCAAAACCCCGATCAATTCCTCTTTATCAGCCTCTGAGCGGAGCGGCGGAGCGCATTTGGCGGCCGCCCCTTTTTTGAGGAAGTCTTCAAAGCTGAATAATAAGTAGTGCGGACACGTTTCAACGGTGACATCCAATCCGTCTTTTTTCGCCTGCTGAATGGAGAGCACGGCCCGTTTCGTGCTGATATGTACAAAATGAAGCGCGCATCCCGTCGCTCTTGCATACTCAATCGCCCGCTGCACAGCCTCGCATTCGGCCTCTTCCGGACGTGAGGAAGCGTAAGCGCGGGCATCAATTTTCCCTTGGAGCGCGTACTCGGCTTCAAGGAATCGGGTGAGGGCGTCGCTTTCTGCGTGCAGAGCCAAAACCTTGCCGCACGCCGCGATTTCCTTCATTCCCTTTAAAAGAGTCCGTTCATCGGCTGATTGAAATTCATCCGTTCCCGATTTAGACAGAAACGCTTTAAACCCGATTGCCCCCGCTTCTGCCATCAGCCGGATATGTTCGGTATATCCGGGCATCAAACCGCCCCAAAGCGCAAAATCAACCGCTGACTTCCGTTCGGCGATTTCCGCCTTTGCCAGCAGGTTTTCAGCAGTTACCGTCGAAGGGATGCAGTTAAGCGGCATATCAAAATAAGACGTACAGCCGCCGGCAGCCAGCATGTTTGAGCCGGTTTCAATGCCTTCCCATTCTTCGCGGCCGGGTTCATTGAAATGCACGTGACAATCGACCGCTCCCGGAAACACATACATGCCGTCCGCCTGCACCACTTGTTCCGCGTTTTCGTCAATGCCGGGCCCGATCAAGGCAATTTTCCCGTCCTTGACGGCGATATCAGCCCGCTCTGTTCCGCCTTTTCGCACAGCTTTCGCACCCTTTACAATTACGTCATAGGCCATTTTATCTTCCTCCCTGTAAGGATGACGATTTTCTGTCAGTTTTTATCACAACATGCGTCTATGATTGCCAGTTTACTGCTACTATGATCGTAATACATCAGCAAAACCGCTATAATTTTTGATGATTTTTATTCATATTAACCAATGGTTGTCTTTAGAACCTGAAAGGAGATTGACTGATGAATATTTATGACGTGATGAAGATTCCCGCTTATGAGCGGGCCGCATTAATCGCAGGCAAATCCGGCGGCTGGAGGGAGGTGCAGCACGTCAACATGATGGATGCGCCGGACATCGCTGATTTTTTACATAAAAATGAACTGCTCGTCACGACGGCTTACCACTTGAAGGACCGCCCGCAGCTGTTGAAAGATTTGATCCGCCTCATGGCAAAACGGGGCTGCGCGGGACTGGGGATCAAAACGAAACGTTATCTTAATGTCATTCCGAAAGATGTTGCGGAGCTTGCCGACCGGTATGAATTTCCGATTATTGAGCTGCCGGAAGACATCAGGCTCGGAGATATCGTCAACGCCACACTGAGCCATATTCTTGATATGCGTTCAAATGAGCTGCAGCAGGCCATTTACGCCCATAAAAAATTCACAAACCACATCATGAGCGGCAAGGGGATTCAATCCCTGCTTAAGAAGCTCTCAGACATTCTCCGGCTTCCCGTGCTGCTTTTGGATCAGCATACAAAACTCTTATCATCGTCCCACCGCATACCCATTGACACGTCTTTATTGAAAAACATCTGTTATTCCCTTTCCGGGCCTTATTTCACCTGCTTTTCCATGCTGTCCGACAGAAAGGCGTATTCTGTCCTGCCGATTCTGAATGTTGAAAAAAACTGCGGTTATCTGGTGATTCCGGAGCTGGTGCAGACCGCTGATAAAGGCATGATTTTGACAATTGAACAGGCGGCCAACGTCATTTCCTTTGAACTGCTGAAAGAAAATGCCATCAAACAATTCGGCAGACGGGCGCGCAATGAATTTTTCAGCAATTTCATCGACCGCTCGTTTACCGGCCATGAAGAAATCAAAAGCCGCGCCAAAGAATTCCGGCTCCGCTGGGATCAGCAATACATGTGCATTTGCGGAAAACTCGACCGAAATGAGAAAACGATCAGCTTTACCGAAAATCAGCTCGTTTCCGATCATGTATTTGAACTGCTTGAAGGGGAGCTGTCATCCTTTCCGTTTCCCCCTCATCTCTTTATTAAAGGAAATGTCGGTATTCTTTTAATTGAAGCGACAGACAGCTGGAATGAAATGCACGCGTCTGTCATCAGCTTTTTGGAGCAGTTTCAAAAGCAGGTCCGGACGCAGTTTAAACGGACTGTCTCCTTCGGCATCTCAAACATATGCCAAAAGCTGATCGACGTCCCTGACGCTTTTACCGAAGCTTCAGACGCCATTTCATCCGGGCATTTGTCCAGAAGCGCGGAGTTTATTCAAATCTATCATGCCAAAGACGTGCCGGAGCTGCTCCGCCTGCTTCCCGCGGAAGATGTGAAAAAGTTTTACGAAGCCACCCTCCAAAGCCTGGCCGACCGGCAAAAGGAGGACCAGAGCCTGCTTCATACGCTGTCTGTTTACCTGGAGACCCACTGCCAGATTTCAGAAACGGCTAAGCGCCTGTACGTCCATCGAAATACGGTGATCTATCGTTTAGAAAAATGCGAGGAACTGCTCGGCAAAAGCTTAAAAGATCCGGAAACGACGATGCGCCTGCGGCTCGCGCTGAGAATGCAGCGGCTGATCGGTTAAGAAATCGTTAGAGACAGGGATGCGGGTGTTCTCCCGCATCCTATTTAAGTGGGATTGATTCAGCTTAATTCTCAAAAAATGCTGCCGTCAAAATCTGCTTCCATTGACATCATCAGCCGTTAGTTATGATTTTCAGCAGACTCTAATCTAAACTAAAAAAGCCTTTCCCGAAGAAAAGGCTTTTGCTGTTCAAGTCTGAAAACGATCCGAAGCAGTTTGAAAGGTATCATGTGTTTTTTCCACTGTGTTCACACCCAATCCGCATACTAAAGATAACGACAGACCCAAAATAATGAAGATGCTTTTTTTAAAATTCATACAGGCATTCTCCCCTTTGAATTTGTGTTTGCGTATCTACCATTTTTTTATGATAAAAATAAGACGTTTCAAATTCCTTTGAATCTGCATAAATCGAAGCAGTTTCACAGGCGATGTCTTCAACATATGAATAATTCTTATTTTTCTCCAGGTATTCGATCGTATCGTTTATCCCTTGCTGATTCACAGCGTCTACATAAAGAGCTTTGAGATAGCCTTGTAGTGACTCAAAAAGCTTATCCCCTTGGGATACTGCTGCCGATAATCCTTTCTTACTCGCTTGCATTCCTTCAGCCATTTTCCCTTGTTTAAAAAGAACCTTCGCATAAGAAAACAAGGAATGAGGTAAGTTACTCAGCTTTGCTTTTTCTGTAATTTCAACAGCTTGTTTCAAGAAGTTTTCAGCCTGTGAATGTTCTCCCCTATCAGCGTAATTTGCACCCAAATTATAAAGAGCAGAACTAATCAACCTACTATTATCTAACTCTTTCGATAACTTAAGAGCCTTTTCAAGGTGCGGCTGACTCTTCTCATAACGTTTTAAATCACAATAATTCCCTGATATGACAAATAGACATTGAATTTTCCGGACCTTATACAACTCATACTGATCGTAAATATCGAGCGCTTGCTTTACGTGATGCATGGAGACGTGGCTTTGTTTCATACCGTAATATGCTTCAGCCAGTTTAAAATGAAACTCCGCTCTCTCAATTTCATCATGCACATGAACGAGTTGTTTTTCAGCCTCTTTATAAAAGCCGATCGCCTTTACATACTGCTTTTGATCAAATTCATTCATGCCGCGGAAAAATAAAGAATAATAGCACAGCAGGCCGGAAATTCCTTTATTTGATGCTTCAATTTTTTCCAGCAGCTCGTCAATTGTCGGTCTCACGCGGGTAGTCACCGGTTCTAAATAATCCAGCATAAGCTGATGGCGGAATTTCATGAGGGTGTAGTAAATCAGTAGATACTCGTCTTCTTCCATCTCATTTATTTCTTGTTCCACTTCCGCTTTCAAAATCTCCGCATCCGGAACACTGAACTGACGTATCATTTTGTACCATTCATTAATCTTAACGCCAACCTCCGATGATGGTAAAACAGAACTCACAAGGCCACTCCTCCTTTTATATCATATTCTAACATTTCCAAAATTATGTATGTCCGCAATAAAACCGCAAAATTTCATTCGTCTTGATCATAAATCTTAGTTTTGAGTTTTAAGTCTACAACAAAAAAGAAGGCCTTATGCAGCCTGCTTTTTTTTGAGAAATTTATCTAAGATGAAAATAAATAATGTGAATAATAGAGACATCATCAACATGTCCAGTATAGTTGCATTAGAATTTTCTTTTACTAAGAAGAACCAGAGAAGCTGTAAAACGAAAGAAATCACAAAATACAATATGTACCTAATACTATTCATGTCAATCCATCCCTTCAATGATCCTTATTGTCCTATACAGCGTACACTGAACCATGCTGGAATCTCCCGGTAATGATGAGTAAATATATGCTGAATGAACTGGAGCTGATCTAATCACCTAAACTTATTTTAAAATTTCAAAACGTGCAATTTCCCACTCTTTTTTTGCTTTTAGCGGGATTGTTTTTAGCTTTTTGCCTGATTTCAAATCATAAGACGTGATGTCTCCAAGCTTCTTATCGCGCTGGATATCAAAGTTTTTGAATAAAACATACATCTCTCTGTCAGTGAATTGAACATCATTCATTAATTTGTTATCATCCCCAGCATAAAAATTGAAAGAGTTTTTCTTAACCATTTTTTTATCAAATATCTGCAGCTTCCCATCAAAAGAAACGGCTAAGACTTTATCTTTTACTATTTTCAATTTTGCAGGATGAAACCCTTTCTCCATCTCGACTTCTTTTTTTACCTTTAGCGTCTCTCTGTCTATTAATATGAGCTTAGAATTCTCTTTCTCATTCACGTTATCATTAACTGCCAGTACAAATGTATTTTCATCTAAAGCTTGGAATGCATCCTTTTCATCCATGAAGTATATCCCTTTATTCGGTATGGATGCCTTGTTCTCTTGCTTATTTGTCTCTGGGTTAATTGAAAGGATGGACATACTTTCTTCATCACTTGAAATGACATAAATTTTATTTTTAGCGACGATTGCTGATCCAAGTTCTCCGTCAAGCTTTATTTGTTTCTTGTTTTTTCGGCTGTTTTCCTTCCAATATACCAATTGACTCTTCAGCCCTTTGTCTGTATATCCAACGTTAATGTCATGGATGATATAACCGTCAGAACTTCTTATAAAGAAAGCACCTTCATCCTCAGTTGTTTTTGACAAACTCTTTTCATTTATTTTGTTTATTGTTCCGGTTTTATTGTCTATCATCAAGTGATTATTGCTTCTATTTGATGAGAAGTACGTATCGTTTTTGTTATGTGAAGACATCGTAAAATTTATACCACCTTTCAATTCCAAGCTATCCATTTTAGTACCATCTTCACTGTAAACCCCAATCTCACTTCCCCTATCTAAAGTGTTGGAAAAACCAACAATAAAACTCGCATTGTCAATATCCTTTAATACAGTCTTTTGATTGCTGCTTTTTTCCTCTTTTTCATTCCCAGTTGGGATGAGAGCGCAAGAGGTTGTGACGATCAGTATGCAAATGAAAATAAACAAGGTTTTAAGTCTATTCATTTTTTTCCTCCCTATGAGATAGCAAAAAGCCTCCGGATACACGGAGGCTTTGATTCTTATCCTTGCTGCGTGAACGGCCGGGTCTGTGTCTTTTTGCCCCAGCCAAGCGCGGCCAGAAAACTGATGGCGAGAATGGCCGCTCCCAGCATATACGGAAATTCCATATTTACGTCAAAGAGAAAACCGGCGGCTGACGGTCCGGCGATATTCGCTAAGCTGATGAATGAGGTATTCATCCCGCCGGCAAACCCCTGCTGGTCACCGGCAAGCTTCGACAGCATCGTATTAACCGCCGGCCGGAGCAGCGATGTCAGCGTCAGAAAAAAGATTGCCGCGGCAAAAACAGTCCAATATGAACCCGCAAACCGGCACCACACAAGTCCTGCAGCCGCCCCGATCAACGTCACGTTAATGACGCGCTTTTCCCCGAACCTGCGGACGAGATAACTGACGCCGACCGCCTGCACAAACACGCCGATAAGACCCGCGGCCGTAATAATAAAGGCAATATCAGAGGCTTTAAATCCGTGTTTATGGTCAACGTAAAGGCCGAAAACGGATTCAAAGTTCATAATTCCGAAGTTCAGCACAAAAACCAGAATCAGCATAAACGCGAACGGCGATTTAAGCGCGCGTGACATTTGCTTAAACAGATGCTCACGTTTTTCCGTTTTTGCCCGGGCTTCCAGCTGCTTTTCACGTCCCAGCGTTTCAGGCAGAAAGAAAAATGAAAGCACCGTTGAAAAGCAGGCGAGACTTGCAGACACGATGAACGGCACAGACATGCCGTAATGAACCAAATAGCCTCCGACACCGGGCCCGATGACGACACCGAGCGTCATCGCCGCGCTGAACAGCCCCATTCCTTTCCCGCGTTCTTCTTCGGTCGTAATATCCGCAATGTAAGCGAACATTGACGGCATTAAAAACGCCGCGCCCATTCCGCCCAAAAGGCGGGATGCGAACAATTGCCACAGGCTTCCGGCAAAGGCGAAGATCAATTGTGACACGGCAAAGGCGGCGATGCCGAAAATAATCAGTTTCCGCCGTCCGTATTTGTCGGTTATTTCCCCGGCAATAGGCGCAAATAAAAGCTGTGTAAGCCCCGCCGCCGCAACAAGCAGACCCATCGTGCTCCCCGTCGCTCCGAATTCGGTAATATATGCGGGCATAATCGGAATAATCAATCCGATTCCAAGCATCGCAATAAACATATTCAGCATTAAAATTGACAATCGGCCCATGTACGCCATGATTTCTTACCTTCTCCCCAGACAAACAGATGATCGTTCCATATTTGTCATTTTTTATACCATTCAGTATAACGGGGAAAAGGGAAAAAAGTCCAGATGATTTCAATCTCGTTTTCATGTCTCATGACAGCACACCGGTTTCAGCCGGCAGATCATATATGTTAAGGGCCGCCTGCAGCGCTTCCCCGGCTTTAACGGCAACACCGTGTCTGATCAGAACCGCTTCAAGTCCGGCCAGCACAAACAGCACATTTTCCTTTCTGCAGCTGTAGCCCATCGTTCCGATTCGCCAAATTTTCCCCTGCAGCGGACCGAACGAGCTGGCGATTTCAATTCCGAATTGAGACAAAAGCATACTTCTGATCGATTCGCCGTCTGCTTCCGGCGGAATCTTCACACATGTGACGACAGGCAGCTTCGCCTCCGGATCGCCGAATAAATCAAGGCCCATCGCTGCAAGTCCCGCCGTAAGCGCTTTTTCATGACGCTGATGCCTGCGGAACCGTTCTTCAAGTCCTTCTTCCAGGACAAGGCGCACACCCTCCCGCAGCGCATAAAGCATTGCTGTCGCTTCTGTATGGTGATTCAGCCTTCTTTCACTCCAATAATCTTCGAGCTGGCTCAGATCAAAATAGTTGCTCGTAATCGGCCGATGACCGGACAGCATGTTACCGTCAGCCGCCGTCGCAATGCCCCGTTCTACCTTTTTACGCGCGGCAATGACAGCTGCTGTCCGGTCATTATAAGTAATCGGCGCCATTCCGGAAGGGACCGATAGGCATTTTTGCGTTCCCCCGATGACTGCGTCAATCTTCCATTCATCCGTTTTTACGGCGCAGCCTCCGATCGTGGCCACGGCATCCACGATAAAGAGTGCGTCTTGGGCGCGGCACGCTTCCCCGATTTCTTTCAGCGGGTGAATCCGCCCCGTTGATGTTTCTCCGTGCACCATAGCGACGATTTTCGGGGAAATCTTTTTCATCTCGCTGATAATCTCGTCAGGCCGGAAGACCGTTCCCCATTCACACTCGATCATATGAACGTCCGCTCCGTATCGCTCGGCGATTTCAGTCAGCAGGTATCCGAAGCGTCCGTATATCGGAACGAGCACGCTGTCGCCCGGTTCTATCACACTTGCGAGAACAGCCTCAATCCCCGCTCTTGATGTACCGTCAATCGGATAGGCCCAGCGGTTTTCCGTTTGAAACAATTCACGGAGCATTTGCATCGTTTCGTTCATGATGCCGGTAAATGCCGGATCAAACTGGCCGATGATCGGAGCGCCCATCGCCCTCAGCACTCTCGGTTCAGCTTCTGTCGGTCCCGGTGTCATAATCGTTCTTTGCGGAATGCACAATTCTTTTCTGGTCGGCACGCCGATTCCCCCTTTACGTTAATAGGCAAGTTTATGTAATACATTCGCCAGCGTAAGGACGCCGGTTTCAAGCTGATGTGCGGGTGTGAATTCAAGCGGCGAGTGGCTGATCCCGCCACGGCTCGGCACAAACAGCATGCAGGCCGGAAAGGTTTTGCCGAGCATCTGGGCGTCATGTCCCGCTCCGCTTACGATCTTCTCCGGGTCCGCCCCCTGCTCTTTTGCAGCCTCTGCTGCGGTTCGCGTCAGTTTCTGATCCATTTGAACCGGCTCTATCCTCATATATTCATCAATAACAGGTCTGACTCCTTTGCTGCGGCTGATGTTTTCAACAATCGATACCAGTTTCTGATGGAAGGCTGCCAGCACGTCTTCCTGCCGGTGGCGAATATCAACGGAAAACTGGATACGGCCCGGAATGACATTCGCCATATTCGGCTCAACCGTCATTTTCCCGCACGTCAGGCGGAGCTCTTCCGGCTGTCTTTCCGCTGAGAGCATGAGTTCATGGATGATGCTGCTTCCCGCCGCGAGCGGATCTTTCCGCCATTTCATTGAAGTGGTCCCCGCATGGTTGCATTCACCGTCAAGCGTAACGGTATAGCGTCTCTGTCCGGCAATCCCGGTGACAATCCCGATATCCTTTCCCGATCGTTCAAGCGTTTGCCCTTGTTCTATATGAATTTCCAGAAAGGCACTAATATCAGTGCGCAGCGGCGCCGGATAACGGCCTGCACCGAAGCCGTTATGCCGCATGGCTTCTTTCAGAGAAATGCCGGACGCGTCTTTCGGCGTTTCCGCATCTGAAAGCGAGAAAGCACCGGTGATATTGCCTGAGCCCCAATAGGTGATGGGAAAACGGCTCCCTTCCTCTTCACAGAGCGACACAGCTTCCAGCGTTTTTTTCGGACGCCCGCACGTCTCATGCAAATGCCGGATCGCCAGAATGCCCGCCAGCACGCCGAACGCTCCGTCATATTTGCCGCCGTCAATAACGGTGTCAATATGCGACCCGGTCAGAATCACCTCATCAGGCGATTCTGTGCCGCTCAGACGGCCGAACACGTTACCGACATCGTCAAATGCCGTTTCCAGCCCGAACGCCTCCATTTTCTTTTTGACGGCAAGCTGGGCGTCCATCCATTCTTTCGTATATAAAAGCCTCGTCACTCCGCCGGAAGCGGAAGCGCCGAATTGAGACAGCCATTGTATGTCATCGGAAATCCCGATATTCGCCGCCGAAAGCTGCTGATGTTCCATACACGCCCTCCTTTTAAACTGAAAAACTGACAAGATGATCTTCATTATAGAAGGAGCGCATAACGAGTTCATTATCATATCTTCCAAAAAATCAATGATTTTCCGGATACTTTGACCAATAAGCCGAAGGAACCATTTTTCGAAAAAGATAGAATATTAGATTTATTTTTTGGATAATAGAGGTAAAGGAGGGCAAGTCATGACAAAAAAACTTTGGTTTCTGCCGATTGTCTGCCTGTTTTTCATTTTTGGATGGGCCGTGCCGTCAGCCTCTGCGGGCGCGCCGGCTGACACGAATCTGTACAGCCGGATGGCGGTTTCAACTGCCGGCGGCACAACTCTTTTTCCGCAAACTGCCTCAGCTGTCATCACTCCGTCTGCGGATACGGACACATATTACAAAGAAGCTTCCGGAAAAAGCGGAACAGCTTTAAAGAGCGCCCTGCACCGCATCATCAGCGGACATACAAAGCTGTCTTACAGCCAAGTCTGGAATGCATTGAAGGAAACTGACGAAGATCCGGCAAATCCGAACAATGTCATCTTGCTCTACACCCAGGAATCACGGGCCAAAAGTAAAAACGGCGGCAGCGTCGGGGACTGGAACCGTGAACACGTATGGGCAAAGTCACACGGAAACTTCGAAACAGCTGCCGGCCCCGGGACGGACATTCATCATCTGCGCCCTGCAGACGTCCAGGTGAACAGTGCCAGAGGAAACATGGATTTTGATAACGGCGGCTCAGAATACCCGAAAGCGCCGGGCAATTATTACGACGGTGATTCCTGGGAACCGCGCGATGAGGTCAAAGGAGATGTCGCCCGCATGCTGTTTTACATGGCGGTGCGTTATGAAGGAGACGACGGGTATCCTGACCTTGAGCTGAATGATAAAACCGGAAACGGCTCAGCTCCTTACATGGGAAAACTGTCCGTTTTGCTCAAATGGAATCAACAAGACCCCGTCGACAGTAAGGAAAAACGGCGGAACGAAATCATTTACAAAGACTATCAGCATAACCGCAATCCGTTTATCGACCATCCGGAATGGGCGGACGAAATCTGGTAATCGTATCATAAGAAGTGATAAGGGAGCCCCGATCATCAGGCTCCCTTTTTCAATATACGGCGTTTTTAGTGTCGGCATCAAAAAAGACGGCCCGGTTCATATTGACCGCAAGCAGAATGGCATCGCCGGGTTTCACCTGTGAAGCGCCGTCAAGACGGATCGTCATGCGGTCACCTCCGCTCACCGCATGAACGTACATCTCCGCGCCTAAGTTTTCACATACTTCCGCCACAGCGCGGCACACCGCTTCAGGCGGGTGCTCTGATTGTCCGGCAAGCGTCAAATGCTCCGGACGCAGCCCCGCAATCATCTCCTTACCGCTGTATCCTTTCTGCACAAGAACGGCCGCTTTTTCTTTCGGAATGGGCAGACGAACGGACGAACCGGCAAAATACCATTGCCCGTGACTTTCTTCAATGAGGCCTTTTATAAAATTCATACTCGGAGAACCGATAAAACCCGCCACAAACATATTCGCCGGATAATGATAAATCTCATGGGGGCTTGCGGCCTGCTGAATATCTCCTTCATTCATCACGACAATCCGGTCGCCCATTGTCATCGCTTCCGTCTGATCATGCGTCACATAAACGATGGTCGCTTTCAAACGCTGATGGAGCTTGCTGATTTCGGCGCGCATCGTCACTCGCAATTTCGCATCTAAGTTGGAAAGCGGCTCGTCCATCAGAAACACTTTCGGCTCCCGCACGATCGACCGGCCGAGCGCAACCCGCTGCCGCTGCCCGCCTGAGAGAGCCTTCGGTTTCCGCTTGAGCAGATGCCCGATTTCCAAAATATCAGCGGCCGTCCGGACTCGCTCTGCGATTTCTTTTTTCGGCAGCTTTCTGAGCTTCAAACCGAACGCCATATTGTCAAACACCGTCATGTGGGGATACAGCGCGTAATTCTGAAAAACCATCGCGATATCACGATCCTTCGGGGGCAGATCGTTTACCGCGTCTCCGTCGATATAAAGCTTCCCCTCAGAAATGCTCTCCAGTCCGGCAATCATTCTGAGTGTCGTAGATTTGCCGCAGCCGGAGGGACCGACAAGCACCAGCAGCTCCTCATCTTTTACATCTAAGTGAAAATCCTTCACTGCCGCCGATTGGGCGCCGTATGTTTTTTTGATATGGTCAAATGTTAATGATGCCATTCGAAACCTCCTCCAATACTGGAAACCTCCACATCTTTCTGTTATGTTAAAAATGTTCGGGGTTTCTGACAGATTCATAAATGAAAAGCAAATTTGTATTATAACGTCATAATACATATAATAGTACTACTACTTGACAAAGGAGGTCCGTCCCATTGTTAAATAACGGGAGCTCGAAACCTTTATATATTCAGCTGAAACAAATTATCGCGGACGATATCAAGAAGGGCGTTTATTCGCCGTCCGTAAAACTGCCGACTGAAAATGAGCTGTGCGAAACGTACAACGTGAGCCGCATAACGGTCAGGAAGGCCATCCTTGATCTTGTGGAAGAAGGCTGGCTCGTCCGGCAGCAGGGAAAGGGAACGTTCGTTAAAAGCCCTAAACTGAAGCGGGAGCTCATCGCGGTCAACGGCTACTCTGAATTTATGGAATCAACGGGGAAAAAACCGAAACACCAGATCCTTTCTCATGAAATCATTGAAGCGCCTAAATCCATCGCCCAAAAACTTCGCGTCGCTTCCAAAAGTCCCGTTCTTGAATTAAAACGCATTTTATTTCACGACGACCAGCCGCTCTCATTCGAAATCGCCTACTATCCGCTCAGTTTATTTCCCGACATCGGCAAGCATATTAAAGGCGGCGTGTCGATGCATGACATTTTGAAACAGCACTATCAGGTGGTGCCCACCCATAATACGAAGCTGTTAAATGTCGTATACGCCAAGCAGGAAGAAAGCCGCTATCTGGCTTGTGATATCGGGGATGCGCTTTTTGAAATTGACAAAACCGCTTTTATGTCAAAAGACCAGCCGATATACAGCTCGCTGTTTTTAATGCATACCGACCGCGTCACGTTTACCATTAACAGTCCCTATGCGTAACAAGTATAAAAAACGAGACAATGCTTATCGTATTCTCGTTTTTTCACTGCTTTTCCCGCCGCCCGGCCTGTAGGGATGCCCGTAACCGAACGCTCCGAACCCTCCGCATGTTTTGGCAGCCGTCCCGGCGGCCGCAGTAAGCGCTCGCCGAATATCCTGATGCTCGAAGAAATCGGTAAGAAACCCGGCGATAAATGAATCACCCGCGCCCAATGTATCTATTATATCAGCTCTTACCACCGGCTGATGATAGACGCGTTCCCCATCCGATAACACCGCGCCATATTCCCCCCTTGTCAGACAGACGATTTTCGCTCCGAAACCGCGGGCTTTTTCGGCAAGCCGCACACATTCACTTTCACTCAAATCACTCCCGGAAAAAAACGCATACGTCACGTACGGACAGACCGCTTCTAAATAGGCTTCGTCACGTTTTACAGAGAAGTCAAAGGAAATCGGCACATGGCCGCTCAGCATCGGAAGGTCACGTTCTATCCTGCTGTATACGCTCGTATGCAGCAGATCATGTCCGGCGATAAATGAGATGTCATTCTCCTGAAAAGCGAGCGTCAGACGCGATTGCACGCCGCCTTTATTTGATCCGGCAAATATCCTGTCCCCTCTTTCATCAAGCGTGACGACCGCCATCCCGTTTTCTCCGTATGCCCGGCGGATCAGATCGGCATTCACCTTTTCCAGTTTCAGCACATTCAATACGTGATCCGCCGCTTCATCACTGCCGAGAATCCCGATATAAGAAGTTTCGTGGCCTAAGCGCCGGGCAAGCACGGCTACGTTTAACGCATTTCCGCCCGGGTAAAACGTCTCCTGATCCTGATAATAATCTACTACATTATCTCCGGCCGCTATCAGTTTCATCTTTTCATCCTCCTTATCCTTTCACGCTTCCCGCTGCAATGCCGCGGATAAAATATCTCTGCATCAATAAAAACAACGCGATGATCGGAGCAGCAGAAATCGTCAGCCCGGCCAGCAGCACGCCCCAATCCGTCTGCAGGGCATCTCTGAACTGCATCAGCCCGGCCGGAATCGTCCGTAAATTTTCATCATCGATAAAAATAATCGCAAACATAAACTCATTCCATGTATGGTAAGCCGTCAAAATGCCTGATGTCACAAGAATCGGCACGCTCATAGGTAAGAATATTCTGAAAAATATTCCGAAACTTGTACATCCATCCAGATAGGCAGCTTCCTCAAGCTCTTTGGAAATCGACAAAAAATAGGAACGGATCAGAATCACGGTAAACAGAATACGATAGGCGGCGTACGGAAGAATCAATGCCCAATACGTATTGTACAGTCCCAATGACTGGATAATGGAGTACAGCGGCACAAGACTGACCTGCGGCGTCAGCATCAAGCCGCCAAGACAAATGATCAGCACAAACCCTTTTCCTTTAAATTGAAAACGGGCCAGCCCGTATGCCGCCCAGGCGCTCACAAATACGGTGATGAGACAAGTCAGCACGGTCACAATGACGCTGTTCATAAAATAAGCGGAAATCCCTTGGTTCCATGCGGATACGAAGTTTTCGGGATGCCAGACAGAGGGCAGCGACCAGCTGTGCTCAAAAATCTCATCCGAGCTTTTAAAGGCGCTGACCGCCATCCATAACAGCAGATAAGCAACGGCAATGAGGTAGATAAAGAGAAACAGCCACACAGACGTTTCCCCGATATACCATTTTCTCGGTTTTCCGCCTGTTCTGACGGCCTGACGGGCATGACGCAAGTCTGTCTTTTCAGGAAGCATCGGCTACTCCTCCTTTCCGGTCTTAAAGAATTTCATCTGAATAAGCGACAGAGCAAGCGTCAGCAAAAGCACCACCGTCGCGATCGCAGAAGCGTAGCCCATCATATCCTTTGTAAAAGCGCTCTTATACAAAAATGTGCTCAGCACTTCTGAAGCATTGCCCGGCCCTCCGCCGGTCAGAATATACGGTTCATTAAATACGGTAAATGCGCCGGTCAGCGTCATCACCACGGCAACAAACGACATTTCTTTCGTCTGCGGCACCGTAATGTGAAAAAACTGCTGGATTTTTCAGGCTCCGTCCAGCTGCGCCGATTCATATAATTCAGCGGGAATGCTCTGAATCGAGACAATGTACAGCATGGCGATGTAACCGACAGACTGCCATTGAGACACAAAAATGACAGACAGCATAGCGGTGTTTTCATCGCCCAGCCACGCCCGGGTCAGTTCATCAAGTCCGACGGCTTCCAGCAGCTGATTCAAAAGACCGATTTCCGGGTTATAAATAAAATCAAACAACAGCGCAATGACGGTCATGGAAATAACGACCGGAAGAAAAAAGACCGTGCGGAAAAACGGCGACCATTTTCTTACCAATCTGTCTTCCAGCACGGCCGCCAGAATTAAGCCGCCGCCAACCTGGCAAATCAGCGATATGACCGCATACAGCACATTGTTGCGGAGTGCTGTAAAAAACACGGGATCGTGAAACAGGTCAATATAATTTTTCAAACCGATAAACGTCTTTTCGGGTTGAAATGAGCTCCATTCAAACAGACTGAAAAACACATTCTCAATAATCGGAATGTAAACGAACAGCAGAAAAATCAGCGCGGGCGCGAGAAACAGATACGGAATGAAACGTTTTCGGCTGACCAAGGAAATCCTCATCTCCTTTCTCCAAAGAAATCTGTTCTATTCAGATGACGCTCTGACCTGACGCGCCGCTTTCTGCACGGAATTCATCACCTCGCGCGGTGTCATTGTGCCGCCGAGCATCTGCTGAACGCCTGCCGCATACACATCGGCGATTTCAACGTCAACATCCATATCAAACCAGGGCACCATTGATTCGGCGCGGACGATATCCTGCACGGCTTCGCGCTGGATCGGGGCGGAATTGTTTTCTGTCGCCGTTCCTTGAACCGCGCTGTATTTACCGACGTCTTTTATCAGCTTCTCTCCCATTTTTTTCGAGGTTAAAAACTGAAGAAATTCCATGGCTTCTTTCGGGTGCTTCGTTTTTGAGGAAATCATAAATCCTTCCGGAGATCCGGTCAGTGCACGGGGAGATCCCTTTTCGCCGCTGATTTTCGGGAAAGGAAACAAGCCCAGATTGACCGGTTCGACGAGCTTAATTTCTGCCGTTTCCGCATAAATCATCGCCGCTTTGCCGCTTGTAAACTGCTGGCGCACGTATTCGTGATCAACGGAGTTCACGTGCTTTGTAAAGTACGGCAGCAGTTCCTGAAGCTTTTCAAGCGCTTTGACATAGCCTTCGTCCGTAAACTCCCCGGTTTCCGGGCTGTAATCCTTCGCCCGCGTTTTTTCATCCACCATACGCTGGTTCAGCGTCCCGATATAATGAGAAATCGTCCAAGGCGCTTTTGTGCCGAAACTGATCGGAATATATCCGTTCTCTTTCAATTTCTCAGAGACTGTGATCAGTTCATCCCATGTCGCCGGGGGCTTCAAATGTAATGTATGAAAAATGTCCTTATTATAAAAGAATGATTTAGCGTCCATTTGCCACGGAACACCGTACTGTTTTCCGTCATGAGTAAAGGGTTTGATTTGTGACTGCACAAGCTGTGAGGACCAATCTTTATCCTGCTGATAGTAAGACGACAGATCGAGGGCTTTATCTCCTTTGATGAATTTATAAGCAAACCGGTCGCTCCATGAAAAGAAAATATCAGGGGGGCTCGTTGTTCCGAGCATGACTTTCACCTTGTCTTTATAAGAATCGTTTAAGACCGCTTCCGTTTGGATATGAATATCCGGATGAGCGGCTTCAAATTCTTTGACCGCTTCTTCAAAATAGCTTTTTTCCGGCTCCTTCGGCCACCTGTGAAAAAACTTCAAGGTCACTTTTCCGTCAGAGGAACTGCTTTGGCTTGAACAGGCGGCGGCTGACAGACATACGGCTAACAGAACGAACAGGCAGATGAGCTTTTTCAGATGCTTTTCCTCCTTTGTCACCGGACTATAACGTTATATGTCATTATAGTCCGGTGAAATATAATGCGCGTTCTTAATATTCGACTTTCCACATGTAACGCCGCTGGCTTAACGGATGGTTCCTTGCTTCCGCCAGCGCATCCGCATAGCTTCTGAGCACCCGGTTTAATACGAGAGGAGCCAGATAGCCTTTTACAGAATCGTCAATTCCGGAAAAATCATATGCTGCCGCATCAAGCACAGTCAGTTTTTTGCCGTATCTTTTTGAGAAGGAAAGCGCCCGCTCTTCAAGGGGTCTTGTTTCGTCTAAGCCGAGCAGGATAATAAATGGAACGGATTCATCAATGATTTCGAACGGTCCGTGAAAATATTCTCCGGCATGAATGGCGTGGGAATGAATCCATTGCATTTCCATGAGAATGCAGATGCTGTAGGAGTAAGCGACGCCGTAGTTCGCACCGCTTGCCATCGTGTAAATGATATCTTCTTTTTCGTGGGCTTTCGCGAATGCCTTTGCGTGATCCGCTTCTTGTTTAAGCGCTTTGTTATATACGGTCTGGAGTTTATTGAGTCCGTCGATCGCCTGCTCAAACGCGGGATGGTTTTCCAGCACGTGTAAAGCGCCGAACACGATTTGATACAGAACCCCGTAATTCGTATTTATCGCCTGTGCGTTCTCACCCCAGTCATAAACCGCGACATATTCGGCTTCTTTCGCTAACGGCGAATCAGGCTCATAGGTCATCGCAATCGTAAGCGCACCTTTTTTTCTGGCGAAACCGGCGGCTTTCACCGTTTCCGGCGTATTGCCTGAATGAGAACATAAAATCACGAGCGAGTTCTCTCCGAGCTGAACGGGATTGCGCTGAATAAATTCATTTGAACTGTAGAGATCAGAGCTGATGGCTTTCGCCTCTCTGTCAAACACGTACTTGCTCGGATACATAATGGCTGAAGAACCCCCGCAAGCGACGAAAAAGACGTGGTCAATCGTTTTTCCTTTCAGATCATCCAAGAAAGCCTGAACCTTGTGATTCACTTGTGCGGCAGTTTGACTCAAATCCTTCACTCCTCAGTGTTTTATTATATAACGTTATATAACATTATATAACGTTATATTAATCGCAACAAAGGTGCGTTGTCAATCATATTTTCTGAAATTTCTAAAATATAAAATAAACCCGCCTTATTTCCCGCCCTCTCTTGACCTGACCCTTAGAGACACGTTTAGAATGAAAAGCAGGGAGTGATTCAGAATGAATATAAAAGAAGCCGCCAGACAGACGGGTCTCACGAAAAAAGCCATCAAATATTATGAGCAGGAAGGTTTAATCACCGTCAGCAAAAACCCTGATAACGGATACCGTGAGTATTCCGCTCAGAACGTGAATACGCTGAAAATGATTGCCGCCCTCCGAATGCTGGCACTGTCTGTAAGCGATATTAAAGCGTTCCTCTTAGAGGGCAGCAGTCTGCATGATATACTGCGCCAGCAGCATCAAAAGCTCAGCCGGCAGATTGAAGAGCTTGAGCAGGAACGGAAACTGACTGAAATGCTGATCAAGCGCGTGGAAGATGCGGAAAATGTCGATTCAATTTTGCATGATATCGGCGAGGTCAAAATAGATGAACCGAAGTATATGGGACTTCAGCTGAAAAAACTGTTCCCGGGAGATTTCGGAGAATTTATCGCCGCGCTGTTTGAACCGTTCCTCGACTTTTCTATTGATACAGATGAGAAAAAAACGATATGGGCGGAGCTTATTAAAGTATTGGATGATATGGAAGAAGTTCCGGTTGCACACCCGATGATGCAGCTGGTCGGCAAGGAAGATCCGGCTCAGCTCCAGCAGCACAAAGTCCAGCATGATCAATTTATCGAGCGGATTTTGGAGAGAGACCCCGCCACTTGGGACACTCATAAAAACATCATCATTCAGCTTGTGAAAAGAGTGCAGACAGATGAAGAATACAGAGAAAGCCTGGTCAAGATCGGAGAATCCGCTTCTGATCTGCCCGCGCTGAAGGCGGGATCGCCTTTCAGCAATCTTCTTCAAAAGCTCAGCCCGAAATATGACACGTACGTGCGACTTCAGCTTGAACTGAAAAAAGAAGCCGACGAGGAACTCGGCTTTGATTCAGAAGCATATTTAAAAGAGATGCTTCAATCAAAAAAACGCTAAGGTTCGTTTCCTTAGCGTTTTCTTTCTTCAGCCTCAGTGCTGCGCGTTAATGCGGTCAACGACATTAGCGATGAGCTGCTCTTTTCCTAAGTCGGAATCTTCGTCAACGCTTGCTACTGTCAAAATGATGGCCGCTACCGCAAGAGCGATCGTCTCAATGGCGGCCGCCGCGTTTAAAAATACCCATACAGCCGTTGCGCATTGGCCGATGGCCGTTGATTTTCCTTTGTCCATGCTCTTTTTGTCAAACTCTTCTTTCAGCACTTTCGCCATAATCTGCGAACCTTGATCAATGACGCTGTTCACTTTCTCATAATCGCCGCTGTAGACCGCCGCTTTCAACTCTTTAAAATAATCCGGCGATGACTTTTTAATATCAGCGATCACCTGATCGGAAACTTGCTTTAATTCATCCTGATCAATCTTTTTGACAGCCTTGGTATCCCATACTTCAGGAAGGAGCTTTGCGACCTCACCTTGTCCGAAAAAGATGCCGGAAAAAATGTCTTCACCCGAATAAGAGACGGATGGCTCAGTTTTCGCCGCGGCATGCGGGCCGACTAATGCAACCATTAAAACAAACACCAGCATCATGGCAGCTGCGGACTCCTTGCTTTTAACCATATAATTTCCTCCTTTTCCTTTTATTGAAAAAATTGTATCTGATAAAAAGGGGATTGTAATGGTTCAAAGCTACTGTTTTCTCTGCCGGCACCAAAAACAGGACCAAAATACCAGCCACCGTAATGGAAAACGAGGTAAGCCCCAGCATAACGGCAAAGATTTCGTGCATAAAAATGGATATAAACAATATCAGACGCCAATATGTTTTCGGAGCGAACAAAGCGCAGAACATAATGGTTTGCACAATAAGCGTGCCCCAAGTCGGGATGATGACAAGCTTGGATTGCAGGATAAAGTCAAACAGACCGTGAAGCGCATCCGGCAGACCCAGCATCGGATCGTTCAAATAGTAATAAACGGCAGTTCCGTTCTGCCACTCTTCTTCCATCAGTTTGGCAATGACGGAGTTAAAATACAGCATTGCGACCTGTATTCTGATGATTGTCAGTGTCGCCCAGCACAAGGAGCGGTAATAAGGCTCAAGCGGCCTTTTCTCAAAAGACGCCTCGTACGGAGACCAGTGCCATTTCCGCGGATCGGTTAATGTCAGCGGGAGCAGCAGCAGTGTAAAAACGGCAGCCACCTGATCTCCTCCGTCAAGGGTAACGGCGGAGTTTTGGAAGCTGTACGAAATCCACCAGTGAAAAAAACCGGTGATTCGCGGCCGCCAGCCAATGACGACAAGGATTAACATACAGATACAAACGGCTTTGACGATCTCAATGTAACGGAAATCGGGAAACAGCAGAAACAGGCTGAACGTGTCGGAAAAGCTGAGCATTTGATTTTGCGTTTTGAAGAAGACAGATGCCGGATTGAACAGCAATGTCAGCAGCGTGCCGAGCGCGATTAAGCTTCTGGCAAGCCCGTACACATTTGTCCAAGGCGGATTCTTCATCATCCATAAGGTGAGCTGCTTTTTTGCATCCTGAATCAATTGACATCCACTCCGATGTATTTTTTGATGGTTCTTTTCGTTTCGGTATGCTGGCTCCATGCCCACGGGGTAATGCGTTCATATGTAATGATCATTTTCCCTTTCAGCCTTGGGGAGGGGGACTCATTTTTCATTTTCAAAAATGTGGTATCCTTAAAGTCTTGGCCAGCCGAAAAGTCATTCCACTTCTCTTTGGAAGGCAGCTTTTCCAGCATAAGGCCGAGCTCTATCCCTTGCGTCCGCCCGTAGCGGTTTAAGCCGATCACATTTTTCAGAGAATTATTCGGCCATCTGAGCTCCTCATCGGCATCAAGAAGATAGATGTTCAAGCTGTCTTCTCTCGGATCTTTACTGAAAAATCCCCAGCTTTGCGGATAAATCATGGAAACGGTTTTGGATTGATGCTTGGTTAATTGGATGGCAGAGCTTGGCAGTGCCGCGATGACGGTAAAAAACAAAACGATGATCCAGGCGGCCATGATAAAAAGAAAGAATGAAAACATGCTGGTTTGCTTCTTGTCAGTCAATTGAAACCCTCCTAGCGTATGGAAATTTCATTGACATGATTATACACCAATCAACAGGTAAAATATTGATAAATTAGTTTTTTTCGAACTAATATACTATTATATGTAAAAAAAGGGAGTGTTCATATGTTTTTGATGAATGATAAAGTGCTGTGGGGAGCTGTGGTTCTCGCCTTTATTCTGTCGATTGTGTTTTATCCGTTTCTTCCTGCTGATATGGCCATTCACTATGACGTGTCAAACCGTCCGAATACATCAATCAATAAAACGGCCGGCGTCCTGATTTTTCCTGTGCTCATGATGATCTGCATGTTATTCAGAAAAAAGGTCGTCCAGCTATTCCTCGTCGTTTACTGTCTGCTGATCGTGCATATTGCCGTGATGTGGCTGGCACTGTAAACATAAAGAAAACCGGAGCCCTTAAGCTCCGGTTTTTCTTATTTATAAAATACTTTCTCAATGTTGTATTTCGACTGAAGGGTATTGATCGCGTACGTTTCGTAAATCTCTCTTTCCATCGGATCATTTACGACACATACTTCAATTTTATACACTTCGTCCCTGTGATGTTTAACAGGCGACACATTGTCTTCAAAATGCTTTTTGATCCTTTGTCTTAATTTACGGGCTTTCCCGACAAACAGCAGCTCATCATGAATGTTATAAAACATAAATATGCCGCCTTTGTCTCTCGGAATTTGGTGAAAATCAATGAAACCGTAAATCGCTTTAATCGCCGGTTCATTCTCCGACGGTGACTGCTGCCGTTCCGTAATGGTTACATCAGGAGCAGGAAGGTTTATTTTTATCAAATGGGTCACGTCCTCTTATTCATTAAAGCTCCATCCTATCATAAGAATGCGCCAAAAGCTATTTTTTATTCAAGCGCCCCGGCCGGATCATAAAGACTTAAATCAATTTCCGTCTGCTGACCGAGCGCGAGTTTCGCCAGTTCAGCGCCCAGATACGGCCCGCTCGTCAGCCCTGAGGCGCCCAGCCCGTTGGCAACGAGGAGCCCGCTGATATTCGGCACTTTGCCGATGACGGGAAGAAAACCGGGAGTAAACGGCCTGAAACCGACTCTTGTCTCTATTACAGTACTGTCTGAAAGGCCCGGCGCCACAGTTAATGCTTTGTCAAAAATCTCACGGAGGCCGCCGGCCGTCACCCGCAAATCCATGCCGGTATCGTTTTCATGAGTCGCGCCCGCTATGATTCTGCCGCTGTCAAAGGCGAGAATGTATTGATCGTTTGGGGGCATGACGACGGGCCAGCCGCCCGTCTCCTCTCCCTGAAGCTCTAAATGAACGATCTGCGCCTTTTGGTATGATACTGAAAAACGGATGCCGAGCGGCTCAAGCAGCTCTCTCGCCCAAGCGCCGGCCGTTACGAGAACCTGGCCGGCAGTAAGCGTGCGTTCTGCGGTTTTCACACCGATGACGGCACCGTCCTCTGTCAATATTGACGCTTCTTCATTGTAAACAGCCGCTCCGTGCTTAACGGCCGCATTTAACAGCGCCTTACGAAGCGCCCTCCCGTTCACCCGGGCCGCGCCGCTGACATGAACTGCCCCGTATTCTTCCGACAGCGCGGGGAACAGCGCCTTCGTTTCTTCCGGAGTCAGTCTTGTAATGTCACCGATTTCAGGGGCATCCTCTCTTCTTTTATAAGCTCTTTCCTCCATTTGGCTGAGCTTTTTTTCATCCGTATGGAGGCTGACGGCTCCGACCTTTTGATAACCGGTTTCTGTTTCTCCGTCAGCTTCAAGCTGCTGTATCAATCGTTCATAATAACGGGCGCCGCCTTTTGCGATCGCATACCATGCCTGATTGCGCCGCTGCGACAGCCACGGGCAAACGATCCCCGCCGCGGCGTCAGTCGCCTGCCCCGGGTGTTTCCGGTCAATGACCGTTACATCCCCCCCGGCCTTTGCGAGATGATAAGCCGCGGACGCACCGAGAATGCCGGCCCCGATAATCATATAAGACTTCATGTGTAACACCTTTTCTATCTGTTTTGTCTTATTTATTTTAACAAATAGAGCGCCCGGTTCCTACCGGAGTCCTGACAGCAATGATGAGTTTCGAAAACGGAAACGTATAATAAAAGGAATACGTTCTTGTCTGAAAGCCGTTTTCCTCAAGAATCTCTCTGTATTGTGATGTATTTTTTATATCTGACACGGCCAATGTGCCGCCAGGCTTCAGCACCCTCACCATTTCTGCAATCGCCCGTTCCCTCTCTTTTCTGCCTGAAATGTTGTGTACGACAAAATGCGAAATGACAAGGTCAAACGTTTTATCAGGAAACGGCATGTCTTGCGCGAGTCCGTCATACAAATCAATTTCCGGCGCTCCTTCTGCCCGTCTGTTCTTTTCGAATGCGTCTCTCCCGTTTCCGCCCAGATCCCAGCCTGACCATTTGTCAATCGCTGAGACGTCAGCGCCTTTTTGAGCCGCGGCGATGGCTAGCAGCCCCCGTCCCGTCCCAATATCAAGCACCTTCATGTCCGGCTTTAAACCGGAAAGCGCAAGAATGCGGTGGCGGTGTGAAAGTTTAATGGCCGTTGAATACAAGAGCATCCAAAGTCCGAGCACTAAAAACAAGGCGCCCGTCAGCCAGCCCCAGAAAAGAGGAATCATGCCGCATAACGTGCCTGCGGCATAAAGGATCGCAAGCAGGATAAACCCAAAAGCCCCATAAGGCGCATCAATTCCGTAACGTGTTGTCATACCGTCAAGTCCTTTCAATATTTATCCAACTATTATACCATAATATTCAAAAGCCGAAAGGAGATACAACCATATGAAACGCGGCATTACATTTAACATCCCAAATCAATTCGGACGGTTTGCGGCAGATATATTACAACCGTTCCCGATCTCTCCCTATACGTGGTTTATCGGTGATGGAGAGGCGTATATTGAGTTCAAAGAAGACACCGATACAGACCTGTTTCCACAAAATCAGCGCATCATTCAGGGTCAAGAACTCCGTCAGCGTCTGGAAGGAAACCCTTATTATATGATTTTTGCTGAATTGAAAGCTTTCCCGGGCGGGATGGTAACGGAAATCAATACGTATGAGGAATATTTGGAGAGTTCCTGTGAGCTTGTGCTTCTCATTGCAGATTGCTCGTATGTAACGTTATATTGCAAAGATCCGGTTATGCTCGAAGCCCTTTATCAGCAGGCTGTACAATGCGGGTTTCACCGCGTTGACTATGTTACAGATGAGAGACGCGAGAACGGGATTGTCTGTCTGATGAAGGTGCGTTCTTTTTATGAAGCGCCGGATAGGGCTTAGGATTCAAAATATTTACAAATTCGTGTGTTTTCAACAAAAAAACAACCCCCTCATGTATACTGAGTGCGTAACTTACATATGAAAGGGGTATGGCAATGAAAATCAGTTTGAAGAAAAAAGCAGGTTTTTGGAAGAAGACGGCGGTTTCATCTCTTATTTTCACCATGTTTTTTACCCTGATGATGAGCGGTACGGTTTTTGCGGCCGGGCTGAATAAGGATCAGAAGCGCCGGGCGGAACAGCTGACCAGCATCTTTGAAAACGGAAAGACGGAAATCCAATACGGATATGTTGAAGCGTTGGATGACGGAAGAGGTTACACTTGCGGGCGGGCCGGCTTTACGACGGCTACCGGAGATGCGCTGGAAGTAGTTGAAGTATACACGAAAGCGGTGCCGAATAACAAATTGAAAAAGTATTTGCCTGAATTGCGGCGTCTTGCGAAGGACGAAAGCGATGACATCAGCAATCTGAAAGGATTCGCTTCTGCCTGGCGCTCACTTGGCAATGATAAAGCCTTCCGCGCTGCCCAAGATAAGGTAAATGACAGCTTGTATTATCAGCCGGCGATGAAACGTTCAGAAAATGCCGGACTGAAAACGGCCTTGGCAAAAGCAGTGATGTACGATACGGTGATTCAGCATGGCGACGGCGATGATCCGGACTCCTTTTATGCCCTGATTAAACGCACGAACAAAAAAATGGGCGGGTCACCGAAAGACGGAACTGATGAAAAGAAATGGCTCAATAAATTCTTGGATGTGCGCTATGACGATCTGATGAATCCGTCAGATGAGGACACTCAGGATGAATGGAGAGAATCGGTTGCCCGTGTCGACGTTTTCCGCGATATTGTCAAAGAGAAGAACTACAATTTAAACGGGCCGATTCATGTCCGGTCAAGCGAATACGGTAATTTCACTATTCAATAAACAAAAAAACCCCGCCAAATGGCGGGGTTTTACTATTAACCGATGGAACCTTCCATTTCGAATTTAATCAAACGGTTCATTTCAACTGCGTATTCCATCGGAAGTTCTTTTGTGAACGGCTCGATGAAGCCCATAACGATCATTTCTGTTGCTTCTTCTTCAGAAATACCGCGGCTCATCAAGTAGAAAAGCTGTTCTTCAGAAACTTTTGATACTTTCGCTTCGTGCTCCAATGAAATGTTGTCGTTCAGGATTTCATTGTAAGGGATTGTATCAGAAGTTGATTTGTTATCCATAATGAGCGTATCACACTCGATGTTTGAACGGGCGCCGTCCGCTTTTCGTCCGAAGTGGACGATACCGCGGTATGTTACTTTTCCGCCCTGTTTGGAAATCGATTTTGATACGATTGTGGATGACGTATTCGGTGCAAGGTGAATCATTTTCGCACCCGCGTCCTGATGCTGTCCTTTGCCCGCAAGAGCGATAGAAAGCGTCATGCCGCGCGCGCCTTCACCTTTCAGAATGACAGCCGGATATTTCATCGTCAATTTAGAACCGATGTTTCCGTCAACCCATTCCATCGTCGCGTTTTCTTCACAAACCGTACGTTTCGTTACTAGGTTGTAAACGTTGTTCGCCCAGTTTTGAATTGTTGTATAACGGCAGTAGCCGCCTTTTTTGACGATGATTTCAACAACCGCGCTGTGAAGCGAGTTTGTTGTGTACACAGGAGCCGTACAGCCCTCTACGTAATGAACGCTTGCTTCTTCGTCAACGATGATCAGCGTACGTTCGAACTGACCCATGTTTTCGGAGTTGATGCGGAAGTAAGCTTGAAGCGGTGTTTCAACCTTCACGCCTTTAGGCACGTAGATGAAAGATCCGCCGGACCAAACAGCTGAGTTCAGCGCCGCAAACTTGTTATCAGTCGGCGGGATAACTTTCGCCCAGTGCTCGCGGAAAATGTCTTCATTTTCTTTCAGCGCGCTGTCTGTGTCTTTGAAGACGATGCCTTGCTCTTCAAGATCTTCTTTCATATTGTGGTACACAACTTCGGATTCGTACTGTGCAGAAACACCGGCAAGGTATTTTTGCTCAGCTTCAGGAATACCGAGTTTGTCGAATGTCTGTTTAATTTCCTCAGGCACTTCATCCCAAGAACGCTCTGAACGCTCAGACGGCTTTACGTAATACGTAATTTCGTCAAAGTTTAAAGAGTTTAAATCCCCGCCCCACTGCGGCATCGGCATGTTGTAGAAATGCTCAAGAGATTTCAGGCGGAAATCAAGCATCCATTGAGGCTCTTCTTTCATGCGTGAAATTTCTTCTACGATTTCTTTTGTCAATCCGCGCTCTGAACGGAAAATGGAAACGTCCTTATCGTGAAAACCGTACTTGTATTCACCAATTTCAGGCATTTTTTTAGCCATCCATTTTCACTCCAATCTTTTAATTGCCGCCTTTTTCGCCAGCGACTCCTTTTTCAAGTGCTTTCCATGAAAGGGTGGCACATTTAATCCGGGCCGGGAATTTCGAAACGCCTTGAAGGGCTTCAATATCCCCGAGATCTATTGAGTCGTCATACTCTTTCCCTTGCATCATGTCTGAGAAAATCTTAGACATGGAAAGGGCGGTATCAATATCTTTTCCTTTAATCGCCTGCGTCATCATGGAAGCTGAAGCCATGGAGATGGAGCAGCCTTCTCCTTCAAACTTCGCTTCCTGAACGGTATCGCCGTCAAGCTTCATTGTCAGTCTGATCCGGTCGCCGCAAGTCGGGTTGTTCATATCGACGACGATGCTGTCATCCAAAACCCCTTTGTTGCGCGGATTTTTGTAATGATCCATGATCACTTGTCTGTATAATGTATCTAAATTTGCATTAAAAGACATTTGTAAAGTACTCCTTTGTCTTTTGGAGGGCTTCCGCGAGCTTATCGATCTCTTCCTCTGTATTATACAGATAAAAACTCGCTCTCGCAGTAGCAGATACATCCAGCCATTTCATGAGCGGCTGGGCGCAATGATGGCCGGCTCTGACCGCAATGCCCTCAGCATCGAGGACAGTCGCGACATCATGAGGGTGAACCTCATCAAGATTAAATGTCACAAGTCCCGCCCGCTCTTTCGGACCGTATACCGTCACGCCGTCTAGCTGCTCGAAACGGTCAAGCGCATAGGCTGCAAGCTTATGCTCATGCCGGGAAATCTCGTCGAGTCCGATCTCTTCAAGAAAATCAATCGCGGCTCCCAATCCGATCGCGCCTGCAATGATCGGCGTGCCTGCTTCAAATTTCCACGGAAGCTCTTTCCAAGTTGATTCATAAAGCCCTACAAAGTCGATCATCTCGCCGCCAAATTCGGCCGGCTCCATATTCTCAAGCAGTTCTTTCTTGCCGTACAGCACGCCGATTCCCGTCGGGCCGCACATTTTATGGGAAGAAAGCGCGAAGAAGTCGCAATCCAAGTCCTGAACGTCGATTTTCATGTGCGGTGTGCTTTGCGCCCCGTCCACCACGATGACCGCGCCATTGTCATGAGCGATTTTGGCGATCTCTTTAATCGGGTTGATCGTGCCGAGCACGTTTGACACATGAGCGACTGCCACGATCTTCGTATGGCTTGTGACAGTCTGCCGGACGTCGTCCAACGAAAGCGTGCCGTCTTCCTGCATCGGGATATATTTTAAAGTCGCGCCGGTTGCTTTGACAGCCTGCTGCCATGGAATGATATTCGCATGATGCTCCATTTGGGTGATGACCACTTCATCACCGGGTTTTAAGCTGGCGCGGGCATAGCTCAGCGCCACCATATTCAGTGAAGTTGTCGTGCCTTTTGTGAAAATGACCTCAGCCATTGACTTCGCATTGATAAACTTACGGACTTTTTCACGCGCACCTTCATAGCCGTCTGTCGCTCTCGTGCCAAGAGTATGAACGCCTCTGTGGACATTGGAGTTGTATTTGTTGTAATACTGATCCACTGCTTCAATGACAGCACGCGGCTTCTGGGAAGTCGCCGCGCTGTCAAGGTACACGAGGTCATGTCCGTTCACTTGCTGATGAAGGATCGGGAACTGTTCACGAATATCGGTGATATTCATTATTTTACTTTCCTTTCGATGACGGAGACGAGCTGTTTCTTAACTCCTTCAATCGGAAGCTCTTTTACCACCGGAGCAAGGAATCCGTAAATGACTAAGCGCTCCGCTTCTTCTTTCGGAATTCCGCGGCTCATTAAGTAGTAAAGCTGGATCGGGTCCACACGGCCGACAGATGCCGCATGTCCTGCAGTTACATCGTCTTCATCAATTAAAAGAATCGGGTTTGCATCTCCGCGTGCTTTTTCACTCAGCATCAGAACGCGGGATTCCTGTTCAGCGTTTGCTTTAGACGCGCCGTGCTCGATTTTGCCGATTCCGTTAAAGATGGAAGATGCGGCATCTTTCATGACTCCGTGCTTCAGGATATAGCCTTCAGAAGCCTTACCGAAGTGGATGATCTGCGTCGTAAAGTTTTCCGTCTGTTCTCCTCTTCCGACAACTACGGTTTTCGTATCGCCGTATGTGCCGTCACCGTAGAGGTTTGTCGTGTTTTCAGAAATCGTGTCGCCGTCGTTCATCAGTCCGAGCGCCCACTCGATTTTGCTGTCGCGTCCGCGCGCGGCTCCGCGGCGGTTGACGTATGTTGTGACGCCTGCTGACAGGTTGTCAACGGCGCCGTACGTCACGCTGGCATTATCGCCTGTGACCACTTCACTGATAATGTTGAATACAGCTTCTTTCGGATTCACCGTGCTGATGTAGTTCTCAACGTAAGTGACGGAGCTGTGATCTTCAGCGACAATCAGCACGTGGTTGAACAATGCCGTGTCATTGCTTTCATGAACGTAAACGGCCTGAACAGGCGTCTCCACCTGAACGTTTTTAGGAACATAAAGGAATGCCCCGCCGTTCATTAATGCTGCATGAAGCGCAGTCAGTTTATGTTCGTCGACCTTAACGCCGTCTTTCATGAAATACTTCTCAACAAGGTCGCTGTGCTCACGGGCAGCCGTTAAGATGTCCGTAAAGATGACGCCTTTGTCTTTCAGTTCTTTAGAAAGAGAAAGGAAAGCGGGCGTTTGGTCACGCTGCACGTATAACGTTTTGTCTTCGTTTTCGATATCGATCAGCGCTTTTGCTTCATCAGCTAAATCTTCTAAAGAAGCAAGCGGCGCATTTTCTACTGTATGCTTGTTGAACTTTGTAAAGTTCCAATTTGTGATTTTTGTTTTATCAGGCTTAGGCAGCGGCAGATCTTCAGCTTTTTCAAGAGCCTGTAAGCGCAGGTTTTTCAGCCAGGCAGGTTCTTGATGCTTTTCGGAAAAGCCTTTGACATATTCCTGATCTACGGATAGTTTCGTTTCCAATGTCATGATTATCCCCCTAACGCTTACGCTTCTTGGTCTTCAATGCCTAGTTCTTGTTTAATCCAGTCATAACCTTCCGCTTCAAGGCGCTGTGCAAGCTCCGCGCCGCCGGATTTCACTACGCGTCCCTGCATCATAACGTGAACGACATCAGGCGTGATGTAGTTCAGAAGGCGCTGGTAGTGAGTGATCATTAAGCAGCCGAAGTTTTCGCTGCGCATTCTGTTAATTCCTTTAGAAACGACTTTAAGCGCATCGATATCAAGACCTGAATCGATCTCGTCAAGAATGGCGATTTTCGGCTCGATCATCATAAGCTGAAGGATTTCGTTGCGTTTTTTCTCCCCGCCTGAGAAACCTTCGTTCAGGTAACGCTGCGCCATTTCAGGGTCCATTTCAAGGAACTCCATGTTTTCGTCCATTTTGCGGATGAATTTCATAAGAGAAATTTCATCGCCTTCTTCACGGCGGGCGTTAATCGCAGAGCGAAGGAAATCGGCATTTGTCACACCGCTGATTTCGCTTGGGTACTGCATCGCAAGGAAAAGACCCGCCTGAGCGCGCTCGTCCACTTCCATTTCCAGTACATCCTTGCCGTCAAGCGTGATGCTGCCTTTTGTAACTTCGTATTTCGGGTGTCCCATAATCGCTGCTGAGAGCGTGGATTTACCGGTACCGTTCGGCCCCATGACAGCGTGGAATTCGCCGCCTTTTATTTCAAGGTTTACACCTTTTAAGATCTCTTTTCCTTCGATTTCAACGTGAAGATCCTTGATCGTTAATGTTGAAGCAGCCATATCTATACCTCCAAAATATATAATCATTATTCTCAATTTATTCTCATTCTAATTTTATAACAAATGAAAAGTAAATACAACTTTTTATATTACCCGGAACATTCCTAAAGTTTATCAAAGATCAAGGCGTAATTAAAGCTGTTTGAAACAGAAAAAGGGCGGAAATCCACCCTTTTTTACTGACCGATTTTCTCATTAAGCTGCGCTGCGAGGAACTTGCTTTTTTGATATTCAAGCTCCCTCTGCCGTTCGACTTCCATCCTTTTTGAAAGACGCCGTCCGTATTCCTCGTAGCCGATGCCGTGTGACTTCTGCATCGCTTTTTCCATTTCAGGCGTATAGTCAAGGTCCAGTCTCTCGTGGCTGGTGCAGATAATGAATCAATCCCTTCATATATTTGTTTCTATTGTAACAATGATCCTCTGCTCCGGCCAAAGAGAGTGTGCCCCTTAATCCTTTCGAATGTGCCGAAAACCGGCGCTCGCTTTATCTGAAAAACGGTATTCACACGATTGCTCTTTCTAATGCGTCGTATGTCCGAATTCCTGAATGCACTGCTGCACGAGGGTCACTCCCTGACTGAGAGCCGCGCCGCCCCCGAATGCCGCCGCGACGCCGATGACCTCAAGGATGTTTTCTTCTGTCGCCCCTTGGTCAAGGCAGCCCTTCGTATGATAAATCATGCAAAATTCATCTTGAGCGCTGATGCTGATGCCCAGAGCGATTAATTGTTTCTCTTTTTCAGTTAATGAATCCGCAGAGAAACACTGTTCAGTAAATTCATTAAACTTCCGCCCCATCATCGGCATTTTTTGCTCGAATATGCCTAAACCTTCTTTATATTGTTTCAATGCGTCATGCACGCTTTTCCCGTTATCCTGGTATTGAGCCACTGCCATTCCCTCCAATCGTTAACCTTCCTTTTTATTATGGACAGTTCTCCGATTAATACCCGAAAAAAGCCCCGGATGATTCATCCGGGGTTTTCGCTTTATTCAGATACGGGAAGCACGGCTCCGTCGTATTTTTTCTCAATAAAGTCTTTGATTTTCTTAGAGTGAAGCACTTCCATAAGCGCTTTGATTTTCTCTGATTTTTCGTCACCTTTGCGTACGGCGATGATGTTTGCGTACGGGTTGTTTTTCGTTGATTCCACTTCAATCGCATCTTTTAACGGATTCAGTTTGTTTTGAATCGCATAGTTGACGTTAATGAAGACTGCATCGCCTTCTTCTTCATTATATGCTTTCGCCGTTAATTCAGGGGCGATTTTTTTGAATGTCAGGTTTTTCGGGTTTTTCGTAATGTTTTTCGTAGTGGCTTCAATCGTTTTTACCTTCGGATCAAGTGTGATCAGCCCGGCTTTTTCAAGCATCGCCAGCATACGGCCTTGTTCAGCGACATTGTTCGTCATGATGATAGTCGCGCCTTTAGGCAGGTCTTTCAGTGATTTGTATTTTTTCGTGTAAATTCCGAATGGCTCAAGGTGAACGGCTCCGGCATTCACGAGTTTGTAATCTTTATTTTCTTTCATTTCCTGTTCAAGGTAAGGAACGTGCTGGAAGAAGTTCGCATCCACTTCATTATCAGCTAACGCTTTGTTGTACATTTTGTAATCGTTCAGCACTTTTACTTTTAATGTGTAGCCTTTTTCCTTCAAGAGCGGTTCCGCTTCTTTTAAGATTTCAGCATGCGGTGTTTTTGTCGCGGCGACGACGATTTCCTTTTTATTTGAGCCGTTTGACCCGCAGGCGGCCAAAACTCCCGCGAACACAAGCAGCAGCGCACTTAATACAATCTTTTTCAATGTAAATCCTCCCTTATCTTTTGTCTATTATATTTGTAATTACATCACCGATAATCTGAATGATAAAGACGATGATGAGTATAAATACTGTCGCTACAAACGTTACATCCGTATTATTGGACTGGTAGCCTTCTACATATGCAAGGTTTCCGAGTCCGCCTGAACCGATGGCGCCGGCAATGGCGGTAGATCCGATCAGGGCGATGGCCGTAACGGTGATGCCTGAAATTAACGCAGGCATTGATTCAGGAATCAGCACTTTGAAGATAATCGTCGATGTCTTTGCTCCCATTGATCTGGCAGCTTCAATGACTCCTTTATCGACTTCCCGCAGCGCAATTTCCGCAAGACGGGCGTAAAACGGCGCGGAGCCGATAATCAGCGCCGGCAATGCGGCGTTCGGTCCTAAAATCGATCCGACCAAAATCTTAGTAAAGCCTAGAAGCAGAATAATTAAAATAAGAAACGGAATAGACCTGAAAATATTAACGACCGCCGCAATCACGGTGTTAATGATTTTATTTTCCCATAAGCTTCCCTTGCCCGTTAAAAAGAGCAGAAGACCGAGAATCGCTCCGATGACAAATGAAAAAACTAATGCGATGACCGTCATATAAAGGGTCTCGTATGTGGCCGTCCACAGCTCGGTTATATCAACGTTCGGGAACCATTTTTCAAACATTTGTGATCACCTCTGCTTCTACCTGTTTGTCTTTGATGAACCGGATCACGTTTTCTACTTCTTTTTCCTGACCGTCAATATGAATGAATAAAGAACCGTAGGCTCCGTCCTTCGTCTGTGAAATTTTCCCCTGCAGAATATTGACGTCCACATCAAAGTTTCGGATCATTTCCGTAATGAGGGGCTGCTCGGCGGCCTGCCCGACAAATGAAAGCTGAATCGTTTTTCCTGTCGCTGTTTCCTGCAGAAAATGCTGGATGGTTTCTTTCGTCTCCTCCGGTTCTGTCACCTGCTGAACGAAACGCTTAGTCATCGGTTCGCGCGGGTTTCTGAAAACTTGGAGTACTTCGCCTTCTTCAACGACTTTCCCGTTTTCCATGACGGCGACTCTGTTGCAGATTTTTCGGATGACGTGCATTTCATGGGTAATGAGCACGATCGTCAGACCGAGTCTGTCATTTATATCGGATAAAAGATCCAAAATTGAATCGGTCGTCTGCGGATCGAGCGCTGATGTCGCTTCATCGCACAGAAGGACTTTCGGATTATTGGCGAGCGCCCGGGCGATGCCGACACGCTGCTTTTGACCGCCGCTCAGCTGCGACGGATAAGATTTTTCTTTCCCCTCTAATCCGACCAGTTTAATCAATTCATCAGCGCGGCGGACCCGTTCGCTTTTTTTCACGCCGGCGATTTCCAGCGGGAACATAATGTTCTCCCGGACGGTGCGTGACCACAGAAGGTTAAAATGCTGGAAGATCATGCTGATTTCCTGGCGCGCTTTTCTCAGCCCGCGGCTGCTTACTTTATTTAATTCCGTCCCCGCGACTTCCACGGTTCCCGACGTCGGCTTTTCAAGGCCGTTCAGGAGACGGATTAAGGAACTTTTACCAGCTCCGCTATATCCTATAATTCCAAATATTTCGCCCTTTTTGATATCAAGAGTGACATCTTGGACAGCATTGACATCCCCATGCTTCGCTTTGTAAATTTTTGAAACATTTTGAAGATGGATCAAAGCAATCACCCGCCTTACACTATTCTAAGAAATCTTCCGGGTTTCTCCGCAAAAGAAAAGCCTTTCTGCAAAAATGAGCAGAAAGGCTTATTGAAAAAGGCCTTTCTCTCATCTTTCAAAGCAGACCGCTTCGAGTGAATTGGCACCATTTCAACATTGTTGATGGTTGCCGGGCTTCATAGGGCACTTCCCTCCACCTCTCTTGATAAGAGAAAACATATCGTATTTTCGTCCGGAAATTCTTACTGTAGAATAGCACGGCGAATGATAAAAAGTCAATAAAATAAATATTGGAAGCTATTGTCACATAGTAGATTGGCAGTTACGGCCGTTTACTGATCGCCTGAAAAAATCCGTTTGTCAGCCAGAGGATGGCCTCCAGCTTCAGCAGAGCTCTGAATGATCCTTTCACTTTGAGTTTTCCGCTTTGGATAAGCTTTTGCAAAGAGACATCACCATGCAGGAGATGGATGATTTCCGTCTGGTTTCCGTAGAAGGTCAAATTAGATTTTTCCTTTGAAACCGACGTTTTTCTCATTTCTCCCTGTCCGTTAATTGAGACCGTTAAGGCTTCTGTTTCTCCTTGGAATGTAATCAGCAGCGTTGAGGCGTTTAATAGCGGTTTCAAAAACAGATGCTGTCCGTCATTCTCTGAAACTTCTATTTTCTCCACTCGTATAACCTCCCGTTTTAATGGCCATACATACACTTTCTCTTTTTAACGGACAGAACCCTTTATAAACCGCACGACATTTTCCTGTAAATATTGTCACATCGGGAACGTTTGCGATGTTTTTTGTTTAATCAGCTCATATAAATAGGAAACGGAGCGGAAGGCGTATCCTTTCTCAACAAGCTCTCCGCCTTTAAACAGCAAAAAGCACGGAACACTTTCAATCTGATAGGCTTTGGCGAATGCGGGGGAATAATTCACGTTGTTTTTATAGAAGGCGGCGCCGGGCAGCATTTCTTCGACGACAGTAAGCATTTTGGACGCCAGCTGGCATGTGCCGCAAAACGGGGTGTACAAATACAGGAGATAAACGTCATCCTGAATCGATTCGAGTTCATTTTCTTGGAGTTCTTTCATGATTACCACCTCAGGTCGTTCTTTTTCAAAAATACAGTGTCAGCATCAAAGCCGGCTCTGATCAGCACAGATGCGAGATGATGGCCCGGGCACGACTCGACTTGCCTGTATGTTCTGTCTATATAAATATGGCGCGCTTCGGGAAGCTCCCGTTTCAGCTGTTTTCTTAATTTTTCTCCGGAGTCATCTGCGTCCGTTAAAATATAGACGTCTCTGTCAAACAGGCGGTCCGCCAGATCTTCCAGTTCGGTTTGGCCGATCGTCCCGTTTGTACAGACGATTTCCGCGGGTTCGATGAGCACTTCCCCGACTTTGATTTTATCAGATTTTCCTTCTACGATAATGACCTTTTCATCTCCGTTGTACATAAGCGCGTCACCTGCCGATTGTTTTAGCGTCAGATTGAAAAAGAAGGCAGTGAAATTCACCGCCAACTGTTAACACCAGCCATTCTCATAATCGCAATCAACATATTTCGGATCGCTGCCGTTTATGACATCGGCTGTTTTATAAAATTTTTGATTTTCAAATGAAAAGCCCTGTTTGAGCTCGTACTGGTCCATGCCTGTCATCTCGCCGATGGCTTCATTTTCATGAAACAAGGAAAACCGGCCGTTTTGAAAGCGGCCCGTAACGTTCTCCGTCACATCGACCTTTTGTTTATCAAAAGCCATTTTAGACACCTCCCGTTACAGATAGAATGTCCAAATGGCCCCTTTGCTATCCGATCAGTCTTCCTGTGTCATTTCGTCATATTGCTCGGAAGTCATGAGGTTTTCGATTTCTTCAGCATCAGCCGGTTCCACGACGATCATCCACGCTTTTTCATACGGAGACTCGTTTACGAATTCAGGACTGTCATCAAGGTCTTCGTTCACTTCCGTCACCGTTCCGTTAATCGGTGCGTACAGTTCGGAAACGGTTTTGACGGATTCCACGCTGCCGAATGGCTCGTCCGCTTTAATTTCGGCGCCGACTTCCGGAAGCTCGACAAAGACGATGTCGCCAAGTTCGGCTTGCGCGAAATGTGTAATCCCGATGCGGGCTTTTCCGTCCTCAACTTTGACCCATTCGTGCTCTTTGGAATAACGCATATCTTTCGGTGTGCTCATCTAAATCCCTCCATTTTTTTCTTATAATAAGAAGATACCATAATTCTTTGAACCTGGCATTACATCCAATATTTTTCGAATTGGTCTTCTTTAAAGCCGACAGTGACTTTTTCGCCGTCTGTCGTAATCGGGCGTTTCAGGAGCATACCGTCTGATGCCAGGAGTTCAAGCTGTTCGTCCTCTGACATATGGTACAGTTTTTCCTTTAAGTTCAGCTCGCGGTATTTCATTCCGCTCGTGTTGAAAAACTTTTTGAGCTCAAGACCGCTCTTCTCATAGAGGTCTTTAATTTCTTCTTTCGACGGAGTTTCCTCCGCGATATGTATTTCGTTTATTTCCTTACCGCGGTCTTCCAGCCATTTTTTCGCATTACGGCACGTTCCGCATTTAGGGTACCAGTAAAAATTTAACGACATCTTCTTCACCCCTTGTAAATGATCGTCGTTATTTTAACACAATCACTTGTAAAAACCTATAACGTTGCTTCATGAAAAAGCGCCCCTGATGAAGGAGCGCTTTCAGCATGTGATCAGACCGTATATTTTTCTTCACGGAAGACGGCGGCTGCCGCTTCACGTTTTTTCTGAATGAGGTTTTTCGGCGTCAGGCGCGTCAGTTTGCGCAGCACGGAAAGCATCATGCGGAGGGAATCTCCTTCCTCCATGGCGATCAGTGATTCTTTGGCGTGCGCTTCAATGTTCTGAAGGGCTTCCTGGGCAAAGATTTCCGTATATAACAGCTTCTGCACGGCTTTTTCGGCACCGTCCGCCGCAATTGCTTTTTCCGTTCTGAGGACGGCTGATTCCAAAGCGTACAGCGCGATGACAATATCGGCAATGTTCACCATGATTTCCTGCTCGCCTTCGATCTCTTTGCCGTATTTCTGCGCCGCGAGACCCGCTGTCAAGAGGGCGATCTTTTTCGCCTGTCTGACAATGTATTTTTCCTGTTCAAGAGGTTCTGAGCCCGGCTCTTCAGGCATCAGCATCATGAGTTCTTCTTGGAGCGCTTTTGCTTTTTCAAAGAGCGGCAGCTGACCTTTTACGGCTTTTTTCAGGAACGTGCTCGTTACGATCAGGCGGTTGATTTCATTTGTGCCTTCAAAAATTCTGTTGATTCTTGAGTCGCGATAAGCGCGCTCCACTTCATATTCCTGCATAAATCCGTAACCGCCGTGAATTTGAACACCTTCATCGGCAATGTAATCAAGCGTTTCAGAACCGCACATTTTGTTGAGCGAGCATTCAATCGCGTACTCGGCGATTGACTTCGCGACTTCGCGTCCGTCTTTTTGCTCCTCTTCCGTCAGTCTGCTCATATTATCTTCGAATAAGCCCACTGTTCTGTATACAGAGCTCTCCATGGCGTAAAGCCGCGCTGACATCGTCGCAAGCTTTTCCTGAGTGAGCGTGAAGCTTGAGATCGGCGTTTTAAATTGCCGGCGCTGGTTTGCATAAGCGGCGGACAGCTCAATCACCCGTTTTGAAGCGCCGATTGTGCCGACGGCAAGCTTGTAGCGCCCGATATTCAGAATATTAAAGGCGATGACATGGCCTTTTCCGATTTCGCCGAGAAGGTTTTCTTTCGGGACTTCCGCCTGATCTAAAATCAGTGTTCTTGTCGATGAACCCTTAATCCCCATTTTTTTCTCTTCCGGTCCCGTTGACACGCCCGGATAGTTCTTTTCTACGATAAATGCGGAAAACTTATCTCCGTCCACTTTAGCGTAGACGACAAAGACATCTGCAAAGGCGGAGTTTGTAATCCATTGCTTTTCTCCGTTAAGAATATAGTGTGTGCCCGCTTCATTCAAAACAGCCGTGGTTTTCGCGCCGAGGGCATCTGAACCTGAACCGGGCTCAGTTAAGGCGTATGCCGCGATTCTTTGCCCTGAAGCCAAGTCCGGCAAATAGGTTTTTTTCTGTTCTTCCGTTCCGAAGAACACGATCGGCAAGGAGCCGATACCGACATGAGCGCCGTAAGACAGCGAAAAGCTGCCGGCACGTGAAAACTTTTCCGTAATGAAGGCTGAACTGATTTTATCCAATCCGATGCCGCCGTACTCTTCAGGTACGTCTGCTCCGAGGAGGCCGAGATCTCCGGCTTTTTTCAGCAGTCTGACCGAATGCTCGAACTGATGGTTTTCAATTTCATCGATATATGGAAGCACATCGTTTACGACGTAGTCTTCTGTCGTTTTGCCGATCATTTTATGTTCGTCTGTAAAGTCCTCCGGAGTGAATATTTGATCATATCCCGTCTCTTCAATCAGAAAGCTGCCGCCTTTTTTGACGTTGACCGTTTCCTGTTTCATGCTTCGTTTCCCCCTTGTTTTAAATGAGCTCAAATACGCCGGCAGCGCCCATGCCGCCTCCGATGCACATCGTCACCACGCCGAATTGCTCGTTTCTCCGTTTCATTTCATGAATGAGTGACAGGGTCAGCTTCGTTCCCGTGCATCCGAGCGGATGTCCGAGCGCGATGGCGCCTCCGTTGACGTTCACCTTTTCTTCATCTATCCCAAGCGATCTGATGACTTGAATGGCCTGTGAAGCAAAGGCCTCATTCAATTCAAAAAGCCCGATATCCTGCAATTCGAGTCCGGCAAGCTTGAGCGCCCGCGGGATGGCTTCAATCGGACCGATCCCCATTACCTCAGGCGGAACGCCCCCTACGGCAAAGGAACGGAATTTGACAAGCGGCGCCAATCCGAGCGACGATGCTTTTTCGCGATCCATCAGCATGACAGCCGCCGCGCCGTCACTTGTTTGTGAAGAGTTCCCGGCCGTCACGGTTCCCGTTTTAGAAAAAGCCGGACGGAGCTTCGCCAAGACGTCAGCCGATGTGCCGGGACGAACGCCTTCATCTTGTGAAAAGGTAAATTGTTTTTTCCGCGGCTTATGGTCATCACCGACTTCTGTCAGCGATACTTCAACCGGCACGATTTCGTCATTGAATTTGCCTTCTTTAAGGGCTTTTGCGGCATTCTGATGGCTGCGGACGGCAAATGCATCCTGGTCTTCTCTGGATACGCCGTACGTTTCGGCGACCTGCTCCGCTGTGTGCCCCATGCTCATGTAATACTCAGGCGCATGCTCCGCCAAAGCGATATTCGGCCGTGTCACATGCCCCATCATCGGAACTTGCGACATGGATTCCGCACCGCCCGCAATGACGGTGTCACCCGCGCCGATCATGATTTTTTCAGCACCGTAAGCGATGGATTGGAGCCCGGAAGAGCAGTAGCGGTTCACCGTAATGGCCGGCACCGTATGAGGAAGCCCCGCCAGCGCACCGATATTCCGCGCCATATTTAATCCTTGTTCGGCTTCAGGTGTTGCACAACCGATAATTAAGTCATCGATGTTTCCTTCATAGCCGCCTGCCCGTTTCAGCGTTTCTTTTACACAAAGCGCGCCTAAATCATCAGGACGAACGGCTGCAAGCGATCCTTTTTTCGCTTTACCGACCGGGGTTCTCGCACCGGCCACAATGACTGCTTCTCTCATAAACACCCTCCTAGTTCCGTAAAGGTTTGCCTTTGACGAGCATATGCTGCATTCTCGCTTGAGATTTCGCCTCGCCAGCGAGGCTTAAAAAGGCTTCTCTTTCAATCTCGAGTAAATATTCTTCTGAAACCTCCGTGCCGAACGGGACTCTTCCGCCGGCAATGACATGGGCCAGCTTCTTCGCAATCTTCATATCGTGATCGGATAAATAACCCGACCGTCTCATTTGGTCTGCTCCGAGCAGTAATGCCGCACAGCCGGTTTCTCCGGTGACTTTCACTTTTTTGCGGGCAGGCGGGCGGTATCCGCTGTCATATAAGGAAGCAGCCAGCTGTTTCGCATCGTGCAGCAGGTGATCCTGATTCATGCTGACACGGTCTGCCGCGGACAAAATCTGCATATCACGGGCTTCGTGTGCCGAACCGGACACTTTGGCAAGCGCGATTGTTTCGAAGGTTTTAATGGCCGCGTCCATCAGTTCACTTCCGCCGTTCAAATAATTCATGTACAGCTCTTTGTTTCCTCCGCCGCCCGGAATAAGGCCGACGCCGGTTTCAACAAGACCCATATACGATTCGCTCGCCGCCTGAACGCGTGCCGCCGGGAGACAGACTTCCGTGCCGCCGCCGAGTGTCATCCCGAATGGCGCCGCGACAACGGGTTTAGCGCTGTATTTGATGTTCAGCATCGTCTGCTGAAAACGGCGGATGACAAAATCGACTTCCATGAAGTTATCATCCTGAGCTTCCATTAAAATCATCGCAAGGTTTGCCCCCGCGCAGAAATGTCTGCCTTGGTTTCCGATGACAAGTCCTTTATAATTCCGCTCGGTTTCCTCAAGCGCATTGTCAATCATCTGAATAATGTCTAAGCCGATCGCGTTGCTTTTCGTATGAAATTCCAGCAGCGCGACATCATCGCCGAGATCAATCAGACTTGCGCCGCTGTTTTTAGTGATAACGCCTTTTGTTTCTTTTAACGTTTGCAGGCTGATCCGTTTCGGATTTTCTTTCACAGCCCTGTATTGGCCGTCTGAATAGTAAAATGGTGTTCCGTTTTCCTTCATATAAAATGTTTCATGGCCCTGGTCAAGCATTTCTTTCACCCAGCCGGGGATTTCTGCGCCTTCTTCTTCGAGCCGCTCCGATGATTTTCTGACGCCGATGGCATCCCACATCTCAAACGGTCCGAGCTCCCATCCGAAGCCCCATTTCATGGCGTCGTCAATCGCTTTGATATCATCAGCGATCTCACCTAAAAGCCGGGCTGAGTATAAGAGTGTTTGCGATGTAATATTCCAAAGCAGGCGTCCGGCGCGGTCATCAGAGTATATAAGCGCTTTCATTTTGCCTTTGGCACCCTTTGCCTGTTTGGCGGCTTCTAACGCGGGCGTCTTCATTTTCGAGCGCTCACCGTATGTCATGGTCAGCGGATCAAGTTCATATATTGTTTTACCTTCTTTTTTGTAAAAACCTTGGCCTGATTTGCTGCCCAGCCAATTGTTTTTCAGCATGTCATTCATAAATTCAGGAAGCTTAAACATGTCTTTTTCAGCGCCGTCGGCTTTATCATACACATTTTTTGCCACATGAGCGAAAGTTTCTAGCCCCACAACGTCAAGGGTTCTGAAGGTCGCGCTTTTCGGTCTGCCGATCAAAGGCCCGGTCACCGTGTCCACCTCGCCGATGCGGCAGCCGGAAGAAAGCATTTCTCTTACCGTGACCAGGAGGCCGTACGTACCGATGCGGTTGGCGATAAAGTTAGGCGTGTCTTTTGCGATGACGACACCTTTCCCAAGCGTGTTTTCTGCAAATGAAGTCATAAACTCCAGAACGTCAGGATCTGTTTCCTGAATCGGAATGATTTCCAAAAGCTTTAAGTAGCGGGCCGGATTAAAGAAATGGGTTCCTAAGAAATGGGCTTTAAAATCGGCAGATCGGCCTTCCGCCATTTTTGTGACGGAGATACCGGACGTATTGCTCGACACGATGCTTCCCGGTTTCCGGTATTCATCAACGAGTGAGAAAATCTGTTTTTTTACGTCAAGATTTTCGACGACGACTTCAATAATCCAATCAGCATCCTTTAATTGAGCTGCGTCATCTTCCAAATTCCCCGCAGTTATATAGTCGAGATTGGCAGCCGAAGTCAGCGGCGCCGGTTTTTGCTTCAGCAGCTTTTGCATGGCCGATCGGCTCAGCCTGCTGCGGACCTCCGGGCTTTCTAATGTCAGCCCTTTTTTCATCTCATCCTTTGTCAGCTCGTTTGGCACAATATCAAGCAGCAGGACGGGAATTCCGATGTTAGCCAAGTGCGCGGCAATTCCGGACCCCATGACGCCTGATCCGAGAACGGCTGCTTTCTTTATAAACTTGTGCATGAGTCATCCCCCTTGAACTTTGAATGAATAGTCATTCATTTTTTCGGCAAAAAAAATGAAACCCTTTTCTTCTTTCATCTTAAAAGATTTTCAGGATGACTTCAATAGCAAATATGGAATTTTTTTAAATTTTTCGGCTTCCGCATGTTCCATGGCGCGGGCGGGAAACTTAAACCCGGAGGTGAAGGGAATGGTGCGAGGGAGAAAAGATCCGTCTTCTGCCGCAGTGAGCGCGGCCAGCATGAAAGGAAATGCGGGACCGAAGCAAAAATACGGCGGCGGCAAACGGACGAGCCAAAATCAGCAATATAAAAAAGACAACATGGAATAACATGCTGCGGCTGCTTTTTGGAGCAGCCGTTATTTTTTGAAGATCCCTTTCAGCACAAACGCCGCGTTTGCCGGGCGCTCGGCGATTCTTCTCATCAGGTACCCGTACCAATCGGTTCCGTACGGGACATACACCCTCATCCTGTATCCTTCTTCGGCAAGCTCCTTCTGGCGCTCCGTTCTGATGCCGTACAGCATTTGGAATTCAAACTGCTCCCGGGGAATTTGATGTTCACTGATGAGTGTTTTCGTATAAGAAATGATGTCATCATCATGAGTCGCCACCGCCGTTTCATGGCCGCTCAAAAGCTGCAGCTTAATCAGCTGCTGAAAATGAAGGTCGGTTGCTTTTTTATCAGGGAATGCAACGGCCGCCGATTCTTTATAAGCGCCTTTTACAAGCCTGAGCCGCGGCTTGTATGGCATCAGACCGCTGATGTCTTCAGCTGCGCGGTACAAATAAGCCTGAATGACGGTGCCGAGCATCGGAAAATCCGGCTTGCACCGCTTATACAGCTCGAGTGTACGGCCGCATCTTGAATAGTCCTCCATATCAATCGTTACAGGCACGCCACGTTCTTTTGCCTCCGTCAATATGTCTCTGACATGCTGTTCCGCGAGTTTCTCGGAAATATCCAGACCGATGGAAGTTAATTTCAGCGACAGCTCACAATCCAGTTGATTCTCGGCAATCGCCCTGATTGCTTTTTTACATTCTTCCGCCGTCCTTTTCGCATCCTTCTCTGAACCCGCATATTCACCTAGATAATCAATCGAAGCCGACAGCCCTTTTTGGTTCAGCCGCTTTACCGTTTTCACAGCTTCCGTGAGTGTTTCCCCTGCAACGAACCTTCCCGCGCCGAAGCGGATTCCGTAAGCCTGGGCGAATTTTGTAAGCATTTTATTTTTCGACAAAAATAAAACATATGCTCCGCAGCAAGGATGAACTCCCTCCTTTTTCTTTTATTTGTGTATGAAATCCTGATCGCAGAGAAAGCTAAAAAGAACAGAATTGAAGGAGGCGTTTATATGAACAACCAAGAGCAGCACGGAAACTTGCCGCCTGCCGTCATCTCAACGAAAGACCATTTGTATCTTGAGGACATGCTGAACTGGAATCTGCTTGCCATGAAAAAAGCGCATTTTATGGCGGAACACTGTCAGAATCAGACGTTAAAACAAGAGCTTGATCAGATCGGCCGGATGCATCAGAAGCATTATCAGCACATATTGGACCGCTTGAACCCCGATCAAGGCGGACAGACAACAACAGGCTATATGCAATAGGAGGACAATACATGGAACAGCAAAATCAAAAAATCACGAATCCGCAAACGCCCGTGCCCAATACGGCGCAAATGAATGACAGAGACTTGGTGAATGAGCTGCTGACGACGGAAAAATACATCACGGCTTCATATTGCACAGCCCTGCACGAGTTCAGCCACGAGTCTCTTTATCAAGATATTCAGGCGATTTTCGATGAGTCACAAAAAGCGCAAAGAAGATTATACGATGTGATGTTTCAAAATGGCTGGTATTCCATTGAAGCAGCCGATACCCAAAAGCTTCAGCAATCGTATCAGAAGTTCCGGCAGACCATTCAGCAGCAGTCTCCCTACCAGCAGTAAAACGAAGAAGGATTTGATGTTTTCGACAAGCATCAATCCTTTTTTTATTTTTGCACAAAAAGATTGACTTATCATTAATCCTTATTTATATTTAACTAATGTTAATTATTTTCTCAAGGAACAAGATGAGGAGGAGTTATGAAAAACGCGGATCAATATGTGTCTGACATCCAGAAATCTCTTCAGACGCTGCTGCAAAACATACAGCCTGAAATGGTGGAAAGCATGGCAAAACACGAGGTGACGCCTGCCCAATTATTTGTTTTAGCCAGCCTGAAAAAACACGGGAGCTGCAAAGTTTCCGAAATTGCGGAACGCATGGAGGTAAAACCGAGCGCAGTGACGCTAATGGCCGACCGCCTCGAGCAAAAAGGACTTATCGTCCGCAAACATAACCAGCAGGACAGACGCGTCATCGACATCAGCCTCACCAAAAAAGGCGAAACAAAATTCGAAGATGTTGTGGAAGGACGGAAAGCGATACTGGCGCGAAACCTGTCCGTTCTGACTGACGATGAACTGATTCAGTCCGTGAACATCATCCGCAAAGTAGCGGAAGCCGCCGAGAAATACGCGGCTGATCAAAAAGAAAACGAATAGAATAGAGGAGCTGCCGAAACATGAGCATTGAAAAGAAAGATCCAAAACGCACATTATTAATAACCGGCTTAATCATCGCCATGTTTTTCTCAGCCCTTGACGGCACCATCGTAGGAACGGCGATTCCTAAAATCGTGGGTGACCTCGGGGGATTAAGCATGATGACGTGGCTGACCACGGCATATCTTTTAACTTCGACGACGATCGTTCCGATTGCGGGGAAACTTGCAGATTTATTGGGACGCCGCGTCGTCTATGTGTCAGGTTTATTGATTTTTATGGGAGCTTCCGCACTGTGCGGAATGGCCAGCAACATGACGGAACTGATTATTTTCCGCGGACTTCAGGGAATCGGCGGCGGTGTCATGATGCCGATGGCTATGATCGTCATCGGGGATTTGTTCACAGGGAAACAGCGTGCCAAGTTCCAAGGGCTTTTCGGGGCGATTTACGGGCTTGCTTCCGTGATCGGCCCGCAAATCGGGGGCTGGATTGTTGACTCATTAAATTGGAAATGGGTTTTCTATATCAACCTGCCTGTCGGAATTTTAGCCGTCATCTTTATCGCAAGAGGACTTCAAGGCAGAAAACAGACCGGGCCGATTAACTTTGACATCGCCGGCATTTTCACAATGATCGTCGGAATCGTCAGCCTTCTCCTCGCACTCAGCTTCGGAGGAAAGGATTACGCATGGGGCTCTTGGCAGATTCTCGGTCTCTTTGCGCTTGCGCTTGCCGGGATTGTCGGATTCATTTTCGCTGAAATCAAAGCAAAGGAGCCGATTCTGCCGATGTACCTGTTTAAAAACAGAACGTTTACCGTACTGAATCTGATCGGCTTTTTCATGAGTATCGGCATGTTCGGCGCCGTTACGTTCGTTCCTTTCTTTATGCAGGGAATTATCGGAGTCAGCGCCACCGCGTCCGGCACGATTATGACTCCGATGATGGTATCTATGATTATCACAAGTATTATCGGAGGCCAGCTGGTTTATAAGATCGGTATTAAACCGCAAATCATGATCGGCATGCTGATCATGGCCGTCGGCTTCTTCTTATTAACGACATTGCAGCTGGATACAAGCAAGCTCGCGGCGACGTGCTATATGGCCGTGATCGGTCTGGGAATGGGGCTCGTCATGCCGCTTCTCACACTCGCTCTGCAAGAAACGTTTTCAAAAGAAGAGCTGGGTGTTGTGACCTCTTCAAGCCAATTTTTCCGGATGATCGGGGGAACGTTCGGCATTACGGTGCTCGGCGCTGTCATGAATGCCAGATCAGGAAGCCTTTTAACCGACAGACTGGTGCCTTACTTAGACTCACTGCCGAAACAGGCAAGTGCCTTTGCCGCCCAGTTTAAAGGTATGATTGACAAGAATCCTGAAGGGCTGCTTCAATCCCTGTTCAGCCAGGAATCGATTAAGCAGATCCCGGCCGCATTTTCTTCCCATATCGTGCCGGTTTTGAAAACGTCACTGATGGATTCGCTCCACAGCGTGTTTTTCACAGGCCTGGCCTTTATCGCTGCCGGATTGATCCTCACGCTGTTTGTTAAATCAATTAAACTGACAAACAAAAAGACAGGCAAACAAGAAGAAAAGGCGAAAGCCGTTTAACAAAGAAAAATCCCGCGGATGCCGCGGGATTTTTTTATATCATCTGGGAATGGCCAGTCTTCCGCCTCATTGGAAATGGGGGGGGGAAATTCAAAAAAGTAATGATGAAATCCTTTAATAAACTTTAAACATTTCATAGTTATCTTTATAGTACGACATAATAAAGTCACGAAAATTTCTTATCGAAGAAGATAACAGCTTATGTCTTAACCAAGATAAGCCGACTGGATATGAAGCAGAGTGATCAGTCACTTTTATAAAATTCAGCCCCAATGTTCTGCAAACTGAAATAGGAAGCAACGCAACACCTTGATCCAGCTTTATAATCTCGACCAGTAAATGAGAATCTGCCTCAAATGCAATATTTGGGGTGAAACCGGCTTTCTCACAAAGCGAGGCTGTAAAACCGCTGTACTCTTCATTATTAGCAAGGGTAATAAATGGTTCATCGGCGGCAAGACGTAAAGAAATTTCTGTTTTACCCGTAAATCGGTGGTTTGAGGGCAAAGCCAGAACAATATCTTCATTTACCAGCACACAACTCTCTATCTCTTCATCTTGAATCGGATGACCTGTTATTCCTAAATCAATGTCCCCTTTTTTTAAACTTGTTATGATCTCGCTTTTAACTCCGATTGCTTGCAGAATTTTTGATTGAGGGGAGCGGTTGATATATTCACTCATCAGTCCTGCAAGGAATCTTGGATTGGAAATAGATATTCTGATGGTGTCAGACATTTGATGTTCCTCCAATTGAATTTCCGTTTGTGCATTTTCAATCTCAGTAAAAATCCTGTTTACATGTTTTAAAAGAATTTTCCCTGCTGAACTCAGCTTAATATTTCTGCCTTTTCTCTCAAACAAGGTTGTTCCCAGTTCATTCTCAAGTCTTTTTATAGTGAGACTTAAAGAAGGCTGGGCAATCTTTAATTGTTCTGCTGCTTTAGAAATATGTTCAGTATAGGCAACTGTCTGAAAGTATTTTAGCTGCAGCAATTCCATCTGTCTGCACCCCCCTCATTTATTTCAATGAATATATATATACCTTATTATGTATTGGATTAAATGTAAATGCGGATGTAAGATAATAACGCAGTTAAATAAAAGGAAAGGGGTTTCCTACTATGAAAATTGATGTGAATAACATTGTGAAAAATTTAAACACACCGCTAACGGCTCCTGCTTATCCTATCCCAAATTATAAATTTGTTAACCGTGAATATTTAAATATTATTTACCGAACGGATGAAAAAGCTTTACGTGCGGCAGTGCCGGAACCTCTTGAAATTACTGAACCTTTAGTGAAATTCGAAGTGATGCGGATGCCCGATGTTTCCGGACTTGGTGCCTATACAGAGGCGGGACAAGTCATCCCTGTCAGCTTTAATGGTGAAGAAGGAGATTATGTACATTCTATGTATGTAGACAATTTCCCGGCTATTGCAAGCGGACGGGAACTTACTGCATATCCAAAGAAATTGGGTGCCCCTAAGCTGTATATAGACTCTGATACTCTCGTTGGCACATTAGATTATGGCAGTCTTCGTGTGGCAGCTGCGACTATGGGATATAAACATTTCGAAATGGACAAGGAAAAAGCGAAAAGGGAAATTTGCCGACCTAATTTTATGGTTAAGATTGCTACTGATTACAATGGTGATTTAAGGGTTTGCGATTTGGTGCGGACGCAAATAACGAATATAGAAGTTAAAGGTGCCTGGGCTGGACCGGCGCGGCTTCAATTATTTGAACATGCTCTGGCACCGCTTGCAGATTTGCCTGTATTAGAAGTCGTTTCAGCATCTCATATCCTTACAGATTTAACCTTAAATGCAGCACAGCCGGTTTATAACTACTTAGAGGAAAAATAAGGAGACGTTTACAATGAGAATTGCAGTTTTAGGAGCAGGTTCTTTAGGAACCATTGTTGGAGCATATCTGTCTGCTGGCGGAATGGATGTCGAATTGATTGATTCGTACAAAGAACATGTAGATACTCTAAATCAAATAGGTGCTAAAGTAGTTGGTACAACGGAATTTCAAGCAAAGGTGAAAGCCATCACCCCTGAAAACAAGTCAGGCAAGTATGATTTCATATTACTTCTGACGAAACAATTATATAATGACTCCATTCTTAAAGAGTTGCTGCCTTTTTTAAAGGATGACAGTGTAGTATGTTCCTTGCAAAACGGTATACCTGAACAGAAAGTCGCTTCGATCGTTGGTGATGAACGTGTTATTGCAGGTTCTGTTGAATTTGGTGCTACGTTTATTGAACCGGGCGTATCCAGACTTACAACTGAGTATACTCAATTTAAAGAGTACGCTTTTCAAATTGGAGAATTACATGGTGAAACAACAGAAAGAATCCAGCGTATTAAATCGGTTTTAGACCTTATCGGCGGAACACATATTTCCGATAATTTAGTTGGAACGAAGTGGTCAAAATTACTTATCAATAATGCATTCAGTGGTTTATCAGCAGCATTAAACGGAGAATACGGAGACATTCTTGACCATGAAATCGGCATTGTTAGTGCAGTTCATATCGCAGATGAGACGATTAAGGTTGGACACGCCAATGGTGTCAAATTTGCGAAAATGGGCGGCCTTGATATAGAATCTTTGGAATTAAGAAGCGAAAATGATATTCCTGAACGTATCCAAACATTTAGGGCAGCCATGGAACCATCTAGGCTGCTAAGAGCAAGTATGCTTCAGGATCTTGAGAAAAAACGCAAAACTGAAATTGATTATATTAATGGAGTTATTCCCAAAATGGCAGAAGGTACTGGCATTTCAACACCTTTTCATGATTTGGTTGTAGCACAAGTCAAATGTGCCGAGGAATCTCAAACAGTGCCCAATTTTGATACAAATATAAAAGCATTTGAAGAGTTATTACGTATCCGAAAGGAAATGTGATATATAGGAAAGAGAGAAAGGGATTGCTGCGGCGGTCCTTTTTTCTTGGTTCAGCAAGCGGAAGAAATATACGTTAACAAACGGGTGCGTTAGTTACATTAAAGTTCTTCGCTATGAATTGAACGGCGCCTTTCCTTTTCAGAAAAAAAGCTTCCGGCACCTCTCTTTGATGCCGAAAGCTTTTTTATTGTTTTTTTCTGTGTGCTTCATTGAGCTGTTTAATGTGCTGTATCGCAGCTTTGATGCCCTCTTTGGCGTCCGGGTAGGATTGATTCTAATGTTTGACGAGCGGAGGCATGCTTTTTGCGATATGTGTATACAAAATCCACTGCCTGACTTCTTCCTTTACATCCGGGTTTGTTTCACCAAGCAATAGTTCCGTGTATTTTTCAAGCAGGCCGTCCAGCTGCTGCTGAAGTTTCTCTTCCATACCGTTCCCTTCCCTTTTTCATGATTATGACAATCGGGCGGTGAGGGCCGCTTCCTGCACGATACATCTGCCGCGTCCGTGCGGAATGCAAAGCGGCGTGCCGAACAGCGGGTCTTGCGTTACCTGGCAGTTCATCGCAAAGACCTGCTGTACAAGTTCGCAAGTGATGACTTCTTCGGGACGGCCCTCTGCGTAAATCTGTTTATCCTTAATGGCGACCAGATAATGGGCATAACGGCATGCCAGATTGAGGTCGTGCAGCACCATGACGATTGTGCGTTTTTCTTTTTCATTTAATTCAAACAGCAAATCAAGAATTTCAATTTGATGCGTCATGTCGAGATAGGTTGTCGGCTCGTCAAGCAGAATGATATCCGTATCCTGAGCGAGTGTCATCGCAATCCATGCGCGCTGGCGCTGTCCGCCTGACAAGGAATCCACCGGACGGTCGGCCATTTCCTCAAGCTTCGTCGCTTTAAGCGCGTTTGCCACTGCGTCTTCGTCCTCTTTGGACCATTGCTTCAGCCAGCTTTGATAAGGGTATCTTCCCTGCTTCACAAGCTGATGCACCGTCAGGCCTTCGGGAGCTGACGGACTCTGCGGCAAAATAGCGAGCTCTCTTGCCACTTCCTTCGTCGGAAGCTTAGCGATGGCTTTTCCTTCTAAAAGCACAGAACCGCCCCTCGGTTTCATCAGCCGGGCCAATGAACGTAAAAGTGTCGATTTTCCGCAACCGTTGCTTCCGATCAATACAGTTATTTCGCCTTTTGGAATCGCGACATCCAATTCGTCAATGATAACAGTTTCTCCGTACCCTAAGCTCAGCGTCTCTGTAGAAATTGCACTCATACCGCTAACCGCTCCTTTTTTGAGTTTCCCAACACTATGTATATAAACAAATTGCCTAAACATTCAACGTGAGATCATGATTATATTGTAACAGAAATTAATGAAGCTGAATATCATTATCAATTAGTTTTGGGCAAAAAAGCAGCGGACGGCGGTTATTTTTTTATTTCCGTCATTTCTTCGTCGTTCTTTTTCAGTTTCAGATAAAAATGGTCATAGCGGCTGTCCAAATTAAAAGCCGAGAGCACCTGCCGGACGACCTCGCTTTCCTGCATCCGGCTGTTTACGGCAAGTTCTCCGAGGATCATCTTCATTTCATCAAGCGCTTCCTCGCCCTCTCTGTGAACCCCTGAGAGCTTGTCCCGGATGTCCGCCTTTTCATGACCGCTTTTTCTTTCATACAAACCTTCATAGCGGTTATGCTCTCCGGCTCCGTAGCTGACGCGCAGGGCAAAGCTGCTGTAAGGAACCGGCTTCGCGGATGACACGGGCGTGCTGTCTTGTTCCGCTTCCCGTTTTTCTTCATTCAATCGGCAGCCGGCAATCAGCATCAGCGTAAGACATAAAACACCCGCCGTCCTGAACCATTTCATGCGATTCACTCCCATTCCATTCCGATCGTTTTTAGGTATTTCCAAGGGAGGCGGCTGTCATTCATGGAACAAAAAAGAACCGGAGCGGTAACACTCCGGCCGGTTCATCTCCAGATTATCATTCAGTCAGCTCTAAAAATTCCTGTACATCCTGTACGGCAAGGCGGACCGCGTCTTCCCAAAACGACCGTTCCGTCAGATCCGCTCCAAGGTGCTTCATCGCCAAATCCTCAACGGTCATCGAAGCCGTGTCACACAAAAGCGCGATATATTTTTCTTCAAAATCCGCTTTTTCCCGAAGAGCTCTTGCATATATTCCAAGCGAAAATAAGTAACCGAACGTATACGGAAAGTTGTAAAACGGCACTCCCGTAATATGAAAATGCAGTTTCGACGCCCAGAAATGAGGGTAGTATTCCCCTAATGAATCGCAAAATGCTTCTTTCTGCGCCGCTTCCATCAGTTCATTCAGTTTCTCAGCCGGAACGACGCCCTGCTTGCGCTCTTCATAAAAACGCGTTTCAAATAAAAATCTCGCATGAATATTCATAAACATGGCTACGCTTCTTTGCCTCAAGCAAGAACAGCTTTTCATCCTTTGTCTCCGCTTGTTTCAAAGCGGCGTCGGCGACGATCATTTCCGCAAAGGTCGAGGCTGTTTCAGCGACATTCATAGCGTAGGCTCTGTTCAGCTGCCGCACTTGAAGCATGGCCTCCTGATGGAACGCGTGACCGAGCTCATGCGCCAGCGTCGATACATTCGAAGCGCTTCCGGAAAACGTCATAAAAATCCGGGATTCCCCGCTGTCGGGAAAGCTGGTGCAGAAACCGCCGACCCGTTTGCCGCTGCGGTCTTCCGCTTCTATCCACCGATCGCGGAACGCTTTTTCCGTAAATGCGGACAGCTTTTTGCCAAACGTCGAAAATTGGCTGACGATCAGATTGGCCGCTTCATCAAATGTGTATTCTTTCGGAGCCTCGCCGATCGGCGCGTCCACATCATACCAGTTCAGCCGCTCAAGCCCTAAAAGAGATGCCTTTCGATTCAGGTATTCGGCAAAAGGTTTTTTATGATCGGTAATGACCTGCCACATGACATCCAGCGTTTCTTTTTTCATCCGGTTGATCGCAAGCGGCTCTTCCAAAGCGCTTTTCCAGCCCCGCGCTTTATAGATTTCCGTGCGGAAGCCGGCCAGATGGTTCAGCGTGCTGCCGAAAAGCTCCTCTTCTCCTTTCCAGACTTCATTAAGCTCTTTGAACACTTGGCGTCTGATGCGGCGGTCCGGGTGCGCCATCATATTTTCCGCTTGGCCGACCGACAGCTCTTTATCCTCAAACGGAATCTTCATTCTGCCGACAGCCGCATTATACAGGTCGCCCCATGCGTGATAGCCGTCAACGGCCAGGCCTTCAATCAGCCTTTCTTCCGAAGCGCTGAGCTTCTCTTTGACACGGTCTCTTCTCTCATTTAAAACATATGTGAGATCCTGAAGTTCCGGTTTTTGCAGCAGCTCCTCCCAAACCCGCTCGTCAATCCGGGCAAGTGTATCGTCAAGGGTGACCAGAGCGGATTTAAAATCACTGCTCAGCTGATTGATCCTCGCCCTCCATTCATTCGCTTTCTGATCATGAGTGTTCTGAGCCTGAAGACAGCCGACGAACGCTCCCGCCTGCCTGATCATGATCGCTGAACGTTCAAACCTATCGATCAGATTGATCAGGTCCCGGCTTTCATCCGCATGCGCCGGAACTGTAAACGCTTCAACCGCATGTTGAAAAGCGCTTAGATGCTTTTTGAGCTCTTGTATGTATTGCTGAAACTCTTCCGACCGGCTCCCGCCCTCAAAAATGGAGTTTAAATCCCATGTTTCCTTCAATCCCTTTAATGCCATCTTTTCTTTACCCCTTTCTATCCGAAGCTGACTCCATTATAAAACAATTCTGACATATTTCCGAACGATTTCTCCTTCTTTCCGCGAGATGTTATACACTATGAGATAAGAACAAACGGGGAGGATTATAAGATGAACAGAAAAATTGCCATTGTAACCGGCGCGACGAGCGGATTCGGGCTGCTGACAGCGCTGAAGCTCGCCCGGTCCTATCACGTCATCGCAACAGCCAGACAGCCGGAGAAAGCTGAAATACTGAAAGAGGCCGCCGCTCAAGCGGGTGCATCCGAACATGTTACGGTCGTTTCTTTAGATGTGACAAATGAGCAGTCGGTGTCTGACTTCGGGAACACCATCAGCGGTTTCGGACCGATTGACCTGCTCGTCAATAACGCCGGCTCTGCGTACGGGGGGTTTATTGACGATGTGCTGATGGAACATTACAGACAGCAGTATGAAACGAATGTATTCGGTCTGATTCACGTCACAAAAACCGTGCTGCCTTATATGCGAAAACATGGCGGGGCGAAAATCTTCAATATCAGCAGTATCAGCGGACTGACCGGTTTCCCGGCTCTATCTCCGTATGTCTCTTCCAAATTCGCGGTTGAAGGATTTACAGAGTGTCTGCGCCTCGAACTGCTGCCTTTAGGAATTGATGCCGCTTTAATAGAACCGGGCTCCTATAAAACGTCTATTTGGGAGACGTCTCTCTCCAATCATCTTACGGCACCCGCCAAAGATTCGCCCTATTACCGCTATTATCAGCAAATCGAAGCTTACTTCAAAGCCAACGCATCCAAAAGCGGCGATCCTGATGACGTAGCGGAGCTGATTTATCAATTGGCACAAAGGAAACGGCTGAAGAAACTGCGGTATCCGATCGGCAGGGGCGTTAAGCTGGCATTGGCTTTCCGCTCACTCTTCTCGTGGTCCGCCTGGGAATCTGTTGTGAAGAAAAAGCTGTTCACTTAAACCTAAATTATAATTATTATAATTTAGTATTGATTTTTATTTGATATGTAGTATAATTAAATTAACAGATCACAGGGAGGACGATGAATATGAATACACAAAACGCGAAAAAAACTGAAACTCTTGTTGAGAAATCAATGAACACACAATTATCAAACTGGTTTATCCTTTACTCTAAACTGCACCGCTTCCATTGGTATGTAAAAGGCCCTCACTTCTTTACGCTTCATGAAAAATTTGAAGAACTGTATAACGAAGCGGCGGAAACGGCGGATGCTATCGCAGAGCGTCTTCTGGCCATCGGCGGACAGCCTGCGGCGACTTTACACACTTACCTTGAACAAGCTTCCATTACGGATGAAGGCCAGGAAAAAACGGCTTCTGAAATGGTGGAATCACTGGTTCAAGACTATAAACAAATCAGCCGCGAATCAAAATTTGTCATCGGCATCGCCGAGGAACAAAATGACTCGTCAACTGCCGACCTGTTTGTCGGATTAGTTGACGAAGCGGACAAGCATGTGTGGATGCTGTCAGCCTACTTGGGAGAATGACGAAAAAAGCTGAACCTCAGTTGAAGGTTCAGCTTTTTTTTATGCGTTCAGCTTGCGCTTTCGGTTTGTTTCGTTAATGTGACGTTCAGCGTCTTTTTGCTTCCGCTTCTGAGAACTTGAACAGTCGTCTTATCGCCGATTTTCAGCTGGTTATATAAGATTTGTCTGATATCGGCGCTGCTGCCGACATCTTTGCCGTTCAATTGTACAATGACGTCATTTGATTTGATGCCCGCTTTCGCAGCCGGTGAGCCGGATTGCACTTCTTTTACGTAAACACCCTTAGACAGCTGGTCGCCGAACAGTCCGAGCGTGTTTTCCTGATAGGTTTCCGGCACTTGCGACATATCAATCATCTGCACACCTAAAAATGGGCGCTCGACTTTTCCTTTTGCAAGCAGCTGGTCGACTATCGGTTCTACATCATTGCTCGGAATGGCAAAGCCGAGTGACTCCACGCCGCTTTCACTGACTTTCATGCTGTTGATCCCGATAACCTGGCCGCTTGAGTTGATTAACGGGCCGCCGCTGTTTCCGGGGTTAATCGCCGCATCCGTCTGAATCACGTTCATTTCCACCGTGCCTTGGGATGTATCGGCGTCTACCGTTCTGTTCAGCCCGCTGATGACACCTTGTGTGACGGTGCCGGAAAACTGCTGGCCGAGCGGGTTGCCGATGGCAATCACTTTATCGGCAATGCGGAGCTTGGAGGAATCCCCGAAGCTGGCCGCTTTTTTAACATTGGACGAGCTGATTTCCAATACAGCCAAGTCACTGATGGCATCCTTTCCGACAAGCTTTGCCGTTTCGGTTTTCCCATTGTAAAGAGTGACCGACAGTTTGTTCGCCCCTTCTATGACATGATTGTTTGTGATGATGTACGCTTTTTCGCCGTCTTTTTTGAAGATGACGCCTGACCCCGTGCCGCTTTCCGTTTCAGAGCTTGAACCGCCGTCAAGTCCGAACTGGCTGCTTTGCGAAGCTTGGTAGTTGGACACTCCCACAATCGCAGGCTCCAAATCTTCTACCATATCCGCTACGCTTGAGGTATTTTTCAAAGGCGTTGACGTAAAATTCGAAGACTGAACTTGTTTCGTATCAGAAACGGCTTCTGTCTTATGCTGCTCACTCGGCAGGTTCGGCACAATGCCAAGCACGAGGCCTCCGCCGATAATACCGCCTAAAATCGGGCTCAGCCAAGCGGCTCTCCGTTTTTTTTCTTTTTTCACGGCAGCCGTTTTTTCAAATTCCGCGCCGGCGGCCGTCTCTTTTTCCGCTTCTTTCGAGACGGGCCCTTCGAGCAGCTCCGGCTCCTGATGGCTGATCCGCTGCTGTTCATTTCTGTTTTGTTCCGTATGTGAAAGATCTGACTGATCGCGGCTTCTGCCGTCATCTCGATGATCATTCATATTCACGCACACTCCTTTTAGCATGTTTTCATTCTATCGATTACATATTCATCGCATGTACAAGTTCTATTGTCCCAATAATAAGGAGAAAAGCAAAGCTCCAAAACAAAATGTGTTTGAACATGTTATCTTCCCCGCTTTTTTTCTTCCTTTCTTCCCTTATACACATCATAAACAAACATTGTGGGATAAAAATGAAAAGAATATGTGAAATTATGAAAATGCGGCTTGAGTGTGTTAAAACTAGTATAATGACGTTGAAAGGATGTGAAATGCCTTGTCATACACCATTTATCTAGTTGAAGATGAGGATAACCTGAATGAACTGCTCACAAAATATTTAGAGAATGAAGGCTGGAACATTACATCTTTCACAAAAGGCGAAGATGCCAGAAAGCAGATGCAGCCGTCTCCCCACTTGTGGATTCTCGACATCATGCTTCCGGATACGGACGGCTATACATTGATAAAAGAAATAAAAGAAAAAGATCCCGATGTGCCCGTCATTTTCATTTCCGCGCGGGATGCCGATATTGACAGAGTCCTCGGGTTAGAGCTTGGAAGCAATGATTATATCGCCAAGCCTTTTTTGCCGAGAGAGCTCATTATACGGGTTCAGAAGCTGCTGGAGCTCGTGTATAAAGAACAGCCCGCCGCAAAGAAAACCGGCATCACCGTTTCTTCCTACAATGTGATCGAAGATGCCCGAGAGGTTTATGATGAAACCGGCAGCCTGGTCAATTTGACGTCTAAGGAATTTGATCTGCTGCTTTTATTTCTTCACCATAAAGGACACCCCTTTTCCAGGGAAGATATCCTGCTGAAAATATGGGGCCATGACTATTTCGGCACTGACCGGGTGGTCGATGATCTTGTGCGGAGGCTGCGGAAAAAAATGCCCGGCTTAAAGGTTGAAACCATTTACGGATTCGGCTACAGGATGATGACGTCATGAAAAATAAGCCGCTTGCTTTTCAAATATGGGTGGTCATCTCGGGCATCCTTTTAGCCATCTCGATTCTGCTGCTCGTGCTGTTCTCAAATACGCTGCGGGATTTTTTCACGGATGAAACGTACACGACCATTGAAAATGAACAGCATGTGCTGACGGAGTACCGGCTGCCCGGGTCGATCGAGCGGGGATATTACAGTGAGGACGCGACCGCTCCGACGACTTTCCGATCCGTTCAGCACGTTCTTTTGCCGGAGCGCGAAGAATCGGCGAGCGACAAAGATTTAAACTACTTTTCTTCTTCCTTTATCCATAAGGTGTACAAGCTCGCGGGCCGCCAGCACAGCGTCACGAAACGATACAGCGCGGACATCGGCGGAGAAAAAGTGTTTTTCGTCATTAAAAAAGGCCTCACCATTAACGGTCAGGATGCGATGATGCTGTCATATGCGCTTGATTCTTACCGTGATGATCTGTCATACACCCTGTTCAAGCAGCTGCTCTTTATCCTTGCCGGCGTCATTTTGTTAAGCTGGATTCCGGCGATTTGGCTTGCCAAATATCTCTCGCGTCCGCTCGTCTCCTTAGAGAAGCATGTCAAACGGATCTCTGAACAGGACTGGGATGATCCGGTCATCGTCGACAGAAAAGATGAAATCGGAAAATTAGGCCACACCATTGAAGACATGCGGAGCAAGCTGGTACAAAAGGATGAAACGGAAAGAACGCTCCTGCAAAATATCTCTCATGATTTAAAAACGCCTGTCATGGTGATAAGGGGCTATACTCAATCAATAAAGGACGGGATTTTTCCTAAGGGGGACCTGAAAAACACAATTGATGTCATTGAAGGCGAAGCAGAAAAGCTTGAGAAGAAAATTAAGGATTTATTATATTTAACGAAGCTTGATTATTTAATGAAGCAGCGGGTGCACCATGAGACATTTGACCTTGTGAAAGTCACGGAAGAAGTCATTGAGCGGCTCAAATGGGCCCGGAAGGAATTATCGTGGACCGTTGAAACAGAAGATGTATTGATGATGCCCGGTGATCCGGAACAATGGGGCAAGCTCCTCGAAAACATTCTTGAAAATCAAATCCGCTATGCAGAAACCGCGATTCACATTCGGATCAGCCAAAATCAGCAGCAGATTGTCATGACGGTTAAAAATGACGGGCCTCCGATTGAGGATGAGATGCTATCCAGCTTGTACGAGCCTTTTAATAAAGGGAAGAAAGGCGAGTTCGGCATAGGACTCAGCATCGTAAAACGGATTTTAACCCTGCATAAAGCATCAATTTCAATTGAAAATGACCAATCGGGTGTAATCTATCGGATTATCATACCAAAGTAGACTGTAGTGTTTCATTGCAGTCTTTTTTTATGTGAAGGAGTAGCCGTTAAAATCTCTGTAGTTTGTTTTCAGCGGTTTTTGGCATTGATGAACCCATTTCTTTTCACAAATAGTCTTTTTCGGATATTTCACCTTTTCGACTTTAATTCCTCTGTTTCGCAAGCGGCTGATCATTTCATCTAATTCTTTCATTTTCAGATTCACCCTTTCGCCAGAACTTTGACCATTCGGTCAGCTCACTTTATAATATAAATAAAACAAGACAAAAAAACAAGTTACAATCAGGTTAAATTTACAGAATATCAATATGACCATATAGTCACACACGTGAAGCACAAGCCAGCCTCCTGGCTCCGAAAGGGTGGAACCATTGAAGGAAAAAGAAAAGCTGATTATTGAAGCAGCAATTAAACTGTTTGCCCGAAAAGGGTACAAATCAACATCGGTTCAGGAAATCGCCGATGAATGCAAAATCTCAAAAGGCGCTTTTTATCTTCACTTTCCTTCCAAAGAAGCACTGCTTCTGTCCATGCTGAATTACTACTATGATAAAACGTTTACCCGAATCACGACGATCCAAACGGAGGGTGACAGCCCGAGAGCCGCTTATCAAAAACAGCTTGCGGTGTTTTATGAATCGATTCTCGCCCATAAAGATTTTATTACCGTGCAGATGAAAGACGGTTCACTTCCTTATACCGAAGAAGTGGCGCAGTGCGGAAAGAGAATCCTCCGGTCGATCCTGCAGTTTCATATCGACAGTCTTCTTGCTATTTACGGAGAAAAAGCCGAACCATACACCGCCGAGCTTTGTTTTTTAATAGAAGGAATCAGTCAGATGTATCTTGAATATCTCATTCTGACCGGCCGGTCTGTACAGCCTGCGCTTCTCGCAAATACCGTGATTCACAGAATTGATGACATCGTAAACGGAATGGCGGACAGACATGATGAAGCGTTTATTTCTCTTGATGAGGCAAGCTCACTGTTTGGGCCTCTTCATAACGGGAAGCCCGATCCTTTAAGCCAATCAATCTTGCAGACCCTCCGTGCGCACATCAGCACGATGGACAAGCCGCAAGCATCTGAATACACCGAGAGCTTGGATATTCTTGAAGCGGAAATGAAGAAAAAGTCGCCGAAACCGGCAATCATCAAAGGAATGATTCTGAATTTGAAGGAATCCGACCTGCTGGCTGAAGATGCAGAACAGCTCAGATTTTTACTGAAACAGCAGTTTATTTAGAAGAACGGCCGCAATGACTGCAGCCGTTCTTTCTGTTTATGCTTTCGGGTGCACCATATCTTCCGGACGCACCATTTCATTAAATTGTTCTTCCGTCAGAAGGTTCAGCTGTAATGCCGCTTCTTTCAGCGTCAGGCCTTCTTTATGGGCAAGCTTGGCGATTTTTGCGGCGTTTTCATAACCGATATGCGGGTTAAGCGCCGTAACAAGCATTAATGAGTTAGAAAGGTTTTCCTGAATGGTTTCCTGGTTCGGCTCAATACCGACAGCGCATTTGTCATGGAAGGAATTCATTCCGTCACTGAGAAGCTGCACTGTCTGCAGGAAGTTATAAATGATAACCGGCTTGAAGACGTTCAGCTCGAAGTTTCCTTGGCTGGCCGCAAATCCGATTGTCGCGTCATTTCCCATCACTTGCGCGGCGATCATTGTCAGCGCCTCACTTTGCGTCGGATTGACTTTGCCCGGCATGATAGAGCTTCCCGGCTCATTTTCAGGAATGACGATTTCGCCGATTCCGCAGCGCGGGCCGCTTGCCAGCCATCTGACATCGTTGGCAATCTTCATCAGGTCGGCAGCCAATGCTTTTAAGGCACCGTGAACGTGAGTGATTTCATCATGGCTTGTCAGCGCATGGAATTTGTTAGGCGAGCTTTTGAACGTCTGCCCCGTTACTTTTGTGATTTCTTCCGCGACGAATTCACCGAACTGCGGGTGGGCGTTGATTCCCGTACCGACTGCCGTGCCGCCGATGGCAAGCGCGCGGATTTTTTCCGTTGACTCAAGAATCATTTCTTTAGAACGGTCAAGCATGTATACCCAGCCGCTGATTTCCTGTCCGAGTGTCAGCGGAGTCGCGTCCTGCAAATGCGTGCGTCCGATTTTCACAATGTCTTGATACGCTTTCGCTTTTTCGTCAAGTGTCGCGCGCAGCTGATCAAGAGCCGGAACGAGCTGCTCATATACGGCAAGGACCGCCGCAACGTGCATCGCCGTCGGGAATGTATCGTTTGAGCTTTGGCTGCGGTTGACATCATCATTCGGATGAATCTTCAGATCAGAATTTTTTTCTTTCAATAAAGCAGTCGCGCGGTTTGCCACCACTTCGTTCATATTCATGTTGCTTTGTGTGCCGCTTCCCGTCTGCCAGACAACGAGCGGAAAGTTATCGTCGTATTTGCCGTTTAATACGTCATCACATACAGCGGCAATCGCCTGTGCTTTTTCAGACTCTAAATTGCCAAGGCGTTCGTTAGCGATCGCCGTGCTTCTTTTTAAAATTGCAAACGCCTTCACAACACGCTGAGGCATTTTTTCTGAACCGATTTTGAAGTTCTCTTTGCTGCGCTGTGTCTGAGCGCCCCAAAATTTATCTGCCGGAACTTTAACTTCTCCCATGGTGTCTTTTTCAATTCTGTAGTCCATTTATGTATCCCTCCATAACAGTTGCTTCACCCTGAGTATTATTCGCCAGTAACCGATGAAACCCTTTTTATTTTTCAGCCTTGGCCGTTTTTAATTTCAGCTCAAGATAGACGCGTGAATCCTTAGAGTATTTGTACTTCGGATTTGTTTTTCGGTATTCCTTCGACGTGTAAGCCACTTCGTAATGCGCTTCAAATGATTTAATGAGCTGTTCTATTTCTTCAGCATTTCCTGCCAGCCTGACTTGTGCCACATCTCTCCTCCGCTTTCATAAAAAAACTTGTGCAATTAATTACTTTATCATAGTATATCATTTTTTTAACAGGAAAAGATAACCTCAATTAAGGAATGGAAGGCGGGTGACAGTTGATGGCGCAATCGGAATTCAAGGAATACATACACATAAACCTGGCTATGGTGCTGCCCCACCTAGAGCCGAACGATGACCTGGTTCAAAATAAAAAGATGCTTCCGAACGGGCTTGTTTTTTATTATATGTATCTGAGTGAAATGAACGATGAAGACAAAATAAAAGAAGCGATTGAAACGCTGCTGCAGGGAGAAGACACCCTGACGCTGGAGGCAGTGACGAAGCGTCTTGATCAGATTGACGCCCGTCCCGTCACTGCGGCGAAAGAAGCCGTCACTTCCATTCTGCGGGGGAAATGCGCCGTGTTTATTAACGGCCTTGACAACGTATACATTCTTTCCACGGGAAAAAGAGAAAAAAGAAGCGTGACAGAACCTACCTCCGAAAAGGTTGTAAGAGGGCCTAAGGTCGCTTTCATAGAGGATTCTGATACAAACGTCGCCATGATCAGGCAGCGGACGAACCATCCGAAGCTGAAAACGAAAAAGGTTCCGCTCGGAGAAAGCAAGTTAAAATACGCCACTGTCATGTACATAGATGATGAGGCTGACCCGTCTGTCGTCAGCGATGTTTTAAAACGCCTCAGCGAAGTGAAGCTGGACGACATTCAGGATTCGGGGACGCTTGAAGAGCTTATTGAGGATAATAAGTATTCGCCGTTTCCGCAAATACAAAATACGGAACGGCCTGATAAAGTCTCCTCCGCCTTGTTTAACGGCCGCGTCGCCATCCTTGTCGACAACTCACCGTTTGCGCTGGTGGTTCCGGCTACTTTAGGCATTTTAATGCAGTCTCCCGACGATTATTATGAACGGTGGATTTCCGCCTCGCTCATTCGGGCGCTGCGGTTTACGTCTATTTTTATCACGCTGTTTTTTTCAGCCATTTATATCGCCCTCGTCTCGTTTCACCAAGGGCTTCTGCCGACGCCGCTTGCAGTCACTATCTCGGCGAACAGAGAAAACGTTCCCTTCCAGCCCATCATTGAAGCGATGGTGATGGAAATTACGATAGAACTGCTGAGAGAGGCGGGTTTGAGGCTCCCTAACCCGCTCGGCCAGACGATCGGACTGGTGGGCGGAGTCGTCATCGGCCAGGCGGCCGTTGAAGCAAATATTGTCAGTTCCATCATGGTCATCGTGGTCAGCATTGTCGCGCTCGCTTCATTTACGGTGCCGCAGTACGGAATGGGGCTTTCATTCCGTGTGCTTCGTTTCATTTCAATGTTTGCTGCGGCAGCATTCGGGCTGTACGGCATGATTTTATTTATGCTGGCGATATACACTCATTTATCGAGACAGCGAAGCTTCGGTTCTCCGTATTTCTCGCCGAATGGGTTTTTCAGCTTAAAAAACGCAAGACACTCCATTCTCCGTCTCCCTATTAAAAATCAACCAAAAGAGGCGAAAAACGTAAATGAGCCAGAAAACAACTCACAATAAACTTACAAACTATCAAGGGACGGCATTGATTGCCAACACGATGCTCGGCGCGGGGCTCCTCACCATGCCCCGGTCGCTGTCAGCAAGGGCAAATTCGCCGGACGGCTGGATCACATTATGTCTGGAAGGCGTCATCTTTATTTTATTGATTTATCTCAATACGCTCATTATGAAAAAACATCAGTATGGATCGTTTTTTGATTATATGAATGAAGGTCTCGGCAAATGGGCGGGAAATATCGTCAACCTGGCGATCTGTCTCTATTTTATAGGAGTCGCCAGCTTTGAAGCCCGGGCGATGGCGGAAATGGTCAAGTTCTTTTTATTGGAAAGAACGCCCGTGCCGGTCACGCTGTTTATCTTTATCGCCTGTTCCGTTTATTTGATTATCGGCGGCATGAATGATATCGGCAGGCTCTTTCCTTTTTATTTGACGTTTACGATTATTATTTTGCTGGTGCTGTTTTCCTTCAGTTTTAAAATATTTGATATAGACAACCTGCAGCCGGTGCTCGGTCAGGGATTTTCTCCCGTTATGGCCTCTTTGACCGTCATTTCTGTTTCCTTCTTGGGCATTGAAATTATGCTGTTTCTCCCCAAGCACCTTAAAAATAAACAGCATATGTTCCGCATGTCGGCCATGGGCTTTGGCATCCCGATTATTTTATACATCATTACCTACGTGCTCGTCGTCGGCGCCTTAACCACCCAGGATGTCAAAACAATGATCTGGCCTACGATCGCGCTCTTTCAATCATTTGAAATCAAAGGGCTTTTTATCGAACGGTTCGAGTCCTTTTTACTTGCTGTCTGGATTATCCAATTTTTCGCCACCTATGTATCGTACGGATATTTCGCGACATCAGGCCTTCATAAAATTTTCGGGCTGAAGCAGAAAAAAGGCATCATCTTCGTAGGGATTGCGACATTCTTAGGGTCATTGATGCCAAAGGACGCCAACAAGCTGATGATGTTCAGTGATATTCTCGGCTATATCTTCTTAGGTTTCTTTTTGCTGCCTTTACTGATGTTTGCAGTCGTCGCTGTGAAAAGGAAGGTGAAAAAAGCGCAATGAAGAAATACATCGTAATCTTTCTTTGCTCATTGCTTTTGACGGGATGCTGGGACAGCCGTAATATAGAAGACTTGAGCCTCGTTATCGGAGTCGGGCTCGATAAACCTGAGGAAGAAAACGTGGAAGTGACGCAGCAGATTCTGATCCCGCAAAAAGCAAGTTCCCAGCAGTCGACATCAAGCAATCCGACAAAGGTGACTTCCACTTCCGGGGAAACCGTTCACCAAGCCTTAAGGACGGCATCGTTAAAAAATCATCCCTCTTTCTCCCAGCACTTGCGCATCATGCTGTTTTCCGAAGCGCTGTTAAAGGGCAACATCCCGTTTGACGCATTAATGAACCAGTTTGTCAGAGACAGCGGAACGAGAAGAAGCTGCAATGTGATGACGGTGCCGGATAAAACGAAAGATATTTTCAATGTCACCGACCAGGGGGAGCCTGCGTCAAATACCATCTATGACTTAACGGAAAATAATTCCGTCACCATACGGATGATGGAACCTGTGACATTAGGGGATATATCCGAGAAAATCGCCCAGAACGAGACCTTTGTCCTGCCTCAAGTGCGCAAAGTGGGCAGCAGGCTGGAAATCTGGGGCGCAACCATTATAAAAAATAAATTCTGGTATGCAAATTTAACGCCTTTACAAGTCCAGAATATGAACCTGTTCACAGGCACGGTAAAGGGAGGCGTCACGTTTGCAAAGCATGACAATCATTATTTATCCTTCGAAGTATTTTCCAGCAAATATAATGTGAAAACACAATATAAACACGGAAAATTCAAGTTTATCGTCACCCGGTTTGTTGAAGGCCGTCTGTCTGAGGATTGGAACCCGAAAGAAGATTCCTTCAAGGAGTCCTATATAAATGAAATCAAAAACGCGGTAAAACGCAGCATTCATTCAGATGTCATGGCATTCATTGATTACATGCAGCATGAGTTGAAAGTGGATATTACCGGGTTAGGCGATCAAGTCCGGATTCATTATCCCGATAAATGGAAAAAGATATCCTCTGACTGGGACCACCACTTCAGTGAATCGGATATTGAATACAAAGTCAAAGTCGCCATCAGGGATTTCGGAACAAAGGGAATGTCCCAATGACCTGTCTTCGGGAGAGTGTGCTGGCGCCGCTCTCCTTTTCTTATGTCACGAGATGATTGCGGTGGGCATATACGGCTGCCTGCGTGCGGTCACTGACATCAAGCTTTGACAATATATTCGTAATGTGGGTTTTTACCGTTTTAATCGTAATGAACAATTCTTCACCAATCTCTTTATTCGTCTTGCCTTCCGCGACGAGACAGAGGATTTCCAGTTCTCTTTTTGTCAGCGTTTCATGTGGAAGCTGATTCTCTGAATGGCGCAGCCTTGACAGCACTTTTCCAGCCACCTTGGATTCAAGCTTCGGTTCGCCCTTGGCAGCCGCTCTGATGGCTTCGGCTATTTCTGCCGCCTTCGACGTTTTCAGCAAATAGCTGAGCGCTCCCGCTTCGATCACCGGATACACTTTGTCGTCATCAATAAAGCTCGTCAGCACGATGATTTTCGGGTCATTGAGTTTCGCGCAGATCTGTTTTGTCGCTTCAATGCCGTCCATGCCGTCCATGACAAGGTCCATTAAAATCACATCCGGCAAAAGCTCTGCGGCCAGATCGACGCCCTGCTGCCCGTCTGATGCTTCACCGGCGACTTCAATGTCCGGCTGTGCTTCTAAAAATGCGGCCAGACCCATCCTGACCATTTCATGATCATCAATCAGTAACACTCGAATCACTGTCGTTCTCTCCTTTTGTTTTCTGATAAATCGGGACTTTCACGTCGATCTGCGTGCCTTTTCCCTTTACGGAGATAATTTCCGCTATGCCGCCGATTTCACTCGCTCTTTCCTTGATGGAATGCAGGCCGTATGAGGATGCTTTCACTTGATCCATCGTAAAACCCGCCCCGTTATCAATGACTTTAAGCTGCAGCTTTTGATGTTTCGCGCCGAGCCTGACGGTGACCTTGGTCGCCTTTGAATGTCTGAAAACGTTGGAAAGCGCCTCCTGCACGATGCGGAACAGATGGTCTTCAACGCCTTTTGACACACCCGTATCGCTGATGTCCCACTCAATATCCAGCGGCTGCTTCGCTTTGAACTCTTTTAACAGCTCAATCAGCCCTTCTTTTAAGCCTTTTCCTTCTAAAGTGACGGGCCGCAAATGCAATAGCAGCGCTCTCATCTCGTTTTGCGCTTCCCCCGCCATATGTTCAACCATGCGAATCCGTTTGACGATTTTGTCATCCGCATCTTTCACCTGCTCTAAAACGGCGGATGTCATCATAGAAATGGCAAAGAGCTGCTGGCTGACGGCATCGTGCAGATCGCGCGCCAGCCGCTGGCGTTCTTCAGTGATGACCGATTTTTTCATTTGATCCTGCCATTCCGCACGTTCGTTGGAGAGCTTTTGCAGCGATGTGACCTGGAGCTCGACCCGCTTGGCCATTTCGTTGAGCTGGTCTGCCGCCAGACCGATTTCATCATCACCGAGCGGCGGCACCCGATAAGCAAAATTGCCGTTTTCAAATTTCAAAACCGCTTCAATCAGTGTATCCATTCTTGTTTTCAGGCGGCCGCCGTATACATAACCGGAAATCAATCCCGCCGAAAGAGACGCCAAAAGCAGGATGACCACAAACGGAATACCGAACCAGCCGGAAGATAACAGCAGCATTGGGTCAAGCCCGTAATACAGCAGCATCAGCGTAATAAACACCGTGCAAAGGAGCAGACTGAGTCCCGCGGTCATCCGCATGGCGCGCCACTGAATATTGGCGAGTAATTTTTTCCTCATAAATACTTCACATCCACATCGCCGATGAATAACGAAATTGAAATTTTAATCCGCCGCGGCGAGTCGCCGTACTCAGACGATACTTTATACAGATTCGGGCTCATGCCGCTTTTCTTAGAGCCGAGCAGGTTCATATCGCCGATAAAAGCCGATGAACTGACGGACACTTCGATATCCGGCGGGACGTACACATCGACATTGCCGATGACACCGCTGATGGTCATCGTGCTTTCTCCTTCGGGAATCATCGCTTTTGACAAATCAATTTTCACATCGCCGATGAATCCGGAAACATTTAAATCATTCAGCTCAAACGGGTCCTTCATCATCCGCAGCTCGCCGATAAAAAAGCTGCGGAGGTCCGGCTGTCTGCTTTCCGTCTGGGCGGAAGGCTTTGGCTGCTCTTCTTTTTCAAGGCTGATTTTCTTTTCTTTATGCTCAAATACGCGCTTTCCTTTCAGGAGCCTGTAGCCCGCGTAAATGAGAAAGGCGGCGAAGGCATAGCCGAACAGGCTGAAGGTGGCGCTGAACAGGTTTCTCAAAAATAAAAAAGCGGCAAAGATATACAGGACGGAGCCGAGCCAGCCGCGGGAGTATTTATTAAAAATATAGCCTGTGATCAGAAAAAAGAGCGGCCAAAACAGGAAGTCGCCGATGCCGATAATACGTAAAAACATGCTGACGCCTAATAAGGCGATGATAAGTCCGAGAATCTGTTTTTTTGCCATGTCAGCTGCTTGCCCCTCCTTTCCTTGTCTATTGCAGTGCAATATTGCCGCTCGTCACTTTTATATCTATCGGCCTGGCGCCGCTGCCTTTCATGCCGGTGAAGGTCCCGCCTTCCTTACTCGTTTTCTCAAAGGAATAGGACGGCTGAATCCTTCCGCTTGCCGTTTCGGCGTTTACTGTAAAATTCCCGTCTTTCGGCAGGCTGATGGCTGCGCTGCCGCTCGCAAGCCTGACGGATACGGGAGCGTTCGCTGTCTCAAGCGAGGCGTCGACACTGCCGGAAGCGACCCTCACGTCAAGGGCTCCCGTCACATGATGAAGCCCGGTATGTCCTGAGGATGAGCGGACTTCCGCCGTTTTAGCCGCAAGATCGGCTGCTTCGAGATCGCCCGACAGCCCTTTCGCTTTAAACACATCCGTCTTCACATGCTTCAGCGATATGTTCCCGCTTACAGAACGGACGCCGAAATGCGCAAGAGACAGCCCCTTGTTTCCGTCAACGGAAATGCTTCCGCCTGATGTTTGGACGGTGATGTCCTGATGATACTCATACGGGATGCGGACAATCAGCAGAGGACGCTGAAAGAGATTCAAAAATTGGAATCCTTTCTCCTTCGCTTTGAGATTGAGGGTTTTCCCCCTGCTTTGGACAAACATTTTCCCCGCCGGTCCGGTCATGTTTGCCGCGATGTCATTCCGCTCTTCCGCAATGATTTTCACATCCGTCTGTTCCGACGAAACGGACAGGCTTTTGACGGCATGAGGCGGCACGCTTGCCGATACCGATTCTGTTTCGTACAGCAGAAACAAACGCCCGGCAAACACTTCTTTCACCAAAAACAGACAGCAGATCAGAACGGGCGCCGCCATCAGCCCTTTGGCAATCTTACGCTTCATTACGTTCCATCCTTTTTCATTCATTTTATTATAAAGGAAAAGCCGGATAATTGATACGTGCGTATAGGGAAGAGGCGTAAAAGCGCCGACCTTCCCTTGTGCACATTATTCATGAGCCGCTTTTTGATGCTCTGCTTTTTCCAGAGAAAGCGAGCGCATTTTTTCAAGCTCAGCTTCGACCTCGTCCGAATATTGCGAGCGGCTGTGTTCTGTATTCGCCTCAGCCGAAGTGCCGTATTTGACGCGGACTTCCATTTCTTCAATGCGGTTTTCCATTCGGAGAAACTCTCTGTAGGCGCTTTCGCTGTCAATCTTGTCAAAAGAAGCGTTCATATGTTCCTTCGCTTTTGCCGCGTTGGCGCGGGCGATGAGCGCCTGTTTTTTATCCTTTACGTCGCGAAGACGCGTTTCCAGAGTTTCCAGCTGTTCTTTCAGCTCGGCCAGCTGTGTTTTCGCCTGCTCGTACGCTTTTTCATGTTCGGCCGCTTTTCCCTCAAGGTATTTCATTTCAGTCAGAGCCTTTTTCGCAAGCTCCTCTTCCCCGGCGTCAAAGGCAAGCTGAGCCTGATTTTTCCGCTTTGCCGCCGTTTCGGAAGCGTCCTCCTGTTTTTTCTTAAACTGATGGACGATCGTGTGCTGTTTGACAATCGTTTGTTTCGCCTTGGCGATGTCACTTTCCATATCACGCACATATTGATTCAGCATAACTTTCGGATTTTCTAGTTTATCAAGCCCTTCGTTAACAGATGCGACGAACATATCTCTTATTCTTTTTAAGACCATTTTGTCTTCCTCCTTATTTTTTCTTCAAAAATTCTTCCCATTCAGAGTCAAAGCCTGATTGATAGCCCGGTGATGACGCTTCCGGTTCATACTGGCGGGAAGCGGTGTCTGAGCCGCCCTGCTTCATCATCTTCCAGCCGAAATACACCATAGCGCCAGCCAGCCCGATAGCAACGATAAATGGCAGAGAGCCGACAAGAATCATAGCTCCGATGACGCCCGCGATGATACCGGATACCGCCCGGCCTTTTGAAAAACGTTTGATTCCCCAGTAAAGCATCAGGCCTCCGATCGCCAGCGGGATGATAAACGCGAAGTGGCCTCCTCCGAAAAAGACAGAAAGTCCGAACACAATCAGCAGAAAGCCGCCTGCCGTTTTTATATTTATATTCATGCAGATCCTTCTTTCGATTTCCTTGTCTTTACTATAAACAAATCCCGCGGCCGGCAAAACGAGTCAGAGATTGATTTTCATATCAGACCGGAGTCGTATAAGCCCCCCGACCCTAACATCAAAAAAACGCCGCTGCACCGGACGGCGCAGGGCGTTTTACAAGAATGCTATATTCTGATGCTCGCTTCTTTTTCCTTGATGAGATCAGTGCGTTCCGCTTTGGCAAGCTTCGTAAAGAACAATATCCCGAGACCTGACAGGACTTCAACGAGACCGCCGGCGGCAATGACTTTTCCGGGCCCGAAGGCGTTAGCCGCATATCCGCAAAGAACCGCACCGAGCGGAATGGATATGTTGGAGATCATATGGATGACGGCATAGACCTGCGGCTGATCATCATGATCCACAGACGTTTGAATGATGGTATACTCCGGCACATTTATGGCGCTGACGGCGGAACCGAACGCAAACGCCGCAAGGAAGACGAGCGGCAGAAACGTGTTGATGCCGGTGATGAAAAATGCCGCCCCTTCTATGATTCCCGCTGACACAAACAGGAGACCGTATTTGTTCACCTTCACCTTAGCCAAAATAAAACCCATTAAAAAGGCTCCGCCCGTGCCTGTCGCTTTCAGAAGCGAGTAAATGATCGGCGGCATATGTAAATCTTCAGCGACGTAAACGGCGGAAAGCGCCTCCCACGGAGCGGCCGCAAAGTTCATGAAAATACAATAGATGGCGAGCGGGTATAAAATCTGGTGTTTTCGGACGAGCACAAAACCCCGTTTAAGCCTTCCGAAATACGTCCCGCGCTGTCTGACGGCGGCGGTATCCGGTTTGTCACGCTGAACTTGGTATGACATAAAGAGTACGAGAAAACCTGATAGAAGATAGAATATAAGTGCGATAAACAAAGAATAGGCGGGACTGATAAATGTTAAAAACACTCCGCTCAGCGTAACGGCGGCAAGCCTGACGATCTGGCCTGATGACTGGATGACCGCATTCGCTTTCTGCAGGCTGTTTTCTCCGACAATATTGGGGATTAAAGAGATAGATGCAGGATTATAAGCGGCTCCGGTGGCTGAATGCACAATCATAAGAAGCATCACAAACCATAAAGGAGAAAAACCGTTAAAATAACAGACCGGAATGATTAACACGACCGCCGCGCGCGTGAGGTCTGAAAAATACATCCAGAATTTCAGCGTATGCTGCTTCATAAAAGGCCCGGTAATCGGCGCCAGCATCGCCTCCGGAAGGAACGTAACCGCAATTAACAGCGCCGTGCCGATCGCCCCTTCACCGTCAAAAATCAAAAACCAGAGAATGGAATTAAAGGCAAAACCGTCTCCCGACAATTTAACAAGCCTTGAGATAAACAGAAAGGTGAAATTTTTATTCCAGATGCTCTCGCTCTTATGATTTGTATCCATCTATCAAATCCCCCATTTTTTTACAATGTTTCTTATAATATCTCATTTTTTAATTTTTCAGTCAATAATGCATAAGATACATTTTCCTTCTGGCAATAAGGGTTCAATTGATGGATATCGCCGTTAAAAACAGCCGGCTTCCTCTCGCCGGCTGAATCAAAACGTTATTCATCTTCACGGAATACTGCGGCGCTTCTTTCAAACTCTATATCTTTAACGCCATGTCTTGCGTTGACTGCTCTTGCCGCCGCGAAAAAATAATCAGACAGGCGGTTCAAGTAACGCATCACCGTGTCATTTATCTCTTCTGTTTTGCCAAGTTTCACGATGAGACGCTCCGCCCGTCTTGTGACAGTCCGCGCGATGTGAAGCTGAGCAGCCGCCTTATGCCCGCCCGGAAGAATAAATTTTTCAAGCGGAGGCGCTTCAGCGGTATAACGATCTATGCAGTCTTCCAGCACGGTAATAGATTTCTCTCTTAATGTATAGCTCTTATTCTCAGTGACAGTCGCCAAGTCGCCGCCGCAGTCAAACAGCTCGTGCTGAATGTTTCGGAGTTGGGCTTTCAGATCACCGCAATTCTCACAATCAGCAAGCTCCGCAAGCGCAAGCCCGATAAAGCTGTTCAGCTCATCGATCGTCCCGTAGCTTTCAACCCGCAGACTGTCTTTATCCGTTCTGCCGCCGATCAGGCTTGTCTGTCCTTTATCGCCGGTTTTCGTATACAGCTTCATCGTTCTGTTCCTCCTTCTTCCGCCGCTTTTACACATGCCGCGGTTCCTCTTCTCACAGCTTTTTCCGCATGGCGGACGTCCATTACCTTTCCTGTCTGCAAGGCACAAATGACAATGTCGCCGTTTGCCTGTCTGCCGGAAAGAGCCTGCATTCTCGCTTCCGCCGCTGCCGTTAACAGACGTACAAAGCCTTGTTCAGATAAGCGGCCGCTGATGAGTGCCCAAACGGTGTGCCTGGCGGTCACGGCAATCGTTATCGAATCAAACGTCCGGCAGACAAAACCAGCCGCCGCTGAGCCGGTAAGCCGGCGGCTCCACGAAAAGCCTGAGCCGTCAGATGCGGTTGACAACATTCTGAACGGACGGTCTGTCTGAAGCTTTACGGTATTTCCGCTTTTGTTTATCAAAGAGGCGAACGAAGCGCTGACAGACTCTCTTTCCTCCCGCACTTCCGGCATGAAGGCGATCAGCGGTTTCGGTGACGCTTTTTGGCCGACAGCACTGACGGTGATGCCGTAAATGTCTTCAATCGTTTCTTTTTTCAAAGCCTGATCCGGCGTCTGCTTCGAAAAAGCGCGTCCGTCTTTCATCATCAGGAGCTGATCACAGTATTGTCCTGCGGCGTTGAGGTCGTGAAAAATACTGATGACCGTCAGGCCGCTTTCTCTCGTCAGCCGCTTCACCGTATCAAGCAGGTCTTTTTGATATTTGAGATCAAGAAATGTCGTCGGCTCATCCAGACACAGCACCTCAGGCTGCTGAGCCAGCGCCTGCGCCAGAAAGACGCGCTGCCGCTCCCCGCCGCTCAGATTGCGGACGGATTGCTGCGCATATCGGTCGATGCCCGTCATTTCCATCGCTTCCCGGACAATGTCTTCATCATGTTGATCCATCTGTCTGAAGAGTCCTTTTTGATACGGGTATCTGCCGAAGGACACTGTTTCCTTAACGGTAAATGTAAAAGCTTGCTCCGTATGCTGCGGCAAAACGGCCATGATTTTCGCAAGCTCCCGCGGCTTGTATCCGCCGACGGGCCTGCCTGCTACGAGCGCCTCGCCTTTTGACGGAGAGAGCATTCCCGTCAGCAATTTCATCAGCGTTGTTTTTCCCGAGCCGTTCGGACCGAGTATGCCGACAAATTCACCTTTTCCGGCGGTAAAGCTGACATCTTCCACAATCATCCGGCCTCCGTACCCGCCGGACAGGCTGCTCACCCTGATCATAAGCGTTTCCCTCCATGATGCTGGCGAAGCAGAATCAAGGCAAATACAGGCGCTCCCGCCAAAGCCGTCATAATGCCGATCGGCAATTCGACAGGCTCAATGACGGTGCGGGAAAACAAATCCGCCAAAATGAGAAACCCGGCCCCCGTCAATGCTGACAGCGGCAGTAAATGGCGATGATCCGTTCCCCATAAGAGCCGTGTCACGTGGGGAATGACAAGGCCGACAAATCCGATCGTCCCCGAGACGGCAACCGCTCCTCCCGTCAGCAGAGATCCGGCGGCGATCATCAGCAGTTTTCTTTTTCCCGTACTGACGCCTAACAGCCTTGCCTTTTCTTCTCCATAAGTCATAATGTTTAATTCTTTGCCATTGATAAGCAGAAGCGCCGTCCCGGCCAGAAAAAAAGGCAGAAACAGCGCGACATAGCCCCAGCCCCTCATTGACACGCTTCCTAACAGCCAGCGGACAATCGGGAGCAGATCATTGCCCGTTAAAGCGATCACAAGCGATATGAGAGCTCCGAGAAAAGAATTCATGATGATGCCTGTCAAAATGAGCGTCGAAACCGACATCGACGCATGAACGAGGCGGCTGAAAAACAGAACCGCCGCCATGACCGCAATCGCTGCGGCAATGCTGACAACCGGTAGTGTGAACCGGCCGATGACGGGAATCTGAATGCCGAAAAACAAGGTGATCACGGCTCCCGCCGAGGCTCCCGAAGATACCCCGAGTGTATAAGGGTCGGCGAGCGGATTTTTCAGAAGTCCCTGAAACGCCGCTCCCGCAATGGATAACGCGGCTCCGACAAGGGCAGCCAGAACGACTCTCGGCAGGCGGATATTCATCATAATATTTACATTCATAGGATCAGCCGAGGATGTCCGGCCGATCCCGATCCAAAAAACGTCGGATAAAGGAATATGCAGACTGCCGATTGAAATGCCGAGTGCCGTACAAACGGCTAAAAACAGCAGGCTGACCGTGTAGGCCAGCGGGCGGTTACTTTTTAAACGTTTCAGGATAAACGCTTTCTGCAAGCTTCTCGACCCCTTTGACAAGGCGCGGGCCTGAGCGTGTGACAAGGTCGGGATCAACAGAATAGACATTGTGGTGTTTGACCGCATTGACGGCACCCCAGCCGGCGCGTTTTTCCACTTCAGCGGCCTTTACGCCGTCTGTCGTAATGATGACGTCCGGATTCATTTTGACAATCGCTTCATCCGTAAGCTGAACCCAACCGGTCTGGCTGCCGGCGGCGTTTTTCGCGTGTATATCTTCAAGCATTTCGTTCATAAACGTGCCTTTCCCCGTCGTGTAGCCGTCAGGAGACACTTCGACGAATACTTTCTTTTCGTCTTTTTCAGAAATGGCCGCCGCTTTCTTTTCTATGCCGGAAAGGTCGGATTTCATCGATTTGATCAGCTTATCCGCCTGCTTTTCTTTGCCGGCCGCTTTTCCGATCATGCTGATTGATTTGTACACATCTTGGAACGATTGCGCATCATTGACCGTTAAGACGGTGATGCCCGCATCTTTCAGTTGCTTCATCGCATCGGCGGAAGCGGACATAGAGGACGCGTGGGCAAGCACGAGATCCGGCTTCAGCGCGATGACTTTTTCAGCGTTCACATTCATATCTCCGACTTTCGGTTTTTTTACCGCTTCTTTCGGATATGTATCATTTGTCGTGACGCCTGCGACCTTATCTCCCAGTCCGAGCGCGTATGTAATTTCCGTATTGCTCGGCATGAGGGAAACGATTTTTTCCGGTGCCTGCTTTATGGTTACTTTTTCGTTCGCGGCATCCTTAATGGTTACCGGGAATGCTTCGGTTGAGACGGCTTTTTGTTTGGCCGCGCTTCCTTCTTCCTGTGCGCCGGAACAGCCGGCGATCACAAAGGCGGTGACCAAGAGCGCCGCCCAGACGGCAGTGATCTTCTTCATTCTTTTAACTCCCCCTGATTATGGTAAACGATTGTCTCTTTGACATTCGTATCCTTTTTTCGCAGTAATTATACTATAAGTCTTTAAGGCTTGTATATCCGGCCTTTTTGCATGAAAGCAAATTGTTCGTACACACTAAAATTCATCATGTATACTGTTACACAATGGTGTAAAAAGGAGGATTATCGTGGAATTACAGCTTGAACGAAAGCTCGCGTTGATTACAGGATCAACTTCAGGCATCGGAAAAGCCGCGGCAAAAAGCTTTTTAGCCGAAGGCGCCGAGGTGATTATAAACGGAAGAAAAAAAGAAACTGTGGAACGGACGGTTGAGGAGCTTTCCGCTTACGGAACGGTCCACGGCATCGCTGCGGATTTATCGCGTCAGGATGAGGCGGATGACTTGATAAAGCGCGCCGGCGGAATCGGGGAAGTCGATATTCTCGTCAATAATCTCGGTTTTTTTGAAGTAAAAGACTTCGCTGAGGTGTCTGATGACGAATGGACTCGGTATTTTGAAGTGAATGTTATGAGCGCCGTGCGCCTGTGCCGGCGTTTTCTGCCGCAAATGCTCGAGAGAAACAGCGGACGGATTCTGAACATCTCCAGTGAAGCCGGTGTCAAACCGCTTGCGCAAATGATTCCGTATTCAATGACGAAAACGGCATTAATCAGCTTGTCCCGGGGAATGGCGGAAATGACGAAAGGCACAAATGTCACGGTCAACTCCGTGCTGCCGGGACCGACATGGACCGAAGGCGTCGCTTCTTACATGGAAGGAGCCGCAAAGGCTGCCGGAGAAGACACGGACAGCTTCGTCCGGGATTATTTTAAAGTGAATGAACCGACATCATTGATTCAGCGCTATGCAACCCCGGAAGAAGTCGCCAATACGATTGTATTTCTCGCTTCATCAGCGGCTTCTGCCATTAACGGCACCGCACAGCGGGTTGAAGGCGGCATCATCCGCTCCATTTAACACAAAAAAGCCCGGCACAATGGGAACTTCCCCATATGCCAGGGCTTTTTTTACATCATGCCTGCAAACGGAACCGGCTCCCAGCCGCCCGTCTCAAGCTCTGCTGAAAACAGGCCGCCCGCATGCGGCTGCTCAAGTCTTTCGGCTTCCGTCAATTTTTCCGTCGCGGTCGTAATGTATAACGTGTTCAAGTCTCTGCCTCCGAACGCGCAGCAGGTGACGTATTTCGCCGGAACTTCGATAGATGCAATTTCCTTATGCAAAAACGGGTCAATCCGGACGGCACGGCCGCCTCCGAACAGAGCCACCCACAGCATTCCGTCACGGTCAATGGTCATTCCGTCGGGAGATCCTTGCGACTCCGGAAAGCGGTAGACCGTTTTCGGATCTGATACGGCTCCGGTTTCAGGATCATATGAATAACAGACGATTTCCTGCGTCGGAGTATCGATATAGTACATCAGGTTTCGGTCCCGATCCCAATCCAAACCGTTCGAGGTGGAGACCTGGTCTTTTATTTTGGCAAGGCTGCCGTCCGTATTCAGACGGTACAGCGAAGCCTCCTCTTCTTTGCCTTCCATGCTCGTCGTTCCTGCCCATAATCTGCCGGACGGGTCGCATTTTGCGTCATTGAAACGGATATCTTCCCGCATGTCTCTAGGCTGCTTCATCTTCGTCAATGTATCTTCCCGAAGATTGTACAGGTAAAAACCGTCTTTCATCGTCATCACCAGCTCTTCCTTTGAATACAAGGCCAGGGCCGTGACAAATGATTTGAATTTAACGGAACGGTTGATTCCGTCAGCCGGAGTGAAGATATGGAGCTGGCTGCCCAGTATATCCACCCAGTACAGGCATTGCTTGTCCTTGTCCCATAAAGGGCCTTCTCCGATTACTGCTCTCGTATCTGCTCGTAATGCTGCTTCCATGTGTGAACACCTCTTTTGCTTGTCAGTCTTCTATTGTTATTCCCGACAAAGCGGCGTCCAAACTCAATCTTTTTTAAAAAGAATCGTAATCACCGTTCCGGCGCTGATTCTGCTGTTGACATGGATGGTTCCGTTATGAAGGTGTACCAGCTCCTTGGCAATGGCGAGCCCGAGTCCCGTTCCTTCTGACGGGCCTTTCGTATTCGTTCCCCGGTAATAACGGTTAAACAGCTGGTGAATCGTTTCGTCGTCCATCCCTCTTCCGTTATCTTTCACCTTCAGAATGAGCTGTTCGGCTGATTCCTCAAGCATGACCCGAATGGCGGTCCCTTTCTTATTATGCTTAACCGCGTTTGCCAGCAGATTCTCCAGAATACGGCGGAACCACGCTTCATCAATGGCGAAAAGAATGTCTTCCTTTTTGGTTTCAAAGGCGATGTCATAGCCTTCCGAGAACGTGTTTTTCGTGAAATCGTTCGTGACGTTTCTGATAAACGGCACGACGTTGATCAGCCGCCGTTCGATCGGGAGGGCCGCGTTTTTGAGGCGGTATGTTAAGTTTAAGTCCTCAATCAGCTTGGACATATATTCTGATTTTTCCCGGACGATCTGCCCCATTTCTTTGACTTCTTCCGGGGTCCAGTCGTATTGCTTCGATTCAAGCATCATGCTGTAGCCGTAAATCGTGCTCAGCGGGGTTTTTAAGTCATGGCTCAGCCCGGCGATCCATTCTTCCCTTGTCGCCTGGATTTTTTCTCTGTTTTTCTTATCCCGCTTCAGCGTGTCGGTCAGCTGATCCATCGATTCGAAAATCTCGGCGAAAAAGCGGAACGGCTGCTTTGTTTTGCCTTTTTTGTTTTTGCTGACCGGCTGTCCTTTGCGGTTCTTTGGCTCTTCAAGCCGGCCCTTTGATAAATTGACGAGCCATTTGATGGTATGAAACAGCGGCCAGCCGAAACGGAAAGAGTACCAGATGGTCAGGATGCAGATCATAAATACCAGGATTCCGATCAAGAGGAAGAGGGTTTTCAACACATTTCTCAAAAATGATTTGTTAAACTCGTGATCGGGGATGTACACGGGGTTCGGCACCGACGCGACCATCCATTTCGTTTTATCGAGTCTTTTAAAAGAAATTTCCCGTTTGTAATTCCACGGCTTGGAACTGTATTTCAGCAATTCAAGCTCATTGACGGTGTTCCGTTCTTTTTTCGTGCTGTTGATATCCCCGAGCAGTCTGCCGCTGTCTTCGAGAAGGTAGACCGCCCCTTTTTCCCGTTTAATATAATCAATCGTGCTTTTTTTATATTGAGAAAGGGAAGCGAGGGATGGCTCCTGTGATTCGATGTATGTGAGAAGCTGCTCACTGGCGGATTTCCAGCCGAACAGAATCAAATAGGTCTCATCATTTATCGTGACCGTCCAGTAATTCAGCTTGTAGTTGTCAAAATTCCGGTACTGGTAAATGGATAAGAGATCTTTTCTGCTGTAATGGCTCGGGACGTCTTTCGGCACTCTGTACGCGTAGTCTGTTTTTTCTTTGTCATTAATAATCTGCAGCCAGCCCTTCTGCTTTCTGACCGACATCTTTAAAAATTCATCGACATCCCATGTGCCGTCTTCATTTTTATCAAGCCACGCTTCAAACGAGTCTGCCGTCGCTTTAGTAAGTCCCGCATTGGCTTCCGCTTCGCTGAAACGCCAATCCAAATAGAAGAAAGAAGCGACGGCCAAAACGGACATCAGCAGGATGACCAGCAGCAGCTGACCGAAAAAGTGAAGCAGAAATTTTCCGCGCATTCTCATGAGCGGGTTCCTTTTTCTCCTTGATCGGGAATAAACCGATAACCGAGGCCGCGCACCGTTACAATATAGGACGGATTGCTGGGGTCTTTTTCAATCTTTTCTCTGAGCTTGCGGATGTGAACCATGACGGTGTTGTTGTCGCCGTAAGACGGATAGCCCCACACTTTTTCATAGATCTGATCTTTCGAGAGCACCACATCAGGATGTTCACAGAAATATTGAAGCAGCTGCAGAAGCTGTGCGGAGCAGCTGACGGGCTCGCCCCCGACGATCAGCTCGGCGTTTTGCGGTGAATAGGAAAAATGGCTGTATGAATACGTCTTTACCGCCGTTTTCTCTTCGCGCTTATAGGTTCTCTTTAACGTCGCCCTGATCCGCGCCGCCAATTCGAGCGGATTAAACGGCTTTGTTATATAATCGTCAGCTCCCAATGCAAATCCTGACAGCTTATCCGCATCAGAAGAACGGGCAGTCAGAAAAAAGATCGGAGCGTCGGTATAATTCCGGATTTCGGTGCATGCTTCAAAACCGGACATGCCTTCCATCATCACATCCAGCACGAGCAGATCCGCGGTTTCATGTTTAACAAACTCGATCGCTTCCTCAGCGCTTCCGGCTGTCTTAATGTTGTGATAGCCTTCTTTGACGAGAACGCGTTTGACCATATCAACGATCGCCTTCTCATCGTCTACAATTAAAATTGACGCATTTTCCACTTGGACGTTCCTTTCTCTTTGTTTTTTTCATCATATCATTATATGGATAAGATTTGGTACTTTTTTAGTGCGGAGGTCTTGCGGGGAAACAGAAAAGAAAAACGAGACCGGACATCTCTTCTCGTTTTTCTCACGTTGTCAGAGCGGAATATCCATCATTCCGCCGCTTTTGTCAGGAGCTTTCATTTATAAGATGAAGAATAAATTCCCAAAAACCCGGCACGTCCTGGCATAACAGCATGTCCGCTTTTTCAACTATTTTAATCTTCAATTCCTGTTCCAGATCTTCTCTTTCCTGGTAAGACGTATTGCTCAGTTTTTTTTTTATCATTGGCGAAAAACGCGAAATCAAGAGTTCCATTTCGTCGATATCTGTTTTCCCCTTGTTGAAGTCAAATGGCCCGTTCACTGCTTATTTTCCCCCTTTTTTCTGCTTGTCCAGCTGCTTTCTGAGATTGTCGAGACCCTTTTTATGAATATTGGAAATGTTCTGCCGTGATTCCCCCAGAGACTCGGCAATCTCCTTCATTGTCGCTCCGTGAAGGTATATATTCGTCAGCACGCTTTTTTGTTTATCGGTTAACGTCTGGAGCGCTTCGTATAAATCCCGGTTTTGGACATGCTGGCTCAAATCCCCCTGCTGCCGCAGAAACTCTTCATACGCGTCTTTTCCCATTTCATAGGGAAGCGCTTCACCTCCTTCCGGCTGATCCACCGTAAGCGGATAGCGCTTCTGATTTTTGCGGATGCGCTTGTCAAAGTCGATGGAGAAAATCCGGATCATAGAATTCATATATTTGATGATCCGGATTTCCTTATAAAACTGCTTAAAATGTTCGTCCAGTGATTTTGCATCCTTCTCGTCTGAATGTTCGAGCACATTTTTAAATTTCTCGTAATGCTTAGGGTCACTCAAGAAATGTTTGACGATCGGATGTTTCATGATTTCCTTGCATTTTGACCGTAAAAGAACTTGATAGTCCATAAAACCGCCTCCTATTTAAATTAAATGAAAGAAAGCAAAAAAAAGTAAACTACTCCTTTCCGACTAAGGTTCCACACTCCTTATGTCCCGGTTTTTCCGGAACAAAAAAAAGACCCTCCGCCCGGATATCAGGTTTACAAGAGCAGCACGTTCTTTCACTTATATACATGACTGCAGGTCAAGTCAGGAGGTGGCTGGTGATGGATCAGGTTTTTATAGAAGAAGTTGTCAGACAGATCGGCAATCTCGGCTTTCCGGCTCTGATTGCCATGTACCTTCTCACCCGGTTTGAGAAGAAGTTTGACGCCCTGATCGAATTGATGGCAGAACTGAAAGATCAGAAAATGAAAAATTAATTTTCACACGAAGTTGACTTTTCATCAGGACGCATCACTTAACAAAGCAGAAGGGAAAACGAAAGGCCTTTCACATTCTCTTTCTGAAAACCAAAGCTTGAGAGGAGACGATTTACATGTCAAAAGAAAACAACTGCAATATCCCGCAGCCGATCAGAGGAGACAAAGGAGCGACCGTCACGATACCGCGCAACCTTGAAAGAGACCGCCAAAATCCGGATATGCTGACGCCGCCGGAAACGGATCACGGCACAGTGGATAATATGAAATTCTCTTTCTCAGATGTGCACAACCGGCTGGAAAAGGGCGGATACGCGCGTGAGGTGACCGTTCGCGAGCTGCCGATTTCTGAAAATCTGGCATCTGTCAACATGCGTTTAAAACCGGGCGCCATCCGTGAGCTGCACTGGCATAAAGAAGCGGAATGGGCATATATGCTGACGGGCAAAGCGCGGGTCACGATTGTTGATGAACAGGGACGCAGTTTTATCGATGACGTGAAGGAAGGAGATCTGTGGTACTTCCCGTCAGGCCTGCCGCACTCCATTCAGGCGCTGAAAGAAGGCTGTGAATTCCTCTTGGTTTTTGATGACGGTTCCTTCTCAGAAAACAGCACATTCCAAGTGACTGACTGGCTTGCCCACACACCGCTTGATGTCATCGCCAACAACTTCGGGGTTTCAGAAAAAGACCTCGCCGGCCTGCCCGGGAAAGAAAAATATATCTTTGAAGAGCCGGTTCCCGGGAAGCTGAAAGATGACATTGTGGAAGGCCCGAACGGTGAAGTGCCATATCCGTTCACTTACCGCCTGCTGGATGAAGGCCCGACTGCTGAGACGGATGGCGGCAAAGTATATATCGCGGATTCCACAAACTTCAAAGTGTCCAAAACGATCGCTTCAGCGCTTGTCGTGGTCGAACCGGGCGCAATGAGAGAGCTGCACTGGCATCCGAACACGCATGAATGGCAGTATTATATTTCCGGTAAAGGGCGGATGACGGTTTTTGCATCGGACGGCCATGCAAGAACATTTAACTATCAGGCCGGGGATGTCGGTTACGTTCCGTTCGCAATGGGCCACTATGTGGAGAATTTGGGAGATGAGCCGCTCGTCTTCCTGGAAATCTTCAAGGATGACCACTATGCCGATGTGTCCCTGAACCAATGGCTTGCCATGCTTCCCGAGAAATTCGTCCAGCAGCATCTGGATCTGGGCAAAGACTTTACGGATATTCTTTCAAAAGAGAAACACCCTGTCGTCAAAAAGAAATGCTGAAGAAGATACACACCGACTTGCAGAGTTCCGTCTCTGCAAGTCTCCTCTGTGTGAAAAGGAGCTGAACAGATGATCAATCAAAACGGGACGAAAATGTTATTTCTTCAGGTGCTCCGGTATGCCCTGGCAGCCGCTGCCGTATTATTCGGGTATTTTATCGTGATGATGGCTGTATTTTCATTAGCCGGGACGAGCTACGGATCGATGGCGTACGTCCTGCTTTTTTCCGTGCTTTTTATTCTTCTCGGTTTATGTTTTGAACCGCTTGAGCGGCTGATGATACATAGCTTTACCTTTTTTGGGACGGGCAGGCTGCCTTTTCTCCTTTTAGCCAGCACCGTTCAGCTGCTGTTCCTCTGGATGACCGCGTATACGACGGATAAACTGATTGAAAAGATTTGGCTGTCAACGACGGAGGAGCTGATTGTGGCGGGAGTTTTTTTCGTTTTGGATAAATGCGTCTCCGGACAAAAGCAGCCCCGGGCGCAATAAAAAAAACGCAGGCCGGAATGGCTCTGCGTTTTTTTTCATCATACCGTTGCGTTTTCATGCCGGATTAAATCGTAGGTTAAGCAGACCGGTTTGTTCGTGCGCGGATCTTTTACAATCTGTGCGTCAATCTGAAAAACGTCTTCCAATATGCCGGGAGTCATGACTTCCTCCGCCGTTCCTTCCTTGATGACGCGCCCTTTTTTCAGGGCGATCATGTAATGGGAAAAACGGGCGGCATGGTTCAGATCATGAATGACCATTAAAATGGTGCGGCCCTGCTCCTTGTTTAATTTGTCCAGCAGCTGCAAAATTTCAAGCTGATGGGCGAGATCTAAATAAGTGGTCGGTTCATCAAGAAGCAGCAGCTCCGTTTCTTGAGCGAGCGCCATGGCGATCCACACACGCTGCCGCTGCCCCCCGGAAAGCGCTTCGATCGGCCGGTCGTAAAATTCGGCCATCCCCGTCTCTTCAAGCGCCCATTTGATCATGTCACGGTCTTTATCACTCAAACGGCCCATTCCGGACTGATGCGGAAACCTGCCGTAAGAAACAAGTTCGTACACCGTCAGCCCGCTCGGCGCTTCAGGCGTCTGCGGAAGAATTGCCATTTCCTTGGCGATGTCCTTCGTGGATTTTTGCATGATCGCCTGTCCGTTTAAATAGACGGCGCCGGATTTCGGTTTCATGATTCTTGACATCGTTTTGAGAACCGTCGATTTTCCGCAGCCGTTCGGACCGATCAGCGTTGTAATTTTTCCTTTCGGGATGGCGATATCCAATTCTTTCGCTATCAAACGGTCGCCATAACCGACAGTAAGCTGTTCCGCCGATAATGAGTTCATCGCGGCAGTCTCCTTCCTCTATTTCGTTTTCATCAGTAAATATACAAAATACGGCGCTCCGAGCACGGAAATCACCAGGCCGACGGGAACTTCGGACGGTGCAAGCACATTTCTCGCCAGCGTATCGGCAAGCAGAAATAAAAATGCGCCGATTAAAGCCGAAACCGGGATAAGCGTCTGGTGGCGCGGGCCGGTAAGCCTTCTGGCCAAATGCGGCGCAATGAGTCCGAGAAAAGCGATTCCGCCGGCTGCCGCAACACATGACGCGGTCAGGGCAACGGCGCACATCAGCAGAACGCGCCGCTCCTTTTCAAGCCGGGTGCCAAGCCCCGCCGCCAGCTGATCACCGAGCTGAAGCACATTTAAATACCTGGCTTTATAGAGGCTGAACGGTAAAAGAACCAGCAGCCACGGCAAAATAGACAGCACCATTTTCCAATTGGCGTTCCAAATCGAACCGGAAATCCATACAAGCGCCTGCATGAAATCCCGCGGGTCCATCTTCAGCTGAAAAATCAAGAGAAGCGCATTAAACCCCGCATTGACGCCGATCCCGACCAAAACGAGCCGGACAGGTGAAACGCCTTTTTTCCAAGCCAGAACATAGATGAGCAGCGCAGCCAGAAAAGCCCCCGCCAAAGCGCTCACCGGAAGCAGCCATGTACCGGCCATGCTTAAATCAACAGCTGATCCTTGGAAAAAGAAGATAAACAGAACGACCGCCAAAGACGCCCCGGCGTTAATACCGAGAATGCCCGGCTCCGCCAAGTCATTTTGAGACACGCTTTGAAAAATCGCGCCTGAAACCGCGATTCCGGCGCCGACCAGTAATGACAGCACCATGCGCGGCAGTCTGAATTCAAATAAAACGAGCTGATCCCGGGCATCCCCCTGTCCGAAAAAGACACGCAGCGTATCAAGAGGCGCAATCCGGATCACCCCCATGTTTAAACTGATAAAAAAGACGATGCATATGAGCAAAAACGTAACGGCCATGACCGCCAGCGGTTTTTTCGATTTTACATTCATTACAGCCCTCTCCTTTCCCTGCGCGCCAAATAAAAGAAAAAGGGAACGCCGATAAGGGCGGTTAAAGCGCCGACCGGTGTTTCAAACGGCGCATTGACGAGTCTTGCGGCAATATCACTGAAGACTAACAGAACGGCGCCGAATACCGCCGAACAGGGAATGATCCACCTGTAATCTACCCCGACTAAAAATCGGGTGATATGCGGAATTACCAAGCCGATAAAAGAAATGGCTCCGGCGACTGAGACTGAAGCCCCCGTCAAAAGGACAACGACAACCATTCCGATGACTTTCACAAGCGCCGTGTACTGCCCGAGCCCTTTGGCAAGCTCCTCACCCAAGCTCAGCACCGTCACTGAGCGCGCAATCAGAAATGCGAGCAAAAGTCCGATGACGCCGACTGCCAAAAGCAGCTGGACGCCCTCCCATTTCACGGACGCGACTCCTCCGGCATACCAGAACTTCACATCCTGAGCGACATCAAAACGGATCGCAATCGCGCTTGAAAGCCCCGTTAAGAAATAGCCGACCGCCGTACCGGCCAGCGCGAGCTTCACCGGTGTCAGCCCGCCTTTTGAAAACAGGCCGATGCCAAACACAATGAGCGCCCCGATTCCCGCTCCCATAAAGGACCACAAAACAAGCCCCGCGGCAGAGAGCCCCGGAAAAAAAGCAAATGCCAAAGCGATCGCAAATCCCGACCCCGACGTCACGCCCATAATGGAAGGCTCAGCAAGCGGGTTCCGCGTCAGCCCCTGCATGATCGCCCCGGACACAGCTAAAAAAGCCCCGACGAGCGCGGCGGCGGCAGTTCTCGGCAGCCTCAGATCGCGTATGATTTGATGAGATGTATTTTGCGGCTGAAAGTGAAAGAGAGCATCCCACACCGTCCGCAGATGAATATCGGCAGCTCCTATGGAAACAGACAAGGCCGCGCCGATCAATAAAACCGAAATACCGGCACACAGCAGCACAGCCGCCCGGAATGAACGCGCCGTCCACTGAATTTCGCTCCCTGATGCCCCTTGAGCCGTCATTGTCTGCTTCTTTTTTAATAGACCCAACACTCGTTCTTCCTTTCTCAAAACAAGAATGATAATGATAATGATTATCAATGACTTGTTTCAGTATAGCACTATTATCTTCTCTTTTAATAGACCTAATTTCATATCATAAAAGAAAGCTTTTCTTCAAAAAGAGCGTGCTTCTCTATAAAAGCAGTGATATAATCACACTGATAATGATTCTCTTTATCACTATTTTTTTATGAAAGAAGGAATGTCAGATGTTCCATACATACAAGAAAATCGGCGCTGCGCTGATTGCCGTGCTGCTCATCGCCGCTTTGGCCGCATGCGGAAATTCTTCAGACACGAAAGGCTCTTCTGAAAAAGGAGAAACCGTCACTTATAAAGCCGAAAACGGCAATATTAAAATTCCGAAGCACCCGAAACGTGTCGTCGTCATGGCTGACGGCTACTACGGCGACTTCAAACAGCTCGGCATCAATGTTGTCGGCGCGCCGCAAAACGTATTTAAAAACCCTTATTACAAAGGGAAAACAAACGGTGTGACAAACATCGGCGACGGCACGTCCGTTGAGAAAATCATTGACTTAAAGCCTGATTTAATCGTTGTCTGGACGACACAAGGCGCCGATATTGAAAAACTGGAAAAAATCGCGCCGACCATCGCCATTAAATATGACAAGCTCAGCAACATTGATCAATTCAAAGAGTTTGCGAAAATGACAGGCACTGAAGATAAAGCAGATAAATGGCTGGCTGAATGGGATAAGAAAACCGCTGCCGCTAAAACAAAAGTTCAAAAAGCGGTCGGCTCAAAAACCATCTCCATCATGCAGACAAACGGAAAAGACATCTATGTATTCGGTAAAGACTTCGGCCGCGGCGGAAGCATCATTTATGACAAACTCGGGCTGAAAGCCACAAAACTGACGAAGGAAAAAGCCATTAATCAAGGGCCGGGCTACGCCAGCATTTCACTTGAAAAACTGCCTGACTTCGCGGGCGACTATATCTTTATGGGGCCATGGCAGGCCGGCGGTGACGACAAAGGCGTGCTTGACAGTTCAATCTGGAAGAATCTCGATGCCGTCAAGCAAAATCATGTCTATCACATTGATCCGATCGGCTTCTATTTCTCAGACCCGATCTCACTCGAAGGCCAGCTCGACTACATCACAAAAAGCTTAACAAAGTAACCCGGGAGCCGCTGTCACAGCGGCTTTTTATGACGCCAAAAACTTGACAAAAAAATTTATTTGTGCTATAATTTACATTTTTGAATTAACATGTATAATGAGATTCTCCCGGCCGGAGATTGATGTAAATAACGGAGGATCTTTAATATGAGAGAAAATAAGGCGAGTATGACTTCCCTGCTGTCGGCTTTCGTAAGGGCGTACCACAGTAAATACGACACACCGGTGATATTTGATGATTTCTTGGCACAAGATCTTTTATCTGAAAAAGAGCTGTCGGACATCAGCGATCATTTGATTCAAGGTATATCATTTTTCAGCAAAGACATGGCGCAGAAGCTTCAAGGCAAACCGGATGACATCTTAAAATGGGTGACTCAAGTCCAGCTGTCTCCTACACCGTTAGCCCGTGCGGCGTATTGTGAAGAAGTGCTCCTGAATGAAGTGGAGCTCGGGGTTAAACAATATGTCATCCTCGGCGCAGGGCTGGATACTTTCTGTTTCAGGCATCCCGAGGTGACAAACGGCACAGACATCTTTGAAGTGGATCTCCGCGCTTCACAGGAAGACAAATTAAACAGATTAACACGTCTTGAGCGCAATATCCCGAGCCGTCTTCATTTTACGCCGATGGACTTTACGGCTCCGCTGTCTTTCAGCCGTCTGAATCAGGAAGGTTTTGCCCGCCGAAAAACCTTTTTCAGCCTGCTCGGTGTTTCATATTATCTTACGAAAAAGCATCTCGCCCGCCTGCTTACACAATTATTTGCCGAAGTCCCGCCCGGCAGCTCTGTCGTGTTTGATTATGCGGATGAGTCGCTTTTTGAAGAAAAAGGACTGTCAAACAGAGTGGAGAACATGGTGAAAATGGCTGCGGCAGGCGGGGAACCGATGCTGTCGTGTTTCAGCTATAAAGAAATTGAAAAAATGTTAGACTCATCAGGCCTGCTTATTTATGAACATTTATCTCCAGCGGTTATCAATGACCTTTTTTTCAGCGGGCGCACTGACCATTTAACCGCATTCGAGACCATTCATTATATACACGCCGTCAAAAAGTAATCCGCTGACGCAAAAAAAGACATCCCACAGACGTGAGATGTCTTTTTTTATACGGATTGTCTGTTGTTTGCAAATTTCTTTGAAACGAAAGGATATAACAGCAAACCGACGAAAAACAGTCCGATCCCGAGAATAAAGGTCGTTAAATCGGCCGTTCCGGTAATAATGACGTAAAAAGAATAGATGCAGGCAAGGATAGCAATGAAACCGTCCTTCACTCTTGAACCCTTGATTTCGTCATACGTTTCACCCGTCAGCACGAGCTTCAGGCTGTAAAACGCAGATACGAGATACGGAATCAGATAAGCGAGTGTCGCCGCCGTTGTTAAAAACGTAAACGCGTCACTGATTGTCCGAGAAATAACCGAAAAGATAAAGATCTGTGACATCACATTCGTGACGATTAACGACACAACCGGGCTTCCCTGTTTATTCGTTTTTGCAAAAGCGGCGGGAAAGTCTCCTGATTTCGCGGCTTGATATGGAACTTCAGAGCCGAGAAGAATCCAGCCGAGCATTGTCCCGAACAGACAGAGGATCGCCAAAATCGCCATGATGATGCTTCCCGCATTGCCGACGATCGCGTATAATACGTCAACAAACGGTTTTTCCGAGCCGACAAGCTTACCATGCGGAAGCACGCCCATCGTAATCAATGTCACGATAATATAGATGCAGAGCGCAATCAATAAGCCGGTAATGGTGGCGCGTTTCACGTCGCGCTGCGAACGGGCGCGCCCGGATAAGATGACTGCCGATTCAATTCCGACGAACGCCCATAATGTTGAAATCGCCGCATTGTGGACCTGACCGCCGATTCCCTCAACCGTGTGAGGACCTGTTTGAACCGGAAAATAAAAATGATCGAAAAACGACGTTTGAAACACAAACAAACCTGCAATGATAAAAAAGATAAATCCTAATACTTTTGAAAACGTCGTAACGAAATTTAATTTACTCGCACCGTTCATGCTGGAAACGAGAATCGTGTGAGTGCCCCACAATAAAACCGTACATACGGCAAACGTCAGCAGCTGGCCAAGTGTAACCGCCTGACCGCCGATTGAAAACATTTCACGCTTATCCGTTAAAATCGGGAAAAAAGAAGTTAAATATCCGGCAAGGCTGGTGATGATCGCCACGTTGCTGATCCAGCTCGCAACCCAGTAGCCCCACACCATCGTGAATCCGGCTGCGTTCCCTTTTTTCCGATCGCTGAACAGCGCTCTCGCATAGCTTTGCGGCCCCGCCGTCAGCTCAGGCTTGCGGATGGATAAGTGACCAAAGACAAGCGCGATCATTAACACACCGGCTCCCGTTAAAAGCCATGCCGATGTAGCGCCGAACGGGCTCGCGATTTTTGCGAGCGTGCTCGGAAGGGAAAAGATGCCCGAGCCTACCATATTTCCTACGACAAATGCCGTTAATAACCAAAAACCCCATTTTTTCGTCTGTTCCATTCCTGTACCTCCTGGTTGTTCATTCGTACGGACCAGACCCCGAGACCATATTTACACACAAAAAAAGCCTGAACAAAAGTCCATGCTTAAAGAAACACACACCCTTGATCTCCGGATAGCCCTCCGCGAAAAAGCACGCGGCAGTCCTGCACTTATTCAGATACAGTCCCAGCATAAAGAAGGATCGGCTTTCTTTACACTTCGGCGCTGATGCCTTTAACACATGTTTTGCGGCCCCTTATCAGCCTGGCATGTGCGACTCATCATCAAGCGCAACCTCTACCTCACCGAGAAAGAGTGAGGATTTTTATCATTCAATTCTACTCAGAGGTTATCAGAGATAAAAAGATCTGTCAAAGGGAAAAATTAGACGGAAAACGGATAGAGCATTCGCCCTACCCGTTTTATATGGTCAGCGGTTGTTTTTTTTCTTTTGAACAGCTTCTTGAAGCGGATCGTCTTTCAAAGCTGCACTGGCGTCATCAAGCGCGCCTTGAATGACGTTTTTGTTTTTATCGCTGTTTTTGCCTTTTTCTTTGTTAAAGAAAGCCATCTGTATCACCTCTTTATCAAATATAGGTACACCTATAATGTGTCTTTTTCCGCGGCAGAATATGCGGTATCCGATCCTCCTTCCTTTTGGCGGAACAGGTAAAGTTTGTTGATCAAACATGCATTCTCTTGATATATTTGTAATTCAGGGGATCTGGCAAAAATAAAAAGGAGAAGCGAAAAATGACAGGAAAAACACACATCATGGGAGGCATCGCTTCTTGTTCCGCAATTGCGTATTATTACGGGTATGATCCGGTCCTTATGACCTCTGCGGGTGCCCTCGGGGCGCTGATTCCCGACATATGCCATACGAAAAGCAAAATCGGCAGGACGCTGCCCGTTCTGTCCAAAATCGTAAGCACGGTGTTCGGCCACAGAACGTTTACACACAGTCTGCTGTTTATGCTTATTATGTTTTTCATTACGGCAACCTATATTCCGAATCCGAGCATTTCCGCCGGACTGATGATCGGAATGGCGAGTCATCTTGTGCTTGACGCATGGACCGTCAACGGCATTAAACTGCTGTTTCCGTCCGCCATCCGCTTCCGTCTTCCCCTTTATATGAGAACGGGGAGCTTTTCGGAGCAGCTTGTGCTGGCCGGCTTAACAATTGTATCCTGCTATTATTTATACGAACTGGTTCACGGCCGCATCTCATAAACAAAAAGCATCTTTCGCTTTTAGGGTGAGGAGTCATACATATGAAGAAAACCTTTTTCAGCAATCATCGGTTTTTATGCCTGTCCATCCTGTTCATGTGGATGAAAACCTATGCCGTTTATAAGCTCGGTTTTGATCTGCAGAACAATTCGGTTCTTGAGGAATGTCTGCTTCTCATTAATCCGCTGAGCTTCATTGTGCCGCTGTTCGGCATCGCCCTGCTGCTGACGGAAAAAAAACAGCGGATCTTTCTGCTTTCGGCGAATGTGATGCTGACGGGGATTTTAATCGCAAATACGGTGTTTTACGGGTTTTATATTGATTTTATCACCATACCGGTTTTGTTCCAGGCGAGCAATATGGGCGATATGGGGAGCAGCGTCCAAGAGCTGTTTCACCCGCTTTATATCGCTTTATTTTTGGATATTGCGGTTTTGTTTTACCTTGGTAAAAGACATAAAGCCGGTAAAGGAAAAGCCAGCACCCGTACCGTTAAAGCGTATGCGTGGGCATCAGCCGGCCTCATGCTGTGCAACCTTGCGCTGTCTGAGGCCGAGCAGCCGAAGCTGTTCAAGCACCCTTTTGATCGTGAAGCGCTCGTAAAAGGAATCGGCCTGTTCCACTTTCATTTGTATGACACCATTTCGCAGACGCTGTCTTCGTCGGCAAAAGCGTTTGCCGACGAAGACAGCCTTGCCGCGGTCGCGAATTACACTCAAGCCGACTACAGCAGGCCGTCCGAATCAAAGTTCGGGCTCGCAAAAGGGCGCAATGTGATTTTTGTTACGCTCGAATCAACACAGCGTTTTGTAATGGATGAGCGGGTCAACGGGCGGGAGATTACCCCGTTTTTAAATAAACTGCGGAAAAAAAGTTATGACTTCACTCATTTTTATCAGCAGACTGAACAGGGAAAAACCTCAGATTCAGAATTCATTACTGCAAATTCGCTGTATCCGTCTTCAAGCGGCGCCGTTTTTTTTACAAAAAGCGGCCACCGGTTCAATACGATGTACCATATGTTAAAAGACCGTCAATACTATTCAGCCGTTCTGCATGCCAATCATAAGGCCTTTTGGAACCGGGATGAGATGTACGGGACATTCGGAATCGACCGTTTTTTCGACGCGGATGAATTTAAGGTGACACAGGAAAATTCAACAGGCTGGGGCCTGAAGGATAAGGAATTTCTCGAACAGTCAGCGGAAAAATTAAAGAAGCTTCCGCAGCCGTTTTACGCGAGCCTGCTGACTTTGACCAACCATTTTCCTTTTGAAATTGATAAACAGGATCAGCTCATTGAAGAATCGGACACAAGCAGCGATTTATTAAACCGCTATGTGACGACGGTCCGCTATGAAGATGAGGCCCTGAAACACTTTTTCAAGAAGCTGAAAAAAGAAGGACTGTATGACAACGCGATGATCGTCCTGATGGGAGATCATTACGGTATATCCGAAGCCCATAATCAAGGACTTGCCGAATTCTTAGGGAAAGAGGAAATCACTCCGTTTGATACGGTTCAGCTTCAGCGCGTGCCGTTTATCATTCATATTCCCGGGGTGACCGACCGTGCGCCGGAAACGATTGCTTCCGCCGCGGGACAGGTTGATGTAAGACCGACGCTGCTTCACCTGCTCGGCATTGAAACGAAAGGCAGCATTCAGTTCGGCAATGATCTGTTTTCCGGAGAGCGGACCCCGTTTGCGGTGCTGAGAAACGGCAGCTTTATCACGGATGATCATATTTATACGAAAAATACGTGTTACAGCCGTAAAACGGGTGAACCGCTTTCTGACATGAGCGCGTGCAGCGATGAGAAAGAAAAAGCGGAACAAGAGCTGATGCTTTCCGATAAAATATTAAACGGCGACCTGCTGCGGTTTTACAAGCAATAAAAAAATCCCTCCGTTATATGGAGGGATTTTTCATGTTTCATATATGAGCCGTCCGGTCATTTTCGTATCATATCCGGATAATTGAGAAAGCTGAGACTTGAATTCCTCAGAATTGAGGATGTCCTGCACGCTTTGAACAAGCTCCCGGTTTTGTTTTAAGACGACCACATCGTACTGTTCACTGATCACCGGGATAAAGTCCGTGCCTGCCATATGCGCCGCATGCTGCGACCCGACTCCGATATCCGCCTTTCCGCTTGATACTTGTGAAGCCGCTGACAGATGATCCGTGACAATGTCATGGTAGCCGGCGACATCAGACGGCGTAATACCGAAAGATCTGAGCTGTTCATCCAGCAGCACCCTCGCGCCTGATCCTTTTTCGCGATTGACGATACGGACATCCTTTCGGCTCAAGTCCTGAAAGCCCTGAATGTTCAGCGGATTGCCCTTTTTCACATATAATCCGGCCTGCCGCAGCACGACATGAAAAAGCGCAAACGGCTCCCCTGAAAGAATGCGCTTCACGTACGGGATGTTATACTGCCCCGTCTCCCCATCGTATAAATGCAGACTGACGATGTTACAAGCCCCGCGGTACATCTCGATCAGGCTGTTCAAACTGCCGCTGTACTTGCGGAGCGGGGCCGCCTGTATTGTTTGTTCCAGCTGTTTGCTGAGGAGGTCCATCGACACATCCTGCCCGCTGATGATAACGGACTGCCTTTTTTCCGGCTCCCGCCCGCGGGACGGGTCAGCAGCTTCTGATACGGATGGCTTTTTTGACATTCTCATGTTTGTTTTATATTGTTTTAAGTCCTCTTCATCGACCCTCATCTGTCTTCCGACCCTGTACGCCGGAATGAGTCCTTTTTTTATCAAATCATATACTGTCAGTTTTGAGACCTTCAAAAGGCCCGCAACTTCTTCTATTGTATAGGAAGTGGCTTCTGTCATATTATCACGCTCCATTTTTATTATAACTGTTCAGATATTGAAAAAAAACCGCACCATTACGTACAATTGCGTTATAATTAGTTTGATCTAATGATATTTAGCTATAAGGGGTGCACAATGTTGAAAAAGAAAGCGACACTACTCACAACTGCGGCTATGGCCGTTTTCCTCGCAACTGCGGGCTGCTCATCCGGACAATCGTCCAAAGGCGGGCAAAACGAAAAAGTCACGCTGACCGTTTCTGCGGCAGCCAGCGCTCAGGATGCACTTGAAGAAATCCAGACCAACTACGAAAAATCACATTCAAACGTAACCATTCAAGACAACTTCGGATCATCAGGCACATTGCAGAAACAAATTTCACAAGGTGCGGGAGCTGATTTATTCTTCTCGGCAGCCGAAGATAAATTCGAAAAGCTCGTTCATGACGGAGATATCGATAAAAAGGACAGCACGGATCTTTTGAAAAATGATCTCGTCATGATCGTGCCTGAGAAAAACAGCGCACACCTGACACATCTGAATGACCTGAAAAAAGACAGCGCGGAAAAAATCGCGCTCGGCACGCCTGAATCCGTTCCGGCCGGACAATACGCCAAACAGTCATTGACGGCATTATCCCTGTGGGACAAGGTAAAAGATAAAGTCGTCTATGCAAAAGACGTTCGCCAGGTGCTTTCTTATGTTGAAACCGGAAATGTCGATGCCGGGCTTGTCTATAAAACAGACGCGCTGATTTCGAAAAAGGTGAAAATCACCGATGAAGCGCCGGCGAAAACGCACGATCCGATCGTGTATCCGCTCGGCATCGTCAAGGATACAAAGCACCGTAAAGAAGCAGAAGCGTTTTATCAGTATCTGCAGTCTGATGAAGCGATGAAAGTGTTTAAGAAATATGGATTTACTGCCAAGTAACATTACGGCTTCGGAATTTTTCACTCCCGTCGTACTGTCGTTTGAGGTGGCTTTGGCATCGGGCATCGCCGTCATCATTCTCGGGACGCTTGCCGGCGCCTGGATGGCGAAAGCGCGATTTCCCGGAAAAACGGCTGTGGAGACCCTGTTTATGCTCCCGCTCGTTCTTCCGCCTACCGTTGTCGGCTTCATTCTCATTATCATTTTCGGAAAACACAGCTTTATCGGCCGGGCGATTGAGCGGATTTTTCACCAGCCCGTCATTTTCACGTGGTCGGCCGCGGTGATCGCTTCGGCCATTGTCGCCTTCCCGCTTATGTATCAGTCCGCTAAAACGGGCTTCGCCGCGGTTGATGCCGACATCGAGGGAGCGGCGAAAGTAGACGGAGCCGGCAGATGGCAGGTGTTCACCCGTATTTCCGTCCCGCTTGCCTTTCCCTCCCTCTTGACCGGAAGCATTCTCAGTATTGCAAGGGCGCTAGGTGAATTCGGGGCGACTTTAATGTTTGCGGGAAATATTCCCGGCGTCACCCAAACGCTGCCGACAGCGATTTACGTCGCGATGGATTCCGGCAATGAAACACTCGCCTGGGTGTGGGTGATCTGTATTGTGATCATTTCTTTCCTGATGCTGTTTTTCATCCAATTGAAAAAACCCGCTTGACCGATCCGCCTTCCGCGCACCTTTCGCCGGGAGGCTTTTTGATTTAAAATCGGATGGTATATAATGAAACAAAAAACACACAAAGGGTGCGGCCATGAAGATTAATGTCATTATCGCGGATGATAATTCTTTCATCAGAGAAGGAATGAAAATCATTTTGCATACATATGAGGAATTTACTGTATCGGCAACGTTGGAAAATGGCCTGGAGGCGGCAGAGTATTGTAAACACAATCCCGTCGATATCGCCTTGTTGGACGTCCGCATGCCGGTGATGAACGGCGTCGAAGCCGCAAAACGGATCGCGGAGGAAACGGATACGAAGCCGATGATCCTGACGACATTTGACGACGATGAGTATATTTTAGAAGCGATTAAAAACGGCGCGAAAGGATATTTATTAAAAAATACCGAACCGGAACGGATACGCGATGCGATCAAAAGCGTCTTCAACGGGCACAGCATTCTTCAGGACACCGTGCTGGATAAAATAAAAGACAGCCTTTTCCGGCCGGCCGAAGCCGCGCATCAGATTGATGAAAGCCAGTTTACTGAAAGAGAGCTCAGCATCATGTCGCTTATTGCGAAAGGACTGTCGAACAGGGAAATTTCAAAACAGCTTTTCATTTCTGAAGGAACGACGGCCAATTATATTTCATCTATTTTAGGGAAAACAGGGCTTGAGCACAGAACGCAGATCGCGATTTATTATATCACCGGGAAGGTGGATAACGGACGTTGAACGGTATGGATTTTTGGATGCTGATGAGCAGACTGATCGCCATTTGTTATACGGCTTTTTTGTTCGTATCGGCAGACCGCCCTTACACGCCGTACGCCGTCTTGTTTCTGCTGCTTTATCTGTCTTTGGGCATTGCGGTCTGCATGATCAGGCCGCCCGCTTGGAGGCGCGGGATCACCCTGCTTTCGCTTGCATTGACTGCTTGGCTTTCCGCCTTAGGCCATCCGGCGTTCTATTTCTTTTGCCGCCCGCCATTTTTGCCGTTCTTGCCGAATATCCGGTTCACCGCTATGTGTTCTGCCTGCTCGTGTTTTTGCCGTTTTTATTTATCCCGTACGGCGACCTTCCGACTTATATCGTCACGACCTTGTTCTGCTTGGCGATATTCGTTTTGGCCGCCCGGTCCAGCAATCGGCTGAAAAAATATGAAGAGCAGTCAGACAGCATGCGCTCAAGCATTGAAAAACTGACGAAACAGCTGCACAGCAGCACAGAATATATCAAACAATCGGAGTATACCGGCAAACTCGAAGAAAGAAACAGATTGTCCCAAGCCATCCATGACAAAATCGGCCATTCCATGACCGGCGCGCTCATTCAGATGGAAGCGGCGAAACGGATGCTCGGCTCCCATCCGGACAAAGCGGCTGAACTGCTCCAAAACGCCATTACCATTTCCAAAGAAGGCATAGAGGATATCCGCATAACACTGAAAAATATGAAACCGCCCGCTGAACAAATGGGCATTCACAGATTAAGAACGTTTATTGATGAATTTTCGGCCAAAAACGGGATGCCGGTTCCGTTTACGCATCAAGGCGATTTGGACAGGCTGACGCAAATGCATTGGAGAGTCATTCAGGAAAACGTAACCGAAGCCTTGACCAATGCAATGAAATACGCCGATGCCACGCAGATTTTCATTGATATCCATGTGCTGAACAAAGCCGTGAAAGCGGAAGTCAAAGATAACGGAAACGGCGCTGTCCGCTTTAAAAAAGGCCTCGGCATGCTCGGTATGGAAGAACGGGCCGCCGCCCTGCACGGAACCGTTATTTTTGACGGCACGGCGGGTTTTTCCGTCACGACATTACTGCCTATTGAATAAGTGAATGTTTTCATGTGAAAAATATGAGGATTCTCATGTCAAAGGAATGAACAGCTGCACTAACGGCCGTTCATTCTTTTTTTTATAATTAGAACATCATAAGACATAGAGGTGGAAACATGAACATTTTGGAGCTCAAACAGCTGAGTAAGAAATTCGGCGATTATGCCGCCGTTGACCAAATGTCGCTTGCTGTAAAAGAAGGTGAGATTTTCGGGTTTCTCGGCGCAAACGGAGCCGGAAAAAGCACGGCCATCAACATGATCTCAGGCCTTTTAAAACCTTCTGACGGAGACATTCTGTTTCTCGGAAAAGATATTTTCAAACACAGCAAAGCCGTGAAAATGAATATCGGCATCGTCCCGCAGGATCTCGCCATTTACGAAGAATTAAACGCCTATGAAAATGTGAAGTTCTTCGCCGGGCTGTACGGGCTGAGAGGAGCAGTTTTGAAAGAACGGGTCGAGGAAGCCCTGACATTCGTCGGCTTGAGCGATAAACATAAATATCTGCCGAAGCATTTTTCCGGCGGAATGAAACGCAGGCTCAATATTGCCTGCGCCCTTGCCCACCGGCCGAAATTGATCATCATGGATGAACCGACGGTCGGCATTGACCCGCAATCAAGAAATTATATTCTGCAATCAGTGAAAAAGCTGAATGAAATGGGCTGTACGATCATCTACACGAGCCACTACATGGAGGAAGTTGAAGAAATATGCACACGCATCGCCATCATTGACCACGGGAAAGTCATCGCAGAAGGCACAAAGGAACAGCTGACTTCCATCATTACCGACACAAAGGACGTCGTGATTGAGCTGTCATCCGGAAACGGTATCAGCCTCGGCGATATTCAGGATCTTCCCGGCGTCAGAGCCGCCGCACTCGAAGAAAACAGCGTGAAAATCAGCTCTGACACAGGGGTCAACAATTTAAACCGCCTGATCCGGTACTTCATGGACAAAGGAATTGAAATCCGCTCTTTACAGGAACAGGCCCCTGACTTAGAAACGGTATTTCTCACTCTGACAGGCAGAAGCCTGCGCGACTGACTCAACTGAAAGGAGGATTGCAAATGAATATTCTGCACATCGCCGGGAAAGAAATCAAAATCAGTTTCCGTGACAGACGGACCTTTATTTTCATGCTTGCTTTTCCGATCGTCTTTATGATGATTCTCTCTGCGGCATTATCAAACGCCTTTGATTCAGAGGTGACGGTCGGACACATCAAGGTCGAATATACGGACCAGTCAAACGGACCGCTTTCTCATCATTTTACTGAGTTTATGAAAGCATCAAAAAAAGAGCATGTCTATTTTCACAAAGCGGACACGGAGGCAAAAGGCAAAAACGACGTTCGTGAAAATCAGGCGGATGCTTTCGTCACTGTCAAAAACAGCGGTTTTCAAGTTTATACAAATGACCGGAGCGGCCTGAACGGCACGATCGTCGAAGGCATGCTGACCGCTTTCACCAACCAATACAAAGCAGGCGCCGCCGCATACAAGGCGCATAAGGCACCTTCCGCCGGACAAATAAAAAGCGATTATATGAAGCAGACGTCTTTAAACAAAGCGAAGGAACCGAAAGCGAAAGATTTTTACGCGGTGTCCATGACGACAATGATCGGGCTGTACGCCTCGATTTTTGCAAGCACCTTGTTCCGCGGGGAAAGAATACGTCACACAGCCGATCGACTGATTGCCGCTCCGCTCCGGAGAAGCGATATCTTTCTCGGAAAGATGCTCGGCATTATGGCTGTGAACGTTTTGACAATCCTTGCCGTTGTCGCCTTCAGCAAATTTATTTTAAAAGCCGATTGGGGCAGCCACATGGGACTTGTGCTTTTGATTCTCGCCTCTGAAATTCTTTTGGCCGTCAGCTTCGGGCTCAGCCTGAGCTATTTGACCAAAAAACCAGAAAGCGCCAGATTAATCACCGTCATCATCGTTCAAGTGATGGCCATTATCGGCGGCGCCTATTATAAATATGAAGGCGGAGGAATTTCCGCCCTGTCGCCCTTATCCTGGATCAATAAGGCGATTAACAACATCATATACGCAAATGACGTATCGGCCGCCTGGCCCGCAATTGGTTTAAACACAGCATTAGCAGCGCTCTTTTTGCTGATTGCCGCGGTTACGTTTCAAAGACGGGAGGGACTGTAAAATGAAAAACTTCTGGTGGCTGTTTATACACACGCTCAAAGGAATCACAAAAAGCAAAAAACAGCTCATTCTTTATATCGGGGCTCCGCTGATCGGCGTCTTTCTCTCCTTCATGTCCAATGCCAACGGCGGAGCCGAAACGCTCAATATCGGCATTCTCAATCAAGACGGCGGAGAAGTGGCACAGGATACGGTCACGTTTTTAAAAGGACTGGATCATGTGAAAGTTTCGGAGGAAACGGCTGCGTCCGCCTCATCCAAGATCGCATCGGGAAAAATGGAAGCGCTGGTTACGTTTGAAAAAGGCTTTTCCCAAAGCGTAAAAGACGGAAAACCGGCTCACATCGGCATGACCTCGCTGAAAGGCGCCCAGGTCACCGGATATGTCAGCTCTTATCTGTACAATTATATAAACAGCGCCGCCTCAATCGGCAAATCTTCCGGCGGAGATGAGAAAGCCTTTCAGGCGATGTACGCCGATTTCAAGCATTCTCCGATTCAAACGGAGTCTGCTGTTTTACAAGATACTTCGAATCATAAAGAGATGACTTACTCAGTCATCGGGTATCTCATTATCATTATGCTCTATTCCGCCGGCAACCTGACGGAACTGATGATTAAAGAAAGAGAAAACAGAACGTATTACAGACTTCTGTCAACGCCGATCACGTCAAAGCAGTATGTATTGGCAAACGCGGCAGTGAATATCATTATCATGGCCGTCCAAATTCTATTCGCAGTTCTCTTTATGGGCGCCGCTTTTCATATTCATCCGTCATTCCCGCTGTGGCAGCTGTTCGTTCTGATGATGCTGTTTGCATTAAGCGCAATCGGGATCGCCTTTATTGCCGTCGGTTTTTCCAACAGCAGCGCTTCGGCATCGGCGCTTTTGAATTTGATCGTCGTGCCGACATGCTTGCTCGCCGGCTGCTTTTTTCCGGGCAATATTATGCCGAAAACAGTGCAGACAATCGCCGAATTTCTGCCCCAGCGCTGGGTGCTTGATACGGTGGATCAATTGCAGCACGGCCGCACGCTCCAAAGCCTGACGCTGAACATCATCATTTTGGGAGCCTTCGCCGCCGCCCTCTTATTAATAGCCGCATACAGATTCAGCGTAAAACGGCAGACACAGACATTTATGTAAAGAAAAACAGCCCCGCAAAGGGCTGTTTTTTTCTTAGAACAGAAGCTCGTCCGGGTTCGGGCCGACACGCTCATCTTTGTTCAAGGCGCTGATCTTTTCCATTTCTTCCTGTGACAGTTCGAAATCAAAAATATCGGCATTTTCTATGATGCGGTGCTCTTTAATGGATTTCGGAATGGTAACGACTTCGTTTTGAAGATCCCAGCGCAAAATCACTTGAGCGACCGATTTGTTATGTTTTTCCGCAATCTGTGACAGCACTTCGTTATCCAAGAGCTGTCCCTGCATCAATGGAGACCATGCTTCCACTTGAATGCCCTGCGCTTTGCAGAAATCTCTTACTTCTTTTTGAGTCAGGCGCGGGTGGAATTCTATCTGGTTGACCATCGGCTTGATCTCAGCATCTTTCAGCAGTTCTTCTAAGTGATGCACTTGGAAGTTGCTGACGCCGATCGCGCGGATTTTGCCGTCTTTGTACAGCTTTTCAAGAGCACGCCATGTGTCTTTATATTTATCCTTGCCCGGCCAATGAATCAGGTATAGGTCAAGGTAATCGAGGCCGAGGCGCTCAAGGCTTTTCTCAAACGCGTCAAGTGTCGTTTCGTATCCTTGATCTTCATTCCACACTTTTGACGTGATGAACAGCTCTTCTCTGGCAACGCCCGCAGCTCTGATGCCTTCGCCGACGCCCTCTTCATTTTTATAAATTGCCGCCGTATCAATGCTGCGGTAGCCATTTCTGATTGCCGCTTCGACAGAGTCCGCCGCTACGCTTCCGTTTTCCACCTTAAATACGCCAAGGCCGAACCACGGCATTTCAACGCCATTATGAAGCTTTACAGTATCTTTTAAGCTTTTTGCCACGTTGAACCATCCTTTCTAGTCATTATGTAAACGGTTATTATTATCTCACATTTCCGCCGTAAGAAACCAATTATACGCTCATCGTTATCACAAAAACCATCTTTAGTGCCCAAGCACCACTGCCGTTATTATTTTCCTATTTTTCAAAAATTCCGGTTAACCGGGTAACTGTCCGGGTAAATCGCTACTGTAGCCACCACACAATTGAAGGAGGAAATCATATGAAACGTATGCGTATCCCGATGACCGTTGCCCTTGGCGCCGCTTTGTCTCTGACTCCTCTGTCCTTTGTATCCGCAAAAGAAACCCCGGTCCCTCAAAACATGGCACAGCAATCATCAGATGTCTCAGCAAAAGATGTCGGATTAAACATTGACGTTGACCTGCTCGGCATCGGCAATTCGATTGCTGACGCGATTAAGTCGGCGCAAAACCGTGACGGCTTCGTCAAAAACTTAATGGAATCTTCATTCTACGCTTCCGGACAAAAATATAACGTCATGGTGTTTAATTTAAGCCAGGAATATGAAGATCATTTTAACGGCGTTCAGTTTTACGGTTCCGCCGTTTATGACGGCATCACGTACGGCATTTGGGTGTTTGAAGACGGAAGCTTCACCAATAAAGGTGATGGCGGCTGGATCAACTGGGCCTTCAGAGGCTGGTTTGACCGCGACGGCGATCACGTCGAATTCCATCGTCCGTAATCAAAAAAAGTCCGGCGACAGATGCCGGACTTTTTTTATTCACCTCCGTCAAGCATGGCCGCTTCCACATCATTGATGTATTGGCGAAGCTCATGTGACATATCGCGGGAAATTTCCCGCTCTTCGAATAATGTTTGGATTTCGTTGCGGATGGCCTGCACGGCCCGCAGTTTGATTTCAAGTTTTTGATTTTCAAAACGGCGGCTCGGACTCTGTTCGTGATACGAGTGCCCCAGCCTGAAAATCAAGTGATTGTAAAAGGAAATGACGGCAAGCGTCACATCTTTATTTTCTTCAGTCATGTGTTTTTTCAGGCTTTCAATGGCCGCTTTTGCCGTTTTAACCCTTGTGGTGCGGATGAGGCCTTCTTCATTTAAAATCGACATTTCCGGCTTTTTTTGTTCACCGAAAAAGATCCAGTACATCAGGCGTTTCAGCTTTTTCTTAGATAAGCCGACTTTAAACGGATTCGTATACAGCACTTCCAGTTCATCAAACCGTTCCTGAAGGCTGTCAGCCGTTTCTTCCGGTATGTCGCCCCGCTCAATCAGCCGCAGCAATTCTTCCTGTTCAGCCTGTATCCCTTGGGCGCGGACTTTCCGCTCATCTTTTTTCGTGCGGTTTTTGACGGTGAACTGCTGAAACCTGAGATTTTTCATTTTCTCATTGTATTCGGCAATGACCGCAAAAGAAGCCGTTTTGTTTGTCTCATTCATATTTTCTTTAATGGCGGTTAAGGCAGCTTTTATCAGCTTCCGTCTCGCTGTCAGCAATTTGACTTTCTTCTCTTTCACATTGTCTTCCGGCTTATCTGTCAAAATCGGCAGTACGATTGTCGCCAGCACCAATGTGCACATAATAACGCCCGCGGCTAAAAAGAGAATCAAATTCCGTTCAGGAAACGGCGAGCCGTCAGAGAGCACGTACGGAATGGAAAAGGAACCCGCAAGCGTGACCGCTCCCCTGACGCCTGAAACCGAAATCAGCAGGGTCGAGCGCAGGCCGGGTTTATAAATGCTCTGATCCTTGTTAAAAAACCACTTGCCGTTCCAAAAAAACAGCACCCACAAAAACCTGAGAATCATTAACGTCAGCGTAATGACGATAATGTACCCGATGACCATCATATTGTTAAACGCGGTATCATTAAAGATGACAGAAACCACATCCGGTATTTGCGCACCTAAAATAACGAAAACAAGACCGTTCAGAATGAACAAAATAATATTCCACGTACTTGAAGAGACGATTTGCAGTTTGACCATCGTTGATTCAAGACGGTCCTGCTCCACCGCATGCGTGATGCCGCCGGCCACAACCGCTAAAATGCCGGAAACGCCGATTTCTTCAGCAGCGAGATAGATGACGAACGGTGTCAGAATTTGAATCAGCATATGCATCGTGACATCCTGCATGCCGAGGCGGCGCAAAAACAGCCGGAAACGGATAATCAAAAAAGAAATGACGACACCGCTGAGTAAACCTCCGGCTGAAATCAGAACGAAACTGAAGGCGGCCTGCGCCAGCGAAAATGCGCCCGTCACGGCAGCCGCAATCGCAAATTTAAAAGCGACCAGGCCGGATGCGTCATTCATCAGTCCTTCTCCTTCAAGGAGACGCAGAATGCCTTTTGGCATCTTCACTCGCCCTGACAGCGCGCTGACCGCGACAACGTCAGTCGGTGACAGTATCGCCGCCAGCCCGAACGCGGCAGCCAGCGGAATGCTCGGAATCATCCAATGAATCGTGTAACCGCCGACAATCACCGTGGCAAACACAAGCCCGAGCGCAAGCAGCAGAATCGGCGCCCTTAAATTCCAAAGTTCCGCACGCGGCGTCCGTTTTCCATCGTTAAAAAGCAGCGGAGCGATAAACAAAACAAAAAACAATTCGGTATTCAGTTCAAAATGAAGCCCCTGCGGAAATGACGCCGCAATGATACCGAGCGCCACCTGAATCAGAGGCACCGGGATAAAGGGGACAAACCGATTTACGATATTTGAGATCGCGATGATGGTTAAAAGTACGAGTACGACTAAAAATATGTCCAAAGCATGACCTCCTTCATCTGCTGCATCATATCATTATTGCCTGTTCTCTGCCTTTGCCAAAGGCCGGAGCCGATGATCGGGCAGATTCAATATATTTTCCGTACGCAACCATTCTTCTTTTATTTTACCCGTTTTTATTTAAAATTTCTCATAACGTGCTCACGGCGAACTTTTTTTGCCTTCAGCTACATTTTTTCCGGAAAAAGAAAAAGCCTGTTTTCTCTGAAAACAGGCTTTTTCGCAAGCTGCGTCATCTGTTTCATGACGCGGTGCAGCGTTTATGCTGCTTAGTAAAGGATAGAGAACGCACCGTCAGTGTGTCTCTATCCTTGGTTTTAAGTGCTCATCTTATTCGTGAAAATTCGTGCCGTCTGTCGTCGCTTTAATGATGCCGGCGCGGATGACGAAATCCCCGAAGTGTTCGCCTTCCTCACGCTCTTTCGCGTAGCGCGGGAGAATGGTGCGAAGCTCACTCAGAATTTCCTCTTCACCGATATTTTCCCGGTACATTTTGCTCAAACGGCTGCCGTCAAACGCCGCTCCTAAATACATATTATATTTTCCGGGCGCCTTTCCGATAAATCCGATTTCGCCAAGCGCATGGCGGGCGCAGCCATTCGGGCATCCGGTCATACGGATGGTGATTTCTTCATCCCGCAGCCCGTTTTCGTCAACAATGTCTTCAATCTTATCAATCAATTTCGGCAGATAGCGCTCGGCTTCGGCCATGGCGAGCCCGCATGTCGGAAGCGCGACGCAAGCCATTGAACTGCGGCGGAGGGCGGAATGCTGCCGGCCGTCTGTCAGACCGTATTGTTCGATTAATGCGCTGATTTGTTTCTTTTTCTGGCTCGAGACATTGCCGATAATCAGGTTTTGATTAGAAGTGAGACGGAAATCTCCCGTATGGACTTTGGCGATTTCACGCAATCCCGTCATCAGCTTGTAATTCTCATAGTCCGTGACGCGGCCGCCTTCGATAAACATTGTAAAGTGCCATTTCCCTTTTACACCCTTCACCCATCCGTAACGGTCGCCGTTATGGTCAAAATGATAAGGTTTCGCTTCATCCAACTGCCAGCCGAGGCGGTTTTCCAGCTCGGCTTTTACGTTTTCCAGCCCGAGACGGTCAACGGTGTACTTGAATCTGGCATTCTTTCTGACGGAACGGTTTCCGTAATCGCGCTGAATCGTAATGGTTTTTTCCGCTACATCATACAGCTGCTCCGGTTTGCAGAAGCCGATGACTTTTGAAAGCTGCGGATAAGTGGCCGTATCGCCGTGCGTCATTCCCATACCGCCGCCGATTGCCACGTTGAATCCGATAAGACGGCCTTCCTCCACGATGGCAATGAAGCCGAGATCTTGAGAAAAGACATCGATATCATTGGACGGAGGCACGGCGATTCCGATTTTGAATTTCCGCGGCAGGTACAGCGGCCCGTACATCGGTTCCGTTTCCGTGTCAGGAGTGCCCGCCACACGTTCCTCATCAAGCCAGATTTCATGATAGGCTCTCGTGCGCGGAAGAAGGTCATCGCTCAATTTCTTCGACCATTCGTATACTTCCGCATGAATTTCAGACTGGTACGGATTTGAAGCGCACATGACGTTTCGGTTGACATCTCCGCAGGCCGCAATGGTATCAAGCAGCGCCGCATTGATTTTCTGAATCGTTTTTTTCATGTTCCATTTTAAAATTCCGTGCATTTGGAACGTTTCACGCGTTGTCAGCTTCAATGTATTGTTTCCGTATTTTTGCGCCAGTTCATCCATGACAAGCCATTGTTCCGGAGTTGACACGCCGCCTGGCATCCGAACGCGCAGCATGAACTGATAAGCCGGTTCAAGCTTTTGTTTTTGACGCTCATTACGGAGATCGCGGTCATCCTGCAAGTAGCTTCCGTGATGCTTCATCAGCCGGTTGTCTTCGTCCGGGATGCCGGCTGAAATCCGGTCGAGCATGACTTCTTTCAATGTGCCGCGCAAATAATCGCTTTTTTCTTTAATTTCCTCAACATCACTTGGAGGGCCTTCCGGCGCTTTTAAAATGTTGTTCACCATGCTAAATAAGCTCCTTTCAAACCAAAATCAATATACGTCACGCTGATAGCGTTTTTTCTGCTGCATGTCTGCCAGGAAGCTTTCCGCTTTTTCACGGCTCATGCCGCCTTCTTCCTGAATGATATCGAGAAGCGCCTGGTGCACGTCATGCGCCATATGCTGTTCATCACCGCAGATGTATACGGCGGCTCCCTGCTGCAGCCATTCATACAGCTCTTTGCTTTGTTCTTTCATGCGGTGCTGCACATATACCTTTTCCTCCGAATCCCGAGAAAAAGCGACGTCCATTTTTGTGAGAACACCGTTTTGCAGCCATTTTTGCCATTCCGTCTGGTACAGAAAATCAGTGACAAAGTGCTGATCCCCGAAGAACAGCCATGTTTTCCCTTCAGCTCCGGTTTCTTCACGCTCCTGCATAAAGGAACGGAACGGCGCGATGCCTGTCCCCGGCCCGACCATAATGACCGGTGTATCCGGATTTTCCGGCAGCTTGAAGTTTTGGTTGTGCTGAATGTAAATCGGAAGCGTATCTCCCGGCTGGAGTCTTTCCGCACACAGAATGCTGCAGACGCCTTTTCGTTCTCTGCCGTGCGCGTCATATCTGACCGCTCCGATTGTCAGATGCACCTCTTCCGGATTCGCTTCTAAACTGCTTGCGATCGAATAGAGCCGGGCCGGCATTTTACGCAGGATGGAAAGAAAGTCTTCCGCGGAAGCTTCCCACGGACCGAAATCCCGGACGAGATCAAGCAGATCACGGCCGTTGATGTATGCTTTCAACTGCTCTTCGTTTCCTTCGGCCAGAAGTTCACTAAGCTTTTGGTCAGCCGTAAACTGTGCGGCCTTTTGCAGGAACGGTTTTGTTAAGACGGTTATTTCAAAGTGAGAAGTAAGCGCATCTTTCAGCGGGAGGCGCTCTCCTTGTTTATTCACCGCCACTTCCTGTTTCGGGTCCCATTTCAGCTCATTGATCAGCTCATCCACGAGCGCCGGATCATTTTCCGGATAGATGCCGAGGCTGTCTCCGGGCTGATACGCGAGGCCCGATCCTTCAAGCGAAAGCTCGAGATGGCGTGTTTCTTTATTCGAACCGCGTCCGTTCAGATTGATGTTCTCAAGAACCTCCGCCCGAAACGGGTTCGTTCTGGAATAAATGGATTCACCGAGAGCCGGCGTCCCGGCAGGCGCTTCGGCTGTTTGATTTCCCGCTCCTTCGTTCAAACCGCCGATGACGGCGTCAAGCCATTCCGAAAACGGCTCATCATAATCAAGATCGCAATCAACCCGCGGCGCAAGCTGGGTGCCGCCGAGCTCTTGAAGACGCTCGTCAAACTCTTTGCCGGTCTGGCAGAAAAATTCATACGAGCTGTCCCCGAGCGCCAAAACGGAGTAACGGAGCGCTTCAAGCTTCGGCGCGCGTCTGCCGTGAAGAAATTCATGAAAGGCCAGCGCGTTATCCGGCGGATCGCCTTCTCCGTGCGTGCTCACCACGATCAGTAAATTGTTTACTTTTTTCAGATTATTCGGCTTAAAATCGTTCATCGACGCGACGGTGACCTGGAATCCCCGTTCCTCAAGCGTCTTTACCGTCTGTTTCGCAAGACCTTCCGCATTTCCCGTTTGCGATCCGTATAATACGGTCACTTCTCTTGAGACTGCCGGGCTTTCTGCTGGAGCCTGAGCAGCGGGTGCGGCTGTTTCACCGGATTCGGACCGGGCAGCAGCCAAATAACCGCTCAGCCAGATTTTCTGTGATTCTGTCAAGGTCGGCAGAAGGCGGTTAAGGAGCTCTGCCTGCTCCTGATTAAACGGACTGTTCATGACCTGAAGTTGCAACGATATCCACCTCACAAGGAATTAAACGTAACGTACGTTATTTCTATAGGAATTGTCAAAATAATATTCTAATTGAAACTTTACCGAAAGTTTGTATGTAAGTAAAATATATAATCATGATGACAATGATTAAGATTACTAATGATAAAAAGCCCTTTGCACTTGGCAAAGGGCTTACACGAATAAGCCGGCAGGCACTTCTTTTATAAAAGGAGAGGGTTCTCCCGGAGACAATACGGTCAGATGATGCATCGCCCGCGTACAGGCCGTATATAACAGCTTACGGTCATGTTCGCTTTTGTACTGGGCAGCAGAGGCGTCAGCGGCAATGACGGCGTCAAACTCAATGCCTTTTGCCAAATAAACGGGAATGACGCATACCCCTTTTTGAAAAGGCTGGTTTTCTTTATTGATCAAGCGGACACCGCTCCCGGGACCGACCGCCTGAAACACTTTTTTGGCTTCCGCGGCCGTTTTGCAGATGACGGCGACCGTTTCCCAGCCTTTTTGTCTGAGCTCCCGGATTGTATCCGCCAATTGTTCCCGCCGCGCATTTTCTGTATCCGTCCGCAAAACATGCGGTTTTTCCCCGTTCCGGTTAAAAGGCTCAATGTCATCGCCGTCAGCCAGCAGCGCTTTCGTAAATTCAACAATCTGCCGCGTCGATCTGTAAGTCCGCTTCAGGCTGACATACTTTTCTGCACCATTGCGAAAGCAGCCGGCGAGGGAAGAAGGGCCCGTAATGGTGTGGGCATAAATCGACTGGCTGACATCACCGAGCACCGTCATCTTTGCAGCTGGGAAGATGCTTTGAATATACGTGAGCTGAAATGGGGAATAATCCTGCGCTTCATCAATAAAGACGTGCTTCATTTGTGTGTTTTTTCTTTTTCCTTCTAACAGATCCTGCAAATACAGATACGGAGCGGCATCTTCATACGGAAGTGACCGTTCTGCAAATGCGTTTCTGGTCAAAGCGCCGATGCTCTCCCAATGATCGGGCTTTTCATCAGCTCCCCAGTCTGAAAACAGCCCGAGATACATCCGTTTTATATCGAGAAAGCCGAGCTGTCTGACGGCCTGCTTAATCGGTTTAAAGGCTTTGCCGACAATAATGGCGCCAAGCAGCCGCTGTTCGCGCTGATGGTCGTCAAATGCAGGTTCATCATCTGCCGCCTGCTTCTTGAGTGTTTGATAAACCTCAGCATAGTCTTCCTTATCAAGCAGCTCGCTCTCCTGCAAGACCCATTCCTTCTTACGCTCCTTTTTTTCGAGAGCTCTGATTTCCGCGAGAAGCCATTCCGCTGTCAGCTCCGCTCTGTTCGGAATCGGCAGCTGCTGATCAAGCGAATAAAAATAGTCTTCAATCCGCTCTTTTGAAATCAGGATGTCTCCCCGGAAGCTGATCTGTTTACACATCAGGCCCGAGCCGGAAAGCGAGCCGGCATAGCGGTCAATCATGGCCTGGAAAGCTGATGACGCTTTGTAAGCAATGGCTGCAAGCCTTACGGAAAGTGCGTCCTGGTTTTGTTCAGTCAGGCAAAATTCAAGCTGCTCGTACGGGCTTTCACAATCAAACTTTCGTCCGAGCCGGCGGATGATATATTCCTGAAAGGTGGCCTGCTCCATATTCTCTTCTCCCAATTCCGGCAATACGGCGGACACATAACTGTTGAACAAAATGTTCGGGGAAAACAATACAATCTGACGGGCATCAAGCACCCCGCGACCGCGGTACAGCAAGTAAGCGGCCCGCTGAAGCGCCGCGGATGTTTTCCCGCTTCCGGCGGCTCCCTGAACAATGAGATATTTGCTTTTTTCATCCCGGATGATTTCGTTCTGTTCTTTTTGGATGGTTGACACGATGTTTTTCATATGCTGTCCGGAATGGCCGCTCAGCACCTCTTGCAGCATTTCGTCACCAATCGTCATATCCGTGTTAAACATCGCTTTAAGCGTCCCGTTTTTAATGATAAACTGCCGCTTCAGTGTGATGTCTCCCTCTATCGTTTCTTCGGGAACTTCATAGCGGGCTTTTCCCGGAGAATATTGATAGTAAAGAGATGAGATGGGCGCGCGCCAATCATAAATAAGAAATTGCTCGTTGTTTTCATCCATCAAAGAAGTCAGCCCGATATAAATCCGCTCGGAAGCGGACTCCCCTTTTTCCGTAAAATCGACACGGCCGAAGTAAGGAGAGGTTTTCAGCTTTTGGATTTTTTGAAGCTGCCGGTATTGAAGCCGATGCGTCCGTTCACGTTCTGAAAGCATTTCCGCCTGCTGTTTAATGCTTGAAAATGTCTCAGCCGCTTCATGGGCGTCATCCATATTCACGGTGACATCATCCCAAAACGTTTTTCTCAAGCCCACAATATCCTGCTTCAATCCGCCCGATGAGGCTTCAAGATGAGTTTGTTTCTGTTCCAGTTCCTTCATGACAAAATTGATTCTTTCCTGCTCTTCTTTCCACTCTTTATCACGTTTTGCCATCAGCGGCACCTCCGACATCAAGCTGACAAATCCGGCTTTCTTTACACAAACATATTATTCAGCATTATGGTCAAATACCCTTTTTCTTATCATATCGGGCGTCTTTTTTTATCAGAAGCCGTTATGAAAAAAAACCGATTTCTTTTGTGAAATCGGTTTTTTTACTGATCTATATGATAGGAACGATTCGGCAGGCGCCACCTGAACACATAACTGCAGATGCGGCATGCCACAAGCACAAGAAACAGCACATACAAACCGGCGGCATCCCCGGCCCAGCCGAGGCCCACGATTAACCCTCCGAGCGCGGCCCAGACCGCGTAAATTTCCGCTTTCAGCACAAGCGGCTTTCGTCCGGCAAGAAGATCCCGTATGATGCCGCCCCCGCTGCCGGTCAGGACCGCTGCCGCAATCACCGCACTGAGCGGATGGCCCATTTTCACGGCATATAAAGCGCCTTGGATGGCAAACGCCGAAAGCCCGATGGCATCGGATAGGTTGCCCCATTTACTCCAATGCCTTAACAGCAGCTTCGGAAACAAAAAGACAATCGTAACTGATGCGAGAGCGATTTGAAAAAACGCGCCTTGCTCCCACAAGGCGGAGACCGGAACACCGATCAGCAGATTTCGGATGGCTCCTCCGCCGAACGCCGTTACAATCCCCAAAATATACACGCCTAAAATATCATACTCCTCTTCCATCGCAACAATCGCTCCGCTGACCGCAAACGCAATGATGCCGATTACACTAAGCAGCTCCCAGGCCATTCCATATGCTCCTTTTTATTTGTTAAATTTTCTGACGACCATTAGATTTTATAATCGCTTTCTCTTAAAATCAACCTTATTTTTGAAAGATTCTGATTCCTAATCCGGGACAACCTCACCCGCAACGGCTGAGAGCGAGAGTATTTTCCTATTTTATACTTTAATGGAAGGTTTATTAGAAGTTTCATTGAATACTTTCTCTAACAAAAAGGGGGTTATGAGATGAAAATCAGTTCACTTGTTTTTCCTGTTTTATTGGCCGCCGGATTAATTCCCGGCCTGCCGTCAGCCGAAAGCCATACACATTCGCACACTCATGCGGAGCCGGCGAAAACGGTGTATACGGACCCGCTTCCGAAAGCCGATCATTTTAAAGATCTGAAGGGCCCGGTCCAAGTTGAACAGACGGTTGACACAAAAATTCTGGATGAAAACGGCAAGCAGGTCGGCACGAAACGATTTAATGCCAATGTCAGTCAGGATAAAGCCTCAACTAAAGCCAGTACGGGCAGCCAGAAGGTCAGAGTGCTGGCGGTGGCGGACGCTGAATACCGCGCCAAATACAGCGACTGGCAAACGCGAATCGTCCAGATCGTGGAGCAGGCGGATGTCGCTTTTAACCGTGATCACAACATTGATTTCGTCGTACAGGCCGTGCAGGCTTGGAATTCCTCCGGCTCAAACAGTTCTCAGATTTTATCGAATCTCCAAGGCAGCTTCAGAAATCAAAATTATCATTTTGTCGTCGGTTTTACCGCAAAATCAAGTTTTGACGCCGGCGGTATCGCGTATGTATATAACGGCAAACCGAGCGGCCCTGCTTTCAGCGTGAACCTTGATCAAGGAACGGCCAACACGGCGAAAGCGGCACAGCACGAGTTTTCCCATAACTTCGGACTTCACCATGACGCCCAAGGCAGCGGCATCCGCTGCGTCATGAATTATGATTATGCCTATTCCGTGGATATTTGGGACAGCTCCCATAACAGACAGATTGAGACAAACAAAGCTTGGTACAAATAATAGAAAAAGAGCCGCTCCTATGGAGCAGGCTCTTTATTTTGCCGTGCGTTCCGTTTTGACAAAACACATGCAGATAATAATGAGAATAAATGCCGTCAATGCCAGGAAAGGAATGGTAATGAAACCGAACCAGTTAATATATTCAGATGAGCAAGGCACGCCGTAGACACACGGCTTGATGCCGCTGAAACCGGGCACCTTCTGCTCAAGGTAATGCATGATCGATATAAACGCGCCGATGACGGCCATCGGCAGCACATATTTTTTTACGCGCGTGTCACCCTGGAAGGTGGCGATTCCTAAAATCAGGACAAGCGGGTACATGAGAATTCTTTGATACCAGCACAGCTCGCACGGTATGAATTTTCTGATCTCGCTGAAATAAAGGCTGACGAGCATGGCAGCAAGAGCTATCACCCAAGAAGCATATAAAAACACGATTCTATTTTTCATTTTTCAGCTCTTTCTTAATCGTTTTTGAAATCTCATCATATTTAGAGAAGTCATTAATCACCTTGTCATTTACATAAATCGTCGGTGTCGCCGTAATGTTTAATTTATCATTCAGGTCAGTGTCAGCTTTCAGCTCTTTTGCAAAGGTTTCTTTATCAAGGTTTTCCTTCAGCTTGTCAGGATCAACCTTTTTCGCGGTGCTTTTGACCGTTTTTTCAAGCAATGCAGGCGTGACCCATTCCTGTTCGCTTGACGGCTGCTGTTCAAACAGCTTTTCATGGAAAGCCCAGAATGATGCCGGGTCTTCTTTCCACACCTCTTCTGAAGCAAGAGCCGCCAGACGCGAGCCGCTTCCGTGGTACATGACGTTCACAAATGAAAATTTCACGTCGCCTTTATCGATAAAATCTTTTTTGATTTTCGGAAAGATATCGCTGTTAAATACTTTGCATGACGGACATTTGTAATCTCCGAATTCAACTACCGTAACAGGCGCGCTGTCTTTGCCGAGCACGGGCTGTCCTTTAATGGAAGGCTGTTCGGCGACTGTTTCGCCCGCTTTTTCCGTTTGGTTGTTAATAATTACGATGGCCGCAAATAAAACGACAACGATTAACGTCAGTATCACCGCAAATTTCGCAGACGATTGTTTCTTTTTCACTCAGACACCTCATTGTTTTAAAATAAAAAAGAAGCGGATGCCGGATGGCCCGCTTCTCTATTTTACCAAGACAACCTTGTTTAAGAAAACCCTGAAAAACGAATTATCTTTGACAATTATTCCGTTTTCACTCTCATGACGCGCATCGCGTTGGCAACAGCGATCAGCGTGACGCCTACATCTGAAAAGACCGCTTCCCACATGGTGGCAAATCCGAATGCGCCAAGCAGGAGAAAAATGATTTTTACGCCTAAAGCAAATCCGATGTTCTGCCAGACGATCCGGCGTGTGCGGCGTGCAATCCGGATCGCTTCGGATGCTTTTGACGGCTGGTCTGTCATCAGGACGACATCGGCCGCTTCGACGGCGGCATCAGAGCCGAGAGCCCCCATGGCAGCTCCGATGTCAGCTCTGGCAAGCACAGGCGTATCATTAATCCCGTCGCCGACAAACATCAGTTTTTCATTCGGTGCAAGCGCCGCTTCAAGTTCTTCGACGCGGTCTACCTTGTCACCCGGCAAAAGCTCTGTGTACACGTCATCAATACCGAGCTCTCGGCCGACAGCTTCTCCGGTCTGCTTTGAATCACCCGTCAGCATCACTGTCCGCTTCACGCCGAGCGCTTTTAAATTGGCAATGGCCTGTTTGGCGTCCTCTTTGATTTCGTCGGCGATCACGATCGCCCCCGCATACCGCTGATCAACGGCGACATAGACGACGGTTCCGTTGTTTTCAGCTGTGCCCGAAGCGATTTGTTCTTTTGCCATCAGTTTTTGATTTCCGGCCAAAATCGTTGATCTGCCGATTTTCACCCGAATGCCGTGTCCGGGTATTTCTTCATATTCTTCAATCTCGTCTGCCGCGAGCGGTTGATTGTAAGCTTCACGGATGGAAGAAGCAATCGGATGATTGGAATGGACTTCCGCAAGCGCGGCCGCATGAAGCAGGCTGTCTTTTGTAAACCCCGCCGCCGGTTTGATATCAGTAACGGCGAAATTGCCTTTCGTTAAGGTTCCCGTTTTATCAAACACGGCGTATGCCACCTGATTGAGCGCTTCTAAATAGTTGCTGCCTTTCACGAGCACCCCTGCTTTAGACGCAGCTCCGATACCGCCGAAAAACCCGAGCGGAATGGAGACGACGAGTGCGCACGGACAAGAAATCACAAGGAAAATCAGCGCGCGGTACACCCAGTCGGATAGCGCGGCTGAAGGCACGAGAAGCGGTGGTAAAAAGGCGAGAAGCACCGCAACAATGACAACGGCCGGTGTATAATACTTTGCAAACTTCGTAATAAAGTTTTCCGTTTTCGCTTTACGTCCGGCCGCATTTTCGACCAGATCCAATATTTTTGACACGGCAGAGTCTTCATATCCTTTAGAGGTTTCAATATGAAGCACGCCGTTCTGATTCATAAATCCGGCCATCACATCTTGCCCCGGCTCCGCTTTTCTCGGCACGGATTCGCCCGTTAAAGCGGATGTATCAACCATCGAAGAACCGCTCAGCACCTTTCCGTCCAGCGGAATCCGTTCTCCGGGATTCACGACGATGACCTGTCCGACTTTGACGTCCTGCGGCGGAACGGCAGTCATGCCGTTTTCCGTTTTCACATTGGCGTACTCAGGACGGATGTCCAATAACGCGCTGATCGATTTTCTGGATCGGCTGACGGCCGCTCCCTGAAACAATTCACCGATTTGGTAGAACAGCATGACCGCGACGCCTTCCGGATACTGATGAATCACAAATGCGCCGATCGTGGCAAGCGCCATCAGAAAATGCTCATCAAATACCTGGCCGCGGACAATGTTTTTTCCCGCTCTGGCTACGATATCGCCGCCGATGATCAAATATGAAGCAAAAAAGAGCAGAAACTCAAGGACGGCGCCCGTGTGCGCGAAGTAAGCGATGACGGCCAAAACGGCTCCCGCTGCCAGCCTCACTAACATCAGCTGCAGCTTTTTGCGGTATTCATTCTCGCCGGGTTTATCTTCATGTTTCGCACGGACGGTCACATGAGGATCAATGGACTTTACTTTTTTCGCGACTTCGTCTTTCATCCATTGCTCGTTTTTGCCGCCGGCTGAGACCGTGATGGTGCTTGCCGCAAAATTGACAGCACAGCCGTCTATGCCGTCAATGGCTTTTACGCCGTTTTCTATTTTTTTTGCACAGTTGCTGCAATCAAGTCCGTCTAAAACAAATTCACCTTTGGCTGCTTTCATTTTCGACTCACCCTACTTTCCGTAATAGGATTCCCATAACATCAATACAGCTAAACGAATTTATATATATGAACATATACTCATATATGTGTTTTCTCTATTATATGCAGGCTTTGAATAAAGTGTCAATAAAAAAGACAAAACAGGCATCAGCCCATTTTGTCTTTTTTCACCTTCTGTAAACGCAAAGCATTAAGCACGACCGATACTGAGCTGAACGCCATGGCAGCGCCTGCCACCCACGGGGCCAGAAAGCCGGACGCCGCAATCGGAATGCCGATGCTGTTGTATCCCAATGCCCAGCCTAAATTCTGCTTGATGTTTCTCATGGTCAGCCTGCTCATGCCGATGGCGTCGGCAATGCCGTTCAGGTCACCGCGGATCAGCGTAATATCCGCCGCTTCCATTGCGATATCTGTGCCGGTGCCGATGGCCATTCCGATATCGGCCACAGCCAGCGCCGGAGCATCATTGATGCCGTCACCGACCATCGCCACGCGCCGGCCTTCTTTTTGCAGCCGGGAAATTTCCGCCGCCTTGTGTTCGGGAAGCACTTCGGCGATCACGCTGCCGATGCCCGCGGCTTTTGCAATGGCTTCCGCGGTCTTTTTGTTGTCACCGGTCATCATGATGACGTCAAGCCCCATATCATTCAGGCGTTTCACCGCGGCCGGAGATGTTTCTTTGATTGTATCGGCGACTGCGATAAGCCCCGCCGCTTTGCCGTCTGCCGCAATAAGCATCACCGTTTTTCCTTCCGCCTCCAAGCGGGCCATTTGCGGAAGCAGCGCCTCATGTTCAATGTGTTCTGATTCCATCAGCCGTCTTGATCCGGCTAGAATCGTTCTGCCGTCAGCCTCGGCGTATATTCCGGAACCGATCCGGGCTTGGAACCGGGTGATTTTCGGGATGGCAATCCCCCGTTTTTCGGCTCCTGACACGATGGCTTCTCCAAGCGGGTGCTCTGATCCCGTTTCGGCGGCCGCCGCCAGCCGCAGGAGTTCCTCTTCGTTCATTCCCTCTGCCGGCACGGCGTCTGTCAGAACAGGTCTGCCGTTTGTCACCGTTCCTGTTTTATCCAGTACGATTGTCGTCAGACGCTGTGTTTTTTCTAAATGCTCTCCGCCTTTAAAAAGAATGCCGAATTCAGCTGCGCGGCCGGAGCCCGCCATAATGCTCGTCGGAGTGGCGAGCCCGAGTGCGCACGGACAGGCAATGACAAGCACGGCGATGAATTTGCCGATCGCTTCAGAAAACTGTCCCGGCGCCGCCCATACATACCAAATGAGAAAAGTCAGCACGGCCAGCCCCAGCACAATCGGGACGAAAATGCCTGAAATGTGATCCGCGAGCCGCTGAATGGGGGCTTTTGATCCTTGGGCTTCTTCCACGATTTTTATAATGTGTGCAAGCGCGGTATCTTTCCCGACATTCACCGCTCTGATTTTGAGAAAGCCGTTTGCATTGATCGTCGCCCCGGTGACGGTGCTTCCGGGAGACTTATCGACAGGCATGCTCTCTCCCGTAATCATCGATTCATCAATTGCGGAATGGCCTTCAATCACTTCGCCATCGACAGGGACGCGTTCTCCCGGTTTCACGTATACGATGTCCCCCGTCCGGACCTCGTCAATCGGAATCACCTGTACCTTCCCTTCCCGCTCAACCGCCGCCGTCTTCGCCTGAAGCTTCATTAACTTTTTAATCGCTTCTGATGAGCGGCCTTTCGCTTTCATCTCTAAAAGCTTTCCAAGCAAAATCAAAGTCAGCAAAATGGCGCTCGTTTCATAATAAAGCCCCTCAACATGTCCGTCTCGTCCGAGAGACGCAATCGTCATGTACAGGCTGTATGCGTAAGCGGCCGTCGTTCCGAGCGCAACGAGAACATCCATATTGGCGCTTTTGTTTCTCAGCGCCTTGTACGCCCCCATATAAAAAGGCCAGCCGATGACGAGCTGCACCGGGGTGGCAAGCGCGAATTGCAGCCACGGATTCATCAGGATATCCGGCATCCAGATAAAAGAAGTAAAAGAAAAATGGCTGACCATCGACCATAGAAGCGGAAAGGAGAGAACGGCAGAAAATATCAGCCTGATCAGCTGTTTTCGCTGCTCTTTCTCCTTTTGGGATAATCCGCCGTCTCCATCAACCGCTTTCTTCTCGTCTAATCTGTAGCCGAGTTTTGCCACGGTCTCTTTCAGCTCTTTCGGTGTCACCTCTTTCGGATTGTATTCAACGGTGACTGTTTCCAGTGCGAAATTCACCGGTGCGCTGTCAACTCCCCCTATTTTGTTCAGGCGCTTTTCAATCCGGTTGGCGCAAGCGGCGCACGTCATGCCTTCAATCTGAAACTCGGCTTTTTCCGTCACGACGTGATAGCCGAGTTTTTCAATTTTTTCTTTTATGGCGCTTGCTTCGATTTTGTCAGGGTGATAGGAAATGTTTGAAGTCTCAAGCGCAAGATTGACGGAAGCGTCATTGACGCCGTCCATCCGTTTCAGCCCTTTTTCAATTCTTGAAGCGCAGGCGGCGCATGTCATGCCCCCCACTTGAATGGTCATTTCTTTCGGTTCACTCAATGTCCTCATCTCTCTTCATAAACCCCAGGGGGGTATAATTATGATAAAAGAAAACCGCGCCCGTTTCCGCAGCGCGATAAATCCTGTACGACGTCATAACCTTGATCTTCAATCGCGTCTTTTATATCTGATACGGAGACTTTGTTCTCATCAAACGTCACATCCACCTGTCCGGCTTCCAATTTCACCTGAACCGCCGTCACTCCGTTCAGTTCTCCTACTCCGGTCTCTACTGCTTTGACGCAGTGCTGACAGGACATGCCTTCGACTTGCAGTGTTTTTTGTTCCATGATGATTCCCTCCACGTCTTGTTTTTTCTTCTTCATGTTACCATACCCCTGTAGGGTATTTCAAAACATTTTATTTTACGATTTTGCGATTTTTTTCACAACGTCAAGCAGCTCGGCAATCGCCTGCTCCCCGTTTCCGCTCTCAATGGCGCCGGCTACGCAGTGATGGGCGTGATCTTCCAGCAGATGAAACGCGACTTTCTGCATGGCTGCCTGTACGGCTGAAATCTGCACGAGAATATCCACGCAGTATCGTTCGTTATCCACCATATTCTGAATGCCCCTGACCTGGCCTTCAATCCGTTTCAGCCGGTTCAGGATCTGGTCTTTTTCTTTGGCGCTTTTATGATTTAACGACTGATGCTCGGTATGTTTGTCCATTTTCCACCTCGGTTTTTTTCTTCGTCATCTTCATTATACAGACTTGAAAATCCGGTGTAAAAAATTTTCAACACACAAGTTTTACCAGTACACCCGCGGGGTATATATTGTTATCACATATCAAGAGGGGGAAACTCATTGAAAACGATACAAGTTGGCATATTGGGATATGGTTTGTCGGGTAAAGTCTTTCATGCGCCGCTTTTGGACGTCCTTGATGATTATCAGATCAAAAAAGTCATGACGTCCAGAACGGAGGAGGTCAAACGTGATCTGCCGGGGGCTGAAGCCGTGCGCGCGATTGAAGACATTACCGGTGATCCTGACATTGACCTCGTCATCGTCACGACACCGAGCGGAATGCATTATGAATCAGCGATGAAATGTCTCCTGGCGGGAAAACACACCGTCGTGGAAAAACCGATGACGGCGACTTCAGCAGAAGCGGAGGAACTGAGAAGAACGGCTGAAGATAAAGGCGTCTTACTGAGCGTGTATCACAACCGGCGGTGGGACAATGACTTTTTAACAATACAAAAGCTGATTCGGGACGGGGCGCTTCAAGACATTCATACATATCAAGTCAGCTACGATCTATACAACCCGGTTGTACAGGAAAAATGGCGCGAAAAGAACGGACCCGCCACGGGAACGCTGTATGATCTCGGTTCACATATTATTGACCAGACACTTCTGCTTTTCGGAATGCCGGAATCCGTCACCGCACATGTGATGAAGCAGCGGGACAACAGCGAAACCGTTGATAATTTTCTGGCCGCGCTCCATTACGGCAAACTTCAGGTCATCCTTCAATCCGGCTCCATGAATGCGGCAAGCGGCCCGCGCTATCAGATTCACGGACGGAATGCTAGCTTTATCAAATACGGAATGGATGGACAGGAAGATGCGCTTTCAGCGGGCAAAAAGCCGGTTGACGACAGCTGGGGCGCCGATGATCCTGACAACTTCGGAGAGCTGACAACCGCAGCGGATGAGAAAAGGCATACAGAAACAATCCCCTCTGAGAACGGCTCTTACCTTACGTACTACAAACTGCTGGCAGACAGCATCTTAAACGGAAAACCGCTTCCCGTTACGGCAAAAGAAGGCATCGATGTCATCCGTGTTATTGAAGCGGCGATGAAAAGCAGCGAACAAAAACGGACGATTGCCCTTTAATATGAAAAACCTCCCAACCGTGTCAGCTGGGAGGTTTTTTTAAGATCAGAATGATTTTCCGGCTTCTTTCGCGCGGGCAATCGCATCTTCTTTAATTTGCTGTGCTTTATTCGGTTCAGCATTATGGCCTTCAACGATTAGTCCGTCAAAAGAAGGAACGCCGAAGAAGTTCATCATGATGCCGATGTAACGGTGGCCCATTTCCATATCAGCCGCCGGTCCTTCGGAGTAATAGCCTCCGCGCGCCTGAATGTGGAGCGCTTTTTTGTCTGTCAACAGACCGATCGGGCCTTGCTCTGTATATTTGAATGATTTTCCGGCTACAGCAACGGAATCAAGGTACGCTTTCATAACCGGCGGGAATGAGAAGTTCCAAAGCGGTGTGACGAATACGTATTTGTCAGCTGCCGCGAATTGATCGCTCAGCTCGTTCAGACGGCCGACTTTCGCTTTTTCGTTTTCAGAAAGCTCTTCAAAACCTGTGCCGGATTGAAGTTTTCCCCAGCCGCTGAATACATCCGCGTCGATATGAGGAATGTTCTCTTTGTAAAGGTCGATATGTACAACCTCATCATTCGGGTTTGATTCTTTATAAGAATCGATAAACGCTTTTCCTGTCGCCATGCTGTAAGATGTCTTTTCATCATGAGGATGAGCAGTGATATAAAGTACTTTTGCCATTATAAACAGCCCTTTCGTTTTCAGATTACACACACATTTATTATGAAATATGAATGTTTTTTTATACTGATCAGTTCTGTAATAATTATAGTTACAAAAAAATCATTTAGCAACAATAATATCTCGAAATCAGTATATTTTTTTGAAAAGGCTGTAATGACGGGAATGGCAAGCAGCAGAAAAAGCAGAAACCTCAGTTTCTGCTCAAAATCGGATTGGGTCTGCAGGCCGGAATATCCAATCCGAGATTCCCCCGCAGTGTATCGGCCGGATAGCTTTTTCGGTACAGCCCCTTTTCCTGAAGGATCGGTATGACTTGATCCACAAAGGCTTCAAGCATGCCGGGGATGTCAGAGTGAATGATAAACCCGTCCGCCGCTTCCCGCTGAAACCATGTTTCAATTAATGATGCCACACGTTCCGGTGTGCCGATAAAATGGGTTCGCGGAAACGCGGCTTCGCGCGCCACTTGACGCAGCGTAAGATTCCGGGCTTTCGCCTCTCTTTTGATACGGTCTGTCGTGCTTTGAAACGCGTTTTTCCCAACGTCGCCCAAATCAGGAAACGGCTCATCCAGCGGAAAACGGCTCAGATCATAATCGTCAAAGAATCTGGCCACATATTTAACAGCGTTCTCTATCGGAATCAGCTCGGCGAATTCTTGGTATTTCGCTTCCGCTTCTTCTTGTGAACCGGCTATAATCGGACTGATTCCCGGAAAGATCCGCAGCTTGGAAGCGTCCCGGCCGTAATCCGCCGCCCGCTTCTTCACATCATCATAAAAAGCTTTCGTTTCCTCAAGTGAATTGGAGTGCGTAAAGACTGCATCTGCATTCCTCGCGGCAAACGACCGGCCGGTTTCTGAAGACCCCGCTTGGAAAACGACCGGCTCTCCCTGTTTGGACCGGCCGATATTCAGCGGGCCCTCCACTTGAAAATACTCGCCTTTGTGATACAGGCGATGCAGTTTGTCAGGGTCAAAAAACTGCCCGGTTTCTTTGTTGCGGACGAAGGCATCTTCTTCCCAGGAATTCCACAGACCGCGCACCACGTCCACATGTTCCTGGGCGATGGCATAGCGCCGGCTGTGGTCGGGAAGGCTTTCTTTGCTGTGATTGCGCGCGGCTCCCGCCTGCGGAGAGGTGTGACGAGATTCCAGCCCGCCCGGCCGCCGCTGATATGGTCAAGAGACATCAGCTGTCTTGCGATGGTGAACGGCTCAGTGAACGATGTGGAAAATGTGCCGATTAAACCAAGATGGGTTGTAGATGCGGCAAGCGCCGATAAAATAGTGATCGGCTCAAACCGATTTAAGAAGTGCGGGATGGACTTTTCAGAAATGAACAAGCCGTCCGCAATAAAAGCAAAGCTGAACAGCCCTCTTTCAGCAGTCTGCGCTTTTTGCCTGTAAAACGCCGCATTCGTGCTTGCTGTCGGATCGGCGTCGGGATGACGCCAGCCGTCCGTTGTGCCGCCGACACCGTGAATCATGGCTCCGAATTGAATAAGATCCGTCCGGTTCATTTTCTCTCCCCCTTTTTCCCCTCGTAATCGGCAAGCGCCCGTTCTACATGTTCAATGCCGACTTGAGTAACGGCCTGATACATACGGCTGTCACCGCTGCCGATTTCAACGACGGGACATGACGGATGCCGTACTTCGCCTGCAGCACGTCACGCATTTCATCCCGCTCTGTCACATCAATTGTTTCGTATGCAACGGCTTTTTCCCGCAAATATCCTTTCACTTCATCGCAATAGGAGCAGCCCTGTTTGCTCCAGACCACTACGTTTACTTCATGACTCATGTTCATCCCTCCTATAATTGTGGGGCCGGCTGCACCGCTTCGCTTAACAGCCGGTAAGACAATCGTTTTTCCTCAGCGTTTTTGATAGGCGACAAAATCACAAAATCAGTAATGCTGTATTGAACGGATAATCGTCGCAGCTCGGCGGCGGCCTCTTCTTTTGTCCCGGCAATCACACCCGTCTTTTGTGTAATCAGCTTATATGGCTGCGTGACTTGTTCAAGAAACGCTGCCGCTTGTTCCCGGGAACCGACATTCACCTTTTTGCCGTCTTCGAGAATGATTTTGACCGACTCACGCGATACCACGTGTTTTTCCGCTTCTGCTTTTGTATGCGCGGTAAATACCATCGGCGCAAGGTGAAATTCCGCCTTCGACCCTTTCGGCAGATGCTCGTCAAAGGCGTGGCGCGCTTTTTCTAACGCAGCCTCTTCACCGTTTATGAAATAGGCGAAAACGAAGGAAATGCCGAGTTTGGCCGCGGATATCGCGCTTTCCGCGCTGCCGCCGAGCAAAAAGAGGTCAGGCGCATACTCAGTATGCGGCGCCGGCCGCAATGACGCGTAGCAGTGCGAGTCCGGAAAATCATTTCGGATGAAATGAGTCAGCTCCTCAAGCTTTTCTTCAAATAAACGGGCGGGCTGAATAAGCTCCCGCTGCAGCGCATCGGTTGACAGCTGAAATCCGCCGGGCGCTTTGCCGACACCAAGCGCCACACGGCCGGGAGCAAGGGCGGACAGAACCCGGAACTGCTCCGCCACTTTATAAGGACTGTAATGCTGCAGCATCACCCCGCCGGATGCGAGACGGATTTTTTTCGTGCTTGCGGCAAGATACCCCAGAACAATTTCCGGAGCTGATCCTGCTATCTCTTCATTGTTATGATGCTCCGCCGCCCAGAAACGGTCATATCCGTATTGTTCGGCCTCCTGAGCCAATTTCACCGTTTGCCGCAAGGCTTCTTCTGCGGTTTGGTTTTCCGCGGTGACACTTTGGTCTAAAATGCTTAAACGAATCATACGACAGGCTCCTTTATGCGCTCTTTTATGTCATAACCGTAATCAGGCAGCACGCGGCGGAGGAACTTCTTCGTTCTTTCTTTTTTCGTCTTGTAAAAGACTTCCTCAGGCGTTCCTTGTTCCACGATTGCTCCTTCATCCATAAACACAATTTGGTCGGACACTCTTCTGGCGAATTCCATTTCATGTGTGACAATGATCATGGTGGCGCCGGTCCGCACAATGTTAAGCATCACATCGAGCACCTCGCCGACAAGCTCCGGATCAAGGGCTGCGGTCGGTTCGTCAAACAGCATCACATCAGGATGAATGGCAAGCGCCCGGGCAATTCCGACCCGCTGCTTCTGTCCTCCCGATAGCTGATTCGGATAGGCGTGCAATTTATCTTGAAGCCCCACCTTGGCCAGTTCCCGCTCGGCAATGGCGTACGCATCTGGTTTTTTCATTTTCCTTGCGACCGTCAGGCCTTCCATGACATTTTGAATCGCCGTTTTATGCGAAAACAAATGATATTGCTGAAAAACCATCGCCGTCTGTTTCCTCAGTCTGAGAATGTCTTTTTTGGCAGGCTTTTTGCAGTTAATGACTTCACCGTGCAGCGAAATGGCGCCCTCATCCGGCCGCTCAAGTAAATTAAGGCAGCGCAGAAAAGTGGTTTTCCCGGAACCGCTCGGGCCGATGATGGTCACGACTTCTCCTTTCCGGACACTTAAATTGATCCCCTTTAGCACGTGATGACTGCCAAAATGTTTCTGAATGTTTCGGATTTCGATCATAATGCGCCTCCTTGATATCTGGCTGCTCTTTTTTCCGCCAGACTGTTTACAGCTTCGAGAATCAGCGTTAATCCCCAATAAATCACGGCCGCCCCGATAAATGCTTCCAGAAACGCATAGTTATCGGATGCCGCAATCGTCGCCGTTCCTGTAATTTCAGGCACTGCAACAATTGCAGCGATGGAAGTGGTATGCAAAAAGCCGATGCCTATATTGGTGAAGTTCGGCAGCGATATCATGAACGCCTGCGGCAGAACCACGCGCCGAATCATCTGTCCCCGCGTCAGGCCGATTGAATATGCCGCCTCCGCCTGCCCTGTATCGACGGCCATGATCCCGGATCGGAGAATTTCCGTCATATAAGCGCCTGCCGTTAATGACAGTGCCATGATGACAAACACGACGACCGGAATCTGATTGGCCGACCAGCCGAGATGAAACGCGCGGCTGAATTGATCGGCAATCAGCGGAACCCCTAAATAAATCAGCATAATATGGAGAATCGCCGGGGTGCTGCGGAAAAAAGACACGTAAAACGATGAGCAGGCCAGCAGCCATTTGATGCGGAATATACGCACCGTGATATTGCCGAGAGCTATGAAAAATCCGGTGATAATCGGAATGACCGTCATCGCCAATGTAAGCGGAACGGTTTTCATCATTTGTTTTATCGCAGTGCCGATAAACGGAATGTCCAGCTCCACTGTTCTCCCTCCTTTTCAGCCGTGCGCGCTCATGTCAAAAACCGTCACAAGGCGCGTCTCATCTTTCTTGATTCGTTTTTCGGCCCATCTGAAGACACGTTCAAATAAAAGGGCGGCCGCATAATACAGAACAGAAAGCGATATATACACTTCTAAAGAATGATTGCTCGATGTAATCAAGGTCTGTCCTCTGCCCGACATATCCATCACCCCGATCGAAAAAGCGAGTGATGTATCTTTTAAGAAACCGATCACCATATTTCCGATGTTGGGAAAGGCCTGCACAAGCGCCTGCGGCAGAATGATGCGCCGGAATGTCTGCCCCCCGTTCAGCCCGATGCTGAACGCCGCCTCCGCCTGCCCGCGGTCGACGCTGTTCACACCTCCCCTGATGATTTCCGCCGCTCTTGCCGCGCTGCTCAGCGCATACGTGGCGATGGCCGCATACAAAGGGTCCATTTTGGAGGTATCAATCCCGGCGAGCGCCGTGAGCGCCGGAATACCGTAAAATACAATGAACAGCTGCACCATGATAGGCGTTCCTCTGAAAAAAGAGATATACAGCTTCGCAAACTGATTCAAGACGGGAATGCGATAGATGCGGGGCAGCGCCAAAAGCAGCCCCAATAGAAAGCCGAACAGCAAAGACACCGCCAATATATACAGCGTGACGGGCAAATACCCGAGCAATGTCGGCACAAAGGACGCGATCATACTGATATCAAACGCTTTTTCCATTGCCGATCCCTCTCTTTTTCACTTAATATTGCTCCTTTGAATAATCCGCGCCGAGCCACTTTTCACTCAGCTTTTTAAGCGTGCCGTCATCAATGATTTCCTGCAGGGCTTTATCAATGTCATCGCTCAGCGTTTGTTCATTTTTGTTAAACATAAAGAACACTTTGGCATTTGACAGCACCCCGCCGACTGTTTTTTCTTTGATCGCGCTCGTTTTGTTTTGGAAATCGACGGCAAACGGCGTAGAAATCGTCGCATCGGCGCGGCCGGATTTCAGCTGATTGGCCGCATCGTTGGAGCCTTGGCCGACATAAGCGATTTCAAACGGACTGCCGTGTTTTTCATTCCATTTTTTCAGCACAAGCGCGCCGTTTGACGTCGGACTCGTAATGACCCGCTTCCCTTTCAAGTCATCAATGCCGTGAATGTTCCCGTTTTCTTGAAGCACCGTGATTTTCAGCGGGAAGTTGTTATACGCGACTTGATTGAACAGAAATTTTTTCTCCCGTTCGGCGCTTTTCTCCATTTGATGGGCTACGATATCGACTTTATGCTGGCCGAGGCTGACAAGCAGGTTGGAGAAATCCATCGTTTTAAAAGTGAAACGATAGTCCGGCAGGCGCCTGTCAAGCTCTTTCACCAGCTCAACGTCGTAGCCCGTCAATTTGCCTTTATCATCAATAAAGCAAATATTCGGAAATTGAGTTCCCGTGCCGACCGTGATGTTCTTCACGTTTTTCTGATTGCCTGATGCCGCCTCCCCGCCCGCGCCGCAGGCTGATAACGCCGCCGTTGCGGCAATTGTTAATGACATGACCGCCAGTCTTATTTTCATGTGATCGCCCCGTTTTCTGCTTCAATTATTTCGTGAAACTTGATTTTGAATAATCCGCGCCGAGCCATTTTTCACTCAGCCTTTTCAATGTGCCGTCCTTCTCAAGCTTTTGAATCGCCCGATCCGTATCGTCCGCCAGGGTTTGGCTGTTTTTATTGAACATAAAATACACCTCGGTATCCAGCAGCACATCACCGACCGTTTTTTGTTTGAACGCGTGCGTCTTATTTTGAAAATCGACGGCAAACGGCGTGGATACGGTGGCGTCAGCGCGTCCCGTCTCAATTTGGTTTGCTGTATCATTGCTGCCCTGCCCGGCGTATTTCAAATGTATCGGGCTGCCGTGGGTTTTGTTGTATGCCGTCATATAGTCCGCCGCGTTTGACGTCGCGCCGACGATGACGGTTTTCCCTTTTAAATCCCGGAGCGTGTGTATCGCGTCATTATCCGCCTTCACCGTGATGTACATCGGCGAGTAGTTATACGGGATCTGTGATACAAAAAGCGTTTCTCCCGTTCCTTATTTTTCGCCATATTGTGCGCGATCACGTCAATTTTCCGGTTTCCGAGACTTGTGAGCAGATTCGAAAAATCCATCGTCTTAAAGACAAATTTGTATTGCGGCAGCTGTTTATCAATGGCTTTCATCACTTCAATGTCATAGCCGGTCAGCTCGCCTTTTTCATCCATAAAAGCAATGTTCGGAAAATCAGTTCCCGTGCCGACAATGACGGTCTGCACGCCGCTCCCCGCTTTTGTGCTTTCTCCTTGCCCGCACCCGGCCAGCACGCCGAGCAGCAGAAGCAGACAGCCGGCTCTGATCCGTTTTTTTATCATTGCGCCCAGCTCGGTGTGCCTAACAGCGCCGCGTCAAACCGCTCCGGTATGAGCACCTTTCTCATCATGACTCCGATGTCTCCGTCTTTCTCCTGCTCAAAATACACTTCATACCCCCTCCGTCTGTACATATCTACAAGCCAGGGATGCTTGCGCGCCGAAGTGCCTAGCGTGATGGCCGGGGCCTTCAGCGTATCCCGCAGCACGTGTTCCTCCACATAAGTCAAAAGTTTGCTGCCGATGCCCTGCCCCTTCAGCTCAGGAAGCGTCGCAAACCACCAGACGAACGGATATTTTGACGGAGGCGTGTCACTCTCCCACGGAAAACGGATCGTTATTGTTGAAAGAAGCCGTCCGTCCCGTTCGAGCACGACGGCTGAATGATTTTCAATATTTTCTGTTACCATACCGATGTCGGCCCGCGCCGACGGCCAGTCAATCTCCAAATTGCGGATCGGCTGAAACGCGCTGTACAGCAGCTCTAAAAACTCCGGCGCATCCTTTTTCTCAGCCAATCGAAATATGTCTTCACTCATTCCGGTCACTCTCCCCGCAAAAATATATAATTCCAATTTGTTTACTAAGCTTTGATTGTTTATACTATAAAGCAAACTGATTTATTTGACTAATCAAAAAAAGTAAAGGAAAGGTTCAAGAAAATTAATGAACAGCCGGGAGGGGATTTCGTTGGAATTACGCACCATTAAAACGTTTCATACCATCGTACAGTCAGGCAGCTTTTATAAGGCCGCCGAAATTCTGAACTACTCACAGCCGACGATTTCAATGCGGATTAAACAGCTGGAACAGGATGTAGGCGCGCAGCTGTTTGAACGGGGAAAGAAGCTGAAACTGACAAGGGCGGGGCGGCTGTTTCATGAGCGGGCCGGGCAGCTTCTCGCGCAATACGAGGTGCTTGACCATACTTTGGCCGACATCAGACAGGGCCAGGCCGGCCTTATTCAGATCGGCATATCCGAACCGACGGCAAGTCTGATCTTCCCTGCCGTACTGCGGGATTTCTTACATGATTATCCTGACATGTCGGTCAATGTCAGCGTGGATGATGCCAATACATGCAGCCGCAAACTGCTGGAGGGCGCCATTGATTTTGCCGTATGCGGCGAGCCGGAGCTGATTCTGGAAAATTATTTCGATCCGTTTTTCCATGACTCGCTCAATGTCATCGTGTCAGACAGACATCCCCTTGCCGACAAAGCAAGCGTCAATCTCGAGGATTTAGAAAATGAATGCCTGATTTTCACGCCCGCCAATTGCCCGATCCGGATTCAAATTGAACAGCACCTGCAGCGTGCCATCGGCAGCCGCTATCGAAAAATGGAGCTGACCAGCAGCATGGCTCATCAATACTATGTCAGGGAAAATATCGGCGTCTCAATCTTTACGGGGACGGCGCACTCAGAACCGATCGAGGGCACGAAGGTCATTCCGATCAATAACTTAACAATTTCACCCCCGGTCGGGCTGTTGACAAACCAAAAAGAAGAGCATTTTGACTGCGCCACAAAAGATTTAATCAGCAGGATCATCGGCCGGTTTCAGCGTGATCTGCATTAAAAAAACCCCCGCTTTACGGGGGTTTTTTTACGTTCATCTTATATAATGCTCCGCACCAAGCCGCCGTCGATCCGCAATGCAGATCCGTTAATGGCAGACGACAGCGGGCTGCTTAAAAAGGCGACAAAGTGAGCGATTTCTTCCGGACGGATCAATCGCTGAATGATCGACGTCGGACGATTTTCCTTCATAAATCGTCTCTCCGCTTCAGCCACTGTCAAGTTTTCACCGGGATAAAGCGACTCAAGCATTGTTTCGATGCCCTCTGTTTTCGTGGAGCCGGGCATGACCGTATTCACCGTCACATTCGTCCCTTCCGTGAGCTCGGCCAGACTGCGTGACAGCGACAGCTGCGTCGTTTTCGTAGCGCTGTAATGGGCCATTTCCTGAGAAGGCATGACGGCCGCTTCACTCGCGATAAAAATCACCCGCCCTTCCTTCCGTTCAATCATCCGCTTTGCATACCGGCGTGTCAGCCTCACGCCGCTCATGATATTCACCTCGAAAAACCGGAGCCACTCTTCGTCAGGAATATCAAAGTATTCCGCAGGTTCAAAGATTCCTAAATTGTTGACGAGAATATCCACATCCGGATACTGCTGAAAAATCGCGCCGCACCCTTCCGCCGTGCCTAAATCAAATGCGGCCGGATAGAGACGGGCATCCGGCGTCTGTTTCTCTAGTTCCCGGATCGTTTCGTTCACCTTTTCTTCACGGCGGCCGTTAATGATCACGGCCGCACCTTCTGCAATCAGCGAAGCCGCAATCGCCTTCCCGATGCCTGACGTAGATCCTGTCACAAGCGCCGTCTTCCCTTTCAACTGCAAATCCATCATCCATTCCTCCCTATCGCAAGTCTCTTCTTATATATGGACAGAAATCGAAAGCCTGAAACCTTCCGTCCCTATTATCGGATAGAAAAATAGATGAGGGGAAGTACGCACTTTTTAGTGCCTGTCCGTTGTCCCGGCTGACGGCTGATCGATTTGAATGACAAATCGATTCCCTAACTCTTCCTGAGCCTCTTGAAGCAGCTCCAAGACATCGTCCGCATCCGAACCCAATGCCTTTTGACTGGCCTCAAAGTTCTTCCACACCAAAGTCAGCGGAAGTTCGATCCAGCCTGTCAGACAATCCCATAAGGCATTCAGATTTTCACCATAATAGTCCGGGAAATCTAATTGATCTTTTAAGATTCGGTGTAATGCTTCTGTGCTTGTAACATCTTTTCCGTCTATGATGACTTTTAACATCAATAACACCTTCCACTATTTTATTTTATGAAATGTTTTATAATGGTCTGTTGTTTTATAGATTAACCCATCATTAGAATAAAGAAGTCCGTCCCTATTATCGGATAGAAAAATAGATGAGAGGAAGTACGCACTTTTTAGTGCCTGTCCGTTGTCCCGGCTGACGGCTGATCGATTTGAATGAAAAATTCACCATCTAATTCTGCCTGAGCCTTTTTTAATATCCTTAATACATCATCAGCATCCGAACCCAATGCCTTTTGACTGGCCTCAAAATTCTTCCACACCAAAGTCAGCGGATATTCTATCCAGCCTGTCAGACAATCCCATAAGGCATTCAGATTTTCACCATAATAGTCCGGGAAATCTAATTGATCTTTTAAGATTCGGTGTAATGCTTCTGTGCTTGTAACATCTTTTTCGTCTATGATGACGATTTCCATTCACTTTCACTCCTTGATTTCGGCATGAAAAAACCGCAGTGCGTCATGTGACGGCACTGCGGTTCCTCTGTTATGTATGGAGACGGTGGGAGTCGAACCCACGTCCAGAAACATCGATTACTTAAGCGTCTACGAGCGTAGCCTGCATATTTCGTGTTTCACTCGTCTTCGTGCCTGCGGGCGGGCCTTCCGAGAGCTAGTCTGTCAGTCTCTTCTTACGTTCTCAGACGGGAACGCAAGCGTAGCCTACTTGGATGTGCTCTTCACGGACACATAGGCAATGTCTGGAAGAGCTCGCTGCGTTTATTAGGCAGCTAGTGCTAAGTTTTGGTTAAAACTTTTAGTTTTGCCAGTTATATTTAGGTGCGTGTTAACGAGATCGCCTCTCGGCTCGCAGCTCAAGCTCGATCCATCCCTGTCGAATCCGTAACGTCCCCTTGTTAAGGGTATACGGGAGATCTATCAAGCTCTTGCTCAACTGGCTGTACTGTTATTATACCATGATCACAGGCAAATTCAATTGGGAATATCTTCAATAAACAGCCTGTGAATCTGATGTGTGAACAGTATAGCATACGGCAGTTATCACATCAAGGCTCATGCATCAGAAGCCTTTTTGTCTGTCTCTGAACGCTCTTTCGATTTCTCTTTTGGCGTCTTTTCGTTTTAAATCTTCGCGTTTATCGTATGTTTTCTTCCCTTTTCCGAGGCCGATTAACACTTTGGCGAAGCCGTTTTTCAAATACAGCTTCAGCGGCACGAGGGAATAGCCTTTCTCTTTCGTCAGGCCGATCAGCTTATTGATTTCTTTCCGGTGCATCAAAAGCTTTCTCGTCCGGAGCGGGTCGTGGTTATAGCGGTTTCCCTGCTCGTACGGGCTGATGTGCATGTTGTGGAGGAACACTTCGCCGCGCTCGATTTTCGCAAAGGAATCCTTCATGTTTACGCGGCCGGCGCGGATGGACTTAATCTCCGTCCCTTGCAGCACGATGCCTGTTTCATAGGTTTCTTCTATAAAGTAATCATGGTTTGCTTTTTTGTTTTGCGATAATACTTTGCCTGATCCTTTTGGCATGCCTTATCCTCCTCTCTCCGCAAAAACCGTTCATGTGTGCGATACGCTTTATTTTAGCAAATGGAGCGTTCCGCGACAATGAAAATGCGGCTTGCGAAAGAAAGCAAACAGAGCATTTTGCCCCATTTGCTTTTCGCATTTACTTCTTCTTTTTGCGTTTTTGTTTCGGCGCGTTTTGGAAACCGCGTTTTTTCTTTTTCTTCTTCGGTTTTGTAAACCATTCCCCTTTTTCCTCCGATTTCGGCGGTGAAGCCGGGGTATTGCTGTTTAACACGCGTTTCCGCGCCGGTCTGCCGCGTTTTCTGCGGTCGCCTGTCGTTTCTCTCGGACGGCGGGTGCCTTTCATGCCGACAATTTCAAAGTCGATGTTTCTCTCATCTTTATTGACGTCGACGACTTTGACCGTGATTTCGTCTCCGATGCGGTAAACGTTGCCCGTGCGTTCACCGATCATGGCGAAATGCTGCTCGTCAAAACGGTAATAATCATCCGTCATAAAGCTGACGTGCACAAGCCCTTCAATCGTATTCGGCAGCTCGACAAACATTCCGAAATTCGTGACGGAACTGATCATGCCGTCAAATTCCTCGCCGATTTTATCAAGCATATATTCCGCTTTTTTCAGATCGTCCGTTTCCCGCTCGGCGTCAACGGCGCGCCGTTCCATCGTTGACGTATGATCAGCGATTTCCGGAAGGCGTTCGGCCCACTTTTCTTGAGTCGCTTCGTCCGATTGTCCGTTGATCAAATACGTTCTGATCAGCCTGTGAACGATTAAGTCAGGATAACGGCGGATCGGCGATGTGAAGTGCGTATAAAACTCAGTCGCCAGCCCGAAATGGCCCAGGCTTTGCGGGTCGTATTTCGCCTGCTTCATGGAACGGAGCATGACGGTTGAAATCACCGTTTCTTCCGGACGGTCCCGTACTTCATCAAGAATGCTTTGCAGCGCGCGCGGGTGAATGTCTCCGGCTTTCCCTTTGACGATATAACCGAATGTCGTGACGAACTCCAGGAACTTTTGCAGTTTTTCGGCGTTCGGCTCTTCGTGAATCCGGTAAATAAACGGCACGTTCATCCAATGGAAGTGCTCGGCCACCGTTTCGTTTGCGACAAGCATGAATTCTTCAATCAGCTTTTCCGCTACTGAGCGCTCTCTGATGACGACGTCTTTTACGGCGCCTTCCTCATCGACGAGCACCTTCGCCTCTTTGAAATCAAAATCCACGGCGCCGCGGTCCATCCGTTTCGCCCGGAGAATTTCCGCCAGACGTTCCATGTCTTTAAACATCGGGACGAGCGGCTCATATCTTTCTTTCAGCTCGGCGTCGTCTTCTGTGAGAATCCGGTTGACATCTGAATAGGTCATTCTTTCCGTCGTTTTAATGACGCTTTGGAAGATCTCGTGCTCTGTTACCTGCCCCTGCTGGTTGATTGTCATTTCGCAGGAAAGCGTCAGCCGGTCGACCTTCGGATTTAAAGAACAGATTCCGTTAGACAGTCTGTGCGGAATCATCGGAATGACCCGGTCAACCAAGTACACGCTTGTCCCTCTTTCCAGCGCTTCTTTGTCAATCGGGGAATTCTCCGTGACGTAATGGCTGACGTCGGCAATATGAACGCCGAGCTTGTAGCTGCCGTTATCAAGCTTTGTCACGGTGACGGCGTCATCCAGATCCTTCGCATCCGCGCCGTCAATGGTGACAATGACCTGATCGCGGAGATCACGGCGGTCTTTGATGTCTTTTTCATCGATGGTATCGGGCGTGCTTGTTGCCTGCTCCATCACTTCAGCCGGAAAGTCCCCCGGCAGGCCGTGCTTATGGATAATTGATAAAATATCGATCCCCGGATCATTTTTATGGCCGAGTATTTCAACGATTTCTCCTTCGGCGTTCATTCTGCCTTCAGGGTAGCTTGTCAGTTTGACGACGACTTTATGGCCTTCCGCAGCGCAGTTATTGGCATGTTTCGGAATAAAAATATCACTCGTGATTTTCTTATCATCCGGGATGACAAAGCCGAAGCTTTTCGTTTCTGTGTATGTGCCCACGACGCGGTCGATGCTTCTTTCCAGGATGCGGATGACCGTGCCTTCCTGTCTCGATCCGCTTGACTGGGAATTGAGCCGCACCATAACGATATCGCCGTTCATGGCCGTATTCAGCTCATTCGGCGGAATAAACACGTCGCTTAAAGAGGTATCCTCCGGCAATAGAAACGCGAATCCCTTTGCATGCGCGGAAATTTTTCCTTTTACTAAATTCATTTTTTCCGGAAGCCCGTAGCGGTTGCTTCTGGTGCGGACGATCTGTCCCGTCTCCTCGAGCGCCACCAGCGCTTTTACCAGCTCTTTAAATTCATCTGCTTCCGTGATGTTCAGCATCTCCTCGAGTTCCTGAACGGTAAGGGGCTTGTACGCCTCTTCCTTCATAAACGCGAGAAGACGGTCCATAAACGCTTCTTTTTCCATTATTCGACCTCCTGTTTGTTACCAATCGAGTTTCTCTAAAAATTCGTACACATCGTGATGAACGAGGTCCCGTTCTTTATCGAGCGTGATGACATGGCCTGATTCTTCATACCATTTCAGCTGTTTGTCGTCCGTTTCCACCTCGTTGTAAATGATGTTCGCACTTTCTGTATTAATCATATGGTCATGCCGTGCCTGAACCACAAATGTCGGGGAATAGATCATGTCGACGTTTTTGCGCACATCGGCAATCAGCTCCTGAAGCGATTTGAGCGTATTCATCGGTGTTTTTTCAAACTCCTTCATTTCCTTTTCAATCTGCTCCGGCTGTTTTCCTTCGAATTTTTTATAATTGCGCGCGTAGGAAAGAACTCCTTCGTACATAACCTCTTCACTTTTAATGTGCATCGGCGCACACATAGGAACAATTCCCTTTATGGGTACAGTGTAACCCAATTTCAATGAAAAAACCCCGCCAAGCGACAGTCCGCAGGCCGCAATGTTTTCATAGCCTTCAGACCGTAAATATTCATAACCGTCCATGACGTCTCTCCACCAATCTTCAGGCCCCGTATGTACCAGCTCTTCCGGCGGAACGCCGTGCCCTTTATATTGAGGCGCGTGACAAGTGTAGCCGCGCTCATTCAAGTAGCGGCCGAGCATTCTGACGTCTGCCGTATTTCCCGTAAATCCGTGCAGCAGAAGCACCGCTTTGTCTCCGCCTTTAAATGTAAATGGTTTTGGTGTCACAATTTTCATGCTCATAACCCCTTTTTTGCACATTCAATTTAGTTTTCCACAGTTTTGCGAGAAACAAACGCCGTCTCTCAACAAGAAAAAGGCCTGATATTAAATCAGACCTTATACAAACATTGCCTTATACGATATACGCCAGCGAAATCGTCAACACGAAAAACAAGACTGCCAGCACAACGGTTGTGCGGTGAAGAATCAGATCAAGGCCCCTTGCTTTCTGTTTTCCGAAAAGCTGCTCCGCCCCGCCTGAAATTGCACCCGATAAACCGGCGCTTTTGCTGGTTTGAAGCAATACGACAATAATAAGTGCAATACTGACGATAACCAATAAGGTAATCAATAATGTGTGCATCCCATACACCTCCAGACTGACTGGCCTACATTGCTTCTATTTTACATGAAAAACAAAGGCATGTCACGCCGTATCGGTGCACATCATGTCAGAAAAACGGAAATGCGTTTGAATCTTCCATCATCATTGACTTTTGTCAACGAAGTCGTAGTAAAAAAGATCTTCAAATTTCATGTCAAAGTAATAGAGCATTTTTCCGATGACCAGCTGTCCCGGCCTCCGCTCTCCATTCAGTACACGGCTCAGTGTGGCGGGAGATATTCCGATCTCCAGGGCGAGCTGGTTTAACGAGTAGTCATTATTGACCATATACTGCAGCACATAATCTCTTCTGATCTGTATCTTTTCGACCACTTTCTTCACCTTCCGTTCTGTCAAATACTTTCTTTCTTATACATAAGATACGGCTTTTGTTAACTTTTGTCAATACTTTTCCAGCCTGGCTATTCCCTTTAGTCAATAAACATACTAGAATATAAATAGACCGCGGGAGGGGGAGAGACTGTGGAAAGCTTTGGGAAACAATTGCGGACATTGCGGGAAAAAAGGCATCTGACAGTGAACCAGCTGGCAACGTATTCAGGCGTCAGCGCCGCGGGAATCTCGCGGATTGAAAACGGCAAACGCGGGGTGCCGAAACCTGCAACCATTAAAAAGCTCGCAGATGCGTTAAAAATCCCGTATGAGGAACTGATGCAGACGGCGGGATACATAGAGACCGTTCAGGAAACGAGAGCCCCATACGACACAGGGTGCACCTTGCTGGAAAAAGCCGAAACGTATGAGCTGGATGATTTATCACTTTTGGAGCGGGAGAACTGGCGGCACCTGTCGAAAGAAGACTTGGTTCTGCTTGATAAATACTTTGCGTTCTTGTCAGCTGAAGCCAAAAAAAGAAAAAATGAAGACTCATGACTTTGCACATGTGAGGCGATCTTATTGAATACATTCGGAAAGCAATTAAGAGAGCTGCGCCGCGCCCGGAAGCTTACCGTCAATCAGCTTGCCGTCTATTCCGGCGTCAGCTCGGCGACCATTTCCAGAATTGAAAACGGGCACCGCGGCATTCCTAAACCGGCGACCATCAAGAAATTGGCGGACACATTAAAAATTCCGTACGAAGAGTTAATGGCGCGGGCCGGACACATCAAGGCGTTTCAGGAGGAAATCCGCGAAACATCCGAAAGCTATCAATCCATCCGCGCCATCTATCAGACCGCCGTTGACAGAGGCGCGGAGCATCTGCCGCTGTTTGACAGCAAAAAGTGGCAGCACTTCACAAAGGAAGATATTGAAAGCGTCAGCAAATACTTTGATTTTATCGCGGCTGAAGCGAAAAAGCGCTCCCCGGATTCCTCATCCTCTTTTTGATCCTCCCTCAACTTAACAAGCGCCAGACGTACGTTCCCTCCGATTTTGCGGTATAATAGCAGAAGACGAGGTGAAAAAGCATGAACCAATCAGAAATGTGCCCCAGATTCGAAAAAGCGGTCGACATCCTAAGTAAACGCTGGGTGGCTCTAATCGTCTTTCAGTTATTGAACGGACAGCAGCGATTTAGCGAAATTGAAGCGGCGCTTCCGAATTTAAGCGGAAGAGTCTTGTCAGAACGTCTGAAAGAACTTGAAACAGAAGGTGTCATCAAACGGGATGTTATCCCCGAAACGCCTGTCCGTATTGAGTATTCTTTAACGAAAAAAGGCTGTGCATTAGCCCCTATTTTAGAGGAAATTTCCAAGTGGTCTTCAACATGGATTGATCCTTCCTGATAAACGCTTTTCCGCATAAGCGGCTGATCTCTCAAACGGACAGCCGTTTTTCATTTTGCCTTTCTTAAACAGGAAAACAAGCCCTCATGCCTGCAGGGCTTGTTTTTGTCTGATACCTTCCAGCGGAATTCGGATTTCCGCACGGGCTCCTCCAGACTCTTGATTTTCAAGTATTAATTCGCCGTGGTGAAGATGTACGACATGATGGGCGAATGTAAGCCCCATGCCGTGATGCCCCGCCGAATGTCTGCTTTTATCCTCCGTGTAAAAAAGCTGTGTCGCCCTTTTCAGCGCTTCCTGCGAGAACCCGCTTCCGCTGTCGGATACGGCAATACTGAGTGCGGTATCGGTGCATAGGACGTCCACACGGATTTCTCCTCTTTCCGGCGTATAGTCGACGGCATTCGCCGCGATATTCATAACCGCCCTGCGGAGCAGTTCTTGATCAATCGGCGCTTCTTTTCGGTCAATGCCCCGCTCACTGAGGACGAGGTCAATCTGTTTCGGCCCCGCAAGCGCCGCCGCGTCACGATATATGTTTTGAGCCCACTCTTTGAGATCGGTATACTCCAGATGAACGGCAACTGCCTCCTCCGCTTTAGAAAGCTGAATCAGCTGCCCGACATATTGCTCGATTTTGTTTCCGGCATCAAGGATATACTGCGTGTATTCCGTCTGCTCCTCATCTGGTTCTGTTAACTGAAGCAGCTCGGCATTTCCTTTAATGATCGTTGCCGGAATTTTAATATCATGCGCAAGCGCGCCGATCTGTTCCTTCTTTATCCGCTCCGCCTCCCATTGCGCCGCCAGAGATGCCTGAAGCGCGTCTTTCATTTTCAGCAGAGAGTCAATGACATCGTCAAATTCCTTGATGCGCGGCCTTTTTGGATTGATATTTAAATTCTGTTTTTGAATGCTTGCCGTAATGGAGCTGAGTGTGCTGAAATGCCGTCTCAGCTGATTGGCGAATCGCGTCGTCACGATAAACACGGTTAAAAGAAGCAAAGTGATCAGAACCGCAAGACCCGTCCATTCATAATTCGGCAGATAGCGCCTTAGCAGCGGCGACTGAAATTCCGACCTGAGTGAATATTGAAGAACGCCGTATTCATTTTTCCGATCAACCACCATGAAACCTTTTTGAGCATAATTAAAATACGGCTGGTGCTGGATCTTTTTTCTGGCGTTGGCCGCGTCTTTTTCCGTCATCGTTCCTTTCGTCATCCGCTTTGTTTTTTTATCAAAAACGGCGTATGTCATACCGTCGGGGATCATGTCTTCTGTTATCTTTTCCGCCGATTTCAGGCGGGGCTTGATCTGTTCCGCCTCATGCTCGCTGTAATTTGCCGGCAGGATCGCTCCGGCATTCAGGGCAATGGCATTTAAGGCGACGCATAATGCCGCCACCCCCATCGTGCTCAGACACAGCGTGATGGTAAATTTGACAAGCTCTTTGCGGATGCTGGATTTTCCTTTTGCTATTCCCATTTGTACCCGACACCCCACACCGTTTTGATCGGATCAGCCCCGTGTTCTTTACATTTTTTCCGGATGGTTCTGATAAACTCTGTAATGGTTGAATAGAGCGCATCGCCGTCTAAGCCGTACACTTCCTCGTAAATCTGCTCCCGTGAGAATGTTCTGTTTTTATGCTGTGCCAGAAATTCTACGATTTTATATTCGTTTTTCGTAAGAGGCAGTTTCCTGTCATCAAACCATACTTCTTTATTGTCAAAATCAAACATGAAGCCTGATATCAGACGTTTTGTCTGACGCTTTTCCCGCTGTTCCCTTCTGACATGCGCGTTTACCCTTGCCATCAATTCCTGTACGCCGAACGGCTTTGTGATGTAATCATCAGCGCCTGTCATGAGGCCTTTCACAATGGATTCTTCGTCAGACTTTGCCGTTAAAAACAGAATCGGGCTGTCCACCAGCGGCCGAATCCTCCGGCAGAGTTCAATTCCGTCGGTTCCGGGCATCATGACATCAAGAAGAATCAAATCATAGCCTTGAAAAAAATCCAATGACTGATCTTCCGCTTTTTCCAGAATCGTTACTGTATGCTGATCACGCTGTAAAATGTTTCTGATCAGAACGAGAATATCTTTTTCATCATCTACCGCTAAAATGTTTGCCACCGGCCGAATCGCTCCTTGCCTTTATTCATATGAACGCCGCCCTTCCCATCTTCTGCACCAATGGAGGCCGGACAGACATAATATCACTATAGAAAAATATAACATTATTTCTCCGAATCTCATATCGTATCTCACATAAGGGAGGAACTCTTTTTTGACTTTGTCAAAATGCAGCAGTCCTGCAAGGCCCGACAGCCGCACGCTCCATGCCCACGGGAAAAAACGCCAGATGACATCGCCCAATCCCGTATTCATCAGCGCCGCCATTAATAAACCCGCTCCCCCTAAAAGCCCGGACGGTCCCATGCCGTACTTTATGCCGACAAAAAAAGACATCATATAAAGCGGAATACTGCCGGCAATCAGCCACGCCCCTCCCTTTAAAAAGAGAAAGTACGGAAGGTCATTGATGTAAAGAACAAATTTCATCCCCGCCAAATATAGACAGATGGCAAGACCTATCGATAACACATTCAACAGCAGCAATAGAAGCAGCTTGCCCGCAAAACTGACGATTTTCGAATGCGGAACCGCCAGCATCATCTGAAAATGATTCGCCTGTTCCTCGACTGAGGCAGACATGCCGCAGACAATACTGATGATTAAAGGGTATAAAACGGCAATCGCGCTGAAGAAGACGCTGTACAGCACATAAGGCTCCTGAATCCTCCCATACATCATATATAACAGGAAAAATCCCGCGCATACGGCCGGCGCCGCAACATGCATCCATATGAGCGGTGTGCGCTTCATTTTTAATACATCGGCCCACATATATCGTAAAAGCACGGTCATGACCGGTTTCCCCCTTTTGCAAAAGGCACGGCGGAAATCAAACTTATTGCGATAAAAGAAAGGATAGAAAGAATAATAGCCGGAAAGATCACGTTTCCGTTTAATAAGCCGCTGTCTGCGGGAAGCGGAATTCCGTTCGGATGGATCCCAAGAATCGGTGACATCACCCGGACTGACCAGCTCCATGGACTCAGCCACCACAATGAACGGGACGCCGGCACAATACCCAAAACAAAAGCGGCGATCATATTCGCGAGAATGACTGCCGTAAATCCGAACGGTCTGGCAATCCATAAGCACAATGGGATTTCCCAAAGCGTCGTCAGCCACAAAAGGGAGCCTGCTTCAACGCCTTTCAGCTGCAGCGCAGCAATTCCCGGAAATACAAGGCCAAGTAAAAACATGATGATGAAAAAGACGATTTGCGACAGGAGTGAATACAGCGCGATCAAGCTTATTTTTGAGAGCCATATGCTTTTTAAATCTGCCGGCAATGAGTACACCGCGCGGTCATTCGCAGATTTTTTCTCTTTTTTAACAGATAAACCGCACATTAGAGCAATCATGAGCGGCATGAAAATAACCGCCCACCAATTGAACGTGCCCGTCATAAAATAGACCGGATTCAGCAGAAAAGAAAAAGCCGTGTTCAAAAGCGGAATCAGAATGATCAGCTTTCTGATAAATGTTCTTTTAGATGTAAGGTGTTCCGCCTGCATGTACTGAATCATTTTCCTGTCCCCGCTTTCTCCCGTGTTGATTTGACAACCTCCAGAAACAGCCGCTCCAGATCGTCTTCCCGGCTGATTTCTCCCTGATATCCTAAAACGCCGTCACTGATGATTCCGATATGGTCTGCGATCTGCTCCACTTCTGATAACAGGTGGCTTGATAAAATCACCGTCATTCCCTGTCCGGGCAAGGAGCGGATAAATTCCCGCAAATCCTGAATCCCCATCGGGTCCAATCCGTTTGTCGGCTCGTCAAGAATTAAGAGCGACGGACGGTTTACTAATGCCAACGCAATGCCGAGACGCTGTTTCATCCCCATGGAAAATTGTCCGGCGCGCTTTTTTCCGGTTCCCGTTAATCCCGTGATTTCCAGCACTTCCGCAATTCTTGAATCAGGCAGTCCGAGCATCACGCAGCGGACTTTCAGATTTTCAGCGGCTGTCAGGTTGCTGTAAAGCGGCGGCGCTTCAATCAGGGAACTGATCTTTTTCAAATCTTCGCGCTTCCATGGATGCCCGTCGAAAAAACCTCGCCGGATGTTTGCTGCAAGATGCCGGTCAATATTTTAAGAGTCGTTGATTTTCCGGCGCCGTTCGGACCGAGCAGGCCGTATATACTGTTGCGCTTAACCGATAGAGACACATCAGCCACTGCCTGGTGTCTGCCGAATGATTTTTGCAGCTGTCTCGTTTCTAAGATGTTGCTCATATGATTACCCCTCTGCTTTGTTATTTGATATGTAAGACTTTACAGCGCAGTTATCAAAATTTAATCAAGAAATCAAAAAAAGCATTCTTCACGCGGAAGAATGCTTTTTTTTATGAGGCTGAGCGTACGATCAGCTTTCTTTTTTGTTTTTTCACAGGGCTGAGGGCTCGTTCCAGCCACGCCATCAGCAGGTCTGCGGCCACCGCCATCAGCGCGGTCGGGATGGCGCCCGCCAGAATAATGGCGGTTCCGTTTGTCGCGTTCGACCCTCTGACGATCATATCGCCGAGGCCGCCTGCGCCGACGAAGGTGCCGATTGCCGTGATGCCGATCGCAATGACGAGCGCCGTTCGAAGACCCGCCATAATGACGGAAAGCGCAAGCGGCAGCTCCACCATGCGAAGCACTTGATATTTCGTCATGCCCATCGCTTTTCCCGACTCAAGATAAGCGTGCTCAATATTAATAATGCCCGTGTGCGTATTCCTGAGAATCGGCAGCAGTGAATACAGAAACAAAGCCGTGATGACCGTATTGGCGCCAAGTCCCATGACAAGCATCAGGACGGCGAGCATCGCAAGCGCCGGAACGGTTTGAATCACGTTCGCCACAGCAAACACCCAGCTTGAAAGACGCCCGTGCCTCGCTGTCACAATGCCGGCCGGAATGGCGAAAACGGCGGCGAAAACGACGCCGTACGCCGACATGAGAAAATGCCGCCAGCACTCATACAGAACATAGCTGCCGTTTTGAGCGTAATACGTAAACAGCTCTTTCAGCGTGTCCATCCGCATATCTCCTTTCCGTTATTCAAAGTAATGATGCTTTTCTAAAAATTCCTTTGCCACGACGGAAGGCTCTTTTAATTGGCCGTCGACTTCGTAATTCATTTTCTGCATCATCTTTGTATCAATCGCGCCGATCATTTGATTGATCACGCCTTCCAGCTCAGGATGCTCGTTTAATACACGTTTCGGAACGACGGGTGAACAGTCGTACGGAGGAAAGAACCGCTTATCATCCTTCAGTGTTTTCAGTCCGTAAGCAATGATTCTTCCGTCGGTGGAATAAGCGAGCGCGATATCCATCTTTCTGCTTTTCAGCGCGTCGTAAACGAGGCCGATCTGCATCGGATACGTGCCTTCAAATGACATTCCGTATGTGTTCATAAAATCCTGATATCCGTTGCCTCTCAGCTTCATCCAGTAGTTATCTACGCCGAATTTCAGATGAGACGCTTCTTTTTTGACATCGGATACCGATTCTAAATGGTACTTGCGGGCAAGCTGTCCGGAAACGGTAAAGACGTATGTATTATCAAAGCCGTAAGAATCAAACCATTTCATGTCATATCTGCTTTGAAATTCACGCTGAACGAGCCGCAGCGCTTTGTCCGGGTCTTTTTCCGGGTCCATGCGAAGCGTCCCGGTCAGCGCGTCACCTGTATAGCGCGTAGCGGCGATATCAATATCACCGTTGATCAAGGATTGCTGCTGTACGGCGTTGGAACCGAGATTTTTAATAACGGATGTTTTCAACCCGCTGTGATGTTCGATCATCTGTCCGAGCATGCTCGCGATAATTTCTGATTCGGTCATGCTTTGCGCGCCGATTTTAATGGTATCCTCCGATGCGGCGCTCAATCCCGGGAGCGAGCATCCGCCAAGGAGCAGCATGCCGATACAGGCGATTGCGAGCAGCCGTTTTTTGCATCTATTCCCCATGAGAGACCTCCTCCTTATGTAGCATCCTTTATGCTCTTCAGCCCGTCAGGCGTGACTTTCCGTTCTGTCATCCCCAGCATGTAATCGACGGCGGCCGCCAGCACTGTGACCGGAACGGCGCCTGCGATAATATACTCCGGCTGATAAAGGTTCAAGCCGATAAAAATGTAATCTCCCAGCCCGCCTCCGCCGATAAAGGAGGCGAGCGTCGCCCAGCCGATTAAATAAATCGAAGACGTTCTGATGCCCGCCATGATGACCGGAGCGGCAAGCGGGAGCTCTACAAGCCTGATCTGCTCCCATGCCGTCATGCCGATTCCTTTTCCCGATTCCAGAAGATGCCGATTGACGCCGAGAATCCCCGTATACGTGTTTCTGAGAATCGGCAGCATGGAATAGAAAAACAGCGCCGCAACGGCCGGGACCTTTCCTACGCCTAAAAGCGGAATAAAAAACGCAAGAATGGCAAGGCTCGGCAAGGTTTGAATGATGTTGACGATGCCGATGACGGCGCCGGCTCCTCTTTTCATCCTCGTCAGCAGGACGCCGAGCGGAACGGCGGCGAGAATGCCCGCCATGACGGCGATTAATGAGATGTACAGATGCTCCCATGTTTTATAAAGCATCTCTCCTCCATTTGCCTGTAAAAATTGCACGGTCTGATTCATATCAATTGAAGCCTCCTCATGACATCACCGCGAGCTGATTCTCTTCTCCCCAGATGGAGTCATAGACGATGTCAACGAGGCTTGCCCTTGTCACGATTCCCGTTAATCGGCCGGCTTCATCAAGGACCGGCACAAATTTCATGCCTCTTTTTAAAATTTTATGGACGGCGTCGCGGAGCAGAGTGCCGCTTCTGACCGTGTACAGATCCCGTTCAAGCACTTCCGCGACGGTTACCGCCTGTCTTCGTTTGCGGTCAATCATCTCCACATCGACATAACCTTGGAGAACGTTCTTTTCATCAATGACAAGCAGCGAATCCACCCGCTCGGCACGCATCAGCTGAATGGCGGCTGACAGTGTTTTCTCAGGTGTTACCGTCACGGGATCGGGATTCATGATCTGCTCCACCCGTTCAATATCAGGGCTGGATGATTGGATCAGCCGTTCCTTGCCGATAAACTCCTCAACAAATTCATTCGCCGGAAATCTGAGAATCTCATCAGGCGTTCCGGCCTGGACGATTTCTCCCGCTTTCAGAATGACGATTCTGTCCGCAAGCTTGATGGCTTCATCCATATCATGGGTAACAAATACGATGGTTTTATGTAAGGTTTTTTGCAGTTTTTTAAATTCTTCCTGAAGGGAATCTCTCGTAATCGGGTCAAGCGCCCCGAACGGTTCATCCATTAAGATGAGCGGCGGCTCTGCGGCAAGTGCCCGTAATACACCTATTCGCTGCTGCTGTCCTCCGCTCAGTTCATGAGGGTAACGGTCTAAATATTCAGGCCCCATATCAACGAGCTTTAAAAGCTCCCGCGCCCGTTCCTTCCGTTTTTCGGCAGGATGCTTTAAAAGCTTCGGAACGAGCGTAATGTTCTGCTGAATGGTCATATGCGGAAACAGCCCGATCTGCTGGATGACATAGCCTATGCTTCTTCTGAGTTCCACCGGGTCTTGTTCCATAATGTTTCGGCCTTCTATCAGGATTCTGCCTTCTGTCGGTTCAATTAAGCGGTTGATCATTTTCATCGTCGTCGTTTTGCCGCAGCCGCTCGGTCCGATAAAACAAATAAATTCGCCTTTGGCGATATTCAGGTTGATGCTGTTGACGGCTTTTTTCCCGCCTTTATACATTTTCGAGACATTTTCTAATGTCAGCAAACACTCACACCTCCATGATTAAGTTTATTCAAATCGTTAAATTCAAATTTAACTTTTCAGACAATTGAACGTTTCCCATTATAAATTAAACTTTGTAAATTAAAAAGTTTACAATTTGTCCATATTATATATAAAGGTTGTGTAAGCACTGATTTACCCGTATTGACCGGCAAAGTTCTTCTTATTGCTCCGGATTACTGCCAAATTCTCTCGGAAGAGCATTTCCGCCGGTTTAAAAATGTGGTATATTGACATCGGAATTGCTGACTGAAAGGATTGAAACTGTTGGAGAAAGATCCGTTACACGTAATCGAACAAGCTGAAGATCATTTGATAGAACGAATCGCTGAAAATATGCATACATTCGGAATGCCGGCGACGGTGGGGCGCATTTTAGGCATTATTTATATGAACCGCAAGCCGATGACATTAACTGAATTATCAGAAGCGACCGGCATGAGCAAAACGAGAATGAGCCAGGCGGTCCGTGAAATGCTTGACGTCAATCTGGCGGAAAAAGTGTTTGAAAAAGGCGTCCGCAAAGATTTATACGACGTCGAGCAGGATTATTACCAAACCTTTATTACGCTGTTTACAGCCACATGGAGCAAGGTCGTCAGCAAAAATAAAATGATGCATAAAAAGCTGAACCGCGAACTGACGGCCGTCCTTGAAAACGGCGTGCCGGAAGAAGCTGAGGAAAAAATCAACGAACTGCTGAAAGAATTAAAGGATTGGCTTGATTACTACAACTGGATCAGCCGTCTGATCGAGTTTTTTGAAAGCGAAGAAATTTTCAAGCATGTTCCGAAGCCATAAGAAAAAAACGCCCTGACCCGCAAGGCGTTTTTTTCATGCCGCATTCGGCGCTTTGGTTCGTTTTTTCTTTCTCACCGGACTCAGCGCCCGCTCCAGCCACGCCATCACAAGATCTGCGATAACGGCCATCAGCGCTGTCGGGATGGCGCCGGCTAAAATAATCGCGGTTCCGTTCGTGGCGTTTGAGCCTCTGACAATAATGTCACCGAGGCCGCCTGCGCCGACAAACGTGCCGATTGCCGTAATGCCGATTGCGATGACGAGCGCCGTCCGCAGCCCCGCCATGATGACGGCGAGCGCAAGCGGCAATTCCACCATGCGGAGCACTTGAAATTTGGTCATGCCCATCGCTTTTCCCGATTCAAGATAAGCGTGTTCAATGCTGGCGATTCCCGTGTACGTATTCCGGATGATCGGAAGAAGCGAATATAAAAACAGCGACAAAATCACCGTATTGGCGCCGAGCCCCATGACGAGCATCAGCACCGCGAGCATCGCAAGCGCCGGCACGGTCTGAATCACGTTTGTCACCGCGAATACCCAGCCGCTTAATGTTCTGTATCTGGCAATGAAGATGCCGAGCGGAATCCCAACGATCGCCGCAAATAAAACGCCGTATACCGACATGAGAAAATGGCGGTAAAACTCCTGAAGCACATAGGCGCCGTTTTGAGAATAATAAGTGCCGAGCTGCTGCAGCACTTCCATTTGCCCCACCTCATTTCTTATTCAAAATAATGATGTTTCTCCAAAAATTCTTTAGCGACGACGGACGGTTCTTTCAGCTTGCCGTCCACCTCGTAATTCAATTCCTGCATCGTTTCCGTATCCATTTTGCCGATCAGTTTATTTACAATGCCTTTCAGTTCCGGATGCTGTTTCAGCACGCTGTCGGGGATGACCGGGGAACAGTCATACGGCGGGAAAAACTGCTTGTCGTCTTTTAAAATTTTCAGATCGTATGCTTTGATCCGTCCGTCCGTTGAATAAGCGAGGACGGCATCCATTTTCCCGTTTTTCACGGCATCGTATACAAGTCCGATCTGCATCGGATAGGTTGTGCCGAATTCATAGCCATACGTGTCAGTGAAGCCCTTATAGCCGTCGCCTTTTCGTTTCAGCCACGCATTGTCTACACCGAGCTTAAATTGATCCGCATACTTCTTAATATCTGATACTTTGTCTAAATGGTCTTTTTCCGCAAGCTCTTTCGTGACGGTAAAAGCGTATGTGTTTTCAAATCCGTAGGAATCAAACCATTTGTAATGGAAGCGTTTCTCAAATTCTTTCTGCACGATGGATAATGCTTTTTTCGGATCTTTTTCCGCTTCCATGCCGAGGGTGCTCGTTAAGTCAGTTCCCGAGTAGCGCGTCGCGGCGATATCGATTTCACCGCCGAGCATCGCCTGCTGCTGGACATAGTTTGATCCGAGGTTTTTAATTAATGCCGTATTCAAATCTGTATTGTGCTCAATCATCTGTGCGAGCATATTGGCGATAATTTCTGATTCCGTCATGCTTTGCGCCCCGATTTTAATCGTATCATCGGAAGCCCCGCTCAGCCCGGGAAGGGAACAGCCGCCTACAAGCAGAGCAGCCGACAGCGCCAGCGCGCACATCCATCTCTTTAGGTTTCTTTTCAAAACAGCCAACTCCTTATGATACTTCCTTCAGTCCTTTCAGCCCTTTCGGCGTCACCTTCCGTTCCGTCGCCGCTAGCAGATAATCAATGATAATGGCTAAAATGGTGACAGGCACGGCGCCGCCGATAATATATTCAGGCTGATAGAGGTTCAGGCCGATAAAAATATAGTCTCCGAGCCCGCCGCCCCCGATAAAAGAAGCAAGCGTCGCCCAGCCGATCAGATAAATGGTGGATGTGCGGATGCCCGCCATGATCACCGGAACCGCAAGCGGCAGTTCCACAAGCCTGATCTGCTCCCAGACCGTCATCCCGATGCCTTTTCCCGATTCCAGCAGATTTTTGTTTACGCCTTGAATGCCGGTATACGTGTTTCGGAGAATCGGCAGCACCGAATAGAAAAACAGCGCGACGATCGCGGGCACCTTTCCCACGCCTAACAGCGGGATAAAAAACGCCAGTATCGCGAGACTCGGCAAGGTCTGCACAATATTGACGGCGCCGATGACGGCGCCTGCGCCCTTTTTCATTCTCGTCAGCGCCACTCCGAGCGGAACGGCGACGACAATGCCTAATATGACGGCGATGATCGAAATGTATAAATGCTCCCACGTTTTATATAACAGTTCTCCGCCGTTCGTCTGCAAAAACTTGATCATTTCATTCATTGTAAGCGTTCCTCCCCTTGTCAGCCTGTCACCAGCTGGTCTTCCTCGCCCCAGATTGAATCGTAAACGATGTCGACAAGGCTCGCTCTCGTGACAATTCCGACTAAATGCCTTTGTTCATCAACGACGGGTACATATTTCATTCCGCGCTTTAAAATTTTGCGTACGGTATCACGCAGCAGTGTCCCCTGCTCGACCGTATACAGATCAGAGCGGAGCACGTCGCCGACGAGACTCGCTTTTTTCCGGTTCTGATCAATGATTTCGACATCCACATATCCTTGCAGCACATTCAGGTCATCAACGACAAGCAGGGAATCGACACGGTGTTCCCGCATCACCTGTATCGCCTGCGAAAGCGTTTTGTCCGCCGTAACGGTGACAGGCTTTTTGTTCATCATCTGCTCGACGCGTTCAATATCCGGTCTTGATTGCAATAACCGTTCTTTGCCGATAAATTCTTCGACAAACTCATTAGCCGGATTCCGGAGAATGTCATCAGGAGTGCCGGCCTGAACGATCTCTCCCGCTTTTAAAATGACGATCCGGTCAGCCAGCTTAATAGCTTCATCCATATCGTGTGTTACAAACACAATCGTTTTATTCAATGTTCTTTGCAGTTTTTTGAATTCTTCTTGAAGGGAATCCCGCGTAATCGGATCAAGCGCTCCGAACGGTTCATCCATGAGAATAAGAGGCGGTTCCGCTGCAAGGGCGCGCAGCACGCCGATTCTCTGCTGCTGTCCGCCGCTCAGCTCGTGAGGATAGCGGTCTAAATATTCCGGGCCCATATCGACGAGCTTCAAAAGCTCCCGCGCCCGTTCCTTCCGCTTTTGTTCCGGCCATTTCAGCAGTTTCGGCACGAGGGAAATGTTCTGCTGAATGGTCATATGAGGGAAAAGTCCGATCTGCTGAATGACGTAGCCGATTTTCCGTCTCAGCTCCACCGGGTCCTGCTCCATAATGTTTTCGCCATCGATAAAAATCTTTCCGGATGACGGCTCAATCAGTCTGTTAATCATTTTCATCGTCGTCGTTTTTCCGCAGCCGCTCGGCCCGATAAAACAAATAAACTCGCCTTTTTCGATATTTAAATCAATGCTGTTGACAGCTTTTTTTCCGCCTTTATAGACTTTCGATACATTTTCTAATCTCAGCAATCCGTGCACCTCCGAAGGGTTCCGTTATTTTTCTGAAAAGTATAATCTTTATTATAAGATGAAATTTGTAAAATAAAAAGTTTACAATGTGTTGAAATTATATACAATATACGTATTTTTTCATGTTATCCCGCTGACAATGCGGATGTTCTTACAATCGCTCCCGATAGCTCGCATATCCTGCCGCATCATCTTTTTCATCAACTGTAAAAAATATGATATATTGTCAGCATGAAAAGCCAGTGAAGGGATGATCAGCCGTGGAAAAAAACGCTCTTGATATCATCGGGCATGCTGAAGAGCATCTCATTGAGAGAATCGCCGAGAATATGCATACATTCGGAATGCCGGCCACACTTGGACGTGTGCTCGGTATTATTTATATGAACCGCAAGCCGATGACGTTAAATGAGCTGTCAGAGGCGACCGGGATGAGCAAAACGAGGATGAGCCAGGTGGTCCGCGAAATGACCGATGCCAATCTGGCTGAAAAAGTGTTTGAAAAAGGCGTTCGGAAAGACCTTTACGACGTCGAGCGTGATTATTACCAGACGTTTATCTCCCTATTTACGGCAAATTGGACAAAGGCGGTCAGCAAAAACAAAATGCTCTATAAAAAGCTGAACCGCGAGCTGACTGAGCTTCTGGAATCGGAAAATCTCAGTCCCGATATTGAAGAAAAAGCCCGCCAGCTTTTGGATGAACTGAAGGATTGGCTCCATTATTATGACTGGCTGAGCCGTTTGATAGAATTTTTTGAGAGTGAAGAAGTGTTTCAGCATGTGCCGAAAATAGAAAAAAGCAGCACCCGAAGATAACCGGGCGCTGCTTTTTTAAGTCAGGAAACCAATATCGGGAACATGCCTTTCAGACCGGCGCCGATCATGCCGATCGCCACCACCGCCAAAATCAGCCCCATCAGTCGGGTAATGACGTTCATTTCGGTTTTCCCGAGCTTATTGCTGATGAAAGATGAATAGTGAAAGAAGATAAACGTCATCGCGATGACGGCCGCAATGCCGATAAGCACGCTGATGTAATGGATGATGCCGCCATGGCCGGCCGACAGACTCATCACCGTCGCGATCGTACCGGGACCGGCGATAATCGGAATCGACAAAGGCGTCACGGATATATCGGCTTTCTCCTTGTTCTCCCCTTTCTCTTCATGATGGAGAGACTGTACATGAGATTTCTTCGCGTTCAGAAGATTATAAGCGATGCCGAAAATAAAAATGCCGCCCGCAATACGTAAGGCATGAATGTTAATGTCAAACAGTTTAAAGATCAGATGGCCGAAGATTAAAAAAGCCGCCAAGATGATAAACGACAGCACGGAAGCCTTGCGCGCGATCGCTGTCCGTTCTTTCTCCGAGTACCCTTCCGTCAGTGAAAGAAAAATCGGCACGTTTCCGATGGGATTGGAGACTGCAAACAGTGAAATGAAGACATGAATGATGAATGAAAACATGCGTACCTCCTTATGGCTTGCGGTTATTGAGTTATGTTTTGTTCTCCGCTGTTTCTTATGCATGGTTTTTACCCCGGGGTCTGCTTTTTATAACCTCAGCCGGACGGTCCGGAAACAGAAAAAAACCGTCCTAAGGACGGTTTTTTTTGTTTGCTATCTCCATAAGCCTTTTCCGAATTTCAACAGCCGATAAAGCATTTTCAATTTTTTTAGCATGCGTTAATTTCCTTTTTCACTCTGAATCAATGCGCCGAGAGACATGATATCTATCAGCTCCATTAAAATTCTACCATAATGGGTACTTTTTCTCTATTATCAATTCATAGAGAAAGTGATTTGTATATCTTTAGAAAACTCCGTTACATCCGCCCTATTTTCTTTTATAATGTAAATATTGAACAAAATCCCTATATTACTTGTAAAAGGAGTTTTAGAATGTATTGTTCTCAATGCGGCCATCATACTGATGGCGGAAAGTTTTGTGAAAAGTGCGGTGCGCCCCAGCCCGGGCAGGGAGGCGCAGGCCAAACGCAAGGCCAGGCCGCTCAGGCCGGCGCTGCGGCTAAGCAGGCTTCAAAGCAATTTGCCTTATTCGTGCTTGATGTGTTAAAGAGACCGTACCAAACATGTAAAACGACAGGCGGCGAACAGCTTGTCAGCAGCATCATCAACATGGTGCTTTTCTGCCTGGTGACGCCGATTATGTTTTATATTCTCTTAACAGACGGCTTTCGTGACGTCAGTTTTACCGCGATTGTGGTCAAACCGGCGCTTACCTTTGCATTATGCGTTTTTTGCCTGTATCTCTTGATTTTTATCGCTTTGAAGGCCGGCGGCGCGCAGGTGTCATTTAAAGATTCGCTGTCCAGATTCGGGGCCTTTTTGATTCCGTTTACAGCTATTTTGCTTCTTGCCCTCATTTTTATGCTGCTTCATACAACCGTTTGCTTCACCATTCTGGCTGTCGGTCTTTTAGGAGCGGCATTTGCCGTGCCTCCGCTCATGCTGGCGAGCTATCAGCATCAGCTCACTACTAAGGCGGATATCATTTATTCTGTTATCGTCATCTATTTGATCATTTGCGTAACGTTTCAATTCACGATCAAGCATTATATAAAAGAACTCATGAATTATTTCTTCTTTTAAAAACGGAAACCCCCGCCGCCTGATTGGTGCGGGGGTTTTTTTTATTGAATGGATGTTAAATAAATTCTTCCGTCTTTAACAACGCCGCCATACGTCCAATTGTATGTTCTGAGCTTCGGACTGCCGCCGGCTTTCGTAATATAAAACTCCTCGTACGTGTGAATCGTCAAATGGGAGCCTTTCTGTGAAAAGCTTTTGACATTCACTTCATTAAATACTTCGGTCGTCCCCTCGCTGTGCAGTTTTTTGACCAGTTTCTGCTGATCAGCATACAAAGGGCTCCCCTCTTCTAAATTGCCCGCCATGATGGCAAAATTGTTAAGGCTGACGGCGCTTGATTGATTTGTCAGGTAATCAGTCATAAACGATGTGACTTGCTCGTTTGTCACGCTGCCTGAAGCTGTATTTCCTTTGGATGATGCCCATGCGGATGTATAGGTTTTCGGCTGGTCATTTTTTATTTTTTTTACATTTGTCCCGGAAGAATCTGAGGCAGGGTCAGCTTTTTCGAAAACCCATTTTTTATGTTTTGTATCATATGAGAGTACATAATGAAAGCTCGGCTCAGCCTCTTCCATATCAGGCTTCGTATTCCCGTCGAAATAAGCAGACTCATGAAGCTCTTTACCCGTAACAGTTACTTGCCAGCGGCCGTTCTCTTGAGAAATCGCAAATGAATCCAGATCAAAGCTTGTCTCTTTATACTGATCCTTCAAAAAGGTGCCGGAACTCTTCATGCCGGATACCACTTCTTTCGTCTGCTCTTTCCAGGCGGAACCAGCCTCGGTCATCTGATCGGTATTTCCGTCTGCCATCGCTTTTGTATACTGCTTCGTTGTTTTGACAATCGTGTCCATGATTGTTTGTTGTGTATCTTGATCCGGGATAAGCGTTAAGTCCACATCAGTACTGTTGATCGGAACATCGGCAGTTTTCATTTTCCCCCAAGGAAAATCAGCCTCCACGGCGGCTGTCATGGAACCGTCAGTTAAGAGCGGACCGTATGTAACGGATGTAAACGGATCTTTATGGACGGACTTGCCGTTTATCAGCAGATCGCCTTTCGCGCTTTTGAAGCTGTCTGCCGGAGTGAATGTCACATCCTCGGCGTCTAACGGCAGGTCAAACTCAACATTCCGGCTGCCGGCCGCCTCTGCCTCTTGCTTTTTGACAACGTCAACCGTCTCATTTTTAAGCTTGGCTTCCGCCGTGTAGACACCGGGTGCATACGGGCCGAAGATTTGGGTTTCATCGGCTTTTTTGACCGTACCTGTTTTCTCGCTGTTGATATAAAGATCGGCGCCTTTATAATTGCTTGTGACGCGGAAATAAACCGGATCGACTTTCAGTTCGTAATGGTCAAACAAAAGAAGGGTTTTTCCCTCTTTTTTGACGTATACCGCATCTTTTTCTGATGAATTGCCGCGAAGCGATGCCAGCAGTTCATCGTGTTTCTTTGCGTATGCAAGGAGCGGTTTGACATTGGTCTCATTCAGCTTCAGTTTTTTGTCTGAAGGAGTGAGCAGGGCTGCGAGCTTTTTCGTGTCCCCGTCATGAACCGCCTGTTCGAATTGATCTGTGAGCCTTTTTTCAGATGTCAGCCAGGCTCCGGTTTTATATGCGGCAATCAATAAGATCAGCGCTGCGGCAATGCCTCCCCATAGGAAGAGCGTTTTTTTAGGGATCGGCTTTCTCGGCTGTGATGCGGATTCAGCCGCCTGCCGCTCCAGCCGGCTTCCTTTCCCGATCGGTTTTCCGCATTCTTTACAGAAATGCGCCTCTTCGTTGTTCTGCTGGCCGCAATACTTACAAAAAAACATGACTTTCCTCCTATTCAATCTGCAAAACTTGTATAACTTTTCCTATGTTTCATATTTTATAATAAAGTAGAATGATTTTGGAGTTATTTTGAAAAATAGCTGTCGATCATAACGGAGGAGGAGAAACGGACATGCAAAAACTGAGCATCCGAAAAGCCGCGGAGCCGGATGAAGCGCTGTATGAACTATTGCTGCTGGCCGATCCGTCGAAAGAGATTGTCGATGATTATCTTGTAAGAGGAGAATGCTATACGGCTTGGACGTCAGACGAGCTTGCAGGGGTCTACGTTTTATTGCAAACAAGGCCTAAAACGATAGAAATCGTAAACATCGCGGTAAAAGAATCGCTGCAGAACAAGGGATTCGGAAAACAGCTGGTGCGGGATGCCATTGAAAAAGCGAGACAATCGGGAGCTGACACGATTGAAATCGGCACCGGAAATTCCAGTATTCATCAGCTGTCACTCTATCAAAAATGCGGATTCCGCATTCAGGCTGTCGACCATGATTTTTTTATCAGACATTATGATGAAGACATTTTTGAAAACGGCATTCAATGCCGGGATATGATAAGGCTTTATTTGGACCTTTAATAAAAGAACTGCCAATGATGCGATTAAACCCCGTTTTCGAGACAGGGATAAAAACACTTTTAAACAGCCAATTGCCGCTCGTCTATCAATGATTGGCTGTTTAGTTCGTTTGAATACGAATATTGTTATTATAAATGTAATCGTTGACAGTGCATTCTACGATGACGGGCGTGGTTTTGTTTTAACAGCTTTTCTGACACTATGCAACACGCAGCTCTCAGGCAGAATTGGCAGCTGATCAAGTGTGTGTCCTGTTTATCTCCAATCGTAAAAGCATTCACTTCTCCATTGTATACTTCCAATATCGCGAACAGATACAATTATTCTGACTATAAGGAAAATCCGGGAAGTCTGTTACTATTTTTTCAAGAGGGAGATTAGGATGAAAGTTCCATATTATCAGCTACGGCATAAATATGCTCATTTTTCTTGCATCCTTAATCCGGTACTGCTACTGATTTTTCTGAATGATACGCTGAAACGTTTTATGGTTAACACGCATTTCCTTTTTTATTAGGGAAGTGATGATCCAATAGCCCTATCGATACCCATGCTTTCGGCATAATGCGCCAATGTGTTTTTCCAAATGCCCTTTGCACTGATTCTTCTTCACATTTTTCTTTCAGAGACAATAAGACGCTCGTGAGATACCTAAAAGATCACAGATATCTGCAAAACCTTCTACAAGTCCGACTGAAGTTTGGCTATTAACTTCCTTTCTAATTCGTTGTACTCTTTTAACACTTCATTCGGCTGTCGCAAATAACGATTCTCTGCTTGCAGTCTCTGGTTCGGAAGTAAACCCCAGACCATTTCCGTAAGTATATTGCTTTTCAACAGGCTGTTCGAATGTATATCCCCAGCTTTATGCTATCTAATCCAAGTCTGCACGTCCGTGTATTCTTAATATTTAATTTCTGCATCATCTCTTTCATCGGCACGCCTGCCAATCTCATGTCTACACCTTCTGTTTGACTTCAACCGGATCACTTACTCTTATTCCATAGAAAAAACACCTCCAAGTCTAATACCGGATAACAGTCATCCGTTTTCAAACTTGAAAGTGTTTTTTTTTTTGGCTCATCTTATAGGTCAGTCCCTTTGTTTTTTCTAAAGACATAAAGTTGCAATCTTTTGTTGGTAGGAACATCAAGTAATAGATTAAAACTTAATAATCCATAAAACTCTTATGTTCTTTATACCATTCTAATTTTAAATTCATTAAAATAATTTTAAAGTTTAACACAAATTTCTCAGTTGCTGCCCAAAGGAATAAAATCTCCTCATTGATCTTGATGTTTAAGATATAATTATACTTATTTATTATTATTTTTGTATCTAGCATAAAAATAAAGGTCAATTAACGATCCAATCAATATTCCTATGGAAAGACCATACGGTAAAATATCAAAAACAACTCCTAAAAAAAGACCTAAACAAAAACCTATTACTAGAAATACCGCTCCATCTCCTTTATAGTTTTTCAAATCAAACAACTCCTTAATAGTGATTATGATGAATATGTTTTTTGTTTTTTCGTTTGTGAACGATATAGATTACTATATACCCCTTCTAAAGCAATCAGTTCTTCATGTTTACCAACCTCCACCACTTCACCTTTATCTAGGACAATTATAAAATCCGAATCCATAATTGTTGACAATCTATGCGCGATAACCACTCTTGTGCATCCCATTTCACTTAAATATTTAGAAATCAATGTTTCATTCACCAAATCTAATGAACTTGTAGCCTCATCTAAAATTAAAATTTTAGGGTCATTTAAAAGTGCTCTGGCTAGTACAATCCTTTGTCGCTGGCCACCTGATAAATTCATACCCATTTCTGAAATAGGTGTATTATATTTCATTGGCATACTTTCAATTTCTTTATCTATTTGTGCTGCTTTCGCTACTTTTCTCACTTTTTCTATACTAATATTTTTATTATTCAATGTGATATTTTTCAGTATAGAACTATTAAACAAGGTAATATCCTGGGGTACAATTCCCATTTGTTTGTATAACTGTTTTCTATCTAATTTTTCAAGAGGGATACTATCAAAACAAATTTGTCCTTCAGTCGGATCATAAAGCCCCATTATTAACTTACTAAGTGTACTTTTACCAGAACCAGATGAACCTACTATAGCAATTTTCTGCCCTTCTCTTATTTCCAAAGAAATATTCTTAAGCACCTTTGGAGAATGTTTAGTATAAGAAAAAGAGACGTTTTCAAGCTTTACATTTCCTCTTAATTTAAGGTTTACTGCATTTTCAATATTTTTTTCACATTCAGTCTCTGTAATATCTTTAACTCTTTCTAAGTAAGAAGTAGCTAAGATAAACTGAGTATAAGTACCAAATAAAGCAGTTGTTAATCCAAAAAAAGTAACAGATAAAGAATGATATGCGATAACCTCTCCCATTGTAAATTTATTATCAAAAAATAATAGCAGTTCTAATATTAAAATAACCAAGGGAGCAATTGTTTGAAAAACCTGAGTTACTGTATTAACTACATTTTGTAAAATGGATCTTTTTTTGAATCGCTTTATTACTTCATTAAAACTGTTATTCCAAGTTGAGAAAATTTCATTTTCCATTCCCGAAATTTTAATGGCTGCGATAGAAAAAATAGACTCGATTTGAATGGCTTGAGATTTACTTTGCTCAGCTACTTCATCATCGATGGCCTGCGCGACAGCAGGTCTAGTCAAAAACATGAATATAGTGTTAATTGCAAATATTAATATTGTTATCAAGGTTAATGGTATAGATTTAAAGAACATATACGCTAAAATAAAAACTACCGCTCCTAAATCAATTAGGCCAGAAATTAGTTGAGTTGATAAAAGCTCTCTGAATCCATTCATGCTATTTAACCTAAATAACAAGTCACCAGGTGATCTAAGATCAAAGAATTTAAAAGGAAGTTTTAGAAGATGAGCAAATGTATCAACAACAAGATTTTTACTAAGGAATATATTGAGGCTTATCATTTTGAGCCCTCTAAACAAAACAAACATTCCATACAATATTGATATTAAAAATGTTATCCAAACAATATTACTTATTGAATTTAAATTATTATACTCAATACTTGTATCTATAAGCTTCTGTACCAAAATAGGTACATACAACGTCAATAAATAACTTATTAGAGATAAAAATACTATAATAGAAAATAACAATTTATAGTTTGTAATATTTTTTAATACACCAAACCATACATTCTTATCTTTTCGTTTATTGGGAGTGAAACTTTCTGAAGGAACTGCGTATAAAATATAGGACGAGAAACCTTTCTTAAACTCTTCTTCTGTTAATTTTCTTCGTCCATTAGCCGGATCTATAATATAATAATAATTTTCCTTTATTTTTTCAACGACTATAAAATGTTCATTATTCCAATATGCAATAAAAGGAACATTAATTTTTTTTAACCCTAGAATAGTGGATTTATATATATCCGCCTTAAATCCTTTATGAACTAATAAGTTTTTTAACTGCTTAATAGTAAGTCCGTCTCTTCCAGCCTCCAAAAATGACCTTAACTCAAAAAGAGTTTCGTTACTGTTATAAAAACGGATCAACATAGCACAACAGCAAAGTCCACATTCAGTTTGTTGCAATTGTTTTACAATAGGTACTCTCTTTTTTTTCTTCACTATCATTCATTGTAACTCCTTACTTCCATTGCTAACAATGAAGGATTGACAGGATTGTGTAACCTTAATAAGCTGTAGCCTACGCCTCCAAGTCCCAGCATAAATGTATTTAAATCAAAATGATCCTGTAAACCTGGAATAAAACCTTTATTTCTAATATAATTAATTGCATTTTGAGCTTCTTTAAATGCTACTTCCTGAAGATCAATATCATTGAGAAGTTCACTTAATTTCAATAATATATCTATATTACCAAAAATACCATGACATAAGCTATGATCAGTTGTTTTTTTAAATCCATCGGAAAGGAGCTTGCTTATAGCGCAATTTAAATCTTTATCAACTTCTTTATCAACTACGTTCTCTTTGTTCTTTAACAGATTTTTTAAAAAAGCTCTTGATAGAGCTATACCTCCCGCACCATGACACCAATATACTGGATCAGAGTTCCCCTCTCCTTCTCTTAAATCCTTCCAATTAGAGGTATTCAAATCAAAAAACTTATTTTCTCTTTTCAATAACTCTTTTCCTAAAGTTGTGTATTTTTCGTCTTTAGTAATGTGACCCAGATAACAAAGAGCCAACGTAAAACCAGAATATCCATGTGAAAGTCCTGTTAGATAATTATATTTACCATTCTTTTCTAAGCATTGATATAAAGTATTACCTAGTTTACAACACACGGAGTTTAAAATATCTAATTTAGTTTCCTTATATAGGTTTAATAAAAAAACAATAAGACTAGATACTCCCCCTACAATATCCAATGGTATATCTCCTGAAATATTCATTTCATTTATTTTATTAATATATTTTTTAAATTTTTCATAGTATTTATAATCATTTGTATAAGTGTATAGGTGGTAATATATATAGGCTAAGGAACCTATCCCTGTAAATAATGATAACCGGCCATCCATCTTATCATCACTCAAAAAAAGTTCTTCAATACCTCTCATTCCTGCAAAGGCTAAATCAAAGTACTCTTTATTACCAGTTTCTTTTCCAAGTAAAGCTAAGAATAATATTACTCCTCCACCTTCATATAAGTCAAAGTTCAATGGACCCAATTTTACTTTATTATTCTCAGATATTATAGGTGTTACCCAAGTACATTTGCTTCTATCATTATTCCATATTGCTGTTTCTAAAAATAAGTCTCCTATTTCTGTTGCGCACTCTAAATAATTTTTATTATTATTTCCAAATAATTTAGGACGATATTTCTTATTGTGTTTGTTTGTTCTTTTCCAACTGTCTTTTATAGTTGTAGTAAGTGACATTCGAATATAATATTGCTGTTTTTTTAAACTTGTTTTACTTATACTTTTAATTTTGTTTAATACAACATCAAGTAAACACTCTCTAAAAAAATTTACTATACTTGTACTTTTATTACAAATCAAATCCAAAGAATTATACATTGTTGAAAAATACGGAACATCATTACACATTAAAGATTCCAACTCATTTAAATTCTTCTTGCTAAATTTATCTGTTACTCCTTCCGCAATATTTATTTTTTTAAATAATTCCTTTCTTTCCTCAAAACTAGATAAATAATTTGGATGAGTGGAAGCTTCTAAAAACCTTGCATATATACTGGTAGCTCTTAAAACTTGCCTTACTTCCAGGTTGCTGCTTCCTACTGTTTTTACCAAATCATAAAAACCACTTTTATTTTCTAAAACAAAATTATAACAATCTGTAAAACCTTTTAATATTTCTTCAATATAATCTTTAGGGTCTGCGGCTTTCCCATTATATGCAGCTCTGTTTTGAGTACTGTTCATTATTACTGATTTTTTAGTTAACTGAATTTCATCAGTTCCTTCGAAATCTATAATATACGATTTCCATATTTCTGATGTTTGATTTTCATCATTTGATATTCCGCCAAGGTCAAAATCAAATATAGAAGTTTGTAAATTTAATGGGAGAAGCATAGTGCCAAGAACTGAGTAATTAATATCCTCATGAAAATTATCAATTAAATTATTATTTCTTGGTTTATACATAGAATTATTTTTTATCAGAGTCTCCAAGTCAATAACAACAGGATATTCGCCATGTGCAATTAAGTTTTCATGATGCAAATCATCGCATCCTATAATGTGAAAAATAGATAAACTTACACCTACTCTATAAAAATAGAAGTTCAGTTTTTCGGAAGTCTCACATTCTTTATAATCAATAAACTCTTGATAGCCATAGTCTTTATAATTAAGTGTTCTAATTTTATAAATTTTTTTTAGAATTTTATCTGAATTATTAACATAGTCAACTATACTATTAAATAAGATATCAGGAGATAAACTATGCGGCTTATATACAATTTTCCCTTGGTTTGTTTCAATTATTAAGACATTTTTCCCTCCATTATGAGTGTCTCCGCTGCTAAAATAAATATTGGAGACTTCATCAAATTCAATTTTTAGTTCTCTATAAATGTCTTGACGATTTTTTCTTAAATTCTCTAGAACTTCTTTCAAGTACAAGATTTTATTTGATATTCTACTAGAAATTAAATAGGTTAAAACAGGATACTTATTCAAAATTCCAGCCACATATTCACTCTTAAAAATTAAATTATTATAATTCTTATAGCGTAACCTTGAATCTTTTCCTTCTAATAAACCATTTTCTTTTCTTTCATTAATATCAACGATTAAAGTTCTTATACATAACTGAATTAATTCCTGGCTAAAAGCCTCTAACGCACTACTTATAATTTTATGTTTGTTAAGTTTTAAATTATTTTCCTTACTTGCGTTTTCTAAAGTATTAACTAATTTTTGTTGATAAAAATCTAAAAAGAATGTATAAAAGTTGCCAAAGTAATCTTTGTTTTTTATTCTTAATTTTTCTACTTCGTTTGTCGGCGAACTGAAATTAATTACAGCATCTCTGATGAAATTATTGTTTTCATAGCTAATATCCATTTATAACCTCTCCAAAAGATTTAATAGAGAATTGTTTGTTAAAACAATTCTCTATTAACACATTATGTTTATTTGTTACACTGTTTTGTACACGCTGATGTTGGACATGATGCTGCACTTAAAGTAACTGTAAAAGTCGTTCCAGTGAGTCCAATAGTTGCAGTTAAAACGACTGTTGCTGGAGTAGCTCCTCCAGTAGCATTATCACCATTAGCTAACGATATAAGTTCGTCTTCTTCAATAAAACCTGAAGCCTTTTTGACCATATCTTTCTTCATAATTCTCTCACCTCCTTTCAAGTATGACTTTGAATAAGAGTATTAAAGCTTATTCTAACCATAAAAAATTGGGAACAATTTCCGGAGCATAATTTTTGATCATTGAGTAACCTATTCCTGATAATCCGATCATTAAACTATATGATCTAGTACAGACTAAGTCTCTCTTTCTCCATTTCTTGGTCAAAACATTTTCAAATAGGTCTTGATAAGTTCTTAAACATCTATTCTTCAAATTAATATTGTTAGTTAAATCAGAAGCATAATTCAATATAGAAAGCACACCTAAATCTCCATGACAATATGTAGGGTTATTGCCAATGCCATTACGAATAGAAGAATCTATTGCAGTCGATATTTCTTTTTCAATGTACTCGTCTTCAAAACCATTATCTTTTAAAATCAATTTACTTAAAAGTATACCTGGAGCTCCGTGACACCATCCATTAGCTAACTTATCTTTATTTTCTGTGGTATACCAATTATTGTGGTCTTCAGAGTACAATCTCCTTTCAAATCTTAAGGCCCTTTGAATGACTTCCAATAATTTTTCATCATTTGTTAACTTAAAATATTTATATAAGTATGCGATAAAACCAGAATTACCATGGGAAAACCCTGAATATGCTGCTGAAAATTTCCCTGGCCACGATATTTGCTCCTCAAAATTTTTTGCTACACTTAATATATGTTCACAATGAGTATGTGAAATCTTTAAAATTTCCTTTTTGTTATTCTCTTCAGTAATATCTGGTATTATGGAAAGCATAACTGCTAAACTACCTAAAGACCCTCCTATTAAATCGTATACTTTATCGAATTTACCTAACTTCGATAAAACACCGATGTTTTCAAGCGAGGTCTTCCTTAATTCTGAATCTCCAAATAAATTAGATAACTTATTTAATGTATAAAAATATCCTGATATACCTTGAAATGCACCTATTAAATATGGGTGATCTTCTTTTATTTCAGAGATAAACTTCTGTATTGGTCTCATAGTTTCGATAGCTGCTTGCTTAAAATCCTTTCTGTTGAGGATTTCGCCCAAGTACCCTAAAAATAGAGCAATCCCTGAATTACCATTATATATATCGAATCCCAATACATTTGCATTCCAAATGTCTTCCTCAATACCCTCAAGACTAGGACCTATCCACATTCTATCTTTTTGTTTTTTATTTATACCACATACACTGTTTTCAACTATAAATTCGCCTATCTGGGTTGCTTCATCTATCCAATTTTCTGACTTAATTTTATTTAAGCTTGCAGCTTTAGAGAATTTTATATCAGTAACTTCTTTCAATCTTTTTTCATTACTAATGTAAGACATTTCAATAAAATCAATCTGTCTTTTCAAATCTTCTTTCGAAAGATTGAAAATCTTTTGCTTTACTGTTTTTATTGGAGGTTCTTCCAGAATGCTGTAAATTCTTTTCCCTCTAGAATCTATTAAATGTTCATGTTCAATAGAGGATCTAAAAAATGGAACGTCCCCAGTTAATAAATCTTTATATTCTGAGTTCAATATATCTTTATACTCTTGTATATAATCAATGCCGATTCTATGTAAAATAATCTTACGTCTATAGGTATCTCTCATAAAATCTGGATGACTTGAGATTCTTAAAAGCTGAGTGTATAAGTAAGTGGGTCTGAAGATAAACCTGCTATTTGTTTCTTTAAAAGTTTGAGAAATTTTATCCCAGAATTCATCTTTATTTAACATCACCCAACTATATAAACTTGCAAAACCATCTTTAATTTGTCCCGTATAATTTTCTGAATATAAGTAAGACCCTGTTTTAATGGAAGGGTTGTTTAATTGAGGTTTAATGAAAGTATTTTTTCTTAAAATTTTAATCGTATCTGTTCCTGCATTTTCAATTACTAATGATTTATGAGGAGAGAGTTGTTCCTTATAGGCAGCTAATCCCCCTATATCTAGACTTATGTCTTTGTCTCCTACTCTCTTAGAAATTTTTGTAGGCAATAAACTTATTGACTGTACAGAGTTATCAACTAATTCAGTTGCTTTAACAACAGCTGACTTTTTATCAATTTGGTCAACCTTTAGTCTTGCATGAAATAATGATTCTAAGTCAACTAATACTGGGAAAGAACCATGGGCTATTAAATTTTCATGATGAAAATCTACTGCATTTAGAAGATACAGTAAACAAAGAAGATTACCTGAACGAGTATAGAAATCATTTGCTTCGTTTTTATTAAAACAACTTTTATAATCTATGTACTCCATCCAACCTGAATCATTTACTGTATGTATTTGAACTCTTTTGAAATTTAAAATTCCCGGTATGTTTTTCTCGCCCAACCAATATAATACTTCCTGGAAACCTTGTTCAAGCGTTAAATCTCTGGGTTTATAAATTATTTTCTTGCCACTTTTAAAATATATTGTTGAAACAGATTTTCCTTTTTGATGAGTATCTCCTAGACCGGTGGTTATATTTGTTATTGCACCTAAATCGTTATCAGAGTTGAATTTAGAGTTTAATGAACTAATTTCTCGTTTTGTGTTTTTTATTATTTCCATTACATATGTGAAATAATCATCAATCGTTACACATAATAAACTTGTTAATACTTCATATTCTTTATAAACACTTTTTAAAAATGATTCATCATTTAAAGATACAACTAAAAAATGATTTAGTCTTTCTTCCGGGGTAGTCCCCTCTAAATTCCCCTCTAATCTTGCAATATTCACTTCCAAAACAAGAACCCTAAAAGCTTTTTCAAACATTAAATCCATTATATGTTTAATTACCTTTTTCACAAATTCATCCTCATTATCTACTGCATCTTCAATTCTTACTTTTACTAAGAATTCTTCAATTTTGCAGTTAAGAAAAGGAGAAAAAAAATGAAAAAATGGATTATGCTCTAAAAATTCTTCAGAATTTCTCACTAAAAAATCACTTTTTTTATGATCTAAGACTCTATCAATATCTATAATACTTTTATTTTGCTCAATATTAGTATCGTCTCTAATTAATGATTGAATCGTCTTACCAGATACATTTAAAAAAATCTTTTGCAATTCATCTTTATTGTTAACCTCAGGAAACATTTTCATCCAGTATTGGAGATTATATTTGTTAGTTTTCAAAGTTAATGATCCTACCTTAATATATTTTTTGCAAAATAGGCAGTTAATTACACTGCCTATTTTATACTTATTTCAGCAAGTACCTTGACATTCTTTAGTACCTGTACAAACTTTGCCTTTATTTCCAAGAACCTCACTTACTAAAATCCCCCCCAGGCTAGTAGTTGTTGTATTCCAGGTATTGAAAGCTCCTGAAACTTCATGTTCTTTAATTTCTTCAAGAACATCTCCACATGGGTCTATCAAATTTAAATCTTTTGTCACTTTCAATTCTGGTGTTTTTAATATCTTTGTCTTCTTCATACTATCTACCTCCTCATTTTTTACTGGATAAAATCTCTATTAACCTGTTCAATAATAATCTACCATATTTTCCTATAGTAAACAATGGGTTTTATGTAATTTTTTTATTTTATGAGATTCTCGGGGGGGGGGTATTTTATACTTTATTTTAACAGGGCAGTTTTTTATACTACCAAAAAGAAGTCCTTTGTTTTTAGGAATGTAATTTTTAAAATGCTTTAGGAAAGAAATAAAACGGTTTTCACATTACTGCATTACAAATTTTAAAATAAAAAATATCGTAATCCTGCCTTTTGCAAGTAAAAGAACAACAGTTATGTTACACAGGAACTCTTATTTAAAGGAGAGAATACTTTCTTTTGGAGTTGTCATCAAAATTATTTAGATTAATAAGGAATTAAGTAACTATTATTTTGTTCTGAGAGGGCGTCAACACAATCAGCTACTACCTTAACTTTTATAAGTATTATATGCAGCTAAATTCCGGGCAGCTGTAGACCATTGTTTTTTATCTAGGGCACAGCTAATGACTATCCGTTCTGTATCTGAGATGGCTGAATTAAGGATATAAGTATCTGTGATCACAAGATTGTTTACTTCTCGTTTTAGGAATATTGAAAGGGTCAGACCATGCTTTGTCATTAACTAAATACTAGTTATACTCACAACCTTACATTAATTGAATGTTTTCATTAAATTTGAAGAAGTGTCCGAGTTGGTGAGTTTTATTGAGCGGATACTATGATCCAATGTATACAGTTGTTCAAACATGGTTTATTTTTCAATACTTCTCTCGGGGTCTAAGAGAGTTTTCTCCTGATGCAGTAACCAGGTTCCTACTAGATACCGGGAGTTCCATATCATAAAATGAAAATGTTATCATTTCTTGTATGTTTTCTTGATTCCAAGCGTCTGCTATTCGCTAAACCGACAGTTACTCCGTAAAATGTAATAACCATCCTCCTGTAAGCTTTAAAGCTTCACTGTCCTTTTTCAAGATCGGCTAGTGAAATTTTTAGCCTCAGATATTCGATCCGAGTAATATTAGTAGGTCTGTACTCTCGAACATCCATTCATCAAGGGAGATATCTGGTTTTATGCGCTAAGCTCGAGCGTAGTTATCATTTCTTTATTCACCCTATTGTCATGACTTTTAAAAGTGCGGCATCTTATTTGAAACTTTGCAAGTTCAGTTTGGTCTTAATTATCCATATTCCCAACCTAACATTGTAGGAAATGCGTAAAGATAAACTGATTTTGATCATTCAAACACTCCAACTCAAAAAAACCCTGACTGCTTTTGTCAGGGTAATAGAAATTATAGAAATTCAGCTCTCCCACACTTAAAAGGGCTTGGCTGCAGATGCAGCCAAGCCCTTTTTATGCTTACTTATTCAAGTTATAGAAAGAGTTGATACCGTGGTATTGAGCAGTTTCAGCCAACTGATCTTCGATGCGAAGAAGCTGGTTGTATTTCGCAACACGGTCCGTACGGGACGGAGCACCTGTTTTGATTTGTCCTGCATTAGTTGCCACAGCGATATCAGCGATTGTGCTGTCTTCAGTTTCACCTGAACGGTGAGAGATAACGGCAGTGTAGCCCGCGCGTTTCGCCATTTCGATCGCATCGAATGTTTCAGTCAATGTACCGATTTGGTTTACTTTGATCAGGATAGAGTTGCCTACGCCGTTTTTGATACCTTCAGCAAGCTTTTTCGTGTTTGTAACGAAAAGGTCGTCACCGACAAGCTGAACTTTTTTGCCAAGACGCTCTGTAAGAAGTTTGTGGCCTTCCCAGTCGTTCTCGTCAAGTCCGTCTTCGATAGAGATGATTGGGTATTTAGAAACCATTTCTTCGTACCAGTCAACCATTTCAGCAGATGTTTTCACAACGCCTTCGCCAGACAGATGGTATTTGCCGTCTTCTTTGTTGTAGAACTCAGAAGATGCAGCATCCATAGCAAGTTTCACTTCTTCGCCAGGTTTGAAGCCGGCTTTTTCGATTGCTTCAACGATTGTTTGAAGCGCTTCTTCGTTAGAACCAAGGTTCGGAGCGAATCCGCCTTCGTCACCTACAGCTGTGTTCATTCCTTTAGCAGAAAGAACGGATTTCAGGCTGTGGAAGATTTGAGCGCCCATGCGAAGCGCTTCACGGAAGTTAGGCGCGCCTACAGGCATAATCATGAATTCTTGAATGTCTACGTTGTTGTCAGCATGTTCTCCGCCGTTTACGATGTTCATCATCGGTACAGGAAGCGTTTTTGAGTTGAATCCTCCAAGGTATTGGTAAAGAGGAATCTGTAAGAAATCAGCAGCTGCGCGCGCACAAGCCATAGATACGCCAAGGATTGCGTTCGCACCGAGTTTGCCTTTGTTTTCAGTTCCGTCAAGCTCGATTAAAAGCTGATCGATTGCGTTTTGTTCAGTTACGTCAAAGCCGAGAAGCTCTGGAGAAATGATTTCGTTTACGTTGTTAACAGCAGTTAACACGCCTTTTCCAAGGTAACGGTCTTTGTCGCCGTCACGAAGCTCAACCGCTTCGTATTCACCTGTAGAAGCTCCGCTTGGCACTAATGCGCGGCCGAAAGCTCCTGTTTCTGTATATACTTCAACTTCAACTGTTGGGTTGCCGCGGGAGTCAAGGACTTCGCGTGCATAAACATCAACAATGTATGGCATGAGTTTGTCTCTCCTTTTGATTTACGCTTATTTTTGAATTAAAGATGTTCCTGTCATTTCTTTCGGTTTTTCAACACCGAGAAGGTCTAATAACGTTGGTGCGAGGTCGCCTAGGATTCCGCCTTCGCGCAGCGTCACGCCTTCTTTCGTCACAATGACAGGGACTGGGTTTGTCGTATGGGCAGTGTGCGGTTCGCCTGTTTCTGTAATCAGAATGTCCGCATTACCGTGATCAGCGGTAATGATGGCATGTCCGCCTTTAGCGATGATGGCGTCAACCACTTCGCCTAAGCATTCGTCCACTGCTTCAATTGCTTTAATCGTCGGTTCGACCATTCCGGAGTGGCCGACCATGTCAGGGTTTGCAAAGTTCAGGATGATCGCGTCGTGCTTGTCAGCCGCGATTTCTTTTACAAGAGCATCCTTCACTTCATACGCGCTCATTTCAGGCTTCAGGTCATATGTCGCGACCTTCGGCGAGTTAATGAGGATGCGCTCTTCGCCCGGGAATTCTTCTTCGCGGCCGCCGCTCATAAAGAACGTAACGTGCGGATACTTTTCAGTTTCTGCAATGCGAAGCTGTTTTAACCCGTGCTGTGCTAATACTTCACCCACCGTATTGTCAAGGTTTACCGGTTTAAAAGCCACATATCCGTCAACAGATTCACTGAAGTGAGTCAGGCAGACGAAATACAGGTTTTTCGGATGATTTTCACCGCGGTCGAAATCGCGGAAATCTTTGTTGGTAAACGTGTTTGAAATCTGGATAGCGCGGTCCGGTCTGAAATTATAGAAAATCACAGAATCGCCGTCATGAATTTTCGCAACGGGTTCACCGTTTTCTTTTGTGATGACGGACGGAATGACGAATTCATCATGAATGCCGTTCGCATAAGAATCATCGACTACATCCATCGCGTTGCGGTAAGACGGGCCTTCGCCGTAAGCCATTGCGCGGTACGCTTTTTCCACACGGTCCCAGCGTTTGTCGCGGTCCATGGAGTAGTAGCGTCCGGAAATGCTGGCGATTTCGCCGACACCGATTTCTTCGATCTGCTCATTCAGCTGCTGAATGTAAGTTTTCGCTGTTTGCGGACCTACATCGCGGCCGTCGAGGAAACCGTGAATATACACCTTCGTCAGTCCTTCACTTTTCGCAAGCTTCAGCAGCGCGAATAAATGATTGATATGACTGTGTACGCCTCCGTCAGAAAGAAGGCCGAACAGGTGCAGCGCTTTGTCGTTGTCTTTCGCGTTTTTGATGGCGTCAAGGAACGTTTGATTGCGTTCGAATTCGCCTTCGCGGATGGCAACGTTCACGCGTGTTAAGCTTTGGTACACAATACGTCCTGCGCCGATATTCAAATGACCGACTTCAGAGTTCCCCATCTGTCCTTCAGGCAGTCCGACTGCTTCGCCTGATGCCGTCAGCGTCTGATGAGGGTATTGGTTCCAATAACGGTCGAAATTCGGTTTTTTCGCTTGTGCGACTGCGTTTCCGACTGTTTCATTGCGTAATCCGAACCCATCAAGAATGATGAGTGCAGCTGGTTTTTTACTCATATTGACCTTCCTCCAATAATTGAACGAATGACTGCGGTTCAAGGCTTGCGCCGCCGACCAAAGCACCGTCAATATCGGACTCTGCCATATATTCTTTAATATTTGCAGGTTTTACGCTGCCGCCGTATTGAATGCGGAGCTTGTCAGCAGTTTCCTGGCTGAAGCTTTCAGCAACGACTTTACGGATATGCGCGCAGACGTCGTTAGCATCTTTCGCTGTAGAAGATTTGCCTGTTCCGATTGCCCAGATTGGCTCGTACGCAATAACGGAAGCGGCAACTTGCTCTTCAGAAAGACCCGCAAGACCTTTTTTCACTTGATCGGCAACAAGACCATTTGTTTTTCCGGCTTCGCGCTCTTCAAGTGTTTCACCTACGCAAATGATCGGCACAATGCCGTGTTTGAAAGCGGCATGCGCTTTTTTGTTAACTGTTTCATCAGTTTCAGCGAACATTTCACGGCGCTCAGAGTGGCCGATGACGCAGTAATCCACGCCAAGGTCTTTCAGAGCGACCGGGCTGATTTCACCTGTGAACGCACCGTTTTCTTCAAAATGCATGTTTTGGGCGCCGACTTTCAGGTCAGTTCCTTTAACAGCAGAAGTCAGCTTTTCTAAGAAAAGAGCTGGTGCGCAAACAACGGCTTCCGCTTTGTCTGCTGCTGGAATGGAAGATTTCACTTCTTCAACGAAGCTGACAGCTTCGCCGAGTGTTTTGTTCATTTTCCAGTTACCGGCTATAATTGGTTTTCTCATCTGTTCCACTTCCTTATAGCAGTTTTTATTTATCGTTCAGCGCAGCTACACCCGGAAGCTCTTTGCCTTCCATGAATTCAAGGGATGCGCCGCCGCCTGTTGAGATATGGCTCATTTTGTCAGCAAGGCCGAATTTTTCAACGGCTGCCGCAGAGTCTCCTCCGCCGATGACAGAGTATGTATCGTTTGCCTCTGCCAATGCTTCAGCCACTGCTTTTGTGCCTTGAGCGAACAAGTCGATTTCGAATACGCCCATCGGTCCGTTCCATACGACAAGTTTGCTGTTTTTGATAACTTCAGCATACGTTTCGCGGGTTTTCGTTCCGATGTCGATCGCTTCTAAATCACTTGGAATCTCAGAGATCGGCACGATTTGAACGTTTGCATCGTTAGAGAAATCATCAGCAACGAGCACGTCTTCCGGCATATAGAATGTAACGCCTTTTTCTTTCGCGCGGTCCATGAATGATTTTGCAAGTTCGATTTTATCTTCTTCAAGCAAAGATTTACCGACTTCATAGCCAAGCGCTTTTACGAATGTGTAAGCAAGACCTCCGCCGATGATCAGGTTGTCCACTTTATCAAGCAGACTTTCGATTACGCCGATTTTGTCTTTTACTTTCGCGCCGCCGATGATTGCCGTAAACGGGCGCTCAGGATTTGTCACGGCTTTGCCGAGAACGTCAAGCTCTTTTTCCATCAGGAATCCTGCAACCGCCGGCAGATGCTCGGCAATTCCGGCTGTAGATGCGTGAGCACGGTGGGCAGCACCGAATGCGTCATTGACATATACATCCGCAAGCTCAGCAAATGCTTTAGCAAGCTCAGGATCGTTTTTCTCTTCACCAGGGTAGAAACGTACGTTTTCCAATACAAGAACGTCTCCGTCCTTCATATCAGAAATTTGTGCTTTTACAGCATCGCCGTAAGCTTCATCCGCTTTTTTCACTTCTTTGGCGAGCAGTTCGCCTAAGCGTGCAGCGACAGGAGTTAAACGAAGCTCCTCAACCGTTTCGCCTTTCGGGCGGCCTAAGTGGCTCGCAAGAAGGACTTTCGCGCCTTGGTCTGCAAGGTGTTTGATTGTTGGAAGCGCAGCGCGGATACGAGTATCGTCTGTTACTTCCCCGTCTTTCATTGGAACGTTAAAGTCAACGCGGCAGAATACGACTTTGCCTTTTACGTCGATGTCTTTTACTGTTTTTTTATTCATGCCTTAGGAGATCCTCCTTCAAAATGGTTTGCATAGCACGAAAAACGTGAAACGTGAAACCGCCTCATGATGCTTCCGCCGCGGGGCAGATTGCAGCTTCCGGGCACGGGGCAGATCGTCTTCTGAGCCAGGGCAGGCGGCTAAGAAAACGAAAGTGCCGCGGAAACTTCAAAACGCGGACGTTCTGCAGCAATCCGGCGCTTTCTGAAAGCCGGTTCTCATGGAAAAAGGGAAAGGGAGTCCGTCCCCTTCCCTTGTCCGCTTTCATTATAGCGTTTCTGTCCGAAAGAACCAAGTCCGGCCCTTTCCGGGAGCTATGAATTAAAGACCTTGTTTTGCGATGTAAGCTGCAAGGTCAACAACGCGGTTAGAGTAGCCGCTTTCGTTATCGTACCAAGAGATTACTTTTACCATGCTGCCTTCCATAACCATTGTAGAAAGAGCATCGATTGTAGAAGAGTTAGCATTGCCGTTGTAGTCTCCGGATACTAATGGCTCTTCGCTGTAGCCAAGGATTCCTTTAAGGTCGCCTTCAGCCGCTTCTTTAAGAGCTGCGTTTACTTCTTCAGCTGTTACTTCTTGGTTCAGTTCAGCAACCAAGTCAACTAGAGAAACGTTTGGAGTTGGAACACGCATTGCTCCACCGTTCAGTTTGCCTTTTAGTTCAGGAAGAACTAGAGAAACTGCTTTAGCAGCACCAGTTGATGTTGGGATGATGTTTTCAGCTGCTGCACGCGCACGACGGTAGTCTTTGTGCGGAAGATCAAGGATTTGCTGATCGTTTGTGTAAGAGTGAACAGTTGTCATCATACCGCGTTTGATGCCGAATTTATCGTTAAGTACTTTTGCAAACGGCGCAAGGCAGTTTGTTGTGCAAGATGCGTTAGAGATAACATCGTGGTTAGCCGCATCGTATTTATCTTCGTTAACACCCATAACGATTGTGATATCTTCTTCGTTAGCAGGAGCAGAGATGATTACTTTTTTCGCGCCAGCTTCTAAGTGTTTCGCAGCGTCTGCGCGTTTTGTGAAGAAACCAGTAGATTCAACTACGATTTCAACGCCTTGTTTGCCCCAGCTAAGTTTAGCAGGATCGCGTTCTGCAGAAACTTCAATTGTTTTGCCGTTAACAACAAGGTTGTTACCGTCAACTGAAACTTCAGCGTCTAATTTTCCGTGTACAGAATCATATTGTAAAAGGTGAGCCAGCATGTTAGCATCTGTTAAATCGTTAACCGCTACTACCTCAACTTCAGGATTGTTTAATGCTGCGCGGAATACGTTACGTCCAATACGACCAAAACCGTTAATACCGACTTTTACTGCCATGATTGTTTCCTCCTTTAAATAAGTGAGAGATATTTATATTGAGGGATTATTCATCCCTTAATAACTTCTTTGCGGCTCCTTCGTCTGTGACGAGAACCGTGTTGCGTGGCTTTTTAAAGTAAGCCTCGATCGCCTCGGCTTTTGATGATCCGCCCGCTACCGCAATAATATCAGGGATGGCGTCTATGTCATCCAGCTGCATTCCGACAGAATGCACTTTGTGAACCACTTCGCCGTCCGCGTTAAAATAGTAGCCGAACGCTTCTGTCACCGCGTCGTTATCATCTATTTTCTTTAAGTCTTCTAAAGGCGTGTTTCTGCGCTGAGCCATAGTTTTAGCTTCGCCGATTCCATGAACCAGCATACTCGCTGATTTAATGGTGTTCAGCACCTCTTTGACAGAAGGCTCTTCAATAATAGATGAATAGGCGCCTTGTGACAGCTGTCCCGGAACAAACAAAAGCCGGTAAGTGCCTGAAGCCTTCTCCGCCATATGCGCGCATATGGTGTTCGCCTGGTTTTTCACATCTTCGCCTAAACCGCCTCTTGCAGGCACAAACAAAAGCTCGCGGTTTTTAGAATCCGGCGTCATCATTTCGGCGACAGCTTCAATTGTCGTACCGCCAGTTACAGCGACGATATTTTTGCCTGAAAATCTTTTTTTCATACATGCGACAGCCGCTCTTCCCATTTCTTTTTTGACCCATGGGGATTGATCGCTGTCTCCGGATACGATAATGGCATCCTTCAGATTTAAACGTTCTTTTAATGTCTTTTCCAAAAGAGTCAAACCTAAAACATCTTTCATCGTATCTTCCAAAACAGAAAGCAGTTCATAGCCCTCTTCTGTCAATGTCATGCCGTTTGTCTTAATATCGACCAGGTTCTGTTCCTTTAAAAACTGAACCTCGCCCCTCAGCACACGCTCGCTGATTCCGAGACTGGCAGACAGGCTTCTTCGCCCGATGGGTTCTGTCAGCCTGATATACTGCAAGATTTCAAACCTCTTTTGCATAACGAGCAGAAGATCAGGCAATAATTTTTTTTGAGCTTGTATTAACTGGTTCATGACTCAAACGTTCCTTCCTTTTTTGCTGGACATTATACGTCCCGCTATGACAAAAAACGTCCCGTCATAGCCAAAAAAAATTATGTCTGCTTTCTTTAATTATTTTAACAGGATGACATTGTTAATTCAACTGTTAAAGGTCAATTCCTCGACATTCTTCGCAGGATTTTCCAGTATCTCCTTGATACAGTCATTATATACAGAAACGGAATGAAGGTGACAGACAAAAGCCCGCCGGAGCTGACTTTTGTCGTAAAACGCTTTCATTTTATCCAAAGTTTTTCTATTTCTTCTAATGATTTATTTTTCGTCTCAGGGCAGATCGTCACGACAAACAAGAAACAGAGAATATTAATGACGGCGAATATCCAGAAGGTGTACGCGAGCCCCAACCCGCTGACATCATCGGCACGAACTGGCCGATCGCCCAGTTGGCCCCCCATAAGAATATCGTCGCAATACCGGCGGCGCGTGCGCGGAGGTGGTTCGGAAAGATTTCCGAAATCATGATCCACGTAATCGGCCCGACTGATACGCAGAAAGCGGCGACGAATCCCAATATGATGACGACTAAAGCCGGACCGCTCGCCAGCTTAAAATAAAAGGATGCCCCGATTAAGATCATGAACAGCGCCATAAAGGCAGATCCGACCCCCATCAGCTTTTTCCGGCCCACCTTATCGACTAAAAGAACCGCGATAATGGTGAAAATCACTTCAACGACACCGACGATGCATGTCGTGATAAACCCCGCATTCTGTCCGAAGCCCATCATTTTGAAAATTTCCGGCCCGTAATACGTAATTGCGTTCATGCCGATGACCTGATTGAATAAAGCCAGCAGAATCCCGATCACAAGCGCTTTTCTCAGCCCCGGTTTAAACAGCTGAGACAATGACCCCATTTTTTCTAATTGTAAAGACGTTTCGATTTGTTTGATTTCTTCTTTCGCGGTCTGCTCGCCGTTAATGCGCGTCAGCACGGCGAGGGCTTCATTCCGGCGCCCTGCTTTCGCAAGCCAGCGCGGACTTTCCGGCACGATAAGCAGCACGATAAAAAAGATGACGGACGGAATCATGCCGTAAGCGAGCATCCACCGCCAGCCGGTGTGCACCCCCCATTCATATGAGCCGGACTGCTGGACGGCGAGGTTAATAAAATAAGTGCCGGAGATCCCTAATATCGTAAACAGCTGATACAGTGAAGACAGACTGCCGCGTATGGCCGGCGGAGCGGCTTCGGTAATATACGTGACAGAAAGCGAGGAGCCCATGCCGATTCCCAGACCGCCGATGACTCTGGCGATCACTAAGGAAGACACACTTTGAGAAAGCGCAGAGACAACCGCTGACACCGCAAACAACAGCGCCGCTGCCATCAAAATCTTTCTCCGTCCGAAACGGTTGCTCAAAAATCCGGAAATCCCGACGCCGAAAACACCGCCGATCATAATGCTTGAAATCACGAGCCCTTCCATAAAAGGACTTAAGCGGTACAAATCTTTCAGGAAACCGATGGCGCCGGAAATCACCGCCGTGTCATAACCGTACAAAAGCCCTCCCAGTCCGGCTGCGCATGAGATGAGAATAACAAACCACTTGGAATGCTGCCGAGTGACAGGTACATTTGAGCCAATTGGTGCCGGGTGATTCTTCATGAATTTTACCCTCCCGCGAATAATAGAATAAAAACGCTTACAAATCTGAGTGCGGCGCTTGATGTTGCTTTGTTTTCTTCAGAACCGCCGCATTTGTACGTACTTATAAAGAATTTTATCTAAAAATAAGGAAAATTAGTACGTACAAATAAAGAATAAGCAGTTTTTCATAATCTGTCAATTACTTTTACAGCTTGATGAAAGGGCTTACTATGTTATACTGGAATTTGTCCGTATACATTTTGGGGGAATTGATATGCTACCGAAATATGCTCAAGTAAAAGAAGAAATTTGTTCATGGCTGAATCAAGGAAAAATACAGCCGGACGAAAAGCTGCCTACGGAAAATGAGCTGATGCAGCAGTTCGGCGTCAGCCGCCATACCATCAGAAAGGCGATCGGAGATTTGGTCTCGCAGGGGCTGCTGTACAGCGTTCAGGGCGGAGGCACCTTTGTCGCTTCACGCACGGCGAAATCAGCCATGCATTCAAACAAAACGATCGGTGTCATTACAACGTACATATCAGACTATATTTTCCCGAGCATCATCAGGGGAATTGAATCTTATTTAAGCGAACAGGGCTATTCCATGCTGCTGACGAGCACCAACAACAATACAGAAAGTGAGCGGCGCGGCCTTGAAAACCTGCTGTCCAAAAATATAGACGGGCTGATTGTCGAGCCTACGAAAAGCGCGCTGCAGACGCCCAACATCGGCTACTATCTCAATCTGGAGAAAAACGGCATTCCGTTTGCCATGATTAACGCCTCTTATGCGGAGCTGGCCGCACCGAGCTTTTCCGTCAATGATGTCAAAGGCGGCATGATGGCTTGCGAATACGTCATGTCCCTCGGCCACACGCACATTATGGGTATCTTTAAAGCGGATGACACGCAGGGCGTCAAACGGATGAACGGCTATCTTCAGGCGCACCGGGAGCGCGGGATTTTCCCGTCTCCGGACATGATCGTGACTTATACGACTGAGGAAAAAGAAACCGTGCTTCTTCAAAAAATTAAGCATACCCTTGAGCAAAACAGCGGATCATACCCGACGGCCATTCTTTGTTATAATGATGAAATTGCGCTGAAGACGATTAATCTTCTCAGAGAATTCGGCTTAAAGGTGCCTGATGACGTGTCAATCATGGGCTATGATGATTCACATTTCGCCCAGATTTCCGAGGTGAAGCTCACCTCTGTCAAGCATCCGAAATCCATTATGGGGAAAGCGGCGGCAAAATACGTCATCGACTGCTTAGAGCATAAAAAACCGAAGAAGGATGACGTCGTGTATGAACCGGAACTCGTCATCCGGAATTCCGTCAGGCGGATCGGCGAATAAAAAAAGCAATGTGCGCGGCACATTGCTTTTTTGCTCAGCTGTTTTTTAATTCGGCGATGATTTCAAATGATCTCATTCTGTCGGCATGCTCAAAGCTTTCTGAATTCACCATGATTTCATCCGCCTGTGTTGTCCGGATGAAGCTTTCCAGCTTTTCCTTCACACGCTCCGGTCCGCCGACGATCGTTGAACTGAGCTGATCATTAACCATCGCTTTTTCATACGGCGACCAGATTTGATCCATGTCTTCAACAGGAGGCTTCAGCTGGTTCGGCGTGCCGCGGACGAGGTCTAAAAATCTTTGATAATGCGATGTTGCCAGATGCTCCGCCTTTTCATCCGTATCGGCGGCAATGACGGTGACGCCGACCATCGCGTACGGTTGATCGAGTACGTCTGACGGACGGAAGGAGCTGCGGTACAGCTCAAGGGCGGGCACGGTGTTTTTCGGTGAAAAGTGAGCCGCAAAGGCGAACGGAAGCCCGAGCTCTCCCGCAAGACGCGCGCTGAAGCCGCTTGAGCCCAGAAGCCAGATCGGCACGTCCAGCCCTTCGCCCGGAATGGCGCGGACTTGATTGCGCACATTGCCTGACGGTTTGAAGTAATTTCTCAATTCTTCAAGCTGCTCCGGAAAATCTTCCCCGCTGTTTATGTTTCTTCGTAAGGCTCTCGCCGTTAATTGGTCGGTTCCCGGCGCGCGTCCGAGCCCCAGGTCAATCCGCCCCGGATATAACGTTTCAAGGGTTCCGAATTGCTCCGCGATCACAAGTGAAGAATGATTCGGCAGCATAATACCCCCAGAACCGACGCGGATTTTTTTCGTGCCGCCGGCGATGTGGCCGATCAGCACCGCTGTTGCCGAGCTGGCAACTCCTTCTATATTATGATGCTCCGCAAGCCAATAGCGGTTATAGCCCCACTCCTCGGCGCGGCGCGCTAAATCCATGCTGTTGCGGAACGATTCAGCAACCGTTCCTCCCTGTACGACCGGCGATAAATTCAATACGGAAAACGCAGTATCTTTCAATGTATGTTCAGCCATCGTTTTCTCCTTTGCGGTTTAGTGTAAGCAGATCTTAAACAAGGTCTCTACCACACACCTTACCACAGCTTTTCCCGTGAGTTAAACAATTTGATTCGATGATCTTCGAACAATCAGTCAGCGGCGGTTTTCTTACGGATGAACAGCTCCTCGGCGACATCAATAAAAAGCTTGGCGGCAAGTGATGCGTCTTTCATGGAAGGAACCGCCAGCTGCACCTCCCTGAATACATCCGGCGCAAACTCTTTAATCACCACTTCTTCCGGGAGGGGATTGCCGGCCATGGACATATCGGATAAGATTGCCATGCCCAACCCCTCCCGCACCATATTGATGGACGTGCTGACATTAAACACGGTAAAGGCCGCGCAAAGTTCGGCACCGGCTTGTTTAAACAGGCCTGCAAAAGGTGACGTGTAACCGCCTTCGCAAACCACCATCGGTTCACCGTCCAGATCTTTTATCGTTACGGTTGAGCGTGCGGCGAGAGGATGATCTTTATGCATAACCGCTGCCATTTTGTCTTTTTTCAGCAGAAAGTAATCCATATCCTCTGTCGGGAACAGCAGAATGCCCGCGTCAATCATCCGGGATTGCAGCCATTCTTTTACTTCGTCCGCCGTTCCTTCATGAAGCACCAACTCAAGCTTCGGATACCGTTTTTTAAACACGCTGATCAGCTTTGGAATGAAATAAGCGGAAGCGGCCGGAAATGTGCCGATGTGTATCGTTCCCTGTTCAAGCCCTCTTTCCGCGGCCGCCAGCTGCTCGGCTTTTTCTATGCCTTTGAGCACCTCTCTGATATGGACGAGAATTTTTCCGCCCGTGTCCGTGAGCCTTACGCCGTTGCGGCGCTCGCGGATGATCAGCTTGATGCCGAGCTCTGACTCAAGCGCAGAGATGGCATGGCTGACAGCGGGCTGCGTCATATTCAGCGCCTGCCCCGCTTTTGTAAAGCTTCCCGTTTCAGCGATTTGAACAAAAACCCGCAGTTGTGTAATCGTCATAACGTTTTACTTATGCTCCTTATAAAAAAGATTCATTTTATTTATCTTACTGATTACCGTATCATATGATGGAATTGTTCTACAAGGAGTGAACGACGTGAAACAGCTTTCGAAAATACAGACGGCTCTTATGCTGGCGTTTCTAGTCACGGTATGGGGAATTAACTGGCCGCTGACAAAGGCCGCGCTTGCCTATTCGCCGCCTCTTCTGTTTGCCGGAATCCGCACGCTGATCGGCGGACTTCTATTATTAATGGTGGCGCTGCCCCGTTTTAAAAAGCTGCGTTTTAAAGAAACGTGGCCGATCTATCTTATTTCTGCCATTTTAAATAATTTTCAGCCATCGTGTTTTTCCAGCCGGTTTTAATGGGCGTTTTTTCTTGGCTGTGGCTCGGGGAATCGATGTATCCTTTAAAAATAGCCGGTCTTATTCTGGGCTTTGCCGGTGTCGCCGTCATCAGCGCAGCCGGTTTCGGAGGCCATATTTCCATCGCCGGCATTCTTTTGGCCTTAGGCTCTGCGGTCAGCTGGGCGCTCGGCACGGTATATGTGAAAAGAACGGGCGGACGCGCGGATTCTATCTGGATGGTCGCTCTTCAGCTTCTGATCGGCGGCGTGCTGCTTGTCAGCTCCGGCCGTTTTTCAGAAAGCTTTTCAGCCATTCAATGGAAAGCTCCATTCATTCTCAGCCTTCTGTTCATTTCAGTTTTTGTTATCGCGCTCGGCTGGCTCGCCTTTTTTACGCTTGTCGGTTCAGGGGAAGCAAGCAAGGTTGCCTCTTACACCTTCCTGATCCCGCTCATATCCATTGTCGTCAGCTCGATATTCCTGCATGAGCCGCTTACCGTCAGCCTTTTAGCCGGACTGCTTCTGATCGTCACAAGCATTTGTTTTGTGAATATAACACCGAAAAAACTGAAAACACCTGCTCTGGCCGCAGAAAAAAAGGCCGTTCATTAAAAAAACTCTTGCCGCGGGGCAAGAGTTTTTTTATTTATTGACGTCTCCCTTTCACAAGATACGCAGCCGTAATGAGGAGATAGATGGCCGCAGTGATGCATGTGATGACGATGGATGTCGTCGCAATTACGCCGATCAGGATGGCCAAAAGCGCAAGCACCGCGAACCATGTCGTGTATGGGAACCATTTGACGTAATAAGCCGGCTGTTCTGTTGAATGTTTTCTTGATTTCAAATGGGCGAAGCCGATAATCAGCCAGATGAACAGCACCGTATAGCCGAGTGAACCCATCAAATAATTAAACGTCCGGCTTCCTGCGAATAAAGAAATCAGGACGCCTACATATAAAAATGACGTACAAGTCAGAATCGCATAGACGGGAACCTTTTTCTTCGATAGTTTTGAAAAAACTTTCGGCACCCGGCCGTCAGAAGCCTGCGTAAACAAGACGCGGGATGATCCGTACAGTCCCGAATTCATAGACGAGATAATCGCAAGAAGAATGACGGCATTCATAATATGGTCGGCACCCGGAATTCCGATCATCTTAAATACTATGACAAACGGGCTTTCGGGAACGCTGTTGACTTGATTCCAAGGAATCAGGCTGACGATGATGAAGAACGGCAGCAAGTAAAAAGCGACAATCCGCGTTAACGTGCTTCGGACAGCTTTCGGGATCACCTTTTCGGGATTTTTTGTCTCCGCCAGCGTGACGCCGATGATTTCCGTTCCGCCGTATGAGTAGATCACGACGAGCATCGCCGTAATGACGCCCCCCGCTCCATGCGGGAAAAATCCTCCGTGATCCGTTAAATGAGACAGCCCCGGCGCCGTGTGATTGCCGAATGAGAAAAATAAAAGCAGAATCCCGCATAAAATAAAGATGACAATCACTGTAATTTTAATAAGCGCGAGCCAGTACTCCGTCTCGGCAAACAGTTTCACAGAAAGCATGTTTACGACCGTCACCACGATGGAAATGATCAGAGCCAGTATCCATATCGGACATTCCGGCAGCCAATATTGAATGAAAATGGCGGCTACGACCGCCTCCGCGGCAATATTGAGCACCCACATTTTCCAATAGATCCAATCTAAAAAGTATGCAGCGTACGATCCGAGCGACTGCTGAACCAAATCACGGAACGTCCTTGCATGTTTGTTTCTGACTGCCATTTCGGCCAGCCCTTGCATAATAAATAGCAGAATGATTCCGCCGAGGAGGTAGGCCAGCAGCACGGACGGCCCCGCCTCATCAATCGCCGTGCTGCTGCCTTTAAAGAGCCCGGCCCCGATCGCGCCTCCAAGCGCCATCATCATAATGTGTCTGGACGACATCGTCCGTTTTAACGTTTGCTTGTCCTTTTCCATCTATCACACGCCCTCTCGCAAAAAGTGTTCATCACATAAAAAAGCACGCCGCCTCTTTAGGAAAAGAGACGGCGTGCCTTAGGCAGCCGCGGTACCACTCTTGTTGATCCCGAAATATCCGGAATCCAGCTTAAAAACCTTTTAACGAAGGTCAGCCGTTAGGACATAGGGAATATTCCGACAATTCCGTTCCGCCCTGCCACTTCCGGGCGAGTTCAAAGAACAATCAGTCCGCGTTGCACCAACCCGCGGCTCTCTTTTTCTGACTGGATTCTTTTACTGCTCCCGTTCACAGTGTTTTATGTTAAATAAATCTCTTGAGTTTTTATTTTCTGAATATAGTATCATAATATACAGTCTTCTATTTTCAAAGTCAATACTAATTTTTGCCGCCTATTGTCCTACCCGGTGATTCGGAAATTTCAGCTGAAATCCGGACACAAGGCTTTGCTTTCCGGGCGCCGCGCTTTCCGCTTTCACCTTTGTGTTTGCGTATAAAAACAGCGCAAGCGCAATGCCGAATGATATGACGAGAATCCATACTTTTTTCATTCAGGTGCCTCCTCACTTTCTATCATCGGCGGCTTTTTCTCTTTTTTTATATACAAAATTGAAAAAACAATTTTAAAATTCTGTTTTCCTTATATTGAAACTTGCTTTATCATAAAAGTATGCGTTTACATTCAAGTAGGGAGGTTATAGCATGACCCCTGTGAATTCAAGCAGCATCGGGAAGATTCAGGCGGCCAGCAAAGGTTTGTCGCCAAAATTGAGAGCGATTGCACACCATATCGTGAAGGAACCGAAAGACGTGATTCACCTTTCCATCATTCAGCTGGCGGAAAAAACGAAAAGCTCTGAAGCGACGATTTTCAGGCTGTGCAAACGGCTCGGTTTTTCCGGCTATCAGGATTTAAAAATCGCGCTTGCTCAGGAGATCGTTCAGGAGCCGGTGCAGCACATTCATGAAGAAATGAGCCCCGACGACGATATCGAAGTCATCATCCGGAAAGTTTTCCGCACAAACATTTCCGGTCTGACCGATACCTTTCATTTATTAGATCCGGCCGACGTTGAAAAAGCGGTAGAAATGATCCACCGCGCGGACAGAATCGAATTTTACGGAAACGGCGGTTCCGGGCTGATCGCCACAGACGCGTATCATAAATTTATGCGTACGGGTATAAATTGCATCGCGCACACGGATTCTCACTTTCAGGCGATGTCAGCTGGTCTTCTCGGTCCCGAAAGCGCAGTCATCGGCATTTCTCATTCGGGGAGCAACAAGGACGTGCTCGACGCGGTGAAAACGGCCAAATCGCTCGGCGCCGGCACGATCGGCATTACAAGCTACCAAAAGTCGCCGCTCACCCAGATTTCCGACGTGGTGCTGTATACGTCAACAAGGGAGACGGCTTTCAGAACGGAAGCAATGTCCGCAAGGCTTGCCCAGCTGTCGGTCATTGATACACTGTATTTCGCCACGGCCCGGCTGCGGCAGGAGAAAACGCTCGCCAACTTGCAGCGAATCAGAAAAATGATCGCGCACAAACGTTTGTAATCGCTTTCTGAATATTTATTTTTCAAAAGAGAGAATACCGATACAGCGGGAATTGAGGCAATTTTATGAAAAAAATTTTCTTCTTCATCGTTGATTTATAAAAAAATTATTCCTATAATTGACTTTGTAAGGGCATACATTATCAATCTATCTTATTATTCAATCAGATTAGGCGGGATATATTATGAAGGAAACCCAAGCTGTTATCGGTCTGGATATCGGCACGACCAGTACGAAAGCCGTTCTGTTCGGACCAAGAGGCAAAGTGTTAGCCAAGCATTCGGTTCACTATGATTTAATACAGCCAAAGCCGGCATGGGCCGAGCAGGATCCTGAGCACATTTTGGAAGCGGTTATCGGAAGCATCAGGGGAGCCGTCACAAAGGCCGGACTGAGTCCTGACAATCTGCTTGCAATCGGCATCAGCACCGCCATGCACTCATTGATAGCTGTCGATCAAAACGGCGGCCTGCTGACCAAAAGCATCATTTGGGCGGACAACCGCAGCGCCGAGCAATCAAAACGGATTTTAAAAGAGATGAACGGTTTTGATATTTATAAAAGAACGGGTACGCCGATTCACCCGATGTCTCCGCTTTCCAAAATTGTCTGGATGAAAGAACAGGACAAGGAGACATTCGCGAAAACCGCCAAATTCATCAGTATGAAAGAATATATTCTGCACGAGTTTTTCGGAACTTATGTCGTCGATTATTCGATCGCTTCGGCAACGGGGCTGTTCCGTTTAGATACGCTTTCCTGGGATGAAGAAGCGCTCCGGATTGCCGGAATCCGGGAAGATCAGCTGTCGGACATCGTGCCGACCACTCATCAGCTGCGCGGCCTTGCGCCGGAAATCGCTGCACGGATGGGCATTCATGCGGATACACCGTTTATTATCGGCGCAAATGACGGCGTGCTCGCCAACCTTGGAGTCGGCGCGATCGGCAAAGGCGAAGTGGCCGTTACGATCGGAACGAGCGGAGCCGTGCGTTCGGTGACGGATGCGCCGATTATGGATGAAAAAGCGCGGACATTCTGTTACGCGCTGACTGACAAGCATTGGGTCATCGGAGGCCCGACGAATAACGGAGGCATTATGCTGCGCTGGCTTCGAGACGAATTCGCTTCTCCGGAAGTCGAAACGGCGAAGCGGCTCGGCATTGATCCGTACGATTTAATGATTGATATCGCTGATAAAGTGCCCGCAGGCTCTGAGGGATTGCTGTTTCTGCCGTTTTTATCAGGGGAGCGCGCGCCGTTTTGGAATCCGAATGCCCGCGGAACGTTTTTCGGCATCAGCCTCCGCCATAAACGGGAGCATTTTATCAGAGCGGTGCTGGAAGGCGTCATCATGAGCGTCTTTTCAATCGGTGTCGCACTGAGAGATTTGGCGGGCCCCGCAAAAGACGTGCGGGCTTCAGGAGGATTTGCGAGATCGCCGCTTTGGAGGCAGATTTTGTCCGATACGATGGGACGGGAAGTCCTCGTTCCGGAAAGTTACGAAGCCTCGGCGCTCGGAGCGGCCGTTCTCGCTTTGCACAGCCTTGGCGAAATGGAACGGATCGAGGATGTTCAGGACTGGATCAGAATTTCTCACCGTCATGAACCGAACGTCAAAAACAGCGAAACATATATTGAGCTGTTTTACTTATACGAGCGGCTGTATGACAAGCTCAAAGATGAATTTGACGTCATCAGTGAATTTCAGCTCAAACAAAGCCGTTAATTCTTCTTTGAAAGGGTGAAAAGGTCATGTTACTGTTTATTGTCATTGCCGCTATTATCGTTTTACTCTTATTGATTACGGTCGCTAAATTAAATCCGTTTATCAGTCTTTTGATTACATCCATCCTTGTCGGTTTCGCAACGGGCATGAATCTGCCGGACATTATCGCTTCGATGAAAACCGGGCTCGGCAATACGCTGTCGCTGCTTGCGATCGTGCTGGCCCTCGGTACGATGCTCGGAAAAATGATGGCTGAATCAGGCGGTGCGGAGCGTATCGCCCACACCCTGATCGGCCGCTTCGGCAAAAAGAAAGTGCATTGGGCGATGATGGCCGTCGCTTTTATCGTCGGCATCCCGGTCTTTTTCCAGGTCGGTTTCGTCCTGCTCGTGCCGCTTTTGTTTACGATTGCGATTGAAACCGGCGTTTCATTAGTGACGATCGGGATTCCGCTCCTTGCGGGACTTTCCGTCGTGCACGGATTGGTTCCGCCCCACCCGGCGGCGATGGCGGCTGTCGGCATTTATCACGCCAATGTCGGAAAAACGATTTTGTTTTCTTTAATCGTCGGCATTCCGACTGCCATCATCGCGGGGCCGCTTTACGGAAAATGGATTGGTAAGCGCATTCATAAACCCGTTCCCGAACTGTTGAAAAAACAATTTATTGAACGGAATGAAAAACGCAAGCTTCCGGGATTCGCAAATACATTGTTTACGATATTGGTACCGGTGATCCTGATGCTTATGGCAACGCTTGCCGAAATTGCGCTTCCGGAAAAAAGCGCGCTCTATGAAACTTTTAAATTTATCGGCGACCCTGTCACGGCGCTTTTGATCGCCACGGTGTACTCCTTTTTCAGCCTTGGTTTTTATCAGGGCTTTGACAGAGAAAGCATTTTAAAATTCAGCAATGACTGTCTCGGACCGATCGCTTCCATTCTGCTTGTGATCGGAGCCGGCGGCGCTTTTAACAACGTCCTGATTGATTCAGGCGTCGGCACGTATATTGCTGACATTGCGAAGCATTCAAGCTTCTCTCCCGTTCTTTTAAGCTGGACGATCGCAGCGGTCATCCGTGTCGCCACAGGTTCAGCGACTGTCGCCATGATGACGGCGGCCGGCATTGTTGCACCGATTGCATCTGTCATGCCGGGCGTCAGCAGTGAGCTTCTCGTTTTGGCAACGGGAGCGGGCTCTTTGATTCTGTCACATGTCAATGACTCCGGTTTCTGGCTCATTAAAGAGTATTTCGGAATGACAGTAAAAGAAACATTCCTGACATGGACGGCGATGGAAACGATTATTTCTGTCAGTGCGATCTGTTTTATCATGATTATTAACGCGTTTATATAAAAACAAACCCCGGCCGAAAACCGGGGTTTGTTTTTTTATCGGTCATTCACAAGGATATAAGCGGCTTTAACGGGTCCGTGGACGCCGACAACCAAATCCATTTCGATATCGGCCGAGTTGCTCGGTCCAGTAATATAGTTGATGCAGGAAGGAACGGTGACGCCGTCTCTGATCTGCTGTTTCAGTATATCGCTGGCCTGTGTCATTCTCGGCACAATGGAAGATTTCGGGATGATTGCGATATAGGTGGTCGGAAGCAGGCTGACAGAACGGCCGGCATGCTCTGACGCATACAAAACGACGGTGGCTGATTCTGCAAGCGTAATCTCGCTGAATGTGATGCCCACATTCGCTTGTTCCGCTTTTTCAATATTTTTCGCTCCTTGTTCCGCGTCCCATTCCCAAACTGGAATCCCTTCATCCGGCCACTCTTCTGTCATAAGGGTCTGCAAGCCGTACGTTTCAAACCGGCTGTCCTTCGGAATGATGACAGGCCCTCCTTCAAAGCGGTTCACCTGCGTGCGCAAAGCGTCGTAAAGCCCGGCTGCATCCGTTTCGATCAGTTCCGTATGAATGTTGACGCAGTGGTCTTTCAGCATCGTGACAAGATCGTCTTCCGTACAGTCCGCATGCGTTTGATATTGAGGCTGATACTTCCATTCAGGCAGGGACACGCCTGATTTTCTGCGCTCTCTGCCCAGATTTTCGGCGATCCGGTTTAAAAAGGATTCCTGATGTGTAACCGTCCCTTTCATCATCATTCTTCCCCCTTTTGTTTTTCCCGGTCTTTAAACCAATCTCTGAATCTCGATTTATGCGGCGCCGGGAAATCCCGTATTGCCGTCCATTCTTTTAACGGCCCCGGCCCTTTTGATATTTTGTCATCTTCCGTAAACGGCGTCATGGCGGCAGGCGCCCATTTCGATCCCATTTTATAAAGGGACGGGGATGACGAGCCGAGCCCGAAGGCTTTCATCGCCAGTTTTTCACTGATCGGCGCTTTGCCCTCTTTTTCCACGATGTTCTGCCGATGCTTGAGCAGCAGCTCGTGCAGCGGAATTTTAACGGGACATGCTTCCGTACAGGCCGCACATAAGGAAGATGCGTACGGGAGCTCCTTGTATTCGTCATATCCGCCGAGAAGAGGCGATAAGACGGCGCCGATCGGACCCGAATAGATGGACCCGTACGAGTGTCCGCCGACATGCCGGTACACGGGACAGACGTTGATGCAGGCGGCGCAGCGGATACATTGCAGCACCGATTGAAATTCCGTGCCGAGTATGCGGGAACGCCCGTTGTCCACAACCACAAGGTGGAATTCCTCAGGCCCGTCAGCTTCTCCTTGCTGACGAGGTCCCGTCAGCGCCGTAATGTAACTTGTAAGCCGCTGGCCGACCGCGCTTCTCGTCAGCATGCTGACAAGCACTTCAAACTCAGAAAATGACGGAACGATCCGCTCCATTCCCATCACGGTGATCTGCGTCTTCGGCAGCGCGGACACAAGGCGGCCGTTTCCTTCGTTCGTCACGAGACTGACCGATCCGGTATCCGCGATCGCAAAGTTGCAGCCTGTAATGCCGACATCCGCTTCGAGAAATTTTTTCCGGAGAACGCTGCGCGCGTGCATGACGAGCTCTTCCGGTTTTTCCGTCTGTTTGTATTCGAGTCTCTCTTTAAACACGTCACGGATCTGCTCTTTGTTTTTGTGAAGAGCGGGAGCAACGATATGTGACGGCGGATCGTGATCGTCAATCTGGAGAATGTATTCGCCGAGATCCGTTTCTGTGACTTCACAGCCCTCTTCCTCAAGCACTTCGTTCATATTGATTTCTTCTGTCACCATGGATTTGGATTTTACGATTTTTTTGGCGTTTTTCTGCCGGATGACATCGCGGATATAGGAGGACGCTTCTTCCGCCGTTTCGGCGAAAAAGACGTGTCCGCCTCTGTTGGCGACATTTTCGGCGAGCTGTTCCAAATAGAAATCAAGATTGTCCAGCACATGCTGTCTGATTTCTTCCGCATGGGAACGCCAATCCTCCCAGTTTCCCAATTCCTCGGCCGCCTGAAGCCTTCTTGTCCTGAGCCGTTCCTGCGCACCGGAGACGGCTCCTCTCATAAACTCATTATCTATTCCTTCTGATACCCGCTCTTTAAAAGCGGCGGTACCGATTTTCATCGCCATGATTTTCCCCCCTTGTTGTTTCTCGTGTTATCTGCTGTTCAGCACTTCGGCGATGTGCATGACTCTGACGTTTTTATCCTTACGGTCAAGACGCCCGCCGATATTCATCAGACAGCCGCAATCCGCCCCGATCAGCACTTCGGCCTCCGTGTCTTCCACGCAGGCGACCTTCTCATCCACCATTTGTTCAGAGATTTGCGCCATTTTCACAGAAAACGTTCCTCCGAATCCGCAGCATTGATGTTTTCCGGGAAGCGCGGTCAGCTCGAGCCCCTTGACATGGCGCAAAAGCTTCATCGGCTCCTCCGACACGCCGAGCAGCCTCGTCATGTGGCACGATGTATGGACTGTCGCTTTTTTTTGCAGCACCGCCCCGACATCCTCCACCCCGAGAACGTTGACGATAAAATCTGTTAACTCATATGTTTTGTCCGCAAGCTGCTGCGCTTTTGCCGCCCACTTCGGATCATCCTGAAACAGATGCGGATATTCACGGAACATCGTCGTACAGGAACCTGACGGACTGACGACGTACTCCGCTTCTTCAAACGCGGCAATCATCCGCTTCATCGCTTTTTTCGCATCCGTCACATACCCGCTGTTGTATGCGGGCTGCCCGCAGCAAATCTGCCCCTCGGGAAAATCCACCTCACACCCGAGCCGTTCCAGCACCTCAACCGTTGCCTTTCCGACATTGGTCTGGAACATATCCACAAGGCACGTGACAAATAATGAGACTTTCATGATGAACCCCTCTTTCATCCTCAATATGTGATCCGGTCATCTGATGACCTGTTTTTGGGAAAGCTCTATGAATATCCTACACTATTCTGAATATGGATTGGAAGGTTTTTCTGAAAAATCCTTTCGCCTGATGTGCTGAAGGGGACAAAAAAAGAGAAGCCCGAAAGCTCCTCATGCTGCTCTACATCCCGTTTTCCAGCAGGCGTCCCAGTTTTTGCACACCCTCTTTTATCGCGGCTTTACCGGCATAACTGAACGACAGGCGAAGATATTCCGCACCGTCTTCCTGATGCAGAAAAAAATATTTTCCGGGGACATAGGAAACGCCGTGAGAAAGAGCCCTCGCCAGCATTGCGGATGTACCCGCCCCAGGCGCTTTCACCCATACAAAGTAACCGCCTTCAGGCACGTGCCAGGATGCGGATTCCGGAAGATATCGCGCTGATGCGGCGAGCAAAACGTCACGTTTGCTTCGATATGCTTCCCGCAAGGCGGCGAGCCGTTCTTCCACATTCGTTTGTTCCAGATAGACGGCGGTCACCGCTTGGGAAAACGGGTGGCCTAAGTCTTTTTTTAACCATGACAATGCCGTGATGAATGCGGCGTCCCCTGCAATCCAGCCGATCCTCATACCCGGGGCGATGACTTTTGATAATGAACCGGCGTACAGCACCCGGCCGTTTTGATCCATGGCTTTCAAAGGCGGCGGAATATCGGTGAATCCGAGCTCACCGTATGCATCATCCTCCAAGATGAGAAAATCATACGCTTCGGCAAGCTGAAGCAGGCGGGTTCTCCGCTTCGCTGACATTACGGTTCCCGCAGGATTCTGAAAAGCGGGTATCGTGTAGAGAAGACGGGGAATCAGAAGCCCTTTTCGTTTTCTTTCCTCAAGCATGAACGCTAATGTTTCTGTTTGCAGGCCCTCTTGATCTGTCGGAATGCTCATGATATGCAGTGTGTAATTTTTAAAAATCTCGAGGGCTTCCATATAGACCGGAGCTTCAACGGCAGCGGCGGTTTGTTCATCGAGGAAAACCCGGGCTGCCAGATCTATCGCCTGACAGGCGCCTGACGTCACGAGCAGCTCATCGTCCCGACAGTGAATGCCGCGGGTGGCTAACCGTTCTTGAATCTGCTTTTTTAAAACGGCCGTCCTCGGGCTTCCCATATAATGCAGCGGCAGATCGCGCTCCTCATCCAGAAGGCGGGCGGCGGCTTCTTTCAGCTCCTTCTCAGGAACGAGTGCGGGATCGGGATAGCCGGAATGCAGGGGGATGCACGCTTTCGGAACTGCCGGCATCCATTCCCCGGGAGGATCGTTTGTCAGAGCTTTCTTTACATGGTCAGAAAAAAAAGATTCGGCCTGCATGTGATGTTATCCCCTTTCACAAGTCAGCTTCTATACATTTTCTTCAAAATAAGCCCCCAGCACTTCTTCCACATTCGTCAGATGCGCCGTCATCGCCGCTTCCGCTTCATCCGCGTCTCCGGCGGCGACGGCGCTGTAAATGCGTTCATGCTCTTCATACAATCGCTGCACGCTCGTTCGTTTAGAAAACAGCCAAATTTTTCTCGTTTCTCTCATTGTTTCCAAAAGGAGCGCGGAGACATGATTCATGAGATGCTTGAGCAGCCCGTTTTGTGATGCTTCCGCCAGCGCCATGTGAAAGGAGAAATCCGCTTTTTCGCCCAATTCCTCGTCTCCATCAATGTCTTTCATCTCCAGGAGAGCTTGGCGGATTTTTTGTAAATCGTCTTCGGTGCGTTTTTCAGCGGCCATGGCGGCGACGCCGAGTTCAAGCAGCTTTCTGACTTCGAGCAGCTGTTTGACGTCCTCTTTTTTCATCAAGAGGGCGGAAGAAAGCGGCTGGGAAACATGAGACGGCTCAAATTCTCTTATGTATGTGCCTTCTCCCTGCTTCATGTCGACGAGCCCCATCGCTTTCAAAGCCGACAGCGCTTCTCTGACCGCCGAGCGGCTGACCTGAAAACTCTCAGAAAGCGCCTGAACGGAATCAAGCTTTTCACCCGGCTTAAGCTCGCCCGCTTTTATCTTCTCCAGCAATGCGTCAGCGACTTCTTCGTAGATTTTTTTCGTTTTAATTTGTTTATATTTCAACGCGATCACCCCGTCACTTGTGAATCTTGATGTTTATCGTCTATTATACTTCTTTTTTCGCACCGCCGACAGGTTCAGACAATTTGTTCAAGAAAAGTATTGTACTTTCAAAACTTTCAAAATATAATGCTAATTAACCCGGTCATCAGATGACCTTATCATAAAAAGTAATCGCTTACATGACATAAGGAGGGGTTTTTTAGGGATGCAATGGACACAGGGGTACGCTCCTTTAGGGGGAAATTTGCTTTTATCGGCAGCTTGCGCGCTCGTGCCGATTATCTTCTTTTTTTGGGCGCTTGCGGTGAAACGGATGAAGGGGTACATCGCGGGGCTTTTCACGTTAGCCGTTTCACTTTTAATCGCTGTATTTGTTTACGGCATGCCGGCGGAAAAAGCGGTGATGTCCGCTTCTCAGGGAGCGGTGTACGGGCTGCTTCCGATCGGCTGGATTATCGTCACATCGGTCTTTCTGTATAAAATCACCGTGAAAACGGGACAGTTTGAGATTATCCGGAGTTCGGTGCTCTCAATTACAGATGACCGGCGTTTGCAGGCGCTGCTCATCGCCTTTTCATTCGGGGCGTTTTTAGAAGGCGCCGCCGGTTTCGGCGCTCCCGTCGCGATCTCGGCTGCTTTGCTCGTCGGACTTGGTTTTCAGCCGCTGTATGCGGCGGGGATTTGCCTGATTGCCAATACGGCGCCCGTTGCCTTCGGTGCGATCGGCATTCCGATTACCGCCGTCGAAGGTCCGACCGGGATACCGGCAATGGAAATTTCTCAAATGGTCGGCCGGCAGCTTCCGTTTTTATCCGTCTTTATTCCGCTTTACTTAATCATTTTGATGAGCGGGTTTAAAAAGGCTTTTGAGATATGGCCGGCCATTCTTGTTTCCGGCGTCTCCTTTGCGGCCGTGCAGTACGCAAGCTCGAATTTTTTAGGGCCTGAGCTGCCGGATGTGCTGTCGGCGCTTGTTTCCATGGCCGCGCTCGCTGTGTTTTTGAAATTTTGGAAACCGAAAACGGCCTTTCGTTTCGCGGCAGAACGGGAATCAGCAGCGGCCGCTGACCGGGCGCCGATCAAGTACGGGGGCGCCGCGGTGTTTAAAGCGTGGTCTCCTTTCCTTCTTCTGACGGCCATGATATCCGTCTGGGGGATTCCCAGCGTGAAGGCTGCCTTAACCGGTCATTACGAAGGAACGTCAATGTGGCTTTCCTGGCTGAATGCAGCCGGGCGTGCATTGACCTTCACGCCTCCCGTCCCATTTGTAAATCAGCAGATTCTTCAGGCGGACGGCACGCCGATTGAAGCCGTGTACAAACTTGAGCTTTTCGGTTCAGCGGGAACGGCGATTCTGATTGCCGCCGTCATCTCCAAGTTCGCCCTCGGCATGTCGTGGAAGACATGGGGCGAAGCGTTTATAGAGACGGTGAAAGAGTTAACGCTTCCGGTCGTCACCATTGTTTCTGTTGTCGGCTTTGCTTATGTGACGAATGCTTCCGGCATGAGCACGACACTCGGTCTTGCGCTTGCCATGACGGGCGCGATGTTTACCTTTTTTTCGCCGGTGCTCGGCTGGCTCGGCGTATTTATTACCGGCTCTGATACGTCGGCCAACCTGTTGTTCGGCGGATTGCAAAAGGTAACGGCGCTCTCTGTCGGGATGGACCCGGTTCTCTCCGTCGCCGCCAATTCATCAGGCGGTGTCACCGGAAAAATGATTTCTCCGCAATCCATTGCGGTTGCCTGTGCCGCTGTCGGTCTGGCGGGCAAGGAAGCCGACCTCTTCCGCTTTACGATTAAGCACAGTCTGTTTTTGCTTCTGCTCGTCTGTCTTATTACATTTTTACAGCATCATCTGTTTTCATGGATGATCCCGTAACACGGAGAACCTCCCCGGGGTTTGGCTCGGGGAGGTTTCAGCTGTACCGTTTTCTCGCCGATGACGGCGGAATATTTAATTGGTCACGGTATTTGGCGACGGTGCGCCTTGAGATTCGGATGTCATATTGTTCATGCAGCAGATCGGCAAGCTTTTGATCTGAAAAAGGCTTCTTTTTATCTTCTTTACCGACCAATGCCTCCAGATGCGCTTTTACGGCATAATTGGAGGCGCCGCCGTCCCCCGACGATTCAGCTTTCGCCGAGAAAAATGTTTTCATTTCAACCAGTCCGTACGGCGTCTGAACGTACTTCCCTTTGATGGCCCGGCTGATCGTTGATTCGTGGAGCTCCAGCGTTTCTGCCACCTCTCTTAAGGTCAGCGGCTGCATTCCGCTTTTTCCTGTGAGAAAAAAAGATTCCTGCCGTTCAGTCAGGACGCCGATAATTCTCGTGATCGTTTGTTTTCTTTGCGACAAAGCCCGGTTCAGCCAGCGCCATTCCTGATATTTTGCCGACAGATAATTTTTCGTGTCACGGCACCCGGCAGCTGACAAGAGCGGCTGATAATGGGTATGAAGCTGGATGTCAGGAAACGAACGGCTGTTGAGCCGCGCTTGAATGATGCCGTTTTTCACCGTGATGAAAATATCCGGTTCCACGTAAAAACCCGGCTCCTCATGCGCATAACGGAGCCCCGGCCTCGGATCAAGGGCGCTGATCATGTCAGCGATGTCCTGAATGTCTTTAAGCGGAATGCCCGTTTTTGTTGTAAGCGCTTTCCCGTTCTTTCTTGCAAATAGCTCAAAATAGGCTTCGGCAATCCATTCCGCCTGTTCGTTCCGCTCAGGAAGACGGCGGAGCTGAAGAAGGATGCATTCCTGCAAAGACCGGGCGCCGATTCCCGCGGGCTCAAGGGATTGAAGCTTTTTCAGAACCGCTTCCGTCTCCTCTTGTGAAGCGGATACATGGTCGGCGGCAGCTGGTATGTCCTCTTTTAAATATCCGTTTGCGTCCAATGAATGTATCAGATAATTGAAAATCTTTTTCTCATCATCGGACAGCTTCATGTCTAAGGCTTGCTGTTTGAGCGAATCCTGCAGCGTTTTGCGGGTATGTCTGATCTGCTGGCTTCCGTCCCGTTCTTTCATCCTGTTTTTATTTGTTTTATGGTAAGATAGTGGCGGCGTGTCTGTTTCCTTTCGTTCAATCAGAGGGTTTTCCAGTGAGAGCTCATCAATATATCCGGCCAGTTCCGCGGAATTGTATCCGAGTAATGTGATAGCCTGTTTAAGCTCTTGCGTTAATTGAGGCTTTAACATTTGTGTTTGCTGAAGTTTGATATCAATCATGCTCACTCCCCTTTTTTCATTGTACATGATTGGTTTCATACCGTATATACTTATTAAAAGGAGTTGCTTTATAAATGTCAGAACTTTTTTCTGTTCCTTATTTTATTGAAAACTTTACACAGCACATTGAAATGAATCCGAATGAAGACCGAATTCATGCGATGAACAGCTATTACCGCTCCGTCGTCTCAACCCTTGTTCAGGATCAGCTGACGAAAAACTCGGTTGTGCTCAAAAGAATTCAGCATTTGGATGAGGCGTACAACAAAGTAAAACGCGGAGAAACAAAATAAACCTTCCGCTTATTCAAAGCGGAAGGTTTTCCTTCGTGCCGGCGGTTTCCCCGATCAGACGGACGTCCGGCGCTTCGTGCATCCAGGTGTGATAATAGTTGGCGTTTTTCCCGTATGAATTATCAATGACGGTATTCGGTTTCCCGAGAAGCGAGGACAGGATGTGGCCGTGAAGCCTTGACGTTTCCACTGATTCGTACCTGCTGAAAAACAGAACCGCTTTTTTCGTCAAGAAATCGGAATAGCGTTTCCAAAACCGCGCAATCGGCAGCGGGTTTCCCGCTTTTTTATTCAAAACATTCAGTGTTTGGAAAAAAACGATTCCCCTGCGGTCGCTTGCTGACAGCACATCCTGCCAGTCGCAGCTTTTAACGGAAGGATTGTTTTGCAGCTTCGGATTGATTTCCCCATCCGTGCGGATAAAATGAAGCCTGCCGCGTGACGGAGCCGCTGACGCCGCGATCGGATACAGCTGATGGGCCATATCAGGCATAAGCCCGATATGATTCGCCGAAAAAAAGCGTTTCGCGGTCTCGTATGACACATGATCCCTCGTAAACAGGTGGAGATCCTTGTGCCCCGCAAAAAGCGCCGATGTCTTTTGCAGCCGTGTCTCATCCTGATAATAAATCGATTGCGGCAGGATGACGATCCTGTTTTCCGGAAAGGATTTGACGATTTTTTCCCTGAACGTCTGATAGTACGGATAGAGATCCCCGAAATTTCCGCCACCCTGACAGACGATGATCGTCTTTTTGTCCGCCCGGCGCCCGAATGGAAAATTGTCGGGATTCCAGCGCTGTTTCACGCGGATGCCGTGCGCTTTAAAAAACGCCTCCGTCCCTTTCATAATCAATAAATCCCCTACATTTCCGTATAGGGGATAGTCGGCATATATGATGTCAGATTGCGGCGGTATAACGCTGAGCAGACCCGTCAGCGTCTCTTTTAATCGGCTCATAACATGGCGGCTGTCCATGTTTTCTCCCCTTTCGTTTCAAACAGTTGCGCAAGTGCGTCAATGACACGCTGCTGCTCCTCAGAAGACAGGTCAGACCCGGATGGCAGACAGATGCCCCGGCTGAAAAGGTTCTCAGAGACACGCTCATGTTCGCTGTGAGGATAAAAGACGGAAGATGAGAAAAGCGGCTGCGTATGCAGCGGTTTCCACAGCGGCCGGGCCTCAATATTCTGTTCCGCAAGACAGGCGACGGCTTCTTCCGGCGTCACGCCGTTATCAAGCGTCAGAGCCGTCAGCCAGCGGTTTGAAACCGTTCCTTCAAGCTCCGGCATCATGCGGATGCCCGGATACGTTTCCAGCGCTTCCCGATACCTGTGAAAGATTTCTCTCCTCGCCCGGACGCGATCTTCAAGCACTTCCAGCTGCGATATCCCCACGCCCGCGAGAATGTTGCTGAGCCTGTAGTTATAACCGAGCTCGCTGTGCTGGTAATGAACGGCGGCATCTCTCGCCTGTGACGCAAGAAACCTCGCTTTTTCAATCGCGGCTTCATCGTCAGACACGAGCATGCCGCCTCCCGATGTTGTAATGATTTTGTTGCCGTTAAAGGAATATATGCCGAAACGGCCGAACGTGCCGCTCTGCCTGCCTTTATATGTTGATCCTAAGGACTCGGCAGCGTCTTCAATCAGACAGACGCCGTATGCGTCACAAAGGCTCATTAATTCATCCATTTTCGCGCTTTGGCCGTAAAGATTGACGGCGATCACCGCTTTCGGGAGTCTGCCGCGCCGTTTTGCATCCCGCAGCGCCCGCTCAAGCGCATCAGGCGACATATTCCACGTCTCCCATTCCGAATCAATAAAAACGGGCTCAGCCTGCTCATACACAATCGGATTCGCCGTGGCGACAAACGTAAAGGAAGGACAAAATACAGCGTCTCCTTTTTTCACACCCGCAAGCCGCAGGGCAAGATGGATGGCCGCCGTTCCCGAGCTTACTGCCGCCGCGCTTTTCACTCCCGCATATTCCGCGAGCCGCGCTTCAAACGAATTGACGAGCGGACCGAGCGGGGCAATCCAATTGGATCGGAAGGCTTCTGCGATGTATTCCTGTTCTTTTCCGCTCATATGAGGCGGAGACAAATAAATCCGTTTGTTTGTTTGCATGAAATCATCCTTTTTCATTATGGATAGGGGAGATGACGCGGGCCGGAACGCCGACCGCCGTCACATGGCCGGGAATTCGGCTGATGACCGCAGCCCCCGCGCCGATAACGGACCAAGGGCCGATGTCAATCTGCGGTATGACGGACGCGCCGATTCCGATGTGCGTTCCTTCCCCGACTTTCACTCCGCCGGCAAGCGCCGCGCGCGGTGAAAGATGGACGTAATCTCCGATTGCATTGTCATGATCGGCAACCGCGCCCGTATTGATGATGCAATGGGCGCCGATGTCAGCGCCCGCCTGAATGACGGCGCCCGCCATCACAACCGTTCCGTGTCCGACGGAAGCCGTTTCACTGACGATCGCCCCGGGGTGAATGAGTGCGGCATAATCGTCATCTTCAAGCCCAAGCGTTTCAGCGAACTGCTTTCTGACGCCGTTGCGGCCGATGCATATCGTGAATACGGCCTCGGGGACGAGTTTCCGAAGCATGGGCACGTCTTTCGTCCGGCCCGTATATAAACCGTTCCGAACGGCAAAACCGCTGAATCCGTCATCCAATATGCCCGCAAGCTCCATATCGGAACGGGCCTGCACGATTTCCTTCACGACTTTTCCGTGTCCGCCGTTTCCGATCAGCACGACCTTTTTCACGATGACATATCTCCGCTGCCTGTGAAGCGCTTTGCCGTCACATGGCCGGCTTGATGTATGCCTTCTGACACGAGAACTTTTTTCACTGTTAAAAGCAGAATCTTTAAGTCGAGAAGAAATGTGCGGTTGTCGACGTACCACACGTCGAGCTTGAATTTTTCCTCCCATGAAATCGCGTTTCTCCCGTTAATCTGCGCCCAGCCCGTAATCCCCGGCTTCACCTCGTGGCGCCGCGCCTGCTCCGCCGTGTAAAGCGGCAGATAATCCATCAGCAAAGGGCGGGGGCCGACCAGACTGATATCTCCTTTGAGCACATTAAAAAGCTGGGGAAGCTCATCGATGCTCAGTTTTCTGATCAGCCTTCCCGTTTTGGTCAGGCGGAGATGATCCGGAAGCAGCACACCGTTTTCATCACGCGCATCCGTCATCGTCCTGAGTTTATACAACGTAAACGGACGCCCGTTATGCCCCGGTCTCGTCTGTTTGAACAATACCGGAGACCCGATGGCGCATCTGACGGCGGCCATGGCGAAGAGAAGGATGACGCTTGCGCCGCACAATAACAACACCGCGGCCGCTATATCAAATACACGTTTCGCCTTCAAATCTGAACAGCTCCTTTCACTTTTCGGCATTTCTGTAAAGCAAGCCGCCTTTCTTCTTTCGTACAAATGAAGAAAAAAGCGAATGCGGCATAGCTTATGCATACGGCAAGCCCCGTAGCGATCAGGCCGGCCCAGCTGTCAAGCGGTGAAAACAGCCGGATACCCCGGCAGACAGCCCAGGCAAATACGGCCGCCGCCAACGGGCCGAACATTCCTTTGTAAAACGCGGTTTTCTGAAAACCGGTAATATGCGAAACATACAGCGGCGTGAAGACGGCATTTTTCAAAATGAGCGAGACTGCACCGGCGATGGTGATGCCGTACAGCCCGAGATGTGCCGGTCCGCTGAGAACCACGGCCAATATGACATTCAGTCCGCCTAAACATAAAGTAACGACGGCGGGCGTTTTTTGTTTATTAAAAGCCGTCCATACGTAAAAAAGCGGCATGACAGAGAGACTGACCGCCAAATACGCGGCGTGAATGTATAAAAGCGGCGCCGTCTGCACAAACGACGGGCCCAGCCAAATCGCCAGAAACGGTTCGGCGAGCCCTCCTAATAATGCGGCGGGAAGCGCGAGCAGAAGCCCGTTCAGCCGCACGGCCTTATTGGCGTAAGACAGGAGACCTTCCATATCGCCTTTTGAATAGTAGGAAGTCAAAACCGGCGCAAACAGTGAAGCAAGCGTCCCGGCAAGACTTCTGAGCAGGAGCGGGAATTGAATAATCGCCGCATAGACACCCGCTTCAGACGGCCCCAGCACGAGGTTGGCCGTCATGAGGTCAATCTGCAGAAACAGCAGCACGCCGATCTGGTTGACAGAACTCCAGGCACCGGCCGAAAACAGCACTTTGCTCGTCTGTAATGACAAGGTTTTACGGCTGAAAGAAAACCACGGAATCAATTTCTTAAAAAAGAAAAAAGTCAGCACGGCCGCACAGACAGCTCCCGCTAATGCCGAAAGCTGGATCTGCCAGATTTTCGGCGGCAGGCACGTAAACAGAGCGAGCACACACAGCACCCTGACCAGCATTTGCACGGCCTGAATGGAGCTTGTGATATAAAGCTTGTTGGCGAAAAACGGCCCCGTCGCGAACCCCGCCATAAAAAACGTCAGCATAAACAGCACGCTGCCGATCACGATAGAGAGCCTCACATCCGTTAAGAGCCCGGCCGGTACATTCATAATCTTGTCAATAAAAAAAGCCGTCCCGGCGAGCGGCACAGCGAGCAATAGAGATATCACGACAGACGCGGCTAAAAAATTGCTTACATACGCATTGGCCTCGTCCTTGTTCCCCCTGTGGGCGGCGACGGAGAAAAACCTCACAACGACAGAGCTCAGCGCAACGGTAATTATAGAGAAATAGTTAATGATATTCTGTGTCAGATGGACAAACCCAAAAGCCTCCACACCTAATGTTTTCACAATAAAGGGAGTCATCCACACTGATAAAAACACCGATAGTAAAAACGCCGTCACATTGGCGCCGAAATTAATGGCAAATTTCATGCTCCTTCCGCACTGCCTTTCTCTTTCGATTTCCGTTCGAAAAACGCATGCAGAAGAAGAGGAAGGCGCATTTTGCACAGGCCGAGCACCACGCGCTCCCCCGCCAGCAGCTGTTTATGGCGGCACGGCGTCCTGCGCACCGCCGTTTTTACCATGTCATACGTTAAGATTCTGCCGATGTGCGCCGTAATCTGGTGTGACGGCTGCGGGGCGGCGCATGCGTTGGCGATCAGCATCGGAATCTGATGCTTGCACAAATATGTATCGATATCGCTCCGGCAGGCGTCCGTCAGCCCGTTCGCCTCATAAAAAGCCATTTTCGCTGCATATTGCTTTTGCAGTTCTTGATCTAAGTGGGGCTTAAACGGTGTTTCTGTAAGACTTTGCGGATTTTCCCGGTAGATATACAGCCCTTCGTCTATCACTTTGACACGCGCGGCTTGGCGGAACGCTGCCAAGTTAAACGGAGAGTCCTCGGCAAACCGGATATCTTCATGGAACAACAGCCCTTGCAATGCTTCTCTCCGGTATATATAGCGCCACACATACCAAATAAACCGATGTTCGTGCGCACGTATCAGCAATGCAGTCATTTCATCCGCTGTGAAGACGCGGCCCGCCGGAATGGACGGCGGCATATATGTTCTTTCTTTAGACGGCGTTTCCTTATAATAACCGCAGCCGGCGATATCCAGCCGGTTCTTCTCCGCTTCTTCATAAAGCCGCTCGAACATCGTTTCCGTCACATAGTCATCTCCGTCCGCAAAACCGATATAACGGCCGCGGGCGGCTTTTATTCCGGCATTGCGGGCCGAGCTGAGGCCGCCGTTTTCTTTATGAATCACCCGGATCCTCGTATCTTCTGCGGCGAATTGTTCGGCAATCCGGCCTGACTGATCCGGTGAACCGTCATTGACAAAAATGATTTCGATGTCTCTCAGCGTCTGTTTTGTTAAAGAAACCGCGCATTTTTTAATAAAAGGCTCTGTCTTATACATCGGCACGATCACGCTCACAAGCGGCGCGGTCATTGGGCATCACCGCTGATTTTCGAGCGCAGCCCGGCAAAATAAACACTGCGCAAAGAACCGCCTTCCTCATGCTTGCCGCTGAGCAGCCGGTTTACGGCGGACGTTACGGCTTCAGGGTCGGGACGTTCAAGCAATGTCATGTTCGGTATGTTTTTCAGCCATTGATAGCCTTCCATCACCTTATGATCAAACGAACGAATGACGACACAAGGCGTTTTCGTCAGCGCACAAAAAATCATCCCGTGAAGCCTGTCAGTGACGACGGCTTCCGCGCCTTTCAGCGTATTCCAAAGCGCTTCCAGCTCCTTTTCGCGTGTATGGCGGCTGACCCTCCGGCCGACCGTCGTGGTAAAGGAATGCAGCTCTCCGTACTCTTTTGCCAAAGCTTCTTTTACCATCGTTCTGTCCTCAGCCGTCAGCGCACTCTCCTTATCCTCCCGTAAACAGAGGTAGATCCCTTCCCGCGGGATGTGCCGCTCGCTTTTATCCAAATATAAGACCATGTCAGGCTGTTTGAGCACTGTTTTTCCGGGAAAATGACGCTTCATCCATTGATACGTCGTCTCATCTCTCGCCATTAACAAAAGGTCGGGATGCGCATTGTACACTTTTCTGGCGCGCTTCAGTTCCTTCCGTCCCTTTTTTGATTCAGAAAAGTGAGCCGTCGCCGGAAGCTGAACGATCCGATATTCCCGGAATGTTTTGATAATAAAGCGGCGCGTCCATTCCTCATACCGGTACAAATCCCCCATGTTCCCGCCGCCGATGATGAATACCATATCATCGGGGTGGCGCTTTTTGATCAGCGCTTTTGCTGATCTGTATATATCCTTCATATCCACCTCGACAATGTCAAAATCGGGATACTCCCGTTCAAGAAACGTTTTGCTTGCGTAGGCGATGGCGTGATCGCCGAGATTATCGTGGGACGGGAGCAGCGTCAGAATGATCTTTTTTCTTGCCGCTGAAAGCCCCGACCCATCCGCTGCCGTTCCGAAATGAAATTGGGACGGGTATTTGACCTTTAGCAAAAGCCATTCCGCGAGATTGATTTTTAAAGATTGTATCGACATGTCTTCACCCTCTGATTTTCATTTTGTACTCGATTGCCCGCTGATACGCGGCTGAGGCCAGCGACACGAACGGAATCAGCTTCAGCTTCGCCAAAAGCAGAAGGCATGAGCGTTTGGCGTCAAACGGCGCCGTTCCGGTTTTGGAAAGGCTCAGGCGGAACACGGGATCAGCGCATATCCGGCTGATATTCTTCCATTTCTCAGAAAACCGGCCGCCGTTATTCCGCTTCCATTCATTCAGCAGGCAGACTGTTCCGTGCTGAACGATGAAAAAATCCAGCTCCTGCCGGTATTCCTGTAAGCAGCCGTTTTCACGCAAAAAAGCCTCGTTCAGCCGATAGAGAACGAGACCTGAGTCAAACAGCTTTTTCTGATAGCTTTGCACAATGGAAGTCAAGTGAATCCGATAATGATAGAGCGGCTGATCCACGTACGAGACCGCACCTGCGAAAACATGCGCCCTGAGGCTGAAGTACTGATCCTCCACGTGCTCCAGCTCATCACGAAGCGGAAAGCGCAGCTGATGATGCTCGATCATCGTTCTTTTGTACAGCTTGTTCCATGAAAAACCGCTGACTCTTCCTTCAAATAAATCTTTCAGGTACCGTTGTTTCGGGCGGCCCGCGTACGCTGAAGCGATCGTTGAAACGGCGGTTTTCCCCGTATCCGCAAATTCGGCCGCATACTCGCAAATCACGAGATCAGCCTGATCAGCCTTCGCTTTTTCATACATGCTGAGGCAATAATCAGGCTCAACCCAGTCGTCCGCATCAATAAAAGCGATAAATTCGCCGCGCGCCGCCTCAATGCCCTTGTTGCGGACCGCGCCGAGCCCCCGGTTTTGCTGATGAATGACCCTGATTCTCTCATCCCGCTTCTGATAGGTTTCAAGAATCGCCGGGCTTTGATCCGTTGACCCGTCATTAACGGCCACGATTTCGATATTGGCGAGCGACTGATTGAGCAATGAATCTAAGCATCTTTCTAAATAAGTTTCCGTATTATACACAGCAATTAATAAACTGACCGCGGGTGTTTCCATATAAACCTCCAGTGTCCATTACCGGGAAAAAATCGTTCTGTACGGAAGCACAGACGAATCGACCGGCATAAGCAAGTAACTGTAAAGAAAATAACAGACAATAATGGCGATATAAATCAGCGCATTTGATTTTTCATCAAAAATCCTCACAAAATAAGGGATCAAGATCATTTGGTACAGGCCGAAATATATATTAAACCGGGCAAAAATAACATCCTTTGTCGCCAAAAGACCGAAGAGCAGGCCGAGCAGACAGAAATTCACGATGACATCAATGTCAGGCCAGAGCTTCCGCAGCCGCTCCCGATAGCAGAAAGCCAAAAACAGCGGCAGAAGCAGCACCGCGATTTTTACGACGTTCATCCCGTTCGTATTGGTCATCAGCCATTTCTCATAATGGCCGTACGAGCTGTTTTCCAGCACGACGACAAACAGCGAAATGAACTTCTGATACAGAAACGTCATAAGAAGAAACAATGCCGACAGTCCGAAAATCGCGGGCGACCAGGCTCTTTTTCTGACGAGAAAATAAACCGGAATCATAATCAGCGCTGAGGAATGAAAAAGCGAACACAGCAGCACGATTGACATATAACGCTTCCAGCTTCCGCTGATCACGTAGCGGACGGCCCAAAACAAAACGGCCGCCACCATATACTGCCTGATCCCGTTAAAGGAAGCATAATAGTGATACGTGCCCAAAAACAAAAACACACTCAGCTCAAACGGACGGCCGAACTCAACGAGCCCCTTTAAAATAAAGCTGCACGTCACGACCGCCACGGTGAAATACATGATTTGCGGATCTTTCGTGATAAAATTCATGAGCCAGATGAGAGCCGTAAACCCCGGATCAACGGCTGCTTTTTTCGCTCCGAACCCGAAGATCTCCCAAATGCTGCCGTAATTTCCCGCCAGCTTGTACATCAGCGCGTACGTCTGAAAATCCGTCCCGACTCTGTAGCGCAAACCGGAGACCAATACGAGCGATAGCAGCGGAACGATCATGACGAGCTGATTCGGCCGGTATCCGGTCGAAAGCGATTGATCACGCCCGCCGCACATTTTCGCGAACCATGACCAAATATACACAATTCCCATATTGACTACGTATACAATCATTCGTTACTGTTCCTTTTTCCAATTCATATTGTAAAGCTTCATAACAGCCCCCGCATTTTCTCCCGCGTCATATCCCTGCCGTCTGAGGGTTTCTTTAATGCGCGCCCCGTCAGGCTTTGCCGCCTCTGCTGCCCGTAAAACCGCTGTTGCCCATTGTCGGGGCGGTTCTTTAAGGCTGAGCCTTTTGACCAGCCCGAGCCCGGCATCGGCTTCTTCCGTTATGCCGTCTGATATCACGCACGGCACCCCGGAGGCCTGCGCTTCAACGAGCGTGACAGGCAGCCCTTCATAAAGAGACGGCATGACAAATACATCCAGCGTTTTCAGCAGGGCATGAACGCGTTCTTCTATGCCGATAAAACGCACATCATCATCAAGCCCCAGCTTCGCCGCCAGATTTTCCATGTCGGTGCGAAGCGGACCGTCCCCGGCGAGAACCAGCTGTAAACCGATGCCCCGCTCTTTCATATCAGCGGCCAGCCGGAGCAGAAATTCGTGGTTTTTTTCTTCTGTAAAGCGGCCGATATGGCCGATCACCAAACGGCCGTCTGCAATGCCCCGCTTCCTTTTTTCAGCTTCTGTGTCCGCGCACCCGCCGGCAAATAAGTCGAGATCAATGCCGTTCGGCAAAAGATGCACGTCTTTTTCTTTCCCGAATAAGAAACGGCCCGCGTCTTTTCCGCAGGCGCACAGTGCCGTGGCGTTTGCCGTAATCAGCCGTCTGAAAACAAACAGCTGCATCCCGGCAAGCCGCGACGCCCGCCCCCGCCACGACGTACTGTGCGAATGGCAGATCCGCACCGGGACGCCGGCTAAACGAGAGGCAAGCGCGATGAATCCCGACTGAAAATCGGTATGGGCGTGCACGGCGGCAAACGGGCCTTTTTCCTGAATCACCCGCTTGACCTGTTTTACAAATGTAATCGGGTTTGTGCTGCCGATGCTCGGCACATAAAAAAGCCGTCCGCCGAGAGCGAGAATTTCCTCATCATAAGCGCACGGATCGTTCCTATGGGTTAAAAAATCAAACTGCACCTTCGTTCTGTCCATCTTCCGGTACAAATTCATCATCATCGTTTCTGCGCCGCCCCTGTTCATCCCGCTGAAGACGTGCAGCACCCGCATCGGTTTGTCAGTCATGTTCGGCAAGCCCTTCTTTTTGGCGGATGTCCCTGTTTTTATGATAACGGTTCATGACCGCGGGCGGCGTAATGGCGCGGATGAGCGGTTTTGCGATATACGCGTAATGGGAAAGCGGCAGCTTCAGCCGTCTGCACGCCTGAAAAACGAGCACCGCATTATCAATGGAATACGTAAACGATCTCCTTTTAAACGCATCACTGTCTTCTCTTACTTTATACAGCGTTTCTTGGAGATTGTACCCCCGGAAACCCGCTTCAAAAAAGCGCAGCCACAAATCGATATCCTCCATCCGCCGCGTCCGCCTGACTGACCGGTAGCCGCCAAGCGCTTTGTACGCTTCAGCCCGCATCATAATGGTGCCGTGGCAGAATGGTGTGCCTTTCGCCATAATTCCCGGTTTCGGCACGGGCGGCAAAAGCCGGGCGCCCCTTACACCGAATTCGTCAAATACGAGCATGCCCGTGCCTACGACTTGATAGTGGGCGTGCTTGTTTAAGAAAGCGGCCTGTTTTTCCAGTCTCCTCGGGTTGGAGATGTCATCACCGTCCTGCCTGGCGATATAATCCCCCGTTGCGTATGTCAGACAGCGGTTAAGCGAAGCGGCAAGCCGTTGATTTGTCTTATTTTGAATCAGCGTAATCCGGTCGCCGTAATGATCCGCGTAACGGCGCGCAATCTGATACGTTCCGTCAGTTGACGCGTCATCACACATAATCAGTTCCCAATTCTTATAAGATTGGCTCAGGATGGATTCAATACTCTCCGCTAAAGTCTCTTCGCAATTATAAATTCCCATGATGACGGAAATTTTCGGTTGTGCTCCTGCATTCATACGCTTTTCTCCTTTTTATCCATATAACCGGCGTAAATGTGCGCCATTTCCTTTACCGTACGTGTTTCTGAAAAACATTCCGCCGTCCTGCGCCCTTCTTGTCCCATTGCTTTTCGCAGACCCGGGGATCGGTACAGCTTTTCAATCCGATCGGCAAATGCCGCGCTGTCCCCTGCCGGCACGAGAAAACCGTTCACGCCGTCTTCGATGACCTCACGGTGCCCCCTGTTGTCTGCGGCAACGGCGGGCTTTTCGGCAGCCATTCCTTCAAGCAGATTCATGCCGAGCCCTTCGCGGATGCTTGAGGCGACGGACAGATCGGCAAGCTGAATCAGTTCATGAATGTCACGGCAAAATCCGTAAAACCGCACAATGTCAGATACCCCGAGTGATTCAGCCTTTCTTCTGTACGGCTCTTCCATCGCGCCTTCTCCGGCAAATACGAGTTTCAGCTCCGGAATGCGGTTCTTCAGCAGTGCCGCAGCCTCAATGAGAAGTCCCTGGTTTTTATTGCCGTTTAATTCAGCGGGGTATATGAGGATAAATTCCCCGGCACCGAAGCCGTGTTTTTCTCTCAGACGTTCACTCTCTGCCCGGCTCACAGGGTGAAACCTGTCTGTATTCACGCCGATGCCGTGTATTTTCTTCGCGCCGCAAGCTGTTTTTTTCATTTGCTTGGCCCGTTCGTAATCCTCTTCATTAATCGTAATCAAACAATCCGTGTAAGAAGAGAGAAATTTTTCGATCGGGTAATAAAGAAGCCAGTTTTTCAGGGGCGCTCCGTCGCAGAAGTGAAAGCCGTGCGCGGTGTACAGCACCTTCGTCCCTTTTTGGCGCGCTTGTCTCGCCGCAAGGCGTGCAAGCACGCCGCCAACCGGCGTATGACAGTGAATCATGTCGTAGCCGTTGTCCTGAATGAGCCGTTTCAGACGCCTGTAAACAGAAAGATTTTCGGGATGAAACGGCGAGCGCCGGATCGGAATGGAAAACTTTTCATCAACGAACGGAAGATTCATATTGCCGCCTGCCGCGACGTGCACCTCCCAGCCCATATCCTGAAACCATTGAAAATACGGAAGATGAAAGGCTTTAAAATGATAATCGACTGTGGCGCAGAATAATACTTTTTTCGTCATCTTTCTGTCCTCCCATCACACGCCTGCGGCCGCTTCTTCATGTACTGATTCGATCGCCTCAAACAGCCTTTTTCTCAGCTCTTCTTCAGGCAGACGGCTGAATTCCTCCATAAAACGGATGAGCACGGCCCAATTCCCGTCCACCGCTTTCCCGATATGGATTTTCGGAAAAATCTGCTCCGTATGTACTTCATTATGATTCAGCAATTCTTCATACATCTTTTCTCCCGGACGGATGCCGGAGAATTCGATGGGAATCTGTTCTGTCGTATAGCCTGATAAATGAATCAGGTTTTTGGCCAGATCGACGATTTTGACGGGTTCTCCCATATCCAGAACGAAAATCTGCCGCCCTTTTGCAAGCGCCCCCGCCTGAATGACGAGTCTTGACGCTTCGGGAATCGTCATAAAATATCTTGTCATCGCCGGGTGCGTGACGGTGACGGGTCCGCCTTTTTCAATCTGCTTTTTGAAAATCGGAATGACGCTGCCGCGGCTTCCGAGCACATTTCCGAAACGGACGGCGGCGAATTTGGTGCGGCTGATCTTTCCGAGGTTCATGATGACCATTTCCGCAAACCGTTTCGTCGCGCCCATGACATTGGCCGGATTGACCGCTTTGTCAGAAGAAATCAGCACGAATGTTTCCGTTCCGCACATGTCGGCGGCTTCGGCGACATTTTTCGTGCCGATGATGTTGTTTTTAACGGCTTCTTCCGGATTATGTTCCATTAACGGCACATGTTTATGGGCAGCCGCATGATAGACGACGTGCGGCTCGTATTTTTTCATCAAAGTAAAGATTTTATCTCTGTCCTGAATATCGGCGATCTCCGCGTGAAAGAGCACCTCTTTGCCGAAGCGTGCGGACAGCTCGGTATGTACGGAATGAATGCTGTTCTCCCCGTGGCCGAGAAGGACGATTTCCCGCGGAAGAAACGCGCTGATCTGGCGGCAGATCTCAGAACCGATTGAGCCGCCGGCGCCCGTGACCAGAATCGTTTTTCCCTTGATGCTGTCAGAAATTTTGCTCGTATCAAGGGTGACCGGCTTTCTGCCGAGCAGATCTTCGGCTTTTACATCCCTGATGTGTCCGGCAGCCTGCGTTCCGAGCAGGATCTCATCAAATTGCGGCATGATTTTAATATGGGCGCCCGTCTGCACACATTCTTTGTATAACGTCTGAAGCTCATGGGTGCAAAGAGACGGAATGGCGATGATAATATGGTGAATTCTCAGCCTCTGCACCGCCGGCATAATGCTTTCTTTTCCGCCGATGACGGGCAGGCCCATGATTTCGAGCTTATGCTTCGTCTGATCATCATCAATAAAAGCTACAGGCATGATTCCGAGATCGTTTTTCTGGGTAAGCTGACGGACGAGCAGCGTCCCCCCCGCACCTGCGCCGATGATCAGCGCCCTGGAAGAGTCATTTTGCTTCCTGCCGATCGTTTCTTTCAGCACCCGTGAAATCATCCGGCTTCCTCCGATGAACAATAGCTGAACCATCCAGCTGACGGCCAACAGCCGGAACAAAATCGTGTGGAACACCCCGTATTGGACGGCCGCCGTTACGGCTGCTGACAGCGTGATCCCCTTCATCAAGGCAAGCAGCTCGCCTATTCCCGTGTACGTCCATACCTGCTTATACTGGTGAAACATAAAAGCGCATACATGATGGCTGATCAGCATGCTCACGGCAGTCAGCAGCAACGCTCCGGAGTCATAAAAGTGATAAGAATCCTCAAAAAATTGATATCCTATAACAACGGAAAGTAAAACGAGATACGTATCCAATGCAAAAATCATTGAAAGTCTTCTCCGGTAAGTCAATCTTTCCCCTCCTCATTTATCGGTTTAGCTGATACGGTTTTCGTAAAAAAACAGACATAACAGCTAAGCCGATAACAATGCATCATCTTAAGATAAATTGGGCATTTAACCCGTCCTCACACCCCGCCACCGACGACCAGCATCTAAGGCAGCGAAAAACGCCGCCCACAGCAGAGCCGAGTGCCTCCGTTGATAAAGGTAAGGAGACATCACCTGCACCGCTCAATACGAGTAGTGCTCCGTTTTTTTGATTTTCTTTTTATTCAGCAGCGCCCCCAAAAGCTTTGCCTTTGACTGCTGGAGCGCGTCTCTCGCCTTTTGGACGGTATCCATTTTCGTTTTTCCGCTCAAGACGACGAGAACGCTTCCATCTGTCTGGTTCGCTAAAATCTGTCCGTCCGCCACCGCCAAAAGCGGAGGTGAATCGAAAATAACCAGACTGTACCGGCTGTACATCTCCTGAATCAGCTCTCCCATCGCCTTTGAAGATAAAAGCTCAGCCGGATTCGGCGGCGTCGGCCCGCTCGTTATGACGTAAAGGTTATCAATCAGCGTTTTTTGCACCGTTTCGCCGAGGGAAGCGTTTCCGACTAACACATTCGTAAGGCCTTGTACATTTTCAAGCTGATAGGTCTCGTGTATCGTCGGTTTTCGTAAATCCGCATCGACGAGCAGCACCTTTTTTTCCTGCTGCGCAAATACCGCGGCAAGGTTGGCGGCGCTGAATGATTTTCCTTCTCCCGGAACGGAAGAAGTGACGAGAATAGAGCGCAAATGGGTCTGAACAGAGGAGAACTCAATATTTGTCCGAATGGTGCGGTATTGTTCAGCCACCAATGATTTGTGATGTAAAACGGATATTTGAGCCAGTCCCCTTCTTGATTTCTTTTTTCTGAATCCCAAACGCCTCACTCCCCGAAATATTTTTCATCAGACCGTGTCTGCTGATTTTTGATGTCATACACAACCCCTAAAACAGGCAAGTCTGTTTTTTCGCTGAGCTGCCGCTCGCTTTTAACGGTTTCATCAAGAAAATGGAGAAAAAACGCAAGCGTCACACCCGCCATGAGAGCCGCACCGAACGCCATCATGATATTCCGGATGCGCGAAGGCTTGACCATCGGGCTTTCCGATGCTTTTGCCTCAGACAAAACAATGACGCCTTTTATATTCATCCTGTCACGGACTTCTTTTTTAAATGTCTTCATCAGCGTGTTCGCTATAGCGGCGGCCTGTTTCGGGTTCTCGTCCTGCACCGCTACAGTAATGATCTCTGAATCGGTTTCGCTGCTTGTCGTGATCTTTGCTTTTAAAGCGGATGCCGTCTCAGAAAGATGCAGCGTCTGTTTCACTTTCTCAAGCACTACCGGGCTTTTCATTATCGTTTGAAACGTATTGTTGTAATGAAGATTCAGCTGAACGTCGCTGAGATTCGAATTTTTTTCACCGCTTGTTTCATGAATGAGCACTTGGGTCGATGACTGATAAACGGGCGAAATCACCCGGAATTGGATGTATCCCGTCACCAGCGTTACAACTGCTGTCATGATAAAAATCAGTAAAAGTCTGTGTTTAATAATGTCAAATAATTCTTTAAAACTCATATTCTCATTCATGTAATTACAGCCTCATCCTTATTGCATCAGGCTTAAACGCCCCCTTCTGTTAATGATTGGATTATAAAAGAAAAGGTCGAAATTTGAAAATTTCAAATTAAGCCATTTGGTTCTTTTTAGAGAACATTATCATGATTTTCCTCTTATTTACTGCACTTACCTTATAATTTTAAATTTTATAAAGAACGAAAAATTTCTTATAATGAACAAAAAAATGCCAGTATACAGGGGAGAATTCAGCACAATGATTGGAAGAATAATTCGTTTATACCGCAGAAGAAAAGGCTACTCTATTAATCAGCTAGCAGTTGAAGCAGGTGTCTCTAAATCTTATTTAAGCAAGATAGAACGGGGGGTTCACTCAAATCCGTCCATCCAGTTTCTGAAAAAAGTATCCGCCACCCTTCAGGTCGATCTGACGGAGCTTTTTGATGCCGAAACGATGCTGCATCAGATGGGAGACACAGAAGATGAGTGGCGCATCCACCTTGTGCAGGCCGTGCAGTCGGGCATGCCGAAAGAAGAACTGTTCACCTTTACGAACAAACTGACTGAAAAACGGCCGGAGCCCGCACCCTACCGCAACAGAAAACTGACTGAATCCAACATTGAAGAATGGAAAGCGCTGATGCAGGAAGCAAAAGAACTCGGCTTGTCCGTTCAGGAAGTCAGATCATTTTTAGAACGGAAGCGTTACTGAGGATATGCTGATGAAAGGGCTTTTATTCGCTTCATGTCTTCATCTCTGTTTATAATGAAAAGAAAAAAGGGGATGAAATCATGACAAAACTTACCGTTCAAACCCGCTGCGGCGCACTGAAAGGAACTGCCGGCCGCGGTGCCCGCACATGGAAGGGCATACCGTACGCGAAGCCGCCCGTCGGAGAGCTGAGATTTAAAGCGCCGGAGCCGCCCGCACCTTGGGACGGCGTAAAACATGCCGATTCGTTCGGACCGGTTTGTCCGCAGCCGGATGATATGCTGTCCATATCGTTTTCCGGGGATATACCGCCTCAATCTGAAGATTGCCTTTACCTCAACGTTTTCGCCCCCGATTCAGAGGGCGAAAAAAAGCCTGTCATGGTATGGATACACGGCGGGGCATTTTATTTAGGTGCCGGAAGCGAACCGCTTTACGACGGATCTGCCCTTGCCGCTGACGGAGATGTCATTGTAGTGACACTCAATTACAGGCTCGGACCGTTAGGCTTTTTACATTTGTCTTCTATTCATGACGCGTATTCCTCCAATATCGGGCTGCTCGATCAGATCGCCGCGCTGCGCTGGGTGAAGGACAATATCTCCGAATTCGGAGGAGACCCGGATAACGTCACGATATTTGGTGAATCGGCAGGCGGCATGAGCATCGCCTCCCTTATGGCAATGCCTGACGCAAAAGGCCTGTTTCATAAAGCCATTTTAGAAAGCGGCGCCTCTCATACGATCCCGGCGGACATGGCAAAAGACATCGCGGCGGCATTTATTCATGAAGCCGGCACTGATCAATTGCAGGAGCTTTCCGTTAATGACCTGCTTAAGACTGCGGATAAAGTGCGGCGCTCACTAGATCAAAACATTTTCCAGCTTTTGTTTCAGCCCGCCATCGATCCGGCCACATTGCCTGCGGAACCGGTGAAAGCCATAGCAGACGGGGCCGCAGAAGGCATACCTATGATCATCGGAACCAATCGTGATGAAGCATATTTGTTTTTCACCCCTGATACAGATATTCATTCCGAGAAAAAGCAGCAAGATTATTTGCATTATCACCTCGGAGAAAACTGCACCGAGCAAGCGGCAGATTTATATCCGCATTCATTAAAGGGACAAATCGATATGATGACGGATCTGATTTTCTGGTGGCCGGCTGTCGCTTTCGCACAAGGACAGTCCCAGCATGCACCGGTCTGGATGTACCGCTTTGATTGGCATGGCGAAACACCGCCGTTTCATAAAGCCGTTCACGCTCTGGAATTGCCGTTTGTGTTCGGAAACTTTGATTCTTTGAGAAAGACGCTGCAAGAACCGCTCGGTGACGACGCAGAACAGCTTTCCAAACAAATCCAATCCGCATGGCTCGCTTTTGCAAAAACCGGAAACCCGAACACCTCTCACTTCAATTGGCCTGAATATGAAACCGATTCACGCGAAACTTTGCTTTTCAACACGGATACCGCTGTCGAAAGTGATCCCGATGCAGCAAAACGCCGCATCCTGTTTCAAGCATAAAAAACGCCAAGGGAGCCGGCTCCCTTGGCGTTTCGTTTTCATCTTACTTCAGACATCGCAGAATATCCGTTTCCACATTACCCCTGATATGTTATATTCTAACCCAATAAGTTAAACAAACATTCATAAAGGAGTTTTTATATGGAGAAATCAAGTATTATCGGCACAGCTGCCGTTATAATTGGGGCGCTTATGACCTTAGTTTCATTTATCTTCCTGCGCGACACTGATTTCTATGCTGTGAGGTGGATAGGGGTTGTTATCATGGTTGCAGGGTTTTCATGCGGGCCGGCCCACACCATTTCAAAACATAAAAACAAACATGAAAAAGAAACCCGGTAACCTTTACTGGGTTTCTTTCATACACTTCATTTCATCTCACTTCATAATGCAACTCCGCAAATTGCTTATAGCGCCTGACATCAGTCAGCTTCAGCCCTGTCTCCCGGTCTCCGGGTTTGAACAAAGAAATTCCGCGGCCGAGCAGAACGGGGGCGATCTGAATGATAAACTCATCGACAAGTTTTTCCTCCAAAACCGGGTGCAGCAGATCACTCCCGCCGACAATCCAAATCCGCTTGCCTTCTTGGCGTTTCAATGCTTTTATAAAATCGGCAGGCTCTTCCTGAATAAACCGCACATGTTCAGTGCACCCGGTCAATGTCCGCGAAAACACATAGCATTCTTTACCTTTGTACGGAAATTCCTCAGGCAATAAAACCAATATGTCCTCGTATGTTTTTCTGCCCATGATGATCGTATCGACAGATTCATAGAAAGCTTCATAATCGGTGCCGTCTTCACCTTCAGTTCCGATTAACCAATCTAAAGAGTGATTTTCCCGCGCAAGATAGCCATCTGCGCTGACAGCTCCGTAAAAAACGAGCTTTCTTTGACCGCTCATAAAAATCCCTCCCCCTTTTTTATTATACCTTGAACATGCGGATGAAATGAAAAATGATAGAACCGGATAAAAACCCCTGCTACCGGGTTTTCGTTTCTTCCTGCTTTGGAGATGCTGTTAATATGCCGTCTATCCATCTTCCGGTAATCGGCATAAAGAAATGAAGGATGATCCCGCCTAAACAAACGGTTAATAACGTTCCGATGCCTACCGGACCTTTTAGCATCACGGCCAGTATGAAAAATATGAAGTAAATGACCGTTCTTGAAAAAAAGATGCTTCTCCCGGTTAAATCGCGGACAATTAGCGTTAACCGATCAACCGGGATCGGGGCGAAATTTGTGTGCAGATAGGTTGCGGTTCCTATCCCTATCACAACTAAACCGATTGCAAAACAGCCCGCTTTTCCGTACCATAGTTCAGGCGTTATGACTCGATGCAGAAAAAAAAGCCACATATCAATCCCGATTCCCGTTATAAACGCCGTAATCATCCCTGAAAATTCCGGCCTTTGCCTTTTTAACATTGAATTACAGCAAATTAACAGGAAAGCGATGATGATTTCCCAGCTTCCCACGGTAAGCCCTGCATGGACGGACAATCCCACAATAAGCGCATCAAAAGGCGACGTTCCAAGATCTGATTGAATCGTGACAGAAATACCAAAGGTCAAGATCATGATTCCTAAAACATAAAAAACATATTTCACTTTATCGTCCTCATTTTCTTATTTTATGTTGCAAATACAACAAAATTACGGTATGTTTACTATACGGTATTTTCATTGCAAATACAACAAAAAATCAGCTGATATGATAAATGAAGAAAGGAGCTGTATGACCATGAGTATTCAATTAAAAAAGTGCAGCCTTAACGATATTACAGAGCTCCGGGAGATAAGCATTGAAACATTCAATGATACATTTAAGGATCAAAATTCACCTGAAAATATGAAAGCTTATTTGGAAAATGCATTCCGCTCTGAACAGCTGAAAAAGGAATTATCCAATCTGTCTTCTCAATTCTATTTTGTTTATTATCATGATGACCTTGCGGGGTATATAAAAGTCAACATGAACGAAGCACAGTCAGAAAAAATGGGGGAAGATTCTCTTGAGATTGAGAGAATTTATATAAGAAAAAACCATCAGAAACACGGGCTTGGCAAATATCTGCTGAATGAAGCTGTGAAAATCGCAACAGCACACAATAAAAAGAACATCTGGCTGGGCGTATGGGAAAAAAACGAAAATGCAATCGCCTTTTATCAAAAAATGGGGTTTGTCCAAACCGGAGAACACTCTTTTTATATGGGGGATGATAAACAAGTCGACTTTATCATGACCAAAACCCTGTCGTAAAAGGATACAAAAAAACCCGGACAAGCGGGACTGACCCCTGTTTTTGAGACAGGGATCAAAACACCTTCATACAGCCAATTGCCGATATTGTATCGGCGATTGGCTGTTTAGTTTCGTTTGAATACGAATATTGTTATAATAATGAATGTATTCTATGGCAGTGCGTTCTACGATGGTCGTCGTAGTTCGATCAATGCTGTTAAGATAGAACGTTTCAGACTTTAGTGAGGAATGAAACGATTCGATGGAGGCATTATCAGCGGGCGTCCCTTTGCGGGACATGCTCATGGTAATGCCTTTTGTTTTAACAGCTTTCTGATACTCATAAGATGTATAAACAGAACCTTGGTCACTATGTAACACGCAGTTCTCTGGCAGTGCGGGCAGCTGATCAAGTGTGTGTAAGACAAAGTCTGTGTCCTGTCTATCGCCAATTGTAAAAGCAATCACTTCTCCATTGTATAAATCCAATATACTGGAAAGATACAATTGTTTCTGCCCATAAGGCAAATATGTGATATCCGTTACTAGCTTTTCCAGAGGGCGTTCAGACTGAAAGTTTCGATCCAATATATTCTCGGCCACGGCATATGGCTGCCCATCTTTCTTGCGCTTTTTCACCTTAACCCGGCATTGCCACTGATTCTTCTGCATAATGCGCTGAACCGTTTTATGATTCACACGCATTCCCTTTTTTAATATGGCTGTGATTTTCCGATAGCCATATCGAAACTTGTGTTCTCGGCACAACGTGCCGATTTGTTTTTCTAAATGGTATTTAGGGTTATCTTTCATCAGATTCTTCTTCCAACGATAATAAGATGCTCGTGAGATACCTAAATGAATACAGATATCCTGTATGGTCATTGTGCCGCGCAATGCTTCTACAAGCTCGACTGGCGTTTCGCTATCAGCTTCCTTTCCAATTCGTTGCACTTTTTTAAAACTTCATTCTGTTGTCTCAGATAACGATTTTCTGCCTGCAGTTTCTCTAATTCGGAAGAATACTCCGGGCCTTTTCCGTAAGTGTATTGCTTTCCGACAGGCTGTTCGAATCGATGTGTATCCCCAGTCTTATGCCATCTAACCCATGTCTGAACCTGTGTCTTATTCTTAATATTCAATTCCTGCATGATCTCTTTCATAGGCACGCCTGCCAATCTCATTTCTACAGCCTTCTGTTTCACTTCAACCGGATAACTCACTCTTGTCCCCATAGAAAAAACACCTCCAAGTCTAATTTCGGCTAACAATCATCCGTTTTCAAACTTGAAGGTGTTTTTTGTTTGTCTCATCTTATGGGGTCAGTCCCAAGCTGCCGGGTTTTTTCTCTTATTTTAATTTTCCCGCGCGAATATCATCGGTCATTCCTTCGTACGGCGCTTCTGAAATCAATGTTTCGTTATTGATTCCCGCATTGTTGAGATACGTAATATCCGCAAACTCGGGAACGACATATTTCGGGTATGTTTCATATTTCTCACGTGACTCTTTCATCACGTCAATGTAATCATTTTGGTAGCACACCGTGATTTCCGGATGCTCATGCACCCATTTCGGGAAGAAAATAATTCCGTGCATCCGTTTTTCATTCGGCATAAAGTTTAAGGAAACGTCTGTGCCTGTCGGTTCAGTCCATGACACTTTGTATACGCCTTCTGTCAGCTTGACGATATTCACTTCCTGGTCGCGCACCCAGCGGCCGCCTACCATTCCGCTATGAATCCGATAGTCGATCGTATGATCATTTTTAATATAGATTTCATACTCCCAGCCGTTTTCATACGTGTAAATCATATGGCTTCCGATAAAGTTTTCCATGTTGACTCACTCTCCATCTTATTATTGAACTTCATAAACATCTAACCGAATGTCATCCGGCAATCGGACCGCAGCCCCGATAAACAGCCGGTCCTGCAGATGCTGATATGCCTCGCTGCTTGTTTCAAACATAGGCACAGTGCGGAAATACACGTGCTCGGGATCAATGATGCGCCCCTCTGCAGCCTGTTGGCGGAACGGTTCACTGACTTGGCGGATGCCGTTGTTCTCTACATAGATGACTTCATGCTCCTCCGTCTCCAGCGCATATCTGGCAGAAAGATCGACCCGGCCGTTCGGACGGATGATCTGGGCATCTGCCCCGCCCGGAAGCACACGTCCCTTTACGGCGCCGCTGACCGTTCCGCCCCGTATCGGAATCAACTGCCTTTTCCCTAATCCAGTCTGCCCCGCAACGATCGGTTCATCCACTTCAATCTGCAGAGACATCACTTTTTTTAAAGAAGGTTCCTTCAAGACGTATCACCTCCCGAGTCACTATGTTTATTTAAACATGTAACTATTTACACGTTTAATTGTAACGCTGTTAAAATGGACTGTCAAATGATGAACTGTTTCTGATTATGTTTTCCAATGTTCAATAAAAAAAGACAAGGGCGGCAAATGCCGACCCCTTGTCTTTTTCGTTTAGTGTATGCTCATACCAGACGAGCGTCTTTATTAATAATCGCAATCTTTATTTCTGCATTCTTTCTTTCTTACAGCGTCTATTGAGTGCCCCATGATCTTGTCATTTGCCTTATCGTAAGTACCATCGAATTTATTCGATGTATCACCGTTGTAATAGCCAAATACCTCTATCCCGCCCATTGGATCTATTTCGTATTTATCTTTAAATGTAACGTTATGTATGCCTTCATAATTCACTTTGGTAAATTTCTCCATTCGTTCTTGAGCAATCTTTATCTCTTCAGCCTGAACATTTTTATCATTCATACTCTTCATTATAAAACCTACGGCTGCTATAAAAATAACTATCAAGATAATAATGTATTTTTTCACAGAATCATCCGTCTCATGAGTTATGATGAAGCTCGCGGACTGGAACAAATGGTCGGTGACATCCGGTGCATTTAGGCGTCTTAAGATTTTTCTTCCGCATCCACAGAGGAGCTCCCTATTTTGTCTCCTACAGGATCATATAAGCCGTCAAATTCTTTAGTTTTATCGCCGTTTAGATACCCCTCAACTGTAATTCCGCCGGTTGGATCAATAAAATAATCATCATAAGAAATTTTCTCTACACCCTTGTACTCACTACGCAAGTACTCGGTCATTTTACTTTTGGCTTTTTCGAAAAGAGCATTTTCTTCCTTTTTCACATCATATTGATGCTTCATAACCAACCCTCCAACGGTTATAATTAACACTAGAACAATAGTAAGGTATTTTTTCAAAAAAAATCATCCCTTTCCCTACCCTATTTTACATGACAAGAAAGGTGCCGTATATCTTGAGCAAGAAAATCAGGACTTCAAACCTGACAGATGAAACATATTACAGGATGAGTCAACGTGCTTATAACTATGACTATCTTAAAAGGAAATTAGAGAAGAACGATTATATACGTATTAATTCCTCCATTTCAAAACCTACTTACTGGTACGTCGATCAAATAAAATCAGACGATAATACAGGACTTGATGCGGTTGTATTAGTACAAGCAGTGAAGAATAACGGAAAATGGATAAAATCAAAAAACCCCGAAAACGTGGTCGTCGCCTTTGCGGGAACCGATATCGCAAAAGACCCGATCAATGACGGCGGGAATATTTTTTTCGGAAATGATCCGAAAAAAGAAGTGTATTATTTTGTAAAAGAAGATGCGGAGGATACATCGAACGATCGGAACCTACAATAGGATTTGGTTCATCATAAATGTTTGATAGCTTAATATTGCAGTGCTTCTTTGACTTCCCCTCATGGATTAAGTAAACACAACTACTGAAAACTTGATATGAATATACTTTCAGCATGTCAAAAGCAAAGCTAACCAATTCAGAATTCATCGCGATTGTTGCTGACAAGTTAAGATTGGAACTTAAAGCGAGTGAAATGCTGATCTGACGTTTTTCCTATCGTTGAGTTGTCATGATATTTGTACCGTTAATATCGGAGATACCTCGACAAATGAGACGGTAGAGGCGATTGGTCTCAGGAATAGGTTTGAACTGTATGAGAAACATATCACGAATTTTGTAAGATAATTAAACAAAATAAATACCCACTCATCCCTGATGTGGGTATTTTACCTTTCTTCGGCATTGACCACTGAAATACCTATCTCCTTGTTCGTTGGATCATATATACCGGAAAATTCTTTTTCTTTATTATTATTTATGTAGCCTGAAACTTCAACTCCGCCTGTCGGATCGATATTGTAGTCTTTTGAAAAATGAACTTCCTTTACATTTTTATAGTCTTTTTTTAAGTAATTCTTCATGTGCTCTTGCGCCTCAATCACAAGTTTTTCTTCGTTTTTATGTTTATCATATTGACGCTTCACGAAAAACCCTCCCACTGCTATAATTATAACAATTAGGATAATAATGTATTTTCTCATGCGTATCATCCTTTCGGAACTATTTTACAATATAAGAAAAGTGATGTATATATGCCAAAAGGAAAAGAAATAACCGTCTCTAATGTCACAGATAAAGAATATTACCGTTTGAGTCAAGCAGCTTACCATTATAAAATGTTAGCCCTGCATATGAAATATAAAACTCCTTATAAAATAAGTAAGACGTCATATTGGTACGTTGAGAAAGTGAAGCAGGATTCTGATACGGGTCTTGATGCCTTTGTATTCTCAAAAGGCATCAAGTCCAAAAACGGTAAATGGATAAAATCAAAAAACCCCGAAAACGTGGTCGTCGCCTTTGCGGGAACTGATATCGCAAAAGACCCGATCAATGACGGCGTAAAAGCGGACGGCGGGAACATTGTTTTTGGAAGCGACCCCAAAAAAGAAGCTCATTATATCGTTGAAAAGGACGCGAAGGATACGTCTAAAACACTCGGAAAATATAACGGCACACCTTCTCAAGACGCCATGCTCACAACCGGAAAGTATAAGCTGATGACGAAAACATCGCAAATTGATCAAGCCGATCAGCTGGTACGCAGCGTAAAGAAAAAGTATGCCGGAACGTCAACGATTATTTCAACAACCGGCCATTCACTCGGCGGCGCTGAGGCCGAATACAGCGCGGTGAATAATGATGTGTATGCCGTCGCGTTTAACAGTCCTTCCGTCGTGAAGCTGCACGATGAAGAAACACAGAAAGAGATCAACAGCGGCATATATGATCCTTACATCCGGTCAATTATCAATCCGGACGACATGGTCGGGGCAGGTTATTGGAACGAATATGACCGCCACAACGGGACAACGATTTACACGAAAAACCCCTCTCTCTCACAGTTCAGCCGAAAGCAGCGGCTTGATGGGAAATTGAGCGAGCAGATCGGAAAAAATCTCGCTTATTTCTTCACTACCGTCATTCTGAGAAATCCGGATACACACGGCTTAAACGAAGCAAATTTCGTGTTCGACAGAAACGGAAATATCGCAAATCCGAACGGAGATGAATTAGTCTTTGATAAAAACCTCGGCGCTCTTCTGCCGGCCGGTGCAATCGGAAGCGCAGATACAATAAAAGTAACGCCGACAAACGCAAAGAAGCTGGCTGAAAAGGTGCAGGCAATGACTGAGGATTTGCGGACGATGAAAAAAGAAGCGCAAAACGCCTATCAGGAGCACGATGAAAAAATTGCCGAACTGAAAACAGAATTCTACGGTCAAGTCGGACACGGCTTGTATGATCAGCTTCAAGCACAGGACGTGACCAATACCATTGAAGATATTGCGCTATCTTACGATAAAGGCCCGATTTTTTATGACACTCAGGCTGAGCAGGCGTTTATTGATTCTTTGCAGGCAGCGATCACAGACCTTGAAGAGATCGGCGGATTCTTACATAAAATAGCAGACGAATTTCAGGAAAAAGACCAGATGCTCGCAAACTGGTTAAGATGATAGAGGTGGATACATAATGCCGACATTAGACGAACTTTTAGAACACAAGGACGATCCAATGAAGAAAATGCTGCAGCGGCAGATGCTGAAAACAGGGATGACGCAGGCAGCGGGGACAAAACTGGAAACAGTGCGCCGAACGCTGAAACCGACATTCGAAATGAATACGTTGATTATATGAAGTGTATTCAGCACTATTGAACAGCTTTGAAGGCAAGGCGCAAAAAGCTCTCGCGCAGCGGATCAGTGAAAGTGCGCGGCTGATTGCCGGCACCGAACATAACAGAGACACATTCGTTAACAGTTTCAAAACAAGATAAAATAAAAAAACCTCGCAGATTTAACATCTGCGAGGTTTTTCCTATCGTCTTAACTGAGACGCGCTCGGAGGGATTCGAACCCCCGACAGACGTGGTACCGGAAACCTATAACGATATTTCATCCGTTCGAGCATCCGTAACCTTTACGGACACTTAATGCGATTAACGGTCCCGAATTTAAGGACGCGGATACCGCATGTACTTGTCCGTATTATATACCGAGTATTCTCCGCACGTCAACACGCTGATAAATAAAAAAAAACGCCCCATCCGATTAAGGACAGGGCTGTTTATTATTTCGAAATTCCCTCGCGCGCTTTCATCAGGCGGAGGTCGTTTTGTATTTCTCGAATGTAACTAGAATCGGATTCCTTGTGGTGTAAAATACGAGCCAGCCCGATGAGCACGCTGCCGAAGAAAGCCGCCCCTAAAAAGGAGGCCGTAGCGTAAATCCATCGTAGCGGGTGCGGTTCGGCATACGTATAGCCTTCCGATAAGCCCGGTGTATATGTTTTCAAGCCGAATCCAAGATACAAAAACGCGATAATACCTACTGCAAGTATAGCAAATCCAACGTATTGAATAAATTTAACCAAATTCCACGCCTCCCCTATTCGTAGTTAAATTATACTATCCGACCATCTTTTTCCGCAATACCTGTTCGTTATGTAAACGGACACCCACGTATTCATACGCAAGCGCCCGCAAAAAGTTCCGTTATTTTATTTCGTAGTTCCCTCTCGTTTTGTTCCGATTTCGAAAAGACCCGTCGCCGCCAGACCCGCAAAGCCGCCGGCCCACAAACGCAGCACCAAGTCGAGGTCAGTAAACGGATAGGCAATCGCGCCCAATCCGATGCCGATGACGAAACTGAGAGCCGGCACAATATTCGTCGGCAGCTTAACCGTTTTCTTAACGAGCTGAACGAGCGCCGTTAAGATAGGCGCGAGGATAGTCGCGAAAATTAATACTTCTTCCATAATTATCGTCTCCCTTTTCGTTTATTTTACTGTTGCGCCTGTGGACTTCGCGGCATAAATATTCACCTTTCCGAACTGGTCCGTCTTGATCGTGTACACGTCGGTCTGTGGATTACCGAGAACCTCGTACTTCAGGCCGCCGAATTTCTTAGGACGCAATAATCCGCATTCGTTCCCTTTGACCGGCGCTTTATTCGTAGGATAGATGCGCCATGAGGCGGCAGACGCCGGAAGGTAGACGTATTTCTTGCCGCTGGATGACGGCTTAGAAGAGCCGGCCGCCCCCGTCAGTTTTAACACTTGGCCGACCGAAATCTTATTCGCATTCTTAATGCCATTGTATGCTTGTAACTTCGCCATACTGACGCCAGTTTTCACCGCAATTTCGGACAAAGTGTCGCCTTTCTTAACGGTGTATGTCGATCCGGATGTTTTGGCCGGCTTGCTTGCGGAGGACTTGCCGCCGAGTGCTTTGAGTTCCGCAGCGATTGCCGCTTTTACGGATTCCCAACGGCCTTCCGCTAATACGCGATGCGGGCAGTATTTGCCGGACCAGTCTTGGTGTTTGCGCAGACGATCGATTCCCCAGCCGCGCTCCTTCAGTAACTGCGCAATGAATTTGATCGCCAGCTTTTCGGCCGCATCGTACTTAGCGCCGCCCGATTTCGAGTAACAAACCTCGACTCCGATGGACGTGCGGTTTCCGGAATTTGCGCCGCTACCATCTCCGGTATGCCATGCGTTACGATCTGTCGGAATCCCCTGAACGACTTCCTTATCGTCAACTGCGAAATGGTAAGACACTTCGTTGTTGTTTCCGATCATATATCGGATCTCTGCATCCGCTGAAGCATCGTTGGCCGTATTATGAAACGTGATGTATTGCGCATCCATTGAATTCGGACACTTAATCGAATACTTACTCGCAGACACTAGGTTCTTACGTACTGAAATCGCCATTAAATCGTCTCCCTTTTCGTTTTTTTTTGCATTAAAAAAGCCCGCCGGGACTCTCACCTGACGGGCGTGTTGCTTTTAATCGGTTATTCTCTTCCGCGGAATTTCTCTTCGAGTCTATCGATCTTGTCGATGATGACGTCGTACTTATCACTAAATTTATCGAGTAAGTCCTGTAGCCGCGATTCGCGCTCCCTGTTCGATTTCATTACGTAAATCAGCAGCCACGTAAAAAGGACCGCGAACGGTCCCTGCGTTAAAAAGTATTTGAGTACGTCTAATTCGCCGCCGTTCAATAACTACGCCTCCTGTCCGCCTGTTTCTTCCGAAGGTTCTTCGATAGGAGGGTTGTTGGGGTCGTAAACATCTCCGGTGATTTTCTCGTAGTCATCCGGTGTTATTCGCTTTCCTACAACATCATACACCTGTTTCTTAGTCCATAATTTCTTCTCATAGAAATACTTGATATCTGAGAACCAGTCGATCATGTTTAACCTCCCATAGCTACTAAATAATATAGATTCGCAACCTTCTCAGCTAATATTTCTGTTTCGCTTGGTTCAGGCGGTGGAGGCTGTAAGCTTTCGATGTACTCTTCTGACGCGGATTCTTTCCACACCTGATTTTCCAGATCGAATTTTGCTTTGAATAGTCCATCAGGGGGCCTCACATCTGTGTATCCTTCCGGAATGCCCATGCCATCTTCCCATTCAATTTCCCCCGCATCTATATAGTTGAAATTTTCATCATACTGATAAAGCCACTTCATTTAATCGCCCCCTTCATCCCGCTTTAAATTGAAAGCCTAGACTGATGTATTCATTTGGCCTCTGTGTGTTTGAACAGCTTTCAATAATAACTTGACCGTTCACCTCGACCAGCAGCCGATGATACTGAGGGATACCATTCATTCCGATTTGCGAAGAGACTCCAAGCCACTGAAAAGCCCTTCCCGGTCTATACCCTTCAGGCAGAACGAATGCTACAACTCCGGAACCTACCGTCCCTTTTGCCATCGCGCCTTCTACGGACACCGTTCCTGCTGTATCTTTGGAATAACGAACTTTGTATTGAGTTTGATCACCATTGGAAGAATCCGTATAATTTGTCCAACCGTTTTTAAGCGTCGGTTCTCGCCACTCGTTACTCTCAAAGTCCGTAGATGTAATAATCCGTTTCCACCCTTTGAAAACGCCGTCAGTATGAACCGTAGCATGCCACAAAGTGTTATCATGGCTACGCCAAGCTATGATGGACTTTCTTCCGGAATCGCCTTCGATAACATCATAGTTGAACCAAGAACTATCATTTGCAACAGGATTGTTTTTAACTGATGTGCCATTCGCATAATAAAAACCGGAGCTTAATGCGAGAATGTCTGTTTCATTGGCTAATTGAGTCCGTTTTCCATCATCCTTTGTCAACTTCGCAATCTGACTGTCATTCCATTTGTCTCTTTCAGCCTGAGAAATATGACGGATGCCATTGGTGTCGTGGGCTCGGAATTGGTCGAGAGGAGCTTGCTTAACGTTGTCTACGTTATTAAGTCCGATCTGCCCCTTTGTCACTGAGTGCGGGTTATCCGTCCGATCAGTATGTTCGTCCGTATACGCTATGCTGTCCGCAAGGGCCTTATCGGCTTTTGCCTGCGCTCCGTCCGGCGTCTCCTGCTTCACATTCTCAACGTTTCCCAGACCGATTTGCGATTTCGTTACACTATGCGGATTGTCTGTCCTTTTCGTATGAGTGTCTGTATATGCCTTCGCATTCTTTTCCGCAGCATCGGCTTTTTCTTGCGCCCCTTCTTTCGTTTCAATATTTTCAAGGTCTTCGAATTTCTTGCGCAGCTCTTCGACTGTTTCGACCACTTCGTCGTATAAGTCGTTGATTTGTTGGCGCAGCTCTTCAAAGTCATCGACGTAGTATTCCGCCAACGGTACGATATCCGTATCAATCAGCGCCTTGTCGATGGTAAACGAAAACTTATGGATGGAAAGCGCCTGTTTATTCGCGTAATACAGATAAAGTTCCGCCTGCACATCGCCGCTGTGTCGGATCTCTTCGGCTGATAGAACGTACTGCGCAACCCCTTCGACTTTATCCGTGATCTCTACGCTTCTTATAAACCGGCTGCCGTCCGCCATTAACATGACGAGCTTCCCGGTAACAGCAGACAACGGCAACGGGACGCCGTCTTTTGTTAATGAGAAGATTAAACGCGCTGTATAGACATCTTGCGTGCTGAACTGTATTGCGGTTTTTATATTCGTTTTTGTCCGACTCGTCACCTCAAACGCAAGTGATGCGTTATTGTATATCACTACAAAACCTCCTTAGTGCTGTGGCGTAATGATCATTTGCGCTACACCGTAGCCTTTTTCCGCGTCATACGGAGATTTGATTTTCATAACGGTCCCATAACCGCCGCTTTCCGCCTTGGTTGCGATGCCCTCGATTGCGGATACGCTATCCCCTATGGCCACTGTTTCGTCAATCCTGACAAAGACTTGACCAATTAAGCCGATGACATGCCACTCATCGCGAGAGTCGCGCGGCACGTATTCAAGAGTCGGATCATAATTGGGGTTTAATTTTGGCACGCTTAACTCTTCGCCGCCATCGATAACCGTTTCGTAAACCAAGCCGCCGAATTCGTTTCTTTCGAACTGATCGTTCCAATAGAACGCTGCGCCTCCGAGTACCAAGCCGGCCGTTTCCGAAACAACTCCGAGTATCTTATCCCCTTCGCCTGCTTTTCGTATCTTATCGCCTTCTAGCGCAACGAGATAGCTAGAATCAATTTTCTGACCGTCAACAGATTCGAAATACTCCGCGAAGTCTTTGAAATCTGAGACGCTCTCCACTCGTCCTGTACCGCGAATGTGTCCTCCAGTTGAATCGAGTTCCCATTTCGTATTTCCGGTCGAGGCGCTTCCGCTTCCGTATCCCCCTCTGACGCTGTACCCGTTATCGTTGATAACCCCGTTGGCAGCGAGTACGACCCTCGACGGCCCGTCACCTTTTGTATGTGAATTGTTTGACGCTATAATTGCTTGACGCGAAGCTGTTGTGGATGAACCACCGCTGGCGCCTAGAACGACGTTTCTAGGTCCTTTCGTTGTACATCCGCCCGTGGTCGCAATGACCGCGCTTGTAGTGTCTACCGGATGTCCTGATGTCGAAGCTGCCCGAAACCCTCCTTTAACGTTATTGGGAACGAATGAATACTTTTGCCCTCCGAGAATTGCCGCATCCTTATAACCATACGACCGGACCATTAAGATATTTGTTTGTGTGTTTGGTGACGTAACACCAGACGTACCTCCCGACGTGTGCAGAATCCCGTTATCCAGATTAACGTTGTACACACCGCCTCCGATCTCGATGCCATTATGCGCCGAATCGTGAATAACGAAGTCAGAGATGAAAACGTCGTCTGTCCGTTGATCTCCGCCAGTCACCTTAACATCACACCCTGCCTTTTTAAAGCCTGACACTTGTAGGTTTGTGACGCTTATTTTCCGACTTTTATACTGAAACGCGATCACTGAATTACCTTTGTAGTCATATGTCGGGTCGCCGATGGCTGTAAACCCGATTATCTTAACGCGTTGGTAAGCCGATACGACAAGCGCCCTCGGTCCTATCCCTTCATACAGAGAATTAAATACAGGTTCTCTGGCTGTACAGTCGACCATCGTTACGTCTCTTGCCGTCTCGCTCCACGGATCTGATACGAGGTGGTGTCCAATGTGGCGCAAATCGTAAGACCTAACATCGCGAAAAGATTCATGACCGCGTATATGGACGTTACACGGAGCCGGCCACTTAGCATGTGCTTTTACCTCAACGCCTCTGACATTTCCCTCGGTATAGTTATCGATAAGCCAAACATGTTTTGACCCATCATCTACCTCAATTCCGTTTGAATTTGAGGCCCCTTTATCGTGGGCTTTTCCGCTTGGGTATGTCATGACGTTGTGAGTAATGAAGATGTATTCACTATAATGTGTAGTGATTCCATCATCCCCATACCCAGACCCTATGCATCGGTCGACCCAAACGTATTTACTGCCTTTTGCCGTGTAATCTTTCGCTGAGATATCATAGGTAGGCGCAGTTATATCGAAACAATGAAGCCCCGGGTTAATCCCCTCGACTTCCCGGACGATACCGAACTTCACTTGCGCAAAAGTTAAGCAACTCGAATGAATGCCTCCCGTTGCGCCCACCCCGCCTTGACGATCCGGATTCCAGTCGAGGGACATTCCTTGGACTACGATATTCCGGTTGCCGGATGTTGGGTCCGCGTTAATGATGACCCACTCGCTCGCCGGCGTGTCTTCGTGCAGCTTCAGCGTAGTAACGCCCATGCCTTGGCCTATCAAATACGTCCATGACGGCAACTTGACACCTTTAACGATATACGTGCCGGCCGATAGATTGAGTCGCACCTTACCGTTCCCAATCGCCTTTTTAAACGCTTCTGTACTATCGTTAACGCCTGTCGGATCGGCTCCGTAGTCGTCAACGTTTACATCACGCTCAATTTTTCGCAGTAGCTTGTTATACTCTTTATCGAGCCGCTCTTTCAATAACGGCGCGATGTTTCCTTCCGCGTCTACACGAGCATCAACGACCTCTTTTACGTTTGTGCCGTCCGCGTTAAGGATCAGATTTCTGATACGGTTATATAAGCCGTCGATATATGTGCGCAAAGAAAAACCGCCATGGTCGATTTGATCCGACGTGTGGGCGGTTTTCGCGTTCTTATGTGCGGCCAGTTCCGTATACGATCCTTTAATATCGTCCGCAATATCATCGAGGTTTTGGTTGTGGTCGTTACGAAAAACACGGTCCCACGCTGCCCCGGCCTTTCTGTACGGAAATTTCGGCATTGTATTCCTCCTCGTTATTTATTCTCTAGCGCGGTCAGGCGCTTGTTTATAGATTCGAGCTGTTGCGAAAGTGTCGATATATCCACCGTAGCCGTACCGACCTTGATGCGCTTCAGCTTTGTGAAGTCAGATGCGCTCATTAAGCCGTCCGTTGTTTCGGTAGCCAGCGAGACAGAAACTTGACCGTCGGGCCCTAAGACGATACTCGCCAGCTTCACGTAGTCCGACGAACTCATAAGCCCATCCGTTGTTGCGTTTGCCCGGCCGTACGTAGGAATCGTCAGCTTTGTCGGATCATACCCGTCTTCGTAAATCGCATCTTTTCCGATGGTTATGTTCGCACTTATGGCGCTGCCTTTCACTTTCCCAGTCGACGTGTCGATAAGTTTGGAGAGCGTACTCTGCGTACGACCAAGCTTTGCAACAGTTTTACTGATATTCGGCCGCAATTTTCCGAAAGTGAAAACAGACGGTTTATTCGGATCGGAATAAGATTCGACACTGACAACGCGAAGTTTGGTGCGTAAATCAAATGGCTCTAATACACACCATACGTAATCACCTTTTCGGATGTCCTGCATTTTCAAAGCTTCGACTTCTACATATGTCAAACTGATTGATATTTCGATCTTATCGGTCAGTTCCTTCTCTAGCCGTTTCTCAAGTTTCCCTTCGTCCTTCGCCGTGTAAGAATCGTCGAATATTGGATTTGCGTGTTTAATTCCGTAGATTGTAGCCAAAGGGCTTTTGTATTCAGCTTCAACTGCATATTTCCCTGTCTTGTCGTCCTTCTTTCCGAAGCCCTTGATAAACGTTTTGATAGAAGAAGTGTCAATCTCCTGTGTTGGATCTTTTACATTTACTCGATCGCGAATAACATAGTCCGTATCTCTCGCTATCTCCTTCGCGAAATATACTTTCTTTCCAATACAATCATATTCAGCCGAGTATTTTTCCTTTATATCGTTTAACAGACCGAGTGAGTACCCGTTCCCAAAGTCCTCTACTTCAAACGAATCACCGAGCCCATCCGGTACAACCTCGTAGGAATATCCAGAACCTTTTAATGCGATATCCAGCATATCCTCGAGGTAAAGTTTTTTCTTTTTCCCCGAAGTCTCGTACACGTAATTCTCTCCGAGATCTGAAAATGATCGGTGTAAGGCCGTAATGTCGACCTTTAGTCTCTTGCCACCGATCGGTACATAACGCGTCTTTCTGATGATAAATTCCTCGTCTTCATAAAAGAGAGAGCCTTCATTCTGAATCAGCGGAAAGGAGTGCGCGTTCCGATCCGTCTGTATAACTGATACATCTAAAGATCTACCGTTATCGATTTCATCTTTCTTCGTCACGCTGAAGTCTGTTAGAGCTTCGACCTGATTAGCGAGATTTTTTACAATTAGACTCGACACAACGCACCTCCCTACGCGTAATAGTGGAATCTGAAATCAAACGTGATCTCAAAATCCTCGCTCGTTCCGCTTAACTCAAAATCGTTCCACCCGGGCTCTAACGTAATGAGTCCGAAATTTGTCTGCCCGAAGATGCTAACGTTCCCCTTTTTCGCAGTTACCCCGGAAATTTGAATCGCTTCCTTCGCGGTAGATGTGCCGGAAAACGTCCACAGATCGCCTGTTGTTCTATTTTTGATCGACAATTTGCTAGATGCGCCTTTATACGTAATTTTTAAAGACATGTATCTCGGATCTAGCCGGACGGCTCCCGCATTGAAAATACGAAAAGTCTTCGTCTTGTGTTTGTACGAAGGGATATCGTCCGTCAGCCCTTCGCCTATCTGCCATTTGTTCGCATCAAAAGTAAATGCATCCAACGTTGTGCCGACTGATTCGCAATAGGTCGAGGCGCTTTGGAAAGTCAACGTAAAGTCGCCGAAGCTGCCAATTCTGTCTGGCGTGAATGATGCGCTCAGCTCGACCCGCCACCGCTTTTTCGGCGTCGCTTCCGAAACTAAAAAGAACTCCTCCTCGCGGTGAAGCGCGTGAAAGAGTTCCGCTTGTAGCAAATGAAAATCAACGTCATCGGCTCCGAGCAAGAGACATTCAGCAGTCAACGTTCGGGCTCCGAAGGTTTTTCCTACTCGAACTAGGCCATCTCTTCCCGGAATCGTTTCGTAATCAATGTCGGGAGTGGGCGAAGCAATCTTGAAACTTCGCACAAGGACCGATAAATCGCGAGCCATATCGATTATGCGTCCGTCCTTGTAAAGTATCCGGAAGTTGCTATCCGTAATGGGGACGCCTGATGGAGGCGTTGTATAGACACTCGAAAAAACGTCGATAGATACCTCCGGCTCTTCAACGACAACCGGGGCCGGGTTGTTTGTCTCCGGCGTAGAAGGAGTCGACGGATTCGATGGAGACGGGGCGGTGTCATATTTCGTCAGATTATACGTTTCAATAATTCTGTTAAGCTTTGACGCGTAAGATGGGTCCGTTGCGTAGCCGGCATCTACTAGCGCAGCCGTGGCTTTTTTGTAATTCTTCTCGCCTACGACCGCCTTATAATGGTTCGGGTCCCAACTGACGCCATTTACGTAAAGCTTCGCAAGGTCTTGCATCGACTCATACCACGTCGGATACTTCCGGAACTTGGCGTCCACTTGAACGTTCCTTCCGTTGATTACTTCCCACGTTTTCATGGTGACGTATTTTCCGTTATATTCGCCCTTTACTCCAAAAAGATTCTTTCCGTTAACTGCAAGGCCGCTGGTTCCATAAGCACTCTCGAGACATCCTTGCGCGATTACAAGACTGGCGAGAATTTTATAATTTACGAATATCTTCTGCGCATCCGGAGCGATTTTCTTAATGAAGTCCGTATTTCCCATTCGAAATCACCTCCCGCTCCTTAGACTTTCTATATCAAGGCCGTCTTGCTGGATCGCGCTAATATGCGGCTCAATTATATAACCGAGCTCGTATCCATCTACGATTACAGAAGCGCCGCCCTTCGTCTTAATCGCCTGCTCAATCGAACTAAGCGCGCGCAGCATATCCGAAGATAAGCCGGAATCTCCTCCGAGGCCTGTCGTGTGGCCTGCGTCTATCATTCGCATAAGATTCGCCTGTTGCGCTTCAGTAAGCACCATTTCGTTACGCAGGGCCCGGATATCGACTTCGTGGCTCATCGGATTAGCGAATTGAGACGCTAGGCCGCCGATGTGAAGTTTATTGATCTGTCCGAGGCCGATAACACCGCCAGTGTGGAAGGCGCCCTCATTCCCTCTTCCCCGACTTACTGCTCGCTCTGTCTTCATGGTGACATCCGATGTGATTGTCGTGATCCGCTTCGAAATGTCCTTACTTAAAGCATCGTTCATTCTTTGGGCTTCTGAAGTAATCTCCTCGACTCGGCCTCTTGCAGTACGAAGATTTGCGATCTCATCGTCAATTGCTTTAACAGACTTTCGATATTCATCCGTTTTACGATCGGCTGCTGTCGTGTTGTTTTTCAGATTCGCCTTCGCATCTTGTAAGCGCCCAATCTCCTTATCGATCACTCTCACGCCTTCGCCCTTTTTGGCGTTTAATCCAACTTGACGGAGCTCAAGGTCGATCATCTTCTGACGAATAGTATCCAGCTTAGATATTTCTTCGTTTACCTTATCAAGTTCGGTCTTTTTAGCTGAAATTTTCTGTAAGCTGGTGTCTAATTGGCTTCTTAGTGTCTTTAAGGTCCCTTTCTGAACTTCAAGGACAGTCTCTTGTGAAGCTACTTCTTTCGTGTTTCCTTCGAGTTTAGCGTCTCTTATATTCCCTTCAGTTTCTTCAATTAGAGCAAGCTGATCTGCTATCTCACTCTCGCTTTTGTGCCTCTCTTTTGTCAGATCTTTTATTTCTCCTGTAAGCTGCTTCTGCTTACTTAGGTTGTCTTCATAATTTTTATCTGCGAGGTTTTTCTGTTTTTCCAGATCAAGTCGCAAATCTTCCGCCTTTTCCTCAGTCAGCCGCTTTAACGCCTTAGTATTTTTTGCGAACGCATTACCTTGATCGGTGATCGCAGCGCTTGTTTGCGGTGCCTTCTCTAAAACCTTGTCGTTAAGCGACAGATAACGATCAAATTCACTGTTTGTCAGTCCGGATTTCTTACGCAGTCCTTCCTGCTCTTCCTTCATACGCTTAATTGCGTCGGAATCCGTTTCCGCTTTAATTCGGTCGTTCAAATCGAGGTAATACGCAAATTCATCCGCAGTCAATTTTGTCTTAGTCTGAAGTTTTTCAAACTCCGCAGATAAATCGTTAAGCGATTCAACTTCCTTCTGCTTAGCTTCAGCCGATTCTAAGCTCACGGTATTCATCTCGTCATAACCGGACTTAACACCGGTTAATAAACCGCCAAGAATCGAGAGCCCGGTGATCACCCATCCGGCCGGACCCATCGCAACGAACAAACCGCGTACTGCGATTCCGAGTTTCATCATGGACGACGCAACCAGCGCCACCGCTGCCGCCGCACCCGCCATTTCGAGTCCCGTCGTAATGATCCCCGGATTCAGTTCACTAAGGAACTCGACCACCTTCGTACCGGTATCGACAATTTTTCGGAAAGTAGGTAAAAACTCGTTACCGATCGCGATTCCGAGGCCGTCGAGCGCAGACGTAAACTGTTCGAATGACCCTTTGAGGTTATCCATCTGCGTTTTCGCTACTTTGTCCGCTGTCCCGCCGGCTTCCTTCAGCGTCTTCGAGTAGTTGCGCAGTCCCTTTTCCCCCACGCCCAAGAGCGTAACGAATCCGGAAGCCGCTTCAACTCCGACGAGCTGTGCCGCCGCTGCCGTTTTCTGCGCCGACGTCATCCCTTCGAACTTCTTCGAAATATGGCCGACGAGTTCCGGTATCGGCTTTAAGTTTCCGTGCGCGTCCTTTACTTCGATTCCGTACTTTTTCATCGCCTTGGCCGACTGACCGACCGGATTCGTAAGGTGTAAGAGTGACGCACGAAGCGCCGTACCCGCCATCGATCCCTGAATACCGGCATCTGACATTTTCGCAACGGCTGTCGCAGTATCTTCGATGGAGTATCCGAGAGAGTGCGCGACAGGGGCGACGAATTTCATTGCATCCAGTTTGTTATCCTACCGGCTCTTTATCCGGTAGTTCTTACGGTTTCCCGCAAGCTCAGACTATATCTTCACCCGCGTCAAAGACGTTAGGGTGCCACGCGCTCGTGGGTGTTTCATCATAGCTAATACGCCGTAGACTACTTCACCTAGTCGTTACACGTTCCGCAAGTTTCCTATGCGGCTTCGCTCGGTATTCTCATATCACTTAAAAACTCCGAGACTACAACCTCAACCCTATTTAGATCCCAATAGGGAATCCTTAGTAACGGAATGCGCTTCCGTTCACAGTAGTCGTTTTTGATGCCATCTCGAATTTTAGTTAATCTCAGTCCTTCTTTCCCGCCGAAAAAATCAATTGCTTTAAAGTGTTGTCTGCCGTCGAACTCGATTAAGCCTATAACCCTCTCGCCCTCTGTAATGGCGAAATCAAAAAGTAACGGTTTTTTGTATTTACAATCAGAAAATGAATATTGGATTTTAAAAGAGATTTTCCGCTTAACCAGAAAGCGCTCGATTAAATTTTCTCCCCGGGAAATGGAGCACTTCGGGCATTCATTCCTTTTTGTTAATAGATTATTAGCCGAGGGCTCAAAGACGTGGTTGCAAATGTTGTGCCTAACTCGTACTTTTTCCCTACTGGTTTTGTACGGAGTAAGCAACGCATAGTCATTACCATACATCTCCTGAAATCGCTTTTCAAATTCGTCAGGACTTAGTCTTTTTGACAGTCCTACACGAGCTTTAGCGCATACAGGACACCCTGTGTTCTTTCTGATGAAATCTTTAGGGCATAGTAGAAACTCATTGCCGCAAACTGTACACAAGGTCTTAACACGCGTTACATTATTCACGTAAGTTCCAAGAATTCTATATTTTCCTTCCGTACGGTCATTAACAATTTTCAAAAATTCTTCATGTGTTCTTTTTTTCGGCATAAAAAAATCCCCCTCTTTAACTGCGAAACTTTTTAAAGAAAAGGACTGAGCGTTTACTTATTATTTAAAGTGACTTAGAGTTCACCGAATTCACGTGGTGTTACGCTACTTGTTCCCAAGCGGCCGGGCAATTTTGTTTACCCAATTGCGGAAGGTCCGTATTGGCCGTCGTCATCGCTTTTACGAGTACGTCAACGGCGTGCCCGGAGTCTTCCGCTTTAATGCCGAAGCCGGTCATGATGTTCGAAACGATATCCGCTGAACGTCCGAGTCCTTCGCCTGAAGCCGCAGCCAAGTTAAGCACGGCTGGCAACGATCCGACTTGCGCTTTTACGCTGAATCCCGCCATCGCAAGGTATTGAAGACCCTCGGCCGCCTCGACCGCGGTGTATTTTGTTTCGGCGCCCATCTTAGCCGCGATGTTCTTTAGATCTTCGAAGTCCTGACCGGTCGCACCGCTGATCGCTTTAACTCGCGACATGGCCTCCTCGAAGTCAGCCGCTTTCTTAACGGAAACGCCGATGCCAGCTACGACTGCGCCTCCGACCGCAAGCGAAGCCTTTTGGACGAGGGCCATTTGCTTCGAGAGATTCGCAGATGAACGGCCCATTTGCGCCATATCATTTCGAATCTGTGCCTGCCTACGCGTCCAGTTTGACATGTCTAATTCAATACGCGCCCGGATTTCTCCGACTGTTGTTCCGGCCATCTATTTACCTCCTTTCCGAAAATTCCCCTGTAAAGCCCGTAGTTGTTCGAATTTATCACGGTCGAATTTCACTTCAGGGCGAAGTCCTGCCGCCCGAATCAACGTATTCATGAGCTGTTTATACTCGTCGTCCTCACTTGCCCGGCTATTCGTTGCAAGAAGTACGCGAATGTCTTCTATCCGCCTTACCGCGCCTTGCTTCGTCTTGGCGCGCACAAATTTCGGGATATCTACCATATAAAACTCGTTTTCTATCTGATACTGAGTGGCGCCTAAACTGATAGCCGCTTCGATTAGATAGTCGTCAATCGTATACGGATCGCCCTCTTCGTCTACTTTTCGAGTTTCGGAAGAAGGCTCTTCACGTTTTTTGCTTGTGAATCAAGGCGGTTCTTTTTAACGGTGAGCCTGATGTACTCGATAATTTCGTCTGTACCAACTTCTTCATGGATGTACTCAGCATCTACGCCGCTCAATAATGCCGTAATCTCGACGATCTCATCCATGCCGACCTCAATTGCGTTCACTAAGTACGAGTAGAACTCCACTTTAGGTGCGCTAAAGACTTCCAGAACGAGAAACGGAATTTTATCGAGTGCCGCGAAAAGCTGTTTCCATTTGGCCGGAGTAAGTTTCGCAACCTCGACCGGATACTTTCCGAGCTGGACCGAATCAGTCTCCTGTTTCTTTTTGAAAATGTTCATGCGACTCTCCTTTCGTTAATTAAAAAGACACCGCCTCTCGACGATGCCTTTCGTTTGTTATTCGCTGCCGGTTCCGGAAGAGGTCCCGGCCGTTTCGTCGCCCATAATAAAAAGATCGCCGTCTCCCATCGTGTCCGGATAACCGGTAAACGTTAGGTTAGCGATCCTCTCATTATCGGAATCATACGTATATTCGATGTCAGTCGACGCACCAGCTAACGGAATCGTGAGCCAGTCGTTGGCCGTCGCTTCCGGATCTGTCGGCTTAATTCGTAAAGGCTTCGCATCCTTCAGTAAGTCATATCCGGCTTTGCCGCTGACTACTAGCTTCTTTTTGTCTCCGTCAGACACGTACTTACTGTTCGGCACCGCCTTATGAATCTTTTCTAAATCATAGATCGCAAACGGTACGGTACATTCGCAAGTTCCGCCCTTTGTCCGTGAGCCTACAATCGAGTCACCGTATTGGTCGACCGTTGTATCCTGCTTAGACATCTGCGCCTTAAAAACGATGCCACCCTTCGTGATGTCAAACGTCACCATATCCTTACCCTCGCCGTATTCGACGATTGCGGGGCCGATAGGAACTTGAATCGTTTTAATTCCAGCCATCCGTTTTCCTCCTTTATTTTTGCATTAAAAAAGCGCCCGGTTAGGGCGCACTACACAATCGAAATTTAACGAGTATTGGGGACGATCATTGTCGTCGTATCCGATAAATAACGGCACCGAATTGGCTGCGCGGATAACAACGATTGAGCTATTACCGATAAACACTTCACGGAGATTCGTTAACGCTTCCTGAAGCTGATACGCTTTCTCTTCGCAGTCAGCGTCGCCCCTTGCCTTTCCTCGTACGATTATTTGAAACGACGGCTGACTCTTTCCGGTCCATTGAGACGGAGGAAATCCGCCTGTAAATCGCACATAAGTACATTCGTCTGCCGCATTCCGCGGGAATCCGTTCGCGTAATAAACGCCGTCAACCCGCGACTGTATAAACGAGATTAATTCGGTTATCTTCAACGATTATCACAACTCCCTTCTCACCGCGTCTGCTACGTGATTAATGTATTTCTGCGATTCACCTTTCAGCGGACGTTCTAGGTACTTATTTCCGACCGGATAACCGTTGATGCCGCCTGCACCTGCCGAAACTGGTCCGAGGTTGTAATCCGCCTCGTGCGTCCATAGCGCATAGTTAAAGCCTTTATCGACGGCCCGGAACGATACTTCACCGATCAGACTATCGCGCTTTAACGTAACCTTCTTCTTCATGCCTCGACGGAGCGTAGCTTTGTCAATCGGAGCGATATTTTGCGCAAGTCTAGCGAGGTCATCCGTGTTATCATGCATCGCTGTCTTTGCTGCCTGCTCAACGGCTACCTCTCGGCTATCCAATAACGATAGAAAATCGCCAGCATCCAACGTAAAACTCATACGATTACCTCGGTCAGAATCGGCTTACCGCTGACATGCCGTTTCACATTTATTTCCTTCGGTTTACGTTCAATAGTTTCGCCCAGCTCGTTCGTGAACGCGAGTGTATCCGTATACCTGATGTCGGCTAATTTATCGACCAATATACGCGCCGTGGCTACGACTTCCTCGCTCTTCACAACGCCGGAAGAACGTGAATTCGCAATAGTAGATCCTTCGTCGATTCGGCACTTAATTTCGAACGGCTCGACGTTCACAGGGTTTCCCCATACGTCTATTTCGTCTGAAGCACGAGTAACGGTCACGACCTGACGCATTGGTATGATCGCCAACTACATCACCGTCGCTTTTACGGTCCGGCCGCTAAGTTTTACGTCGTTCTCTTCTTCGATCAGGTCGATTGTCTTTTTGGGTATGAGAGACTCATCGTCAGCTCGAAGCGTTTCCTTATACGTAAACGACCCGACGCCGGTGAGTGAGTAAGACGCGATTCCATGCTTTTTCAGGCGGTTCGTATCGTTATAAGCAATCGCAAGCACGTTCGTAAACTCGTAAACTGCGTCATCCGGGATGACGTACTTACGAAACTTTCGAGCCAAGACGTCCTCGGCTACGTTTAGTACACGCTGCTGCTTTGCGTCGTCATAGTCGTTCCAATCCTCGTTATCGATTGTCATTCGGTTAATATATTCGTTTGCAGCTTCTACGCTTAAAGCCATACGCACAGCCCCCTTATTTTCCGGAGGACTTACGTGCAGGCTTTTTCGGCGCCTTAGCCTCCGGGGTGATGTCTGCATATCCGAAATTATTTACGAGATCGTCTCGTACTTCTTTCGAGTCGATTTCAGCAACGCCGGAAGAAAAAGAAACACCCGCAGTAACGCCGTTATAATGCTCATTTGGGGCCTGGATTTTATATTTCATTATCTTCCTCCTTAAAAGAATAGGGCGGACTATACCGCCCCGTTAGTCACTGCGATTAGATTTTACGCTGTACACCTTTAAGACGAGCAGCAGATGAAGAGTTCTGAACAACTAATCCGGCGTAAAACTCGATACGTGTACGGTAAGCTGGTTTTTGTTGCAGCTCGCCTAGATCGTATACTTGAACGCCACCGTTAGTAATGCCCGCAACGCCGTCAGCTTCGTCAACACGGAGCGCGTAGATAGAACCAGTGTCCGTAGAAGTTCCTTGCGTTTCATTAAAACCGAGAATTTCAGCGTTGTTTGTATCTTTGCCGATAGTACGGATAGGAACGCCGCCATACATTAATACAGGGCGACCAAACGCGTCGTAGCCTTCGGTTTCAAAATATCCGTTTTCGGCTTGGATAAGTGCTTTTAAATTTCTTCGCATTTCCTTAGACATCAACAAAACATTAGGGCCGCCATCGACCGCGTCTAGCAACTCATCAAGCATTGAAAGCGTTAAAGTATTACCGTTCTCGCCGGCGTCCACAACCGATGTGGTAAGTTTTTTCAGTCCGTCAAATCCGTTAGGGTTAGCTCCTACATCTCCGTCAATGAAGTTCTTTTCGAAAAAACGCGCAAATGCTTTTACTTTAAGAGATGTTTGTACCATTCGTTGGTCATTGATATTGCTTCTTGTTTGAGCAATAAATTTATCAACATCTACGTCTCCACCAAGAATCGCTAAACGAGCGACTTGGTTGTTCACTGTTCCTGAGCTTTCTTTGTAAGCTTCATTTACTCCACGGAAATCGATACCGGGCAGCGCACCTTCACGGTTATAAGAGAACGCATTACCTTCCATTTCAATAAACGGTAAGACCTCCAATGCTGCTGAGTTCTGCGCGTACTCTGTAATAACACCCTTCTTCAGTGCGTCTTGGGTTAGTTTTGCTGATTCCACTAATGAGATTGCCATTTAAATAAACACTCCTTTGGTTTTCATGTAGGTTACTGGTTTTTCGCGTATCCTCTTCTGATCATCTCGCGCGGCGATAAGTTTGATAGATGCTCACTTGTATCTGGTTGCGGGTTACTTGGTTTTCCTAGCGGCGTCTTAGCTTTAGAGGCAAATAGCCCTTTTTCTTCAGCTTTTACAACCCAATCTAGCCGCTGCTCGATAGGTCCGTCGCTAGGGATAAGATCACGAAACTCTTCCGGGATGCCTGTAATTTTGGAATCAAATATCTTGGTAAGTGTTCCTTCCAGGACGTCCCTTCGCGCCTCGACTTCGGCATATTTTTCTAAAGTCGAGCTGTCCGCCTTTGTCTTGTCTTCTAGCGCAGTTACTTGGGCTTTTAAATCCTCGTAATCTGCATACTTCTTCTTCTCCCGATCAACTCGTTCTGCTACAATTCTGTTAAGCTCTTCCTGAGTGAACGTCTTTTCCACCAGTGGTGCTTCCTCTGAGCTTGTGTCCGCTTTAGGTTCAGCGAGATCGCTCGACGCCTCTTCGGATGAATCCGAGAAAAACTGAAGATTCTTCATTTGAAGAAAATCTAATTTGCTCATACAGTCCCTCCACCGCTTAAAGCCCGTCGGCTATTGAGTGATGCAGCCGTTTCTTTTAACGTCATAACGTTCGGACAAAATAAAAAAGCGCTACACAGCGCTTGATGGGTTTCTTACTGTAGAAATTACGTGCTTACAACGCGGGTGAAATATCTCCCCAGTCGCTTTGAGTTCGTCATATGTCGGATAATTGCCGGGAGCATCGTCAGTCAGCTTAATGATTTGTCCCTCGTGGAGACGGCATAGATCCTTCGCTCCGTGCGACGAAATTTGCGCATAATATGCGCCACGACTTACCGCCTCATTCGTATGAGCTTCCCGGTAGGTTTCCATCATCTTTGTACGGACGACCATGTCCGCATACACTTCCGGCTTCCATCGATTTCCCCTCGCGTCGATAATGCCGGTATTCACCGAAGCCCGAAGAGACTTGCGCACCAGATCCGTTATGCTCCGCCGTCCGTTCGTCCCTTTGGTCATATTAAGCCGCATCGAATCCGAAACGGCTTTCCTCACGGCGGCCCGCGTCTTCCTATCGACGTTTTGCGTAATTGCTAATAAATCCGACTGCGTATCCGCTACAGCAGCCGCAACCATGTACTCGTTTACCTCGTTAAAAGCAACGACCTTTTCCGCGTCCGCCACCGTCTTTGCTACGTCCAGAGCGACCAGTGCCCGCGCAATACCATCGGTGGCCGCCTTCGGAACATTCTTTTTGATCCATGCGGAAGATTTTTCGTCTAAATCGCTGAGGATCTCGCTAATAGATTTCAAGGTCGCCAACGCGTTAGCCCTTCGAAAATTATCGAGGTCAATTCGTTCAAGCTCCGCCAAAATGTCTCGTACTGCTTCCTGATAATATCCGGCAAGCCGATTCGTCTGATAATCGTATTGAGGCTCAGGAGAACGAGGCATTAACTATCGTCCTCCTCTGCGATTTCCTCTTTATCCTCGTCCGAAGGGGTCTTTTCTGGTTCTTCCTTGTTGAAAATCGATCCGTCAACAAAGCCGCTCGTCGTTTTTTCGTCTTCCTCAATGCGGCGAATAATTTCGTCAGCTTTTTCGTCGTCCACATCGTCCTGCTGCTTAATGGCTCCGCGAACGTCAATCGTAGGCTTGCCGCCTGTACGGATTTGCATAATTTCAGCGAGCTCTTTTTCATTCTTCGGAAGGCCGTCGCTCCAAATAGCCTTTGGATAGACTGCCTCTTCCACGTTTAAATCGCCTATTTTTTTATCCAACAACATACACGTCCACAATGCATCTCTTATTGCCTTATCATAGTGCGTCCGAACACGCTTTACCTTCGAAAGAATCGGCATGAAGCGAGCTTTGATCGCCGCGCCGTCTGTGTGAGACGTGCCTGTGCCGCCTGAATTATCTCCGGAAATCGTCGTGCCGAATAACCACTGCGGTGTCTCGGCCATTTGAAAGACGTTACTGAAGAGGACGTCAAGCTCTTTGAACGCTGCGTCAAGCTGCGCCTGCCAAACCATATAGCCCGGAGTCGGATCGTCTTTATTTACCGGAATGTACTTGCCGCCAAACTGAACCGAATCTCCGGGCCCTTCTAAATCCGGGCCGTACGCGGTCGGGTCGCTGTGTTTCCATAGGATGTAATCGATCTGCACCAGACGGTCATTAATTGCCGAGAGAACAGTTTCGAGCTTCTCTATAACACCGATACCGAAAAGCGAATCATCGACACTTTTATAAGGTGCGTGAAAAACAGGAATGTGCGTCAAGCCTGTTTCTTCGTAGACTGTTCCACCCTCGTTCGGAATCAGCTCACCTATACGGAACACTTGGATAGGCGTACCTGTAGAATTGTCATACCCATTTTCGTAGAGACGGAATTTAGAGTATAAAATATATCCCGGGATATGCCTTTCAACAAGCAAGTATGGGATCTCTGTAGTCTCGGTTTCTACCCACTGGACTTGTGCTATATTTAGTGCTTTTAATGATTTTACGTTGCTATCAGATACTTCAGGGAAAACACAACTAGCATTAACGTGTTCAATGATTGGTTCCATCTCTACACCTTCCGGCGCGTCCCCATCGATTAAGCCAAGCTTCTTAACTTCCGAAAAGTCTTGCCTATAGCCATATCGAACTTTGAACCAAGCGTCGCCTCTATATCCGCTAGAAATAGCACTCTCATGAATTAATTGATTAATGTCGTTTTCTTCAACGTATTTGTTGAGCGCTCTTTGTTCTTTACTTGTATCCGGTTTGCCCGTCTCAAAACGAACAGGTTCCCCTACCAGCAAGTCGGCAGGTTTTGTGACGAGAATATCTGCTAAATTAATTGCAATATAGAGCTTCTCAAGTTGGTCTGCTTGTGGAGATGTTTTAAGAATTTGTGTTGCCCTTTCGTAGACATCCCTTTGTCGCCCTTCAAAGAACTTCTTTGCTCGTTTGTATTTCGCTAGCCTTTCAATTGAATCAGCAGGCGGAAACTGCGCACCTTCACGGATAATTCCATACGTTTTGATATGGAGACCTTCGTCGGGGGCATGGTCACGATGTTTAAACCATCCTAAAACACCCATTTACGCTATTCCTCCTCTCCGATAATGTCAGGCAGTTCTTCGATTTCCTTCTCGATATCTTCGTTGCTTCGGGCGCCTCCGTCTGCTTCAGCGGTCGTTATCTGACGATCGGTCAGCAAGCCGTGGCGACGCATGAACAAGTCGATAGCTTTAACTGAAGGCTGCGGTCCTTTTATCAGCTTTAGGAGCTGCCCGTATACTTCGGACCGGTGCCCGGAAAGCATGTCGTCCGCTAATAGGTTCATGTATTCGATGAATATCGGGTTTTGAAACCGCCATCGATAGAGCGTCATACGACTTACACCGATTTCTTCGGCCAACGCGTCCTGACTTCGTTTGTTCCCGTCTTCGGGCGTGACTTCATTACTCGCAACGACTTGCGCTGCCTTGCGTTGCTGAAGCGTTAGTTTTGCTTCGAGCTCTTTCATCCGCGACATTTTATCGCCTCCTTTCTTATAGCCATCCCGGCTTCTTCACTAGCCTTGTTTTCGGCCTGAATACGGATTCGAGCGCCTGCTGAAGCGCGTCGAGTGAATCAACGTAATCGCCGAAAGGATACTGCGCCATCTGATCGAGAAGCATCGTGTGCCTATCGTTCAGAATCAACGTTTTGTTATGCAGCATCGGCTCCATCGACTGAATACGCTCGTCTTTCGAAGATTTATGCGATTTCACATCGTTCACGCGGCACGTATAAAGACCTTCCTGCCGGACCCGCTCCTGAAGCTGACGATAGTATTCGTGTTGCGCGTTTATTGTTTCGACGTTGAAGGAACGATGTCGGTATTGTTTGATCTTCCGAATAATGACGTCAATGTATACGTGCGCCGGTTCCTTCGACGCGTATTCATCGAGTACGAAAATGTATCCGGTCGGCTCGTGTTTGCCGAGCGTAATAACCGAGTTATAGCAAGACCGCGCATTCTTACCCTGCGCGATATCCCACGCGCCAACAATTAGAAGATCACTGACCGGTATTTTCAATTCGTTGTACACGACGTATGCTGTTCCGTTCTCGTGGTAGTAGTGATAGTAAGCGTAGTTATCCGGGAAGAAAAACTGCTCGTCTTCACTGAAAGCAAGGTTTCGGAACTCCGAGTTATATGCACGCGTTCCCATGTTTACTTTCTCGTGCATGAGCTCGCGATAGGTCCAGCGCCAAGGCCACGCCAGTTCGACGCCGTCCTCCAACGCCTCTTTATGCGCTTCGTAGAATTCGTCAGCCTCTTCGATCGTTTCTGCTCTCGCATAGACCTCGCAGTATTTGTCCCACAATTCCGGATGCGTCGGCTCACTTATGATCGCTCCGTGAAAGCTCGCCTTGAAATCCTTACGCTTCAGAACGTGGTTAAGTAGCCCGGTCGCTGAAACCATCGTCCCGACTAACACGATCGCGGTCGCCTTGGACCCGATCGGAACAACGACCGAGTTAAACCAATGAACGAGCTTTTCCCGCGCTTCCTTGGTTCCTTCGTTGTTTGTCGATGACGGGTCGTCAATTATTACGAGGTCCGGCCGGACAGCTCCGTGCCGTTTACCGCGAAGCTGCTTACCGGAGGATGACGACTCAATAAGGATATTCGTCGTTGTAATGAACGCCTCTTCGTTATCCTTTTCGTTGCGGCTCGCCGACTCGTGCATCATAGGCCCGAAGTCTTCCCGTAGCTTTGCGTTAAATTTCATTTGCTTGTTAACCCATCCGATGAGCTTTTTCGAGAGAGAATCCGTCTCTGATATCACGAGAATATATTTACGCTTTCTATAAGCCGCTTGATGTAACGGTAAAGCGTTCGAAAACATACCGGATTTTGAGTGGCCCCGCGCAGCCGCGATTGCGAGACGCGCGTTCCTTTTTTCTTCGTTGACGTAATCGCAAAGCTCAAAAAACTCTTCGTGGATCTTCGCGATGTCTTCAATGCCGTCGTGAGGCGTCCCGTCATCCGAATTCCTTACGACATTATCCTCGTTTTCCGGGTTTAGGCCGTCGCTCAAATACTCGTAGGTAAAATATGCGATATCCACCTCGGCACGATGAACACGCTTCAGCTTAATTAATTCGGCCTTGTTCTTCCGGAACATATCGATATGATAATCGGTGGCTTTTTTCGCTTTAATGAGGGCCGCTAATCGGCGCACACTCTCGATCAATAAGTCGATACGTTCCTGCCGCTCTTCACGATCCAACCATTTTCCGTTAATATACGCCAAATTATCGCCCTCCTTTCGCTTGACTTTCGTTTTTAATTTCGTTAATATGAATTTAACATATTGAGAACGGAGTGAAATTCGAATGAACGAAGTCCAACCGATTAGAGAAAAACGCCAAATAAACGCAATAAAAAAAGCCCTTCGCGGGCGAGATCTGCTTTTATTTACGATCGGCATTAATTCCGGCCTACGCATTTCCGATATACTTGCGCTCAAAGTCGGTGATGTGCGCGGAAAGGACTTCGTTGCGATTACGGAAGGGAAAACGAAGAAGTCAAAACGTTTCTTCTTCAATGCCGCTATCAAGAAAGCCGTTGCCGACCTGATTCCGGTCGGAGCAAACGATGACGACTGGCTTTTCCCTTCTCGGAAAGGTTCGAACGCAATTACTCGCGTGCGTGCCTACGGCATCCTTAACGAAGCTGTTGAGCGCGCCGGCCTCTCAGAGAAGCTCGGCACAATCGGCTGCCACTCGTTGCGTAAGACTTTCGGCTACCACGCGTACAAGAACGGCACAGATATTACGCTACTTCAATCGATTTTCAACCATTCGAAGCAGTCGGTCACGTTGCGGTATATCGGAATCAATCAGGACCGGATCGACGAAGTATACGCGAATGTTAATCTATAAGACGACGGGCGCCCCAACGTTTGAGCCGCAGCCAACGTAGGTGTGCTCGTCTTTTTTCGTATAAGCCGGATGCATCTCCGACTTCTTCCTGTCGCTTCCGTATTTCTGCTCCATACCGCAACAGACACATCGACTTGCAATCGCAAACTTCGAAATGGCGCGAACAATTGGACAGGGCACAGTGGGATTCCATTTGCTTATTCGTCATAGGCGACCGCCTCCGTGTTTCGCTTGCTCCTCGCGCAATTCAGCCAGCGCCTGTGTCGCCGCCTTTGCTTCGCGCTGAAGCGCTTTGAGACCGGTTATAGCTTCTGATACCTCTACGGCTACTTTTACGCTAACGTCGCCTGTTGCGTAAATATTTCCGGTTTGAGATTCTAGGCTGAATTTTGGAGCTTGATATCCGTCTAATAAGGAGTAGCCTGTTTTGTTTGTAGCTACCCCAGCCATTACTGAATTTCTTGTTGATTCGCGTTTGTCCGCCATTCACATCGTCTCCTTTTCGTTTAGTTGATTTCGCTGATCAATTCGTATCTGATCGCGTCAACGGCTTCCGCAATCTCGTTACGTACTACATGTCCGGATGCCTGCAACGCAATCAAACGATCTAAATATGCGAGCAATTCCTCTGTCTTCGTCATCTTCATCGTCTCCTTTTTTCGTTTCTTATTCGCTCGCTTTACGCAAGCACGAAAAGACCGCCAAAATCGTTGGCAGCCTCGTCCTGTTTGCGGAACGTACAGTAAAAACGGTAGATCTACGTACAGGTCGCGACCCTATACGGTGAGACAGTGTTTGCAGCTCCGTTTTCCGCCGGAGTACGCAAGCACAAAAAGACCTCCGCCGTAGGGTGCGGAAACCTCGTTCTGATTGCGGTGATCTACAAAACCTTGACGCCTGCCAATTCCGCAAGCTTTTGGAAAGCTACGTTATTGACTAACGGACCTGCCTCGCATTCATATCCGCAATCTTTAAGCTGCTCGACGATTTCTTTTAACGTTTTAAATTCCGCCATTCGATTCGTTCACCCTTTCGTAAGTTTTCTCGAAAATGTCCGATCTACACATGTAATATTCGTCTTCAATACCGCGAATGATATAATCGCCAACTTGCACAACGACTTCGCTACTCGGCGTCTTAATTTTGAGCTTATCGGATGTCGGATACACTAAGCACCGTTCTTTGTACGCCTCATCTCCGATAAATTTCCGTAGATTGTCTAGCGAGTCCTGCGTAATCCCGCCCCATTTTAGCGCTTCTACTTCAACCGGCTTTTTACGATATTTCGCCACCCTTTCGTCCTCCCTTCGAAATTACACGAAATTATCGTTTCTAACGCTTACCCTACCGAATACCCTCCGAATTGATTAAAACGGCTGTGGCGTGCTTATTTCGTTGGATAATCGTATGCTATTTCGTCTACATCGCAATCCTCGCAATAAAAGTGCGCAGCCATGTCGAAGTTTCCGAAAGCTACAACGTTCTTTGATCCGCAACACTTACATATGATTTCGAAATTTTCCAGCGGTAGCACCTCCGTTTATTTGACGCCCCGAGTTCGAAAAATTGTGCGCAAGTTCCGGACAGCAGTCGCACCGGTATTTTTGGGGGCGGTTGGGGGCCCGGCGTTTCCGCAATTCTTCGTTTGGGTCATCGTATATCAAATACACAATTATGAATAACGAATTTAACAGAAGTAAATTGAGTTACATTCGAATCAATAGACAAACGTTGATATGATAACGTTCGTCATCGTTTACTCATCGCAATTAATCGTATGTTCTTTATGCATTCGAGAACCCGCGCCACGCCTGCACCCTGCCGCATGCCATGTGCCGCATGGTATGTATAGGATCGTGCATATTGCGTTGGCCATTCGGTTTGACCCCGTGAGTTTCGGAAGGGCTCATCCTCCGGCAGTGGCTCGTTGCTGTTCGCCTCATCGCGCATCGCAACCGGACGCCTCTCCGCCGCCTTCCTTCCTATATAACTATACGTATGCCTATACGGTGTTACATATAGCGTACGTGTGCCGGCTATATCCCGCCTGCCTATCGCTAGGTTATACGGTATGTTACGTCCTTCTATTACGTATAGACAGCTAAAGCCATATAATGTGCATGCTCCTTCTCATAACGTAAGACAGCATATCGGGATTTTGTGTGCATATCATTCTCATAAAACATAGATAACTGAGGGACTGGAATGTGCATAAAAAGAATAGCGCCCACTACGTCGCTTACGCTCCTTCATGGACGCGGATATTAATTATTTAGTACCTTAATCGCGATAGAAGTAATATTAAATGAATATCCCCGCCGGAGAGAGTGAAACGAACGGCAGGCGGGAGGTGTTTATTCCCTTTAAGACAGGGTTTAATATAGATAAGAGGAGATTTACACTTAAAAACATGACAAACCCATACGCATCAACGCCTCAACCCACTTTCATACCACGTCATATTTGATACGCAACTTGCCGACTACACGCCATATTTGATACGCAACTCACTCCGGACGGTCTAATTCACGGAAATGGCCTCGGACCGTGTTCGTGTATTCGGTCTCTTTTTCCGCCCGAAACATAACGTCAGGGTTTACAACGATCGCTGAATTTCTCGCCCGCATCTTCATTACGAGGTTTGCCCGCATAAGCGCGCTCATATGCCGTTTGACGGTCGGTAAGCTTTCGCAAATCACTTCCGATAGTCTCTCCTGCGTCATGTGCTCAATCGTTTCGCCTTTAGACGTTGGATTCTCGCATAAGTAGTATTCGGTTTGGTGAAAATACGGCAGCATCTTGTATAAGAGGCCGCATTCTGGAAGCGTCAGATCACGAATACGACGCTTTGTCTCCTGCTGATACAGTTTCGTATAGGTTGCGCCGGCAATCGTCTTCCCGATGCTGTGAAAGCTCTCTGAAACGTAATACTGCGTCCCAGCGCCGTGCCCTTTACGGATAATCGCGCCAGTTTTTGTCAATGCGGCCAGCGTGCGGCTTGTTTGGCGCTTCTTCTTTCCGATTATCTCCGCAATCATATCGAGGTTCATCGGTTCACCCTTATGGAAGAGTAAGCCACGTTTCTGAAACTTTAGGTACGGAAGCAACTTTATAAGCGCACCGAGCTCCGAAAGAGATAGCGCTGCGGTGAGGGCCTTTACAGGCTCATCGTAACAATTAACATAATACTTCGAAGAACGGTCCTCATTTTGGCGTTTAATATAGCTATACCGACGGCGACTTTCGATCTGTTCGGTTGTTATAAACCGGCCGGTTCTTCCGTGCTTATCCATGTAGAATGGCCCGTTGATACGGTGCAGCTCCGCGTCAGGCGCTTCCGTCTTAATCTCTGCGAATTTACGCTGCCAGTCCTTCAATTCCGGTTTCGTCAAGTAATTTCCTCCTGTAGTTTAGTTTGTTGTCGCAAATTGCGACGAGCAAGCCGGCAGGCCCGCGTTTATTCAAGGGACCCGCCGTTCAACTCTTCAATTGTAACAATATTCTGTAAAGATTGGATAATAATCGGTTTTACATCGTAGTCGGCGCCGAGGTGCTCTGACATGATAGCGCAGGCAAGCATAGATTTCGCAAGCTGTTTATTGGGTGCCGTAACCGTTTCTTCTCGTTCGCCCGACACCGTCCCATATCCGGTAAATTCGGGCATCGGAAACGCGTGGATATCATAAGGATCTGAAAGCTTAAATAACGGCTTTATCATCGGTTTATAGACGATTTTGTAAGTTTTCATATTACGCTTCCCCCTTAATTGCATTCATTAGTTCATTTAACGGCATGTCTCTTTCGTAATAATCAGCAAGCTTCCCATCCAAGCGATCGTGTGATGCTACGCTTATACCAGCGAGGTATAACGCCAGTGCCTCGATCTCCTGAACGTCGAACAGCAGCTCGATATGGCTCCCTTCACTTTTGACGAACAGGTTTTTAATTGCTTCAAGAACCGCTACTAGGTAGTTATCGAAATCAACCGGAGTATCCCAGTCGCTCAATTCGTATACAATATCGACAATTTCCTCTAACGTCTTGACTCCGGATAAGAACTCATCTATATCGGCCGCAATGCCCTCGTGCCACACAACAAGTCCGGATAGTACAACCCCCTCGACTTCCCTTAACTCTGCCGCTATGCTTACGCAGTTTTCTTCGGACTTCGCGTTCAGCTTACGGACAGACTCAAAGAATTCGCGTAAAAGCAACTTCCTCTCGCTGACTTTATTTTGCTCGCGGTCGGTCAGCTCGATCGCTTCTTCCACGTCCGGGACGTTTTCCCAATCGCCATTAACTGCGGCTTCCAGTGCGTTAATCATAACTTCGAAGCTAACATTATCGCATTCTGTTTCGTACAAAAGATCGTAAATAATCTCGGGAGCTCCATCTGCTCCAAACAGCGCATCGTCCAACAAAAATGTGCGGCCTTCTGCAAGATCAATAGTAGCGTTACGTCCGAACACCTTTTCAAAATCATGCTCTTTTTTGTAGTCATTGCGACGACCGTCCAAGATAACTGTAATAAGATTGCGCTCAATTTCCGTAAATTTTTTCATTATAAATTCCCCCATTTATTTTTTATTGTTAATCTTTTGTACATCATCCTGATTTGTAGGATGTTAACTTGCGCAGTATCCCTCGCCGCGAGCCGCCCAATATGCATATACACTCGCTATTTTTCCGACGGCCGCCGTTATGTGCTTAGAAACGACACTTCTGTCAATGCCGAGATATTCAGCGGCCATCTGTTGCGTAAGATCGTCGAAATAGATAAGCTCTAATGCCCTACGCTGAAGCGCTGTAAGGCCTGCCGCATCTATAGCATCCTTTAAATCCAGAAGTATGTCTGACGCGGCTGTATCGCCTACAAATCGCCGAGAATCAATGGCGTTATAGTCACGCAATAGATTGCGTACGCCTTCCGCATTATTTAATTGATATGTCGCCTCATATCGGCGATGGTAGTCCGGCCTGTTGGTCGCTGATCCCATTGCGTTCCCTCCATTTTTGTGGTAGTTTTCAATTGGGTATTTCTGCGTTCTTATCTTATTTCGATATAATGATCACCACCTTAAAGCCACGAAGAACTCTGTTTAATTTACAAGTTCTCGCAAACTGTCATATTTTTCTTTGTATTCGAGAAGACTCTCTGTAATCTCTATCCGTTCAATAATTCGGTGTTGCGTACGCCTTGATACCGAGCGTTCCTTCCTTTCAATTGCACTGACTGTCTTTTTGCTAATCCCTAATAACTCCGCAAACTGTTCTTGTGTCATGTTCTTGTGTCGTCGAAGTAGTTCAAATAATTCGCTAGTGATTTCCATAAGCAGGCTCCCTTCTGCGCTTAATTAGCTGTTTCTGGCCGAAAGTCTACATCCAGTGTAAATTGGCCCCTCTACTTTATAACGGGCAGGCGGCCTTCATTTGTGCGACAACCTAATTTTTTACAATTTTCTTCTGAGCCTTGCCACGATTGAGGTTTAGGGACAAAAAAATTTTTAAAACCAACCGATAATATGCACTATTTTTGAAAATCGCGCATTTATTTTCGAAAATCCAAAGATGTTTTCCAGATCAACTAGAGCACCCGGCAGCCTCCTCAAGAGATAATACCCGTGACTCTTTTTTAGACTGCACAATTCAACGTGAATTTGTTCCCTCGCTATTAACTGCGTATCAACTTTCAGCTTGGCACAACTTTTTATCGGATTTTCTTCCGTCATTTATAACTGCGAAAGCACTTCGGAAATTGGACAAAAAATAAACCGGCGTTTAACCGGCTTTTACTGCGGAGCCTTCGTCAATCAACTTTTCCGGAACATCGTGAACGGTTCCCGACTGTCCCTCGATCCTATAACTCTTTTTTACGGGATGCTGTTCGAGTATCGTACCCATCATTATTTCTGATGAGAACCACGTCAGGCCGCCCACCTTAACGCCCCAATAACGCACAGTTTCGCCTACTCTATACATGGCTTTCTCCTCCCGTGAAAAACATCCGCATGAACTGCGCGACACTCATATCTGCTATTTCGCGGCCGTCGAGCTTCTTTAGGGCCGCCGTAGCCTTAGCGAACTCAAATGAGAACGATTCCGGGTGAGCATCGTCGTATAAGTGGTATCCGTCATTCTTACGCGTTAGGCCGCCCGTGTCGTAAAACGCAAACCTGCCGCCGCCCCACGCATCAAAGTCGCACAATGCTATCGTATCCGCTGAGATTAAATAGGCGTCGTGGGTTTCTTCATATGGAAAATCCGCCGATCCGTGTCGGACCAAATGCACCTTCTGCGCTTGGAACTCGCTCATGCCGGTTGCGCCTCCTTTCTGTACTTACCGGCCAAGAACAACATAAGCTCGACTGCGGACATGGCTGCGATCTCCTCTAAGCTCGGAACAGATCCGCTTTCCGGCACCGTATACGCTACGTCTTCGTGAACTTCAGAGAACCACCCGATTTCCGGTCCGTTTAAGCCTTCATACAGTGAGTAGAGGCAGACTAGTTGCTCGTTTTCCTCAGCATTTGTCATGGTGATTACGTGACCATTCCCGATATTAACTGCGTCAATCTCTTCTTCAAAACGCTTTCCGTCCTCGACCAACCAAAGATGATTTACTTTTACTTTCTCCATTTCGTTTCCCCCTCGAATTTTAGTTCCGTCCGCAATCTTAGATATAAGGTACAAGAGCACGCTCTAAATCAGTCCGTTCTTTTCTGAATGCTGATCTATCTTCGTGCAGTCGCTTATTATCTGCGCAAAGGTCCGCTAAACGGCTGTTTAACGCCGCAGCCTCTTCGGTACCTGCGTCAATTAATTCGAAGCGCACTTTAGCGATTTCGTAACTATTTTCATGGAAAGCGAGTTCAGATTCGCACCATTTACGGTGGGTTTCGTCTCTTCTCGCAATCAAAGTCTCTTTAGTCGACTCCATAAGCGATTGTCGTACCTCTTCCGATAAGTTGTGCGGTGACTGTAGCGCGTAATCAAGGGGGAAAACGTCCAAGATGGTGCCATTCTCAGCGATAACAAGGCGCACTCTTTCTTTGTAATTATCGTAAACGGCTTGGCTGCCGCTTGTAGAGTCGAGCGCCCAAACGAACGCGGCGCCTTGTGCGTATTTAATTAAGGCGTTCGGTGCCTGCGCATTTGTAAGACTGAGACGAGCTACCGCGTTTTTTACTGCTGATCGAGAAACGTTATATTTATTCATTATCGAACCCTCCGAAGTTGTTGTTTTGAGCGTCGGAATCTGTTTTCCAAACCGCCCATACCATGCAGCCTAAGATAAACACTACGATTACTGCGGATATTGGAAATATCCATGTGAAATCGACTGGCATATCATTGACCTCCATTCAATTTCCCGAAGGTGTTCGCATACTGTTCGCCTTGTAAAATCCGGTGACAACGGATAAAATACAAAATAAGTAACAAAACCTTCGGGTTCTTTTGGTTGCTTAAAAAGCTGTTATGTGCAAGTAACAGCGATTGACAAATACGATTACTCCGCCAAGAGTGTAAATGTCGTGTTTGTTGTATCTTCTAACTGAGATTTACGGGTCGCCCGCGCCAACGGGTCGGCCTTTTTGTTATGCGTTCGCCAAAACGCGTTTGCCTTTAAGAAAAATATACCACTACTCCACAAAAGAATTTGAATTTTAAGCCATTTCATATTTTTTAAATTTCCCTGAATTTTAGGATTAGCCCGCCGACAAGCGCCAGCGGGCAAAAGCATTAGGCTCCGGGATTAAGCTCAGCTACTTTAAACTCGTCTTTTGCACTGTTTGTTACAGGTTGTTCTTTTTGGCTAAGATACCCGGCTGATACCAACACGATCCCAGTGATTAAAACAGCTAATAACTTCTTTTTCAAAACTAATCTCCACCTTATCAATTAATTTTATCGACTTTAAAGCCTCAACTTGCTCACCGTCGACACCAAATCGAGCAAGATCATCGGCAATTAAATAAGCAAATAAAAAATTCTTTTTACTGAAGAAATAGCTTATACCTTCATAGATCGATGACAGACTATTTTTTGATATAAAACCAAAGTATTTTATGAAATCAGCCTCATCTCGTAATGTCATATTCATTAAGAAGCGCTTCATCTCAGGAATAGACATCCCTTCTCGAACATCGAAATACAATTTAGCTAGTTCAAAGTTTGTTTTAGTTTCAGCGATAAGATCAGTTCTTTCGATTTTGCTCATCGCCTGATAACTGCGTTCAAGATACCTCAAACATAAAGATTTATTGCTCAGTAAGTAAGACATCCCAAGCCCGTAATACCCATCCGATAGCGCTTTGTAGCTTATATTGGAGTGAATTAAAATTTCCGCGTAACGTCGCGCTGCTTCAAAATTAGAGAAGTGAAGATGTACCGGCATCATAACCTCAGATAATCTGTAAGTATAGCATTGCTTAAAAAAAGATCTTCTGCCATTTCCTAGTTTTTGAATTTCTTTCTCGATCTTCTTAGCTCTCGTTAATATCCCAAGGAAGTCCTTTTTGTAGTAAAGCATGTAGCAGTTATAGATATTCACTATGATCGACAAGCTTTTGTCCTTCGACGTTCGGACACTTTTAAGCTCATTATATAGATCGAGAAACGGAATCTTTCCCCTCATAAAACTGTAGATTAATCCATACACACTGCGATACAAATCTAGGTATTCATCGTTTTTCGTTTTACACAACAACTCTCCGAGAAGATCCACGTCCCTCTTAACCGCCGCATACTCGAAAGCATGTTTAAGTGATTCGGTCGTGAAGAGCACCTGACACCATTTCCTCATGACATCGTGATACTCAGATCCTTTGCAAACTTGCGCTATCTTAAGCATTGAAATGAATCCGATGGTATCAGACTCTTTCAAATCAGACAGAGTAGTTCCTGATATCCCAACCATTTCTGCTACTTTTGTCGGTTTTAGATCGCTATCTTCAATCAAATTGAAAATTTCGTCCGATAAACTTTTCAAACCCTTCCCCTTCTTCCTCCAAATTATTGTGCATCCAGAAACGAATAGAAAAACAGACGGCAATAGTTTATAATTTCCTTCGTAAAGCCCGATAAAAGCTTTGCGGAGGTGTTTAATCGGTGAAGTACAGACCGGGACGGTGTCTACTTCGCGACTTGTTAGTCGAATGTGGCTTTACACAAACGATGCTTGCGGACAAAAGTGGTTACGATAAGAGTCATATCTCTAAGTACGTACAGGGTAAACAAGAAATGACTCTCGGAACTGCTCGAACGTTTGCGCAGATCTTAAACTGCACCATAGATGATCTGTACGAATGGATTCCGCAAGAATAGACAGTCGCTGGCGGGATTAAGCATCACCCGTCAACCGAGAAGTGGCTTATGTAAGCCACCTGAATTTTCACCCGTACAAGTGTTCTCTTGTTGTTCACTATATTACCTGACTATTGAGAATTTTTCCGTCGAAATATGTCGAAAGTCACAAAGTTTTTAGAGGTAATTGTTGACAAACGAGTCTAAACTACTTGAAAAGCCTGCCGATGGCTTTTCCGGCCGCCCTCCGGACAATTCTTTGACCGATTTTCCCGCGTTTGACTGCGTTGACATCACCGAGAATTCGCGCAATTAGGTAAAGTGTACTACGGATATTCATGAAACCACTGCCTTTTTCTTCGCTTTCCTTTCGGCAACCGTGAGCATGAATTCAAGAACCGACATACTCGCGAGCTTTTGGATCGGGACATCGGAGAGCCAACCATCATCGTATATATCGTGTAAGACGTGGTCATTGTCTCCGATCTCCCACGCACCGGGATCGCCAGCCATTTCATAAAGCATGATACCGCAACCATCTTCGTAGCCAATCGCTAAATTACCGCCTAAGTGAACGAGCTGTTTGTCCTTCCGCAAGTCTTTTCCTTCTCCTGCGAAATTATATATAACGTACTCAGCCGGAATAAGGCTGTTTTTATTGATAACGTTTGTCATAACGGATCATCCTTTCGTTTAGTGACGTCCGACGACTTCGCTGCCGCCGAACGCCGTTTTGTTATTCATCGGGACAGCAATTTCCACACGATCAACCCGCAATATACGACCGCTGTGCCAATTCCGATGAAGTCTAAAACAGAAAGTGCTGTAAAATTCATGCTTGCGATCCAGAAGCAAAGGGCAACAATTAGAAACAATTCGATTGTATTAATCTTTTTCATATGTGGTATAATTGATTGAACAGCCGGGGCTTTCGCCCCGTCTTGGTTACTTGCGACGTTTCTTCTTGGAGGGAGAGCGTCGCTTTTTGCTTTTCGTCTCTTTCCGCATCTTGCGAAGCTCTAGCGTGAGTTTCAGTATCGTTAGCCAAGATGCGGCGATAACGGAAAGCTTTGTGATTAGTTCAATCAATCTTCCGTCCTCCTTTCTGTTTTTGAAGGACTGTTGTTCCGTCCTTCTAATACTATAATACACTTTTGTGTAGTTTAAGTCAACACATTTATGTATTTTTCCTACACTTTTTTGTATTATTCCTATGCATATATGTTATAATAAGTGCATAAACATAGCAAGCATTTTCGGAGGTATTAGAATGACGAAGAAATCATTAACCTTAAAACCAAACTATAAACCGCTAGAGATGACTTTATTAAAGAGAGACATAACAAAGAAACAACTAAAGGATGATCTACGCATCTCGCCGACAATCATGGCGAAGTTCTCAGCCGGCGAATTTGTTTCATTGACTACAATCGCTTATATTTGCGAATACTTAGATTGTCCTATTGAAGAGGTCGTCCAGTTCGAACGCCAAGACTGACCTGCCCTCCACACAACGCCTTTCTACGCTGATATAATTGACGTAGGGAGGTGTTTTTAATGGCAAACTTAAAATGTGCGGCTTGTGGATTCGAAGAAGGTGAGCAAAGATTTACCCCCATTCAGATAGGTAATTCTTCAGTTTCCCTTAAGGAAAGCCAAGGATTAAACTCAGCATCATTCAAACTTACTCCGGTTACATTGGTTGTGTGTCCGGAGTGCGAAACAGTCCGCACTCGATGAATTACTGACGCTGAACAATCAGCGTCTTTTTTATGCTTCCAAGTCATCGAATCGATCTGAAAGCAAACGGTCAAGCATCCGGTCTAGTACGCCGTTATAATAGCCGGCCAAGTTGCGGATAGGCTTCCGTTTAGTCGCTATAAACGTTTGACGAACGGCTTCCAGTCCGATTTCTTGAAGCGCACCGGCAGCATACACGCCTTTTAAATACGACGTATGCGCAAGGTATATGCCGTACAACTTGCTCGTTAATTTCCGATCGCTGATAAACGTATTGACCGCAGACTTAAACGCAGCATACGTATTACGTAGTAACTTTAATTTGCTTTGAGAAATAACAGCTTCGTTCCCCCGTTTCGGCGCTTCCGGCTTTGTCTCCGTTGGCTTTTCGGCTTCTTGGCGGGGTAACACGGACGGGGTAACATCGGCCGCCGGCAGGATAACGTACATATTTGCGCCGTTGCCGCCGGATACTGGCCGGTATTTAATTTCTTTGCGGATAATGCCGAGATCGACTAAACGTTTAATGGCCCGAATCACAGTAACGCGGTGCCGGCCGATTAATTCCGCGATAGATGCGAGCTTCAGGTACGCCACGCCCGGCGTTTTGACGGCATGACGAGACAACACCTTTAGAACCTCGATTGCGGCAGGCGTTAGATCGGATTTATTGCGGTATATGTGCGTACGGATGGCGCCGTTAAGCTCATCCACTGAACGGAATGACGCCATTTTAGAGGCTTCTTTCGTATACATTCGGCTCTCTCCTCGATAAGAGACGCCGGTCCGTCGGAAAAACGGGCGCACTTAAATAAGCGTTGACACGTACGCTTTTTTCCGATAAGATAGACGTAGGTTAGGGCGTCTTATCTATCGGATTTATTTCCGCTGGATGGCGTTCTTTTTTTTGTTTTTATATCTTTAACGTGTCGTTTCGACTTGCTTTTCTGTATTGCTCGATTACGATATCGTCTACATAATCGAGATATATTTCTGTAGAAGCGAGGTCAGCGTGCCCCATTATTTTTTGTAGGGAACGTATGTCACCGCCGTTCCGTAGATAGTTAATCGCAAAGGAATGTCGTAAGCTGTGAAGGCTCGGTCGGCATTCTTTTTTTAAATCCGCCATTTCCCCGTACTTCGCAGCCCTCTTCCGCAAATGATCTTTCGCAATCTTATCTCCGTACTGATTAACGAAAACATGCGTAAAAGTACCGAAATAATCCGTCATTTCCGTTAGTAATTGCCGCAACTCTTCCGCGACTTGTTCAGTCATCGGTACCATTCTGTTTTTACGGTTCTTGTTGACGGCGCCCGGAAGCACAATAACGAGGTTGTCAAAGTCGATATCTTCCGGCTTGAGTCCTTCAAGCTCATTCGAGCGAAGCCCGCACTTCAGCGCAATAAGGAACGCTACATAATCGCGAAAGCCCGGAAATGTATCTTTATCGATCATTTTAAAGAAACGCCGTACTTGACTATCCGTGAGCATTTTTATCGTCTTTTCATCGACGCGAAGCTTTGTTACTCTTTTCGCTGGATTCTCGTTTAGAAGGCCGCGCTTAGTCATTCGGCTAAGGATCGATTTAATACCGCCTAAACGAATGTTTATCGTTACAGGCGAAAGAGCTCGTATGTTTAGCATCGTTGTAATATAAGAACGCAGATGATCTTCCGTGATGTCCGTCACGTTATCAGACGGCATGATTCCGACTACCTCCGTGAATTCGGCCCAATACTTCCGATAATCATTGATCGTTCTATCGCGATAGTTCTCCGTTACATATAATTCGCAAACGATTTCCAACGCTTCATGAACGGTCTTCACCGCTTTGAAGCTCTTCATTATTCCGTCAGTCTCGCGCCGATTCCGGACGCCTTGCCTCCGTTTTAAAACCGCCATAACAAAAAAACCTCCCGGATTTATTTATCCGCGAGGTTACGTTTGCTGAATCGGACTATTTCGTTTTAGGAGAAGCGAGCCGACCGATTAAAGCCGGGCCCGTTCTTTACCGGTTCGCGCCCTTCCGGACACTTTTCGTACACTTAACGCTTAACGGACCGTCGGAAAACGTTGATATGACGGGGTTATAACGTATTGGACGCGCTCGGAGGGATTCGAACCCCCGACAGACGTGGTACCGGAAACCACCGCTCTATCCAACTGAGCTACGAGCGCACGTTTTTTCAATCAGATACCTTTATATTATAATAAAGATACGCGCAGAAAGCAACTCTTTTTTGATAATGCACAACAGGATTATGCAGCGTCTTCATGCAGCATAATCCTGCATCGTTTAACGGCATTGATTGTCACAAAAAACCCATTTCAGGCGGACTGCCCCCGGCTCGGTACATTTCCAGTCACTTCAGAAAAAGCACGTTTCAGCTTTTTTTCCAAATGTCCTTTAACGTCCAATAGGTGAATTCCTCAACTTTTACGGCGCCTTTCTCAGAAAACAGCTCAATCCCCAATCTGCCTTCATTCGGATAGATACGGCTTGTCATCGTTGTTTCTCCATGATTGGCGAATACTTCAATCGAGGATCTGTCAATAAAGATACGCAGCGCCAGCTTGCCGTTTGTATCCGTCTGCACCCTTCTCACACCGTCTTTCGCTTTCCCCATCTTGGTGCAATCAAGTGTCAGCTTTTTATCCGTTAGATTGTATGTCAGCACAAGTTCTTCTTCATCAAGGCCGCGAATCTTAAAACCTGCCGTTTCGGCATCGGAATCGTTTATATCAAACACGACTCGGACTTCAAGCAGGTCTTCCGGCGTCTTTGCCAAGTAACTCCCTGAAAGCGATCGTCCGGCACATTCCCGATATTCCATTTTCCGCAGCTGCTTGGTTTCTTCCACGGGATTCATCAAAAGTTTATGATCATCACGCAAAGTCAGTTCTCGCGGCAAAGTCAGTGCACCGCACCATCCGTCCGCTTTGGTCGGCATCTCAGATTCCCACATATCCATCCAGCCGATAGCAATTCTGCGTCCTTTATCATCTAATAATGTTTGCACGGCGTAAAAGTCATGTCCGTGATCCAGTTCTTTAAAAGCGCCGTGTGTAAATTTGTTTGTTTCATCATGATAGTCACCGATTAAATAGCCGGTTTGATGTAAATTTTGATAGGAATCACCGTCCGCCTCGATCCCCTGGGGCGAAATCAGCAGGACATGCTTGCCGCCTAATTCAAAGAAATCAGGACATTCCCACATATAGCCGAGATTACCGTCACTTTGGGCGAGAACCCCCGCGTATTCCCAATCACGCAAATCAGGTGAACGGTATAAAACGACCCGTCCGACGTTTTCTTTTGAAGAGTTGCCGATGACCATATACCAAACATCGCGATGCTTCCAAACTTTCGGATCACGGAAATGACGGGCGCTGTCTTCCGGCGGTTCCGCAATAACAGGGTTTTCCTGAAGCTTTTCAAACACGGTTCCATCTTGGCTGACAGCGATATTTTGAGTTTGATAGAATAGGTCTTTCTCTTGATCAATTATATTATGTCCTGTATAGATGAGGGCTAATCTTCCATGATCATCGACCGCGCTTCCCGAAAAACAGCCGCTTTGGTCGAATGCATCGCCCGGAGCTAAGGCAACCGGCAGGTGCTCCCAATGAATGAGATCTTTACTTTTTACATGTCCCCAATGCATCGGCCCCCAATGCTCATCATACGGATGATGCTGAAAAAAGACGTGGTATTCTCCTTTAAACTGAATAAGCCCGTTCGGATCATTGATCCAATTCGCCCGGGGCATAATATGGTACCCCAATCGATACCTTTGTTTCACTTTACCCTCGGCTTCCTTCAAAGCTTCTTCCGCCTGCTGAATTCTATCCATTTGTAACATCCTCTCTATCCGATTTTTTGCAGACGCTGGACACGCCTGCTGTTTTGTTTCGGGCCCAATAAAGTAAATATGGAGATGACGGTAAAACCGAAGACGATGATTCCCATGATGAGATAGGTTTGACGGAACCCCGCACTGTCATATAATCCTCCCGCAAGCGGCGACAGAATCGACGCGCCTGCCTGAGATGCGAATTGAAAACCGACGAGATAAAGGACGGACGACAGACGCGTATCAAAATTGGCAGCCAAATATTTAAAAACGGCGATCAGCATAATCGGCAATTCCAGTGCGTGGATGAGTTTCATTGATGAAATGCCTACAGGCTCAACTGCAATTCCGGACCCGACGATGCGGAAAGCCATTAAAAATCCCGCTAATATCAAACTGTTTTTCGCCCCGAACTTATTGACGATAAAAGGCGCAAGAAACATCATGCCGGCCTCCAAAAACACCTGGAATGAATTAAGATAGCCGAATACTTGGTTACCCATCGACACTGAAGGAAACAAAGACGCATAGTAGATCGGGAACTGCTGATCATATACACCGTAAATGCAAGTCACCCCGATAATGTACATCATAAAAAACCAGAAATCTCTTAGTAAAAAGAGCCGCCCCACATCTTTTAATCGGACCGAATCCGCTCTGTTTTTCTCATGATCGGTCATTTCTATTTTCACAGACATGATAATGGCCGTTAATATGACGGCGGAAACAGACGCGATCCAGAAGTTGATATTGGGATTGATATTGAAAAGCTGCCCCGCAAAAAATGCAGCCGCCGCCCAGCCCAGCGAGCCCCACATTCTAGATTTTCCATACTCGAAATCATATTTACGGCTGACCTTTTCAATGTACGTTTCAATCGCGCCTATCCCCGCCAAAAAAGCGGCTCCCAAATATAAGCCTCCGACAACGGCGCCAAGAAAGACGTTATATTGTAAAAGCGGCCCATAGACGAAGATATAAAACGGACCCGTGAATATGAGAAGACAGCTGATCATAAACAATATCTTTTTCTTCAGCCCCAATTTGTCAGAGATAAAACCGTAAAGAGGCTGCATGCACAGGGCAAATACGGCGTTTACAGAAAAGATAATGCCTGTCGCTGATCCGTTTAAATTGATTTCCTGCCCTAACCAAATCGCAAATAAAGAATAGCTGGAAGACCAAGTAAAAAAGAAAAAGAAGAAATAAGCACTCAGTTTCCAATACAGACTTTTTGAGCTTTTCATTTGCACCGCTCCTTTAATAGGGCCTTTTAATAGCCGTTTTAGAGCCGCATACTTCCTTCTTCATTTTCATCACATACATGCGAGCTCCGAGTAAGCGCTTACTTTACATCGCTGCTTGATTCTTTCACTTCATTGCCGCCAGCCATCTCTCCATACCCGTCACTTCCCCTCACTCCATAAATAAAGCGCTTTCAAAGAGAATTGTATGTCAACCGGTTTCATATGTCAATCGGTTGACATAAAATTTTCTGATTATTTACCAAACAAAACGCACCCTCTTTGTATGAAAACAGAAACATGGAATGTCCTTGCACATGTCAGCCTGATTCTCTAAAATAAGTGCGTGACGGAAATTGTAAGCCATTTCAGTAAGCAGGAGGGCACGGGAATGAAGCCTAACATTCATGATGTTGCGAAAATAGCGGGAGTTTCATCTACAACCGTTTCGCGGGTATTAAATAACCGCGGCTATATCAGCGAAAAAACAAAAGAAAAAGTGTACAAGGCGATGGAAGAAATCAATTACTTTCCAAACGATCTGGCCCGCTCTTTATTCCGAAAACGAACCAATTTAATAGGACTTATCATCCCAAACTCCAGCAACCCGTTTTTCGGCGAACTCGCCTTTCATATTGAAAGCATTTGTACGTCCATGGGCTACAAACTGCTGCTTTGCAACAGTTTACATCGAAAGGATAAGGAAGAAAAATATTTGGAGATGCTGATAAGAAACCAAGTGGACGGCGTGATCGCCGTGACTTACAACCGGGGAATTCTCAATGATCACAAGCAGAATCTGCCGATTGTCGCCATTGATCATTACTTATCGGACACGATTCCCGTCGTCGGCTCAGACAACTATGACGGCGGAAAAAAGGCGGCAGAACTGCTGATTGAAAAAGGGTGCCGGCACATCGTCCATATCAACGGCCCGCTTGAACTCGAAACACCGGCAAACCTCAGAAGAAAAGCATACGAAGACGTCATGCATGAACACGGACGGAAGCCTATTACATATGAAGTACCCTTTTATCAGCATTACCATGACATTATTTCAACATTATTCGATGAACAGCCTGACACCGACGGAATTTTTGCCAGCGATGATATCATGGCGGCTGCCGTGATGACCGAGGCCAAAAAACGGGGAATAGACATCCCGAATCAATTAAAAGTGATCGGTTATGACGGCACTGAAACCGTTCAATCGGTTCTGCCGGACTTGGCAACCATCCAGCAGCCGATTGAATTGATTTCCAAAACAGCCATTGAGATTTTAGCAAAAGAAATTGAAGGCGAATTTGATGATTTGCCGCTGGAAACGTATTTGCCGGTACGGCTTTTGGAAGGGCGGACAACGTAGTCAGACCCTTCAGCCGTACGTAGCGACGCGATTGCGGTCTATTTTGAGCGCTCCGGCCATATCATTTTCTCAAGCGCCGGTGCTGATCATCCTCATTTCCACTTTGCTGTTTGAACTTTTTGTTTTATGGGAAAAATGGTGTTAGAAGAAAAGGTTGGCATTTTGGTCAGCGTTTTGTTTGACCTTTATTGACCAAAAATGTATCATGTAAATACATACTTACCTAAAAGGTGAAGGAGGAGCATTATGAATTTAATACCTACAGTCATTGAACAAACGAACCGCGGAGAAAGAGCTTATGACATTTACTCCCGTCTTTTGAAGGACCGTATTATCATGCTTGGATCTGCGATTGATGACAACGTTGCGAACTCCATCGTGTCACAGCTTTTATTCCTTGAAGCGGAAGACCCTGAAAAAGATATTTCCATTTACATTAACAGCCCTGGCGGATCAATCACTGCCGGTATGGCAATCTATGATACAATGCAGTTCATTAAACCGAAAGTATCCACGATCTGCATCGGTATGGCCGCTTCTATGGGAGCATTTTTACTTGCAGCCGGAGAAAAAGGCAAACGTTACGCGCTTCCTAACAGTGAAGTTATGATTCACCAGCCGCTTGGCGGAGCGCAAGGACAGGCGACAGAAATTGAAATCGCGGCAAAACGCATTCTCTTGCTTCGCGACAAATTAAACAAAGTGCTTGCTGAACGTACCGGCCAGCCGCTTGAAGTCATTGAGCGCGATACAGACCGCGACAACTTCAAATCAGCTGATGAAGCCTTAGAATACGGCTTAATCGATAAAGTGCTGACACGCAATACAGAAGACCAGAAGTAATGCCCAAAAAACCTGCAAGAGATGATGTCTCTTGCAGGTTTTTTTCACTCTCTGATGCTTTTTAAAACCTTTCCCCTATACTGCTTCCATTCTTCCTTCAACAGCTCAAACGACAATTCACCGGTTTGCCTCACAACCAGATCAGCACCAAGCATCGACTGTTCACGCCCGACACCGACCGCGAACATCCCGGCAGATTTAATTGCAGATATTCCTGCTTCAGCATCTTCTATTGCCGCGCATTCAGCCGTGGAAACACCGAGCAGCGCTGCAGCTGTTAAAAAGATTTCGGGATCAGGCTTCCCCTTCGCAAGAGCCGCCGGGTCAACAATGGCTTGAAAATCATCGATAATCGCCAAACGTTTTAAGATCGCGCGGGCATTGCGGCTTGAAGATGCTAACCCGATTTTTATATGTTCATTTTTTAATTCACAAAGAAGCCTGCCGATTCCCGGCAAGAGATCTTCCGGCGTCAATCTGCTGATCAACGTTTGATAATATTGGTTTTTTTGATGCAGCAGTTCTTGTTTCTCCGCATGTGTAAACCTTTTTTCCGCTCCGCCAAAGATCAGTATGCTTTCCAGTGACTCTTCCCGGCTGATTCCTTTCAGGCCTTCATTCACATTCCTGTCAAAGGGAATATCAATTTGTTCTGCGATGTGCTTCCAAGCGAGAAAATGATATTCAGCCGTATCTGTTATCACTCCGTCTAAATCAAAAATAACCGCTTTCATATGCTGATGCCCATCACAGCTTCATAAGGTTTGAGGCTGATACTCTTCAAGTCAGCCCGCTCCTGCGGATAGTTCGAAATCAGGATTTTCCAGCGCTCATGGATCAGTTCCGGAGGCGCTTCGAACCGGGCCTTGTCTTCCGACAAATTCACAACGACGAGAAGCTTTTTCCCTTGATATTTACGGATATAACAATAGATTTGCGGATCATCTTCCAGCAGCAGCTGATAATCTCCGTATACCATGATCTTATATTGCTTTCGTAATTGAATGAGCTTCTGATAGTAATAGAAAATTGAATCTTGATCTTCCAAGGATTCTTTCACATTGATTTCTTGATAGCGGGAATTGACCGCTAACCAAGGGTCTCCGGCTGTGAATCCGGCATGTTTTCCTGCATCCCATTGCATCGGCGTCCTCGCGTGATCCCTTCCTTTTATCATCACGGCTTTGACAAACTCTTTTTCTGACATCGTTTTGTTTTCGATGACTAGTTCACGGTATGCATTTTTTATTTCAAGATCGTCATACATCTCCAGCGGCATATCACTGTTGACCATGCCGATTTCTTCTCCCTGGTAAATAAACGGTGTGCCTTTCATCCCGTGGAGAACCGTTGCGAATGCTTTCGCACATTGTTTTCGCAGCTCACCGTCATTGCCCCAGCGGGAAATCACTCTCGGCTGATCATGATTCTCAAAATACAGGGTATTCCAGCCGCTATTCATCAACCCGGTCTGCCACCTTGTCATTGTTTGTTTTAAAGCAATCACATCAAACGGCTTGATCTGCCATTTCCCATTTGGCGAGTTTTGTTCTGTATCGATATCCATATGTTCAAATGTAAAGATCATATTCAGCTCTTGCCTGCCTGCATCCGTATATTTTTTCGCCTCTTCAATATCAGAACCGTTTGCCTCTCCGACTGTCATGCAGTCGTAATGAGAAAGCACTTCCCTGTTCATCTCTTGAATAAATTCATGCAGGCGGGGGCCGTTAGAGTGATAACGGCCGACGATATGGGGGCGGCTGTTATCTGTTTCATAGTCCGGAAAATCAGTGTGCTTGGAAATGGAGCCGATCACATCCATCCGCCAGCCGTCAACGCCTTTATCCATCCAGAACTTCATCAGATCATACACTTCCCGGCGAACGGCTTCATTTTCCCAATTTAAATCAGGCTGTTTTTTCGAAAAGTAGTGCAAATAATACTGTCCTGTCCCTTCATCGAACGTCCACGCCGAGCCTGAAAAAATCGATCCCCAATTATTCGGCTCAGAACCGTCCGATTTCGGGTCTTTCCAAAAATAATAATCCCGGTAAGGATTGTCCTTCGACTTGCGGCTTTCAGCAAACCAGGCATGTTCATCCGACGTGTGGTTCACGACCAGATCCATGATGATTTTCATTCCGCGCTGATGCACTTCATCAATTAACTGAAACATATCTTCATTTGTTCCGAATTTTTCGTACATGTTTCTGTAGTCACTGATGTCATAACCGTTGTCATCCTGCGGAGAATCAAACACGGGCGACAGCCAGATCACATCCGCGCCAAGTCTTTTGATATAATCAAGCTTTTTGATAATGCCTTGTAAATCCCCAAATCCATCTCCATTGGAATCATAAAAACTGCGCGGGTAAATTTGATACACGACAGCTTCTTTCCACCATTCACTCATCAGGCATTCTCCTTTCACATCGTTCATTCAGCACCATCGGTTCTCCATAAACTGTGATGGACACCGGTTCGCCTTTGACAAGCTCAAAAATGGCGCGCCTTTCTTCGACCGTCACCTTGATCAAGCGGTTTCGATAATTGATATGGAACGAGTAACCGTCCCATTCATTCGGCAAAAATGGGGTGAATGAGAGCGTTCCTTTTAAAGTACGCATGCCGGCAAACCCTTGGACGATCGCCAGCCAGCTTCCCGTCATTGAAGTAATGTGAAGACCTTCCTCCGTATCGCGATTGTAATTGTCGAGATCAAGCCTTGCTGTACGCTTATATAATTCAAGCGCCTTCTTTTCCATCCTCAATTCGGCAGCGAGCACCGCGTGAATGGAGGGCGATAAGCTTGATTCATGAACCGTCATCGGTTCATAAAATTCATAGTTGCGGCGTTTTTCGTCTATAGAGAAACGGTCAGGAAATAAATAAATGCCTTGCAGCACATCGGCTTGTTTAATAAAGCTGGAGCGGAGGATTTTGTCCCATGACCAATTTTGATAAAGAGGCCGTTCAGCTGGATCTAATTCGTCAACTGATTGCAGGTCTTTGTCCAAAAATGTGTCATGCTGAACGAAAATTTGCAGTTCTTCACTATACGGATAGTACATGTGCCGGATGATTTCTCTCCAGACTTTCAATTCTTCTTCCTGCACATCCAGAAGGCGGCGTTTCTCCGCTGAGATCCTTTCGAGACTTTGCAGAGTATAATCCAACGTCCAAGCCGCAATGACATTCGTATACCAATTGTTGTTAACGTTGTTTTCATATTCATTCGGCCCTGTGACGCCGTGGATCATATACTTATTTTTTCGTTTCGAAAAGTGAACGCGGCCGGCCCAGAATCTGCTGACTGCCACAAGAACGTCTATCCCATATTCCTCCATATAGGCGCGATCACCTGTATATTGGACATAATTGCAGATCGCATAGCAAATCGCGCCGTTGCGGTGAATTTCTTCAAACGTAATCTCCCACTCATTGTGGCATTCATCTCCGGTAAACGTCACCATCGGATAAAGCGCCCCCTTCATCCCCAGCTTGGCGGCGTTCCGTTTGGCAGCCTCCAAATGATGATAGCGGTACAAAAGCAGGTTTTTCGTGACTTCCGGCTCGGCTGTCGCCAAATACATCGGAACGGCATACGCCTCGGTATCCCAATAGGCGGCACCGCCGTATTTTTCGCCTGTAAATCCTTTCGGTCCGATGTTCAAACGGGCATCTGCCCCGTAGTATGTCGAGAATAACTGAAAGATATTGTAGCGGATGCCTTGCTGAAGTTCCTTATCTCCCTTTATCTCTATATCCGCTTTTGCCCATCTTTCCTTCCACTTGGCAATATGCTGCTGTCTCGCTTCTTCATAACCTTGCTTAAGAATAGCCGCCAAAAGCTCCTCCCCTTTCGAAGTAAGCTCTGCTTCTTGAACATCGCGTGAAGTCGTGACAACAATAAACTTCTTCAATGAAGCTTTGTTTTGGTAGCTGAAGCGATTTTCAGCATACATGCCGGAAGTTTGAAAGCTTTGACTGACATAGCCTTCTGTCAAATTTTCCATTAAGGCTGAGACAGTGAAACGCGGCGTTCCGAACGGATTGTCGAGCGTTTTTGCCGTTATATGCCCGCGGCGGTAATCCGCTCCTGTCTCTTTTTCCTGCCAAAACCGCTCTTGATAGTTTGAATCTTCGTTTACAACATTGCCATCAAGATAAGGGACAAGCGTAATAACGGCGTCCCCTGTCAGACACTCCGCTTCATAATGAATCGCACATAGCTCTTTTACGGCCAGGCTGAGAAATCGTTCTGATTTGATTCGCACGGTTTTATCCTGAATACGGACAACAGCGCTCCTCCTCAGAATTCCTTCTTTCATATGAAGCTCTAACTCAAATGATTCGAGTCGGTTTTGATAGAGATCGACTTTTTCACCGTCAACATACACATCTATTCCAATAAAATTCATCGCATTGATCACTTTTCCGAAATAGTCCGGATACCCGTTTTTCCACCAGCCTACCCGCGTTTTGTCAGGGAACCACACGCCCGCAATATATGTGCCTTGATGGCTGCCGCCTGAATACCCCTCTTCAAAATTCCCCCTGATGCCCATATAGCCGTTGGCAAGAGAAGTCAGGCTTTCCTGCAGCCGTATATACTCTTTTTGAAATGTATTGGTTTTGATTTTCCATTCATCAATCTCAAACAACCGCTGATTTATCATGTCTTCCTCCCGAATGAACATTTTCATTATGACGGCGGGTTTTGGCCATATATCTGAATAAAAAAGCAATCATCAACGTGACTCCGCATGTATGAACCATTAATACAGTAATCAAATCAAAGCGGATCAGCCCGATAGCAGCTGCCGCGAATGCAGGCAGAGCCGATGCGCAAATCGCTGCAGAAGCTGCTTCCTTACATGACGCGATATCGATCATTTTTGATAATTTTGCCATCCAGATGCCTCCCGCAAGCACAGCTGTAAAAAACAGCTGGATCAAAAAAATCACTGCGCACCCCAGCATCATGATCATCGGCTTATACTGTGCCAGCCACAATTGACCGATAACAGCCTCCGTCTCATATACGCCCGGGTCCGTAAGCCTGGCGTCCGCTTTCCCATAGCGAACTGAAAACCCCATTCCGTTTTGGTCGGTAATAATCAGCCGGTCAGGCTGGAATATGACCGCGTTGTCATATCCTTTTACACGCAAACGCCCATTTTCACCGTTTGGTTTCCATTCATGCTCCATATCGACTGCCATCAGATGGTTGCCCTCTTCAATTTGATCAAAACGCTGTCCGCCTGTCAGTTTTCCGTTCCTGATTTGAATACCGTTTAATTGTTCGGCAAAACGATCATTCACTGCAGAAAGCGCCGCAGGCATAACCAATTTGAGGCTGAAGCGGTCCATTTTCAAAAACGACATCGTAAACGGCGCCATAAGGCAGGACGTCAAAAACATAAAGAGAAAGGAAAGCTGAAGCCAGCTGAATGTTTTCCCGTAACGGCAAATACCTGACGGAGACACCGATGCTTTAAGACTGCGGATCATAAAGCTTTCATTATGCACATTCTTCATTGAACTACCCCTTTGTTCCGCCCGCCGCCAGCCCGGATACAAAGTTCTTTTGGAGAAAAAAGAACAAGATGCATATCGGCAGTGCGGCAAGTATAGCTCCCGCCGCAAACAGGGCGACTTTTTGCTGCTGCGGATTTGAAATGAACGACTGCAACCCTACTGCAATGGTCAGCCTTTCCGGCGAGCGAAGCAAAAACTTCGCCAGCAAATAGTCCCCGAACGGCGCCATAAACGCCCAAAGCGCTTGAACGGCAAGCATCGGCTTCACAAGCGGCAGCACAATGGAGGCAAATATCCTGAAGTGCCCCGCTCCATCCATCCGCGCAGCCTCATCAATTTCTCTCGGAACTGTATCAAAATAACCTTTCATCAGCCACGTGTTCATCGGAATTCCGCCGCCGATATAGATCGCTGTCAAAAACCAGTATTGATCAAGAGCGCCTATCAGCATGGCCAATACATAAAAAGCAGTCAGCGCTGCCATTGTGGGCACCATTTGAATGATTAAAAAGAAAACAAGACTCTTTTTTCGCCCCGCAAACCGATAGCGGCTGTACGTATACCCGGCAAGCGTTACAATCGTGACCTGCAATACCATGACTGACAGCGCGATAACCAGCGTATTGCTGTACCAATGAAGATAGAGCGTCTCTTCAAACAGCCGCTTAAAATGATCAAAAGTCCAGGAACCTGAGAAATCGAGCTGAAAAGCCGTCACATTTCCCGCACGGAAAGCGGAGGAAGCCGTAATCAGCAGCGGATATAAAATGACAATGCTTAAAACCAGCAAAAATAAATAGGTGCAGATTTTCGTAAGCATTCCGGCCGTTCTGGAACCCATCTACATCACCTCCTCATTGCCGAAAGCATTTGACTTTTTAAAAGCAATCAGGGAAATTCCAATGACGACGAAAGATATTAACAGTGTCACGGCCGCTGCCACAGCATATTGCGGAGAAGTGCCGGTTGTCAGTTTATAGATCCAGGAAATTAAAATATCGGTCGACCCGGCACCGGCTCCCGCGCTTCCCGGACCGCCTTCATTAAACAAATAGATGATCGAAAAATTATTAAAGTTAAATGTGTACTGTGTAATCATCACCGGTGCCGTCGCAAATAAAATCATCGGTAATGTAATATTGCGAAAACGCTGCATAAAAGAAGCCCCGTCAATCTTTGCGGCTTCATACAATTCACCCGGAATCGACTGCAAGACCCCCGTTACCATGACATAAATATAAGGAAAGCCAAGCCAGGTCTGAATCATAATCAGAGCGGTCTTCGTCCAGAAAGCATCAGTCTTCCACGCGATCGCCGGCAGTTCCACAAACGGCAGGTGGTTAATTAATGGAATCACCTGCGTGTTCATCGCCCCTATACTGTCATTAAAAATATTGGAAAAGCTCATAATTGTGATAAAGGCCGGAACAGCCCATGGAAATAAGAAAATCATTCGGAATATCCGTCTGCCTTTAATAAAATCTTGATTCACGAATAGTGCCGTCACGATCCCCAAAATGATTTGCAGCGTTGTTGCACAGATTGTCCATATCATGGTCCAGCCCAGTACATTCACAAATGTTTCCCGGTAAGAACCGACAAAAAAGATATTCAAGAAATTTTTAAAGCCGACCCAGTCAATCAGACTGTTAGGCGGTATATGATAAAAATCATAGTTTGTTAAGGCAACAAACAGAGTCACCAAAACAGGAAAAATAATCACAAACACCATCATGAGATATGCCGGCAGTGTAAATAAATAAGGAAACCCTTTATCTCCCGCATGGCGGATGATATCCTTGGCCGCTGTATTCACCTTCAAACCCGCCGCTTTCATAGCGGCGGTATGACGGAAATCACAAACTGAAAAGATATAGAACATGAGAAAAATCAACGTCAAGATCAATTGCAGCGTGCCTTCAATCAGCATAAATAATGAGTGATCTTCACCGGGAACACTTCCCAAGGTAACCAATCCGGTCAGCGCCTCAATACCGAAAACGCATAATTCAACAGCAAACAAACTCGTAATGACCAGAAATAAGATCCCCTTTGATATCTGCTGATTCGCGATCTGTCCAATTCCCGGAATGATCGATAAAAACCATGACGCCTTCCGTTTTTGGTGTAAAAGTGTATCATCTTTATTCATTTTTCGCCCTCTATTCTTACGGACACTTCCCCTCCGATTTTATTTCACATATTTTTCTTTGATGTTTTCTTTTATGACGTTTACCGCATCATCCGCCGATTTTTTTGCTGTTTTTTTCCCCGAAGCCGCATCAAACATTAAACTTTCAGCGCCGGTCCATACCTCGGCCATTTCAGGAATATTCGGCGCAGGTGCCGCTGACTCATATTGTTTAATAACAGCTGACGCCAGCTCATTTTTTTGCTCCCCCGCTTTCTTCCTTGCGGCTGTGTTGGCCGGAACTTCATTTGTATCCTCATAAAAGGCGTAAGCATTGGCATCATTTGTTGCATACTCAAGCCATTTTTCAGCCAGCTCGGGTTCCTTTGTATATTTTGAAGCAACCCAGCCTTTGCCGCCCGCAAACGGAGCATATTCTTTTCCGTTTGGCAATGTCGGAATTGGAGCGGCGCCATAGTTCAGGCCGGCCTCTTGAAAATTGGCAGCCGACCAAGGCCCGCCGATGATTGCAGCCGCTTTCTTATCCAAAAACATTTGCTGAATAAAATCGTCTGCGCTTGAGTTATCCTGCATGCCTTTTGGCCAATACGTTTTAAACCATTTCTCCGCATATTTCACCGCTTCTGCAGCGCCTTTATTGTTCAGGCCGATATCCCCGGGATCTGTGCCGTTTTTCCCGAATACATATCCGCCGTAACCGGACAGCAAACCGTACGACATATAAAAGTCAGTCCACTTTGCCAAAAATCCCGTTGACTTTCCTTTTTCAGAAACAAATGAAAACCGGGGATCCTCTGTTAATGTTTCAAGGTCTTTAAATGTTGCCGGCGCTTTTTTTATAAGATCTTTGTTGTAATACAGAACAAGCGTCTCAATCACCAGCGGCATTCCATACACCTTTCCGTTAACCGTTACCTGCTGCATCTCTTTATCTCCAAAGCTTTTTGTATCAGCAGGTTTTAGATCAAGCAAATGGCCTTGCTGCGCCAAACTGCCGATCCGGTCATATGCGGCAAGCATTACGTCAGGCGCATTGCCGGCCGGGCCGTCCAAAGGAAGCGCCTCCAGCTGATCGAACATTTGCTTTTCTGCAATGTTGACTGTGACGTTATTCTCTTTTTCAAACTCTCCTTTAATGCTTTCAATATATTTTTTATAGGTTTCTTCAACGGACACGGTCAGTACCTTTTTGCCGTCAGCGCCGGCCGATTCCTTTGAATTTGAACAGGCGCCGAGACAGAATGCCAAAACTGATGCCGTCAATAAAGCCAATCCCTTTTTGACGAACCCCGCCATATCTTTTCCCCCTTTTATTATGAATCTATTACAATTCTACTCTGTTAGAGAAAGCGGTTTCAAAGCCTTTCAGCCTGTTACCGATAACAGAATTCAGACAGGGGCGTCAGCACTCAAAATCAAAAATTCTCCCGGCTGAACAGCAATAACGGCATCATGTTGAAGGATCTGATCCGTCCACGCATCGTAAACTATTCTGCTTCTCTCCATATTAAAATCTTGCAAACGGATTTCCCCGGCCCGATTCCCCTGATTAAAATAGAAAATCAATTGCCTGCCATTGAAAACCCTCGAAAAACTGATACAATCGTTTTGATCATCAAGCAGATGCCACTCAAGACTTCCGTACGTCAATAAAGCGTTTTCTTTTTTGCGTAAGGTGATTAAGCGTTTCATAAAGCTGAGCATTTCCTGGTTTTGCTTTTCCTTTTCCCAAACCATACACTTCCGGCATAATGGATCTCTCCCGCCGTCCAGACCGATTTCCGTTCCGTAGTAGATGCAGGGCGCTCCTGTCTGGGCAAACATAAAGGCCAGCAGAGCGCGGGCTGTTTTCTCATCATTTCCGCACCTTGTCAGAAGACGTTCTGTATCATGGCTGTCCAGTAAATTAAACATCACCTCGTTGGCCTGCCGCATCCCATTCATCAAGTGCGCGTTTAATCGATAGGCCATGGATGAAGCAGAAATCTCCCGGTCAGCAAAATAAGCAATCATCGGCTCTGTGAAAGGATAATTCATCACAGCGTGAAACTCATCTCCTCTGAGCCAAGGTTCGGAGGAATGCCATATCTCTCCCAAAATATAAAGATCGGGTTTCTCGGCCGTTACAGCCTGCCTGAATGCCTTCCAAAAAGCGTGATCCACTTCATTTGCCACATCTAAACGCCAGCCGTCAATGTCAAATTCACGAATCCAGTACAAAGCAATCTCAAACAAATACCTCTGTACTTCCGGATTAGCCGTATTCAGCTTCGGCATATCAGGCGTAAACGCAAACCTGTCATAATTGTCTTCTTTCACAGGAAAAGAGTGAACATGGAACCAGTCTTTGTAGCGGGACCGGGCCCCGTGTTTTACAACATCCTGCCATTGCGGAGAAGCGCTGCCTATATGATTAAAAACAGCATCAAGCATAATTTTCATTCCCCGCTGATGAAGCCGGCTGACCAATGTCCGGAAAAGCTCCCGATCCCCAAAATGCGGATCGATGGAATAGTAATCCAGCGTGTCATATTTATGGTTGGATGGAGAGGAGAAGATCGGAGTTAAATAAATTCCGTTCACCCCTAATTCTTCTAAATAGTCGAGTTTGTCAATAATCCCCTGCAAATCTCCGCCAAAAAAATCATTAACGTCCGGGTCCTTGCTCCCCCAAGGCAGTGCAGCTTCCGGTGACAGGTCTTCTCTTCCATTCGCAAAACGTTCCGGAAAAATTTGATACCAAAGCGTTGATTTCGCCCATTCAGGCGCTTGAAATGTATCCGCCTCATGAACAAACGGAAGCTTAAAATAATAATGAATCGTTTCCAGCGTTTTTTTATTTACAGGACAGACCCCTGACGCTCCGAAAAAGATGTTTTCATACTGGTCTGAGACAATAAATGCATATTGCAAACGCCTGAATGGCGGCGACACTTCAGCAAACCAATAATCATGATTTTGGGTTGCGGCTGTTTTTCTCATTGGCTGCTCGGCTGCCGACCATCTGCCGCCGCTGTATTCATAAGGATCGCCCCAAACCAATCGAATCTGATCAGCATCACCTTTTTTCGTCCGGATTTTGATATGCACCGTCCGCCCGTCATAAGAATAAGCATCAGCACTGAACGGCTGATGATGTATTGCGGCATATTCCATCATGTTTCCCCCTTTTTATAGGCTGGCTTATGCTTTGAAGGTAGCATGATGAAATCGGGAGAAGCAATCGTTTTTCTCTTGTTACCGATAACAGAATCAAGCTTTCACAAAGTTGATTCCCGCACAATTAACTCCGGTTCAAAAAACAAATGACCTTGAGCTGCGCCGCCTTCATTCATTTTTTTCAGCAGCATTTTCGCACAGGCCTCTCCCATTTCCACAACCGGCTGTCTGACCGTAGTCAGCCGCGGGGAGGAAATGCGGTCAAGAAAAACACCGTCATTTCCAGTAACGGCCACATCTTCGGGAATTCGTTTTCCGAGTGACTGCACCGCACGAATGACCCCGAGCGCGATTCGGTCGGTGGCGCAGACAAACGCGGCTTGCCGGCCGAGCGTTTTCAAAACTTCTCTTGCCAGGCTTTCGCTTTTTTTTGAACTGTTAGCGATCCGAAACAGCTTCGTTTCTCTGCAGCTCTCTTTCATCGCCCGAATATACCCCTGTTCTCTTGAGCGTTCGAATGGCTCATCCAAATCAATGCCGAAAAAGACAACCTCACGCTCCCCCAGCCCCATGACATGGCGGGTTGCCATAAAAGTCCCTTTTTCGTTATTCACATCGACGAAATCATAGCCCATTTCATTTTCTCCAAATACGACTAACGGCTTTTCAAAAGCTTTGATGACAAATTCAAAATCGGCCTTTCTCAAGCCGGTGGCAATAATGCCGTCGCATTGCCCGATATTGAGTGAATTTCTTGTCACAAGCTGCAAAGCATAATGATGGCGATCCAGCTCCCGGCTGATTCCGGTCAGCAAGTTCATGTAATAGGGTTCGGTCGTATCCATTTCCTCAAGAATCAGCAATTTGACAACCTGTGTTCTGTTTTGCACAAGCGCTCTTGCCGCATAATTAGGGATGTAATTCAGCTCTTTCATTGCGGAATGAACGAGCTTTTTCAGTTCATCTGTTACCGTATCAGGGTGATTAATCACACGTGACACCGTCATTTTCGAAACATTCGCTCTCTTAGCCACATCTGACAACGTCGCCATTTTCCGTCTCCTTCCGCTTTTGCTTAGATAGCCAATCCGAATTAGTTAAATTATACTACGATGGTAATCTGGACATAAAAAAAGATTTCCCTAAGGAAATCTCACATTGTCAAATACACTCGATTTTCATGAAGTCCGCCCGGCACTCACACACATGTCAGATGGCTCTTTTTTTATATTTCCGTCCATTTTTTCTGAAGGATCGGGTACGAGTAATTGTTCATCTGCTCAATCAGCTCATCCGGCCGGGAGGAACTGTGTATCAGTTTTAAATGAGACTCATTCGAAAATCCTTCCTGAATGCTGTACTTGACCATCTTCATCATCGGCTCAAAATACCCGTTCACATTGTACAGTCCGATCGGTTTTTGATGAATGCCGATTTGCGCCCAGCACAGCACTTCAAATAACTCTTCATATGTTCCGAAACCGCCGGGCATGGCAATGTACCCATCGGCAAGTTCACTCATTTTCGCTTTCCGCTCATGCATGCCGCTGACTTCAATCAGCTCCGTCAGATTCTGATGAACAACCTCTCCGCTGAACAGCCCGCTCGGCATGACGCCGACAGCTTTTCCGCCGCCTGCCATTAACGCATCGGCGACGGTTCCCATCAGACCGACCCGTGAACCGCCGTAAACAAGGCCGATTCCCTGCTCCGCCATATATTCACCCAGTTCGGCCGCTTTGCGTTTGTACTCTTCATTTACCCCCGGGTTTGACCCCGCAAATACACAAATGGTTTTCATTTTTTCATCTCCACATCTATATATGTACATCAATAAATCAAAATACACTATATATTGTCCCATCTCTATATGATAATATCAATAAGAATCATACAGGACATAAGGAGTGTTTCACATGCAGATGGCTGAAGCAGAACGATGGACGAAAGATTTTTACGAAAAACGAGGATGGACGGCGTACGGGCCATTTATCAGAATCGGCTTTTTAATGGAAGAGGCGGGTGAGCTCGCCCGGGCGGTAAGAGCATATGAAATCGGCAGAGACCGGCCGGATGAAAAGGACGCGACCCAGTCTGAACGCAGGCAGGAGCTGATTGAAGAAATGGGTGACGTCCTCGGAAATCTGGCCATCCTTGCCGATAAGTACGGAATCACGTTAGAAGATGCGATGAAAGCCCATCAGGAAAAACTGATCAAACGCTTTGAAACCGAATAAAAACACGGCCTGTCCGCTTTTTCATGGACAGGCCGTATCTGAATTTATCCCGTTATCTCGTCCTGATGCTCAAAGAAATGCTGTTTCCCGATTTTATGAAACAGCCCTGTCTTCCGGATCAGCTCTCTCGGCTGTGATTGCAATCCGACGATCATCAATCTCCCGTTATGCCGTTTGATCCGGTTCATCACATTCCCCAGCACCGCTTCTGCGGAGGTATCCATGTAATGTACATTATTCATCAGCAGAATAAGCGTCTTCGGCTTTTCCTGAAGCCTCTCCAGCAGCGATGATTCCAGTGAATCAATTGAACCGAAAAACAGCGGCCCCTCAATGGAATATGTGCTGACGGACGAATCATTTTTAACCGATTTGACAGCGGCATGCGGTGTTTTGATGCTTGTTGATTCGCTCATTTTTCTGATAAAGAAAACAAAAGCGAGCACGAGACCGGCAGAAACGCCGATGATTAAATCAAACAGAACCGTCAGTAAAAAGGTTGCCGCCAGTACGAATGAATCAGTGTTTTTCAGCCGCATCATATTGGCGACTTCCCTCCGCTCACTCATGTTCCAAGCCACAACCATCAATACCGGCGCCATGCTTGCAAGCGGTACATGAACGGCAAGCGGGGCGAAGACGAGCAGGACGAGGAGGACGGTGACTCCGTGGACAACACCGGAAATCGGAGAAACTGCGCCGTTTTTAATATTTGTTGCGGTCCGCGCAATCGCTCCCGTTGCCGGTATGCCGCCGAAAAGCGGCGCTGCCATATTGGCGATGCCCTGCCCGACAAGCTCCCTATTGCTGTCATGCCGTGATCCTTTCATATTGTCCGCGACCATCGCCGATAATATGGACTCAAGTCCGCCGAGAAGCGCAATGATCAAAGCAGACGGGAACATCATCACCATGTTATCGATTGAGAAATCCGGAAGCTGAAAAGCCGGGAGCTGCCGCGGAATCTCCCCGTAAGCAGAACCGATTGTCGCCATTTTGTCAGGAAAAAACACGACCGCCGCGGCTGTAGAGACAAGCAGCGCCACAAGCGCGCCCGGAATCTTCGGCATCAGCCTGGCTGATAACACCAAAATGGCCAAAGCAATTCCCGCGATTAGGATGCTGTACAAATTAAAGGTTCCGATCTTCTTGCCTATTTCCGCAATGTTGAGGATAAAGCTTTCATGCTTTTGAATATCGCGCAGACCGAGAAAATGGGCAATCTGCTCCGAGAAAATCAGCACCGCGATCCCGGCCGTAAATCCGACGATCACCGGCTTCGGCACGAATTTCATAATCTTTCCGAGCTTAAATACGCCAAACAGGACGAGCATGACGCCTGCCATAAAACCGGCTACAAGTAAATTCTCAAAACCATACTGCATCACAATGGCAAATAAAATGGGAACAAACGCCCCCGTAGGCCCGCCGATCTGATATTTAGAGCCGCCCAACAGCGAAATCAGAATTCCGGCCACAATAACGGTGTAAAGCCCGTATTCCGGACCGACCCCCGAGGCGATAGCAAAGGCCATTCCCAGTGGAATCGCTACAATTCCGACCACAATTCCCGCGATTAGGTCTTTCTGAAATTTCTGCAAATTGTATCCCTGATATCTGCCGGTAAATTGCATTGTCAGCTGCATCCTCCTTTGACTGTTTCATAACCGTCAACGACTACATCCAGCGTCCCCGTCCCCGGATCGATCACCAGCCCGTGCACCGGCACCTCTTCAGGCAAGAGCGGATGATGCCTGACCATATTCACGCTGTGGGCCACGCTTTCTTCGACGCTGTGAAAACCGGTCAGCCATGTTTCCAAATCGACTCCCGCATGCTGCAGAAGGCTGAGACATTTGTCCTCCACGCCGCGCTCTTTCGCTTTATTTAATATGGAAGCCGCATTTAATCCCGACATTCCGCACTCGCGGTGACCTATGATGCAGACTTCCTCTGCCTGCAGTTCATAAACGGCAACCAAAATGCTCCGCATGACACTTCCAAATGGGTGAGAAACAATGGCTCCCGCGTTTTTTATGATTTTGGCATCGCCGTTTCTGAGTCCCATCGCCTGCGGCAGAAGCTCCGTCAGCCTTGTATCCATACAGGATACGATGACAAGCTTTTTTTTCGGGAATTTTGTCGTTTGGTAAGGTTCATATTTCCTTTCTTGGACAAACTGCTGGTTGTGCTCCAAAATGCTTGATAAAGAAACCATTTTTCTATTCATCTCCCATCCGATTGTATTGCAAGCCTTCTTACCCAGCTTACAGTAAGGAATTATAGCACAGAAAAAGGCCTCAAAAGCGCTTTCAAAAAAAGACACGATAATTTGACTGTAAATTCAGATTATGTTCATTTATATCTTTCAAAAATAATAAAATTTATCTTTACACCAACCTATAAAGCTTTTGAAAACAGCGGTTCCGCTCATTTTGCCTTCAGAAATATAGGCGGATTCTGTTATTGTTTGGAGAAATCAAGCATGTACGTTTCTTTTTCTTTCATTTTAAGTTCAAAAGAACCAGAAATTTATCGTAATGCGTTTGAATATTTCTCACGTTACCGCTTCTCTTATATAATAAAATAGAGAAGAAAGACAAAGGAGGAGAAGCCCGTTGAAACCCTATGTATTCATCGCGAAACCAATACCGCCGGAAGTCGAACAAATGATAGGCGAGCATTGCCGCTATGACATCTGGAAAGAAGATACCATTCCAATAGAGGAACTGTACGAAAAAATGAAAGATGCTGAAGGGCTGCTGACATCCGGAACGGCGATTGACAGTGATTTACTGGATCACGCGCCGAAGCTGAAGGTCGTCAGCAATAATTCTGTCGGCTATGATAATTTTAATATTGAAGAAATGAAAAGACGCGGGGTTGTCGGCACGCATACGCCGTACACCTTAGATGACACTGTCGCTGATCTGGCTTTTTCATTAATTCTGTCTTCCGCCAGACGGGTTGCCGAATTGGATCGATTCGTCCGCGCCGGCAAATGGGGAACCGTTGAGGAAGAATCTCTTTTCGGTATGGATGTCCACCATCAGACATTAGGAATTATCGGCATGGGCAGAATCGGTGAACAAGCTGCCAAACGGGCAAAATTCGGCTTCGACATGGACGTGCTGTATTATAACCGCAGCAGAAAACCGGACGCTGAGAAGGAACTCGGGGTTACATATGCCGACTTAGATACACTGCTGAAAACATCAGACTTTGTGCTGTTAATTACGCCGCTTACTGACGAAACGTATCATATGATGGGAGAGCGGGAATTTAAATTGATGAAAGATACGGCATGTTTCGTCAATATTTCCCGGGGAAAGACGGTTGATGAGAAAGCGCTCATCCGCGCATTGCAGGAGGGCTGGATAAAAGGCGCCGGTTTAGATGTGTTTGAAAAAGAGCCGATCGCCGAAGACAATCCGCTCCTGCAGCTGGAAAACGTCACATTGCTTCCGCATATCGGGTCAGCAACGGCAAAAATCCGCTTGAATATGTTCAAGCAAGCCGCACAAAACATGATTGACGCCGTATACGGAAAAACACCGAAAAACCTCACGAAGGAATTTCAATGAGATGAAAAATCCCGGCCGTTCAGCCGGGGTTTATTTTTTTGCTAGATCAAAAGTACTATTTTTAAATTCTTTCTATTCCTTTCTCTCGATGCTGATACAATGAAAAGGAATCAGCTTCACATGATAAAAATGGGAGGTATTGCTTTGAAAAAACGATTATCGTGGATTTCCGTTTGTTTGCTGGTGCTGTTCTCCGCGGCGGGGATGCTGTTTTCCACGGCTGCCAAGACGGATACATCTTCTCACAAGGCGCACACTGAAGCACAGGTTATCAACACGTTTGACGGGGTTGCGGATTATCTTCAGACCTATCATAAGCTTCCTGATAATTACATTACAAAGTCAGAAGCACAGGCCCTCGGCTGGGTTGCATCAAAGGGGAATCTTGCAGACGTCGCTCCGGGGAAAAGCATCGGCGGAGACATCTTCTCAAACAGGGAAGGCAAACTCCCTGCCAAAAGCGGACGGACGTGGCGTGAAGCGGATATTAACTATACATCAGGCTTCAGAAATTCAGACCGGATTCTTTACTCAAGCGACTGGCTGATTTATAAGACGACAGATCATTATAAAACCTTTACAAAAATGAGATAAACACATACAAAAAAACGGCTTCCCTGCGGAGGCCGTTTTTTTTGCAGAGAACCTGCGAGCTTCATATAAAATGAGCAGTAAATTTTTCTTCAAACTCTGACCGGTCTATTCTGCTGTTTTCCGCCGTGCCATCGTGTTTTTTTATTGTTATATTGCGTTCAGACAGAACCATGTGCCCTTCCGGTGTCCGCTTAGAAGCAAGCAGGCGTTTGTTGAAAGGAGAGCGTTCATGTTCAAAGATTGTTTGTTTCATAGACTTGAGGTCCTTTTCATCGATTTCTTCAAGTGAAAATGCGTAACCTGTCTGCCAGCCGTCCCCTTTGTTCATTTCAAGCAGGTATGTCCCGAATTCCGTCTCTTCTATCCTCACGCGGAACGCTCCGGCCGCTGATACCATCTCGTCTCCCGACATCGGTACAGGCTGCATGGCGAGATTGAGGCCGAAGCCTGCATCAGCGATGTACTCATTCCCTCCGGCGGAAAGAAGTACGGCCGCATGTGTGCCGGGCAGCGCCCAGCCGTTTTTCCAGACCGTTCCGCGGATCAATTTGACATCAAATCCGGCATCTTTCAGGATGAAATAAAGCAGTCCGTTCAAGTCATAACAAAGGCCGCCATGAGGTTCCTTCACCATGTGCCGCCACAGTCCTTCTTTCGTGACGTCATATTCTTTTTTGGACAAAACCGCGCGATTTTCAAACGGAAACCGATACGCGAGCGCCTTTAAAAACTCCGGCAGGTTGCTGAAATCGAGGGAATCCTTTTCCCAGCCTATCGTTTGATAACAATCTTTCAGAAACTCATTCATCGTTCCGTCCCCCTTACAAAGTGTTTACACTTCTTCCTGCACATAAGCGGACAACTTTTCCAGCGCTTCCTTTTCATCATCGCCTTCAGCGATCAGAGTGACTTCCGTCCCCGTGCTGACCGCCAGGCTCATTAATCCCATAATGCTTTTGGCATTCACTTTCTTGCCGTTTTTCTCAAGAAACACATCTGATGCAAAGCGATTTGCCTCCTGTACAAACAATGCAGCGGGACGCGCCTGCAAACCCGTCTTTAAACGCACTTCCACTTTCTCCTGAACCATAAGATCTCCCCTTTTCTGTACGGTTATTTCAAAGTGATGCTTTGTCCTGTACGCAGCTGTTCTGCGATTTCATCGAGCTTTCTCAGCCTGTGATTGATGCCGGATTTGCTGATTTTCCCGCTTGCAACCATTTCCCCCAGTTCTTTCAGCGTGACCTCCTGATAATCAATCCGCAGCTGCGCAATTTCGCGAAGCTTTTCCGGCAGCGCTTCAAGACCGATCCGTTCATCAATGTATTTAATATTTTCCACCTGTCTGAGCGAAGCACCGATGGTTTTGTTTAAGTTTGCTGTTTCACAATTGACGAGGCGGTTCACTGAGTTTCTCATATCTCTGACAATCCGCACATCTTCAAAACGCAGCAGTGAATTGTGAGCGCCGATGACATTCAGAAATTCAGTGATTTTTTCCGCCTCTTTTAAATACGTAATATAGCCTTTTTTCCGTTCAAGCGTTTTGCTGTTCAGATGAAATTCATTCAGCAGCGCGCATAATGAATCGTTATGTTCCTTATAAAGCGAGAAGATTTCCAAGTGGTATGACGAGGTTTCGGGATTATTCACAGATCCCCCCGCCAAAAACGCCCCTCTCATATAAGAACGTTTGCAGCAGCGTTTCGCCACCAGTTCCTCAGAAATATTCCGTTCAAATACAAAGTTCTCTCCGAGGATTTTCAATTCCTCTAAAATCAGCTTTGCATTTTCAGAAAAGCGCACAATATAAACATTATTTTTTTTCAGCCGCATTTTTTTTCTGACTAACAGTTCGACCGATACATCATATTGTTTCTTCAGCAATGTATAAATGCGGCGGGCAATCGCCGCATTTTCGGTTTGAACGTCAAGCACGAGATGGCGGTTTGAAAATGACAGGGAACCGTTCATCCGAATCAGCGCGGACAGCTCCGCCTTGGCGCAGCAGTCCTTCACTTCCAGATTCGTCAGTTCTTTTTTTGTTTCCGATGCAAATGACATATTAGCCACCTCATTTCAAAAGGCCTCTAGTCCCTTAATAAATCGACAAGAAGAGAAGCCACTTTATGTGTATCGTGACGGATTACGCCATTTTTATACGTGATAATCTGATCCCTGATGACCTCAAGCCCCATGGATTTCAGCTTTTCAACATTGAAGTCGACGGGCCGGGCCAGCTCTTTCGCATATTTGCTTTTGATTTCGTCAGGGATCTCCTCATTGTTGATTAAGATCGTGTCGATAAACGGCTGCTCCATATGATCGTTCAGCGCCTTGACATGGTCGGCCGCGCTGTATTGCAGCGTCTCGCCGGGCTGTGTCATGACGTTGCATATATATACTTTTTTGGCCGCAGCCTTGACGACTTCTTCTCCGATTTTCGGCACGAGCAGATTCGGAAGAATGCTTGTGTACAGGCTTCCCGGACCGATAATGATTAAATCGGCCTGACGGATGACGTCAATCGTTTCCGGGAGCGGATCAATTTTTTCAGGCGTAAGAAACACCCGTTTAATCCGCTGGCCGTAAGAAGGGATTGTCGATTCTCCGGAGACGACCTGCCCGTCCTCCATTTCAGCGTGAAGAACGACACTGGTGTTGGCAGCCGGCAGCACTCTGCCGCGGACATTCAGCACCTTGCTCATTTCGGTGACAGCGTGAAAGAAATCACCGGTTATATTTGTCATCGCTGCCAAAATCAAATTGCCGAGCGAATGTCCGGTTAAGTCGCTTCCTTTGTTGAAACGGTGCTGAAACAGATTTTCAACGAGCGGCTCAACATCTGACAAAGCGGCCAGTACGTTACGAATGTCACCCGGCGGCGGAATTTGAAGTTCATCCCGCAGACGGCCTGAACTTCCGCCGTCATCAGCAACTGTCACAATCGCCGTAATATCAACGGGCTTATGCTTTAACCCCCGAAGCAGCACGGACAGACCCGTTCCGCCGCCGAAGATTGCGATTTTCGGCTTCTTATTCATTTCCGGCTTCTCTTTTCAATGTCCCGGTGAGTGACATGAGTATAGAAATCTTTTTTAAAATAGTCAGCCAAATACTCAGCGAGCGTGACGGAGCGGTGCTGGCCGCCCGTACAGCCGATCGCGATGACAAGCTGGCTTTTACCTTCCCGCTTATAAGACGGAAGCATAAAGCCGAGCAGATCAACAAGCTTTTCAATAAACTTTTGTGTTTCGTTCCACTTCATCACATAGGATGACACTTCCTCATCTTTCCCCGTAAGCGGCCTCATGCTTTCAATGTAGAACGGATTCGGCAGAAACCTTACATCAAACACGAGGTCGGCATCTATCGGAAGCCCGTATTTGAACCCGAATGACATTACGTTCACTGTAAATGTTTCACCTTGGTTCGTGGCGAAATGCGCCACGATTTTTTCACGCAGATCACGCGGTTTCATATCCGATGTGTCATAGATCAGCTGAGAGCGCCCTTTCAATTCTTCAAGCAGCTGGCGTTCCAGCGCGATTCCTTCAAGAGGAAGCCCGGTAGCGGCCAGCGGGTGAGAACGCCTCGTTTCTTTGTATCTCGTCACAAGAATGGAATCCTTAGCGTCTAAAAAGAGAATACGCGGTGTAATCCACGGATTTTCCGCCATTTCATCCAGCGCCTCAATCAGCCTGTCAAAAAATTCGCGTCCCCGCAGATCCATGACAAGCGCGACCTTGCTCATTTTTGAACTTGATTCTTTCATCAGCTCCAAAAATTTCGGCAGCAAGGAAGGCGGCAGATTGTCGACGCAAAAATAGCCGAGATCCTCAAAGCTTTGAATGGCGACGGTTTTCCCCGCTCCAGACATTCCCGTAATGATGACGAGCTGAATATCATGGTTTTCATTCATACTCATCTTTCTCCCCCCTGCGGTCTTTCTTTTATTTGATAAGCTGCGGATCTAAACGATAGCTGAGCAGCTCGAAGTCCGGCGTATACGTAAAGGTGCCGTGCAAAAGCCCTTGGCCCTTGATCATAAAATCAAGGATATGCCCGTCTCCGGGGGCCATCGGAAGGCTGTGGATATCTTTTACGTCATGCCACTTCAGAACGCCTTCCTCTGATTCAGCGACATTCCGCCCCGTGTAGGAATCGGCGACGAAAGTAAACATCATCCACTCTGACACGATTTGTTCCTGTTCCTTAATAATAAAGGTAAACACGCCTTTTAACTGCGGATTTAGTATATAAATGCCCGTCTCTTCTCTGTACTCTCTGATGACGGAATCTCTGACGGATTCGCCGCTTTCCATCTTCCCGCCGGGCGCGACCCACCAGCCCCGTCTCGGCTTTTGGAGAAGGAGAACCTGATCATCTGTCTGCAGCACACAATTTGTCACTCTTTGCACAAGTACGTCACCTAACCTTCTCAACAAATCATCGTCTCTTCATTATACCGTTTCGGCATGTCTCTCACAATGCAGAGACACCGACATCCTTTTCTTTTATTTGACAGAAAACAGAAAATCGCAAAAAAAGGGCACGGATACTGGAATCCGTGCCAAAGTGTATTCATTAAAAAGGGGGTCAATTACTACATTCATCTTAAAACATCAGTATTTCACCCGTGTTACAGCGTAATTAAAACACAGTAACGATTCAAAAACTGAACATTACAGTGATTATTTAACGGTTTTGAGCGTTTCCTCAAGCTCTTCCACATAATGCTGAACGCTTTGAGCCGCAATACTTCCGTCGCCTGTCGCCGTTACGATCTGGCGGAGCGTTTTTTCACGGATGTCTCCCGCGGCGAAAATGCCCGGAACTTTTGTCTCCATTTGAGCATTTGTTTCAATGTAGCCTTCTTCATTTGTGATGCCCAAGTTTTCGAACGGTTTAGAAAGCGGAAGCATACCGATATAAATAAAGACACCGTCAGCTTTGAATTCTTCTTCTTCTCCCGTCACGGTATCCACAAGAGTAAGTCTGCCGACTTTTCCGTTTTCCTCATGGATTTCTTTTACGGTTTTGTTCCATTTGAAGTCAATTTTCTCATTGTCAAAAGCACGCGCCTGAAGAATGCTTTGCGCCCGCAATTTGTCACGTCTGTGAACGATGGTGACTTTTGAAGCGAAGCGTGTCAGATAGACGCCTTCTTCAACGGCGGAGTCTCCGCCGCCGACAACGACAAGCTCTTTATTCTTAAAGAACGCGCCGTCACAAACCGCGCAGTACGATACGCCGCGGCCGCCCAGTTCTTTTTCGCCGGGAACGCCGATCTTTTTGTATTCCGCTCCGGCAGAAATGACGATGGCGCGCGCTTTATATTCTTTTGAACCGGCTTTGACCGTTTTATATTCTTTGCCGTCAACGATTTCTTTAATATCGCCGTACGCATATTCCGCACCGAATTTTTTCGCATGTTCAAACATTTTATTAGAAAGTTCAGGGCCGAGAATGCTTTCAAAACCCGGATAGTTTTCAACATCCTCCGTGTTGGCCATCTGGCCGCCCGGAATTCCTCTTTCGATCATTAATGTGGATAAGTTCGCTCGTGATGTGTAAACAGCAGCGGTCATCCCCGCCGGACCCGCGCCGATAATGATCACATCATAAATTTTTTCTTCTGACACCATGATTCACTCCTTTTCGAAATGGGGCGCACCCTATCTGGATAAGAATCCCCATCAATCGTATTCCTTACCCATATCCTATTAAATCTGAGGGCAATTCGCTATTTTTTTGCTCATTTTTCTGAGAAACCATGATTAGTCGGCTCCTGAGCGGGTATACAAATAAAGAAAGAGCCTTCCGGGATAGAAGGCCCTTGTCTTATTCATTATTGCACGACACGTCTTACATTGCCGTTGAATGCTTTCTTCCAGTAAGGGTTGCTCATAGAATCAATGGATACACCGTGTGATGTATTATCGTTCAGGAACGTTCCGTTACCTAAGTAGATGCCGACGTGGCCGTTTGTTTTATACGTATTGAAGAATACTAAGTCTCCGCGTTTCATGTCAGACGCGCTTACTGCTTTACCTCTTCCGATTAATGTATCTGTGTTTGTGCCGCTTGCAGGTCCGAGGTTAACGCCTGCGTTAGCATAAGCCCAGCGTACGAATGAAGAGCAGTCAAAAATACGGTTGTTAATATCAGATTGAGTGCGTCCGCCGCCGAATTTGTACGGGGATTGACCCACAAGGCTTGAACCTACGCTGATCGCGCCTTCAATACCGCCTGAATTTGAAATAACAGATCCGCCGTCAGAATCATCTGAACCGCCGCTGTTATGAGATGATCCGCCTGAAGTGCTCTTCGGTTTGCTTGAGCTGTCAGATGAATCAGATGATGTTGAAACAGCCGCTTTTTTCACAGTTTTAACCGCCGGTGCCGGCTGGCTGTCATCTTTTTGGTTTTGGTCTTCAGAAGCTTTTTGCGCTTCTTCCTGTTTTTTGATCAGGGCAGCCGCTGCAGCCTGCTCAGCTTTAATGCGCTTCTGTTCTTTTTCAGTGTCAGCTTTTTCGTTTGCAAGCTTTGATGCTTCTTTTTTCAGATCAGAGATAGCGGAAGCCGCTTTTTTCTGTCCGTTTTTCGCTTCGTCAAAAAGCTTGTCTTTCTGATCAAGCTGTTTATTCAGGTCTTTTTGCATAGACTCGAGTTTCGCAAGATCATCTTGAACTTTTTTCAGCTTCACGTTAAGTTCAGCTTCTGCGTCTTCGAGTTTCGCTTTATCCTGCTCCTGCTGTTTGATCAGCTCTTTATCCGCATCAACGATAGAAGATACCGCAGTCGCACGGGAAATGAAGTCTCCGAAGCTTGTCGCCCCTAAAAGAACATCTATGTATCCTTGAGAACCGCCGTTTTCCTGTAAAGAACGAACGCGTTTTTTCAGGATTTCATTGCGTTTTTCAATACGCGCTTCTGTTTCTTTGATTTCTTTTTTCAAATCAGCGATCTGCTTTTTCGTTTTTTCGTTTTCAGCTTTTTTATCTTCGATTTTATTGCTTGTATCCAACGCTTTAGCGTTAATGTCTTTCAGTTCTTTTTCAATCTTAGCCTGCTTGTCCTGAAGCTTAGACAATTCTCTTTCTTTTGCTTCAAGGCTTGAAGCCACCTCAGATTGTTTGCTTTCAATTTTCGCTTTTTTGCTGTCTAATGTTTCCGCCGATGCAGTTTTTGTAAACGGGATCAAAAAACTGCTTGTCCCGATGACGGAAGCCAAACCAAGTGTTAATAAACTCTTTTTCACTTTTTCTTTCCTCCCTTTTACTTTAAACCTGTTCTCATTTGGAATTCTATTATGAACATCAAAGTTACGCTCCCTCACATACCCGTGAGGCTGATGATTTTTATGTATGAATCTTTAAATCTTTTAAATTGGTATAGATTATACAGCACATGTAAAATAAACTAATCTCTTATGTACGAGACTCATTATACCATCATGTTTCGACAATTTTTATTACAGTTATATTTCAATGTGATTGCAAATCTCATATTTTGCAAAATAAACGGTGATTACAGCCCGATTTCGATTCAAAAAGCAAAAAAATACGTATGAATACCTCTTTTTTCGGCGGTAAAGTTCTGTTTTGCCCCTTTCTGATAAAAAAAGAACCGACTCTTTATATAGAAAGAATCGGTTTTATTCTAATATATCATCTATTTGTCTGATGTATTTCGAAAGTGTTGCCGGCGTTATACCGTAAACGGCGGCCGTTTCTTTTTTCGTCGTTTTTTCGCCGTTTGCTTCTTTCCATACATATGCGATGGCTGCGGCCCACGCCCGCTCATTCTGTACGGCAGCGGCGGCGCGGATGTGCTGAATGACGTGAAAAACCCAGCAGCTCATGACGTCAGTTTTTAAACTGTCGGCTTCCGCTTTCTCCAGAAGCTTGACCGTCCGATACGTGAACAGCGCATCACCGGAAACGCCTGAAGCGCCTTTTTCACCGGAAAGCAGCAGTCTGACGAAATCTTGTTCAAACGGTGAAACGGCGCGTTTTGCCGTCAGAACTTTTTCAAGCTGGTTCCGCTCTCCTTCAGCGCTGCTGATATAATAGGCGGCAAGCCGCTGTTCAAGTGAAGCAGGCAGCGGTTCCTGCCGCTCCGCCCAAGGCGCGGGCCGGTCTGATTCGGGAAATTCGGCTTCTGCCTTTTTCCAAATGGTTTCCGCAAATTCTGTGCGGCCTGTCCCGTAGGCTGAGGCGGCAAGCCAGTAATAAAACGTGTCGTCGCCTTCGAACCCGCTTTTGTAAAGAGAACGGAGCCATTTATAACCGAGATCATGTCTGCCGACAAGCGCAAGCGTCGCCCCCAGCTTATAGCGCTGTTCGAATAAAATCGGATACACATTAGCGAGCCTTTCGCTCAATTCTCCGACTTTTTCATCTTCCCTCTCGTAATAGCAGAATACAAGGAGGTTGCACAGGGCATGGAGATTGCCTTCATTTTTCTCAAGCACTTCGAATACCGTTTGTTTCGCTTTTGTGACATTGCCTGAGTAAAAGTAAGCGAGCGCCAGGTTGTTGTATGCAGACCAAAGCTCGGGGTAATCGGCCGTAATCTCTTCAAGCATGACAACCGCTTCATGAAGCTGGCCGCTCTCAAGAAGCGTTTTTGCCCGGTCCTGCCTGATCAGCAGCTCATCCTGGTCATAGAGCGATTCGTCTTCACCCGCTTCGCCGAAATCCAAAAGCTCCATCAGATTTTCAATCTCTTCGCTGAATTCCCCGTCCGGATCGGCATCTGAATAAGCCGCCGCTTCTTTGTATGCTTCCTGAAAGAGCCCCAAATGCGCGAAATTATTCGCTTTAAAGTAATGACACTCGGGCATTTCTTCTTTCAGGTTCACCAAAATAAAGTCAAACAGCTCATTTGACTGCTGGTAGTGGCCCATTTCAGAATAAATGACGGCCAGCCGGGACAGCATTTCGGAATCATTCGGCTCGAGGTGGACGGCCCGCTGAATCAGTTTGCTGGCCCGTTTTAAATTCCGCTCTTTATATGCTTTTAAGCCTTTATGAAAAAAATATTGTCCATCCTGAAGCAGCTGGACAATTTGCGCGTGCTTTTTCTGTTCAGAAGTGTGTTTTCCCACAAATATCCTCCGTTTTATACGTATTACCGTCAGTAGTATACCATAAAACGGTTTCGCCTCAATAGTTCAAAAGACAGGATCGGCTTCGTTTTTTACTGGCTGGTTCGACCAGATTTTAGCTGTTTTTTTCACGAGGATCGGCTGGAAGAATGACGCGGAAAAGGGTTCCTTCGCCGCGCTTGCTCTCAACCTCTATCGAACCGCCGTGCAGCTCTGCGATTTTTTGGGCGATGGACAGACCGAGCCCGCTTCCCCCTGCGTTTCTCGCCTTGTCCGCTTTATAAAACCGTTCAAATACACGCTCCGCCTGTTCAGGCTCCATTCCGATTCCGTCGTCGGCGATTTCGACAGCCGCCGCTCCCGGCAGATCTGCAATTTTAACGGAAATGCGGCCGCCTTCACCGGTAAATTTTACGGCATTGTGAATCAGATTCATCCATACTTGGCTGAGCAGCGCTTCATCTCCGTACACATACGACTCCTGTAAATCAATGAGAAACTCAATCTGTTTGGCGGACCATTCAGGCTCACAGGTCAATATGGTGCGCCGCAGCTGTTTGTCAATGCGGAACGGTTTTTTTTGTATCGGTTCGGTTTGGCGGTCCAGCGCAGTGAGCTTCAGCAGATTTTCACTGATTTTTGATAATCGTTCTGTTTCTGTTTCGATGATGTGTAAGTAGCGCCCCCGCTCCTCATATGATAAATCCGGTTTTTTCAGAAGATGCGCGTAGCCCTTTAATGAAGTGAGCGGGGTTTGGATTTCATGGGAAACGTTCGAAATAAATTCTTGTTTCAGTTTTTCCATTTCACTCAGTTCCGCGGCGAGTGTCGACAGTTCATCAGCCAATTTCGTCACGGGGTGGTTCCGCTCAATCTTCTCCATTTTCCGGGAAGCGGCCGCTGTGAAGTTGCCGCTCGACATTTGCTTGATCGTGGCGGTCAGCGAATCCCAGATCGCATGATGTCTTTCACGTGCTGACTTTGAAAAAATAAACATCGTTACAAACAGCAGGCCGAAAACAAGCCAAAGCGTCACAATCTGCTCGGCGTACGGCACAAGCAAAATCGGCCATATGAGACCGAATCCCTGAACGATCAGATGAGCCGCCAGCCATAAGAATGCGGTGACGGTGAGAAGGATGATGATTTTCCCAGCCGTTCTGAAGATCCGTTTCATCCTGTCACCACAAACCGATACCCGAGCCCCCGCACCGTATGGATGGCAAACGGATAGTCTTTTTCCGGAAACCGTTCTCTCAGCCTTTTAATATGCACATCAACGGTCCGCTCGTCACCTTCATAATCAAAGCCCCAAATATCTTCTATTAATTGTTCTCTTGAAAACGTCTTATTCGGATAACCGGCGAGCTTAAATAAAAGCTCAAATTCACGCCGGGGCAGTGTCAATCCCGCTCCGCCGCCGCGCGTTACGGTGCGGGATTGCTTATCTAATGTGACCGTTCCGATGGTCAGCAGTTTTTCAGCGGTGATCCGGTACCGTTTCAGCAATGCTTTGACCCTTGCTTCCAGCTCAAGCGGCTCAAACGGTTTGACGAGATAATCATCCGCTCCGGAAGTAAAACCTTGCACTTTGTCCTGCGTTTCGCCTTTTGCCGTCAGCATCAAAATCGGAATGTCCGTAAAGCTGCGGACGGCTTCACTGACTTCAAACCCGTCCATTTTCGGCATCATCACATCCAGTATGATGAGATCTATAGGTGCGGATTCGATCAGCCGCACCGCCGCTTCCCCGTCTTCCGCTTCTGCGACGTCAAAACCGCTCTGCTCCATCATAAGGCGGACAAGCTCACGGATATGGCGGTCGTCATCCGCAACCAATATGACAGCCATGAAAATCCCTCCTTCTGCTTTTTTGCCTGTCTTCTTTTAATGAATCGACATGATGTCTATTAACCGTCTTATTTTTTCATTGTCTCCTGTATCAACAGACACTTTTTTTGTATGGCGGATCATCTCTTCCGTCACTTCTTTCATTACGCCTTGATCAGTATCTTCACGAGACTCCCAGCGCAAAGGAACATTGTATACCTGAATGGTGCCGTCGCCGTTGCTGCTGTAAGTGACTGACCCATCGATTAACCGGGAGCCTGCTAACTGCGTAACATCTTCCGGATAGCGGGCGCTCGTGTGATCGTCAGGGTTGACGAGTGCTCCGGCCGGAATGCGGCGAACGTTCAATTCATCTATCTGCTGATTTTCCCCAAGCTGCAGCCAGATGCGGGCATATTCAATTTGCAGAGGAGAATAATCTGCCGACATGTTATCCGGTTCGCTTTTGTCCGCAGAGACGTGATGTGAATCTTTGTTTACGGGTTCGTTTTTTTCTGCCGCTGATGCTGTTTCAGCCTTGTTGATGCTGCTTCCCCCGGCCGGACTTGAAGAATGGCCTGGCTCATCATCGTTACCGTCCGTACACCCGGCAGTCATGAATACGAGCAGTACGGCCGCGTGACAATAAAAAATCTTTGTGCGTTTTTTCATGATTTAACCTCCGCTTTCTATGAACAGAACTCCGTCTGCAAAATAAAAAGCAGCTTTTTCAGCTGCTTTTTATTCATAAAGTCTTGCTTTACACAGCTTTGTTTTCTAAGTCGGCATTCAGCTTCAGCTGCTGCTCCGCAAAATCGCGGTACAGCGAATGGGATGCCATTAATTCATGGTGTGTGCCCCGTCCGGTGATTTCACCCTGTTCGACAAAGAGAAGCTGATCTGCATCCACAACCGTGGATAAACGGTGGGCGATCACGATGGTGGTGCGGCCTTCCATTAGAACTTCCAGCGCCTGCTGCACCCATTTTTCAGATTGGCTGTCCAGACTTGATGTCGCTTCATCAAGCATCAGAATGCTCGGGTTGCGAAGGAGCGCTCTGGCAATGGCGATGCGCTGGCGCTGTCCGCCTGACAGCATAATTCCCCGCTCACCGACCTCGGTTTCAAATTTCTTCGGTAAGTCTTCAATAAATTGCAGGGCGTAGGCCATGTCAGCCGCTTGCCTCAGTTCCTCATCAGTCACCTCGCGTTTTAATCCGTAGCAGATATTGTCGCGGATGGTGCCTGACATTAACGGGCTTTCTTGCGACACGTAGCCGATATGCTCCCGCCATGACTCAAGGGAATACGTATCAATCGGTTCATTTCCGAGCAGGATGCTGCCCGCAGTCGGATTGTAGAATCGTTCAAGCAGCTTAAATAACGTTGTTTTTCCGCCGCCGCTCGGTCCGACAATCGCGGTGACTTTGCCGGCCTCAATCGTAGCCGTAATGTCTTTTAAGATGGTTTGATCTGTTTTGTAGCCGAATGAGACTTGTTCAAGCTTAATCGGCTGATCTGCGTTTTCAATGGCTTTTCCGGTTTGGATATCTTCTTCTTTTTCTGCAAGAATATGAATCATCCGTTCCGTTGCGCCGACGGATTTTTGAAGCTGTGTGAAAAATGAAGTGATCTGGCCCATCGGCATAATGATCTGAAACAAATACAGGATAAAGGCAACGAGTGCGCCGGCTGTCAATTCACCGGATGACACCTGCATCCCGCCGTACCCGATGACAGCGACCAGCGCCGCCATTAATACAAGTGTAATAAGCGGGCCTACGAGCGACTGCACCTTCGCTTCACGCAGCCCGAGTTTAAAGAGCGCCATGATGCCTGCTTTTCCGCGTCCGTATTCCGCTTCTTCAGCGTTTGACGCTTTTACAAGCCTGATTTCCGGGAGGATGTGGTTTAATAAGCCGGTGAATCTCGCCGTTTCATCCTGTGTTTCCCGAGAAATTTTAAACATTTTCCGGCCGATCGGCACTAAAATCACCGCAGCCAGCGGCACGACGATCAGCACGAGCAATGTGAGCTTCCAGTTCATGAAAAATAAGATCGTCAGTGACCCGATAACGGAAATGATTCCGGTAATAAATCCGCTGATATTGTTTGTGATCAGCTCTTTTACCACCATTGTGTCATTGGTGACACGGCTGATCGTTTCTCCCGTGGCGTTTTTGTCAAAATAAGAGACGGGCAGTTTAATTAATTTCTGCCACAACAAATCACGCAGTCCCGAGATGATTTTCTGGCCGCTGTAGTTCAGGGCGTAGGTGGCGTAGGCGCTTAATGCGGCCTGTACAATAAACACGGCCGCGATGATTCCGATTTGCACGCCTGACAGCGACGACATGGAAAAGCCGTCAACGAGCTGCTTTGTCAATAGCGGAATCAGCAGGCTGACGAGCGTTGTCACAATACTGAGAGACAGCGCGAAGGCCAGCATACCGTATGATGGTTTTGTTTTTTTGACTAATGAAAAGAATGAGCTGAATTTCCCTTTAGGTTTTGGTTGTTTATTCGGCATATGTTTTCCTCCTATATCACTGTTTATACTATAACGGATGTGCATGAACGGAATATGAACAAAACGTACATTTTTGACAAAAACCAAAATAAACTCTATTAGTCAATATTATCAAATTCATCTGCCTCCGGTTGCGGAAATAAGGAATATTTAATTGAATGTTTAAGTTTGACAGATTAAAAACCTCACGGATCTCTCCGTGAGGTTTGTTTTACTCAGATGCTGAATGGCGTTTTGCAAGGACGTCAAGCACGTCGTCCAAAGGAAGCGACTGCTCACGCAGAAGAACGAGCAAATGATACAGCAAATCTGCCGCTTCCCATTTTAATTCTTCATGGTCGCGGTTTTTTGCGGCGATAATAACCTCTGCGGCTTCCTCGCCGACTTTTTTGAGGATTTTATCGACGCCTTCCCGAAACAGGTACGTTGTGTAGGCTCCGTCAGGCATCTCCGCCTGCCGTTTGGCGATTACGCTTTCCAGTTCATTTAAGATGCCGAAACGATCCTGCGCGTCCGCTTTTTCCGGAGAAAAGCAGCTGTAGCTTCCCTTATGGCAGGCGGGTCCTGAGGGCTCCGCAAGCACGACGAGGGCATCTTGATCGCAGTCATAACGGATGGCTTTCACCTTTTGGGTATTCCCTGATGTCGCTCCTTTATGCCACAGCTCCCCTCGTGAACGGCTGTAAAACCAGGTTTCTTTCGTTTCTATCGTTTTTTCGTAGGATTCACGATTCATATAAGCCAGTGTCAGCACTTCTTTGCTTGCCGCATCCTGTACGATGGCGGGAATCAGTCCGGCCTCGTCAAACCGCAGTTCATCTGCCCGTTTCATCTCACATTCACCCCGTGTTTCTTCATATAATCTTTCACTTCTTTTATAGATGTCTCTTTGTAATGGAAAATGGAAGCTGCAAGCGCGGCGTCCGCTTCACCGATCGTGAAGGCTTCAAGCATATGGCGCGCGCTGCCGGCTCCCCCTGACGCAATGACGGGCACCGGGACGGCACGTGTGACAAGCTGTGTGAGCGTATGATTAAAGCCTGTTTTCTCACCGTCTGCGTCCATGCTTGTCAGCAGGATTTCGCCCGCTCCCCGGCTGACGGCTTCTTTTGCCCAGGCCGTGACTTCCCAGTCGGTTTTCTGTCTGCCGCCGTGTGTGTACACTTTATAGCAATCCGAATCTTCGTCATACTTTGCGTCAATCGCCGCGACGATGCATTGCGAGCCGAAAAAATCCGCTCCTTCCGTAATCAGCTCGGGGCGGAGGACGGCCGCTGTATTAACGGATACTTTATCAGCGCCGGCGCGAAGCATTCGTTTCATATCGCTTAATTGATTAATTCCGCCGCCGACCGTAAACGGAATCGCCAGTTTTGCCGCAACCTGTTCTACGACGTCTGTCATCGTCTTGCGGCCTTCGTGAGAGGCGGAAATGTCGAGAAAAACAAGTTCGTCAGCGCCCTCCCTGTCGTAAGCTTCGGCCAGCTCGACAGGATCGCCCGCATCTTTCAGCCCGAGAAATTGAATGCCTTTGACGACGCGTCCTTCTTTCACATCGAGACACGGAATGATTCGTTTCGTGATCATGCGTCCTTCACCCCGCTGAGCGCTTCAGCCAATGTAAATTGTTTTGTATACAGCGCTTTTCCGATAATCGCTCCCGATACGCCGGCGTCTTTGAAGCGGGCCAGTGCTTTGAGATCGGCGACTGAGCTGACTCCGCCTGAAGCGATGACGGTTTTTCCCGTTGCTTTTGCGAGCTGAACGGTGCTTTCGATGTTCGGTCCTGACAGCATGCCGTCAGTTGCAATATCCGTGAAAATGAAGGTTTCCGCTCCTTCCTCCGCCAACTCACGGCCCAGATCGGCCGCCCTTACCGAAGATGTTTCCAGCCAGCCTTCCGTCGAGACATATCCGTTTCTTGCATCAAGACCGATGGCAATTTTCCCGCCGTATTGTTTCAGCATGCTTTTCACAAACGCCGGATCGGAAACGGCCGAGCTGCCGAGAATGACGCGATCAACACCTTGTGATAAATAACCGTACACATCCGCTTCAGAACGGATCCCGCCGCCGATCTCGACTTTGACATCAAGCTGCCGCGCAATGTCAAGAACATGCCTGTCGTTTACTTTCCTGCCTGCTTTCGCGCCGTCAAGATCCACGAGATGAATCCATTCGGCGCCTTCTTGTGCAAATTGCGCCGCCATGTCTAAAGGAGAGTCACCGTATATCGTTTCCTTGCCGTAATCGCCTTGGATGAGGCGGACGCATTTGCCGTTTCTCATATCGATTGCCGGATATAATGTAAAAGCGTTCATTTCTTCACCTTCTGTTCCGCTGCCATTTTTGTAAATTGCGTTAAGATCGCCATTCCGGCCGTACCGCTTTTTTCCGGGTGAAACTGGGCACCGAAGACATTGCGTTTCCCGACGACCGCCGGAACACGAACGCCGTACTCAGCGCTTGCCAGAAGATCGCCGTCTTCCATCCCGTCTATATAATAGGAATGGACAAAGTAAACGAAGCCTTCTTCCGCTTCCGAAAGCAAAGGAGACGTTTGGTGAAACGTCAGCCGGTTCCAGCCCATATGCGGCACCTTCAGCTTGTTTCCTTCGGCATCTTTGTCTTTGAGTCTCACAGCTTTTCCGGCTAATAAACCAAGTCCTTTTGCAGAGCCGTTTTCGGTGCTTTCTTCGAAAATGAGCTGCATGCCGAGGCAGATGCCGAGGAGCAGCTTACCCTCGTCAACCATACGGTGTATGAATTGATCAAGCTTCGTGCTGCGTAAATTGTCCATGGCGTCACTGAATGATCCGACACCGGGAAGAATAAAAGCATCCGCTTTTTCAAGCTCTTCCGGCCGGTCTGATACGACATACGGGACGCCGACGCGTTCCAGCGCCTTCGACACGCTGAATAAATTGCCCATACCGTAATCAATTACACCGATCATTTACAGCATTCCTTTCGTAGACGGCACACCCTTGACGCGCGGATCAATGGATGACGCTTCATCAAGCGCTCTGCCAAGCGCCTTAAACACGGCTTCTATCATATGATGGGTATTCGTGCCGTAATGAACGATGACGTGCAGATTCATTCTCGCTTCCAGCGCCAGTTTCCATAGAAATTCATGTACCAGCTCGGTATCAAACGTTCCGACTTTCGCTTGCGGAAATGCAGCGCGCATCTCAAGGTGCGGCCGGTTGCTCAGGTCTACGGCGACTTGGGCGAGCGCTTCGTCCATCGGCACAAGCGCTGATCCGTACCGTTTGATCCCTTTTTTATCACCGAGCGCCTCCAAAAAAGCCTGCCCTAAACAGATGCCGATATCTTCAGTCGTATGGTGATCATCTATCTCCGTATCGCCTTTTGCGTCAACAGTTAAATTGAATTGCCCGTGCTTTGTGAACAAATCAAGCATATGAGTCATAAACGGCACATCCGTGCTGATGTCGGCTTTTCCTTCTCCGTCTATTTCGAAAGCCAGCTTAATATTGGCCTCATTTGTTGTTCTGGCGCGTTCCGCTTTTCTCATCGGTCATTCCTCCGTTTCTCGCTTCAATCGATCTTGCGTGCGCTTCAAGCCCTTCCAGTCTCGCAAATGCGGCAATGCTGTCTGCGTGTGTTTCAAATGCCTTCCGGCTGTATGAGATGATGCTCGATTTCTTTTGAAAATCTGTTACATTCAACGGGCTTGAAAACCGCGCCGTTCCGTTTGTCGGCAAAACGTGATTCGGTCCGGCAAAATAATCGCCGACCGGTTCAGCGCTGTATCGTCCTAAGAAAATCGCCCCCGCGTGTCGGATGCTTCCAAGCAAAGCCTCCGGCGAATGCGTCATGATTTCTAAATGCTCAGGCGCCAGCGCATTCACCGTGTCCACTGCATCTTCCATCGATTCCGCGATATAAATGCGGCCGTGATCCCTGATCGATGCTTCGGCGATTTCTTTGCGCGGCAGGGTCTGAAGCTGTTTATCCACCTCATCTGATACTGCTTCGGCAAGCTTCCGTGAGTCGGTGACAAGCACGCTTGAGCTGAGCGTATCGTGTTCGGCCTGTGAAAGCAGGTCAGCAGCGACTTCTTTGGGCACCGCCGTATCGTCTGCCAGAACCACGATTTCACTGGGTCCGGCAATCATGTCAATATCCACAACGCCGAAGACTTCCCGCTTCGCGAGTGCTACAAATATATTTCCGGGGCCCGTGATCTTATCTACAGGCTGTATCGTTTCCGTTCCGTAAGCGAGCGCGGCAATCGCCTGCGATCCTCCCGCTTTGTAAATTTCCTTTATGCCGAGCTCAGAGGCCGCCGCCAGAACGCCCGGCGAAAGGCGGCCGTCTTTCCCCGGAGGACTGACGAGAACGATCCGTTCCACTCCCGCAGCGAGAGCGGGGATGACATTCATTAAAACGGAAGACGGATAAGCGGCCGTCCCGCCCGGCACGTATACGCCCGCGGAATCGAGCGCCGTTATTTTCTGCCCGAGCATCGTGCCGTCTTTGCGATGGTAAAACCAAGAAGATTGCAGCTGGCGTTCGTGATATTCTTTCATATTGGCAATCGCCTGTCTGATCACTTCCAGCAGCTGATCATCAAGCAGACGGTACGCCTCGGTGACTTCCTCTGCGCTCACGGCCATTTGATTCAGGCTGATGCCGTCAAATGTTTTTGTATAGGACAAAACGGCTTTGTCACCGTTTTGTCTGACGTCTTCAATAATCCCCCTGACGGTTTTCCGCTGCTCTTCAGTCCCGCTGTCGATGGAACGCTTCAGTGAGAACTGCTCGCTTCTTTTTACTGCGGTTATTTTCATTGTGCCGTTTCTCCTTCCACAACCTTGGCCAGCCTGGCCGCCATTTCGTCGATTACATCATCCTTCATGCGGTAGCTGACCGGATTGACGATAAAACGCGATGTGATGTCACAAATATGTTCTGATTCAACGAGACCGTTTTCCTTTAATGTCCGCCCGGTTGATACGATATCGACGATTCTGTCAGCAAGCCCGATTAAAGGCGCCAATTCAATCGAACCGTTCAGCTTAATGATTTCCACCTGCTCGCCCTGCTCTCTGAAATAACTTGACGCAACATTCGGATATTTCGTCGCAATCCTCGGGGCGACTCCGTTCCAATCCGCTCCGGGAAGCCCCGCAACGGCGAGATGGCATTTGCTGATTTTCAGATCGAGCACCTCATACACGTCACGCTCTTCCTCAAGCATGACATCCTTTCCGGCAATACCGGCATCAGCGACGCCATGCTCGACATAAGTCGTCACATCCATCGGCTTTGCCAGAATAAAGCGGAGATTTTCTTCAGGAACGTCAATGATCAGCTTTCTCGATTCTTCAAACTCCTCGGGGAGCCTGTACCCGGCCTGCCGCAGCAACCCGGCCGCTTCTTCGAATATCCGTCCTTTTGGCATTGCCATTGTGAGTACCTTACCCATTCTGCTCTTCCTTTCTTGCACCGATAAAGTATGTGACGTTTACGAATGATTTTGTCATATGATCGATATTTTCAATGCCCGCTAAATCCTGCAGGACGACTTTTCTGCCTCTCGCCCTTTCTTCCTCCGCGAATAAAATGGCCTGCGCCCGCTGCTCCTTGCTGAAAATCACAGCGTCCGCTTCACTAGTTTCTTCCTGGATGCCGAGCGCTTCAATCAGCCTGTCGATACGGAGCCCGAAACCCGTGGCGGGAGCGGGACTGCCGAAATGGCCGAGAAGATTGTTATAGCGTCCGCCGCTTCCGATGACGAAACCAACATTTGCCGCGTACACTTCGAATAAAATTCCCGTGTAATAACTCATATGGCTGACCATATTCAGATCAAGGCGAATATGCTCGGCACACCCGTAATCCTCAAGAATGTCCCACAGGTCTTCCAGCTCCTGAATCAAGCTTTGTCCGGAGATGCCGATGATCTCCTCCGCCTTGGCGCAGATTTCTTTCCCGCCTCGCAATTCCAGAAGTGCGAGCAGCCGGCTTTTGTCTATTGAAGAAAGCGGAAGCGATTTGACATGTTCCCTGTATCCCACGTAATTCTTTTCAAAGAGAAAGCGCCGCAGAACATCCGCCCGCTCGGCATTGCCCAAAACCTCGACAAACAGCTCATCAGCGAGTCCGGCATGGCCGATCGCGATTTTAAACCGGTGCAATCCCGCGTTTTTCAAAGCGCCGGCCGCCAGCGCAATCACCTCGGCGTCCGCGCTTGTTGATCCGTCGCCGATCAGCTCCGCGCCGACCTGTTCAAATTCTGCCGGACGTCCGCCTTCCCGCTCCTGAGCGCGATAGACGCTTGCCGCGTACCCCGCTCTGAGCGGATGATTGTGTTTGTGCAGCTTAGACGCCGCCACCCTGGCAATCGGTCCGGTCATGTCAGGCCGAAGCACAAGCGTTTTTCCGTCCTGATCGAGAAGCTTAAACAGCTGCTGTTCTTCAATGGCTGACTGGACGCCTACTGTTTCATAAAATTCAAGGGTCGGCGTCTCCATAAACTGATAACCCCATTTATCAATTAAATCCGTCAGTGTGGAACGGACTTTTTTCTTGGCTTCGTATAAACCGGGCAGCGTATCTCTCATGCCATGCGGTTTCTCAAACATAAACATTTGCCTTTTGCACCTCCGCTTTATCTGAAGGAAAATTCCGAATCCTTTAGTTCACTAATATGATAATATGTTAGCAGATAAAAGAATGAATTGCAACGTCCAATGTCCGCCTATTCTTTTCCATAAACATGGCTAAAGAATGAACAAACCTGTAAACATACCGGAACGATCGAATCATATTGAGCAGAAGTGCTATAATACATAGAATAGCTTCATCAGAAACAAGGGAGAGTAATAATGAAGACGCTTGGAACATTATGTGTGCTGATTCTGACAGCCATCCTTGTCTATCTCGGGTATAACATCTATACAAACGATATTCATTTGAATTTTTTTAATCAGCAGTCCGACGAGCCTGATGAGAAAACACCGTTAAAAGGGAGCGCGTCACCGCTGAATGTCGTTCTGTACAGACAGATGGATTCTCCCAGACTGTACAATGGCTGTGAGGTGACGAGCCTTGCCATGATTTTGAACAATGCCGGATATCATGTGTCAAAAAATACATTGGCGGATAAAATCAATAAAGTTCCGCTCACATACAGCAGCGGGCTTAAGGGAGATCCGAATGAAGGATTTGCAGGAGACATGGAAAACGGCCCGGGTTTAGGCGTTTATCATGAGCCGATTGATAAACTTGCCAAAAAGTATGCGGGAAACAAAGTATACGACCTGACGGGAAAAGACATTTCTTCAGTGTACCGCCAGCTTGAAAAAGGGCGGCCGGTCTGGGTGATTACCACCACATCCTTTAAGCCGGTTGATAATATGCAGACTTGGAATACGCCGAACGGAAAAATCGACATTACGTTCAGCATGCATAGCGTAGCCGTCACCGGTTATGATCACGATTATGTATACGTTAATGATCCTTACGGCTATAAAAACAGAAAAACAGACCGATCTGACTTTGAAAAAGCCTGGAAGCAGATGGGCAGCCAGGCCATTGTGATCAAGTCATAAAAAAACCCCGCTGACGTTAATCAGCGGGGTTTTCCATTCGTTTTTTCATTTCTTCGTCCGTATAGATCACCTGCATCGGATTTCCTCCGACAAACGCCCCGGCCGGGACATCTTTGTGCACCAGGGTGCCGGCTGATACAACGGCTCCGCTCCCGATGGTGACGCCGGGCAGAATGGTTGTGTTTGCCCCGATCATCACCTCGTCACCGATTGTGACAAAACCGGTCCGGTACTCATGTATTAAATATTCATGAGCCAAAATCGTCGTATTGTAGCCGATGATGCTGTTTTTTCCGACAGTGATTTTTTCGGGAAACATGATATCCGGCATCACCATCAGCGCGAATGACGTCTGTTTTCCGACATTCATTTTCAAAAAGGTTCGGTACAGCCAGTTTTTCACGCTTAAAAACGGCGTATACCTTGCGATCTGAATGATGATGAAATTTTTCATCACCTTCAGAAAGGGAACCGTCTGATAAACATGCCACAATGAATTTGCACCTGCAACCGGATGGCGGTCTGTTTTTCTCACGGATTACTTCACTCCGGTGATGTGCAATAAATCACTCATTTTCTCGAGCATATAATCGGGTTCATAGGCGGAAAGCGTCTGTGCGCCTTTAATCGTCCACGCGACGCCGGCTGTTTTCGTGCCGGCGTTTTTTCCCGCCATGACATCGTGATAATTGTCACCGACCATTAGGGCTTCCGACGGATCGCACCCCAGCCGGCTGAGAGCAAGCCGCACAGGCTCGGGGTCAGGCTTCGGATGCTTAACATCATCAAGCGTGACGACAGTATCGAAAAACGCCCCGATGCCTGTCAGCTTCAATCCCATATTCACTGTATCCCTCAGCTTTGTGGTGACAATCCCGAGCTGATAGCCCGCTTTTTTCAATTCATCAAGCGTTTCATAAACCGTTTCGTACTCCGTGACGAGCTCATCGTGCTTTTCATGGTTGAATGCTCTGTACATGCTGATCATCTCATCGCACTTTTCAGCATTAATGCCTGAAAACGTTTCATACAGAGGCGGGCCGATAAACGGAAGCACATCTTCCCTTTTGAACTGCCCCGGGCAATAATGATCAAGCGTATGAAGGTAAGAAGCGATAATCAGTTCATTCGTGTCAATCAGCGTGCCGTCGAGATCGAATAAAATGGCGGTTACACGTTTATCAGTCATCTTATGTCCTTTCCGATTTCAGGCGTCAGTCCGTGTCGGCATACCGCTTATCGGCATACCCCTTCATGCGTCTGAAAATCATTAAAATAATCGCAAGTACAATCAGCACAATGGAAATGACCTGCGCGATCCGAAGCTGGCTCGTAAGCATCAGGCTGTCCGTCCGCATTCCCTCAATAAAGTATCTGCCGATCGAATACCAGATCACATACGTCAAAAACAGATCGCCCCTGCGCAGGTTCACGCGGCGGAGCAGAAGCAGAATCACGACGCCCGCAAAACTCCACAGCGATTCATACAAAAACGTCGGGTGGTAATATTGTCCGTCTATGTACATCTGATTAATGATGAAATCCGGAAGATGCAGACTTTCCAAAAATGACCGGCTGACCGCTTCACCGTGAGCCTCCTGGTTGATAAAGTTCCCCCAGCGCCCGATGGCCTGGCCGAGCAGAATACTCGGCGCGGCAATATCCGCCAGCTTCCAGAATGAGATGCCTCTTACTTTTGAAAAGACAATTCCCGTTGCGATCGCGCCGATTAATCCGCCGTGAATCGCAATGCCGCCTTTCCAAGTTTTAATGATTACCCCGGGGTGTTCCGAGTAATAGCTCCACTCGAAAAGCACATAATATGCCCTTGCGCAAATGATTGCGATCGGGATGGCGAAAAGAACAAGATCAATAAAAATGTCCTTATTCAGCCCCCGCTTTTCACTCTCCCTCATGGCCATCCAAAGCCCTAATAACGCGCCCGCGCCGATAATGATTCCGTACCAGTGCACGGATAAAGGCCCGAGCTGAAAGGCAATCGGATTGATTGGTGTTCCTGCTTCATTCATATCATTGCCAACTCCTATTCGTCTTGTTCGCCGTCCTCAATGACATCCGCCAGCTTATTCGTGAATTGCTCGGCAGCATTCAAGCCCATCCGCTTCAATCTGAAGTTCATCGCCGCAACTTCGATAATAACGGCGAGATTCCGCCCCGGGCGAACGGGAATGGTCAGTTTTGTAATTTCCGTATCAATGATTTTCATTTTTTCTTCTTCAAGTCCGAGACGGTCGTATTGTTTCCCTTGCTCCCAAAGCTCAAGGTCCATGACGATTGTAATTCTTTTATTGCTTCTGACGGCGCCCGCTCCGAACAGCGTCATGACATTTATAATGCCGAGCCCCCTGATTTCGAGCAGATGCTCAATCAGATCAGGCGCGTTCCCGACAAGGGTATCCTGATCCTCCTGCCGGATTTCAACGCAGTCATCCGCGACAAGACGATGGCCTCGTTTGACAAGCTCCAGCGCCGTTTCACTTTTACCGACTCCGCTTTTTCCCGTAATGAGCACGCCGACGCCGTATATATCCACAAGCACGCCGTGAATGGCCGTTGTCGGCGCGAGACGGCTCTCAAGAAAATTCGTCAGCCTGCTTGACAGCCTGGTTGTTTTCAGAGGGGATCTGAGCACAGGCACACCGTTTTGCTCGGAAGCTTCTACAAGCTCCGGCGGGATCGGCATATCTCTGGAAAGTATGATAGCCGGCGTCACATCGGTGCACAGCGATTTCATCCGCTGTTTCTTATCTTCCTCGGGAAGCTGATCAAAAAATGACAGCTCCGTTTTTCCTAAAAGCTGCACCCGTTCTCTCGGGTAATATGTAAAATAACCGGCGATTTCAATACCGGGCCGTGATAAATCACTCATCGTAATCGGGCGGTTAATCCCTTCTTCTCCGCTGATCAATTCTAAATGGAACTGCTCCATTACGTCTTTGGTCCGAACCTTTGCCAAGATATGTTCCTCCTGTTCTGGGATGTTCCGAGCTTTGAACAGTTATATTTTATCACTTTACCGTCTGAACCAAAACAGATTTATACAATTCCGGCATAACTGGTATAGATAACTAGTCTGAAAAGGAGTAAAATAAAACTAACAACTAACCAGAAAGGCGTGTTTTAAAGTGGCTGAAAGCTTGTTAATCAGCGGTGCGGACATCGTAACAGAAGAAGAAATCATCCGAAACGGATTTCTTGGTATAAAGAACGGCATCATTTCTTACGCGGGGAAAACAAGACCGCAAGAAACGTATGAGAAGGAATGGAAGGCGCCCGCGGGCTCGTATGCGCTTCCCGGAATGATTGATATTCATATTCACGGCGGATACGGCGCGGATACGATGGATGCTGATGTTGCAGCACTTGATACAATGTCCGCCCGGCTGCCCGAAGAAGGAACAACCTCTTTTCTAGCGACAACAATCACACAGCAGCACGAAAACATTGAAAAAGCGCTCGTCAACGCCAAAGAATGGACGTCTTCCTCACCGCAGGCCCAAAAAGGCGCTGAGTTGATCGGCATTCATTTAGAAGGACCATTTGTCTCTCCGAAAAAGGCGGGAGCACAGCCGAAACAATGGATTACTCCTGCTGATGCCGGGCTCTTTCAGAAATGGGAGCGGCTCTCGGGAGGGATGATCAAAATTGTGACGCTTGCGCCGGAAGAAGATCCTGATTTCAGCCTGATCCGTTATTTAAAAAACCAAAACATCATCCCGTCAATGGGACACACAGACGCAGGAGCCGAGCTTTTACAAAAAGCGGCGGATGCCGGGGCGGTGCATATGACGCACCTCTTCAATGCCATGAGCTCCTTTCATCACCGTGAGCCGGGGGGCATCGGTACGGCTCTCGCCTGCGGCCGCATCACGGCGGAGCTGATCACTGACGGCATTCATTCCCATCCTCTGGCTGTAAAGCTTGCCTATTTGGCGAAAGGAAGCCAAAACCTGATCATGATTACAGACTCCATGCGGGCAAAAGGGCTTAAGGACGGAGAATACGAGTTCGGCGGACAAAAAGTCACCGTTCGCGGGGACACGGCGCTTCTCTCTGACGGGACGCTGGCCGGTTCCATTTTAAAAATGAATGAAGGCGCAGAGCTCATGCGCAGGTTTACAAACTGCTCATGGCCGGATATAGCAAATATGACATCGGCAAATGCGGCCCGCCGCCTCGGCATATTCGACCGTAAAGGAAGCATCGCCGAAGGAAAAGACGCCGACGTTGTTCTGACGGACGGACAGTGCGGCGTGCTGGCCACGATTTGCCGCGGAAACACCGCATATATCTCAAGGGAGGCTGATTGGACATGAACGTTATCACATGCAGACATTATGAAGAATTAAGTGAAAAAGCCGCAGCGATTATCGCTGAAACAGTGAAACAAAAGCCGGATGCCGTTCTCGGCCTTGCGACGGGAGGCACTCCTGAAGGCGTATACAAAGAACTTGTACGGATGCACCGCTCAGAAGGCTTGTCATTCCGAAATGTCACGACGATCAACCTCGACGAATACGCCGGGCTTTCTCCCGAGGACAAAAACAGCTATCATTATTATATGAATACACATTTTTTTGCACATATCGACAGCCGAAAGGACCGCCACTTTCTCCCTGACGGACGGGCAGACGATCTTGATGCCGAATGCGGACGCTATGACCGATTGATTCAAACACTCGGCGGAGCGGATATACAGCTTTTAGGCATCGGACACAACGGCCATATCGGCTTTAATGAACCCGGGACGCCATTTGAATCCCGAACCCATGTTGTTGAGCTGAATGAAGAGACAAGACAGGCGAATGCGCGGTACTTTCCGTCAATTGATCAAGTCCCTGTAAAAGCCCTGACAATGGGGATCGGGACGATTTTGTCCGGCAAACGGATTTTGATCATGGCATCCGGAAAAAGCAAGGCCCAAGCGGTGAAGCAGCTTCTGGACGGGCGCATCAGCGAAGCATTCCCCGCCTCCGCCCTGCACGCGCATCCGGATGTGACGGTCTTGATTGATGAACAGGCTGCGGGCGGCGATTGAAAGGATTTGACCTATGCAGATTGATAAACAATCTCCGATTCCGATTTACTTTCAGATTATGGAACAATTAAAAACACAAATCAAAAACGGCGAGCTGAAAGCGGATGCGCTGCTTCCGTCGGAGCGGGAATACGCCGAACAATTCGGCATCAGCCGAATGACGGTGCGCCAGGCGCTTTCCAATCTGGTGAATGAAGGATTTTTATACAGGCAGAAAGGCCGGGGAACGTTCGTCAGCAAACTGAAGATGGAACAGCCGCTTCAAGGGCTGACAAGCTTTACGGAAGATATGAGAAGCCGGGGCATGAAGCCGGGGAGCAGACTTGCCGAATACCAGCTGATTCAGGCGACGGAAGAATTATCTTCTATCCTGGGATGCGGCTATCCGGCAACGCTTCATAAAATCATCCGCGTCCGGCTGGCAAATGATATCCCGATGGCGATTGAAGCCTCGTACATCCCGTTTGACAAGGCGGGAAAACTGGACGCCTCCCATTTTCAATCATCCATGTATGAGCATATTGAAGCGTACAATCAGATGCCGATCTCACGTGCAAAACAAGAGCTTGAACCGGGAGCCGCTTCCGAGGAAGAAGCTGAGCTGCTCGGTATCCAGCCCGGCGCCCCCGTCCTCTATATCAAGCGGACCACTTATCTGCAGGACGGCACTGCCTTTGAGCACGTCAAATCCGCCTACAGAGGCGACCGCTACACATTCGTGCATTATATGGACAGGGTGAAATGAAGGGGCTGGGACAAAACCCACCTCTAAGACGAAAAAAACGGTGAAATTTTACGACGAGTAAACTTTCACCGTTTTTGATTATTTTACAATAAAAAATAAGGACAACTTCTGATAAAATTAAGTTACCATACAAAATCTAATCAGAAAGAAGTGTCCTTATGTTTAAAGATTATACCATGAATCAAATCGTTTTGCCTTTAGATTTAGAAGTAAAGTTACAAAATAATGATATTGCCTACCATGTCCATCATTTAGTGGAAAGTATCCCTCAAGAAGCGTTTGAACCATTTCTTCGAAATGAAGGTTGTCCTGCCTATCATCCACGCATGATGCTTAAAATTATTCTATGTGCCTACACTCAATCTGTCTTTTCAGGGCGTAAAATAGAGGCCCTATTAAAAGACAGTATCCGTATGATGTGGTTAGCTCAAGGGTATGAACCAAGCTACCGTACAATTAACCGATTTCGTGTTCAACCAGTAGTGAAAGATTTAATCCGTCAATGTTTCATCCAATTTCGCTGCCAATTGATTGAAGAAAAACTGATCGATCAAGAAGCGATATTTATCGATGGTACAAAGATTGAAGCGAATGCGAATAAATTTACGTTTGTCTGGAAGAAAGCGATTGAGAAATTTCATCAGCGTTTAATTGATAAGTCAAACCAGTTGTACAATGAGTTGCTTGAGAACGAAATCATACCCCAAATGGAACGGGAAAGTGATGAACAGCTATCATTTGGAGAGCTCACTCAAATGGTTCAAAAAGTAGACGAAGTAGTGACCGAATATGATAAACAAATAGAAGCATCTTCAGACGTTACGGAACGAAAAGCCTTACGAAGGGAACGAAAATACCCGAAACAAGTGCGTAAACAGTTGATTGATTTTATCCTAAGAAAACGGAAGTACCAACAGGATCTTAAAATCTTTGGACCACGTAATAGCTATTCTAAAACAGATCTAGATGCGACATTTATGCGAATGAAAGATGATTATATGAAAAACGGGCAATTGAAAGCTGGTTACAATGTACAAATCGCAACGGAAGGTCAATATGCGCTTGCTTATAGTCTATTTCCAAACCCAACAGATACACGTACGTTAATTCCATTTTTAGATGAGATCGAGCAACATTATTTCGAGTTACCGAAACATATAGTTGCAGATGCAGGTTATGGTAGTGAACAAAACTTTAGTGATATTCTCTCAAACAGAAACCGAGAAGCACTGATAACATATAACATGTTTTTGAAGGAACAAAAGAAAAAGTACAAACAAAATACATTTAATCCTGATAACTGGGTATATGATCAAGAAACCGATACATATACGTGCCCTAATCAGAAACGTTTAGAATTTCAATATCATTCTGTCCGAACGGACGCTACAGGTTTCCAAAGGAGTTTCAAAGTCTACGAGTGCGAAGACTGTTCAGGATGCCCATTCCGTTCATCATGTACCAAGGCAAAAGAAGGAAACAATCGAAAACTAATGGTGAACAAAAAATGGGAACAGCAAAAAGAATATGTGAGAGCGAAGCTTTCAGAAGAGAAAACGAGTGCCATCTATCGAAAACGTAAAACCGATGTGGAACCAGTTTTTGGATTCTTGAAGGCTAATTTGCGTTTCACTCGATTTTCTGTACGAGGAAAATCGAAGGTAGCAAACGAAATGGGTCTCGCATTAATGGCAGTGAATTTAAGAAAATTCACTGCCAACTTCTAAGGTAATAGAAGAATTTATACATAAAAATAAAGAAAGATGAATTTGAGTACCCCCAAATTCACCTTTCTCATTATTTGAAGCTAGTTTTGTCCCAGCCACTTTTTTGATCTGCCATTTTCAAATCAAGCCGGTGAATGTTCTCTATGACTCTGTCAAAACAAAGAGGCCGGGGTTCTGGTAGCTATTTTTATAAAGAAAAGAGTCATAAAATGCTACCCTCTGTTTTGGACAATATACGGAACCTGTTTTGAAATCAGCAGCAGCGGTTCTTTGTTTTTATGAGCCAGTGAAAACATGATTGCGCCTTCAATCATCGAGTTGATTGTCACCCCGAGCTTCTCCGCTTCCTCTTGTTCAAACCCATGCTCAAGAAATTTTGCCGCAAACACATCCGTCCACTTCTTGAACACCTCAACACATGTGCATCTTAACGTTTCATTGATCAGAGCGGTCTCACCCGCCAGCAATCCAACCGGCACGCCCTCAATATTCTGCGGATCATTAAACTGTTCAGCCGTTACATGAATAAAGTGCTGAATCGCTTCTATAGGGTCCGCGAATTGGGACATACTATTCTGTATTTGCTTTTCAACGCATCTTCCCGTATGTTTGATCGCCGCAATGGCGAGTTCTGCTTTTCCGTTTGGAAAGTGATGATACACAGACCCTCTGGGTGCTCCGCTCTCTTTTATAATTTGGTTCAAACCAGTCGCATGGTATCCCTGAATCTGAAAAAGATATGCAGAGGTTTGAATAATTCTTTCTTTTGTCCCGGTTTTACTGTTCATTATGTTTCCTCCTGCATATTACGAAAACCAATCGATTTTAGTATAGAAAAGGGACATAAAAAAGTCAAAAGCACTTATTACAGCAGGGCGCCGCCATTTACGTACAGAAAAAATCCTGCTGACCTTCAGATTTTCTTCTGAGCGATCAGCAGGCTGTATTTTTTTCGTTATGGGTTTGAGGCATGCCTGAAATCAAACTGATCCGGAGCCGGGCGATACGGCGTATTTCCCGTTTTGAACATCCACAGCGGTGATATTGTTTTGCCGTTGTACGGGTCCTTAACGACGGTGTACCAGTAATAAACGGAATCAGGCTGCAGGCCGTCCCAGATCCAATTTGCGGTTTTTCCGCTTTTTACGTGTTTTTTATGACCGAGCAGTTCGTTCGTATAGACGTTGCATTCAAAATAATCGGTCGCCACCCTTTTCCTCTTCGGCTGTAAATCCATTTCTGCTGAGAATTCGTCTTTATCAGCGAACAGATCGGTGTCATAGTAATTGATGTCATCCGTGTACGGCGAGTAGGAGAACATGTGAACCTGATTGGCGGCCTGATCGAATTGCATCATGCGCATAAAGCCCTGTCCCCCTTCCGGACCGTCCTGGTAGTCGGTCAGAATTTGGTGGACGAGGCGGTCCGGTTTTCCGTCCCCGTCATCGTCAAGCGCATCGGTTTTTTTCATGGCGTTATGGTAATGGCCGCTTAATACCATCGCCACATTGCGATTCGGCTTGACGACTTTTCGATAGATCGTTTCCCCGATCGGGCTTCGATTTCCGCTCACAAGCAAGTACTCATGAAAGCATAAGATGGCGGTTCGGTCCGGATACCTCTTTAGCACTTGATTGATCCAGTCAATCTCTTGTTCCCCAATGCCCCAGCCCATATAAATCATAATAAAATCGTTCCCGCTTGCCGACAGCAGATCATAATGCCCGCGGTTATTTTTGTATGATCCGCCGTAATGCATGTTCTGTTCAAACCGGCGGCTCCCGAAGAAATCCCCGAAGGTTCGGTATGTGCCGTCTTTATGGCCGACGTCGTGATTGCCGGCAAGCACTCCGTACGGAATCCCCGCCTTGTCAAGCGTCCGCATGGAGTGATCGGCGTTTTTCCACTGTTTCATCACCATTGAATCATCGACGATATCGCCGGTATGAAAGACATATTTAATATTGTGCTTTTCCTTATTTTCTTTGATCCACTCCGTCATTTTGTCAAAAATGTGCGGGTGCCCTTGTGCGTAATACTGTGTATCCGACATCCAGACAAACGTGTAATTGCCTTTCGCCGGTATTTGATCCTGCACGATGACATTCATTTTTGAGTTCTTCACCACATCCGCTGCGGAAACGGCGGCTTTTAATGTAAACGGCTTTTTATATTTGGCAAGGACGCTGTCCGCCTCCTGCCAGCGGCTTGTCCGGTAATTCCAAATATACATGGTTACCTTTCGGCCGGGCAGAGAGCTTCCTTTCCAGACCGCCTCGGCCAGATCCGTTTCGTCGATAGACGGGTCAACGGAGACTTCGAATCGGTGATAAGGAAAACGCTCCATACTTTCCGCCGAAACGGTTTTTCCGTCATTTGCCGAGATGCGGTTCATTTCAGGCAGGGTAAACGGCATTTCATTTTCTTTTATGCCCCTCGGCGGTTCCGTTAATGAGGCGTGTTTATACACTTTCACGCTGCCCGGATTTCGCGCGGTATAACGGAAGCCGCGATAAAATGATACATTCATGTCATCCTTCGTCGGGTCTTTTACCCGGACGGACAGCTTTGCTTTGTGGGCGCCGATTTTTTGATCGGCAAGCTCCGGCTGGTTCGGCTCCTCCCGTTTGATATGGAAGGTGCGGACGGACGTTGTTTCATTTCCGGCAAGGTCTGCCGCAATGATAGTAAGGGTATGCTTTCCGGGCTTAAGATCGGCTGATGACGTGTGATGCGGGAGCGTAATGCTTTCTCCGTCCAAAAACGCTTTGACCTCTTCCACTTTGCTCCATTTGTCACGGATGTCCGCATTCAGCTCAACATTACCTTTCAGCGCCGCGCCTTCTTTAATATTCGGGACAATCTTCGGCCCCGTATTGTCCACCCGCACAGACTGGCTCAGCTGCTCCTCACCGTCGCTAACAAAAATGTGGTGATAGCCTTCCGAAAGCTTCGCCGTGTTCCACGGCAGCAGCCGTGACGTAAACAAATGATCCGGCAGGCTGAATGAGAAGGTCTTCTGCTGATTCGCCCGCCTGCCGTCACCGATAAACAGCTGCTCAGCCGGATCCGTCTTCCCGTCTTTGATCACCGTTCCGTCCGAAAGCACCAGACGGGCATGTTTCACGACAAAATCATCCCGATTCTCTCCCGTGTCATACGGAGAAACCTTTGAGCCCGAACGGATGGATACTTTCTGTGTTTTGCCCCCTTTTTGCAGCAGACGTTCCGGAAGGAGAACCGAGTGTGTTCTGTAGCGGTGAGACGGATCGTCAAAAATGTGCAGCACCTCATTTTCCATCATGACGGTGTTTTGAAAATAAAGATTCGTTTTTCGGGCATCGAAGGCGAAATAGACCTCTTTTTCCAGCGCCGGCCGGGTCTCCTGCCGCTTGCCGTCAATCCACAGCTTGATCTTATCGGGGCTGACGTCGGAAGTCGCTTTGAGCAGATAGGTGCCGGATATCGTATCTTCGGGTTCAACATTCATTCTGAGTCCGTGTGATTTGCTCGTCTGTTCAATGTCAATCATCTTGACGGGCGTTTTTGCTTCATTTTCTCCATCACTGGCTGCGATATAATACTCAAGCTGATCCTGGCCGAGCAGTTCCGGGGAATAAAGAATGTGATGGTATAAGCTGTCGTTACGGTCTTTTTCGGCCAGAATTCGTTTGAATGGTTTTTTCTCATTGGTCCGGTAATAAAACGCGGCTGTTTTGACAAGGTTTTTGTCTTTTATGTCAGCCTTTAATTCAATGCTTTCAGCGGGCCGGACGGGCTTTCTGTCTGTAAGGTCTTCGATGACCGGTTTTTCCTTGTCAGGTTTTATCACCCTTTTCTGCTGCGGGATCTGCGCCTGAAAAACAGAGCCCGGTGACGGCTTATGCTCGCTCGTGGAGATCTTCAGCAATTCTCCCGTTCCGTTCAGCGGATATTTGTACAGCAAAGAAGTCAGCCGGCGGAAAGCGTGTTTACGGTAATGCGCTGAGGCGATACCCTTTCCGGTATTTGCCGACAGCACCACCGTACGCGGGCGGCCGTTGGACATTCCGTCCGTCCCTTCGATGACGGCGAGATGTTTTCCCTCCTTCAGGCGTGTCCCGTAATAGCGGTTGAAATCATCTATCGTCAGTTCTGATGCGGCGCGTCTCAGCCAAAACACGTAAGTCCCGCCTGACGGAATGACGGTATCTTCTTTCGGCCTCCATATCATGTCTGATTCCGGCCCTTCCTTCGGATAGCGGTAGCGGATGTGATAGTCTTTAAAATGAATGGGCCTGTCCGTCGTGTTATACACCTCGATAAATTCATAGGCATCAGCGCCGTCTTCATTTTTCGTATCAACCGCAAGCTCCGTAATCATCAGCTCGGGAATATGATTCAAATCGGCTTGATAGCCGTCCAGCTTCAGCCGCTTTTTCTCCGATTCAGCCCGCTGTCTGCCGTTGGTGAAAACGAGGTAATATTCCAATTCTCCATTCCAGATATCCCGTTTTGAAACCTGGGCCGTAAACAGCCAGATTGCGCCTGGCGCGGGCTCCATCGGCACCATTTTAAACCCCAGCTCATTGCTTTGTTTATAAAAAAGAAACGCCGAAAACGCTTGATAGTCAGCATTCCGTACATGAGCCTGTATGAACAGGTTTCTTTTCATTTCCGCCTTTACTTCGATTTGGGGAGGGTTCTCCAGAAGCGGTATGTAATGAGGCGGCTGTCCGAATTCCTGCTGATTCACGGGGATTGCCGATTCTTTGCGCGCCGCATCCGCAGAAGGACTCACACAAAGCAAACCAATCAGAAAAAAGAGCGTCATCACAAGTTTCATCTCATTACCTCCCTATGCATTATGTTGCGTCAGGAGGCCGCCGCTTATGTAACCGCACATAAAAAAGCTGCCCTCTCGGGACAGCTCTTTTTTTATCCTTTTCTAAGCGGCTCCAATATGCCTTTTTGGATCAGCAAGTGGAAAACGGACAGCACGACGGATGCCCAAATGGCGGTGCCGAACCCGTCAATCTGAAAGCTGTCTCCCATCAAGGCTGCGGTCATCATTAACGTAATGGCGTTGATGACAAACAGAAAGAGGCCGAGGGTCACAACCGTGACAGGCAATGTCAATATGACGATGATCGGTTTGATCAGCACATTTAACACGGAAAGAATCACACTGGCGATGACAGCCGCTCCGATACTGCTGATATGGACGGAATCAAAATATCCCGCGATAACGATTAATAATAACGCATTTACTAAAATGCTGACTGCCCATTTGATCATTTATTTCAAATCTCCTTCTAAAGGTACAACAAAACACCAGATAATATATACAATCGGCACGATTCCCGGCATGACAAGCGCTAATACAACGGTGATAATTCGCAAAAGCGACGCATCCATATTGATGTACTCCGCCAAACCGCCGACGACGCCGGCAATTTTACGGTTTATTTCTGAACGGTAAAGTCTTTTCATCCAATCACCTCTGAGTATGCTTGAGCTTAATGGCTCCTGTTAACGATTCTGAGAAAATCGAGAGATGCTGATCATGGCCTTGATTTGATGCCAGCATCAGTTCTTTTTGAATGGTATCATTCTTTTCCTTTAAAATTTCCGCATCAATCAGCTCATGGCTGAGAGAGCCGAGATTGCTTTTCAGCTCCGCTTTCACCGCCGAATCATCAGGCAGAGCGATCTCCACGTTTCCGGTCGTCGTTTTCGTGTAGATGGAGCGGCAGTGCGGCGCTGTCACGGTAAGCATGATATTGCCGTTAAAGCTTTGAACGTCAATGGATTCACTCGATCCGCGCAAATCAATCAAGCCGTTGATCGTTTCCGCTTCAATCGCGCCGCATTGATGTCCGGCCAGCTTGATTTGTCCGTTAGCCGTTTCCGCCGACGCTTTATCAGCCGTCAAATGAGAGAATGACAGTACGCCGTTTGTCGTTTTCGCCGAGAATTCTTTTACATGTAAATGTTCCCCTCTGATCGGTCCGTTAAACAGCTTCACTCTTATCTTATCGTACTCTTTCTGGGGAACATAAAGCGTGACATTCGTTTTCATCGTTTTCTTTTCCGTGCGGACAAAAAACTTATTGCCCTTCACTTCACACTCAATGTGCTGAAGAAATGCGGTGCGCGCCGCCTCCTGACTGTCCGCCCGGTACACTTTCGCCTGGCACTCCGCTCTGATATCTTCATCCGCCCACGGCACGATATTGACGCTGCCGTTTGCGATCTGCATATCAATGGCCGAGAATTCACTGTCTTTAAATTGAAAAATATGCTGCACTTCGTGTGCGTGGCCGAAATTCAGGTCAAGATCCGCTTCCTTCACTTTTTTGACGGCAGAATCAATCCAGTCGAACAGCTTCGCCCCGAGCGACGGCTTTTGGCTTCCTTTTGCCCCGCTTTCGAAACCTTCCGCAGGTTCCTGGACCTCCGCAGATAATGCGGTGATCTGCTCTTCTTTTTCTTTATATTCATGATCCAGTTTTTCAATGAGCGTCAGTGCTTCCTGCGCCGTCAGCATGCCGTCTTCCACAAGCTTTAAAATCCGTTCTTTCTCCTGTTTCATACAAAACTCCTCCCCCGACTTTTCTTACACCTGGCGTAACACCTTAATTCCCTGCACGATATTCCAAATGACCATTCCGATGAGGATCAGAAAATAAACAGCTGCTCCTGTTATCATAACAAAAACGGGCACCATACTCTCCCCTTGAGCCGTAATCAATCCGCCGACAACACCCGCGGTCACAATCAGCAATCCCGCAAACGGAATGATATGGGAAATCAGAGCGCGCATGGCATGCCGCTTCGTCTCTTTTTCATCGACGACAAAGTAAGCCACAATCGGAAGAATGAGCGGTGCGAGAAACACGCTGAAATAACAGATTGATGCGATAATCGCTTGATTTCGGTTCAATAAAAACACTCCCTGTGCCGTAATGTAAAAACCCTTCCTTATACATACGTATGACGAATGGGCGGGTTTCATTTTCATGCTAAGGACATGCTTCGTTATACGTAATTTTTGATTTCAGAGATTTCACTATAGAATCTTTTCCCCGAACCGATTACAATATGTAACAAAGCCTGACCGTATGCAAGGAGGACATACAAATGGAGAAAGATCCCGAAAACGCCCAAGTAACGGAAGAGAGTCTTCGAAATTTAATTCGCGAACAGAAAAGAATGAACAGCGAAATGCTGGCTGAATTGGAACAGATCAAAGCAGCCCCTCTTCCCATTTCCCATGATATCCAATATATAAAAGTGCTGCTGGACAGCAGCAGCACCCATATTCTGCAGGACTTAATGCATTTAAGCAGACAGCTTCCCCAACAGAAAAAAAGCCTGTAACAACAACAGCCCAAAACGCGATGAGTTTTGGGCTGTTTTTATTGATCTATTACGTGGCTGCCGTTTCTTTTTCGGCCAGCAATGTTTTCATTCGTTTTCTATCACGTTCCATTACCGGTTTCAGATAGCGGCCCGTATATGATTCTTTCACTTCGACAACTTCTTCAGGCGTCCCGGAGGCTACGATCATGCCGCCGCCCGCTCCGCCTTCAGGTCCCAGATCGACGATGTAGTCCGCCGTTTTAATGATATCGAGATTATGTTCAATGACCAAAACGGTATCTCCGTTATCGACGAGTCTTTGAAGCACAACCAAAAGCCTTGCGATATCATCAACGTGGAGGCCTGTCGTCGGTTCGTCCAAAATATACAGCGTCCGGCCGGTGGAACGCTTATGCAGTTCGGAAGCAAGCTTGACGCGCTGCGCTTCTCCGCCTGACAGCGTCGTCGCCGGCTGGCCGAGCGTCACATACCCGAGTCCGACATCGGCAAGCGTTTGAAGCTTGCGTTTGATTTTCGGGATATTTTCAAAGAAAGACAGAGCATCTTCCACCGTCATATCCAGAACGTCAGAAATGCTTTTTCCTTTGTATGTGACCTCCAGCGTCTCCCGGTTGTAACGTTTGCCGTGGCACACTTCACACGGAACGTACACGTCAGGAAGGAAGTGCATCTCAATTTTGATGATGCCGTCGCCGCGGCAGGCCTCACAGCGCCCGCCTTTTACATTAAAACTGAACCGGCCTTTTTTATAGCCGCGCACCTTTGCTTCATTTGTCTGCGCGAAGACATCGCGGATATCATCAAACACGCCCGTGTAAGTTGCCGGGTTTGATCTCGGTGTCCGGCCGATCGGCGCCTGGTCGATGTCGATCACCTTATCAAGGTGGTCAAGGCCTTTGATTTCTTTATGGCTTCCCGGTTTCGCTTTGGCTTTATGAAGCTTTTGCGCAAGCGCCTTATGCAGAATTTCATTCACAAGCGTGCTTTTTCCGGAACCGGACACACCTGTCACCGCCGTAAAAGTGCCGAGCGGGAATTTGGCGTTCGCTTTTTTCAGGTTGTTTTCTGAAGCGCCTTTGATTTCAATGAACCGGCCGTCAGGCTTTCTTCTCTCCGGAGGCATAGGGATGAATTGAGCCCCTGACAAATAACGTCCGGTCAGAGAGTCCGCATCATTCATCACTTCTTCAGGCGTCCCCGCCGATATGACGCGGCCGCCGTGAATGCCGGCGCCGGGACCGATATCTATCAAATAATCGGCAGCCATCATCGTATCTTCATCATGCTCCACGACAATCAGTGTGTTGCCGAGATCCCTCATGTTTTTCAGCGCGCTGATCAGACGGTCATTGTCACGCTGGTGAAGGCCGATGGACGGCTCATCAAGAATGTACAGGACGCCTGACAAACGGGAGCCGATCTGCGTCGCAAGCCTGATGCGCTGGGCTTCTCCGCCTGACAGTGTTCCCGCCGCCCGGCTCAGCGTCAGGTAATCAAGACCGACTTTATCTAAGAAGCTGAGCCGCTCCACAATCTCTCTTAAAATTAAATCGGCAATCTGCATATCTTTCTCAGACAGCGTCAGGTTTTTGAAAAATTCCAGCGCATCGCCGACGGAAAGCTCGGTAATGGTGCCGATATGGCGCCCGTTTACCAAAACGGCAAGCGCTTCTTTCTTCAGCCGGTAGCCTTTGCACGTCGGGCACGGCTTCTGTGACATGTACTGCTCCATCTGTTCACGGATATAATCGGAGCTTGTCTCCTTATACCGTCTCTCGATATTGCGCAGCACACCTTCAAATTCAATTTCATTTTCGCGCACTTGTCCGAAATCATTCTCGTATTTAAAGTAGATCCGTTCATCGCCGCTGCCGTACAGCACTTTATCAAGCTGATGCTTCGGCAGGTCTTTGACCGGAGTCTCCATATCAATGCCGTAATGGCGGCAGACCGCCTGAAGCAGCTGCGGATAATATTGTGAACTGATCGGCGTCCACGGCGCGATGGCGTGTTCTTTTAATGACAGCTCAGGATTGGGAATGACGAGCTCAGGGTCCACTTCCAGCTTCAGGCCGAGACCGTCACAAGTCGGGCAGGCGCCGAACGGGCTGTTAAACGAAAACAGCCGGGGTTCAAGCTCTCCGATAGAAAAACCGCACAGCGGACAGGCGTGATGCTCGCTGAACATCAGCTCCTCCTGACCGATGATATCTATCATGACACGGCCTTCCCCTAAGCGGAGCGCGGTTTCCAGTGAGTCGGAAAGCCGGGCGGCAACCCCTTCCTTGACGACAATCCGGTCAATGACTACTTCAATGGAATGCTTTTTGTTTTTTTCAAGTTCAATATCGTCGGAAAGCTCGGCCATTTCTCCGTCAATCCGCACCCTTACGTAACCTTGCTTTCTGATTTGGTCAAGCGCTTTGACATGGGCGCCTTTTCTGCCTGAGATGATCGGCGCAAGCACTTGAAGCTTCGTCCGCTCCGGATATTCAAGAATCCGGTCAACCATCTGTTCAATCGTTTGCGACGTAATTTCAATGCCGTGCTCCGGGCAGTGCGGTTTCCCGACTCTCGCGTACAGCAGCCGGAGATAATCATAAATCTCCGTTACCGTTCCGACGGTTGACCGCGGATTGCGGCTCGTCGTTTTCTGGTCAATGCTGATCGCCGGAGAAAGCCCTTCGATCGCATCAACGTCCGGCTTATCCATCTGCCCTAAAAATTGGCGCGCATAGGCAGAAAGCGATTCAACATACCGCCTCTGTCCTTCCGCGTAAATGGTGTCAAAGGCAAGGGATGATTTTCCCGATCCGGACAGCCCCGTCACGACGACGAGCTGATCCCGCGGAATCGTTACATCAATGTTTTTTAAATTGTGCGCCCTTGCGCCTTTCACCTCGATCCGGTCAATTGCCATGTGTTCATCATCCTTCCGCTTTAAGCTCTAACAGTAAATCACGAAGCTCTGCCGCCCGCTCGAAATCAAGCGCTCTGGCCGCTTCTTTCATTTCGTGCTCCATTTGCTCAACGACTTTCTGGCGTTCTTTCTTCGTCATCTTCGCCAGTTTAGGCGCGGCTTTTGTTTTATATTCTTCTTTATCCTCAGCGGCCTGCGTCGCGCGGATCACATCGCGGATTTCCTTATTGATCGTTTGCGGCGTAATGCCGTGAATTTCGTTAAAGCGCTCCTGCTGTTCCCGGCGGCGCTTCGTTTCATTAATCGCGATTTCCATCGAATTCGTGATTTTATCGGCATACATGATGACGCGGCCTTCCGCGTTTCGCGCCGCCCGTCCGATCGTCTGAATCAGCGAACGTTCAGAACGGAGGAAGCCTTCTTTATCCGCATCGAGAATGGCGACAAGTGACACTTCCGGAATATCAAGCCCTTCCCTCAGCAGGTTGATGCCGATTAACACATCATGTTTTCCGAGGCGGAGGTCACGGATGATTTCAATCCGTTCAAGCGTCTTAATCTCGGAATGCAGATAATTGACCTTGATGCCGATTTCCTTGAGATAATCGGTCAGATCCTCTGACATTTTTTTCGTTAAAGTCGTCACGAGAACGCGTTCATTCCGTTCAATCCTCGCCTGTATCTCGCCGATCAGATCATCAATCTGTCCTTCGATCGGCCGGACGTCAATGAGAGGATCGAGGAGTCCCGTCGGTCTGATGATCTGCTCGATCATTTCCGGCGTATGCTCAATTTCATACGGTCCCGGAGTCGCCGACACGTACACGATATTGTGCATATGTTTCTCAAATTCCTCGAATCGGAGCGGACGGTTGTCAAGCGCTGACGGCAGGCGGAACCCGTGATCGACAAGCACCTGTTTTCTCGCCTGGTCACCGTTGAACATGCCGCGCACCTGCGGAATCGTCACATGTGATTCATCAACGACAATCATAAAATCATCCGGAAAATAATCAAGCAGCGTATACGGCGTAGAGCCCGGCGGTCGGAGCGTCAAATGTCTTGAATAGTTCTCGATCCCTGAGCAAAAACCCATTTCCCGCATCATTTCAAGATCATATCTCGTCCGCTGCTCAAGCCGCTGCGCTTCAAGGAGCTTGCCGTTTTCGTGCATCACTTTCAAGCGCTCCTCAAGCTCCTGTTCAATATTCAGAATCGCTTTTTCCATCTTTTCCGCCCGGGTGACGAAGTGGGAAGCCGGGAAAATCGCGACATGGTCACGGTCGCCGAGAATTTCTCCGGTCAAAGCGTCGACCTCTCTGATCCGCTCAATTTCATCTCCGAAAAATTCCACTCTGATACAATGTTCGTCACGGGAAGCCGGGAAGATTTCCACAACGTCTCCGCGCACGCGGAACGTCCCGCGCTGAAAGTCGATATCATTGCGGGCATACTGGATATCCACAAGCTTTCTCAGCAGCTCGTTCCGCTCAATCTCCATTTCCGGTCTGAGCGACACGACCATTTCCCGGTATTCTTCAGGCGAACCGAGACCGTATATGCATGACACACTCGCGATAATAATGACATCTCTCCGTTCAAACAGAGAGGATGTCGCGGAGTGTCTCAGTTTATCAATTTCATCATTAATGCTTGCGTCTTTCTCTATAAAAGTATCCGTTTGAGGCACGTATGCCTCCGGCTGATAGTAATCGTAATAGCTGACAAAATATTCGACAGCGTTGTTCGGGAAAAACTCCTTAAACTCGCTGTACAGCTGTCCGGCAAGGGTTTTGTTATGGGCAATGACCAGTGTCGGTTTATTCACTTCTTTAATCAGATTGGACACGGTAAAGGTTTTGCCCGTCCCTGTCGCACCCAGGAGAGTCTGGTGTTTTCTGCCTTCCTGTATGCCTTTGACAAGCTTCTCAATCGCTTGCGGCTGATCTCCCTGGGGCTGATATTTCGAGACTAACTCAAAACGATCTTTCACAAAAAAGCCTCCGTTTCTTTACGAAATCTTCCTATTGATATAGTAACACAATGACGGGCAAAATCACTAAAAATACGAACTAAAGTTCGATGGTTTGTTTTTACCAAGTCAATTTTTGTATAAAAAACCTGCTTTTATGGCGTAAAAGCAGGCATTCTATTTCATATTCACCATGTCAGGCATTGTCTTTCTTTTTGTCTGCTTCTTTTTTGGCCATGTACAGCCCTCCGGCCACCAGCGATACGACATCCAATCCAACGATAAAATACGTTTCGGTGTAACCCTTTAAATAGGATGCGAAAAGCAGTGCGGCTGTGAGAGCGATCGCCACATAGTGGTTAAACGTGACGCGCGTAAAAAGGACGACCAGCATAAAAGGGAAACATAATGCAAAAACGGCTTTTGTAATCACAAAAACCCTCCTCGGGAATTCTTCATCTCATCTGATTATAGTAAAAAATGAAGAATCGGACAATCGTTCCCCTGCTATCACAATACCCTTTTTCAGCAGTCTTCAATCATCTGTCAAAAAAATTGTGAATATAAATCCATTGAACCATTAACCAGATGAATCGAATTACCTTTCTTCAGCCGAAAGGATGAGAAGGTTTAGGTCTTTGTATCTTTGACAGTTTCTTCCTCCCTCTTTACAATGTAATGATAGTGTTTACTATCATTTTTCTTGGATGAAGAAAAAAAGGGGGTCATACCGCATGTATTCAGTGCGATTTCAAAAAGCGGAAGAATCGAGCCGCTCTGCAGGAGCAAAAGGAATGAACCTGATTAAACTGACGAAAAACGGGCTGCCCGTTCCCGGCGGTTTCATCATTCAGACGAATGCCCTGACACGTTTTATGGAAGACAACGGGCTTCAAGCAGATCAGGAACAGATGGAGCGCGCCATTATGAACGGCACGTTTTCAAAAGAGCTTCGGGAGGAACTGACCGCGTCGTTTTATGAATTGAGAGAATCATACGCCTCTGTCGCCGTACGCTCCTCCTCCGCGTCCGAAGATCTTGAAGGGGCTTCTTTCGCGGGCCAGTACGAAACCTATTTAAATATCAAAACAGAAGAAGAGTTTCTCGGAAAAGTGAAAGAATGCTGGGCTTCCTTCTTCTCGGCGCGGGTCAGCGGTTATAAAGAGAAAATGAACAATGACACCGCAGAACCGTTAATGGGCGTTGTCGTGCAAGGGCTTATCAATTCCGAGGTTTCAGGAGTCATTTTCAGCCGCAACCCCGTCACACATGATGACGGAGAGCTGATGATCAGCGCGAGCTACGGTCTCGGAGAAGCAATCGTCTCCGGCAGCGTGACGCCCGACACATTTATCGTCAATAAAGACACATTTCAGATTGAAAAAGAAATCGGCTTAAAAGAAATGTATATCGTTTCTAAAGACGAAGGCGTGACGGAAAAAGAGACGACCGCTGACATGAGAAACCGCTTCTGCCTTGATGACGAGAGCATCAAAGAGCTTGCCATGCTGACGATAAAGACGGAAGATCTGTACGGTTATCCCGTGGATCTTGAATTCGGATTTGCCGAAAATAAGCTGTATCTGCTTCAGGCCAGGCCGATTACAACGATCGTGCAGGATCAGAAAGCGGCAGACGAAGAACGGGAATTTATCATGACGCCCCGGGATCAGAAAGATTTTTGGCTCAATATGGAGGCCAATATAGAAGGCCCCGTCAGCCCGTTATTCGCCTCACTCATTGTGCCGGCTTTGGAATACGGCCTCAAAGAGAGCACGAAGGCATTCCCTGTAATGGGCATCGAAATCGAGCGTGTCAAACTTCATCAGGGCCGTGTTTTTTCCAGACAGCATAAGACGGACGACAAGCTGCCCGCAGAACAGTTAGAAGCGCTTTTTCCCGTCTTGGCTGACCGCATGTACGATATTATTCAGGAAACCTTTCTGCCTTTTTATGAAAAACTGGACGAACTGGCGCATACAGACCATACGCCGGAGACTGCCCTTGATGCGTTCCGAAACCTGCAAGACTTCTATTTAAAAGGATACGCAGAACATTTCAATATTGTCTTTCCGCAGGTTGCGTTAAACATGATACTGGAATCCATGTACGGACAGGTTGAGAAAGAAAACACCTCCCTTCTGTATGAAATGCTGGCCGGCGTCATGAATAAGTCATTGGAGACCGACAGACAGCTCTGGCTGCTTTCCGGACAAGTAAAAGACAGCCCTGAGCTGCGGCGCGTCTTTACGGTTTCTCATGCCGATGAGCTGCATCAGACGCTTCTGCAATCAAATGAGGGAAAACGCTTTCTCGAACAAGTCAGTGAATTTTTACAGGAATACGGCTGGAGATCCGTGAAAAGTCATGATCTGATTGAAGAAACTTGGGCGGAAAACCCTTATTTCGCTTTGGCCAACATTCAGAACTATGTCCGGAACGGATACGATTTTGACAGTGAGTTTCATAAAACGATAGAAAAACGAAAACAGCTCTACGCCGACTTTATGGATAGAATTGAAGATGACGGCTTTCGGGAGACGTTTGACCGCTATTATCAGTGGACATTGTCTTCATCCGTCATCAAAGATGATCACCATTTTTATATTGATGCGATGCTGGACGCCAAAGCGCGCCTTTGCCTTCTGAAAATCGGCGAGCTGCTTCAAAAACAAGGCGTAATCGATGATCGGGAGGATATGTGGTACTTATACAGCGATGAAGTCGAGAAAGCGCTCGTGTCGCCGGTTCCGATGCAGGAAAAAGCCGCTGAACGAAAACAGCTCTTCCAGCAATATCAATTGCTTGAAGCCCCCGCTTATCTCGGGACTCCGACTTCGGAACAGCTGAAAACGGCTGAACAGATTACCGGCTCCATCACAGAAGATGAAAAAAACACTGAACATCAAATTTACGGACTTGCGGCGTCAAGCGGAATCGCAAGCGGCCCGGTGAAAGTCATTCGTGACGCAAGTGAATTTTCCCGTTTTTCAACAGGAGACGTGCTTGTCTGCAAAATGACGACACCGCTGTGGACCAGTCTGTTCCAGGATGCAAAGGCCGTCATTACGGACACGGGCGGCATCCTGTCACATGCGGCGATCATCGCGAGAGAATACGGGCTCCCGGCCGTTCTCGGCACACGTGCCGCGACTGACAGGCTCAACGACGGAGATATCGTCACGGTGGACGGGACAAACGGCAAGATTACGATTGTCAAACGCGCTTCATGCTAGGTTTCCCTCTTTATTGACGGGCAGGGCGGGTGTATACTTGTCCTGCCAGTATTTACGCGAGGTGAAACATGTTGAGAACGACGAACAAGAGAATTATTGACGCCGCGATGAATCTGATCATCCAAAAAGGATACCGCGCAGCGACAACAAAAGAAATCGCAGAAAAAGCAAAAGTAAGCGAAGCAACGATTTTCCGTAATTTTAAAAACAAACAAGGATTAATGAAAGCCATGATTGAACAGCAGACGCCGGCTCCGGAAAGCATGATCACCAAGGCGGAAGGCGATCTGTATGAGGATCTTCTTCATTTCGCCGCGACCCTTCTGCAGCAATTGGAACAAAAAAAAGAAGTGTTCCGCATCTGCCTGCGCGAACCGGAACTGTTCGAAGACGTCCTGCAGGATATTGTCGTATATCCGCAATCCGTGAAAAAGCATTTAATCGTTTACTTTAAGGAGCTGACAAAGAAAAATATGATAAGCCCCGGCAGCGAAGAAGCTAATGCAGACGTCTTTATGACGATGATTTTCGGTTATTTTATACACCGGCTGCAGCTGGGGAAAAGAGTCATTACACTCTCTGAGGAAACGATGCTGAAACACAGCACTGAGATTTTCATGAAAGGCATTACCGGCCGGTCATTTTCCGGCCCCAAGGAGGATGAAGGATGGGTTCAAAGAAAGAATGGGCGCTGATCGTTTCGCTTTTGCTGGGAGCCATACTCGTTCCCATCAATTCTACGATGATTGCAGTCGCCCTTTCATCCATTTCCCGCTCATTCAGCGAATCAATTGCCAGCATCACATGGGTAGTGACCGTGTATTTAATCGTGATGGCCGTGACACAGCCCATTGCCGGCAAACTCGGTGATATGTACGGAAACAAAAAAATGTATTTATGGGGCGTCGGCCTTTTTCTCATCGCATCATTGGGGTGCGCCCTCTCGCCAAGTCTTTTCTTATTGATTTTCTTCCGGGCGCTTCAGGCTGCCGGCGGCGCTTTGCTTACGCCAAACAGCATCGCCATCATCCGCCATGTCGTGTCTGAAAAACGGCTTCCGAAAGTATTCGGCTTTTTCGGCCTCGGTGCCGGGCTGGGCGCGGCTCTCGGTCCGTTTATCGGCTCTCTTTTAATTGAGAGCTTCAGCTGGCATTCGATCTTTTGGGTCAACATTCCGTTTCTTGCGATCGCACTCGTGACGGCATTAGTGATGTTTCCTAAATATAAAGAAGAAACGTCTGACGCTCCGCTTGATATCATCGGGTCCGTTTTGCTTGCCGGAAGCATTGTATCTATAATTCTTCTGACGAAAAATGAAAGCTCTTTGGGCTATTGGGTGTACGCGCTGCTCATTCTCGTATTTGTTCCGCTATTTTTCAGGCGGGAGCTGCGCACGAAACATCCGATTATTGATTTTGATCTGTTTAAAAACACGACCTTTACGAGCGCCAATCTGTCGGTTCTGTTAAGCAATTTAATGATGTACGCCGTGTTATTGATTATGCCGCTCTTTATGACCGGCCACTTCAGCATGAATACGTCGCACAGCGGCATGGCGCTGTCAGTCTTTTCTGTTTTCATGTCCGCCAGCAACTGGGGCGGAGCTCAGCTGCATCAGAAATGGGGCGCGCGAAGAATGATTTTTCTGTCCTTCGGGCTGATGGCTGTAGCCAATCTCTTATTTCTGCTTTTGGTTTATTCCCATTCCGTTCCGTTTCTTATGGCATCGCTTATTGTCGGAGGCATCGCGTCAGGTGCGGGGCTGACGAGCATGCAGGTATCTTCTCTTGCGACGGTAGAACCGGGCATGTCCGGCATCGCATCCGGGATTTTTTCCACCTTCCGTTATTTCGGAAGCATTATTTCTTCAGCGCTGATCGGTTTAATCTCCGGGTTTCATATTCTGTTTATCATATTGATCGGAGTTTCTGTGATCGGCTTGTTCGTATCACTTGGTATCAAGTCCAGGGAAACCGTTCAGACGAAAAAAAGCCATTCGGCATAACGAAAAAGGTTCCGTAAGCATCTGCTTTCCGGAACCTTTTCTAGTTTTAGAATCTTTTTATTTACAAGAGAAAAGGGGAATGTAAATGGCTGAGAGTTCCGATCAAGTTCGGCGCTGACATCGTAATCCGGCCGTAAAAAAAGCCCGGCCGCCGTGTTGTTAGCGGCACCAGGCTTAAAACTGAAAGCTTATTATTTCCAATGTTTTTTCTTAATTTTTTTCATAATTCTCCTTACTAAAACCTACCTAAAACAATTATTGAATATTACTTTTATAATTAAGCAAAATTAAGTAACAATCATTGAAGGATTCTCAGACTGATAAAATTTATTTTAAATATAATATTTCAAAACACATTCAAACTGTACAAAGAAAAGAAAGTCTAAACCAAAATCTTTTTAGATTTATATAATAACACGTCTGTCGATTATCTAAATTCTACCAAAAAATGAATGCGAAAGAGAGATTCCTCTTGTACAATGTAAGTTACCACACCAACATTGACGAAACGAGGAATCTCTCATGAACAAGAATAAGTCTCTGTATCTTTAACAATAGTATTTACAATATCATTAGGATACCGATTCAAAAAAAAATGTTCTCCTTTAAACTTATGAAATTTCACATTCCCTTCAACAACTTCACTCCATTTATGCATTTCATTGATATGAGTCGAAAAATCGCTATCCGCATAAAAAACGCTTACTCCACAACTTATTTTTTCTGCTTTGGGCTGAAACTTATAATTGTCCAAAATTATAAAATCTGCTCGCAAAATCGGAAGAAACATATCCATAATCTCTTTTGTATAAAACTCCTCTGGTATTCCCCCATATTGTTCCACCTTTGTCAAGAAAGTTTCATTAGTCATATTTTCAATGTCTTCTCTCTTTTCAAAAATATGTGGAGCATCTCGCCCAGAAAAAAACAGATGCCTTGGTTCCTTAGTTCCCATTTGCTTAAGTTTATAATATATCTCATAAGTCAATAAGGCTCCCATGCTGTGTCCAAATATAACATATTCATCGTCATATTCTAATTGTTCACTTATTCTTTTGGCGATATCTTCACTTGCTTCACCAACAGACTGGTAACAAGGCTCTGTGAATCGAGTTCCTCTTCCAGCCAATTCACATATACACAATTCATATCTATCCGGCAGTAGTTTTTTCCATTCATAATATGCATTTACCGACGCTCCAGCATATGGAATAGGAAATACTTTTATTTTATTTATTTCACTCACTCCTATGTTCAACTTGAGCCCACTATCATTACTATATAAACCTATAAGCATTCAAGATACATTTAATTGTACTTCTCTATCTCTCGCTGCTCTGCCAGCAACAAATTCACCATATCACTATAGCTATTCAAACCGTCTGTCTGATTATTTGCCTTCAGATATACGTCATTTACATTTCTTGAAATACTTGAAATAACACCCTCATACTTATCCCGGTACTGCTCATTTTGTTCTATATCATGCCGCACCGCTTTGGACAGACTGGACATTATATCAGACGCCTTATCTGGATCCACTTTCTTTAGCTCAGATATAGAATAATCAAATGCCAGAAATAAACCACTGTATAGTATCATTGGATCATCCTGCTGCTTACATGCCAGATAAGCTATAAAATTAGCCTCATCCTCATGCATGAAACCACTCTGATGTGCCAATTCATGCGCCATAGTAGCAGGCACCAAAAAAACTGGCACATTAACATTGATATTGGATTCATAAGTAAAAGGGACAAAAATACCATGTATCCCTGCATGCGACATTAGTTTTGACATCACCACTGGTTTTGGTGTTGAATATGAATGCTCCAAAACAGGATATTTCTTTGATAACATTTGCATCGAGAACACTGCGTGTTGTGCATAATAATCAAAAACCTCTGGTACATGAGCCAAAAGATCAGTATCCGCTAACTTTTCCCTTGCCAATTCCATTTCAACGGCAAGCGACTTACTCAATTTGACCAGTTCCTCCTTGCTGTAGTTCTCTTCTTTATATTCGGTATAAGACAAAAAAGAATATCTGTAATAGTTTATTCCACCCAAAATAGTATAACAAAAATATATCACGCTACAGATCGTAACGATTCCTAGAGCACCACGATAAACTACCATCCTACGTGCACCTTTACTCATGATGACCTTGCGCACATAATAAACGATATAAAATAGAAATAGTAACACAACCAACACGACGAGCCATTCACTAACAGAAAATGTGACCCAAGAAGGTACAAGTCCTACTGTTTTTGACAATAACGGATATACAGACCTACTGTATTTCTCCGCCCAATCCTGATGGTTCTGCGCGTATTTTGTCAGTATATAAGCTATAACTCCAAGTGAGATCAACGGCAATCTCTTAAGTAAAAGCTTTTTTATAATGTACTCCCCCTATCCAACATAACCATTATAATCAGTTATTCTTAATATATATCCTGCTAAAGATTCATCTTCTAAAGGTTTTGGAGTTAGCAATAACCTTTCCAATAGGCCATACCTCTCCTTCATTTATTTTTTTATTATTTCAAAATAAAACAGCTAAGAAAATATAATTTTCTTAGCTGTTTTATTTTGAAATCTAGTTTAGGAGTTCTTGAAACTATTCCGAATAATTATGAAAAATCACATTATAATGCTGTCATTTCTTCGTGCTCGTGTTCATCCTGCACGAATAAAATACCTAATTCATGGTGTTCGCCTTCATAGGACGCGCGCTGATCAAACCGGATCTCACCGTTCAGGCCGATGATCTCCATTTTTACAAATGCGCGGTTTTTTTGAAGTGCTTCATAAAAATCCGACACATGCTTCACGGGGATGCCGTTTACTTTCGTAATAATCTCACCGATCTTCAGCTCAAGATCGTCCGCAGGTGTATTCGGAATGATGCCGAGCACCATTAAGCCCTGATCCCGCTTAGAGAAATAAAACGGAGCCGCGTTATCGTTCAGCCGCTGTCTCAATGATAAAAACAGGCGTCCGAGCACCGCAATACAAGCGGCAGCTCCGGCAAGCGGAGTCCACCAAAGGGCAGCTGCCCCGAATGCGGTCACGATAACCCCGAGAATCATGACACGTTTCGCCGTTATCCTTATGCTGACTTCCGGAAGTGACCCCTGCACACGCTGTCCGAAGCCGGCGATATAAGGAATCCAGATCAAATGGAAAGAGCCGCCCGGCACGGTAAAGACAGGCCACCAAGAAAGGTGTGACTCAAGCCCGCTGCCCGGCACCAATAAGAAAAGCGGAAGCAGCCATGCGCGATTCGCCAATTGTCGGCCGATGGGCAGGCCTCTGCTGCTGACGACAAGCGCCGGAGATGTTTTCAGATGCGCTGAACGGCAGGCAGCCGCTCCCTCCGTGATAATCAAAAGGCCCATAAACACGGCCGCCGATGCCCAATTCACGCCGAATGCCTGCGGAAACCGATCCGCAAACGGCACTGTGTGGGTATACTGAAGGAGAAACGCAATGAACATGCCGGCGCTGACAATATAAGCTGATGACAGCCAATTCATACGGAACGTCAGCGAAGCCAAAGCCGTCACGGCCGCGATTATGCCGAGAAGACCGAATGGAATCGAAATTCCCAGTCCAAAAAATAATATGGAGAGAAGAATACCCGGTATAAGTCCTTTTATGTATGTAAAGATAAGCTCGTCATACATATCCGCGATTTTTGTATGAAACGTATGGCGTTCACGTTTGATCCGCAAATATCCGCATGCGAGACTTATGATGATAAAAAACCAGAACATCGGGTGCAAAAAAAACAGACCGATACTTTTCAGAAGTTCAATTCCCCATTGAACAGACACTGCTTTCACCGCCTCAAGCCAAACATTTTAATTCTATTCTACCAAATAATCATTGGCTTGAATATCTCAAACGTCTATCTCTCTTCCGTCATCCACAGCGTTACATTTGAGAGAGAGAAATCTTTCAGATAGTGGTCAACCTCCACCTCGATCACGCCGCTGATCAGAAGCATGGACCGCTTAATATCCGTCAGATTGATTCCTAAACGTTTATGGTTTTTCATTAAGTAAGTGAAATAATGCTTCGCACACTCTTCATTGATTTCGTGAACGCATTCAACATTTGTGTAATTGACCAGGTATCTGCTGAACAGCATAAGAAGACTTAGTGCTTTTGTTGATGAAAATGTGACGTCTTTTGTTCTGTCTTTTAGTTGTTCCACTAATTCATAATATTTCTTTTCACGCACAATACTTGCCCTCTTCAATTGTGAACCCCCATTTTTTTATCCAGATAAGCACGGGTGATTACAGCTGCCGTGCTGAAGCGCCGCAAACACTTCTGCTTTCGATACTGAAATGCAGCTGCCAAACTAAAACTGTTCTCTATTAGAACCTTCTTTTATTGTAAGAATTAAAACTGACTGAGGCAACTTTCAAAAGTTTCATTTTGAATACATATTAACTCGGCATAAAGTCTCTCTTCTCTATAAATATCGGGTAATGTTTGTCCTTTATAAATGTTTAAATGTGAAAATTTTTTTAATATCTTGTCAAAACCGACATAATTATATGTCTTTTAGTTCATTTTTAGAGTATGACAAAAGAAACAGGAGACGTAAAAACGCCTCCTTTTCATTTATTTTACAAATAATGATTTTAACGCCATTTGCAGCTGTAAATCATTTTTTTCGTCAGATTTCTTTTCATTCATCAGCTGATTCATTTTTTCCGCTGTCTTTTTATCAATGACTGCTGTTTTATCAAGCTTGTACCGGTCTTGAAATGCCAGAACGGCTTTTTTCATTGTTTTGCTGAAATAGCCGTCTGCTCTGCCCGGGTCGAAGCCTAGGCCTTTCAGCAGGATTTGGGCGTGTTTGACATCCGCGCTGTTCATATCAGGCTGAAGCGGCTGTTTCAGCTGAAGCGGTCCCGCCGCAAAATAATCCGGCTGGCTCACGGCGATTGTCGGAGCAATGCCTTTTTTGTGAATCCAATTGCCTTTCGGTGTCAGCCATTTGTAAAGCGTCAATTTAATGTTGCTCCCGTCTCCCATAGGCACGGCCTGCTGAACCGTTCCTTTACCGAAAGAAGTGTCACCGACAACGTCATAATGTCCCGCTTCTTTTAACGCACCCGCAAGAATTTCTGAAGCGGAGGCGCTTCCTTTATCCGTGATGACATTGACGGGATACGGCTTCTTATGTTTTAAGGTTGAGAAATATTGTTTTTTATCGCCGTTACGCTCCGCAATTTGGATATACGGCATGTCTTTTGTGATGAAATGCTTTAAAATTTGTTCGACGCTTTGAAGGTAGCCGCCGGGATTCCCTCTTACATCAAGGACGAGACCGTCAATCCCTTGTTTTTCAAGCTTTTTCAGCGCCGCGGCGAAGTCCTGGGCGGTATGCTCGGAAAATGTCGATATTCCGATGTAGCCGACATGATGACCGCCTGATTCTTTGCGGGAAGCAAATACGGTTTCAAGCGGGATTTCCGCTCTTTTAATCCGGAATGACAGCTGTTTATCAGTACCCGGACGCTGTATTTTAATAGAAACCTTCGATCCTTTTTTTCCTCTGATTTTCAGCACGGCTTCGTTTAAACCTTTTCCGTTCATTGACTCACCGTTTATGCTGATGATTTCATCATTCGGCTTGAGTCCCGCTTTTTCCGCCGGAGATTGCTTAAACGGTGATACGATAATGATTTTATTGTCCTCCATACCGACTTCAGCGCCGATCCCTTCGAAAGAAGAATCAAGAGAATCGGAAAACTGCTTGGCGGTCTGCTTGTCCATATAAACGGAATAAGGGTCGTTTAATGTAGACAGCATCCCCTGAATCGCTCCTTCAAGAAGCTTTTCTTTATCTACATTTTCCACGTATTCGTTCGAGATCAGCTCATATGCTTTTTCGATTTTTTCCATTGCCCGGCTTCTTTCTGCGTCTGATGAATTCGTCTGTACTGCCCCGGCAATATGAGCTCCGCCGCACATGATGCTGACGGCCGCTATCACTGCGATCATTTTCTGCTTCATCGTTTACCTCCTCTTAGTCCTTTTACGAAAACCTGGAGATAGTATGTGTAAATTGCAAAGAATTCATGTAACGGCAACAAAAAAATGAAAATGCGAGATTGTTTCATATATATGGGTAACGTATAATATTTTGTATGCAATTCATTAAATATACAGGAGAATGCGATATGAAAATAAAATTATCGATTTTATCCGCGGCGGTTCTGGCCGCAGGCATTACCGCCTTTGTCTGGCCAAAAACAGAGGCCAATGAAAAAACGCAGACGGACGCCTTGTATGTTTCTCCCGCAGGCAGCGACCAAAATGAAGGAACGAAAGAAAAGCCGTTCCGCACATTAAAACATGCGGCTGAAAAGGCAGAGGCCGGAACAACCGTATTGATTCGGGAAGGGACGTACGATGAAACGTTTGAAGTAAAGCACAGCGGCACGGCCGAAAAGCCGATTACATTTCGGAACTATCAGAATGAGCATGTCTCAATCAGCGGCAAATCTGCGCCAAAAAGCGATTCTGAAACTCCGTTAATTCAAATCCGCAATAAACAGTACATCACCATTCACGGCGTTACGCTTGAGAATCTCTCCGTATCATCAGAAGATGCGACAGCCATGGGAATCTATGTCACCGGATCGAGCAGTCATATCAACATTGACGGCAACCATATCCGAAACATTAAAACCACGGCTGATGAGGGAAATGCACACGGCATCGCGTTTTACGGCACAGGCGCCATGAAGGATATCAGCATCACAAATAATACGGTTGAAAAACTGACGCTCGGCGCAAGCGAAGCGGTCGTGCTGAACGGGAATGTTGACGGATTTAAGATCGCCGGCAATACCATTCGGGACAATAACAATATCGGGATTGACGTGATCGGATACGAAGGAACGTCCAAGCAAAACGACTATGCGCGAAACGGCGTCATTGAAAACAATACGGTGAGCCATAACTCTTCTTACGGAAATCCCGCTTACGGAGATGAATATTCAGCGGGCGGTATTTACGTTGACGGCGCAGAACATGTGGACATTAAGAAGAACACCGTTTACAACAATGACCTCGGCATTGAAGCCACTTCCGAACATAAAGGGAAATACGCACAAGATATCCGGATTACGGATAACAAGGTGTACGGCAATGCTTACACCGGTATTTCAATCGGAGGCTATGACACGAAACGCGGCGGCACCATCAATTCGGTGATCGCTCATAACATTATGTATCGAAATGACACGAAGGACCTTGACGGCGGCCAGCTGCTGCTGCAGTACGGCACAAAAGGGAACACGATCGAAAAAAACATCATGACGGCAAGCGGTTCACGGATTTTTATCGCAAATGATTATACGAAAAACGAAGGCAATACCGTTAATCATAACGTCTATCACAAAGAAGCCGGAAAAGACGGTATTTGGAATTGGAAGAACACAGAATATGATTCATTCACAGCGTACCAAAAAGGAACGGCAAACGATTCGGATTCCATTTATGCGGACCCGATGTACCGTGACGAATCGTCTTATGACTTTACATTAAAGCCCGGATCACCGGCCCTGCCCGTCATTCAGTAACGAAACCATTAAAAAAAGCCAGTCTATATCAGACTGGCTTTTGTATTTATACACGAAGGAATTTCCGGATGGAAGTCAGACTTCCCCATACTCCGATAACCGCGCCGATCAGAATGAGCACAAGTGATACTTGGAACACAAACGGACTGTACGGCAGAAGTGAAACAAATGATCCCTGAACTTTCGGGGCCACCCAAGCAACCATCGACTGGTACGTACTCAGCACGAGAGCGATCGGTATGATAGAACCGAATACCCCCAGCAGCAGCCCTTCCAGGAAGAACGGCCAGCGGATAAACCAGTTTGTCGCACCGACAAGCTTCATGATTTCAATCTCTTTTCTTCTGGCGAAAATCGTGATTTTAATCGTATTTGAAATTAAGAACATCGCCGTGAACAGAAGGCCGATGATTAACGCAATCCCGATGTTGCGTGACACCCCGACGATCTTAAACAGACGGCTGACTTCTTCTTTCCCGTATGTCACTTTATACACATGATCAAGCTTCTCAATTTTTTTCGCGACTTTCGGCGTATCATGCGGATCTGTCGTTTTGACGATAAACGCGTTGTTCAGCGGGTTTTCCTGATCTTGCATTTTCATGGCCTTTCCGCTGTCACCGAAGCTTTTGACCAATTGATCAAGCTCTTTATCTTTAGATGAAAACTCTACGCTTTGGATTCCCGAGATGTCTTTTATCTCATTCTGCAGCGTATCCTGCGTTTTCTTATTGGACGTCAGATCGATTAATACTTTAATTTCCACTTCTTTTTCAGCATTTTTAGCCATGTTGTTTAAATTCAGCATAATGACTAAAAACACGCCGACCAAAATCAATGTAACGGTAACGGCACTGATGGATGCAAATGTCATCCATGTGTTTCTTCCGAGAGATTTAAAACTCTCACGCAAATGGCGCCCGAGAATTTTAATCATAAGAACCATACTCCCCTCTTGACTCATCACGCACAATAATTCCGTCTTCGATCGCGATGACCCGTTTCTTCATGGTGTTTACTATTTCTTTATTGTGTGTCGCCATCACGACGGTCGTTCCGCGGTTATTAATCTCTTCCAGCGTCTTCATGACTTCCCATGATGTTACCGGATCCAGGTTGCCCGTCGGTTCGTCAGCTATCACGACGTCAGGATTGTTGACGATGGATCTTGCGATGGAAACACGCTGCTGTTCTCCTCCGGAAAGCTGGTCGGGAAACTGCCGCGCTTTATGCTTCAGCTGCACAAGATCGAGCACTTCGAGCACGCGTTTTTTAATGACTGACTGCTGCTCTCCGATAACCTCAAGCGCGAACGCGACGTTTTCAAATACCGTCAGTTTCGGAAGAAGTTTGAAATCTTGGAAAACAACACCTATTTTACGCCGCACGAAAGGAATCTCTTTTTCTTTCACAGACGCGAGATCTTTATGATTAATCAATATTTGCCCTTTTGTCGGTTTTTCTTCTCTGTAAATCATTTTAATAAAAGTAGATTTACCGGCTCCGCTCGGTCCTACGACATATACAAATTCTCCGGGATGAATCATGACTGACAGCCCGTTAATCGCTTTTACACCGTTCGGATAGGATTTATATACTTCTTTCATCTCTATCATGAAATCACCTAATCTTTTAATTATGTCTTGCAGCCATAGAGTTCGTAAAAATACTGCGGTTTATGGCCGATTTACCAGGAAACAGATGAAAAATCTGAAAGTTCCTTTTCCTCAGTACACTTCATTATACGTCAAATTTAGACATATTACTATTACAGTTTCTTTTCATTCCCAGACCGTGAAAAAACCTTGCCCCTATAACAGGCAAGGTTTTTCTGTTATTTTTTCTGTGACAGCCATTTTGCGATCTTCGCGGCTTCCTCATCATTTACAAGATGGCTCGGCATATTGCCGCGTCCGTTTTTAATGATGCTTTCAATTTTAGCTTCATCATACTTCCCGCCGACTTCCTGTAAATTCGGACCTCCGCCGCCTTCTAAGTCTTTTCCGTGACAGCCGATACAGCTTTGCTGATAAAGCTCTTCTCCCGCTGACGCAGATGCTTTTGATCCGCCTGAGCTGTCAGAGCTTTCTTTTTTCGATTCATTGGAACCGCCGCATGCCGCCAGCAGGACGGACATGGTCAGAACCAGCGCCAGCAGCGCCCATTTTGATTTCATATGTAAGATGCACCCCTTCGCTATTATAACCCCGTTTACGCGCGTTTGAAACCCTCGCCGAGCACCTCGCTTGCGTCTGCGACAATGACAAAGGCTGACTCATCAATTTGTTTGACGATTTGTTTCAGTTTTGTGAATTCGGTCTGGCCGACGACACACATTAAGATCGGCCGGTCATGTTCCGTATACCCGCCGACTGCGGAAATCTTCGTCACACCCCTGTCGATTTCTTTAAACACAGCCGACCTGACGGCTTCTTCATGCTGCGTAATGATTAAAGCCATTTTGGAGCGGTTGAACCCGACCTGCACGACATCAATCGTTTTGCTTGAAATAAATACCCCGAGCATCGCATACAGTCCCTGCTCCACTCCGAAAACGAGCATCGCGCTCAGCACAATTAATCCGTCCATGATGGCAAGGCACGTTCCCAGCGACAGTCCCGTGTATTTGTGAATGATCTGCCCCGCCAGAGCCGTTCCCCCCGTGGAGCCTTTGCCGAGATACACGATGCCGATTCCCGTTCCGATCCCGACGCCTCCGAAAATCGCCGCCAGCAGTTCATGGGTCGTCGCGGCAGGCAGATCTCTTGTTAAATAGACAGCGAGCGGCAGAACGATGGAACCGACCAGTGTCTTCATTCCGAACTTCCCGCCGAGAATAATCACTCCGGCGATAAACAAAGGGATGTTAATAATCCACTGCACGTAAGCCGGTTCAAAACCAAACGTTTCTAAAATGGTGCTGATCCCGCTTACTCCCCCCGCTGCTATACGGTTCGGCAGCAAAAATACGTTAAACACGACCCCCGTAATCGCCGCGCCGATCATGATGTATATATAATCTTTGATCAGACGGAGCGGCTTATTGTGATTCACATCCATGCAAAATCCTCCGTTCTCCGATTTTCTCTCGATAGCATTTTAAGTCTTCCCGGCTTAGAAGTAAATAACAGCCAAATACCGTATTAATTTGCTAAAGCGCTGTTGTGAAAAATGGAAAAAGAGAACGGATAAAAAAACACACCTTGCCACAGGCAGGTGTGTTCCCGGATTACGACAGTTTAGAACGTAAATAGGCGTCAATGAAGATATCGATATCTCCGTCCATAACCGCCTGCACGTTCCCCATTTCCGTATTGGTGCGGTGGTCTTTCACCATGGAGTACGGATGGAAGACGTACGAGCGGATTTGGCTGCCCCAGCCGATTTCTTTCTGTTCACCGCGGATTTCGTCAAGCTCCGCCTGCTGTTCTTCAATTCTGCGCTGATACAGCTTCGCTTTGAGCATTTTCATCGCCCGGTCGCGGTTTTTGATTTGTGAACGTTCCGTCTGGCACGTGACGACTACATTTGTCGGCAGGTGGGTGATCCGAACGGCTGAATCAGTCGTATTGACGTGCTGTCCCCCGGCACCGCTCGCACGGTACGTATCAACTTTAATATCTTCGGTCCGAATATCAATGTCGATTTCTTCATTGAATTCAGGCATGACTTCACATGACACAAATGACGTGTGGCGGCGGCCTGATGAATCAAATGGAGAAATCCGCACGAGGCGGTGTACGCCTTTTTCCGCTTTTAAATAGCCGTATGCATTGTGGCCTTTAATAAGCAGTGTGACTGACTTAATTCCTGCTTCATCTCCCGGGAGATAATCAAGCGTTTCAACTTTGAAACCGTGTCTTTCCGCCCAGCGGGTATACATTCTGAGCAGCATGGAACCCCAGTCCTGGGATTCCGTACCGCCGGCCCCCGGATGAAGTTCTAAAATCGCGTTATTTTTGTCATATGGTTCACTGAGCAGCAGCTGAAGCTCAAATTCATTCAATTCCTTCGTTAATGACTTCAGCTCTTTTTCAAGCTCTTGCTGAAGGTCCTGGTCAGGTTCTTCTTTTAAAAGATCATGTGTCATTTGCAGCTCTTCGTGAGACTCGCTCAGCTGATGATAGGAGTTCACGTATTCCTTCAGACCGTTCGCTTCGTTAATGACGGTTTGGGCCTTCTGCTGGTCATTCCAGAATTCCGGTTCCGCCATCTTTTCATCTAATTCTGCAATGCGGGCTTCCTTTGATTCGAGGTCAAAGAGACCCCCTGAAGTCCGCTAAACGAGAAGCCATATTTTCGAGCTCTGCCCTGATTTCTGATAATTCCATTCCATTCACCTCATTAAAAGATCCGGGGCGTCATAAGACGCAGACCCGGTCATGTTCGCTTCATACAGTCGAGACTATTCTGTCCGGCCGCAGCAATTTTTATATTTTTTTCCGCTGCCGCAATGGCAAGGCGCGTTGCGTCCGATATCCACAACTTTGCGCACCGGCGCTTTTTTCGCTTGTTTGGCCTCATCGCCGTCCTGCGGCTGATGAGCCGTCGTTTGGCCCTGAACAACTTCTTCGCGTTCCAGATTGCTTTCAATCTCGGCCTTCATGACGAATTTCGCAACTTCGTCCTCAATGGACTCAATCATGTGCTCAAACATTGCGAAGCCTTCCATTTGATATTCACGCAGCGGATTTGTCTGCGCATAAGCGCGGAGGTGAATCCCTTGACGCAGCTGATCCATCGCATCAATATGATCCATCCATTTTGAATCAACAGCACGCAATACGATGACTTTTTCAAATTCACGCATCTGCTCTGTGCCGAAATTCTCTTCTTTTTCATTATATTTCGTCATGATGCGGTCCATGATCATCTCATGCATTTCATCCGGTTCTTTTCCGAAGATATCGCTCTTTTCAAGCGCGCCTTCATCAAGATACGTTGAATTCACCAGCTCCACGAGGCCGTCAAGATTCCATTCTTCCGGAAGCTCCTCTTTCGGCGTATAAGCGGCAATCGCACGCTCCAGTGAAGACTTGATCATGCCTTCCACAATGTCACGCAGGTTTTCAGAGTCAATGACTTCAAAACGCTGCTTGTAAATGACTTCGCGCTGCTGACGGAGCACGTCGTCATATTGAAGAAGCTGTTTACGTGAATCAAAGTTGTTTCCTTCGACACGTTTTTGAGATGATTCCACGGCGCGTGACACCATTTTGCTCTGAATCGGCGTGGAGTCATCCATACCGAACCGGTCAAGCATCGCCATCGTCCGTTCAGCTCCGAAACGGCGCATCAATTCATCTTCCATTGAAAGATAAAATTGTGTGATGCCCGGGTCTCCCTGACGTCCTGAACGTCCGCGGAGCTGATTGTCAATCCGGCGGGATTCGTGGCGTTCCGTACCGACGACTGCGAGGCCGCCAAGCTCTTTTACGCCTTCGCCGAGTTTAATGTCGGTTCCGCGTCCCGCCATGTTGGTCGCAATCGTGACAGCGCCTTTTTGTCCCGCTTCTTCAATAATCTGAGCTTCACGCTCATGGTTTTTGGCATTCAGCACCTGATGCGGAATCCCTTTGTTTTTCAGAAGTTTAGAAATCAATTCAGACGTTTCAACGGCAACCGTACCGACAAGAACCGGCTGTCCGGTCATGTAGCGCTGGGCGACATCCTCCGCCACCGCCTTGAATTTTCCTTCCATTGAGCGGTAGATCAAGTCCGGACGGTCGTCACGGATGACCGGCTGGTTGGTCGGGATAGATACAACCTGCATGTTATAAATATTGCGGAATTCTTCCTCTTCCGTTTTTGCGGTACCGGTCATACCGGCCAGCTTTTCGTACATACGGAAATAGTTTTGGAACGTAATCGTCGCCAATGTCATGCTTTCATTTTGAATCTCCAGGCCTTCTTTCGCCTCAATTGCCTGGTGAAGACCTTCGCTGTAGCGGCGTCCTTTCATCAGACGGCCGGTGAAGGAATCAACGATGACGACCTGGCCGTCCTCAACAACATAATCCACGTCTTTCTGCATCGCCGCATGGGCTTTTAAAGCCTGGTTGATATGGTGGTTCAAGGCCACGTTTTTGACATCAAACAGGTTGTCGATGCCGAACGTTTTTTCAGCCTTCGTCATTCCTTCTTCCGTCAGCTGAACGCCTTTCGTTTTGACGTCATACGTATAATCCTGATCTTTCTTGAGTGTGCGGACAAACGCATTTGCCTGCACGTACAGTTTTGTGGACTTCTGAGCTTGTCCGGAAATAATCAATGGCGTTCTCGCTTCATCGACTAAAATTGAATCGACTTCATCAATAACGGCAAAATGAAGCGGGCGCTGCACCATTTGTTCTTTATAGAGCACCATGTTGTCACGCAAATAATCAAAGCCGAGTTCATTGTTCGTTGAATACGTGATATCGGCAGCGTAAGCTTCGCGTTTTTCGTCTTTTGACATTGAATTCAGGTTCAGGCCGACTGTAAGCCCGAGAAACGCAAAGATTTCTCCCATTTGCTGGGCATCACGGCTTGCCAGATATTCGTTGACCGTTACGACGTGAACGCCTTTTCCCGTCAAGGCATTTAAATACACGGGAAGCGTAGACGTCAGCGTTTTCCCTTCCCCTGTTTTCATTTCGGAAATGTTCCCCTCATGAAGGGCTATGCCCCCCATGAGCTGCACTTTAAACGGGAACATGCCGGTTACGCGGCGGGAAGCTTCACGAACGACGGCAAACGCTTCGACAAGAAGGTCATCCGTCGTTTCTCCTTTTTCAAGCCGCTCTTTAAATTCTGCCGTTTTATGTTTAAGCGCCTCGTCAGAAAGATTTTCATAATCTCCTCTTACGGCATCAATGTCATTTGCTATTTTTTCGTATTTGTTCAGCGCACGTTTGGTCGGATCAAACATTTTATTTAAAATCCCAAGCATCTATAACGCTCCTCTATGTTCACATGCAGATTTTGCATGGAATAAATGATAATTTTCTGTCCATGTATACCTCTCATTATCATAACATACCTTTTGCTATTTCCAAAGAATTTGCAGATAAAGATAGAGAAAAACCTTCCGCGCGTTCACGGAAGGCTGGATGGGTTTATTCAGTCGGTTCAATTAATCCGTATTTGCCGTCATTTCTGCGGTAAACGACATTTGTGAGATTCGTCTCCGCGTTGGTGAATACGAAGAAATTATGTCCGAGCATATTCATTTGGAGAATCGCTTCTTCATTATCCATCGGTTTTAAATTAAAACGCTTTTGACGGACAATTTCCGGGCTGTCATCTTCAATTTCGTCCTGAACCGCTACGCCCGTATCAGCAGCGCTGCCGTTCTCGAAATAATGTTTCGGAAGACCCTGCTCGCGGAATTTTCGGTTGACTTTTGTTTTATGCTTTCGGATTTGACGTTCCAGCTTGTTTGTTGCGAGATCAATTGCATTGTACATATCCTCGTTATGCACTTCAGAACGAAGCGCCAGATCAGTCATCGGAATGGTGACTTCAACTTTGGATTCCTTATCGTTATAGAATTTTAAGTTGACGTTCACATCGGCATTGACGCTCTGCTCGAAATATCGTTCCAGCTTGCCGATTTTTCTCTCCACATGATCCTTTAACGCAGGTGTAACCTCAATGTTTTCTCCTCTGATATTGTAGTTCATCAAAGAACGCCTCCCTTTATCTAAGGATATGTAACTATTTCTCTTTTACCCCTTCTGATCCCTGCTGAAACGTTAAAATAATGTGTAAATTCGGTGAACGATGACGAATGGTGTCGGTTTTATCCGGCAGCTTCCGGCAGGATTATAAGTATATGCAAAGGACGCAGGCAAAAGACCTGCCGCTTGCAGCAGGTCTAGTGAAGAGCATACGGTTTGATGCAGTCGTGCGTCTGCTCCATCCATAGCTTATAATGCGGCAGAAAGATGGTTTTTAAAAACTCCTGAAAAGGGGCGGACGGGAAATCATAATCATTTAACATGCTGAAATCCTGAAAGATCTCGTCAAATGAGCGGATCGCCGTCTCCACGCATCGGCACTCAATGATAGACAGCAGAAGCGCATGAGAGGAATCGAGATGAAAAAAAGCCTGAATCAAATCGTTGTAAATCCGCTCGCCCTCCGTCTTAAAAAAATCATCCTGCGTGTCCAACAGGTAGCAAAGCCCCTCATCAATCGTAAAAAGAAGCTGGTAATAGGCTGACACCAAATGGTAATCGTTCAAACTTCTCAAAACACTCACCTATTTGCGTTTGTCGTAATAACGGCCGTCACTTGTCGTTTGATGATACGGATTGAAATACGTATCATGGTAGATTCGTTTTTTCTTAAGCGTTTTTATTTCATTTCGGATACCATCCTGAATCCGTTTCACTTCGCCGGTAATCAGGCGGTCCATCGCGGCCACCTGCTGAAGCAGCGTTTTTTCTTCTTCGGAAAAAGGCGGCTTTATGCCCGCAAGCATCTCCTCCCTTTTCTCCGTAAATGCCGTAACGCTGCTGATAAGACTGTCGCTTTCCGGGGCGTCCTTCAGCGCGGCGTACATGTTCTTCGTTTCGTTATACAAAGAAAAGACATTGCTGTTCATCAGGCAAGGCCGCCCGCGCCATGGCTGTTTTTCCGTTCACTCTGCATGGCCTGCTTCCACGTGTCGCGAAATTCAGTAACGAGCTTTTCCGCTTCATCTAAAAATTCTCCGTTATTCTGCACGTTCGCGTCGATCAGCCGGCGGCGGATGTAATCATAAATGGATGACATCTGTTCAGAAATCTCAATCTCCCGGTTTAACGTGATGCTGAGCTCTTGAATGATGTTTTGCGCCTTTACGATATTTTCATTTTTGGCTTCAAGGTTGTTTTGCTTCATCGCCTGCCTTGCCAGCTTAATGAATCGCAGGCAGCCGTTATAAAGCATAAGGGTCAGCTCTTCCGGAGCGGCTGTAAAGACGGATGTCTGCTGATAAGCAGCAAAAGGATTATTTATTGCCATTTTTATAAAACCTCCAAGGTTATGATGTTGAAGATCCTAACATTGACGTGAGATATGAAGATTGGCTGTTCAATTTCTCCAATGCCGTATCCAGTGCGCTGAACTTTTTATAATATCTCGTTTCGATATCATCCAGCTTCGTTTTCATATTGGAAATATTTGTTTCTATTTCATTCAGGCTTTTTCCGATGGCAAAGCTGGTTGATACCGAGCTTTCCGTACCCGCCTGTTTTGAAATTTGAGTCTGCATTTTGTTTAATGTGTCTTTTAATCTCCGGGCAATCCCCTGTTCCTCCGGGTTTTTGGTTTTCGCTGTATCAGGGCTGTCTGCATTAAACAGTTTAGCCACGAGAGAAGGGTTCTCGGTAATTTTCTGTTTCAGTTTCGCTTCGTCTTTAATAACAAGTTTTCCTTGATCCGTATAACTATCAGACGTCTCAATTCCGAAATCGGCAAGCTGATATTTTTTCCCGTCAATCGTAACCGTTGAGTACAAATCAAGCCGCATCTCCGCCAAACCGTTCTGCAGCGTGCTGTCGCTCCGTAATAAACCGCTTTTGGCTTTTGCCTCCCACTGCTCAATCTGCTTATCGGTCATCGCTTCTCTTTGTTCATCGGTTAGCGGCTTATAATCGCGGTATTTTGATTCTGTCACCTTCGCGTTTGCGCTTTTAATTAACGTATTGTATTTATCAACGAAATCTTTAATGTTGTCAAAAATCCCGTCCGTATCAGTCGTGCTGTTAATCGTAACCGTTTTATTGCTGTCCGTCACGCTGTTCAGCGTGTATTTGATGCCGTTGATCGTAAAGTTATTGGACGTTTTTGTCATTTCAAGCCCGTTGAACGTAAACTTCGCATTTTTCCCTTCGGCATTGGCCGTCAGTTCATTTGTCGCATCATCAACGGCAAAACCGAGCTGATCTTTCAGAAAGCTTTTGGTTGCGTCATCACCTGCGGCAAGGGTAAATCCTTCCCCCGTTTTATTGGAAGTGAACGCAATCGTGTCCACATAATCCGTGCCATTAGAGATTTTCTCTTTTAAAGCCGTCACCCCAAGGCCTGAGCTGTTCAGTTTAGAAATGACATCGTCAATCGTATCGGTTGCGGCGATCGTGACGTTTACCTCAGTCGGCTTCGTTTCACCCGGATTTGTGACATTGAATTTCAATGTTTGGCTCTGACCTGAAGTGAAATTGATGGCACCCGATGATTTATATGTCGTCGGCGTGGCCAGCTGCTGTACAGACATACTCGTTGAAATATTTTGCTCAGCACTGACGGCCGCCGCGCTGACACTGGAATCCGAACTTGTTACTGTTTTTTTATTCCAGTTTGTGGACATCAGCATATTATTAAATGTAGTAGAATACATGTCGGCAATCTGGGTATTCATTTCCCGATAAGCATCGCGCTTCCATTCAAGCGTCTGTTTTTGCTGATTTAATTTATTAAGCGGCTGCTTTTCGGCATCCATTAGTTTTTTCACCAGAGAATCTACATCAAGACCGGAATTAAGGCCTGTGATTCTTGTGACCATATGTACCCTCTCCTTTTCGGCGTTTAGTCGTAGACGGCTCTATGACAACAGTGAGTTTCCGACTGTTTATCATATCACAGCTCCATAAATGTATGATCTTATTCTTATATCGGTCATATTAAAAGGTTTTCAATAATTTAACTGCAAAATATAATGTTTCATTTTGTCAATAGGGTTCTTTGGCTTGCTGAAGGGGGAGATAGCTGAAGAAATAAAAAAAAGACCCTGGAGAACCAGGATCTTTCCGTCATTAACCTTTCAGCAATTGAAGAACTTGCTGAGGCTGTTGGTTAGCTTGCGCAAGCATAGCTTGAGAAGCCTGAGTAAGGATGTTGTTTTTCGTGTACTCCATCATCTCAGAAGCCATGTCTACGTCACGGATACGTGATTCAGCAGAAGTCAGGTTCTCAGAAGAAGTACCAAGGTTGTTGATTGTGTGCTCTAAACGGTTTTGAACCGCACCAAGTTTAGCGCGCTCGCTAGATACTGTGTCGATAGCTGTTTTGATTGTTGTAAGAGCTGAAGACGCAGCTTTAGCTGAAGAAGAGATGTCGATACCTTTAGATAACTTTTCGCCTTCTTCTAGTTTTTCACTTCCTACTAGAGCACCTTTATCATCATAATAACCAGCTTCTTTTGTAACTTTACCGTCTGTTACTTCTTCATCTGCCCAAGTAGCAGTGCTATTTCCATCACCTGATTTAAGTGTTCCATCAGCTTGAGCTGTATAAGTCGTACCAACTTTCAGGCTTTCAGAGTCCATTTTATTGATAGACAAAGTCATGGTTTGACCTTCGTTAGCTCCGATTTGGAACGTAAGATCTTTTGCAGTTCCGTCAAGAAGTTTCTTCGTGTTGAACTCAGTGTCAGTAGAGATTCTTGTTACTTCAGATGATAATTGGTCCATCTCTTTTTGAAGCTCAGAACGGTCAGAATCTGTGTTTGTATCGTTTGCCGCTTGTGTAGCAAGCTCGCTCATACGCTGAAGAATGCTGTGAGTTTCGTTCAATGCACCCTCAGATGTTTGGATAAGAGAGATTCCGTCTTGAGCGTTTTTAGACGCCATGTCTAAACCGCGAATTTGAGAACGCATTTTTTCAGAGATCGCAAGACCCGCAGCGTCATCACCAGCGCGGTTGATGCGAAGACCTGAAGATAATTTTTCCATGTTTTTTGCAGCAGAGTTTGAACCTGCATTCAGCTGACGGCTAGTGTTAAGAGCCGCGATATTGTGGTTGATTCTCATTTTGTATTTCCTCCCTGAATTGTTTTTCGCACGTCCTTGTGCATTTGCGCAGCGTCATTCTGAAGAAAATTTTTCCTCTCATTGGCTACACTATATATATCGGATGGCCGCTTCTATTGTTTATATTGAAAATAAAAAAATCCTCACTTTTTTTGTGAGGATAGGTTAAGTAATAAATCAGTATTAAAAGATACGGCTCTGTTGTTCTCTTCCAGGATCGACAAGTAGATTTCTTTCCGATGAATATCTACGTGCTGAGGCGCTTCAATTCCCAGCTTCACTTGCTCTCCTTCGATGGCGATCACCTTTATTTCAATATCCGGCCCGATCTGAATGGACTCATTCACTTTTCTTGAGAGAACTAGCATGATCCTCCTCCTATCAGATGTTTTGTTTCATAGGAAGCATCATGTAAAATGATTTGTTTCGCCTTCATTTCCTTTTTATTGACGATAATCGGCGCTTTTAAATTGGCGGTCGTGTTTTCAAAAGGCTCTTCCAGCGTTAAAATCGCCATCACTTCGACGTCCTCTATATCTTCAATATGCAAAAGCTCAAGCGTCGCATGGTCAATGTCAAATTCGTACCCTTTAAAGAAAATAAACGGACTGGCGACAATAAAGGCGATATGCTCCTGTTTCACAGACTGCAGCGCCAAAAACGGTGAATCTTCCGACAAAGGAAGAACAACAAATTGAGTCTCGTCATTAAATCCCGGCAGGCCGTTTTCAAATGAGATAATCTGCCCTTCATCTATTCTGATTTCTCCGTGATATTTTGTTTTAATTATCATGCTTCACAATCCTTTACCACTTTCATCTTTTATTCTGCGTTACCGTCGTCAACCGAAATCGTCACCTTAGGGTCTTGCATCATATCAATCTGAACTTTCCCCGGCGTATAATTCCATACAGGTTTATTGACGGCTGCTTCAATTGAAGGTTTGCGGGCTTCAATATCAATCGTAAGCTTTGAAGGAATGCAGTCAATGTCGACGAGAAACTGCGCAGGCAGAAAGTCGCTGAATTCGCCGAATGGATCGGGCGGACTGACATCTGCTGCCTGCCGGGCCATCACATTGCCCGTTTTCTTTTCGATAGCCGCCATTTCCTTCCCTTCCCTGACTGTTTTGGCAATAAACTCGCTGCAGGCTTCCGCACCTTTTTGAGCGGCTTCAGCGTTCAGCTTTTCAAATGATTTGAGATTCAAGTTCTCCCACGCCCTCGTCTGGTCAATCGTCAGTTTGGCCGGCGTGCTTTCAATGTTCAGCTCTGCCGGTGGCTGTTCGATTTCCAAGTCAGCGGGCGGCTGTTCCATCTCGATTTCTTCCTTTTGAAAGGTTATACCGATTTTAGCAGGCACACTGTCAATAATCAATCTCGGTATCTGCACAGAGATCCCCCCTGTTTATAGTATTTTAGTAAAAAAAGCGATCTCCCTGGTGTGAGTCGCTTTTTTATATATTGAAGACGGTCAGTTATATTATTTCAGAAAGTCAATCAGTGACGGCTGAATGATATTCGCATTCACTGACAGCGCTGCTCTATGAACCGTCTGTTGAGATAAATAATCAACAATTACATCTTCCATTTCTACATCTTCATTATCGGACAATACTTTTTCAGCGGTTGCCGCTTGTGATTCCAATCTTGTCTGAATGAGTTCCAATCGGTTTGTGCGTGCGCCGATATTGGATTTTTCAGCATTCATTTTATCAGTAAAACCGTCAATATCTGACAGAATTTGATCTGAATCTGCTTCGGACAGCGTGCCTTTGCTTAAAGAAGCTTCTAAGGAGTTGAGAAATTCAAATACATTATCTCCATTTTGTGCGACGCCTCCGAAAGCTGAGTTTGGATCAGAATTCACTTTCAGCACTGCTCCGTTTGAGATGTTTATGTTAACATCCGAAGCACCGGTATAATTCTCATAGTTGTACGTATATGTGCCGTCGGCATTTTCAGTGATCGGCGGGACGTCTGAATTTGTTCCGTTAAACAGATAACGTCCGTTTACCTGAGTATTCGCGACAGAAACGAGCTGCTTTTTCAGCTGGTCGATTTCTGTACCGATTGCTTTCAATTCTGTTTCACCGTTCGAATCACTTTTCGCCTGAACCATCAAGTCTCGGATTTTCCCCATAATATCCGTTTCCGAGTTTACGCTTGATTCCGAGTTTTCCAGCCATGTAAAACCTTGCGAAACATTCCGCTGATACTGGTTTACCTGCGCAAGCTGAGTACGGTACTGCATTCCCTTCATTGCAACGACCGGATCATCAGAAGCTTTCGTGATTTTTTTCCCCGTAGACACTTGCTGCTGAAGCCGATCGAGCTTGTCAAAACTTGAGCCGATAAATCGAAGAGAATTTTTTGCGATCATCCCTTGAGTTACTCTCATTTACTTATCTCCTATCTTCCTCCGGTGCCCATACCGTTAATAATTTTATCGAATATTTCATCTTGCATCGTTATAATCCGCGCAGCCGCATTATAAGCGTGCTGAAACTGAATCATATTTGTCATTTCTTCATCTAAAGACACTGCACTGACTGATTGTCTCCGTTCATCGGCTGAAAGGGTGTTGCTTTCAGAGTTGTTCATAAGATTGGCCGCTTTTTGTGAATTAACGCCCAGCTTTCCGATAAGGGATTCATAAAAGTCATTAATTGTAGTGGTTTCACCGTTAATAGTCAGCTTGCTGTTCTGTACGGCTGCAAGATTTGTCGCGTTTGTGCCGTCACTTTTTTCTCCGTTTAACGACGCTGCGATATTATCAGTAGACGCAAGAATTTTGTCACTGACTTTTATTTTCGCTGCCGCACCTTTTGCCGGCACCGCTTCATCACCGCTGAAATCAAAAAATGCTGCACCCTGTTCGCCTGTATAGGTCTTCCCTTTTTCATGAACTGCATTAAACGCGTCAGCAAAGGATAGTGCCATATTGTCAAGAGCCGTCAGCATTTCAGGATAAAGACCTTTTTCTTCTCCATTTGACATATAGCCGTATGATTCAATAAGACCTAAAAGTGAGCCTTTACCGGTAAATGCATCCGCGTTGACCGTACTGCTGCCGACTGACACACTCGACACGAGGCCGCTGTCCTTGTCGTAGTTGATTTTCATTTCTGAAACTGTTTTTGTGTTACCGTCGAGCAGCGTACCGAGAGAATTGTTGTTCCCGTTCAGCAATTCGACGTTAACCGTGCCCTCAGCAGTCGCCAAGGCATGTCCGCCCGACTTATTATATGAAACTTTTATATTTGCCATAGAAGATAATTGATCAATTAATCTGTCTCTTTGGTCATACAAATCATTAGGGAGCATACCGCTCGGCTCAACTGCCGCTATTTGATTGTTAAGGTCATTCAGCTGATTGAGAATGGAATTGACCTGATCCGCTGTGTTATCCAGGTTCTTTTTAATATCACCCTGAATGTTAGTCAAAGAGGTAGATATATAGTTAAAACTTTCGGCAAGAGATTTCCCCTGCTCCTGCAAAACTGAGCGCGCTCCCGTATTTTCCGGATTCGTCGCCAGATCCTGAAGGGCATTCCAAAACGAACTGAGCGATCCGTTTAATCCGTTATCGTCAAGCTCTTTCATGACGCCTTCCATTTGCGACAATGAATTGGAACGGGCTGTATAGTACCCTAATTTTGTATTTTCAGTTCTGTACTGATAGTCTAAAAAACTGTCTCTGACGCGCTCAACTGAACCGGCTTTTACTCCTGTTCCGATTTGGCCGGCCGTCAGATCACTATTTTTTGATACTGCGGGATAAGGGCTCGTCGATTGTAATGTGACGCGCTGCCTCGTATATCCTTCTGTATTTGCATTTGCAACGTTATTTGAAACTGTGCTTAATGCAGTCTGCTGCGCACTCAATGCACGCCTTGCTGTTTCGAGCCCCATAAAAGTCGATGGCATTGAAAATCCTCCGTTCTAAGCTTTTGAATCGAATAATGTCAAACGGCTGACAGGCTTGCGCGCCGCTTGCGGCTCTTTATAATTCATATTCTCTTTTTCACCCGGCATGATCATATCGAATGCCCCGGAGATGAATTGTAAAGCCTGAATCGTGAGCTGTTTGTTCATCTCATTCACTTCTTTCAGACGGTCAAGAAGCGCAGACAAAGAGTGAAATAACCCTTCAAGCTCCTGTTTTTCACTGCCTGAAGTTCTGGAGATGCATGCAGCAATTGTATTGTCCTCACCGCGGCTGAGAAACTGAGAAGTTAACCTGATTCGTTCTTCCTCAGTCTGCCCGATTGCCTGAATATACTTTTGCTCTTTGGTCAATATGTTGGAGAGCTCTTTTGTTTTACCTGCTTTCAGCGCTTCCGTTTTCTCCTCAGACAGCGTGAGCAGATGTTCATGCAGTGCGCAAAGTCGCTTCAGTTGATCAATAATTGGCTTTGCTGACATTGGCTTTCTCCTTTTTATTGCTTTTTATAGAAATTCACTATATTTTCAGCGATGCTGTTTGAATCTATTTTATATGTTCCGCTCTCTATATCCGCTTTAAGCTGAGCGATTTTTTCCTGACGTGTTTTAGTGACCGCATCTGACGCATTTTGAAGCTCTTTTGCATGAGAAGAAATTTCCACTTTGTCCTTCGGCTTTGCAGCCTCTTTTTGTACGGCTTGCTTTTCGTAATTTTTTTGGTATGGATTAACGGATTGTGTTCCGTACTGATTGATTTTCATAGGATTCCTCTCGCTTTCTGTTCGCAGTCTAATTCTTTTATCGACTGCGTTATCAGTTAGTTTAGGGAATCAGGTGTTTTTGGTATTATAGGCATAGTATGTGTCTTTTGTACTGTTTTTTTCATCGAATTCAGCGGCTGTTTTTTGGTTCATATGGTCTAATTGCGACTCAATATCTGTCTGACAGGACTTGCAAAATTTCCCCGTCCTGATTGGATTTCCGCACCTTTCGCAAGGATATGCCAAATTTGGAAGGTGGCTGATCTGAATCCTTTTTTGTTTGATAAACTTGAGGATCAGCTCTTCATCCACACCTGTTTCCTCAGTGATCTGCTGCATCGTCGACTGTCTGTTGATCTGCTTTCTCAAAAATTTATAGACGGTTTCAAATGCTTTTTCTTCTTCTTTAATACATGCCTGGCACACGGTCTGCAGGTTCGTTTTAAAAAATAAAGCATTGCATTTTGGACAATTCGCCAATTCACCCATCGTATTAACTCCTATTCCTTCTTTAATCTGCCTTATATTTCTATCAATTATATCGGCAGAAAAAAAGAATGATTTAGCTCCTGATTAAAGTAAAAGAGGAGACCGATGACGCTTTACCCGCTGTCAGCAGGACTTCGGCGGCTTGATGCAGTGTGGCGCCCGTCGTATAAATATCGTCTATTAAGATGACGTTCATACCTTCGGCGGAGTTTTCGGCTGCTGAAAACTTTTTTTCTGCGGACAGCCTTTCTGTTTTGCTCTTTTTGGATTGTTTTTCATTGTTCAGTCGGATGAGGGGGGAAATGACGGGCATTCCGAGCAGAGAGGCCAGCAGCTCGGATTGATTGAATCCGCGTTCCGCCAGCCGTTCGCCGCTCAGCGGAATAGGGATGAGAGTATGTGTATTTGATGGATATGCCGCTTTAAAGCCGGCAGCAAAGTCACGTTCAAATGCTTGAATGATTTTCGCATCACCCCTGAATTTAAACCGGGCCAATGAGTCCTTCATCGCATCATTATACAAATATACCGAACGGTTTTGCCGCAGCAAAAAGCGCTTTTCCGTTTTTGATTCCCGGGCCGCACAATCAGCGCATTTTTCTTTTGACTCCCGAGGCCTCCCGCATATACTGCATACGGGACCTTCAATTTTTTCGAATTGGCGGCTGCATATGCTGCATATCTCTTGCTCGGGCGCCAGAGAAAACAGAGATCTCCAAGTCAATGAACTTGAAATTGGTGAGTCACACAATAAACAATTCAGAGATATTACGCTCCTTCCCGAGTTTCACAGGACTCGCTTGGTTTAACTGAAACAATCGCGGCTGATTCAGCCAGAATGACAAGCAGCGCCGTATTTTTCTGTTTATCAACCATCTCTGCTTTTGCATAAGCAACTTTCTTTTTATCAGTAACATATGCCGGTTCAGCCCGGTTTAACGAAAGAGCCAGTACATCATTTTTGCATACACGGCATGTGCATTTCATATGAAGCTGAGGCATATGGCGGTCGAGAAGTTCCCTTAATATGATTTCTTTAGAATTGACAAGCATGTTGACAGCTCCTCATAGGAAAGTATGAGTATACTGTATCACGTTTTCTGAAATTAACTAGTCCAACAATTTACTTTTTTGTGCCAATTTGTTCATATGTTCTATATGTTTTTTTGCTTCTTTCATTCCGTTTGTCATTCCGAAATGAAACATGACGACATCACCGCTGAAATGTTTATAGTGCCTTCCCGTTCTGCCTGCGATCTGCACGAGTGCGCTCTCAGTAAAGATAGGTGCTTCCGCGCCGAGGACACATGTCTGAACTTTGGGTACGGTAACTCCTCTTTCTAAAATCGTAGTTGTTACCAGCAGATCAAGCCGGCCGTCTCTGAACCGTTTCACTTTATCCTTTCTGAATGTGTCTTCCGCATGTACGCCTTCTGCCCTCACGTTTAATTTCTGAAAATAATCCGTTGTCTTTTTCAATACGTGTACAGACGGAACGAATAAGAAAACAGGCAGCCGTGATTGAAGTTTTTGCCGGACCCAATCCGTTAGTGAGTGCGGCAGTTTTCCTTTCTCAAGCTTCTTCTTCCAATTGCCGCACCACAAAAAACGCGGCTCCGGGAGAGGTTTTCGATGATATCTGGCCGGTATGCGGACGCTTTTCAGCAAACCGGCTTCAGCCTTCTTTTTTAATGCGTCTGAAGGAGTTGCCGTTACATAAACAAGGGCGCTGTTGCTCTTTCTGGCTTTATCAACCGCGAATCTTAATGTCTCATCGGCTGAAAAAGGAAATGCATCCACTTCGTCTATTATCATGACATCAAAAATGTCCCGATAGCGCATCAGCTGATGAGCGGTTGAAATCATTAGCGGAGTTAAACTGCCTTTGTCTTCACTGCCGCCGTACAGAGCAGAAACTTCAACATTCTCAAATGCTTTTTTCAGTCTCGGCAGAAGTTCAAGCACGACATCTGTACGCGGAGTCGCGACACAGACCCGCAATCCGTGATTCAGTGCAAACTCTATACCCGGAAACAGCATCTCTGTTTTCCCTGATCCGCAAACCGCCCACACTAACAGCTCTTGTTTCTCTTTTATCGCTTTTATAAGGGCGCCGGCCGCCTGCTTCTGTCCGTCTGTCAGTGTTCCTTCCCAAGCAAGCTTTACAGGCTCCCAGCTGCTTTCTGAGATTTGATTCCAAGAATATAATGACGTCAGTTCATCAGCCCTTCCCATGACGACACAGGCACGGCAATAGGTAATATGTCTTTTGGCAGAAGGCGCCCAGAATGCGGCAAAGCAGGATTGGTCAGACTGGCCGCATCGGCGGCAGACGTAACGTTTTTTCCTGCGGATGACAGACGGCTCGGCCGTTATATATTCTTTTTCTATAAAAGGACTGATACGCTGATCTGAAAACGGTATCTCAGATCTCAACAAATGCCTGCCGTAAAAGAAATCCCGCACCTCTGAAAATTCTGAAGCACCCTCGGACATCTCCCTGCCTCCTTTCTGCTCAAAGTATGCCTGCCGGGAATTTTTTTGTCGAATCACGAAAACTTAATAATAAAAAAATCTCCGCCCTTGAAAACGGAGATTTTCACTTAGTTTTTAAAGCACCAGCCGATTCCGATGGCGCCTTCCCCCAAATGGGTTCCGATCACGGCACCGAAATAGCTGTTATAGAATTCGACATGAGGATATTTACCGCTTAACTCCTGTATAATATCCGCCGCTTCTTCTTCCCTGTTTGCATGGATGACAGCTGCCCGCATCGGGATTCCTTTACTTGCATCCTCCCCAAACAGCTCAAAAATTCTCGAAATCGCTTTTTTGCGTGTCCGAATCTTCTCAAAAGGAACAATTACCTTATTGTCAAAATGAAGAATAGGCTTTACCTTTAACAGACCGCCGATAAAAGCCTGAGCACTGCTTAGACGCCCGCCCCGCTGGAGGTGTGATAAATCGTCCACCATAAAATACGCACGGACTGTTTTTTTCATTTCTTCCAGCTCTTTTATAATCTCTTCCGGTGAGTCAACACCGTCTTTAATGAGCTGTGCTGCCTTTAATGCATAAAAACCTTGTGCCAAACAGCTGATCTCTGAATCAAAGGGATAAACTTTAATATGATCAACCATAGTGTTTGCCGAGGCGGCGCTGTTATAAGTTCCGCTGATTCCGCTGGACAAATGTATGCTTATGACTGCGTCATATGTTTTGCCCAGTTCTTCGTACAATGCGATTAATTCACCGAAAGAAGGCTGGGACGTAGTCGGCAGCTCATCATGATTTTTTACTTCTTTATAAAAACTTCTCCAGTCGAGTTCTGTTTCTTCGCGGAATGTTTTTTCACCGAAAACCACTTGGAGAGGAATCATATGAATATGATGTTCTTCTCTCATCTCTTTCGGAATATATGCTGTACTGTCTGTTACAACTGCAATCTTCATCACTTTACCTGCCTTATTAAGTACTTAATAAGTATTTTAATAGATATGCAGCTGTAAAAAAAGACTTGCCTTAACAGGCAAGTCTTCTCACACATGGCTAACGCATCTCTACCCAGCCGTTTTTAATGGCTACGACAACGGCTTGTGTCCGGTCATTAACGTTCATTTTCTGCAAAATATTACTCACGTGATTTTTCACTGTTTTCTCACTGATAAACAATGATTCACCGATTCCGCGGTTGCTTTTTCCGTCTGCAAGCATTTGCAGCACTTCACATTCCCGTCTCGTTAATATATGTAATGGTCTCCGGATTTCCGGGTAAACCTCATGCTGAGGATGAGCAGAAACTCCGCTTGTCGCAAGACGGCGGAATTCGTTGACAAGATTGTGGGTTACTTTCGGGTGAAGGTAAGAACCTCCCTCGGCTACCACTTTCACTGCTTCGATTAAAGTATCTGCGTCCATCTCTTTCAGGAGATAGCCTCTTGCACCTGTTTTTAAAGCATGAGTCACATAGTTTTCATCATCATGGATGGAAAGGATAATCACCTTAGATTCAGGGTACAGCTCAACAAGCTGTTTAGTAGCCTCTACTCCATTTACATTCGGCATATTGATGTCCATTATGACAACATCGGGATGATAATGCTCGACGATTCGAGCCGCCTCATCTCCATCGTCACCTTCTGCTACCACTTCAAAGGTAGGTTCAAAATCCAATATTCTTTTTACACCCTCACGGAATAGTTGATGGTCGTCGATAATAACAATATTTACTTTAGTCACACGCTACGCCTCCTTATCCTATTGTTCTATATACGCCGTTGTTCGGTCAATATGTCTTTTGGCTCTATTTAACAAATTATAGGCCGAGAGATAACGGAACCTTAATCATGATAAATGTCCCAAGACCTATTTTAGAGTCTATCGTTATCGTTCCTTCAAGCAGATCTACTCTTTCTTTCATTCCCAGCAAGCCGAATGACTTGTTTTTCTTTTGTTTAGCATCCTTAATATCAAAGCCTTTTCCATTATCCTTAATGATGAGAACGACAAAATCAGCGGTTACTTCCACTTTTACTGTAATTTCCTCTGATTCTGAATGCTTGAGTGCATTTGTGACGGCTTCCTGAGCGAGGCGGAAAAGCGCCACTTCAAATTGCGGGGCAAGCCTTTGGTTCTCCGTGTCTCCTATGCACTGAAAATGTATTTTCACCTTTCCGTTGTATTCTTCAGTTGTATAAAGATATTTTCTCAGTGTCGGAATCAGCCCGAGATCGTCCAATGCCATCGGTCTTAAATCATATATAATCCTTCTGACTTCGTAAAGGGCATTCCGCACATTCTGCCGTAGATTTCTGATTTCCTGAAATCCGTCCTCCGTGCCGCGGTCGCGGAAGATCCGTTCAATTAATTCTGATCTCATCATGACATTTGCCAGCATTTGCGCGGGACCGTCATGAATTTCTCTGGAAACTCTTTTTCTTTCTTCCTCTTGGGCTTCAATGATTCTTAAACCGAAATCTTGTTTAGCCTGCGCATCGGCAAGAAGAAGCCCTACTTGGCGAAGGTCTTGATTCAGGTAATTCAGAACGACGGTTATTTGGCTGACCAATGATTCTGACCGTTCAATGATTTCCTGAAGCCCTAAAAGCCGGCGTTCTAAATCATCTCTTCGCTCCCGCAGCTGCTTTTCACGCTGTTGGATCATCGTCAGTTCCACTTGAAGTTTGTGCGCCTTTTCATAGGCGTTGCGAATTTCTTCTTCGCTGAACTTATGGAAATTTCTGCTTACTTCAGACAAGCGGTTTCGTGCGTGCCGCGTATGAACTTCAAGTTTGTCGCCCAGCTCAATGACTTCGTAGACCTGCTGTTTGATCTGTTTGAGTTCTTCAACCAGCTGCTCATATTGCTGGCGCGACTGCTCTCCGATTTGAAAAACCTCGTCCTTACTCCCGTCCACGGTTTTCAGCATTTTCATAAGTATAGAATCCAAAACTTTGGAGTCCATCTTCGATTTATTCATCTGTCTCCCTCCGTAACGGTGTTGTTATGTATTTTTATTATAAATGTAATTGAACTGCAATTTATGTCGAATTATAATGAAAGAATGCGTATATTCTAGAAAAAAACATTTTTATATAGTATCTTACTCTTTCATGATACCAAAATATGCGCAAAAATTCTAAAGTCTGTTCGAATTTGTAGAAACAAGTCTTTTAATGCTTGTCAGGAGGGTCCAGCAATCATGCTGCACAGCTATTTAACAGTTAAAGAAACGGGTGAACATGAGATTGTGATTGAAAAATCGCGTTTTATCTGTCACCTGAGCCGTGCTGCTTCTGAAGAGGAAGCGCAGGAATTTATACAAAAGATAAAAAAACAGCACTGGAATGCGACTCATAACTGCTCAGCTTATCTGATCGGCGAAACCGACCATATACAAAAGGCGAATGATGACGGAGAACCAAGCGGCACAGCCGGCGTCCCCATGCTGGAAGTGCTGAAAAAACGCGGTCTGAAAGATACCTGCGCGGTGGTTACCCGGTATTTCGGCGGAATAAAGCTCGGTGCAGGCGGATTGATTCGTGCATATGGGAAGTCAGTGTCTGAAGGCTTAAATCATATAGGAGTTACGGAGCGGAAGCTGATGCGGATTATGCATACATCAGCGGATTATACGTGGCTCGGCAAGATAGAGAACGAACTGAGAGAATCAGTTTTTTTACTGAAAGATATCCATTATGCGGATCATGTCGAATTTGAAACGTACGTTGAAGAAAAAGACAAAGACGAGTTTATCAAATGGATGACAGAACTGACGAACGGCAAGAGTAAGAATACAGAGGGAGAACTGACGTATTTAGAAACAGACGTCAGCCCTAAAGGAGACTAATGTAATGGCTGAACGTGTAAGAGTGCGTGTTCGAAAGAAAAAGAAAAGCAAACGAAAGATCATATTCAAACGGATTTTGCTGCTGCTTACCCTCGTTTTGTTAGTCGCTGCCGGGTTTGGCGGATACAAAGTATACAAAACGATCAATGCGGCAGATAATGCATATGATGCCCTTTCCCGCGGAGACAAATCAAAATTGCGGGATAAAGTCATCAATATGAAGAAAAAACCGTTCTCCATTTTGTTTATGGGGATCGAAAATTATGCCACCAGCGGAAAAGGCGGACGATCAGATTCCCTTATTGTCGTTACCCTTGATCCGAGAAATAAAACAATGAAAATGCTGAGTATTCCGCGTGATACGCGGGTGACGCTTGCCGGCGACACAACCGGTAAAAAATCAAAAATCAATGCGGCTTTTGCTAAGGGCGGAGCGGATGAAACCGTGTCAACCGTAGAAGATTTATTAGACATACCGATTGATAAATATGTCACTGTCGACTTCAATGGCTTTAAGGATGTTATTGATGAGGTAGGCGGGGTCGATGTAAAAGTGCCTTTTGACTTCGACGAGATGAGTGACGTCAGTAAAAAGAAACGGATCTATTTCAAGAAAGGAAACATGCATTTGAACGGTGAGCAGGCTTTGGCTTATGCGCGGATGAGAAAACAGGATAAGCGCGGAGACTTCGGCCGGAATGACCGCCAAAAGCAAATCCTAAATGCACTGATCGACCAAATGTCCAGAGCTGGAAATATTGCTAAAATCGATAAAATCGCTGAAACAGCGAGCAACAACGTCCAAACGAATATCCGAATCACTGAAGGACTCGCTCTTCAGCAGATTTACAGCGGCTTTACCAGCAAGAAGATTGATACACTGACCATAACAGGATCAGATTTATATTTAGGCGGCGGCGGAACCGCGTCTACGGGCGGAACATATTATTTCCAGCCCGATCCGACCAATCTCGAAAAAGTACGGCAGGAATTGCAGAAACACCTGGATTACCCGTCCGGAAGCAGCACGGCGTCCGATTCTTTCAGTAACTAAGTAAAAGAAGTACTATACTCCTCATTTAACCAGTACATGTCTAATTTCTGATATTGAATGAGGAGTATTTTTTTTAAAAAGTACTAAGGAGACTTTTGTGTTAATTGCTTAAAAAATGCATTCAGTTTTTTGTCATAGCTTATTTTCACCAAATTATTCAATATTTATACAATTCAAAAAATAAATCTTTTCTACTTGAACCTATTCACTATTTCAATCAATGAGTAAATTTACAAGTTATACTTAAAACTTTCTTATAAAGTATAGTATTCCACTTTATATAATTGTTATTTACAGAGTTTAATGAGGTAGTTCACATATTTAGTTTTTGTGCTTTCTCTTTTTAAGAGTCTTCATCTTGTTCAATTTATAGAAGTCTCCCCCTTTTTTTATTAAATCTCTACTGATCCCCATTTCAACACACTTCCCGTTTTTCATTACTAATACAGTGTCATTACCTTTAATCATACTTAATCTATGCGTAACTATAAATGCTGTTTTTTGTAAAATCAGTTCAGATAAAGCAATTTGAATTTCTTGTTCTGAATTATTGTCTAAAGCAGAAGTAGGTTCATCTAAAATAATAACTTCCGGATTTTTAATGAAAGCCCTCGCAATAGCTATCTTTTGTCTTTGACCTCCTGATAAATTGTTTCCATTCTCATTTATAATAGTATCTAGCCCCTTAGGTAAATCATTAATAAAATTATCCAGGGCAACTTTCTTTATTACATTTTGAAGAGTATTATTATCGATTTGGCCAGAACCATATGTGATATTTTTCCTGATTGATCCTGAAATTAATGTTGTATTTTGTGAAACCACAGCTAATTTATTTCTATAATTGTACAAATCAACCTCCCGCATATTATGATTATCTACTTTTAATACTCCCTTATCAGGTAAGCAAAAACCCATAATTAAATTTAGAATTGTGCTTTTTCCTGAGCCGGATTCTCCAACAATATATATATGTTCACCCTTCTCAACACTTATATTTAAATCTTTAACTGCTTTATAGGAACTATTAGGATAAGAATAACTTACGTTCTCAAATGTGAAATTCCCCTGTAAATTTATACAACTTAAATTTTTATCAGTGTTTTCATTACTTTCAGCTAATAAAACTTCTCCAATAGAATCAATTGACTTCATACCTTTAACAAAGATAGGATAAAAATTCACTATATTTATTATTTGATTAGTGATCGTTGAAAAGTAAACTTGATATAAAGCAATTTCCCCCACAGAAATAATACCTCTGAAAGCTAAAAAACCGGTAAAAGAAATACACAGAATTTGAATTAATTGGAAGGAAATCCAGCCTAAAGACGCAAATTTAGATGAATTTACATCTATTAGAAAACCTTTAGATTTCACTTTATGATTGATTTTACTATGCTCTTCTAATTCTAAATGATCCAAACCATGAGCTTTAGTCGTATAAAACATGTTTAACATCTCGAAAATTTTAGATGATAGCCGCTCATTTTCTTTATGAAAATCTTCATTGTTTGTAAGTATCTTTTTCCTCGTTAGTACAATTAATAAAGAAGCCACTGGGATTGTAATTACGAAAAAAATAGCGACATATACATTACTTATAGTCGTCAGTCCTATACCAATAATGATATTCATAACAGCAGGAAAAACTACTGTGTAAAATTGCATTGAAAGGTTTTGAAAAGCTTCGATATCTCTAGTCAACTTTGAATGTATTTTACCACTTTCCAAACTCTTTATAAATACAGGAGAAAAGCTAAATATTTTCTCGGAAATTGTCTTCCTTAGGCTGTACTCTACCATCCTTACTGAATTACTCAAATATCTTATTTGTAAAGATTGGGAAATGAGATTTTGGGTAATTATAAGCACACCTATGAATACGTTTATCCCAATATCAGTTATACTATTTTTTGTCGGATTTGATGCAATGTTAATAATGTTTGAAGCAATCAGCGGAATAACCCATACAGGAAGACTTTTCAATATAAAGAACACTAAAGATTTTAAAATGTCACTTTTCACAGTTTTAAATAAACCTAAAAATAGTTTTAGTTTTTTATCTTTTTTTAATTCAAATTCTTCAATAATTTCTTTAGTGATACTTTTATACTTCACAGTTGCACTCCCTTTGGTTCTAGTTTATCCCATACTGGTCCTTTAATTCATTTATTATTTCAAAAGTACTGGACAATAAAGATGTCTGTTGCCTATATATATTAGGTGTATATCCTTTAGTATAAATTACTTTATTTTTTAAGAATGGGTTATTAATTACTGCTTTTTCAATATATTTTTTTGCTATTTCTCTATCTTTTGTTAAAGAAGCAGCATTTAAATATAAATGAGATGCAAACGGCCAAATATTTAAAGCATCTAAGCAATATTTTTCTGCTAATTCAAAGTTATTATTTTGAACTTCTATTTCAGCAAGCATTACTAAAGCTCTTTGAGTTATATCATCTACCATTATTTTTATGTCTTCTAATAAACTTTCCGTAATGTTAAAATTCAACTTTTTTAAAACCTCTTTATAATCAATATCAAGTATTTTACTGATTATTATTCTGGCTTCAGGCAGTTTCTTCTCTAAAATATATAATTGTGCTAAGTAAAGATACGATAAGTAAGAATTTTGCATGTCTTTTTGAGCGGAAGTAATAAAACATTCTTCAGCTTCTTTATATCTATTAAGGGCTGTATATTCTACCCCCAAATAGTTAATAAGTCTGTATGCATTATTTTTTTCTATGTTGTGTTGTACTGTCTTTTTTATTTTATTGATGTAATTTTCTCTTTTTGCAGGTGTTCTATCTTTAATCAAGGCATCTAAGTGATGTATTGGTGATGGAATGAAACCTAAGTTTTTACCATTTGCATAAATAGTATCTGCAATTGTTGGATGAATATCTCCCTCAGCATAGTAAATTTTTTCTGTATTTTTAAATACCCTACAAGTTATTATAGAAGACCATTTACCATCTCCATAATAATTGTACATAGGCACCCTAAATCCCCATATATTATTGTTACATTTTCTGATTTCTTTATTAATAAGACATCCAAAATCTTTAGTTACCCTTTCATCTGCATCTAATGTGAGAATCCAATCGCCGTTTGCAATTTTTAAATACTCATTCCTTAATTCACTTTCTATACCTTCTTCTACAGTTATCACTTTACACCCTAAATCAGCCGCTATTTTATTTGTAGAGTCACATGATCCATTATCTATCACTATAATCTCATCAACAAATTCTCTTATACTCAAAATACATTCTTCAATATGTAATTCTTCATTTTTAGCTAAAATACAAGCAGATATTTTCACAGTTTAAACCACCCTTTACACAAAAGTTTTAGTTTTGTAATCCGTAATGTCACTACGTAAGAACAACTTATCAAAGTTAGCTTTTCCTACTTTAAAACCTTCAGCATATTTTTGGCCCAGCTTTATACCATTTATTCTATTTTTACATTCTATTAGTTCAATTAAATTAAAGTTCCTATTATTATACTTTGTTACTTGAGATTCAAACTTATTAATTATATTTTTTTTTCGTTCTATATAAATAGATATATCAAAGAAAATATTAGGTTCAAATCCTTTTGAAGAAAGCCCTTCATAGTAAAATACATTAGGGCAAAATCTTGTGGCAGATTCAACAATTTTAAACAGTTCCATGTGATCTTGGTGAGTATCATTTTTGTAGTTTGAAAAAACTATGTCTATATCATTTTCCAATATTATCTTTTCTATTTCATCAATTATTTTAGTATCTACTTTTAAACTGCCATCTTTTAATTTCATCCAGTATATCTTATCTACTCCCAATTCATTACAAGCATTTTGTTGTTCAATTATTCTTATATCTTCTTTCTTCATATTCCAATTTTCACCATTTGTCATAATTGCATATATGACATTACAACCAATTTCTTTAAACTTAAGCAAACTTCCTGCACAACCTAATTCAATATCATCAGGATGTGCACCTATTGCCAAGATATTATGCATAGTATCAATCCTTTCTTTAACAATAATTATCTTACCAATCTTTTGTATATTTGAATGTCTCTTAATTTATCTTTTTGCATACTGTATATATTATAATCGCCATTTAATCCTGAAATAGTTTTTATAAATCCGTTTTTTAAACACATAGAGTTCATTAGTTTATTTGATTTGTGTGTTGAAAATCTTATAACTTCATATTTAGATTGAATAAAAGCTTTTAATACTTCTCTAAGAAGAATTCTAAAAGCAGCAACATTTTTCCTATCCCTGGAATTTACAGTAAAGTTCTTAACATAAAAATTTTTATATTTTTCATCTTCTAGGAATGCTGTATACCCCATAATATTTTTCTTATTAAGCAATATTATATAAATAGTATTATTTCTCAACCTATTAATTAGTTCATTCCACCAACCTTCTAAAGAAAATTCAGTGTTATTATAAGAGTAATGTAAATCTCTATCAAATTCATATAATGATTTAATAACTTCGCCGTTTAACCCTTCTAATCTTTCATAGTTATTTAATCTTATTAGTTTCATTAATTCGATCCCTCTTAGAATTTAATAAATATGATTGAACTTCTGATATATTGTACCTTGCAACGAAATCTATAAAAGAAAAATTTCGCCAATCTAGTTGATCATCCTCACTTTCAAAACAAGGTTGTTGCCATTCATGCCACTCTACTAAAATATTTTCTTTGGAAAATAGCCCCGTATCCATGTAACTTTTTCCTGCGAGTCCAGATATATATGAAGTAGCATTAAATATTTTACATAATTCAACTAATCTCTTGGTTTTTGTATAATTTATATTAAAATTCGAAGAATAAGAAATGGTTTTTCTTATATTCAACATATTCAAAAAAGTTATTATACTGTTGACGCAAAAATCAGATAATAACTGATACTCATTTTTAAAAGCTTTATTGATTAATTCTTCTATGAAACACCAGTTCCTGGATTTCCCGTATAAATGCTTCATCTGTTGGATAGTAACTTTCTTAAATTCATTATAATCTTTAAATTTTATTTTATTGATTTTTTCCTTTTGAGATGCTTTTGAAATATTTGCCGTTATCCAGAATTCTTTTTCCGAATCTTTTAAATGTCTAACTTTGCATCTGTTTTGCCATTCTCTTCTTACAAATTGAACATCATCCAAAATTACCCATAAATCACCTGAACAAATTTTTTGAAGTACTTTAATGTTAGGAAAAAGATTAGGTTGATGTACTACAATTCTTTTAATTTTTTCTTTGTTTAGCCCATTTAAATAATAAGTGTTACTATCCATATTTACGCCCCTCCTAATTATTAATAACAATTATATTAACTCCATATTACTTTTTTTGTCAATTTTTGATTTATTTTTATCAACCAATCCCAAAAAATGTACATTTATTGTTATAAAAATTAAGAACAAAAAGCCAGTTACCTAACATCTTAGTAACTGGCTTCGTTTATAATTTAATTCCCACTCATATTATGCAGTATTGGATTAGTTTCTTTTTATCATCCTTTTATAGAACTTTATAAATGGTTTGAATTGTTCACTAACTAGTCCTGTAATTTCAACTATAATTTGAATGAATAATATTAAAATGAAAATGATAAACAGTGATAACCAAACGGTGGCACTTTTTAACAAAATAGCACTGAAACTAAAAATACAACCAATCAAGTAAATGATTACAACTGACATTCTGTGAGACAGACCATAGGCAATAAGCCTATGATGAATATGTGATTTGTCTGGAGTATAAAATGGTTGATTATTTATAATACGCCTAATTACCGCAAATGTTGTGTCAAAAATCGGAACCCCTAATATAATTATTGGAATTACGATGCTAAATAAAGTGACGCTTTTATATAAGCCTAACAATGAAAGAATTGAGATAACATAGCCTAAAAATAAAGATCCAGTATCGCCCATAAAAATTTTAGCTGGGTGAAAGTTATATACTAGAAAACCAAGAGTACTCCCGATAACAACTAGCGATAGTGACAAAATAAGCACTTTACCACCTGTAAATGCCATAAAAGCAATGGTAGATAATCCTATAACTGATAATCCTGCTGCTAAGCCATCTAAGCCATCAATAAAATTCATAGCATTTGTAATTCCAACAATCCAAAGAACTGTTAGTGGATAAGAAAGCCATCCAAGCTCTATGCGTTCACTTAGAAAAGGAACTGAGAAAAATTCCATTTTAAGTCCCGTACTTACAATCATAATTCCAACTGCTAATTGGATTATAAATTTAACTTTAGCACTCAACTGATATCGGTCATCGATGATTCCTAAAAAGATAATTACAAAAGCACCTACAATAATTGCTGTCATTTTTGTTTCATGATATATACCTGAACAAACAACACCTACAATTACTCCTATAAAAATAGCCAATCCACCCATACGTGGCATTGTTTTAGAATGAATTTTCCGATGATTAGGCTTATCTACAGCTCCTACCTTAATTGCAAGTTTTTTTATGAGAGGTGTAATTATTAATACTGTTAGTACCGATACAAAAAACGCAACAACTATGCGAAACATGCGTTCGTCAAGCATAAAGAAGTCTCCTTTGGAATTATATGAAGTCTTTTCTGATATTGAACCGTTCCTTCCATTATAATTCTTACTAGTTATTATAACAAGCATCATCAAAAAGAAACACGCAAATCAAAAAATGCGCTTTCCCTTTTAATGGGATTGCGCATTTTTCAATATACCCGTGCATTCGAGCATTCGGCCGAATAAAACATTCCAATCCCGTCTCCGGGCCAATTCACGGCGCAAAGCCTCATATGATCCGCTGCGGTCCGCTGCCAGAAGCGCGTCGCAGGCCGCGATGAAATCTGCGGGGTCACTCCCTTCAACGTATTCATAGACGAAAGGCCTTTTGATTTTTGACGTAGAAGAAAGGTTGCAGCCGACAACCGGTTTCCCGGCGGCTAAAAATTCAAAAAGCTTAAGCGGAAATACCGCATCATTATAAGGGGAATTTTTATACGGCATGATGCCGATGTCGACAAGCTGCATATAGGACGGCACTTCATTCGGGGCGGCAGGTCCCGTCCAGATGACATTCGGACGCTCCAAAAGCGACTCGAAATCCGGATCGTCCTGAGCCGTGTTCGGGCCTACCAATAAAATCGTCCAGTCAGGCCTCACATCTGCCGTTTCCGCCATAAGCGCAAAATCGAGCTTCGGTTTGATTCCGCCGATAAAACCGAGAACCGTTCCGTTCCGTCCCCGTAAAATGTCTTCATCCGGCTGTTTATTTTCCCGTGAAAACAGGTCATATTCCACTCCGTTTTCAATGGTGAACACTTTTTGGTGCGGATTCTCCAGCTTTTTTCCGACCTCCCGGTGCAGACAGTCAGATGTACATGTTATGGAATCGGCACGCTGAATGATTCTCATTTCCGCCTGTCTAATGATGTTTCTTCTAACATTTGACAGCACCCCGGACCGGCCGCTGATCGGAGCGGCCCACAGATCACTGCAATCGTAAATCACTTCATCCCAAGGAAACAGATCTGCCAGCAGCGGAAAACCGGGGAAGGTGTACCATAAGCAGCAGCGGGCCCCTTCTCCTTCTTCCTTCAGCATGTTCACCAATGGTGAAAGCTTATGCCTGTAACACATGTCTGTATACCTGCCGAAGCGGAAAGCTTTTTGCTGCATGAGATCCTTTACAGTGAACTGCCGGATTCCCTCGGCGATCCCGGCCATCTGACCATCATTGGCTCGCGGAGACGGGCATACCCAAATGACGCTTTTCGTTTCTTTTTGCCGGGCGAGAAATTCAGCCAGCCGGTGCCGTCTGTATCTCAGCCGGTCATGCCCCCATTCCGCCGCTCCGACGATTACGTGAATAATCGGTTCCACCTTCATCACCCAGCTCCTCTGACGCCTACAGTCTTTTCAAGACCGCGTTTTTTGCATATTGCATAAAACACCACGAAGCCTTGATAAAATGCAGGCGCTCAATTTCTCTATAAACAAACCACGTTTTTTTTGCGGCTTTCCACTTGTTGCTTGAAATCGAATTCTGCACAAGCCTGTATTCTGAAAGGCACTCATTCAGGCCGTAAGCCGTAAATCCCCTTTTCAGCAGGGAAAGCCATGTCGCTAAATCCTGCCGCGTTCTGATATCAGGCATTTGAATCTGCCCCGTCTGCTCTCTGTCAATCATGACCGTTAAACACCCGATAATCGTGTTTTTTAAAGCTTCATCATATGACAGGCTTTCAGGGGCTTGAATCGTTTTGTCCGTCGGCGTTCCGTCCTGCTCCATGACGCTGTAGCCCGTAAATGAAAAAGCGCAGGACCGCTCTGCCATAAACGCAAGCTGTTTTTGAAGCTTTTCCTTTTTCCATCTGTCATCGCTGTCCAGAAATGCGACATAACGGCCCTTGGCATGTTTAAGGGCTGTATTTCTGGCAGCCGCGGCTCCCCCGTTTTTATCTAAATAAACGACGCGGATCCGCTCATCCTTTTGTTCATATTGCCGTAAAATATCTCTCGTTCCGTCCGTTGAACAATCATCCGCAATGATCATTTCCCAATGGGGATGGCTTTGGTGTAAAACGGATTGAATCGTGTCTTCGATATATTCACTTGCGTTATAAGACGGTGTAATGACAGATACGAAAGGTTTCCAGTTTGTCATGGTCACATCTCCATCGCAGATTTTTACAAGGACTCTCTAAAAAACTCCGGAATGACAATGAACATAAAGGCAACTGCAATGCCGATTAAAACGCCCAGAACCGCTTTCTTTTTCGGCGGCATGCCTTGTCCCGCCGTTTCATTCATCGGCTCTGAATTGATGACGCCGGCCGCTTTCAGGTTCAGCTGCGTATTTTTCAATTCGTATAAAAATCGTTCCTTATCCACTTTGGCGTCCGCGCTGACGGTTTCTCCTTCAAGCGCAGCAATACTCTGCCGCACTACTTTTGCCCGTTTTTCAAACAGGTCCTGATCATTCTTCAGAAAAGTTGTTATGACGGCTTGAAACACCGATTCGGTCTCCTGTTTGTTTTGGCCGCTGTAGCTGACCGTGATCAATGAATCTGATTGTGTTTCGACAGTCAGTTTACTTTTCACGGCCGCTCTTTCTGCGTCTGTTTTATCAGGCAGAGCCTGCTTTAAAAAGGCATCGCTCGTCAAAAGGAGCGGGATTTCTTTTGTATTGTTATAAAGCGGATGATCATAATTTCCCGCCGCGATCGCGGCTTCTGATGTAAAACTGCTGTTTCCGCTGATTTTTGACGGCAATACATATCCCGCCGCCCCTAACACAACGGGCAGCGCAATGATCCAAATGATATTCTTTTTGATACGCCGGGTTATTCTTGTCAACATATCCTTCATCTCGCATCTCCCTGTTTTTCATAGTACGCCGTGACGGCAGGCTCCTTTTGTAAACGCCTCAATATATTGACCGCCGCGATCACGAGCGAGAGAAATACCCAGTGGAAAAATAAATTTGATACGGAGCTTGGGCTGATGCTGCTTACCAAAAAACCGGCCATCGCCGTGATAAGTCCTTCTGTGATCAGTCTTGACTGATTTTCCGATTTTCTTTCATGACATTTATAAAGTGTCCAAAAAAGGAACAAATAGACTGTCAGGTAACCGAGCATCGTAAGCACGCCGAAGTTCGCCATAATCTCGACGAGCCAGTTGTGCACCTCAACTACGCCGCCCGTATCATAAACGGGCTCTGCTTTTAAATAGTAAGAGACGTTTCCGGCACCCACTCCGAACCCCCAGGAATCAATCACATAGTGAAAGGCGTTTTTTAAAAGATTCGCCCTCGCGAGGTTGGAAGGAAGCGGTTGCTGTCCCGGCATCGCCTGCGGAGCTGAAAACAGATTCAAGACGGCATTGGTGATACGGCCCGCAAATAAAACCGCAAACAGCGCCGCACCCGCTCCCGCTGCGTACAGCGCGAGTTTTTTCAACAGGGAAGGCAGCAGGATGAAGACGTATACAGCCGCCCCCGCGCATATGCCCAGCAGACTCGCGCGCGAACCGGTCAAAATGATTAAATACAAAGCGCAGATCGCAAAGAGCAGGCTGACGGCCTTCACATAGCCGTTTTTCATATTTTTCACCGCCGCCGCATACAGAAAGAAACTGATGCACAAAAACGTCGCGAAATCATTTTGATTAAAGAAAACGGACGTCGGATAATGCTGTTTGTACTGCGGGCCGTTATAAAGCGTGGAGCTCGGCAGATGGTGGTGTGTAAAATGGTTGTAAAAGCCGATCGCCATCACAAAAATGGTCATCACAAGCCATATGCCGTAAAAAACCATCAGCTGATCAAAGCGCTGAATGAACATGACAATAAGATAAATCAAAAACATGCCCATTCCCATTAAAGCTAAATATTTAATCCCGTACGTCACGGATTTTGCCCACAATAACGATAGGAGACCGTATGTAAACCATAAGGCGAAAAACATCAGAACCCCTTTTACATTCACCCGATTCCATCTGTCAATATGATGACGGTTTGTCAGGATGCCGGCGATGTGAAGGGCGCCCGCTCCGATTAATAACAGCCGGTATATAAATAAGCTGAAAAATCCGAGATGGACCGCAAAGAAGGCCTGGTTTAAAAATGTACACGCGATCAGTACATAAATGAGCCCCATAAACATCTGACCGTTTGTTGTAAAGGCGGATAGCAAAGCAAGTCCGGCAATGCCGATCATGGCGGCAAGCAGCAGCACGGTGATTTTTCCGAAGCCGGCATCCGCCCTGACCGCCTCCAGCATGATGAATCCTCCTGTAATGAGAGCGGCAAGCAGCACAAGAACATGTGCCGCTGAACGATTGATACTCACATGGCAAACCCCTTTCCAAAACCGGCAGCCGAGCCGGGCTGCCGAGAGCCTGAAGACAAATCTTTTTCTATCTTGCCAGTTCTTTTATTTGCCGATCGGCATGAACCGCCGGACGTCCGACGGAATGATAAGTGAATCCTGAAACCCTCATATACTCCAGCGGAAATATATTTCTGCCATCAATGATGACCGGCTGTTTGAGCAGCTGCTTCACTCTCTGAAGATCCATCTCCTTGACTTCCGGCCAATCTGTTGTAATCAGGCATGCGTCCGCGTTTTTGATGGCACTGTACAGCTCTGTGTGATACTCAATGCCGCCGTCTCCTAATATCGCTGACGCTTCGGGAATCGCGATCGGATCATACGCTTTCACGTGAGCGCCCTGCTCTGTAAGACTTGTGATGATATCAAGAGCCGGGGCGGAGCGGACGTCATTTGTGTGCGGTTTAAAGGCCAGCCCCAGTACGGCCACGGTTTTCCCATTTAAGGGCCCGATGGCGCGGTTCAATTTTTCCGTAATACGGACCCGCTGCTTCTGATTGGTTTCAATGACGGCTTCCATCATTTGAAACGGATAGCCGGCGGTGTTTGCGATATGCAATAAAGCCGTTGTATCCTTCGGAAAGCAGGATCCGCCGAATCCGATGCCCGCCTGCAGAAATTTATTCCCGATCCGGCTGTCAAGACCGACGCCTTCTGACACGTGGGAAATGTCCGCCCCGACACGTTCGCAAATATTGGCGATATCGTTAATAAAAGATATTTTGGCGGCTAAAAAAGCATTTGCGGCATACTTAATCATTTCCGCGCTTTCAAGATTGGTCTTTACGATCTTCGTACGGAACGGCTTATGAAGCTCTTCAATGACCGAAGCGGCATGTTCGCTTGTGGCGCCGATAACCGCCCGCTCCATCTGCATCGTATCCCGCACCGCCGAACCTTCGCGGAGGAATTCAGGATTTGACGCGACATCAAACGGATATTTTCCCTTTGACGCTTCGCTGACGATTTGGTAAACGAGCTTTCCCGTCCCGACCGGAACAGTGCTTTTGGTGACAATGATTTTGTATCCGTTCAGCTGTTCTCCGATTGTTTGCGCCGCTGCCTTAATGTAGGTCAGATCGGCTTCACCCGTCTTTGACATCGGCGTACCGACGGCGATATAGATGATATCAGCGGCTTTCACAGCCGGCTCAATATCGGCCGTAAAGGATAACCGCCCGGCACTGACATTTTTTTCGGCTAATTCCTCAAGCCCCGGTTCATATATCGGGATGACTCCGTTTTGCAAGCTTCTGATTTTCGCTTCATTGATGTCACAGCAAGTCACATGATGGCCGATTTCCGCAAAACAAGTTCCAGATACAAGACCTACATACCCTGTTCCTAATACAGCGATTTTTTTCACAGCTTCATCCCTCTTTCGAAAGGTTCTCCTCTTGCCCGGCCCGGTTCATTACGGATCGGTATTTCTCTTTCAGCGCTTTCGCGTTTTGGCTTGCGTCAAAATACGTGCGGACGGTTTGATAAAGTTCCTCGGCTGTTTGCGGCGTCCAAGCCTCTCCTCCGTCATATCGCAGAATCGATTCTGCCAGCGTCTCAGGTGAACCCGGCTTGATCAGCAACCCCCGGTGTTTCCCGAATAAAGAAGCCAATCCTCCGACATCGGTGCAGATTACCGGCACCTTCAGAGCGAGCGCCTCAATGACCACAGTCGGCATGCCTTCGCTGTAGGACGGCAGCGCCATTACATCCGAGGCCAGCAGATAGTCCTGTACCTTGTCGTTCGGCACTTGCCCCGTGATGATATGAGCGGCTTCCCGCAATGAAGATGCGGCGGGACCGTCACCGACAAAGACAGCTTCATAATTTTCATCCAATGACTGAACGGCTTTTGATAAGTCGAAAACACCTTTCTCTTTGACAAGCCTGCCGATGAACACGATCAGTTTTTTATCCGGAGGAAGGCCGAGCCGTTTTCTGACGGCTTCTTTCGTCTCGTTCCTTTCTCGGAAGGCGTCAAGCGTGATGCCGATCGGAAGCACGCTGCACTCCGCTTCGATGAGCTTTTTCATTTGTTCCCGCAGACTGCCGCTCACAGCGTAAATATCGGCTGCTTCCCGCACCGCAAATGTAAATGCGCGATGAGCGCTTTTGCTGTAATGCGGATAGACATTGACATCACTGCCATGCAAGGTCAGCACATACGGAATGCCTAGAGCCTTCGACACAATGGCGGCCGCTCCGCCTGACGGCATGGCGAAATGCGCGTGAATCAGATCGGGCTTCAGGCCATGATTTCTAATCGCGGAAAGAACCGATGCCGTCATTCTTTTATGCGGCTGCGCCCATTTCAGCTGCCCGGGAACCGCCTGATAAAACGGCCGGTGGACGGACACGCCTTTCCGCCATTCATGCGCCGGCCTTATATCCTTTTGCCGATACGTCTTTTTCAGCACCCGGAATGGCGCGGCGAGTTTCGGCCGCGGACAAATGACGGTCATCTCCGCGCCAAGCTTTCTCAGTTCTTGCGCCTGTGTTTCATGAAAAACGCCTTCCCCCGGCTTTTCACTGCTCGGATAGACACTTGTCATCCACAATACCTTCATAGCAAACGTCCTTTTCTTAATTTACTTTTCATATGCGGATAAGCTTTTCCTAACAGGAATAAATAACACAACGCGCCGCAGACTACGGAGATTGCCAGACGCAGCTTGACATCAAGGCTGATCCGCTCCGTGCCGAAGCTGGCTGTAAAGGCGATGACACCCATTGCCGCCGTAAGCAGAAACGGTTTGGCCACGGCTTTGAAGTAAGCCGACAGACGCAGCTTAATGACATATGCCAACAGCCAGCGCCCGATCAGGAAATTCAGGATGCTGATGAAAGCGTACGTCCAGGCTACCGTCAAGAGATTTCCGGACAGCACGGCGGCGTACAAAGATGCACCATACAGCAGCATCACCCCGGCGTCCCAATAAAACGCCAGATCGGCCCGCCCTTTTGCGAGCAGCACAGATCCGTTCGGATTCATCAGAACCCTTAAAATCCCGACGATGGCGAGAACGTTTAAAACCGGGACAGCCGCCAGCCATTTTTCTCCGAATACCGAAGCCACGAATGCATCCGACACTGAAACCAAACCGAGCAAAAGCGGAAAGGATATCAGCGCGAGTATTTTGGTCATATTGAGAAATCCTTCTCTGATAACGCTGTTTTCATGCTTGTTTTTCGCAAAGACGGGAAACGCGACTCTCGTAATGATCGGATTAATTTTTAATACCGGAAGCGTGACAATCTGGTAGGCCAGATTGTAAATGCCAAGCGCCTCGGCGCCGATAAAACTGCCGATCAGAATCATATCAATATTCGCCCCGAGCCGGTTCACAAGCCGGGAAGACAGCTGAAAGGCCCCGAAAGAAAAGAAGCCTTTCATTCCTTTCAGATCAAAAACCAACGCCGGTCTCCATGTTTTTCTGTTTGACATCCAGTACAGAATGCCTTTTGACGATTGCAGCAGCACCTGAGAAATCACATAGGCGAGAATCGGGTCCGTATAAAAAACCGCGGCCGCCAAATACACGAAGGACAGCACATTTGAAAAGATTTCAATCTTGCTTAACGTGTTAAATGCCAGCGCTTTTTGCAGCATATACTGGTATTGCTGACCGATCGGCGCGATTAAAAACATGACGGCCAGCACGCGGATTAAATAGACAAGCTCCTCCCGCCGATAAAAATCGGCGATGAGCGGACTGCTGAAAAACAGCAGCGCAAACAGCGCAAGCCCCGTTATGATATTCAGCCAGTACAAGGAAGACATCTGTTTATCAGTCACATGATCTTTTTGAATGAGCGCGGCGCCAAAACCCATATCAAGCGCAATTTGGGCAAACACCACTACCGTTGTGATCATGCCGACAAGACCGAATTCAGCCAGTGACATGACCCGCCCGAGCAGGGCGAATTGGATGATTTGAATGACCGTAATACACGCTGTCGAAATACTTGTCCATTTGGCGCCGCTCAAGATTTGATTTGTAATACTAGGCATCGTTTTCCCTACTTTTTTGTCTGCTGACCAGAATTTTTATCGCGCCCCGTCACCGGTCCAGATCACTTTGCACGTTTTGAGCATAATCTTCAGTTCCAATGAAAAGGTCAGGTTGCGGATATAGTATAAGTCAAACATCAGTTTTTCCCTCGGTGTCATGTCATATCCCCCGTTGACCTGCGCCCACCCGCTTAATCCCGGCTTAACGGCCAGCCGCTCCGTAAACCCCGGAATCTCAGCCTGAAACTGTTCCGTAAACACGGGCCGCTCGGGACGCGGGCCGATCAGGCTCATTTCTCCCCGAAGCACATTTACCAGCTGCGGCAGCTCATCAATACGGGTCCTTCTGATAAAAGCGCCGACCTTTGTCACGCGGGGATCCTTTTTCAGCGCCCAGACCGCCCCCGATTTTTCAGCATCTATTTTCATAGAGCGGAGCTTATACAAATAAAACGGCTTCCCGTCTTTGCCTACCCGCTCCTGCTTATAAAAAGCCGGGCCGGGCGACTCCAAACGAATCAGTATGGAGAACAGGCCCATCACCGGGAGCGCCGCCAAAAGCCCCGCAAGCGCAAACACAATGTCCATGAATCGCTTAAAAGCCAAATAACGGGCCGTTCTTTCCGTAACGGCAGCGGAAGTCCCCTGCCGCACTGCATAGTTATTATTTACATTCATGCTTTTCTCTGCTCCCACTGACACACACCTCACGATTTGTTGGGATGTTTGATGACCTATGCCGTGAGTTTAGCAGATGGATGTTAATTGGAAGTAAAGGAAGCGTTAATGTTTATTAGAATGTTTCGATTATTGTTTTTTTATTGTAAATCTATTCATATCCATAAACGGCGGTTACTATAATTGAAAAGGATAATGATGAACTGATAACAGCGCAAAAAACCTGCCGGTCAAATTGACCGGCAGGTTTAATTTTTTTAAAATCTCCCCATAATTTCGAAACTTTTTTCGATAATATTCGACTATATTAGGATTTATTGTATTCTATTATAAAAAAATGCATTTGCTGGGAGTCCGATTTCCAATTAAAACAGATGAGGTGTATTGAGATGAGAAGTAAACGAAGAAAAAAGAAAAAGACTTTGTTACTGGTCTTTCTGACAATCATCGGTATTTTTATTTTAGTTTCCGGCGGCTTTACATACTACCTATGGCATAAAGCGGCATCAACCGTCGCAAGCATTCACGAAGACATTAACAAATCGAATAAACGCAGCACTGAGGTGAAAATAAATAAACACGAACCGTTCTCTGTCTTGATCATGGGAGTGGACGAACGTAAAAATGATAAAGGAAGGGCCGACTCGCTCATTTACCTTACTGTCAATCCAAAGACAAAAACAACGGAAATGGTCAGTATTCCGCGTGACACTTATACAAAAATTATCGGCAAGGGCACGATGGATAAAATCAATCATTCATATGCATTTGGCGGTACGCAAATGGCAGTAGATACTGTGGAGAATTTCTTGAACCTGCCTGTAGATTATTTCATTAAAGTAAACATGGAAAGCTTTAAAGATGTCGTTGACACTTTAGGAGGCATCACTGTCAACAGTACATTCGCTTTCAACTATGACGGTTATTCCTTCAGCAAAGGCAATATTTCATTAAACGGTGATGAAGCCCTCGCTTACTCACGAATGAGAAAAGAAGATCCTAAAGGGGATTTCGGGCGCCAAGACAGACAGCGGCAGATTATAGAGGGTATTATCAATAAAGGGGCAAGTATCTCTTCTGTCACGAAATTCGGAGATATGTTTAAAGTAGTAGAGAACAATGTAAAAACGAATTTAACCTTTGATGATATGTGGGATATTCAATCCGGCTATAAAGATGCCCGCAAGAAAGTGATTCAGCATGAGCTGAAGGGTGACGGCACTAAAATCAACGGAATTTACTATTATAAAGCAGATGAAAACGGTCTTGCTTCCATTACTAAAGAATTGAGAAGCAGCCTCAACCTTTAAACTAATGCAGAAAAAGCAGCTTCGCATACATTATGCGGAGCTGCTTTTTTGTTACACCTCGAAAGAATCAGGACGCTCTGAACGCAGTCCGAATTGATAGAGCAGCCCCTCAGCAATCCTTCTTGACGCCATGCCATCTCCATAGGGATTAGATGCCCGCGACATTTTTTCATATTCCTGCTTGTCTGTCAGCAGCTGTTTTGCCATCTGATAAATCGTTTCTTCATCAGTACCGGCTAATTTCAGAGTGCCCGCCTCCACTCCTTCGGGCCGTTCAGTCGTATCGCGCAATACGAGAACCGGCTTTCCTAAGGAAGGAGCTTCCTCCTGAACGCCTCCTGAATCAGTTAAAATAAAATACGACCTTGACGCAAAATTGTGGAAATCAATCACTTCAAGAGGTTCAATTAAATGGACGCGCTCCGAATCACCAAAGTGCTTATCAGCAGCTTCACGTACAGCGGGATTCAGGTGTACAGGATAAACGACTTGCACATCGCTGAATTCATCTGCGATCCGGCGGATGGCTTTAAACATATGTTCCATCGGCTGACCTAAATTTTCCCGGCGATGCGCCGTCAGTAAAATCATTCTGTCATTGCCGATTTTTTCAATAATGTTATGGGAGTATTCAGAGTGAACCGTTGTATGCAAAGCATCAATCGCTGTATTTCCGGTAACAAAAATGGAGCTTTCTTTTTTATTCTCATTCAACAAATTTTGCTTCGCTTGCTGAGTCGGAGCAAAGTGGATATCAGCAAGCGAGCCGGTCATTTGGCGATTCAATTCTTCCGGAAAAGGTGAATATTTGTTGCCCGTGCGCAATCCGGCCTCCACATGTCCGACTGCAATCTGGTGATAGAAAGCTGCAAGGCTTCCGGCAAAGGTTGTTGTCGTGTCACCATGAACAAGAACAATATCAGGTTTGATTTCCTTAAACAGGCCGTCCAGTTTTACCAGGGCGTTTGAAGTAATTTCAGCCAGCGTCTGCCGTTCTTTCATAATATTCAAATCAAAGTCAGGCTTAATTTGAAATGCGTGAAGAACTTGATCCAGCATTTGTCTATGCTGGGCAGTCACAGTGACATATGATTCTATTTCAGGGCGTTTTTTTAATTCGAGCACAAGGGGCGCCATTTTTATCGCTTCAGGCCTTGTACCGAATACCGTCATGACTTTAAGTTTTTTCATATCTCTTTCTCCTGTATCAAGTTTGTGATCATTTTTCATTATCAACCCATTTTACACGATATGATCCGCCGGTTAAATATCTTGTATTATTTTTCCCATAAATGAAAAAGGATATATCATTAAGGCTTTACGGATAAAACTTGTTTAATAATGGTTTATCTTATATCATTAAAAGTGTTAAAAATGAAATATCGGGTATACAGAAAATATCAGCAAGCCTGAGTCTGTATAGATATCTTAACTTATATTTAAGTGACGCTAAGGAAGGTGCTTTAAAGTGAAAAAAGTACGCAAAGCCATAATTCCCGCTGCAGGTTTAGGGACACGCTTTCTGCCGGCAACAAAAGCCATGCCGAAAGAGATGCTTCCGATTGTAGACAAACCAACGATTCAATACATAATTGAAGAAGCGGTTGAAGCGGGTATTGAAGACATTATTATTGTTACGGGAAAAAGCAAGAGAGCCATTGAAGACCATTTTGATTACTCACCAGAGCTGGAAAGAAACCTAGAAGAAAAAGGGAAAGTCGAACTCTTAGAAAAAGTCCGAAAAGCCTCTAATCTTGCTGACATTCATTATATCCGGCAAAAGGAGCCAAAAGGTCTTGGACATGCCGTTTGGTGCGCACGTAATTTTATCGGTGACGAGCCATTCGCCGTCCTTCTCGGAGATGATATCGTTCAAGCTGAAAAACCAGGGCTTCGCCAGCTGATGGATGAATATGAAAAAACACTTTCTTCTATTATAGGGGTTCAGCAAGTGCCTGAAGAAGAAACCCATCGTTACGGAATTATTGATCCGCTGACAAGTGAAGGCCGCAGATATCAGGTGAAGAACTTTGTTGAGAAGCCGGCTCAAGGGACTGCTCCGTCCAATCTGGCAATACTGGGACGTTATGTCTTCACTCCTGAAATCTTCATGTACCTTGAAGAACAGCAAATTGGTGCCGGAGGAGAAATTCAGCTTACAGACGCTATTCAAAAGCTGAATGAAATCCAGCGGGTTTTTGCTTACGATTTTGAGGGCAAAAGGTATGATGTTGGTGAAAAACTGGGTTTTATTACCACTACATTAGAATTTGCGATGCAGGATCGTGAACTGCGTGATCACCTTATCCCTTTCATGGAAGACCTGTTAAGAAAAGATGAATTATAAGAAAAAAAGCTGTTGGATTTATTCCAACAGCTTTTTATTTTATAATGCAGGTTAAAGTTTGATTATCGTTATTGATAATAAAAGCGTATTTATCATTTGCCGCAATAAATTGCCGATCACTGCTGCCCTTTATAACATCTTTATTATTCAGGGATAGATCTGCCGGAGTAATAGCTGATATTCCTCTGAAAACAAGCTGCTCGGCCTTGCCATTATTCACTACATAACTGACCTCGCCATTTTTAAGATATAGCATCTCCCGGCCGTTCACCACTTCTTTCTGCAGCTCTTTCATTTCTTGCTGAATATCATTAACGCGCTCACCGAGATGTGACACAAGTTGATCAGTATCACCCTGCTTTACATACGGAGAAAAAGCGGATGCTTTCACATTTGAACTTTTTTCGTTATAGACCGCTGCGTTTTCCGGGATATAGTACGTTTTATTGTTGACCTCGATCTTTGCTGATTGCCTGTCTTCAGATACCACTTTCACCTGAGCACCGAACGGAATAAGGAAGTCCGCCTTTTTTTTCAGCTCTGTATCTTTATAGGCCTGCGTCTGGTCTTTTAATACGAAACCTTTTTTGTTCACCAATATCTGGTCTTTCCCCTTGTTAACATCATCTTGATATCCGATCTTACCGAAGGAAGCGATAGTACGAAGCGGGGCGCTGAAAAACATGGTTCCTGCCATAAACACAAGCAGTATTGATAAAATAGCAATTTGAATAGCATTGACTGCTGATCCGGATTTACTATTTTTCTTTTGTTCCTTCACAATTGCCTGCTGCTCAGGCGATTCTTTTTTACGTTCAGCAACCTGATCTTTCTTATATTTCTCTTTGTCTTTTTTGGAGAGTTTATTAAACCAATCGATAAATGCTTTGTACTCTTTGACGACGGTTTCAGTGTCGTCGAACATTCTTAATTCACCATAGTGCATCCAAGCCACACGGTCACACATTTTTTCAATCTGACCAATGGAATGACTCACAAAGAAAATGGTTTTTCCTTGTTCTTTAAATTCCTGGATCCGGTCAACACACTTCTGATAAAATGTCTGGTCTCCTACGGAGAGGGCTTCATCAATGATTAAAATATCCGGATCTATATGCACGGAAATAGCAAAACCAAGGCGGGACTTCATACCGCTTGAATAGTTTTTCACCGGCTGATTAATAAAATCACCGATCTCAGCAAACTCAACTATGCTTTCATACATCTCATCGATTTCTTTATTTGTCAGCCCCATCATTAAACATTTAAGTCTTATGTTATCCCGGCCCGTCAAAGCATTATTTAAACCGGCTGCAATCGCAATCAGCGACGGCTGGCCGTTCATTTCAATTTCACCGCTTGTCGGCGGTATCACTTTTGCAAGCAGATTGGACATCGTCGATTTACCCGATCCGTTAATTCCCACAAAGCCGATTGTCTCCCCTTCATATACATCAAAGGAGACATTTCGCACAGCGAAAAAACCGTTATCTTTAGCAGGGAAAAACAAACCTTTTATTTTATCCGACTGTTTTTCATAAAGATGATACTGCTTTGAAACATTTCGAAACGAAACCTTTAGTTTCATCGTACAATCTCCTTACGTATTAAAGAAAGTCAATAAACTTATCTCTGAATTTCATGTGTAAAACAGAACCGACTGTTAACAAAAATAAGGTGAACAGCCAGAAATACAGTGTATATTTCACATCTTGAAAGAACCACTGACCATCTAATAAGCTGTTCCTGAAACCGTCAATTATATAAAAAAGCGGATTCAGCTTCAAGACAGGAACCAATTCCGGGTGAGCTGCCCCCAGCTTTGAGTTAATATCCCAAAAAACCGGCAGGAGGAAAAACAAAAGTCTTGTCACTGCCTGCAGAAGAAACTGATAGTCTCGGATCAGCACGCTGATTGTCGAATTAAACAAGCTGAACGAAAATAAGAAAGCCATCAGACAAACAAAATAATAAATATATTGAAGCCAATGAAGGCTCGGATAGATTCCGCTGGCGAGCAATGCAATGATATAGATCACCATCATAATTGCATAACTGAACAAATTAGAAGCGATGGCGACAGACGGCAAAGAACTGATTGGAAAATTCATTTTAGCCACCATTTTAATTCTTTTAAATACACTATTTGATCCGTCTAATATTGTCGGACTTATAAAAAACCACGGTATCAGACCTGCAAGCATCCACAAAATAAAAGGCACTTCTCCGGCACCTGTAGCCATCGGCCCCCCTTTTCTGATCCCCAATCCAAAAACAAACCAATAAGCAAGCATTTGAATAAGAGGATTTAAAAACTGCCATAAAACGCCTAAATAATTCATTTGATATTTAGACTTTGTTTCGTAGGCTGCTAAACGCATGATTAAAGGAAATGATGTTACTTGCTCTTTTAGTATTTTCACTACAGCATTCATTTTAATCTTCCTTAGGTTGATTTGATTTTATAAAGCATCGCTGATAATTGTACCAGAAATCAAATTTTTTTTCACTTTCAAGCCGCATGCAAATGCTGCTAAAAGGTTTGTAAAGCATAATAGAAAAACCCCTTGATACAAAGGGGTTTTTCTATTATTCAGATTCAAACACAATTTTCACGACTTTCTCAGAAGAATGTCCTGACTCAAGATAACAGAATTTGTCATAAAAAGGTTTGAATGAAACCGGGTGCTGATAATCCGGTGATGAAATATGTTTGATTGCCTCGATCGTTTCCTCTGTCGTTTTCACTAACGGACCAGGAGCATCTTTCTCAAAATCGAAATAAAACCCTCTGAGTTTATCCCGGTATGTTTCAATATCGGGAACAAAAAACAGCATCGGGCGTTTCAGATTTGCAAAATCGAAAAATACAGAAGAGTAATCGGTAATTAACAGATCTGAAATCATATACAATTCCCGAATATCTTCGTGTGCAGAAAAGTCGTAAGCAAACCCTTCAAACGGACCGAGGTCAAAATTTTCGGCCACAAGATAATGCATTCTCAGAATAACGAGATATTCATCTCCGAGCTCTTCCCTTAATTTATGCAGGTCTAAATCAAGGTCAAATTTATAACGGCCTTTAGCATAAAACTGGTCATCTCTCCATGTCGGCGCATAAAGAATGATTTTCTTATCCTCAGGCAGGTTTAACCTTCTTTTTATCGCTGTGATTGTCTCATTATTATTATCATTATGAAGAAAATCATTTCTCGGATAACCTGATTCAATCATAGTTTTATCGAATTGGAAGGCGCGCGCAAATATCTCAGACGAGTAGGCATTAGGAGAAATTAAATAATCCCAATTGGATGCCTCTTTAATAAAATTCTTTTTATATTTTTTCGTATTAGTACCCGGCATATGAACTTCTTCCATATCCATTGCAAGTCTTTTTAAAGGCGTGCCGTGCCATGTTTGAAGATAGGTTGTATGTTCCGGCTTTGGAATCCATAAAGGCAGACGGCTGTTGACGACCCAATATTCTGCCCGCGCCATAGCAAACAGCCACTTGATAGAAAGCCTGTTAATGTATTGAATGCCCTTCTCTTTAAAAGGCGCTGCATACTGTTTATTTACGCTCCAATACATTTTATATTCAGGATGATTGATTTGCATGTATTCATAAATGGCTCTCGGATTACAGCTGTATTGTTTGCCGTTAAAGCTTTCAAAAATAATGGTCTTGCTTTTAACAGGCATTTTGCTCGCCATTCTGAAAACAACTTTATAACCTTTCGTAATAAGGGAATTTCTGCGTTTTTTCAGTTTTTTCATTTTGGAAATGAAACGTTTTTTCTTCCCTTTTATGAAGTATCTCATCCTTGTTTTCAGGCTGTAGTCGTTCACACGGATACAGACAGTCTGCTTTTTCTTCTTTTTATATACCTCATACCTGACCGGTCCGCTGTCTTTATTCACAACGCTTATGAGGCCTTTCAGTTTATTTTTTCTGTCTCCGAGCACAAGCGGAGTGCTGCTGAGAACAATAGGTTCAGCTTTGTCGTTTTCACAATGAAACTCCATAAACATACGGTAGACAAATCGTTTTTCCAGAGAATAAGGAATATCTTTTAATGGAATTTTTATTTGGAAATCAAAAATTTCAGGGGTGAATGCATCTTCCCGAAGCTGTTCAATATTCTCCGTTTTTTTCGTCATTTTAATAGGGAAATGTTTCTCTACGGGATCTTCTCCCCCTTTTTTAATGACAAATTGCAGGTTTTTAACTGAAAGCTGATTCTCCGAACTTAGATATCCTGCATACCCTGAAATCATAATCTCTTCTGCCTTCAGCTGAATCTCATCAAACTTCACAATTTTCGCTTCTCTTTTTACCTTTAAAGAGAAATTGCCCTTATCGGTTGTATAAGGTAAAATTAACAGCTCAGTCGTATGATCAAGGTGGTAGGCACGCTCAATCGCTTCAGCTTCCACGGTTAAACGCACCTGCTTCGGCTGTTCTTCTTCCGCTGCCGGTTCCCCCAGTACCACATAAAAATCATAAGTCTGTCCCATTTCTAAAGGTTCAGGAAACGAGTGAATATTAATTGATGCACTATATTGAGCCGGGCTCTCTTTCTCTAAAATAACAACATCCTCGGCTCCGGAACGCCGTTCTTTTAATTTTAAATAACATTTCACTTCCTCAGCTAACGGTTCTTCGCTTTCAAGTGAAATAGAGAGTGCCAGGTCTCCCACATTATTTTTTAAGCTTTTCAAAATACATTTGCTCACGGTATTTTCATCCATACTTATTTTCTGCTCCTCTGAATTAAAGCTCTTCACTTAACCGATTTCACTTAATCGATGTGATCCTTTTTGTTTAATTTAATAGAGAAATTCCCTTTCACAGTCGTATAAGGTTCGAAAGTATATCCGTTATTCATAAACCGATCTTTTTCGCCGAAATTGACTTCACGGCTGGATACCCTTCTTAGAATACGGATATGGTTAGCTGTTATATATTGAATGTAAAAGTCAAGAACCGAAGTATGATTTGCGTCAATTTTTTCTTTTTGGATGTCCTTTTCAAAATCTATATAAAATGGCTGAGCCGGTTGATCAGCGGATACGGATATGATTTCAGATTTGTTTTTCCGATCAATCCCAACCATTCGGACTTTTTCAAATGCATCATTCTGGTCAGACACTGAAACGCTGATCGCTAATCCGTTGGCATTTTTTTCAAAAGATGTGATCGGGTGTTCTTTAGAACCGACTTTTTCAGCAAGCCGTTCCTTTTCTTTTCTCACTTCAACCATTTTGAAAAGAGCATATGACCAATTTTTAATATAGTTTGGTTTAGAGTATTTCTCCGCCATTTTAAAGGCTAGACGTGAAAATTGTTTGTGAGTGCTGTCATCTCTCATTAAAGAGATAATGGCCTCAGCCAGCTTTTCTATATTATATTGTTCAATTACATAGCCGTTTACTCCATCTTCTACCAAGCTTCTGGCACCGTAATCGTAATCGTAAGTTACGACCGGGCATCCATTGCTCAATGCTTCCATATTGGACAGACCGAAGCCTTCAAAGTGAGAAGTTGAAATTGTCAGCCACGCTTTTTGAAACTCGTAATCAGGGTTGTTCGTGTAGCCTTTCAGCAATACATTATTCTTGAGGTTTTGAGCTTTTATTTCCTTTTTGATTTTCTCTGTTTCTCCTCCAGAACCGAATATTTCCAGTTTCGCATCCGGGATTTCATTTACAACAAGTTTGAACGCTTTAACGGCATGCGTCAGGTTTTTCATTGGTACAATCCGAGAGATAATAACCGCTTTATTTCGTTCGCTCGGAACTTTCAAAACCTCTTCATCGAGCGGTTTATTAATCGTATGCGGTGTAAAAAAGAATGTCTCTTTTTCCCCTGAAATCAAACTGAAATCTGCAATCTGCTCCTCAGTGATAAAAAATACGGCATCAAGGTTATTTATTTGGCCGAAAAGTTCTTTATAGCGTCCTTTGATCTGGAACTTATTATCACCATAATGTTTATTGTGAATAATCGCAGCATAATAAGATGACGGCGCTTTTTTTACTCTGAAGACATGTTTATCCTGTAGTCTGCTGTCGACCAGAAATAGTTTAGGCCGATCGTTTTCTTTTTGGAGAATATCAATCCAATGCCTGCGCAACTCAAATTCATCTTTAAATGTTAAAGGGTCTTCTTCTGAGTACCAAGTAAAATGTGTGAATTTGACTGCTTCATTTTGGTCATCCCACATGAAGTGCTTTTCCAGATAAACGACATTTTCGCTGTTGATAAACTCCTGAAGGAAGATTTGATTCGTCTTTGTATCAAAATGAGAGACAATGACGGGTTTTCCTTCTTTATTGTATTCTTCCCTTTTGATTACTTGTTTTTCATCATTCAGGTAATCTACGTAACGCACGTCATCACTGCCTGAATAATAGGAAAGATTATAATCGTTTGATGATTTTCCGAACATTTTTGAGATAGTTTTGCTTACTTTCCCCTTGCTGACATGTTTTTTTATTTGATTCAGCTCAATTTTCTCCGAATAAATCCGCTTGCCTTTTGTTCTTTTACTTAAAAAGTCATCATACATGTTGATAACTTGTGTATATTGAGGGTCGGTTTTCTTTCTTTCAAAGAGTTCGTTTTTTTTTCTCCGAAATTCCAAATCAAATTTAAAAGTAAGAAAGGCGGTATTCTTTTGACTCTCTTCTCCGAATAGTTTAGAACGCAATAATAGTGATTTGGTCAGACCTCCGTAATCATCCGGGAGGCCTCCTGAGATAAAATAATACATCATATCGGGAAGCTCATTATTATCGTTAATAGGCTGATTGGACAAATTTTTTCTCCCTTTCACCATATGGAATTTAGTAAAACACTGCAAAATAATACTATTCCCTCAGATTATTATAACAAACCTATTTAAGCATCAAAAAGTACTCCTTATCAGCAAATAAGAAGTACTTTGAACAGTTCATGCATTCAATAATTCCGTATTACACCCCGGCAATTTCTTTTTTAATCTGTGTGGTGGAAATGCCCTCGGTTCTAGGGAGGTAGATGACTTCGCATTGATCTTTAAGGAAATCGAATTTGCCTTCCCAATCGTCTCCCATTACGAACACGTCGATGTTGTGATCCGCTACGTCACGTACTTTTTGATCCCAGCTGTTTTCCGGAATGACTTCGTCGACATAACGGATCGTTTCCAGAATCAGCTTTCTGTGTTCATAGCTGTGGTAGGCCTTTTTTTGTTTTTGCAGGTTGAACTCGTCTGTTGAGATGGCAACAACAAGGTAATCTCCAAGCTGCTTTGCGCGCTCAAGCAGTTTAATATGACCCCAATGCAGTAAATCAAACGTTCCGTAAGTAATGACCTTCTTCATGAAACAAAAGCTCCTTTCTATCATCATACGTATAACAAGCAACTGCTCTGAAATGCTGCGCAGCTGTATCCTTAATCACTAAAGTGCCAATTTCGTACTCATGGAACCTCATTATATCACATAGCCCTGAAAAGGTTAAGCCAATGTAAAACGAAGTTAAATTCCACTTATTAACAAATGTTATTACAATAGGAGTTTAGCAGGGTTTTTGCGCGTATGATTAAAGAAATTGTTATCTTATTTATATTTTTGTAAAACTATTGTTAAGTTTATCTGAAGGTATTATGTTAAAATAAAGCTTAGCCTAAGTCACGAAAAAGTGAAAGAAAATCCCGTACAAAAAGGAGGACGGCAGATGCAGACTGAAATGGTGCACAACCTTTCTTATGTTAATGGAAATTTACAGGAGTTTATTTCATATTTAGACACTTATTATATCGCACAGAAGCAAGGAGCCATCATTGCGACGGTCAATCCTGAGATCGGATACGCTGCGGCGAAAGACAAAGGTTATCATCAAGTCATTTCTTCCGCGGATTTCGTCCTGCCGGATGGTATCGGCGTCGTGTTAATGTCACGTTTGATGCAGCACCCGCTGAAATCAAGAATTGCGGGATTCGATGTGTTTCTTGCGCTGCTCGGCCTCGCAAACCGGCAGTCTAAAAAAATATTTTTATACGGAGCTAAACAAGACGTGCTTGACGCCGTTTTGAACCGGATCAGCAAAGAGTATCCGAATATTGAGGTTGTCGGAGCCAGCAACGGTTATGAAGCGGATAAACGCTTCGTCGCCAAACAGATTTCCCGGGCGAAACCCGATCTCGTATTTGTCGCCTTAGGATATCCCCATCAGGAACAATTTATTTATGAATACAAACATCTTTTCCCTCAGGCTGTATCGATCGGTTTGGGCGGAAGCTTTGATGTGTTCAGCGGAACGGTGAAACGCGCCCCTGAATGGATGATCAAAACGAATCTGGAATGGCTGTACAGACTGGTGACGAATCCGTGGAGATGGAAAAGGATGCTGAACATTCCGAAGTATGCTTTTACCGTTTTGAGAAATAATAAATCAAATAAAAGCCTGTATTCCAAGCAGGCAGAAGATCAAACGAAACAGCTTTAAACAAATAAAACAGCAAAAGAGATTGGTAATCTATGAACTTGCGATCTTTATTCGCCGCTTTTTATTCTATATATCTGTCTGTTCTCGGCGTTTTGTTCAAGCCTGTAAAGCCCAAGAACCATCTGACCCTGCTGGTATCTTTTGAAGAGAATGCGCAGGCTCTCATCCGTTCTTACAAAGCGCACGCTGAATCGCTTTCTTATGAAATGACGGTTTTGTATACGAGACACGCCGTCAGTCTGAAAAAAGAGCTGGAAGGTGTCGGCTCTTTTTATCTGAACGAAAAACATCCGCTGCATCTTTTGAAGGCTGTTTTGATCCTTTTTAAAAGCAAAGTGGTGATAACGGATAACTATTTCCTCATGACAAGCGCCTTAAACCGCCGGCCGCAAACGACATGCATTCAGGTGTGGCATGCGAACGGCTCTTTGAAAAAGTTCGGCCTTGAGGATGTGACGAATCAAAACCGCCCGGCATCAGACATCAGCCGTTTTAAAAAGGTGTACCGCTCGTTTGACTTTGTTACCGTCGGTTCAGACGCGATGGCTGACGTTTTTAAAAAGTCGTTCGGCATACGGGACGGCCAGCTGTTAAAAACGGGTGTCCCCCTGACTGACGTCTATTATGAAGAACACAAGCCCGAACTGAAGCACAAATGGCCGAAAAAAATCATCCTGTACGCACCGACATTCAGGGATTATGATATGCAATCCTTTCGGCTGCCATTCACCGAAGAACAGCTCACAAACGCGTTAAACGGAGAGTATATGCTGCTTGTAAAGCTTCATCCTGCCGTTTTGCATCAGATTTCGGCTTCGTTTGAAAGCGAACTGATCAAGAACGTGTCTGACATGCGTCTTCATGATCTCTTGAAAGCGGCTGATATTTTAATTACGGATTACTCTTCCGTGCCTTTTGAATTCGCGCTCTTAAATAAACCGATTTTCTTTTTCACGTATGATCTGGAGGAATATGATCAAAAACGCGGTTTAATCGACAATTATACGTCCGTCATTCCCGGAAAGGCTTGTCATGACAGCGAAGCCCTTCTGGAGGAAATGACGAAAAAGCCATTTCGTGCAGAAGAAATGAAGCGGTTCTCGGACAAATGGAATATGTATTCAGATGGGAATTCGAGCAGCAAACTGCTCCAATTTGCAGAAGAACAAATAACATACAAAAACACCTGTTCACACAATTGAACAGGTGTTTTATATATTTATATTGCTCCATAGTGTTTAAAAATAATCGTACAAACAAAAAGACATCTGTCCAATTCAATACTGAAAAAAGCTCGGAAGTATGACTCCGAGCTTTTTAACACGTTTATTTATAGACAGGAATATCATAGTAAAGCTGATAGTTATCTAACAGGCTATAGAGACTGTACATTCTGTTTACCTGCTTATACGCCCAACCAATATCAGATGCATATTGGTGGCTTACAGAAGGCTCCCATCTCATTTTATACAAGGTATCTTGGTTGTATACGGCATTGTGTATATAACTCTGTCCGATAAATTTGGCCCCTCCAGTAATCGCTGCTTCAGGACTGAACCATCCTTGGTTATATGCATATTGGGCACCCTTGTTCACAGCGTCTCCGTCATATGCACCTATGCCATACATGTTATATACCTTTCTCCCATTATAGGTCACACCGTTTGCCAGCTCTGAGGTACCGTTTCCGGTCTCTAATAAAGCGTGAGAAATCAGGTAGAGCTCATTAATACTGTTAGATTCAGCTGCCTTAATAAAAGCTTCACCTTTTCCTTCAAGAATTCCTTTCCCTTTTAAAATCTTCGTATTGACTTCTGATGCTGTCAGTCCTGCATATTTCGATAACTTCAAAAACTGAAAATAACTTTTATCTGACACAGAAAAGTTTGCGGGGTTTACATAGTAGGAAACTTCTTCCTCGCTTGCTTTCCGCCAACCCATTTTAATTTTTGCCCAGTTATTCTCTACACTAATGATATTAACCTTATAACCTTTTGTCACTGTTCCTATAATATTATTGCTCTTTACCTCTGGAGTAGACCTGACATTAAGAAAATCTGCGGTTACGGTAGAATTTGCACTATTAATATAAGATAGAGATACGTAGGCACTTGAATCCGTCTGCGGGTTCGCTTTTAACTGCTTCGCGACCATTTCACTCATCGTAATATTATAATTTGTTTCCATTATTTGAGGACCGCTTTTCACCTCAACACTTGAAACTGCCCACCCATAAAGCTGCTTCACTTTGCTTGCAGCCTTATCAGCATTGCTTTTTCCTGTAAATTGTTCAGTAATCACTATACTGTATATTGGATTGTTTTTAGTAGTGTAGCTTGCTGATAAGTTCTTTGCCTTAAAGAAACTCAGTCCTTTGTTTAAAGCCGACGATGTGCTGATTTGATCTGTAACTAATTTATATTGCGTGTATGTGCTTTTGCCATTTTGTTTGGCATTGCCTTTCGCATTATTTGTTTTAAAAAAAGTTAACACACGATCTATATCTTTTTGATTTAATAAGTCACTAACAGTGACTTGATATTGCGTATAAGCGGATTTACCGGTTTTTTCACTTACTGCCGTTAATTTTTTTGTCTTGAAGAAAGATTTGACTTGATTAATCTTAGCTGTGTCCAGCAAGGCTTCTGTCTTAATTTTATAAGTTATTCCTTTTGGTTGTTTTATAGATTTGGCAGTTGCATTAATACCGATTTTCTTTAAAGAGTTTAAACCTTTTGTTACTTTTGTTTTGTCAGCAGTCTGTTGTGATAACAGTTGATATTGATTAGCAGCTGTTTTTCCTGAATTTGATTTTGATGATTTTAATTTTTTTCTGCTAAGAAAATTTACTGCTTTATCCGCCTGTGCGTTTGTTACAGCATTTGTTATCACTTGATAAGTTGTTTGGGTTGAAGTTTTCTTTACAGCTGTATAAGTCATATGCCATCTTTTCTTCTTAAAAAAAGCTTGAAGACTTTTTAGTTTTTCCGGGCTGACATCCTTCATTTTCACAACATAATTACTTGTAGCACCAACTTTTTGGTAGGACCCTTTAACTCCTGTGTTATTTATTATTTGGCTGATCGAATTTTTAACCATGCTCAGCCCGTTAAAATAACCCGTTTCTATATTATACGATGTGATAGTTTTTTTATTATTGATGGTTTTGTAACTGCTTTTGACGCCTGTGCTTTGTTCAAGCTGTTTGATAAGACTTTTCGCCTCATCTGCTTTATTGATCAAAGAATTCGTTGTAACAATGTAGTAAGACTGGCCTTTATCAGTCATGTTTAACGTGGCATTCAGCCCAGAATCTTTTTGAAAACTGCTTTTCACTTGGGATGCTGTTTTCTCTCCTTGAATTTTTCCGGATTGAATTTGAATGATCTCCGGTTCCTGTTCAAGTTTTTGATAATTAGCATTGACTCCAGTCTGCTTCTTTAACTCTTGATTAGCAGACTTTGCACCGGCCTCACTTGTCAGCTCAGATGTAACAATGCTTATATAAGGCTGCTTCACACCATTCGGTTTAACAGTACCGGTTAATCCTGTTTCCTTTTTCATTTTATCAAGCAAGTTATTAGCCTGCTGTTCACCTGAAATAGTTCCGGAAACTGCAGTATAATAGGGCTGCTTACTGCCCGTCGGACTTGATGTTCCTTTAATGCCTGTCTGCTTCGTAAAATCGCTTAGTACGCTTTTAGCATTCGTTTCGCTTGTCAGACCTGAAGCAGATATTTGATAGTTCTTAGACGTTCCGCTCTTTTGATAGTCTGCTTTCCATCCGGTATCTTTTTTCAATTTTGTAACTGCCTGAGAAGCCTCATTTTCAGAAGCAAACTTTTGTGTTGTTTCTAACTGATAAATGGAATTGTCAATATAAGCTGCCTTTACTGAGTCTGTTATCGTGAAAAATTCAAGAGTAACCGCTGACAATAACATTGCGGCAGCCAAACTTTTTTTCATTACTTCTCCTCCTTCTCTATATTTATCTATCACACTATTATTTTTATCGGAAAGTGCTTTAATTTTTAAAGTGAAATATATATATAAAAAAACTTAATCCCAGAGCTGGGATTAAGTTTGGTTTTATATATGAGAAACGATGAGCGTGCAATCTCCGTTTATCGTAAAGTCAGGCATCTGATCCGGCAGTATGAAATGCGCGCCTTTTTTAAGCTCGGCGGACTTGCCTCCACAGTTGATGGAGCCGCTTCCTTCTGTGACGCTGCACAGCATAAACGGAGCATCCTGGGTCATTTCCGCCGTCCCGCTGATATCCCATTTGTATACAGAAAAATATTCTCCCTGCACAAAGGTTTTGATGGTGACGCCTTTTCTCGTTTCAGTTGATTCATCTAAAAATCCGTCCACATGAGGAACGGTCGCGGCGTTGACGGCATCGCGGATATGCAGATCACGCGTCCCGCCGTTCTGATCTGTACGCCCGTAATCATATATCCGGTAGGCCGCCTCTGAATTCTGCTGTGTTTCAAGCACGAGCGCCCCCGCGCAAATGGCATGGATGGTTCCGCTCGGCACATAATAAAAATCGCCGGGTTTGATCTTCACGCGGCGCAGCAGGCCTTCCCAGTCACCGCTGTTAATCATGGTGACAAGTTCCGCTTTCGAACGGGCCGTGTGACCGTATATGATTTCCGCGTTTTCTTTACAGTCAATAATGTACCAGCACTCAGACTTCCCCATTTCACCCTGTCCATGCTCCTCGGCGTCATAATCGTCAGGATGGACTTTAACAGACTGATGGTGTTTGACGTCCAGTATTTTCGTCAGCAGCGGAAACCGGTCCCCTTCCGTTCCGCCGAATAATTCTCTATACTGATCCCACAGTTCCATCAAGGTTTTCCCTTGATACGGACCGCTTTTGACCGTGCTCATTCCGTGCGGATGGGCTGATATCGCCCAGCATTCGCCGGTTGTTTCTGAAGGTATGTCATATCCGAATCGTTCGCGTAATAACGTGCCGCCCCATAATTTTTCTTTACATACAGGCCGTAAAAAAATCGGCTCTTGCGTCATGTTCGTTCCCCTCCCCTTAAAAAGCGGCTCATATCCCATTCCCCCTGTGTCTTTTTTAAAACACGGAGGGAGCCGCGGTTAAAAACAATATGTATAAAATGGCTGACCTGCTCATTATACCATTCGGATGGGGCGGAATGCTCAGTCATTTCCTATTCCAGAATAAAATGCCTTGTTTGTCGCAAATTAAAATAACTGATGGAAAGGGGGGAACATTATGACGATACATGCGGAGCTCGGCAAAAACCTTGAAGCGCTGAAAAAACGGTTCGGCCAAAGCGATGACATGATGTTTTATTCATTTACGTACGGAAACGGCAAATGTGACGCCTGTCTTATATATATAGACGGACTGACCGACAATCAATTGCTTGCGGAATATATTATTTCGCCCGTGCAGGAGGCCGCCCGGCATCAAGAGGAACCGGCTGAAACAACGCCGTCATCCATCTCTTTCGGCTATCGTCACACCCGGCTTTCTTCACTTAAGGACGCGGAGGCAGACATTTTCTCCGGCAAATCGGTTTTGCTGGCGGAGGGATGGGAGGAAGCTCTTTCGTTTGAGACGGAAACATTTAAAATGCGTGATATTGAAGAACCGTCTTCAGAAGTGCTTGAACGGGGGCCGAGGATAGGTTTTGTCGAAAAGCTTCGGACGAACACGGCGCTTTTGCGCGAGCAGTCCGGTGATCCCAACCTCCAGATCAAAGAGATCACACTCGGCGAACGGACAAAAAAGCGGATCGCCGTTGCCTACATTCGGGATATCGCGCCTGATGATGTTGTAAAAGAAGTGATGAAAAGACTGGATTCGATCACCATTGATGACATTCCGGAATCAGGAGCAATCGAACAGCTTATTGAAGATAACACGTATTCCATTTTCCCGACCGTCTTGACGACCGAACGGCCAGACCGGGTTATGGGCGCTCTTTTGGAAGGAAGGGTTTCCATTCTTGTAGACGGAACGCCTTTTACCCTTTTGGTGCCGGCTACCATTGATGAATTTATCCACTCACCTGACGATTATAATCAGCGGTGGGTTCCGGTTACCTTTCTCAGGCTGCTTCGGTATACATGCATTTTAATCACGATTTATTTACCCGGCCTTTACATATCGCTCGTTACGTTTCACACGGGGCTTTTGCCGACGAGAATGGCGGTTACGATTGCCGGGAGCAGATTGAATGTCCCGTTCCCTCCTTTTGTTGAAGCGTTCATCATGATTTTTACGATTGAGATGATCAGAGAAGCCGGACTCAGGCTGCCGAAGACGATCGGCCTGATCGGGGGCGTGGTGATCGGGCAGGCCGCTGTTCAGGCGAATATTGTCAGCGCGATGATGGTCATTGTCGTATCCGTTACGGCATTGGCTTCTTTTACGGCGCCCTCCTATGCGTTCAATTTTCCGCTGAGGCTCATCCGTATTTTTTCGATGATTTTGTCGGCGATATTAGGTTTATACGGACTGATCATGTGTTATCTGCTTGTCGTCGGCCATCTGATGCGTCTGAAAAGCTTCGGTCAGGACTATCTTATTCCGATCATGGCGCAGCCTGGCCAAGACTTAAAAGATACGATCGTCAGACTGCCGACGCCTCTTTTGAAAAAACGGCCGACCAGAAAAGAGACGAAAGATAAAATCAAGCAAAGGTGATCCCCATGAAAAAACCGGAAGACAAGCTGTCGTTTATGCAGACACTTCTCATGGTAAGCGGAACAATGATCGGAGCGGGCGTGTTAACACTGCCTCGCTCCGCCGCAACAGCGGACAGTCCGAGCGGATGGATCATTATTCTTGTGCAGGGTGTCGTGTTTATCGGCATCGTCCTGCTCTTTATGCCGTTTTTGCAGAAAAACAGCGGGGAAACCATATATGAGCTGAATCAAAGCATCATGGGACGCGCCATCGGTTCTCTTCTGAATTTATTCATCAGCTGTTATTTTGTCGTCACCGTCTGTTTTCAAGCCCGTTTTCTAGGTGAAGTCATCAATTACTTTTTACTGAAAAATACGCCGATGGGTGTCGTCATATTCATCTTTCTGGCGGTCGGCATCTACCATGTGACCGGCGGGGTCTATCCCATTTCAAAGCTTTATGCCTATCTGTTCCCGGTTACGATCGTCATTCTGATTATGCTGCTTATATTCAGCCTGAGACTGTTTAAGCTGGATTTCGTCCGCCCGGTCATGGAAGGAGGCTACAAAAGCTTTTTTGAGATGTTTCCGCGGACCCTTTTGTATTTTTCAGGGCTTGAGGTGATTCTGTATCTGGTGCCGTTTATGAAAAATCCGAAGCAGGCGAAAAAGGCTGCTGTCTTCGGCATCGCCAGCGCAGGCTTATTTTACAGCGTTACGCTGCTTGTCGTCATCGGCTGTATGTCGGTCGCTGAAGCCAAAACGGTGACGTATCCGACCATTTCCCTGATTCACGCCTTAGAAATCCGGGGTATTTTCATTGAGCGGTTTGATATCTTTCTTTTAATCACGTGGACATGCCAGCAGTTTACCTGTATGCTCGGCTCTTTTAAAGGGGCGCATATCGGATTAAACACCATTTTCAGACTGAAAAATAAAAACAATGCCTGGCTGATGGGGAGCTTATTGGCAGTGACATTCGGCCTTTCGATGTACCCCGATGATATCAACAGCGTGTTTGCATTCGCGAATATTCTCGGGTATACGTTTTTTGCCGTCATTATGATTCCTTTTCTCATCTGGTTTGTCAGCTGGATGAAAAAAATAGCCGGGAGGAAACAGACGTCATGACACTTTTCATAAAATGGGCGGCGGCGCTTTTCATACTGATGACGCTTTCAGGATGCTGGGACGCGAAGGAAGTCGAAAAGCTATCTTTCGCCCGGGGACTGGCGATAGACGAGACGAGTGACCGCCGATATAAATTAACCTATCAAAACCTGCTGCCCCAAAGTGAAAACAGCCAGGCTTCCGGCCGGCCCGTGTTTGTCAATGTGACGACGCGGGGGGATACCATTCTTGAAGCCGTCAGTGAAGTCGCTTTAAAAGATCCGCCTGTTTACAGCGATCACTTAAAAGTGCTGATATTCAGCGACAAATTGCTGGCCGACCAAAATATACTGCAGATGATGAATCATTTTATCCGCGATGATGAATTAAGGCGGAGCAGCTATCTCTTCGCGGTAAGAGGAAAAGCGTCCGATATTCTGACGGAGCCGACGCCGAATCAGCAGCAGCCCATGCCCGCGGAAAAGCTGATCGACCTTACGAACAACGGAAACTACAACGGGAAGATTTTACAACCGCTCCGAATCGGGAGGGCTTCAATTTACTGCCATAATAAACGCAGTTTTCTCATTCAGGCCGTCAGCAATCAAAAAGGAAAAACGGTGTATGACGGAGCGGCCATTATCAAAAACGCAAAACAAAACAGATTGGCGGGCTTTCTGTCACCATACGAAATACAGAGCCTGAATTGGCTCATGGGGACGATACGGGGCGGCGTGCTGCCCGCTTTGGATAAAGGGGGGCACCCGATTACCTTCGAGATCAAAAAATCAACATCCGCCATCACTCCCAGGCTGAAAAACGGGAAGCTGTCATTTCATGTAGCGGTAAAAACAAAAGGACTTTTGTCAGAGGATCAATATGCCGGAGAAGATTCATTCGATCAGCACTATTTAAACGGGCTGGAAAAGATTTTCGAAAAAAAACTGAAAAGCGATGTGAAAGAAGTCATCGATAAGCTGCAGAATCAATATGAAACGGACCCTGTCTTCTTTTCTGACAGAGTCCGCATTCAATATCCCGACTATTGGAAGAAAGTAAAGCATCATTGGGATGAGACCTTCTCCGAAGCGGCTTTTGACTATGATGTTTCCATTCAGATTACCAACTTCGGAACGATGGGACGGTAGCCTTCAGCCTGTTTTTTCGACACGGAGGAGAATTTGATAAATCCGGCTTTGTTCGGGCAGCTGTGTCACCGGAAATTGCATCGATTGCGCCATTCGTGTGATTTCCTGTAAAAACAGCTGCACCCGCTCATCCACGTGAACATACGTATAGGACTGCTTTTTCACAGCAAATGTCTCTTCCGGAAAGAGCGTGCGCACCGTCTGCGGCGTAAAAAACCGCAAGTGGGTGCGGTCGAGAATGCCGGCGTCTCTGTATGTCCAGTCACCGAGCAGAAGCGGGAACAGCGCTTCGGCGTGGGAAATATTCGGAATGCTGCAAACGATTGATCCGGCAGGCGACAAATAGGATGAGTACGTTTCAATGACGCGCCACGGGTCTTTTAAGTGCTCAAGGATGTCGGCGAAAATGATGCAATCAAAAAAGCCTTCCGGATAAGGAAGCTTCACTTCTTCGACATCTTCCTGCAGCACCGCTTCATAGTGTCCTTTTGCCGCTTGCGCCGCCAGCGGGTGCAGTTCTATTCCGTACAGTTCGCAAGGCTGTCTGTTTTGTAGTTCCAGCCCCGTAGCCCCCGCGCCGCAGCCGACATCAAGTATCCGTTTCGCCTCCCGGGGAACGAGCTCCGCAATTTCCGGTCTCGGATGAGTAAAGTACGTAAAATCAGTGCCCCATTTTTCCGTAAAACGCTGGCGGTTCTCCGAATATAACTGATTGATATTGATATCCTGATTAGCCGTAAACGTCGCATGTCCGTGGTGATGCACAAAGGCATCGAGGGCGATGTGCAGGCTGTAGCCTTTTTGCAGGGCGCGTAAACATAGGTCATCATCTTCAAAAGAACCGTATCCGAATTGCTCATCGAACGGGCCGATGTCTTCAATGACGCTTCTTTTCACCAGAAGACAGAAGCCGACAAGGCGCAGCACCCGCTTTGTATGATGCTTTTCCCGTGCGCAATACGCCTCCGCGAATGACTCCAGCTCATCAAGCGATTGATATGCGTCATGGATCATTTGCGCGCCGCTGACATAGTTGCTGACGGGCCCGACCATACCGGCTTTTTCAGAATGATACAGCACCCTCAGCATGGAGGTGAGCCAATTTTTCGTGACCATCGTATCGTTGTTCAGAAACAGCAGATTTTCTCCCCCTGCCGCTTCGATACCCTGGTTGCACCCCTTGGCGAACCCGAGGTTTTTTTCATTTAGGATGACTTTGACGTCAGGCAGATTTGATATGTATTCTCTCGTTCCGTCTGAGGAACCGTTGTCAACTATAATCAGTTCAATCTTATCTTTGTCGGTGTATCGTTCAATGCTGGCCAGACATTTTTTCGTCAGCTCAAGTTCATTATATGTAAGGATAATAATACTCGTTTTCACCGGCATCCCCGCCTTTATCGTGACTTTATACAACGTATGACATATCCCCGTCATTTATGTGACCGGGCGCCCGCTCGGCATCCGTTTTGAGGGGCCGGTGAATAACCGCCCCCCTAAAACTGAATATTACGGATGAACTGTCCGCCGATCTGATTCTGATCCCGAGCCTCCGTTACGGCTTTTCAGATCCTGCTCAATTTCTTCAAGGCTTTTCCCCTTCGTCTCGGTCACTTTAAACCGGACGAACAGGAATGCCAGTATCCCGATCGCGGCATAAATGAGAAATAAATAGCTGATGCCGACTGCTTCCATTAACATCGGATAGGTTAATGAGACAATCAATGTTCCGGCATGCAGCATCAAAGTGGAGACACCCGTCCCGATACCCCGGACATGCAGCGGGAATAATTCAGGAAGCATGACCCACACGGCAGGCCCCCAGCTGACCGCAAACACAATGATAAACAGGCCTAAACAAATCACCGTTGTCCATGATGCGGCTGCTGAATGTTCAAAGAAGAGATTGACCGCGGCCAATACGAGCAGACTGATGACCATGCCCGCATTTCCGGCCAGCAGCAGCGGCTTCCGGCCGATCTTATCAATGACTTTAATAGCCGCAAGCGTCATGATGACATTGACGGCGCCGATTCCGACCGTTCCCAATATAGACGCGGAATTGCCGAACCCGACACTGGTAAATGTTTTCGGGGCGTAATAAATAATTGTATTTGTCCCGATGAATTGCTGCAAAAAGGCAAGTCCGAGGCCGGCAATCAGCGCGGGTCTCACCCACGGCTCAAACAATTCTTTCAAGCCGCCTTCGTTTTCCTTTTCCGCTTCTTTCATCTGATCAATCTCATCATCAATATTCTTCGTTCCCCGCAATGATGAAAGGATTTCTCTTGCTTTCTCTTCTTTGCCGATCGTAAACAGCCACCGCGGGCTTTCCGGCATAAATAAGATTCCGATCAGCAGAATGACTGACGGCACAACCGCAAGTCCAAGCATCCAGCGCCAAGCGCCTGCATCGGCAAATATATAGTTCACGATATAAGAAACGAGGATTCCGACCGTAATCATCAGCTGATTCAGCGAAGAAAGCGCCCCCCGTTTATGTTTCCGATAAATAGAGCGGAACGATCGTTGTAGATGTTCCGACAGCCAGTCCGAGAATGATCCGGAAAAGAACCATCACCTCTGTATTCGGGGCAAAAGCGACTCCTAAACCGCCTATACAAAACAGCAGCGCCGCTCCCATGATGGCCTTCCGCCTGCCGAACCGGTCGGTCAGTTTGCCGGCGAATCCCGACCCGAGAATCGCCCCCGCCAATAACGAACTGACGACGAGGCCTTCTGTAAAGGCGTTCAGTCCCAGTTCTTTTTTCATAAATAAAATAGCTCCGGAAATGACTCCGGTATCATATCCGTATAACGCGCCGCCGAGTGCGCCGAAAAAATAGAGCCATTTATTCGAGTGTATGCTTTTCATGTTATGTAGACTCCCTTCATCCAACGCTGTATCCGCGCGGAATTGTTCTACTGCTTCTTTTGCCTGTTTCCGTCCGTTTCAAACCTTCCGCACCGTTAATATCCATTATTTTACTAATTATTTTTTACAAAGCGACGAAACATTTCCCGCTTCCTGCCGTCCAATATAATGTGAACCTGATGCAAAAATAACAGTAGATGTTGTCGAAATAGAGAGAAAGATTTGGAATTTTCTCATTTGAAGAGTTGCTCCAAGTCAACAATTATGGTACGCTTCACAAAGAATAGAAACGAGAGGTAATGATATGGAAGAACGATCTCAACGCAGAAAAAAGAAAAGACGCCTCAGAAAATGGGTGAAATTTGTACTGGTATTCGCCGCTTTCTTATTGTTGATCGCCGGTTCCGTGAGCACCTACGCATTTGTGAAATTGAATAATGCGACCAAAGAAGCGCACGTCAGCCTTGACCGCGGCGACCAGTCCGTAAAACGGATCAAAGAATTTGACCCGAAGAAGGATTCTTTCACCGTATTGCTTTTAGGAATAGACGCCCGTGACAGTAAGGGTGAATCAGTAGATGACGCAAGAAGTGACGCCAACGTGCTCGTCACCTTCAACCGGAAAAAGAAAACAGCGACGATGCTCAGCATTCCGCGGGATTCCTATGTCAACATCCCGGGACACGGCTATGACAAATTCGCGCACGCACATGCTTACGGCGGTTATAATTTAACTTATAAAACAGTAGAAAACATGCTTGATATTCCGGTAGATTATGTGGTTGAGAGCAACTTCGACGCGTTCCGCGATGTCGTCAATGAGTTGAACGGCGTTACGGTAAATGTGAAAAGCCAGAAAATTGCCGATCGTATTAAGGTCGATACAAAAGGAAAAGTCGTGCTGAAGCCGGGCGTCCAGACGCTTGACGGTGAGCAGGCACTGGCTTATGTAAGAACACGCAAAGCCGACACCGATCTGATGCGCGGACAAAGACAGATGGAAGTGCTGAGCGCCATTATTAAAAAATCTAAATCGTTAAGCTCGATCCCATCTTATGACGATATCGTCGACAGCTTAGGGAAAAACTTAAAAATGAACTTATCTCTTAATGACGCCATCGGTCTGTTCCCGTTTATCACATCGCTGAAATCGGTGGATTCTTTGCAGCTGACAGGTTCAGACAGCTATATTTACACTCCTCAGTACGGCAAAAATATTTATTACTTCAAGCTGAATGAGGAAAACCTTCAAGAAGTGAAAACGAAATTAAAAAATGATTTAAACGCGTAAGATGTCACGGCGGGGTTAGCAAATCCCGCCGTTTTTCTGTTGAAAAAAAGGACATGAAGGTATAGCCTTTTAACTGACGGCTTTCTGCTGATTTCGCACAAAGCTGAACATACTACATGAAGCAGCTTTATTTTTAAGGAGGGCATCCATACATATGAAATTGATAGCCATTGACTTAGACGGCACATTACTGAACTCGGACAGTGTGATTTCTCCGGAAAACAGAGCGGCTTTACAAAGAGCGGATGAAGCGGGCATTCTCGTGGCCATCTGCACGGGCAGAGCCACATTTGATGTAAAAGCGCTCTTAAAGGATTTGGATATTCCGATCATTGCGGCAAACGGCGGGACAGTCCATGACAAAGGATACCGCCTCGTCAGCCGGCTCTTAATGGATCAGCAGGCCGGGAAGGATATCGCCGCTTATTTAACGGACAACGACATTTACTTTGAGGTCTATACAGATGATCATCTGCTGTCCCCGTTTGACGGCGAGTCCAAACTGCAGGCAGAACTGGACATTCTGAAAAGCGCCAATCCCAAGGAAGATATTCGGACATTATGGGAGGGCGCAAAGACGCAGTTCAAACAATTCGGCATTAAACCCGTGCAGGATATACAGGCGATTTTTAACGGAGACGAACATGTTTACAAGCTTCTTTGTTTCTCTTTTGATATGGAAAAACTGAGAAACGCCAAAGAAGAAATTACACATCATCCGAAATTATCCCAGACATCTTCCGGGAAACACATTATCGAAATCCTCCCTGCCGGTTCCGGAAAGGGACGTGCTCTGACGGAGCTTGCCTCACTGTACGGAATTGAAAAACAGGATATTTACGCCATCGGCGACAGCCCGAATGATTTCTCCATGTTTGAAGCGGCGGGAAACCGCATCGCAATGGGCAATGCGATTGATGAACTGAAGGAAAAAAGCACGTATATTACAAAAAGCAACGATGAAAACGGCGTCGCATATTTCATCAACCGGCTTCTCGACAACGAGCAATAAAAGGCAAAAGCCAGGTCTTTCACGGCCTGGTTTTTCATGTTTCCCAAAAAAGGAATTCCCAAAAATGAAAATAAATTGTAAGATAAAGAAAAAAGGAGTTTCATGATGTCGAATGCAATCGCTATTATAGGATGTTTAGCTTTTCTCTGCGCAGTCGGATACGGAATATTCCATCTCATATGCAAAGCGGCAAAAAAAGACAAACATTTTTCAAAAAAGCTGTTTTGGCCCCTGCTCATCGGCGGATTTATCCTGCTTCTGACCGGCGCCTCCCTCGCAGAGCCGGACGCCTCGGCCGTGAAGGCAGAGGAGAAATACAGCACCCTTGATACCGCTTATCAAAAATTGACGAAGGAACACCAGGCGCTTGAGAAAAAATATGAAAACATCAGTGCCGCGGCCGAAAAGGAGAAATCCGAAGCCGAAGCCGGCAATGAAGAAAAACTCAGCAAACTCAGCCAAGAGATAAGCGAGCTGAAAAAAACAAACAAATCACTCAAACAAGACAATGAGAAATTAAAAAATTCACAAAAGAAGCTCGAAAAGACCGCTGAAACGCTTCAGTCAGAAAATAAATCTTTAAAGCGGCAGAAAGCAGAAACAAAAACATCCGAAAACGCGGAAACGGCGCAAAACAACGCCCCTTCCTCCGGCGGACATGCCGAGACGAAAGCAGCCGGCACCTCACAGGGATGCGACATTAAAGGCAGCCGGAACGGCATTTATCACACGCCGGGAAGTACATACTACGACCGGACGACAGATCCCGCGGAAATGTTCTGTTCCGTAGAGGATGCGGTAGCGGCCGGATACAGAGCGCCGAAACGGTAAAAGAAAAAGACGTCAGAGACACTCTCTGACGTCTTTTTTTTACGGAAGCCGGATGCCGCCCGCATATTTATCCTTCCAATAAGCGCTTGTGTTCATATTTGTTATGGTAACGCCTGCGGACACGGTGACATGAATCACTTGTCCGTTCCCGATATAAATGGCCGGATTCAGGCTTTCCGCTTTAAAGAAGACCAGATCGCCGGGCTTCAGATCTTGTTTATCGACCGGAACGCCTGCCTGCATCTGCTTGTCCGCATAACGCGGCAGGCTGATTCCTTTCGCTTTTTGATAGATGTATTGAACAAATCCCGCCGTATCAAAGCCGGTTTCCGGTGAAACGCCGCCTTTCAGATAAGAAATTCCGATATGATCGGCCGCTGTGGACACAACGGGATTTTCTTTAGAAATGGCTAAATTGCTGAATCGGCGCACCCCCGTAAAATGTTTTTTCCAGTAATCTTCCGACAAGTAAGAAATGGTGACTTTTGCGGAGCGGCTTGCTTGGATGAACCTTCCCTCTCCCGCATAAATGCCCGCATGGGAAATTCCTTTTTTATACGTGTCGCTGAAATAAATCACGTCCCCGGGCTTTATGCCGCTCAGTTTGATTTTCTCACCGACCAGCCACTGCTGTTCCGCAGATCTCGGCAGGTAAATGTGAAGCTTGTTTTCAAAAACATATTGAACCAGCCCCGAACAGTCGAATCCCTCCTCGGGCGTGCTTCCGCCGAATACATACGGAATGTCGAGGTAACGGGCTGCCTCCTGAACGATCGGATCATCAGCCAGTTCCGGATCTTTTGTAATCCGCTTTGCGCCAAGATATAAATTCATCCAATAACTGCTTTTTTGAAAGCGTGTGACGGTTACGCCTTCAGACGGAGAACTGTGTATCATCTCTCCGTTTCCGATATAAAGACCGTCATGGACGGGCGCGTTTTGTGTTGAATCCGACTTTTTGAAAAACACAAGATCTCCCGGTGAAAGGTCATTTTCTTTGACGGCGGCTCCGACTTTCCATTGATCACTGACCGTTCTCGGCAGATGGATGTTCTGCCTGCTGAAAAGATAATGGATCAATCCGGACGGATCAAAACCGTCCTCAGGCTCTTCGCCTCCGTAAACATATTTATTTCCGACAAGTTTTTGCGCGTCTGAAACGATCAGGACAGAAACTTGAGAATCCGCTTCAGCAATTTCCGTTCTCGTCACTGCAGGTGCCACAAGACAAATCATAAGGCCGGCAAGGATGTACTTCCTCCAGCTTGTGAGCATGTTTTCTATTCACCCTCCTTATTTTTGGTAGTTTTTACATCGGTAACTTTTAACAAATGTTTAGGAGAGTACACAAAAAAAGAATGCCCGATATGGGCATTCTTTACTGGATTCGGAACAAACAATATGCCGGCAAGCGGAATCATGCGCTTATTTTGCGCCCGCTGTGTCCTCTTGCTGAATTTTTTGCATTTCCGTGTCAATTTTTTGTTTTTCCTGATCTGTGAGCTGATCATTGTATTTAAACGCTGACATAAACATAAAGACCATAATGATCGCGGCAAACGGCCATCCCGCTTTAATGATTTTCATTTGTTTTTCACTCCGCTTTCTTTTTTAAGATATCGCTGTGATCCACATCAAACGTTAATTTTCCATCCTTGACGCTCCACTTGAAATTCGATTCTTTCGTCAGTTCACGTACGATCGTTTTATGATTGATGCTGCCTTTTTTAACCGGTGCAGGCGTTGCTTCATGAATATTCATCGGCGTGACTTCAAAGCGTCCCGTGCCGTTTTTCTGCAGATGATATTGAACAAGCGCCGTGTCTCTCGTTCTTGTCCACCCCTGGTCGAATACGAAGTTGCCCAGGCTGTAGAAAATAACGGTGCCGTGGTACATTTCGATCGGTTCCAGCACATGCGGATGGTGTCCGACGATAATATCCGCTCCGGCATCTGACATTGCTCTTGCCAATTGGCGCTGTCTGTCATTCGGATCATTATCGTATTCCTGTCCCCAGTGTGTTTGAACAATGACAAGATCGGCTTTCTTTTTGGCTTTAGAAATCATCGGAATAAACAGCTCTGGATCGGCCGGAAGCACACCCGGCGCATTTCGTTTCGCTGCAAAGCCTTTTCCGGAAACATCAGTGAAACCCAGTGTTGCGATTTTGATTCCGTTTACATCTTGATACGAAATGTTCTGCTCGGCTTCCTTCAGCGTGAGGCCCGCGCCGACAAGTTCAAGATTTTGCTTTGAAAACTCTTCAACCGTATCCCGCATTCCTTGAGGGCCGTAATCCATCGCATGGTTGTTGGCTGCCGTGAGAACGGTGAAATTCATGTCCTTCAATACTTTTACGGCATCTTTGTTTGACTGAAGGTGGATATTTTTTTCTGCTTCTTTGTAGTTCTTTTTATATGTAACCGGGTTTTCAAAGTTCCCCGACACATAGTCGGATGCTTCGAAGAATGGCTTTGCGTAACGGAAGACACTCTCCGTGCCTTTATGCTTTATCACTTTCTCGACATTCCGGCCCATCATAATATCTCCGACGAATGAGGCTGATACAAGGTCATCGGCATTTCTTTTCACACTCGGCGTTTCCGCCTTCCCTGTCAGGATGCAGACGAACATCAGGCAAAAGACGATCGGCAGCGCGATAAAAACGTGAAGATTGGTCTTCTTTTTCTGCTGTTTGGTCAGCTTCAGCAGTTTTTCTTGAAAGCTTAATTGTTTTTTCATCGTTTGACACACCTTACATTAGATTAAGTAGTAAGCAAACATAATGGCAAAAGTTGCGCCGCTTAAGAACAGCGTGCTGGCAAATGTAATCGTTAATCCCTGTTTCTGAATGGTATTGGCGATCAGACCCGGTACGATGATACCGATTCCGCGGAATTCTGATATCTCAAACGGTACGATCGGGTAAAGGAAATCAAGGGCGATTTTTAAGCAGATTCCCGTTATCAGCATAGCTGCGAACTTTCTGCGTCCGTACAAAATCATAAATCTGGATAAACCGTATTTGACGATCACGTATGTAAGAAGACTCACTAACAATACGAGTAAAATAAAGACCGGCTGGTTAAAAACGAGCCCTAAATAACCCGGCACGACTAAACCGGCAGGTACGATACCTGTTTTTTCCGCGAAAATTAAACTGATTAACACGCCTAAAATAAGTGAGATGTATAAATCTGATCCGAACATTTATCCTTTTCCTCCTAGCTAACGAGCTGTTTCACCTTATACTCTTGAATTTTTTCAATTAATGGTTCCGCTGAACCGTGGATATTGCCGACGCCATATATGACACGGTTTTGCATTCTTGTTTTCAGCACGTCCATGATTTCGTCTGTTGATTTATATTCCAGATCGTGCAGTGTATCGGCAGGAATCTTGCCTTCTTCATAAGCTCTGACGATCGGTTCTGTCGTCTCGCCGATGAGTATGAGTTCCTTCGTTTTAATGTACGGAAGCACGTCGTTTGCGAACTGAATCGTTCTGTCCACACGGTCGGCGCGGCAGTTCATGATAACGATAGGTTCATCTGTCGGGTAGCCGATTTCCTTTACACGTTTCCATATATTCAAAGTAGAAGATGCATCATTTGCGGCAAAGCCGTTTACGAAATGACCGGGCTCCTTCGTGCTGAGCAGCGGCAGGATTCTCATGGCGCCAGGATCAGGCGGCGCATTCAGCATTCCTTTAAACGCCGTTTCTTCATCTATCCCAAGAGCCTGGGCAACGCCGAGCGCAAGGGAAGCGTTATCAGGAAAGACCATATATTCAAATTTTCGAAGGTATTCATCTGTAATTTTAGAGTTATCCGCAATAATGACCTCGGTATTCCGCTCTGCGGCTTTTTCTTTAAAGAAGTCTGTGTATTCACTGTCTGTAATGACAAGGTGACCGTTATACGGTATCGTCGCGGTAAAAGCTTCAGCGATTTCATCAAGCGTCGGCCCCATGACGTCCATATGGTCTTCAAGCACATTCACGATGACGCCGATGTTGGCTTGAAGGAGTTCTTCCTGAAAGATAATCTGATAATCCGGGTTTACCGCCATACATTCACTGACAATGGCATTGGCGCCCCGTTCTACGGTTTCCTTCATTACTTCTTTTTGCTCGCCGATATTCGGGCCCTGCGGTTTCCGTTTGATCGGTTTCTCCTCAGGTGTATCCCAATAGATCATCCTTGCATCTGTTCCCGTCGTCTTTCCGACTGTTTTGTAGCCCGCCTCCATCAGTATTCCGGTCGTCAGCCTTGTTACGGTTGACTTTCCGCGGATACCATTAATATTGACGCGTACTGGCAGAGCATCGATATTCTTCTGATGCCGCCTTTTTTCAATGATTCCGATGATTAGTACGGCAGCACAGGCTATAATGAGTAACCACATTGATTTTTGACATCTCCTTCTGTATTGATAAATTCATTCATCAGTATATAGCTTCACTATGAATTCTCAATCGGCATTATGTAACATAATCTTCCCGCTTTCACTGAGCCAAACTTCTCTATTAGTGACGCTATTCTTCCTATGATCGAATTGCTTTTTTTGGGAATAGGCAGGACTTCAACCTTACTTCAATTTTTCAAAAGAAAAATGAATGCGTTTACATTTCCGCACAGAAATTCATTTGGACCAATGGGACTATACGCGTTCCGGAAGAAAAAGATGTAATGATAATCCATCTTTTACAGCCTGTTATATCAGCGTTTTCCGCACTGCGCATACGTTTCGGGACTCTATGTCCGCTGTGTGCAGACTGCCTGTTTTGTTAAGGATAAGGTCTTAAAGTCATTCATTTTTCCCCCGTATCCTGCTTTCAGTCCCATTCCAAAATAACTAGCGGAATGACTGGTACGTGACAGAAAAAGACGGGTCCGGAGTGTTTACAAGAAATACACATTTTATATGCGGAAAGCCTATCTCCTTTTAAAGCATTTACAGGACATTTATCACTCTTTTGAAATAATTTTAATAAATCTTTATATTCGTTCAAGAAATATTCATCCATAATTGTGAAGTTCTTGGTAAAACATCGAGAAACTCCTCTATTTTATAAAATGCATAAAAAAGGAATACCAGCTGAAAACTACAGATAACCGGGAAAGGAGGCGGTCTGATGTCTGCGGATAAACAAAACAAACGGATTCCCGGCGATTTTGAATCGGCTGTACGGGAAATGCAGGAGCTGATGTGTGTTTGCGGCGATTTTAAAATACGAAGGATCAAACTGCAGGACCGTCATACCGCTTTCTTTTATATTGAACAAATGATAGAAGAACAGAAGCTGAATGAGTTTCTGTTAAGCGACACCCTGCAGAACGGCCCGCTTGAGGAAACGATGAATGCCGTCAGCAGTGCGGAAACGGATGAAACCAGAAAACTCATTGACGGGATTTTGGCAGGCCAGGTTGTTTTTCTCAGCGATGCGTCAAGGAAAGCGAAGCTGTTTTCCGTCGGGCAGAATCCGCTGCGTTCCATTATGGAACCCGAATCTGAAAGTATCGTCCGCGGCGCCCATGACGGGTTTGTGGAAAGTTTGGAAACGAACATTCATCAGCTGCGGTTTCACATACAGGACCGCCATCTCTCCGTTCATTATATGGATATCGGGGAAAGAGCCAAATCAAAGGTTGCGGTTATCTTTGTTGAGAATATCGCCAATCCGGAGATTGTGGAGGAAGTGAAGCGGCGCCTGTCATACCTGCGTATAGACAGCGTGCTTGCGCCCGGAATTATCGAGGAATCAATAGAAGATAATTCGTTTTCCATTTTTCCGCAGATCGTTCATACGGAACGGCCGGATAAAGCAAAAGCATGCGTGATGGAAGGCTGTGTGCTGATCATGATGGATGGGAGCCCGTCGGCCTTGATTGCCCCGATCACGTTCTTTTCTTTTTTTCAATCGCCGGATGACTACAGCACGAGGTGGATTTCCGCCAGTTTTTTAAGAGTGCTGAGATTTTTCGCCTTTATGATCGCGATTACGCTGCCCGCTTTTTATATCGCGCTGATTGCGTTTCATTTTGAAGTCATTCCCAACGATCTGATTATCACCATGAAAAATTCGATTGTTGATATTCCCTTCCCTCCGCTGATAGAAGCCATGATTATGGAGATTACGATTGAACTGATCCGCGAAGCCGGTATCAGGCTGCCGAAACCGATCAGTCAGACGATCGGCATTGTCGGCGGTCTCGTGATCGGTGACGCAGTCGTTCAGGCGGGACTCATTTCTAATATGATGATCATCGTCGTAGCCGTTACGGCCGTTTCTTCTTTTGTGCTTCCTTCATATGAAATGAGCACCTCCATCCGAACGCTCAGATTTCCGCTTATGTTTCTGGCATCCTCGTTCGGTTTTATCGGCATCGCACTCGGCTTCGGGCTTATTCTGATGAACCTGTGCAAGCTTGAATCACTCGGCGTTCCTTATTTATCATCGCTGACGCCGTTTCATTTCAGTGACTTGAAGGATGCATTTATCCGGCTGCCGGCTTGGTTTATTAAAAGAAGGCCTTTTTATTTGAGACCGCAAGACTCAAAGCAGATGAAACATGTTCGGGGGTGGAGAAAAGATGAAGCCTAAAAAAATAAGCCCGCTTCAAGGCGTGTTTTTCATTAATCAGACGCAGATCAGCATCGGCATTTTGGCGCTGCCCCATTTACTGATGATGAAATCGGGAAGCAGCGGATGGATTTCCATTCTGCTTACCGGATTGCTCGTCCAGCTTACATTCAGCCTGTATATGATATTATTTCACCGGTTTCCGAAGCTGAACCTGTACGAAATGCTGGAGGAGGTGTTCGGAACACTTGCCGGCAAAGGGATGCAGGTGCTGTATATTTTATATTTCGCGTTTCTCTGCACGCTCATTCTTTCTGTATTTACACGGATATTGGATATCTGGGTGCTCCCGCAGACTCCGAATTGGGTGGTCAGCTTAATGCTGATCCTCGGCTCTGTCTATATCGCCCAGGCCCCGCTGAATGCGATCGCCAGGTTCAGCTTTATCTTAACGCCGTTTTTGCTGCTGATCTCTCTGCCGATTTTATACACGCTGGGAAAAGCCGATATCACATACATTATGCCGATTTTTCACGGAACCGCAAAAGACATGCTGACCGGGGTGCAGCAAACACTTGTCAGCATTACCGGCTTTCAGGCGGCGCTCGTAATCGGGCCCCTTATCAACTGCACCGTCAGCCAGCGCTACAAAATACTGACGATTTCAAACATCTTGATTATCCTTTATTACCTGTATATCACCCTTACTTGCTTTGTCACAATCAGCCCCGAAGAAATAAAAATAATCCCGGAGCCTGTGCTGTACCTGTTAAAAACCGTTTCATTCAGAATTATCGAACGGACGGATCTGCTCTTTTTGACGTTTTGGTTCGTGACCGTCTTTTCAACGCTGGCCAACGTGTTTTACTTGGCAAGCACCGGCATCGCCAAGCTGTTCAATCAAAAAGACCACAGCCGGTTTGTTTATCCGCTGGCCCTGCTCGTCTTCCTTCTGTCTATTTGGGCCACAAGCACGGATAAAACGATACAGCAGCTGGATCAGTTTTTCCGCATTTCCGATATTGTGTTTGTGTATTTGTTTCCGTTGTTTATGGTATTGATTGTCCTTGTACGCAAAAAGGGTGTCCGCCATGCGCATTAAAAAAGCGGTTCTTATCAGTCTCATGTGCGCAAGCCTGACACTTGCGGGCTGCTGGGATCAAAATTTGCTGAAAGATATTTCTCTCGTGCTGACCGCAAGCCTTGATGTTGATCAGGACGGTAAAAATAAAATCGGCATCACCTATCGGAAGGTTCAGTCCTCCCAGGCGGAACAGGAAACGGGCGGCTCATTCATTACGACGGTGCTCAGCGCTTCCGGGCACACCATCCGTGAAGCGCGGTTTCAATTGGATAAGCTTGTCGATCAGCGCATTGACACGTCCAAGCAAAGAGTCTTATTAATCGGTGAGAAAATGGCGGAAAAACCGCTTTTTCCTTATCTCGATGTCTTCTACAGAGATCCGAAAAGCCCGCTTCTCGCTCATCCGGCGGTTGTAAAAGACGGCGAGGCGATTGAAGTGCTGAAGCTGATCGTCCGGCAGAAATTGATCGTCAGCAAGTATTTAACGAATTTATTAACAAGCGCTAATGCGGAATCAAATATCAGCATGGAGAATTTGCAATCCATCCGTTCAAGCATGCTGACGGCTGATAAGGATTTCGCCCTTCCTTATTTATCGATTAACGGACAGACGATAAAGGTAGAGGGTTCTGCCCTGTTCAGCGGCCAGCGGAAAGTGACTGAGGTGCTCGGTCAGGATTCGACCCTCCTGACCCTTTTAAGCGGGCAATTTAATAAATCGGCTAATATTAATCTGAAGCTGTGGGACAAATACAAAATGGATATTGAAAATTATCTTTCTCTCGGCATCACGGATGCCACGCGAAAGATTGTATTTATAGATACAGATCCGCAGCATATAAAAGTGAAAATCCGTTTAAAACTGAATGCACGCGTCTTGGAATATCCAAAGGACAAGCTGAATTCTTATACGGCAATCGACCAAATAAACAAACAAGCCTCAGCAAATTTGAACAGCCAGGCCAGATCGGTGATCAGCCATATTCAGGAGCACAACTCGGATATCCTCGGCATCGGCCGGAACTATCAAACCCATTATTATGAGCGGGGCAAGCGGCTCAATTGGCGTGGGGTCTATCCTTCCATCGAGATAATCCCTGATATCAAAGTGGATATCTCACAAATCGGCATCGTGAACTAAAAGAGACCCCGGTCTCTTTTTTTGTTGCCAACCGAAATGATTCGTGTTACTCTTTTTATGTAAACGGTTACATGAATGAAGGAGGAGTGTTTGTTGGCAACGATTAAAGATGTCGCAGGCGCTGCCGGCGTCTCAGTTGCCACGGTTTCGCGTGTCCTCAATGACAACGGCTACGTGCATGAAGATACACGAACGAAGGTCATGCTTGCCATGGAGAAGCTGAATTATTATCCGAATGAAGTTGCCCGCTCTCTTTATAAAAGAGAATCCAGACTGGTCGGGCTTTTGCTTCCGGATATTACGAATCCCTTTTTCCCTCAGCTTGCCCGCGGGGCTGAAGACGAGTTGCAGCGGGAAGGATACCGGCTGATCATCGGCAACAGCGATGAAGAATTGGAAAAAGAACTCGACTACCTGCAAACATTTAAACAAAATCAAGTTGCAGGTATTTTGGCGGCCACCCATTACCCCGATCTTCCCGAATACAGCGGCAGCCTTTACCCGGTCGTATTTCTGGACCGGACAAAAGAAGGCGCCCCATCCGTATTCAGTGACGGACGGGCAGGCGGAAAACGGGCGGCTGAGGAAATGCTTCGCGGCAAAAGCACAAGCATCACGCTTGTCAAAGGCCCAGCCCACCTTCCGACCGCTCAGGAACGTTTTAACGGCGCACTTGATGTGCTGCAAAAAGCGGGCGCGCAGTTCAATGTCATCTCCGCCGCTTCATTTTCCATCAAGGATGCCGCCATTTTAGCAGAAGAATTGTTTGCAGCATACCCTGAAACCGACGGAGTCATTGCCAGCAACGACATTGCGGCGGCTGCCGTCCTCCATGAGGCGCTGCGGCTCGGCAAAAAAGTTCCGGAGGAGATTCAGATCATCGGATACGACGATATTCCGCAGAGCAGGCTTTTGTTTCCGCCTCTTTCAACCATCCGCCAGCCTTCATATGAGATGGGAAAACAAGCGGCAAACCTGCTGCTGCAATTGATAAAGAAAGAGCCGCCGAAAGAGACTGCCATTCAAATGCCCGTGACTTACATAAGAAGACAAACGACGAGAAAGGATGATCACCATGAGTGAAATTTGTGTTATCGGAAGCTGTTCTATGGATCTGGTCGTCACATCCGATCGGCGCCCGAAAGCCGGAGAAACCGTACTGGGCACAGACTTTCAAACCGTGCCCGGGGGAAAAGGCGCAAATCAGGCCGTAGCCGCTTCCCGCCTGGGCGCAAACGTATATATGGTAGGAAAAGCAGGCAATGACGGCTACGGAAAAGCGATTATTGAAAACCTGAAGGCAAACGGTGTCAATACGGACTACATGGAAACGGTTACACATAAAAAAAGCGGAACGGCTCATATTGTGCTCGCAGAAGGAGACAACAGCATCGTCGTCGTAAAAGGCGCAAACGATGACATCTCCCCCGCTGATGCCAAAAGCGCGCTCGCGAAACTTCCCGGCATTGATATCGTGCTGATCCAGCAGGAGATCCCCGAAGAAACCGTTGAAGAAGTGTGCAGCTACTGCCGCGAGCATCAAATTCCGGTGATCCTTAATCCAGCGCCGGCCCGTCCGCTGAAACAATCAACGATTGAGGATGCCGCTTATCTTACGCCGAACGAACATGAAGCAGCCATTTTATTTCCTGGCCGGACGAAAGAAGAGGCGCTAGCCCGATATCCCGGCAAACTGTTCATTACCGAAGGGAAACAAGGCGTGCGGTATTCTGACGGCACTGCAGAGAGACTCGTTCCCGCCTTCCCTGTGGAAGCGGTCGACACGACGGGAGCCGGTGATACTTTTAACGCGGCACTTGCCGTCGCACTTGCGGAAGGACAGGACATCGAACAAGCGCTTCTGTTTGCCAACCGCGCAGCCTCCCTGTCCGTGCAGCATTTCGGCGCCCAGGGCGGTATGCCGGATAGAAAAGCAGTCGAGGAGTTGCTGTCATGAAGAAACACGGAATGTTAAACAGCCACATTGACAAAGTATTAGCCGATCTCGGGCATACAGACCTCATCGCGATCGCCGATGCGGGTCTCCCCGTCCCAGACGGTGTCCCTAAAATTGATTTGTCCTTAACGGCGGGCGTTCCCGCCTTTCAGGACGTGACCAGCCTGGTAGCCGGGGAGATGGCAGTCGAAAAGGTGATAGCCGCTTCCGAGATCAAAGACGCCAATCCTGAGAATGCAAGTTTCATAGAAAGCCATTTCTCAGCGCAGACGATCGAGTACATGTCCCACGAGGAATTCAAACGGCTCATACAGAAAGCAAAAGCCGTCATCCGAACGGGTGAAATGACACCATACGCCAACTGCATCCTGCAGGCGGGTGTGATTTTCTAGAAAGAAGGGATCCAGCATGCACATCAGCATGACAGACATTCATAAAGCATTCGGGAAAAATCAAGTGCTCTCCGGCGTCTCATTTGGGCTTCTGCCGGGAGAAATCCACGCTTTAATGGGAGAAAACGGAGCGGGCAAATCGACGTTAATGAACCTGCTCACCGGGCTGCACCGCCTCGATAAGGGAAACATTACGATAAACGGAACAAATATGACCTTCTCCAATCCAAAAGAAGCCGAAAAGCACGGAATCGCCTTTATCCATCAGGAGCTGAATATATGGCCGGACATGACGGTGCTTGAAAACCTCTTTATCGGCAAAGAGCTGACGACGGCATGGAAACGAAGAAAATGAAAGCGCTAGCAAAATCACAACTTGAAAAACTGGGAGTCTCTCTGCCTCTTGACCGGGAAGCCGGACAATGTTCCGTCGGCCAGCAGCAGATGATTGAGATTGCTAAAGCGCTGATGACAAACGCCGAAGTCATCATTATGGACGAACCGACCGCGGCGCTGACCGAACGGGAAATCAGCAAGCTGTTTGACGTAATGACGGCGTTAAAGCAAGACGGCGTTTCAATCGTCTATATATCGCACCGAATGGAAGAGATATTTTCAATTTGCGACCGGATCACCATTATGCGGGACGGCCTCACTGTCGATACGGCGCATTTGAAAGATACTAATTTTGATGAAGTGGTCAAAAAAATGGTCGGCCGGGAGCTGACTGATCGGTATCCGACACGCACGCCGTCACTCGGCGATAAGGTGCTCGAAGTGAAAAACGCCTCAAAAAAAGGAAGCTTTTCACAGGTCAGTTTCCATGTGCGCGCCGGAGAAATCCTTGGTGTTTCCGGCTTAATGGGTGCCGGACGGACAGAAATCATGAGAGCGCTGTTTGGAATTGACCGGCTCGATTCCGGAGAGATCTGGATTTCCGGCCGAAAAATCGGCATTCGGGGTCCGGCTGATGCCATCCGCAAGGGACTCGGCCTGATTACAGAAAACCGGAAAGATGAAGGACTGCTTCTGGATACGTCCATTCGTGAAAACATCTCATTGCCGAACCTGACCAGTTTCTCTCCGAAAGGCATCATTGACCGAAAACGCGAGGCGGAGTTCGTCGAGCTGCTGATCAAGCGGCTGACCATTAAGACCGCGTCTCCGGAAACCGCCGCGCGGCATCTATCCGGAGGAAATCAGCAAAAAGTTGTTCTCGCCAAATGGATCGGAATCGGCCCAAAAGTTCTCATCCTCGATGAACCGACAAGAGGCGTCGACGTAGGTGCGAAACGGGAGATCTATTCATTAATGAATGAGCTGACCGACCGAGGCGTCGCCATCATCATGGTTTCTTCCGAGCTGCCGGAAATTCTCGGCATGAGTGACAGAATCATCGTCGTCCATGAAGGACGCATCAATGGAGAAATCAATGCGGCCGGCGCAACACAAGAACACATCATGACACTTGCCACGGGAGGGCAGCAGAATGAAAACTGAACCAATGACATCAACTGAACAACAGCGTTTTTCCATTCATACCTTTACGCAAAAACTCGGACCGTTTCTCGGCTTACTGATTCTTGTGCTGATCGTTTCCGTTTTAAACCCGAGTTTTCTTGAGCCGCTCAATATTCTCAATCTTCTTCGGCAGGTTGCGATTAATGCGCTGATCGCTTTCGGAATGACGTTTGTCATTTTAACGGGAGGCATTGATCTCTCTGTCGGAGCCATCCTCGCCTTATCGAGCGCATTGCTCGCCGGTATGATGGTATCAGGCATCGACCCGATCTTAGCCGTTATCATCGGCTGCGCGATCGGCGCCGTACTCGGCATGATAAACGGATTATTAATCACAAAAGGAAAAATGGCGCCGTTTATCGCCACTTTGGCGACAATGACGGTCTTTCGCGGACTGACCCTCGTCTATACAGACGGAAATCCGATTACGGGACTCGGTACAAATGATGCGTTTCAATTATTCGGGCGCGGTTATTTTCTCGGCATCCCCGTACCCGCCATTACCATGCTGATTGCATTTGCGGCCCTATGGGTTCTTCTGCACAAAACACCGTTCGGCCGCCGGACATACGCCATCGGCGGCAATGAGAAAGCGGCGCTGATTTCCGGTATCAAAGTGCCCCGCATCAAGATCATGATCTATTCTCTGACAGGTTTATTATCGGCGCTGGCCGGAGCGATTCTGACATCACGCTTAAATTCCGCACAGCCGACGGCCGGGGAATCATACGAGCTGGACGCCATCGCAGCGGTTGTACTCGGCGGAACGAGCCTGTCCGGCGGACGGGGACGCATCATCGGTACGCTGATCGGGGTTTTGATTATCGGAACGCTGAACAACGGCTTGAACCTTCTCGGCGTATCGTCTTTTTATCAGCTCGTCGTCAAAGGAATCGTCATTTTAATTGCGGTGCTGCTGGACCGCAAAAAATCGGCATAGTAGGAGGATCATGATGAAGAAGGCCATCATCGCGATTGCGGCATTATCACTGTTTTTGCTGTCCGCCTGTTCACTTGAACCGCCCCAATGGGCAAAACCGTCAAACACCAAACATAAAAAAGAATTCACACTCGGACTTTCCGTCTCCACTTTGAACAACCCGTTCTTCGTTTCATTAAAAGACGGCGTGATAAAAGAAGCCAAAAAACGGGGCATGAAGGTCATCATTGTCGATGCCCAAAACGATTCATCAAAACAGTCGAATGACGTAGAAGACCTGATCCAGCAGGGAGTCGATGCGCTGCTGATCAATCCGACCGATTCATCAGCGATTTCAACCGCCGTCGAATCTGCAAATTCCCTCGGCATTCCCGTCATTGCGCTTGATCGTTCAGCCGAACACGGCAAAGTCGAAACGCTTGTCGCTTCTGACAATGTCAAAGGAGGAGAAATGGCGGCCGGCTACCTCGCCGATCAGCTCGGAAAAGGCGCTAAAGTCGCGGAATTACAGGGAGTTCCGGGCGCATCCGCGACCCGGGAACGCGGTACGGGCTTTCATCATATCGCTGACAAAAAGCTGGATGTCGTAACGAAGCAAGCGGCGGATTTCGACCGTACAAAAGGATTGACCGTCATGGAAAACCTGCTTCAGGGCCATCCTGACATCAAAGCCGTGTTCGCCCATAATGATGAAATGGCGCTCGGTGCGCTCGAAGCGATCAACAGCTCGGGCAAACACATTCTGGTTGTCGGTTTTGACGGAAATAAGGATGCGATTTCCTCCATTAAAAACGGGAAGCTGACAGCCACGGTCGCCCAGCAGCCGGAGCTGATCGGAAAACTGGCGGCGGAAGCGGCGGAACAAGTGCTGAAAGGAGAAAAAATCAAAAAAACCATTTCCGCCCCATTGAAACTTCAAACGCAAAAGTAACCGTCCGATGTTTAGATTTCCGGAAAAACGTGAAAAGAAGATGTAAAAGGAGAGATAGAGATGAAGAAAACAGCCAAAGCGGCATCCATCCTGACCCTTGCAGCGGGAATATCAGCGGCTTCAGCTTTCGGAATAACGCCTCTTCCCAAGACACACGCGCAAGAAGCGGGCAAGATTGACGATCTGTACAGCTATCCGCTTGACTCTTATCTCGTTTCCGCGGAAGCATTGAACGTCAGAACAAAAGCATCAGCAGCCAGTCCGAGAGCTGATACCCTTCATTTAGGCGACAGCTTAAAGATCGTTTCATTCCAGAACGCTGACTGGGCAAAAGTACATTATAAAAACGGAAAAACAGGATTTGTATCTACTCATTATATTGTTAAAGAAGCAACAACCGTAAAAACGACGGCAAAAACAAAAGTATATACAGACAAACAAGCGGTCAAAGCTTCCCTTGCTAAAAACACGAGCGTTTCTTTCCTCGGATGGAAAAAGACATCCGGCGGCGGCATTGATTTCGGCTGGGCGCTTGTCGATTACGGGGGCGCAACGGGATATATCAGCACAAAAGATCTGCAAAAACTGACATAATATCAAAACGGATTTCGCAAATTCAGCGCGAAATCCGTTTTTTCTTTCTTGAGCAGTCAGAAACGTCTAAGGTTCGAAATATTTCTCAGGAAATATTATCGGATGAAGATGAATGCATACAACTCTAAAATGGCTTCTTTATGTAATCCGCCAGGCGTTTGGCATTGTCACGGATAGCCGCAGCATCGGCGCTGCTTACCCCGTACATCGCAAAAGCCGGCAAATAGGTCATACCCGTAAAATTAGCCATTGCCTGAAACGGCCTTAAGAGCTCGCTCAGTGAAAAATGGTTAGACCCGCCTGCCTGATATGCATCCTCTCCGGCACCTACGGAAACAGCCAGCAGCAATTCTTTGCCGTGCAGCGCCTTTCCTTTGGAGCCGTAAGCCCATCCATACGCCAGCACATGATCCATCCATGTTTTTAAAAGCGGAGGCGCACTGTACCAGTACAGCGGGAATTGAAATACGATCCGGTCATACTGTTCACACAGCTGCCGTTCCTTTTCCGCATCTATTTTCCCGTCCGGATATTCTTTATAAAGCTCACGGACCGTGATTTCATCATGATTTTTTAATTCTTCTGTCCACGCCTTATTGACCGCTGAGTTGTTCATGTCAGGATGAACCGCTAATACCAATACTTTCACAGCTACCACACCTTTCCCTTTTGACTGTATTTTACCTAATCTTTGCCGGTTCAGCCAAATAAAAAGAAAGCCCCCGAGAAAAATGGGGCTTTCTTTTTTAATTTATTCCGGGCTTCCTTCGGTTGTTTCGATGTCCTTCGCAAAATTCGGATTATCTAAATTTGCGTTGAAAAAGTCCGCCGTATTCGGAAGCTTGAGGTTCATATTCATTTTTTGAGAAATGGTCACTTTACAATCTTTAATGACATAGTCAAACACGTGTCCGCCGGAATTGCGTCCTTCATCAATGAAGTGCAGGTGATATCCGGAAACAGCGATGCCGTTTGCGTATCCCGGCGTCCAGAAGCCGGCGATTGTACCTTGAATGTCGTCAAAGTTGAACACAGGCTGTGTTTTCACCGCTTCGATCATCGGAACGTACGGTTTCTCCTGGCGTTCTACCGTTCTTGTCTGCACCTTTTTAAATACGCCGTCTAAACGGATCGCATAAAATAAGTTTTTACTAGGCAGAAGGCTGGCGATTTCCTGCTCGAATTCTTCACGGGTCATTTCGCCGTCGATCGTATGCGTCATATCCGGCGTGAAAAATGTGAATGAGCAGAATGGTGACAGGTCTCCGCCTTTAACAGGCGTAGCCGTACCGTCGCCGCGCAGACGGTAAAATTCTCCGTCAAATCCGATTAATTCGCCGTCCAGTTTGTTGAACGTGCCGATTCCGAAATCACCGAACTTCGGAATGTCAGCCATATCAAAATCTCCGTCATATACTCCGTCCAGCAGAGATGTCATTGTGGATACTTGATAGATCTGATCCTCAGGTGAGCCTTTTTCTCCGCGGCTCATCATATGGATGTCGCTTGCGTTTTTCATATTCCCTTCACTCCTTTTAAATTGGGCTGTTTTAGAAAACAGGTCATGGTGCGCAGAGTGCTAGAGAGCTTTTGCTTTCATTTTTTCTTTGAATTGCTTCGGAAGCATGTCGCTTGATAAATGGACATTGTCACTGTAATCGACAGGAATGTCAATGATGACAGGGCCTTCTGTGTTCAAGCCTTTTTGCAGCACGTCTGCCAGCTGTTCCGGTGACTCAACGCGCAAGCCGGTGGCGCCGAAGCTTTCTGCATATTTTACGATGTCAATGTTTCCGAAATCTACGCATGATGTACGGTTATATTTTTTCATTTGCTGGAATGCGACCATATCATATGTGCTGTCATTCCATACAAGGTGAACGATCGGCGCTTTTAAGCGGACTGCCGTTTCCAATTCCATTGCAGAGAACAGGAATCCTCCGTCTCCTGAAACGGATACGACTTTTTCACCCGGATTCACCAATGTGGCGGCAATCGCCCAAGGAAGCGCTACGCCCAATGTCTGCATGCCGTTGCTGATCAAGAGTTTCAGCGGCTCATAAGCGCGGAAGTAGCGGGACATCCAGATCGCGTGAGAACCGATATCGCAAGTGACGGTTACGTCGTCATCAATTGCATTGCGCAGTTCTTGGACGATTTGCAGAGGATGCACTCTGCCGGATTTATGGTCGCTTGGCGCCTTCTCGCTGTCTGTGAGCATCTGCTTTAATTCGCTCAGCACTTCTTGTTCACGGCTGCCCATATCAAATGTCACAGCGTCGTGTTCAATTTGTTTAACCGTAGCGGCGATATCGCCTAATAATTCTAATTCCGGCTGATAGGCATGATCGATATCGGCCTGGATTTCGTCAAGATGGATAATAGCACGGTCACCGTTTACGTTCCAGAACTTCGGATCGTATTCAATCGGATCATAACCGATCGTTAATACGACATCCGCCTGTTCAAGCAGAAGATCGCCCGGCTGGTTGCGGAACAGTCCGATCCGGCCGAAATATTGGTCTTCCAGCTCTCTGGACAATGTGCCGGCCCCTTGGTACGTTTCTACGAAAGGCAGTTTTGTTTTGGCAAGCAGTTTGCGGATTTGTTTTACCGCTTCCGGTCTTCCGCCTTTCATGCCGACTAACAGAACGGGAAGTTTCGCCGTCTGGATTTTCGCGATAGCCGCGCTGACCGCTTCTTCCGGTGCAGGGCCTTGTTTCGGCGCCGGCACGCTGCGTACGTTTTTCACGTTTGTGATTTCATTCACAACATCCTGCGGAAAGCTCACAAAAGCCGCGCCTGCCTGACCTGCTGACGCTGCCCTGAAGGCGTTTGTTACCGCTTCTGGTATATTCCCTGTTTCCTGTACTTCTACACTGTATTTTGTAATCGGCTGAAATAGCGCCGCATTGTCCAATGATTGGTGTGTCCGTTTTAACCGGTCTGCGCGAATTACGTTACCCGCCAGCGCCACTACCGGATCACCTTCTGTATTAGCCGTTAACAAGCCGGTCGCCAAGTTGGATGCCCCCGGGCCTGAAGTAACGAGACAAACGCCTGGTTTTCCAGTCAGTCTTCCGACAGCCGCAGCCATAAATGCAGCGTTCTGTTCGTGACGGCATAAAACCAGTTCAGGTCCTTTATCTTTTAACGCATCAAATACTGCATCAATTTTTGCACCCGGAATGCCAAAAACATGTGTGACACCTTGCTCCACTAAGCAATCAACAACAAGCTCCGCCCCCCGATTTTTTTCAGAGGTTTTTAGTTCATTTGTTGCTTTTGCCAACACCCTCACTCCTTATTATGCATATTAAATATAAAATTTTAAGTAATTTGTGATATTATTCACTATACACTCTTTGGAAATTGACCTCCAATATCAATTCGCCGTATGATTAATATGTTTCACGAATAATTAACAAAGAGAAAGGAATGGATAAGGATGGAGCTTCGCCATCTTCAATACTTTATTGCCGTTGCCGAAGAACTTCATTTCGGCAAAGCTGCGCTTCGGTTAAATATGACACAGCCGCCTCTCAGCCAGCAGATCAAACAGCTTGAGAAGGAAGTCGGCGTGACCTTATTAAAGCGCACGAAACGGGTTGTAGAGCTTTCAGCTGCCGGAGAAAGTTTTTTAAAACACAGCAGAAACGCGATCGAAGAAATAGACAAAGCGATTGAAATGGCGCAGAGAACGGCGCGGGGAGAGCTCGGCCGCCTTGTCGTCGGTTTTGTCGGCTCGGCCACATATGAATTTCTGCCGCCGATCATTCGGGAATTCCGCGAAAAATTCCCCTCCGTCAAGCTTGATCTGCGTGAAATTTCTTCTTTCAGACAGCAGGAAGAACTTCTGAAGGGGAACATTGATATCGGCATCCTTCATCCGCCTTTACAGCATTCCGCGTTACATATGGAAAAGGTGCAGAGCAGCCCGTGCATTCTGGCTTTGCCGAAGCAGCACCCGCTTACCGCTAAACAGACAATCGACATTCAGGATTTAAAAAATGAACCGATTATCACACTGTCGAAAGAAACATGGCCGACTTTATACCTAGAGTTTGTAAACTACTGCGAGCAGGCGGGCTTTAAACCGAAAATCGTTCAGGAAGCGACGGAGTATCAAATGGTGATCGGATTGGTTAGTGCCGGTATCGGCGTAACCTTCGTGCCTTCTTCTGCTAAAAAGCTGTTTAATCTCGAAGTCGCCTACCGCGGCATTAATCAGGTGCAGCTCACTGCCGAATGGGTCATTGCCTACCGCAAGGATAATCAAAACCCGATTCTGAAACATTTTCTGGATATTATGAATAAACGCCAGGCTTTATTGCAGGCGGATAAGGAAAATGCATAAAAAAGAGGGCCGCCGAAAGCAGCCTCTTTTTTTTGTGCTTTTATGGAATTTTACTAAATTGGTAGAAACGCTCAGTACACCTTACGACCTGTACCCGTATACATACAGTACAACTGATCAGGAGGGATAAAAATAACGGGGCGGCAATGACCCATCTAAAAGGAGGCAGAACACATTACACATATTACCGTCATTTTGACCCTGATTTCTTTCTTTGTGACCATTATTTTTATATTTTGGAGACCCGGGGGATTAAATGAAGCCTTTCCGGCGTCGCTGGGCGCCATTCTCGTTTTGTTATGCGGAACCGTTTCCTTTCATGATTTGGGGGATATAGGGTCAAAAGTCACCGGAGCATCAATCACCATTATCTCCACAATGATTATGGCGATCGCGCTGGAAAGCTTCGGTTTTTTTAACTGGGCGGCGGCCAAACTGCTTCACCGCGCCAAGGGATCGGGCATCCGGCTTTTTTGGCTGACCAACCTGCTCTGTTTTTCAATGACGCTCTTTCTGAATAATGACGGCAGCGTCTTAATCACCACTCCTATTTTACTATTGGTCTTACAATATCTCGGACTTAAAAGACATCAGAAAACACCGTATTTAATAAGCGGCGTATTAATTGCGACGGCGGCAAGCACCCCGATCGGCGTCAGTAATATCGTCAATTTAATTTCTCTCAAAATGATAGGCATGGACCTTTATTTGTACACCAATATGATGTTTATCCCCGGCACGCTGGGACTGGTGTTTATGGCCTTTCTGCTGTTTGCCGTTTTTTACCGCCGTTTGCCGAAACAGCTCCCCGATATTCCGGTTCATTTTGATTCGCTGGAACACAAACGATATCACCCGCTTCAGCCTCCGCCAGACCCGACCCAAAACAGCCGTACGAACATCATGTTTTGTGTTTTGGCATTTGTATTGTTCGTCCGGATCAGTCTGTTTGCAGCTTCTTACAACGGCATATCCGTTTCGCTCGTGGCTGTCATCAGTTCAGTCATCCTCCTTGGCTGGAGATGGTTTTATTTAAAAATCGGACCGGCAGACTTATTAAGGAAAGCGCCTTGGCATATCTTTATTTTTGCTTTCACGATGTACATTATCATCTACGGACTGCATAATATCGGACTGACGGCGCTGCTTGTTCAGTCTATTGAACCTTATGTCTCACAAAGCATTGCCCACGCTGCATCTATTATGGGCATTGCTACATCCGTCCTCTCTAATTTGTTCAATAACCATCCCGCCTTAATGATCAGCACTTTGACCTTAACTGAAATGTCCATCGACCCATTAACCGTAAAAATCATTTATTTGGCTAATATTATCGGCAGTGATATCGGATCATTGCTTCTGCCGATCGGGACATTAGCCACGCTGATCTGGATGCATATCATCAGACAGCACGGCGAAAAAGTTTCTTGGTCAGAATATATCAAAACGACCATTATCGTTGTCCCTCTCACTGTCGTGTTTACCATTACCGTTTTATATATTTGGATCAGTTGGATTTACCTTTAGCTCTGATGAAAAAAACTGCCTGCTGTATAAGAGAGGCAGTTTTATCATTTATGGCAGGTGCATAGTTTTTAAATGATTCAATTTCCAAAAAACAGTATCGCCGTCTGCATTGGTCAGTTCAAGAATATTATCTGAGACATCCTGTAACAGCCCCACTTTATTCGGTATATCTCCTAAATCCAGAATAATCAGCTTCCCGATATATCTTTTTAATTGCTCCTCAAAATTCCGGACAAGGGGCACATTAGCGGGAACAACCGGCAGCTCTGAACTGTTTAATGTATACGGCGTCTGCTCATCGGAATAGGGTGTCAGCCATTTCAAATGATGCATCGAGATGAAAAGAGTCTTATAAACCGGAGAGAAGAAAACAAAATAATCATTTAAAACACTTGTCACATACCCATGAATGGAACGGTCTCCCGTAACAAATATTTCTGTGAATCTGCCTTTTATATGCTGGAGGGTATTCCGGTAAGAAAATGAATGTTCCTGTTTTTCGGGATGCGGACTTTTTTTTCTTGCGTACGGTTCTTTATTCTCTTCGTCCGGGAGCGTCAATGTCATCCGCTGAAGATGCAGCAGCGGAATATAAAGAAACGTCCGGCCGTCATGAATCACAATGATATCCTGACCGATATCCAAAAGAGTTCCTGAAAATGTCGTATTCCCCGATATCTCAATATCGACTTGTTTATCCAGAAATCTGCTTAATGCAGCCATTTCATTCCCCCCCTCTCCCGCGTTTACGGACAATCTTTCCAATCATTTACGGCCGCGTTTCCACCGATAATCTATTGTCCTTAATACAGTGGCGTAGCTATAAGAGACCTCTTTCTCCCGTTTTGAGGATCGAACGGATCTTGATGATCTTTTCGACTTTTTAGAGGAAGTACGCTGCTCTTCGCGTGATTCTTCCTCATGCGGCTTTTCTTCTTCGGCGCTCTCTTTCTCACCTTTATTCTCGTCGTCTTTATTCTCCTCTTTTTTAGCTGCTCCTTTTGCCCCTTCGCTGATGCTCTTGATATGAAAAGGATAGATTCGAAGCACTTCTTTATCTTTCACAAGAGTGTAATGGCCGTCGGAATTATCCACAAGTATACCTTCAACGGCTTCAGGACCTCCGCGGTTGATGGATACCCATTTGTGGATCAGGCGTTTAAATATGCCGTGAAAATCATCAGCCATTTCAAATTCCGGGCGCTCCTCCTCTTGGCCGTCCTCTTCTTGTTCTGCACTGATGCTTTTGACATGGTCGGCGTTAAAATATACAATTCCGTCATCTTCCGTTTCCAGCACGAGAAAATCATCCCCTGTTTCGTGAAGCTTTCCTCTTTTCGATTCCGGACCTCCCTGATTCAATTGCACCGTGCGATTGGTCATCCGGCTGATCAGGTCTTGAAAATCATCAGCTTTTTCACATTCTGCCGCTTCGGACTGCGATACGGTTTCACTCGTATTTTCCGTCACACTTTTCACGTGTTTCCATTGATAATAAACGATTTTATTATCAACCTGAAGAGCGATATAATCTGATTGAATGTCTGCTAATCTCCCTGTCTTGGACTCCGGGCCTCCCCGGTAGACAGTAATTACCTTTCCTTCCATTGCATGCAAAAAGTTGTCATCAGACCGATGCCGCTTCGTATTGCGTTTCATCTATTGTCCTCCTAGTCATTTTTCTCATAATGTAAAAAGCATAATGCATATATACGTATCACGATTATTTTCGGGAACTGATTCACCAGCCTATTTGTAAAAATCTTTCTTCATTTCCAAATCAGATATTCCACCGCTCTAACTCACTGCTGATGAAGGCTGACCGCTCCTTAATGTATTCGCAAATCACTTCAGGCTCCCGGTCAAAGCAATCAATCTCTTCTTTCTTATATGGATCCTTCGCGACATGCGGCCTGATCTGCTCATACAGTGACATGACCTTCGGCTTCATATATTCAATGGTAAACCGGGTCTGAAGCGTCTCTTCCAAAAGCCGTTTGTACGCTTTGCGGAAATACGGTTCATCCAGAAGCCTTGCAGTCAAGGTATTAAACCCTTGTATTCTGACATAATCGGCCTCCATCCGATCACCGTGAATGTCTCTTCCCCACGTCGCATCGTAATCCCACGGAATGACTTCAAAAAGTCCCGTTTCATGATTCCGGTACAAAGCGTAATTATGAACAAATCCATCGTAGTTTGAGGTAAACACGATGCCCGCAAGCCACCGCAAATACTTATCGGCGTCCAAGTGTTTGACGATCTCCCCCTTGAACTCTGACTTCGGCACGGTATTAATTTTATAGATCATATCCTGCAAGTATAAATCGTCTTCTTTCGTTCCCGTTTTCTTTTCATAACCAAGCTCGAGCGACGTTTTCGTATCCCGCTCCAGATCACTGACGAGGGAGAAATTGGCGTCGTCATCAACCGCGTAAAAAACAGCGCCGTCCGCCAAATTCCGTTTCGCCAGAAAATATTCACCCACTGACTCCAGCTCAAGATACACCCCCTCATGTCTGCCATTGATTTGCAAGGTTACGAAATTCGCCTTTGGTGACAGCGTCCCAAGCTCCGCGAAGAAATCGAGAGACAGCTTATTCCGCATCATCGACGGATCTTTGTATTCAGCGTTTAAATGTATCTCTTTCGCCCTGCGAAATGTTTTCGGCGAATAAAAAGCGATATGATACGATTTTTTCTTAAAATCTCTTATATGAGAGCCGCGGTACGCCAGATCAATGTCAAGCCGTTTTTGATTCACTCTCAGCACCGCGGGCACCGGATCATCATCCCAAATGTCTTTTTTCAGCTCCATTAAGTCTTTCGGGTGAATAAACAGCTGGTATAGAGGCAATGTTGATTGGTCTTTCATCAGTAACCCTCCCTGTATTAATTTAGGCTGTGCTTTTTATATAAAACTCAGCGAATCACACATACACTTTTTTCATCCATGCGTACTATGTGGTAGTAAGGATCGCATCCTTAAAACATATATCATGAGGAGGTTTCAAAATGGGCCACTATTCCCATTCTGATATCGAAGAAGCAGTAAAGTCCGCAAGCACCGAGGGATTGGAAGATTATTTGTACCAAGAACCAAAAAGCAGTAAGAAGAGAAAATCTCGCAGCCATAAAAAATCTCGTTCTCACAAAAAATCTCGCAGTCATAAAAAGTCCCGTTCTCACAAAAAATCTCGCAGTCATAAAAAATCGTGCCGCTCTCACAAAAGATCTCGCAGCCATAAAAAATCCCGCTCTCACAAAAGATCTCGCAGCCATAAAAAATCCCGTTCTCACAAAAAATCTCGCAGCCATAAAAAGTCCCGTTCTCACAAAAAATCTCGCAGCCGTAAAAAATCTTGCCGGTCTCACAAAAAATCTCGCAGCCGTAAAAAATCTTGCCGGTCTCACAAAAAATCTCGCAGCCACAAAAAATCATGCCGCCGCAAGAAAAAACGCACGCAGAAAAAACCTTATCGTCCTCATAAAAAAGACCCTTGCAAAAAAGACGATTACTGCAGCAAAACAGAGTACTGGAAAGACGGGAACATCTGGGTTGTAAAGAAAAACTACAAGTAACACCATTCGTAAATAGGCTGCCGGCTAAACGGAAGCCTTTTTCCTCAATCAGATATATGCCACGTGATAAGATATGCAGCCGGTTTTCTTTTGTTGTGTTTCCGAATTTTCTTTCTGTATAATCAGGTCATACGATAAAGAAAGGCGGCCGAAATCATGCATATCTTACGAGCAGACGAACTGAACGCAAAAGACACTTACAAATTGCTTTCGGGCACAGTCGTTCCCCGGCCGATCGCATTTGTCACTACGCGGTCATCCATCAACGGCGCCGTAAACGCGGCGCCCTTCAGTTTCTATAACGTTGTCTCCGCAGAACCGCCGCTTCTGGCCATCTCAGTCAGCCGCGCGGACGGACGGCAGAAAGACACCGCGAGAAACGCAATCGCTCATCGGGAATTCGTCGTACACGTCAGTGATGAGTCCATTATTGAAGACATTAACAAAACGGCGGCAAAGCTTGATCCTGATGTCAGTGAGCTTGGCATGACAGACCTTTCTGTGACAGACAGCGCTTGCATCAGCGTTCTCGGTATAAAAGAAGCAAAAGTGAGGTTTGAATGTATACTCGAACGCCATCTTCCGTTCCAAAATGACAGCGGAGAAACGACGACAGACCTCATCATCGGCAGAGTCGTTTGTTTTCATTTGAATGACCAAGTATATGACGCCGATAAAGGCTACATACGGACAGATGAGCTGAAGCCTGCGGCAAGGCTCGCGGGGAATGAATACGCCAGACTCGGGAAGACATATACGCTTGTCCGCCCGACCTGAAGCAGGAACCATTATAATAGAAGAAACTAGTCAAAAAGACCCCTTTCGAAAGGGGTCTTTTTGAGTCTTTTACCATTTAACTCAGCCTAATGTCTTGTAGAATGCCGAAACTTACAAGGTCCTCACCCGTATGAAACGAGTGGCACATTTTTAGGAGGCAGACGATGGATTTCACTCAGTTACTGATTTTTTCAGCCGTATTTATTTTGCTCAGCCTTATGTTTCAAGTATTTGCCGTCAAAGTTCTCAATTTGCCAAAGCCTGTTAAAAAGCAGAAGCCGATAAACGGCACACATCGATTAATCGAAATCACACTGCTTATTACGGGCATCGCAGCGGTGAATTTTTTCAATGAAATGTACGTATTTGCGGGAGTTGTTTTCATGCTATTTTGCTGTAGCGGCTTAATGGAATGGCGGCACCGGCGGGAGGAAAAGCAATATGTGTACGATTCGTTTTACGCAGGTCTTTCTGCCGCGCTTGGCGTGCTTATTTTTTTCATCAGTTAGCGCAGCTCTATACTCCTGCGGCCGCTCCGTCGCCGCGCGGGTCGGCCCCGCCTTGGAGAAAGCCTTCTTCATCAATGACGATCGCTGCCGCATGGCCCATAAGCCCGTCAAAATCACCAACGGTCTCGACGCGGTGGCCGCTCTGCCTTAGGGCTTCTCTCGTTTCAGGGCTGATTCTGCTTTCAACCCTCAGCCCTTCATACTCCTCTCCCCATGTCCGTCCCCAGACCCAGCGCGGCTCATTGATCGCCTGCTGGGGGTTCATTTTGTAATCAATGATGCGCGTAATCATCGCTGTCTGAGTTTGCGGCTGGCCTTCTCCTCCCTGGGTTCCGTACAGGATGTGCGGTCTTCCTTCTTTACAGGCCATCGCCGGCATGAGGGTGTGGAACGTCCGCTTGCCGGGTTCAAGTGTATTGACATGAGATTCGTCCAGCGAAAAAAATGACCCGCGGTTTTGCAGCAGAATGCCCGTCTCCCCCGCTGTAACAGCAGATCCGAACTCGAAATAGAGGCTCTGAATAAAGGAAACGGCATTTCCTTCCGCATCGGCGACGGCGGCATAAGCTGTGTCGCTTCCGATCGGCCGGCTTACCGCCGGCGCAGCCGCGTTACCAATTTCTTCCGAAAGCTGCTTTGCATACCGTTTATCAAGCAGCCGATCCAGCGGAATATGAGAAAATGCCGGATCAGTCAGCACTTCATTCCGGTGCTGAAAACTCTTCTTCAGCGCCTCGATCAGCAGATGATAATAGTCAAAGGAACCGTGTTCGATCTGAGAAAAATCATAGTTTTCCAATATATTGAGCGTCATTAAGCCTGTAAAGCCCTGTGAATTCGGCGGAGCCTGATAGATTTTGCACCCGCGGTAATCGGAGGATACCGGGTTCGTCCACTCGCCGCGGTGGGCTTTAAAGTCATCAAGTGTCAGACGGCCGCCGTTGTTTTGCAGAAAGGATGTGATGCGTTGAGCGAGGTCTCCTTCATAAAAAGCGCTTCTGCCTTTCTCGGCAAGCTGCTCCAAGCTGGCCGCCAGATCCTTCTGGACAAACCGTTCACCGGGCATGGGCGCTTTTTTGTTTCTCGTAAAAATGGCCGAGGTGTAAGGCGTCGAGGCTAAAAGAGCGAGATTGCGTTCTGTGTGGGCGCACTGGTCGGCGGACACCGGAAATCCGTTTGCCGCATAATCAAGAGCTGGCTTCAGCACCTCAGCGAGCGAAAGACGCCCGTACGCCGAAAGCACGGCATCCCAGCTGTCCGCCATTCCCGGAACGGTAATGGCGCTTTCTGTCCCGCGCAGAGGGATCGCTTCTCTGCCCCGATACAAGTCTCTCGTCACATGCTTCCCTGAACGGCCGCTCCCGTTATAAGCTTTGATTCGTCCCGTTTCTTTATGGTAAGTGAGCCAAAATGAATCCCCGCCAAGACCCGTCATATGCGGATACACAACTGCCAGACAGGCGCTGACCGCCACTGCCGCGTCAAACGCGTTTCCGCCCTTTTCCAGAATGCCGGCCCCCGCCTGAGAAACGAGATAATGCGGACTGACGACCATTTGTTTCGTTCCGATGGTTGAAGTATTCATGGCAAGCCCCTTTACAAATTTTCTCAAGTATAAAAAGCGGCTTCGCGGCCATCCACATTCCTGAAAGAAAATCTCACACACTATTTACTTTTCGATAAGAAATAATTCTAAGTTATTACGCATCGAAAACAATAAAAAATTTTCCCCTTCATAACGTAATGTTTCATGATACAATAATGTCTACCAAATGAAGGAAGGTGAAGCGGGTTGGAACATGAATACAGCATTCCGAATCTTGTCCTTGATGAAACGGATAAACAGATTCTTTCGATTTTGCACGAGGAAGGGAGGATTTCCTATACAGACGTAGGAAAGCGGGTTAACCTGTCGCGAGTGGCGGTTCAGCACCGCATTCAGCATTTACTGGATGCCGGTGTGATTGAAAAATTCACCGCTGTCATCAACCCGGCGAAAATCGGCCGTCATGTGTCCGTGTTTTTTAATGTGGAGGTGGAGCCGCAGTATTTGGAGGATACCGCATTAAAGCTTGAAAAGGAGCCGGCCGTGACAAGCCTTTATCACATGACCGGGCCGAGCAAGCTGCATATGCACGGCATTTTCGCAAATGATCAGGAGATGGAAGAGTTTTTGACAAAACGGCTCTATACGCAAAAAGGCGTCGTCAGCGTCGACTGCCAAATGCTGATTAAACGGTATAAAAGCAGAACGGGCATGAAGCTGTAAGGAGGACATAGCCATGAAACATCCCTATTGGGACATTACGGCGGCGATGGTCCGAACGGGCATTCTCGGATTCGGGGGCGGCCCGTCGGTGATCCCGCTCATCCGCCATGAAGCCGTCAATAAATACAAATGGATAGATGATGATGAATTCGGAGAAATATTAGCGATCGCTAATGCGCTTCCCGGACCGATTGCCACAAAAATGGCTGCGTATCTGGGCTTTAAGCTGAAAGGCACGTTAGGCGCAATCGCGGCAACCCTCGCACATATTCTGCCTACATGTCTCGCTATGGCGGGCTTGTTTGCGGCTGTCAATGTCTTAAGCCACTCAGCAATTGTTGCCGGCATGATTGGCGCCGTAACACCGGTGATTGCGGTAATGCTCGGCATCATGGCGTACGAGTTTGGCCAAAAAGCGCTTAAAGGATTCGGCTGGGTCACGGGCATCCTGTTTTTTATCATCGCTTTTATCGGCCTGCAAACGTTACAGATCAATCCCGGCTTTGTCATTATCATTTTCTTGGCGTACGGCGCGTTTCATTTTAAATTAAAGGACAAAATCACAAATAAACGTTCAAAAGATAAAGGAATGTCGGCCTCATGATCATGATTTATATATTTATGGCGTTTTTTGTCGCAAACGTACTCGGATATGGAGGCGGACCGGCGTCGATCCCGCTGATGTTTGAAGAAGTCGTCAACAGATACAGCTGGCTCTCAAACGATCAATTCTCAAATATGCTCGCACTTGCGAACGCATTGCCGGGCCCGATCGCCACGAAAATCGCTGCGTATGTCGGCTACAGCGCAGGCGGGTGGCCCGGGTTCCTGATTGCGCTGATCGCCACTGTCGTACCGTCGGCGCTCGCATTGATCGTCCTCTTGCGCATCATTCAGCGCTTCCGCCAATCCCCTGTCATCAAAGGTATGACGCTGTCCGTCCAGCCTGTCATCGCCGTCATGATGCTTATTCTTACCTGGCAAATCGGCGCAGACGGCATCAAAGCGATCGGCTGGGTTCAAGCGATAGTGATTGCGGGGATTTCCCTTCTTGCCTTGACAAAATTCAAGATGCATCCGGCCTTCCTGATTGTCGCGGCGTTTTTGTATGGAGGGCTTGTGATTCCTCATTTATAAAGAAAAGCACCTGGACAGGTGCTTTTTTATTTTGGCCCAGAAATACCATTTGATATGACAACTGTTTCTTCGCCTGCATCACTCTTGATGATTTGCTTGACTTGCAGCGTTGCGCCTGCCATTCTCACAAATTGCTGAACCTGAGGCGAATTGGTTTCAGCCTGTATCCAAACAGAAGTCGGCTCTTTCCAAGCTAAAAAGAGTGCGAGTATCAACATACCAGAGATAACCAGCAGCAGCTTCATAGAGCATCACTTCTTTTCAATAAGCTGCTCGCAGCGGACAGCGCCTGATGATCATGAAGAATATCACCGGGACGATTGCCTTCTCCCAGCACATAGCCTTTAAAGGACATCCCCATAAAATGAAAAATATGTTCAAATTGCTGAATCAGCGGCAGCCCTTTTAGTTTAGGATTGTCTCCTCCCACTGCTGTTACATATGCCTGCTTCGCTGACATTTGCTGTTTAAAATCAGGAAATCTCGGATCTCTCAGCGTCTGTGACCAGCGATCAATAAACAGCTTTAATGTCCCTGACATGCCAAACCAATAAATTGGGGTGGCGAATACAAGAATATCGCACGGCAATATCCGCTCAATGATAGAATCGCAGTCATCTTGAACAGGACGAAAGCCGCCTTGGGCGTGACGCAGATCTTCAATTGGCTGGAGCCGATATTTCCGCAAATGAATGTGCTCCGCATCGAATCCTTGAACAGCCTTCTCCGCAAGAATATCCGTATTTCCGCCAGACCTCGTTCCGCCATGAATAACCGCAATTTTCATGATGCATCTGCTCCTTTGTTTACGAATGATTTTCTTCATCATATAATGGATTCATCAATCAATACAGATGATTATTTCGATTATTCCAATCGGTAAAACCGATTTAGAAAGGACGAGAACATATGGAATTGAAGCAGCTGATCACCTTTATTACGGCGGCAGAACATGTAAACTTCACCCTAACCGCCAAGATGCTTAACTATGCACAATCAAGCGTTACCTCTCAGATCAAATCACTTGAAGAAGAAATCGGGACTCCTTTATTTGAACGGCTCGGCAAGCGGCTCATCCTGACAGAAGCCGGCAAAACATTCAAATCCTATGCGGAGAAGATCATTGCGTTAACAGAAGAAGCAAAAATGGCCGCAAATCAAGTAAGAGAAACAACCGGAACCTTGAAAATCGGCGCGACGGAAAGCCAGTGCACATACCGCCTTCCGCCTATCATAAAAGAATTCAAACAGGCTTTTCCTCAAGTAAAGCTCATATTCAAACCGTATGTGTCCAACGAACAAGCGAAAGAACAGCTCTTACAGGGCCAGCTTGATATCACTTTCATTTTGGATGTGAACCGAACGGAAGACGCACTGCACGTTGAATCTTTGATTCAGGATGAAATCAAAATGGTAGCCGCCAATGATCATCCTTTTCCAGCAGACTCACCAGCAACATTGAAAGATCTTCAAAACGAAACCCTTCTGCTGACAGAGGACGGCTGTTCATACCGCACGCTCTTTGAGAACACTTTACATGACGCCGGAGTCTACCCTAACAAATTAGAATTCGTCAGCATAGAAGCCATCAAACAATGCGTGATGGCCGGACTTGGAATTGGACTATTGCCTGAAATGACAGTAAAAGACGATATTGCCGAAGGACGGATGAAAGAACTCAGCTGGCAGAATGAATGCCCTGTTTTTACTCAATTAGCATGGCATAAGGACAAGTGGATGTCTGCGCCATTAAAGGCTTTTATCGATTTGACGCGAAAAACATTCAAATAAAAATCTATCTGCAAGGACGACAAAGTTTTTAATAAAGCAGACACCAGGCATACAAAAAAACACTTGGTGGCTTAGAGCCCCAAGTGTCACACGGGATTTTTCCGATAAAACGTTCGCAAAACATGCGTTTCAAGGTCAGCCAGACGGACAGGGATCGGCAGCCTGCTTTCTCGATTGATCATTTTCATTGTGATCTGATAGCTGCTTTCTAAATCAATGTTATGTCCGCAAGACAAGAAAATAGGCTTCACATCCCGCCGCGTTCGCAGCGCCCGTCCATATACCTCGCCGTCAATGATAATATCGGTGTATGCGCCGACTTCATTTTCAGGCGTCACGAAATCGCAGCCTTTGATTTTGAGATAGGTTTTCGCTATCCCAATCGTCGGCTTACCCAGAAAAAAAGCCGCATGGGTGGCAACGCCCATATGATTGTAATGCAGATACCCGTTGCCATCAAACAAAAACACATCCGGCTCCGCCTCCAGCTTTTTCGCCGCCTCGATGATCAAAGGCAGCTCGCGAAACGCAAGAAAACCGGAAACATACGGCACGCCGATTTTCCCCATGCTGTGCACTTTTTCAATCACTTCTTTTGTATCAGCGTCAATCACGATGATACTGCATACGCCGTACGGTTCCCCGTCCTGCTCCCAATAAGCGAGGTCGACGCCTGCGCAGGTGTTGACGGAGTCTGGATGGATGACGGGGGATAGGTTGATACGATTTTGAAGGTTAAATTGGACCTGTAAAAAATCTTGTTCCTTTTTCATATCAAAATTATGCACATCAAATAATTTCATAACGATTGATCACTCTCGACCTAAATTAATGTGAGTCTCTCTTCTCGATTCTAGTATTTCAAAGTGAGGACTACTTGTATCTAGCTCATACTGATTTAATAGATTGCCTTCTTCATCCCAACTCTTTTCGCAAATTAGTATGGAATGCTCATACTGTTGCTCACTTTTTTTTCTTCCATTTTCAAACCAAATTATACTTTTACCATGCAATTGCCCATATCTATATTCTTTTTCACTTTTTTTATTCCCGTTTTCATAAAATTCACTTGTTAAACCATGAGCCAGCCCATTCTTATATTTAGTAAAATAGATGATTTGTCCATTTGGATATAATTCGTAAGCCAGCCCTGTAAACGGCTGGCCATTTTCGTCTTCAGGATTATCTAGTATCTCATCACTGACCGAAGAGAACCATAAATCCTCAAAGTCCACTCCTATTTCTTTTATATTCTTCATATCATATTCATTTTCCATACTTTAAAGCCTCCGGTATATAATTTGTATTTTGAGTTATATATTCACAATGTGGACATCTAGGCATTGGGACACCTTCTGGCATCTTTTTATTTATTTTCCTCGCACTTACTACGTATACCATTAATTCTTTTAATTCCGCATCAGGTCTTTGTAGTAATGCTTCATTTAGCGCATTAACTTCGGCATGAGAACCAGCCCCTGATGTTTTTATATAACCTTCCTTAAGTTCTACAGGCATATTTACGATTCTATCATGAATAAGTGGATGTAGTACCTTAGGTGGCTCCCCATCTATATTGTTAATTCCAAAATAATACTTGCCTGTTTTTTTGTCCAATACACCAGCTACCGCAGGACCTCTTTGTTTTTTAGTTAAACCAGATGATTTAATTTTACTAAGTTCGTTTAACACTTCTGCTCTTAGATTTATTCGATGGTGAAGATCTTCTTTAGACAATACACCATGCTTATTTCTTAAATATTGAAGCCTAGTTTGTTTTTCTTCACTAGTCTTAGCAATATTGCTACTAAGGCTTTCATTAGCCACTTTATTGACATATGGAGCATTTTTTTGGTACAACCGCTCAAAGTAGTGTGCCAATCCTGCTCCACCAATCATAGTAATAGCTTCCAGCGCCCCTTGCTTCCGCTTCTCCTCAGACACTTTGTTTCCGAACATATCTCTGCCTGTGACGGCTTCTGAGAATCCGTTTGAGGCGACAAGGCCGTATGCGCCCATTTCTGTCATTTTTAGAATGTCTAAGGATTTTCCTGTTTTATAGGCATCTAAAGCATGTTCTGCGGCAATGACGGTTTTCCCGGTTTTGTAAATGGCTTTTCCGCCTTTGAAAGCGCGGCCCGCCCAGCCGACGACCGGTATGAATCCGGCGGCGGCCATCGCTCCTGCTGTGACGCGTTCTGCGGTGGAGAGTTTTTCTCCGGTCACCGGATCAACGCCTTCGGCTGCTCTTTTATAATCATAATAGCCGGTGACTTCGCCGGTAAAGTTGCAGATGCCGTCCCATGTTTTTTCGTACCATGGTTTATTGGCTTCTTCTTCAGCCTTTTCCTGAAGCCGTCTTGCTTCGGCCTGCTGGGCTTTTGCGTCAATATAGCCCGTTCCCTGTTTTTCTGCCGCCATGACGCTTTTGTAGATTTCATTGCTGTGGAAGGCTTTTTTGTCATAGTACATAGGGGATGCGCTTTTCCCGTTGCTGGTGGCCTGCATGAGAACGGAATATTTGCTGAGCACTGCGTTGTCCAGAGATTCTAAGTTTTGATATTCAGCGGTCAGGGATTCATCAAGCGTATCGACTGCCGTGATCGTGTCGCGTCTGGTTTTCTGGGCATCGCCCATTTTATCAGCGTAATCATCCAGCGTATATGTGTCGAGATGAATAATATCGCTGATGCCTGACAAAATTGAATCGATTTCTGCTTTATGAGCGGAGACAATCTCTGAAGCTTTCAAATCCGCATTGGGCAGCTCATGCTCCAAAAATGAAGTCTCCACATATGTATCGCTGAGTTCTTGATCTTTAATGTCACCTGAAATGCCATTTAAAAACGCAATTTGAGCAGAGACAAGCGTCAGCCAGCTGTCGGCGATTTCCGCTTGTCCCTGAAAAAAATCTTTTATATTGTCTGCGCCTTTCCCTTTCAAAGCATCACCCAGATCGGCCACGCCTTGAAAGGCTTGTTTGAGCGCACGCAGCTGCTCTTCAAGGGCTTCGTATTGTTTCCTTCTCTTATCTGCTTCGTCCGTTAACGATTGTGATTCAAACACTTTGCTCATCGGCAAGTCCTTTCTTTCGTTATTTTACGGCGATCGCCTCGTCCTGTTCTTTCAAAGAATCTACGTTGTCTTTAACGTCCGCGATATTCTTATGAACGGCCTGCTTGTATTCGCTGATCATTGATACAAGCTTTGCCTCGCGGGATTGGTATTTGGAGGTATAGTCGAGCTTGTTTTTTCCGTTTGAACCGGCGTTCCCGATCGAAACGGCCTCCAAAGCGCTGCTGACGGATTCAAGCTGCTTCATGACGGCTCCGTATTTGAGTTTTATTTCTGCCATTAAAACCAACTCCAGCTTCTTTTGATTGATTGTATTTTTTCTCCGACCGTGTCAAGGGCTTCTTCTCCCAGCGTCAGCAGGTGCTCTGCCTCTCTCGCGATGCTTCTGGCGGCAAGGAGCCCTCCTTTTTCAATTTCAAGCTGTGTCATCTTTAAGCCGATTCGGTAAATATAACCGTCGTATTTGTCTGTGACGATTCTGTATGCTTCTGTATGGGCCTGATCGCGCCGGTCATCAAATTCTTCAGCAAAAGTGCCGGTCCAATGATGGTCCAGGTGCGGCTTGAGGATGTCTCTGATTTCAGATACGCCCTCTTCCTGCAGAGATTCTATCTCTCTTTTCGCTTCTTTTAATTTATCAATTTGGTGTTCAACCTCGCCCAGTTTATGGCTGATCGTGCTGTTAATATGGCTTAATGTGCTTGAATGGCTCATCTGTTTTCACCTCGTCTTACGCAAAAAGTCGTACAAAAAGCACAGACTTTTCCATACTATATTTCCATATATTATATTTTAAAATAGACAGAAAGCAGCTTAAATAGGTTAAATGACTTATTTTCAGCAGCCGAGATGCTCATCATTAACGCCAAAAGACTCACATAAACGGCATATCCATTCATTGATCTCCTCTATGTATCCATGATAAATTCCCTAAAAAAAAGGAGACAGTGATGAACCGTCTCCTTTGCCTTGTATCATGATTATCATACTGTCGTTAACTGCAGTCCCAGTTGTACAAAACGTTTGAGAAATCTTTTTTCTTCAAATCTTCCGGTCTGATAAAGAAATTGGCGATTCCCACATCTCCCCACATCGAATCAATGTCATCATCTGAATCAATTTGCAAAAGCAGAATCGTATGGTTTTGATGGGAGTAAGACCGCGGATCTTCCTGGGTGAAGGACGCATAGCCGCCGATTTTATGGCCGAATGCGTTCGCCGTATATTCGTCATACACCTCATCGTCAAACTGCTCGAAATAGTCAAAGGCATCCATCCCGGCATACCGCCCGAATTGAAAATCAGACGGGAGCACCCATTCAGCAGACAGCTCAGGGGTGATCAGCGCTTCGGATTGAATCGGAAAATCGTACTCCTCTTCAACCTGAACGAAAGAAAAATCATCCATGAGCTCCGCTACTTCTGCTGTCACATGTTCAAAATATTTGACGCAGAAACCCGTTTGCGCGCACCCGTCGTCAAAATTCAAACCGTATACGTCATCACTGACCGATATGTAAAACTGAAGAATGCCGGTGTCCGGAAAATCAGGAAGTCCGGGCATATCCGCAAAATTGATTTGAGCGAGAAGCTTCATCGGTCTGCCGCTTTCATCTTCAGGATATGGTTCATGTTTCGGAAAATAGGGGTCTCCGGCAATTTTACTGTCATACCGACCCGTTTCAGCTTTTTTGACGTGCAGTTTGATAAAGGGCCGTGCTGACGTTTCCAGCAGACCGCGGGATGATTCCATTTGCTTCGGCAATTTCCATGTTTTTTCCACGATAAATATCCCCTTCGTCTCTAATGATTGTATGATAAAAGGCCGGCGCAGTCCGCCGGTCTTTCAAGTGACAGAATCAGTCTGAGGCACGACGGCTCTTCTTCCGATTGAGATATATTCCACGCCCGCCTGTTCCGCTTCCTCAAGCGAGTGGCAGTTTCTCCCGTCGAAAATAACCGGGGTTTCCATCAGCTCTTTGTACGCTTCAAGCGGGAAGTGTTTAATTTGTTCCCAATCTGTCAGAATCAGTACGGCATCCGCTCCCCTGACGGCTTCTTCTATGGACTCCCGATAGGAAACTTCAGCCGGAAGCAGCCCGGAAGCCCGGAATGAAGCGATCGGATCGTACGCTGTCATCCGGGCGTCAAGAGCCGCCAGACGATCCGCAATGACAATGGACGGCGCGTCCCGCATATCATCTGTATTCGGCTTAAAAGACAGCCCTAATAATGCGATGGTTTTCCCCGTCACACCGCCGAGCCTGTTCAGCACTTTATCAACCAGCATGGACTGCTGGTTATTGTTGACTTTAATGACGGACTTCAGCAATTCAAAATCATGCTCCACATGTCCCGCGATCTGCACGAGGGCGTTTGTATCCTTCGGAAAGCAGGAACCGCCGTAACCGATGCCGGCTCTTAAGAATTGATTGCCTATCCGTTTATCCAATCCCATTCCGTGTGCGACTGATTCCACATCCGCACCGACTTTTTCACATATATGAGAAATTTCATTAATAAAACTGATTTTTGCCGCTAAAAATGCGTTTGACGCATATTTGATCATCTCAGCGCTTCTGATGTCCGTATGATATACCGGAATCGCAAGCGGCGCGAAAACCCGGTCAAGCGTTTCCCGCGTCTGCCGGTCTTCAGCCCCGATCACGATGCGGTCGCCGTGAAAGGTATCGTGAATCGCCGAACCTTCACGGAGAAATTCCGGATTCGAGGCGATTGAAATGTTCACGTCCGCTTTCAGCCGTGAATGAATAACTTCGCTGATCCTGTCATTCGTTCCCACGGGAACCGTGCTTTTTGTCACAACGATCGCATCTTTAGAAATATGTTCGGCAATCCGTTCGGCGACATTTTCAATATAAGTAAGGTTTGCGTGCCCGTCTTCTTTTTGCGGCGTTCCGACCGCTATAAAAATAACGTCCGCTTCCGCAAGCCCTTTTTCGTAGCTCGTTTCAAATGCCAGCCGATGCCGGCCGATATTTCGTTTCATCATATCTTCAAGGCCCGGTTCAAAGATAGGGGACAACCCCTTTCTCATCTGCTCAACCTTACGTTCGTCAATATCTATGCATGTTACGTCATGGCCGATTTCTGAAAGAGACACTCCTGTCACAAGACCGACGTAGCCTGTTCCGATCACTGTTATTTTCATCGTGTTCCCCCAACCGTTTAGAAATTGCTGCTGGGCAGCTTACCGTTATTATCATATGATCCCGGCGCCGGCGGAATGCCGGAAGCCTGAGGTCATGATAGGAAAAAACGGCGCCGGCCGCTGATAATAGCATAAGCATAAAAGAATCATCTTGCAAAACAGCCGCTTACGCTTCATTTAAACGGGATGGAGACGACGATTAAAAAAGACCCCAGCGCTTACGGCGGGCCACAGGCAGCGGAGGTTCCTTATAAACGGCTTTGTTTTCAGCGAGAAGCGCCGCATTTTCCGTGAGCATGTAAATCAGCTCAGCCCCTGCTTCTTTTTTCAGAACGCCGAGCGCCTCCTGATAATAAAAATTTCTCGGTCCGAGATTATGGGCGTCAGATGCGAGAAAGTGGATCAAATTCGCTTCCATCAGCTGCAGCGAAAAGGATTTCGCTTTCCGCCCGAATACTCCGGCAATGCAGCCGGCCGTCACTTGGGCGGCCGCGCCTTTCTTCACAAGACTGTATAGAACGGAAGGGTTTTCGCGAATTTCCCTGTTCCGCTCCGGATGGGCGATGACGGGGACATATCCGTTCAGCTGCAGTTCATAAAACAGCCTTTCAGCGTAGGCCGGGACATGATCCGCCGGAAATTCCGCCAGCACATACTTCGTATCATGGAGCGGGACAAGCGAGCCGCTTTGAAGACCTGTCAGCAGATCTCCGTCTGTTCTGATTTCCTGGCCGGGCAGAACAGTCAGCGGAATGCCTTCCTTATTCAAACGTTTGTTTAACATGCTGACCGCTTCGTTGACCGTATGTCGGTCCGTGTCATAGCGGTATTTCACATGATGCGGCGTCGCGATGATCGTATCAATCCCCTGTCTGACCGCTTCTCTCGCCATCTTCAGGCTTTCTGTATCATCCGCCGCGCCGTCGTCTATGGAAGGAAGGATGTGACAATGGATATCTATCATATTTCAATCCCTCCTTAAAAAGAATGGACCGCGCCCATTATGACATTATTGTCCGTAATAGGCGTAGTCCGAGTGTTTCGTTTGTTTCTTCCCGTTCATCACGGCCCCAAGGAGCTTGCACGGGCAGTAATCGAGCGCTTCTTTCGCCTTGGCCGCTTTTTCCTTGTCCGTTTTCCCGCTTGAGATCACCATAATGGCCCCGTCAGTGTAGCTGCCTAATATTTTCGTATCGGCTACGGCCAAAACGGGAGGCGTATCCAAAATCACTTTATCATAAACTGCGCCGGCTTCTGACAGAAGATCTTTCATGGCACCCGTCGATAAAAGCTCCGCCGGATTGGGCGGGATCGGCCCGCTCGTTAAAATATCCAGGTTTGCTTCATCAGCCGGCAGGACGGCTTTCTGAAACGGCATCTGTTTTAACAGCAGTGACGTTAATCCGGTTCCGTTGTCCAATTTGAAGGTGAAATGAACCGTCGGTTTGCGCAGATCCGCATCAATTAAAAGCACTTTTTTCCCCTGCTGTGCAAATACGACGGCAAGGTTGGCCGCGGTTGTCGATTTTCCTTCTTCCGGGCCGGCGGATGTAATCAAAAGGGACTTCACCTCCGTATCAACGGAAGAAAATTCAATGTTTGTGCGGATCGTGCGATATTGTTCTGAGTTGATGGATTTCGGCTCAGACATCGCAATCACGCTTCGTTTTCCGGGTTTGTCTTTTTTACGCGTCAACATGTCCGCCCCCCGCTTGTTTGGTTTCCGCCATCCTCAAGTTTTTGGCAACGCTGTCTTTAGTACTGATTGAAGTAACCGTTCCCAGGATCGGGATGCCGAGCAGCGATTCCAGCTGTTCTTCCGATTTGATCGTATTATCCAGATGTTCCAGCAAAAAGGCGAGACCGATTCCGCCCAAAAGTCCGGCGGCAAACGCAATCGCGATGTTCAGCTTACGGTTAGGCTCTGCCGGTGACTGGCTGTCCGCCGCTTCGGCCTTTGAAAGGATGCTGACATTATCCACGTTCATGATGGCGGTGATCTTGTCCTGAAAAACGGCTGCAACCGCATTTGCCATAACGGCCGCCCGCTTAGCATCCGTATCCCTCACGGCAATCGTCACGACTTGTGAATCCTGCTCGCTGGACACTGTGATTTTCGATTCCAGCTCTTTCGAAGTCATGGACAGATGCAGCTGTTTAATCACTTCGTCGAGGATGACCGGGCTTTTGATGATGACATTATACGTGTTGATTAATTGGAGGTTGGTTTGAACGTCATTGAATTGGACTTCTTTTTGATTGTTTTTGGATTGGCTGACCAAAATTTGAGTTGAGTTTTCATAGACCGGCGTAAGAGCGAAGAAACTGATGAGTCCGCCTGCGGCAGATGCCGCCGCGGTAATAATAAGTATAAACAGCAGACGCTTTCTCAGTATTGCGAATATTTCCTTTATGCTTGTAGATTCTCCCATATAACCTCCATATCACTTTCCGCGTATTCCCATTCCCTCCAATGATCTTTTCCAATTACGATTATACAGCTTTAAACTGTCATTTCTAACCTTTTCAAATGACAAAATTCGACAAAAATAGACAATCACTTCAATCTGTTTTATTTTTGTAAGCGCTTTAAATACTGGTGTCACAGGAAGATTAAAAAATCCCGCGGCCAAGAACCTGCGGGATTTTATGTTGCATATCCATTTTTAATATAAGAAATCAAATTTTCAAGCATTTCTTTTGTGGTCATCTCAGAGGACTGCTCACCAATGTCGTGCGCATGCATTAAAATCTTCAGAAACTCCTCTTGATCTAACTTCGTTTTCTTCATCATTCGTTTCCTTTCGGCTTCCATTAAATTGAAAACAAGATTATTATATGCTGTCGGGTGCTGTTTTGCAATCTCTAATACATCATTCGACACATTCGGGTTTTTATGTCCTTTTTTAGGAAAAACTTTTTCCGGGCCATGTGTTGCGATATAATAGAGGAATTGGAATCTTTTTATTTTGTGACTCGTTAGGAGCGATAATCATGCTTCAGGATATGATTGCTAAAGAAGATGTGCTCGCAGCGGCTGAACAGCTTAAAGAACTTCTTCCTTACAATGAAGACAATGTTCAGCTGATGAAGAAAGCACTCATTTTATATCGGCAGGATTCCGTCTATCGTATACAGGTTCAAACCCCGACAGAGATTTCCGCATATGTGCAGGATGTTGTGCCTGTAAGGGTCACGCTGAACTTATTTTTCATGGTGAAAAGCGGCTGCGCATGCCCGTCTGAGGCGATCTGCCGCCACGTGCTGGCCGTTTTTCTTTACGTATATGCCCAATTCGAGCGGGTCGGTACCTTTACCGAACATTGGCTGGAAAGAGAAAAGCTTGAGGAAAGCAGGGAGCTTGTCCGCCGGCAGTTTCAGGAAAAAGTGCTGCCGAATGAAGAGTGGCTGTCAAGCTGGCTCGCTTTTTTTGATTCGGAATTCTCGCTGTGGGAGGCGCGGACGCCGGCCGGAAGCCAGACGATGCAGGGCCTTTATTACGGCTATCTGTCAGCGCTCAAAAAACACGCCCCGAAAAAACCCGAGCTTAAAAGCTTATATCAGATTCATTCGGCGCTTGCCGTCTGGCTTCACATGTTCACTTTGATTGAGTCAGGCAGATTGGATGCCGAAAAAGATTATTACAGCATCAATCCCTACGTGGAACAGCTGATGGATACGATTTATTCCTCCATTGACAGACTGAAAACGTACGCCTTGTCTTTTTCACTCGATCCTTTTTTAGACCGGACGCCCCCGGTGCTGCGCAGACTGCTTGTGAAAGAAGAGCTTTTTCAATACGAACGCCTCCGGGTATTCGGTGAAATGTGGAGCGCGCTTTTGAACCGGCCGAAATGGGTCGCGCGTGAACAGGAGATTCTCGCACAGGAAAGCGGGCGCCGTTTTTCGCCGGAAGTGCGGTTCGGACGGCTTCATCTGGCCTTTTTGCAAAAAGATGATGAAGCGGTCTTCCAAGATATGTCCCGCTTCCCTCCTGAAGCGCTGCCGTATACCTTTCAATGGCTCGGTGAACTCACCGTGAAAAAAGACTGGAAACGGCTGAAAACATGGTATGGCCGGATCGAACCGCTTGCCGTGAACTATACGAAGCTTGATAAGCCGTTTAAAGAAATGCGCGACATCATCGGAGAGCTGTTCGCGCTATTGGCGGATTATGCGCGGCACTCACGGGATGATCAGCTGTTTGAACGGTTTGCTTCCGGCTGCCTTCCCTATACCTTTACCGAATACAGCCAGTATCTGTACGAAAAACGGCGGTACGCGGAGTGGGTGGAGATTCACAGCCTCGTCGGTTTTTCCGTCTGGGAAATCGAAAAGGACATCCTGAAGGAAATTGCCGCCAGTGATCCGGAAGCGCTCATCCCCTCCTATCACCGGGCGGCGGCCTTTTTTATCGACCAAAAAAACCGGAGCGCCTATAAAGAGGCTGCACGCCATCTGAAAAAACTGCGGACGCTTTATAAAAAGGCAAAAAAACAGCAGGTATGGGAGCGGTATATCAGCCGGCTGAGCGCAAGTTACAAGAGGCTGCGCGCCCTTCAAGAAGAATTGCAGAAAGGAAAGTTGATTGATGGCGAGTCTTAAGGAAATTTTCATTCATGTAGAACAAATGGAAGATTGGACATTTACGCTGTCAAGCCATGATGAGAAGGAGCAGCCGCTTACTCTCAGTCAGATGAAGACTCATTTGTTCCAATGGCATGAGTCCACCTTTTACGGAACGTTTCTTGAAGACGTCAGCTTCATAGGCACTCCGGCCGTTCTGCTCAGCCCGTGGATGACCGTCGAGCTGCTCGGAAAAAACTCGTTCAATTCATTCAGCACCGTGCAGCTGACAAAGGAAACGGAACCATTAATCGAAGCGGCTTCGACGATATACGAATTTATTGCCGACGGCGATTTTCTTCCGGACTATGAGGCTTGGCAAAATGGCGTCCTGCGCTTCAAAGACCGTGAGCTTTTGCTGGAAGGCTTTACGGCAGACTGGTTCTCAGCCGCGGTCCAGGACTACATTCAGTACAATGATGACCTGCTGGAAAAATGGCGGCAGATCGAAACCCGCTCACCGGCCGTTCATACGTTTAAAGGCTCCTTTTTGGATGAAGATGATTTTCTCGAGGGAATCGGCTGGCATGACGATCTGACGCCGTTTACCGTCGGGCTCCGATTAAACGAGCCTGATTTCGACGGTGACGACTGGAAAATCGAAATGTTTTTACGTGAGAAAAAAACCGGCTCCATCACCTTTTTTGACGGACTGAAGGGACTGAAAAAAGCGTGGCAGGCATACAGCGGAAAAATCGCGCGCGAACAGGACCGCTTCCGCAGAACGGTTCCCTGGCTTTCGTTTGATTCAGGAACGACGCTGATATCTGAAGAAGAGGCTTGGATCTTCTTATCGGAAGCGAGTGAGACGCTTGTCGATATGGGTGTGGAGATTCTTCTCCCATCATGGTGGCAGATTGTCCGGGACAGCAATATGATGCTCAAGGCGAAAGTGTCATCCTCCCCGCGGGGCGAGTCCTTCGTCGGCATGAACGCTCTGCTTGATTTCAACTGGAGATTCGCCACTAACGGAATTGAGCTGACAGAGGATGAATTCAATGAGCTTGTCGCAAACAACAGACGACTCGTCAACATCCGCGGCCAATGGGTGAAAATTGATCCGCAATTTATTAAACAGATGAAAAAACTGATGGAAAAAGCGGAATCTGAGGGCCTCCACATGTCCGACGTGCTGGCGCGCGAACTGATGGATCACGGGGAAAACGGAGCCGAGGACACGGACATCATTGACTCATCGGCATTTGCCGGGATCAAGATCGAATTATCAAAGCATCTCAGAAGCCTGATCCGCAAACTGACGGAAGCCCGGGATCTGCCGGAACATGAAGTCAGCGCCGCGTTTCAGGGCCAGCTCCGCCCTTATCAGATGTACGGCATGAACTGGCTTCTGTTTTTACGGGAAAACGGCTTCGGCGCCTGTCTCGCAGATGACATGGGACTTGGAAAGACGATTCAGATGATCGCTTATTTTCTCCATGTGAAGGAAAGCGGCCGGCAAAAAGCGCCTGCCTTAATCATTGCGCCGACATCGGTGCTCGGCAACTGGCAGCGTGAGCTCCAGACCTTCGCGCCGCAGCTGAAGGCCGTGCTTCATTACGGCCCCCGCAGGCCGAAGGGGGAAGCATTTGTCCCGGCCTATCAGGATGCGGATGTCGTTCTTACTTCTTACGGCCTCTCGCACGCCGATCAGGAAGAGCTTTCTTCCGTGACATGGAGCACCATCTGCCTTGATGAAGCGCAAAACATTAAAAACGCGCATACGAAGCAGTCCCGCGCAATCAGAAAGCTGAAAGGCGTCCATCATATCGCGCTGAGCGGAACACCGATGGAAAACCGCCTGACAGAGCTTTGGTCGATCTTTGATTTTATGAACAAAGGCTATCTCGGCAGTCTGACCGGCTTTCATAAACGCTATGTGCTGCCGATTGAAAAAGACCGTGACGAAAAAAGAATCAACCAGCTTCAGCAGTTAATCCGGCCGTTTTTACTGCGCCGGACAAAACGGGATGAAGAAGTGGCGCTTAATCTTCCTGACAAGCTGGAACAAAAAGAGTTTATCCCGCTCTCAGCCGAACAGGCATCCCTTTATGAACAGCTTGTCAAAGATACATTTGAACATATGGCTTCTCTGACCGGGATGCAGCGGAAAGCGCTGATTCTGAGCATGCTCGGCCGCTTGAAGCAAATATGCGACCATCCTGCGCTCTATTTGAAGGAAGAACAGACAGAGCTGTTAAACGGGAGATCCGTCAAACTGGAAAAGCTGCTTGACTTAATGGCGGCGATCCGCGGACAAGGGGAAAGCTGCCTCATTTTCACCCAATACATTCAGATGGGCAACATGATGAAGCGCCTCCTGGAAAAAACATTCGGAGAACCGGTTCAGTTTTTAAACGGCAGCCTGTCCAAGCAGGAACGCGATTCTCTCGTCGAACGGTTCCAGAAGAAAGAATACCCGACGCTGATTTTGTCACTGAAAGCGGGCGGAACCGGCCTGAATCTGACGGCTGCCAATCATGTCATTCACTATGACAGATGGTGGAATCCGGCGGTGGAAAACCAGGCGACCGACCGCGCCTACCGAATCGGCCAGGAACGGTTCGTCCATGTTCACAAACTCATTACGACGGGAACGATTGAAGAAAAAATTGATGCCATGCTAGAAACGAAACAAACGCTGAACGATCAGATTATCCAAAGTGAAAATTGGATTACCGAGCTGTCATCCGATGAGCTTGAAGAATTATTCACCCTCAGCGCATCGGCGCAATCACATTAAACGCAAAAAGACCGGCTCTCTCAGAAGAGCCGGTCTTTTATGTCGTCCTTACTGTTACGCCGCATTTGCCATGAATGCGTCACGCCAGTCATGAACAGTATCGCCATACCTTTCACAGTAAATTCCTGATCATATGCGCAACGCCGTTTTGATCATTTGTCAATGTAACGGCATCAGCGATCTCCTTAATATCTTCTCTCGCATTCCCCATCGCTATGCCTTTTCCGGCCGCCTGAAGCATTGAATAGTCATTTAAGCTGTCACCGACCGCGGCGGTTTCAGCCATCGGAATGCCTAGCTTTTGCGCCAGCCGTTTGAGCGCCTGCCCTTTAGAGGCGTTTCGAGACGCCAGTTCGAAGTTGTGATCGGCAGAGCTGACAAGGGTGAGGTCTTTCTGATCGCTGAATCGGTCCCAGCCCGCTTTCAGCTTCCGCTCATCAAACGAAAACCCGAGAATATTGTAAAAATCCAGATGTTCTTCTTTCTCAAAGAGCTCACGGTATGATTGAATGTAAGCAAAGCCCGACTGGCTGTATTGCACAGAAGCCGCCTGCTCCAAAATAGAAAGGTCGGTTTCCGGATTGGCGCTTTTTACCCGATCCATTTCGATATCGAGCAGCTGCCTGCCGGTTTCAGGCGTATAGATGGCTTTGTTTGTAAACACCTCATAGTAATATTGATTCTCTTCAAGCCAGGACAAAATCCCCCGGGCCCTTGTTTCTTCAATCGCATCACAATGGTACAGGCTGCCGTCAGGAGCATGAATGGCGGCTCCGTTTGCACTGATAATCCAAGTTTTTATGCCGAGCGGTTCGAATATGGAGTGCACGTCAAAATGCGCGCGTCCCGTGGACACCACGATTTCAATTCCCGCTTGCCGGGCTTCCCTTAAAGCCCGCTCGTTTTCATCGCTTACTTGATGACTGCTGTTCAGCAGTGTGCCGTCCAGATCTATGGCAATCAGTTTCACATGTCCTCATCCTCTTCTTCAGAATCAGTTACAAGCAATTCTACGCCGTGCCGGTCGAGCAGATCACAAAAATCCTGATCAGGCAGCCGATCGGTGATCAGCAGGTCAACCTCGTGCAGGTCTGCATATTGATAAAAACTCGTACGGCCAAGCTTGGAATGATCGCTCAGCGCAATCACCTGTTCCGCCTGCCGGATCATTTTACGCTTGACCATGCCGTCTTCTTCATGCGGTATCGTCAGACCGTTTTCCGAGATGCCGACAACGCCGATCAGCACCTTATCGGCGTGATAATCCCCCAGTTTTTCTACCACAGAAGCGCCGTATAAAAACCGGTGTTCCTTTTGCAGCTTTCCGCCGAGCAGATGAATGTCAATTCCCTCTTTTGCAGAGAGGATATCGGCCTGATTGATCGAATTTGTAATAACAGTGCAGCCGGTGACATTTAAATGTTCGGCGCAGGCCTGCACGGTTGTGGAGGTATCCAGGATGATCCGGTCTCCTTTATGGATCAGGGAGGCGGCCAGTCTGCCGATTTTGTTTTTCTCTTCAGAAACGGTTTTCAGCCGGCCGGAATAGCCAGGCACTTCCTGATGCACAGACGGCAGAATCGCGCCGCCCCGTGTTCTGATAATGGCTCCGCGCTCTTTCAGCTTGACAAGGTCCCGTCTTGCGGTGTCTCTTGAAATATGAAGCAGCGAACATATCTGTTCAGCGGTGATCCGCCGATGCTGTTTCAAATATTCCATTATCGCAATCAGTCTTTCTTCTTGATACACGTCCTCATTCCTTTTTTCGTCACTTATCTGTAAGTAATTATAAGTTTTTATCTTAAAACATTCAATTATTTTAAGTGTTTATAAGCAAAATCACTTCTTTTTAACCATTTTTTAGATCCCGAACCAAAAAACCAGTCTTTCGACTGGCGTATAGGAAGGGGGTATTGCGGGGCCCGCCAAAAGGCGGGAAAAAGAGGAAAAAAAGCATGTTATTCAGCCAGCGGCTCTTTCCGTTTTTGATCCATAAACCGAACGGTATCAGCCATGACCTCAGTCACATAAACTTTTACGCCGTCTGTCTTTTCATAGCTTCTCGTCTGGATTCTGCCGCTCACACCGACCAATGACCCTTTTTGGCAGTACAATGCTGTGTTTTCAGCGCTTTTTCTCCAAATGGTGCAGTTGACAAAGTCAGTCCCGGTTTCACCTGACGCGCTTTTAAAATTGCGGCTGACAGCCAAGGTAATATGAGCCACGGCAATGCCCGCTGATGTAAAACGGAGCTCCGGGTCTTTCGTCAGCCGGCCGACAAGCATCACGTGGTTAAACAAGCCGTATCCTCCTCTCTTTTTCGAGGGTGGCTTCATTGTAGTACAAGAGCTCCAGAAAGCAAAAAGCGGAAAAAACCGTTATCCGTTTATGCCTCTCTTATGATTTCGCTTTTCTTTCAGATAAAAAAAACTTTTTCTTTTGACCGCTTATGTAATATGTATTTTTGAGCAGCCGCGAGAAAAGTTTCGTTTTAAGCCAGTTTTTCTCAAACATCCTGACGAACTTTCCGCCGTCCCATGCGAACCAGTAAAAACTCAGCTTTTTATCAGTCAGTGAAAGCTGAATTTTATACTGTTCCATGCGGTCTTTTGTTTCATACAAAAAGACGACATTCCCTCTTCTGTTAAGATGCACCTCGCACTCTTCCTTTTTGGATACTAAGTAGGAATGATCGTCCTCCCGCCTTAAGCCGTCTTCTATATAAATTTCCTTCAGGCGCAATTGATTCATAAGCATCTCTCCATGACTATATTCTTTTACATTATAATGAATAAATAGAAATGATTAAATGTTGACCGCCTACAAAAATGATGAAGCATGTCTTACAGCATTTTCCCGGAAAAAGTGATATGTGTTATAATAAATGAACGAAAAAACATGGACAACAGGGGTGAAAATAGAGATGAAGACCTTTAAACTGGTTGATCTGAATGTGGAACGTTTAGATAAAGACGATCGGCCGATTGAACAGTTTCCCCTTTTAGACGGATTGATTATCAATAAAGAAGACGGTGAAAACCATTGGTTAATTGAAGCTCTGGTGCCGGCCGAACACTTTTCTTTTTTTGACATGCTGATGAAAAGCCAGAAAGAAGCGAAGGTGTTTGTAACGATTACGAAAAAAAGCAACCGTCCCGCCCAGCTGACGGGAAGCATCAAAAATATCGTCGAGCTGGAAAAGAGTATACAAGTTTTAATTTACGGTCAAATGGTGTCAAGAAATCACCCCGGATCAGAAAGCATTCTGGAGTCGCTCGTGAAAGAAGGATATTCAGGCAGCCGGCTGATTGAAGCGTTCAAACAAAAATTATAATCATGAAAAAGGCCGGACGTTAATCATCCAGCCTTTTTTTATGCCCTAGTCATTGTGATGCGCCCGCTGTTTCAGCAGATCTCTGATTTCAGTCAGCAGTTCTGTCTGCTGATCTGTTTCTTCGGCTTCTTCCGCCTCTTCTTCTGCTTCTTTTTTACGTCTCAGCTTGCCTAATGTGCGAATCACGATAAAAATAGAAAATGAAATAATGAAGAAGTTCACAATCGTTTGTATAAAGCTTCCGTACTTGATATGGGCGTCGCCGAATGTCACTGCCAGTCCTGAAAAATCAAGGCCGCCAAGAAGAAGACCGACAAGCGGCATAATGATATCTTCAACGAGTGACGTCACGATTTTTCCGAAAGCGCCCCCGATGACAACACCGATTGCCAGATCCATGATATTGCCCTTCATCGCAAAGCTTTTAAATTCTGACCACATTACATTCACCCCATTCTACACGAAATGGGCTTTTTTATAAGCCCATTTGTTTATTTTTATTCTCCGAGCGCAAAGGTTAATTCGGCTTCACACACGAGCTCGCCGTCAACTTTGGCAACGCCTTTTCCGCGTCCGATCGTACCGCGTGCACGTGTAATGTCCACTTCAAGCTCCAGCTTGTCACCCGGTTTTACCTGCTTTTTGAAACGGCAGTTATCAATCCCCGCAAAAAACGCGAGTCTGCCTCTGTTTTCTTCTTTAATCAGCATCGCCACAGCTCCGACCTGCGCCAAAGCCTCTACGATTAATACGCCCGGCATAACAGGGTATTCAGGAAAATGGCCGTTAAAAAAATCTTCATTCGCCGTCACATTTTTATATCCCGCCGCCCGTTTTCCTTCTTCGACTTCCGTAATTCTGTCTACCAGAAGAAACGGATAGCGATGGGGAATAATTTCTTTAATTTGCTGAGTATCAAGCATTCTCTTGACATCTCCTTCATCGACAATAGTATGTATAGAAGGTATAAGTGGTAACCAATCTGTACATTTGGAAGTATATTATGAATCAATTTCTTTTTCAACCGCGCTATAAACTGTAACCAGCTGGCAATGAGCCTCGTCCATTAATGTGTTATGATAAATAAAGATTTTTACCCTAAGCAAAGAGGTTGGAAGATGATTGCTAAGTTTACTGAGAAACGCACGCTGGTGATGCTGAATGAGTGGTATGACGCCATGGGAAAACGCCAATTCGATCTAGCCCGTTCCCTTCACGAACAAATCAATCAGCATCTCCCCAAATTACAAAAGAATGCAAAGCTCAATCTTAGATATCAGCTGTTTTTTGCACGGTTTCAGCTGCTATTTGAGAAAAAGGACGGCCTGAATAAACTGTTCTGTGAGCTGAAGCGGCGCAAAGATGAGATGGATCATGAATTAACTTATTATTTCCATTTTTCTAAAGGATTATTCCATATGGTGAACGGCACTCCGAACCGGGCTGTCTGCCGCTTTAAAGAAGCCGAACAGTACCTGCCGGCCATCCAGAACCGTATTGAAGCCGCTGAATTTTATTATAAAACAGCGGGTGCTTATTACATGATGAAGTCGCCTCCGCTTTCCATTCAATATGTCAACAAAGCGCTGAAGATCTATCAAAGTGAATTCGGCTACATCAAAAAAACGCTCAGCTGCCAGCTGCTTCTCGCCGTAAATTACATAGACGAGGCACGCTATGAAGACGCTGAACAGCTCTTCAATGAATCCATAAAAATAACAGACCGCATCAATGACAATAACCTGCTGTGCCACGCTTATTACAATTTTGGTTTTTTAAAGACCGCTCAGAAAAAAGATAAAGAGGCGCTTCCTTTTTACAAAAAGGTATTGGGCAATCAGCGTTTTGAAAAGGAGTCTCCCGTTTCCTACCTTCATTGTGTATACGAAGCGGTCAGAGCACTTTTTAAAACCGGATGCCCCGCCGAAGGACAAACCGTGCTGCAGAAAGGATTATACATAGCTGACAAAGTGCAGAGCAACATCATGAAACTGAAGCTGGCCGCGCTCAAAACACTGTATACCTCTCAGGAGGATCCGTACGACCGATTGCAGAAGCTCGTGCTGGAGCTGCAGAAAATTGAAGCGTGGGTGGATTTGGAAGTGCTGCTTCAGGATATTACGGATTACTACAAAAAAAAGGGCGATTTTGAGAAAGCCGCATTTTTCATCATGCGCGGCTGATCAAAACGCCCCTTCTTTTATTATCTGACTGAGTTGATTAAGCCCAGCATTTGGTCTCCCAATGTAATCGTGCGGCTGTTCAGCTGGTAAGAACGCTGCGACACGATTAAGTCGGTCATTTCCTTAGACATATCGACATTTGAATTTTCAAGCGCCCCCTGCTCCATGCCGATCCCCTGCCGGTTTGCGCCAGTCAGCTCTTCAATCGCTGAAGCTCCCGCACCGTTTACGGAAAACAGATTATCCCCTTCCGCATGAAGCGCCTGAGGGTTATTGACATTGACGATGCCGAGATTAAACGTCTGGGAACGGGTCCCCGCCTGGTCTGAAGCTGTCAGCGTTCCGGTTTTGCTGATTTTCAGCTTAGTCAGCGAGCTGTCAATTTGGATGGGCTGACCGTTCTCATCGAGGATGGGATTGCCTCCCGCCGTCATCAGCTGCAGAACCCGGTTATTTCCGCCGGCCGGCTTGAGGGTGAGTGAGCCGTCCCTTGTATACACCCGCCGTCCGTCCGCTTCTGCCTGGAGATATTGATATGGTGATGTGAACGCGATATCAAGGTCACGGTCAGTTTTTTTGATGCTTCCCTGCCCTGAATCCAGCTGCGGCGTCATCATCGCTCCGGCGCCGAGACGCAGGCCGGGCGGTGTTTTCCGCATGTTCGGCGAATTTTCCTTTTTATCATCTATTTGATCATACTGCTGCCTGATCAGCTCGGAAAAGCGGGAGTCCCTCGCTTTATAGCCTGTCGTATCACTGTTTGAAAGGTTGCTGCTGACTGTATCCATCTGCTGTTGAAGCTGGTTTAAGGCTGTTGAAGCCGTCAGCATTGATCTGAGCATCATAATTGAACGTCCCCCATTTTATTACACTTTGCCGATTTCATTTGCGGCTTTATCCATGCTTTTATCGTAAGCCTGAATGACTTTCTGATTGGCTTCAAATGATCTGTATGCTTCCGTCATTTCTGTATACGTGCTTGTCACGTCCACGTTTGAAAGCTCCGAGACGCCTTGTTTTAAGGTATACGAGACTTGGGGATTCGCCGCCGCACTCGGCAGTTCAGAGCCGTCGGCCGTGCTGTATAGGTCATTGCCGTCCCGTTTCAGATTGCGCACGTCTTCTTCCATTCTGATGTCAATCTGCCCTGCCGGCCGGCCGTTTGTTGTGACCGTGCCGTTTTCTGATACGGTGAATTTTTCATTGTCGACTGTAATCGGCTGTCCGTTTGTTGATAAAACAAGATTTCCGTTTATCGTAAGCTGATTGTTTTCATTTAATGAGAAAGTGCTGCTTTTTGAGTAGCGGACGCCGCCCGCAGTCTGAACCGGATAAAACAGCTCGGCGTTTTCATTCGTTTTGGCATTCTTGGGAACTTGATTCTCCATAAGCGCGATATCCGTCGGCTGATCGGTCGTTTTCAGGCTGCCCTGCGTGAACAATGGTTTCAGCTCCTGCATGTATACGCCTGTGTTGACGGAGCCGATTTTCGTTTTTTTATCGCCTTCTATTCGGCTCAGAAGCATCTCGGGAAAGGCGCGGATTGAACCTTGATCCTCTTTGTACCCTGATGTATTCGCGTTTGCGATGTTATTTGACAGCATTTCCGTTCTTCTCTGCTGTGTAATCATTGCGGACGTTGCGGTATATAATCCTTTTAACAAGTCTTCCACCTCTGAAATAGCATTATTTCCAGTTGCCTCACCGGAACATTTGTTCTATAATGAAAATCAGCATTTTTCTTATTATCGGATTTACATTCCCGTTCGTGAAGGGTTTGGCAGAAAAAAACCCCATTCTTTTTCAGAATGAGGTTTTATCATCAGCTCAGTTTGCGTTTTGGAAGCTTGTCCATGTTATCCAGCATGACGCCGGTTCCGACCGCAACACAATCCATCGGGTTCTCAGCGACAAGAACAGGCACCCTCAGCTCTTCGGCAAGAAGCTGGTCAAGCCCGTTTAACAGCGCTCCCCCGCCGGTAATGATAACGCCGCGGTCGATGATGTCAGCGGACAATTCAGGCGGTGTTCTTTCAAGAACCTGCTTGGCGGCCTGCACAATGACGGCAACTGATTCACGAAGGGCTTCTTCTACTTCTTTGCTGTTTACTGTAATCGTTCTCGGCAGACCGGAAACCATGTCACGGCCGCGGATGGTGATTTCTTCATGACGTGCGTCTGGGAAAACCGTTGCGACCTTCACCTTAATATCTTCAGCGGTACGTTCACCGATCAGCAGCTTATACTCGCGTTTGATATAATTTAAGATTTCCATGTCAAACTTGTCCCCAGCCATCTTAATAGAAGAGGAGGTGACAATATCGCCCATAGAAATAACTGCGATATCTGTCGTACCGCCTCCGATGTCAACAACCATGTTACCGCTCGGCTGGAAGATTTCCATACCCGCGCCGATAGCGGCAACTTTCGGTTCTTCTTCAAGGTACACATGCTTTCCGCCGCTTTTTTCAGCTGCTTCTTTAATCGCTTTTTGCTCAACGGATGTAATATTCGTCGGGCAGCAGATCAGCATGCGCGGTTTTGAGAAAAGTCCTTTTACATTCAGCTTATTAATGAAATGTTTCAGCATGGCTTCTGTTACTTCGAAGTCTGCGATTACGCCGTCTTTCAGCGGACGGATCGCAACAATATTCCCAGGTGTACGTCCAACCATTCGTCTGGCTTCTTCACCGACAGCCAGCACTTTGCCGCTGTTTTTATCAAGTGCCACAACGGAAGGCTCATTCAGAACAATTCCTTTTCCTTTTACATGGATCAGTACATTTGCGGTACCGAGGTCAATTCCAATATCCCTTGCAAACATCTATTTATATCCTCCTTGATATCTGTTTCACAGTAAAATATCCACATTGTGCCCTAATTATATATATTATCATAATTTATCAAAAAAAAGCTGCTGAACGATATAAGTTCTTGACAAAATTTTGCGGATATTCGCGAAACCGCCCGGAGGAGAAAAAAGGGCCCGGCAGACGTCAGGCGCTACGGCTGCTGAACGGGCTCCCCTTCAAGAATTTCATCCTTCTTGTACTTTAATTTCGTCGCCTCGCCCCCCCTTAAATGTCTGATGGATTTATGATAATCGAGTATTTCTTTTACTTCATTCGCCAAGTCAGGATTGATTTCAGGCAGGCGTTCTGTCAGATCTTTGTGTACGGTACTTTTGGAAACACCAAACTCTTTCGCAATGACACGAACGGTTTTTTTCGTCTCCACGATATACTTACCAATCTTGATTGTTCGCTCTTTGATGTAATCGTGCACACCACTCGACCTCCCCAGTTGGATGTGAGAAGTGTGAAATGAGATCCGTATTCTGTAACAGATTCACTGATGATGCAGCTTCTTCGTTGTCCGATTATATAAGAAGGTTTTAGAAATATGCCCACGATCCCTCACCTCAAACACTCTCTTTGATAGGTTTGTAACAGTGTATTAGCAATGAATTGGGAATATGCTAAAAACTCAATAAGGACAAGGGGCGGGTCATAATTTTCTGCTTTTTGAACGGGGGGTTTACATCCGCGCGATCCTGCTGTAGAATGAAACAGCACAATTAGTTACTTAGGTAAGTTTTTTGAAAAGGAGAACGGAAATGATCCACGTCAACAGACGCCTCATTCATCAAATCAATCAATGCGCCCGCCTGATTACGAAGAAAGCCAATGAACGGCTGGAACCATTCGGCCTGTACTCCTCTCAATGGTCAATCCTATATTGCTTAAAAACGATCGGGCCGATGACCCAAAAAGAAATCTGGTCCTATCTGAACGTAGAGGCGCCGACCGTTACCAGAACGATCAAACGCCTTGAAGAAAACGGCTGGATTCAGCGGGAACAGGGAGAAGACAAGCGGGAAAAGCTCGTCGTCCTGACGAAGGAAGCTGAATTGAAATACAACAGCATCAATCAAGAGATGCTGAAGTTCGAGGAAGACATGCTTGCGGATTTCCAAGATGGAGATAAGGAAGCTTTTTCTGAGTTTCTGAATGTGTTTTTAATGAAATAATAAAGAAAGGGAAGTGCTGTACTTTTGAGTAAATCTGACTCGATCTGGACCAAAGATTTTATTATGGTCGTACTCGTAAATTTATTTGTCTTTGTGTTCTTTTATACATTTTTGGCCGTGCTGCCTATCTATATGATTCAGGAGCTTGGCGGCAGTGAATCGCAAGGAGGGCTTTTGATCAGCCTGTTCCTGTTATCTGCTATTATCACCCGTCCTTTTTCAGGGGCGATTATTGAACGGTTCGGCAAGAAAAGAATGACGATTGTATCTCTGGCGCTGTTCGCCCTGTCTTCTTATCTGTATTTGCCGATACACAATTTCTATCTGCTGCTCGGACTGCGTTTTTTCCAAGGCATCTGGTTCAGCATTTTAACGACGGTCACGGGCGCAATTGCCGCTGACCTTATTCCCGCCAAGCGGCGCGGTGAGGGACTCGGTTATTTCGCGATGTCTATGAACCTTGCCATGGCGATCGGTCCGTTTCTCGGACTGAGCCTTGTGAAAGTCATATCGTTCCCGGTGTTCTTTACGCTTTTTGCCGTATTTGTTTCTTTAGGCTTGCTGATTGCTTTTATGATTCGTGTGCCGGATCAAAACAACAGCGGAACGACTGTCTTCCGTTTTTCTTTCTCCGACATGTTTGAAAAAGGCGCGCTTAAAATCGCGATTGTCGGGTTGTCCATTTCTTTCTGTTATTCAAGTGTGACTTCATATTTATCCGTTTATGCAAAGACGATCCACCTGTTGGATGTCAGCGGCTATTTCTTCGTCTGTTTCGCCGTGACGATGATGGCCGCACGTCCTTTCACAGGAAAGCTGTTTGACAGAGTGGGGCCGGGAATCGTCATCTATCCGTCGATTATCGTGTTCTCCGCGGGGCTTTGCATGCTGGCGATGACAAACAGCGCCCTCATGCTTCTCTTGTCCGGTGCCGTAATCGGCCTCGGATACGGCTCTATCGTACCTTGTATGCAGACGCTGGCGATTCAGAACTCGCCCGGACACCGTTCAGGCTTTGCGACGGCTACCTTCTTCACTTTCTTTGACAGCGGGATTGCCGGCGGGTCATATGTATTCGGCCTCTTCGTCGCTTCCGCCGGATTCCATTCGATTTATCTGGCCGCGGGGCTGTTCGTCCTGATTGCTTTGCTCCTGTATGGCTGGAGCCAGAAAAAAAGAACGCCGCTTGAAGCGGACGGAAACGTTTCAATCGCAGACTGATATGACAAAAAGCCGGGGGCAGCCCCCGGCTTTTTTTATTCGGCCGCTCTTTCCCGCACGATTCGTCCCTCCGCTTTTGCATAAGGAGGATGAATATACATAAGCGCCGAATAACCGAGACACGACAAAATGACACCCGCAAACCAGGAAATATCATAGATGCCGGCGAACGCCGGGACGTACATCCCGATTAAAGAAATAAACGCGCCGAGAAAAGTCGCGGCAAAGGCCCGGTAATTATAGCCTTTGTAATAAGTGTACTGTCCGGTTTCCGAATAAAGGTCTTCAACTGAGAGCTGCCTTTTTCTGATGATAAAATAATCAGCCATCATCACCCCGGCCACCGGTCCGAGCATCCCGCCGATGAGTCCGAGAAACGCATAAACATTCGTGGCGCTCTCCATCAGCTTCCACGGTATTGTGAACAGAGCCAAAACGGCGGTCAAATACCCTCCCCTCCTGAATGTAATATACTTCGGCAGGACATTCGCCAAGTCATAGGCCGGTGACACGATGTTTGCCGCCACGTTAACCGAAACGGCGGCGATGCAAAGTGTGATGACCGAAAGAGCGATAACGAAAGGATTATCAAACCGGGCCAAAATCTCCACCACATCCCAAATCGGTTCTCCGAATGCTACCTGTGATCCGGATGTCACTGTAATGCTCGCAAACGCGAACAGCGCAAACGTTCCCGGCAGGCCGTAAAACTGGCCGCGAATCTGTTCTTTTTGCGACGCGGCGAATCGGGTGAAGTCAGGGATATTCAGAATCAGCGTCGCCCATATTCCGATAATGCCCGTTACTCCGGCTGCAAACGGCCAAAACGTTTCAGAAAAGGTATGAAATTTTCCCGGCTGTGAGTAAATCGGACCGAGCCCGCCGGCAATATCTATCGCCCACCAGACCATGCCGCCGAATACGAGATAAACAAGCGGGCCCGCCCATACTTCAAATTTTTTGATTGATTCCATGCCGTGCCGCAGCACAAGCAGATGAATGCCCCAAAAGAAAATAAACGACAGAAAGCCCGGCAGATGAAGTCCGAGTATATTCCAATCTCCGCCGAGGCTTCCCCAGCCCGGCCATATGTTCAGCAGCAGAATGTGTAAAGCTGTGCTCCCGGCAAATGTTTGAATTCCGAGCCACATAATGGCCGTAAACGCCCTGAGAAGCGCCGGAATGTTTGCGCCGTATATTCCGTAAGAAGCCCTGATAATGACCGGAAAAGGCAGGCCGTATTTCGTTCCGGCATGGCCGTTCAAGGCCAAAGCTGCGAACAAAATGAGTGACGCCGTCACGATAATGGCGAGCACCTGCCACGGAGAAAGACCGATCGCAATGAGCCCGCCCACAGTCGCATAGGTCGGGATATTATGAATACAGCCCATCCAGATGGATGCAAAATTAACCGCTTTCCATGTCCGTTCGCCGTCTTCTAAAGGCAGTAAATCTTTGTTGCTTAGCCGATCACTCGTTGTTTTTGTCATTTTCTCCCTCCCGCATGTACGTTTTCCTTACATCACATGTGAAAAAATATAACTGAAAATTCCGTAAATAACATTGGTCGCTGTCGACAATAATCGTTTTGATTTTTGAGCACATTACACAAAAAAAGAGACGGGGAGAGCCCGTCTCTTTTTGTTGCGCCTGTTAAGAGGCTTTTTTGAGGAGAACCGAAAACCGGAACGCCATCAAAAGGCTTACAGCGCCGACAACGATAAGAATCGTCCCAAGCATATGAAAATGGCCGGCGGTAATTTCTTTTCCGAAAAGAATGCCCAAAATGACAGAAGACAAAATCGAACCGAGATACCGGCAGGTCTGAAACAGGCCGGACGTTGTTCCGACCATGTCGGCGGGGCTCGTTTTCAGCATGGCCGCCTGAAACGTGACATTTCCGAAGCCGTAGCCGACACCCAGCACGGACAGGATCAGCCCTTTTCCTATCATGGGCGACTGAAGAAAGAAAAACGTTAACAGCACCGCCCCGATCGCGGTCAGACAGGTTCCGGCAACAATCGGCTGAAGAAGCCCTTTCTTATCTATCCATTTTCCGGTCAGAGGTGACACCAGAATACTCATGCCCGACATAAACAGCATAATCAACCCGCTTGTCTGAACGGACAAATGCATTTCATCCTGAAAATAGCTCGGAAGCCCGAAAAAGATGCAGTAAAAGAATATATTCAGCAAAATAAATTGAATATACACCGACGATAGTTTCCGATGCGTTTTAAACAGCCTGACATCAATAAACGGCTTCTCTGTTTTCAGCTCACGCCAGATAAACAGCCCGACAAACAAAAGCCCGAATACGCCTTCTGTATAGTGAGGCTTCGTACTGAAGGACAATAAAAACGACAGGAGAAGGATAATCGCTCCGGCAAACAGGAGTATCCCGATCGTATCAAGCTGGCGGAGCACACCTTTCAAGCCGCCGATCTCGCGTTTTTCATCTTTCGGAAACATATACATTCCGAGAAAAAAGCTGAGAATGATAAACGGCAGATTGACGAAAAAGATTGCCGGCCACCCTCCCCAAACGATCAGAAAACCGCCGAGAGTCGGACCGAGCGCCGTCATGGCTGATGCAAAGATTGACAGGACGGCCAGCGCCGAAGCCTGCTTCTCCCGTATATTTGAACGGATCAATCCGACGCCGGACGGATATATCGCGCTGCTTCCGATCGATTGAAAAAGACGCATGATCAGCAAAGTCATAAAAGTCGGCGCAAACGGCGCGCCGACCGCTGAGACGGCAACAAGCAGAAGCCCGATCAAAAACAGCTTCTTCCTGCCGAGCATATCACCGAGCTTCCCGGTAACAGGCTGCGCCACCGCGCTGGCCAGATAAAAGGACGATATCAGCCAGGACACCGTTGTAAACGACAGGTGAAATTCATGCTGAATACTGTGAAGCGCAAGAGAAATCATCGACGAGTTCAATGGGTTCAGCATCGTCCCCGAAGCCACGGCCGTCAAGAACAGGACGCGGCTTTTTTTGGAGATTGTCATTTTGTCTGTGCGATAAATTCTTCCGTCGTCCGGCTTCTGCCGATTTTCGGGAAGATAAACTTGAGTGTCGCTTCATGCTGTTCATCGCTGAATGTCGCCATCGCGTCAGTTACGAAAACTTGCTGATACCCGAGCTGAAAAGCTTCTCGCGCCGTGCTTTCCACACCGATGTTTGTCGCAATCCCGCATAACACAATCGTGTCGATTCCCCGTCTTCTGAGCTGAAGATCCAGGTCCGTGCCGAAAAACGCGCCCCACTGCCGTTTTGTTACCGTATAATCGTTTTCTTTCACTCCGATGTCAGGCACAAATTCAGCCCAATCCGCCGGCGGGGCCGAATGGCCCGCCGCCTCTTCATCCGTCAGCGGCTTCAGCGCATCCGCTCCGTCATGAAAATCCACGTTCACAAAGCTGATAAATCCGCCTTTTTCCCGGAACACATCAATTAATTTTTTCGCGTTCGGCACAACGGTACCGCTTTTATCCATCGGCACAATGCCTTTTTGTAAATCAATAATGACCAAAGCCGTTTTTTCAAATTGCAGATTCAATGATGTTGTCATAATGATTCCTCCTGATGCAGTTAGTGTTTCTCACCCCGTTTATTTTACTCTTTCCCGGACAGGATTTCTTCCGCCGTGCTCCGGCGCTCTTTTTATGGATATAAAGTCGCACGACACCCATTTGAAAAAGCAGCATTATGAACGCAAAAAACCATGTCAGATAACCTTACATGAAAATGTTTTATCGTTCTTTTTTCTCTATAATAATGAATTAATCACAATTACATTCTGAATGAGACGGAGGAATACAACATGCAGATGGGCGATACAGTATTTATGTTCTTTTGCGCTTTACTCGTGTGGCTGATGACCCCCGGGCTGGCTTTGTTTTACGGCGGAATGGTAAAAAGCAAAAACGTGCTCAGCACGGCGATGCATAGTTTTTCTTCTCTCGCCATCGTATCCGTCGTTTGGGTTTTGTACGGATATTCACTTGCTTTTGCCCCCGGCAATACATGGCTTGGCGGGATTGAATGGGCCGGGCTGAAGGGGGTCGGCTTTGAACCCGGAAGCTACAGTGATACGATCCCGCATTCCTTGTTCATGATGTTCCAAATGACGTTTGCCGTACTGACGACGGCCATTATTTCCGGAGCATTTGCTGAACGCATGAGATTCAGTGCTTTTCTTGTATTTTCCTTTTTGTGGGCTTCCCTCGTATATACGCCCGTTGCGCACTGGGTATGGGGCGGCGGCTGGATCGGCCAAATGGGCGCTCTTGACTTCGCAGGCGGAAACGTCGTTCACATTTCTTCCGGAGTCGCCGGGCTTGTGCTGGCGATTGTGCTCGGGAAACGCAAGGACGGCACGGCGGCTTCGCCTCACAACTTAATTTACACGTTCTTGGGCGGAGCGCTCATCTGGTTCGGATGGTTCGGCTTCAATGTCGGCAGCGCCCTCACGCTCGACAGTATCGCGATGTTTGCCTTCATTAACACAAACACCGCGGCTGCAGCCGGAATTATCGGCTGGATTTTAATCGAATGGATGCTGAATAAAAAACCGACCATGCTGGGCGCTGTATCAGGCGCAATCGCCGGGCTTGTCGCCATTACGCCGGCTGCCGGGTTCGTTACGCCGTTCTCTTCCATCGTAATCGGTTTCATCGGCGGGCTTGTCTGCTTTTGGGGCGTTTATTGGCTCAAAAAGACTTTCGGTTATGATGATGCGCTTGACGCTTTCGGACTGCATGGGATCGGCGGGACATGGGGCGGCATCGCGACCGGTTTATTCGCCACCGCTTCCGTCAATGACGGCGGGGCAAACGGGCTGTTTTACGGCGATCCGGGACTGCTCTGGAAGCAGATTGCGGCCATTGCGGCAACCTATGTATTTGTATTTATTGTCACTTTCGTTATCATTAAAATTGTAGGTCTGTTCATTCCCCTGCGCGCCAGTGAAGAAGAAGAGTCACTTGGGCTTGATTTAACGATGCACGGGGAAAAAGCATATCAGGACTTATAAAGTGAGGAGTGGCTTAGATGAGCGGTCAAATGTTCAAGGTAGAAATCGTTACGCGTCCGGCTAAGTTTGAAACATTGAAACAGGAACTCGGTAAAATCGGAGTCACATCGCTGACCTTCTCCAACGTACACGGCTGCGGCCTTCAAAAAGCCCACACCGAACTGTACCGCGGAGTCAAAATTGAAAGCAATGTGTATGAACGGCTGAAAGTGGAAATCGTTGTCAGCAAGGTTCCCGTTGATCAAGTCGTGGAAACAGCGAAAAAAGTGCTGAAAACGGGAGAGCCCGGCGACGGAAAAATATTCGTCTATGAAATCGGAAACACGATTAATATCCGCACCGGAGAAGAAGGACCAGAAGCTTTATAAACAGATAGAACGCCCGGAAACAGAAATGTCCCGGGCGTTTTTTCTGGCTTCATTAAAAAGAAGAAACCTTTTTTTCATGCGGGACAGGCCGCTTATGCCGTACGGGTTGTTTTTTCGCATATGTACTGATATTGACCAGTATGCCGCACAAAAACAGCGTCATAATCAATGAAGAACCGCCGTAGCTGATAAACGGAAGCGGCACACCCGTAACCGGGAGGAGTCCGCTCATCGCTCCCAAATTCAATACAACCTGAAACATTAATTGAAACGTAATTCCGATGGCAAGAAGCTTCCCGAACGGGTCATCAGCCCGCACGGCCGTTTTTACGCCGAGAAGCATTAACGCAAAATATAATCCCAAAACGATCAGAACACCGAATATCCCCAGCTCTTCGCTGATCACGGCCATAATGAAATCGGTATGCGCCTCAGGCAGATAGTTCATTTTTTCAACACTGTTTCCAAGCCCTCTTCCGAAAAACCCGCCTCCGGAAATAGCAAAATAGGATTGAATCAGCTGATAGCCGTCCCCGTTCGCGTCACCAAACGGATTGGTAAAGGAAACGAGGCGCTTCACACGATAGGAAGCGGAAAATGCGAGATAAACAACCCCCGACACTGCCGTCGCGCCGAGCACGAACAGATGGCGTTTTTTCAAGCCGGCACATAATAAAATCGACCCGCACGCCGCCAGGATTAAGGAAGCCGTCCCTAAATCAGGCTCCGCCAATGTCAGCAGAAAAGCGGTCCCCAAAATCACTAAAGGCGGCAGAACCCCTTTCACAAATTGATGAATGTACGGCTGCTTTTTCGTATAAATCGAAGCGAAATACAAAATCATGGCGATCTTCGCCAATTCAGACGGCTGTACGACAAGCGGGCCCGCTCCCAGCCACCTGCGGGAAAAATTCCGCTCCAGCCCGATTCCCGGTATCAATACGAGCAGCAGCAATACCAGCGAACCGACCACAAACAGCGGTACAAGCCGCGCATACCGCTTATACGGCAGACAGGCGGCAAATAGAAATAAGCATAATCCGATCAGTAAAGAGGTACTTTGTTTGTGGAAGAAATAGGATGGATCTCCGTACCGCTGAGACCCCATCACATCACTGGCGCTGTACACCATTAACAAGCCGAATCCGCAAAGCAGCATAATGACAAACACAAGCGGCAGATCGGCATTTTTCAAACGTTTCAGCAACGGACAAAACTCCTTCGGCTATTCTTTTCCCGCATACTTGACGCACAGTAATACAGTCACGTTTCATTCTGTTTACTTTTTTATGATTATTTTTAATACCAATTGTGTCTCATAGAAAAAAGCATTACACTGTTCATATAAAATAAAGATAAAAGGTGATATTTGTGAATTACGAACTGTTTAAAGCGATCAATGGTTTGTCGCACCATAGCGCCATTCTCGACTCTATCATGGTATTTATAACGGAATACGCCATTTACGCCTACGCCCTTTTCCTGCTTGCCATGTGGCTGTTCGGAAGCACAAAAGGCAGACAAAACGCCCTGTACGCGGGCTTCACGGGTGTTGCGGCGCTTATCGTCAACTACCTCATCACGAAGATCTATATCGAGCCGCGCCCCTTTGTCGAGCATACGGTTCATACACTGATCCCTCATGCCGCGGATGCTTCATTTCCGAGTGACCATACGACAGGCGCTTTGGCGATTTCAATTGCGATTCTGTTCCGCAACAAAAAACTCGGCTGGCCGCTTGTGATTTTCGGCCTTTTGACCGGCTTCTCAAGAATTTGGGTCGGCCACCATTATCCGATCGATGTGCTCGGAAGCATTATCGTTTCCCTCATTGTCGGATTCCTGCTGTTCAGATTTTCAAATGTGCTTCGTCCGATTGTCGATCTGATCGTGCGAATCTATGAAAGTATCGTTCATAAAAGCAAATCGACAAACCATAATATATAAAAAAAAAGCCGGCGTCTGTCACAGACTGCCGGTTTTTGTATGTTTGGCTGTATGCTTTTTCCTTTGTAAAGCACAGAATGCGGCAATGCCGAGACTGTCAATCAGCACATCGCGGAGGCATCCGTTTCTGCCGAAAAAGAGCTGGACGATTTCTGTTAGGAAAGCGGCGGCCAATGCATACAGCACCGCCCTCTTCATGCGCCTGCGCTCTCTGAAAAACAAATAGGCGAGCACAAAAAATGAAAACGCGTGCCCGAGCTTTTGAATCGCCGCTTCCGGTATGGCGAGCTCCGCCATATCGAACACAAAGAAACCGGACACATCCGGATGGGGCGTGAAACGGAAGGACACCGTCTGCGACACAACCATATCGTGAAAGCTTTCAGTCAAAGCAGAAACGAAAACAAAGACGAGCCACCCGGCCGCCAGACATTTATTCATTCAGCATCTCCTTCGTTTTCTACTAGTATAAAGGCACATGCGGCAATATGAAAAGCGCCTATCAGAGCTGATAGGCGCTTTGGGATCAAGATTACTTGCCCGAATCTTTCATTGAGCCGTCATCTTTACCATCTGTCTTGTCTTTTGTGCCGTCCTCTTTGTCACCCGGTTTTTCTTCGGTTTCTTTTTTAGGCGTCACATCTTTTTTCTCGGAAGACTGCTGAATTGACCCTTCCGTTTCTTCTGTCAAAGCGTTTTTCTCTTCAGCCGCCGCTTTTTCAATAGATGTTACCGGCTTGTCCATAAAATTGAGCGGGTTCATCGCTACGCCGTCCTTGCGGATTTCAAAGTGCACGTGATTTCCGCTTTCTTCACTGTAAAGGTTTTTTCCGGATTTACCGATGACCTGGTTCTGCTTTACTTTGTCGCCCTGATCGACGCTGACTTCAGATAAAGACTGATAGACAGTAGACAGGCCGTCTGAGTGTTCAATTTCAACCACATGCCCCAGTACCGGGTCTTTAGCAGCTTTAACAACCGTACCGCTCAGAGAAGCAGAAACATCAAATGATTTTCCGTCTTTCTCAGCTAAGTCAATTCCTTTACTGAGGCTGTACGTGTTATTATAGTTAACAAGTGCTGCTTCTTTCTCTTTTTTTGCGGCATCAGTTTCATAAAACTTTTTCACAACAGAAACATTTTCAGAATGAGCAGCCGGCATTGCGACGTTTTCCATTGACTTGCCTACTTCGACGGCATCGTCTTTGCCGCTGTCATACGCGGAGTTTCCGCCGTTGTTCGTCAGATTGTCCTTCACATCATTCGAAACGGATTGATACCAAAGGACAGCTGTTAAAATGACGGCCGCACTGACTAAGTAGATTGCAGGGAATATCCAGCGTTTGCGAAAAAACCGCTGAAGTTTTTTGACTTGAGAAGTTTTCTTTTCTTCCTCTCTCATTTGTTCATCACCTCAGCAACATTCTGAACACTTTTCTGAAAATATATACACATCCATAAAAAACTTTTTTGGAAATAGTATGTGCAGATTGCACTTATTTATGTAATGAAATGTGAAGGGAGATCCCGGAATATGAATTTGACCCTGCGCAAAGCCGTATTGGAGGATTTAGATGCGGTGGTGGCCATTTACAACTCGACGATTGCCTCACGGATGGTAACGGCTGATACGGAAGAAGTGACGCCCGAAGACCGGATGGATTGGTTTCTGCGGCACACGGACCGGCGCCCGCTGATGGTCGCGGAAGATGAAACCGGCAAAGTGGCGGCCTGGATCAGCTTTGAAACGTTTTACGGCCGTCCGGCCTATGACAAAACGGCGGAGATCAGCATCTATCTGCATCAGGATTGCCGCGGCAAAGGAGCAGGAAGCTTTCTGCTGAAAGAAGCCCTGGCACTCGCTCCGGCAATCGGCATCCGCAGCCTGATGGCTTTTATCTTCGGACATAATGTGCCGAGCATTAAGCTGTTTGAAAAATTCGGTTTTACCGAATGGGGCGTATTCCCGGGTATCGCCGAAATGGACGGAAAACGATATGACTTGAACATTTTAGGGAGAGAACTGTCATGATCACCATCGATAAAGACAAAGACGAAAACCAGCCGCTCAATAAAAAAGCCCGTTCCCTTGCCGACATCGCCAAATGGGGAAAGATCACCGCCGTGTTTCTGATCATCACAGGCTCTCTTTCCGCTCTGTCAGCCATTGTGACGCTGCTCGGAGCCATTCCGGGGGTTCTGCTCATCATTTCCGGCGTCATGCTGATGCGCTCGGCAAAAGCGGCGGCCGCCCTTCAGGAAGGACTAGAAGAAAACGCGGAAGAAAATATGCTTGCACATTACGCGTCATTTATCAAAATGCAGTTTTTTTACGCGGCTTCCAGTGTGGTATTGGGCATTCTCGCTTTTATTTTAGTCGTCATTTTCGCTGTCATCGGAATTATCGCTTATCACAGCACTGATACGTATGACACGCCTGATTCATATTACTATGAGAACGACCCTGTGTTTGAATGACAAAAAGAGCTGATCGCGCGTCAGCTCTTTTTTAATAAAGCATTTCTTTTTTCCGGTCTTCTTCCGTTAAAAATTCAATAAAGCTCTTCATCGCAGACGGCTCCTCGGCAATCAGCCGGGTATAGGCGCTTTTCCGTTCCTCGGACAGAATATCGCTTTTTCTGATTCTGTTCAGCATATAAAGGCGGATCGTTTTTTGCACCTGTTTCCGCTGATAGCCGGCTTCCTTAAAAAACGCAAGACCCAGAGCCGCAAGGAGGGCAAAAATGCCGGCCGATACGAAAGCTCCTCTCCCGGAAGGGGCCTGAATCAAAAGCGATGCCAGATGAAACAGACTAAAAGCGGCGAGCGGGAAAGCAAGAAAACGGTAAATGATGCTTTTTTTCATCAGCGGCGCGATGGCGATTTGTATTTTCTGAATTTCTTTTTTTATGAATCCCGGCAATTGTTCCGCATGCTCCAGCTTCATGCCCTCTCCCCTTTGCTGTCATTTTTGTCTTCTTTTTCATATATGCATATTTTACCGCACCCGGAACTTTCTTTGAAAGAAAACTGCATTCATCTTTGATTCCGGCTCTTTATTCTTTCAAAATGTCAATGTTATAATTTGAAATGGGAATCAGATTGCTGCACTTGTCGGAATACTAATGGGCACAGTCTTGATAAATATGATATAGCGGGGTTGCAAAGTGAGCATTTCATTTATTTTATTCGGATTTTTTTTCGTTTTAAATATACTTTTGGCCGTCATCATGATTTTTAAAGAAAGACGCGATGCCAGCGCTTCATGGGCTTGGCTCTTGGTTCTTTTTTTTATTCCCATTTTAGGGTTTATTTTATACCTGTTATTCGGCCATAACCTGAGACGCAAGCATCTGTTTCAATGGGAAGACCGTAAAAAAATCGGGATAGAAAAGCTGCTGAAGTTTCAGCTGAAAGATCTGAAGTCGAGGCAATTCCAATTTAACAACCGAGCGACTGTGGATAATAAAGACCTCATCTATATGCTTGTTATGAACAACCACGCAGTCTTTACAGAGGATAATTCGGTGGAGATTTTGACGGACGGGCGCGATAAGTTCAAACGCTTAATGAAGGACATTTCCAACGCAAAAGATCACATTCACCTTCAATACTATATTTATAAAGGTGATGAACTGGGAAAAAAATTGCGCGATGCCTTAGTAAAAAAAGCACGGGAAGGCGTAAAAGTCAGAGTGTTATATGATGAACTCGGTTCAAGATCACTCAGAAAAAAATTCTTCAAACCGCTGCGGGACGCCGGCGGCCATGTGGAAGTCTTTTTTCCTTCCAGGCTTCGTCCGATTAATTTGCGGCTCAATTATCGGAATCACCGCAAGCTCGTCATCATTGACGGCGAAACCGGCTATGTCGGCGGCTTTAACGTCGGAGATGAATATCTCGGCCTGAATCCGAAATTCGGCTACTGGCGCGATACGCACCTCAGGCTTCAAGGCACGGCGGTACACGCCATTCAGACACGGTTTATCCTCGATTGGAACCAAGCCTCCCATCATCATACGCTCACATACGTTCCGAATCATTTTCCGGAATGCGAGCCGAAGGGCAATGTCGGGATGCAGATTGTCACGAGCGGACCGGACTCAGAATGGGAACAAATTAAAAACGGCTATATCAAGATGATCTCAACGGCCAAACGGTCGATCCTGATTCAGACGCCTTACTTTATTCCTGACTCAAGTCTTTTAGATGCCCTCAGGATCGCCTGTCTGTCAGGCATCGACGTCAAAATCATGATTCCGAACAAGCCGGATCACGCTTTCGTTTACTGGGCGACTTTATCTTACATCGGCGATCTTTTGAAAGCCGGAGCCTCAGTCTACATTTACGATAACGGCTTTATTCATGCAAAAACGATTGTCGTCGATGATGAGACGGCTTCCGTCGGTACGGCGAATATCGACGTCAGAAGCTTCAGACTTAATTTTGAAGTCAACGCCTTTATTTATGACGTCACCATCGCGAAAAAACTCATTTCCTCATTTAAAGAAGATCTGCTCGTCTCCAGAAAATATACGTATGAAGAATATCAGGAGCGTTCGCTGCGGATCCGCATTAAAGAATCGATTTCAAGACTTCTGTCGCCGATTTTGTAATTCCCGGGGTGTTTCTCGGGAATTTTCTGATATAAAAACGGACACGGCACGAAAAAACACATTTTATATTCAAAAGAATGACCGAATAGTGTATAAATGAAAAGTGAGTATTTTTTTGTAAAGGAGTGCCATAGTTTGAAACCTGAATCAGTGAATCGTTCGCTTATTTCTATTTCGAAGTGGGGAAAAGCGACAGGTATTTTATTTATTATTATAGGCGCGTTTGCGGCGCTTTCGGGCGCGTTTTTCTTTTTAATCGGAGCCATTCCCGGCGTTTTGCAGATCATTGCCGGCATTTTTCTGATGCGCTCGGCAAATGAAGCGGGACAGATGGCGGAGCAGTTCAATGAACTGACAGAGGAACATATGCTGGAGAATTATGCAAAGTTCGTGAAAATGCAGGGGATCTACCTGATTGTGACGGTCGGCTTGTCCGTTCTCGGCATCGTTCTTTTCGTTATCCTCATGACGCTCGGCATCGTGGACGACGCGTTTAATAATATTGATGCCAATACATATTAAAAAGAAAATCCCGGCGCATCCGCCCGGGATTTTTTCTTATTCCGCTTCTTCGGTAACGGTAAAGTTTTTCTGCTTTGGATTTTCCAATAACGCTGTCTGCAGATATTTTTTCGGACATTCCGGCTTCAGCTCAAAAAAGTTTTTTCAAATAAAACTTTTCCTCAGAGTTTCAACTGAAATCACTCAATTGTTCGACTGTTCCTGATCAGGTTTAGAAGCAAGAATTGTGATTCTGCAAAATAAGGATAAAAGCCATGGCGGAACAAGACCGCTTATAATACATTTTTTGGGTCTTTGTAATTAAATTACAATTGTTCTTAATATTCACTCATGTATTCATGCTATTATATTGAAAGGAACGATCAAAAGCGTTGGCGTTCGTTAAATATTTACGAGTGCTGCCTCATGTCAAAGTCAGAAAAAATAGTATAGGAGGTAACATATGTTTAAGTTTAAAAAGAAATTCTTAGTTGGATTAACGGCAGCTTTCATGAGTATCAGCATGTTTTCGGCAACCGCCTCTGCAGCCGGCACAGATTACTGGCAAAATTGGACTGATGGGGGCGGAACAGTCAACGCAGTCAATGGATCTGGCGGGAATTACAGTGTTAATTGGTCTAATACCGGAAATTTCGTTGTTGGTAAAGGCTGGACTACAGGCTCGCCATTTAGAACAATAAACTATAATGCCGGAGTCTGGGCGCCGAATGGCAATGGATATTTGACTTTATATGGCTGGACGAGAGCACCTCTCATCGAATATTATGTAGTGGATTCATGGGGTACTTACAGACCTACCGGAACGTATAAAGGTACTGTAAAGAGTGATGGAGGTACATATGACATATATACAACGACACGTTATAACGCACCTTCCATTGATGGCGATAACACTACTTTTACGCAGTACTGGAGTGTTCGCCAGTCGAAGAGACCGACCGGAAGCAACGCTGCAATCACTTTCAGCAATCATGTTAACGCATGGAAGAGCCATGGAATGAATCTGGGCAGTAATTGGGCTTATCAAGTCTTAGCGACAGAAGGATATAAAAGCAGCGGAAGTTCTAATGTAACAGTGTGGTAACAGCTCATCTTTAATTAGGGGCAGCTAACGGGCTGCTGATCGTTCCTAGAGACATTTTATAATGATTGTGAAGAGGCGAACGGTTTTGGCATTGCTGGAGGCAGGATATCATTTTTTGTTTAACTTGCTCACAGCTGACACCTTCACATAAGCCTTAAGCAAAATAAAAATATCCCGGTAACCGCCTCCTTTAGTTTCGGAGGATTTTTTCATTAAACAGATCGCAATCCCGCATCCAGGCTTGTCTGAATATGGAGCCAATACCGTGATTTCCTCATTACCTCTTGTAACCATTTTTGTTACACCGATAGCGGGATGAACCATCTCTTTTTAACAAAAGAGATGATTCATTACATCATAAAGGGACTTGCTCGCAAGTTCATTCTCCATTGCCCGCTGTACGCTTCCGAACGTCTCATCGAGCGCGCGCTGCATATTTTTGCCGACCGGACAGTCGGGGTTCGGATTGTCGTGAACCGCAAAAAGCTCTTCCTTATTCTGCACAGCCCTGTAAACCTCTAAGAGGGTGATCTCCGACGGATCTTTTTTCAGGCTGGCTCCCGGAACACCCGCCCGGGATGTCAGAATACCCGCTTTTTTCAGCTGGCTGATCGTTCTCCGCACGACGACGGGATTGGTGTTTACGCTGCCCGCAATCATGTCCGATGACGCCCGTTCATCCGTTGAGATCAGCGATAGAATGTGAATGGCCACAGCAAGACGGCTGTTAATCATGTTTTTCACCACCGTTGTAACCGTAATAGTTACATTTCATTTGTTTGTCAACTACTAATATACACTAAAACGGGCGGCAGGATGAAATCAAGTTGGCAATAGAGGTGTAAACAGGCCGGCGGGAAACCGGCCTGAGAGGGATTAAAATAAGAAATAACGCTGTCCGAGCGGAACATAGCTGACGGGCTGGCATGCCAGCTCTTCTCCGTCGGCGAACACCTGATAGGTTTTCGGATCGACTTGTATATTCGGCATCGCGTCATTCAGCTTCATGTCGAGCTTACTCAGCTTACGGATATTCCGTACGGGAGAAATCATTTTTTCAAGGCCGAGCTTTTCCGGCACACTGTTTGCGATACCGGCCTGGGACATAAATGTAATAGAGGTATTTCGGTTTGCTTTACCGTATGATGCGTACATCTGCCGCATAAACACGGGCTCAGGCGTCGGAATGGAAGCATTCGGATCTCCCATTTGGGCGCGGGCGATCATGCCGCCTTTGAGCACAAGTTCAGGTTTGACGCCGAAGAAAACCGGGTCCCATAGTACGAGGTCGGCGAGCTTTCCTTTTTCAACGGAACCGACTTCATGGCTCAGGCCGTGAGTGACGGCCGGGTTGATCGTGTATTTGGCGATATAGCGTTTGGCGCGCACATTGTCATTGCCGTTTTCTCCTGATAGAGCGCCGCGCTGCTTTTTCATTTTATCGGCCACCTGCCATGTCCGGATAATCACTTCTCCCACCCTGCCCATCGCCTGCGAGTCAGATGACGTCATGCTGATCGCGCCGATATCGTGCAGAATATCCTCCGCCGCAATGGTGGCCGCTCTGATGCGTGAATGACTGAACGCCACGTCTTCAGGCACTTTTGAATCTAAATGATGGCAGACCATCATCATATCAAGATGCTCGTCCATCGTGTTGACGGTATACGGAATCGTCGGCGTCGTAGAGGACGGCAGGATATTGGCGTAAGATGCGAGTTTCATAATATCCGGTGCGTGGCCTCCGCCGGCTCCCTCTATGTGATATGTATGGATAACCCGGTCGCCGATCGCATCAAGCGTATTTTCTAAAAAGCCCGCTTCATTTATCGTGTCTGTATGGATCGCCACCTGAATGTCCGCCTCATCCGCCGCTTCCATGCAAGCTTTAATGGCGCTTGGCGTTGATCCCCAATCTTCATGCAGCTTCAGGCCGATCGCGCCTGCTTCCACCTGCTCGATCAGCGGCGCTTTATCGGATGCATTCCCTTTTCCTAAGAAACCGACGTTGATCGGAAACTCCTCGGCCGCTTCCAGCATTCTCGACATGTACCATGCACCGGATGTACAAGTCGTCGCTTTACTTCCCGTCGCAGGACCCGTTCCGCCGCCGAGAAGCGTGGTCACGCCTGAAGAAAGCGCGACTTCCATCTGCTGCGGGCAGATAAAGTGGATATGCGTATCCACCCCGCCGGCCGTTACGATTTTCCCTTCGCCGGAAATGACTTCTGTTCCGGCACCGATAATCATGTGCGGGTCCACCCCATCCATAATATCCGGGTTGCCGCTTTTCCCGACGCCGACAATCCGGCCGTCCTTCACCCCGATATCCGCCTTGACGATCCCGGTATAATCCAGAATGACGGCGTTTGTAATAACCAGATCAAGCGCTCCGTCTTTCCCGGTGATACGCCCGTTCTGCCCCATGCCGTCCCGGATTGTTTTCCCTCCGCCGAAAATCATTTCTTCACCGTAATTCGTGAAATCTTTTTCGACTTCAATCCATAAATCCGTATCTCCGAGTCTGACTTTGTCTCCCGTTGTCGGTCCGAATAGTTCTGCGTATTGCTCACGTGACATTTTCATCGGATCGCCTCCTCCATCCATCCGGCTTTTTTAAGATTTGACAGAGTCTTCTCTTTTCCCCGCTCATCCATATACGTATCGGCCATGCCGTTGAGACCTCTGACCGTTTTTCGCCCTCCGATTTCCACGAGCGTGACGGTTTTCTTTTCTCCCGGTTCAAAACGGACAGATGTGCCTGACGGGATATCAAGGCGCATGCCGATTGCTTTGTCCCGATTGAAGGAAAGGGCGCCGTTGGCTTCGGCAAAATGAAAATGCGATCCTACCTGCACTGACCGCGTTCCGTTATTGGTGACTGACACCTCCAGCGTCTTCCGGCCTTCGTTAATGGTGATGGTCCCCTTTGCGACTTGAATCGCTCCCGGCTTCATGACTTCACCTCCGCTTTGATCGGCTGATGAACGGTGACAAGCTTAACCCCGTCCGGGAACGTCGCTTCCACCTGAATGCTGTCCAGCATTTCCGCAACGCCTTCCATAACGTCTTTTTCCGTCAATACATTGCGGCCGGATTCCATCAGCTCAGCAACGCTTTTTCCGTCTCTCGCGCCTTCCATCAGATAACAGGTCAAATATGCGGCGGCTTCGGGATAATTCAGCAGAACGCCGCGCGCCTTCCGCTGCTTAGCGAGCTCTCCCGCCGTAAAAATAAGCAATTTTTCTTGTTCAACCGGTGTCAGTTTCATCTGTATTCCCCCTTAGTGATAGTCAAACACAATCCGCATGGTCATACCGAAACGATGCAGGCGGCCGTCACCCCCTTCACCTCATGAAATGTTAAGTGATAAAAGTTATTCGACGGTGAACGGCCCGATTCCTTTTGCAGAAATTACCGATTTCTGATTTTTTTCTTCAACAAACGTTTAATTAAATGTGAAGAAAGGTTACATTCTATGTGAATATTATAAAGAAATTACCGGTGAATTTATAGAATATTTAAAAATTTAGTGAATATTAACCAAATGAACTGGAATTTTTGTCATTTCTCATAACAAAAAGCCCAAAATATTTTGGGCTTTTGCTGTGTTTCACTATCAAATTAATCATCACTGAGTTTATCTTTCGTTTTACCGACACCCTTTTGCAGGCTGCCTTTCGCTTTGTCTTTTTTACCTTCCGCTTTTAAGTCGGACTTGTCTGCCATGTCGCCTGCTTTGTCCTTTGCTTCCCCTTTCACTTTGTTCATGCCGCCTTTTACTTTGTCTTTTAAACCGTTATCTTGACTCATGATCTCTTCAGCTCCTTTTTTGTTATGTGTACTTGTTTTCTTCCCTTTCAGCCTGAACACAAACATGTAAACTCTCAATTATTGATTTCACAGCGTTCCCCGTAGCGGAGCACTTTGTAAACGGCCAATCCGTCTGACAGCTTATTATCCCCGTATTGCACCGGCAGAAGGGCAAAGAAAACATAATAAGTTGAAAAATAGACAAATTGGTAAAAAAATAAGTTTGGCTCGAGGACATCTTTTATGATCAGCAGATTTATTAAAAAGATAGAAGCGAGATTAAACAGACAGCCTCCGGAATAGACGAGCGCGCTCGTCAGGCGGTTATCTATCCGCAATTCGCCGAACTTGCAGAAAGAATCTATGAAGTAGATACGCCGAACCTGAATCGGCCCTACTTTTAAAAGACGTTTCCCCATTCCGATATCCAATGATGCCTTGCCTCCGAACAGCATGGCCATAAAGCTGTGTCCCGACACATGGATGACAGACACCATCGGCAGAATGATGAGAAATGATACGAAAAACTTTATCATATCATTGAATCCGAACAACAAATCCCTCCTTCCCCTTGTACTTTTTTCTCTCTTTTGCGATTTTTCCGTTTTTTTCTATGGTCAAACGTTATGATGTGCATAAAAAAATAACCATCTGCTGATCAGATGGTTAAGAAAATTATATATCGTATAAACACTGTTCTTTTTGAATGTTTTCTCTCATGCGAATCGCTTTTTCATAAAAATACGCCGCTTCTTTATATTGCCCATGTCCGCTTGTGTAAATGGCGGCCTCCAAGGCGAAATCTTCAATATACACATACAGCGATTTTTCATTCATATAGTCAAACACTTCATGGATTAAATCCATATTGAGTGACTCCAAATAAAGCGCTTGTAAAAACTTATACTTCTCTAAACTGAATCGGTCGCCCCGTTCTTTCGCGATCATGACCCCTCTTTCATAATAGGTAAGGGCCGCTTGGTCATCATGCAGCCTGAAAAGGGTGTGCGTTAAGCTGAACAGTGCCTTCGGAAGCTGTTCAAGCTGATGCTCTTCAAAAACGGGAACCGCTTTTCTAAAGTACCGGGCCGCTTCATCCAGATCGCGCTTTTCAGAATAACAATTCCCCAGATTGTAAAGCGAAGACCCGATCAGGCGGGGCTGTCCTTCAAGCAAAGAAAGGCGGAGGGCTTCGTCTAAATGCTCAAGCGCTTTGTCGTAGTTTTTGCAGTCGATGTAGTTTCCTGAGATGACGAAATGGCATTGAATTCTCCGCACTCTGTAGAAATCGTGTTTCATATACGTATCCAGCGCCTGAATCCCGTGATTCATGGAAAAATGAGTCTGCTTCATGACATAAAACACTTCAGACATCTTGAAATGGAATTCCGCCCTCTCTATATCATCCTCGACAAATGAAAGGAGTTTTTCCGCTTTCCGGTAAAAAGAAATAGCCGCAACATAGTTATTGTGATCGAATTCATACATCCCTCTGAACAAATGGAAATAATACTCAGACAGTCCCGATATGCTGTCCGTGCTTTCGATCGTCTTTTGCAGCTCGCTGTACTGAATCTGTGATTGTTCGGTGCATTCCGGCTTGACGTAATCAAGCATAATATGATGGCGGTAGCTGATCAGCTGATAATATAACAGCAGCAGCTGGTCTTCCTCCATACGTTGTATATCCTCATCAATTTCCTCTTTCAGCTTTATGGCATCAGCCGCTTGAAACGCTAAAATGTGCTTGTACCATTTGTTGATCTTAACTCCAACTTGAGATGACGGAATCTCGTATGCGGTCATGCCCCTTTCACAACCTTTTCTAATTTCTATTGGTTATATTTTAACATATTGTATGGCTTTGGAATTGCATAACTTGATTGTCCTGCATCAAAATTCCTATCATATATTTCGGCTGTCACCGGTATTTTTTGAACAGACCGCTCTCATATTGTGAATAAAAAAGCCTGCCCTTGTCCGGGCAAGCTTTTCTTCATCCGCCTATATAAGACATTTCCACTTTCTTTTTCCCATCCGTTTTAGAAAGCGTGCGGTCAATTGAATACTGATCCGTGCGATTTCTCCAGACAGAAGCGATGGATTCCGTCAATTCGTCATCGGTCAGACCGCCGCGCACGAGCTTCCGAACATCATAGCCGCTTGACGCAAACAGGCACGTAAACAGCTCGCCTCTCGCCGACAGGCGCGCTCTGTTGCAGGAGGCGCAGAATGCATCCGAGACGGAGGAAATTACGCCGATTTCGCCGGAACCGTCAAGATAGCGGAACCTGGAAGCGACCTCTCCTTTATAATTCGCTTCTATCGGCTCCGTCGGCATGTGCTGGTTGATCAGATCAATAATCTCGGCCTTCGTGATCACGTCTTTTTTATTCCATTGATTCGTATTGCCTACATCCATAAATTCAATAAACCGGAGAATATGACCCTTTTCTTTAAAATAGCGGGCCATCGGCAGGATATCTTTTTCATTGACGCCCTTTTGAACAACCATGTTGATTTTCACACCGAGTCCGGCCGCTTTTGCCGCCTCAATGCCCTCAAGCACCTTGTTCACCGAAACCCCGCGGCCGTTAATGGCCTTAAACCGCTCATCCTCTAAAGAATCGAGGCTGACTGTCACGCGATGCAGCCCCGCCTGCTTCAGTTTTTCCGCATACACGGGAAGAAGAGAGCCGTTTGTCGTCATCGCGATATCTTTAAGTCCGGGGATGCGCGCAAGTTTTTTGATCAATTCAGGCATATCTTTTCTCATGAGCGGCTCTCCGCCCGTCAGCCTGATTTTTTCAACGCCGAAGCGGCCGACAAACAGCTTCGCAAGCCGCTCAAGCTCCTCGAAGGAGAGCAATTCCGTCTTTTGTAAAAATGGATAATCCGGTCCGAATAATTCGGCTGGCATACAGTACGTGCATCTGAAGTTGCAGCGGTCGGTTACAGAGATACGAAGATCCCTGAGCGGCCTTTCCCTTTTGTCTGTCACCCGGCGCGTTTCTGTATTCATAAGCCCAAGACCCCTTTCTATTGTTCAACCCGTTCAGGATGTGTGTATACGTTAAATGATCCGTTTCTGACAAAACCTATCGCGGTTATGTTCAGCTCTTCCGCCATTTGCAGCGCGAGCTCCGTCGGCGCCGATTTTGAAATGACAATCGACACGCCGATTTTTGCGGCTTTTAATAAAACCTCTGAGGAAATCCGGCCGCTGAAGACGATCAGCTTGTCACGGACCGGCATTCCGTTTTTCAAACAGCAGCCGTACAGCTTATCCAGCGCGTTGTGGCGCCCGATGTCCGTCCTCATGAAGAGCAGCTTTTCCGTATCGCACAGCGCTGCATTATGGACGCCGCCCGTTTCCTGGAAGGTGCCGCTTCCTCTTTGCATCTCCTTCATCAGGCGAAGGCACGTCTCAGGAGTTATGGTGATACGGCTGACGGCGGTTTTGGCCGTTTTCACATCCTGCTGAAAGTAAAAATGGCGGCCTTTCCCGCAGCATGAACCGATGACCCTCTTCGTATAGTCTTTTTGCTCAAGCACTCCGGGATTCGTCAGTTCAACATATGCAAACCCGAGACTTTCATCTATAGTAAAGCTTTTGATTTCTTTTTCAAAACGAATGACGCCTTCTGATGCGAGAAATCCGATGACGAGTTCCTCTAAATGGTCAGGCGTGCAGACGAGCGTAACAAATTCCTGCCCGTTCACCATGACGGTCAGCGGATACTCTGAAACCATCCGATCTGCCGTCTTTGTTAATACCCCTTTTTCATAGCGGTATATGTCTCTTACCGCTGTTGTTTTTTCATCCACTGTTTTCCCCTCCGCAGTATCCTTCTCTTTTATTCTTCCACAATCCCTGTATTTTGTCGAATTTGCGGTTTAAAAAAAGAGCCCTCTTCGGACTCTATGTTTCATTGCGATGATGTCTGCTCAGAATGGTGAATAAAATAACTGCGGCGATAATGGCCAATATACTGACGAATATGAAGGCGGCAAGCTTCAGAAAAATTCCCATCAGAACAAAAACGACTGCCGCCAGCACTAATATAATGCCTGCTCCTTTTAACAACAGCGTTCATCTCCTTTTATCCGTATCATTCCCGCGGTTTTTGTTTTCTAAACAAAAAAGACGCCGCGCGGGCGTCCTTTTTTAACCTATTCTTTTGCTAAATCCTTTGCAGCGTCTTCCCAAGCCTGTTTGAACTCGTCCGCGCTGTCAGCTGAGACATATGTGCCGCCTCCCGCTTCCGCCGCTTTTTCAAGGCTTTCGCTTCCTTTCATGCCGAAGTTGAAGCCGATGATATTGACGATCGTGTTGACGTTCGCTTTACGGAGCTTTTGAATTTCGGCCTGAGGATTACCGCCGCATGTTTCTTCACCGTCTGTGATCAGATATACGACGTTTTTCCCCGCGGCGCCGGCCCGCTCAAATTCTTCACGCGTATCAGAAAGCGCTTTCGCAATCGGTGTCCAGCCGGTCGGTTTAATCTTGCTGAGTGATTGCTCAAATGGAGTCACGGCGTACGGCTGAAGGCCGTATAACGTTTCTGTCGCATTACATGATACGGCTTTGCCTGAGTTTTTATTATTCCCCTTATGTCCGAATACCCGAAGCATCAGATTCGTGTCTTCAGGAAGAACTTCCGCAAAAGAAGTGACAGACTCTTTCGCAACATCTATTTTACGCTCTCCCCCTGTTTTTTGTATCATGCTTCCGCTTGCATCAAACAGCACGGCAACGTTTGTTTCTTCGTGCTTTTTCTCAGCTGCAAAAACAGGTGATCCGAGTGAAAGCGTCAAAAGTCCGACAATCCCCGCAGTGAACATTTTTTTCATTTCCTTCATTCCTCTCCGTTTGTTTTTGGCCGATGGGCCCCCGGCTCTTCTCTATGCTAGATGACGAGTATGCAAAAAGATATAGGGCGGGATTCCTTTTGTATAAGCGGCTGTACGCCGTTAAAAATGAACAGAATTATGCGCATCATCCTAAAAAGATTGCATAAATGATGACAGATTTAATGCCTTTTTCGCCCTTTTTGTAATATAAGTCCGGAATCTGATTCTTTTTACAGTTTTCTCTTCATCTTTTCTTGAAATTTTTGTTAAATAAAAATAAAAAAAAGGGCCGATAAACGGCACCTTTTCTTATTCCGCTAATGAACTCGCTGCCATTGTAAAGATGCGGTTCATATCCTTTTGGCTGTGAGCTTCGTAATATTTTCCTCCGCCCGCTTTGGCAATCTCGTGAAGCTGGCCGTTGAAGCCTTCCTTAAAGTCAAAGCCGATCACGTTGACTTTAATATGCTGTTTGCGGAGTTCTTTCGCTGTCTTAACAGGATCTCCTCCGCATGTCTCCTCGCCGTCCGTCAACAGGAAAACGGATTTACTGCCAAGTTTGTGCAAACCGGTAAAGGAAGCCTTCGCATCCTCTAATGCTTTTGCAATCGGTGTCCAGCCCGTAGGCCCGATTCCGTTAAGAGAGTTAAGGAAGCTCTGTCTGTCAAACCTTTGGAATCCGTACACACCGCGAATGGATTCACAAGATTGAACCTTTCCGGAGTTTTTATTATTGCCTTCCGAACCGAAAACCGTCATTCTGACCTGTGATTTAGATTTAATTTGATCCGCAAAACGGACAATTTCTTCTTTTGCCATGTTGTATTTAGAAACACCGTCAATCCGTTTTGCCATACTGCCGCTCGCATCAAGTAAAATGGCGGTATTGTTTTTAAATGAAAGAGTCTTCTCGTTTGCATTCTCGGCAGCAAAAGCAGGAGATGCAGCAGTCAGCATCAATCCGAGCATGAGTATGAGTGAAAATGTTTTTTTCATTGCTTTTTCCCCTTTTCAATAGATTTACGTTCAACGCCGAACAATATTTATCGTAAATGAGATGAAAAGGGAAATAAATAGGACGGCGTTCCTCATTATTTTTGCGTATATTCACATAGAAGCGGCATTTTTATCAGTGATTTACACCCGGCGCTCAGCCTTCAATCGACATTTGTCAGCCTTTAGGCTTTCGTTATATGAGTCTGTTGGTTGCTTTACCGTTTATGGAATAGTTTTCAAAAAAAACAGACGCTCATGAAAGCGTCTATTTTTTCGCCATATATTTGTTTAAAAATGAATCTGCTTCGGAAATGTCCACTCCCTGATAATAATGCTTGACGATGTCTGCCACGGATTTCCCCTGCTGCGCCATGTAATTGGCCCCGTACTGGCTCATGCCGACGCCGTGGCCGAATCCTTTTGTCGTAATGGTGATGCTGCCGCCGTTTCGTTTCCATTCAAAGTCGGCAGAACGGAGTCCGAGTTTTTCCCGGATGTCTCTTCCCTTCAGCTTTTTACCGTTGATGAAGGCCGTCGCCACTTGATGGCCCGGCGTTCTGGCTGTAATCTGTCCCACTGTGTTTTGTCCCGAGAGCTGTACGCCGAGCTTTTGCTGAAACTCCGGCACACTGAAGGTCTGGGTGGCGAGATATTTCGGCGATTGCTTATCCCACGGACTTTTCACGCTTTTTAAATAAGGAATGGCGCTTGTCCAATAGGCTTCCGCATTTTCCGTATACCCGTTGCTCGTAGAGAAGAAAGATGCCTCAATCGGCTTGTTGTCGTACGTTAAAATCTTTCCTTGCGTGCCGGCGACCGCGTTTGTGATTTTCTTGAGGTTGTGTGCGTACTTAGAACCCCATTCTTTTTTCAGCTGGCTTTTGCTTTGATAGACTTGGAACATTTGCGTATCATCCACCAGTGATCCTTTCGGCGCCTGAACGGCTGAGTCAGCGACCATCAGTCTGACGATGAATGTCCGGGCGGCGAGCGCCTGGGCTTTTAAGGCCTCCGGTTTAAAATCTGCGGGCATTTCGGAAGCCACGACACCGATCACGTACTCTTCAAGCGGAATGTTTTCTACAGAATGATTGGATGTCCGATAAACCGGAATGGATACAGGTGATTCTTTCAATGTTTCTGCTCCTTTTGTTTCTCGTGTGGTGTGTGCTGTTTTGTGTCCGGGCTCTCTGTTTACGGCTGCGCCTTTTTCTGCCTGAAACGGAAGGACGAGAATGGTGGGGACTAGAAGAATAAGTATACACAGCCCGGATAGTAGACATACAATCGGTTTCATATATCAGCTGCCTCCTGCTTGGGATTCGACTCTACTTCATCTTATGGGCAGGGACAAGCTAATATGACTTCCTTTTGGACAGAATCTTTATTCCATTTTTCACGCGAAAAACGTATTCTTTTTTGGAAATCAGAGCATAATAATGATGATAAACCATAAAAAAACAGTATGCCAGATTGACATACTGTTTTTACAGCCATTATGCGTTTAGGTCAGTTACGACTTCTTTGCTTTCTTGTTCAGCGGCCGTTTCATCAACGACACGCTCGATGTCAGCGCCGAGAGCCGCAAGTTTTTGATGGAAATTCACATAACCGCGATCCAAGTGCTTCAGTTCCGTGACGCGTGTATGACCTTCAGCCACTAATCCCGCAAGAATCAGCGCCGCGCCCGCACGCAGGTCCGTAGCGGCAACTTCTGCGCCTTGCAGCTGTACAGGACCGTTAATGATCACAGAACGTCCTTCAATTTTAATGTCGCCATTCATCCGGCGGAATTCTTCAGCATGCATAAAACGGTTTTCAAACACAGTTTCAGTAATCATGCTTGTTCCGCTCGCACGGAGAAGCAGCGCCATCATTTGCGACTGCATATCAGTCGGGAATCCTGGGTGAGGCATCGTTTTAATGTCGATCGGCTTCAGCTGGGCAGGAGCGATGACACGAAGGCCTTCTCCTTCATCCGTAATTTTGACTCCCATTTCTTCCATCTTCGCAATTAAAGACGTAAGATGCTCTGGAACCGCACCTTTGACTAATACATTTCCTTCCGTGATAGCCGCAGCCACCATGAAAGTACCCGCTTCAATACGGTCAGGAATGATGTTGTGTCTTACGCCGTGAAGTTTTTCGACACCTTCAATTTTAATGGTGCCTGTGCCGGCTCCGCGGATTTTTCCGCCCATCGCATTGATATAGTTCGCTAAGTCAACGATTTCAGGCTCTTTTGCCACGTTTTCAAGCGTTGTTGTTCCTTCAGCTAAAGCAGCTGCCATAATCAAGTTTTCTGTCGCACCCACACTTGGGAAATCTAAATAGATTTTTGCGCCCTGCAGACGGCCTTCCACTTCTGCTTCAATAAAGCCGTTGCCTACTTTGATTTTTGCACCCATTGCTTCAAAGCCTTTTAAATGCTGATCAATCGGTCTTGAGCCGATTGCGCAGCCGCCCGGAAGCGCTACTCTTGAATGACCCGTACGGGCTAACAGAGGGCCCATAACAAGCACTGACGCGCGCATTTTACGCACATATTCAAAAGGTGCTTCTGTTTCTAAAGCGTAAGAAGCGTTTACGGTAACTTCATTATTCTCAAAATGCACATCTGCTCCTAAATGACGCAACACTTCGTTGATTGTATATACATCGGAGAGCGTAGGTACATCACATATTACGCTTTTTTCTTCACTTGCTAATAAAGATGCAGCGATAACTGGTAAAACGGCATTTTTTGCTCCTTCAACTTTCACTGTGCCGTTTAACTTCTGACCGCCGCGGACGATGATTTTTTCCAAGGTATTCCCCTCCGCGTCCCTATATTCTCTATATTAATATTCAGTCGTCACGATTGGTGTGCCAACCGTAACGGTATGTTTTTCGCCCATTCCCGCACTTCTAAGCGCAACTTGCACATTCATCTTATGTTTCGATGTCATGATGTAATCTGTCCACTTATATGTAAATGCAGAAACAGAAACGAAATGAGGCTCAACTACATGTTCAACTGGACTTGCTTCAAATTCTTTCATGAGCTGTTCTGCTTTTTTTTGCAAAACAATACTCATATTATCATTTAAATGACCCTTTAGACAAGTAAAAATAAATACTTTATTTTGAAATATGTCGTGTGCCTGCCGTTCAAACTGTTCATATGTATCATTCCAGTTTTTCGGTTGCTCCGGGCTCATTTGCTCATATAATAAATACGAAGTTGGGTTCTGGTTTTTGAGGGTAGTGACGAGCTGCAGTTTAAAAGTTGTGTGATTTTTTTTGTCAGAATACGTGCCGACGGCCTTTACGATTTTATCTTCCCGCGCGGATTCCCAATGATATTGCGGATACTGCGTCTTCAGTTCTTTTACCTTGTCATCAAATTCACTCAGTGACAGGTTCAGATTTTTTTTCGCATGAAGCGTCCATTCATCTACAGTGACCTGCTGCCGCTCCATTCCTTCGGCAATCTGGGCGAGCGGAGACAGCTCACTTGCATGAATGGAATGAAATACCGCTATTAAGGCGCTTAAAAAAACAAAAAATAAGATGATGCGGCCTGCTCTTTTTTTCTTCATACCGATCTCTCCCCCTTACTCCCATTTTTGCCGGAGCCGGGGAAAGCAATACATGGAAAACTTCGTCAAAACTCGCCAAGCGGGTGAAGAAAAATTGGTGTCTCACCCAGCGATTCCCTTCATTTCAACAGACGAAACATCTTAAAATAAGTATGGAAGCTGTTTCGAATAGGTAAGATAATCTAAAAAGAAGTCAGCGACTGCCGTACCGATCGCAATGGTAAGAAGAATGATCAGCAGCCTCGCCTGCACTATTTTTCCTTTTCGGATCAGCGGATCAAAGTTGACGGCCTGAAGCGCCCACCATGTCACCGCAATGCATACCAGGTGAACCAGGATGCTGATTGCGGCCTGCTGCCCCAATACATTCACAAATCCCATCTCCTTTCACTTTTTCCGCCCCTCATATCCTCTCTTATTATATAAGAAGAAGAGAGAAAGATGATCATTTTTACATCAGAATTTTTATCCAAAATTAGGGGCAATCCCCGCTTAAATGTCCGTTCTCCGGCATGATATACTTTTTTGGAAAGGAGATGGGAATATGAATCATTCCTTTTTTCATCCGGAAAAGCAGTATGGAGAAACACTTCCCGTATTTGACCACGAGTGGGAAGCGATAGCATTCTACTATGATTATAGACAGTCTCAAACAGAGGAACTGAAAGAATTATGTCAGTTTTTCAACATTTCTCTTGATTATTCACGCGGCAGCCTGCTGGAAGTGGAAGCTCTTTACTTCCGCAGCATAAAAGAGCTGCTTTTGGCGGATTGGAACCTGCCGATTGACGAATTTGAGAAAATGCTCAGCGTGTATGTCATCGATTGCGCCATCCGACACCATGACGATGCCGAATGGGTCGTCAAACCTTATCCGTATACGGACGGCGCCTATACGACGGGTGTGCGGAGAGGAAACAAAACGTGGCACACCGACAACTGCTGCGAACATTTATATCTGCAAAAAGAAGAGGATCATCCGCTTATCGGCGTCTATGAATCTCTTATGCGTTAATATAGAAAAAGAATCCTTCTCAGACAGCCGAGAAGGATTCTTTTTTAGTTTCCTGCAACATCCAATCTGTTTACAGCCCGCTGTAACGCAAGCTCAGCCCGACGAATGTCAGTATCATCTGATCGTTTGTTCAAACGGTCTTCCGCCCGCTTTTTCGCAGCAAGGGCGCGCTCTTTATCAATGCTGTCCGCAGTTTCAGCGGCTTGTGCAAGGATAGTGACCTGATCAGGACGGACTTCTAAAAATCCGCCGCTGACAGCCGCCAAGTCGGTCTGTCCGTCTTTTTTAAGACGGACAGCGCCGATTTTAAGCGGAGCCACGGTCGGAATATGGCCCGGCAAGATACCGAGATCACCGCTCTCGGCTCTTACGCTTACCATTTCAATATCAGCATCATATACTGGGCCGTCGGGAGTAACGATATTGACTTTAACGGTCTTCATGCTTTTACCCTCCTAGGACCAGATTAAACTTCTACACCCATCTCTTTTGCATTCTCAATAACTTCTTCAATGCGTCCCACAAGACGGAATGCATCTTCCGGAAGATGGTCATATTTACCGGAAAGGATTTCTTTAAAGCCTTTAACTGTTTCTTTAACAGGCACGTAAGAACCCTTTTGTCCCGTAAACTGCTCAGCTACGTGGAAGTTTTGAGAAAGGAAGAACTGGATACGGCGTGCGCGGTGAACGACAAGCTTGTCTTCTTCACCCAATTCATCCATACCGAGAATTGCGATAATATCCTGCAGTTCTTTGTAACGCTGAAGCGTTGACTGAACTTCACGCGCCACCGCATAATGCTCTTCTCCGACAATTTCCGGAGCAAGCGCGCGGGAAGTGGAAGCCAGCGGATCAACCGCAGGGTAGATACCCATTTCAGTTAATTTACGCTCAAGGTTAGTCGTTGCATCCAAGTGAGCGAACGTCGTCGCCGGAGCCGGGTCAGTGTAGTCATCGGCAGGCACGTAGATCGCCTGGATAGATGTAACTGAACCAACGTTTGTAGACGTAATACGCTCTTGAAGCTGACCCATTTCTGTCGCAAGCGTCGGCTGATAACCAACCGCAGAAGGCATACGGCCGAGAAGCGCGGAAACCTCTGAACCCGCTTGTGTGAAACGGAAAATGTTATCGATAAAGAACAGTACGTCCTGTCCTTGTTTATCACGGAAATGTTCAGCCATTGTAAGACCAGTCAGTGCTACACGCATACGTGCGCCCGGCGGCTCGTTCATTTGTCCGAAGACCATGGCTGTTTTCTTGATAACGCCTGAATCGCTCATTTCGTAGAAAAGGTCGTTCCCTTCACGAGTACGCTCTCCTACACCGGCGAATACGGAAATACCGCCGTGCTCTTGCGCGATGTTGTTGATTAATTCCTGGATTAATACGGTTTTACCTACACCGGCACCACCGAACAATCCGATTTTACCGCCCTTGATGTAAGGAGCGAGCAGGTCAACGACCTTAATTCCCGTTTCAAGAATTTCAACCTCAGTTGAAAGCTGATCGAATGAAGGAGCTGATCTGTGGATCGGGTCCTTTTGAGCATCCGCAGGCAGCGGTTCATTTAAATCAATTTTATCTCCCAGTACGTTAAATACGCGTCCGAGAGTCACATCACCGACAGGAACGGAAATCGGCGCACCTGTATCAACAGCTTCCATTCCGCGCTGAATTCCGTCCGTAGATGCCATGGCAATTGTACGGACTGTATCATCGCCTAAATGAAGAGCAACCTCTAGCGTTAGGTCGATGCCTACTTCATTTTCGCCTGTAGCTGGCTGTGAAACTTTAATCGCATTATAAATCGCAGGCAAGTGGCCGTCCTCGAAACGTACGTCGACAACCGGTCCAAGCACCTGACTTACGCGTCCTTTCTTCATCGCTATCCCTCCTGACAAAATCTTTCTATTCTAAAGCGGCTGCACCGCCGACAATTTCGGTAATTTCTTGTGTAATCGCCGCTTGACGCGCGCGGTTATATGAAAGCGAAAGTGAATCAATGAGTTCTTTCGCATTATCAGTCGCATTTTTCATTGCTGTCATTCTCGCAGCGTGTTCACTTGCTTTACTGTCAAGAAGCGCGCCGTAAATTAAGCTTTCCGCATATTGAGGAAGCAGCACTTCGAGCACCTCTTCTTCATCCGGTTCGAACTCGTAAGAAGCCGTGCGCTTCCCGCCGCTCGTTCCGAAATCCGTTAAAGGCAGCACTTTTTTCTCCGTCACTTCCTGTGAAATCGCACTGACGAAATGGTTATACACCAAATGCAGTTCATCAAAAGCGCCGTCGATAAACATTTGAACCGTCTGACGGGTCAAATCTTTAATCTGAGCAAAAGTGACCTCGTCGCCAAGCCCCACTAACTCAGACAAAATCGGCATTTCCCGTTTTTTGAAGAAATCGCGGCCGACTCTGCCGATTGCAATCACCGTGTATTCATCTTTAGACTGATGGCGTTCTTGAATGGTGCGGTAAGCGTTTCGCAAAACCGAACTGTTAAACGCACCCGCAAGCCCGCGGTCAGACGTAATGACGAGATACGCCGTCTTTTTCACTTCTCTTGAGACAAGCATCGGGTGTTTCGCGTTTTTCGCGCCTTTTCCGACGTTAAACACAACCTCCTGGATCTTATCCATATACGGAGCAAATGACTTCGCGTTGGTTTCCGCACGGTTCAGCTTCGCAGCGGATACCATCTGCATGGCTTTTGTAATCTGGCTTGTTTTTTTCGTTGACGTGATCCTTGACTTAATATCGCGTAATGAGGCCAAAGATTTCACCACCTTTATTCTTCATTTGCGTAAAAAGAGAGAAAAAGAGAACCTTTTTCTCTCATCTTCTAAGGGTTAGTTGCTTGGTGCAAATGTGCGTTTGAAGCCTTCGATTGCAGCTTTGAAGTCTTCATCAGCAGGAAGGTTTCCTGTTTCCGCAATGCCGTCAAGCAGATCTTTATGGTTTTGATCAAGGTACATGTAGTACTCTTCTTCAAAACGTCTGATATCCGCAACCGGAATATCATCAAGATATCCTTTTGTCAGCGCATAAAGAATGGCTACCTGTTTTTCAACCGGAAGCGGTTTATTCAAGTCTTGCTTCAGCACTTCAACTGTACGCGCACCGCGGTTCAGTTTCGCCTGAGTCGCCTGGTCAAGATCAGATCCGAATTGGGCGAACGCTTCAAGTTCACGGTATGAAGCCAGGTCAAGACGCAATGTTCCCGCTACCTTTTTCATCGCTTTGATTTGGGCTGATCCGCCGACACGGGATACGGATAATCCGGCATTGATCGCAGGACGCACGCCTGAGAAGAATAGGTCGGATTGAAGGAAAATCTGTCCGTCAGTAATGGAAATGACGTTTGTCGGGATATAAGCGGAGATATCTCCAGCTTGTGTTTCGACGAACGGCAGCGCCGTAATTGATCCTGCGCCTTTTGCGTCACTCAGCTTGGCTGCGCGCTCAAGCAGACGGGAGTGAAGATAGAATACATCCCCAGGGAATGCTTCACGGCCCGGCGGACGGCGAAGAAGCAATGACAGCTCACGGTAAGCGGCCGCTTGTTTAGATAAATCATCATATACGACGAGAACGTGCTTGCCGTTGTACATGAATTCTTCACCCATTGTCACCCCTGCATACGGTGCAAGGTACAGAAGCGGAGCCGGCTGTGAAGCGGACGCCGTCACGACAATCGTGTAATCAAGCGCGCCATGCTTACGAAGTGTTTCCACTACGCCGCGCACTGTAGATTCTTTCTGGCCGATCGCTACGTACACACAGATCATGTCTTGATCTTTTTGGTTTAAGATTGTATCAATCGCAACAGATGTTTTACCTGTCTGACGGTCACCGATAATCAGCTCACGCTGTCCGCGGCCGATCGGAATTAACGCGTCGATCGCTTTGATACCCGTTTGCAGCGGCTCATGTACCGATTTACGGTCCATTACGCCTGGAGCCTGGCTTTCGATCGGACGTGTTTTGCTTGTCAGAATCGGACCCAGTCCGTCTACCGGCTGTCCGAGCGGGTTGACGATACGTCCGATTAATTCTTCACCTACAGGAACTTCCATGATGCGGCCCGTTCTTTTGACCTCATCACCTTCACGGATATCTCTGTAAGGTCCTAAGATAACGATACCTACGTTGGATTCTTCAAGGTTTTGAGCCATACCCAAAACGCCGTTTGAAAACTCAACAAGTTCACCGGCCATACAATTGTCAAGGCCGTGCACACGCGCAATACCGTCTCCGACTTGGATGACTGTACCTACGTCATGAACTTCAATTTCAGATTGGTAATTTTGAATTTGCTGCTTTATCAGCGTGCTAATCTCTTCAGCTTTGATGCTCACTTAGGTTTCACCCCTTCTATCGATTTCCTCCGGCAAGTTGACGTTCCATGCGCTCAAGCTTTCCGCTCACGCTTCCGTCATAAATCCGGTTTCCAATGCGGACTTTAATGCCGCCTATTAAATCCGTCTGCACTTCATTTCTGATTCTGAGCGAAGCGATTCCGGCTTTTTTTGCAAACACTTGAGACAATGATAACATTTCCGCTTCTGACAGCGGTTTTACTGAATAAACAACCGCGTCCTCTGTCTGACGGGCCTGATTGGCAAGTTTGATAAACTCGTCTGTGAGATCAGGCACAATCGAAGACCGGCGGCGGTCAATCAGAAGAAAAATCGTATGCAGCACAGACTCAGACAGTGCGCCGAACGATTGCTGAATCAGCTCTTTTTTCTTAGCGGCCGATACCTTCGGATGGCTTAACACTTCCTGTAATCCGGCTTCGTTCCGGAACACTTCTTTTAGTACGGTAAGCTCTTCTTCGATTTCATTGATTTGAGAAGTCTCAACGGCAATGTCGAAAAGCGCTGACGCGTATCGTTTAGAGACAGCAGATCCACTCATCGGCTTTCTCCTACCTCTTTAAGATAGTCCTGAATCAGTTGTTCCTGGGCTTGTTCATCAAGCTCTTTTTCAATCACTTTCGATGCGATTAAGACAGAAAGTGATGCGACTTGCTCGCGAAGTGCGGAAACCGCTTGTTCTTTTTCTTTGACAATTTCGGTTCTCGCCGCTTCTTTCAATCTTTCAGACTCGGCACGTGCAGCCTGAATAATGTCTTCCTTCTGCTTTTCACCCAGTTTTTTCGCATTTTCAATGAGTGATTGTGATTCCTGTTTCGCTTCTTTTAAAAGAACGCGCTGCTCTTCAATCAGCTTCTGCGCTTCTTTATTTCTTTCTTCAGCGGACGTAATTTCGCCGGCGATATGATCTTCACGCTGTTTCATTATATTTAATAGCGGTCCAAGAGCGAATTTCTTGAGAAGCGCTAATAAAACTAACATAGCTAACAATTGGAATAGGATATCTCCGCCGTTAAACGACAGTCCTAATTCAAGAGGTAATTGAGACATCTACTACGGCAACTCCCTTCTGCAGGTTTTCTCTGCTGATAAAAAGCCGTTTCGGTACGGCCTGCTTATCAGACATAAAGCAATGGCGAAGGTTCTCTTAGAGTGATCTTCGCCATTTTTAGTTCATATAAGGCTTTTTTGCTTAGCCAAAGAACGCTAAGAACGCGATAACGACAGCGATAATCGGAAGGGCCTCAACCAATGCGATACCCATGAACATAAGAGTTCTAAGTTCTTTTCCTGCTTCCGGCTGACGGGCGATTCCCTCTACCGTACGTGAAACGATCAGACCGTTACCAATACCTGCACCAAGTGCACCTAAACCGATTGCAATTGCAGCTGCTATTAAATTCATGAAAAAGTTCCTCCTTTAAAATGTTATCCGAATGGATATATGATTTTAATGATCATGACTGATTTTGTGTGACATGTACACCATCGTCAGCATCGTAAAGATAAATGCCTGGATGGTCCCGATGAACAAGCTGAACGCCTGCCATGCAAGCATCGGAAGAATGGCTCCGACTGTGCCGACCAAACCGAGAAAGAAGCTGTTTGAGTAGAAATTCGTCGCCAGATTCGCAAGCAGGCCAAGAAGAATTTCCCCGGCGAAAATGTTACCGTAAAGACGAAGTCCGAGTGTCAGCGTATTCGCAAACTCCTCAATGATCTTCATCGGGAACATAAGCGGAACCGGTCTGAGGTAATCCTTAGAGTATTCCTTCAAACCTTTCATCTTCACGCCGTAATAGTGCGTTAACGACACAACCATAACGGCTAGAGTCAGAGTAATAGCCGGATCGGCCGTCGGTGATTTCCACCAAAGCTCGTGTCCGACCGTTACAGAAAACGGCAGCCCCAGCATATTTGATACAAATATGTACATCAGCAAGGTTACACCAAGCGCCAAGAAGTTAGCCCCTGTTTTTAAATCCATTGTACTGCCTATAATATTGCGGACAAAATCAACAATCCATTCCATGAAGTTCTGGGCTTTTCCCGGACGTATAGACAGCGTTCTCGTAGTAAGAATCGCAATCAGCAGCACAATCACACTTGCCACAGTAATCATCAGAATGTTTGTCAGATTAAAAGTAAGACCAAACAAATCAATAGTTCTGTAATCGTGATTCAATGGGTTTTCACCTCTCTTCCATTGATGAACGTTTGAGCTGAATAATGGAATCTATCATAATGACGGGATAAATTGTCATTAATCCAATAATCACACTTGCCACACTGACTTTATCGGGATATTTAAAGGCGACAGCCATCGCAAGTATCGCATTGCACCAACGCGCTGCGCTCCCGAGTGATCGTATGGACTTTCCTTTCGCCACGGCCTTGTCAAAAGCATTCATTCTTCTGGTCAAGAGCCACAAATTAAACAAACTGAAAACAGTTCCCAAAAAGAGGCCTAAAAAAACAGTTTTATACGCCGTAAGACCATATCCCAGCAAATAGATTGCTAAGATCACAAATACATATCTCCGTTGTCTGCTGAATGTAAGATTGGGATCGTCCATCAACTATCTGTCTCCTGATGAAAATGTAATATAATTCCTGGATACGGCAAAACATGCGGTTAACCCTTTGCAGAAGGCCTTTTTTGTCCGCAAAACGGCCTGTTCGAAAAAACCACTCATCCTCCTGATGCCACGGGATGCTGTTTCATTCGCTTAGATAAATCCTCATATAACGGGTTTTTTGGAGGATTTAAAATGAGGATGGATACTAGAAATGAAAGGAATGAAAACCTTCTCATAATACCCTCGTTTAGCATACAATAGCCCCTAACATGTGTCAATCTGTTTAAAGTTAAAAAACTTTTTATACCGGAAGCATACACAGAATGTTCACAAATTCACCTATAAATGTATGAACTCTGCCCATTCAGCAAATATCTGGATAAAAAAAAGAAAACCCCTGAATGAGGTTTTCCGATTTATTTGGTTCCGTACAGTCTGTCACCCGCGTCACCGAGGCCCGGAACGATATAGCCTTTTTCATTCAGTTTTTCATCAAGGGCGGCGATATAAATATCAACGTCAGAATGATGTTTCATCAGCTCTTCCACGCCTTCCGGAGCCGCTACAAGACACATAAAACGAATGTTTCTCGCGCCGCGCTTTTTCAGGCTGTTTATCGCTTCCACCGCAGAGCCTCCCGTAGCAAGCATCGGATCCACGACAATAAATTCGCGTTCTTCTACATCAGAAGGAAGCTTGACATAGTATTCCACCGGTTTTAAGGTTTCCGGATCACGGTATAATCCGACATGTCCCACTTTAGCGGCCGGGATTAATTTCAGCATGCCGTCAACCATTCCGAGACCCGCTCTCAGGATCGGCACGATACCGAGTTTCTTCCCTGAAATCACTTTGGATGTCGCTGTTTGAACAGGTGTTTTCACTTCCACTTCTTTAAGAGGAAGATCACGTGTAATTTCAAACGCCATCAGTGATGCGACTTCGTCCACAAGGTCTCTGAAATCCTTTGTGCCTGTATTTTCATTCCGAATATATGTCAGCTTATGCTGGATTAAAGGATGATCAAATACGTAAACCTTTCCCATACTGTGTTCAGCTCCTTTTTTGTTGTCCGAGTGACTTTTTCACACTTCTATTGATTCTACAGAAAAAGACAAACAGTTTCAAGAAAATCATAAAAAAACCCGCCGGATTAAGGTTCCGGCGGATTTCTTCCTTATTAATAGTCCAGTTCTTTATATAAAGGAAACTTTTCAGTCAAGGCAGATACGCGCTGTCTTGCTTCTTCAAGCTTTGCTTCGTCTTCATGATTTTTCAGCGCAAGGCCGATGATGGCGCCGACTTCTTCAAGTGCGTCACCGTCAAATCCGCGGCTTGTCACAGCTGCCGTACCGAGACGGATTCCGCTTGTGACAAACGGTTTTTCCGGATCATAAGGGATCGCGTTTTTATTAGATGTAATACCGATTTCATCAAGAACATGTTCAGCGACTTTTCCAGTCAGACCGAGAGAACGGAGGTCGACAAGCACGAGGTGGTTATCCGTTCCGCCTGATACGAGCTGAATGCCCTCTTTGGTCAGAGATTCAGCAAGACGCTTCGCGTTCGAGATGACGTTTTGCGCATATGTTTTGAAATCATCTTCAAGCACTTCCCCGAAAGAAACGGCTTTGGCCGCGATGACATGCATAAGCGGTCCGCCTTGGATGCCCGGGAAAATGGATTTATCAATCTTTTTGCCGAACTCTTCACGGCAAAGGATCATTCCTCCGCGCGGTCCGCGAAGTGTTTTGTGAGTCGTTGTCGTTACAAAGTCAGCGTAAGGAACCGGATTCGGATGAAGGCCGGCCGCGACAAGACCCGCGATATGCGCCATGTCGACCATGAAGTAAGCGCCGACTTCATCAGCGATTTCGCGGAATTTTTTAAAGTCGATCGTGCGGGGATACGCGCTCGCTCCGGCAACGATCAGTTTCGGCTTATGCGCCAGCGCTTTTTCACGCACATCTTCATAATCTATATATTGCGTGTCTTTATCGACACCGTATTCAACAAAGTTGTATTGAACGCCGCTGAAATTAACCGGGCTTCCGTGTGTTAAGTGGCCGCCGTGGGAGAGGTTCATCCCGAGCACCGTGTCGCCGTGCTCTAAAATCGTGAAGTAAACAGCCATGTTCGCCTGAGCGCCTGAGTGCGGCTGAACGTTTACATGCTCGGCTCCGAAAATCTCTTTCGCGCGGTCGCGGGCGATGTCCTCAACGACATCAACGTGCTCACAGCCGCCGTAGTAGCGTTTGCCGGGGTAGCCTTCAGCATATTTGTTTGTTAAAACAGAGCCTTGTGCTTCCATTACCGCTTCCGTCACGAAGTTTTCAGAAGCAATTAATTCGATATTAGTCTGTTGACGCTTACGCTCATTTTTAATGGCGTTAAACACTTGTTGATCTTGTGCAGGTAAATGTTTCATCAGCGAAATCCTCTCCTATCCGTTTCCTGTTCTTTATTTTTACCACCCTTATTGTACATGGTTTTTCAGGTGAATGTAACAGCTTATTTAAAAAAATCACAATATTTAATTGGAAAACACGAACATTATATAGGAAAAGTATTTTCATCATTCGCATTCATAAACGGCGCGAATTCCGCCGATCAGCTTCGGCCTTGTCCGGGCCATCGTCACATGCGCTTCTCCGAGCTCACGGCTTGATATCCGGACAGGGACGGCAACGGGTTTTAAATGCATGCCGATGAACGTATCACCGATGTCAATTCCGGCGTCAGCCTGAATCGATTCAGCGAGCACGGGAGACTGCATCTGCCGGTATGCATATGAAGCCATCGCTCCGCCCGCTTTCGGGACGGGGACGGCTGAAACGAGGGGGAGCCTGAACCGCTCGGCCGTTTCCGCCTCAATGACAAGCGCCCTGTTTAAATGCTCGCAGCATTGAAAAGCAAGATGAACACCCGTTTTTTCCTTGAACCGGGCAAGTCCGCCGTAAATCAATTCAGCCCAATCGCCGCTCCCCGCGGTGCCGATCCGGCTTCCGGCGGCTTCACTCGTACTGCACCCGATGACCAGCAGACTGCCGTCCTTAAGTCCGGCCTGCTCTTGAAATTCAGTCAGCATGTCCGTCCATTTTCGCTTCATCTCTTCCATTGTCCAGCACCTCTTACAGATTTTTTTCTTCGTAATCTGCGATTTTGCCGATCCGCCGTTCGTGGCGGCCGCCCGTAAATTCAGTCGTCAGCCAGATTTTTGCGATTTCGCGCGCCAGACCCGGGCCGATGACGCGTTCCCCCATCGCAAGAACATTCGTATCATTGTGTTCCCGCGTCGCTTTTGCGCTGAAGGTGTCATGCGCAAGCGCACAGCGTATCCCTTTTACCTTGTTTGCGGAAATGCTCATGCCGATGCCTGTGCCGCAAATTAAAATTCCCCTGTCAACTTCACCGTTCACCACTTTTTCCGCTACCGGAAAAGCGTAGTCAGAATAATCAACAGAACCGCTGCCGCATTCACAGCCCATATCAATGTATTCAATCTGCAATTCATCCAAAAGACTTTTTATTTCTTCGCGGATATGGACGCCGCCGTGATCTGACGCAATAGCTACTTTCATTCATTTACCTCCTAGGTGTGGCTGGGCGAAGACAGCCCAGTGTGCATGTCCTTTTTATTACGAAATCCGTTGATTTCATTCTACTCTTTCACATTCGTTTTGCAAATGACCTGTTTGCAGATTTTCTGACAGATTACTTACTTTTTCCGTCAAGCAATTGATCAGCCAAAAGGGTCAGCAGCTCCTCCAGTTCGTCCCGCGTCTGTTTATAAACATCAAGCGGACCGCCGAACGGGTCAGAGATATCGCCGTTTTCCCCCGTTACGTATTCTTTAATGGTAAAGACTTTGCCCTGACTGTTTTGATATCGGCCTTCAATCAGCTGTTTATGCTGTTCAGTCATCGCCAGCACCAGATCAGCCGTCTCGATATGTTCTTCCGATAAGGGAGATGAACTGTGATTGAGAGCGATCCGTTTTTCAAACAGCGCTTCTACGGCATGGGCCGACGCTTTTCCGTGCGGAGACGCGAATACGCCGGCCGAGCTTACGCTGACGTCCAGCCCTTTCGTTTCTGCAATGGATTTAAAAAGAGCCTCAGCCATAGGACTGCGGCACGTATTGCCTGTACATACAAAGATTATTTTCATGTCCGTCACCTCTTACTGCCTATTATAAATGAAGAAAAAAGAAACGGCATCTTCGTTTCTTTTTTTACGTATCTTATATCGGTAAAAGCAGTTTCAGCCCGAATCCGATCAAAATGGCTCCGCCAAGCGCTTCGCTGTAGGAGCCGAGCCACGACTGCACCTTTCTTCCAGCCAAAAGGCCCGCCCATGTTAAAACGGTGCTGAAGACACCGAACAGCGTAACGGCCAGAAACGGATTGGAGCCGTTCATCCCGAGACTGAGCCCGACAGAAAAGCTGTCCAGACTGACGCCGACCGCAAACAGCAACAGTCCCGAGCCTGCCGGAGATATGAGCGGCCCGTCTGATTGTTTAAACGCGGCGATGATCATCTGCACCCCTAAAATGAAGAGAAGAGATCCGCCGATGTAAACGGCGAGCATCCCCAGAAAACCGGACAGCAGATGCCCGGCCGCCATTCCCGCAAGCGGCATCATGACATGAAACAGCCCGATGACAACCCCTATATGAAAAATCTGTTTTTTCTTCAGCTGAATCATTCCCATCCCGAGCCCGACGGAAAAGGCATCCGTCCCCAAAGCAAATGCCATGATGCTTAAGGAGACAAGTTCCCCGATGAATAGATTCGACATGAAATAAAAACCCCCTTGGACGTGCCCGCTTGTTTAGCTTATGCATGTCCGATAAAGGGTAGAACAAGTTAATGGATAACGGTGCCGCCTGCGGCTTTCATCAGCCTGTTCATAATGGCGAGCCCCACTCCGGTATCCGGAAAGGACTCAGAAATAATCATGTCCACTTCCGCTTCATCAAAGCTGCGGAGCGCATCGTATAAGGCGGACGCCACTGTTTCAAGGTCGGCGCGTCTGCCGCAGACCTTGATATAATCAGCCTGGTAACTATCGGCGTTCTCTTCTGTTGTCAGAATGCCGATTCGTTTCCCCCGGCTTTTATATGTGTCTGCCAGTTCTTGAATTCTCCGGGCGCCGCCGTCGGCAATAGCCATCGGTGCAGAAGGCGCGTAATGTGTATATTTCATACCCGGAGAAATAGGAACCTCATCTTCTTCGGTCAGCCCTTTATCCACAAGAACCGGACCGGCGGCGGATTCAATCTGCTCTTTTGTCACGCCGCCCGGACGAAGCAGCACGGGCTGTTTCCCCGTACAGGACAGAACGGTTGATTCCACTCCGATTCCCGTCGCGCCGCCGTCCACAATACCGGCAATGCGGCCGTTTAAATCATGAGCTACATGCTCGGCCTTCGTCGGGCTCGGTTTTCCTGATAAATTGGCGCTCGGCGCTGCGATCGGCAGTCCGGCCGAGCTGATGAGGGCTAATGCTGCCGGATGATCAGGCATTCTGACCGCTACCGTCTCAAGTCCCGCGGTGACACGGGGTGACAGCACACCGGGCTTACACGGCAGGACAAGGGTCAGCGCCCCCGGCCAGAATAGCTTCATAAGCTTTTTCGCCGTCTCAGGAATATGGCTGATAAAACGATCAAGCTGGCTGATATGGGATATATGCACAATCAGCGGATTATCGCTCGGCCTTCCTTTCGCCTCATATATTTTCGTCACGGCTTCCGTATTTTCAGCGTTAGCGCCCAGTCCGTAAACGGTTTCTGTCGGAAAAGCCACAACCTCATTCTGCCGGAGCAATTCCGCGGCTTGTGTAATCTGGGGATCGGTTGTGGATAATTCGCGCGAACAATCCACAAACCATCTTCTTGTTTTCATGTATAACCAAACTCCTTATTTTAAAGCGGTAAAACTTTATTTTCTCTCGTGTATTCCTTTTGAAAGTATAAAAGATGTCCTTTAATAAAACAAGTGTTATCCACAAACTGTGGACAACACTTTTTAATAAGTGGATAACCTTGTGTATAAGTTAGATCAGGCAGAGGTTTTCACCATTAAAAACGAACCTTCTGTGCATAACGAATTGCGGAAATGTTCGGACGTATACAGTTCATCAGACGCATCGGCGCACGCTTCAAATCCCATCACATTCAGAAACTCAGCAGATGAGGGCTGATTGGCGACTAAGTAGACATCTTGAATCTCATGTTTTTTGCACAGCACATCCATACTTTGAAACAGTGTAACGATATGGCTTTGATTCAGCCTGTCCGACATGACGAGTGAACGGAGAAGCCCTTTTCCGCCGCTGAATTTTTCGATCCCGAGACAGGCGGCAATCTTTTTTTCACTGTCTTCCAGCACGATAAACCGGCTGATCTGCTGATCGATTTCCGCATGTGCCGTATCAGCCTTTTTCAAAAAGGCCTCCAGCGCCTCCGTATCTTGATCTCTTGCCACTCTCAGCTGATAAAACATATATTTCCCTCCGTTTCGATCAACTCTTTCTTCCAATCTATGAATCGAATCCGGATTTATGCCTTTTGCTTCAGGAAAATAGATCTGAAATCCAATCGACGAGGAAAAACTTCACTTCGGTATCATCGTCATCTTTCTTTTCTTTCTTCGCTTTATCAGCCTTTGCTTTTACGTCATCCAGCACTTTTTTAGTCTGTTTCTGCGTTTCTTCCTGCTTCTGTCCGCCCTCTTCCTGATCTTTCACCGCTTCGCCGTTTGAGAAATCAAGGAAGCACAGCGGCGGAAACAAGACGCACCACCAGTTGGCGCCCTCGCCATTGCCGAGTGTAATTAAAATCGCTTCATATTTTCCGGCCGGATAGACCATATTGCCGTAGAGCTTTGTCGGAAACGAGATTTTATTGAATTGAACTGAAACGGATTGATGCGCACCCTTTTCTTTCATCGTTTGTTTGGCGATTTCTTTAATTTCAGGAAGCTTCGAACGAATGAGCCGCCGCGCTTCTTCAATGGAAGTGATATCTTTCACCCAGTCCGTGATTTGCTTGTTTACAGCATCTCTGATCTGGCGCTTGAGCTTTTGATCCTCATCGTTATCACTGTTGGCCAAAATCCTGAGCCGGATCGCTTCATCCGGTATGACGACGGGCTCATCGGCTGATGCCCGCGCCGTTTCTTCTTTTGTCAAACCCGCAAGCGCTCCTGATAATAAAAGAAAAATATATATGCAGATCATCATCGTCTGTTTCATCGGTCCCCACCGTTCCTCTCCGTGCTTTTTTATCTAGTCCCATTATGGACATGACGGAAAAGGTTTAAACCGGCGAAAAGAAAAAAATCTAGCAAGCTGATAATCTGCATTGACAGATTCAAAATATGGTACGATATTATTTTGATAGGAGGTTTTCAGATGAAATATAATTACACCGTGCTGCTGTCGGCGGCATGTATGTCTGTCATTTATTCTATTTTGTATGTTCATCAATTCATTATCGCGGCTTTCATTTCGATGGCGTTTTATTTTTTGTTTCCTTATTTGATTTTTGCGCTGCCGCTTCAATACTTTCTGAATAAAAAGCCGAAGAGATTTCATCCGCTGTATTTTCTTTATTATTTAGGGGTGTCATTCATTGCAAACGGGATCATCTTCGGTCTTTTGCAGCCGTCAGGCCAATCTCTGTTTTCTAATTCAGCCTTTTATATCTTTGCGGTTTTAACAGCCGTCGTCTATTGGGTATGGGATTCCGTATTGCTGCAAAGACAAAATCCGGCTACAGAAGCGTAATCAGCAGACAGCCGGCTGAAGGGAGAGCGGTGCAAAAGAAAACGGCGGCCATCTTTAAACGGGCGTGCCGTCCTTCTTCTGTTTCAGAATGATAATTGGCCCGCTGCTCCGCTCCGCTTACGGCCAGCCCGGAAACGATGACCGCTGTGACGATAAGAACAGCCGTAACGGCGCCGAAAATGATATCAATGCCAAACGGCAGAACAAACCCCGCCGCATAAGCTGCGGCGGCGAGTATACATCCGAAGGCGAACGCTTTTTTCAAGGCGGATGCCCCTTTCATTTTCTTTCCATTGTAACAAAAGCCCGCCGTGTGCGTCACCGGCAGGCTTTTTTCATGATGTGATGACCGCGGATACGGTTCTGTCTTTTCCATTGATGTCCTGTACGACTTCCACTTCCGCATTCGGAAAGGAATGACGGAACAGGTCTTTCACGGCTTTCCCCTGATTATATCCGATTTCAAAGACGACAAGCGCTTTATCTTTCATGACAAGAGGCAGCTCCTCCATAAACCGCTTGTAGAATTTCAAACCGTCACCGCCGTCCGTAAGAGCATGAAGCGGCTCATGGAAACGGACGATATCCGACAAATCCGCCATTTCTTCTTCAGAAATATACGGCGGATTGGAAACAATAATATCCGCTTTTTTCCCTGATGAAATAAAAGGAGTTAACAGATCTCCCTGCAAAAAACAGACGTCCGCTCCGAGGTTTTGCGCATTTCTTTCCGCCACCTGCAGCGCTTCTTTTGAAATATCCGAAGCCGATACTGAAAAATGTCCGCATTCAAGGGCGAGCGTCACCGCAATGGCACCGCTCCCCGTACCGATATCAATGACGTTCAGTCGTTCTGCCTCGGAAAATGCCCGCTTCTGTCTGTCCAGCAGATGAAAGACGACTTCTTCCGTTTCCGGACGCGGAATGAGAACATCGTCATTCACAAAAAATTCCCTGCCGTAAAACTGTTCTTTCCCGATAATATATTGAATCGGAATACCTTCTTTATGCATCTCCACGTGCCGTCTGAATCGATAAAGCTCGTCCTCGCCGACGGGCTCCTGCAGACTTGCGAGAAGCTTGCTCCGATCCATTCCGGTATCATTTAACAGCAGCAGCTCGGCCGCGTTTTTTTCTCTTCCCGCTTCGGTTAAATAAGAAGAAGCCCAGCTTAGGGCTTCAAAAACGGTCTTCATCTTAATTTTCCGCCTGCTGGAGCTTGCTTGACTGGTCTTCTACGATTAACGCTTCAACCACTTCATCAAGCTTGCCTTCCAGGATTTGATCCAGCTTTTGAATCGTCAGGCCGATGCGGTGATCCGTCACACGGTTTTGCGGGAAATTGTATGTGCGGATACGCTCGGAACGGTCGCCTGAACCGACGGCTGATTTACGGGTCTGATCATATTCAGCCTGAGCTTCCTGCTGGAATTTGTCATAGATTCTGGCGCGGAGCACCTTCATCGCTTTTTCTTTGTTTTTAATCTGAGATTTTTCATCCTGACAGGATACGACGACACCGGTCGGTAAATGCGTCAGGCGTACGGCCGACATCGTCGTGTTTACGCTTTGTCCGCCCGGTCCGCTTGATGCGAATGTATCGACGCGGATGTCTTTTTCGTGGATGTCCACTTCTACTTCTTCCGCTTCAGGAAGACACGCCACCGTCGCCGTGGATGTATGAATACGGCCGCCTGATTCCGTTTCCGGAACACGCTGTACGCGGTGCGCGCCATTTTCATACTTCAGCTTGGAGTATGCGCCTTTTCCCGTAATCATAAAGATGATTTCTTTGTAACCGCCCGTTCCGGTCACGTTTGCTTCCATGACTTCAGTCTTCCAGCCTTGGATTTCGGCGTAACGGGAGTACATTCTGTAGAGATTTCCCGCAAACAGCGCGGCTTCTTCTCCTCCCGCTGCTCCGCGGATCTCCATGATTACGTTTTTGTCATCGTTCGGGTCTTTCGGGATGAGGAGCACTTTCAAACGCTCTGATAAGGTTTCCGTCTCTCCCTGCAGTTCGGAGATTTCTTCCTTCACCATTTCTCTCATATCGGCATCAAGCTTTTCCTCAAGCATCGCTTTCGCATCGGCAAGCTGTTCTGATGCGTCTCTGTATTGTCTATAGACTTCAACGGTTTCTTGTATATCAGATTGCTCTTTCGAATATTCTCTAAGCTTTTTCGGATCGTTGACCACTTCCGGATCACTTAAAAGCTCATTTAATTTTTCGTATCGTTGTTCAATTGACTGTAAACGGTCTAACACGGTCTTCACCTCTGTTTTCCTGTGCGTAACATTCTCATTATAGTATAGGGCTTATCGCCAGTCAAAAGCAATTCGCCTCTGTTATACTGAAGCAAAAAAGGAGGGGCGGATATGCTGAAATCCATCCACCATATAGCAATCATATGCTCTGATTATGAAAAGTCGAAAGCTTTTTACACCGAGATTCTCGGTTTCGGCATTATAAAAGAAACATACCGAAAGGATCGCGGATCTTATAAACTTGATCTGGCGCTGGACGGCGCGTACGCGATTGAATTGTTTTCCTTTCCCGATCCGCCCGAACGGCCGACCAGACCGGAAGCCGCGGGTCTCCGGCATCTCGCCTTCACCGTAAACGATCTTGAAGCAGCCGTCAGGGAGTTAAAGGAAAAGGGCGTCGGCACAGAACCGATCAGAACCGATCCGCTGACGGGGAAACGGTTTACCTTTTTCTTCGATCCCGACAAGCTTCCGCTTGAATTGTATGAAGCGTAACGTTTTTTGAAGAAATGCCGCTTTCTTTGGCGAATTCCTTCTTGTTTTGTCTAACATGAAGGGAACGCCGCCTCATGGTCGAATACCTAGCAAAAAGGAGGTATGTGATCATGAATACAAACATGGCCGCGAAAGAGCTCGGTGTCTCCGCAAAAACGGTGCAAAGGTGGGTCAAGCAGCTGAATCTTCCGGCTGAACGGAATGAGCTCGGACATTATTCCTTTACACCTGAGGATCTTGATGTGCTGAAATCGGTCAAACGGCAAATTTCTGAAGGCACTGCCCTTCTGGATGTTCAAGTGCCCCGGCAGCCGAAAAAACGGACGGGCTTCATTTTGCAGCGTCCGAAAATCAATGGCGGCGCTGAACAAAGATTGGCAGAGCTGGAGCGCAAACTGGACATTCTCACGAAAGAGAAACAAGGTGAGAACCATCTGCTTTCAAGGATAGAGGAGCTTGAACGCCAGCTGAAACAAAAGGCGGATGAAGGGGTGTCTTATCAGCTTCTTCAGCACAGACGGGAAATTGACGACCTCAATTCCGAATTGCGGACATTGGCCTCCCGCATCCAGGAACTTGCCCAGACAGCTCCCCTCTCAGAAACAGCCGCTTCTTCAGAACATAAGAAACCCAGAAAAAAAACAAGATTTTCGCCTTTTAAATTTCAATTCTAATCAAAAAAGCTCCCTGAAACAGGGAGCTTTTCATTATGCAGTCAGCGCAATGATGATCGGCAGTGAGATTAGAGATAAAATCGCACTGATTACAAACGCGGACGCAGTTTCTTCCTCTTGTTTTTCGAAACGTGTGGCAATCATCGCCGCTACCGCAGATCCAGGGAATGCAACGAGCAATACCGCTTTCGTGATCTGGTCAGCCGGAAGTCCGACTGCAAGAGCGATCAAGTACATCAGCGCAGGCTGAACGGCAACTTTTAACAAAGAGATACCGAAAGCCGGCAGACTGAGCTTAATGTTGCGGATACCGACAGTTACACCGACGGCGAAGAGCGCAACACCTGATGTTGTGCTTCCGAGCTGATCAAGCATTTTTTCTCCCAAGCCAGGGAGTGTTACACCGCAGAGTACCAGAATGATACTGATAAGCGGTGCAGCCGCAAGCGGTTCGGAAAGACCGTGAAGAATAGACTTACCAGTCATTTTCCAGAAGTTCTCGTTTTCAGTGTCTTTTTTCTTAGATGACTCACCGACAGTAGCGATAATGATCGCAAGCGGGTCAAGGATGGCGTTAACCACGATACCCGTAACGGCGATAGGAATCGCTACTTCGCTTGCTCCGAATAAGCTTCCTAGTACGGGAATACCCATAAAAGCAAATGTCGGCTGTGCAGAGTTTAAAGAAAATACAGATGAATTCGTTAAATCATACTTGAAGATAAATTTGCAAACCAACAGAATGACGATAAAGAATCCGACAATCCCAATGATCAAAGCGACCATCAAAGGAACCTGTGATAAAAACGCACTTCTTGAAGTGGTTAAAATACTTGCGATAAAATGCGCCGGAAGCGCGTACTTCGTAACTAAGGTGCTTACCCCTTTTGCTGACTTCGCGTCATAACTTCCGAAGCGACCTGCGAACCATCCCAGCACGATCACGAAAAAGATCGGCGCCAGGAGGATTAAAATATCTAAGAAGCTCAAAATGTTCTCCTCCAAATCCTTAATGTCCGTATACTTTAGCCTTTACATAAAAGCTTTCCCTCGGACTGTAAAATTAAAATTATTTAGCGACAACTTGCTTATATTGCGGTTTCCACATTGCATCAAGAACGGCTTGTTCTACATTCTCAGGAATGCGGTTTGCCACGCCTTCTTTAATGGCAGTTTCCGCTACGGCGATCGCAACTTTAATTGAAACTTCTTGTAAGTCGCTCATGCTCGGCAGAAGGCCTGCACCCGGTGTTTCAAAATCAACGCTTTCTGCGATTGCGTCAGCAGTTGCCGCAAACATTGCAGGAGTAATCACTTTCGCTTCTACAACGATTGAACCGAGACCAAGTCCAGGGAACGCGAATGCGTTGTTAGATTGTCCGATTTCATGAGAAACGCCATTGTACTCTACATTGTCAAACGGGCTTCCTGTCGCCACAAGCACTTTGCCGTCAGTCCATTTGAAAAGATCGCTAGGAACGGCTTCAGCAAGCGGTGTCGGGTTAGACATCGGCATGATGACCGGACGCTCAACGTGTTTTGACATTTCTTTGACGATTTCTTCACTGAACGCGCCGCTTTGGCCTGATGTACCGATTAAGATTGTCGGTTTCGCTTGACGGATCACTTCAATGAAAGGAATTTGTCCATTTTCATCGCGTTTCCAATCTTTAATTTCTTCAGCTGTGCGCAGGTACGGCTCTTGGAAATCAAGAATGTTTTCCATACCTTCAATTAACAAGCCTCTGTAGTCCATTGTGTAGAACGCTTTGTTGGCTTCTTCTTCAGAAAGACCGGCAAGCACCATAGTGTCGCGGATTTGGTCAGCGATTCCGATTCCGGCAGATCCCGCACCGAAGACAACCACACGCTGGTCTTTAATAGACGCGCCTGTTTTCTTCATAGCCGCAAGCACACCCGCAAGCGTAATCGCACCTGTTCCTTGAATGTCATCGTTGAATGTAAGAATTTCATGGTTGTATTTCTTCATGATATTGCGCGCGTTTTTGTTTCCAAGGTCTTCCCAGTGAAGAAGAGCTTTAGGGAAATATTTAAGCGCAGCTTTTACATAAGCGTCAACGAAAGCTTCGTAACGTTCGCCTTGGATACGTTCATGGCGGTTACCGATGTATAAAGGATCGTTCAGAAGTTTTTCATTGTTCGTACCGACGTCAAGAACGACAGGAATGACGCGGCTTGGGTCAATACCGGCAGCAGCTGTGTATACCGCTAATTTACCGATGGCGATGTTGATACCGCCTACACCCCAGTCACCGATTCCGAGGATGCTTTCTGAGTCTGTCGCAACGATCAGATCAATATCTCCGGCAGTGGCATGAAGGTTTTCAAATGCCTCTTCGATTCCTTCCACGTTGTCGATAGAAAGGTAAATCCCTTGAGGTCTTCTGTACTCATGACTGTATTCTTGAATCGCTTCACCGACAGTCGGTGTGTAAACAACCGGCAGCATTTCACGAAGATGGTTTTGAAGCAATTTAAAGAAAAGAACTTCGTTACGGTTTTGCAAATCATTCAAATACACGTTTTGGCGAAGGCGGTCCGGCTGAGCTTGAAACTGCTCGTATGCGCGTTTTGCCTGCTCATCAAGAGACAGAATTGTCGGAGGAAGCAGCCCGTCTAATCCAAGGCTTTTTCTTTCTTCTGCTGAAAACGCAACACCTTTATTTAAAGTAGGGATAGATAGAACTTCTTTTCCTCTTAAAGTAGTTTCTAAGTTGCCTTCCTTCGTTACTTTAATATTATTCAAGAAAATCTCCTTCTTTCTTCAAATAGTTAACAAAGTTAAGTAATTACCCATTTTGGCTAGTGTGATCGCGATCTGCTATATCTTTTTTTGACAATTATTCGAACAATGTCTCATAACTATTTACATTACTTAGTCATTTTATGCCTGTAAAAATGAAAATTCAAGAGATGAAAATTACTTAATTTTTTCATACTCTTTTTTAAGTTATTTAACTACAATTTTTGAAAAAACGTCAAAAAAACACCGGATTTTTTACCGATGTTTTCATAAAAAGGGTTATTTATCAGTCTGTTTTTTTCGGCACTTCGTGATGATGTCTGCATCTCGCTTCGTATGACTCCGACGCGCCGACTAAAATGACCGGATCATCATAGGAAGCGGGCTTCCCGTCAATCAAACGCTGCGTACGGCTTGCCGGCGACCCGCAAACAGAGCAGACCGCCTGCAGCTTCGTCACCGATTCGGCAACCGCCATCAGATTCGGCACCACGCCGAAAGGCTCTCCCCGAAAATCCATATCAAGTCCGGCCGCGATGACACGATAGCCTTTATCCGCAAGCGAGGATAAGTCGCCGATGATCGATTCGCCGAAAAACTGCACTTCATCTACCGCGATGACGTCGGTGCTTTCACTGATATGATCCCATATTTCAGCCGAAGACGAGATGACGTGGCTTGTCATGGATGTGCCGTTGTGAGAAACGACGGCTTCCTCACTGTAGCGATTATCAATGGCAGGTTTGAATACCTTAACCTCCTGCTTCGCATATGTCGCTCTTTTCACTCTGCGGATCAGCTCTTCTGATTTCCCAGAGAACATGCTGCCGCATATCAGCTCAAGCCATCCGCTTTGCTTCATTATGTACATAGGCTATCCGCTCCCCTTTTTCCTGTTTATAGACATAAAAAACAGGCAAGAAGCAATTCTTGCCTGCCTGTAAAATCTATTATTACTTAAGACCGTATTTTTTGTTAAAGCGATCAACACGACCATCAGCAGAAGCGAATTTTTGACGTCCAGTGTAGAATGGGTGGCATTCAGAGCAAATCTCAACGCGTACCTCTTCTTTTACTGAGCCTGTTTCAAATTCATTTCCGCAAGCGCATTTAACTGTTGCTTTTTTGAAATTAGGATGAATTCCTGCTTTCATTGTATCCATCTCCTTCCGCCCTGAATCCCGTGTGGAAACAGAGTTATTATTCCGGAGCGAATCCGGAACGCATATGAGAGAATTATATCAGTCATTTACTGCATTTGCAAATACATTTTTTATCAGCGGCGGGCTGATGATGAAAGGTTTGCCTGCTTCCATTCTTGGTTGATCAGATCGAAGAATTCTTGATTCGTTTTTGTTTTTTTCATTTTTCTCATAAACTTCTCTGCGAAGTCCGGAGAATCAGACATCGATTTGCGGATCGCCCATAGACGGTCAAGATGCTCTTTCGGCACGAGCAGCTCTTCCTTCCGTGTGCCGGAGCGGCGGATATCGATCGCCGGGAAAATCCGTCTTTCCGCAAGAGAACGGTCAAGGTGAAGCTCCATGTTGCCCGTTCCTTTAAACTCTTCATAGATGACGTCATCCATCCGGGAGCCCGTGTCTACGAGCGCAGTCGCCAAAATGGTCAGGCTGCCGCCCTCTTCAATGTTTCGCGCGGCACCGAAAAAGCGCTTCGGACGATGGAACGCAGCCGGGTCAATCCCGCCGGAAAGCGTACGTCCGCTTGGCGGGATAACGAGGTTGTAGGCCCGTGCCAGGCGGGTAATGCTGTCCATCAGAATGATAACGTCTTTTTTGTGTTCAACGAGACGCATCGCCCGTTCAAGCACAAGCTCCGCTACCTTAATGTGATTTTCCGGCACTTCATCGAACGTCGAGCTGACGACATCGCCCGCTACGGAACGTTCAATATCCGTTACTTCTTCCGGTCTTTCATCAATTAAGAGAACGATCAATTCAGCGTCAGGCTGATTTGTCGTAATGCTGTTAGCGATTTCTTTCAACAGCATGGTTTTACCGGCTTTCGGCGGCGCCACGATCAGACCGCGCTGGCCGAAACCGACGGGAGCCATCATATCGAGAATTCTTGTTGAGAGATAATTCGGTTTCGTCTCAAGCACCATTTGGCGGTCCGGATAAAGCGGAGTCAGCGCGGGAAAATGAACGCGCTCTTTCGCAGATTCCGGATCATCTCCATTTACCGCTTCAACGTGCAAAAGTCCGTAATAGCGTTCGTTTTCTTTCGGCGGACGCACCTTGCCGGATACTTTGTCACCGTTTCTTAAATCAAAGCGGCGGATCTGGGAAGCAGAAATGTAGATGTCTTCTGAGCTTGGCGAGTAATTAATCGGTCTGAGGAAGCCGAATCCTTCCGATTGGATGATTTCGAGCACGCCTTCCATAAACAGAAGATCCTCCTGCTCGGCGTTGGCTTTCAGAATGGCAAAGATTAATTCTTTTTTAGTCAGTTTGCTGTAGTAGGAGATTTTATAATGTCTGGCCAGTTCATATAGTTCTTTTAATTTCATATTTTCCAAAGAGGAAATAGATACGTCTTTCATAAAAACACCACGCTTTTCATAGTCAATGTATTGCTGTTTTCATTCAAATCGGCTGCTTCGCATGATTCCGCCAAAGCACATTCTTTTATAAAACGTTCAGGAACTTCTATCGGTAACACTTCCACCCATGATCGGCGCTTTTTTAAAAAAGGAATGTCTTAATGAGTTTTGAAGGAAGCGAGGACAAAAACTTGAGAAGATCAATATTTATATCGTCTGTATGCGGTAGAATTTGAAAATTTCCCAGTACTCAAAAGAAGGAATGACACAGAAAAATCGCAGCACTCTTTATTTTTACCTCATTTCAAAAAATTATTCAACTTAAATAATGCTTTGACATATAAATGATAGGGTTGACTCTTTATTGCAAAAGAAAAGCGGGACTTTCCGTCCCGCTTTTCTCTATTTATGGCCGGATCACAAGATTTGGTTTTTTCTTCAGGCTGTGTCTTCCGTCAACGAATCGGACCGTTCCTGATTTCGCCCGGATGACCAGACTTTCAGTCGTGCCGACGGAGCCTTTGAACTGAACGCCTTTCAGCAGCTCTCCGTCCGTGACGCCCGTTGCGGCAAAAATGGCGTCATCCCCTCTCACAAGGTCCTCCATCCGGAGCACTTTGGATACATCAAGGCCCATTCGCTCACAGCGGGCCTGCTCTTCCGCACTTTGCGGCAGAAGCCTGCCGATGATTTCGCCGCCGAGCGCTTTTAACGCAACGGCAGACAGCACGCCTTCAGGAGCCCCGCCTGAACCGAAGAGAATGTCTACTCCCGTATGGTCAAAGGCCGTATTGATGGCGCCCGCGACATCACCGTCGTTGATCAGTTTGATTCTGGCGCCCGCCTCACGCAATTCAGAGATGATTTTTTCATGTCTGTCACGATTTAAAATGGTTGCCACGACATCTTCAATGTCTTTGTTTTTCGCTTTCGCAACGGCTTTTAAGTTATCAATGACAGGCGCTTCGATATCGATGCAGCCTACCGCTTCGGGACCGACCGCGATTTTTTCCATATACATATCCGGGGCGTTCAGCAATGTTCCATGGTCGGCGACCGCGATCACCGTCAGCGCATTCCAGCCGCCGCTCGCTACGATGTTTGTGCCTTCAAGAGGATCGACGGCGACATCGACGCGCGGGCCGTATCCGTTTCCGAGCTTTTCGCCGATGTAAAGCATCGGCGCTTCATCCATCTCGCCTTCCCCGATCACGACCGTGCCTTTCATCGGCACCGTGTCAAACACGTCACGCATTGCGCTTGTCGCCGCATCATCAGCTTCATCTTTTTTCCCGCGGCCCATCCATCTGGCAGATGCTAAAGCCGCCGCTTCAGTGACTCGAACCAATTCCATCGATAAGCTTCTTTCCATTTCAACACGATCTCCTCTCAAAAGTCCGCATTTCTATGAATTTTGGAGCTGTTCTATCTCTTCGTCCGTCAGCCTTTGCCGCCAGATTGTGGCGCCCAGACCTTCGAGTTTTTTCTCAAGATTGCTGTAGCCGCGGTCTAAATGCTCAAGACCGGTGATTTCGGTTACGCCGTCAGCCATGAGCCCGGCGACGACCAGACAAGCGCCTGCACGCAGATCGCTCGCCTTTACTTTTGCGCCCTGAAGCTCGGCCGGACCGGTGATAATGGCCGACCTGCCTTCCACTTTCATGTTGGCCCCCATCCGTCTCAGCTCATCTATATGTTTAAATCGGGCCGAGTAGATGGTGTCGGTTACGACGCTTGTGCCGCTGGCTCTCGTTAACAGAGATGTCATCGGCTGCTGAAGATCAGTCGGGAATCCCGGGTAAACAAGCGTTTTTACGTCGACCGGTTTTATCTGCTTCTGCCCGCCGAGCATAAGAAGCTGATCGTCACTCGTCTCAATGTGAAAACCCATTTCCCTGAGCTTCGCCGTTAAAGACTCCAGGTGAGTCGGTATGACATTATCAATAATGACTTCTTTCCCCATCGCGGCGCCGGCGATCATAAAGGTGCCCGCCTCAATTCTGTCCGGAATGATCGTATGCCTGCATCCGTGCAGCTCTTTTACGCCGTCGATTCTGATTACATTGGTTCCCGCGCCTTTGATCTTTGCGCCCATGCTGGTGAGCAATGTGGCCACATCAATAATCTCAGGTTCCTTGGCGGCGTTTTCTATCACGGTTTTACCTTCAGCCAGTACAGCGGCAAGCATGATATTGATCGTCGCTCCGACGCTGACGACATCTAAATAAATCCGTGCGCCTCTCAGCCTTTCGGCGCGCAGATAAATCGCGCCTTGTTCATTGGTGACTTCCGCCCCAAGCGCTTCAAATCCTTTGATGTGCTGGTCAATCGGCCGCGGCCCGAGATGGCATCCGCCCGGCAGTCCGATGACCGCCTGTTTGAAGCGGCCCAGCATCGCGCCCATTAAGTAATAGGAAGCGCGGAGTTTTTTCACTTTGCCGTTGGGAAGCGGCATGCTGATCATCGGGGAAGGGTCGACGACCATTTCTCCTTTTTCAAAATGGACGTTTCCGCCGATTTCTTTCAGCAGGTCACGCAGCGTTTCAATATCTGAGATCTCCGGAAGCCCTTCGATCGTTACTTCGGAATTTGCCAGAATGGTTGCGGGTATCAATGCGACGGCGCTGTTTTTCGCACCGCTGATATGTACGGTTCCGTTTAACGGATCGCCGCCGGCAATATTCAACTTTTCCATGATAGTCTCCTTCCATAAGAAGATAGCTGCGGAGCGTAAATAAAATGGCATTTTATTCTGTCTCTGCAAATAAAGCTCTTGTCCAAAATGTAGCCAATTCGAAGAGAAAGAATACAAGGACATTATAAAATAACAGGAAGAAAATAGCGAAGCTTTGCGGGGCATTTTTAACACAGGATGCACAGAGGCCCGCCGGGTTCACATTCCGGGGAAACACACTCTTCACTTTGATACTGAAGGCCCGCTGCCAAAAGGAAAACATAAGGGTGCGGCAAACGGATGCAACCGGTTTGCCGCCCTATTTATCTTTATTTATTCCAGTCTGCCAAGAATTGCTCGATGCCTTTATCCGTTAACGGATGTTTCGTCAGCTGGTGAATGACTTTCAGCGGCATCGTACCGATATGCGCACCGCGTAAAGCGGCTTCAGTCACGTGCTGTGCATGACGGATGGAAGCTGCGATGATTTGTGTATCAATGTCATGAATGTCAAAAATCTGTCTTATTTCTGAAATCAGTTCAAGACCGTTATGGCCGATGTCATCCAGACGGCCTAAGAACGGAGATACATAAGTCGCTCCGGCTCTTGCCGCCAAAAGCGCCTGGTTGGCGCTGAAGATGAGCGTTACGTTTGTTTTAATGTTCAGGTCGCTCAGCGCTTTTACGGCTTTTAACCCTTCAGACGTCATCGGGATTTTCACCGTGATATTCGGTGCGATTTTCGCAAGTTCTTTACCTTCTTCAATCATCTCTTCAGCATTCAGGGAAATGACTTCCGCGCTTACTGATCCGCTCACGACTTCCGTAATCTCACGAAGTCTGTCATGGAAAGACACGTCAGCTTCTTTCGCCACTAAACTAGGGTTTGTCGTAACTCCGGCAAGAACGCCAAGTTCATAAGCTTCTTTAATCTCGTCAATGTTTGCTGTATCAATGAAAAATAACATAAGGAAAGCCTCCCCAGTAATAAATTTTCAGAACTGTAAAACATGATTGCGCTTTCTAAAGGTAAGACATAAAACCGCCTGTCAATGCTGTCAGGCGGTTTATGGATGTTACATTGGATTAAGCTTGGTTTGAAGAACCGAACTCACGCATTTTGCCGATAACCGTTTCTTTGATCGCTTCACGAGCAGGTCCAAGATATTTACGAGGATCGTATTCGTTCGGCTTAGCTGCCAATGTTTCGCGGACAGCTTTTGCAGAAGAAATTTGGTTTTCAGTGTTTACGTTGATTTTAGCCGTACCAAGTGAGATTGATTTTTTAATGTCGGCAGTCGGAATTCCTGTACCGCCGTGAAGTACTAACGGAAGGCCGGTTGATTTTCCGATATCTTCCATTTCTTTGAAACCGAGGTTCGGCTCGCCTTTGTAAGGGCCGTGAACAGAACCCAGTGCAGGTGCAAGGCAGTCGATGCCAGTGCGCTCTACAAGTTCTTGACACTCTTTAGGGTCAGCATAGATTACGCCTTCAGCGATCACGTCATCTTCCTGTCCGCCTACAGTTCCAAGCTCAGCTTCAACTGAAACGCCGTGGAAATGAGCAAGCTCAACCACTTTAGCTGTAGTTGCTACGTTTTCCTCAAACGGGTGGTGAGATGCGTCGATCATTACAGAAGTGAAACCTGCATGAATCGCTTTCGCACAAGATTCAAAGCTTGAACCGTGGTCTAAGTGAATGGCGACAGGAACTGTCACTTTGTATTCTTCCATAAGAGCTTTAACCATGGCAACCACTGTTTTGAAGCCGCCCATGTAGCGTCCCGCGCCTTCTGAAACACCAAGAATAACCGGGGATTTTTCCTCTTCTGCTGCTTGTAAAATAGCTTGAGTGAACTCAAGGTTATTTAAGTTAAATTGTCCAACAGCATATCCTTTTTCTTTAGCTGTATTCAACATTTCCGTCATTGAAACTAAAGGCATGTCGAAAGTCCTCCTTATGTAGCCTGATTTGCTTCTTCTCGAAAAAAGCTTTCCACCTATAGCATGACCATAAAAACCTGTCATATGTAAAACAACAGATCGCTTTTTCTCCATCTCTAGGATACCAACTTTTCGACAAATCGGCAACACAATGACATAATTGTTTCTAATTTTATTAATTCGATTTTAGAGGTAAATATTTTTTCACCGCGTCTCTGATCTCATCAATGTCAAAAGGTTTCGCAAAATGGGTCAGCGCTCCGAGCTCTTTTGATTCCTTAATCATATCGAGTTCTCCGTAAGCGGTCATGATAATGACGCGGATGGATTCGTCAATCATCTTCATGCGCTTGAGAATTTCGATTCCGTCCATGCCGGGGATTTTCATATCTAAAAGCACGAGATCGGGCCGTTCTTTCGTTACGATGTCCAGCGCCTGTATGCCGTTGGCGGCCTGAAACGTCTGGTACCCTTCTTTATGAAACACTTCATTGAGCAATATGCGTATACCGTATTGGTCATCTACGATTAAAATCTTTTCATTCATCATTTTACACCCCAATATTATCATTTTCGTCAAAAGGAAGCAGTTGTTTATGTATTCTGTTTGATTTTCACATTTCCTTTAATTATAATAGTCTACTTTCCGACATTTTCTGAGCATTTTCTCTTTTGTTGTATACTGTTCTTGTATGTGTAAAGGAGGTTTCACTCATGTTAAAGATATTTACGACACAGCTTGCAGGCATTTTTTCCCGCATTCAGGATAAGGAATCCGAAGCAATAGAAGACGGCGCGCGCCTGCTGGCGCAGGCAGCCGTCAGCGGTCATACCATTTATTTATACGGCGCAAATGAGATGCAGGGCATTTTGTGCGAGGCGGAACTCGGCTCAGAACCGATGCCTTCCGTCAAAGCGTTTCCGGATACAGCTGATTCGATTACAGAAAGCGACAGGGTGCTGATGTTTTGTTCAGGTCCGGGCACGGCTGAAGAACAGGCGCTGGCTCAAAAGCTTTATGAAAAAGGGATCGGCCTCGTTGGCGTATCTCCTGTCATCAAAGATCAAACCGGGATTGAGGAATTTTGTGATGTTCATATTGACAGCAAATTAAAAATGCCGCTTCTGCCTGATGAAGACGGGACAAGATACGGCTTTCCTTCATTAATGACAGGCCTGTATGTCTATCACGCACTGTCCTTTACATTAAAGGAAATGATGCAGGAATATACCTGATGCAGAAAAAAGACTTGCCGCTTTTAAAGGAGGCAAGTCTTTTTTTATTACTTCTGTTCTGCAGCTTGTACGGAAGCGCCGATAAAGTCTTTGAATAAAGGCTGAGGTCTTGTCGGTCTTGATTTGAACTCAGGGTGGAACTGGCAAGCGACATACCAAGGATGGTCTTTCAGCTCGATGATTTCCACAAGACGGCCGTCAGGGCTTGTGCCTGAGAACACAAAACCGTTCTCTTCCATTTGCTGTCTGTATTCGTTGTTGAATTCATAACGGTGGCGGTGGCGTTCGTATACCACTTCATCCGCATACGCTTCGAAGGCTTTCGTGTCTTCCTGAAGCTTACAAGGGTACAGTCCGAGACGAAGCGTTCCTCCAAGATCCTCGACATCTTTTTGTTCTGGCAGAAGGTCGATGATCGGATAAGGAGTGGACGGATCGATCTCCGCAGAATGAGCCCCTTCCAGACCTAATACGTTTCGCGCATATTCAATGGATGCAATCTGCATACCGAGGCAGATGCCGAAGAACGGAATTTTATTCTCACGCGCATACTTGGCGGCGATGATTTTCCCTTCTACGCCGCGGTCTCCGAAACCGCCGGGCACGATGATTCCGTCTGTGCCGCCAGTCAGCTCTTGAATATTGCTTTCTGTCACTTCTTCGGCGTTAATCCATTTGATCTTCACATCAGCGTCAAACGCATAGCCGGCGTGGCGCAGTGATTCAACGACTGAAATGTAAGCGTCCTGAAGCTCGACGTATTTACCGACGAGGCTGATTGTAATGGTTTTAGACAAGTTTTTCACTTTCGTGACAAGGTCTTTCCATTCCGTCATATCCGGGTCTTTGCATTCTAATTTCATATGATCGCAGACAAGCTTATCGAGTCCCTGCTCCTGAAGGTTAAGCGGGATGGAGTAAAGGTTGTCCGCATCTTCGCACTCGATGACCGCTTTCGTGTCAATATCGCAGAAGAGCGCGATTTTATCTTTCATATCTTGAGAAATCGGCATTTCCGTGCGCACGACGATGATATTAGGCTGAATACCGAGGCTTCTCAGCTCTTTTACGCTGTGCTGCGTCGGTTTTGTTTTCAGCTCGCCCGCCGCTTTGATGTACGGAACAAGCGTACAGTGAATGTACATCACGTTTTCATGGCCGATGTCGCTTTTCATTTGACGGATGGCTTCAAGGAACGGAAGGGATTCGATGTCTCCCACTGTTCCGCCGATCTCAGTAATGACTACATCTGCGTTTGTTTCTTTGCCTGCACGGTACACGCGGTCTTTCAGTTCATTTGTGATGTGCGGAATGACCTGAACCGTTCCGCCGAGGTAGTCCCCGCGGCGCTCTTTTTTCAATACGGCAGAATAGATTTTACCGGTCGTCACGTTGCTGAATCTGTTCAGATTAATGTCAATGAAACGCTCATAATGCCCTAAGTCAAGGTCAGTCTCAGCGCCGTCATCGGTAACGAATACCTCACCGTGCTGGTACGGACTCATCGTTCCCGGGTCAACGTTGATATAAGGGTCAAATTTTTGGATAGTGACGCTCATGCCTCTGTTTTTCAAAAGGCGGCCAAGTGATGCAGCCACAATTCCTTTTCCGAGTGATGATACAACTCCCCCGGTTACAAAAATATATTTCGTCATTTCGTTTGCTCCTCTCTTCGGTCTGCGCTACATTCCTTAAAATGTGCCGTTTTATAGAAAATCATTTCACTAAAAACAAATGATGTGTAAAAGAATTTGGGAGATGAAAATAAGAAAGCTCCCTTTCAATTTCTTGAAAGGGAGCGTAGCACTCTTATGAATTCTCTTCTTTTTGAAGAGCCCAAAATACATACTACATAGTTCGACAATGAAAGTCAAGATCGTTTTGCCGATATAAAATCAGTCTTTGCGATCCTCATCATCATAATCTTCCTCATCTTCTTCAATCATCTCGTCTTCGATCTCAAGCTCGTCGTCATCTTCTTCATCGACATCTTCGTCGTCAAAGCTGTCTGCGTCAAGGTCAATATCTTCTTCCATTTCATCGAGATCGATGTCATCTTCATCAACTTCCTCGAATTCATCAAGGTCGAGATCTTCCTCAACGACTTTTTTCGCTTTTTTCTTTTTCGCTTTTACAGTCGGCTGTGTTTCTTCGTCCAGCTGATCGTACGGATACCAGCTGCGAAGCCCCCACGTCTGGTCTGACAGAGCAATAAAGCGGCCGTCAATGTTCAGGTCTGTATAAAATTGGGCGATACGGTCGCCCAGTTCCTCTTTCGTAACACCGAGCAAGGAGATCATTTCATTCAGCAGCTCCTGGAACGGAACCGGTTTTTTATGTTCTGAGAAAATTTCGTGAGCGATTTCAACTAAAGCCATCTGCTTCAGCTGTTCCTGAGAATATTGTTTGATACTCAAGGTCGGACACTCCCTTTCTATTACTTATATGTATCTGTTTCTATCCTATAATAAGAACGAATTTGTATTGTTTTGTTCATAAACCATACCTCTCATTATAAACAAATTAAAACAGAATATGCTACCCTTAACAGCGTAATTTAAGAAATTTTAGAGCCGTCCCTTCATAAATCGGCTGATGTGCGAAAACAAAGCCGCCGGCATATGCGCCGGCGGCCCGCTTCTTTCTATAAAGACTCTTGTTTTTCAGCGCCGAATACAGACATGGCGAGCAATTCACTGACATCATAAGTGCCGATCGCGTCTTCGGCTTCTTTCGCTTTCGTACCGTCACCGAGCATAGTCAGACAGTAAGGACATCCGGAGCTGATGACCGTCGGACTGACAGAAAGCGCCTGCTCAGTCCGGGCCGTGTTGATTCTCGCTCCCGTTTCTTCTTCCATCCACATGAGCCCTCCCCCGGCGCCGCAGCACATCCCGTTTTCGCGGCTGCGCTCCATTTCCTTCAATTGAACGCCCGGTATGGCTTTTAAGATCGCTCTCGGCGGCTCATACACTTCATTGTATCTTCCTAAATAGCACGAGTCATGGAAGGTAATCGTTTCATTCACCGGGTGAAGCGGTTTTAGTTTCCCCTGTGACACAAGCTCGGCTAATAATTCAGTATGGTGATAGACTTCGGCCCGGAATCCGAAATCAGGATATTCATTTTTGAACATATTATAGGCGTGCGGATCAATCGTGACGATTTTTTTGATTCCGTGTTTTTCAAATTCGCCGATGTTGTGTTCCGCCAGCTCTTGGAACAGAAACTCGTTGCCCAAACGGCGCGGCGTATCGCCTGAGTTTTTTTCCTTATTGCCGAGAATCGCAAAGGATACGCCCGCTTCATTAAGCAGCTTTGCAAATGAGACGGCAATCTTTTGGCTCCTGTTATCGTAGGAACCCATTGAGCCTACCCAAAACAAATAGTCGAACTCTTTGTCTTGTTTTTTCATTTCTTTCACTGTCGGAATCTCTGTATCAGCCTGCTCCCGCCAGTTCTCCCGCTCTTTCCGGTTTAAGCCCCACGGGTTTCCCTGTCTTTCAATGCTTGTCATGGCCCGCTGCGCGTCGCTGTCCATCTTCCCTTCCGTAAGCACAAGATAGCGGCGCAGATCGATAATTTTATCAACGTGTTCATTCATGACCGGACATTGATCTTCACAGTTGCGGCAAGTGGTGCACGCCCAAATCTCCTCTTCCGTGATGACCTCGCCGATTAAGCTCGGGTTGTAATCAATGGATGCCGCCGCTTCACGTGATCCTCCCCCTGAGGAAGCCGCGGCGAGCTGATTCGCTTTCGTGTGCTGAAAAACGGGCGCGGGCACCCACGGAGATTTTGACGTCACGGCAGCGCCTTTTTCCGTCAAATGGTCTCTGAGCTTTAAAATGAGGTCCATCGGCGAGAGCATCTTGCCCGTACCGGAGGCCGGACACATATTTGTACAGCGGCCGCATTCGACGCAGGCGTAAAGATCGACAAGCTGAGAACGGCGGAAGTCTTCAATCTTTCCGACGCCGTAGCTTTCTTTCGTCTCATCGGTGAAATCGATTTTTTCCAGCTTTCCTTTTGAATCAAGCCTGCTGAGGAACACATTCGCCGGACCCGCAATTAAGTGCGCATGCTTTGATTGCGGCACGTACACTAAAAAGCTGAGCAAAAACAACAGATGAAGCCACCATGAAACATAAAACACGGCGGCGGCCGCCGGCGCTGAAAGACCGCCGAGCACAAACGCAATGGAGGAAGCGATCGGTTCCGTCCAAGACAGAGAATGATCGTGCCATAAAAGGTTCATGGCGTTCCCGAGAAGCACCGTCACCATCAGTCCGCCGATAAACAGCAGGACAAGCCCCGCTTTAAACCCGCGTTTCAGTCTGACGAGTTTTTCAATGTAGCGCCGGTAAAACGCCCAGACTACGGCGATTAAAATAAGAAACGTGACGATTTCCTGAAAAAAGGTAAACGCCGGATAAACCGGACCGAACGGCAGATGACGGTCAGGAAGCAGCCCTTTCAGAATAAAATCAATTGCGCCGAACTGAACGAGTATAAAACCGTAAAAAAACAGAACGTGGATGATGCCGCTCTTTTTATCTTTCAGCAGTTTTTTCTGTCCGAACACATTCACCCATATCTTCTGAAGACGTTCTTTCAGGCGTTTATCAAATTCTTCCCTTTGGCCGAGCTTAATATAAGCGATCCTCGTTCTGATCAGGTAAACGAATAAATAAACGGCGTAAGCGGTTACAGCTAAGAACAGCAGCGCGTTTACCATGAGAAAAGCGTTCATCTTGTCTCCCCCTTTGTTCTGATTCCCCTCTTCATTGTCATATCTTTACTTTATCATAAATAATGAATGAGTGTTCAGTCAATGGTTAAATTCGCATTCTCAGGGCACACTATGGATACTTAGGAAAGGAGTGTCGATATGAAGATCTTTGTTGTATTGCTTGTCATTTTTATCATATTAATCGCACTTATGCTGCTTGATATGCTGCTTGGCCGGGCGGCGTACAAAAAACAGGCGTATGAGCCCGTTTTTGATCCGAAAAAGAGTGATATCAGACTCATTCACTGCGGCGGCGAGCTGGTGCAGCAAATGACGGCCGATATCCGCCAAGCCGTCTCTTCTATTCATATGATGTTTTTTATTATGAAGAACGACCAAGTCTGCCATGATATGTTTCATTTATTGAAAGAAAAGGCGCAGGCCGGCGTCTCCGTATATCTGCTGCTTGATTGGGCGGGCAGCCGCCAAGTGAAAAAGCCTTCTATTCAAACGATGGAAAAAGCCGGCGTTCACGTTCATTTTCTGAACAAACCCGGATTTCCGTTTCTTTTTTTCAAGCTGCAAAAACGGAATCACCGGAAAATAACCGTCATTGACGGCAAAATCGGCTATGTAGGCGGATTCAACATCGCGGAAGAGTATCTCGGCAAAAAAGCGAAGTTCGGAAACTGGGAGGATTATCATCTGCGGATGACCGGCGAAGGCACGGCGGATCTCCAGACTCTTTTTTTAAGCGACCTGAAACGAAACACCGGAAAAACACCCGAGTCACCCGAGGTTTATCCGCCGTTGCCGGAAGGGAATATCTCTCATAGGACATATGCGTCGGACGGTTTTTCGCTTGAATCGCATTATGAAACCTGCATCCTTAAAGCAGAAAAAAACATCGTGATCGGCACGCCTTATTATGTACCGAGCAAAAGGCTTCAGGCAGCGCTTATTGCAGCCTGCCGAAAAGGCGTCAAAGTCACTTTGATCGTGCCGATGAAGTCAGACCATCCGCTCGTTCGGGAAACGGCGTTTACCTATTATCCCGAGCTTTTGAAAGCCGGCTGTCTCATCTACCGGTATTATCAAGGCTTTTATCACGTCAAAGCCTTCATTATAGACGACCGCATCAGCATTATCGGTACGCCGAATTTTGATAAACGGAGCCTGTTCTTGAATGAGGAAGTGAATGTCATCATTAATGATGAGGCCTTTACGGAAGAAGTGCTCTCAACCATAAAGCAGGACATCGAAAAATCCGAGCTTCTCACATTAGAAAAAGTGAAACAGCGCTCCGTCAGACAGCTTCCTGCAGCATGGCTGGGAAAAGCCATATCTTATTTTTTATAAAGGAGAAACCATATGCTGTTCAGATTCGGTTTCGTTTCAAACGCCATGTGCCTTTGGGACGCATCCCCCGCCAAAACCTTAACATATGCGCGCTATACAAAACTTTCACCCGGCGAGCGGAAAGAGGCCCTGCTTTCTGTGACGAAAGCAAATCTTACCAATACGCTGCGCACCCTCCACTATGCGGTCGGACACGGCATCCCTTTGTACAGGTTCTCAAGCTCGATTGTGCCGCTCGCCACGCACCCGGATGTACTGTGGGATTTTGTCACGCCGTTTCGCCAGGAGTTCCGTGAGATCGGCGGGCTGGTCAGAAAATATGATCTCAGAACGAGCTTTCACCCGAACCAATTCACCCTTTTCACAAGCCCGAAACGGGACATTACCGCTAATGCGGTCAAGGATATGGCCTATCATTATGACATGCTGGACGCCATGGGCATCGCGGACCGCTCCGTCATTAATATCCATGTCGGAGGCGCTTACGGTGACAAACAAAGCGCGCTTGACCGTTTCAGCATGAATCTGAAAGAACTCCCCGATGTCATCAAACAGCGGATGACTTTGGAAAACGATGATAAAACGTATACATCTGAAGAAACACTCAGTGTATGTGAACAAGAGGGCATTCCGTTTGTGTTTGATTATCATCATTTTTACGCCAATCCGGCCGATGACGCTGATTTAGATGACATTCTCCCGCGGATGATGAAAACGTGGCAGCGGATCGGCTTAAAGCCGAAGGTCCACCTCTCTTCGCCAAAATCAGAAGCAGCCGTACGCAGTCATGCGGACTATGTGGATGCGAATTTTATCCTGCCGGTGCTGGAGCGGTTCAGACAATGGGAGACGGACATCGACTTTATGATTGAGGCGAAAGAGAAAGACCGGGCGCTGCTCCGGCTCGTCGAAGAATTAAGCGCCATCCGCGGAGTCAAACGCCTGGCGGGCGGCGTGCTGAGGTGGAAAGCATAACCAGGTTTATCACCGGTTTATATGGGGAATTTCCGAAATAACAGATCATCAGACGGAGGAGAAAACATATGAAAAATATAACATCTTTGAAAATAGCCGCTAAGAAGTTCACTTTACGAAACATGCTTCAGCTTTATCAGCTTTGCCACACGGGAGGCCACGAGCTGTATATCTACTCTAAAAAAACGATGTGCAAAATCAAAGACATCATCGAACTGGAAACGTTCAGAATGGCGCATAAAGAACAAGAATATTTAATTGTAGTGGAAGGAAAGAAAGCGGTGCAGCTCATTGACCGTTTCAAACATATCATCGAACCTGCGCAAAAAGAAGCCCATTAAATACGGACTACATAAAAAAAGGATAGACAGGAGGCTGCTCGGCCCCTTTTGTCTATCCTTTTTCTTTTATTGATGTATCAGCTCGCCGAATTGCGCCTGATGAAGTCTCTGGTACATGCCGCCGGATTCCAGCAGTTCCTTATGATGACCTTGTTCAGCGATGCCTTCTTTCGTGACGACGACGATCCGGTCCGCATCCTTAATCGTAGCCAGCCGATGGGCGATCACAAGCGTTGTGCGTCCTTCAGACAGCTCTTGCAGCGATTTTTGAATGGCGGCTTCCGTTTCTGTATCGAGGGCTGATGTAGCCTCGTCTAAAATTAAGATCGACGGGTTTTTCAAAAACATTCTGGCGATGGAAAGCCGCTGCTTCTGCCCGCCTGACAGTTTCACGCCGCGCTCGCCGATCACCGTGTTTAAACCGTCGGGATACCCGTTTACCAAGTCCTCTAAATGCGCCTGGCGGACGGCCTGCCAGATTTCTTCCTCAGACGCATCGAGCCGCCCGTAAGCAATGTTTTCCCGCAATGTGCCGGAAAACAGAAAGACATCCTGCTGGACGACGCCGATTTGTCCGCGCAATGATGACAGCGTCATGTCCTTAATATCGATGCCGTCGATGGAAATCACGCCTTCAGACGGCTCATAAAAGCGCGGCAGCAGACTTGTCAGCGTTGATTTTCCCGCTCCCGAAGGCCCGACGAATGCGACTGTCTCCCCGGCATGAATGGACAAATTGATTCCCGACAGAACCGGACTGTTTTCTTCGTAACCGAACGACACCTGTTCATAGCGGATATTCCCTTTTAAACCGGACACATGTCTCGCGTTCGGGGCGTCCTTGATATCAGGCTCCGTTTTCAGTATCTCCATAAAGCTTTTAAAACCGGCAATGCCTCTCGGATACATCTCAATAATCGCATTGATTTTATCAATCGGACGGAACAGAACGTTCGTCAGCAGCACAAAAGCGACAAATTCCCCGTAAGATAGCGATCCGCGGATCACGAACCATGTCCCGCACAACAGGACGAACAGCGTGACGAATCTTGTCAGCATGTAACTGATCGAGCCGTTTTTCGCCATGATTTTATAAGACGTCAGCTTTGTTTTGCGGAAACGCTGATTGTTCACATCAAACCGCTGCGTTTCAAACGCTTCATTGCTGAAAGCCTGAACAAGACGGATGCCGCCGATATTGTTTTCAACCCTCGCGCTGAAGTCTCCGACGTCTTTGTTCAGTTTTGTAAACGCAGAGGTCATTTTTTTATTAAAATACAAAGCAAGCCAAATGACGACCGGCATAATGATAAAGGTCAACAGAGCGAGCTGCCAGTTAATGAACAGCATCACACCGAACGCGCCCAAAATCGTCATGATCGCGATAAACAGGTCTTCAGGCCCGTGGTGGGCGGTTTCTCCGATATACATCAAATCATTGGTGAGCTTGGACATTAAACTGCCCGTTTTGTTGTTATCGTAAAATTTGAACGAAAGCTTTTGCAGATGGTCAAAAAGCTTTTTCCGCATATCGGTTTCAATGTTAATGCCGAGCATATGGCCCCAATATGTCACAACATACTGAAGCGCCGAGCTGAGGGCGTACACCCCGAATAAAGCAGCGGAAGTCAAAATAATCAGACTCCAATCCCGCCCCGGGAGCAATGTATCGATAAAGTAATTGACAATCAGAGGAAAACTCAGCTCCATCAATCCGCCGGCGATGGCAGAAAAGAAGTCGAGAAAAAACAGCTTCTTGTACGGTTTATAATAAGAAAAAAATTGTCGCAGCACGATTCCGTCCTCCTTGTGCCTCGTTCTTAATGATAATATTTCTCAATTATACTATACACAAGGAGTTTTAAAAGCGTTTTTTATAAAACGCCGGAAAATAACCGTGCGAAGGATTCCTTCGTTCTTTCCCATAATGTGCGCTTATAGAAACGGACGGGGCTGATTTTTTCAGACTCCTTCATATCCTCCAGATAATGCGCTTCAAGATCTTTGACCGCCTCTTGATCTGTAAAAAAGACATTGACTTCAAAGTTCAGCTGAAAGCTTCTCATGTCCATATTCGCCGTCCCGACAGAGGCGAGGTTTCCGTCAGTGATGAGCACCTTTTGATGCATAAAGCCTTTTTGATAGGAATAGACTTCGATTCCTTCGCGAAGAAGCTCGGGGAAATACGATCTCGTCGCGTACTGGGTTAAAAATCCGTCATTGGTTTCCGGCACCATGACACGCACCCGGACGCCCCTGGCAGCAGCCTCCTTTAGCGCTGTGCGGATCGGCTCATTCGGCACGAAATAAGGCGTCGCGATCCATACAGACGATTCGGCCGCCGCTATCATGGCATAATACAGATCGCTCATCCGCTCCTTCATATCGGGGCCTGTCGGAACGACTTGATAGACGCCGCCGCTTTCTGCCGCAACCGGGCGGGTATATGCTTTCTGATCAATCAGCACCTCATCTGAAACGTATTCCCAATCAAGCATAAAAATGCTGTGAAGCGTCTGAACGATTTCTCCTTCGACTTTCATATGGGTGTCCCGCCAAAAGCCGACATCTTGGTCTTTGCCGATATACTCCTTGCCGACATTCAGCCCGCCGACAAAACCGACTTTCCCGTCAACGATGACGATCTTGCGGTGATTTCTGAAATTGAATTTTTGGTTGAAAAAACCGTATTTCAGCGGCAGAAACGGGACGATGTTCACGCCCGCGCGTTTCAGTTTTTTAATATCTTTTCCGGCCAGCTTCAGGCTGCCGGCCGCGTCGAACAAAAACCGCACTTCCACGCCTTGACGCGCCTTTTCCATCATGATGTCCATCATCTTGTGCCCGAGCATGTCTGATTTGAACATGTAATACTCAATATGTATAAATGACGCGGCCTCCCGGAGCGCCTCAAACAGCTCCGGAAATGTTTCATCCCCGTTTTTAAGCACCTTCAGCCTGCTTTTTGTATTGATATTCATATGGGACGCCTTGATTGAATATTGAAAGAAACGCTTCTGATTTCCTTTCAGCCCGGACAGATCGGGAGTTTGTTCCATATCAAATATCGTTCTCAGCTTTTCCCGGTTGTATGTCCGTTTCGACCTGAACAGCTTGCCTTTTTCATAAAGCTGGCCGGAAAAAAGGTAAAATAAGTACCCGGCGATCGGAAAAAACACAAGAATATGAATCCATAACAGCGTGTGCTGCGAGGTGCGGTTTTCAAGAATTAACGAATAGATGCTGAACAAAATAATGCTTGCATAGCAAAGCACCCCTCCGTTAAACTCAAGCCTGGAAACCGGAAAAAACCATATGACATATGCTCCGATAAGCATCATATATAAAAAGCAAAATTCCAGTCTCCTTTTCAGCATCCCGACTCTCTCCCATCTGATCCGATATCTCTGTATACCCTCTGTTTTCCGGCTTGTAAACATATGAAAAAGCCTCTCCGCACGAGCGGAAAGGCTTATGATGATACTTCTTGTGATTGGCCGGGTGAGATGTTCTGAAGCAATGCCCGATTGAGCGAGCAGCTGCCTTTGATTTTATTTTTGAAGATGCCGATGATCAGACCGGTGACCGCTATCGACATTAAGGAGAAGAGCCCTTTCAGCAACCCGACGGAAAAAATGCCGACCAGCACGACGCCAAAATCGAAGAGGAAATTAACGGCACCCGGATTCCATCCGCAGCGCTTTTGCAGAAATAAAGCGAGGATATTGGCGCCGCCGAGCGATGCCTGATGATAAAACATGAGCGACAGGCCGAACCCGATCAGCGCCCCGCCGCAAATCGCCCCGGCAAGCGGTGAAACAGAGACCGGCGGCAGCCAGTGATCCGCGCCTGTAAACAGAGTCAGCGCTGTGACTGCAAAAACGGTGGATAGAGTAAATTTGATTCCCATTCTGATGAGAGAAAATATATAAAACGGGATATTGATCAGAAAGAAGATCATCGCAAACGAGGAATGAAACAAGTATGACAGGCTTAGTGACAGTCCCGCTGTTCCGCCGGTTAATACATGAGAATGTCTGAGTGTCAGGACGCCGGCGCTTGTCATCAGACAGGCGGCTAAAATGAGGAAAATCCGCTTCATTCTTCACTCTCCTTTTGTTGCTGTTATTTCCAAATAAAACATAACAGGAATCCCGGCCGCCCAGCCATTACCTTGGCAGAAAATATCTTATGTTTTTATTTTTTCACCATAAAAAATCCCCCTCTTGCAGGGGGATTTTTACGTGCGTTTCCGATAGACAACATAGCTGCGGGTTAAATACTTGAGGGGCAGGCTGAACACGTGAACCAATCTTGTAAACGGCCAGAGGATAAAAACGACGTACCCTATGATGATATGACACTTAAACCATAGCGGGACACTCTCCATCAAAGAGGCGTCAGGCCTGAACAAAACGATTTCCCTGAACCACGGCCCGACTGTTGCCCTGTAATCAAATCCTTTCGAGTCAATGTTGAGGAACGTGGCCGCAACGCCCGACAGCATCATGAACAGCAGCAGAATAAGCGTCAGGATATCCGATGGCGAGCTAGTTTTGCGGATTCTTTTGTCAAACAGCCTTCTGTACGTCAGGATGACAAGTCCGGCACATGCAGCAATCCCCGCCGGCAGGCCTGCGCCGATCGCCATTTTGTGATACATATGCTCGGAAATGCCAAGGGAAGCATACACGCCTTCCGGGATCAGAATTCCCATGACATGTCCGCCGACAACGCATAGCAGTCCCCAGTGAAAAAGTGTGCTGCCCGCCGCGAGTTTTTTCTTTTCTAACAGCTCGCTTGATTTCGCCGTCCAGCCGAATTGGTCATGCTGGTAGCGGTAAATATGGCCGCCGATAAAGATCGTCAATACAATGTATGGCATCACGCCCCACAGAATCTGCCCGCTCATGCCTGAACAGCCCCTTCTTCAATGCTTTCACGTACGCCGATGTTTCCCAGTGCGGCCTGCAGCACGTGCAGCAGCTCAGCATAGATGCTGTCATTTTTTTCGAGGCGGGAAGCCAGCTCTCTCACATTGGACAGGTATTTTTCAAACACGCTTCTCGCTGCTTCAATTTCTGCAGCCGCAGCAAATTCCAGCATCAGTGGCAGATAATCAGGCAGCTCTTTCTCTGTCGGCAGGAAACCGGATTGCTCGTATGTGTTTTTTAAATGCAGCAATTCGATGCCGCGCTCTCTCTGCTCGCCTGAGTTAAAGTAGGTGACGTACATATTCGTTTTTTTCCCGAAATCGAACGTATACACATAGTGTTCAATCAGCGCTTCCGGAGAAAAGCCGGCTGCCGCCTCTAAAAAGTGCAGCAATTTCTCCCGGATTTGCTGATTGGTGATGTCATGGATAAGAGCCTTCCAATCGGGAATCTCGGCTCTCCACTCTTCATCCGGATAAGAGAGAAGAGTGGATAGAGCGGAGAACGTCATTTGCCGGTCTGTGGTGTTCATGTTATTACACCTCATTTATGAAAAATTAGAAACAAGAGCCCGGGCCGCCTGAAAATGATAAGCCGCAGCTCCCTTGTTCAGCATATAAATCTGACACTTCTTCTCGATGGCTGCTCGGGATCACAAAGCGGTCATCATATTTGGCGATCGCCAGCAGCCGATACATGTCTTCAATTTGCTGTTCTGTTAAGCCGACACTGGAGATCAGTTCCGGATCGATTGATTTATTCGTCTGCACCGCCCTCATATACTGGCGCATGACAGACATTTTCTTTAACGTTGACCGAATATGATCCGTATCACCGGCCGTTAATAACTGCGCCAAATAGTCAATCGGAATTCTCATTTGGTCGATAGCCGGAAAAATCGCTTCCGCCGTTTGCCGGCTGCCTTTTCCTTCAAAGAGATTCATAATCGGGCTGAGCGGCGGAATGTACCACACCATCGGCAGCGTGCGGTACTCAGGATGAAGCGGCAGCGCAATCTTCCAGTCAATGATCATTTTATAGATCGGCGATTGCTGCGCAGCCTCTATCCATTCAGCCGGGATGCCTTGTTCTTTTGCCAGTTTGGCAATCTCAGGATCATTCGGATCAAGAAAAACGTCCAGTTGGGAATGATAGAGATCCTTTTCGTTTTCAACGGAGGCCGCTTCCTCCACTTTGTCCGCGTCATACAGCATGACGCCGAGATAGCGGATTCTGCCGACACACGTTTCAGAGCAAATAGTCGGCAGTCCCGCCTCCAAACGCGGAAAGCAGAGTGTGCATTTTTCCGCTTTGTTCGTTTGCCAGTTAAAATAGACTTTTTTATAAGGACAGGATGAGACGCAATATCTCCATGACCGGCATGCGTTTTGATCCACAAGCACAATGCCGTCCTCCTCGCGTTTGTACATGGCGCCGGACGGGCAGGAGGACACGCACGCCGGATTGATGCAGTGCTCGCAAATACGCGGCAGATACATCATAAAGACCTCATCGAATTCTGTTTTGATCGATTCCTCCATCTTTTGCACGTTTGGATCTTCAAGACCCGTAATATGCCCGCCCGCGAGATCATCCTCCCAGTTCGGGCCCCATTCGATATTCATAAAATCCCCCGTTAAGGACGATTTCGGGCGCGCCACCGGCTGGTGTTTTTTCTGCGGGCTGTTTGTTAATGTTTCATAATCATAGTTCCAAGGTTCATAGTAGTCATCAATCGTCGGCTGGTTCGGGTTATAGAAAAGGCCTGCAAGCCGGTTTGTTTTCGGGCCTGATTTCAGCTCGAGCTTTCCTTTTTTCAACGTCCAGCCGCCTTTATATTTGTCCTGGTCCTCCCATTGCTTCGGGTAGCCGATGCCGGGCTTTGTTTCTACATTATTAAAATACATATATTCCGCACCGGAACGATTTGTCCACGTGTTTTTGCAGGTGACGCTGCACGTGTGGCAGCCGATGCATTTATCCAAATTCATGACCATCCCGATCTGCGCTTTAATCTTCAAGCCAATCGACCTCCTTCAGCTTGCGGATGACGACATTCAGATCGCGCTGATTCCCCGTCGGACCGTAATAATTAAAGCCGTAGCTGAGCTGTGCGTAGCCCCCGATCATCTGGGTCGGCTTGACGTGAATCCTTGTCGGGCTGTTATGGGTGCCTCCGCGGTTATTCGTCAGTTTTGTGCCGGGCACGTTGATGTGGCGGTCCTGGGCATGGTGCATAAACGCCATTCCTTTAGGAATCCGGTGAGACAAAACCGCTCTCGCCACGACAACGCCGTTTCGGTTGAAGCATTCAATCCAATCGTTGTCTTTGATATCCGTGTCCTTTGCGTCATCTTTATTCATCCACACGGTCGGCCCCCCGCGGAACAGCGTCAGCATCGGCAGAGAATCAAAATACATGCTGTGGACGGACCATTTATTATGCGGCGTCAAATAATTGAGGACGATTTCTTTGCCCTCTTGATCAGGCCGCTTGCTTAGGAACGGACGATGCTGGAGGATCGGTTTAAATGTCGCCATCGTTTCACCGAATTCCATCATCAGTTCATGATCGACATAATAGGATTGTCTGCCGGTCAGCGTCCGCCACGGAATTAATTTTTCCACATTCGTCGTAAACGGCGAATACCTGCGCCCTCCTTTTTCTGAACCGGTAAAGGCCGGAGAGGTGATGACCGTTTTCGGCTGGGCTGTAATTTGCTCGAACGTAAAGCATTCTTCCTCGCGCTCTTCCGCCAGGTCTTTCAGCTTCAGGTTTGTGATGTGTTCAAGCGATTCCCATGCTTTCACGGCGACTTTTCCATTTGAGGTGGACGACAGGGTTAAAATCGCTTCCGCCGCCTGCTTCGCTTCACTTATATTCGGGCATCCTTTGGCAACGCTGTTTGAATCGGTTTCTCCCAGTCTCTGTTTGAGTGATTCATATTCATCCGCAATCGACCAGCTCATCCCTTTTGTTCCGCTCGGTTTTAAAGCCGTATGAGGGCCGAGCGCGGTCATTTTATGAAAAATGTGTTTGTAATCCCGTTCAACGACTTGGATGTTCGGCATCGTTTTTCCCGGAATGGCTTCACATTCGCCCTTGCTCCAGTCATTGATTTTGCCGAACGGCTGGGCCAATTCCTGCATGGTGTCATGGAGGAGCGGCGTCGCAACCACTTCTTTCACCGGCTCCATCTCGACTTCTTCCGCCAGATCGGAAACGGCTTTTGACAGTGCCTTAAAAATATCCCAGTCTGACCTCGATTCCCACGGCGCCGAGATGGCCGGAGCGAAAGGATGAATGAACGGGTGCATATCCGTGCTGCTGAGATCGTGTTTTTCATACCATGTCGCCGCCGGCAGCACGATATCGGAATACAGCGCCGTACCCGCCATTCGAAAGTCGAGATTGATTAACAAGTCGAGCTTGCCTTCCGGCGCCTGCTCCCGCCATTTGATTTCTTCAGGGCGGATGCTGTCGCTGTCGTCATTCATCAAACCGTTTGTCGTCCCCAGCAGATGCTTGAGAAAATATTCATGCCCTTTCCCTGAGCTTGAGATCAGATTTGCCCGCCATACGAAGAGATTTCTTGGGAAATTCACTTCATTGTCAGGGTCTTCAATCGCGAATTTCAGTTTCTTCTCTTGAAGCCGTGAGGCCACGTACGCACCTACGTCTTCAGGTGTCGCCGCCCCCGCCTTCTCAGCTTCTTTGTACAGATCAATGCCGTTTTGATTGAATGTCGGGTAAGACGGAAGCCACCCTAATCGCGCCGCCAGCACATTGTAATCGGCGTGATGCTTGTAGCGGGATGACGCAGCAATCGGTGATGCCAAATCGCTGATCGGCTGGTCCTCATAACGCCACTGATCTGTTGCAAAGTAGAAAAATGAGGTGCCGTTTTGCAGTTTAGGCACGCCTTCCCAGTCCTTTGCGGTTGCAATCGTCTGCCACCCTTCAGCCGGACGGAGCTTTTCCTGCCCCACGTAATGGGCCCAGCCTCCGCCGTTTACGCCTTGGGCGCCTACGAGTAAAACAAGATTTAACACCGCACGGTAAATCGTGTCGGAGTTGAACCAGTGGTTGATGCCCGCCCCTACGATAATCATGGATCTGCCGTCTGTATCGATCGCATTTTGGGCAAACTCCCTGGCAATCTGTATAACGGCTTCTCTTTTAATTCCCGTGATCTGTTCCTGCCAGGCAGGTGTGAACGGACGGGGATCATCATAGGATGCGGCTGATTGTCCGCCGATGCTCCGGTTCACGCCGTAGTTGGCCAATATCAAGTCAAACACGGTCGTGACATACGTTTCTTCACCATTCAGGTCCAGTTTTTTAATAGGAAGATTCCGCTCAAGCACTTTGTTTCCGTCATTTGAAAAATACGGAATGCGCACTGAGCCGATTTCGTCCTCTATTCCGAGCACGGAGAGACGCGGTTCAATCGGTTCCCCGGTGTCTTCATCGATCATGTGCAGATTCCATTTCTGCTGCCCGTCCCAGCGGGAGCCCATTGTGCCTTGCGGTATGGCAAACGCACCTGTCTGTTCATTCCAGACCGCCGGCTTCCACTGATCATTTTTTGTCTGCCGCCCGATGTCTTTCGCATGCAGAAACCGCCCGGCTGTATACACGCCGTTCTCTTTTGACAGAGTGACGAAGAATGGAAAATCGGTGTATTGCTTCGCGTACTCAATAAAACGTTCAGTTTCTTGGTTCACGTAAAATTCCTGCAAAATGACGTGACCCATCGCCATCGCAAGCGCCCCGTCAGTCCCTTGGCGGATACTCAGCCAGTCATCTGCGAACTTTGAGGATTCCGCAAAATCCGGGCTGATTGAAATGACCTTGGCGCCTTTATAGCGGGCTTCCGCCAGAAAATGCGCATCAGGCGTTCTCGTTAACGGAACGTTGGAGCCCCATGTGATGATATAGCCTGAATTGTACCAATCACTGCTCTCCGGAACGTCCGTCTGGTCGCCCCAAATTTGCGGGGACGCCGGCGGAAGATCCGCATACCAGTCATAAAAACTGAGCATTGGGCCGCCGATTAACGACATGAATCGCGAGCCTGACGCATGGCTGATCATGGACATCGCCGGAATCGGAGAAAAACCGACATTCCGGTCAGGCCCGTATTTCATCACTGTATACAGCAGAGAGGCTGAAATCAGCTTCAGCACTTCCGGCCATTCCGCGCGGACAAAGCCGCCTTTCCCTCTTGCCTGTTTATAGGACTTCGCTTTTTCAGGATTTTCGACGATCGATTTCCAAGCATCCAGCGGATTTTGATGCGCCTGCAATGCTTCCCGCCACAAATTGATCAGCACACCGCGCACATATGGATATTTCACACGGAGCGGGCTGTAGATGTACCAAGAAAAACTGGCCCCCCGCGGGCAGCCTCTCGGTTCGAAATCAGGCATATCCGGGCCTGTTGATGGATAATTCAAGTTTTGTCCTTCCCACGTGACAATTCCGTTTTTCACATAAATATTCCAGCTGCAAGAACCCGTGCAGTTGACGCCGTGGGTGGAGCGAACGACTTTGTCGTACTGCCATCTGTTTCTGTATACATTCTCCCAATCACGATCTTCGCTTGTCGTTTGGCTATGATGATTTGAATGATGTTCGATAGGAGAAAAATAGTTTAATCTCCTGAGCAACGGACTCATTTTCTTTTTCTTCATGATCGTTCACTCCTTCCGAGTCAGGTGATGCTATGTACACTATAAACAGAGACGGCGCATCACCTTGTGAACTATGTCACACACTCTGCTTTTTTCACAAAACGTTCACACAGAGCAGCAGGAAGGATTTTCAAACGATATGGGGACGCCCGCGTCATCAAAAAAACCGGTTCTGTTTAAGAACCGGGTTCGGCGTTTTCATCCTGTGATGTATGCAGATACCGCAAAAACAACTGATAGGAACAGAAGACATTTTGCTGAAGCATCGCCAAAAAGTTCATTTGCAGCCGCGGATGGTAAGACATCATTTGCTTAAATACGGAATATGGAATATGAAGTACAAGAATATCCGGTGAGGCATTGACTGAGATAAAAGGCGATAAATAGAGCCCGCCTTTTTCATCAATCGGAAACACATCGCCTTTTTCCCACAGCGCAACGGTTTGCGACCCTTCAGGGAGCCTGCTGTCCGTAAAACGGATATTGCCTTTTAATACAATATAAACGGATTGTGAATGAAGAAAGGATGGAGATTGGTCAGATGAGCCGCGGATAAACGTCCCGTTTTTCAGCAAGGTTTCGACAATGGACAGAGGCACTTCATTAAACATAGAAAGTTGTTTCAGAAATAATAAATAGTCACACTGATTCATAGGAAAGCCTCCTGTGCTAAGGATAGCTTTAGTGTAGCCCGATTGAGGCCGCGCGGCAGTGATGTATTTCACAGCTTGTATGATAAAAGTCACTTATCAGGAGAGTGTCTGCATTTATAATGAAATAAAAAGGAGGGTTTCGATGAAGGCGATGATTCCGAAGCAGCACGGCGCATGGGCGATGCTGCTGATTCCATTTTTACTCGGCATGGTCAAGGGAGGCCCGGTTTTCTGGCATATTCCGCTCTTTTTGGGCTGGCTGTTCCTTTACTTGACGGTTTATCCCGTTTCTCTCGCTTTGAAAAAGAAACAGCTTCAGCCCTATCAAAAGTGGATATGGTATTACGGTTTTCCCGCCTGCTGCTTTTTGATCATTTCTGTCTTTCATAAGCCGCAGCTCGTCTGGATCGGCGTTTTTTTATTGCCGCTGTTTCTCATACATACGCATTATGCCCGCCGAAAAAACGAGCGGGCGCTCACGAATGATATTGCGGGTGTTCTGTTCTTTTGTTCAGGCGGGCTTGCGAGCTGCTGGCTGGGGACGGGGACCCTTGACGGCTGGGCTTGGTTTCTATTCTTACAATCCGCTTTATTTTTTATCGGGAGTTCTTTTTATGTGAAGTCGGTCATACGGGAGAGAAAAAACAGAACCTTTGCATACTGGTCATGGGGATATCACCTCTTGCTCCCCTTTTTATCGGCTCTTCTCGGGGCAGGCTGGGCGTTTCTCGCTTTTATCCCAAGCAGTCTGCGGGCCTGGTTTTTTCACGGAAGAGACTGGCCGGTGAAAACGATCGGCATTCTGGAAATCGTAAATGCCAGCTTCTTTTTCGCCGTCATGTGTATATGTATCACAAGCTGAAAAACAAGGACACCGGCTGCCCTTGTTTTTTCAGTCAATATTGCAGATCTCAAGCGGACAATTTTCACACTCGATCTCGCATCGTAAATAGTCCCGCTTGTGCAAAATAATTTTTCCGGTTTCGTCTATCGAAATAACCCCTTGTTTGCGGAGGTCTCCCAGCATGCGGTTGACGCTCTCCCTTGCCGCCGCGCAAAACTTAGCCAAATCCTGATTTGTCAGCACAATGTTAATCAGAATCCCGTCGCTTCGTTCCACCCCGTAGCTGTTTGATAAGCGGATAAGGGTGGAATAGAGCGCCCCCTTTTTGCCGTGAAGAAGCAGGTCCCTGATTTTGGACTGGATTTTTCGAAGATGGGTGCTCATCCATTTCATAAATTCAAACGTCAAAACACCGTTTTGGATCAATTCCTTTTCCAGCTTGTTTTTATTAATGACGAGCACCTCGCCATCCTCTAACACTTTCGCACTGAGCATATATCTCGGCTCATCTGTGAATAGCGTCAATTCCCCGACAATATCGTTTTTTTGGCAGATTCTAAGCGTCAGGTCTTTTCCGTCAGACGTCAGCTTGCCGATTTCAATGAGTCCTGATTGAATCAGATAAAGCTCTTTTGCATCCATTCCTTCTTGAAACAAATAAGTGTGTTTTTTCATTTTCCTTTTCGTACTGATCGATTCCAGCAATTCATGCAGTTCGCGGGAAAGAAGTTCTTTATCAGATTTTCGGACAGAGAGAATATTCATGAGCTCACCTCGAAGAAAGTCACGTTGCGTATGTATATTGTAACGTGACTTGATTTGCACTCACCCAGAAAAAACTAACAATCTTGTGAATGGATCATTATGAATTGAGGCTCTGACTGTTTCTCTCCGTATGTGTTTTCATTCTTTCCTGCCAATACATCCAGATCACAAGAACAAAGCTGGCTAACGCGACCTCTGAAAGCGCCATAAACCCGATCGCGTATTGGCCTGTTGCCTGAAATACACTTGCCAGAATCAGCGGAGGGAAAAAACCGCCCAGTCCGCCCATAGCAGACACAATACCGTTGGCAATCCCCGCTTGCTTCGAAAAGTAGAAAGGCACCAGTTTAAATACCGTCCCGTTTCCAATCCCTGAGCAGACTGCCACTGTCAGCGATCCAAACGCATAAAGGCCGATCGTCGGGGAGAATGACAGCATGACGCCTGACAGCGTAAGCCCTGCGAAAACGAACATCATAATGCGGAGCGGGCTCAGTTTATCTGCAAGAAACCCCCCCACAGGCCTGAGCAGTGTAGAGACCGCAATAAAGCCGGCCGTCCGCAAACCGGCGTCCGCAGGGCTCAGCCCAAAATGCTCAACCAAAAAATTCGGAAGATAGATGGTAAAGGCGACAAAGGCGCCGAACGTAATAAAATAAAACAGGCTCAACATCCACAGCACATGATTTCGGTAAACGGCTTTCATTTGTGTCTTTATGGAAACTTTGACTTTCTTCTCATGCCGGTCGCCGAACAAAACGTGCAGTAATGCGAAAACAGCCAGCAAAACAAGATACATCTGCACGGTTGCTTTCCATCCCGCGGCTTGAGCGATAACCGGCGCCGCAAAGGTAGTAACGGCGGTCCCGATGTTTCCGGCACCGTAAATCCCATTGACGACACCGTGCTTTTCTTTCGGATAATATTTCGGCAGGGACGTCACTCCGATGGAGAATACCGCTCCTCCGATCCCTAAGAAAAAGCCGCCCGCGATTAAATCAAATAAAGAATCCGCGATACTGATCCAAAATACAGGAAACAAAAGCAGGATGAAGCTGATCATAAACATCAGCCGCGCGCCATACCTGTTCGTTAAATATCCTAAAGGAATACGGAGAAGCGATCCGAGAATAACGGGAATCGCCGTCACCAATGAAATCTCGCCTTTGCTTAAATGAATATCTGATGTCATTTGAGAAATGAGCGATGAAATCAGCACCCACACCATAAACCCTGCCACTAAGCTTAATGACTGCAACGATAATTGAATATGTTGACGATTGATCATTCGGCTTGCCCCTTTCACTGATTCAATATCAGTCTTATCATACAAAAACTCAGTGTGCGGGATTGTGAATTACATCACACGCTTTATATACAAAAAAAGAACAAAGCCCGAAGACTTTGTCCTTTGATCATCATTACATTTTTTCCGGAGCGGATACGCCGATCAGCTGAAGCGCATTGTTCAGCGTAATTTGCGTCGCCTTCATTAAAGCGAGACGCGCGCGGCTCTTCTCTTTATTTTCCGGATCGATGACTTTCTCCGCATTGTAGAAGCTGTGCAGAGCGGAAGCCAGATCATAAATATAGTTTGTGACACGGTGAGGAATGCGTTTTTCCGCCGCTTCTGCCACTGCCTCAGGGAAGCCGCCGATCGTTTTCAGCAGGTCATATTCTTTTTCTGATTGAATATGGCTGAAATCAAGATCTGCCGCCGGTTTAAGTCCCTGCTCCTCCCCTTGGCGAAGCATGCTGCAAATACGTGCATGTGCGTATTGCGCATAATACACAGGGTTTTCGTTAGATGTGGATACGGCAAGATCCAAGTCAAAATCCATGTGCGTATCAGCACTGCGCATCGCGAAGAAATAACGCACGGCATCCAAGCCGACTTCTTCAATCAAGTCGCGCATCGTTACGGCTTTCCCCGTACGTTTGCTCATCTTCATTTTTTCGCCGTTTTTGTATAAATGAACGAGCTGAATGATCTCAACTTCCAATGTGCCTTTCTTGTAACCGAGCGCTTCAATTGCCGCTTTCATACGCGGAATATACCCGTGGTGATCCGCGCCCCATACATTGATGAGCTTGTCGAATCCGCGGTCAAGTTTGTCTTTATGGTATGCGATATCCGGCAGCAAATAAGTGTATGAACCGTCTTTTTTGATCAGCACACGGTCTTTATCGTCGCCGAACGTTGTGGAGCGGAACCATGTCGCGCCGTCCTCTTCGTATACATGGCCCTTTTCGCGAAGCGCCTCGAGCGCCTGATCAATTTTTCCGTTTTCGTACAGTGACGTTTCAGAATACCATACGTCAAACGGCACGCGGAAATTTTCCAGGTCGGAGCGAAGTTTATCAAGCTCGTACTTTAAGCCGTATTCACGGAAAAACGCCTGACGTTCGCTCTCCTCTTCATGTACGAAACGGTCGCCGAAATCTTCGGCAAGCTTTTTCCCGATGGCGATAATATCCTCGCCGCGGTAGCCGTCTTCCGGCATCGGTTTCTCGAGACCGAGCGCTTCAAAATAACGGACTTCAACGGAAAGCGCCAGGTTGTTAATCTGGTTGCCTGCATCATTAATATAGTATTCGCGGCTCACATCATAGCCCGCTTTAGAAAGCACGCTGCACAGCGCGTCACCTACCGCCGCGCCGCGCGCATGGCCTAAGTGAAGATCTCCCGTCGGGTTGGCTGATACGAATTCGACCTGAATCTTTTCGCCTTGCCCGATGTTTGTCTCTCCGTAATGTTCACCCGCTTCAAGCACGGACGGAATCAGTTTTGTTAAGTAGCTGTTGTTCATGTAAAAGTTGATAAAGCCGGGCCCCGCAATATCCATCTTTTCAATGGAAGCTTTGCCTTTATCAAATGACGCCACGATCTCCTCAGCGATTTGTCGCGGCGCTTTTTTTGCGATTCTCGCCAGCTGCATCGCCATGTTTGTGGAATAATCACCGTGTGTTTTTTCTTTCGGCGTTTCTAACAGTACGCTTGGAATCTGGCTTTCTTCCGCCAGGCCCGCTTTCAGAACGGCCGCTTTGATCTCTTCCTTCAGCACGTCCTTCATCTGTTCCGCAATATTCATGCCTTTGTTTCCTCCTTATATTGGATCGTCATGTTATGTACATGTTCTTGGTTTTCGCCTACAGTCATGTTATATGTCATTTTGACGGAGCCTTCCGAACCGCCGACATCAGCTTGTATGTTTTTTGTTTCCGTACGGAGCTCCATTTGTCCGAACGGCAGTTTATATTGAGTGAGTGTCGATGCCCCCGGAATGAACCGCTGTTTCATTTGGATGGCGCCCGATCTCATCACGAGAATCTCTTTTTCTGTGATCTTAACGACCGTTTTAATCTTGCCCAAATCATGCTCTTCGTGATAGGAAAGATACGTTTTGCCGTTTCTCACGTAATAGAATCCACTCGATGTAAATTCAACCGACTCTTCTTCTGAGCCGTTGTGTATGAATGATTGCACATGAATGGCTACTGGTGTCTCCTGTCTCATGCTGACACTTCCTTTTCATCATCCCGCTTAACCTGAATAGTATAAGTTTTCAAGGGAAAAAGTTCAACCGCTTCCTCCTATCTTACCATCTTTGCTGATTGGTTTTGAAGATAAACATGATTTTTAAGGAAAATGAAAAAACCGGAAATCCCGGTCTGCGGGATAAATGCGGTTCCTTCGGCGGACGGCTTTGTCAACGGGGAAAAGTTTGCGGTATTTTTGCGCTATCCTTCCGAATGAAAATGATAAAATATGTCATATACATAACGTGGAAGGGAGGGATTCGGAATAGTGGCGAGTGTTTTATCGTCTTCAGCGGTTGGAGAAAAAATCAACGAATGGTATATGTACATTCGAAGGTTCAGCATCCCGGACGCCGAGTACTTACGGAGAGAAATCAAAGAAGAACTTGCAGGCCTGGAAGATGATCAAGATCTACATCTGTACTATTCTCTCATGGAATTCCGCCACAATCTGATGCTCGAATACCTCGAACCGCTGGAATCGCAGCGGATAGAAGAACAGCCGAGACTATCGGAGCTGCTCGCGGATATTGATAAAAAGCAGGCCCGGCTGACCGGACGTCTTGATTATTATTTTAATTTTTTCCGGGGGATGTATGAGCTGGAATGCCGTGAATATCTTTCAGCGATTCAGTTTTTTAAGAAAGCTGAAAGCAAACTGACGTACGCTAAAGATCATATAGAAAAAGCTGAATTTTACTTTAAAATGTCAGAAGTCTATTATTATATGAAACAAACTTATGTATCGATGGATTATGCGCGGCAGGCTTATTTCATTTATAAAGATGAAAAAAAATACAATATTAGATTAACCCAGTGCCATTCTTTATTTGGGGCTAATTATCTTGATGTAAAGCAATACGATCACGCGATTTCCCACTTTCAAAAGGCATATACGTTGGCTGAATTAGAGCAGCAGCCGCAATTAATGGGGAGAACACTTTTTAACATCGCTTTATGCCATAATAATCAAAACAATAAAGTCGAGGCTATTCCCCATTTAAAAGAAGCAATAGCTGTTTTTGCAAAAGCTCAAATGAGTCATTCACTTCCGCAGCCCTACTTCTTACTTACTCAGATTTATTTTAAGTTAGAAAATATAGATAACGCGTACGATTATCATAAAAAAGGTATCTCAATATGTAAGGAAATAGATGATATAATTTACGAGGAAAAATTTAAATTTTTGGAATATTTGTATATGCCGGATCCAAGAGATACATTAATAAACGATTGTCTGCATTTTCTTGAAAGTAAATTGATGTATGCTGATATTGAGGAATTAGCCCTTGATGTAGCTAAATATTATTACACAAAAGAAGAGTATAAAAAAGCTTCTGTCTACTTTTTAAAAGTTGAAGAAGCCAGACAGCAGATCGAAGGAGGAGTGAATTTATATGAAATTGAAGTATAAATTGCTTATAGTCTGTTTTGCTGTGAGTACGATATTAGTATCAGCAGGGATAATGAATAGCTTAACTCCTCATTATCATGTTTCTGAACGCGCCATGATCTGAATTTATAATGAAAGATTTCATTTTAGGTTTGCGGGGACAATCCCCTCGAGTGTTTTAATTTTTATTACAAAAAACCCGGAACAAAGGCTGCTTCTGCCCTGTTATTCCGGGTTTTCTTCTTTCTATTTCACAAACCCAAGCAGCATTTCACGAATCATCTTGCTTGCCGTGTTTGCGGTTTGTTCTGAGTGGTCATAGACCGGCGCGACTTCTACGAGGTCGGCGCCTTTTACGTTGACTTCTGAGCGTGCGATTTCATGGATGGACGCGAGCAATTCTTTAGACGTGATGCCTCCTGCGTCAACCGTGCCCGTTCCCGGCGCATGAGCGGGGTCAAGCACGTCGATATCGATCGTGACATAAACAGGGCGTCCCGCAAGCTGCGGCAGCACTTTTTTCAGCGGCTCAAGCACTTCAAACTTAGAAATGTGCATGCCGTTTTCTTTCGCCCATTCAAATTCTTCCTTCATTCCGGAACGGATGCCGAATGAAAATACGTTTTGCGGCCCGATGAGCTCGGCCGCTTTGCGGATCGGAGTAGAGTGGGAAAGCGGTTCGCCTTCATAATCCGTGCGCAGGTCGGTGTGCGCGTCAAAATGAATGATGGCAAGGTCCGGAAATTTCTTATACATGGCTTTTATGACAGGCCATGATACAAGGTGCTCCCCTCCCATGCCGAGCGGGAACTTTCCTTTTTCTAAAATGCTGTCCACGTATTCTTCAATCATATCAAGGCTTCTTTGCGGATTGCCGAACGGAAGCGGAATGTCGCCGGCATCAAAGAAATTCAAATCAGCCAAGTCACGGTCGAGATACGGGCTGTATTCTTCAAGACCGATAGACACCTCGCGGATTCTCCCCGGGCCGAAACGCGAACCCGGACGGTAGCTGACCGTCCAATCCATCGGCATGCCGTAAAGGATGGCGTCCGCCTCTTTCCAGTCGGGGCGGCTTGCGATAAATACTTTTCCTGAATATGCTTCATCAAACCTCATGATAAAACCCTCGCTTTCCTGTAAAAAAGCGCAAGATTCGCTCCTGCGCCGTACGTTTTTATTTGATTAAGTCGCTCACAAATTTCGGAAGAACAAATGCCGCTTTGTGAAGCTCTTTCGTGTAATATTTCGTGTCGATGTCAAAGAAACGGCTGTCCTCCACTTCAAGCGGATCGTACTTTTTAGAACCGATCGTAAATGTCCACAGGCCGCTCGGGTACGTCGGGATATTAGCCGTATACAGACGGGTGATCGGGAAGATTTCTTTCACGTCACGCTGTACGTTTGTAATCAGTTCCGGTGTAAACCACGGGTTGTCCGTCTGCGCGACGAAGATGCCGTCTTCTTTTAACGCCTTGGAAATTCCGGCATAGAAGCCTTTTGAGAACAGATTGACGGCCGGTCCGACCGGTTCTGTTGAATCAACCATGATGACGTCATACTCATTCTCTGATTTCGCGATGTGCATGAAACCGTCATCGACTCTCACGTCGACGCGCGGATCATCAAGCTTGCCCGCAATGGACGGAAGGAATTTTTTAGAGTATTCAATGACCTTGCCGTCAATGTCGACAAGCGTCGCTTTTTTTACGCTTGGGTGCTTCAGAATCTCTCTGATGACACCGCCGTCTCCGCCGCCGACAACGAGGACGTTTTCCGGATTCGGGTGCGTAAATAACGGGACGTGCGCAACCATTTCATGATAGACGAATTCGTCTTTTTCAGAAGTCATGACCATTCCGTCTAAGAACAGCATGTTGCCGAACTCTTCTGTTTCCACCATTTCCAGATGCTGGAATTCTGTCTGTTCCGTATGTAATGTTTGTTTCACCTTTAATGTAATGCCGAAATTCTTCGTCTGCTTCTCCGTATACCAAAGCTCGCTCAATTGTCATCTCCCTTTCAAGGCTTATTTCATTTATTGTAAGCGTCTGTATCGCTTTTATTCCGGTTAAAATCTCATTTTCACCTAAGGAAAAAGTATAGAGGATGGAGGGGAAAAAGTAAAGAAGTGTCCGGTTTGATATGTTTAAAAAACCCCCTTTTTTCACATAATAATAGAATCATGAAAAAGGGGGTTCCCAAAAGTGGATAAAGCATCTGGAAAACAGCTCAGAATCACGTTCAAAATCATCCGCGCCTGCATCTTTCTGACACTGATCGGCGGAATGCTGGCCGGCGTCTGCTTCACATCCGTTCTTCTTGCAGCGAAATGGCAGGGGGCCCCCTCCGTCCGGGTTCCTCAGTCTACGATTCTTTATGCAAATGACGGCTCAAAGCTAGGTGAGACCGATTTCGGGGAAAAGCGCTACTGGGTCCGGTTAAAAGATATCAATCCGATAGCGGTGCAGGCCGCCATTGCGGTGGAGGATCAAAACTTTTACAATCACCACGGTTTTGATTACCGGCGGATGGCTGCCGCCGCGCTGGCTGACATAAAGGCAATGGCCAAGGTTCAGGGCGCAAGCACCATCACCCAGCAATACGCGAGAAATCTCTACCTTGAGCATGATAAGACATGGAAACGAAAATGGAACGAAGCATTTTACACGATCCGCCTTGAACAGAACTATTCTAAAAACGAGATTTTGGAAGGTTATGTAAATACGATATATTACGGCCACGGCGCATACGGAATTGAAGCCGCCTCGCGCCTGTATTTCGGCAAACACGCCAAAGATCTGAACGATGCGGAAGCCGTGCTTTTGGCGGGCATACCGAAAGGCCCGTCCGGCTATTCGCCATATGTCAGCGAAAAGAAGGCCAAACAGCGCCAGGAAACCATTCTCCGACTGATGATCGGCCAAAAAATGATCTCAAAAGAAAAGGCGGAGAGGCTTAAGAAAACGCCGCTTGCCTATCAGCCGCTGAAAAACAGAACCGCGGCGAAAACGGCGCCTTATTTTTACGATGATGCGATGAAAGAACTCGGGAAAAAGCTCGGCATGACGCGCGAACAGCTGGCAACGAGCGGATTGCGTGTTTATACGACGCTTGATAAGCGCATGCAGCGGATTGCGGAAAACACTGTGGCACATACGATCCGTACCGGCTCTGACATTCAGGTCGGCTTTTCCGCGATTGATCCGGCAACAGGGCGCGTGCTTGCGCTTCTCGGCGGACGTGACTACGAAAAAAGCCCGTTTGACCGGGCGACACAGGCGAAACGGCAGCCGGCTTCCACGATCAAGCCGCTTTTGTACTACAAAGCGATTCAAAGCGGCTTTACACCGGTCACGCTGATGAAAAGCGAAGCCACAGAGTTCCAGATTGACGACAACGGAGATACCTATTCTCCAAGCAATTACAACGGCTACTACGCCAATAAACCGATTACGCTGCTTCAGGCGCTTGCGTTATCAGACAACATTTATGCCGTGAAGACCCACCTCTTTCTCGGCATGAATAAGCTCGTGTCGGCGGCAAAGGAATTCGGCATCAGCGAACATTTAAAGCCCCTTCCGTCTCTGGCGCTCGGAACTGAACCCGTGCGCCCGATTGAGATGGTTAATGCCTACGCGATGCTCGCAAACGGGGGAAAACAAATCACCCCTTCCTTTATCACAAAAGTGACGGATACCGCCGGCAACGTCTTGTATGAACAGCCGCGCGGACATCAGCAGACGCTTGATAAAAAAGCCGCTTTTGTGACGGCGAGCATGATGACGGGCATGTTTGATCAGGATTTAAACGGCTATACTTCCGTCACGGGACGCACCATTTCTGACCGGCTGACCCGAACCTATGGCGGTAAATCAGGCACGACGAGCGCAGACAGCTGGATGATCGGCTTTAACCCGGCTCTTGCCGCCGGTGTATGGACAGGCTATGACAAAAGCAGCACGATTGATTCAGTAGAAGAAAAAAGCTATGCGAAGACGATTTGGGCGGACTTTATGGAGAAGGCGCTCGAAGGAGAACCGGAAATAGCGCTTAAACCGCCGAAGGGCGTGACGGGCGTCTATATCGACCCCGCTTCCGGCTACACTTCGGGACCCGGCTGCGCCGCAAAGCATTATACGTATTTCATCGCAGGCACTGAGCCCGCGGATGTATGCTACGGACCGGAACCGTCTAAAAAAGAAAAGGAACACGCCCCCGCCCGCAAAGAAGCTCCGCGCAAAAAATGGTGGGATAAGTGGCTCGGCAAAAAAGACTGAGCCCGGTGCATTGCGCGCCGGGCTTTAATCCGCGTCTTCCTCAAGCACCCATGAGAGCAAGAGTGAAAAGTCGAGATGGATAATAGGGTCAGGAAAACCCTTCGGTATAAAAAATGTTGTACTCGGCAATGAAAACGAAAAGCGGATGTCTCCCGCCCACTCGATATGAAACTTCGGCCAGCCTTCCCTAAGCCTGCCGACAATCGGATAGCTGCCCGCATAATGATGCAGGCCGTTTTCCTTTCCATGCTCCCCCAAGTCGTGACAGACAGCCGGACGAATCCCAAACTGCGTAAACAGCCTTGTTTTCTCGGCGGGAAGGAGATTCACCGCCTCGGAAAAGTTCCGGCAGCTCCCGCAATTGCAGGGATCAGGCCATGATTTTTCGTATTGTTTTCTCGTTTCCGCCGCATCTGCTTCAATGACCCAAGGCCCGATTTCAAAGACGGTGAACATGATGAAACCTCCGCGTAAACATGAAAAACCCCGAGTCTTGGTTCGGCTCGGGACTTTCCATGTCCTGATTCTGTATCAACAGTTTACTCAGTACAATTGCAAAATAGTGCAAATATTTATAAAGTTCACAAAAAGTTCACAAATTATTTTTCTTCCGGAAGCAGACCTGTTTTCAATTCATCGGATGAACGTTCCCAGAGCCCTTGGTCATGCTTCTGCAGAAATTCAGCAAGCACCTGCTTTGAGCTGGCGTCCATTTTATCCACGACAATGCAGCGCTTCATTGATTTATCCATTAAATTCACATGCTCCGGCAATGACTTATAGCCTCTGCGGATACTTCTGTCCACGGTCATTTCACAAGCCGTCACACCCGCGTAATAAGGGCCTTCTTCTTTTCTGTCGATGGTGACCCACACGAGCCAGTACGGTTTTCCGTTCGGCACTTCATCTTTGTTCGGCAGGAATTTGATGCCTTTTTCAACGACACTGCGGGCATGCATTGCGCCGATGTCAACGAAGGCTTCCTTCTCTTCCACATCGACAAATACCGGAGAAATATTGTCAAGGCTCAGCGCCCCGGCGCCAAAACCGCCATGTCCGTCGGTCGGATCACTTTTAATAATATTAAATCCGATTGTTTTCTTCTTTTTTTCTTCCATGAAAATACCCTCCTACAAAAGCGGTTGAAATATAATGGCAAATACCTTGAGAATCCAGTCTCTCCCCTCGCTTAACAGCGGCCACACGACATAGGAGCCGACCGGTGTCACAAACAGCACGAGAAACACGATAATCCCGTAGCTCTCAAACTGAGTCATTTTGGCGCGCACCCGCGGCGGCACGAGATCCTCAATAATCCGGTAGCCGTCAAGCGGAGGAAGCGGCAGCAGGTTGAATAAACACAGCGCGAGATTCAGCTGAATCCAAATAGAGAAAAAGCGGTCAAGCCCCATGCTGAATGCAGAAAGCAGCTCCATTCCGTAAGCATGCATCAACACTAGCAAAAAGAAACCGATAAAGGCAAGAAGCAGGTTGCTTACAGGCCCGGCGACGGAAACCAGCACTCCCGCCAGCCGCGGTCTTTTAAAGGCGCGGCGGTTCACCGGCACCGGACGGGCCCAGCCGAAACCCGCGACCAAAATTAGAATCGTTCCGAAAACATCAAGATGTTTAATCGGATTGAGCGTTAATCTGCCCTGTCTCGCCGCGGTATCGTCTCCGAACCGATACGCGACATACGCGTGCGCCAGTTCATGCATCGTAAATGCCACGATCAGCGTAATCACGACATAGGGCATAAGCTCCAGCGGATAATATAAAAATCTGTCCAAATGTAAAAATCCCCTTTTTTAAAAAATGCAAGATTGTCCTTCATTCAGTATACTATAAGTGACCTCTCTTCCAAAGAGAGGAAACGATAAAGGAGGATCAGCACCATGCCGCTCGTAACCGTTAAAATGCTTGAAGGCCGCACAGATGAACAAAAACGGAATCTGGTTGAAAAAGTGACAGAAGCCGTAAAAGAAACGACAGGCGCAGCCGAAGAAAAGATCATTGTCATGATTGAAGAAATGAGAAAGGATCATTACGCCGTCGCCGGCAAACGGATCAGCGATACGGAGTAATCCTTGATAACTGCCGGCGCTGCTATGTCAGGCCGGCTTATTTCATTACTTTTTCAACGAGGCTGAAAAAGGTGTTCTTTTCTTCCTCTGTCAATGCTTCGAACAGCTCGTCAATGAGCATCTGCCGGTTTTCAATCATTTGCATGGCCGCCATTTTTCCCGATTCGGAAAGCGTCATCCATACCGTGCGCCGGTCTTCGTTATTTCTCGACCTTTCCACGAAACCTTCTTTTTCTAAATGATTCAGAGCGGTTGTCGTGGCTGAAGGCGATAATGTGACTTCCTGCAATATATCTTTAATCGTGCACGTGCCGTGCCGGTAAATAATCCTGAGAATAAATCCTCTGATATTGTTTATACTCTTCGGAATTGTCGCCTCATCAAGCTTTTTCGTGCTCTTTAAATATTTCGTGAGCGCGTAATCCAGTACATTTGCTTGCAATATATCGTGCTCCATGCAGAAACTCCCCATTTCAAGATGCATCCATCATCATTTGATTGTTTTTTATTACATTTTACTGATACCTCGCGGGGAAAGTCAAAATTTCGGCCGGAAAGCCCGCAACTTTTATCCTGCCCTATACAGACTATTATCTCCTACTTTTTCACCCATCCCTTTTATGCAATGCTGGTTTTATAGACATGATTCAGGTAAAATCATTAAGGGTGACTGCGTTTGACAGAAAGGATAATCTGATCGGATGCGGCAGACAATATGACTGGAAAAGAAACGGAACAGACGGGGAAACAGAACACAGGATTGTCGATTACACAGAATGTGACACGGGTAAAAGCCAAAGAGTCCCTCTTGGCTTTTGCTTTTGGATGGAGGGATGCGTGTTGCGGAATATCCTACAAAAAAAAGACATCACCCAGCTGCTTGAACAAAGCAGAAACAGGCAGACTGCCAAAACGATGGGTGGATTTGATTTAACATTACTGGGCATCGGCGCCGTCATCGGGACGGGCGTCATGGTTCTTACAGGCATTACGGCCGCGAAAAACGCCGGACCTTCCGTAATCTTTTCTTTTATCATTGCAGCCGTTGTCTGCAGCCTTGCAGCATTATGTTACGCCGAAATCGCTTCTGTTCTCCCGGTTTACGGAAGCGCCTATATTTACTCTTATACCACCATGGGAGAAATTGTCGGCCATTTAATGGGCTGGACGCTCTTATCCGTTTATATGGTGACGGCGTCGGCGGTGGCAAGCGGCTGGTCCAGTTATTTTAATAATCTGTTAGCCGAAATCGGCATGCCTTTGCCGGACAGTCTGCTGCACGTGCCGAGCCAGGGGGGCATCGTCAACCTTCCTGCCATCATCATTACTCTATTAATTGCCGTCGTTCTGTCACGCGGCTCCAAGGAGAGCAAAACCTTTAATAATGTAATGGTTCTCGTAAAAATCGGAATTGTTTTGCTGTTTATCATCACAGGAAGCTTTTTTGTGAAGCCGGGCAATTGGCATCCTTTTATGCCTTTTGGAATCAAAGGCGTGATTACAGGGGCTTCTGCCGTCTTTTTTGCGTTTCTCGGGTTTGACGCGATTTCCGCTTCGGCTGAAGAAGTCAAAAAACCGCAGCGCAACCTGCCGATCGGTATTATCGGTTCACTGGTGATCTGTACATTGGTATACGTGATCGTCTGTCTCGTCATGACGGGTATGGTTCCGTATTCACAGCTTAATGTGCCGGAAGCCATGTCTTATGTGTTACAGACTGTCGGACAAAACGCGGTGGCGGGCGTTATCGCTGCCGGTGCGGTGATCGGACTGATGGCCGTCGTTCTCGCCCATACATATGCGGCGACCCGTATATCTTTTGCGATGGCAAGAGACGGAATGCTGCCGAAAGTCTTTACCATTGTCGGAAAGAAATCGGGAGCGCCGATCTTTAATACGTGGCTGATCGGACTGATCAGCGCCTGCATCGCGGGTTTTGTTGATCTGAAAGAGCTGTCAGATCTCTCAAACATCGGCGCGCTATTGACATTTGCCATGGTCAGTCTGTCCGTGCTGATTCTGCGCCGCACCCATAAGGATCTGCCGCGGGGATTTAAAGTGCCTTTTGTACCCGTACTGCCGATTTTGGCCATTATCTGCTGTTTGTTTTTAATGGTCAATCTGCCGCTGAAAACGTGGCTTTATTTTGCCGTCTGGCTGATCATCGGCGTCATCGTTTACTTTTTATATTCGTACAAGCACAGCAAATTGAGACAATAAACAAAACCAGGCCCGCTTTATCGCGGCCTGGTTTTTTCATCAAAAAAGACGAAAGCCATCGCCTTTAACAAATGTGTTTCAGCTCTTCTATGTAGTGAAGCGCCTCATCATATTCTTCATCCGTATATTTCTGTTTGCTTTTTATCGTAAACACTTTCTCTTTCTTTTCCTCAGCTTCAAGACCGTCAAAATACAAAATCGTAGACACCAGCTCCAGAAACCGGGATGAGCGGCTGTTGACGCTGTCGATGTACTTCTTCATATCCGGCATCGTAAGCTCCGCATGATGTAAAAACTCGGCTCCCGTCTCCGTCAGCGAGTACCGGTATTGAAAGTAGCCGCCCTTTTTTTCCTTCACCTCATCCAGAAACCCAAGATTGCACAGCTCTTCAATTCGAAGCGTCAGTTCTTCGGAATACGGGCCGTAAAAATGAAAATCATATTTTTCGTAGAAAGGATACTGCATTTTCTTCGCGATATAAATGATTTTCTGCAGCTTTTTCCGCCCGATGATTTCTCCAGAATCCGAGAACACCTTCATCAGTTTTGCATGTTCTTTCAACAAATTCCCGACATCTCCTTTTCCTTCTTTACCAAAATCCTTTTATGTCAGTCCCAGCAGCTGCCGGATTTTTAATTTTGCTTCAGGGTTTTCTGAATCGTCACAAATGAGGTCCTTCGGATAGTAGAGCTTATGGTCCGTCCGGCGTTTGCCCGAAATGGATTCGACAATGGCGGACTGCCTGGACAGCTCTTTGATCTGGCCGTTCTGCGTTAACAAGTGAATCGGCAGACGCTCCTCCTCTTCACCCGGCCGGTAAAAATCATACGGCAGATCCGATGAAGAATCGACCACTAAATAATAATTGGGATCAATTCCCGCCTCTTTAAACAGAGCGGTCAGTTCAAAATAAGCCGACATTTCCTCATTGGGGTTAAATTCGGCATATTGAAACAGCTGGCGGTTAATGAAGCGGCGGCACAAGTCGGACAGAATCGGGTCCTCTTCTTCCTCCCAAGCCTGGAAATAATATAAAATGATGGCTTCATCAAGCTTCAGATAATCCGCAAGCGTCAGCTTCCCTTCAAAAATGGAATAAAAATGAACGGGAGCATGCGTGAATATATACCCTTCTTCATGGAGCTGCTTCGCACGGTGGAGAATTTTCGTCAAAATGACTTCAGCGCTTCTCGTCACGGGATGAAAATACACCTGCCAGTACATTTGATAGCGGCTCATAATATAGTCTTCGACGGCGTGCATGCCGCTTTGCTTAATGACGATCTGGTCCTCTCGCGGACGCATCACCCTTAAAATCCGTTCCATATCAAAATGTCCGTAGCTGACGCCCGTATAGTATGCGTCCCGCTGAAGGTAATCCATCCTGTCGGCGTCAATCTGGCTCGAAATCAGGCTGACCACCTGTTTGTTTTTGTATGTTTTGGCAATGACTTCAGCAACATCCTGCGGAAATCCCGGTCCCGCCTTTCTGAGAACCTGATTCACCTCGGTGTCGCCGAGAATGATTTCCCTCGTATAGTCTTCATGATCCAGATGAAAAACCTTTTCAAAGGAATGCGAAAACGGCCCATGTCCCAAATCGTGCAAAAGCGCGGCGCTGAGACAGAGTTCGCGTTCATTGTCATCCCATTCAGGACGCCCTTTAAAAACATCATCAACCATTCGTCTGACAATCTCATAGACGCCGAGAGAATGGTTAAAACGGCTGTGTTCCGCGCCGTGAAACGTCAAATACGTCGTACCGAGCTGTTTGGTCCGGCGCAGCCGCTGAAATTCACGGGTGCCGATCAAATCCCAGATCAGCTTGTCCCGCACATGAACATAGCGGTGAACGGGATCTTTAAACACTTTTTCTTCTGATAATTTTCCGTTTGGATACGCCATCGTCATTCCCTCTTTTTTTTAGCCGTGATTCTATTATATCGGCTCTGTAATTTGAAAACATCCTTGAATTTGTCCGGCGTTTTGTTCCAGTTTTCCGTCATTGATTTTTTGAAGCAAAAAAGCCTGACCCATCGGGCGAGGCTGTCGTAAAATACACATTTACTTTTTGATCTTCTTTTTCACTTTCTCAATCAGCTCGTCCTCAGTCGGCGCCGACAGCGGGCGGTTGTTTACGAAAGCAAACGATTTTTTGCGTCCGGGCCCGCAATATGACTGACATCCGACCTCCACTTTTGCATCCGGGTCAGCTTCTTTCAAACGCGGCAGCAAAGTCTTAATATTGGTGGCCTGGCAATCATCACACACTCGGAATTCATTAGCCATGATGTACGCTTCCCTTCATTCAATGTTCCTCTATGTTAAATCTTAATTTTAAAAACGAAAAAAATCACATCACATCTCATTGTACAAGGATTCATCTTATCCTGCAAGGCTCTGCGTATCTCTCATTCTTTCAGCCAATTTGTATAAATATTTTCCAATCTGGACATTCTAATACCATCAAAGATATTGGGGGTTGAGAACATTGACAAAACAAAGACAGGACGCCTGGTCGGAGGAAAATGACCTGCTGCTTGCGGAAACCGTGCTCCGTCACGTTCGGGAAGGAAGCACGCAGCTGAACGCCTTTGAAGAGGTAGGCGATAAATTAAACAGAACGTCGGCAGCGTGCGGATTCAGGTGGAATGCCGTCGTCCGCCATCAATATGAAAAAGCGCTTCAGCTTGCCAAAAAACAGCGGAAACAGCGGATGCGCGCGCTCGGAAACGGCCAGCCCGCCAAGAAGAAACTATTATACCAGCCGCCTGCACCGGATGCGGACATCATGCAGGAAACCGCAGCCGAAGAGACGGTTCAAACGGAAGCGCCAAAAGAGGATCGGCAAGCCGTCATGTCCGGCGAACATATGCCTTATGTCGATGAAAGCTTCAAGGAAGAGTTAGCTAGTTTATCACATTTGCTGGCGCCTCAGCAGCCGAGCCAAAAGGCGGAGCTCACAATGGCAGACGTCATTCAATTTCTGCAGAGCTATGAAGGCAGCGGAAAGCAAACTTCCGCCCTGCAAATGGAAAATGACCGTTTAAAACGGGAAAACCAAGAACTTCAGTCTAAAACCGAGCAGCTGGAAGCGGCCGTCGAAAAGCTTGAAAAAGATCAAAAAACCATTCAGGAAGACTACGAAACCTTGGTGAAAATTATGAACAGAGCCAGAAAACTAGTTTTATTTGAAGACGATGAACTTGCCTCTCCGTCCTTTAAAATGGACCGGAACGGCAATTTAGAAAAAATGGCCGAATAACGGAAAAACCCCTTTCCTTGTCATGGAAAAAGGGGTTTTTGCCATTTGTCAATGACGCGAATCCTGATCTATATTAATGTAAACATTGTTCAGGAGGCCTTCTTTCCGCAAGGGCTGCGCATCTCGGTCCCCGCCCGCACATAAGCATAAAGATTCAATTCCTCATCCCAAATGGTTCTTGGGAATTATTGATCGATTAGCTACTGTGCAATACACTGTATAGAGAATACAATTATTAGATATGATGGGAATGATAGTAAATGAGTAGCCAATTACGAAAAGGAGCGTTGGAACTTTGTGTGTTGTCCCTGCTTCTTTATGAAGATTTATATGGTTATGAATTAATCAAGATCATAAGTGAAACGTTCCCTGTATCGGAGGGCACCATCTACCCCATATTACGAAGACTCACAAAAAATAACTGCCTAAAAACGTATACAGCAGCTTCCGATCAAGGCCCATCACGCAAATATTACAAAGTAACAGAAGAAGGCGCCTTTTATCATCAAACATTAAAATCGGAATGGCTTGACCTGTCCGAAAAAGTGAACAGCATCATTAAGGAGGGAAAATGAATGTGTAAAGACCAATATTTAAAACATCTCCGGCGGGAAATAAAAGATCTGCCGGAATTTGAGCAAAAAGAGATACTCGCCGATATCGGCGAAATATTCCAAATGGGCGGCGCTGAAGGAAAAAGCGATGAACAAATCGCCGGCAATTTAGGAAACCCCAAAACACTTGCGCGCGCCTTAAAAGCGGATATTTTCATCAGTGATGCCGAGGAGCAGAAAACATGGCGCTCCTTTTTCAAAGCATTCGGCCTGATGCTGGGTATGGGCATGTTCAACTTCATGTTTATGCTGACACCGTTTCTTTTTGCCTCTGTTGCGGTGTTAAGTTTGATGGCGATCGGCCTGATGCTGATGACCGGATCATTCTTTCTCCTTGTAAAAGTGCCGATTGTAACAGCCATTTTAAACGGATGTATGGTTCTTGGAGCGGGTATGGCGGTGTTTATGGCCGGATTTGATTCTTCGAAACTGATATTCCGCATCTTTTTGCGCTATTTCAAATGGAATGTCAGCGTTGTAAGGAGGGAAACCATTGAATCGAAAAATGTGGTATAGCATTGCTCTCATTTTAATCGCTGCCGGCCTGATCGGAAGCATGTTCTTCGGTTTTGACGGCTTTTACCCTAAATCATAAGGAAGGTGTGCAAATATCATGACTGAACCAGCCCTGATATTAAAAGATGTCTCTAAAACAATCAATCATACCCCTATTGTACAGTCAATTTCTTTCGATGTGAGAAAAGGCGAGATATTCGGCCTTTTAGGGCCGAACGGCTCAGGAAAAACCACTATTTTCAGAATGATCGTACAGCTTATTAAAAAAACAGAAGGAGCCATTTCATTCAGAGGCAGACCGGACAGCGACTTTGAATATTTTATGAGACATATCGGGGTTATCATTGAAGGCCCGGATATGTATCCGAATATGACCGCTTTGCAAAACCTGAAATATTTCACCAGACTGCGGAGCACCTCGCTGAAAACGGATGACCTTATGAATACCCTTGCAAAAGTCGGACTAGATCAGGCTGCCCGCAAAAAAGTGAAACATTTCTCATTAGGTATGAAACAGCGCTTGGGGCTCGCTTATTCTCTTCTTCACAATCCCGGATTATTAATTCTGGATGAACCGATGAACGGCCTCGATCCTAAAGGAATGAAAGAATTGCGCACCATTCTTTCCGATTTAGCGAAGCAAGGGGTTTCTATTTTATTATCAAGCCATTTATTGTCTGAAATGGAGGAAATTTGTGATAGGGTTGCCTATATTAAAAAGGGACGGATTTTAGGAATTGAAGACATGAAGAACAGACATGACCTTGGTCAGAAAAAGCTGTTTACCGTCACGGTCGATCATCCGGCAAGGGCGAAAGAAATATTAGAGCGGGAAGGTATTCTTCAAGTACAGCAAAAAGACAGCCGCGTCATTGAATTGGAAGCGGAAGAAGATACCATCCCGTATGTCATTAAATCTTTGGCAGAGAAAGAAATTCTGATTTCCCGCGTTTCTGCAAGAACTTTGTCATTGGAAGAGAAATACATGATGATTACAGATCAGGAGGACGCGGTATGAGCATATTTCATCTGGCGCAGAACGAATTCATAAAAATAACCCGAAAAAAAGGCACACTTTTATCTCTTTTTTTCCTGTTTCTCATCGTTTTGCTGGCCGGCCTTATTATGAATCATGAGTTAGATGCTTCCTCGGATAACAATTGGAAAGAACGGCTTCTCGCCGAAAAAAAGCAGGAAGAAATTGATAAACCGGCTGAAACGACAGGCGTTTATTATTCTGCTGATGTTAAGAATAAAGACTATTATTTGGAGCATAACATCAACCCTTATGAATGGAACGGCTGGAGGTTTTTCGGCACGGTTACTTCAAACGGGCTTGAGATTTTCGTAAGCTTAACCGCGATTTTAACCGTCAGCGGGGTTGTTTCTAAAGAGTTTGCCCTTGGGACGATTAAGTTTATCGCTACAAGCCCGAATCGAAGATGGCGGATTTTAACATCGAAATTTCTGGCCTCCCTTCTGTTTACCGGTATGATTTACTTATTTTACTGTGTGAGCTGTTTGCTGATCGGCGGCGTGTTATTCGGTTTTTCCAATGCTTCATATCCGCTCGTCTATACTCATTTAAATGACAGTCTGTATACCATCAGTTCAATCAAAGCATCCGGAATCATTCTGCTTTTGCGTTTCATATCAATTATAAGCATTGTCACCATTGCGTTCACTTTGTCAGTATTGTGCAAAAGCCAGGCGCTCTCCCTCTGCTTATCGATTTTACTGCTGTTTGCCGGCAGTATATTGGGCGGAACTGATTTGCTTGCCCAATATACGTGGTATAAATTTACGCTCTTTCCGCATTTAAACCTCGTTGCTTATGTAAATAAAAGCGCGGGTGATGCGATTTCAACGTTAAACATCCCCTATTCCGTGACGGTTATAGCGATCTACTTTCTTATTTGTTTATTGATTTCTTTTTCCGTCTTTCAAAAGAGAGACATTACAGCATAGACAGAGAGGCGGCGGCATAATGAGCGGACGGCAGGAAATACTGCCGGTCCAGCAATTTGCCGCTGACCGCCCCTTGGTCCATCGCTAATGGATTCAAATAACCGAAGCTCCCGCTGCTTCGCTGCTGAAAGCGTAGAAATTCCCGCCCTTCCCGTATAAAAAGCGCCTCATCGAATTGGAGAAATTTCATAATGGCTGTGTATTTTGCAACGGCGTCAATGTGATACTTTCTGCACTCGGCTAACATTAAACCTGAAAAAGCAAAGTCTGATGTTTTGTACCATTCCGTGAGAAAAGGCTGCAATTCTTTCATTTGCAAATAAGTGACGGCATAAAGGGCATCCGCCTGTTCTTCCTGGATGCCGCCCGGTGCCATGAGCAAATCGGCCTCACGTTTCATTACGGTTTCTAAGAACACGATCAGTTCTTCCGGAGTCATCGCCCCAAAATAAGCCCCTAACACCATGAGGATCATAGAGGAAGGCTCTGATTTCAGTTCCTCTTGTAAACCGCGGACCATTTGTTCAAGTCCGTTATGAAAAAAGATGCTTTTTGCGGCATCCATCCTGCGGTATATATGATACGCATACGCGAACAGGACCGGATGGCATTCGTGCGTTTTTTCTCCAAAATAACGGTCTAAGAATAGAATGACTTCTTCTGTATCCTTTCTTTTTTCAAAGTGATGACATGCCGCTAAACCGCAAAACAGGTGCATGAGATCATCTGCTTCCATTTCTTCCGGCTGCAGCTGAATGTTCTTCCAAAAACCCAGCAGCCATTCTTCTGTTTTTTTTATATTAAAATGTTCCTTTACTATCTGCATGTTCCACACTCCAGATTCAGAATCTCAATCGCCGGCAGAAGAGCCGGAGCACATTGAATGGATGGATTCTCGTTATGTATGTAATGAAGGGCTGCCTGACAGCCATAAAAAAAAGGATCGATACACGATTGGATCAATAACATAGTGCAAAGCTGTTTCATTTTTCGGCTGCTGAGACAAAACACAAGCCATTTTTGAATAGAAGCCTTCAAGCCGGGATGAAGCTGATGCTCCCCCTTATTCAAATGAAGAAGACAGTACTCAATAAACTCCAGCTCGTTTTCAGCTGTTCGTTTCCATGCGTCGCGGAGCAAAGGCTGAAACATCGAATTTTTGTAAAAACGGACTTTTTCCTGATCAAATGGCATTTCCAGTTCGTTCAGCAAACCGACTAATTCGGCGTATTTAAAATAAGGCCATTCTTTTTTTGTAAGATAGCCGTTTTGCAATCCATGACGTATGATCTGATCATCCGCTTGCAATCCCTGCTTCGCTTTATACGTTTTTGACGTTAAATAGATATGAATCAATTCATTGACTATGGCCGTATTACAGTGAAACAGATCCTCCCAGCATGACTTATCAACGAAGGCTGCCGCAATCCTTTCAATATGTTCTTTTAGAGCGGAAGTATGACTCGTCTTCCTGTAGTATTTGCAGAAGCCGGCAAACAGCTGAATGCTCTTCATATCCGGAAGCGATTGTTCAGCAAAAGATAATAAAAATTGGTCTGTCTCTTCAGCTAATCTGTTCAAGTTAATCGTTCCTTTCTGCTCTAAGACAGGCATGCGCGGCACCCGCGGCGACAAGTGTTGTATGGTAGCAGTGTTTAAACACATCTTCTCTTTGCTGTTCACCTTTCAAACCGGGTTTATGTTGATAGGTGATGCTCGGGATATTCCCTTCTTTCATTCGGCCCTGAAATATTTTATTCCAGGCTGCCTCATAGAGCGGTTTATGATTTTCTTTTTCCATGTCGATATGTAAAAAAGAGCTGCACATCAATAATTCACTGGTAATATCTAAATTCTCAAGACATATATAAATTCCGAGAAATTTCAGGACCTTTTCTTTTAAGGAGGGCAGATGATACTCTTGATCTGTAAGCGAAGAACATCCCATATCTGTTATATAAAAAATCGTATGAGTTATACTGTACGCATCATGGTCAGTCATATATGTATTTGGGATATTTTGACCGGCTGCCGTGTAGCAGTATAAATCAGAAAAATCCGTCATTTTCAAATTTACGCCTGCTCTGTGCAGACTGTACTTCAGATCCATTTTCCGAAAGGGAATTTTAGCAAGGCTTTCATCAAAACGAGACGCCGTGAATTTTTCCAGCTCCCATATCACTGAAGCCCGTGTCGGCTGATCAGTTAAGACAAGAAATTCACCTGCAATAGCCAATCCGGCAAGGCCGTCCGGATCAAAATGAATAAATTCTTCAAGCTGATCATTACGGAGCCTTTCTGTAATAAACTCCGTTAAAACAGCAACTTCCTTATCATCTGCCTGATTTCTGATCAGGTAATTGGTAAGAAAAATAAGCTCTATAAATGTTTTAAGCCGCCATCTGAAATCGTTCGCTACTTTATGATTCATATCAAAATAATGGATATTCTCAACAATCCATGACAGTGCTCCCCGCTTAATTTCTCTTATATACTCTTGTGTCAAACTCTCACCGCCTTTTCTAAGATGCGTAGGTTCCAAACGATTGAATCTAATTCTGAACGGCTAAATCATTGAAATTCAAATTCGGGTTTTGATTGTCTTCTTGGCTCGGTACTACAAGCACCCATCCGCTCCAAGCAAAGCTATTGCCTGATTGCTCAGCATCTCCGGCTAACAAATGTGTCGGGATCGTGATTCTTTTTTCCTCTTTTATTTTTTTAAAATTCATATCTCCATCTCCTCTAGTTTATAGAATTATTTGGAACCTACAACAATATATTAATCAAATAAGGGATAAATTGTAAACTAGTTTTAGAATAACGATTCTTTTTTCACTATAACTAATTAGTATATAATTACTAAAAATAAAAAAGCCCGGACCTAGTCCAAGCTTTCCTGCGTACCGAACACCTTCTCATTCCGTTCCAGCATTCGGATCAGATTTTTTTCAAATGCCATTTCTTCTTCCGGCGATAATCCGGCTGCATACAGGCGGCCGCTGCGTTCCTTCAGTTCGGTTAAAAGCGACAGCATTAAGTCCTGCACGGTAATGTCCGTTTGCAGCAATTCGCTTAATGAAGCCATCGTTTCAGGCCGGATGTCGGGGTACACACCTTTTGTGTCATTGCTTTTGTCTTTTAAAGCGGCTTGATAGAAACGTCTGATCAGATCGGCGCGTTCGCTTCCGCTTTTATCGGCGCAGAGGTAAATCTGAACCGCGGTTCCGCCCCGCAGGCGTCTTTGTGAGATTCCCGCGAATTTCCGCCCGCCGATGCTGAGATCATAGCTGCCCGGACAATACGATCCTTTAATTTCATATGCTTCAATTTCAGCATTGTACGGACGCAGCATCCGCCGCACAAGCTCCGTCATCGCCTCGTAGCCTCTGTCGATGTCGATGCCTTTTTTCTCATCTTCAAAAATAAGCGAGATATTCAGTACGCCTTCATCGAGAACGACCGCGAGGCCTCCTGAATTGCGGACAATCACACGATAGCCTTCGTCCTCCAGCAATTTCACGCCGTCCTCTAAAAACGGCAGGCGTGTGTCCTGAATGCCGAGCACGATCGTCTGGTGGTGCACCCAAGAGCGTGCTGTCGCAGGCGATTCCCCTTTGCCTACGGAGGCGCACAGCGTATCATCCATTGCGAATGACTGCTTCGCATCAAAATAAGGACCGAGGCTGGATTGGTCAATGATTCTCCAGCTCGGCTGCATCAATAAATCAATCGGTTGCTTTCCCATCTATATTAAATCCCTTTCGTCATAGGCTTTCCATGCATTTATTATATCATTCCGCTTAAGATGATTGAAATTGACTTTTCAAAAGAGCGATGAAGATTTCTTTGTTTTTTGTGTTCTCCATAATGGAAGATTGAATGATAGACAGTTTCCGCTTTAAGGAAAATCCTTTGATCTGAAGCACGGAAATGCTGCCGTGAAGCAGATCCTTTTGCAGTACGCTTTTTGACAGAACGGAAAGACCCATTCCGCTGATCACAGCTTCCTTGACGCCCTGGTTGCTGCTGATCGTCATCATGGATTTCGGCCGCAGTCCGTTTGAATGCAGGACATGATCCAAATACTCCCTTGTCCCCGAACCTTTCTCCCTCGTCACCCACGCTTGATTTTGCAAGTCGGTGACCGGGATGTTTTTTCTGCCTGCGAGCGGGTGTCCGTTAGGTGCGGCAATGCATAATTCATCCTCCATGAACGGCTGAATGTCGAGCTCGTTTTTCCCCGTATGTCCTTCTATTAATCCGATATCGGCTTGAAGCATCCGAACCGCTTCGCTGACCTCCTCCGTGTTCCCGATCATGACGTCAAGGTTCAGTTCGGGATACTCGTCATGAAGCTTTGCGAGAAGCGGCGGCAGAATATATTCGCCGATGGTAAAGCTCGCGGCGATTTTGAGCTTCCCTTTGACATAATGATGATGGGCGTAAATTTCGGTTTTCGCCTGCTCGTACAAGAAGACCATTTGCTTCGCGCGCTGATAGAGAATGTCCCCCGTCGGCGTAGTCGTAAAGTGCTTCGGGGAGCGGTTCAGCAAGGCGGTTTGGAATTCTTTCTCCAGATTTTTAATGTGAAGGCTGACGCTCGGCTGAGAAATCATCAGCTTCTGCGCCGCTTTTGTAAAGTTTTTTTCTTCGACGACTGCAATGAATGTTTTCAGTTCCCCATAATACAAAAAGCATCGCCCCTTATCATTATTTTTCCTGATTGTTTAGATCATATAAATATATTTTACTAATGATTAAGACCGCAGTAAAGTGAAGTTATCAACCTAATGGGAAGTGACGGAGATGAAGATGGTAAAGGGTGTTTCAGTTACCGCAGGAATTGCGTTTGCGGCTTTCTATGCCAGCCGCCTGCCGTTTTTAAATTTGCTCGGCATGCTTGTCCTCGCGATGCTGATCGGAATGGTCTGGCGCGCCGTTTTCGGACAGCAGGCGGCATTCGAGCCGGGGATTGGATTCTCAAGCAAATACTTGCTGAAAGCCGGTATTATCCTGCTTGGCATGAGACTGAACTTGACGGATATCTATCATGCCGGCTGGCACGTATTTGCAATTGCCGTCTGCTGTATGATGGTTGCGGGTGCCGTCGTATACGGACTGTCCCGGCTGTTCCGCATTGATCAGACACTCAGCATGTTAACAGCCTGCGGCACTGCGATCTGCGGGGCGGCTGCCATTGCCGCGATCGCGCCGCAAATCAGGTCAAACGAAAATGCGACAGCCATCAGTGCAGCCGCCGTTTCGTTATTAGGAACCGTTTTTACAGTTGTATATTCTCTTTCTTATCATGTATTGGGCTTTTCTCCTGCTGCTTACGGCGCCTTTTGCGGGGCAACGCTTCATGAGGTGGCGCATGCGGCAGCAGCCGGAAGCGCCGGAGGAAAAGCAGCCGTCGAGATGGCGGTGATCGTCAAGCTGACGCGGGTCGCGCTGCTCGTCCCGGTTGCATTCATGCTTGGAATGCGGGCGCGCCGCGGCGGGAAATCAGAGACGGGCTCTGCTGCTTCACTGCCGATCCCTTGGTTTATCTTCGGATTTCTCGGAATGAGCGCCATCCACACATCAGGCATCATTTCCGCCGCGCATTCCGCGTTTCTTGTTCAAGTGTCCTATGTTTTAATCGGCATGGCAATGGCCGGTCTCGGTTTGAACGTTCATATATCGGCGTTTCGTCATAATGGCTGGCGGGCGCTCGCGGCAGGCTTGATCGGCTCTCTCTGTTTATCGCTGTTCGGCTGGGCCGCAGTGGCTTTCTTTCTATAAAAAAAGCCGGCCTTCTTAAAAGGCCGGCATTAGCGGATTACAGCGCTTGAGCAGCCGTAATTAACGCAAGATTGTAGACGTCTTCCGCATTACATCCTCTGGAAAGATCGTTTACAGGCATATTCAATCCTTGCAGAATCGGTCCGACCGCTTCAAAGCCGCCTAAGCGCTGAGCGATTTTGTAGCCGATGTTTCCTGCTTCAAGGCTTGGGAATACAAATACATTCGCGTCTCCTTTAATGTCGGAGTCCGGCGCTTTTTTCTCCGCGACAGACGGCACAAATGCAGCGTCGAATTGGAATTCGCCGTCCAGCGTAAGCTCAGGCGCTTTTTCCTTCGCAATTTTCACGGCTTCAGCCACTTTGTCCGTCTCATCTGATTTCGCCGATCCTTTTGTAGAGAAGCTGAGCATGGCAACGCGCGGGTCAATGTCAAACATTTGAGCCGTATTGGCGCTTTCAATGGCAATTTCGGCAAGGTCCTGGCTGTCAGGGGCAATGTTGATCGCGCAATCAGCGAATACATATTGCTCGTCACCGCGGGCCATGATGAAGACGCCTGATGTTTTTTTCACGCCTTCTTTTGTTTTAATGATTTGAAGTGCAGGGCGCACCGTATCGGCTGTAGAATGTGCAGCTCCGCTGACAAGTCCGTCTGCGAGACCTTTGTACACAAGCATCGTGCCGAAATAGTTTTCGTCCAGCAAAGCTTTGCGGGCCTGTTCTTCCGTCGCTTTGCCTTTGCGGCGTTCTACGAAAGCCTGAACGAGTTCTTCCATGCCTTCATATGTATGCGGGTCAAAAATGTCCACGCCGTCAAGCGTAAGGTTTAATTCTTTCGCTTTTGCTTGAATGTCTTCTTTATTGCCGACTACGATCGGCTTTAATACCTTGTTGCCCGCCAAGTTGTTGACCGCAACCAGGATACGTTCGTCCAACCCTTCAGGAAATACGATTTTCACATCTTTTCCTGCGACTTTTTCTTGTACTTTTGTAAATAAATCTGCCACGATATACCCTCCTCTATGTTGACAAAAAACGCTTACTTTTACAGCATACTCTTCTTCCAGCTAAATTCAAATAACCAACTTCCATTATAGCGCTTTCAAAAAGAAATCTTATTTTTCTAACTAATTTAATTGACGGTTTGTTTCACGGCTTAGTTTCTGACACAAGGCTTCGGATTATTCAAGGTTTCTCCACAGCCGAAACGGTTAAACTGTGATATAGTGAAGGCATCAATGTAATGAAAAGATATAGGAGTGAAGATACATGAGTGAGCAGCAAAAAACGAACGAAGCCGCCCAAACGCTTGACGGCTGGTACGCGCTTCACGATTTCCGCACAATAGACTGGACGTCATGGAAGATGTTATCCAGCGATGAGCGCCTGTCGATTATTCACGAATTTACGGGACTGCTTGAAAAATGGGGCGTCGCCCAAAAAGAAGGCAAAGGCTCGCAAACCATCTACAGCATCGTCGGACAGAAAGCTGATTTTATGCTGATGATTCTTCGCCCGACAATGGAAGAGCTGAACGAAATCGAGCTTGAATTTAACAAATCAAAGCTTGCTGAATTTACAATCCCGGCTTATTCTTACGTGTCCGTGGTTGAGCTGAGCAACTACCTGGCAAGCGGAGAGGGCGATCCGTATGAAAATCCGCATGTCCGCGCCCGCCTGTATCCTGAGCTGCCTGAAGCGAAATACGTCTGCTTCTATCCGATGGATAAAAGAAGAAGCGGCAATGACAACTGGTACATGCTTTCTATGGATGAACGCAGAAATCTGATGAGAAGCCACGGCTTGATCGGACGGAGCTATGCCGGCAAAGTCAAACAGATTATCACGGGATCTGTCGGTTTTGACGATTACGAATGGGGCGTCACGCTCTTCAGCGATGATGTGCTTCAGTTCAAAAAACTTGTTTACGAAATGCGCTTTGATGAAGTCAGCGCGCGCTACGGCGAATTCGGTTCATTTTTTGTCGGAAACCGCTTGTCTCTCGACACGCTTCCGAAGTTTTTGCACGTGTAATAAGTTGTTAAAGGGGCTGGGACAAAACCCACCTCTAAGACGAAAAAAACGGTGAAATTTTACGACGAGTAAACTTTCACCGTTTTTGATTATTTTACAATAAAAAATAAGGACAACTTCTGATAAAATTAAGTTACCATACAAAATCTAATCAGAAAGAAGTGTCCTTATGTTTAAAGATTATACCATGAATCAAATCGTTTTGCCTTTAGATTTAGAAGTAAAGTTACAAAATAATGATATTGCCTACCATGTCCATCATTTAGTGGAAAGTATCCCTCAAGAAGCGTTTGAACCATTTCTTCGAAATGAAGGTTGTCCTGCCTATCATCCACGCATGATGCTTAAAATTATTCTATGTGCCTACACTCAATCTGTCTTTTCAGGGCGTAAAATAGAGGCCCTATTAAAAGACAGTATCCGTATGATGTGGTTAGCTCAAGGGTATGAACCAAGCTACCGTACAATTAACCGATTTCGTGTTCAACCAGTAGTGAAAGATTTAATCCGTCAATGTTTCATCCAATTTCGCTGCCAATTGATTGAAGAAAAACTGATCGATCAAGAAGCGATATTTATCGATGGTACAAAGATTGAAGCGAATGCGAATAAATTTACGTTTGTCTGGAAGAAAGCGATTGAGAAATTTCATCAGCGTTTAATTGATAAGTCAAACCAGTTGTACAATGAGTTGCTTGAGAACGAAATCATACCCCAAATGGAACGGGAAAGTGATGAACAGCTATCATTTGGAGAGCTCACTCAAATGGTTCAAAAAGTAGACGAAGTAGTGACCGAATATGATAAACAAATAGAAGCATCTTCAGACGTTACGGAACGAAAAGCCTTACGAAGGGAACGAAAATACCCGAAACAAGTGCGTAAACAGTTGATTGATTTTATCCTAAGAAAACGGAAGTACCAACAGGATCTTAAAATCTTTGGACCACGTAATAGCTATTCTAAAACAGATCTAGATGCGACATTTATGCGAATGAAAGATGATTATATGAAAAACGGGCAATTGAAAGCTGGTTACAATGTACAAATCGCAACGGAAGGTCAATATGCGCTTGCTTATAGTCTATTTCCAAACCCAACAGATACACGTACGTTAATTCCATTTTTAGATGAGATCGAGCAACATTATTTCGAGTTACCGAAACATATAGTTGCAGATGCAGGTTATGGTAGTGAACAAAACTTTAGTGATATTCTCTCAAACAGAAACCGAGAAGCACTGATAACATATAACATGTTTTTGAAGGAACAAAAGAAAAAGTACAAACAAAATACATTTAATCCTGATAACTGGGTATATGATCAAGAAACCGATACATATACGTGCCCTAATCAGAAACGTTTAGAATTTCAATATCATTCTGTCCGAACGGACGCTACAGGTTTCCAAAGGAGTTTCAAAGTCTACGAGTGCGAAGACTGTTCAGGATGCCCATTCCGTTCATCATGTACCAAGGCAAAAGAAGGAAACAATCGAAAACTAATGGTGAACAAAAAATGGGAACAGCAAAAAGAATATGTGAGAGCGAAGCTTTCAGAAGAGAAAACGAGTGCCATCTATCGAAAACGTAAAACCGATGTGGAACCAGTTTTTGGATTCTTGAAGGCTAATTTGCGTTTCACTCGATTTTCTGTACGAGGAAAATCGAAGGTAGCAAACGAAATGGGTCTCGCATTAATGGCAGTGAATTTAAGAAAATTCACTGCCAACTTCTAAGGTAATAGAAGAATTTATACATAAAAATAAAGAAAGATGAATTTGAGTACCCCCAAATTCACCTTTCTCATTATTTGAAGCTAGTTTTGTCCCAGCCACTTTTTTCAAAAAACTATTGACAAAATATTGAACCTGATGTAAAGTTTACTTTACGTAAAGCGAACTTTACTTACTGAGCAATTGTTGTATCGAAATGAGGTGAAATATGAGTGAAAAATCGGTTAAAAGAAATTAGACAGAGGCATTCTTATTCACAGGAAACGTTAGCCTTGAAATTAAAAGTGTCCAGACAAACCATCATTTCAATTGAGAATGGGAAATATAATCCCTCCCTGCCCTTAGCTTTGAAAATAGCAAAGATTTTCAAGGAAAGTGTAGAGAATATATTTTTGTTAGAGGAGGAATAGAAATGAAGAAGAACTTTTTTTTAATATCTTTTGTTTTTTTCATTATCGTCTCGGGAGCTTTTATAGCACTATCAATATTTACGCAAACAAAATTACCTTCAATAACTTTTCCCATCTTAACTCTTTCAATAATAAGCTTTGTTCTATGGGCTACCTTCCCATCATTACCATTAAAAAGAGATGAACGAGGAAAGTTTATAATACAGAAGAGCTTAGCCTATACTTTTATGCTAACCTTAATTTATCTTTTCATTTTCTTGACAATATTTTATTTTAATTTAATCAACCTAGACAAAGAACAGATTTTACTCTTATTTTCCTCGTTAGTTATAAGTACAGCATTTATATCGATCCTCATTCTAAATAAGAAATACTAACAATTAATACTGAAAGTTAGTTAAATTAATTCTTTTTTGAAAGCTTTTACTATTATTCCAACTCGAGAACGTACATTTAACTTTTTACGTATTTTTGCTATATGATATTCAATAGCTCTTTGAGAATAACCTAATTGTTCAGCTATTTCTATATTGGATTTTTCTTTAGCTATTAGATCAATGATTTCACTCTCTGTTTTCGTTATATTGTTCACCTTTGAAAACCCCTTTAAAACAAAATCTTTGGAACCACGCTACCATACATTAGGTCCCTTTATTTATAATTTAAAAACGATTGACTGAGCCCAATATTTACTTGATCTTTATAAAAAATTAGCAGGGGATTGCCCTGCTAATTTTACAAATTTAAAATTTACTTTTACATCGTCCATAACAAACTCCTATTACAGAACCAGTTGCAACATCAGCTGCCAACAGACAAGCATAGCAACCAGCACCAGCAGTGCTAGCACAAGCAACACCACATAGTGTGGCTAATGCAGCGATTGCCCACGAAGCAACCCCTTGTCCCGATAAACAAGAATTAAAGCAGTTCCACCATTGCTTAAACCCCTGAGAAGACATGTTTTTTGTTAAATCAACTTTTTCACCATTGTCTTTAATAACAAAACCTGATTCAACTTCTCCAGATTTATTAATTTCAGCATTATAAATGAGTTTTTTATTTTTAATCACCTTTGAAGCAACTTTCCCAGATTTCTCCCTTACACCAAATAAAGAGTAGTCTTCTATAATTTTACCATTTTCATCTAGTATAACGATAAAATTGCTATCTTTTTCGACGTTTTCTCCTTTTAAAGGATAATATGCATAATAAAGCGTTTTATTTCCATAATTATCAACTTTCATCATATGTCTTTTGCTGTTATCAAACTTTATGTTTTTGCTGTACTTCTTCATCAACGCCAGTTTTTCATCTTTTTTTCCCCAATCTTTAATCCAGTCATCAATTTTTAATGTTTCAGATTTGGATGCTCTACTTAATTTTTCATCTCCTGGCTCATAATCCGCTGATGCAAAATTAGGCAATATACACGAAATTGCCAATAAGATTGATAAAGTCAACAGTAGGTAGTGCTTTGCATCCCAAATTTTTTTAATCATATGATCTCTCCCTTTCCTTTTTTTGTAATCATAATATAAAAAAATTGCGGTTAACCGAAAATATTTATATATTCAATATTTCCTTAAGATTAAGTACAAAGAACTTGCGATCAAAAACAAAACCTCTCTGAAAATCGTTGAATAACCAATAGTTTCTGCGTTTCCATTACCAAAACAACCACAACCATACGGAAAATATCTACCGAAATTAGCTATTAACAGAATAAGAAATATTGTGATTAACAGTTTATAAAATATTACAAAAAAATATCGAAATCGTTTCACCCAGATCAAAAACGCAATCATTATTTCAATAATGGGGACTGCAAACCCTACTATTAGATACATTGACTCGGGTATGTATTGATAATATTGTAGTGAAAATATAAAACTATATACGTCAAATAATTTCATAAAACCAGAATACAGCATTATTACTGATATGATTGCTACGGATACATGCTCAACTTTCCGAATTAAAAAAGTTTTTATATTTATTCTTAGTCTGTTCCCCTTCAATTCTATTAGTTTCCCTTCCATTTTTATAAACGACTAATGTCGGTGTTTGATTTATCTTATAACTTTCCCAAGATTTTTGATCACCTTCGATGTTTAATATAAGGAATTTTCCGTTTATTCTCTCTCCCATCGGAATAAGATATGGTGAAACCCTTTTACAATGAAGACAATTTATTTGATAATAGTATACAAATACGTGATTTTGATCTTTTATTGCATTTCTCACTTCATTTGTAGTAGCCTGCCCAGCATATAAATTATCTTTTTTTTGATAGATATTTGATGCAACTGCTATCAATGAACAAAATATTATAAGGATTGATATTACAATAATTATGCGCTCCTTTTTTTTCATTAAAACTAACCTCCTTTTTAATTTTTTATTCTCTTTCCCGGTTTGTTTTTTGAATATTTTATATGCTAACGTAAGGATTCTTTTTATAAAAGGGTATTTTTTACCATTTCATATATTATTTCAAAATTGATTCTATACTGATTAATGAAATTTTTATTTCAACTAAGGTTAAGTTCACTTATTATTTTTTCTTTGCCAGAATTTAAATAAAATTTGCTATTTTTATCATTTTTTTTTACGATGTAAAGGAGATTCCATTTTGGTAAAGGGGTGCAGACAGTTGTCAAAACGAACCGCGTTTATTATGGGAGCCAGTCAGGGGATCGGCAAAGCGATCGCTCTGAAACTGGCGGACAATGGCTTTCATACCGTCATTAATTCACGAGTTCCCGAAAATATCGAATCGGTAAAAGAAGAGATCCTCGCCAAACATCCGGATGCGGGCGTCACCGTTCTGGCCGGGAATATGTCGGACCAGAAGACAAGAGCCGGCATTTTTGAAGAGATCAGATCACAATGCGGACGGCTTGATGTATTGATCAACAACATTCCGGGCGGCTCGCCGGATACCTTTGAAACCTGCGATATAGAGGATATGACAAATACCTTTACGAATAAAACAATCGCTTATATCGACTCTATGAAAACGGCCGCAGCAATCATGAAACAGCACGAATTCGGCAGAATCATTAATATCGTCGGAAACCTATGGAAAGAACCCGGCGCCAATATGTTTACCAACAGCATGATGAACGCCGCTCTAATTAATGCCAGCAAAAACATCGCCATTCAGCTTGCGCCTTTTCACATTACTGTCAACTGTCTGAATCCCGGATTTATCGCCACAGACCGTTATCACCAATTCGTCAAGAATGTCATGAAGCAAAACGGCATTTCTAAAGCGGAAGCGGAAGAACGGATTGCCTCAGGCGTCCCGATGAAGCGTGTCGGAACTGCGGAAGAAACCGCGGCGCTGGCTGCCTTTCTTGCCTCTGAAGAAGCCTCCTATATTACCGGGCAGCAAGTGTCAGCCGACGGCGGCAGCATGAAAAGCATATAATAAAAACATCCCGCTCTCAGCGGGATGTTTCTTGTAATGAAGGAAAGGACAAACCGAGCTTTTGAATCCGCAGCACGAATTCCCTCAAATCGCCCTGCTTGGCCACCATTGATATTCTGACATAACGCTTTCCGCCGCTGCCGAAAATCTCGCCGGGCGTCACGACAACATGGGCATGCTCCAGCAGATAGTCAGAAAACTGGTGTGAAGACTCGAATTCATTCGGAATTTCAGCCCATACATAAAAAGTCCCTTTCGGTTTTTCAATGCTCCAGCCTAATTCCTTTTCACATAACGCCGTGAAAAAGTCAATCCGTTCTTTATATGTGCGCTTCAGACGCTCCGTATGCTCAGGACTTCCTGACAGCGCCGCCGCTGCCGCCTGCTGAAGACCGCCGAACATGCCGACGAAGACGTGATCCTGAAACTCATTGACCGCCTGAATGATTTTCTCATTCCCCACGGCAAATGCCATTCTCCAGCCTGCCATATTGAAGGTTTTCGAAAATGAATAAAGCTCCGCGCCGACCGTTTTCGCTTCTTTCGCCTGAAGAAAGCTGGCCGGGTTCTGATCAAATTCGAACGCGCCGTATGCAAAATCGTGAATAAGGTGGATGTCATGTTTTTTTGCAAACGCTGCCGCTTTTTCATAAAACGCCTGATCCGCAGTCGCGCCCGTCGGGTTATTCGGGTAATTCAAAAACATCAGCTTGGCTTTTTTCAGGACGGCGGGATCAATCCGCTCAAAATCCGGCAGATAGCCGTTTTCCGGATGAAGCGGCATCTCATGCAGCTCCGCTCTGGCCATTGTAATGCCCGATAAATACTCAGGGTAGCCGGGGTTCGGGACTAAGGCGATATCGCCGGGATTCAGCAGGCATTGCGTCAAAACGTACAAACCAGCTTTCCCTCCGCCGAACAGCGCGACTTCTGTCTCCGGATTGACCGATACCCCGTACTCTCTCTCATAAAATTCCGCGATGGCTTCTTTCAGAAACGGATAGCCTCTGAACGGGCCGTATCCGTGATACGAAGGATTCAGCGCAGCCTCCCGCAATGTTTCAACGATATGCGGCGGTGTGGGGAGATCGGGATTCCCCTGCCCGAGATTAATGATCTGGGCTCCCGTTTTCTCCATCTCTTTTACCTTTTGAAAAACGAGCGAAAATTCCTGTTTCGGAAGTGTCTTGATGACGTCGGACGGTATGATTTCCATCTGAAAGGCTCCTTATAAATGAATTTGCTCTGATTCGTTATTCCGTTCTGAAAAGGATTTATTGACCAGTTTTGTATGCAGAAACAGCCCGCTGACCAAAAGGACGATAAACGCCATGATGACTGCCGCGTCTACAATGTTGATCAGCATGGAACCGACGGCGATGCACAATCCGATGGAGGCCTCCGCCACCGAAAAAATCCGGCCCTGAATCTGGTTCGCCGCGTTCTCCTGAACTTTGACCTTCGCCAGCACCTCACCGTATTCCATTGCGATAAAGAAAAGAATGGCGGCAATGACTGACACAGCGAAAATCGGGGTAAACAAAAACAGCGCAAGCGAAACGATCGATAACACTGTAAAATACATCAGCCCTTTATTATTGTTAAAGCCCCATTTGCTGACAAGAGCGGCGCCGATAAAGCCGCCGAAGCCGATGCAGAACGTCAGGATGAAATTGCCGATTTCCCCGTCGCCTAAAAAGCGGCTGACAATCGGGAAATAGCTGTAGACGACACCCCACAAAAGCGCCATCGTAATCATCGTGAACATGGCGTTTAACACAAAAGCATTTGTTTTGATTTCCTTCAGGCCTTCTTTAAACGACTGAAAAGCTTCTCTCACGTTTTCTGACTGAATCGGCACGTATTGAAGCTTAATGCGGCTGATGAAAAACGCGGAGACAAGATAGGTCACCCCGTTAAACGCGACGGCAAGCTCCACAGAACCGCCTAACAGAAAAAGTCCGCCGGCTGCAGCGCCGACAATAATCGAAATCGTCGTGGCTTTTGCAAACAAAGTGTTGATATTTTTAATATCCGCTTCTAAAGACGACATGACCGCGAGACGCGCCGGGTTAAAAAACACGCCGCTTCCGTAAGAAACAAACAGCAGCGCCAGAAAAAGCAGCGGATATTCGCCTTTCGGGAGAAATGTCAGCCCCAAAAAGATGACGCCTCTGATCACATCCGTCCACAGCATGATTTTCACCCTGTCGAGCCGGTCCACGAGCACGCCTAAAAACGGCTGAAACACCATCGGGATACTGCGGACCGCGATGACGCCGGACGTCACCCAGTAGTCGTGATAGTATGTAGACAAAATGAGCAGGGCCGGGAGAACGCAATAGTCTCCCATAAACGAAAGCGCCTGCCCGAAAAGCAAATACTTAGAGTTCGGTTTCAGCTGTTTCATACCGGTAACGCATACTTTGCAGTCAGCTTCGCCTGCTGCTGAATTTGTTTGATTGATTCGGCCACGTCACCCGAATTGCTTCCTTTCAGCTCGAACGCCGCAATGCTGTTGAACGCTTCGAACAGCCGCAGATCCACGGATGTACCCGCCTCGGCCGCCGAGAAAGAAACGATTTCGGTGTCTCCCTTTAAGACGCCGTCGGGAATGTCAATGCTTTCAATGACGAAATCGACAGCCGTCTCAGGCAGCTGGCCGTTCTCTTTGAAATGCTGAGGATACAAGTGGCAGTCGGCGACATAGCATGGCTCCTGCTCCAATAATCCTTTCGGCAGATCGGCTTCTTTTCCGAAACAGAGAACATCCAATAACAGCTGCGCCATATCGACGCCGAAGACCTTTTTAATATTCGGAATCATGTTCCAGCCCGCAAATCGTGCCGCTGATTCAATCAGTCCGGCTTCCCGGTTTTTCATTAATTTAATCTCTGTATGTGTTGCGCAGTTTTCGAGGCCTAGTCCTTCATTCGCCTTTTTGGCTGCTTCGACGATTTTCCGCTTCGCGTCATCATCCAGGATGGACGGCGTAATATGCGATGTCTCCGTGAATCCGATTTGCGGTGTTTTATCATGAATCGCGACAGGGAAGTATTCCCCGTCGGCCATGATGCCTTCTATACTGATATAGTCGGAATAACCGCTTGTTTCGTACCAGTCGTCATACTCGCCCTGCAAAAATTCTTCCGCGATAAACGGCGCTTCAAACGTGACCGCTTTCGGTACGTTGATCGACTTCAGGTATTCATTGACTCTGTTAAATTCGGCTTCTGCCGTTTCCATCTCTTTGATAAGCGTCACGCCGATGGAGCTCGCCAGATATGTAGGCTTCAGAATGAGCGGCGTTCCGATTTCCTGAAGCGCGGCGCGGAAATCTTCCAGCGTCGTCACCCGTTTGTTTTTGATGGATTTGACGCCGGCCCGGTTGAAGGCGGCTCTCATTTTGTTTTTATCTCTGGCATTTTCAGCGGCCTGTACGCCCGCTCCCCGCAGGCCGAGACGTTCACACGCTTTTGCCATCGGAGCGATAAACAGTTCATTGTTGGTCGTAATGGCATCAACCGCGAACATGCCGGCCACCTTGACGATTTCTTCGACTACTTCTTCCTCAGGTTTGTCATGATCTTCATGAGCCCAGTAAATCGAATCGGGATGCTCAAAATCAGCCAGACTCTTAAAATAGTCTTTATCTTTAATGACCGCGACCGAGTATTTTTCAATCAAAGCTGCATGAGAGGCTGTAATTGCAAAAGGCCTTGGAATAAAGCTGACCAGGTTATATTTTTCAGCAGCGCTTTTATAAAACATGTGCGGCGGGCAGCCTCCAAGATCAGCAATGACCAATACTGTTTTTCTCTCCATATGTAAACACTCCTTCTCTATTGTGCGGTGTATCCACCGTCTGCGGTGATCGCGCTTCCGGTCATATAGCTTGATAAATCCGACGCGAGAAACAGCATGACGTTCGCTATTTCTTCAGGCTTGCCGAGTCTCAGCAGCGGATTGACTTTCGCTTTTTCTTTTTTGATTTCTTCAAGCGTGCCTTCGTTGTTTTCAAGGAACGACTTTTCATTCAAAGGTGTGTCAATGATTCCCGGGCACACGCAATTGACGCGGATGTTGTGTTTGGCGTAATCGACGGCCATCGAACGCGTCAGCTGCAATACGCCGCCTTTAGAGGCGTTATATGCGGGAATGTCGGGCCATGCAACGACTCCTCCGACGGAGCACGTGTTAATGATATTGCCCTTGCCGCTTTTGAGCATATACTTGAGCGCGTGCTTGCTCATAAGAAACATGCCCGTCAGATTGACATTAAGCACCTTGTTCCAATCGCTCAGCTCCATCTCATGAATCGGCGCGACAATTTCGATGCCGGCGTTATTGATTAACACATCCAATCCGCCGAACTTGTCAACCGCTGACCGGATGGCGTTTTGACATGCCGGTTCATCTGTAATATCCGTCCGGACAAAGTGCAGCCTGTCATTGTTTTCTTTCCGGATCATCGCTTCTCCCTGCGCCTCATCAATATCCGCGACGACCACATTCGCCTGCTGATTCAGAAACGCCTGAACCGCGGCATAACCGATGCCTGATGCGCCCCCTGTGATGAGGACGGTTTTATCCGTCAGGTTCATGACTCTTTCGCCTCTAATTTTTTCGCTTTTGCTCTGTTATAGCGCGGAGGGAAAAAGATATTGACTGATTTTGAATCTTTTTCAAATCTGTTGATGGCGCCGTGATCTTCTCTCGGATCGCAGAAATAAGCTGTGCCGAATGTCATATCCACTTTGCAGCCTTCAATGGTCATATCATAGCCGCCGCCGATGCAGATGCCGATCTGTTCATTGCGGTGTTTATGGAACGGCATTTCTCCTCCGTTGCCCGGAATGTTGGCAAGCATGATTTCCACCCAGTCTTCCACGAAGAACGTGACTTCCATCCCAGGCAATAAGTCTCTCGTTTTAAAAATATTCAAAAAATAGTCCTCGGGGCTTGTGTAGGTTTCACCGGCTTTCAGGCGTTTAATATCAATGGCGATCACTTCTTGATCCGTCTCATTTCTTGCGCCGTGAGGCACGTTAGGAGGCGCGATATAGGCTGATTCCAGCGCGGTCATCTTTCTTGTGACATCTCCGACAGTCATGGACAGCTCGCCGGAAACGACAAGGCCGATTTGGACTTCCTTATGCTGATGCGGTTCCACGTTTGTATGCGGCGGAACGTAAGAAAGCAGAACTTCCGTATCGCCTCTGACAGACGAATATTGTCTTACTCCGTTATCCCATTCTATTAATTTAGGCGTCGGGAAATAAAGTTCCTGCAAATCTTGTTCAGTTTTCATCATGAATCTCTCCTTTTCCGAATAATGACCAGCTCATGGGAATGCTTTTAAATGTTTTGACAAAGTGAAGGCCGTACTTTTGTCTGGCCAGCTCATTTGTCAGCGCGATGTCGGACAAACCATCCTTCACTCTTTTCGCGGCTGCGCTCGTTGAGTTCACCAGATCAAACGTGACATCTTTACGGGTAAAATACTTAATCAAATTGATAGGAGACGGGTGGGATACGATGACAGCCTTATCAAGCATGTCATCCGTATATTCAAAACCGGGCCGGACAGCCAGGCCGTACATCGGGGTGTCGCACCTGAAAATTTGCAGAAGCTGCAGATCCGGTCTCATGTAGAAGTGCTTAATGCCGTCATACGCGTGAGGCACAATTGTGTATTCCAGCGGACTTTGAAGCGTTTTTTCAATGCACGATTCAAATGTATCATGCAGTGATAATTTACTGTTCACCCCTTGGAGAAGGGTAAAATTGGTGATGAAGTTTTTTGCTGCGTACTCACTGCTTGTCCCTTCAGGACCGAGCGTGTTGATCGTAATCAGTTTAGATATTGAATAAGCCTTGCTTTTTGTTTGAATGCTATTATCCAATATAATCATGAGCACCAACCAATCTGTTAAATTTTAAGTAAATATTATCCATAGACGTTCAAGCTGTCAATATTATTTGAAAATATTGATAATTATTCCTATATATTAAAAAACACCTTAAGATATAAGGTGTTAAAAATTAACATTTACAAAATTATAGAAACTTTATTTTACCGATACAATGATTGGTCGGCCTGATGCTCATATTTCCCATACCTTCTGTATGCGAAAACGCTGAGGACAAAACCGATGAGGGTGACGGCCGCACAGATAAATCCGACAGCTGCATATCCGTATCCGACATAGACCGGACCCATGACAGCAGAACCCAAGGTGACGGCCAAATTGGACGCCAGGCTGTAAAATGCCATGATTTTGCCCCGGCGGCTCTGTGAGCAATCACTTAAAATGGTGCTGAGCAAGGTCACCGTCAGGCTTTGCATCAATCCCCAGACGAATAACCCGATGACCAAAAACGGCATTGATGACGGCGCATAGGCGAGACAGGAAAGCCATATGCTGATCACGGCCAATGCCGCGATCAAAGAGCGCATTTTCCCCGACTTATCTGCGATTTTTCCGGTGAACACGCTCATGGAAAAACCGATTCCGTACACCATGATCAGCAGCCCTGAAGCTGTATTTCCCCCTGGGAGCATGCGGTGAAGATAGGTGCCGAGAAATGAATACATGCCGTAAAAACCGATCATGTTGCAAAAAGTGATTGTGAGGTATACAGGGACACGGGGCACCTTCAGCGCATCCCGGAAAGTGCCTGCCTGCCGTCCGTTTTCCTCTTCTGTTTTATCCCCATCCGCCGTACTGCGGCGCGCCTCAATGAAAATGAGCGAAGCAACGAGGACAGACATGAGGGCGAAAATCCAAAACGTCCACCGCCAATTCAAAACACCGCCGATAAAAGAGCCGATCGGAACGCCGAAAATCAAAGCGAGCGACCAGCTTGACACGATCAGACCCATCACCTTGCCGCGGTACGCATAAGGCACACGGTCGCCGACCACCGCATATGCTGTCGGCACAAACGCACCCGCCGCAAGCCCGGAAAGCGCCCTGCCCAGAAAGAAGAAAAAGAGATTGTGCGCCAGCGCGCAGATCACCGTGCCGGCCGTAAATATAAGCAGCCCCGCCATCAGGCTGAGCTCCCGGGAATATTTATCTCCCAGCGGAACGAGAAGCGGCGCGCCGATAAAAATCATCACTCCGTAAATACTGATGGAAAGCGCCAGCACACTGACATCCGAGCTGAAAGCCCGCGCTAAATCCGGAAGCAGCGGAGAAATCACCAGCTCTTCAGAACCGGCGGCAAATACGCCTAATGTCAAAGCAAGCGCGAGACAGATCGGAAATCGGCGTTTCGTTTCGATGTGATCGGTTTGTTTGCTGTTCATGCTCTTTGAACACCTCTTCCGTAAAACTTTTCTACCTTTTGTTGTTTTATAGTTTAGCATCCTTATGTTTCATTTTACATTTCACATGAAAACCAATTCTGATTTTTTATTTACATTCAGATTTTAAATAAAATATTTAGTTTATATTCAACAAATAATATAAAATACGCCGTCCGGTTATGCTATAGTGATAGAATCATTTGTTAAGGTGGGGGTCATGGAATGAATAACGCTGATTCAAAGGCCGCCCGCGCAGGCCTCGGCATGGTACTGATTCTCGGGACGCTCGCTTCATTCGGGCCGCTTTCGCTCGATATGTATCTGCCCGCTTTGCCTGAAGTGGCGGCCGATCTTCATACGACAGCGTCACTTGCGCAGCTGAGCCTGACGTTTTGTCTTTTGGGGCTGGCGGTCGGGCAGATCGTTGTCGGGCCGCTCAGTGATATGATCGGGCGCCGGAAGCCGCTGATTCTGTCATTGCTGCTTTATACGCTGTCTTCTTTATTATGCGCCTTCAGCCCTTCTGTTTCGTTTTTAATTGTCATGAGGTTTATTCAAGGATTCACCGGGGCGGCCGGAATCGTCATCGCACGGGCTTCCGCACGCGATATGTATTCCGGAAAAGAATTGACGGCTTTTTTCTCATTACTGATGCTCGTCAATGGGGCGGCGCCGATTTTAGCGCCGATTACAGGGGGATTTATCCTTCAGTTCGCCGGCTGGAAAATCGTATTTATCGTGCTGGCAGTGATCGGCTGTATCATTTCTGCCGCCGTGCTTACGGCGTTGCCTGAATCACTCCCGCCGGAAAAGCGGACAAGCGGCGGACTCCGGGAGACGCTGATGACGTTTCGCGGCCTGCTTGGCGACCGGATGTTTATGGGATTTGCGCTCAGCCAGGCATTTGTGATGACCGGCATGTTCGCATACATTGCCGGGTCGCCGTTTGTACTGCAAAACATCTACGGCGTATCAGCGCAAATGTTCAGCCTGCTGTTCGCCGTAAACGGTGCGGGAATCATATGCGCCACCCAAATCACCGGACGGATGGCTAAAACACATGATGAACGGAAGCTGTTTGTCTCCGGGCTGTTGATCGCCGTCATCGGAAGCATCGCTTTGCTTTTATCACTTGCGTTTGGTTTAGGCCTGACGGCGGTCTGCATTTCTTTATTCATCATTGTTTCTTCTGTCGGGATCGTCACGACGACGGGATTTTCTTTGGCTATGCAGAAACAGGAGAAAGGCGCGGGAAGCGCTGCGGCTCTTCTCGGACTCCTGCCCTTTATCGGGGGTGCGGCTGCCGCTCCCCTTGTCGGTATTGCCGGAGAAGAAAATGCCTGGCCGATGGCCGTCAGCATTTTCGGTTTTGAGTTCTGTGCCGTTCTATCCTATGTGCTGTCGGCCAAACGGAAAACAAAGTAAAGCCCGCCGCTTTAAGCGAAGGGCTTTTTTTCTTATCCGGCAGCGCCTTTTTCCGAAGAAGCCGGCTCACGCTTCAGGCGTTTTTTGATACCGAAGTGATAATACGCGTAACAGATGATCATCAGCGGGACGCCGCAGTACAGACCGATACGCTGGTCGGGGATAAAAATGAGACTGATTAAGATAAGACCGTAAACCGAAAATCCGAGAATCGGCACGATCGGATAAAGAGGCGTTTTAAACGCCAGGTCTTTCAGATTTCCTCCTTCAGCGAGAAAGCGTCTCCGGAAAACGAATTGTGAAGCGCAGATTGACATCCACGCGACGACGGTAATCATACCGGAGATGGAAATGAGCCACACATACACCGTTTCAGCCGCGAATACACTTGTCAGCAGGGATAAACCGGAGATGGCGATGGTGATGGAAAGAGCTTTCAGAGGCACGCCTTTTTTCGTCAGTTTCGTTAAGGAAGCGGGGCCCATCTTAGTTTTTGACAGGGACCACATCATTCTGGACGAAGCGTACAGCCCGGAATTCGCCACCGACAGCATGGCGGTCAGAATGACGAAGTTCATGATGTCAGCCGCATAGGATACGCCGATTTTATCCAGCACAGCGACAAACGGGCTTTCGATGACCCCTGCCGTTTGGTACGGCAAAATGGACACGAGAACAAACATCGCCAGCACGAAGAAAAACAGCGTCCGCCATATGACGTTTCGGATTGAGCGGGGAAGCGTCTTTTCCGGATTTTCGCTTTCTCCCGAGGCGATTCCGACCAGTTCGGTTCCTTGGAATGAAAAATTCACCATGACAAGCGTAAACAGCACGGCCTGAGCACCGTTCGGGAAAAGCCCTTTGTCCGTCGTAAAGTTTGACAGATACGGCGCCGTCTGCCCGCCGTTAAAACCGACAAAGCCGAATACGGCAGCACAGCCGAGAATAATAAATAATACAATAGCCATAACCTTGACGCTGGAAAACCAAAATTCCATTTCCGCAAAACTCCGCGCCGACAGCGCATTAATGGAGAAAATGACGACACCGAATACAAGGCACCACACCCAAATCGGAACGGCCGGAAACCACCGCTGCATTAAAATCCCCGCCGACGTCAGTTCAAGCCCCACTGTATTGGCCCAGCTGAATGCGTACATCCACCCGATCGTAAAACCAGTAGACGGCCCGAGAAACTTTGCCGCATACGCCTGAAATGACCCTGCGACCGGCATGGCGACTGCAAGCTCCCCCAAACAAAGCATCACCAGATACATTAAAAATCCGCCGATCACATAAGCCAATATCGCGCCGATCGGTCCCGCTTCACTGATCGTAAAACCGGAGCCCATAAACAGCCCCGTCCCGATCACGCCGCCGAGGGCGATCATAAACAAATGCCGGCCCTTCATCGTGCGCTGCAATTCAGTTTGATTGGTATCTCCCTGCATATACATCCCCCTTATTCCGTTATGTCAGCCATTTGTGCGTATGTCTAATCGGCAGCTGTGCAAAAGGTGCATTGTCGTCTGCTGAATGAGTTCCGGCAGCACATGGAATGTGTACGGCTTGTACACGCGTTCCGTCCATTTATGGCCGTCCTTTCCGTATACCCCTATATTGACCGACGGAATATTCAATTCCCTGATTTCTTTAAAAGGAATCGTCCCGATGACATCCCAGCCCGGAAAATTATCTGTAAAGGCGGAGACCTCCTCGTCTGTTTCATGCAGCGATAAAAAGCTTCCGTCCGCTAAATAAGGGAAAAACTTTTTAAAGGCGAATGTTTCTCCGGTTGACGCCGCTGTTTTATCGACCGCTTCTTGAATGACATGCTGCAAAAGCCGGTCCCGTGTGCTTTCTTCCTTCAGATAATTGTGCGGAAGGTAAGGCGGCGCATAGAAAATAATGACTTTAGCTCCCTGCTCAGGATCGAGTTTTTGCAGTTCCTCGACGGCTTTAAAGCATCTCATCCGCAGTTCAAGATGTTCATATGTTTTAAATGCCTGCCCGATACATTGTGCAGGGTCTATCCCGCGGCTTTTCAGCCTTTTCAGGTAATCTTCCAGACTGTACACTTGAACGTTCCATGACATCTCTTTTTTCGGCAGGCTCGTTCTCTCACAGTATTCGTCGTAATAATCAGATAATTTTTGTTCTGTCTCTTTGCAGGCTTCGTCAGCCACCGCAGTCAGCTGATCCATGACTTCTTTGGCGGTTTTCTCGTAAATAAAATAATTAAAATAGACATAGCTGCTGACGGCGGTCTGCACGTTATACGCTTCCTTGTTGTCACGCAGGTAGAGGCAGGTCGGCGGAAGCACAAGCTCTCCCTCAATGTTTTCCGCCATATGAATATTGTTGTGAATTCTTCTGGTGATTTCTGACGCGATCAAATTCGGGTCGATGCCGGACAGCGTATCTCCGACATGCACCTCCCGCCCGTAAATCGCAAAGCAAGGCAAAAGCTTCCCTGCCGCGCCCGTGTAGATGTACCTTGTCGTGTCACCTTCATACAGCGGGGTGATAAAATCGTTATTAATCGCTGCTAAATAACGAAGCTGCTTTTCTTGTTTCAGCCGTTTTAATTCAGAAATGCTCGTTAAAATGCCGGAATGCTGGCTTTCTTCATCCGGGTTTGCCATGAACAGAATATGGCCCGGCAGCTGATCGCGCCGCTCAGAAAAGTGAAGCAGATTGGCGAGATGAACGGCAATACCGCTTTGCATATCAACCGAACCCCTTCCGAACATCCACTCGCCTGAGCGGGCGTCCCGCTGCACATCCCGATCAAATTCATAGTTTGAGAAATACTCCGCGAGACGGTCGGAATCAAAAGCGATATCTTTTAAAGGGCCGAAATCCTCGATGCCGACCGTATCAAGATGAGCGTGATAAATGACCGTATTCAGGCTGTCGCCGTTTCCCTCAATAAATGCGAAAATATTTTTGCGGCCGTAAGGGTCCTCAGGAATCGCCTGCTCCCACACATGTGACGGGTTCTCCTGAAAGTAGGGAAAGCTCTTGATCATATCTTTGATATAGTCGGCTTTTTTTCCTTCTCCCAATGTGCCGTTGATGCTGTTTAACGCTACCAGTGATTTCGTAATGGCTTCTATTTTCTCCTCCGGAAGCATTTTGCTGAGCTGCTGATACATGTTCCATCCTCCTTACCCTAATATAGAGAAAATAGCGCGACTCTCTTTTTCATCGCGCTATTTCCGAAAGATTAATAGGCTTCAGACGTTGTTTTTGCCTGCATATGAAGAATCAGATAGTCAGGTCCTCCGGCTTTTGAATCGGTTCCTGACATATTGAAGCCGCCGAACGGCTGGTATCCGACAATCGCTCCCGTACATCCGCGGTTGAAGTATAGATTCCCGACGTGAAAATCTTCGCGGGCGCGTTCAATGTGCGCGCGGGTTTTCGATAACAGAGCGCCCGTCAGTCCGTAATCGGTATTATTGGCAATCTCAAGCATATGGTCGAAATCACGGGCTTTTGAGATCGCGACGACCGGCCCGAAAATTTCCTCCTGCATCAGGCGGGCGTTTTCATCAACATCCGCAAAAATGGTCGGCTGAATAAAGTATCCTTTTGAATCATCACCTTCGCCTCCCGTCAGGAGTTTTCCTTCTGTTTTGCCGATTTCGATATACCTCATGACTTTATTATAAGATGCTTCGTGGATGACTGGCCCCATGTATGTATCAAAATCTTCCGGACTTCCGACGGTGAGTGATTTTGTTAAAGCGACGGCTTTTTCAACAACTTCATCATAGACGTCCTGATGAATGACCGCACGCGAACCGGCTGAACATTTTTGGCCTGAGAATCCGAAGGCGGAATACACGATTGAGGAAGCGGCAAGATCAAGATCAGCATCTCTGTCTACAAGCACCGTATCTTTCCCTCCCATTTCGGCAATGACCCGTTTCAGCCACTTTTGGCCCGGCTGTACTTTTGCGGCGCGTTCATAGATGCGGCATCCGACCGCGCGGGAGCCTGTAAACGACACAAATCTCGTCTTCGGATGCTCAACCAGATAGTCGCCGATTTCTCCTCCGTCGCCCGGTATGAATTGGAGCACGCCGTCCGGCAGGCCCGCTTCTTTCATCACTTCAACAAATTTCGCCGCCACGACAGGCGCCGCATCCGCCGGTTTCAGCAGTATCGTGTTGCCTGTTACGATGGCTGCCGCCGCCGTTCCCGCCATGATCGCAAGCGGGAAGTTGAATGGAGAAATGACGATTCCCACCCCAAGCGGCTCATAGTGATACTGATTAAATTCTCCGTCACGGCTCTTTACAGGGGAACCGTCTTTCAGTTTCAGCATCTGACGGGCATAATACTCTAAAAAGTCGATCGCTTCCGCCGTATCAGCATCCGCTTCCTTCCACGGTTTTCCGGCTTCTTTCACTAGATACGCGGAGAATTCGTGCTTTCTTCTGCGGATGATCGCCGCCGCTTTAAACAGCACATTCGCGCGGTGTTCCGGCCGTACTTTTTTCCATGTTTGAAATGCCTGCAGCGCAGCCAGCATGGCCTTTTCCGCAAGTTCTTTTCCGGCTGCCGATACAGAACCGATCACTTCTTTTTTATCTGCCGGATTGACGGAAATGATCTTTTTATCCGTTTCAATCGCTTCACCGTTGATGATAAGCGGATAATGCTTGCCGAGCTGTGAATTCACATAAGCCAGCGCTTCCTGAAACGATTGTTTATTTGTCTCTTCCTGAAAATTTGTAAATGGTTCGTGTGCGTATGAAACTGTCATTAGAATTCCTCCCCGTATTTTGTAATGTGTGCTCACGCTTTATGAAGATGCAAGAAGCATACCAGCATAGCAATTTGTGATAAAAATAAGAAAATCTTTGCCGAAAGCGGACGAAGCTTGTCCGAATCTGTCAGCTGCAATCTGAAAACGCAAAGAAATTTTGCGATCTACTATATAACTGACGCAAAATCTCTTTGCGGGTAACACTTATACCCAGCCGCGGAACCGGGCCGCTTCAGCCGACTTTCTGATGCCCGTCATATAGGCGGCCAAACGCATATCGACTTTGTGGGTATGCGCTGTCTGATAAATGGATTCAAACGAATTCACCATGACGCTGCGCAGTTTTCCGGCGACTTCCTCCTCAGACCAGTAAAAGCCTTGATTATTTTGCACCCATTCAAAATAAGACACCGTCACGCCGCCGGCGCTTGCCAAAATATCCGGCACGAGAAGCACGCCTCTTTCATTCAGGATTTTCGTGGCGTCTATCGTTGTCGGCCCGTTCGCCGCCTCCACAATGATTGAGGCTTTAATGTGATGGGCGTTTTCAGCCGTAATCTGATTGGAGATTGCGGCAGGCACGAGAATATCACAGTCCTTTTCCAGCAGCTCCCGGTTCGTTATGACATCCGAGAAGAGATTCGTCACCGTGCCGAAGCTGTCCCGCTTATCCAGCAGGTAATCAATGTCAAGGCCGTCAGGGTCATACAAAGCGCCGTGGGCGTCTGAGATGCCGATCACCTTGGCGCCGGCGTCATGCATAAATTTAGCGAGAAAGCTCCCCGCATTTCCGAACCCCTGAATGATGATCCGCGCATTTTCCAATGGAATCCCTTTTTTCTTAACGGCTTCCTCAATACAAATCGTGACGCCTTGCGCGGTCGCTGTCTCCCGCCCCTGTGAACCGCCGAGAACGATCGGTTTGCCCGTAATGAATCCCGGTGAATCAAATTCTCTCAGGCGGCTGTATTCGTCCATCATCCATGCCATAATCTGCGAGTTAGTATATACGTCGGGAGCCGGAATATCCTTTGTCGGACCGACGATCTGGCTGATCGCGCGCACATATCCGCGGCTCAGCCGTTCCAACTCTCCGAATGACATCGTCCGCGGATCACAGATGATGCCGCCTTTTCCGCCCCCGTAAGGAAGATTTGTGATGCCGCATTTTAAAGTCATCCAGACCGAAAGCGCCTTAACCTCTTCTTCACTGACTTCCGGATGAAACCGCACGCCTCCTTTTGTCGGGCCGACTGCGTCATTATGCTGTGAGCGGTAGCCCGTGAAAACCTGTACTGAGCCATTGTCCATTTTGACGGGGATGCGGACGGTCAAAAGCCGCATCGGCTCTTTCATCAATTCATACATATTGTCAGGGTACCCCAGTTTGCGCAGGGCCTCTTTTATGATCGATTGTGTTGACAAGAACAAATTAAGAACTTCTTTTTCTTCATCTTTCTGATTGCTTTTAGAAAGCGGGTTGGCTGACATGTTTTATCACCTCATCGTATTTTACGTGTAAGCTTCAATTACCGGCAGAACAAAATGTAAGCGCTTTTACACCAAAACCCATCAATCCCTTTCACATTGTCGTTACGCCCCTTTTTATATGCAAGATTCATGCCAGGTTTTTGTGTGTAAAAAAAGAGGCTGTTGTCAGCCTCTTTCATCCCCGATTAACGCGGGTCAATAACCAGCTTTGTTTCGGCATAAAGACTGCCGGCCCCCAAACCGTTTACGTAATCGCCTTTAATTGTATACGCGCCCGCGCGCGGAAGGTTTTTACGCACTAGGACGAGATTGTATTCAGACGCGCCCAATAAGTCAAGGGTAAGCGGAAGTCTGACCGTTTTTCCGTAGTTGAGAATTTGCGTTTCTTTCAGTGTTCTTCCGTTTACAGAGTCCCTCACAGTGGCGTTGAACCCGTCAGGAAATTGAAATTCAACGGCGCCGACGGCAAGCAGCGCATTCGGCTTGTATGTGACTTCAATATCAGACGTCGCGTATTCTTTCGTACTATTGACGGTTTTCGCTTCAATAACGGCAGATTGGGCGTTCGCATGAAAAGATGGCAAGAACACAGATGAAAATACCGCAGCACTGATGAGAAAGGCCGAAAATAATTTTCTTTTTAACATCATGAATTCCTCCAGATCATATGGGATTCAGAGCGTCCTCTGCCGGAAAAGCGTGTCTGATGGTTCCATTCGCGAATTGGGTTTCTCTTTTCCTGAGAATAATCTACCACCTTTATCCATGGAAGTAAATTATTTTTTGGAATATTCAATCATTTATTTTTCACGAGATGAATCAGCACAAAAAACGAAGACATCCGCTGTCTTCGTCTTGTGCGCTACCGGTGAGCCGTCTGCCAGTCAAATCCGATGGTGTCATCATTCCACGGGACTCTTTTTTCGTCAGGCTGATCCGGATTGTAGGACATTGTCGTGAAATAAATAATGGTCAGCGGGGTTTCGCCCAGCACTCTGTACCCGTGTGCGACGCCTTTGGGAATGAGAAGGAGCATCGGATTGTCTTCTCCCATGTAGTAGACATCCGTTTCTCCCTTGGTTGCCGACTCTTCGCGAAGGTCATGGAGCACGACCTGGGCGTGGCCCGTCGGGAAAAACCACAGGTCATCCTGTTTCTCATGATAGTGAAATGCTTTAATGACGCCGGGATAGCTTTTGGACCAGGAAGCCTGCCCGAAATGCTCTAAGAGATGTTCATCGTCACGGACGAGTTCTGAGAAAAAACCCCGGTCATCGCTGTGTTTGATCAGCTTTTTGATTTTTACGCCTTCGATCACTTGCACTGTCCCTCCCTTTGTAAATAATCCTGCAGCGCTTCCCGCCAATGCCTCATGCCGAGCCCCTGCCGTTCAATCGACTCAAGACTCAACACCGAATAAGCGGGGCGCGGCGTCTCATTTCCGTATTCCTCCGTCGTGACGGGCAGCACGGCGGCGGTTCTGCCGCTTTCTTCAAAAATAGCCTTGGCAAATTCATACCAGCTGCACACTCCGCTGTTTGCGGCGTGGTATAAGCCCGGCGGCCTGTCAAACAGACCGATCACCGTTTCGGCTAAATCCTTTGTGTACGTCGGCGCTCCGACTTGGTCGCTGACAACACGCACCTGATCATGTGTATCCGCAAGCTTCAGCATCGTATTGACAAAGTTGTGCCCGCCGCTGCCGTACACCCACGATGTTCTGATAATGGTGTGGTTTTTTCCCGTTAACCGGATCAGTTCTTCGCCGAGTTTTTTGCTTTTTCCGTAAATCGTGCCCGGATCTGCGGGATCGTCGGTCTGGTATGGCCGTGTTCCTTTGCCGCTGAAGACGTAATCGGTGCTGATGTGAATGAATTTCGCGCCGGTGTTTTCAGCCTCAAGCGCGGCATAATAAGCGCCGATTCCGTTTATTAAATACGCTTTGTCGAGCTCCGTTTCACATTTGTCAACGGAGGTGTATGCCGCCGTATTGACGACGATATCCGGCTTGTAATGGCTGAACGAGTGCCGCACCGAACGCTGGTCGGATATGTTCATCATCGCTTTTGTCAAGGCGATCACTTCATACCCTTCCCGCTTCAGCTGGCGGCATAACTCCCGCCCCAGCTGGCCGGCCGCTCCGGTTACTAATACCTTCGTCAATCGGATCCCCTTCTTTCCGATTAGTCTTGGCTGTCTGTATACCAGCGAATGGTTCTTCTCATTCCTTCTTCAAATGTGACGTCCTGCCGCCATCCCAGCTCATTTTTCAGCTTTGAAGCATTGATGGCGTAACGGCGGTCATGCCCTTTTCTGTCTTCGACATGAGCAAACCGTTCCTCAACACCGAGCTCCTTCATGATAAATGACGCAAGCTCTTTATTCGTCCGTTCATTTCCGCCGCCGATATTGTAAATGTCACCGAGTGTTCCTTTTTCCAGCACAAGCTTAATGGCGCGGCAATGATCTTCGGCAAACAGCCAGTCTCTGATCTGCATCCCGTCGCCGTACAGCGGAACCGGCGTGCCGTTTACGGCATGCCTGATAATGGTCGGAATCATTTTCTCGTGATGCTGGTACGGCCCGTAATTGTTGCTGCATCTTGTAATGATGGCTGGAAGCTTATGAGTTTTCACATAAGACATGACGAGCAGGTCTGAGCTTGCCTTGCTGGCGGAATACGGATTGTTCGGAGAAAGCGGCGTCGTCTCTGTAAAAGCGGGATCATCCGGCGCCAAATCTCCGTACACCTCATCTGTGGAAATGTGAATCAGCCTGCCGGCTTTTCCCTGCAACACCGCGTCCGCCAGTCGGTATGTGCCCATCACATTTGTTGTGATGAACGGCTCTGCCTGATTTATGCTTCTGTCCACATGGGATTCAGCCGCAAAATGAATGACAGCGTCATACATGTGGGAAAAGACTTTGTCAATGTCCTCTTTTTTAGAAATGTCACCTTTGATAAAACGGAAACGGCCGTTCTTTTTTAAGGCTTCTATTTCAAGCGGCCTGCTTGCATACGTGAGATTATCCAGGACGGTAATCTGCGCGTCCGTTTCTTTCAGCATCATCTTTGTGAAGGTAAGGCCGATAAATCCGGCGCCGCCTGTAATTAAATATGATTTTGGCATGATTAATGCTCCTGTCCTTTCTGTAATGCCTGATGCGCCAGGCTTCCGGCGAGGTAAAGCGATTCATGCGTGCCCGCATCCACCCACCAGCCCGTTAACACATCATACGTCAGCTCACTGTGTTCAATGTATAAATTATTGACATCCGTAATTTCCAGTTCGCCGCGTTTTGAAGGAGAAATTTGTTCAATATAAGAAAACACTTCTGCGTCGTACATGTAGATCCCTGTGACGCATAGTCTGGTCGGCGGCTGCTCCGGCTTTTCAATGATCGACTTGATCCGTTTGTTTTCCTCATCAATCTCGGCGATGCCGAAGCGCTCCGGATCGTCAACTTCTTTCAGCAGCACTTTCGCTCCTTTTCCCTGCTTTGCGAAACGCTCCGTATAAGGTTTTAATGAATCTTCAAAAATATTATCTCCCAAAAGCAGAACGAACGGGTCGCGCCCGGTAAACCGCTTTGCGTATGATAAACCGTCGGAAATGCCGGATGCGGCTGGCTGAACCTGATATGTGATTGAGACGCCGAGTTCTTCTCCGGTTTCGAGAAGTTTATGAAATTGCGGAATATATTCTTTTTGCGTAATCAGCAAGATATCCGTAATCCCCGCTTCTTCCAGCTTCATGATCGACCAGTAAATCATCGGATATGGACCGACAGGGAGTAAATGCTTATTGACCGCTTTTGTCAGCGGCATAAGGCGTGAGCCGGTGCCTCCGGCTAAGATAACACCTTTCACATGAACACTTCCTTACGTGTGGTTTTATCACAAATCATAAAGAATCGCCGCCGCCCGTTTGATGCCCCTGCCGTCAACCAGCGGCTTTCCGTTTTGATGAAGTCCGGTCCGCATCGGATAATCAGCGGCCATGTCAGACATATGCCGTGCGAGAACGTCCGCTGATATGCAGTCACCAAGGCCGAGATGAACGGCGGCCCCCCGTGCGGCGAATTTTTCCGCCGTCTCAGTTTGATGCTCCACTTGAGAAAGTACGATGCAGGGCACACCTGTACAAATGGTCTCATATAAAGTGATCCCGCCGGACACGACGGCCATATCAGCCCTCGAAAGAAGCGCGGCCATGTCATTTGTCTGCCTTACCATCTCGGCATAAGGCATTTGTGTAAGATGCGCGCACACGTCATCAGCATGAGGCGCGGCGCCGCCCATGACGATGATCACTCGTTTTCGCTGAATGCCGGGGATACGGCGGCATGCTTCCATCACTTTAAAGACAAGCTTCTTCGGGTCGCTTCCTCCTAATGAAACCAATATGGTCCGGCATTCTTTTCTCAGCTGATAAAGCTGCTTTGCTTTTTCAAAACCCGGATGAAGAATGATATATTCCGGGCCTTCATATACCGCGGCGCTGCCCATTTGAACCGTCCGGCTTTTCAGCCCTCCGTAAATGCCGTTTATAACGGCATCGCATAAATGAATGACATGTTCCCGTTTTTCTTCAAATAAGACGATGCGCGCCGATGAATGCTTTTTGATTTCCTCCAACCAGTCACACGGCATATCGAGCAGATCGAATATGAGAAGGTCAGGAGCCTGCCTGTTTATTTCCCGGACAATAAATTCCTTCTGTCCCTTGTCAGGCTTGATGATCACTTCCCATTGATCAGAAGACAGATAAGAAAAAGCCTCTTTATTTGTGTAGAACGTTATTGAGCAATTGTTCTTAATGGCACCGGCAAGCAGCTTCATCCGCACCGCGTGCCCCATGCCGATGTCACGGCCCCCGTCGGCGAAAATCAAAACCCGCATGCTAATCAGCCTCTTTTTGCCGGATCATTTGATTAATGGCCCTGAGCTCCGGATCACGATTCAGCAGATGGATCAATTCTTTTGCCGGAATATCAGGACGCGAGCCCGCTTTTACGTACAGCTCGCGGGCCAGCCTGTAGTCCTCTTCGGTATCGACGGTCATCCGCAAGTGGGGAGCCCGGAGTTCCTGCGGGGGCTCAGGAAAGAGGAGCCGGTACTTCTCAGGAGATTCTCTTATTAAAAGCGTGACATGTTCCTGATATTTGTCCGCCAGCGTTTTGTCGGTATTGATCTCCGTTAAAAGGCGCGCGTTTACCGCCTCGCCGCCGATGCCGAGCGGTGTACCGCAAATATACGTGTAGTCTGCGTGCTGGTCTAAATGCGATTGAATCAGAAAATCAAGCAGCGAAGAGTCGACAAACGGGTTATCCCCCGTCAGTCTGACTGCGATGTCCGGTTTAACTTGTTCGATGACTTGTGCAAACCGGTCAAGCACGCGCTGCTCGCTGCCGCGGTGCACACGGTAGTTCTTGCTGAGGCAGTGCGCAGACAGAATGTCGTCGGTCTTGCTGTCAGACGAGGCGACGATCAGATTATCCCGCGATTGATCATAATACGCGCTTTGCCGAACCCTTTTGACAATCATATCGAGGATCGTATACCCGCCGATCGGTTTCAGCACTTTGCCGGGAAGACGCCCGCTTCCCATCCGCGCCTGAATGATAAACAAAATGTCAGTCATCATATGGGCTGCCTTTCGTCAAAAGGTCATCCCAAGTGATACCCGTGTCGGCAGGGATATCCCTGACCGCACGCGCGCCGTCAGTTAAAAGCTCAAAATATCTCGGGTGAAGCCCCTGCGGTTTTTGGCCGGGACGAAGGACGGCAAGGTTTTCCGCCGTAAAACATTCGCCTTTTTGAATCGGCGCTGTTGAAAAAATGCCTCTGTAAGCGAACCTTCTGATATCCCCTTCAATCGGTGTCGTGGTTTTATGGGAGCTTCCCGATAGCACTTCCGGCACCGAAGCGTGATGCCCCTGCCGCAGCTCCGCTTCAACTGAGCGGATCGCCGCAACCATTTGTTTTAATTCATCCGGATTGAGGGCGAAGGAGTGATCGGCACCGGGCAGGTTTTTATCGATCGTAAAATGCTTTTCAATCAGTTTCGCTCCGAGCCTGACCGCCGCGCACGGCACATCATACGGATGGGCGCTGTGATCGGAGAAACCGATCACTGCATCCGGGAATGCGGCGGCAAGCATGGGGATGACGCTCAGATTGCTGTATTCAGGCGGCGCGGGATATTTCGCCACACAATGCATAATCGCAATTTCTGTGTTCCCCTCGCCGGTAATGATTTGATAAGCCTCCTGAATATCTGAAATATCAGCGCCCGCGGTGGAAAAGATAATCGGGGTCTTCAGCCCAGCGACATATTTCAATAACGGCAGATGATTCAGCTCGTAGGAGGCGATTTTAAAGGCTGAAGGGGAAGTCGCATACAGTAAGTCGGCAGAGCCTTCGTCACAGACCGTGCTTAAGAACAGCACGCCTTTTTTCTCACAATATTCAAGCAGCGGTTCGATCCACTCAGCGGGCATTTCCATTGATTGCACCAAAGAAAAAATAGAGACGTTTTTTCCCGCAGCGGTTTTGTACAAGCCGGGGTCTTTCTGATACATTTTGTCAGCCTGAAACATTTGGAACTTGACCGCGTCCGCGCCGGCCTCACTGGCCGCATCTATCAATTCAAACGCCTGGCTCAGTTTTCCGTCATGATTAATTCCGGCTTCGGCGATGATGAATACGGGCGAACCTTCGCCGATTGACTTCGTTCCGATTTGGCATGATGCCATCAGTCCGCCTCCTTCCCGGGCCACACATGATAGTAGTAATAGGACGCATCCGCTTTAAATCCCATTCTTTCATACAGGCGGATGGCTCTTACATTGTGGAGCTGCGTTCCCGCTGATACAGTCTTATGCTGAAAGCGCAATGATTGTTCAATCACGTGCGCCGCTAAATGGAATCCCGCTCCTTTTCCTTCAAAGCCCGGCTTTACCGCCATCAGATCAAGGACGAATTCATCGCCTTTAGACAGCCCCTGAACAAAGCCCACAGTCTCTCCCTTATATGTGGCGGCGAATTGTAACGAAGCTCTGCCTTCCGCATTATTCCGCGCCCACTCTTCAAACAGGCGGTTTGCACTTTCATAGCTGAGATGGGGGTCTTGATAATACCTGCTTTTTGTAAAGGCGTCGCGGGCCAGCCGGCTGATCGCTTCCGTGTCGCCGGGTCCGGCTTCTGTAATCTCAAATGGCGGCGTGCTGTTATATACACGCACCGGACTGACGAGCTTGAGAAGACTCCCTACAAAATAAGCGTTCGGAAGCTGCTGAACGACCTGCATCGCGCCGATATCTTCAGCCGGTATTTTAATAAATATAAAATCAGTGCCTGCCGCCCGCCTTGCCGCGTAAAATTCCTGAAACAGCCTTTTGAGCTGTCCGGCGCTGTTTGCGGCTGCAAGCTTCACATTGATGATATTTTTTCGAAACAATTGACTTTCCCACGAAGAGTTTTCATATAAAATCACGCCTTGAAGGCTGTTTTCTTCCAATAAACAGAGCGACGATTCATAGGCTTCCGGCTGAATGCCCTTCTGATGCAGGAAGGCATGAATCATGTCCTGCGCAAGATTTTCCCTCAGTCTGTACACCTAATCAGCCCCTTTGACGATATCCGTAACGGCTGCAATGACGTATTCAACGTCGTCATCTGTCATTGACGGATAAAGAGGGAGTGACACGGTGCGGTGATAATACGCGGCCGCGGCCGGAAAGTCAGTTTCCTTATACCCGTACGTTTTTTGATAATACGGATGGAACGGAACCGGAATAAAATGAACACTTGTGCCGATATGATATTGGTCTTTTAAAGCGGAAATCAGATCGTTCCGGCTGACCCCGGCCTCCTGCTCCTCTATTTGAAGAACATACAGATGCCATGCATGCCGCCCGTCATCACTGACATGCGGGATGGTCAGCCCTTTCATGTGTCTGAAGGCGTCCTGGTAGCGGCTCGCAATGTCGGCTCTTCTTTGCTGCATGCTGTCAATCCGTTTCAGCTGATGAAGCCCAAGCGCTGCCTGAAGATCAAACATATTCATTTTATAGCCGGGCGTTTCGACCTCATAGTACCAGCTTCCGTTTGAAGAATAGCGGTTCCACGCGCCTTTGCTCATGCCGTGAAGGCTGAGCACCCTGATCTGATCGGCAAGCCCGTCATTGTCCGTCGTCAGCATGCCGCCTTCACCGGTTGCCAGGTTTTTTGTCGCGTAGAAGCTGAATGCCGTCGCATCGCCGATTGATCCGATCATTTTCTGTTTATACGTGGTATACACGGCATGTGCGGCATCCTCTAAGACAAATAACTGATGCTTTTCGGCAATGGCCAGAATCTGATCCATATCACACGACTGGCCGGCGAAATGAACGGGTACAATCGCCTTTGTCCGCGGGGTGACGGCCGCCTCAATTTTTTCAGGGTCCGCATTCAGCGTAAGCGGATCGATGTCAACAAACACCGGAACGGCGCCTGTGTGCACGATTGTATTGGCTGTTGAACTGAACGTCACGGCAGACGTGATGACCTCGTCACCGGGACCGATCCCTTTCGCTTTCAGGGCCAAAAACAAAGCGGCGGTACATGAGTTCAGCGCGATCGCGTGCTTTGCCCCCGTCCAGGCGGCAAAGGCTTTTTCAAACGCCTCTACTTTCGGTCCCTTTGAAAGCCAGCCCGATTCAAGCGTATCAATAACCTCCTGAATTTCGTCCTTCCCGATCATGGGCAATGAATAGGGAAGAAAAGCTGATCTTTTTTGCACCATTTTTTTGCGCTCCTATCTTTTTTATGAAGGGTCAACCCGTCTGAAGCTGACTCCGGTTTTTTCCTGAAGCACTTGGCATAAAGCGGCAAGCGAATCCTGAACCGGGTAGTTCGCGGCGACAAAAGCACGGCGCGCCTGTTCCGCTTTTTGATATGCTGCGGGGCTTTCGCATATCCGGATTAATTCCTGAGCGAGTGCCTGCGGGTCCTCAAAGACAAATTCTCCAAGTGAATGATAATAAGGGTATCGGCGGGTTCCCGCTGATTTTCCGATCAGCACGGGCTTTTGAAACAGCATCGCTTCAAGACCGACCGTTGATGTCTGTGTCACCGCAGCGTCAGCATACGGGAGAATATCATACAGCTCCATCTCTTTTTTGATGATTTTGCCTGCTTTATATTTCCGCAGCACCTGATTGTAAGCATCCAGCTTGTTTTTGCCGATTTCCCACGGATGCGGTTTAATAATGAGCTGCATGTTCTTTTGGCCGGCAAGCTCTTCAAGCACTCCCGTATAAAATTCATCAGAAAACGGCTGCGTGGCGATCAGCACCGTCCGCTGTGACGGGAGAAAAGAAAGTTTGCGGTAAAACGTGTCCCGATCTATCGGCTCTCTTGAGAAAATCTCGTCGAAACGGGGATGCCCCGTGACGATGATTTGTTCATCCCTGCAGCCTTTTGCTTTATACCACTCCGCTTCATAAGCCCCGAATACAGCCTGATAGTCCGTAAATACGGGCAGAAACGCTTCATCTCCCATGAGCGCTCCGTGCTGCAGACAGATGCTGACGGCGTTTTTTTTCGCGGACATCAGCGCCAGCACACGGCTGTAAATATCCTCCGTCGTGCCGACTACAACGGCGGAAATCTTCTCGGCCGTAAACAAAATATCAACGGCGTCAATCGCTTCAATAAATAACGGGATGTCTTTATACAAACGTTCCTGAAATTCTCTGTTTCCAAAAGCGGGATGGCTGTGAAGCTCTTTCAAAATGGAATGGGCTTTTTCAATATAAGGGACGGGGTTCCCTTTTTGTCCCATTTCCGTCAGCTCCAATTTGCAGATAACGGGCAGCCCATGATGGTCAGGCAGACTCCACCTGGCCAGTACCGCTGTTTTTGCCGGATCAAACTGCCGGTAATTTCCCTCGGTGAACCGAAGATGATCGAAATGCAGAATGACTTTTCCGTTTACCGGTTTCTCATCTGTTTTCTTAATGTTTTGCCTTTTTTGATCATAATAAGGCTGAATACCGGCTTCAGGAATATGCTGATCCGCCGGACCGAAAAGCTCTGGGTTCTGCTCCATGCTCTCCCGAAGCGCCGGACTGATATATTGATAAAAATTACTGATCAATGCGAGCGGGATGTCTTTGTAGCGAAGTGACTGAAAAAGGTCAATATACTGCCGGTACAGCACCCAATAGTTCGCTAAGTATGCCGACAAGCCCTCACCCCTTTCCAAGCTTTTTTAATGATTCCCTCAGCTCCCGGCACGTGGTCTGCTGCGGAAGGCTGTTCACAAACTCGTTTTTCTCCGCCGCGAAAAGCTGATAATGGATGGATTGATCGGTAATATAATTGATATCAAGCTCCTCAGAAATCGGGTAAAACGGATAAAAATGATTCACTCTCCAGAAGAAACGGGCGTCACCGATCCGGTAAAACGTTGGGCTTTCATCCCAATAGGAACCGAATGCCGCTTTGACCTGTTCCAGCACGGAAAACCGGTGCATGACCGAACAATGGTCAATGGCGCACGGCGCGTTCCACACGATCCGTTCGGCGGGCCTGGCCGTCTCCTTCACCGTCTCTTTCCGCTGATTCAGATGATAGGTTTTGGAACTTGAATACACGACGGCTTTTTCCGGGTCTTCATCAAGCTCTTTCACCATTTTCTCAAGCCGTTCCGGCACATACGTGTTGTCGTCGGTCGCATACGTCACGTACTCGCCCTCCGCCATTTCTATTGCCTGATTAATCAAAGCGGCGTAGCGTGTTTTTTCCGTTCTTTCTTTGACGCCCGATACATCGCTTTGATAAAACCGGACGCGGTCATCCGTGAGAAAAGGACGTATTTCCGCCAATGTCTCTTCATTTGAGTTGTCATCCATAATGAACAGTTCAAAGTCCGTAAACGTCTGAGACAGAATACTTTTAATAGAGCGGGCCACATAGTCACTTTTGTTATAGCTCGTCATGATCACTGACACTTTAGGCAACTCGTCACCCCCTTTTCGCACCTGAAACTACCGCTATCATATGTTCCTTATGCGGAAGATGCGCTAGGAATACAGACTATTATGTGAAAAGTCAGCATTGCGCGCACAAAAAAAGCCGGCTCTGATGTCCGGAAACATTGGATCGTATTTTCTTTTTTCGCATAAATCTTTCTTTGGGCTCATATGGTGGAATAGATAAAAACAGCAGCCGCTCTGTCGGCTGTCTGATACTTGTCAGGAGGTTTCAGCATCAAGAGGTTTTCATCAAAGGAGGAACAATATGAAACCGAAAAAGAATCAATATCAGCAAATGCAGGGGATGGGGATGGGAATGGATATGCAAGGATTCCAGCCGCAGCACGGGCCTAATCCTTATCCGCAGCCTCAGGGCCAAGGATCACAAATGATGCCGATGCAGCAGCAAATGACAATGCCGATGCAGCAAGGCCAGCAGGGCTTCGGCGGGGGGTTCCCCGGCCAGCCGCAGCAGCAGGGCGGCGGCAGCTTTCAAATCCCGTCAGGTCCATCATCGTCACAAAACGTTCCCGGCATGCTGCCGATTGAAGAGTCATACATTGAAAATATTCTGCGGTTGAACCGGGGCAAAACGGCGACGATTTATATGACATTTGAAAACAGCAAAGAATGGAATTCAAAGATTTTCCGCGGTGTGATTGAGGCGGCGGGACGTGACCATATCATCATCAGCGATCCGAAAACGGGCACCCGCTATCTGCTTCTGACCATTTACCTTGATTACATCACATTTGATGAGGAAATCGCTTATACTTATCCGTACTCCATGTCTTCTTATTCTCCGAGATAAATCAAAAAGCCAATCGCTCACTTGACAGAGGATTGGCTTTTTTTCTTTATAAATATTTGACGGCCGCGACGATAATCATAATCCAAGAGATGATAAACGCCACGCCGCCGAGCGGTGTAATCGCGCCGAGAATGGAAATCTGCGTCACGCTCAATACGTACAGGCTTCCTGAAAACAGAACGATGCCCGCAAACATCAGCCAGCCCGCGACAGAAACACTGCCTGCGCCAGAAAGCTTTTCGGCCAAAAACGCGACAGCCAGAAGACCGAGCGCGTGATACATATGATATTGCACGCCTGTGTGCCACACCTGCAAATATTTATCGGGGATTTTCCCTTCAAGCCCATGCGCGCCGAAAGCGCCCAGCGCCACGGCCAATAAAGCGTTAATCGCACCAAGAATAATAAACACTTTCATCTATTTTTCTCCCGCCTTTTCGTTAAAGTTTCCAATTCAATCATAACCCAACATCGGCAAAATTCAACGTCCGTCATCCGATGACACGAGATTGTCGGATTTTTTCTTTTTGATAAGCTGGATTCGGTCAATCGCTATCGCCAGCAGCGTCCCGAGCACAAGGCCGTTGCTTAAGAGCGAAATCAGGATCGGATGCATCCCTGATAACGCGCTCTCCGGTACAAACATTACGCCGACCCCCGTGAGGAGCGCCAGACCGATAATGGAGCGGATTCGTTTTTGCTCCGCTTTCTCATAAGAGTCAAACTCTGTAAAGGCAAGACCCGCCATCGTGGAGAAAACGACGAAGTTTACCGCAAAGCCGACCGGTGAGGGCAGACTCGCAAACGCATTCATAAATAGCGGGATCATACTGATGATCATGACAAATACACTTCCCAAAAGAAACGGCTTTTTCGAAGGAAGCTTCGTCGTCTCAATAAAACCGGCCGCCCCTGAAATCGGCACAGGCGCAATGCCCCCTGACAGCCCGCTCAAAAGGTGGCTGATCGAAGCCGCAAACCCTGCCGGACGCTCACGCCGTTTCCCAACGGTGCCGCCGAATTTTTTCACCGCCGCTTCTACAACCCGGATGCTCGCGAGCATGTTGACAATCAAAAGCACGGTAATGAAGAGTGACGTAATGATCAAGCCGCTGTCAAACACGGGTTTTCCAAACGGAAAAAGAACCGGCAGCTGAATCACGCGATCCGGTATCTGAATCGGTTTGGCAGCGCCGAAGACGGCGAATAAGATCCATCCGCCGGCAAGCGAAAGGAGAATCGCATACTGTCTTAAGAACGTAACATTCGATCGGGACATGATGAACATCGCCGCCGTCACAACCATGGCGAGCCCGAATACAAGGCCGTCGACGCTGTTTTTTAAATAGCCGATGCCCAAAAGGCCTTTCACAATCGGCTGACTCAGCTGCATGACCAACAGCAGCAGATACACACCGGTCACAACCGGCGTAAACAGCACGGCCAGCCGTTCAATCACTTTAAAAAGGCTGAACAAAAAGAAAAAGACAGCGCTTAATAACAGCGCCCCCTGCAGCGCCCGCAGCGTCTCGCCGAATGTCGCAAATACCGTGCCCGTCAGTCCGCCGTAAATCGTGTATACGCCCCACCATAAGCCTGCCGGGCTTTCATTAATCGGCAGACGATGTCCCTGGAGACATTGGATGACCGCAGCGACGCCAAGCACAAAAAATGTGCTCTGAATCAATGCGGCAGAATCGGCATGGTTCAAGTGAAATGATTGTGCGATGGCGACAGGAACTACAATCGCAGCCGCAATCATAAATGCCGTCCATTGCAAACCCCCGAGTATCAGTTTCAAGTCAATCAACCTCTCCTGTTAAAAATCGAAAATGGAATCCCCGTTTCCGTCTTCCTCATGTTCGTCTTTCGCTTTTTTCTGATATTGGTTCAGCCCGGCGCTGCCCATCATTTTTTCAAGCAGCAGCGGGTCTGTCGAAGGAGACGCGGAAGTTTTCGGTGCCGCTTTCGGAATCGGATTCTGCACAGGCGCTGGAGCGGTGTGCGTCTGAGTGCCGAGCACGACATCACACAGAGAGCGGATGGCGGCCGCGTGCATTTTGACCTCCTCGGTGCGGGTCGCCGTTTTCGCCTGCCTCAGTTCTTCTTCCATCTTCTGAATCAAAGCAGAAATATGTATGTTCATGAGTAAATCCTCCAGCAGTAATTTGTCTTCTTCCTGCATTTTATCAAATTTCTGAGCGAATCGCAGAATTGAGTTTGTTATTTTTTCTGACGGCATACCGCCCGGAACATCAAAAAAGACGCTTCCGCCGGGCGGAAGCGCCTCAAAAAACCGTTTATTGCGGCAGGTCGGGGATGCACCAATCGATCGGCTGCTCCCCCATTTTTTCAAGGGCGGCGTTTGTACGGGAAAACGGTCTGCTTCCGAAAAAACCGTTCCTTGCCGAAAACGGGCTCGGATGAGTCGATTCAATAATAATGTGTTTCGATGTGTCAATGCGCTCTTTTTTCATCTGCGCGTGACGCCCCCACAGGATAAAGACAATCGGCTTCTCTCTTTCATTCACCACATCAATGATGCGGTCAGTGAGCCGCTCCCACCCCTTGCCTTTATGGGAATTGGCCTGACCGCGGCGAACCGTAAGCACTGTGTTTAACAAAAGCACTCCCTGCTTCGCCCAGCTGACGAGCGATCCGTGGTTCGGTACGGAGCAGCCGATATCGTCCTGAAGCTCTATGAAAATATTTTTCAAAGACGGCGGCTGTCTGACCCCGGGCTGAACGGAAAAACTAAGCCCGTGCGCCTGTCCTGGGCCATGATACGGGTCCTGTCCGAGAATGACCGCTTTTACATCCTCATAGGGCGTATAATGCAAGGCGTTAAAAATATCATGGCTGTCAGGATAAATCGTTTGGCTGCTGTATTCTTGTTTCAGCATCTGTCTCAGCTCTTGATAATACGGTTTGTCAAATTCATCTTTCAGCTGATTCCACCAGCTGTCTTTTAAAAGCTGTTTCAAACTGTCCGTCCCCCTTATGAACTGTGCAGTCTTGAATGGACGGGCTTTCCGTCCCACACAATGTCAGTCGGCGCCTCCCGCCTCTTCATGTCCGGCTCTTCAAGAAGAACCGCGAAGTTTTTCGTCGGGAGCTCCCCAAGCCCGTGCTTTTCGCTTAACCGGTCTAAGTACCGCTTCCGTTTGCCGCCGAGATCCGCGGACTGATTGCCGCCTCCCTCAAAAAACGCATATATGACGCTTGCGCAAGGCACACGCTTCACACAGTGCTGTTTCGCGGCGCGCAAATAAAAATCCCAGTCCCAATAATTATGGACATCCGGATCAAAATACCCTAACGTGTCATGCAAAGAACGTCTGTACATGCTGCCTGACGGAACGTACGTGGAAAACACCCGCATATCCGCATAATCCGCCGTATAGGCGAACGGCTTTCGTGACACCGGGTATCTCGTGCCGCCCCGTTCTTCAAATGACACAATTTCCGCGTCAGAATGGACAAAATCCGCATCAGCAAGTGCAGCCGCCATTCTTTCCAAATGGCCCGGCGTAATGAAATCATCATCATCGCACAGCATGATACAATCACCCGACGCTTTTTTCACACCTGCGTTCCGCGCTTCCACATGTCCGGCATTCTGTTCTAAATCAATAATCTGAATCGGCAGATCGCTGTACAGCTGCTTCGCTTGTTCGACCGATTCCCCGGCATCATTTACGATGATGACTTCATAAGGCTTTATGGTCTGCATGGAAATCGACTCCAGCAGCTCACACAAAGCCGGAATCCGGTTATACGTGACTATAACAATTGATATATTCATGACCCGCTCCTTCTGCTTTTTCTCATGTTCTATTAAAACATAAAGCGGCGGAGAGATCAGGGGGGATTTTTGATTTCGGCCCATTCAGAAACAAATCCAGGTCATGCCCGCCAGCAAAACGAGAATGATCAGAAGGTCTCCCCAAACAGTGCATACCGCCTTGGCATTAAGTCTGCCCGCCTCCATGGCGTTCCAAAGTTTTGATTGATAAACAGGCACCAACACCATCGCATAGCATGTGCACAAGCAGACAAAAGCCGGCGGGACAAGCGCACATCCATCCTCATGCCAATCATGAATCAGTTCCGGTATACTCACCCCGCTGTCAATGTACAAGTATAATATACCCGCCAGCGGAATGAGCGAACTGATCTGCAGCTCGAAAAGTTTCACCTTCCACTCACGCGCAAACGAAACGGCCCAAATCCATCCCAGCGCATAAAACAATAGAAGAAGCAAAATACTGAAAACAACAAAAATAGCGTCTTGCATCCCATTCAGAACCATAATAAAAAGACTCACAACGGGCAATGCAAGAACCAAGCCGCAGACGGTAAATACGGTAACGGTTATTTGGGCGCACGCGCCGTACATCCACGAACCTAATCTCATTTTAACACCTCTATATAGATTCCCTATGTATATAGTGAAAAAGATCAGGCAAGCCTCTGCCTGCCTGCGTAAAAACCTATTTTGCCGCAAAACGGAAAACATACCGTCACAACGGCGCATACTGCCGCAAAACTCGGTGTGACCGCCGAAGGAAACAGCCCAGCCGGAACCAGATTGAACAAAAAGACAAACATAAAACATAGATTCGGCACCATTGAAGCCCATACCGTCCGCTCAGCAAGCTTTTTGCCGCCAGCCCCGAACTCCTTGCCAGCTTGATAGCCGATTTGGAACCAATACAGCACATAACCGATCATAATCAGCCATACTGACACGGAAATTCCTTTCCACAGCGCGTCAACAGCGGGATGAATCCTCCACGCGTGCATCATCGTAATCATCGCCCCCATCACAAAAAGACCGCAGTTGCAGAACAGATAAAAGAACATAAAAGTCCGCGCGGGCACCGCCGAAGCTTTTTGAAAAGCAGAGATAATCTCAGACGGAGTCCCCACTTCCCGCAGAATAAGCGCCATCGCTTCGCTTTCGGTTTTGCCTTTTTCCAGATGATCACATATGGCATGATGAATATGGCTTTCGATTTCTTTTAATAATTCACGGCTTCCGGCCTTGCCTTCCAGCCCTTTTCTGATTTCCTGCACATAAAGGTCTTTATCCATTCTGCCCGCCCCGCTTCAGCATCCGGTCCATCAGAGCAGAGAACAGATTCCATTCCTTCGTCCGTTCGGCTAGAATGTTTTTTCCTTCATCGGTGATCTGGTAATATTTTCGGTCCGGCCCTTTGGTCTGCTTTTCCCAGTAAGAAGAAATATAGCTTTGGCGTTCAAGCTTATGAAGCGATGGGTACAGCGTGCCTTCCTTCATTTGCAGTTCATTCCCGCTTCTTTTCTCCATTTCTTTCACTAGTTCATACCCGTACATGGGCCGTTCATTCAGCAGCGTCAGCACCAGAATGACCGTGCTTCCCTTTACAAGCTCCCTGTTGAGCATTTATTTTCTCACCCTTACCTAGTAATCTTATGTAGGTATTGTACGCACATCCCCCGCGGCTGTCAAATCGTTCCTCCAAGCCTTCCGTATTGTGATCGGGAGAAAATCTAACTATAATGAGATATAAAACACTGATGGAGGCCATTGATATGTCAATGCACAAAGCACTTACTATTGCCGGTTCTGATTCCAGCGGCGGCGCGGGAATTCAGGCCGATTTAAAAACATTTCAAGAAAAAAACGTATACGGAATGACGGCTTTGACCGTGATCGTAGCGATGGACCCGGAGAACAGCTGGGATCATCAAGTATTTCCGATCGATGCCGATACGATTCGCGCACAGCTGGCGACGATTGTTGACGGAATCGGCGCAGACGCCATGAAAACGGGAATGCTCCCTACCGTGGAGATCATAGAGCTTGCGGCGAAAACGATTAAAGAAAAACAGCTGAAGAATGTCGTTATCGATCCTGTCATGGTCTGCAAAGGAGCGAACGAAGTGCTGTATCCGGAGCATGCCGAAGCGCTTCGCACCCAATTGGCGCCTCTGGCAACCGTCATCACGCCAAACCTGTTTGAAGCAAGCCAGCTTAGCGGTATGGATGAATTAAAAACGGTGGAAGACATGAAAGAAGCGGCCAAGAAAATTCACGAACTCGGCGCGAAATATGTATTGATTACAGGCGGAGGCAAATTGAAACATGAAAAAGCGATCGACGTGCTGTATGACGGAGAAACCGCGGAAGTATTAGAAAGCGAAATGATTGATACACCTTACACGCACGGAGCCGGATGCACATTCTCCGCCGCCGTGACGGCAGAACTGGCCAAAGGCGCTGAAGTGAAGGAAGCCATCTATGCGGCAAAAGAATTTATCACCGCGGCAATCAAAGAATCCTTCCCGCTGAACCAATACATCGGACCGACTAAACATTCGGCGATGCGTCTTAGCGGAAAATAAAATAAATATCCCCCTCATTACCCGAGGGGATTATTTCATTTTTTTCGCGGATGACCGCAAAAACATCTCAATAGACTGCACAAACAGCGCATATTCCTTCATCTGTTCATATGTATGCATCAGCCGATCACTCCATTCATTGTGCGGCTCAGCTCTCTTGAGCATGCGATTCAGCTGAAGCAATACTTCTTTATATTCTTCCCGCTTATCTTCCACTTGCTCTGCGGCTTTGACAAGTAAACATTTCGGCGTCATCTTCTGATTTTTCAAAACTGAGAAAACAACTCCTTTTATTCCTGGAATCATTGGCTTTCGTTTGAAGAATAGCACAGATGGCATAGGTTTCACATAAGAAAAAAGAACGATTTTCTACAAAAGTGTCCAAATTGAGCCATTTATTTCCGTTTTTCCTGCCGAAGTGACGGTTACGTCATCATTTCCCGGGAAAGGAAAATATCTGGCGCTGAATACCTCTTCTCCATCATTCAAAAACAATTCAATCGAGGATGCATCAAGAAAGAGCTGCACGGAATGCACCTCGCTGATGGCGCAGCTTCTCTTTTCTTTTTCTTCTCCGCTGAAAGCGGTGCGCTCCAGCACAGCCAGCCCCTCTTCCTGATGAAATATAAACCGGGCCGCCCCCCGAATTGAGATTTCAAAACCGGATTCGCAAGTGATGTCCTCCAGCAGCACTTCAGCCCGGGACGCATCTTTCACCGGGAGGCTTACAGACGAGCAATTCAATTGAAGACGGTGCTTTTGTTCATCCGTGCGGCGCGATTTCATTTCCGGAAGCGGACGCTGTATGATTCTGCCGTTGGACAGTGACAGCTGTCTTGGCATTGTTAAGCAGTGAATCCAGTGATACGCATGTGTCGGATGTTTGTCCTCATGCTGATCCGGAACGCCCATCCACGCGAACAGAATTCTCCGTCCCTTATCATCTTCCAGCGTCTGCGCCGCGTAAAAATCAAATCCTCTGTCAAGCTCCGTAAATTCACCGTGCTTAAATTCTGGCGGCTCTGTATGAAACCTGCCGAGGAAATAGCCCGCCTGGTGGCTGTTATGATATTTTATCCCGTCGGCTTCAAGCCCCTGCGGACATACGAGCAGCACGTCGGTTCCGTCAAGGGAAAACAGGTCGGGACATTCCCACATATAGCCGAATGACCCGAGACCGCCGGAGTCCGCCCCCGCAATCGCACCGAGAAACGTCCAATCCGTCAAGTTCTCTGATGTGAACAACACAGCGCTTCCGGTGAGCTTTTCTGTCTGCGCGCCAAGCACCATGTAATACGCTCCGTCTTTCTTCCAAACCTTCGGATCACGGAAATGAGCGGTATAGCCTGCCGGGAGACGCGCGACAACTCCTTTTTTTTCAAATACGATCCCGTCTTCGGATACGGCGAGGCATTGATACGTTTCCCGATTGCCTTCTCCGTCACGGACATTGCCTGTGTACATCAGGCAGAGCCGCCCGTCTTTTTCGATGGCGCTTCCGGAATAACAGCCGTTTTTGTCATACCACTCACCCGGTGCAAGCGCGATTTCTTCCTCTTTCCACTCAACGAAATCCTTCGTCGTCACATGCGCCCAAAATTTCGCGCCGTGCCCCGTATGAAATGGCTGCCATTGAAAAAACAAGTGATATACGCCGTTCCATTGGATCACGCCGTTCGGATCATTTAAAAGCCCGACCGGCGGCATAATATGATAGTTCTGGCGGTATGGATCTGACGCGGCTGTTTCTCCCCGCTTCTTTTTCGCTTCCTCAGCCTGCAGGCGCAGTTCTTGATCCGGTGTCCTCATTTGACGGCCTCCTTTTCTTTAGCTCCCATAATGTAAGCGGCAATAAACGCCGAGACAGAGGCGATGCCCATTCCGATCAGATAGTTTATAAGATTTCCTAAACCGAGCGGAGCCGTGATGGCAATCATCGGAATTCCGGTCAGACCGTAGGCATTGGCGGCGACACCGGTCACCACGACATAGGCTCCTCCCAGCGCTCCGCCGATCATTCCCGCGATAAACGGCTTGCGGTATCTTAGGTTCACACCGAAAATGACTGGTTCGGTTACACCGAGAAAAGCAGAAAATGCGGCCGGCAGAGCGATTTCTTTCATTTTCGCTTTTTTCGTCAGGAAAAATACAGCCAGTCCCGCCGCGCCCTGAGCGACATTCGCCATCGACCAGATAGGAAGGATATAGTTTCTGCCCAAATCAGCGATGAGGCCGGCCTCAATCGCATGAAAGCTGTGATGCACACCGGTAAGCACAATAAGCGGATAAAGACCGCCGAAAAGCAGTCCGGCAACAATGCCCGCATGATCATACACATATGTCAGCGAGACGGTAATGCCTGATCCGATCGCCCTGCCAAGCGGACCGATTGCGATAAAGGTGATAAATCCTGTGACAATCACCGTGACAAAGGGCGTGACCAATAAATCGAATGCGTGAGGCACAATTTTTCTCGTGCCCTTTTCCACTTTGCTCATAATGTAAACGGCTAACAGTACGGGGATGACCGTCCCTTGGTAGCCGAGCAGCGCAATGTCGAAGCCGAAGAGCTGCATAAAATCAGGCGATGCATCCGCAAGCCCCCACGGATTCAAAAGCGCCGGATGGATCATAATCCCCCCGAGCACGGCACCGAGATAGGCATTACCGCCAAATTCCTTCGCCGCGCTGAACCCGATGAATACGGGCAGAAAGATAAACGCCGCGCTTGAAAACATGTCTAAAAGCTTAAACAGCGACGATTGTTCAGACACCCAGTGAAAAGCCTTCATCATGCCGAGCAGCCCCATTAAAAGTCCGCTTGCCACGATAGCCGGAATGATGGGAACGAATATGTTAGACAGTGTCTTCGCAAATCTTGCGGCCGGATTCAGCTTTTTTTTCGCTGCGTCCTGATGTGTCTCACGATCCTCCCGCCCCAAATCGGCTTCTTTTGAAAAAGCGTCATACACTTTATTCACGAGGCCGGTGCCGAATATAATCTGATATTGCCCCGAGCTGCTGAAAGCCCCTTTTACGCCTTCTATTTCTTCAATGCCGGCCTGGCTGATCTTCTGTTCATCTTGAATGACGAGCCTGAGCCGCGTCGCGCAATGTGTCGCGCTGATGATATTTGATTCCCCTCCGATATGTTTGATAAGCTGTTTTGCCGTTTCTTGATAATTCATGATGTATCCCCCTTTCTAAAATCAAAAAAGACCTAAAATTCGCCAACGAAAAAGGTCAGCATAATCCCTTTTTCATGTACGCAAATTTTAGGTCTTGCCTGCATTACCAGTCACAATCCCGCCGGATTCAGTTTTTTTAATGCGCTTTCATTCTATTTCATGATAGCGCTTTCGTCAATATGTTTTCAAAAAAAAAGTCTGTTTCTCGAAACAGACGCGTTATTCCGGGTTTTTTTGCAGACGCTGGACATGCAGCGTGATATAGCCGGCCTCGGATTCCGGCAGTTCCAAATCATATTCAGTTTTTAAAAACGCCGCCAGTTCAAGCGCACACCGATAAGCAAACGGATACTTTTTTTGGATGAAATAAAGCATCTCCTCGTCCATGGAATGGAGTGCTTCATTTGAGTCCAACCGGCTGACCGCATACCGTAAGTGCGTGACGAGGCGCTGATAGGAAATACTGTCTTCATCCACCTTCTGTTCGAAAAAGGATTCGATCTTTTCGATCATTTCTTTGATCATGGTTGTATGCTTCATCGCCGAATACATGCTTTTGGCATCCGCCTTGGCAGTGTGGATATGAAGCGCGATATACCCCGCCTCATCATCAGGCAATGATATACCGAGGGTTTGTTTCACGTGTTCAACCGCCCAGCGGCCGATCTCATATTCTTTTTTATAGAGCGCCTTAATTTCATGAAGCAATCGGTTATGCACCTGAAGGCCGTTTTGAATCCTTTCGATCGCAAAGGATAAATGGTCCGCCAGCGCAATGTGGATGTGATCGCTCAAAGGTGCCGCAAGCTCTCCCTCCGCATGGCTGATGATATCTTCAGCCGCCTCTATATGCTCTTCGGGAAGCGTTTCTAACACTTGTTTGAACTTTTCATTTTCGTCGTGCACGACAAATATTTTTTCAATTTTATGTTTTTGAATCACATCATTTTTTCTCTTTTGAAAAGCGATTCCGGGACCCATTACGATCTTTTCCCGTCCGTCTTCTTTTATTAACGCCGCATTGTTATTTAATACTTTGTCTATTCTCAAGAGGTTCGCTCCCGTTCATATGTTTAGTGGGATTGTACCCTCTTTTTCATATGATGTAAAGGTGCCGGACCCGCGCGCTCCCGTTTCGGCAATTCTTTGCGGACAGGCATCCATCGGTTTTTATCCAGCCTGCCGCGGGCCGATTTCGTTTCATCGGTCAAATCCGCCGATCGGACACGGCTCACAAACGAAAAAGCCCCAGCCGTCCGCTTCGCTTTCTTATGATAAGCCGCTTGGTTTCCGTACACGGCGGCTAATGGATATCTTCCGTTACCCGGCGCCATCCAGTTCATCAGAAAGACCATCCACACCCGTAAAGATACTAGCAAACGTTTCATTGCAAATCATCCCTCCGCTTCTTTTTGACAGACAGCTTGTTCGCAGGCCTGTTTTTCTCTCCGCTTTAACGGAAAAGGCGGCCGATCCTTCTCCGCTAAAAACTAGCGGGTCTAGCAACCCTATGACTCTATGATAGACGCGGCCGGGCGAATTGTTTGTCACAATATGAGTGAAAAAACAAACTAGTTTTCAGAAGTTTTGTTGAAAGCTGATGGAAATGACCTGAAAAATGGAAAAGCCGATAAAAAAAGTTATACACACCTTATCCCTTGGTTAAGCACAGCTTAAACACAGGGTATATCCACATATCCACAAACTCGATCTATATTTTGTATAGGAACACTAGTTCCCAACAATATATATACACAAATTTATTCAGTTATACACAGGATTCTGTGTATAACTCCCTCCTTATTCACAGACCAATTTCCATAAATGAGTCATATGTCACAAGGATTATTTTGAATTTTCAAGAAATATATACTAGATTTCTAATTTAGATAAAGAAAAAGGGGGAAACACGATTGAAAAAAGGAATCATCCGTTATCTGCTTCCGGCTTTTGTCTTATCCTTTACCTTATCCACAAGTTCACAGGCTGCGCCGGCTTCAAAACCGCAAACTCCTGATCTTGAGAAGGCTGAGGTGTTCGGTGACATTGATATGACCACCGGCAAACAAACGACAGTCATTGTGGAGCTGAAGGAAAAGTCACTGGCGGAAGCAAAGGAACTCGGCAAAGCACAGACAAAAAGCAAGCTGAAAAGCGAACGCGCAAAAGTGAAAAAGAAAGCGCTCAAAACCATTAAACACGGAAAAATTAACAGGGAATATGAGCAAGTGTTTTCCGGCTTCTCCATGAAACTCCCGGCAAATGAAATCCCCAAACTGCTGAGTGATCAGGATGTCAAAGCGGTTTATCCGAATGTCACCTATCATACCGATCAGCTCAAAGATAAAGACATCACCCTATCTAAGGATGCCGTGTCTCCGCAGATGGATGACAGCGCGCCTTATATAGGGGCAAATGACGCGTGGAAGCTCGGCTATACGGGTAAAGGGGTCAAGGTTGCCATTATTGACACCGGTGTCGAATATAAACACCCTGACTTAAAGAAAAATTTCGGACAATATAAAGGATACGATTTTGTGGATAACGACTACGATCCTGAAGAAACGCCGTCCGGTGATCCGAGAGGCGCGTCGACTGACCACGGAACCCATGTCGCGGGCACGGTAGCGGCAAACGGAACGATTAAAGGCGTCGCGCCGGATGCTACACTCCTTGCCTATCGTGTGCTCGGTCCGGGCGGAAGCGGAACAACGGAGAACGTCATCGCCGGCATCGAACGCGCCGTACAGGACGGAGCAGATGTCATGAACCTTTCTCTCGGTAATTCTGTGAATAACCCAGACTGGGCGACAAGCACGGCGCTTGACTGGGCGATGTCAGAAGGCATCACGGCCGTTACATCAAACGGAAACAGCGGGCCGAACAATTGGACCGTCGGCTCTCCGGGAACGTCCAGAGAAGCCATCTCCGTCGGAGCGACCCAGCGGCCGCTGAACGAGTACGCCGTCTCCTTCGGTTCCTATTCCTCAGCGAAAGTAATGGGCTACAACAAAGAAGATGACATAAAAGCACTGAATAAAAAAGAAACAGAGCTCATAGAGGCGGGTATCGGCGAGCAAAAGGATTTTGAAGGCAAAGATCTGAAAGGAAAAGTAGCGGTCGTCAAACGGGGCAGCATCGCCTTTGTGGATAAAGCAGACAACGCCAAAAAAGCGGGCGCGATCGGTATGGTTGTGTATAACAATGCCCCGGGAGAAATTGAAGCCAACGTACCGGGCATGTCCGTGCCGACGATTAAGCTTTCATCAGAAGACGGCGAAAAACTCGTCAGCCAATTAAAAGCGGGCGGCACAAAAGCGACTTTCAATTTATCCGTGGCTAAATCGCTCACTGAACAAATGGCAGACTTTTCGTCACGCGGCCCGGTTATGGACACGTGGATGATTAAACCTGACGTCTCCGCTCCCGGCGTAAACATCGTCAGCACCATTCCGACCCATGATCCGGCCGACCCGTACGGCTACGGATCGAAGCAGGGAACGAGCATGGCTTCCCCGCATGTAGCCGGCGCAGCTGCCGTTATCAAGCAGGCCAAACCGAAATGGAGCCCGGAACAAATAAAAGCCGCTCTCATGAACACGGCGGAAACCTTAACGGACGCGGACGGTGACGTATACCCGCATAATGCGCAAGGCGCCGGAAGCATCAGAATCATGAAGGCGATCAAAGCAGACTCCCTTGTCGCCCCGGGAAGTTATTCTTACAGAACGTTTATGAAAGACAAAGGCAATGAAACGAAAAAAGAAACCTTTACGATTGAAAATCAATCGTCCATCAGAAAATCATATCAGCTCGAGTACTCTTTCAACGGCACGGGCATTACCGTTTCGGGCACAGACCGGGTCGTGATCCCCGCTCATCAAACCGGAAAGGTCAATGCGAAAGTAAAGGTCAATGCCAAAAAAGTAAAGGCAGGCACCTATGAGGGAACCGTCACAGTGCGTGAAGGCGGAAAAACAGTCGCAAAAGTGCCGACGCTGCTGATTGTAAAAGAGCCGGACTATCCGCGCGTGACGTCAATCGACGTGCAGGACGGCACAACGCAGGGAACCTACCAAATTGAAACCTATCTTCCGGCGGGAGCCGAAGAGCTCGCCTTCCTTGTATATGACAGCAATCTTGACTTTGTCGGCCAAGCCGGCATCTACAAAAAGCAGGATAAAGGCTATCAATATTTCGACTGGAACGGCAAAGTCAATGGTGACACCGCACTGCCGGCAGGAGAATATTATATGCTGGCCTATGCCGCGAACAAAGGGAAATCAAGCCAGGTGCTGACTGAAAAACCTTTTATCATTGAATAACCGAACAACCCTGCTGGAGCATCAGCAGGGTTTCTTTCTGATCATTCGGCAAAAGCTTCACGAAGCAGCCGGTATGACTGAAGTTTATCTTCAAAGTGATGAGTAATGGTCACAGCCATTACTTCTTCCGTTCCGTATGCTTTACTGAGAGCCAGAATCTGTTCTTTCACCTGCGGCTTCGTTCCGATGATCATTCGATTCCGATTATCGGCAATTCGTCTTTGTTCATACGGTGTATACGTATTTCCGAGGACGGTTTCGTAAGACGGTACGCCGTGAAGCGGAATCCCCTGTTCACCCGCAAGCAGCGTATAATCCATGACGGCCGCGAGTTCCTCCGCTTTCTCCTCCGTGTCCGCGCACAGCACAAACACCGCCACGGCCGTTTTTGGTTCTTTTCCTAATGCGGAAGGTTTAAATCTGCGCTTATATTGTGCTGTCGTGCTTTCTCCGCCTTCTCCATTAATAAAGTGAGCAAACATATAGCCTGCTCCCATTTCTGCGCTCAGAAGCGCGCTTTCCCCCGAAGAACCGAGAAGCCAGACTTCCGGCGCCGTCTTAATAAGGGGTGATGCGGTCAGATTCGGAAAACGGTGATTGTCGTCGGCTGCATCATGCAAATACATCGCCAGCTCACGAAGCTGCTGCGGATATTGATCAGCGTTACGCTTCCCGCCGTCATTCAGCGCCCATGATGCGATCGGCATTCCGCCCGGTGCTCTCCCTAATCCGAGATCGATTCTGCCCGGCGTCAACCCTTCAAGCACGCGGAAATTCTCCGCCACCTTATATGCGCTGTAATGCGGAAGCATGACACCGCCCGAGCCTACACGAATCTCATTCGTTTTCGCCGCAATATGGCTGATCAGCACTTCAGGGCTTGAACCCGCCAACCGCTCTGAAAAATGATGCTCTGACACCCAAAACCTCTTATATCCGAGCTTTTCCGCCTCCTGCGCCAGTCTTACTGTATTCTGCAGCGCGCTTTCCGCGGAACTCCCTTCTGATACAGGAGATTGATCTAATATGCTTAATGAAATCATCACTGTCACCTCATCAACATCGTACCACTGCTAAGCCGTTTTTTCTTTCTGTATGCTTATAAGCATCCCTGATGATAAACATTTATATACCTTGTTCCATTTTGTCGAAATATGTTACACGTGAAACATAAAAACCTCTCCCGGTCAGGAGAGGTTTTTTCTTAATTCTTTTGAAAACCTTTATCTTTTACATATTGATTTAAATAGGTTCTCGGTTTTTGTTTCATGAACTGCAGGATTTGATCAGACCACGTTTCAACCCGCTTGCCGTTTGTCCGTTTATCATAATAAGCGGAAATGGTTTCATCATATTCCTTCATATAACTGCGGAAGTGTTCTTCATTCGTATCGTACGTGTTTTCATGATATACGGCTTGTTTCGGCAGGCGCGGCTTTTGACCGGACGGATGAGCGGGATGACCGACTACCAAGCCGAACAGCGGCAGCACATGGTCAGGTGTACCAAGCACTTCTGTCACCTGATCAAGTTCATTTCGAATGCCTCCGATATAACAAATGCCAAGTCCCATTGATTCCGCGGCAACACTTACGTTTTGTGCGGCAAGTGCGGCATCAATGACGCTGACCATAAACATTTCCGTATTCTCAAGAAGCTCGGTAATGTTTTCGCCTTTTTCCTCAGCAAGTTTTTTATGGCGGTACAAATCAGCGCAGAACACAAACAAGTGCCCGTTATTTTCGACGTAAGGCTGGTTTCCGGCCAGTGCCGCCAGCTTCCGCTTTTTCTCTTTATCGGTTACACCGATGATGGAGTAAGCCTGCACGTAACTGGACGTTGACGCCGCCTGGGCGCTTTTCACTAATGTATCTATCTCTTCTGCTGTCAGAAGCTCGTCAGTAAATGATCGGATCGATCGATGATTAAGTATAGTTTCGATGGTATTGTTCATATAAAAGCCTCCTTCTTTATATATCATATCCGAAAGGGAATCATGTCAAAAGCGAAATGCTCTAAACAAAAAAAGACAGCCCGAAAAACGAGCCGTCTCATATTAAGAATTGAACAAGTAGCTTTTATATTTCGTCAGCTGCACACTTGCGTTATATACGATCCCGAAGCCAATTAGAGTGGATAGCACAGAGCTTCCTCCATAACTAATAAATAATAACGGTATTCCTGTAACAGGCATTATCCCAATGTTCATTCCAATATTTTGAAATGCATGGATAACAATAAGAGCAGTAAAACCTACACAAAAAAATGAACCAAATCTATTAAATGAATACAGTCGTTCAATTAATACTACCAACCTGTAAATTAAGAAGAAAAACATTATAACTACAAATGCACATCCTATAAAGCCAAAAGATTCTCCAATTACTGAAAATATAAAATCAGTGCTACTTTCAGGGACGTATACTTTAAGATTTGAAATACCATTACCTACAATCCCACCTGAACCAATAGCCATAATACCTTGTGTAACCTGCCAAGCATCGTCACTATTTGTCTGAGTTTGACTTGAGTCAGATATCCATGAAGTAACCCTCTTAATTTGATATTCCTGTATACCAAGCGATTTCGCTTGATCTGGAAAGTTAATCATTAATAATAAAACTAGGGATATGAGGACTGCGCCTGTTCCTCCAATTAGAAGAAGTAACTTCCAATTTACCCCAGACATGAATACCATAACAAAAACAATAAACATACATATCCCTGCTGTACCTGCATCTTGTAAAAGAATAAGACCCACTGGAATCGCAGAGACACCCGCTATTTTTAACAGAAGATTAACATCGTCTCTAGTCGATCTAGTTTGTTTAGGGTCAGCTTTTGATATAACAGAAGCAAGCATCATAATTAATCCGATTTTCATAAATTCAGAGGGTTGCAGTGTTCCAATTCCCGGTAAAACAAACCAACTTTTTGCTCCATTTTTGTAAGGGGCAAAGTCATGACCACCTATTTGCTCTGGACTTATTTTCAATATAATAAGTGACAGGATCCCGAAAATAAAAAAATACAAACTCAACTTTTCTAATTGTTCTATATCAAAGTATAACAAACCAATTATAATTAAAAGTCCAATAAAATAGAAGACAGCTTGTTTCAAAGCAAAAGGTTCATTATATTGTTGAAATTGTTGAGAAGCAAATACATTTACAACACTGATGACAAAAAAACTAATATATATAAATATTAAATCTCCTTGGTAAAAGGGACTCTGTTTATTTTTGTGCCTACCCATATTATCCCGCCTCATAAATTCTTTCTTAATTATCTTAGATGACATTTGTTTTTTAGACAACCATATGACGAATAAAAAGAATGTTTGGTTTCACAATAACTAGATCAATCTTTTGAAGTTATATACAATCCTTTCAAATTTTGTTTATTCAAACTTTTTTTTCTATATATATTGACTAATAAATCCATTTTTCTTATAATAACAACTGTTCAAATATTAAAGGAGGTTTTTATATGAAAAAGTACTTAGTTTTAATGTCTGTGGTACTTATGTTATCAATCGGTACAGTAGCACTAGCAAAAGGAAGCGCTTCTTACAGCGGTGATTTTGGAACTTCTGTTACAATGGGCAAATCAGTTTCAGCTAAAAGTAAGGTTTCAGTTAATCATACGCAATCTAAAGTAGGTAATCGTAGTGTTGAAATTTGGCTGCAAAAAAAAGGATGGTTAGGTTTTAGTAACACTAAAAGTAAGATTATCACTGGAAATACTTCTGGTCAAAAATTCTCTTTTTCAGGTTTAAGTAGTGGAACATACAAACTAGAGTTTAACAATCGTAGTAAAGCAAAATCACCACAAATCCATGTTAGTGGATCTATCTCTGGAAACTAATATATGTTAGTAAGAAAGGTCTTAGTTCACGTTACTGTGCTATTTAGCTGTCTCTGCATATCTTTTATAATTATGTATAATATATTAGATGATTTATTGCTTCCTATCTTTCATGGCAATTTAATTTTTTATCTTGCTTGCAGATTTTTACTAGCAATATTTCTTTATTCCGTATTCTTCATTATTATAACTGGAATGAGAGCCAAAAATAAACAAGATGGAAACTAAGACGCTTATCATTTACATGACCTAATAAAAACCAACCAGTTTTAATTCTGGTTGGTTTTTTCATTATAACATTTCCCTATATATCTTCTTAAACATAAACAAGCTGTTCGGGTCCTCTTTATAATGTGCAAACGAATCACAATATTGAAACCCGGCTTTTTCATACAGGCGTCTGGCGGGGAGAAAAGCCTCCATAGAACCGGTTTCTAAGCTGATCCGCTGATAGCCCCGCCGCCTTGCTTCTTCAAGCATATGGCGGAGGATCCGGTTGGCTGCGCCTTTTCTGACATGATGCGGAGAGGTTTTCATTGATTTGATCTCACCGTGCCGGCTGTTTAGCTCCTTTAAGGCACCGCAGCCGAGCAGGATGCCGTTTTCCCTCGCACTCCAAAACGTAACGTCAGGCTGACGCAGCCGGTCCGCATTGAGCGCATGTATACTTTCCGGAGGAGAATACATGGTCATGCTCTTCAGATGATCCTGCAAAAGCGCAATGACATCCGGCGCTGTGACATCTTCTTTCCTTACGTCCACTTCAAACCACCCTTGCTGTGCATGTTTCTTTGACCATAGCAAAGGTTCACAGCCTGCGCCATTCCATTGTCCGGAAATGTGACAGGGTATTTGGCCTTTCCGGTTTCTTGTACCTATCCAAAAATGAGGCAATAGTTGCAATACATTTCTCGAAAAAGCGGTATCAAAAATTGGAAAACATGGTATAATAATTGTAACAAAATGTTCAAAAAACGACCACAAAACAGACACATTTTATTCTCTGTATTTCATTTTGGAAACGCTCCCATAAAATGAAAGGAGACACGTAAGATGGACATGTTTTTTGCTTATTTACTGGTCGCAAGCGCAACACCCCTCTTTATCTGGCTGGATAACAAAAAAGTCGCTCTTTCGGCCATACCGCCAATTATTCTCATGTGGGTTTTCTTCTACTTTTACGCAACCAGCAGCCTATCCCCTCTCGGCCACACACTCATGATCATCCTGTTTGCCGCCAACGTCATCGTTGCCCATATCGCCGCCTTTATCATTTACGGCCTTCCGCGCCTGCGCCGGAGAAGAAGCCAATAAAGGCACAAAAAAACCCTCTTCGCATAAACGAAGAGGGTTTCTTTTTATTCCTGATGTTCGGAATGTTGCTTCGCACCGCCAGGAGGGTTTCCATCCATATGGTCACCGTGATGGTAGTGCGCCGCAAAGATCCAGATGGAACCAAGGATGATAACAATCGCCCCGAAAAATCCGAAGAGCGTGTTTCCGACTTGAATTCCGCCGTTTTCACTTTCTGTCATGTGCATGAACATGAGAAGCTGAAGACCGGCTTGGATAAATGCGAATCCGAAAATGATCCAGAGTTTTGCTGATGGGCTTAATTCCGTATATACCGCAACCCAAAGGGCCAGCAGGGTCAGAATAATAGACAACGCAAAACCTACGATATGCTTCCACGGAAAGTGGCTGTGTTCAGCAGATTTGTTTGCCATATTATAGTCCCCCCAATCCGATGAGATAGACGCCTGTAAAGATGAAGATCCAAACAACGTCTAAGAAGTGCCAGTATAAACTTGAGATAAAGATTTTTGAAGACGTCTGCGGCGTTAATCCGCGTTTCTTCAATTGCAGTAAGATGCCGGCAATCCAGAAGATACCGATCGTTACGTGCGTTCCGTGCGTTCCCAGAAGGACGAAGAATCCAGACCAGAAAGCACTTGTACCGAGAGATGCTCCTTCATGTACATAGTGGATGAACTCGTTAAGCTCACATCCGACAAAGCCCGCGCCGAGAAGAAGCGTAATGATCGTCCAAATGACGACGCCTTTTAAACTTCCGCGACGCATTTCATGAACAGCGATCCCGCAGGTGAAACTGCTGATCAGAAGCAGGAATGTCATGATCATGACAAGCTTCACTTCAAATAATTCAGCCGGTAAGACTCCTCCTGCTGTTCTTCTTTGAAGAACGAAGAAGGTTGCAAATAGTGTTGAGAACAACACAATCTCTGCCCCTAAAAAGATCCAAAACCCGAGAATATTGAGTCTGCCGGTTTCAGATTGATATTCCATAGGCGCGTTAGAATTGCCGTGTTCTGCATGTTCCATAAATCACGCCTCCTTTATTCGGAAATCTTTCTTTCCGTCTCTTTTATTTCTTCAACAGGTATATAGTAGCCATTGTCATATTCAAATGAACGAAGCACCATGCAAAGCAGAATGCCGATCAAGCCGACAATGCCCATCCAGAACCATTCAAATACAAGTCCGAAGCCTGCAATACCGAACGCCACTGACATAATAAGCGGTCTTCCGGAGTTGTGCGGCATATGGATTTTCTTGAACTTGCTTTCCGGATGAATATCCGTTTTGTCTTCTTTCAATTGCAGGTACGCATCTTGAGATTTCACTTCAGGAAGCACCGCAAAGTTGTAATGCGGCGGAATCGCAGATGAAGTCGCCCACTCAAGCGTACGTCCCACGCCCCATGAATCTCCGCTGATCTCGCGAGTAGAGTAGCGGAAGCTGTAGTAGATGTTGTAGCAAAGGATTAAGAATCCGACACCCATCATGAAGGCTCCGACAGTTGAAATAAAGTTCAATGCAGTCCATCCGTCATTCGGTCCGTAAGTGTAAATACGGCGAGGCATACCTTGCAGCCCCAAGAAGTATTGAGGGAAGAAACATACATTAAATCCGATCATAAAGATCCAGAAGAACCATTTTCCGATTCTTTCGTTCAGCTTGTGGCCGAACATTTTCGGATACCAGAAAATAAATCCTGCGAAACATGCAAATACCGTACCCGCGATCAGCACATAGTGGAAGTGAGATACGAGGAAGTACGTATTATGGTATTGATAATCCGCTGCAGCCATCGCAAGCATAACCCCTGTTACCCCGCCGATAACGAAGTTCGGGATGAACGCAAGCGCCCACAGCATCGGTGTTGTAAAACTGATTCGGCCTTTATACATCGTAAAGAGCCAGTTAAAGATTTTAACCCCGGTCGGAACCGAAATCGCCATCGTTGTAATCGAGAAGAAAGAGTTAACAGACGCACTGTTCCCCATTGTGAAGAAGTGGTGAGTCCATACAAGGAAACTCAGGACGGAAATGGCGATAATTGAGCCGACCATCGCTTTGTAACCGAATAACTGCTTTCTTGCAAACGCTGAAATAATTTCAGAGAAAATACCGAATGCCGGTAAGATAACGATATATACTTCAGGGTGTCCCCAAATCCAGAACAAGTTAGCCCAAAGCATCGGCATACCGCCGGCTTCCAGCGTGAAAAAGTGAGCGCCGAACAAACGGTCAAATGATAACAGCGCCAATGCCACTGTCAAAACAGGGAAGGCGAATACGATAATAACCATTGTAATCAGCGTCGTCCATGTGAACATCGGCATACGCATCAGCGTCATGCCTTTCGTACGCATTTTCAGGATCGTCACCATAAAGTTGATACCCGTCATCAGCGTACCGATACCGGCAATCTGAAGACCGAGCAGGTAGAAGTTCTCACCAGGCCCGGGACTCATGTCGTTGCTTGCCAGCGGCATGTAACTCGTCCAGCCTGCGTTCGGAGAACCTCCGATAACGAAAGAAATATTGAAAAGCATCGCACCTACGAAGAACGTCCAGAAACTCAGGTTGTTCAAGTAAGGGAATGCTACGTCGCGCGCACCGATCTGCAAAGGTACGACAACGTTGATCAGACCGATTAAAAACGGCATCGCCATGAAGATAATCATGATCGTACCGTGAGTCGTAAAGATCTCATTATAGTGGTTTGAGTCTAAAAAACTGTTATTAGGAAGCGCTAACTGGGCGCGCATCATCAAGCCGTCGACCCCGCCGCGGAACAGCATGATAACAGCAGAGATAATGTACATGATTCCAAGTTTCTTATGGTCTACAGACGTCAGCCATTCAGACCAGAGCCACTTCCACTTTTTGAAGTATGTGAGTACAACGATGATAGCGATAGTGGAAAGCGCAATGGAAACTTGTGCGCCCAGAATTAATGGGTCACCTGTTACAAAAAATTCATCCCATCTCAATTTCATTCGGGCTTCCTCCTTTCTTGTTCAATTTCAATCTTGTTTATCGTCGGATACTTTAAATTCGTTTTTCTTTACATTTTCCCACGGATCTGTTTTAGAGTGCGGTGATACGGCTTTGTAGCCAAGGCGTTTGCGCGCCTCCATCGCATATTCGGCATCTTGGCCGTGGTCAACGTATTTTAAGTGTGTAGAAGAGAACGTTAATTTTCCGACATTCTCCGGAAGCATCAGTTCGTCATACTTCTCTTTCGTCAGCTTTGGAGAATCGCTTTGGGCTTTTTTCACCCAGCTGTTAAAGTCTTTTTGCGTAACAGCTTTTACGTTGAATTTCTGGTCGGCAAAGTGTTCGCCGGTGAAGTTCGCGTTGCGGCCTTCATATGTTCCCACTTTGTCAGCCTGTAAGTATTGATCCATCAGCATTCCCGCCATCGCGTATTTTTGTCCCCCAAGCTGAGGAATCCATAGCGATGCCATTGAATCGGCTGAAGAAATTTTAAATAAAACCGGACGGTCTACAGGAATGTTCAGGTAGTTAACCGTCTCAATATCCTGCTCTGGGTAGCTGAATACCCATTTCCAGTCTACCGAAGTAGCATAAACAACAAGAGGCTCTTTATCCTTTGTCGCTTCAGGCGCTTTTTCTAACGAATATATCGTCTGTACGGTAGGCACAGAAAGTGCAATAACAATTAAAATTGGGATCACTGTCCAGACTACTTCTAAGAACGTGTTGCCGTGCATCTCGGGCTTGTAATTTCCGCTGTCTTTGCCTTTGCGGTCGCGGTATTTTACTAAAATGATTGTAAATAGTACGAATACGACGCCGACAATGAACAGCATAAATCCGATTGACAAGAGAATCAGATCTTTCTGCTGGTCTGCAACAGGTCCTTTCGGATCTAAAACGGAAATGTCGCTGCATCCGCCCAGTACGAAAACAACAGCCAACATCGCTAATAAAAGTAACGGTTTAAATGCTCTGAACAAGAAGATCACCATCCTTCCTATTGATGTAGTGAATCTGAAATGTACTTTCTCAAAATCTTTTCTCTATCTACCTTGTTATGCTATCAAAATCTGCCCTTATTAGCTTTATTTTTTTCTAAAGTTCATCTTTTTTTCGACCTAATGTCACAAAATCGTCAAAAAATGCATGAACTTTTTCCACTTGCGCAAATCAAACATAAAAAGTTTTAGATCATTTAGCATATATAGAGAAAAAAGATAGTGAGAACGAATAATACCAAATAAAGGTTTACCATAATAAAAAACGCTGGTCAACAAAAAAATTCATTTTGTTAAACATTCTACAAAAGAAATATTTTTTCCTTTGCTCACACCTTTTCACACGGTTTCCATTTTAACGCAACGCATTGTGAAAAAAAAGACCGGAACGCGCCTTGATATGTTCATTATAAAAAACGAATTCATATGTTTAATATGGACAAAACGAAGGAAACATATAGGCATAAATAATAAAAAATAGGAAGTGATATTTATGGGTTTTATCGTATCTCTGATTGTCGCTATTATTATCGGCTGGATCGGAAGTTTATTTGTAAAAGGCAGTATGCCCGGGGGAATCATCGGGTCAATGATCGCCGGTCTGATCGGCGCATGGATCGGGCACGGACTGCTCGGCACATGGGGTCCTCACCTTGCCGGCTTTGCCATCATTCCGGCAATCATCGGAGCTGCGATCGTGGTATTCTTATTCAGCCTGATCGCCAGAAGCAGAGGATAAAAAAAAGCCTCGTCCCTTATGGGATGGGGCTTTTTTCCGGTAGAGCGCCCAAATGGCGGATAAACCGCCGGAAAGCCGCTCTGCCTTCTTCTGTCTGTTTAAAGACGCCGGCATGCTCCAGTATCCGCGCAAAGGCATGGCCGATTTCCTCTTTCAGAATCTGTTCCGCGTTTTCTTTCGTTATCTTCCGCTTATGCAGCACACTGAGCGCCCAATCTTTATGCTTTGCTGCAGAAGGGTCTGCCGTTAAGGCCGCTTCCGGGTCCGGTGAGCACAGCGCTTCAGCCGTGTATTTCATTTCTTGTTCAAGGCGGCCCGGCAGAATCGCAAGCCCCATTACCTCAATCAGTCCGATATTTTCTTTTTTCAGGTGATGAACTTCCTGATGGGGATGAAAAATTCCCAGCGGATGCTCATCAGAGGTGCGGTTATTTCTGAGGACGAGATCTAATTCGAATAAACCGTTTCTCCGCCGGGCAATCGGCGTAATTGTATTGTGCGGTGTTTCTCCTGAAAAGGCGAGGAGATCAGCCGCCTCATCGGAATAACCGCGCCACGCCCGCAGGATGGCATCCGCCGCGCCGGAAAGCTCAGACGCGCTCCCGCTTTGCAGGCGGATGACCGACATCGGCCACTTCACAATTCCCAACATCGTTTTCGGATAGTCAGGCAGCCTGTACCGGCTTTCTGTCTCCGCCCGCGCCATCGGGAATTCATAATTGCCCCCCTGAAAATGGTCGTGGCTTAAAATACTGCCGCCGACAATCGGCAAGTCAGCATTGGAACCGAGAAAATAATGAGGATACTGGCTGACGAACGACAGCAGCCGGTCAAACGTTTTTTTGCTGATCTTCATCGGTTCGTGCCGGTCTTTCAAAACGATGCAATGCTCCCGGTAATACACATACGGAGAAAATTGCAGAAACCACTGCTCATCGCCAAGAATTACCGGAATGACACGAAGGTTTTGACGCGCCGGGTGATCCGGTCTCCCCTCGTACCCGACATTTTCTTTACAAAGAACACATCTCGGATAATCGGATTGAGGCTGCTCTTTGGCAGCGGCAATTGCTTTCGGATCTTTTTCCGGTTTTGAAAGATTGATCGTGATGTCCAGCTTTCCGTAAGCCGTCTCAGCCGTCCACCCGACATTCCGCTGTATTCTGTCCGAACGGATATAATACATATCCTCTGAAAATCGGTAAAACGCCTTTGTCGCCTGCTCCGGCCCGTGCACCGCCTTTGTTTCTTCAAAACGACGGACAATCTCGGACGGCTGCGGGGCAAAGCAGCCCATGATCTTCGCGCTCAGCAGGTCGCGATAGGTGTCTGTATCGGCTGCAATCCGGCCCGTTTCTGCCGCCGATTCATTTTCTTTCTGTTCTGAAACCTCCGGATGGGTGATATGCAAAGCTTCATATAAACGGTTTCTTGTATATTCAATATCAAGATAGGAAATCAGCTCTTTTTGCAATCCGTACTGGATTAAACGTTCCACGTGCCGCTCAATTGCCATCGTCATCCCCCTTTAGTTCTCTCGCTCCGGCTCCGACATCCGCCGTGTAAAAGTCAGCTTTTCTCCCTGTCTTCTCCTCATAGCGGGCCCCTGCCGTTTCAATAAAATCCGAAACCGCATCGTCCTTGACGATACTGACCGTACAGCCGCCGAAACCGGCTCCCGTCATCCTTGATCCGATCACCCCGCCGTGGCGCCAGGCCGCTTCAGCCAGTGTATCCAGCTCATGACTCGTCACTTCGTAGTCATCGCGTAAAGAGAGATGCGAATCCCTCATTAATTCACCGATATGATGAAGCTGATTGTTACTGAACATGTCGGCGGCCTCTATTGTGCGGTGATTTTCATAGACGGCGTGTTTCGCCCGGCGTCTGTTCACTTCATTCTGAATCAGCTCCGCATGGGCGTCAAAAGCGGAAGGGGCCAGCTCTCCCAGTGATTGAACGGAAATATGCTTCTGAAGATCACAAAGCGCCTCCCCGCACTCCTTGAGCCTCGTATTATAGCCTGAGTCTGCAAGCGTTCGTTTTTTATTGGTATTTGCAATAACGATCGACAGTCCCGACAGCCCGAGTTTTGTATATTCAAAGCTGAGCGTCCCGCAATTCAGCAGAATCGCATGATGTTTCTTTCCCATTCCGATGGCGAATTGATCCATTATTCCGCAGCTGACGCCGATAAAGGAATTTTCCGCCGTCTGAGCGAGCTTCACCAAGTCGAGCATATCCGCCTCAAGCTCATAGCATTCCTTGAGAATGACCGCCGTGACAAGTTCAATGGAAGCCGAAGATGACAGCCCCGCGCCGTTCGGGATGTTTCCCCAGAACACAATATCGAAGCCGTGCGGAAGGGAAAAACCGCTGCCGAGACATTCCGCCATGACCCCTTTCGGATAGTTGGCACCCGTCCTCTTTTTGATAGCGGATATCATCGAGACTGCATTCCTTTATGCCCGCTTCCTTAAAATGATGAGAGTACATTCTGACGAGCCTGTCCCCTCTCTCCCGGACAGCTGCATATGTACCGATCGTCAGCGCGCACGGAAAGACGTGGCCCCCGTTATAATCCGTATGCTCTCCGATGAGATTCACTCTGCCGGGCGCAAAGAAAATGCGCAGGTCCTCCGATTCCCCGAATACATCAGCAAACGCTTTCTTTATTTTGTGCTTCATACGCATCCCCTTTCACCATTACACTTTCCCCCGGGGCGCGGAAAGAAACCGTTATGACACGCCCTCTTCTTTTGCTTTTCTGAAGACAATCCACTTGCTGGCCGCATAGTTGACGACTACGATAATGACGTTATCGGCGATTTTCGCCAACGTTTCGTTCATATAAAATTGACTGACCAGAAGAATCATCATGGCGAGATCGATGGCGAGAGACAATACCCGCACGCTGAAAAAGGCCGTCAATTCTTTCATCAGACTCCGCATCCCCGCGGTCTTTTGCTGAAATACATACAGTTTATTCGTGACATATGCAAATAGAACGGACAGAACCCAAGCAGCGACAGTCGCCGCCTTGTAATCCATCTCAAATGCCGACGTCAGAATGTAAAAACTGACGATATTCACGATGGTCGTGAATATCCCCATAATGATATACATCATAATTTCTCTGTAACGCATGGCAGTTCCTCGCTTTCTGAAAGACTTTTCTAAACCTTTTGTCAAATCAAGAAGAACGTTACCCTGATTTTCTGCCGCTGACAAAAACATAGAGCGCGTCAAACATGCTGCGGAAAGTAACCGGCCTTCCCAGCACATTGGATTGCTTAATCATCCCGTCGATGAGCGCGCACATCATTTTAGCGGTATGCTCGGTATCTATATGGTCTTCTATTAAATTTCTCGATTTGAGCCAATTTATGTACATGGTGCTTTCTTCTATCCATAACTTATAAAGACGGATATAAGCTTCATATTCACTGACGACTTTGTAAGTAGGCATATGAACGGCAAAAGACACAACATTCCAGGCAGGCTTGCTGTTTACAAACCGCATCAACAGGCTGGCCGCGCTTGCCGCAGCTTCACAAAGCGTCAACGGCCGCGCTGTTTGCTTTTCTAATTCGTCGAGATAGCCGGTGATGATCCTTTTTTTAATCTGACGCCTGTCTAATAAATGCTTCAGAAAATCTTCCTTGCTTTCAAAATGAACGTAAAACGCGCCTTTGCTGAAACCCGCCGCTTTACTGATGTCATCGATTGAGACTGAATCGTAAGCTCTTTCAATCAGGAGATGAAGGCCTGCGTCAATAAAACTTTCAAATGTTTCTTCTCTCTTAATTTGAAATTTGTTTTTTTTCATTTTTTACCCCAGCTGTTTGATCATTCACTTTATCTTACACCGAATCATTCTTTTGCGGTATTTTTTATGCAAAAAGAATATGCTAGTCGACGCTTTGAGGGTAAATGTTAATAGGTCATATGATTTATTTTTATTTGCATACTATCCAGTCAGTATTTATTTGTTTATTATTATACGTAAGAATTCTTGAAGGATTTTGGTTATTTCAGTCATTTTCTTAGGGAATAGGTAGGTGAATTCATCTTCAATTTGGGATTACCGGCCAACTATGTGTGATATTTGTTATACATTGGCTGCTGTAGCTGGGCAAATCAATTTTTCAATTGGAGGTTCTTATGAAAACTCATGTAATGAAAGATATAGATCAAGATTGGCAATTGTTAATTCAAGAGGCTAGAATCATGGGTTTGCACATTGACGATGTGAGGCGCTTCTTAAATACTGAAAAAGCGGTGAAGAAAAAAACACCAATGAAAAACACCATCCGCCAGCGGTAAGATTACAGGCGGATCCTTTTACTATATGACCTGCCACAGTCCGCCCGCACCCGAGTTTTCAAAGAAACAGCCGCAATAAGAGGGGAATCAGAGAACAAACCGTATACCGGACAACCATTCCCGTCCGCATTCCGCAATTGAACAGCCAAACATGGTGATATGAGATCCCCCCGCTGCATATCTTGTGTATATGCCCATTTATGAGGTGATACACAGATGGATACGAATCCCTATTATGATGAAAAACAACAGAACTACTACGAAGGCCTGAATCCTTATTTATTGAACAAAATAAACGAAAACTGGCGGACAGTGCTTGATGTCGGCTGCGGCACAGGCAATTTAGGAGCGGCGATCGAAGACCGCGGAATAACGGTTTACGGCATTGAAGCGTATCCCGAAGCCGCAAAAAAGGCGGAAAGCAAATTGAGCCACGTGCTTTGCGGCGACATTGAATCCGCCATTCTTCCGTACGAATCAGAACAATTCGACTGCATGCTGTTCGGAGACGTTCTTGAGCATCTTATCGATCCGTGGTCCGTGCTGAAAAAGCTTCGTCCTTATGTAAAAAAAGACGGCACGGTGCTTGCATGCATACCGAATGTCGGCCACATCTCAGTGGTGCTGGAGCTTTTAGCCGGCAAATGGACTTACAGTGACGCCGGATTAATGGATCAGACCCACCTGCGTTTTTTTACCCGTGAAGAGACGCTTTCATTATTTAAAGCCGCCGGCTATGAGGTGAAACGCATTGAGGCGATCCGCGTTGATCACCCCTCTTACCACAAAGCCATCGCAGCATTGCACGAAGTATGCGTACAGCTTGGCATAAGGCATGACTTTATGACAGAAGCATCGGCGTATCAATATGTGATTGAGGCCGAGAGGAGCATGTAATGGATTCACATTCATTTCTGTTTGTCGTCTGTGTGAATGACGAGCCGCTCTACTCCCGGTGCAAGAGCCATATCATGCAGCTTACCGTCCCCCCTTCATACTCCGTTGATATCATGCCGATATACGATTCAGCAAGCATGTCCTCGTCCTACAACAAAGCGCTGAGACACCCCTCCAAATATAAAATTTATCTGCATCAGGATACCTTTATCATTCATCAGCATTTCCTTCATGACATGCTTCATATCTTTCAATCTCATCAGGAGCTCGGCCTTCTCGGTGTCGCCGGCTGCAAAACCCTGCCGCCGAACGGCATTTGGTGGGAAAGCGGAGATAGGATGGGAAAAGTGATTGAATACCGGGGGAATGCTTATCACCCGCTGGACTTTGAGCACGGCGATGAAGACGGCCTGTTTACGCCCGCTGACGCCATTGACGGCTTGTTAATGGCGGCTCAATATGACGTGGAGTGGCGGGAGGATTTGTTTCGCGGCTTTCATTTTTACGACACATCACAGTCGCTTGAATTTCAAAAACACGGCTATCAAGTCGGCGTCGCCTGCCAGAAAGACCCTTGGTGCCTTCATTTTTGCGGCGACTCATTTGACGCCGCGGCATATGAAGCGGACAGACAAACATTTGTCAAACACTATATGGCAAAGCCCTCTCGCTGATCGAGAGGGCTTTTTTCGGGTTAACGTTTATTCAGTTCCCGCTCAATGATTTGTTCAAAGGTTTCCTTTCCCGCCGCGCCAGGGATTCTCTCATCGCCGATGATAAACGTCGGCACTGCCGTAATGCCGGCTTCTTCATAAGCATGGCGGAGCGCTTCCTGCTGTACGTGTCTGTACGCTCTTGTCTCAAGCGCCTCTTTGAAGGCAGCGCCGTCAAGTCCGGCTTCTTCCGCAAGCTTTGTCAGCACGCCAACGTCACCGATATTTTGTTCTTCCTGAAAGAACGCCTGAAAAACGCGTGTATGGTATTCGCTTCCTTTCCCATGTTCCTTTGCGAAATGAAAGCCTTCAAATGCCAAATCCGTGTAAGGATGCGGTGACACGCGGGGGAACGTGATGTCAACGCCTAACGACTGCGCCATCGGCTCAATGGAGTTTTTCCACATCTGCCGCTTGGCGGGATCATTCACCGGATCAAGTTTCGGCGAGGGGCTCGGACGCAATTCAAACGGCATCCATTCCACCTGTACGTCCTTGTCCTTGATTGCTTCTTCAAACGCCGCTTTGCCGACAAAGCAAAACGGACATACATAATCAGAATATACTTTAATCTGCAGTGTCATTGTAAGTCTCCTTTCCTATTCATTTTAAGATGTAACACATATAGTTACAAGTGTTTTTTTAAAAACACCCTCCATATGGAAGGTGTCACGATTCCAGCAGCCTTTGGGCGATATATTCTCCTTTTTTACAGCCGCCGGGACAGGCGAATAAGGAAGAGCCGATCGTTTGTGTGTATTCATTCAGCGCATCCTTTGCCGCCAAAGCCTTCAGCATCGGGACAAATTGGCGGTCCGGGTCTTTTTGAAAGCAGATAAACAGCAGGCCTGCGTCAACATAGCCCGTCTTCGGATCAATTCCGTCCGTATAGGAAAATGCCCGGCGCAGAATCTGTCTGCCGGTTGATTTTGCCACGCTGACATGCGAGTCGGCGGGAATTTGATTCAGCTTCACGGGATCGGTTTCCTTTTTTTGTCCGAAAGGCGCGCCCGAGCTTTTCACCCGCCCGAACGTGTCCTCTTGTTCCTTCAAGGATGAACGGTCCCATATATCTAAAAACATCTTAATTTTCCTAAACGCCATGTACGTGCCGCCCGTCATCCAGTCCGGCTCCCCTGATTGAACCCAAACGATCGAATTCATCATGTTTTCATCCTTCGTGCTTTGGTTGACGGTGCCGTCTTTGAATCCGAAGAGGTTGCGCGGTGTTTCTCCGTTTTTCCCGCCGCTTAAGAAACCTTTATTGAGGAAGCGGACTTCGCACACGCCGGATGCCAGTTTCATCAGGTTTCGCACCGCGTGAAACGCCGTTTGTTCATTATCCGCGCAGACCTGTATGACGATATCACCGCCGCCTTGTTTCTTATCGAGCTTGTCGTTAGGCATCGGCGGAATATCGGCGAGGTGCTTCGGTTTTTTATCCTTCAGTCCGAAGCGGTCTTTCCCGTCTTTCTCGAAAAACCCGGGGCCGAAGCCGAAGGTAACGGTCAAATTCGCCGGTGCCAGATCCTGCGACTCCCCGGTATCCTGCGGAGGCATATCTTTATTTTTCTGTTCGCCTGACGGGACGGCGCCTGAAGTCAGCAGCTGCGTCAGGCTTGTCCAATGTTTGAAAAGGGAGATGACATCGGCTTTGTCGCTTGACATGACATCAAGCGCCGCAAAATACACATACGTCTGATGCGCCGTTGTGATTCCTGCTTGGTGCTTTCCGTAAAAAGGAACGATTTGATCACGATCCCTTTTTTCATCATTCTTCTTTGAAGCGGTGGCCGCCGGTTTGAAGAGCGGCGCGAGTCCTCCGAGGCCGCTCGCTCCGACAGCAACGGCGGCGCCCGCGACGGCGCCCCACTTCAGGACATCCCGTCTGTGGATCTGTTTTTCCTTGTTATGTTCATCACTCATGCTGTGTCTTAACTCCTTTTAAAGCACATCGGCAATCTTCGACATGGTTTCAGAAAGGGCCGTCAGCTTCGTGCTTATCTCTCTGATTTGATCTGTACTTAATGTATCACAGGACGTATACGATTGATCGCACGTTTTGTATTTCGACATCAAAACTTCAAATTCGCTGAATTCCGCATTAAGTTTTTCCGTGACCTCGAAATGATCTCTCACTGCGCGCTTTTCACTGTTTTATAGAGGGCTTTTAAGCCTTCGGCGCCGGTGGTGATTGGTTCAGGCGTCACTTTAAGAGAAGCGATAGAGCCGTCAAACGCTTCGGTCGATATTGCAAGCTGATTGCCCTGTTCTTGACATACGGCTTATATTCTCCAAGGTCCGTCACTGCCTTTTTGCGCACACAAGAAAAGGGCCGCCCTATCGGGACAGCCCTGCTTTGGAGTGCTGAATTTCCTCTGAAAACTTGCGCGCCGCCGCTTTTGGATCTTCGGCTTGGCTGATGGCGCTGATCATGCTGACGCCGTCTGCACCCGCTTCAATGACGGGCGCCGCGTTGTCAGCCGTAATGCCGCCGATTCCTACAATCGGAATGGTGATGCCCTGACGCCGCACCTCTTCAATCAATGTAACGCCCTGCACAGCTTCAGCATCTTTTTTTGTTTCGGTCGGATAGACCGGGCCCATTCCGACGTAATCGGCTCCGGCTTCTTCCGCCCGCTTCACCTCGGAGACGTTATGTGCTGACACACCGAGAATCATATCGCCGATTGCCGCTCTCGTTTCTTCGGCGTCTGCGTCATCCTGTCCGATATGCACTCCGTCCGCCTCAAGGCGCAAGGCCAATTCGACATCATCATTAATGATGAAAGGAATCCCGGCCTGCCTGCAGACATCCTGCACCCGCTTCGCGAACAGGACACGTTCCTCCCCTGTTAAAGAACCGCTCCCCTTTTCCCGAAATTGAAAAAGCGTAGCGCCGCCCTCAATGGCTTTTTCCACCACGGAAACGGGGTCTGCGCTTGTATTGTTTGATCCCATAATAAAATATACCGATAACATATCCTTCATCATTTCCCGAGAAATACGCGTCATTTTTCTGTCACCCTTTCAATTGCGGCAAGCTCGGCCGCTTCTTGTTCTGAGATGCTTGCCAGCTTGTTTAAAAGCTCAATCTGGAAGCTGCCCGGCCCCTTATGGGAGGTGTCCAAAGCGGCAAGCTGAGCAGCGCTTCCGTATACAGAAACGGCTGAAACGGCCGCTTGCAGAACGTCCTGCCCCGCTGCGCAGAAGGCTCCGATTACAGACGTCAGCAGGCATCCCGCCCCCGTCACCTTCGTCAGCAGTTTATCACCGTTATGTACGGCGTATGTGCCGGTGCCGTCGGAGATGACGTCGGTTTTTCCGGTAATCGCAATGACCGTCTTCAGCCCGCTTGCAGCCGTCTTAGCGAGCTGAACCACATCTCCTCCGGCTTCCCCCGCATCCACGCCTTTTATCTTCCAATCAGGGGCGCCGGCAATATTGGCGATTTCCGCGGCATTTCCGCGAATGACGGACAAGCGGACCTCCTGTATGATCTTGCGGGCTGATGCCGTCCGAAACGGCGTGGCGCCGGCGCCTACCGGATCAAAAATGACCGGAACGCCGTTTTCATTGGCCGATTTTCCGGCTGCGATCATAGCTTCAACCGACGCCGAACTAAGGGTGCCTATATTCAGGACGAGCGCTCCTGCGATTTTCGCCATGTCGGCTGCCTCCTCAATTGCATAAGCCATAACGGGCGATGCGCCGAGCGCGAGCAGTCCGTTAGCGGTGAAGTTCGTGACGACATTATTGGTGATACTGTGAACGAGCGGGTTTTGATCCCGCACTTTACTCAAGTGTTGAGCTGCGGTTTGTGCGTCCATGCTTAATCATCCTTTTTTCTCTTTTTCGGATTCCATAAATACGATTTCGTATGCTCCAGCCAGGCTCTGGCGGCAAAGGACATATAGCGGTCTTTCCGCCAAATGATGGCTAAATGCCACGGAATGACCGGATGAACGAGCGGAATGGTTCTGACTTTGTCAGGATCAAGACCGCGGCAGATTCTTTCCGGCAAGAGGCCGATGCCGAGATTGGCCGATACCATTTCGCTGATAAAGTCCCACTGTGACGTTTCATAAATGACGTGCGGCCTGAATCCGGCTTTCACGCATTCCGTCATAATTCGATTATGAAGGACAAAATCCTCCCTGAAAAATATGAACGGCTCTTCTTTCAATTCGTGAAGACTGCATTCTTTCTCGTCAGCGAGCCGATGTGACGGATGGACGACGAGCATAAGGGTTTCCTTGACGATTGTGAACGTATGAAAAATTTCTTCATTCGCGGGAAGCACGACGACCCCGATATCAAGCGAGCCGTCCTCCACCCCTTGCTGCACTTTAATAGAGCCGTCCTCAACAAGCTGAAACGTCACATCGGGATATGTGACGCGGAAGTCACCGAGCACTCTCGGGAAAAAGCCGGACCCGATCATCGGCGGAAGACCGATGCGGACGTGCCCTTTCTTCACTTCCATAATATCATTCAGCTCTGACGTCAGGTTTTGGAATGACTTTGTGATTTCCTGCGCCTGCACATACATGCTCTGCCCGGCGTCAGTCAGTTCAACTTGCCGGCCATTGCGGTAAAACAGCTTAATGCCGAGCTCCGTCTCCAGGTTTTTAATCATTTTTGAGATTGTCGGCTGTGAAACATACAGCGACTGTGAAGCCTTCGTAAAGCTTTTCAAACGGGCCACTTCCAAGAAATACGTTAAGTGCCGGATATCCATTACATTTCATCCTTTCTATAGACAAAAGGAATACACATTATTCTTTATATGTATTTTACCTATAGCAAAACCTTCTGTACAATATAAATATAAGGGAGGCATCATTATGAAAAAATTGCTGCTTACCGTTATTCAAATCGCTCTGCTGTTTATATTTGCGCGTCTGATCAATTGGGTCACGGCGGCTCTTCATATAAATATTCCCGGCAGTATAATCGGGATTGTGATTCTTTTCACATTATTGCATTTCAAGATTATCAAACTTGAATGGATTGAGCTTGGCGCAGCATGGCTCCTCGGTGAGCTGCTGCTGTTTTTCATCCCGTCTGCCGTCGGAGTGATTGAATACGGAGATATTATGTCTAAATTCGGCGTAAGCATTTTACTTGTCGTCGTCATCAGCACATTTGTCGTGATGGTTTCAACAGGTACGCTTACACAGCTGATAGCAAAAAGAAAGGAGAAAAAACAAACGTGTTCATCGGAATCATAAGTTTATTCTTAACTGTCTTAGTATATTTGGGCGCGAAAAAACTCTACACTCGTTTTCCGCGGGTGTATACGTCGCCGCTTCTGATTACGCCCGCTGTTTTGGTCGTACTGCTGCTTCTTGTCAATGTCCCGTATCAGACATACAATCTCGGCGGCGGACTGCTGACCGATATGCTTCAGCCGGCAACAGTGGCGTTCGCCATCCCGCTTTATAAATATTTCCCGATTTTAAAGAAATACGCCGTGGAAATTATTTTGAACGTAGCGGTCGGTTCATGTATCGCCATTCTGTCAACGGCCTTTATCGCGAAATGGTTCCATCTCGGCAGCAGCTTAGTCGACAGTCTCGTGCCGCGATCCGTGACGACGCCGATTGCCATGAACGTTTCAGAAATGATCGGCGGGATGCCGGCCGTTACAGCGGTTTTCGTCATTTTAACAGCTTTATTGGGAACGATCATCGGGCCGATGGTCATCCGCTATTTCCGCATTGATAACGAAATTGCCCGGGGCGTGCTGCTCGGAACTAGCGCGCACGGAGCGGGAACATCTAAAGCATTTGAGCTCAGCTCCGTATCAGGAACGATCTCAAGCGTGTCCATGATTCTCGCCGCAATTATGACGCTGTGCGCGGCCCCGATTTTGCTTTCGTTTATGTCATAAAAGACTGCTCCTTGCAGAGCGGTCTTTTTTTATTTGCCACGCAGATTGATTTGTCTGTCCTTCATAAAATGACGAAAACACGATATGATAAGATATGAAGTGAAAAGACTGAAGAACGGATGTGTCATATGAACGGCCAGCAGCGAAGCAGCATCAGAAAAGGACTTGAAGTCGATATCGTCCTGAAAGCCGATCAGCGTTCAGGAAAGCTGACAAGAGGAATCGTGAAAGATATTTTGACGAACTCAAGCTTCCACCCGCGCGGCATTAAGGTCCGCCTTGAAGACGGACGAATCGGCCGGGTGCAGCACATTATTGAATAGAAAAAAGCCGGAGCTTCACGCCCGGCTTTTTTTCTTTAATTTCAGCAATGAAATCCTCATATGTTCTCCCTTTATATACAAAAAATTTTAAACCAACTATTGACTCTTACGTTGCGTAATACTTTAGAGTAGCCATTAAGGAGGCGGCAAACGTGATGGGTATGAAAGTAAAAGAAGTAGCTGAACTGATTGGAGTAAGCATACGTACTCTCCATCATTACGATCAAATCGGATTATTGACTCCTCAGGAAACGACCGATTCCGGTTATCGGCTTTATTCTGAAGAGAATCTTGAACAGCTGCAGCAGATACTATTTTTCAAGGAGCTCGATTTCTCCTTAAAAGAGATTAAAGAAATCATTAATAGTCCTTCATTTAACCGAAGGGAGGCATTAATTTTACAAAAGAAAATGTTGATTGAGAAACGGAATAGAGTCGATAAAATGATTGAAACCATCGATAAATCAATCAAACATTTGATGGGAGAGATTTGCATGACGAACAAAGAGCGGTTTGAGGGAATGAACTTCAATCATAATCTTTATGAACAAGAAGCTCGCAAACGGTGGGGTGATCAACCTGTCGATAAGGTAAATATTAGATTGAAAAACATGACTGATGGTGAGCAAAAAGATTTATCTGATAAGTGGACTGCAATGTTCAATAAATTTGCACTCCTTATTAACCAATCTCCCAAGTCCCCAGACGTACAAACAGCTATCAAAGAGTGGTTTGATTTTCTCAATGAAAATTTTGGTGAATATTCTTTTGATGCCTTTTACGGATTAGGTCAACTCTATATTGAAGATAAACGCTTCACTAAGAACATCGATCAGTATGGTGAAGGGTTGGCGAAGCTCATGAGTGATGCCATTACAATTTATATAGATCATCAAAAAAAGGGTGGTACCCATTAAAATCATTATCGAGGATACAATTGGGCAATACGAAACGTTATTTTCAATGATTGAAAATAGAGAAGATTATTATCGGTATTCAATGATGAAACCTTTTGAAGATATGTGGAAAAAGATGAATGTTCCCTTAAAGGCAAAGCAACCTAACGGATATGATGTAATCATGGCTGCAAATATGCTGGGCTATCTGAGCATATTTGATACGGAAACCGGAAGAAAAGCATTAGAGAATTTAAAAGAAATTCAAGCTCTTCAAATTGCATATGGCACTTTAACTCATTGTGTAGAATTTATCAAACAAAACCGCTTAAAAATAAATGCTGATGAAATAAGGTTTGGGATGTATCTGGCCAATCAAAAAAAGCTTGAGTTACATAGAGGGTATTGTGGATTCGGAGGAATTCCGGGATTTATTCAAGTTTCAATATTCCCCAATTCTTATAACATACCGAGACTGCCTGCTGTAATCGCACATGAATTTCATCATAATATTCGTTTTTCGTATTTCAATTGGGATTATGGGAACGTAACGGTTGGTGATTACTTAATTATAGAGGGGTTGGCAGAATCGTTTGCCAAAGAACTTTACGGAGAAGCTCTGTTAGGTCCTTGGGTTACTTCTTTTGAAAAAGAAGACTTAGAATACTCAAAAGAAATCATCAAAGACTCGTTAAATAAGAAAGGGTTTGCTGAGGTCAGCAGTTACATGTTTGGTGACACCTTTGCAGCCGAACAAGGTTATCAGCCTGTCGGCTTATCACCGTTTGCAGGTTATGCGGTTGGCTACCAAGCGGTGCAATCCTTCATGAAAGCCAACAATGTGGGGATTAGTGAGACCACTTTACTTAGCACAGATGAGATACTAAGTAATAGCGGGTTGTTTCTTTAAGATATGAAGATTATTTTATCCCGTATTAACGCGATGAAAGAGGGTTTTCTTTTCCCCTCTTTCCACGCTATAAATGGTCATTCTATTTTTTCCGCAAGAAAACAACCTTCAAATAGTTCCCTTCTTTAAACGCGGGAATCGTTTTGAAATCTTCCGGAAGCGTGTATTCTTCCAAAATGTCGTAATGCTCATTTGTTTCTTTAAAGGCGGTCTCTATAAAGCCTTTAAATTTCTTCATATTGAAGGCGCTGCTGTTTGTCGAAGCGACGATGATGCCGTTTTTTGCGGTGATGGCGATCGTTTCCTTCAGCAGATTTTTATAATCTTTCGCCGCGCTGAACGTCCGTTTTTTTGTGCGGGCGAAAGAAGGCGGATCAAGGATGATGAGGTCAAACTCCAGCCCTTTTTTTGCCGCATAGCCGAAGTATTTGAAAACATCCATGACCTTAATGTCATGCGCCTCATAATCAATTCCGTTGGCGCTGAACTGTTCAATCGTTTTTGCGAGACTGCGGTTGGCGACATCGACGCTGGTCGTTTTCTCAGCTCTGCCAAGCGCCGCCGCAACGGAAAATGCCCCCGTATAAGAGAACGTATTCAGCACCCGTCTGCCGTTTGCATACTTGTCCCGAATCGCTTTGCGCACATGACGCTGGTCTAAGAAAATGCCCGTCATCGCCCCGTCGTTTAAATCCACCGCGTACCGTATGCCGTTTTCTTGAACAATGACCGGAAAATCTCCTCTTTCGCCTTTGACAAAATCGTCGTCTTCCACGTATTGCCCGGCAGTATCGAATCGTTTCTTTTCATAGATCGCTTTATAAGAAAGCTCCAGTCCGTCAATCGCCTCAATCATGCTGTCCTTATAAGCGTAAATGCCTTTACTGTACCATTGAATCAGCAGATAACCATCATAAAAGTCAATCGTGACGCCGCCGATGCCGTCGCCCTCACCGTTGAACAGCCGGAACGCCGTCGTGTCGGGCGCCTTAAACAGATGGGCTCTTGCTTCAGCCGCTTTTTTCAGCTTGTCCAGAAAGAAACGTCCGTCGATCCGTTCATCTCTCGCGCGTGACAGCACCCAGCCGACTCCTTTATTCTGCAAACCGTAATAGCCTTTTCCGATAAACTCACCCTTCTCGGATGTCACATCAAAAAGATCGCCCTCTGTTAAATGAGCAGAGCTTCCGGACAGAGCGTCTTTTTCAATCAGGGGGAATCCTTTTTTCAGCTTTCCGGCAAATGTATCTTTCACTGTAAGTAGCTTCATTGTGCATTCCTCTTTCGTTTTGCTTTCTCTTATCGTACCATAAAACATGATCAACACCGCATTGTCCCGAAAAATTCAAAACAGGGGGAAAACCATGACAGCCAAAAGAATCGACCATACAGGCATTATGGTCAAAGATATTGAAACATCCATCGCCTTTTATCAAGACGTTCTCGGTATGCAGTTAAAGGATCGTATCACTCATACGAACGGCATTATTGAACTTGCCTTTCTCGGCTTTCAGGAAGGGCCTGAGACAGAAATTGAGCTGATCCAGGGCTACAGCAGCGAGCTTCCCGCAGAAGGAAAAGTTCACCACTTCGCTTTATTAACTGAAGATATCGCGGCGGAGTTCACGCATGCGAAGCGTCAGGGCGCCGTATTTATCGATGAAGAAATCACGACGCTTCCGAACGGGTACCGCTACTTTTACATTGAAGGACCTGACGGCGAATGGATCGAATTTTTCCAGCGTTAAAAAAACGGGCGAAAGCGCCCGTTTTTTTTATGTTTCTTCAGTGACGTTTTGTTCCGCCGCCCGTTCCTCTCTCCATTTTTGAAGATCCCAAATTCGGAAAAACGGATAATAGATGATAAATGTAATCAGGAGATTGATCAGCTGCATGACCGAACCGGAGATTTTCCCGCCCGTCGCCAAATAACCGGAAATCAGCGGCGGCATCGTCCACGGCACGGCGATTCCCGCCGGTTTTGCCACCATCCCCGTGCTCATCCCGATGTACGTCGCCGTAATGGTCAAGAGCGGCGCAATGATAAAGGGCACGATTAACAGCGGATTCATGACGAGCGGCATCCCGAAAATAATCGGTTCGTTAATGTTAAAAATCGCGGGCCCGATGCCGAGACGGCCGAGCTGTTTCATCTGTTTGCTTCTGGAGCGCACAAGCATGGTCAGCACAAGGGCAAGCGTCGCTCCGCTTCCGCCGACATTAATCCATATTTGAAAGAACTGTGTCGTAAAAATGCTCGGCAGCGCTTCTCCCGCCTGAAAAGCCAAACGGTTGGCGTCCATCGCCCCGTACCAGATCGGCGACATGACGCCGCCGATAATGGACGCGCCGTGTATGCCGCACGACCAAAGCAGCATTTGCACGAATTCGGCGATAAGACTTCCGCCGAGACTCCCGCCCAAAATAGACAGCGGGGTGCCCAGCAGATCGCCTACCACATTGTGGAGGCTTTTAAAAGGAGTTATTTCAATAAACAGACGGGCCAGCCATACAAGCGTAATAATAATGAAACCGGGGATGAGCGCAACAAACGATTTGCTGACCGCAGGCGGCACTCCGTCAGGCATTTTAATGACGATATTTCTTTGTATGATAAACCGGTACACTTCCGTAGACAGCATTGCAATGATCATCGCGACAAACAGACCTTTGCTTCCGAGCAGCGAAATCGGAATGCCGCCTCCCACCATAATCTCTGTTGCCGAGCCGTCAGGAATAAACGGAATCTGATACGGCGTCGCCAATAAAAAGGCGGCAAGGGCAATGGCTCCCGACGACAGGGCATCCACCTCATAGCTTTCCGCAAGCCGGTAGGCAATCCCAAAGGCGGCGACAAGCGCCATAATATCAAAGGACGCATTCACGGGATACCCGAGCTTTTCAACCCAATTTTCACCGAAAAGACCAGCCATAAAATCGGCATAACCGGGAATCGGAAGACTCGTCAGAATCAGAAAAACCGATCCGATGATGATAAGCGGCATAGTCAAAATAATGCCGTCCCGCAAAGCTCTTAAGTGCCTTTGGCCGGCGACTTTTCCGGCGACAGGCATGATTTTTTCTTCCATGACCCGATTGAACGTACTCATTTATCAAAAACCCCCTTTTTGAGTTCATTGCGCAGATGTCTTAAAGCATTTTCTCCATCATATTTTGGAAACGCTTACATTTGCATACAGAAATTTTCCTTATCCCTCAGGAAAAAAAGAATTCCGCACTGCCGATATATAAAGAAAAAGGGGGAATCACAATGTATCACACCCTGAAACCGATAATGGCCGCGGCCTTGTGCGCCGGCCTGTTCTCCGCCGCGGCGCCCGCGCACGCCGAGCCGCACGACCGGGACGTTATCGTGGTGTACAAAAATCAAAACGGCAAGGAATCCGCCATAGACAGCGGAGCGGATGTGGAACAGACCTATCAGCATCTCCCGGCAGTCGCCGTGTCTGCCGATTCACAAACGGTGAAAGACCTGAAACAGGACCCTGACATCTTATATGTAGAAGACAATGTATCTTTTCAGGCAGCAGGCGGTTCTGATATCCGCCCGTTAACAGCGGCCCAAAGCAGCAGTTACACGCTGCCGCAATGGGATATAGAACCGACTCAGGTCAAGCAGGCGTGGAAAGAAGGCTTGACGGGAAAAAAGGTGAAAGTGGCTGTCATTGACAGCGGCATTTACCCTCATGATGACCTTTCCATTGCCGGAGGCTATTCCGCAGTCAGCTATACTTCCTCATACAAAGATGACAACGGACACGGGACGCATGTCGCCGGAATCATTGCGGCCAAACATGACGGATACGGCATTGACGGCATCGCGCCGGATGTCCGGTTATATGCGGTTAAAGCATTAGACAGAAAGGGTGCAGGCGATCTTAAAAGCCTTCTGAAAGCGATCGACTGGTCGATCGCCAATAAAATGGACATCATCAATATGAGCCTCGGAACTAACGCAGACAGCAAAATTCTTCACGACGCCGTAGACAAAGCATACAAAAAAGGAATCGTGATCGTAGCCGCCGCAGGAAACGACGGCAACAAAAAACCCGTCAATTATCCGGGTGCCTACAGCAGCGTAACGGCAGTCTCAGCGTCAACTGAAAAAAACGGGCTCGCGGCTTTTTCCACGACTGGAAAACAAATTGAGTTTGCCGCACCCGGCACCAATATTACGAGCACGTATCTGAATCAAATGTACGCCACGGCTGACGGCACATCTCAAGCCGCGCCCCACGTCACCGGCATGTTCGCGCTGCTCAGGCAGAAATATCCCGAGGAAACAAATACACAGCTCCGGCAGCAGATGCAGCAAAACGTCAAAGATCTGGGCGCTCCCGGACGTGACAGCCGATTTGGGTACGGCCTGGTGCAATATCACGTAAAGCAAAAGAGCTTTGCCGAACGGGCCGTAATAAAAGCGGAAAAGACGAAAAAACAGGCAGATATCAATCAAGCAAAAACGGCCGTCAGCAAGCTGTCCAAGTCAAAGGGAAAAACCGCTCTCGAGTCCCGGATCAATAAAGTTCAGACGGCAAGAAATGTGACGGACGCAAGAGACAAAGTCCGGACTGCCGAAAAACAAAAGAAAAAAACCGCCGTCAATGCCGCACAAAGCGTCATTCGCAAATTACCGGCCGGTTCAGAGAAAAAAGGGCTGCAAAAGCGGATTAACGCTGTCAACTCAAGCCTTTTGAAAACAGCTGAGGCCAGCGTCAAACAGGCGGAAAAAAAGACCTCTGAGGCCAGCACCGCAAAAGCCCAAAAAGCAGTCAGCGAAATCCAGCCGGGAAAAGAAAAAACCGCTCTGGAAAAACGGCTTGACCGGATAAAAGATAAACTCAACCGGCAGCAGGCTAGAGACAAAGTAAAAACGGCGGAAAAAACCAAGACGAAAAAAGCAAAATCAGCGGCGCAAACGGCAGTCAGCCGATTGAAGCCGTCTGCCGAAAAGACCAGCCTGCAAAAACGCGTGCGTGCGATTCGGGTTAAATAGCAAAAAAACGCTTATGAGCCGGATAACGGCTTCACAAGCGTTTCATCACACCTGCCTATTGGTTCATGGCCGGGCGGTCGATCGTGTTCCATTTCGTAAAGGACATATATCGGAAATAATGATCACGATACGGGTGCGAGGTGCCTGTATTCCAAGGCTTGTCGCTGCCGCAGAAATGGACGATGGCCGGTTCGGCACGTGTTTCTCTGTAACGTATACGGTCGATCAGTTCAGGAGGCGTTTTCTCGTTCATGATAATATGCGTCTGCGCATTCCAGCGCGGATGCAGTTCATGCCATTGATCATATAAGATCGCGTTAAGCGCGTCCTGATCATGAAACACGAGAAAATCCTCCGAGCTGTTTTCGTTAATAAAATCAATCACCTTTTCGGAAATATTTTGTTTTCTCCAAGGTTCGAAATCTATAATCATAATGCCGGAATTAAAATACTTGGCAGTTTCGCTGATATTCATTTTTTTCAGTCTTTCATGCTGTCCGGCGTCTTCTACTGCCGCAACTATTGCCGGGGAAATATCCAAGTCCCATAAAACCGAAATATCTTCCATCACAATTGCATCGCAATCAATGTAAATCATCCGCTTTACGGACTCATCCTTAATTAAATCAGGGATGGAAATGCGGTAATAAGCCGCTTTCGTAATGTGGCTGCTTTCGACTGCATGCTTGTATTGATCAGCGTCTACTTCTAAAAATTCAAGCGGCGTCCCGAATGACATCGCGGTCTGTTCAAGCTTGTCCTTGTTTTCGGCAGTAATTCCGCCGTCGATTACATATAATTTCGCATCCCTTGTTTTATCCATATTCATCAATAAAGAAGCGAACATCCCACCCAAATGACGAGCATAATGATCATCGGCACATGATACGATATGCATTGTTTCATTCTTTCCCACTGATATTCATCTCCCTTTTTGTTGTACAAATTTCTTTCCCTTTTTTTAAAAAGTAAACCTCGATCTTACACATTTTTTCTGCGGGAATGTGCTGTTTGCGATTTGATATCTATTGCATTCCCTGTTCAAATTCAATCAGGATTTCAGCCTGAATCATCGTCAGAATATATCGCGCAGGAAAGCGAAAACACGTAAACATAAAAACAACCAGCCGGACTGCACATAAAAGCGGTCCGGCTGTTTGTGATGCGTCAATCGTTTAATCGACTTCTTTCTTAATCCCAAGCATCTTTTCGTCTAAATAATGGGCGATGTCCGCTGCTTCCTTCAGCTCGTCGGTCAGATGCTTTGGGACTTCGTTATTTAATTTGTAATAAATTTTATGTTCAAGACTCGCCCAAAAATCCATGGCGATGGTGCGGATTTGAATTTCCGCCTTCACATATTCCACACGATTCGTCAAATAAACGGGAATTTCAATAATCAAATGCAGGCTGCGGTAGCCGTTCGGCTTCGGATGTTTGATATAATCCTTCACCTTTACGATCTTCAGGTCCTTATGCTGCTTCAAAACCTCAGCGACATTATAAATATCGGAAATAAAGGAACAGATAATCCTGACACCCGCAATATCATGAATATGCTCTTTCATTTCCTGCGTCGTCACATCGCAGCCTTTGCGCATCAGTTTATTGACGATACTCTCGAAACTTTTTACGCGTGATTTTGTATGCTCGATCGGGTTATGCCCGTGAATCAAATTATATTCCTGGCTGATGATCGAAAACTTCGTATCCAGCTCATCTAAAGCGAATTTATAAACTAATAATTCATTTTTCCAATCTTCCATGACCGTTTTCAAATCATCCATATGGGCTGTTGACAAGTCCATTTTTTTCATCTCCTTGCTTTGCTGTCCGTATATAAGACGGGTCAGTCCTCAGTCAGGTTCTTTACAAAATCATGAAGATTATTTCATAAAAAAAAGCAAATGCCGGTTATGGCATTTGCCTTTTCATTTGATCAGCGGAAATAACTGATCAGGAGTCCGATTGAAAGCAGGAATCCGAAAAATGTATTGGTTTGCGCCGTTGATTTCATCGCAATAATCATGTTCATCGGCATTTCGTTTTTCACAAAGCCTTTCACAGCCTGAACGGGCTTCGGCACGCTCAGGAAGACCAGGAACAGCCATGGGCTTGTGTAACCCATGATGACAAGACCGACGATCCAGATGTAAGCGATGGCAAAAGATGCGGCCAGTATCATGACGGCTCCTCTATGCCCCATCAAAATGGCCAGCGTTTTACGTCCGCCCTTTTTATCTTCCTCAATATCACGGATATTGTTGGACAGGTTAATCGCTCCGACCAAGATGGCAATCGGGATGGAAATCAAAATGCTCTGTTCATTAATTCTGCCTGTCTGAATGAAGAAAGAAATAAGGACAAATACAGAGCCCATGCAAATGCCGGAGAACAGTTCCCCGAACGGTGTATACGCAATCGGCAGCGGGCCGCCCGTATACAGATAGCCGATCAGCATGCCGGCAAGGCCGATAACCGCAAGCCACCAGCTGCTGCTCATGCAGATATAAACACCGAGCACGAGGGCAATCGCATAAGAGCCGAGCGCCAGCTGCAGAATTGTTTTCGGCTTCATGCCGTGGCGGACGATCGCTCCGCCGATACCGACGGAATCCTCCGTATCTAAACCGCGTTTAAAATCGTAATATTCATTGAATAAGTTCGTGGCGATCTGAATCCAAAGGCAGGAAAACAGCATGGCCAAAAACAGCAGGAAATCAACCTTTACGTAAAACATCGCCAATACGGTGCCGAGAAGTACGGGCACAAACGATGCCGTCAATGTATGAGGGCGGGTTAGCTGCCACAAAATGCGGCCCATGCTTTCTTTCTCGGGCGTCTTTTGGCTGCCCCCCATATTGTTTTGATTCATTTTCCTCTTCCTTTCTATTAAAAGGCTTTCACAGTCAGCCGATAACAGTAGTGTTGAATTGGGGTTTTCACGTTTTCTGCTACCTTATCTATCATAATAATTTCTTCCTCATTTCACAAGATGCGGCGCTTTATCGGCTATCCTGCCGGAAACGGGTTTTCGCCCTTCTCCATTGGGGTTCGGCTCAAGCCTGCGTAAGAAAAAGCCGCCAAAATTTTTTTACCTCGTTTATATTTACGATAAGTTAAAAATCCCGCCTGAACAGCGCCTTTTTAGTATGATCATTTGCCAATTTATACATGCGTGTTTTCCATCCTTTTGTTTCTCATTCATTTTTAAGGAAATTTTAAGCTTAGGATATTAGACATATTTTGAAACTTTTTGTTAATCTAATCGTCATATACTGGTGTAATTATTGAATACGCGGGGAAGGAATTTTGAATATGATGCAAAAATTAAAACGTGCTTATGAAAATACATTGATCAAATGGACGTTTCATACAGGCTTTTATTTTCTGATATTAGTATTGCTCTTTTGGATGTATGGATTTCATACAGCGAATACCGGCACTTATATTTACAACGATTTCTAATCGGGGAGGATAACTATGAAACTACTTGATGCTATAAAAACATACGCAGACGCCAAGCCGCAGGCTGAAGCGTTTCGTTCCTTAGATCATTCCCTCACTTACGGGGAATTATGGGATTTGTCGGAGCGGGTTGCGTCCGGCATTCAAAAACATACAGCTGACGGTTCGAAAGCGCCTGTCCTGGTTTACGGACATATGGAGCCGAATATGATCGTTTCTTTCTTAGGAAGCGTCAAAGCGGGCCGCCCTTACATCCCTGTCGATGTTTCCATTCCGGCGGAGCGGATCGTCAAAATCATTGAAAGCTCAGGCGCAGAGCTGCTTATCAGCGTATCGGGCGATGCAGTCGATACGGGAAGCAATCTGATTAAAACCGTTACGCCCGAAGAGCTTGCAGCTGACGGAGATGCAGACCTCAGCCGTGAGAACTGGGTAAAAGAGCTGGACACATTTTACATTATTTACACGTCCGGCAGCACGGGAAATCCGAAGGGCGTGCAGATATCGGCTGATAACCTGCAAAGCTTCACTGACTGGATCTGCAGGGATTTTCCTGTGGGCGATGGTAAGACATTCTTAAACCAAGCGCCGTTTTCTTTTGATTTATCTGTCATGGACATTTTCCCTTCGCTTCAAACGGGAGGTACGCTGCATTGCGTAACGAAAGACAAAATCAATAAACCGAAAGTACTATTTGAAGAGCTGGAGAAATCCAAACTGAACGTCTGGACATCGACGCCGTCTTTCGTCCAAATGTGTCTGATGGACCCCGGCTTTACGCAGGAGCTCCTGCCTGAGGCAGAAGTATTTATGTTTTGCGGAGAAGCGCTTCCGGCTGCCGTGGCACAGGAGCTGTTAAACCGTTTTCCGAAGGCCCGCGTATTCAATACATACGGCCCGACTGAAACAACGGTTGCCGTCACCTCCGTTGAAATTACGCAGCAGATCATCGATGAAAATGAATCTCTGCCCGTCGGTTTTGCAAAACCCGATATGGATATCTTCATCATGGATGAAAACGGGAATAAGCTTCCGGACGGAGAAAAAGGGGAAATCATCATCGCGGGCCCGAGCGTGAGCAAAGGCTATCTCGGAGAGCCTTCTCTGACGGAAAAAGCGTTTTTCCCGATCGACGGCCAGTGGGCATATCACACGGGTGATGCCGGTTATGTTCAGGATGGTCAGATTTTCTGCCAAGGACGCCTTGATTTCCAGATTAAGCTTCACGGCTACCGCATGGAGCTGGAGGAAATCGAAGTACATGTAAGGCAGTCTCAATATGTGCGCACGGCGGTTGTCATCCCGTATCAGCCTAACGGACCTGTCGAATATTTAATTGCCGCCATCGTGCCTGAAAAACATGATTTTGAAAAAGAATTCCAGCTGACAAGCGCCATTAAGAAAGAACTGGCCGCTTCGCTTCCGGCCTACATGATTCCGAGAAAATTCATTTATCAGGATCACATCCAAATGACTGCGAACGGAAAAATCGACCGTAAACGCATTGGCGAAGAGGTTCTTGTATGACGCCTTACAGCTCGTTTTTCTTCTTTATCTTACTTGGAATCCTTCTTTTGCCGACGATTATTTTAGGGCTGAACGGCAAGAGATTCCAAGGATACAACATGTTTATATCCATCATCGTATTGGCTTTGATTTTCGCGCATGATCTGCACGGCGTGATCGCACTATGTATCTTTACGCTGTGGCAGGTGCTTTTAATCAGGGGTTATCTCGCTTACAGACTGAAAGCCAACAGCGGCTTTGTCTTCAGTATGGCCGTGATCGCGTCCATTTTACCCCTGTTTTTATCTAAATTATGGCCGTTTTTCTTTCCGCCGGTGCCTCATCACCCGGTTCATAACCTGATCAGTTTCTTAGGAATTTCTTATTTGACATTTAAAGGCGTCCAGCTGATCATGGAAACGAGAGACGGGCTGATTAAAGAAAAAATGCCGCTTCACCGCCTTTTGTACTTTATTATGTTTTTCCCGACCATTTCTTCCGGTCCCATCGACAGATACCGCAGATTTGCCAAGGACGAACAGAAAGTATGGACAAAGGGAGAATACGCTGATTTACTGTATACCGGCATTCATAAAATTTTTATCGGTTTCTTATACAAATTCATTATCGGATATGCGATTAACACGTATTTCATTATGAATCTGTCTCATATCACCCACAGCAAACTGTGGGGTAATGTGCTGTACATGTACGGATACAGCTTGTACCTGTTTTTTGATTTTGCGGGTTACACGATGTTTGCCGTCGGTGTAAGCTATATCATGGGTATCAAATCTCCGGAAAACTTTAATAAGCCGTTTATCAGCAAAAACATTAAAGACTTCTGGAACCGCTGGCACATGTCCTTATCCTTCTGGTTCAGAGACTACGTATTTATGCGCTTTGTTTTCTGGATGACAAAGAAAAAATGGATAAAGAACCGGATGGCCGTCTCGAACATCGGGTATTTCCTGCTGTTCATGCTGATGGGCGTCTGGCACGGACTCGCCCTGCAATATATTGTATACGGCCTGTACCACGCCGTATTAATGACCGGGTATAACTTTTTTGAGAAATGGAATAAGAAATACAAGTGGCTGCCCGCCAATCGTTTTACGGCCTTTTTAGCCATCGTCATCACATTCCATTTCGTATGTTTCGGATTTTATATTTTCTCAGGAAAACCATTTCATCACTAAAGGAGATTGAAAACACATGGAATTTAAACAGGAAGTATTAGACGTATTAGCTGAAGTTTGTCAGGAGGACGCTGTGAAAGAAAATCCTGATATTGAAATCTTTGAAGAAGGACTGCTTGATTCTTTCGGAACTGTAGAGCTGCTTGTCGCCATCGAAAACCGCTTCGGCATTACAGTGCCGATCACTGAATTTGACCGTGACGAGTGGAATACGCCAAACAACATTGTAAACAAACTGACTGAGTTGAAGTAAATGAAAAAGCGTTTCTTTGGACCAATTATTTTAGCGTTCGTCCTGTTTGTCGGAGCTATCGCAGTTCCGGCTTCATGGCTTACGCGCTTCATTCCTGAAAAACGTGTCGAAGAGTCGGCGGCAGCCTTAAATCCGAATATGTTCCAGGGGCTCTATCTGCAAAATAAAATGTTCGAAGACTCGAAGTATCTGCCGATTTTCGGTTCTTCCGAGCTTTCAAGACTGGATGAGTTTCATCCGTCCAACTATTTCCAAGTAAACAACCAAGGCTTTACGCCTTATCTTGTCGGAAAAGGCGGGGACCAATCCTTGATACACGCCGTGAACTTTGCGGCGCATTATCAGCAGCTGAAAGGCAAAAAGCTGGTATTCATTGTTTCTCCGCAATGGTTTATCAAAAAAGGTTCTGATGAACAGCACTTTGCGCCGAATTTTTCATCACTTCAGGCATTGGATTTAGCATTTAATAACCAGATTGATCCCGCGGTCAAAAAGAACATGATGAAGCGCATGCTCCGTTTTAAAGTCGTTCAGCATGATGCCGTCCTTTCTGAATTGTACAAGGGAATGGTCAACGGACAATCATGGAAAGTGAAAGCGGTCATGCCGGCTGCCAAAGCTTATTATTCTCTGCTTGAGAAAAAAGATCTTTATTATTCAATGGGAGAAACCAAGGGCCCTGAACGGACGATCTCTGAAAACCTGAAAGGGAAATCGTGGTCAGAGTTAAAAACAGCCGCCGCGCAATTAGGAGAACGGAGCTCCAAGTCCAATCCTTTCTATATCGATGACGCTTCTTATAAAAAGATTAAGAAGAAAGTAAAGAGAGTGAAAGGGATCAACAAAGGAAGAACGTACGCCAAATCAGTCGAATATCACGACTTTGAGGATATGCTGGACATTCTGAAAGATGCCGGCGCTGAACCGATGTTCGTGGTTATTCCGGTCAACGGAAAATGGTATGACTACACCGGCTTCCCGAAAAAAGGCCGGACTGATTACTACAAAAAAGTCACTAAGCAAATTAAAGCGAAGGGCTTTCAGGTTGCCGACTTATCCGGGCACGAATATGATCCGTACTTTATGAAAGACACCATCCATATCGCCTGGAAAGGCTGGGTGTACGTCGATAAAGCAATGGAGCAGTTTTACAAAACCGGCAAGGTGACGGTTCACTGAGCACGGTGATGACAGAATACGTAAAAACGAACACGCAGGGGGCATTCTCTCCCCTGCTTTTTATGTGATTTGATTTTTTCACAAATTTGAGGAAAACTATTGCGAATATTTGTTGAAGGTATACAATAGAATATAAATTATTTTCAAATAAGTTTGACAATAACACCAATAGGGAGACAGAACATTATGAAACAAGACATTCGTGTTGAATTGACTTCAGCCAAAAAACCGAAACCGGACCCCCATGACCTTGCGTTCGGCAGAATTTTCACCGACCATATGTTTGTTATGGATTACGATGCTGATCAAGGCTGGTACGATCCGAGAATTATCCCTTATCAGTCCATCTCAATGGATCCTGCGGCCATGGTTTATCATTACGGCCAAACCGTTTTTGAAGGGCTTAAAGCGTATGTAACGAAGGATCAGGAAGTGCTTCTGTTCAGACCGGAGAAAAATATGGAGCGCCTGAACCAGTCAAATGACCGCCTTTGCATCCCGCTCATTGATGAAGAGCTTGTTCTTGAAGGCCTGAAACAGCTCGTAGCCATCGACAAAGACTGGATTCCGAAAGCGGAAGGCACTTCCCTTTATATCCGTCCGTTTATTATTGCGACTGAGCCTTTCCTCGGTGTAGCGGCATCCCATACGTACAAGCTGTTTATCATTCTTTCCCCGGTCGGCTCTTATTACAAAGAAGGCATTAAACCGGTGAAAATCGCCGTGGAAAACGAATTCGTGCGCGCCGTCAAAGGCGGCACCGGAAACGCGAAAACCGCCGGCAACTACGCATCAAGTCTGAAAGCGCAGCAGGTTGCGGAAGAAAAGGGATTTTCCCAGGTTTTATGGCTTGACGGCATTGAGAAAAAATACATCGAAGAAGTCGGCAGCATGAACATCTTCTTCAAAATCAGCGGCGAGATCGTGACGCCGGAGCTGAACGGAAGCATTCTTGAAGGAATTACGAGAAATTCCGTCATCACCCTTCTCAAACATTGGGGACTGACTGTGTCTGAGCGGAAGATTTCGATCGATGAAATCATCCAGGCGCATCGTGACGGCCGATTGGAAGAAACATTCGGAACCGGTACGGCGGCGGTCATTTCTCCGGTCGGCGAACTGATCTGGAATGATGAAAGTCTTGTCATCGGCAGCGGTGAAACCGGAGAGATCTCGAAGAAATTGTATGATACCATTACAGGCATTCAAAAAGGCGCGGAAGCCGACGTGTTCGGCTGGACGACGGAAGTCGCCTCACTAAGCGAATCAAAATAAGCAAAAAACCCGGAAGCGAATCCGGGTTTTTTTACTGCTCTTATGCTTCAATCGACTTAAAGAAATGAGGCAGATGTTCTTTGTGGGCCTCAAGCATTTCATCCAGAATGGCCTTTGCCACGGAGTCTGACGGGACGAGAGGGTTGATCGTCATCGCAAGTAGCGCCGTTTGATAATCTCCCGTGACGGCTGCTTCAGCGGCGACACGCTCAAATGATTTGATTTGCTGGACGAGTCCGCGGACAGACACCGGCAGATCACCGACGGCGATCGGTTTCGGACCGTCTTTCGTCATGACACAGTTCACTTCGACTGCTGAGTCATTCGGAATGCTGGCGATCGCGCCGTTGTTTATCGTATTGACGGGCTGGATATCATGTTTGTCATTATAGATGGAGCTGATCAGGTTGCAGGCCGCGTCACTGTAGTACGCTCCGCCCCGTTTTTCAAGCTGCGGCGGTTTGATGGCGAGATTCGGATCTTTGTACAGTTCGAACAGTTCTTTCTCAACCTTCTGCACGACCTCGGCGCGTGTGCCCTCCGTCTGTGACGCTTCTATTTCATGCTCGAGCATTTCTTTCGTTTTGAAATAATAGCGGTGGTAGCCGCAAGGAATCAGATCGAGCGCCTTCAGGAATTCAGGCTCCCATTCCGCTCCTGAAATATTTTTCATCGTCATGGCGTTTTTCGGGTCTCCCATGGCTTCAATGACTTGATCTTTCACGCTGACGCCGTCTAAGAAAACATCTAATCCGAAGACCATGTGATTCAGCCCGGCAAATTGCACTTCGATCCGGCTGACATCCACATCCAATGCTTTTGCGACGCCCATTTTAATGCCGATCGGCACATTGCAGAGGCCGACGACTTTTGTGAGATTCGAGTAGCGGAGCAAGGCCTCGGTAACCATGCCGGCAGGGTTTGTGAAATTCACGAGCCATGCATTCGGACAAAGCTCTTCGATGTCTTTCGCGATTTCCAGAATAACCGGGATGGTGCGCAGCCCTTTGAATAAACCGCCCGGACCGTTTGTCTCCTGGCCGATTACGCCGTATTTTAACGGAATCCGTTCATCTTTGGCGCGGGCCTCAAGAAGGCCGACGCGGAATTGAGTCGTTACGAAATCCGCATCCTTCAAGGCTTCTCTCCGGTCAAGCGTCAGGTGAATCTCTATCGGAACACCCGCTTTTTCGACCATGCGTTTTGCAAGCGTGCCGACGATATTGAGTTTTTTCTCGCCTTCAGGAATGTCGACGAGCCATAATTCTCTGACAGGCAGTTCCTCATAGCGCTTAATGATGCCTTCCACAAGCTCCGGTGTATAGCTTGAACCTCCGCCGATCGTTACAATTTTAATTCCTTTTGTCATATTTTTGCTCCCCCTTGCAGACTCACTTTTTCATAAATCTCGACTAACTCTGCGGCCAAGTCTTTCACGGTCATGGCATTCATTAAATGATCTTGCGCATGCACCATCAAAAGCGTCATGTCTGTTTTTTCTCCGCCGGCTTCATTTTGGATCAGTTCTGTCTGATAATGATGAGCTTCGGTCAGTTCCCTTGCGGCTTCCTGAAGCTTTTCCTCCGCCATGGCTCTGTCCCCCCGCTTTGCGGCGGCAATGGCTTCCATTGATGCGCTTCTGCCGTTGCCGCCATGCAGGATGATCTGAAAAATGGTCTGTTCCATTTTTTCATTCATGTGTTTCACTCCCTTTCTCTACAGCACGGCTTTTTCGTCTCCCTGTACGGCTGGCGCCTGCGATTGTTCAAGTTCGTTTTCTTCTTTCAGCTTTTGCGAATCCCACATTCTGAAGAACGGATAGTACACGATAAAGGCTGTGATGATATTAATCGCCTGCATGACAGCCCCTGATATTTTTCCGCCCGTGGCAAGATAGCCGGAGAAAATCGGCGGCATCGTCCATGGGACGGCAATGCCGGCAGGTTTGGCGACGAGGCCGGTGCTCATACCGATATAGGTAAGGACCAGTGTGACAAGCGGTGTGATAATGAACGGAATGAGAAGCATCGGGTTCATGACGATCGGCATTCCGAAAATAATCGGCTCATTAATATTAAAGACGGCCGGCCCGATGGCGAGTTTCCCAAGCTGCTTCATCTGCTTGCTTCGCGAACGGAGAAACATGGTGACCACGAGCGCCAGTGTCGCGCCGCTTCCGCCGATGTTGATCCAGATTTCAAAGAACTGCTGGGTGAAAATATTCGGAAGCGCATCGCCCGCCTGAAACGCAATCCGGTTGGCATCCATCGCTCCGAACCAGATCGGCGCCATGACGCCGCCGACTATGTTCGCCCCGTGTAATCCGCACGCCCACAAGAGCATTTGAACCGCTTCGGCTATCAGGCTTCCGCCGAGACTTCCCCCAAGAATCGAGAGCGGCGTCCCCAGTACAACGCTTACAATGTTATGAAGGCTTTCAAACGGCGTCGCTTCGACAATTAAACGCGCACCCCAGATCAGAAAGATGACGGCAAAGCCGGGAATTAAGGCGACAAACGATTTGCTGACCGCCGGAGGCACGCCGTCCGGCATTTTGAAGACGAAATTCCGCTGGATGATCAAGCGGTAAATTTCCGTCGACAGCATGGCGATGATCATCGCGACAAACAGCCCTTTGCTTCCCATGAGAGACAGCGGGATGCCGCCGCCCACCATGATTTCCTCTTTGGCGCCGGAAGGCAGAAACGGAACTTTGTACGGCGTTGCCAAGAGAAACGCCGCCAAAGATATCGCACCGGCTGATAATGCGTCCACCCCGTATTTTTCGGCCAGGCGGTAGGCGATTCCGAAAGCGGCGACAAGACCCATGATTTCAAAGGTCGCATCAACCGGATATTGCAGTTTTTGAGACCAGGCGCTTCCGAACGTCTTTGCCATGAAATCCGCATATCCCGGAATCGGCAGGTTGCCGATGATCAGAAAAAACGAACCGATGATGATAAGCGGCATGGTGAGGATGATCCCGTCACGCAATGCTTGCAGATGCCGCTGGGAAGCAATTTTCCCGGCAATGGGCATGACTTTCTCTTCTAAAAACTGATTCACCTTATTCACACGGCCCGCCCCTTTCTACGATGCGTTTCCGAGCTGTTCTGCTGATTTCAGAACCTCCGCTCCGTTGCATGTGCCGTAATGGACGGTATTAATGACTTCAACCGGCACGCCTTTTGATTCGCCCAATTTTTTCAGCTGCGGAAGCAAATAACGGACTTGAGGCCCAAGCAGCAATACGTCCGCTTTATCTATATGCTGGTTGACTGAATCGCCTGACACAGCCCAGATTTTATATTCTTTTCCTTGTTCCTGCGCGCTTTTTTCCATCTTTGTAACGAGTAAGCTTGTTGACATCCCTGCTGCACAAACGAGTAATATATTCATGTAAAAGACCTCCTGAAAGTTTGATATTTTGTATGTCTCGGTGTTAATACCATCATATTATGAAATCGCTTTCATAACTACTCAGGCTTTTTCCGCTGCTAACGGAAAAAAGGTGTATCCCGGTCTTTCTCTGATCGTTTGTCTCTGAATACTTGTAAAACCTCGTGATAGGCTGTGCATTTTAAGAGACGGCTCACCGCGGCCGGATCATCTAACATGCCCCCCAGCCATTTGTACATATGCTGGAGGTCGGCTTTGCTCTCTTTCTCGACGCAAAGCAGGCAGACAAATTGGACACGCTTATCCGCCCAGTCAATCGGTTTTTTCAGCGTGCACACCGCCCAAAACGTCGTGTCTGTCTGCGGAACGAGCGGATGCGGAATCGCCGTGAGATTGCCGAAACTCGTAGGAGAAATCGCTTCCCTTTCAAAAATAGAATCGGTCAGAGTATCAGAAGCGAGGCCGGCTTTTGCAACCTGATGTCCGAGAAAACGGATGACGTCCTCCTTCGTCTCCAGATCCTGCTGCAAAAAAACCAGCTCCGGTTTCAGAAAGTTCAATTGTTCCCGCTTTTCTTCCAGCATGGCGTCGATTTTTGTAAAATCCCCGCCGCCCAACAGCGTATGAACCTTCAATACGGGAACGGGCAGGTCTTTTTTGATCGGCACTGTGCTGACCACAAAATCAATCGACTCAAAGGAAAGCTGGTCAAGGCTGCAGTAATCAGCCGTTCCGACGATTTCAAGACGCTTTGCGAACCGGGAACGGAGCTTTTCTCTTAAAAGCTGCGCGCTGCCGGCGCCGGACGCACAAACAATCAAGCAGCGTTTAGGCGGCCGTTCCGTCTTTCTCCTTTCAATGGCGGCTCCGAAATGAAGCGCCAAATATCCGATCTCATTTTCATGAATATCAATGCCGGTTTGCTCCTTGATCACGATTCCCGCAATCACTCCCGCTTCAAATGCGAGCGGATAATTTTCCTTTATGGCGGAGAGCATCGGGTTTCTCAGGTTCATTCCGTACCGGTTTCGGTTAATCGCCGGCTTGATGTGGAGCGCAAGACCCGCTTTCAGCTCATTGTCGTCCGTGATTCCGAGCTTCAGCTCCCGCTCAATGGCTTCAATCATGGCCTCCGTCAAACGGCTGGTTTCCCCGTCTATCAGCCTTGTAAGCTCTTTTCCTTCCAGTTGTGACTGGGTCATGCGCTTTGTCCCGAGCAGGTGAATGGCGATATAGGCTGTTTCCTGTTCGGGAAAGGTGACCGAAAGCGCAGATTCAAGCTCTTTTACGATGGCTTCCGCTGACTGATATTCTGTTTCAAGCTTAATATCATGAAGATCTTCCGGGATGAGAGATACATAGTTTTCTGTCCGGATTCGTTTGCAGGCAATGGCGATATGGATGATGAGATTGTTCAGGCCGAAGAAAGAAAGCGGGATCTTATGGTTTCGAACCTGCTTCATAATGGCTGTGCGGATCACGTGAATGTCGTCTTTCGGCAGAATACCGGCCTTTTCACTCAGGAGATCAGGCTCAGGCTCGCGGTCGTCCACTAAGTATTCCGCCATACAATAACGGAGGCGGAGCTCTTCGCCGCGCAGCTTAAAGCCGTAATTCGGCCTTGTTTCCAAAATGATGTCATAGGGGCGGAGCCGTTTTTTGACTTCTTTTAAATCAGATTGAAGTGTGGATTTACTGATGAACAGTTCTTCCGCCAAGTCATCCAGCTTGAGGTAGCCGTCGGCCAGAAGCATTCTTTTCATAAGGTAATCTAACCGTTCACCGGGAAAAATCGGCACGGTGCTGTTCTGCTGGAAATTGTCCTGAAGCCAGTTTTTAAACGGCTGCTCATTCCGGATCAGCAGCTTATAGCCGCTCCCTCTGACAGATTGAATGGATGCGCCGTGTTTTTCTACAATGGTTTGCAGTTCCTTTATGTCATTGCGGACCGTCCGCGTCGTTACCTTTACATTTGCAGCGATGACTGAGCTTGTAACCGGTGTTTCAGCAGCTAAAAGCAAGCGCAGAAGTTCACGAAGCCGCCCATGAAGCATGAGAAAAACCTCCTATCAGATCAGATGCAGACGTGAAAAATGGGCAAATAGAATGAGGAAGGGGTAAATGTATGTAAATTCTATAATGGGGAGGATTTCAAGTCAATGCGGCAATCCGATGCCAGGCCCGTAAAAAAACAGCCGGATCAGCCGGCTGTTCGGGATGCGGACATGCGGTTCCGCTTAGATGCCTTCCGTTCTTTTATGATTTTTCTGATGATCGGATAGATGACGGGCGCCCATTTGATAATCGTTTTGAAAAATTTTTTCAATGTCTGAATCCCCTTTCTTTTACCTTGTCTTTCCCCTGTTATCAGCGTTTATAAACATGGTCAGCGTGAGACATACCGGTTCCCCGTCACCCAATAGCGCCACGGATAATCCCGGGCTTCTCCGCTGTTGTCAATCCCGATTCTCGGGCCTGTTGATATATGCTCAGGCGTAAAGCCCTCCGTAATATACAGCGGCGGTTCCGTGATCATGCTGCCGTAGTCGTTCATTGAAATGCCCATCGCCTTCGTCAGTTTTCCCGGGCCGTTTGTCCGCTCTCTCGGGGGTCTGCCCGGTCTCCTGCTCTCCATCAGGAACTGTCCTTCATGAGGCTCCGCCGCCCTGATTAACACGGCCTGCGGAATGCCGATGTCCGCGGCGACGACGTTCATTAATGTATGAGTGTGCATGACGTATGTATAAATGCGGCCCGCCTCATGGAACATAATTTCCGTCCGTTTCGTGCGCCGGTTGCCGAAGCTGTGCGCCGCCCTGTCATCCGCTCCCATATAAGCTTCCGTTTCCACGATAAAACCTGAAGCCGTTCCCTCGTCCGTCTCCTTCACCAAGAGACAGCCGAGCAATAAAGGGGCAAGCTCCACTGACGGTCTCTGGTAAAATTCAATCGGCAAAGGCTTTCGTTCTCCCGCCATTTGCCTCCCTCCTTTCTGAATATAGCGATTTCCTCTTTCACGTTTTTCACTTCTTTTTTACAATATAAACATGAGAGAAAAAAAGGACATCATTGTTGAACGCTCTATTGCGTTTTGAAAATCAGCTCGGTATAATATGATGGTTCAAATGAAAATGATTCTCATATTCAATAAATACCGGACAATGATCATAAAAGTAGGTGAATTGATTTTTGAGCGATTCTGTCACGTCCGCAAACCGTCTGATCAGCATCTTAAAAAACGGGGTTTTCTTCCTGATCGCGGTGATCGGGCTGCTTGTATCTATTTTTTTCGCTGTCTCATTCGGCGCGAAAGACATTACTTTACATACGGTTTGGTCGGCTGTTGCTGATTACAATCCGAACATAACGGGCCAGCAGATCATTCATGAATTGCGTCTTCCGAGGGTGCTCGGGGCGGCCGTTACAGGAGCCGCTTTTGCTGCAGCCGGCGCCCTCATGCAGGGTGTCACGAGAAACCCGCTTGCCGATTCGGGTGTCTTAGGCGTAAACGCGGGCGCCATGTTTGTTGTTGCGCTCAGCTTTGCTTTTTTCCCTCATTTGTCATACGCCCTGCTGATGGTGATGTCATTTTTGGGAGCACTGGCAAGCACCGGCTTGATTTTCTTTATCAGTGCGGCGGGAAAAGGCAGCATGACACCTTTAAAGGTGACGCTTGCCGGAGCGGTCGTGGCCGCTCTTTTACATTCACTCAGTACCGGTGTGGCGATTTATTACGATTTAAGCCAGGATTTGGCCTTCTGGTACGCCGGCGGGGTGTCAGGGATCAAGTGGGCTCATTTACAAGTCCTAGTTCCCGTGATTGCGGTCTTCATCATTCTCGCGACATTCATGGGCCGGTCCGTCACCCTTCTCTCAATGGGAAATGACGTGGCGGCGAATTTAGGAGTGAACACGGCTCTGACGCGTGCCGCCGGATTAATGATCGCTGTCGTTCTTGCCGGTGTGTCTGTTTCCTCTGCGGGCGCGATCGGCTTCGTCGGGCTGGTCATTCCCCATATCGCGCGAAAGATCGTCGGCGTTACGTACAGGCTGATTATTCCGATGTCCGCGTTACTCGGCGCGATTCTATTGATTTTGGCCGACCTGGCCTCGCGCACGGTCAGTCCCCCGAGGGAATTGGCGATAGGCATTATGGTCGCACTTGTCGGTGTCCCTTTCTTTCTTTATATTGCCCGCAAGGAAGGAAGAGACTTATAAATGAAAGTGCAGAAAGAAACAAAAAAAGCGGCGGCGGCAGGACTCATTCTGCTGGTCATCGCCGTTTGCATGATTCTGATCGGGCTGCATACGGGCTCATTCCGGCTTTCTCCTCTCACCGTGGGAAAAACGCTGTTCGGATACGGCACGTTTCAAAGCACAACCGTTTTATTCGATTACCGGCTTCCCCGGATTCTGGTGACGATGCTGGCCGGCATCGGTTTAGGAGTGTCGGGCGCTATTTTGCAGGGTGTATCCCGAAATCCGCTTGCCGATCCGGGCATTCTCGGACTGCATGCCGGCGCTTCCTTCGGTTTGATGATGTATATCACATTCTTTCATTCCCTGGAGGCGCAGGCGTCGATGTTCATCCCGCTGTTTACGTTTGCGGGCGGAACACTCGCCGCCCTGCTGATTGTAGTGCTTACGTACGACAGGCTGAACGGTTTTTTAACGATCCGTATGCTGTTAGTCGGGATCGCCGTTTCCGCGGGCTTCAGCGCCGTTACATTGTTTATGTCGCTGCGCCTGAATGAAGAAACTTATACATTCGCTTCCCGCTGGCTGGTGGGAAACGTCTGGGGCAGGGATTGGATTCACGTGTGGTCGCTATTGCCCTGGATCGGCATTCTCGCACCGCTTGCATGGCTGAACGCCCGCTCTTTGAATATTTTAATGCTCGGTGACCAGGCAGCCGCGGGGCTCGGCGCACACGTGCAGAGAAAAAGGATCATGCTGATCGCCATAGCGGTCGGCTTGTCTTGCGCGAGTGTGGCGATGGCCGGGGGAATCGGCTTTATCGGCTTTGCCGCCCCTCACTTGGCAAGACGGCTCGTCGGCACCATGCATCAGCATATTATCCCGATTGCGGGATTAATCGGACTCGTCATTCTTGTCGCGGCAGACACCATCGGCCGGTCTTTGTTTCAGCCGAACGCCATTCCGGCCGGCGTGGTTGCGGCAGCCATCGGCGCGCCGTATTTTCTCTATCTCGTCATGAAAATCAAATCATAAAACAAGGAGTATTCCCATGAAAAAAATAATTGCGCTCGTCAGTTTCATGTGTATTTTCTTATTGGCTGCCTGCCAATCCGACTCAACACAGCCGGAGTCAAAAAAGAAATCCGGCGATCATAAAATCGCTTCGATGTCCATTCACCTGACAAATGATCTGCTGGCTCTCGGCGTTACACCTGCCGGTTCCGTCGTGGGCGGAGAATTGAAAGATTTTCTCCCTCATGTGAAAAATCAGCTGAAAGACACGAAAAAACTCGGACCTGCCTCAGACCCGGATATGGAAGCTTTACTTGAGCTGAATCCAGACAACATTTATCTTGATAAAGAATTTGCGGGGAAAGATGTGTCAAAATACAAGAAAATCGGAAACACACACGTTTTCGACCTTGATAAAGGCACTTGGCGCGATCATTTAAAAGATATCGGAAAAATCGTCAACCGTGAAAAAGAAGCGAAAACATTTATTCAAGATTACGAAGATGAAACAAAACAAGTCAGATCCATGATGAATAAGGAATTAGGGAAAAACGCCAAAGTCATGGCGATCCGCGTGAACGCAAAAGAGCTTCGCGTCTTCAGCACACGCCGTCCGATGGGACCGATTCTGTTTGACGATCTGAAGCTGAAACCGGCTGACGGCATTAAAGAAATGAACACCTCCCGCCCTTATGAAGTCATTTCTCAAGAAGTGCTGCCTGATTACAACGCAGATGCGATTTTCGTCGTCGTTAACAGAGACGACAAATCACAGCAAGCCTATAAAGAATTGCAAAAAAGCGCTGTATGGAAAGGGCTGAAGGCCGTGAAAGCAAACCACGTCTATAAAATTGCCGATCAGCCTTGGCTTGATTATTCAGCACTGGGAAATAAATTAGCAATGGATGAAGCGAAAAAACTGTTCCAAAAATAAACACGAGCCGGTTTTGCAAAAAGTGCAAGGCCGGCTTTTTTATATTGTCGTTTACTTATATAAACATCTGCTTATATAATAGTGTAAAAAAGGAGTGAGCGCATGGAACGGAGGCATCATGCTTTAAGTTCCGAAGGGATCACCCAGTGCCTCAAACTTCTAAGCGACCCGACGAGGCTGTTGATGCTGAAGCTTCTGAAGGATAAGGAATATTGTGTCTGCGAGCTGACGGCTATTTTTCATATAAGTCAGCCCGGCATCAGCCAGCACTTGAGGAAATTAAAGAACGCCGGCCTTGTGCGGGAAAGACGCGAGGGTCAGTGGCGGTACTATGCCATTCATCCGTCCGGTCCGGAATACGCGCTGGTTTGCTCGATTCTGCAGCAGATAGATGAAAAGGACGAAGTTTTACAGACATTGCGGCAAAAAGAAGTCACTGTTACATGCCGGTAAGGGGGATATATTCTTGGGAGTTGCGGTTTTATCAGCGCTGATTTTTGTGCTGACACTTGTGTTTGTCATATGGCAGCCGAAACATGTATCAATCGGCTGGTCTGCCTGCGGCGGAGCGGTCCTCGCTTTGATCGCCGGAGCAGTCAGCCTGCACGATATCGCGGAAGTGACGGGAATCGTCTGGAATGCGACACTTGCCTTTATCGCCATTATTATCATTTCATTGATTCTTGACAGCATCGGTTTTTTTGAGTGGGCCGCGCTGCATATGGCCATGGCGGCCAAAGGCAGCGGGCTGCGGATGTTTCTCTATGTGTCGGTCTTAGGGGCTGTTGTCTCCGCCCTGTTTGCCAATGACGGAGCGGCGCTCATTTTGACGCCGATCGTACTGGCGATGGTGCGGGCTTTGAATTTACCTGAAAAGCTGGTTTTTCCGTTTATTATCGCCGGAGGATTCATCGCCGACACCACCTCGCTTCCGCTCGTTGTAAGCAATTTGGTCAATATTGTATCCGCCGATTACTTTCATATCGGGTACATTGAATATGCATCACGCATGCTGGTGCCCAACCTTTTTTCTCTGGCGGCAAGCATTTTGGTGCTGTATCTCTATTTCAGAAAAAACATTCCGAAACGGTATGACACCGGTCTTGTGAAACATCCGGCATCCGCGATTAAGGATGAACGCCTTTTCCGGTTATCGTGGGCTGTGCTGGCCGTTTTATTGATCGGATATTTCGTCAGCGAACTGCTGTCGATACCCGTTTCCTTCGTTGCCGGCTCCATCGCGGTCATTTTTCTCATTCTGGCGCAGCGAAGCCCCGCCGTCCCTGCGAAACAAGTCATCAAGGACGCCCCGTGGGCCATCGTGTTTTTTTCTGTCGGCATGTATGTTGTCGTGTACGGCTTGCGGAATGCCGGACTGACGGATTTTCTTTCTCAGCTTTTACAGAAAGCGGCGGATCACGGACTGTTTGCGGGCACACTCGGAATGGGTTTTATCGCGGCGATCCTCTCCTCCGTTATGAATAACCTGCCGACGGTGATGATTGACGCCATAGCCATCAGCGGAACGGAAACTCACGGGCTGATGAGAGAAGCATTGATTTACGCGAATGTTATCGGTTCGGACCTCGGGCCGAAAATCACGCCGATCGGATCGCTGGCGACGTTGTTATGGCTCCACGTGCTGAGCCGGAAAAACGTGAAAATTTCCTGGGGAATGTATTTCAAAACAGGTCTGATATTAACCATTCCGACGTTATTCATCACCCTGATCGGACTTTATTTATGGCTGTTATGGCTCCCATGAGATGAAAAACCTTTTAAGTTGAATCTTAAAAGGTTTTTTTGTGTCAAAAATCCGAAAAGTAAAACTTTATATTTTAAAAGTATAGACATTTAATTTCAAAAGATTATAATATTCATGAAAACGTTTTAACTTTATGAAAGAAGGGATTCCTCATGAAAAGAATTTTATTAGCCTGCAGCTCAGGCATGTCCACCAGCCTTCTTGTTACGAAAATGCAGAATTACGCCCGCTCCATCGGTGAGGAAGCCGAGATTTGGGCAGTCGGACAGGATAAAGTAAAAGAAGCGATGAAAGACGCAGACGTCGTACTGATCGGCCCGCAGATGAGTTTTTTAAAAGGTGAGCTTCAAAAAGATGCGGACCCGCTTCACATCACCGTTGATGTGATTGACATGATGGCTTACGGCATGGGAGACGGCAAAAAAGCATACGAACAGGCCGTTGCCTTGATAGAGAACAAATAAAGGAGGCGATAAGCATGGAAACGTACACGGATGAACAGATCAGTTTTCAGCTGATTCTTCACAGCGGCAATGCCCGCAGCAATATTATTCAATCGATACGCGCTTATAAAGACGGCCGGACAGATGAGTCAGACACCTTTCTGACAAAGGCTGAAGAAGAACTGGGGATAGCGCACGACATCCATTTTCAGATGATTCAAAAAGAAGCCGGCGGCGCCAAGACGGATGTCTCTCTGCTTTTTATGCATGCCGAAGACCACTTAATGTCAGCGCTTTCTATGAAAGAGCTCGTTAAAGAAATGCTCGACTTATTTCAATCAAAAAGCCGGGGGTGAAGACGTGTTTGAGAAAATCAGCCAATTCCTTGTTCCGATCGCGGGCAAATTAAACAATAACCGCTACTTGCAAGTCTTACGGGATGCTTTTATGCTGGCGTTTCCGCTGACCATTTTCGGTTCGGTGTTCGTCGTGCTGACGAACCTGCCGTTTTTAAACAAAATCATGAGCAGCTCCGCACTGTCTGTCTTTCAATCCGGATTTGGCGGCGCTTCGACGGCGACGATGGGGATTATGTCCATTTTTGTCGTCTTCGGGATCGGCTATTACCTTTCCAAAAGCTACGAAGTGGAGGCCGTATTCGGCGGAGCGATCGCATTGGTTTCTTTTCTGCTGCTCACCCCGTTCGTCTTAGAGCCGGAAACGGGCAAAGCGGTCGCAGGCGTCATTCCGGTTGACCGGCTTGGAGCAAAAGGGATGTTTCTCGGCATGATGACCGCGTTTTTGTCAGGTGAAATCTACAGAAGAATCGTTCAGAGAAACTTAACGATTAAGATGCCTGCCGGTGTTCCTCCGGCTGTTGCTAAATCGTTGCCGCATTGATTCCGGCTTTTATCACGCTTACCGTCTTCCTCTTGATCAATGCGGCTGTCACCCAGATCTTTCACACCAATCTGCATGATGTCATTTATCATACGGTTCAAGCACCGCTTGTCGGACTTGGAAGCGGCATCATTCCTACATTAATCGCTGTTTTCTTTATTCAGATTTTATGGTTTTTCGGACTTCACGGACAAATCATTATCAATTCCGTGATGGACCCGCTTTGGAATACATTACAGGTCGAAAATTTGGCAGCGTATACAGCGGGGAAAGAGATTCCCCATATTATTTCTAAGCCGTTTATGGAGATTTACACCGTCGGAATGGGCGGAACCGGAATGACATTGGCCATAGTGATCGCCATCTTGCTTTTTATGAAAAGCAAACAGATGAAACAGATATCCAAACTCGGTCTCGCGCCAGGCATTTTCAACGTCAATGAGCCGGTTATTTTCGGTTTGCCGATCGTGATGAACCCGATCATTATCATTCCGTGGGTGATCGCACCGATGGTTGTCACCCTCGTCACCTACCTGGCCATGTCGGCGGGGATCGTGCCCCCTCCTACCGGCGTGACCGTGCCTTGGACCGTCCCCCTTTTCATTAACGGGATTATGGCGACCAATTCCGTCATGGGCGGCATTATGCAGCTGGTCAACCTCTGTATTGTGTTTGTCATCTGGTTCCCGTTTCTTAAAGCGCTGGACAAATTAAACATGGCAAAGGAAAAAGAAGCTGAGACCGAGCAGCATGCCCGGGATGACAGCATGAGTATGTAATCAAAATCGCAGTAAGGGAGAGAAATCAATTGACTGACTCAAATATTCAATATCGTTTTCCGGAAGGATTCTGGTGGGGGTCTTCCGCCTCCGCCACCCAAACAGAAGGCGCCGCTGACAGAGACGGAAAAAGCCAAAACATATGGGATTACTGGTATGAAAAAGAGCCGAGCCGTTTTTTTAACGGCGTCGGCCCCGGCGACACGTCACGTTTTTACGATCAATACAAGGAGGATATCCGGCTGATGAAAGAAATCGGCCATAACTCCTTCCGGCTGTCTATTTCCTGGTCAAGATTGATTCCGGACGGAACTGGCGAGGTCAATCAGAAAGCGGTCGCGTTTTATCAGGACGTCATCGATGAAATGCTTGCCCATCGCATTGAGCCGTTTGTCAATTTGTTTCACTTTGACATGCCGCTCGCCCTTCAGCGGAAGGGGGGCTGGGTCAGCCGGAACACCGTTGACGCGTTTGAACATTACGCCAAAACATGCTTTTCGCTATTCGGTGACAAGGTGAAAAAATGGTTCACTCACAACGAGCCGATTGTGCCGATTGAAGGCGGCTACTTATACGACTTTCACTACCCGAATCACGTTAATTTTCAAGAAGCGATGCAGGCCGGCTTCCATACCCTGCTGTCGAATGCAAGGGCTGTCAAAGCCTACAGAGAATTGAAACAGGACGGACAAATCGGAATCATTCTGAATCTGACGCCTTCTTATCCGAGAAGCTCACATCCTGAAGATCTGAAAGCGTCCCGGATTGCCGACGCCTTTTTCAACCGCTCATTTTTAGATCCCGCCGTAAAAGGCGAATTTCCTGAGGAGCTTGTCGAGATTCTCAAGGCGGAAGGCTTTCTGCCGCGTTATGAGAAAGAAGATCTCCGCCTCATTCAGGAGCATACGGTTGACCTGTTAGGCGTGAACTACTACCAGCCGAGGCGCGTCAAGGCAAAAGAACATGTTCCGAATCCGCATGCCCCTTTCCTGCCCGAGCGTTTCTTCGATCCGTATGTCATGCCCGGCCGTAAAATGAACCCTCATCGCGGGTGGGAAATTTATGAAAAAGGAATCTACGACATTCTCACCAATCTCAGAGAACATTACGGAAATATCGAGTGTTTTATTTCTGAGAATGGCATGGGAGTAGAAGGCGAGGAACGCTTCCGCGATGAAAACGGCATCATTCAGGATGATTACAGGATTGAATTTATCCAGGAACATCTGAAATGGGTGCATCGGGCCATCGGAGAAGGTTCAAATGTAAAAGGCTATCACCTGTGGACTTTCATGGACAACTGGTCTTGGACAAATGCTTATAAAAACCGCTACGGCTTTGTATCTGTCAATCTGGAAAACGGGGGCGAACGGACCGTCAAAAAAAGCGGCCGCTGGTTCAAAGCCGTTTCCGATCAAAACGGATTTTAACAGATGAGGAGGGACGGCCATGCTTGGAGGTATTGAAGCCGGCGGCACGAAATTTGTCTGTGCCGCCGGACAAAGAGACGGCACCATTATGGACAGAGCAGAGTTTCCGACGGGAGAACCGGATGACACACTCAGACAGGTCATCCGTTACTTTAAAGATTTCCCGATAGACGCCATCGGCATCGGGTCGTTCGGGCCGATTGATATCCGTCCCGACAGTCAAACATACGGGTGCATCACCGCGACGCCGAAGACAGCCTGGCGGAACTGCCCTATTCTTCAAACGATCAAAAGCGCTCTGGATATTCCCGCAGGCTTCACCACCGACGTTAATGCGGCGGCGCTTGGAGAAGCTTCTTTCGGCGCGGCCAAAAACGCGGACAGCTGCCTCTATTTGACGGTCGGTACAGGCATCGGCGCGGGCGCCATTATGAACGGCAGATTTGTTCAAGGGCTGTCTCATCCTGAAATGGGCCACATTTATGTCAGAAGACATCCGGACGACGGCTACAAAGGCAATTGCCCTTACCATACAGATTGTCTGGAAGGCCTCGCGGCAGGCCCCGCCATTGAGAAACGCTGGGGGAAAAAAGCAGTTCTGCTCACGGATCAGCAGGAAGTGTGGGAGCTTGAGGGCTATTATATTGCCGAAGCGCTTGTGCAGTATATTCTCATACTTTCGCCGGAAAAAATCATCCTCGGCGGGGGCGTCATGAAGCAGCGGCAGCTGTTCTCTTCTATCCGTCAGCACGTGAAAAAGCGGCTGAATCAATATATTGATCTGCCCGACATTGAAAACCGCATCGTCCCCCCTCAATTAGGCATTCACTCCGGAGCGGCCGGTTCGCTCGTATTGGCGGAGCGCGCATTAGAGGCGGCAAACCGGGAGGCGGAAAAATGACGAAACTCTTATTTTTGGAACCGGTTTTTAAAGAAAGATTATGGGGCGGGACGAAGCTGCGCGATACATTCGGGTATGAGATTCCTTCTGAGCGGACGGGAGAGTGCTGGGCGATTTCAGCTCATCCGCACGGCACATCCATCGTGCGGAACGGGCCTTTTTCCGGAACATCATTACATCGTCTCTGGAATGAACACCCTGACCTGTTCGGACATCCGAAAGAAGAAGCCTTTCCCCTGCTCACAAAAATTCTCGACGCAAATATGGACTTATCCGTACAGGTTCATCCGGATGACGTATATGCACATCGGCATGAAAACGGAGAACTCGGAAAAACGGAATGCTGGTACATATTGGACTGCAAAAAAGAGGCGGAGCTCATTTTAGGGCACCGCGCCCAAACGAGAGAAGACTTCGTTCGGCACATTGAACAAAACGAGTGGGATCACCTGCTCCGCCGCATCCCCATTAAGCCCGGCGACTTTTTCTATGTCCCGAGCGGCACACTGCACGCTTTATGTGAAGGTACGCTCGTTCTTGAAATCCAGCAAAGCTCTGATGCCACCTACCGGCTTTACGACTATGACCGGACGGATGGGAACGGGAATAAACGCGAGCTTCATCTTCAGAAAGCAATTGACGTAACAAGTATTCCGCATACCGATGAAAATGTAAAAAGCACAAAGCATCGGATCGGAAATGCTCTTATTACAACACTTGCCGAAACACCTTTCTTTTCAGTTTATCAATGGGATGTGAGCGGGAAAGCATCATTCCCCGCACCCGGCCGTTATTTACTCGCAAGCGTCATTAAAGGACGCGGAGAACTGGATGGATGCCCCATTCACAAAGGCGATCACTTTATCGTGCCGGCGGATTCCGGAGATTTTGTTATAGAAGGAGATTGTGAGGTTATCGTTTCACATCCTTCATCATCTTAAAAATCAGGAGGTCTTTTTTATGCTCAAAAAGTTAGCAGTCTGCCTGTCTATCGTTTTATTACTCTTAGGAGCCGCCAGTCCGATATCGGCTCACACCGTTTATCCCGTAAACCCAAATGCCCAGCAGACGACAAAAGATATCATGAACTGGCTGGCGCACCTGCCCAACCGTTCAGAAAACAGGGTCATGTCCGGTGCGTTCGGCGGGTACAGCGATGTCACTTTTTCAATGACAGAGGAAAACCGCTTGAAAAACGCGACGGGACAGTCTCCCGCCATCTACGGCTGTGACTATGGGAGAGGATGGCTGGAAACAGCGGATATCACCGATACTATCGATTACAGCTGCAACAGCAGCTAGATCTCATACTGGAAAAGCGGCGGCCTCCCTCAGGTCAGCCTGCATCTCGCAAATCCGGCTTTTCCATCCGGAAACTATAAAACGGCCATCTCAAACAGCCAGTACAAAAACATCCTGGACCCTTCAACTGTTGAAGGAAAACGGCTTGAGGCGCTGCTCAGCAAAATCGCCGACGGCCTTACTCAGCTGAAAAATCAAGGCGTCACCGTTCTGTTCAGGCCGCTTCACGAAATGAACGGCGAGTGGTTCTGGTGGGGGCTGACAGGCTACAACCAAAAAGACACGGAAAGAATCTCGCTGTACAAAGAGCTTTACAAGAAGATATACCGCTATATGACAGAGACAAGAGGATTGGATAACCTTTTGTGGGTGTATTCGCCGGATGCCAACAGAGACTTTAAAACAGACTTCTACCCAGGCTCATCTTATGTGGATATTACCGGTCTGGACGCTTACTTCACTGATCCGTATGCGATATCAGGCTATGATGAAATGCTGTCTCTGAAAAAACCGTTTGCCTTTGCCGAAACCGGTCCGTCCGGCAATATCGGAAACTTTGATTATGCTGCTTTTATCAATGCGATCAGGCAAAAGTATCCCGAGACCACGTACTTTTTGACATGGGATGAACAATTAAGTCCGGCGGCCAATCAAGGCGCGCAAAGCCTTTATCAAAACAGCTGGACGCTGAACAAGGGCGAAATATGGAACGGCGGGTCCTTGACACCGATCGCGGAATAACCGCTTCTTTTGAAAATCGGTTTTAAAAAACGGCTCTGCTGGGCATATTGTTACCGTTCAAAAAGGAGGGTTCAACAATGGAAAATAACAAAAACAGCGAAGAAACGCTTTCCAGTAAGACGACCGGTAAAGGCGAGTCAGAAGACACGCTGACAAACCGGCAGGGCCATCCGGTCACTGACAACCAGAATGTCAGGACAGTCGGCAATAGAGGACCGACGACATTGGAGAATTATGATTTTTTGGAGAAAATCAGCCACTTTGACCGCGAACGGATTCCCGAGCGCGTCGTTCACGCGCGCGGCGCCGGCGCACACGGATACTTTGAGGCCTACGGAAGTTTTGGAGACGAGGAGATTTCTAAATACACAAGAGCGAAAGTGTTTCAAAAGAAAGGAACGAAAACTCCGGCGTTTGTGCGGTTTTCTACCGTCAACCACGGAAAGCATTCCCCGGAAACATTGCGTGATCCCCGGGGTTTTGCCGTTAAGCTTTATACCGAAGACGGCAACTGGGATCTGGTCGGCAACAACCTGAAAATCTTTTTTATCCGTGATCCGCTGAAGTTCCCGGATCTTGTGCACGCATTTCAGCCTGATCCCGTTACGAACATTCAGGACGGCGAGCGTATTTTCGACTTCATCTCCCAATCACCGGAAGCGACTCATATGATCACTTTCTTGTTTTCGCCGTGGGGCATCCCGGCCAACTACCGGCAGATGCAGGGCTCAGGCGTCCATGCCTACAAATGGGTCAATGAAGAAGGAAAAGCCGTACTCGTCAAATATCACTTTGAACCGAAACAAGGCATCCGCAACCTGACACAGAAGGAAGCGGAAGAGATTCAGGGGAAAAACTTTAACCATGCGACACAGGATTTGTATGAAGCGATTGAAAAAGGCGATTACCCTGAATGGGAAGTGTATGCGCAAATCATGACTGATGACGAACACCCCGAGCTGGATTTTGATCCGCTTGATCCGACCAAGCTGTGGTATAAAGACGATTTCCCTTGGAAGCCGATCGGTAAATTGGTTCTGAACAAAAACCCGGAAAACTACCATGCCGAGGTGGAACAAGCGTCATTCGGAACGGGCGTGCTTGTGGACGGCCTTGATTTTTCGGATGACAAATTACTTCAGGGGCGGACATTCTCCTATTCAGATACCCAGCGGTACCGCGTCGGCGCAAACTACCTGCAGCTTCCGATCAACTCGCCGAAAAAGCATGTCGCCACCAACCAGGAAGGCGGGCAAATGCAGTATCGGGTCGATCGGGCAGAAGGACAAAACCCGCACGTCAACTATGAGCCGTCCATTATGGGAGGACTCAACGAAGCAAAGCAGGATGGGAAAGACCATACACCTCATGTCGAAGGCGATGTGAAGCGGGAAGCGATCGACCGGTCGAATAATTTCGGCCAGGCCGGAGAAACATACCGCAGATTTTCGGAATTTGAACGGAACGAATTGATCACAAACCTGGTCAATACGCTTTCTTCCTGCCGCAAAGACATTCAGGATCAAATGATTGAGAATTTCACAAAAGCAGATCCGGACTACGGAAAACGTGTGGCGGAAGGGCTGAAAAAAGCCGCCGAAAGCAACAGCGGCGGGCCGATCGGCACTACTGATACAGCACAAGCCGCAAAACAGGCTGAACAGGAAAGCCATCCGTCTGATCCGTATTAAATAAAAAAACAGGACAATCGCGTCCTGTTTTTTTTTGAGCTAATTCAGCTCCTGTATATTCTGCTCCGCCGCGGCCGCAAATACTTTCGGCTCCGGACGGTCAAGATTTTCATGGAATAAACTTACTTTGTGAATCTGCCGGTTGTCGTACAGATGAAAGTAGTAGTTCCCGGTGTCACAGCACATGACCGACGTATACTGCGTATAATCAATTTCATTCTCCTCTGTGATCACCGCGCCTTTTGGAATATTCACATTGGACAGCACGTGAAAAGCGGCCGTAACGCCATCCGTTTCATGAGCGGCAGGCTCTAAATGCTCTTTCAGATAAGCGGCTCTGATGAATCGGGATGGCGGCGTGTAATCACCGGGAAGCCCGATCGTTCCAGATCCTTGGCCGAAAGCGGTTAATGTCATTCCGCCCAATGTTTTGCTTTCTGACTGTTGCGGCCTGATTCCGATATAATGGCGCAGATTGGTCACATGCCAAGGAAATTCCGGACTGTTGGTCATCACTCCGGGTTTGTTGTCATATACTTTCATTCCCTCCGGTGTCGGCTCGATGACAATGCAGCCGCCCGTGCGGTCTGATAAAATCCAATGAAGAGGCAGCACCGTATCCAATAACATTAACTTCTTCTCTACAATCGTCAGCGAACCGAGCTTTTCCTTTATTTCTTCAAGAGATTCACAGTTTGATAAGGCCCAGGTGACAAACTCATGAGGAGCGATGTGACAGGTGCCCTCCCGTTCCGCTTTCTCGTATCCCGCAAAGCCCGGAAAATACAGCGTCGCACACGACAGCCCTTTTTCATTTACGCCGTCGGCAAACAGAACATTGCCGAGATTTCTCCCCATACCGATAAATGCGTATTTCGTCTTATGCATCCTGCCGTCAGCTTCGCTTTTCCAGCTGTACTGACGAGGGTAAAGCACGACGTCCGTACCGAGCTGAAATGCAAAATCCATCGTTCGCGCCAATAGGTGATTACCGTCTGTCGTTTTCAATGTAAGACTTGTACACATATTATCAATCCCCTTTTCATTAATGAAATTTACACAAAGTAAACTATTCTTCCAGCTTAACGAATAATGGCTCCATTCGTCAAAAGATTGACACATTTCTCCTTAATACATATTAGTCCGTAAGCATATCCATGCCTTTTAAACCCTGGCAAATCGTTTTGGCGGCAGTGTTTGTTCCGTTTTTTTAAAAAAACTTTTGAACGGCTGTCAGCGAGGCTTTACAATGTTTTTCCTGCATGCTGGAATTTGTAAACGGCAGGTCAATCTGTTAAGCTATGACTTTATGTTAAAAGAAGACATACGGAGGAGATTATCTATTGAAAGTAGAAAGGCGAACGATTGAACATATTCCGCATCACGAAAGACACGGAAAGGCCAAAGATTTATTCCCCGTTTGGTTCGGGGCGAATATGCATATTACGACGTTAGTCACAGGCACACTGCCCGTTACAATGGGACTCGATCTCTTTTGGAGTATCGCCGCCATTATTATCGGAACCTTTATCGGCGCAATCTTTATGGCGTCTCATTCCGCACAAGGACCTCAGCTCGGAATTCCGCAAATGATTCAAAGCCGCGCGCAATTCGGCGTGATCGGAGCGATTCTGCCCCTCTTTTTGGTCATGTTTATCTACCTGGGCTTCTTTGCGAGCAGTACGATTCTCGCAGCCGGTACACTGAGCAGCTTTGTACCGATTCCGGCTTCATGGTGTATTATCGGCTTAAGCGCCATCTGTTTTTTACTCACGATCTACGGTCATGATCTGATTCACAAAATGCAGAAAATCCTCTCTTGGACCTCCTTTGCCGTTTTTTTTGCTGCAACGATTCTTATTTTTCAACTGCCGATTCCTTCAGGAAGCTGGGTGCCCGGCTCATTAGACCTGCCTGTTTTCCTAGTGGCGGTCAGCGCGGTGGCCACATGGCAGCTGGCATATGCGCCATATGTCGCAGATTATTCCCGTTATCTGCCGGTCAAAACACCGGCATCGCATACCTTTTGGTACAGCTACGCAGGTACGTCAGTCAGTTCCATCTGGATGATGCTTCTCGGCGCCATTTTGACGACGGCGCTCCCGGAATTTACCGCTAATGCGGGAAATGAGATTGTCCGATTGTTCGGTCCGTTTTCCTTTATTATGCTGATCATCGTCCTGTTCGGACAAATGGCGATCAACGTCTTTAATTTATACGGAGCCTTTATGTCAACCACGACTACTTTGGAGCCGTTTTTAAAACTGAAGGTGACGCCGAAAACGCGAGTGGTAATGATCCTTTGTGTGACGGCAGCGGGTACTGTATTAAGTCTCTTGGGCCAAAGCAATTTCATGGAACTGTTTTTAAATTTCATCTTTTTCATCAGTTATTTCTTAATTCCATGGACGGCGATCAACCTCGTGGATTACTATTTTATCCGACGCGGAAAATACCACGTCAAATCGATGTTTGACGTCAACGGGCAATACGGCAGGGTCAATTGGATTACAGCGGCCGCCTTCGTTTTGTCGATTATATTAGAAATCCCGTTCATCAATACATCCTTTTACATCGGGCCGCTCGCTGAAATATTCGGCGGAGGCGACATTGCCTGGGTCATCGGCCTGGCCGTTCCGTCGCTGCTGTATTATGTCCTGATGAAATCAAGGGTAAAACAAAAAGAGGCGCCTTCCCTATGAAGACGCCTTTTCTTTATTCATATTCCTTCCATACACGCGGCAGCAGTTCAGAAAGTTCGTGCGCCAATAAGGTATGGGCGGAGCGCTCTTTCGTCCATAATTCCGCACATTCGCCGTGAAGGCGGACGGCGTTCAATACGGCATGCTTCGGGTCTTGATGACAGCACAGCATGCCGAGAATCATTCCCGTCAGCGTGTCGCCGGTCCCGCCTTTTGCAAGCGCGCCGTTTCCGGTTGTATTCCTGCGGCATTCCCCGTCGGGAAAAGCGATAATGGTTTCGTTTCCTTTCAGGACAATCGTGGCATGAAGCCGCTCCGCCCATTCCGCGGCATATCCCGCTCTGTTCTGCTGAATTTCTTGAATCGGAAGGCCTGTCATTCTGGAAAATTCGCCGGGATGAGGCGTCAAGATCACGGGGGCTTTCCTCTTTGGATAGGTTCTTTTCGTAATGGCGCCCGCGTCCAGTATGACGGGATAATCGGCAGAAAGCAGCTGATCAGCCGCCTGCTGCACTTCGTCTGTTTGAGGAAGGCCCGGCCCGATGGCAGCGGCCCGGATGGTTTCCCCGGGCTGGCCCGCCGCGGCTTTTTTCCAGCCGTCACGCCAGTACGTCGCTTCCGGCAGCACCGGGACGATGAGCGGAATGACGCCTGCCGATGTACCGATGACGAGCTTGCCGACACCGCTTCTCATCGCGCCCAATCCGGCCAGAAGGGCGGCTCCCGGCATGTCATCGCTCCCGGCCAGCAATAACGCCGTCCCGAACGTTCCTTTATGGCTGTCTGCCTCCCGTTTCGGCAGCGTATCTTTCACATCCTGTTCCGTCCAATCCATTATATTCATCTCTGTACCTCCTCTTCTGTCTCCTATTTATATTCCAAACAAGAAGAGATTTTAAACCGCACAAAAAAAACAGCCGCTCGTTTGCGGCTGTTTATGTTCTGATCGGAACATCAAGACGGTAAAGCTTCCGGTACCGTTCGTTTTCTGCAAGCAGCTCTTGATGGGTTCCTTCCATTTCTGCTTTTCCATTTTCTAAAAAGACGATTTTATCAGCTGTTTCCACACCCGCTAAATGGTGTGTAATCCAGAGGATCGTTTTCTCTTTAAAGACATCAAAAATCGTATCAAGCAATTCGCGTTCAGTGACCGCATCAAGGCCGACCGTCGGTTCATCAAGGATAATGACCGGCGTATCTTGGAGCAGAATACGGGCAAGCGCGATCCGCTGCCGTTCCCCGCCTGAGAAACGAATTCCCGTCTCCTGCACGGACGTTTCATATCCGTCAGGCAATGATTCAATATAATCATGCAGCTTCACTTGCCGCGCCGCACGCTTAACATCTTCATCACTCGCCTTGCCGTTTCCGAGCCGGATATTGTTCATAATGCTCGTGTTAAAGAGATGAGGTTTCTGATTCAAAACGGCCACCGCTGAGGAAATCTGCTCCTGCACGGCCGCAGTTTCCAGCCCGTTCAGCATCACTTTGCCCGAATCGGGAACTAAGGCGCCTTCAATTAAAGCGAGAGAGGTCGACTTACCGGAGCCGCTCCTGCCGAGCAGCGCCATTTTTTCACCTTGGCGGAGAGTGAAGGAAAAACGGTCAAGCACATGACTGTGCTGATCATAAGAAAACGTCACGTTATCAAATGTAAGTGTCACATCAGATACATCCAGTTTCTCATCTGTCTGCTTCACCTCACGACTTCGCAGCTCCGGAGCCGCCTTACTCATTCTTTTGATGGAATCCTGATAAGAAGGCACTTCCGTCAGCGCATCCGAAAGGGGCAGAAACGCCTCCGTCAATGGAAATACGACAAGCACAAAGGCCGCGATCATCGTGTTGGCGATGCTGCCGTCCGCATACTGACCCGCCGTCCAGAACAGCATGATCAATATGAAGCCGCCGACAAGACATTGCGCGGCGAGATCACGCCATCTCGTAAACCGCTGACGTTTGTTTTCAAGGTCAAACCATGCCTTCTCTTTCTCTTCATAAGAGGAAATAAAGGCGGCCTGGCGTCCCGAAAACATCCAGTCGCTCACGCCGAGCACGGCATCTGTCAGCCGGCTGTAGAGCGTATTCCGGCCGCTTTTCAGCCTCATGTTTTTCGCTCTCGTCACAAGAAGCGACACAACCGGAAATAAGACAACCAATACAAACAGGTAAATCGCCGCAAAAGCGGCAAACGGCCAGGAAAAAAAGCCGAGTCCGATAACGGAGGCCGCATACAGCAGCAAAGCGGAAACCGCCGGGAAAATCGTTTTTAAAAACGCATCCTGCAAATGCTCAATATCCTCAGCCAAAATGCCGAGCATGTCGCCCGTCCGAAAACGGGATGAAAGCATGAGCGAGGCCGGCTCCAGCATATTGTAAAGCCGCACCCTCATGTCGGACACGATTTTCAAAATGATATGGTGCCCCGTCAGACGCTCGGCGTACCGTGAGACTGAACGGGCAATCCCGAAGGTGCGCACGGCTACAATCGGAACGTACACCAGCAGGATATTCTCAGGCCTTGTCGCCGACTTAGAGATCAAAAAACCGGAAGTGAACATGAGAAAGGCCGCCGAAAAAATCGTCACCGCGCCTAAAAAAATCACAAGAACAAACAAACGGGCATTTTGCTTCATATACGGCAGAATCCATTCTTCTTTTCTCATGTTCTTTCCCCCAGTTGCGCCTTTACAAGTTTGGCGTATACGCCTTGTTTCGCCATCAATTCGTCGTGGGTGCCGATTTCCGCCACCGCGCCGTCATTAAGCACGATAATGTCGTCCATCTCAAGCATCCAGTGAAGACGGTGAGTGGCCAGAAAAACAAGCTTGTTTTCAAACAGGTCTTTCATCGTTTCTTTTATTTCATATTCTGTTTCAATATCAAGGTGAGCGGTCGGCTCATCCAAAAGGAGAATCGGACGGTTTCCTAAAAAGGCTCTGGCCAGCGCGACACGCTGAGCCTGTCCTCCGCTGAGCGGCCGTCCGCCCTCGCCGATCAGGCCGTCAAGACCGCCGGGCAGATCACGGATCAGTTCGGAAAGACCTGCCGAAGCAGCGGCCTGCGCCGTTTCCTCATGCGAAGCATCAGGATGATAAAACCGGATATTATTCAAAAGCGTGTCATCAAAAATGTACGGATGCTGCGGAATATAAAGCAGCTGCTTCTGCCAGCTGTCCGACTGCAGATGCGAGCGGGATTCACCGTTTACCTTGATCTCACCGGACGCAGGCTCTAAAAAGCCGCCCAGCACATCAATGAGTGTCGATTTTCCCGCACCGCTTTCCCCGATAATTCCGATTTTCTTCTTCCCTTTAAAGGACAGATGAAATTCAGACATCGATTCTCGGACGGACAAACGCGTAAGCTGTAATTCATCCCCGTCAGTCCACGTATCAAGTTCGAGCGGCTTTTCTTCTTTAAAACCGGGCTGCGCCAAAATCGTTTGAATGGTTTTCCCCGCCTCCTGCCCGTTTAACGTCGCGTGGTAATCATTTCCCACTTCGCGGACCGGGAGAAAATATTCAGGCGCGAGAATGAGCGCGGTCAGTGCCGGCCCGAGCAGAATTTGTCCGTCTATCAGCCGCAAGCCGAGAAACACCGCCACTGTCGCCACCGACAGCATCGTAAAGAAATCCAGGGCGAATGATGATAAAAACGCGACCCGGAGCGTGCTCATCGTCGCCTTACGGTATCTCTCACTGACATGAAAGATGTTTTTACTGTGTGATTTGCTTAATCCTAAAAACCGCAATGTCTCCAGTCCGCGAAGCGAATCCACGAAATGATTGGAAAGCGTCTGATAGGACTTCCATTGGCGATCGGCTTTTTTCTGTGCGACAAGTCCGAGCAGAATCATAAATACAATCAAAATCGGAAGCGCAAGAATCAGAATCAATGCCGATGTTTTATCCTGAAAAAACACGTAAATAACAACGGCCGCCGGTACAATCGCCATGCTGACCATTTTCGGCAGAAACAGCTCTAAATAACGGCGGAACTGGCTGATGCCTTCCATCGCCAGCGTCACCATCCGGCCTGTTCCCTCTTTTTTCGCAAAGCGGGGGCCGAGACGGAACAATTGCTCAAGAAATCTTTTTCTTAAGTCTGCGCCGGTTTGCGCGGCATATTGGTACACGATTTTCTGCCGGACCGTTGTCACCGCATGCCGGACCAAAAACGCAAGCAGGAAAAAGCCGATAACCGGATAAAGAGAAGCAATCCGCTTCCCGTTAAATAATCCGGTTACCGCCTGGCTCAGCCATTCCGCCTGCAAGATGATGGCGGCCGTTTGTATAATCGTTAATCCCGTAATGATCGCAAGAATCCGCTTCATTCCTTTATAAAGAAACAGGTCTTTTCCCATTAATAAGTCATAGGCTCCTTATGGCTGACGCGTTTCCGGAAGACATAATAGCTCCAGATCTGACTGCCGATAACAAACGGCAGCAGAGTCAGTGCGACAATTGTCATGACCTTAAGTGAATAATCACCGGAAGACGCGTTAGCTACTGTTAAGTCATACGCGCTTTTCAGCGAGCTGACCATGACGCGCGGGAACAGAGAGATAAAAATCATCGCAACTGTCAAAGCAAGACCCGCGCCGGTCATACCGAATGCCCAGCCGTCTTTTTTCTTGCTCATGAACACAACGGCAAGAACGTTGCAGATGACAATCAGCACGAATACCGGAATCGTGATGTTTGCCCGGCGTGTAAACATATCCGTATCGTATGCAGACATCGCAAAGAAAGCAAGTACAACAAGAAAGATAACACCGATTACGCGTTTTGCCATTTTTCTCGCACGCTCTTGTAAATCACCGATCGTGCGCAGGGTGATAAACATTAAACCGTGCAGGAATGAAAGAAGGGTGACGGCTGCTCCGCCAAGAACGGAATACACGTTCACAATATCTGAAAAACCTGCGTGAATGTTCATATGTCCGTCAATCGGCACACCGCGGAACAAGCTTGTGAAAATAAGTCCGAATACAAATGGCGGGATAAGGCTGCCGAAGAAAATCACCCAGTCCCATGTTTTGACCCATTTCAGATTATTCACTTGGCCGCGGAATTCAAATGCCACGCCGCGCCCCATCAAAGCAAGAAGAATGATGATAAACGGAATGTAATATCCGCTCAGCATCGTCGCATACCAGTTCGGGAATGCCGCGAAGATCGCTCCCGTACCTGTGATAAGCCACACCTCATTCGCATCCCAGAACGGGCCGATGGTGTTAACCAGCACTCTGCGTTCTAATTCATTATGGCCAAGAAATCGGGTCGAAATGCCGACACCGAAATCAAAACCCTCTAAAAAGAAAAATCCGACAAACAAAACTGAAACGAGTATAAACCAAAGATCATGAAGTGACCCCATGGTAGACCTCCTGACTGAACGGATCCGTTGATACAGGAACATCCTTATGATCATCATGGTCCGCACCTTTTTTAATTTCACGAACGAATAGGAAAACAAGCAGAGCGCCTAAAATCAAGTACATGACGCCGAAGCTGATAATTGAAAACAGCAGAGATCCCGTCGTTACGTTAGGAGAAACGGATTGTGCGGTCGTCAATTGTCCCATGACCGTCCACGGCTGGCGGCCGATTTCAGTCATAATCCAACCGGCAGAGTTCGCAATGAATGGAAATGCGATCAGTGCGATCATGCCCCGTAAATACCACTTGCTCGTATGAAGCTTTTTGCGGCGGTTCAGAATAAAGCCGGCAATCGCGGCAAAAATCATAAGCGCGCCCGCGCCCGCCATAATGCGGAAACTCCAGAACGTCGTTTTAACAGGCGGGATATAGTCGCCTTTTCCGTACGTTTTTTCGTATTCTTTTTGAAGTGTTTTCATCCCTTTCACACTGCCGCTGAACTTCTGGTAAGCCAAGTAGCTGAGTGCGTAAGGAATTGAAATTTCTGATGTGTTTTTTTCTTTATTCGTATCAATATTCGCAAAAGCCGTCCACGCGGCAGGATCACCGCTGTCATCCCAAAGCGCTTCACTGGCAGCCATTTTCATCGGCTGCGATTCCATTAAATGCTCAGCCTGCATATGTCCGCTGAACGCAACGCCGATACCGGCGATCAGACCGACAATCATCGAAAGCTTGAAAGATTTATGGAAGAAAGGCACTTCTTTTTTCTTCAATAATTTAAATGCGCTGACACCGGCGATAAAGAAAGCACCCGTCGCAAGCGCCCCGAAAATGACGTGAGGGAATTCAACCCAAAGCTGAGGGTTTGTCAAAAGCGCCCCGAAATCATTCATTTCCGCGCGGCCGTTTTTAATCGCAAAGCCGACCGGCTCCTGCATGAATGAGTTCGCCGTCAAAATCCAGAAAGATGACATAATCGTTCCGAAGGACACAAGCCAAATGCAAAGCAAATGCACTTTTTTAGATAAACGGTCCCAGCCGAAAATCCATAATCCGATAAAAATAGACTCCATAAAAAACGCCAAAAGCGCTTCAACCGCAAGCGGAGCTCCAAATACGTCTCCGACAAAACGGGAATAATCAGACCAGTTCAGACCGAACTGGAATTCCTGAAGAATCCCTGTGACGACGCCGACAGCAAAGTTAATTAAAAAGAGATGCCCCCAAAATTTAGCCATTTTGAGATAGGTCTCTTGTTTTTTGACAACATAAAGCGTCTCCATCAAAGCAACCATAAACACAAGCCCGATAGACAAAGGCACAAACAAGAAGTGAAACAATGTTGTAGATGCAAATTGAATGCGGGCTAATACCAACTCACTCATGATGTTTTTCCTCCAATCTGGTAAATTGCTCAACATTTCACAAACATAACGAGATCATTGCTCGGTATTTCACAAAAAATGATATATTTGCTCAATGTTTCACAAATTCGTCAAAACTATTGAAATATCAGCCTGTACACCCTGGGGGACAGCGGCTGTCATAGAAATGATTCAATATCATTACTTTACAACGATTCAGCCTAAAAAAAAAGATCAATATACCTAAAATAAGGCTGAAATTGTGACCGATTATTGTCGGATTTGTAGAGATTTTATGTCAGCACCTAGGATATTTGTCCCTTTGATATCGTACCTCTTTTTTATTCGTGTGGCGAACAAAATGCTTTTCTCGGTGAAAAAGCCCGCCAAATCGCCATTTTGAGAAAGAAAATGTGAAGAAAGCATGTCCTCTAGTAAATTCATAATATATGAACAATTTAAATTTTTTAGTATACTTTAAATGGGGATATTTTTTCACTACATAACGACTGGGGGAACAAGCATGGGAGAACTTCAACCAAAATTGCAAACGGATTCAATCCAAAAACAGGAACGGACTGATAACTGGTTTGCCAGAGCAATGAATATAAGAATCGGCATTATTCCTCTTCCTATCTATATCCTGCTTTTCTTGCTTATTACAGTGTTTGTCATGAGCCGTGATGTAAAAAGCGACATTCTGACATCAATTGCCGTCATGAGTTTTTTCGGATTTACCTTCGGCCAGATCGGAAAATCCATTCCGATCGTGCGGTCCATCGGCGGCCCTGCGATTCTCGCAACCTTTATTCCATCCGCTGTCGTCTACTACCACCTGCTTCCGAAAGACATTATTACTTCAACAACAGAATTCACGGAAAGCTCCAACTTTCTCTATCTATTTATTGCCGGTATCGTCGTCGGCAGTATTCTCGGGATGAAAAGAGAGACGCTCGTCAAAGCTTTCGTCAAGATTTTTATTCCGCTGATCGCCGGCTCGATCGCGGCCGCCATCGTCGGCTTATGCGTCGGGACGCTGCTCGGGCTCGGCTTTCAGCACACGCTGCTTTATATTGTCGTTCCGATTATGGCGGGGGGTGTCGGTGAAGGCGCGATTCCTTTATCCATCGGCTACTCCGATATTATGCCGATGTCCCAGGGAGACGCCTTTGCGCTTGTGCTGCCGTCCATCATGCTCGGCAGCCTGTGCGCCATTATGTTATCGGGTTTGCTGAATGTCATCGGGAAACGCAAACCGGAATGGACGGGCAACGGGAAGGTTGATAAGTCTGATCATTCCGCTCCCGCATTGGAACAGCCGGCCAATGATAAAACGTTTGATTTGTCCTTTTTCGCTTCGGGCGGTATTTTAGCGGTTTCCCTCTATTTGGTCGGCATGCTGGCGCATGATTTCTTTCAGCTTCCGGCTCCTGTCGTGATGCTCGTCCTTGCCGTTCTCATTAAGCTGTTCAGGCTGGCGCCGGCTTCGATTGAAAACGGAGCCTTCGGCGTCTCGCGCTTTTTCTCGACAGCCGTGACCTATCCGCTCTTATTTGCGATCGGCGTTTCAATGACACCGTGGGACAAGCTGATTGCGGCGTTTACGATCAGCAACATCATTACCATTTTATCAATCGTCGTCACGATGATGGCCGTCGGTTTTCTGACCGGAAAATGGCTGAATCTGTACCCGATTGAGACGGCGATTATTAATGCCTGCCATTCCGGCCAGGGCGGCACCGGCGACGTCGCGATCTTGAGCGCCGCTGAACGGCTTGAGCTTATGCCGTTCGCCCAAGTGTCGACCAGGATCGGCGGAGCGATTACCGTGAGCGTCACCCTTCTGCTGCTTCATCAATTCTATTAAACTGAAAAAAGCCTCCGCATGATGCGGAGGCTCTGTTATTTCATCACATTTTGAATATAAGAGCCGAATGCCGCGCCGGACATGCCCGGCGACACACGGACGCGGTGAAGCCCGTAAAGCCCCTGATCTCTTGACGCCGCTCCCGGCTCCGTCGTGACCGCCATACGGTAGCCTGACGCGGCGGCGGCTTTTAATGTTTCCTTATTATATCGTCCGACAGGGTAGCTGATCATAGACGTCCGCTGCCCGAACATTTGATCAAATAAACGCTTAGAGTCCTTCATTTCACGTCGCTGCTGCTGCGGTGTAAGCCCGTTCAATTCGAGATGGTTCATCGTATGGCTCTGAATGGAAATGCCGTGGGCGGCCATCTCCTTCATCTGCTTCTCAGTCAGATGATTCTTGTGCCCGATAAAGTTTCCGATCATAAAAATTGTCGCTTTCATCTTGTATTTCTTTAAAATGGGATAGGCCGCTTTCACATTGTCGGTATAGCCGTCATCAAATGTGATCAGAACACATTTTTCACGCGGCTCCTTATCTTCCGTCAGCATCAGATAGGCCTCTTCAGGAGTCATCGTATAATAGCCGTGATCATGAAGCCACTTCATATGCTGCCGGAATTCTTCCTTCGGCACACGCAGGCTGTTTCCCTCAGAAATGCTGTGGTACATCAGAATCGGCAGTCTTGCCGTTCCTTTCGTTTTAACCCAGGCGGACGTATCCGGCTCCTTTTTGATTTGGCGCTTTACAGACTTTTTATCGTGGTGCGCTTCTGCCTTCGGAATGCTTTGTTCGGCGCTTGCCTCATGGCCCGAGCAGGCGGCAAGCGTAAACACGGCAGCCAAAAGGCACATGCACATGATCATGCGTTTCATCGTTTTCCTGCTTTCTGTCTTCTATTTACTTTTTATATCGGTTATGCGTCATAAATTGTTACATCAAAAAAGCCGGACATCCAGCTGTCCGGCTTTGCGTTATGAGCGGATTCTGATTTCTGTTTCACTGTCAAAAAAGTGAGCCTTATTCATGTCGAAAGCGACGGTCAATTCCTCACCGGCATGAATGTCATGGCGGGCGTCAATCCGGGCGATAAAATCCTGATCCCCGATCCGGGAATAGACCATAATTTCTGACCCGAGCAATTCCGCGACATTGATTTTAGCTGTGATGGATGAATTCTTATAGGATTCTACCACAATCAGCTCGTCATGTATGTCTTCCGGGCGGATGCCGAAGATAACATCTTTGCCGGCATACCCTTTTTCGCGGAGCATTTTCATTTTCCCTTCCGGCACGCCGAGAGCGGCTGAACCGATCTGAATGGCGCCGTCCGTCAGCTTTCCTTTGAAAAAGTTCATCGCCGGGGAGCCGATAAACCCGCCGACAAATACGTTTTCGGGATGTTCATACACGTCTTTCGGGGTGCCGATCTGCTGAATTTTTCCGTCCTTCATGACTACGATGCGTGTCGCCATCGTCAGTGCTTCTGTTTGATCGTGCGTCACATAGATTGTAGTTGTTTGCAGCCTTTGATGCAGCTTAATAATTTCTGCCCGCATCTGCACCCGAAGCTTTGCGTCCAGATTTGACAGCGGCTCATCCATTAAAAACACTTTGGCGTCCCTGACAATCGCCCGGCCTAATGCAACCCGCTGCCGCTGCCCGCCGGAGAGCGCCTTCGGTTTGCGGTGCAGATACTCTGTGAGCCCCAGCATTTTTGCCGCTTCTTCGACCCGTTTTTTAATCTCCGGTTTCGGCATCTTCCTCAGCTTCAGACCGAAAGCGATATTATCATAGACCGTCATGTGCGGATATAACGCATAGTTTTGAAACACCATGGCGATATCCCTGTCTTTAGGAGCGATGTCATTCACTCTCGTGTCACCGATATAGAAATCGCCCTTTGTAATGTCTTCCAGCCCGGCAACCATCCTCAATGTTGTTGACTTTCCGCACCCCGACGGACCGACAAACACGATAAATTCTTTATCTTTAATATGAAGGTTAAAATCATCGACAGCCGCTTCTTTTTGATCGTAATACTTATAAATATGCTCCAGCCGAAGTTCCGCCATGTCATCTCCCCCTTTTTTGTAAACGCTTTCTTAAATAGGATTGTAACAGCGTCAGACGGCGGCGGATATAGGCAATGTTCATAAAAAAAGTCCGCTGCCTTCGTGCACATTTCCCATTTAATGTGATTTTTCATACTGCAGACAAATGAAATAAGCCAGCAGGGCGCCCTGATATGTCTTAATATCAATACCCGAGCGTTCCGCAAATTTATCAATCCGATATTGAAGACTGTTGCGGTGCAAATGCAGTTTTTTCGATGTGAGCGACATGTTCGAGTTATGTTCAATAAAAGTCTGAATCGTATGCTTCAGCTCCGGTTCTTTCTGAAACAGCAGCGCCGCTTCTTCGTGAAGCAAGGCTGAGAGCTTTTCTCTGCTTTCTTCCGTGAGCATGGCCGGAAATACCGTTTCCGCGGTCAGCGTGCTCAGCTGCGGGAGATAACGCCGGCCAATCTGACAATATTGCTGTTCTCTCCGATAATGAAGGCGCAGACGTTCCCCCGCGCCATAATACCTTCCGATGAAAAAACGGACACTGAAATAAAAATCGCCTTCGAGAATCTTCACAAAAGATGCGATGTCATCCGAATCGGGCGCTTCCAGCTTTTCTTCCTCCACAATCACGCCTTGATCCCTTCCCGTCCGGACAACTATATATGAAACCGGCCAGAAATGGCGCAGCGCTTCCGTAAATGCCCCCCAGTCCCGTTCTCCCAATAAGTCATAATGGATAAAACGGACACGCGGCTCCTTGACATCAGGCACCGGGCCTTCTTCCAGCAGAAAACGCCGCCACCTCTTTGCTGCCGCCGTCTCCGGAAAAAAATCGCCTTTTTCTTCAGCGGGCGTCAAAAATGATTCCAGAAGCAGTTTCTCCTTCGGGGTGATATCCTCCTTCAGAATGGCGACATAGCCCCGCCTTTTTTCATCATAAAAGCAAAAGACATCCTCCGCCGTACAGCACGTATCAGACAACACAGCCCTTGGGTAAATTGCCAATAACGGGTTCATATGTGCTCCTCTCTATCTCTCTATCATATTTTCAGTATAAAACGTCCGGCCGATTGTATCCACTTCGTTTTAAGAAACAGCTTTCAGGCTATTTCCCGGGAAACGGATCATCTGCCGGCATAAGAAAAAAACCCTCCGCGCCGGCAGAGGGATTCTTTTTATTTAGAGATATCGACGAAGCCTTCGCCAAAGACGTCACGCACATCATGAACAATGACAAACGCTTTTGTATCACAGCTTTTAATAATTTTTTTGAGCATGGAAAGCTCTTGTTTCTGGATGACGATATATAAAATCTCCTTCGACTGCCCCGTGTAATTTCCTTTACCCGACAGCAGCGTAACCCCTCTGTCCATAAGCGTGTTGACCTGTTCAGCGATTTCGTGCTTATGCTCAGATATAATCGTCACCGCTTTTTTCGTATTCAGGCCTTCAATGATAAAGTCCATCACCTTCGTTCCGATGTACAGCATGACAATGGTAAACATCATTTTTTCCGCACCGATGATGAAATAAGAACTGAAGACGACAATCAGATCAAAGAACAAAAGCGCATAACTGATATTCCAATCGAGATATTTGTTCGCAATCCTCGCCAAAATGGCAGAACCCGCAGTCGTGCCTCCGACTCGAATAATGATCCCGATTCCGACACCGGCAAACACACCCGCAAAAATAGTATTAATAATGAGTTCATGTGAAGGCGAGTGCCAATCATGCGTCAGATGCAGAAACAGTGAGTTGGCAACAACGGTAATGATCGTATAAAGCGTTGTTTTTCCGTCTAAAAATTTATATCCGATAATCAATAAGATCCCGTTCAAAATGATATTCGTCACCCCGGGCGACCACTCAAACACATAGTACAAGATCAGGGTGATTCCTGTTACCCCGCCCTCTCCAAGATCATTCGGAATGGCGAATAAATTAACGGCCAAAGCAAAGATAAAAGCCCCAATAATCAGCATCAGCACATCCAGCAATCTCTTTTTCATCCCAGACACTCCCTTTATATAAAATCAAAAAAGCCCGGGAGAGCACTCTTCATCAAAAGAGCAGAAACTCCCGGGCTTTTATCCCAACGTGTCACAGCAGGAACCTGCTGTGTGTTTTCTCTCGGTCCAGACCAATTCAGCATTGCGGAACCCTAGAAAACCACTGTTTTTTATGTTCAGTTTTTGTATATCTTTCAAGATTATACGGGAAATCACGAACATGTTCAACCACTCTTTTTTCAATAAACCTATAAAAAATTCGAACGATCTGCCGATACTAAAAAAGGCCTTTAAAATACATGACTAAAAAACCATTAAAATACTTTTTTTCTCAAAATATTATTGACTATAGGTTATTTTACAGGCATTATAGTATGTAGTTTTTAAGAAATAGTTTACATAGGAGGAAATATTATGGCAGGCAACCTGGTGTCTTGTAAGGCATGCGGCAAAGAAATCGCTAAAGGCGTTAAAAAATGCCCAAACTGCGGTAAAGATCAGAGAAACTTTTTTATGAGACATAAAATTATCACATTGCTTCTGGCAGTAGTGGTTATTATCATTCTCGTAAACATCGGCGGCGGAGGCGGATCTTCATCATCTAAAACCGCGTCTTCAAAAGCTGCGGAATCCAAGGAAAAACTGTATAACATCGGTGACACTGTTAAGACTGAGAAAACTGAAGTTACTGTTACCAAAGTGGAAAAAAGAGATTCAGTAGGCTCTCAATTTGTCGAGAAAAAAGCGTCTGACGGCGGCGTTATCGTAGCTGTTCAATACACAGTTAAAAATGTTTCAAACAAGCCGTTAAGCTCTTTCTCCATTCCAAGAGCGAAATTAGTAGATTCTAAAGGAACATCCTATGATTCAGATATTGATGCTTCTTCAAGCTATGCAACAGAAACAAAAGTAGACAACAGTAAAATTTTAAGTGACTTGAACCCGAACATTAAAGTTACTGACGTAAAAGCTTTTGAAGTTGATAAAAACGCATACTCTAAAGGCACTTGGAAATTAAAGTTCAGCAACGATGTTGAAGTGAAAATTAAATAATGACCGTAATAAAGTGGCTGGGACAAAACTAGCTTCAAATAATGAGAAAGGTGAATTTGGGGGTACTCAAATTCATCTTTCTTTATTTTTATGTATAAATTCTTCTATTACCTTAGAAGTTGGCAGTGAATTTTCTTAAATTCACTGCCATTAATGCGAGACCCATTTCGTTTGCTACCTTCGATTTTCCTCGTACAGAAAATCGAGTGAAACGCAAATTAGCCTTCAAGAATCCAAAAACTGGTTCCACATCGGTTTTACGTTTTCGATAGATGGCACTCGTTTTCTCTTCTGAAAGCTTCGCTCTCACATATTCTTTTTGCTGTTCCCATTTTTTGTTCACCATTAGTTTTCGATTGTTTCCTTCTTTTGCCTTGGTACATGATGAACGGAATGGGCATCCTGAACAGTCTTCGCACTCGTAGACTTTGAAACTCCTTTGGAAACCTGTAGCGTCCGTTCGGACAGAATGATATTGAAATTCTAAACGTTTCTGATTAGGGCACGTATATGTATCGGTTTCTTGATCATATACCCAGTTATCAGGATTAAATGTATTTTGTTTGTACTTTTTCTTTTGTTCCTTCAAAAACATGTTATATGTTATCAGTGCTTCTCGGTTTCTGTTTGAGAGAATATCACTAAAGTTTTGTTCACTACCATAACCTGCATCTGCAACTATATGTTTCGGTAACTCGAAATAATGTTGCTCGATCTCATCTAAAAATGGAATTAACGTACGTGTATCTGTTGGGTTTGGAAATAGACTATAAGCAAGCGCATATTGACCTTCCGTTGCGATTTGTACATTGTAACCAGCTTTCAATTGCCCGTTTTTCATATAATCATCTTTCATTCGCATAAATGTCGCATCTAGATCTGTTTTAGAATAGCTATTACGTGGTCCAAAGATTTTAAGATCCTGTTGGTACTTCCGTTTTCTTAGGATAAAATCAATCAACTGTTTACGCACTTGTTTCGGGTATTTTCGTTCCCTTCGTAAGGCTTTTCGTTCCGTAACGTCTGAAGATGCTTCTATTTGTTTATCATATTCGGTCACTACTTCGTCTACTTTTTGAACCATTTGAGTGAGCTCTCCAAATGATAGCTGTTCATCACTTTCCCGTTCCATTTGGGGTATGATTTCGTTCTCAAGCAACTCATTGTACAACTGGTTTGACTTATCAATTAAACGCTGATGAAATTTCTCAATCGCTTTCTTCCAGACAAACGTAAATTTATTCGCATTCGCTTCAATCTTTGTACCATCGATAAATATCGCTTCTTGATCGATCAGTTTTTCTTCAATCAATTGGCAGCGAAATTGGATGAAACATTGACGGATTAAATCTTTCACTACTGGTTGAACACGAAATCGGTTAATTGTACGGTAGCTTGGTTCATACCCTTGAGCTAACCACATCATACGGATACTGTCTTTTAATAGGGCCTCTATTTTACGCCCTGAAAAGACAGATTGAGTGTAGGCACATAGAATAATTTTAAGCATCATGCGTGGATGATAGGCAGGACAACCTTCATTTCGAAGAAATGGTTCAAACGCTTCTTGAGGGATACTTTCCACTAAATGATGGACATGGTAGGCAATATCATTATTTTGTAACTTTACTTCTAAATCTAAAGGCAAAACGATTTGATTCATGGTATAATCTTTAAACATAAGGACACTTCTTTCTGATTAGATTTTGTATGGTAACTTAATTTTATCAGAAGTTGTCCTTATTTTTTATTGTAAAATAATCAAAAACGGTGAAAGTTTACTCGTCGTAAAATTTCACCGTTTTTTTCGTCTTAGAGGTGGGTTTTGTCCCAGCCCCTTCTTTTACACCTTTTGGTACCCGTTCACATTGGAGGACTGCCACTTCCAAGAGTCGGCGCACATTTCTTCAAGCCCGCGCTTTGCTTCCCAGCCTAATTCAGCCTTCGCTTTTGCCGGGTCTGCGAAGCATGCGGCGATGTCTCCCGGGCGCCGGGCGGCAAAACGGTACGGCACTTCTTTTCCCGATACTTTTTCAAACGCCTTGACCATCTCAAGAACGCTGTAGCCTCTTCCCGTGCCGAGATTATAGGCATCCGCGCCTGTTGTGTTCAGCACCTTCTCAAGCGCTCTGACGTGGCCCTCGGCAAGGTCAACGACATGGATGTAATCCCGCACGCCGGTGCCGTCCTTTGTCGGATAATCATTGCCGAACACCTGCAATTGCTCAAGCTTGCCGACAGCGACTTGGGCGACGTACGGCATTAAATTATTCGGGATGCCGTTCGGGTCTTCTCCGATCCGGCCGCTCGGGTGCGCGCCGAACGGATTAAAGTAGCGGAGCAGCGCAATGCTCCATTCAGAGTCCGCTTTATGCAGATCGCGTAAAATCTGTTCCAGCATCAGCTTTGTCTGCCCGTAAGGATTGGTCGCGCTTAATGGAAAATCCTCAGTGATCGGCGTTGTTTCCGGAACGCCGTAAACCGTCGCTGAAGAACTGAAGACGATTTTTTTCACACCGTGTGCCTGCATGGCTTCACATAAAATAAACGTCCCCGTCAGATTATTATGATAATAACGGAGCGGAACAGCCACAGACTCACCGACCGCTTTTAATCCCGCAAAATGAATGACGGCTTCAATCTCATTTTCAGCAAACACCCGGTGAACGGCATCACGGTCAAGGAGATCCGCTTCATAAAACACAAGCCCTTTTCCGGTAATGTCTTTCACACGCTCCAATGCTTCCGGTGAACTATTTGACAGATTATCCAGAACCACGATGTCATAGCCGCCGTTTAACAGCTCGACACATGTGTGGCTTCCGATATAACCCGCTCCGCCTGTCACTAAAATCGCCATGAAGAAAGCCTCCTCTATTGAATGAATTGACCATATTATATCGGTTTTTTCTTTCTCAAACATCCATTTCCAAAAAGTTTAATCGTTTAGTCATCGTTTCTTCATAATTTGTTTTCATTCGCGTAAAACACAGAGCCCTCGAATCAAACCGGTTGTGAAATAGAAATCCCTCCCCCGCGCATGGTAAGATAAGACAAAGGAGATGACGGTATGAAAAATGAAATCATTGAACGCTTTACCTCTTACGTAAAAGTCGATACACAGTCTGACGAAAACAATGAAAACTGCCCTTCAACCCCCGGCCAGCTGACATTGGCCAACATGCTGGCAGATGAATTAAAGTCGATCGGCATGACAGAAATCACAGTCGATGACAATGGGTACGTCATGGCGACTCTGCCGGCGAATACGGATAAAGACGTGCCGACTGTCGGTTTTCTGGCTCACGTGGACACCGCGACCGATTTTACCGGAAAAAATGTGAATCCTCAGATTATTGAGAGCTACGACGGACATGATATCGTTTTGAATGACAAACTCAATGTCGTCCTGTCGCCTGAGCAATTCCCGGAGCTCTCCCGCTATAAAGGCCAGACGCTGATCACAACAGACGGCACGACGCTGCTCGGAGCCGACAACAAAGCGGGCATTGCCGAAATTATGACGGCAATGGCATACTTGATCAAACATCCGGACATCAAACACGGAACGATCCGGGTCGCGTTCACGCCCGATGAAGAAATCGGCAGAGGCCCTCACAAATTCGATGTCGGCCGCTTCAACGCCGCATTCGCCTACACGATAGACGGAGGCCCCCTCGGCGAACTGCAATATGAAAGCTTTAACGCAGCCGCCGCAAAGCTGACTTGTTACGGAAAAAGCGTCCACCCGGGAACGGCGAAAAACAAAATGGTCAACGCTTCAAAAATCGCGATGGAATTTCATCACGCGCTGCCGAAAGAAGAAGCGCCGGAATATACGGAAGGGTATGAAGGCTTCTATCATTTACTTTCCATGAACGGAGACGTTTCTGAAGCCGCCCTGTCGTACATCATCAGAGACTTTGACAGAGACCGCTTTGCAGAACGAAAAGAATATATGCAGAAAACCGCCGATGCGCTGGCGGCCAAATACGGCAAGGAAAGCATCAAGCTTGAACTGCGTGATCAATATTACAACATGAGAGAAAAAATCGAACCGGTCAAAGAGATAGTCGATGTCGCCTATCAAGCCATGAAAAACCTCGACATCGAACCGATTATCGAACCGATCCGGGGCGGAACCGACGGATCACAGCTCTCTTACATGGGGCTGCCGACACCGAACATTTTTACGGGCGGCCAAAACTTCCACGGAAAATATGAATACATTTCCGTCGATCATATGGAAAAGGCGGTAAACGTCATTGTTGAAATCGCCAGGTTCTTTGAAGAGCGCGCTTAAAACCAAAGCCCCCTGCTTTGGTTTTTTTCTTTCACATGAAACCTTTCCTCCTTTCTTTCCGTATATAAGGTATGAAATGGAAAGAAGGAGTGAAGACTATGGCAAGAGGGACTGTAGCGAAAGAATTAAAAAAAACCTTAAAAGACCCGCGTGTTCTGGAGACGAAATCAAACCCTTTTAAAAAGCTGCGGAAAATGTTCAAACGATTTTTTTAAGATAACATCTCGTTTTCTTTAAAAAAATAAAGAAAGCGCTGTCATTCCGCAGTCATCTGTTAGAAGCAGTTATTTTGCATATTATAAGGTTTTTTAGGGTACTGAATAACACTAGGCAAACGAAAACAACGAAGTGGTTAATTAGACTCTTACAAAAAATAGTGAAAAAGTTATATAAACGATCATCATTCATCAGCCGATACAATCTATAGAACCACAACAAGAGCAAATTTTCTTCAACCCATAGTCATTTTTACGGAAAATGACGTTATTTTTTAAAAAAGTGACAATTGTTTGAATACTTTTCGTTTGTTTTTTTGTACAATAATAATACCAAAACTTTTTTTGGGAGGTATGTAAAATGATGCTACTTATTTTTGCTGCTTTGACAGGGTATCTTGTTTTCTCTTTCAGTAAGGACAACCGCCGGAAAACGCCAAAGACAAGCCCGCTGGTGACAGCTGCCGACACGAATAACATCATTGATTTAAATGCGATCCGTCAAAAACGCCGGATGCCGCTATCATAAAAACGACAGCTGCCGCAAAATCGGCAGCCTTTTTTTTATGCACCCGGCCGATATGAAACCATCCGCCTCCTTTTTTCGTACAACATAAAAAAGGAGTTTTTTTATGTACCATTTTTATATCAAAGAGCGGATGTTTACGTTTAAGAATCGTTTTCAAGTGTTTCTTGAAAGCGGGAAAGAAGTCTACAATGTTGAAGGAAAGCTGTTTTCATTCGGTGATGAACTGAAGCTGACTGATTTGGACGGCCGCACGCTCGCCAGCGTCAATCAGAAACTGATGTCGCTCGTTCCCCGTTACGAGATTTCCGTCAGCGGCAAACCCGTCTGCCAAGTCATCAAGAAAGTCACGTTATTCAAACCGAAATTTGAAATTTCCGGACTCGGCTGGGATCTTACCGGCGATGTGTGGGGCCGGAATTTTCAAGTGACAGACGGAAAATCAAACCGGATGACCGTCACCAAATCATGGATGAGCTGGGGCGATTCCTATCATTTGCAGATTGAAAAGGAAGAGGATATCGTTCTTTGTCTCGCGATCGCCATCGTGATAGATATGATTCTATTTGAGGGTGACAAATAAAAATATTTATCGAAATATATTGACAATATAAGATAATATACTAAGATTAAGAGTATTACAGTTTATTCTGAAAAATAGCATATTTCCTTATCAAGAGAGGTGGAGGGACTGGCCCTATGATACCCGGCAACCGCTGTTCAGCAGAATGGTGCTAAATCCTGAAGATAAGGTTGAGATTTGCGGACGCAAGCTCTTCCCTATCCGAGGGAAGAGCTTTTTATATTTCATCAGGAAAGAAGGAATCGTTCATGTCACAGCAAAACACAGAACAACCATTGCATACGCTTCTAAGAAAAAACCCGCCGTTTCGCGCGGATCAGGTCGGAAGCCTGCTGCGGCCGGCGGCTGTGAAGCAAGCCCGCCTGCAAAGAGCGGCGGGTGAGATTTCGGCAGAACAGCTGCGCGAAATCGAAAACAGAGAAATCATCCGCAGTGTGGAAAAGCAGAAAGAAACCGGCCTCAATGTCGTGACTGACGGCGAATTCCGCCGTGCCTGGTGGCATTTTGATTTTCTCGAAAACTTAGACGGCGTCGAAGCATTTACGCCTGAAAGCGGCATTCAGTTTCACAACGTACAGACGAAAGCGCGCGGCATTAAAGTAACGGGAGATATTGATTTTTCTCAGCATCCGATGCTCGAAGATTATAAATTCCTGCACAGCATTGCCGGCGATGCTGTTCCGAAAATGACCATCCCAAGTCCGAATATGCTGTTTTTTCGCGGAAAATTGGAAAAAGCGTCCTACCAGAATGATTACAAACAATTTCAGCACGATGTGTCAAAGGCGTATAAAAAAGCGATTCAAGCTTTCTATGACGCCGGGTGCCGCTACCTTCAGCTCGATGACACCGCATGGGCCGTTTTCTTATCAGTAGCGGGGCTTCGTCAGATTGAAGCTTTCGGCACAACGCCGGATGAGCTGCGCAAGCTGTTTGCCGCTTCCATTAATGACGCCATCGAGGACCGCCCTGACGATCTGAAGGTTACGATGCATATCTGCCGCGGCAACTTCCAATCCACATGGACGGCTGAAGGCGGCTATGATGCAGCGGCTGAAACGATTTTTGACGGGCTTGATCTTGACGGATTGTTCCTGGAATATGATGATTCCCGCTCCGGCGGCTTTGAACCGCTCCGCTATGTCAAACGCTCTGATCTTCAGCTTGTGCTTGGATTGATTACGTCGAAACATGGCGAACTTGAAGACAAGGACGCGATTAAACGCCGGATTGAAGAAGCTTCACAATATGTCAGCCTGGACCAGCTTTGCCTCAGCCCGCAATGCGGATTCGCCTCCACTGAGGAAGGAAACCTGATCACAGAAGAACAGCAATGGGCGAAACTGCGCCATGTCGTCAACATTGCCGGTGAAGTCTGGAAATAAAAAAAAGACACGCGATTAGCGTGTCTTTTCCGTTTTACAGCGGATCGGTTCCGATTAAAATATCGATATCTATCGTGACAGCAGCCTCTTTCCGGCTGATAAACCGCCGGATGCTGTCATCAGTACATTTCCATGTTAAGGGCGTCATTTTCACAAGCCGCTCGAGGTCAGGCTGCGCTAAGGTCTTTGTGTAACACAGCCGTTTGCGCTCAAAGGTTTGAAAGCCCGCTTGGAATCGTCCGGCCGCAGAATCGCCGGTGTCATTCCGCCGAGGGCTGTCTCCGAAGAAGAATTCCCTTACTTCCTTCAAATAATCACGCCGCGGCACCGCTTTAATGACTGTGCCGCCCTTTCGTAAAAGCCTGCTGCATTCCTTGTAATTCCAAGGCGATAAAACAGACATCACGACATCAAAACAACTGTCGGCAAACGGCGCATCCGCCACATCAGCGACGGCAAAAACCATATGATTCCCGAAGGCCTTTGCGGCATGCAGCACACCTTCTTTCGAGAGATCAATGCCGATTCCCGTCACGGAAAAAGCAGGCTGAAGCAATTTGCATACGGCGGCTAAATGAGACCCTTCTCCGCACCCCGCATCCAATATCGCCGCTGATGTTTGCGGAGATTGAATATGTGTGATGATGGCAGCAATCTCCTTTTGAACCGGCGCAAAAAATTCCCGACTGTCAAAAAGCTCGCGTCTCGCTTCGAACAGCTGCCTGTCATAGCGGGTTTTGACCGATTTATTGAGGAAATTCACATATCCTTGTTTTGATATATCAAATGTATGCCCCTGTCCGCAAATCAAGCTTCGGTATTGTGAGATCGCCATGGCCGACCGGCATAGCGGACACCTGAACACGGACTGGCATGATTGCAGTAATTCCGCGCGTTTTCTTTTTATAGACGTCAAAAAAACACCTCATTCATTCGTTATTCCGATGAAATGAAAAAGGCATAGACAAATAAACCTTGCCGAATTGGAAGGTTTAACCTATTCATCTATACCTCTCATTATCTGTAACGAATGAACTGGATGATCACGAAAATGACCCCTTTTCTGCCGTCTTTTGAAGGCTGTGCCCTCAGATCCATTTTATCAGCTGCATCCCGTCTTTACAATGAACCGGAACGGTTTTCAGGGTTTTTTATACCTTTATTATCCAATTACTTATGCACATCCTTTATTTTCTTTATTTATAATAAAAATTTATTATTTTGAAAATATCTAAAAAGGTTGATTTTCAAAAATTGAAACGATAAAATACTGCTATCTCATGTAATATCGTTATTCTTGTATATGATCAGTAATATGGTCTGATTGTTTCTACCTAGTGCCGTAAAAGACTAGACTACAAGAAAGTTTGCATAAATTTGAACGAGTGAAAAGCATATGACGCTGTCTATTCTTTTCTTTTGGCTCTTATTTATCACACTTTCTGGCTTTCAGGAATTTGTGACGAATAAGAGCTTTTTTTATTTCCATAATACCCTTATAGGAGTTGCTCACATGTACTTTTTATTGAACATTGTCGGTCTCATTGTTGTCATGGCTGTTGTTTTCTTATGCTCTCCCAACAAGAAGAAGATTAAATGGCGTCCGATTGTCATGCTCCTCGTCTTTGAGTTTCTGATTACTTGGTTTATGTTAGGGACAAAAGTCGGCGGCTTTGTCATCGGGAAGATCGGCGCGTTCTTTACATGGCTGATTTCCTGCGCCAGTCAAGGGATTGCGTTCGCTTTTCCGTCTGTTATGGCCAATCCGACGGTTGATTTTTTCTTCAGCGCATTGCTGCCGATTATCTTCGTCGTGACCTTCTTTGATATGCTGTCGTATTTCGGTATTCTGCCGTGGCTCATTGATAAAATCGGCTGGCTGATTTCTAAAATATCCCGTCTGCCGAAGCTGGAGAGCTTTTTCTCCATCCAGATGATGTTTTTAGGAAATACGGAAGCTTTAGCCGTCATCCGCCAGCAGCTTGCCGCCGTCAGCAACAATCGGCTTCTGACATTCGGGCTGATGAGCATGAGCAGCATCAGCGGCTCGATCATCGGATCGTACTTGACGATGGTTCCGTCCACTTATGTGTTTACAGCCATCCCGCTGAATTGCTTAAACGCCCTTTTAATCGCCAATATGCTGAATCCCGTGGACGTTTCTAAAGAGGATGATATTATTTACGTTCCTTCAAAAGCGGAGAAAAAAGACTTCTTCTCCACGATTTCTAACAGTATGCTTGTCGGCATGAACATGGTCATTGTCATTTTAGCGATGGTGATCGGATATGTGGCGTTAACGGCCGCGTTAAACGGCGTACTCGGACTGTTCATGCACGGTTTGACCATTCAAAAGATTTTCTCATACATCTTCAGTCCGTTTGCCTTCCTTCTCGGATTAGGCGGACATGACGCGATGTATGTCGCACAGCTGATGGGCATCAAGCTCGCGACAAATGAATTTGTGGCAATGGCCGATCTGAAAGGGCAGCTGAATTCACTTCCGCCGCACACGATTGCCGTGGCTACGACATTCCTGACATCATTCGCAAACTTCAGCACCATAGGTATGATCTACGGATCTTATCAATCTCTGCTTGATGGTGAAAAATCAGCCATCATCGGAAAAAACGTCTGGAAGCTGCTTGTCAGCGGAATTGCCGTTTCCTTATTGAGCGCGGCGATTGTCGGATTGTTTGTCTGGTAAAAGAAAAAAAGCGATACCGCTCCGTTTTGGAGTGATATCGCTTTTTTTTATTGATAGACGGATGCAGGTACGAAAACGTCCCGGATTCCTGCCGCGTACGGTCCGAGATCATATTGTCCGAACACAACGGCAATGCCGTTTTTCGTAAAGAAGAAAGGTCTTTCGTTATTCAGGATGATCTCCTGTTTTTTAACGTCCTGGTCAAACAGATCGTCATGTTTCTTGATGTAGCCGTAAAGATAGTCTCTCGTTTTGTTAGCTTTCGTTTTTGTATTCAGCACATTATCGAGTGTGACCCGTTTTTTTGCGGCCAGGTCGTAATTAAAGGTCTGAACGGATGTCAGCCCGTGTGCGCCGCCTGTGTAACTGTAGTCTTCCGTCTGAATGCTGAGCTTGCCGTCTTGATTATACTTCACCTTGAAATCTGCCTGGTATTCCGCTTTGTAGCCTTGTTTCTCACCGTCTTTTTTGTTTTTTACATATTCTTTGTACGAGTTTTCAATATAGCGTTTGAAGTCCTGATTGATTTTCTTTTCAAAAGATGCGTTTCCCGTATTTGTGACCTCGGGGTATGTCAGCTGCTTTACATGCTTATACGTATGGCTTTTGACAACGGGCTTTGCGGTTTGCGCGGCTTCGGCTGAAGGCGCGAAACCTCCGAACGGCGCGGCTGTCAGCACGGTTAAGAGCACAGCCGCCATCATTTTGAATGCCTTTTTCATCACAACTCCTCCTTTTCATTACCGTTCCCTTTTTGAAAACGGATTACACTCTATAGACAGCGCAGATCAGCAAATTGTTTCTGGGCCTTCTTTCACATTTTCTCCATGAAAAAAAGAGACATGGAAAATCCACGCCTCTTTTACCGTGAAGGTCTTTGCGCAATGGCTTCATAAACGGCTTCCGCCAAATCGGAGTTGCCGAACATCTCCAAAACGCCGATAACGGTTTGATCAGGAATCGGTTCTGATTCCTCCTTCGGCACGACAAGTTCTTCAGCCGTTTTTCGCAGCTCTTCGTTTAAAGGCTGTCCGGGGTAAGCCTTGCTGTAAATGGCCATCGGATCAAGGTCATGATTGACGCACCATTGGGCAAACACCAAAATCATCATGTTTTCGTCACGCCGGTAATATTCTTCGAGTTGTTTTTCGGTAAACGGCTTCACTATTATTCGCTCCTCCAGAAAATCTACCCCTAAGATACACAAACAAAGAGCGGAAGTAAACCAAAGATCATTTCACCAGCAGTCAGAACCCTTTAAATAATGCAATGCCCTGACTCTCTAAAACTGTTGTCTGAATGTCCCGGACAGCGGAAGGTACGGATTTGCACGGAAGCCATTTTCGTTTTCTCCAAATATTAATGCTTCGTTCAGATATTTCACTTTCACAAGAAAAAAGCGCCCCCCTCATAAAAGGCGCTTTTTCATTCTTATATGTTTCTGTCCCAATGCCGATGCTCAGCCACGGCGTTCAGAAATTGTTCATGGTTTCCGTCCGGAACAAGGCCGGGGCCGTTTTCGGTTCCGGCGGCGAGGGCGAGAAGTTCTTTTCCTTCACCGGAGGCGCCGATCGCTTTGTAATGGCTGAAAGCTTCGCTGACGAAGTCTCTGGCCGATTTTTGGGCTTTGAGGCTGTCTGTGCTTTGTTTTCCGCCCGGAATGAAAACAGCGTCGTACAGGACGGAATCCGCTGTCAGGAAAGTGGCTGACGCTTTCAGCTCCGTACCGTTTTCTCCCTTGACGGTTCCCAGCGCGGGGCTGATGATATCGGCTCTGACTCCCGCCTGTTTGCATGCGTCAAGCACTTGTTTGACTTTCTCATCAGAAAACCCGTGATCGGTTAACACCGCGACCTGCCTTGTCGCTGCCGTCTTCACCGTGTTTTCCTGGCTTAAGGCCGGGGAAGTGAACGTTTCATCAGATTCACGGTCCTTCGGCGGCGGGTTCACGCCGATTCCTTTCGCAACACGCTCGGCAAGCCCGGCGTCGACGTGACTGAAGACATCCACCACCTGCTGCTGCACATCCTTGCTGTTCACTTTTCCGACTTCAAAACAGAACGCGGAGATGATATGTTCTTTCTCGGCGGGAGACATGCTGTTCCAAAACATCTTCGCCTGAGAAAAATAGTCATTGAAGCTCTCGCTGCGCTGGCGGATTTTTCTGCCTTCTACTTTTTCCTGGTAATGAACGTATCCGCCTTCTTCTTCTGAGGCCGGCGACGGATCATTGTTCTGCAGGGAATTTTTATGATAGGCGACGGGGCCCTTATTAATCGTCATCCGGTGGTAGCCGTCGTATTGGTTGTTATGGAACGGGCAGACCGGCCGGTTGATCGGAATCTCGTGAAAATTCGGCCCGCCAAGACGGATGAGCTGTGTATCTGTATAAGAGAAAAGCCGTCCCTGCAGAAGCGGATCATTGGTGAAATCAATGCCCGGCACGACATTTCCCGGGTGAAAGGCGACCTGTTCCGTTTCCGCAAAGACATTGTCCTGATTGCGGTCAAGGGTCATTTTTCCGATCAGCTTGACGGGAACCAACTCCTCCGGCCACAGCTTCGTCGGATCAAGGATATCGAAATCAAACTTAAATTCATCTTCTTCGTCAATCATCTGAACACCGAGCTCATACTCGACTTTGCCGCCGTTTTCAATCGTTTCCCACAGGTCACGGCGGTTGAAATCGGGATCTTTCCCGGCAATTTTCTGCGCTTCATCCCATACGAGGGAATGAACGCCGAGCACGGGCTTCCAGTGGAATTTTACAAAGCGCGCTTTTCCTTTCTCGTTGATGAAACGGAACGTATGCACGCCGAAGCCCTCCATCATCCGATAGCTTCGCGGGATGCCGCGGTCAGACATCGTCCACATGACCATGTGAGCCGACTCAGGGTTATTAGCGACAAAATCCCAGAACGTATCATGAGCCGTCGCAGCCTGCGGCATTTCATTGTGCGGTTCCGGTTTTATGGCGTGAACGAGATCCGGGAATTTGATCGCGTCCTGAATGAAGAACACCGGAATATTGTTTCCGACGAGGTCATAGTTCCCTTCTTCAGTATAAAACTTCGTCGCAAATCCCCTGGCGTCACGGACGGTGTCGGCTGACCCCTTGGAGCCCGCCACTGTTGAGAAACGGACGAAAACAGGCGTTTTGACGGACGGGTCCTGCAAAAATTTCGCCCGTGTATATTCCGTCATCGGTTCGTACACCTGAAAATGCCCATGAACGCCGTACCCGCGCGCATGAACGACCCGTTCCGGAATCCGCTCGTGGTCAAAGTGCGTCATTTTTTCACGAAAATGAAAATCCTCCATCAGCGTGGGGCCGCGGACGCCCGCTTTTAAAGAATGTTCATCCTCAGACACGCGAAGCCCCTGATTGGTCGTCATTTTTTTGCCGCTGTTATCAGACCGGTACTGCTCCAGCTGTTCGTCCTTTGAGTGTTCATTTACTCGTTTATTTTGATCATCACTCATGTCAGTTCCCCCTTTTAAAACGAAACATTCTACAGCACATTTACCCGCGGCGTTCTTCATATAAACTGCTGATCCGCTCATTAGGATTTTAGGTCTGTATTTACATATGCGGTCATACACATTTTGAAATAAGCCATTTTTACAGAAAGAAGTTGTGAAAGCGCTTACCTAAATAGCTGTTAAACAGGGGAGGTCATATCGTGCTTGCCATACTCGGTTTTGTGATGATGATTGTCTTTATGTATCTTATTATGTCTAATCGGCTTTCCGCTCTTATTGCTTTGATTGTCGTTCCTGTTGTGTTTGCCCTGATCAGCGGATTTGGCAAAGATCTCGGCGAGATGATGATTCAAGGCGTTACAGACCTCGCTCCTACCGGGATTATGCTGTTATTCGCCATCCTGTATTTCGGCATTATGATTGACTCAGGTCTGTTTGATCCCCTCATTGCCAAAATTTTATCGCTTGTCAAAGGGGATCCGTTAAAAATCGCCATCGGCACAGCAGTTCTGACGATGACCATTTCGCTGGACGGAGATGGGACAACAACGTATATGATTACGATTGCGGCAATGCTGCCCCTTTACAAACGGCTCGGCATGAACCGTTTGGTGCTGGCGGGAATTGCAATGCTCGGCTCAGGGGTCATGAATATTATTCCGTGGGGCGGGCCGACGGCGAGGGTTTTGGCTTCCTTGAAATTGGACACGTCGGAAGTCTTTACGCCGCTGATTCCCGCTATGATTGCCGGCGTTCTCTGGGTGATCGCCGTTGCTTATCTCCTCGGAAAAAAAGAACGGAAGCGGCTCGGTGTCATTTCAATTGAACACGCGCCGTCTTCTGATCCGGAGGCGGCGCCGCTGAAGCGTCCCGCTCTCCAGTGGTTCAACCTGCTGCTCACTGTCGCCCTGATGGCCGCGCTGATCACCAGCCTGCTGCCAATCCCTGTTCTTTTTATGATCGCGTTCGCCATCGCCTTGATGATCAACTATCCAAATGTCAAAGAGCAGCAGAAACGGATTTCAGCGCATGCGGGTAATGCGTTAAACGTTGTCTCAATGGTGTTTGCGGCAGGCATATTCACAGGCATTCTCTCCGGCACAAAAATGGTGGATGCGATGGCGCATTCTCTCGTTTCCCTCATCCCTGATGCCATGGGCCCGCATCTGCCGTTGATCACTGCGATTGCCAGCATGCCTTTCACCTTTTTCATGTCAAATGACGCCTTTTACTTCGGTGTGCTTCCCATCATCGCCGAAGCCGCTTCCGCTTACGGAATAGACGCCGCTGAAATCGGAAGAGCCTCCTTGCTGGGCCAGCCGGTGCATCTGCTCAGCCCGCTTGTGCCATCCACCTATCTATTGGTCGGAATGGCGGGCGTCAGCTTTGGCGATCATCAAAAATTCACTATTAAATGGGCCGTGGGGACAACGATTGTGATGACGATTGCGGCGCTTTTAATTGGGATTATTTCGTTTTAATTAAAAAAGGATTTCCGCCAGCGGAAATCCTTTTCTGTACATTATTTTTTTGTATAGCGCACCCAGTCATAATGAGCGTATAGCGGATTTACACCATTGTAGGAACCGAGCCAGTCATCGACACCTATCCCATTCCACAAGTTCATCATGATCTTTCCCGGGTTTGTCGGGATTTGGCTTGTCGCAGTATGTTTTAATTGCCCATCGACATACCATTTAATAGAGTTTGGCTGCCAATCGAACGCATACGTATGATAGGCATTGGCCGCGTCAAATCCGAGATCCGCAACCTTCTCATGGTTTCCCGCACCATTTGTATAATAGTTAAATTGAACCTTTGTCGTGTCTTTTCCTAAAAATTCGATATCAATCTCATCCCAAGGAGTGCCATCCGTTGGACCTGTATAAGTGAAGAACGATGAAACGATCCCTGTGTTTTTAGCCGGTTTCATTCTGACTTCATAAAGTCCATAGCCATAGGTTTGAACGGAGCGGTTCTCCCCGCAGTCAAACTTGTTATAAGACGGGCTTGTCAGCGCCAAACGCATTTCACCTGATGACGTCATGGATACATTATTTGCACGCCACGTGCAGTTGAACATATCTCCATTGGAGTAACCATTTGCTTTTTGCCATAATCCGGAGTTATAGCTGTTAAAAGGTTCAAAAAACGATCCGCCTGTTTGAGCTGATGCAGTAGAAGTGATCGCACACAAACTCAAAAACAATCCAGTGACAAGAAGCAGCAGCACTCGTTTCATACGATAAAACATGTCGGCATTCCCCTTTCTTTGAAAGCGATTTCTTTATCGATCATACATGATTCTGTTAAAAGGGGACATCGGTCAGAATAATGATAATAATGAATCTTAAAAAACCTAAATTACCATCAGCACAAACAGAAATCAGCGCTCATTGTAATTTAGGTTTTGCCTGCTTATCAGTAACAATCCTAACAAGATCATATGTGAATGAAGAAAAAATGCCAACGCTTTCATTATGCTTATTTGACTACCCTTTCTATGTGAATCGTTAAATACAGCAGCTCGTCACTGGTGAGCTTGTGTTCATACGCCCTCTCAATGCATGTTTGGATTTTCTTCGTGCATTCATACGCCCGATGGTACTTTTCTTTCACTGTCTTCAGCAAAAAATCGTCCTGGCTTTCCATATGTGTGCCGTTAAAAAGACGCTGCGCGAAAAACTTTAAGTGGGTGACAAACCGATAATAGTGAAGTGATTCCTCGTTGAAGTCAATCTTAAAATGGTATTTTACGATACTCAAAATCTCTTGCATGACTTTTGTAATGTTGATGATATTGGGCATCTCTTCATTCAGCTCGGCATTGACAATATGCAGCGCAATAAAGCCTGCTTCATCCTCCGGCAGAGACACGCCAGTCTTGTTTTTTACCATGGCCAACGCTTGTTTGCCGATTGCAAATTCGTCTTTTGTACAGCCGTTTCGTTTCCCACAGTAAGGCATTTTTGATATCCAGCCCTTTCTTATTGCGCTGGATCGCAAAGTTAATATGGTCGGTCAGCGACACATAGATGCTGTCATTGAGCTTTTTTCCGAGCTGTAATTTCGCATAGCTGATAATCTCTTCGGATACTTCCATACATTCGATCGGGATATCATACAAAAGGGTTTTGAACTTTTCGGATACATCTTTGTTATCGAGCGTGAACACTTTCTCAATGCGGGCTTCATCTACCGTGTCTCCCGTTTTCTTTTGAAAAGCAATGCCCCGGCCCATGATGACCAATTCCTGATTGCCTTCTTTGAGCACACTGACGACATTATTATTAATGACTTTCGCAATCTTCAATTCTGTCTCCCTCCCGCCTGACCATTTACCTGCTACACCTTGATTGTACATTCTTTTTGAACTAGGTCAATATCTCCATGTCAATCAGAAAACGCCGTTCAGAAATCTTTGTCCAACGATGCGGATGAGGCGCATATAATGCAGAGAACCGGTTTTTGGGAAGGAGCGTGTGTGATGAAACGGTTTTCGAAAGAAGAAAGCAGCTGGATGCTGTATGATTGGGCCAATTCAGCTTATTCGGTCATTATTATGACGGCGGTGTTCCCCTTGTTTTTTAAAGCCGCGGCAGCGGAAAACGGTGTCAGCGCGGCTGATTCTACCGCTTATTTGGGCTATACGATTGCCGCCGCAACTTTTATTTTGGCGATGCTCGGCCCCGTCTTAGGAACGATTGCCGACTACAAAGGATGCAAGAAACGGTTTTTTGCCTTCTTTCTTCTGATCGGTGTGGCGGGCACAGCCGCGCTGGCTTTGATTCCCGGCGAATCTTGGATGCTGTTATTAATTTGTTATACGATTTCCACGATCGGCTTTGCCGGGTCTAATGTGTTTTATGATGCGTTTCTCGTTGATGTGGCCGCAAAGGAGCGGATGAATATGGTGTCCGCCAGGGGATTTGGACTGGGCTATATTGGCAGCACGATCCCTTTTCTCCTCAGCATTGCCGTCATTCTTTCAGCACAAGCGGAGGTGATTCCGCTGTCCGCCCAGGCTGCCGGCCGCATTGCCTTTTTGATTACGGCGGCATGGTGGGGGCTGTTTTCGATCCCGCTCCTTCTCCGCGTCCGCCAGCGCTATTATATCGAGAGGGAGCCGCGGCTTGTACTCAGCAGTTTTATACGGCTGGCCGGCACGCTGAAGCAGATCAGGAAGCACCGGGCGCTGTTTTTGTTTCTGCTCGCCTATTTCTTCTACATCGACGGGGTCGGCACCATCATTACGATGTCCACGTCATACGGGGCTGACCTCGGCATCAGCGCGGCAAATCTGCTGATTGTTTTATTTGTCACACAGGTCGTCGCCGCGCCTTTTTCGATTTTGTACGGACGGCTGGCCGAACGGTTTAAAGGAAAAACGATGCTTTATGCCGGAATCGGCGTGTATATGATTGTCTGCACGTATGCTTATTTTATGGATTCCGCTTTTGACTTCTGGATTTTGGCTATGCTTGTCGCCACTTCCCAAGGAGGTATTCAGGCGCTGAGCCGCTCTTACTTTGCAAAGCTTGTCCCCAAACAGAACGCCAATGAGTTTTTCGGCTTTTATAATATCTTCGGCAAGTTCGCTTCGATTATCGGCCCGCTTTTGATTGCCGTCACCGCCCAGCTGACCGGAAATTCGTCAGCCGCCGTGTTCAGCCTGATCATTTTGTTTGTAATCGGGATTGGCATTCTTGCGTTCGTCCCCGAGGAGACGGCGTAAAAAAAGCCTGCGCGCGGCAGGCTTTCTTTTTTTATTTCTTGGCTTTATGGACTTTCAGTTTTTTGCCTTTGACCGTTGTATTTTTCATGATGTCAAGAACGTGCGGGCCTTTGCCGTTCAGAATTTCGACGTACGATGCGTTGTCCAGAATCGTGATAATCCCGATATCATCGGCTGAAACGCCGTCGATTTTCGCAATCGTTCCGACAAAATCGACCGCTCTGAGTTTTTTCTTTTTCCCGCCGTTAAAGTACAGCTTCATGATGTCTTTGTTTAACTGTTCGCTTTTGTCTGTTTTGACATCGGGGCGGGCGTTCAATTTTTCCGCAAAAGCTGCTTTCCGTTCCGCTGTTTCTTTTTCTGACGGTGCCTCCCGCTTCTGGATGCGGAAACCGATATATGTCTCAATGTCATTCAGAAACCGCGATTCAGACGGCGTCACAAACGTAACGGCCCGTCCGCGGTGTCCGGCGCGGCCCGTTCTGCCGGTGCGGTGCACATAGCTTTCTTTTTCAAGCGGAATATCATAATTGATGACGAGGCTGATGTTTTCAATATCAATTCCTCTGGCGGCAACGTCGGTCGCAATGAGATAGCGGAACTCGCCGCGCTTGAATTCATTCATGACGTCAAAGCGGTCTTCCTGCACCATTCCGCCGTGAATTTTATCGCAAGGGTAGCCCAGCCTGTCCAGCTCATCGGTTAACTGGATGACTCTTTCTTTTGTCCGGCAGAATATGATGCAGCTGTCCGGGTTTTCGGTGATCAGGACATCACGCAGCAAAGATGTTTTGTCCTCTTCTTCTGTTCTGGTGACAAAATGCTCAATGTCTTTTGTCGTCAGGCCTTCCGCTTTTACTTCAATCAATTCAGGGTCTTTCATATATGTGCGTCTCAGCTTCTCGACGTCATCCGGCAGCGTCGCTGAAAACAGCATGGTGACTCTGTTTTTCGGCAGATGCTGAATGATGGCTTCCACCTGTTCAATAAATCCCATATTCAGCATTTCATCCGCTTCGTCAATCACCACATACGCCAGCCGTTCAAGCGGCAGCGTCCCTTTTTCTATATGATCAAGCACACGCCCCGGCGTTCCGGCAACGACGTGGCTTTTTTGCTTCAGTTCGGTTTTCTGTTTGTCAAAAGAAGCTTTTCCGAAAACCGCCGTGGCTTTTATCCGTTTGAAACGGCCGATATTCGTGATATCTTCTTTAATCTGCGCCGCAAGCTCGCGGGTCGGCGTTAAAATCAGCGCCTGCGGTTTGTTTTCCTCCCATTCCGCAAGCTCACAGATCGGAATGCCGAAAGCCGCGGTTTTGCCGCTGCCCGTCTGCGATTTGACGACGAGGTCTTTTTTTTGCAGCGCGGCGGGGATGACGCGCCGCTGCACTTCAGTCGGCTCGGTGTATTGCAAGCCATTCAGCGCCCGTCGGATCTCGGGGCTGATCGCATATTCATTAAACTCATTCATGACTAAACTCCTTCTCTGTCCGGCTCCCCTCATTATACGCGAAATGCCGCCGCTTTACCCTGACGTTTTGCCGGGCCATTCGGGGGACTGCTTTTTCTTCATGTCAAGCACGACCCATTTGGCGCAATAAAAGCTCATGCTTCCTTCTCCGTCATCGACATAGTAGCGGATCGATTCCCAGCCGCCGTCGACCGGGCTGATATCCAGATGGATGTCGGTGATGCTTTCAAGATCATCCAGCCGGGCAGCCCTCACACCCTCAAAACGCAGCACGGCATCATGCTGTCCATCAGTCAGCTTCAGCTCAAACACCGGGATTTTATCATAATACTCGTTATACCCGGTATAGAACGTAAACTCCGTCAATTCAAAACAACCCGGCGAATCCGGCCCCAGCAGAACTGCTTTCTCATGTTTGTGCCACTCCATTTTGTGCCTCCTTTTTTTAAGCTGAATTGGCATGTCTGACTCAAATGAATTTTTCTTACAAACCCCCATGAATTTCTTTATATGACTGCATCCAATCTTTTAATTCTTCAGATACGCATCAGGCGAATCTTTCAGATCAAACCCGCTCAAATATACGAGCATCTCCCAAACGGTTTCGTCCTCAACCGCCGGATCATCTGCAGCCACGTACTCGCACGCCCAATCCGACACTTCTTCCCTCGCCGCTTGACCGTTCAGGATCAGATCAGCCTTCTTCAGACATTCTGCTATTGTTGGTTCTTTCACGTCAGAAGCCTGCCTTTCTTGTTTAAAATGCTGACCAACAGCCCTCTCACCCGTTCATGCCGCCCGATTTCCCGGCTGAGCTCCGGATAATCCGTTAAAGCGTTTTCCAGATGCGCATATTGAGGATACAGCTCAAAAAAGGATTTATATAAGGCTTTACGCTGGCGCTTAGGCATTTGTTTATTCGCCAAAACAAAATCTAAGCTGCCGCAGACAAGCGCGAAATACTCATAAAAATCCCCCGCGCAGGCAACCCCCTCAAAGTCTTCTTCGAATCTCCCTGTATCTGAAGGCAGCGGACCCTCTAATTCTTTTTTGTATAATTTCAGGTTTCGGATGACGTCATCATTTAAAGAATATCTGTTGGATCTTAACATCTCAGAATCACTCGAATATCACCTGATTCATCGATGATCGTAAACGAAAGCCCGTCATTCTGATGCCGTCCGAGATACAGATGCCCGCAGTTATCAAAATGACAAAAACATCCTTTTACTGATTCTTCGACTATCTTATTCATTTTTATTTTCATGTCATTGCCCCTTGAGTCTTGGGTGATATTTTTATCGATCGCACTCTGTAAATTGATATACAGATGGCTGTAAAAAGCCATCTGCATAGGATTGATCAAAACTTTACCAGATATAAATCGTTATCATGAAAGATAAACATGCGGTCCTGTACGGCTCTGTACGTTGTTTTTCCTTTTCTATCAATACCGTGTATCATGACGTCAGCCTCTGATAACCCTTTGCTCTCTTCATGAAATGCAAATAGGTTATCCTCGTGATTCTGTATCAGCAGCACCCTATTTTTCGAAACGGACATCTGGTCACAATAGGAGTATTGATCGCCGTTTAGCACATATTCTGCAACAGTACGAATTCTGTCCTGTCCAATCTGATAATGCCCGATGACACAGCAATCCTCTCCCTCGAAACATACATACAAATCAGATTTGATCGATTGTACGGCATAGCATTCATGCATCATTTCTTTAAAATCGTCTTCAAAATAAAACGTTCTGTCTTCTGCATGAAAAGCAAATATCGCTTTCCCTTGAGGGTTTCTCTCATCATACATACCCTCGTCCGTTAATCCGATCCATAATAATCCATCCTCACCCAGATGAAATACATTGGCGCTTAATAGAAAAGAACAAATCGGATTGATTTTATTACTGTTTATGCAGTATGTTGCCAATTGACACGTATGATTTTCCAGATAAACGATCACGATTGTGTTATCATACGAATCAACGAGATAGAATTGGGCATCTTCAGAAAATCCGTGTAACTCTTTTTTGATTAAAAGAGAGCTGCCTTTCATAACCTCCAATATTACTTTGTGATCGTGCACCGACACAATAAATACTTGATCATCCCGACCCGCATTGAAATAAATGATGTGCTCTCTTTTATATGACCCAACCCGCTCCGCGATAAGTTCTAACATCAGCAACACTCCATAGATTAAGAATCTGGAATTTATATTAAATTAATCAATGATATATAAATTTGCTGCATCGTATTCAAACCAAATGATTTTTTCATTATTTTCAGTAGTTACATCAACCTTTTGAGTGTTCAGGTTCATGTAGGACTTATTTTTGGCAGGGTTTGCTATTATAACAACAAAATCATTGATCGATGATAAAAAATATAATTCATCTAATAAGTGATCTGCCATCAATTGTTCTTTGGTTAGGGCACATTCAATATGAATGAACTTTTTCGATACAGTATTCATATTTATCATTTTCTTTTCAACCTTCTTCTTCCGCTCTTCAATAAAAGAAGGAAATGCCATTACTTCTATAAGAACTGTTTCGAATTCTAAGTCATTCATTAATTGAGAAAAAGTATCTTTACTCACTAGATCACATGAATAAATCGAATTGTATTTAAGCGGATTAATCACATTCAGATTCCCTATAGCCCTCAATGATTCTTTTTGTAAATTTAAAGGAGTGTTCATGTTTACCTCCGTAAACGGTTTCGTTATGTAAGAAAAGAGAGGCTGGGAACCTCTCTTATTTGTTTATTTATGATTTCGGATGATACGCATAAAATGATTGGTCGTCAAAGCGAACTGTTTCAGCTTCTACAGCAATCAGCATGCTGTTCATATTTATAAGAAAATTAGCATTTGATTGATACTCCGGAATTACAGCATTTGATAGATTACCGATTCCTTCCGGGTGGTAACTCATCTCAAATACTTGCCAATTGTATTCTTCCGGATCTATTTTTTCTAATCTCATATCACCAATATCTGCACTAAAATAAACAGATGCTGCATTTTGAAAAAGAATGTTATGCGTACATTCGGCTTTATTTTCAACGACCTGAATCTTAAGTGAAAGCTCTTTTTTAAACACATGAAAGTCTAAATGAAGGACAGCGCACCCTCCGTCTATATAATCTACCCATTCATTAATTGTCTTGTACACCGTTTATCTCCCTAATAAAGTTTTGGAGTCTTTGAGATCTGATTTTAAAGTCTTCACGAAAATTTCTAGCTTTTCTTCATTACAGTTCAATTTATAGAAGGTTGTATTTGAATGATTCTCCATAAATCTAATGATAAATCTGTAATGTTCGTTTTCTTTATCAATACTTAGGATAAAAAATGGTTCAATTGTTTCTAAACGTATCCTGTCTTGATTGCCTGCTGATAATGCTTCAATATCTGATATCAGCATTTTATATTCACTTTCTAATAAAACGGCAGAGTAATCGCGGGCGATTGCTTTATTATGTTCCAACAGTTCAAACGTTGTTGAGATAAATGGATCATCCTTCGCCTCATGATACCTTCTCGGTGTTATTTCAAGTTCCAGACAACCGTCTCCGATTTTGGCCATGCTGTCTCCTCGTTCTCTACTTAATAGCTTTAATTTAGTAGTAAATGATTTGAATGACGCTCTGGAATTCAAGCTAAGTTTAAATCGATTGTCACCTTTTACTGTCTCAGTTCTAATCACCTACCCACTTATTATCTATAATTTTTTTTAAAAAGCCTGTTAACCAAAAGATGATCAACAGGCTCATCTATTTTTTATTTAATGCCATTATTTAATAATATTTTCCTTATGTCTAGATCCTATTCTGATTGTCTCGGAATCTGTTATTTCTATATGATAAAGAACATAATCCAGTAAATCTTTAATAATTGTTTTCTCTGCTAAAGGGGCTCCATTTAATATATCTTTTAACTCAACATCTTTTTCCAATAAGATTATATTTTCATGCGCAATCATTGTATTTTTGTACTCTTCTGCTGAGGTTTTTATAAATGAGATTTTTTTATTAAACAAAGTATTTGTTTTTAAGCTCGCTGAGAATATACAAGTATCACTATCTTTATTTGAAACAGAGTAAGAATACATTGCGTATTGTTTATTTTCCATATTTTTTAATATAACAAATATTAAATCATCTATTGTTCTATACTCTTTTTCAACCCAATCATAGTCATTGAGAGTTGATATTTCATAAAAATAGTACATTTAATTCTCTCCTTCTATCTTTTATACACTGTAAACCGTATGAGATAGAATAAGTTCCTTCGTCGTATTGGTAGCCTGTTAGCGGTAGCGCTTGTCTTTTACTTCGTCTCAGCGATATGTTATTCCCACGTGTTCCGTGTGTAGTTTGGTTTTTATCATATAAGATAAGAGAGGTTGGTAACCTCTCTAAATCTCTTCTCTAAAAATAACTAAAAGAAGCTATAAATTACTCTTTTAATATTTTTATTATATCTGTAGCTTCTAAAAACAATTGATTTATCTTATCTTGGATTTCTTTTGCTATTTCCTCTTCACTTTCTAAATCTGTTAAATATCCCACTTTCCCCGAAAACAACCTTCTTTCACAAATCCATATATCTAAATGGTCTATACAATAGCCATCTTCATTATGAAAGTCGGTACCATCCAAATAAGCTATAGAAAAAAATATTAATGAGTTATAACTATTCTCAAAACAATCTGAGGGCTGTACTTCGTTTCCTAATTCTTTTTCATCTCCGACTCTTCCAAAAGCAGCTTCAATTTTCAATCCCATTTTTCTAAACTTTTCTTGATTGTTTCTTATTTTGTTTAATGCGATTCGTTCAAATTGTTTTTCTATTTGTAAGATCTCTTTCTGTGCAATAGAATTCAGGTTGATTTTTTTCATATTATGTCTCGTTCAGCATTCAAAACATTTACTACTGTCAGTATCTTTACAGCGATTATCCTCTAATATTAATTGCAAGAATGTACGGAATCAGCCATTTACAATTCATTCTTTATGATTTCTTCCATTGACATTCCTTCAAAATATTTATAGAGAATAGATTCTACAGATGAATGTCCAAATATACCTAATGGGTTAGGAATGTCCTTGCCTGTTTTCTCATCTGCCTCTGCTAATTCATCTTCTGATGCAAATGAATCGCCTTCACTTATGAGATATTTACCGTCTTCATATAAAACAAATTTTAATTGAGAATGACTGTTTTTCTCTATTATCTCTTGAGGCATCTTGGATATTACTTTCCAATCTCCTTGCAGAAAACCTGTGTGCCCGGTATTAGCCGCAAATATTTTCTTATTTTCTTCTTTCATTAGACGAATGATTTCTTCTCTGCTAAGTGTATTTTCAGTGAAAATATTATAATACTGAATAAGAATGTCATCGTCTTTATTTTTTGATAGATCACCTTCAATGACCCAAGCATAAGTATACTTCCCGATCTTATCCAAAGGTATTTGAATAACAGCTCCCGGTGTTACTTTAGCTATTGGTTTCACTTTCCTGGTCGTTGGCTTTATTTCTACTATTCGCTTATCAACTAACTCCGTGAAAGAAGAATCTCCATTTGTATTCATTACGGTAACTAAAGTTGCTAAGAATTCTTCTAATATCGGTTCTCTGCCCAGATCTCTCTTATATCGTTCACAAAATTTTTCTACAGCATCAAAACATATATCTAAGCCTTCATCACTAAGTAAAACTTTCTTGTTTTTATATTCTTCTTCCCAATATCCCAATAGAACGGCCTTCTTTCTTTTCTATTTCATACCGCTCATACCCTGAATAATAGCGTGTTTGAATTCTGTACGCGCAGAGGTTAAAAAGTTGCCTTTATCTCACTTTTCTGTTACCTAAAAACACTAATTTGTTTGATAGTTTCGGATAATCTTGCACTCAACTTCACTCGGTATAATACCATCTTCATAAATTTGCTCTTGTAATTCAAAAACCTCATGATCCACGATTCTCCAATTTGTCTTTTCCAATAGCTCTGTTTGCCTATCTACAAGTCCAAGAATACATATTTCTTTATCTATATTCCCCCATATCGCCCACTTTCGAGAAGGGGATAACCATACAACCGTCGTTGTCGTAAATTGAATGGAACCTATTTCTCCAGGACGAACGCCATTAGGTTCAGCCCATAATAATTCAGAATACTCTTCTTTCGTTAAGGAAGAGGGAGTCCATATCCAATTGTAGTAGTCTGAAAAGTTACGGTACGTTTCCGGGGGCGTATCAAGAACTGCTGTAAGAATTTGAGCATCAGAATAATAGTTTGCCAGTAACTTTAACGTGTCCCAAATTTCGTCGCCCCACAATGCAGAAAATTCCTGAAACCAAAAATATTTATATTGCTCATGAAAGACCTGATCAGGAAACATTTCACTTGTTTTAAAGGTTTGATTTACCCATTCCTTGAACTTTTTTAATTGATGTTTATCTTCTATAAAGAAATTTTTGTGCATCGTGAATTTGCCTCCTTTATCTCCTTAATCTAATTTTTAATTTTGCTCTTTTTGCTCCGTACGGATAATAATCTGCCGTAGGAGAACCTTCTTTAGAGTGACGTCTAATAAAATATCGCCTCCCATTTTTATGCATACTTATACCTTTTATTTCATTTCCTTTTCTAGCTATAGACTTTCGCCATCCTTGCCTCCTCAAATTTTTTTCAAAAGTACGAGCGCCTATATTAGTTGTTCTATTTTTAGTTATCGCTTTTTTCCCCGAAGAATTACTATATCTAGAATACGCGCCTCTTCTAGCCCGTACACTTTTTCTAGATAGTTTATATGTTTTAGCAGCTTTATAAATCCGACTAGCACCCTTAAATATTTTCCCAGGACCAAAGTTCGAAGCCGCAGCCCAGGCTGCACCTCTCCATCCTTTACCTGATTTATATGCTTTATATCCATCATAGGCTGCAAATCCGGCATTTACCACAAGCCACACCCAATGCCCGTCAGGATCGACGTTCATCACCGGGTTGTTGTTTCCGTATGCATATCCATTCTGATCTAAAGAATCGCCGTCACTGCCCGGGTCTGGGTCTAGTGATAAGAATACGCCGTTTCTTGGTTCGTAGTAGCGGGCCATGAGATAGTATAGACCGGTTTCTTCATCGTACTGGTAGCCTGCGTAGCGGTAGCGGTTGTCTTTTACTTCGTCGCTCGCTTCGGTTTTTGTCGGATTTCCCCATGCATCGTATTGATATTTGGCAACGGTTTTTCCGGTGCTGTCTGAGATGGCGATGACGTCGCCGTGTGCGTTGTAGTGATAGAAATATTTCTTGCCGTTCTTTGTATAGGATAACAGCTGGCCGCTGTCACCGTACGTGTATGATTTAGTGACGTTGTTGTCGGCGTCTGTTTCATACAGGACATTCAAGCTGTCTCCGTCGTAGAAGTAGTTCGTGACGTTTCCGTTGACGGTTTTTTGGATTCTGTTTCCTTTTTCATCGTATTTGTATGTTGCGAACGGCTTGTCTTCACCTTTTTTCGTGACGGCGGTCAGGTTGTCTTCCGCGTCCCACGTATATGTGTATTTGCCGTCGGATGTGCGGTTGCCGTTTTTATCGTAGGACAGGTCTTCGTCATTCACCTTCGTCAGCTGGTTCATGATGTTGAAGGAAGCGTTGACTGATTTGCTTGCGCCGTCCTTTGTGGTGGTGACGTTTGTCCGGTTGCCGAAGCCGTCGTACGTATATTGAATGACGGTGCCGTCTTCATGAGTTTCTTTGACGAGCTGGTTGAGCTTGCCGTATTCGTACTGCACCTTTCCGCCCGCTGAGCTGTCGATGACCGTGCGGATGCCGTTGGCGTCGTATTCATAGCTTTCCCGGAAGATGCTGCCGCCGTTTTTCGCTCCGATATGAAGAGAGCTGACAAGATTCCGCTCATCATATGAGAAGCTCGTGCCGACTTCATTTCCACTGATGAATGTCTGGACATTGCCGTTTTCATCATAATCAAATGTATAGGCTGAAGTGCCGTCTTTCATTTCAATCATTTGATCAAGTTTGTTGTACGTAAAGCTGTTTGTTCCTTTTTGGCCGCCGTGGCTCCATGAGAAAGTTTTCAGCTTATCCGAATCAGCCGGATACGTCCAGCTTTGGCTGCCGCCGCGGTCGGTTAATTCGGTCAGGCGGTTTTTGTTGTCAAAGGTGCGTTTTTTCGTTGTATTTTGTTCTTTGTTTGTGACCGACGTTTCATTGCCGTTTTTGTCATAGGTAAAGTTGTATTTTTCAGTGCCGTTATACGTTTTTGACTTAACCCGGTCGGTGCCGTCATAGGTCAGCGACACTTCATTGCCGTTGGCGGAAACGGTTTTCGTCAAGTTGCTGTTGGCGTCATATTCACTCTTCAGTACATTGCCGAGCGGGTCGGTTGTTTTGACGAGCTTGCCCATGACGTCATATTCATATTGATAGGTCTGGTCCGCGTCGGCCCGAATCGTTTTTGTCAGCTCATTTCCTTCGTTGTCATAGCTGTGAAGGATGGATGTGCCGTTTGACAAGGTCAGCTTTGTCAGCTGGTCGGCCTGATCGTATTCGTAGGCGGTTGTTTCGCCTTTCGCATCGGTTTCAGACATTTTCTTTCCAGTCTCGTCATATGAAGCAGTGCTTGCATACCCTAGTTCGTCTTCTTCTTTTGTGACGTAGTTTCCTTTTTCGTCATAGGTGTTTTTCGTCAGGATGCTTCCTTCGATTATACGGATATCATCAAACCACGCCGTTCCTGTGGCGCTTTTTTGGAACAGAATGCTGAGTTCGATTTTATTGATCGGCTTTGTTTTCGGAATGACTGCCGCTGCCCGGTTCCATTCCTGTGTCCCCTGCGGGAATTTGGCGGTGTAGACGCCCGTCGTGCCGTCCGCATAAGTGACGTCAGCCTGAAGAGCGTAATCATTGTCGTTCGTTAATTTTACGCCGTCAGCCTTGGACATCCCCGTCAGCGTGATATATACCGGCTTATCGTCCGTGCTTTGGCCTAATGTAACGGTTTGTTTTGCGGCCGCATTGGCTTGTGATGCATTTGTGCGGGACGCTTTTAATGAGCTGTCATCATCGAAGCCTTCATCAAGGTCAGCGGCGGCTCCGCTTGTGCTCCAGCCATCTGTTTTGGCCGTGAAACTGCTGTTTTGCACCGGGTTATAGCTTGAAGAGACTTCGCCTTTTTCCAGCTGAACCTGATCAAACCACGCTTTTCCTTTGCCGTCCTTGTCGTTATGATCCACTTCCATATAGACGATGGCTTTTCCTGCATTGGCCGGTGTTGTAAAGGTGATCTGCCGTTTCGTCCAGTCATTCTTTCCGGCTAATGCGCCTGATTCATTGTGAATCCATTGAATGCGTTTTTGGTCTTTGTCACGCAGATCAATGTTGAAATACGCTCTTGCCTTTGTCAGATCCGTTTTGATCTGGCCGCTGAGTGTATACGTCGTATTCGGCTCAAGCTGCACTTCCTGCGTTGCGGACGCATGGCCGTGCTCTGTTCCGGCAGTAGAGGATTGTGAGGTGATCTCCAATGCTTTTTGTCCGGACAGCGCGCCGCTTCTTCCTTTGACAGACGCGATGCTTCCGCTGTCTCTCGTAGCGGTGAGATTCCAGCCCAGCTTTGTTCCTTCAAAGCTGCCGTCTTTCAGCAGACTTGCCGAAGCTGCCAGCTCTTTGCTTGATTGAATGAGATTTCCGTACTTGTCATACACGGCGGCGGATGAGGATTTTCCGCTTTGATCCGTTTCAGAAACGGCATCAAGTCCGTCGTACGCAATGTCAGTGACGTTCCCCTCGGTGTCCTTCATTTTCGTTACGTCATTGTTTTTGTTGTACTGATACGTTTCGGTGCCGTAGTTGTCTTTTACGGCTGTGACGTTTCCGTCTTTATCATATTGATAGCTTTCTGTCGCTTTGCCCGCATCCGCGTCGTTCGGATCGGTGTCCTGAATGACGTTGTTGCCTTCGTATACAGTGTTGGTCGTGATTTTCAGCCCTTCGGCATCATCGATCATCTGAATCGGGTTGCCCGCCTCATTATAGCCGTACTGCACTTTGCGGCCGTTCGGCTGCGTCATGAGCAGCGTTTTTTTGTCCGCGTCATAGCTGTAGTCGTACGTTTCTTTTTTCGCATTGACGGCTTTGGCCAGACGGTGGCCGCTGTATTGGTATTCGGTGAACAGCGGTTTGTCATCCGTGCTGTTTGCGGAATACTGCTTGACGAGGCGCCCTTCGGCATCATAGTCGTAGCTTGTGACGCTGCCGTCAGTATCCGTCACCTTTTTGAGAAGGTCTTTGTCATATGAATATGAAATCTTTTTGTTTTTCGGCCCTGTAAGAGATGTGACATGGCCGTTTTCATCATAGGTAAATGTCAGCTTGCGCCCTGATGCATCTGTTATGGCGGTCAGCTGATTGCTGTCGGTATATTCGTATACGGTTGTGTTGTTGTGTCCGTCAACGATTTTTTGGAGCTTGCCGCCTTTTTTGCTGAAATAAGCGTTCGTCTGATCTTTTGTTTTTAATACAAATTGATCGCTTGTTTCCGTCAGTTCGAGATAAACGCCCGTCGGCGGCTGATACGTGCCGTCAGATTTTTTCGTGAAGACATGTGTTGTCGCGTCCTCATCAATATAAACGGCTCTGCCGTCTTCAGAAAGAATCGACGTTTCCGCATCGGCATACCAGCCTTGGCCGAACATATGGTCAGAGCTGTCAAGGCTGTTGAAGGTCCGGGAGAGTCCGAGCCCCGGTCCGCGTCCGTCGATTGACATATCTTCCTCATTGACGATGACATTTCCCGTCGCGCCGTTCAGCTGTCCGTCCGGAATGTCGATAATGGACCAGAATTCTTCCGTTCCGAGGAATTCCGCCCCTTCATGGAAAACAGGGTTAAAAGGTGCCGTCGGTATGCTGTCACCGTTTGCGTCATAGGCGGTCAGCGTAAAGGAATAGTTCTTCTTCCCTTTGTAATTGCCGTTTGCGTTTTCGTAAACAGGTGAAGGGTCAAGCGCCAGTTCGCCGCCCTTTCCGTCCGTGTGAAGCTGGAATCTTCCCGCTTTCACTTCATCGGCTGACGGCCAGATGTGTTTGTTTTGGGTCGTCCAATGATCGGTATCACCGATATCGTATGATTGATAGTCTTTTCCGTTGTAGATGTTGATTTTGTAGCCTTTGGCGTTTTTGACTTTATCCCATATGAGATTGACATAACCCGTTTGGCTCGATTTCGTGTTCGTATAGACGTAGCCTGTCAGATTTTTCGGCTTTGCGATATCAGGCAGCGCCGGACTCGCTTCCGGTGAGGCGATCGCTTCTCCGTCTTTGTTATAGGCAATGACTTTAAATCCGTAGGTTTTCCGGTTCGCATCTCCGCCGGCGTTTTTATAAACAGAGCCCGGGTTGATCGGCAATTCCGCGCCTTTTTTGTCTTTCAGGTGAAGCGCATATTTTCCGGCGCTGATTTCCGCCTTTGTCGGCCAGATATTTTGATCTTTTGTGGACCAGGATGTTTTATTTCCGAGGTCAAGCGTTTCAAAGCTTTTGCCGTTAAAGACTTGCATTTTATACCCGGCTGCGCCTGATACGGCTTTCCAGGAAAGATCAAACCAGCCTGTGGCGTTGTTGTTATTAAAGCCTTTCGTACTTGGTTTCTGAACTCTGCCAATATTCGGAATGACGGGCTTGGCGGCCGCAGACATGGCGCCTTCTCCCTGGTCAAACACCGCGCTGACCGCGACCCAGTAATTTTTACTTGCCGGATAGCTGCCGCCGGAGTTTTTATAGACCGGCGAAGGATTAAGCGCTAATTCACTTCCGCCTTTTCCGTCTGTATGCAGCTTATATTTGCCGGAGTCGATTTCCGCTTTTGTCGGCCAAATCTTTTTCCCTCTTGTGCTCCAAGAGGTTGCATTGCCGACCGGAATGGCTTGATATTCTTTCCCGTTATAAAGCCACACTTTATAGCTTTTGGCGCCTTCAGCTTTTTTCCAGCTGATATTGAAAAATCCTGTCGAATCTCCGTTATGATACGCTTTGACAGACGGCGTGTCCGCCTTCGGAATCGTGTATGTCACTTCAATGTATGGTTTTTTAGCAGAGTTTGCTGATGACATCAGCTTCTTCCAATATTCTTTTCCGTTGCCGTTTGCGTGAAGCTTAAAGCCGTAATTGGCGCCGCCGCTGTTCCACGACTTGACTGCGGAGGTGACATCGAAGCTTGCCCATTGGCCTTTATAGACCTCTGCTTTGCCGATGTTTTTGGAGCCCGGTTTGTTCTTCCACGTAATCTTGGCATTGTCGTAATTGCTGTTAACGGTGTCGAGCCAAAGCCCCGTCGCCTTTGATCCGTAATAGGAGTGGGCTGTGTATGCTTTAAGCGTCGCTTTCGTCACCGTCATGTTTTTGATCGGCTTTAGATTATCAAACTTCATAAAAGCGTAGTTCGTTCCGGTTGTGCCGTCATAATATCCAGTTTTCAGCACGTACGCTTTCAATCCGGCGTCCCATTTCTGCGAAGCGGCAGAGTAGTTTGTCGTCGGATACGCGCTCATGACAAAGGTATCGGATGACACAGATACTGATGTTGACGGGTCAATAGATACCGGATAAACCCGCTTGGGATCTTTCAGCCATTTTTCATCGGCCGTTACATGGAGCAAGTAGCCTTCACTGTTTTTTTCAAGCTTGAAGCTGACATCTTCTGACCTGCTGACTTCACCTGACTTTTCGTCGAGATCTGAGTCGGTCATAAAGGGCTTCGGCACGGTGTAGACGACATTGTCTTTATCATCAGAAAACGCGATCGAGCCGTCTTCCTGTTCTTTAGCCTGAAGGTCAGTTTTGATTTGAAAAGTGAAGGAATTGTAGCCTTCATATTTGTGAAGCACAAGGTCTTCTTTTATGTTTTCGTTAAATGTGTAGGTTTGTAAATCAATAGCAGGAAACACTTGCTGATACGTAAGCTCGTTGCTGTCTTCCTTGACTTTTGCTGAGGCATCTGTCGGAGTGATTGCAGCCTGATCGGGGCCTTTTGCGCCGGTTAATGAGTATGTGAGCTTATGATCATCATGTTCAAATGTGGCGTATAATCCGTTTTTCATTTGCTTCAGAAAATCGGAATTCAGCACTGTATTTTCCGTTCCGACTTCCTTTGAGCCGGTTTTCAATTCAGGGGAAACGTCTTCCCAGTCCGCATTGGCGGTTTCTTTCGTATGAATGGGGTCTGTGTAGATTTCCTGTTTGTACACACCCTCGCCTTCATAGTAAAGCTTTGAATTCTCAGTTCTTTCAGACGTGATCTCACCGTCTTGATTGATATCTTTTTGATCAAAAGGCATCTGCTCAGATGCTTTTTCCGCCGGAAGATCTTTTTCCGGGTCTGCGGCCGGAATGGCGGCGGTTTTCGCTTGATCTTGTTTTTCACGCGTTTCTGCCGCAAACACATCGGCAGGCGCAATGGAAATCATCAGCGTGGCCGCAAGAGTGCCGGCCAACCACTTTTTCCACTTGTTCTTTTTTCCTATTTTCATAGGTTTCCCTCCTCCTTTTGTAATATAGGCTTAACAATAGTAATATTATTGAAATTGTTTATCAATATTTTCCTAGGTATTTAAGGTTATTTTAAGGATTATAGGAATTTTGAACCTTTTATTCATATAAAAAAAACCGCCGGCAGCCGGCGGTTTTTCGTATTATGGATAGCGGAGATTTGTATTTTGCGCTCCCGCGTAAGATTGGGCGAAGTTTTTGGCGTCCTGGGCTGAAAGGGTGCCGTAGCTGTAATTTGATCTCGGATTCCAGCCGGTGCGCGGTGATTTCGGGGCCTTGAGCGACGGGAATGAACCGGTGTCGGTGAATTGGGCCGTCCCGTAGTCGTCTATCATTCCGCCTTTTTCATTTCCGTTACCGAAATAGTTGGCTTCTGAGAAGACAGTCGCGTTTGTATGAATGGTGAATCCTAAATTGAAATTGGTCACATAGTTGTTTTTCGCGTGAAAATAGCCGTATCTCATCAGGCCCGGTGAACGCACATAGACGTTATTAAAATAGTTGTTGGTGATCGTCATATGCGGATAGCCGATATAATTGCGTCCTTCGTTATCATCATTCGGATAACCGAGAATCAGCCCGTACAGATGGTCTGTGAATTTAGAGTTAGACAGCGTCACAAAATCCGCTTTGGCGCCGACATACAGAAGCTTTCCCAAATCACTGTGGCTGTTCGGATTGTAGCTGTGTCCTTCAAACCACACGTGGTCAATCCAGTAATTCTGTCCGTTCGCTATGTACATCGGAATGTCGTTGTTGCCCGTAATGGCGGCACTATGGCTGATAATGAGATTTTTGAAAATCACATTGTTTGAGCCGGAGCCGGTGGTCAGATAGATGTTGGTCAGCCTGTGGCTGGTATAAGAGCCGACGATGGTTTTATTGGCGCCGACTGTCACGACGGCTTTACCCGGGGAAGAAATATCACTTGTGATGACGATGGTTTTGCGATCCGTTCCGCCCGCATTGTTTTTCAAATCATTGAGATTGCTGACGTAGACGACGGGGCCGCCCTGGCCGCCCGATACGGCGGATTTTGCTTTTCCGTTATGATCCTTCGCATTGCCCGCGAATCCGGTAAGTCCCTGCATCACATCCGGATAAGCCGCTGCCGCTTCTGCCTGCTTTGATGCGGAACATACGATGGCCAGACAAAGCGCAAATCCGAATGCAGCCAAGAAAGCGAGATGACGCGTCTTTTTTATCATGCCCTTCACTCCTTTAATTTCTTAAATTGTAAACACAAGAAGTATTATACAATTACTATCCTCTTTTTCCATGATCTGTTTGTCTGCTTTTTCGTTATGGCTGAAAAGCCCCAAAATAAAAAAAGCAGCCGGTACGGCCGCCTATATACGGGTGCTGTCTGCCTGAGTTTCCGCCGGCACGGCTTTTTGCTTTCGAATCAGGGACAGCGCCATTCCAGCAAAAATCAACACAATCCCCAAAGATTGATAAAGGTCGGGGCGAAATCCCGTAAATACGGTGTCAAGCACAATCGCCACCGCCGGATCAAGAAATACGATGATTGAAATAAACCGGGTGGATAAAAACCGCAAGCTGTCAAAAAAGAGCAAATACACAATTCCCGTATGGATGATACCGGTCGACACAATCATGATCCAGTTCACATGCGACAAATCAGAAAAAGCGCCGAAACGGACGAACGGGAGAAGAATGATAACGCCCAACCCGGTCTGCAAACAGGTGACCGCATATGGACTGAGACTGTTGATGCCTTTCCCGGCCAGTGTCGTAAAAGCATAAAAAAGGGCGGCCAGCACGGCCCAAATAATACCCGATCCCATCAGCTGAGAAAATGATGTATTTCCGTTGATGCCGGAAATCAGAGCGGTGCCCAGAAAACAAATTACGATGGAACTGACGGACACAATATGCAGTTTCTCCCGGTATATAAGGCTCCCCAGAAGAAGGACGAGAACCGGAGCCAAATGATAAACGGAAATCGCTATCGTCACTGATGTCTCCTCAAACGATTTAAATAAAAACACCCAGTTCAGCACGAGAAAAAATCCGCAGGCCAGTGTCTGCAGCACCTCCCGCCGGTTCCATTGTTCGGTGCGGTACCGTCCGGAACCAAACCAGCAAACGCCCAGAAACAATGAAGCGCACAGACATCTCACAAAGACCAGTTCAATTGAAGGCACATTCGTATGTTCCGAGAAAAAGCCGATTGATCCGAAAATGACCATGGAAATGACCATTTTGATGACGGCATTTGATGTTTGTTCAGCTTGCATTGATTTGCTTCCTCCATATCATTGACTGTTTATTCAGACAAATACTAACAGCCATTTTACTTGATTCAGAGGAAGATTTCACCCTATTTTTCGAAAACCGGCGGTCTTTTCTCATGAAAAAAACCCCGCATCAGCAGGGTCTTCTGTTTAATGAACGATCAGTACAGGACAAGGAGACAATTGTGAGACCTTATGGCTCACGCTTCCGAGCATCATTTCTTTAAATCCGCTGATTCCGCGGCTTCCGACGACAATCAGATTGAAATGCTGTTCTTTCGCTATGTTTAAAATTTGATGCGCAGGTTCGCCTTGGACGTACAGGCTTTCCGCGTTTACTCCGCTTTCAGCCGCTTTCTGCTTGGCATCTTCCAGAATGGCCGCTCCTTTTTGCTCGACTTCATGTTTGATGTCTTCAATGAAGTTTTCCGGAACATAGACAATCCCGGTTAAAGCTGATGTGGAGACAACGGCTTCACGTCCCGCATAGAGAATGGTGAGTTCAGCCTGCTGTTCTTTCGCCAGATGGATCGCTGCGTCCAGGGCTTTATTGCTCATGTCTGAACCGTCTACTGCTGCAAGAATTTTTTTAAACATATGAATCCCGCCTTTCTGCTTTTATTGTCCTCCTCTCTTTGCTGAATGTCAATTTTGCCGGCTTTCTCCGGAACATTGCGCTTACAGACTTTCTCCGTTTGTGGCGATGACGTCTTTATACCAAACCAAACTACCTCAGCGTTATTTTTTAAGCGCTTAATAAATAGGACTTTATTCTCTTCTTTTTAGTATTACCTATTGGTAAGAGTAGTGATAAAATGGAATTATTGATATAAAAAAGGAGATTATGATGAGAAATCATAGAGGCTTCCATGAGGAAATTCAGCAACAACAAAAACTTTATCCAACATCACATCGCATTCAACCGGTTAGCCCTAAAGAATATGCAGAGGTTTTGACTTTACATACGGCAAAACAACTGAGCGAGACATTTCAAACACTTGTGGATCAAGATCAATATGAACAAGCGATTCAGCTGAGCGAGAAAGTTGCCTCTCAGCTTGGACAACATACGAATTTTTCATTACCACTTTCCACAGTGCTTTATAGTTTAAACGAAATGGAACTTCCTATTTCAGAGGAATTCTCTCTACATCGTCTGAAACTGCTAGGAAATCATCAAACTCATGATAACTTTTTCAAAGCATTAAAACACGAGATGTTAACGGCGGATCGGGTAGACTTTATGGTTAGTTTTACAAGGTGGTCTGGTGTTCAGCTTTTGATCCCTCCGCTTCAGGAGCTTGCTAAAAGACATGTCCCTGTACGCATCATTACATCTACCTATATGGGTATTACAGAACCGAAGGCGTTAAGACATCTTCTTCAATTTGAAAATGTTGAGTTGAGAATTGTAAATGAATATAAAAAATCTTTCCATACGAAAGCATACTTATTTGAACGCTGTTCTGGACAGCATAGTGTCATTGTAGGATCTTCAAATCTATCACAAGCTGCCCTTACGACCGGGTATGAGTTAAATGTTAGACTACCTGAAACCAGATATCTCCCCGTTTATCAACAAACAAAAGATTTGTTTGACACTGTTTGGAATGAAAAGACACAGCCTGTTGACGAACAATTTTTACAAGCCTATGAGGAATTCCAAGCAGGAAGCCAAAAGGTAAGTGCTTCCTTTGCTGCTCAAAACTCTCTTTACAAAACGAAAATGTCCCCGAATGCCATGCAAAAGGAAGCGTTACGAAACCTTAAAAAAACAAGAAACGAAGGGGAGACAAAAGCAGTCATCATCGCCGCCACTGGAACCGGAAAAACATTTTTAGCAGCATTTGATTTTGAGCAATTTAAACCAAATAAATATCTTTTTCTTGCCCACCGGGAAGAGTTACTTACAAAAGCAATCGAAACATTCCAGAAAGTCACCAATAATCATGAAGATTTCGGTTTATTGACTGGAACGAAAAAAGAAAGAGATAAGCGTTTTTTATTTAGCACTGTACAAACGCTACATAAAAAAGAAACATTGGAATCCTTTTCAACAGATGAATTTGACTACATTGTGATTGATGAATTCCATCATGCAGAAGCATCTACCTATCAAGCTGTTTTAAACTACTTTACACCAAAGTTTTTATTAGGTTTAACTGCAACACCAGAGCGTCTTGACGGTAAAGATGTGCTTCAGATTTGTGATCATAATGTTGTTTACGAAATTAGACTCCGCGATGCTCTAAAGGCAGAGCTACTTGCACCATTTCACTATTTTGGAATTTCAGATCACACTGTAGATTACGAAAAAGTAAAAGTGAAAAATGGACTGTACGAAGAGAAATCGCTAGTAGATCATTTAAAAACTCATAAACGAGTAGAATATATCATTAAGATGATCAACATGTATGGATTCCACGGCGAGAAAATGGTTGGCTTAGGTTTCTGTACAAACGTCGAACACGCAATATACATGAGTGATGAATTTAATAAATTGGGATTTTATACAACTTACTTAACAGGAAATGATTCTCCTGCAAAAAGACAAGAGGTCATTCGTCATTTGGAGGACCCGCACCACAGTTTAGAACTTATATTTACAGTAGATATTTTCAACGAAGGAATAGATATTCCAAAACTCAATCTACTATTGTTCCTTAGACCAACAGAATCACCAACGATTTTCATTCAGCAATTAGGACGGGGACTTAGAAAAACTGACGACAAAGAGTTTGTAACGATACTGGATTTTATCGGAAACTATCAAAAGTCATTCGTTATTCCACTCGCACTATCTGGACAAACAAGCCAAAAATCGTTTGATAAAGATTCCCTCCGAGTGGCCGTGACGCATGAGTTTTCAGATTTACCTGGAGGATCTTATGTTGACCTTTCAGCCGTAACGAAGAAAGAAATTTTAAATAAGATCGATCATATTAAACTAAATTCAGATGCCATGCTGAAAACGTTATACAAGCAATTTAAACAAGAGCTCGGACGCTCTCCAGAATTAATTGATTTTCTATACTCTGAACAGGCACCTGGGCTTACCTTTTTTATAAAGAAATACAAATCGTGGGTACAGACCAAAAAGAAAATGGACGATTTGAATGCTACAGATGAAGGAATTCTCAATAACCCCTTGGTTGTAGGGATAGTAGCAAAATTAGAACAGCAATTACCTATTAAATGGCCTTATGAATGGTTAATTTTACAGAGCGGTTTTCACAAAAATATCATCACAATAGAAGATGTAAAAGAATCGTTAGAAAAACAGTTTCATATTCAAATCACAACAGATACACATGATGACCTCATTCAGCGAGCAATGGAGCGTTTAACGAAATCAGATCAAAAACAGAATTGGTGCTTTGGTACATTACAAGGTGATACATTCAAGTTAGATCCAGAAGTGAGCGAGATATTAAACGATCCATTATTCGGACCGTATATTAAGGAGCGCGTCCACTATGGACTGATTGAATTTAGACGTATGAACAATATAGACGCCCTTGCTTCAAAAGAGATTAAGCTTACAATGTATCAAACCTATACAAGAAATGAGCTCATTTATCTTTTTCAGTCAACTGATCAGGAAGGGACTTGGCGAGAGGGTGTACGTAGAGTTAAAAATCACTATTTAATCTTTATCAATTTGAATAAGTCAGAAAAAGTAGAAGATCATTTGCTATATAAAGATTATTTTATTGATCCTAGCCATTTTCACTGGCAAAGTCAAAACCAAACCTCACATACATCAAGCGTAGGGCAAAACTTTATTCACCATAAGGAAAAAGGATACCATATTCATTTATTTGTGAGGAAATTCACTGAAATGCACAACATCACTTTACCATTTATTTATGTAGGAGAAGCGGATTACGTATCAAGCCACGGAGACAAGCCAATGAATGTCAAATGGAAGCTCCATCAGCCTGTCCCAGAAAACTTGTATGTGGATTTAACGAATTAAGGCAGATACGGTCGGAAGATCAGCGGGTGCCCACTCTAGTGATTTTAGCTCACGTATAGGCACCCATCTGAATTCCGCATGCTCTTTTGCTACCGGCTCCCCTGATACAATCTTCGCTTTTATTGAAATTAAATTGACGATGACCTTCTCATATTCATGATGAATATCGGCTATCACATCGCCCGCAACAATTTTACAATCAAGTTCCTCTTCAATTTCTCTTACAAGTGCTTCTCGTGCATTCTCCCCTTCTTCAAGCTTTCCACCAGGAAACTCCCACAGATTAGGAAGAGACATTGTTGGAGAACGTAGAGCACATAGAATTTCATTATTTTCATTTTGTATGACTGCGGCGGCTACTTTTATTGTTTTTTTCAAAATTAAACTTCCTTTCGTTTTTTCTTAGGTATGTATTCAAATTCTTCAATTTTATACTGTTCACTGTAAACGATAGAGGTTGAATCCATCATAATTCAAATGGTTTATTAAAAGCAATAGAAGGTCATTCTCCTAATTAGCAAGAAAAAAGCACCCTCCAAAATGGAGTAGGTGCTAATTCACTTCACTCCCCAAACAGCCTCCCCATCACCGCTCAGCACACTAAACGTCACAACTTCCTTCTCTCTCGCTGAGTCCCATTCTTTCAGGAAGACGCCGTCATAATTTGTGCCGTTCAGGTTGATTCGGGCTTTGCTGCTGTCCATTATTGTCCAGGTTCCGGTCATTTCCCCGGAAATGGTGCCGTCGTTGTTAAGCCGGATGTTTTTTGGGGTTTTGATCGTAGCTGTGATGTCTTTTCCGTGCTGGATGAGTTTGTAGGTTCCGGATGCAGCGGCCGCCGATATGTGTGAATCCGGTTCTCCCGCATAGCGGTATGGCGCTGCAACGGGCCATCGTCTTTGTTCATGTACAGCCGATGCACTCTGACTTCATGCTCTTCTCCTCTGTTCGGGAAACGGGTGTGGAAAATGAGGTATGATCGTTTCGTTTTCCCGTCGTAAAACACGGAGTTGTGTCCCGGCGATACGTAGCCCGTGCCTTTTTCAGATTGTGAGGCGAAGCTATAGCCGCCCATGAGTTTAACCCCGTACGGTTCAATTGCTTTGTCGTCGAAGAAACTGCCGTCTTTTCCTTTAGCATCAAGCATGTTATGACCTGCGGCGTCATAGTACGGACCGTCCGGATTTTTAGAGCGCGCCACACGCATATTGTAACCGCCGGCTGTGTCAAGTCCGCCGAATGACAGATACAGATAGTAATATTTCGTTTCCGGATTGTAGCTGATGTACGGGCCTTCGATTCTGCTGTGATTTCCGCCGAGCAGTTTTTTTCCGTATCCTTGGTTCGGGAGCGGGAAACCGGTTTTCGGATTCATTTCCAGTATAAAAATCCCGCCGGAGTAAGAGCCGTACACCATCCAGAGCTTGCCTTTATGGTCAAAAAACGTTTGCGGATCTACGACGTTCGGGTGAACGTTTGCATGATACGTCGTGCCGTCTTCGCTTTTTCCTTCCATGCCCGATTTCAAAAAGATGCCTTTGTTTTTGTAGGGTCCTTCGATTTTGTCACTCACGGCGACACCGAGAGCGGATCGCGGCGAGTCTCCTTTACAGGCGTTATAGTACATGTAATATTTCCCGTCAGACAGCTGGGCGACGTCCGGCGCCCACAGCGTATCAGACTGGGCCCAGTCGAATGTCTCTTTTAATTCGGTGTAGACATTCGGGATCAGGGGATTATTGGGATTGACGCTTGAAGATATCTGCTGCCACTGCATCAGGTTTTTCGACTTGGCGGAAGCCAAATGCGAGCCGAATACATAATATGTATCGCCTGTTTTGATGACGGACGGATCATGCACGCTGACCTCTGAAAAAACCGGATGCTGGGCTTTTGCCTGCGGCAGAGTGAACCCGATGACCGCTGCTGAGACCAGGCACACACGAAAGAAACTGGTTTTCATTTTCTGAAATCTCCTCGCTCTCTTCTTTTCTTAAAACGCTTTCAAGACAACGCTCCATTTTATGATGCGGCTGGCGGAAATATGTGATCAACATCGCCGGCTTCACGATGTACCGCTTTACTTCGATAGCAATCTGATTTGTGAAAGACTGGAAAAAAAGTTTTGACTTCTGATTCGCAAACACTTAATATAAAAAACAGTTACTAGTTATCAGAATATTTAAGAATTGAGTGAAGCATATATGACCTTACACAAAGACCGCCGCATCGGGCGCTTGTCCGTCCTTCTTCTGCTTCATGAGACTGAAGAAAACCAGCAGATCAGACGGCTGGAACAGGACGGCTGGAAAGTCTGTCTCGGCAGGGTGGGTTCAATGGATGCGCATAAAGTGGTAGCTGCGATTGAAACCGCTTCCAAAAAGAGCGGTGTCATTCAATCTGAGGGTTATCGCGAATCACATGCGCTGTATCATGCCACAATGGAAGCTTTGCACGGAGTGACGAGGGGCGAAATGCTGCTTGGCTCGCTGCTTCGTACCGTGGGCCTGAAGTTTGCTGTCTTGCGGGGAAATCCGTATGAAAGCGAGGCGGAAGGCGATTGGATCGCCGTTTCACTTTACGGCACGATCGGAGCTCCGATTAAGGGGCTTGAGCACGAAACATTCGGAGTCGGAATTAATCACATATGAATCAGCCCATAGATTTCAGATGATAGGGGGCTATGCGTGAAATATCATTTTCATGGCATAGCTCCTTTTTGTATGGGCGCTTTACCAAAGTAAAGGAAAAGGGGTTGAAATGATGGTGACATTAGACGGTTCCTCACTGACAACCGCAGATGCCCAGCGTGTGCTGTTTGATTTTGAAGAGGTTCAAGCATCTGCCGAAAGCATGGAACGTGTGAAAAAAAGCAGGGCGGCGGTTGAACGGATCGTTCAGGAAGAGAAGACCATTTACGGGATTACGACGGGATTCGGCAAGTTCAGCGATGTGCTGATTCAAAAAGAAGACGCTGCGGATCTGCAGCTGAATCTGATTCTTTCTCACGCGTGCGGCGTCGGTGATCCGTTTCCGGAATCTGTATCGCGGGCCATGCTGCTTTTGCGAGCCAATGCCTTGCTGAAAGGCTTTTCCGGCGTGCGGACTGAGCTGATTGATCAACTGCTTTCGTATCTCAATCATCGCATTCACCCGGTCATCCCGCAGCAAGGGTCACTGGGGGCGAGCGGGGATTTGGCGCCGCTTTCTCATCTCGCACTGGCGCTTATCGGTCAAGGCGAAGTCTTTTACGAAGGGGCCCGGATGCCGACAGCTCATGCTTTAGAACAGACAAACCTTCAGCCGGCCGTCCTGACCTCTAAGGAAGGACTCGCGCTGATCAACGGAACGCAGGCCATGACCGCGATGGGACTGATCGCTTACCTCGAGGCCGAAAAGCTGGCCTATCAGTCGGAACGGATCGCGAGCTTAACGATCGAAGGCCTTCAGGGTATTATCGATGCGTTTGACGAGGACATTCATGCCGCCCGCGGTTATCAGGAACAGATGGATGTCGCAGAGCGAATCCGCTATTACTTGTCAGACAGCAAGCTGACGACCGTCCAAGGGGAGCTGCGTGTCCAGGACGCCTATTCGATCCGCTGTATTCCTCAAGTCCACGGCGCATCATGGCAGACATTAGCGTATGTAAAAGAAAAATTAGAAATTGAGATGAATGCCGCGACAGATAACCCGCTCATTTTCGAAGACGGCGCCAAAATCATCTCAGGCGGAAACTTTCACGGACAGCCGATCGCCTTTGCCATGGATTTTCTCAAAGTGGCGGCGGCCGAGCTTGCGAATATTTCTGAACGCCGGATCGAACGGCTTGTGAATCCGCAGCTGAATGACCTGCCGCCTTTTCTGAGCCCGCAGCCCGGCTTACAATCCGGAGCGATGATCATGCAATATGCGGCGGCCTCCCTCGTGTCAGAAAATAAAACCCTGGCCCATCCCGCCAGTGTCGATTCCATTCCTTCATCGGCAAACCAGGAGGATCACGTCAGCATGGGAACCATCGCCTCAAGGCACGCCTACCAGATCATTGCGAATACGAGACGGGTGCTTGCCGTTGAAGCCATTTGCGCGCTGCAGGCCGTGGAGTACCGGGGTGCGGAACATTGCGCCTCGTACACAAAACAGCTCTATCACGAAATGAGAAACATCGTGCCGTCCATACAAGAAGACCGCGTGTTTTCTTATGACATCGAGCATCTGAGTGACTGGCTGAAGAAGGAGTCTTTTCTGCCGAATGAGCATCACCAAAAACTGATGACCAATGAAGGGGGACTTACAAGATGACTGATGTAAAGAAATCAATCCGCGCCGGCCGCGGCACCGAACTTGAATGCTTAGGATGGGAGCAGGAAGCCGTGCTCCGCATGCTCCGAAACAACCTTGACCCGGAGGTTGCCGAAAAACCGGAGGATCTGATCGTATACGGCGGCATAGGCAAGGCCGCACGAAACTGGGATGCTTTTCACGCGATTGAGCGTTCCCTCAAAATGTTAAAAGATGATGAAACACTGCTGATCCAATCCGGAAAACCGGTCGGACTGTTCCGCACGCACAGCCGCGCGCCCCGCGTCCTGCTGGCCAATTCGGTTCTCGTGCCGAAATGGGCGGATTGGGAGCATTTCCATGACCTTGAGAAAAAAGGGCTGATGATGTACGGGCAGATGACGGCCGGCAGCTGGATTTATATCGGCTCACAAGGTATTTTGCAAGGCACCTATGAAACCTTTGCCGAGCTTGCGAGACAGCATTTCGGCGGCAGTCTGAAAGGAACCCTTACGCTGACGGCCGGACTTGGCGGAATGGGAGGCGCCCAGCCGCTGTCCGTCACAATGAATGATGGCGTCGTCATCGCCGTTGAAGCGGATGAAACACGGATTGATAAACGCATTGAAACAAACTATTGCGACCGTAAAACAGCATCAATTGACGAAGCGCTGCGCTGGGCCGAAGCAGCCAGACAAGCCGGAGAGTCTTTATCGATCGGCCTTCTCGGTAATGCGGCTGAGGTGCATCATGAGCTTTTGAACCGCGGCGTCCATATTGACATCGTGACCGATCAGACTTCAGCTCACGACCCGCTGATCGGCTATATTCCGGCAGGATACTCACTTGAAGAGGCTGACCGCCTGCGCCGGGATCAGCCTGAATTATACGTAAGGCTTTCCAAGCAGAGTATGAAAAAGCATGTGGAAGCCATGCTCGCCTTCAAGAAAAAAGGTGCCGTCGTCTTTGATTACGGCAACAATATCCGCCAGGCTGCCAAAGATGAGGGTCTCGCCGATGCTTTTGACTTTCCGGGATTCGTTCCCGCCTACATCCGGCCTTTATTTTGTGAAGGAAAAGGGCCGTTCCGCTGGGCCGCGCTGTCGGGAGACCCTGAAGATATATACCGCACGGACGCTTTATTAAAAGAGCTGTTTCCAGAAAATCAAGCCCTTCACCGCTGGATTGACATGGCACAGAAAAAAGTCACATTCCAAGGCCTGCCGTCCCGTATTTGCTGGCTCGGCTACGGTGAACGGGAAAAGATGGGGCTCGCCATCAATGAATTGGTCAGAAACGGCGAGCTGAAAGCCCCGATCGTCATCGGAAGAGACCATTTAGACTGCGGATCTGTCGCCTCTCCGAATCGGGAAACAGAAGCGATGAAAGACGGAAGCGACGCGGTCGGCGATTGGGCGGTGCTGAACGCGCTGATCAACACGGCCTCAGGCGCAAGCTGGGTTTCTTTTCACCACGGCGGGGGCGTCGGCATGGGGTATTCCCTTCACGCGGGAATGGTCGCGGTCGCTGACGGCAGCATCCTTGCGGAACAACGGCTTTCCCGCGTTCTGACAAGCGACCCGGGAATGGGCATCATCCGCCATGCGGACGCAGGTTATGAAAAAGCGGCTCAAGTCGCCGAGGAACAAGACATTATGATACCGATGAAAAAGGAGCGGTAACATGCCGAAACAAATAGATACCATACTCACCAACATCGGCCAGCTGCTGACAATGGAATCCGGCGGCCCCCGATCAGGCGGAAGCATGCAGGATCTTCGTGTCACGGAAGATGCCGTCATCGGCATTTCCGACGGGCGCATTGTTTTTGCCGGACATCAAGGAGCGGAGGAAGGATACGAGGCAAGAGACATCATCGACTGCGGGGGACGGCTCGTCACCCCCGGCCTCGTCGATCCCCATACCCATCTTGTATTCGGAGGGTCCCGGGAAAAAGAACTGAATTTAAAAATTCAGGGCATGTCCTATTTGGATATTCTGGCGCAAGGCGGCGGTATTTTGTCAACGGTCAAAGACACGAAAGCCGCTTCCGAAGAAGAACTGATTGAAAAAGCGCTTTTTCACCTCGGACGCATGCTGTCATACGGCATCACGACCGCGGAAGTAAAAAGCGGGTACGGACTCGACAAAGACACGGAGCTGAAACAGCTGACCGCAGCGAAAAAACTGGGCAGGCGCCAGCCGGTCGACCTTGTCACGACCTTTATGGGGGCACACGCCATTCCGCCTGAGTACCGGAACAGCCCTGACGAATTTCTGAATCGCATGCTGCAGCTTTTGCCTGAAATAAAAGAAAAAGGCCTCGCGCAATTTGCCGATATTTTCACAGAAACAGGCGTCTTTACCGTCAGCCAGTCGAGGGACTACCTGAAAAAGGCGTCTGAAGCTGGTTTCGGCCTGAAAATCCATGCTGATGAGATTGACCCGCTCGGCGGCGCGGAATTGGCGGCAGAACTGCATGCTGTTTCTGCCGATCATTTGGTGGGGGCATCTGACGAAGGCATCGAAAAGCTAGCGGAGTCCGGAACGATCGCCGTCCTGCTGCCGGGCACGACTTTCTATCTCGGCAATCACACTTACGCGAGAGCCCGGAAGATGATTGATGCGGGCGTACGGGTCAGTTTGGCAACTGACTTCAACCCGGGCAGCTCACCGACGGAAAATCTCCAGCTCATCATGTCGATTGCCGCGCTTCATTTAAAAATGACCGCAGAAGAAATCTGGCATGCTGTCACCGTTAATGCCGCGTATGCGATCGGAAAAGGCGAAGAGGCCGGACAAATTAAAGCCGGACGGGCGGCTGACATTGTCATTTGGGAAGCGCCGAATTACATGTATATCCCGTATCATTACGGCGTCAATCATGTCCGCCGTGTCATCAAGAACGGAAAGACGGTCGTTTCAAGGGAGGGAGCCGCTCTTGGATAAGTATCCGTTTCTGCAAAAAGCCGGCTCTCTCTTCAACGACCGCCATGTGACAAGGATCGGCGATGTGACGGAAGCGTGGGCGGGACAAACGATCAAAGGGCCGGCTTTGATAGGCGTTCCGCTTTCTAAGTCGTCAATCAGCCATTCCGGCGCCTGCTTTGCCCCCGGTGCGATCCGCCGGGCGCTCGGCGGCATTTCCGCATATTCCGCAGAGCTGCGGGAGCATGTCATTGACCATCTGTACGATATCGGCGATATTCAGATTCACGTCACGGATGTCGTCACATCTCACGAACACATTTATCGGACCATTCATGACATTCTGACGGATCAGCCTGACTGGGTGCCCGTCATTCTCGGCGGCGACAACTCCATCAGTTATTCCACCATTAAAGCCATTGCGGAAACGAAAGGAACAACAGCCGTCTTTCAATTCGACGCCCACCACGACGTCCGCAACACAGAAGACGGAGGGCCGACAAACGGCACGCCATTCCGCCGGCTGTTAGATGAAAATATCATAAGCGGACAAAACCTGATTCAGCTTGGAATCAGGGAGTTCAGCAACAGCTTGGCATATGAACAATATGTAAAAGAGCGGCAGGCAGACGTGCATACAATGGAGATGATCCGGGAGAAAGGGCTCCTCCGAACGATACAAGAGGTCTTGCCGGCCGTTCAAAAAAGAGCCGACGCCATTTTTATTTCGGTTGATATGGATGTGCTGGATCAAGCTCATGCGCCCGGCTGCCCCGCGATCGGCCCAGGAGGCCTATATACCGAAGAACTGCTTCAGGCGGTCAGGTTTTTAGCCCAGGAGGCTGACATCTCGGGTATTGAGATCGTTGAGGTTGATCCGACACTTGATTTTCGCGATATGACAAGCCGGGCAGCCGCACACGTCATTTTACATGCATTAAAGGGATTTAAATTGTCACGTTAAAGTCAAATCCGGCACGCGTGCTCTCGGCTGCCGGAAGATTTTCACGCCACGCAAAAAGGGGGAGATCACGATGGATGTTGATCAAGGCGGCAATCAACTAAAGCGCACGATGAAAAGCAGGCACTTATTTATGATTTCATTGGGAGGGGTCATCGGCACGGGGCTGTTTTTGAGCACAGGGTATACATTGAGCCAGGCCGGGCCGGGCGGGACGATCGCCGCCTACTTAATCGGCGGCTTGATGATGTATCTTGTCATGCAGTGTCTCGGAGAATTGTCAGTAGCCATGCCTGTGACCGGTTCATTTCAAACGTATGCGACAACGTTTATCGGGCCGTCCACGGGTTTTATGGTCGGTATCATGTATTGGGTGAATTGGGTGGTGACGGTGGGATCGGAGTTTACAGCTTCCGGTATCCTCATGCAGCGCTGGTTTCCCCACAGCAGCGTCTGGATGTGGAGCGCGATTTTCGCGGCTCTCCTTTTTGCCGCCAATGCATTCTCCGTTAAATTGTTTGCAGAAACAGAGTTTTGGTTTTCCAGCGTCAAAATCGTCACCATCCTTTTATTTATCATCTTAGGCGGCGCCGCGATGTTCGGTTTGATTTCATTGCACGGTTCGGGTGAAGCTCCGATGCTGTCGAATTTCACCTCACACGGCGGACTGTTTCCGAACGGCTTTCTTGCGGTTTTCATCGCGATGATTTCCGTAAGCTTCGCCTTTTCAGGGACGGAGCTGATCGGAATTACCGCGGGTGAAACCGCCAATCCGGCAAAAGATATTCCGCGTTCGATCCGAAATGTCGCCTGGAGAACGGTCATCTTTTTTATCGGCGCCATTTTTGTGCTGTCCGGACTGATCTCCTGGAAGGAAGCCGGTGTGATTGAAAGTCCGTTTGTCGCGGTCTTTTCCCAAATCGGAATTCCATACGCCGCAGACATCATGAATTTCGTGATTTTAACGGCTTTGCTTTCGGTCGCCAACTCCGGACTGTATGCTTCCACCCGGATGCTGTGGTCTCTTGCAAATGAAAACATGATCAGCGCCCGGTTCAAAAAAGTCACGCCGAAAGGCATTCCGCTGAATGCCCTGCTCGCCAGCATGGCCGTTTCCTGCATATCCTTGATCTCAAGCATTGCCGCCCCGGGCACGGTCTACGTGGTGCTCGTGGCAATAGCCGGATTTGCCGGCGTCGTGGTGTGGATGAGCATCGCCCTGTCTCAGCTGTTATTTCGAAAACATTATGTGAAAAACGGCGGACGCGTCTCGGATCTGACCTTCCGCACACCGTTATACCCTCTCGTTCCGATCGCCGCCATGATCTTATGTTTCGCTTCATGCGTAGGCCTTGCATTTGATCCCAATCAAAGAATCGCCCTCTTCTCCGGAATTCCTTGTATGATCCTGTGCTATCTCATTCGTTTTTTGAGAAAGAAACAGCCGAAACAATCCGTCCGTGACATTCATTTGGATAAAACCATGCCATAAAAAAAGGCACATACTGATGAGGTATGTGCCTTTCTTCTCTTATTCCGTAATCAGCGTATGAATCAGTTTCGGCGCTTCCGCTTTTTCTGAGATGCGGATGTTGTCATAGACTTTGGCGGTCACGTCGTCAACGTTTTCGCGGTTGGCGTAAAGGGTGACGAGCGGCTCGCCTTTTTCGACATTGTCACCGACTTTTTTGCGGAGCATAATGCCGACGGCAAGATCGATTTCGTCCTCTTTTGTCGCACGTCCCGCGCCCAACAGCATCGCTGCGACGCCGATTTCGTCAGCGACGATTTCTGAAACGACACCCGCTTCTTTCGCCGGAACGTCAATTTTGTACGCCGCCTGCGGAAGTTTGGACGGATCGTCAACAACAGAAGCGTCTCCTCCCTGATTGCTCAGGAACTCTTTGAACTTTTCAAGCGCTTTGCCGTTTTTCATGACTTCCTGAAGCTTCGTTCTCGCTTCTTCCAATGTCTCAGCTTTTTTCGCCAATACGACCATTTGGCTGCCGAGCGTGAGGACGAGTTCGTTTAAGTCTTCAGGCCCTTCCCCTCTTAACGTATCAATGGCTTCTTGTACTTCCAGGGCATTCCCGATCGCAAAACCGAGCGGCTGCGACATGTCAGAAATCACGGCCATCGTCTGGCGGCCGACGTTGTTTCCGATGCGGACCATTGCTTTGGCGAGGTTCACGGCATCTTCATCCGTTTTCATAAACGCGCCGGCCCCCGTTTTGACGTCAAGCACGATGGCATCTGCTCCGGCGGCGATTTTTTTACTCATAATTGAGCTTGCGATCAGCGGGATGGAGTTCACCGTACCCGTTACATCACGCAGCGCATACAGCTTTTTATCGGCAGGCGTCAAATTGCCGCTTTGTCCGATGACGGCTACCTTGTCGCGATTCACAAGCTTGATGAATTCATCTTTTGACAATTCCACATGGAAGCCTTCGATCGCTTCCAGCTTATCAATGGTCCCCCCCGTATGGCCAAGACCGCGGCCGGACATTTTAGCAACGGGAACGCCGAGCGCCGCGACGAGCGGTGCGAGTACGAGAGTTGTCGTGTCGCCGACCCCGCCCGTAGAGTGCTTGTCGACCTTAATGCCTTCAATGGCGGAGAGATCAATCGTTTCCCCTGAATTCACCATCGCCATTGTCAGATCTGCGCGCTCCTGATCTGTCATATCCTGAAAGTAAATCGCCATAGCCAGTGCGCTTGCCTGATAATCAGGGATGCTTCCGTCCGTGTATCCTTTTACGAAAAATTCAATTTCTTCTGTTGTCAGTTCTTTTCCATTTTGTTTTTTTACAATAAGATCTACCATTCTCATGATCTATCACCTGTCCTTCATTTATGTTCAGTGAATCAATCCGACGATCGCCGCTGTCAAGAAGCTGACGAGTGTTGCGCCGTACAGCAGCTTCAGCCCGAACCGCGCGACGACGTTTCCTTGTTTTTCATGCAGCCCTTTCACCGCACCGGTAATGATTCCGATAGAGGAGAAATTCGCGAATGAGACAAGGAATACAGATACCACTGCCTGTGTATGCGCACTGAAATGGAAATCGCCGGATGAGAGTGTCTGCATCGCCACAAATTCATTCGATACCATTTTCGTCGCCATAATGCTTCCGGCGCTCACCGCTTCATTCCACGGAATACCGGTTAAAAACGCAAACGGCGCGAATACATATCCGAGCAGCGCCTGGAATGTAATGCCGAAGACCGCGTTAAAAACGCCGTTGACCAGGGCAATGAGTGCGACAAATCCGATCAGCATCGCCGCTACGACGACGGCGACTCTGAATCCATCCATTATATACTCACCGAGCACTTCAAAAAAGGATTGCTTTTCTTCTTCAGGAACGACGATCAAATCCTCTTCTTTGCTGACGGTGTACGGGTTAATGATAGAAGCGATGATAAATCCGCCGAATAAGTTCAGCACAAGCGCCGTCACGACGTATTCAGGCTTCAGCATCATCATGTAAGAACCGACGATCGACATTGAGACCGTCGACATTGCGGACGCGCAAAGCGTATATAAGCGCTGTTCAGTAAGATAACCGAGCTGTTTTTTCAAACTGATAAAGACTTCTGATTGCCCTAAAATCGCGGATGCAACAGCGTTGTAAGATTCGATTTTCCCCATTCCGTTCACCTTGCTTAACGCAAGACCGATATACTTCGTGATGAAGGGGAGGACCTTCCAATGCTGCAGAATTCCGATTAAAGCGGATATAAAGACGATCGGCAGAAGCACGCTCATGAAGAACGTCGTCTGTTTCGCATTCACAAGCCCGCCGAATACAAAGTTAATCCCTTCTGATGCATATTCCAGCAAGTAGTTAAATCCTTTTGCAAAACCGCCGACAAGAAAATTCCCGATACCGGTGTTGAGGAGAATATAACCGAGAATCAGCTGCAGCACGAGCATGACGGCGATCGGCCGGATTCTGATTCTTTTTTTGCCGTTGCTGGCAAGCCAGGCAAGACCTAAAAACACAATGATTCCGATAATTCCGATGAGATACTTCATATGTGTTCTCCTTTTATTTGTATTCGCTTACAATTTTTTATGCATCAACAAAGAAAGAGGATGGCGGAAGCTTTCGGCTTCCGCACTGCTGATTAATAGTCGCTGCTGCCGCTGTCTCCGCCGCTCATGATAGAGACGCCCGCACTTGCGCCGATCCGGCTCGCGCCCGCAGCGATCATGCTGTCAACATCAGCTTTTGTTCTGATGCCGCCTGATGCTTTGACCCCGATGTCCGGTCCGACTGTTTTTCTCATAAGAGCGATATCTTCAGCCGTTGCCCCGCCTGTAGAAAAACCGGTAGACGTTTTGACGAAATCGGCGCCTGCTGATACCGCTAAGCGGCACGCGCGCTCTTTTTCTTCATCTGTCAAAAGGCATGTTTCGATGATCACTTTGACGAGCGCTTTTTTATCAGCTGCTTCAACTACCGCGCGGATATCAGCTTCAACCGCTCCATCATCGCCGTCTTTTAATGCGCCGATATTGATGACCATGTCAACCTCAGTGGCTCCTTTTGAGATGGCATCCTTCGTTTCAAATGCTTTTGTTTCCGATGTCGTTGCGCCGAGAGGAAATCCGATAACGGTGCAAACGTCAACTCCCGTGCCCTTCAGTTCCTCCGCTGCGAGTTTGACCCAAGTCGGGTTTACACAAACGGAAGCGAATTTATATTCTTTTGCTTCTTTTATCAGTTGTAAAATATCCGCTTTTTGTGTATGCGGTTTCAAAGCAGTATGGTCTATTTGACTTGCAATTGACATTGTATGCACTTCCTTTTTCCTAGGATACGTTTAGAATAACCGAGTTTTGAACATATGTAAATTGGTAATTGAAATTATGTTCATGAATTGTCACAATTCTTGAATGAGTTTTTTGGCCGTATGCTGATCGGTAATCAAAACGTTGGCGTACTTTCCTTTCAGGGCACCGTGAATGGCCTTGCATTTTCTGCTGCCGCCCGCCACCAGAATCGAACGCTCTTTCATTTTCAAGTCGCTGAGCTCGACTCCGATCGTCCTGCCGTTAATGCTGCTGCTGCAAATCCTGCCTTCCTCGTCAAAAAAGCGCGAACAAATATCGCCGACCCCGCGTGCTTTCAGTAATTGTTTCTCTTCTTCCCGGAAATAGCCGAGTCTGAAAAGCAGCGCCTCATCCCGGACGGTTCCGACCGTAAACAGGGCGATATTAGCTTGTCTGCCCATTTCAATGATCCGCTTAATATGTCTGTCCCGCTCGACCATCTGTTTCACATCGGCGCTGTCAAATATAACCGGCAGCGGCAAATACCTCGGCATCGTCTGAAATGCTTCGGCGAACAGCTGAATCGTTTCTGACGAATACGTATTGACATTGGAATGACTGATGCCGCCTTTCAGCTGCACGACTTCAACGCTCTTTACCTGCTTCGGCTCCATGCGGCTTGCGATCTGGTACATCGTCGTCCCCCAGCTTACGCCGAGTATATCGCCGTCCTTTACGGTTTTATGCATATAGTCTGCGCCATAGCGGCTTAAGTAATGTGTAATGGCCTGGTAATCGTCGCTTGGAGAAAAGACGACGTGCGCCTCAAGCAGCCCGTATTTTTCTTCCAGCTTCGCGCCTAGTTCGTCCAGATCCTCAAATGGGTCCATGACGCGAATTTGCACATACCCTTTTTCCTTTGCGTACTGAAGCAGCCTTGAAACGGTGGGGCGTGACAGATTAAGCCGTTCGGCGATCTGCTGCTGGCTGTAATCTGATTGATAATATAGTTTTGCCGCAACTATGCTGAGCTGCTGTTTTTCACGATCCATGTCGCGCCTCCCCTCTCCGCTTATCATATCACCAAAATACGCGGTAAAAAAGCACCCTCTGATGGGGTGCCTATTTTTTCAGCACAAGCTCCTGAATCGCATGCGCCACGCCGTGTTCGTTATTTGATTTCGTTTCAAAATCGGCAATCTCCCTTACTTCCGGGATGGCATTGGCCATTGCCACACCGCAGCCGGCCCACTGAATCATGGACATGTCGTTGCCGTTATCGCCGATTGCCATGACGTCTTTCTGTTCAATGCCGAGTTTTTCGGCCAGAAGCTTAACCGCGTTTCCTTTACTGACTTTCGGGTGAAGAATCTCATGGAAGAATGGCGCACTTTTGACCATTGTGTATGTTTCTTTGAATGATTCCGGAATGGAAGCGATCGCTTTCTCCAGCTTGTCCGGATCGTCAATGAACATGACTTTCGGAATCAGAATATCCTTCGGCACTTCATCGATCGTGCGGAAATGAAGCGGCACTTTCGTAATGTATGATTCGTATACCGTGTATTCACTGATATCCCGGTTCGGCGTGTACAGATTGGCTGTGTCAAAGTAATGCATCGGAGTATCCAGCTGTAAGCTCAGCTCGTAAAGCGACTTCAAATCCTCATAACCTAATGACTGCTCGGCCACGACACCGTTTGTATACGTATTTTGGACGAGTGCGCCGTTATAGGCAATCACAAAGTCGCCTTCTTCCTGTAAGTTCAGCTCTTCCAAATACCGACGCACGCCGCCGATCGGCCGGCCCGTGCACAGGACGATATTGACCCCTTCCGCTTTGGCGGCATCAAGCGCCCCGCGGACTTCAGCCGTCACTTCATGATGATCGTTTAGTAGTGTTCCGTCCATATCTATTGCGATTAACTTGTACATCCTGCATCTCCTTTGTATCCTTTTCTTCTTATGCTTTCATCATATCGTTTTTTCGTTTCAATGAAAAATCAAACGGACAAGTTTCTCCGCCTTCTCTTCGTAAACCGGGCCTGCCTCCGGATGCGGGGCCGTCTTTTCCCCTTGTCAGCTTGTTCGCCGCCGTCATCTGTTTTCTGCTTCAAGAGCATCAGCCCCGCCGCAAAGAAAGGGACGGCCGCTATGTCCAGAAGGGCAAGCTTTATTCCCATCGCTGCGGGAAAGTATGCCCATAATGAACGGCTGTTCCGCCTGATCATGATATAAGAAACGATTTCCAGCAGGATAAACAGAGCGTTCACCCACATGTAAATGAGTAGCGCCGCAAACAGAAACAGCAGGAGCGTATTCCGCAGCGTGCCGGAAAACAGAAGAGCGCGCATCATATCAAAGAATGAAAAAGATTGCATGCTTCCGTTTACGACATTGGGATTGTAAATGGTAAAACGCCCGAACTGATCAAAAAGCATAAAAAATAACCATAACAGTGAAAACCATTGAATGATATGTACGATGACACCCGTCAAAACGAGTCTGTCGGCAGCCTTATTTCTCATGTGCATCCTCCCCGCCGGTTTTTATTCTTGTCATTGTTTTTGTTTCTCCGTATATCTTCCAAATGAGCGTATCGTTTTTTCCTCTTTTCAACGTGCTTTTGACGGGGTGCGGATGTCCGAGGTATTCAATCTCGATCGTCCCGTCCGTGTTCTGAGAGATCACCTTGTACACATCTGAGGGCATGGCAACCTCGCCGCGGCCTTGAATGACCTGCTTTGTCAGCACGCTGTCTTTCGTAAACGTGACGGTTTCAGATCTGACCCCGTCCATCGGGCCCGGCTTCAGCCCTGCATCCCATGTCCCGTAATAAAAAGGGGTATCGTCTGCTTTCTTTTGCGAGCAGCCTGTTATCATGACGCATCCGAAAACAAGAACCGTCATGATGAAAATCCGTATGTTCCGCAACATGATCACCTTCCTTTGAAGCTTTTTTACGCCTGTAACTTAGGCGGATGCCGTGGCACTGTGCAATTGACTACATAGTGTATAAAGACTTCACTAGATAAGGAGAATGATGAATGAACCCATATCAGTACTACACCCCGCCTGCCTATTTCCCTCAGCAGCAGGAATACGAAGTGAACCGCGTTGAGTATGAGCCGTATCAGCAGCAGGAAAGCTATTATTATGCGCCCCCTCAGTCCGAAGAGCGGCAGCCGACAGGTTTAGAACGGAGAGTCGCCCAGCTTGAAAGACAAAACGCCGAGCAAACGAGAGAGCTCACCCGCCTCTCACAAGAAGACCAGCGCCAAAACCGGGAAATCACGCGTATGAATGAGCAGATCAGACGGCTGAGCCAGTCCATTGAAATCCATACCCGCCGCTTAAACCGTTTGAATCAGCGCCTGCGCGCAGTCGAAAACAGACTCAATATTCCTTTTCACGCTACAGAAGGCGGCTTCTGAGAAAAAGGGCCGGAATACAAAGCTCGACAGGCCATCCCGAGCCTTGTATTCCGCTCTGTACATAACAGGTAAATATTTGAATTCTTTTCTTGCATGAATGCCTCTCCTATTCTTTCACATGATAAATGTGTAAAATCAATCACTTCAGGAGGTCTTCATGATGTATCAAAACCAATACAGTGGAAATCAGCTGCAGCAATGCCGCCAAACAGCACAGCAGCTTATTCAGCAGACACAGCAAAGCAGTCAGCAGTACAAGCAAATGCTCCAGCAGGAACAGCAAAACATTCAAATGCTTCAGCAGATGCTTAACCATGAACAGCATGCCGTTCATACCATTCAGCAAGCGCTGCAGGGACATGAAGCGGCCATTCAGAAATGCCAGCAAATCGTGAATGTGTGCAATCAGCTTCAGCAGGAAGTAAGCGGACACATGCCTGCACCGATGGCAAACGCTAATGTTTCTTCATTCCCGCAAACACAGCATCACACACCGTTTCAGCAGCATTCATACCAGCAATAGGCCGGTCATGCAAATGACAAAGCGCGAGATACCGGCTTTGTCATTTGTTTTTATCTCTGTTTTGTCAGATCAATGCGTTGAGCGGGTTTTCCGCCGAATTTTTCCTCCGCCTCATGCCTTACCGCTTCAAACGCTCTTGCTTCGACGTTTTGTTTAAACACATCAAGCTGTATTAAATAAGCCGCCCGCACTTTCAGCCCGTGGATGATGGAGATGACCCATAAAGGCAGCACGATATACACGCCCGGCGTGCTCGGCAGCACAAAAGCAATTGCTAAAATAATAAAATAGATAAGTCCGTATTTCAGCCATTTTTTGTTCTTGGCCCGGTAGCCGATATAGAAAAAGGCCAAGAAAGCGGTCAGCCCAAACGGCGCGAAAGTCAGCAGCAGCCACCAGCTGTGCAGCACTTCCCACCAAGTCCCTCTTTTCGTAATCAACATTCATTCCTCCTCCTTTACTACTATAACATGGATAATCAAGGAAGGTTTTCTATAAAAAACATAGACGGAATGACATCTTCCTGCTATATTAATAATGATAATCATTATCAACGAAATAGGAGGATCATTATGAAGAAACAATCATGGCTGATCGGCCTGGCACTTCTGCTTGTTTTCGCATTAAGCGCTTGCAGCGGCGCGAAGGAAAACAACGGATCGGCATCAGGCAAAGGAAAGACAGACATGCGTACATATGAATCAACAAAAGGAAATATTGACATACCCGCACATCCGAAACGGATCGTCACTGACTTTTATGCAGGTGAGCTGCTGTCCGTTGACGCAAATGTCGTCGGGGCGGGCTCATGGGCTTTCAAAAATCCGTTTATCAAAAAACAGCTGAAAAACACCACGGACATCGGCAATCCCGTCAATGTGGAGAAAGTGATGCAGCTGAAGCCTGATTTAATCGTGCTGATGAAGGATGACCAATACGAGAAACTATCGAAAATCGCACCGACGATTGTCATTCCTTTTAACACCGCAAAGAATACGAAAGATACGGTCAGCCTATTCGGCGACATTGCCGGGGCGAAGGATAAAGCCAAAAGCTTTATGGCAGACTTCAACAAAAAGGCCGAAGCCGATCAAAAGCGCCTCAAAAACGTGATCGGCAAAGACGAGACAGTCGGCCTTTATGAAACGACGGATAAAGGCGAAATCTGGATTTTCAATGACAATTCCGGCCGCGGCGGCCAAGCCGTTTATAACGCGCTCGGATTGAAAGCGCCGGCCAAAATCGAAAAAGACATCATGAAAACGGGCGCCATGAAACAGGTTTCCCAAGAGGTCATTCCCCAATATGCGGCTGATTATATGTTCATTACCGATTACAATCCGAATGGAGAAAGCAAAACATTTGAGCGTCTGAAAGAGTCATCCGTTTGGAAAAATCTCGATGCCGTAAAGAACAATCGTGTCTTTATCAACGATTTCAACACCTTCTATCCGTATGACCCGATTGCCGTCAGCAAACAGATGGATATCATCACCGACATGCTGATCAAACGGGCTGAAGAAAATAAAAAGTAAAAAAAGCGGCACAGTCATGACACTGTGCCGTTTTTCATGTTCACTTTAATTTTGACTGTACGGAGCCCGGCATATCTTCAAATCTGACTTCTTCCCAGGTCTCGACATACTTTCCTTTCGCCTTCACCTTCAAATACGCGTTCTTCCGAAGGTCTTTCCCGGCGAAAAAGGTTACTTCTTCTTTTTTCCCGGATGCGTTATATCCGTCTAATGTATACTCAGTACCGCCCGGGCTAAGATGTTTGCCATCTCGATCAATCTGTACATAAACATCTTGCTGGTGAATAAACGGATTAAATCTGTCTGTAACATCATTATGAAAAAAGAGAAGTCCGTATATGACGGCAGCGGCCGCCAAGACGGCCAGGATTGCCAATGCTTTTTTCATCTGTGCACTCCCCTTACTTGTTCATTTTTTTCAAATAGCTTGTCCGCACCGCGAGGAAGAACAGAAGCTGAAAGATGAAAAACCCTCCGATGGTCAGACTGAGCGGCCCCGCTACATCGGAATAGCCTTCCACCGCCAATGTTCTCAAAGCAAACAGCGTATGCATGACGGCAATGACGAAAGGAAAGAAAAAGAGAATCGCCAATTGTATCGTCACGCTTTGTGCCATTTCACGCTCACTCAGACCGATTTTGGCCAATGAACGGTAGCGCTCCCGGTCCTCATCTAAATCGGTGAACAGCCTGAAATATAAGAAACTCGCTGCCGCGACAAAGAAAACGATCGCGATAAACAGGCCGATGAATAAACTCAGGCTCGGCAGCTGCACCGTATCATAGTACGTCCCGGCTTTTGCCATAAAATCAGAATGCACGTCGATATAGTTGCCGTAAATCTCATTTTTCAAGGATTGACTGATCCCAAGACTGTCTTTCCAATGATCATAGCTGTAGCCGTATAATGACGCTTTCTCACCGAGTGAATTCAGCTGATCAAAGGTTTGATCGTTTACCGCGATGATGGCATTCAATGAAATCAGCGGTTTTTTGACTTCTTTTACCGTCAGTTTTTGGTCAGACGGCTTGCCTTTTTGGTTCAGCAGCTTCAGCTGATCCGGCGCTTCGTTTTTGAAATTGCGGTCATACGTGCCCGGGAAATAGACAGCCTCACCATGTTTCAGGCCGTTCAGCTTGACATGGAAGTATGTTGATACATCCGATTCGCTGATCATGTAAACAGGGGGAACAGTTTCTCCTTCCTGATAGCGGACATAGGAAACATTTATTTTGTCTTTCTTATACGTAAAGCCGTGTGTTTTCAGTTCATGGTCAATATCTTTCAAATGAGTCTGTTCTTTCGGGTTATTGCTGAAAGATAAATACTCCATCTCATAGGCGGACTCTTCCGCCCCGACGGTCGATTTGTACATCGCGAGCACGCCCGTCGCCGTAAAGGCTACCGCGGAAATAATGCTGACGATAAAGAACAGGCGGGCGTTGTCTTTTAAACGATACACAAGATCAGAAACCCAAATGACGTTTTTCCCGCGCAGATAAAAGGCTTTCCACTTTTTCAGCGCGCGCAGAATCCAGATGCTGCTTTGGCTGAAAAAGAAATACGTGCCGATGACGGTAAGCAGTAAAATGATGAACGGCTCGGTCCCGTGGACATTGCCTTTCAGAACCATGCCGTACCCGCCGCACAGGCAGGCGATGCCGAATAAGGACAGAAGCACGGACGGCTTCGGCTCCGGCTTGATCTTGTCAGTGCCCTTTATTAATTTGATCACCGTATTTGATCTGACAAAAAGGATTGTGAACTGCGATAAAAGAAAAAATAAGAGCAGAAATCCGCCGGCCGTAATGCCAAGCGCTTTCCAAGGCATATACAGAGGCAGCGCGTCCATTTCTAAAATATAAGCGCCGACCGTAAAGAACGTTTTCGAAAAAATGAATCCGCCGATAATTCCGGCTGCGATCGACATGACGCCTATGATCATGTTTTCCGCCGTAATGAGCTTTCTCAGCTGCCCCGGCGTGATGCCCTGCATCAGCAGGATGCCGAATTCTTTATTTCTCGATTTCAAAAAGGCATTAACTGAATACAGAACAAATAAGAAAGAAAAAACAAAGATCATCCATTCCGCGGCGGTTAAGCCTTTTCTGGCGATGTTATTCAAGTAGCCTTCCTTTAGTGCCGGATGAAACAGGAACATCGCAAAGGTAAAGAAAATCAAAACGGAAAAGGCGCTGCTCAAGAAGAATGCAAGATAGGCCCTTTTGTTTCTCGTGACGTTTTTATAAGCGAACTGAAGAAAGGTCATTTGCGTTTCCCCCCAGCATAGACAGCACATCAAGAATCTGCTCATAAAAGACTTGGCGGTTTTCCCCGCGGTAAATCTCATTAAACAGTTCGCCGTCTTTTATAAAGATGACGCGGCGGCAGTAGCTTGCCGCAACCGGATCATGGGTCACCATCAAAGCCGTGATATGATCATCCTGATTCAGGCTCTGCATCGTTTCCATGACGTCTTTTGACGCTTTGGAATCAAGGTTTCCCGTCGGTTCATCTAACGCCGGATGAAACAGGAACATCGCAAAGGTAAAGAAAATCAAAACGGAAAAAGCGCTGCTTAAAAAGAAAGCAAGATAGGCCCTTTTGTTTCTCGTGACGTTTTTATAAGCGAACTGAAGAAAGGTCATTTGCGTTTCCCCCCAGCATAGACAGCACATCAAGAATCTGCTCATAAAAGACTTGGCGGTTTTCCCCGCGGTAAATCTCATTAAACAGTTCGCCGTCTTTTATAAAGATGACGCGGCGGCAGTAGCTTGCCGCAACCGGATCATGGGTCACCATCAAAGCCGTGATATGATCATCCTGATTCAGGCTCTGCATCGTTTCCATGACGTCTTTTGACGCTTTGGAATCAAGGTTTCCCGTCGGTTCATCGGCCAGAATGAGTGACGGCTTATGAATGACCGCTCTTGCGATGGCGGCCCGCTGGCGCTGTCCGCCGGATACTTCAAACGTCCGTTTGTTGAGCAGGTCTTCGATTCCGAGCTTTGCCGCGATGCCGTGCAGTTTTTCTTCCATGACAGACGGCGCTTCTTTTTCAAGCGTTAACGGCAGCATGATATTTTCACCGATCGTCAGCGTGTCCAGAAGGTTGAAATCCTGAAACACAAATCCGAGCTGCTTGCGGCGGAAATGAGCGAGCTTTGTCCGCTTCAGCAGGTGCGGGTTTTCTCCGTGAATCAGGATATCGCCTGAATCCGGACGGTCCCATCACCGCCGTGAACCCGCCTTCTTCTATTGAAAACGAAATTTGTTTTAAAGCTTGATAGGACACTTGTCCTTTATAGGTTTTATTTATATGTTTGACTTCAAGCATATTCGCCATGAAAATCCTCCTTATGGTTTTATTCTTGTTGGTCTGGGCTGCTTTCATGTAGTGCCGGGGCATTTAACATAAAAATCCCCTTGACATAAATCCATGTTATCAAGGGGAAACAAAACGAGCTATGTTGTTTTCTTAACGCAGTCTTACATTTTTGTAAGAAATGAAAATCGGACCGATGTCCCTTCACCGGGGGACGAGCTGATGTCCACCGTATGATTGAGCTTGCCCGTAATTTCTTTGACGAGATGAAGGCCGATTCCCGTAGATTCTTGGAAACGCCGTCCGTTTTCGCCAGTGTAATAAGGGTCAAACACCCGCTTGATATCTTGCGAGGGAATGCCGACACCGTAATCTTTGACTTCAAGCACCGTCCTGTCTTCATCGCGGAAGACATTCAGCTCAAGTCTGTCACTCTTGCCTGCCGAATACTTGACCGCATTTGTGACCACTTGGCCGATCGCAAATTTGAGCCATTTCGCATCGGTGTAAATCTGATGATCATCGCGAATATCCATTTTCGGATAGACGCGGTATTGAATAAAAAATCGTTTATAGCTTTGAATGACCGATTGGAGAAGCTCTGATAAGGAAACCGCTTCAACTTTAAAATCCCGCTCAAACAGGTCGAGCCTTGAAGAATAAAGAAGCGTCTCCAGCCCGAATTCAATCTGCCGGACCTCTTTTTTGATTTGTTCAAAGACGGGCTCATCCTCTTCCTGAATGATTAAATTAATGACCGACAGCGGCGTTTTTACTTGGTGCACCCATTGGTTCATATACGTCACCCGCGCGTCAAGCTTGGCTTCGGTCTCATGGAGCTTCTGGTGCTGCATCCGGGTCAGCTCCATCTGCTTTTCATACAGCTCTGAACAAAACACTGAAGAACCGAGATACGGGATGTCCGTCCCTTCCTGCTCCGAGCTGAGCCAATGATACACACCGCGGTCTTTGTACCAGCGATAGGCAAGATATCCCGCCAAAATAAGAAGCTGCACGCCCAATATGTAAAACAGGTGGGAAAAAGAATGAAGACCCGCAAACCAGTAATAAAAGAAAACAAACAGCCCCTGAAGAAGAAAAAGCAGAATCAGCACGGCATGAGACCGGAGAAACAGCTTCATGACAGCGCCCTCAGCTGGTAGCCTTCGCCCCGCACCGATTCAATGGAAACAGGCGCATTCAGCTCCCGCAGTTTTTTTCTGAGCCGCGTGATATACACGTTAAGCGTATTATCATCGACGAAAATATCGGTGTCCCACGTTTTTTCCATGAGCCGGTCTCTTCCCGTCACCTTTTCTCCCCGCTCCAGCAGCACTTCCAAAAGCTTGCTTTCTTTTTTAGAAAGCTCGCTTTTTTCGTCCTGAAAGCGCAGTTCAAACCGTTCCACAAAGAGCTGCACACCGGCATATTCAACCACTTTCTCTCCCTGCTTGGCGGCGTACTCTCCGTACGCCCTCCGGATCTGGCTTTTGATTTTCGCCAGCACAATATCATAAGAAAACGGTTTTTCGATATAATCATCTCCGCCGTTTTCAATCGCCATCACTTGATCCATTTCCCCGCTTCTGGCTGAGATGAAAATGATCGGGCTTGTAGAATGCTGGCGGATCTGGCGGCACCAATAATAGCCGTCATAAGACGGCAGATTGATATCAAGCAGCACCACATCAGGCTTTTCCCGCAAAAAAACATCAAGAACAGCCGTGAAATCATCGGCGGCCACGGTTTGATATCCGTATTTTTCAAGGTAATTCTGCAATAGTCCGCGAATGTCTTCACTGTCTTCCACAATCATGATTTTATTCAAACTGAACCACTCCCGTTTCTTACACTGCTGCCATCATCATAATCGTTTCGGGCGTACGGGCGCAACACCGCACAAAAAAACCGCCATCTTGGCGGTTTCCGTTCTCATCAGCCGACCTGCTGTTTTACGGCTTTACCGGCTGATCCGAACTCTCTCATTTTGCTTCGCACTGTCTCTTCCACGGCCTCAATGCCGGGTGCCATGTAGCCGCGCGGTTCGTACAGATCGCCGTTTTTCTGAAACATGCGGCGTGTTTCTTCTGTCCAGGCGACCATACATTCCGTGTTGATATTGATTTTCGCGTGGCCGAGCGTGATGGCTTTTTTGATCTGTTCCTGCGGAATCCCGGATGCTCCGTGAAGAACGAGAGGAATATCAGTCATGCGGGAGATAGCCTCCATTTCTTTAAATCCGAGATTCGGTTCACCTTGATATTTGCCGTGGACGGAGCCGAGGGCGGCGGCCAGCGCGTCGATATTGGTTTCTTTGACGATCCGCTCACATTCGGCGACATCGGCATAGCGGACCCCGCCGACCAGCCCGTCTTCCATGCCGCCGACCGTGCCGACTTCTGCTTCTACTGAGACGCCGTGCTGAGCGGCATAATCGGCGACTTCTTTTGTCATCGCGATGTTCTCATCAATCGGATGATGGGAGCCGTCAATCATCACTGAGCTGAATCCGGCGTCAATGGCCTGTCTGCAGCGTTCCGCACTGCTTCCGTGATCAAGATGGAGCACGACGGGAACGGTAATCGCCATTTCTTCCATTAACGCGCCGACCATGGCGGAAATCGTTTTAAATCCGCCTAAATAGTCGACCAGACGATCGGAAGCCGCGGCGATGACCGGCGATTGCTCCTTTTGCGCGGCTTGCAGAATCGCCTTCGTCCATTGGAGGCCGTTGATATTAAATTGGCCGACTGCATAATGCTCCCGTTTCGCTTCTGCAAGAAGATGTTTCATGGTGACAAAAGCCATGTTCACGCCTCCTTCATGAAGTATTTTGATACGACGGCTTCCGTTGTTTCCTTTGCCGTTTTGATCGTTTCCTCCGCAGTCAGCTTATAATATTCAGGTCTGAACAGCTCTACGGAGACAACATCATTGAATCCGATTTCTTTTAACGCTGACAGATGGGCGTCTAAGTCAATCGCACCCTGTCCAGGCCAAACGCGGTCTTCATCCGTTAAAAAGCCGATCGGGAAGTCCTCTGTATCGTCGATATGATAGATGAAAATTTTCTTTCCATCCGCCTGCTTCAAACTCTCAATATTGGAGCCCATCGCGTGGAAATGGAAGCTGTCAAACACCAGTCCGACATTATCGCGGCCGACAGCGTTCACGATGTCATACGCCTGTTCAAATGTATTGACCGTGCATTGCGGATGGCCGACAAATTCAAGGGCAATGTTTACGCCGTACGGCTCCGCGATGTCCGAAAGCTCAGTCAGCACCTCTGCGCTGCTCTTTTTGATCTCTTCTTTCAAGATTTTCCGCTCTGTCACAAGCGGCACGGCCACCACATATTTCACGCCGAGCGTCCTGCAGGTTTCCATCATGCTTTTGAATTCCGAAATGATCTCCCTATAGCCCTTCTCATCACGGTTGTTGAAGAAAACCAGTGCGTTCAGGGCAAGCGGTTTAATGTGGTGTGTTTGAAAATATTCCGCCAGATCGGCCAGTGAATGGTCTTTTAAGTATTCCGGCAGCTTATCCATTGTGCGGATTTCAATATAATCATAGCCGTGCTTTTCGCACAGCTCTAAATCCTGTTTCAGGTTTGAATTCTCCAGCGTAGTCGCTTCATTAAAGCAAAGTTTCATGTCAGCCTCTCCCATCCGCGTTTTCGATATGAAGGGAGTCCGGCTGGAGGGCTTTTTTGCCCCGCTCCGCCGAACTCCGTACTCAGCTTATGCCATACCCAGTTCTTCCTTTAATTTCTTAAGCGTGGTCCGGCTTGATTCATCCGCTCTTTCGCCGACCCAAGCAAAAACGGCGTTCGTCGCAATTCCGTCGAATTTCATCTCTCTCATCTTTCTGAAAATCGTCTCAAAATCAACCTCGCCTTGCCCGATGTCCAAATGCTGGTGAACCGTTACTTTCGCGTCAGGCGGATTGACGATGTAACGCAGGCCGTGCGCCGCTTTATGATTAAAAGTATCTGCAAATAAAACATGTGTGAGGCGGTCGCCGGCTTCATCAAACATGGTCGCAATATCGCCTTTTCCGTCATCATAGAAGAACGTATGCGCAGTCGAGTAGACAAGATTGATCCAATCCTTATCAAGCGCGCGGATCATATCCATCGCACCTTTGTGCGTTTCGATAAAATCATACGGGTGAGCCTGAAGATTGAGTTTAACGCCTTCTTTTTCAAAAACGGGCAGCAGTTCATCCATGGATTTGATAAATTTTTCTTCACTTGTCAAAGGATCATATTTTGAACCGCTGAATTCACTGTTCATCAAATCCACTTCAAGTTCAACCGCAATTTCGATCGCCCGTTTCCAGTTGCGCACGGCGGCCTGTCGACGGTCTTCATCAGGACCCGCCCAGTGGTAAAGCGGAAGAAGAGAGGACAGCTTCACACCTGTATCCTTTAAAAGGCGCTTCAATTGTTTGATTTTTGCTGAATCGACTTTCGGATATTTGTAGAAAGGACAAAAATCCTCGCGCGGGGACAGTTCGATATATTCGTATCCGAGTTCCGCCGTTTTATAGACCATTTCTTCTAACGTTAAATCATCGCGGTACATGGATGGATCTAAGGCCAGTTTCATTTCTTTCACTCCCGATCTATTATTTGTTCACAGTCGTAAATGATTGGTAGAATGCCGGTTTCTCTTGCAGCGCCACAGGCTCTTTCTGTCCGGATTCCTGAGCTTTTACGCACGCGTCAGTTGTCACCGCGGCAATATAACCGTCCCATGCCGTCGGACCGCTGACTTCGCCTTTTTTCCGGATCGAATCAATGAAGTCTTGAATTTCCACATCATACGCAGCCACAAATCGGCGCTGCCAATCCATCAGGATATCGGTGCTGAATGTCCCTTCTTTTCTCAAACTGATGCTTGACGGTTCCGGAAGCTTGATGACGCCGTCTTCCCCGACGATCTCACATTGAATGTCATAGCCGTATTTACAGTTCACGTAGATTTCGGCATTGATGACGATGCCGCCTTTTGTTTCAATGATGACCATCTGCGGATCTTTCAGATGCGGCAGCGCATTTTTTGATTTCTTCGGATAGATGACCTGTACGGATTCATAGTCGTCATTGACGAGCCAGTGGAGGACATCAATTTCATGAACGAGCGTATCGACGACGGCCATGTCCGTTGAATAATTCGATGCGACTGTCGGGTTGCGGTGCGCACAGTGAATCATCAGCGGCTCGCCGACCACGCGGTTATCGATCGCTTCTTTCAGCTGAACGTAACCGCTGTCATATCTGCGCATAAAACCTACCTGCACCAATCGTTTTCCCGTCTTCATTTCTTCCTCGACAATGCGCATACAGCCTTCTGCCGTTATCGCAAGCGGCTTTTCACAAAACACGTGCTTGCCGTGCTGAATCGCTTTCAAAACGCTGGACTCGTGAGCCGGGCCCCAGCTTGTCACTAAGACGGCATCCACATTTTCAGCAGCGAGGAGGCTGTCGTCATCAGGATAAACGGAGGCGTTCAAATTGAAATCCTGAACGGTCTGCTGCGCGGCCTCCTGATTCACATCTGTGACAGCGGTAATTTCCGCTCCGGACAGCTTATTTGTGATGCGGTTGATGTGCTCTTTTCCGATAGCACCGGTTCCGATAACACCTATACGTAAATTCATTGATCGCCACTCCTTCTGATAATCAAATAATGGTTCTCGTCTTTCTTTTCTCGCTGCCGTCCTGAGGAGCGCCGTACAGTTCCTCCTGTATCTGTTCAAGCGACTTGCCGGACGTATTCGGCGCGAAGACAAGCCCGATGATCATACTGGCCGTCACACATATGAGCAGAATACCGGCCATAAAACCGATGCCGAATTGTGACATGATGACCGGCACAAATAAACTCCAAATGCCGATTGAAATACGGACGAGAAAGAACATGAGCCCTTGTGCTGACGCTCTGTATTCTGTCGGGAACAGCTCGCTTGCCCACAGCTGGTAGTTCGCCTGCTGGCCGGCTCCGTTATTGATGCCGATCGCTAAAACAAACAAAAGCAGCATCGGGAGCCCCTGAAACGGCAGTAAAAACAGCGACCAGCCGACAACGGCCATAAATGCGCAAATTCCGAACACCGTTTTCCGATATTGATCTGCAAAAGGCATGAAGATACAGGCGACGCCGAGCCCGGTGAAGATAAACAGGGCCATCTGCAGAATGTTGGCCGTATTTGCGGATACGCCGCCGACCTGCTGGTAGATGTACGGCATGAAGAATCCCATGACGCCAGCTGCGAGATTCCATACGAGAAACACACCCATTAAAAACAAAATGTTCTTGAAAAATTTCGGCTGAAGCAGGTCAAAATAAGATGTTTTTTTCACGGCGGCAGGCCGCTCTTCACTGTTTTTCCAGGCATCCGACTCAGGTAAACGCTTTCTTATCACATATGTGATCAGGGCGATCACCAATAGATGCGCAAAGACAATTTTATTTCCTAAAAGCCCGAGGTCACCGACCAAAACGGATAACAGCAGAACCACAACGGCTCCTGCGGCCCACGCCACCTGCGCCACTCCGCAATGCCTCGCCCGGTTTTTCTCGGGGGCGTTTTCCGCGATAATGGTCCATGAAGCCGTAATATCCGCGCCTACAGAAATCCCGATAATCATGTATCCGCATAACAGCATGGGAAAGTTGAATCCAAACAAAACCAAACAAATTCCTAAGGCGTAGACGAGCATACTGTTTGTGTATACAGCTTTTCGGCCGACCTTATCAGCCAAATACCCGCCGAGCAGCGCTCCGATGGCCGCTGATATCGCGTTTGCGCTGAAGGCGCCGAGCAATCCGATCTGACTGTCGGACAGCTTTAAATAGCTGACCCACACAGATAAACCCGCTGATCCTGCCACGATGGAACCTGCATCAATGTAATTTGCTAATGCTGCGGCGATGGTCCTTTTGCTGAAAGCTGATTCCGCCTTGGCACTATTCATATAAGTCCCCCTCTAATTTGCAGGATCAAGCAGTTCACTGTCGATGTACTTTCTCGCAATCAGCGCGTACTCAAGCGGATTGGCGACTGCCGGGTCTTGTTCGGCTTCGATGACGATCCAGCCTGAATAATCATGACGGACGAGCGTTCGGTACACTTCGGTAAAATCGATGCATCCGTCTCCGGGAACCGTAAAAATGCCCTGTAAAAACGACTGCCTGAATGACTTGCCTTCCTGTCTGCACCGCTCCATAATGTCAAACCGCGCGTCCTTGAAATGAACGTGTCTGATCCGATCCATATGCTTGTTGAGAATTGTCATATAGTCTCCGTCCGAGATATAGGCATGCCCGGTATCATAAAGTAAATGGACATACCGCAGGTCCGTTCCATCCATCAGCCGGTCAACTTCTTCAGCCGTCTGGACGCCTGTGCCGAGATGATGATGAAACGTGAGATCCAGCCCGTATTCGTCAGCGATTTTCCCGAGACGGTTCAAGCCCTGGCACAGCGTATCCCATTCTTCATCTGTGAAGTGCGGTTTTTTCTTAAATACATCAATGTCCAAGCCTTGAACACTGTACGTCTGTTCAGAAACGGTGGCGACATCCGCTCCGACTTTCTGCAAATAATCACAGTGTTCTGTAAATTGTTCAGCCGTTTTTTCAATACCGTCTTGAATGATAAAGCTGCTGAACCATTTCCCCGCAATCCGCAAGTTCCGGAGAGCCAGCTCCTTATTGAGGACGGAGGGTTCAGGGAAAAACCCTCCCACTTCCGTACCTTGAAAGCCGGCGACAACAATATCGCTTAACAAATGCTGCAGCGTATTCCCGGCTCCGATTTCCGGCATATCGTCATTGCGCCACCCAATGGGAGCGATGCCCCACAGAATATCTTGTTTGCCCATCGTGATGCCTCCCCTCTAGTACTGCTTCGCAGACTTCAGCTTCATCTCTTTCGCTTCGTATGCCCGCTGAACGCTTTCCTGCTCAGACACTTCCGCCACGCCGACATGCCACCAGCTGTCATAGCCGTCCGTCATTGTTTTCGGCAGAACCTTCATTTCAATTAAAGTGGATACGTCTTGCGTTTTCGCATCTTCAAGCGCCGCTTTCAGTTCTTCAACCGTATTGGCTCTGTATGTTTTAGCGCCGTAGCCCTCTGCCACCTTCGCGTAATCAACGTTTAAAATCTGATTGTCCTCGGTGCGGAACTCGCAGAAATAACTGCCGCTCCCGTGATCCATCTGCAGGTTGTTGATACAGCCGAATCCCGAGTTGTCAAAAAGCAGGACATTGATTTTTTTGTTATATTGAAGCGCGGTAATCAGCTCTGAGTGCAGCATCAGAAAGCTTCCGTCGCCGACGAGTGAATAGACTTCTTTGTCGGGATGAGCCAGCTTGAGGCCGAGCGTGCCTGATACTTCATATCCCATGCAGGAATAGCCGTACTCGAGGTGGTACGTATTCGGGACGTTGGAATGCCACAGCCGCTGCAAATCTCCCGGAAGAGATCCCGCCGAACTGATGACGACGCTGTCTTCAGGAATCGTGTCATTGATGGTCAACAGCGCCGTTGTTTGCGGCAGCTCAGTCTCGAGCGCGTCGGCATACTCGTTTAACACATCCTGCGAGAAATGGTTTTTAATTTCCGGTTCGAACGCATCACGTGTAAAAGTGACCTTGCCGAGCCGGTCCCGTTCAGCCAGCCATTCATCTTTCCAATCTTTAATCGCCGTGCCGAATGCACTTTTATATCCGTCTAATAAGCCGTGCAGTCTGCCGAGCGTCACTTTCGCATCGGCTACGACCTGAAACGCGTCAAGCTTGTAAGCCTGCATGCGGCTGACGTTGATATTCAAAAATTTTGCTTTGTCAAAATCAAACGCCGTTTTCGAGGATGTCGCAAAGTCCGTGTACCGTGTGCCGACACCGATGATCAGATCAGCCTGGCGGGCGGCTTTGTTTGCGGCGAGTGTGCCCGTGATGCCCATGCCGCCCAGATTGTTGGCGAAATCGGCTTCAACCGTTGACTTGCCGGCCTGCGTTTCGACAAGCGGAATGCCGTATGTTTCAGAAAGCGCGATTAATTCCTCACGCGCGCCGGAGTATTTCGCGCCTCCGCCCACTAAAATGACGGGACGGCTGCTCTCCTTAATTTTTTCCGCGGCGCCTTTCAGCTCACGCTCGCTTGGCTGCATCCGGTCAATGTAATGAACGCGTTTTTCAAAGAAGCTTTCATCAAAATCAAATGCTTCTCCCTCTACATCCTGAGATATGCAGATTGTCGCCGGACCCGCTTTTGCCGGATCTGTCATCACTTCAAATGCCCGGATTAAGCTGCTCATCAGCTGCTCGGGGCGGGTGATGCGGTCCCAATAGCGGGACACGGGCTTTAACGCATCGTTTGTCGTGACGGCGGCACTGTATTCCTGCTCCACCTGCTGAAGCACCGGGTCAGGCTGCCTCGTCGCAAAGGTATCGGCCGGAAGCAGCAGCACCGGGATATTATTGGCCAGCGCCGTACCCGCGGCAGCCGTCAAGTTAGCGGCACCCGGACCGACTGATGTCGATACCGCGTAAATTTTTCTTCTCAGCATCTGCTTGCTGTATGCCATCGCGGCATGCGCCATGCCTTGTTCGTTTTTGCCTTGATAGACTTTCAGGTGCCCGGCGTCCTGCTCAAGCGCCTGCCCGATCCCCAACACATTTCCGTGGCCGAAAATCGTGAAGATGCCCTCAACGAACGGCTCTTCTTTTCCGTCAACATGAATGTACTGCCGGTTCAAGAATTTAATCAGCGCTTGTGCTGTCGTTAAGCGAATTGTCTTACCCACAAACGATCCCACCTTTTATACGTTCTATTTACCGTTAAGACTGTGCTGCGCTTCAATCAGTTCGATGATTTCACCGGCAGCCGGCATTGCTTCTGAGGAGCTGTGTTTGCTGACGACGATGGAAGCGGAAGCGCTCCCGTATTTTAAAGCCGTTTCAATATCCCGGCCGCTGACAAGTCCGTAGATGAAAGCTGACGCATAGGAATCACCCGCTCCGAAGGTCTTCAGCACCTTTGTTTTATAGGCATGCGCCCGGAAAACTTCTCCCGATCTGCTGTATGCGTATGATCCGTCAACGCCGTGCTTAATGACGACAAGGTCAGCAGAGTGCGCAAACAAATGGCGGACGGTTTCATCGTTATCTCCGCCGCTGTGGTTTTCCATTACGTCAAATTCGTCACGCGTACCGATGACGATATCGGATTGTTCCGCCGCCAGCGTGTAGTACACGGCTGTTTCTTCTGCCGATTGCCATGTATACGGACGGTAGTCGAGCTCAAACACGACTTTTACGTCATGTTTTTTTGCGATATGCACCGCTTTTAAGACGGCTTCGCGCGACGGGCTTTTTGCAAGCGCCGTGCCTGACACGAGCAGCATTTTCGCGTTTGCGATGTAGCCTTCATTGACTTCGGACGGCTCAAGATACAAATCCGCCACGTCATCCCGGTACATCAGAATGCTGCACTCTTCGGGACTGAGAATTTCCGTAAAAGCGAGCCCGGCTTTGCGCCCTTCTCTGTCAACGGTCATTTGTGACGTATCAACGCCCTTTCCCTGCATATAAGAAACGATGAATCTGCCGTGCTGATCATCCGGGATTTTGCCGATAAAACCGGCTTTTAATCCGAGCTTGGCGCTGCCGATCGCAATATTTGCCGGGGAGCCGCCGACATATTTAGAAAACGTCATCGTTTCTTCCATCGGCCGGTTGTATTCCGCAGCGTTCAAATCAATACACGCGCGCCCGATCGCGACAATATCAAACTCTTTTTCTTCATTAAATGTATATTTCATCGTTATCTGCCACTCCTCACTTGTTAGCGTTCCAGGATCCATTCATGGGCCGGATCATTATGAAACTTCCATTTTCGTGTCGGTCCCGCCATTACATTCAGGTAGTAAGAGGTATACCCGTCCGGAACACCAACCGGGTGATAGCCCGCCGGCACGATGACAACGTTTTCATTTTCTGCGGTCATCGTCTCGTCAATCGAGCGGTCGTCCGTGTACACACGCTGGAAGACAAACCCCTGCGGCGGGTCCGTTTCATGGTAATAGGTTTCTTCTAAAAAGGATTCAGCCGGCAGATTGTCTTGGTCATGTTTATGAGGCGGGTAGCTCGACCAGTTGCCGCTGTCCGTGTAAACTTCAACAACGAGAAGGCTGTTTGCCGATGGATCTGAATCGGGGAGAATATTATGAACGGTTCGTTTGTTTGCCAGCTTGCCGCGATGTTCCACACCGTTGTCTTCCGCTTTAATCAGCTTTGTCGGAAGCTGGTGTTCGGACGGAGAATAGCACAGCGCGACCCTCGCCCCGCTGACGGCTGTGATTCCAAAAGAGCGGTCATTGGACACATAAACGCTGTCCGTCGGTTTTCTTTCAAATACGCTTTCACGGGTGCCGATGCTTTCAAATGTCTGATCATAATCAGTGACGGTGATTTTTCCCGTTACCGCAACGATGCAGCACTCCGTCTTTTTCAAATCTTCTGTATATGCGGAACCGGGAGTGAGGTCAACGACTTTGAATCCGACGTATTTGAGGTCTGAATTGGCTGAAGTGACGTCATGTATGATGTTCACGCCTTGAGACATCTCATCGGCCTGCGGTTTGCGCAGCAAATGACTCATGTTTATTCCTCCTTAATTGATGGTAAAAGAAAACCCGGACGGAATCTCGAAGCCGTCCGGGCCGGCTGTCAGATCAATTGAAGTCAGGAGACGGGTATCGTGCCGTCACGACTTTTTTACGTGTATAGAAGTCGACGCTGTCTTTTCCGTTTGCGTGCAATGTGCCGAAGAAAGAAGACTTCCAGCCTGAGAACGGGAAGAATGCCATCGGCGCCGGCACGCCAAGGTTGATGCCGAGCATCCCCGCGTCAATATTTTCACGGAAGTAGCGGATCGCGTTCGCATTTGAAGTGAACAGACACGCGCCGTTCGCAAATTCAGACTGGTTGGCGATGTCCACCGCTTCTTTTAAGTTTTTCACGCGGATGACCGACAGAACGGGCGCAAAGATTTCATCTTTCCAGATCGTCATATCCGTCGTCACGTTGTCAAAAATCGTCGGTCCGACGAAATAGCCGTCTTCCGTTGCGTTTTCACGTCCGTCACAAAGAAGTCTCGCTCCTTCTTCGATGCCTTTTTCAATATAGCTGTGCGTGCGTTTTTTGTTGTCCTCGCGGATGACCGGGCCTAAGAACACGCCGTCATCCAGTCCGTTTCCAATCTTGATGTCCGCTGCTTTTTCCTGTAATTTCGCCATAAACTCATCGGCGATTCCCTCTTCAACCGTCACAACCGCGCATGCCATGCAGCGCTCTCCTGCCGAACCGAATGCCGCGCCGATAATGTTTGTCACCGTATCTTCAAGGTGGGCGTCATTTAACACGATCGTATGGTTTTTCGCGCCCGTTAACGCCTGCACGCGTTTCAAATGTTCGCTGCCTTTTTTGAAAACATACTCGCCGACAGGTTTTGAACCGACGAATGAGATGGCTTTAATCTCCGGATGTTCAAGAACGCCGTTTACGACGTCATGCGCGCCGTGCACGACATTGAAGACGCCCTTCGGCAGACCGGCCTGTTCAAACAGCTCTGCCAGTTTTTCCGTTAACAGCGGCGTGCGCTCAGACGGCTTCAGAATGAACGTGTTTCCTAATGAAATCGCCATCGGGAACATCCAGCACGGAACCATCATCGGGAAGTTGAACGGTGCGATACCGCCGACCACCCCGATCGGATAGCGGTAGTTCGCCGCCTCTACATCCGTCGCGATGGAGGCGAGTGAATCGCCCATCATGAGTGACGGCGCGCCCGCTGCGAATTCGACGTTTTCAATTCCGCGTCCCACTTCACCGAGTGCTTCCGTCGTGTTTTTACCGTTTTCCAAAGTGATCAGACGGGCAAGCTCTTCTTTGTTCTGCTGGAGAAGCTGCTGATAGTTAAATAGAATTCTCGCACGGCGCGGCACTGCCGTCTTTGACCATGTTTGAAACGCCTCTGACGCTGAGCGGACGGCGTATTCCACATCCTCCCGCGTAGAAATCGGAACCTGGCACATCACTTCTTTTGTAGCCGGATTGACAACGTCTTCATATTGATCTGTCTTACTTTCAACCCATTCACCATTGATGTAGTTTTTCAGTTTTCTGATCTCTGCCATTCTCATTGCCTCCTTAAATAGTAAACATCCTGTTCAGCTGGATAATAACGGATGAATATATTCATCTTTTACATATAAAAGACATGAATTAAACGCTTACAAATGCTAAAATGATGGTGACTCCCAATCTTCCCATGTAAAAGTTGGTCATGTACCGGGAAAAGCAAACGGTTACATCTTTCACTTTTGATTTTACAGGTTATATTTTGGTCATTTCTTGGTTACATTGTAAGCCCAACACATCTTCAAGTCAATCTAAAAAATCAAAATTTTTTCATTATTTTTATCATACTTTTTTTGATCGGGAAAACAGGAACTTGGAGAACCGTGTCGAATCGTACGGTGTGAACCCTCTTTTTTTATCATTTGTTAAGTAACTATTGATTAACTTCTGGTGTTTATTATATATTTTAATTACTTTAAGAATTCTAGAAGGAGTTTTTTTATGAAACTGATGCGGATTCAGGAGATGGAAGAATACATTCTCAAACACGGAGCCACTTCGCTGGATGAGTTGTGCGAGGTATTCAACGTCTCTAAAAACACGGTCAGACGCGATATTAATAAGCTTGCGGAAAAAGGGGTTATCAAAAAGGTGTACGGCGGCGTGACATCAGCCGAAAAATCTGTGCTCGTCCCTTTTGAGAACCGCACCATTCAACATCAGGATGAAAAAATCAAAATCGCCCGCTATGCGTCACGGTTTATCGAGGATCACGATCTTGTATTTATTGATTCCGGCACGACGACCAAATCGATGCTGGAGACGCTTGATCCCGATAAGAATGTAACGGTTTTGACGAACAGCCTTGATATTATTAATGCGGCTTCATCCATGAAAAATATCGACCTGATCATCATCGGCAATAACTACAAACGGAAGACAAGGTCGTTTGTCGGCATTGATGATCCGAGCACACTCAATAAATACAACATTAACAAGGCGTTCATGTCCGCTACCGGGACAACGATCACCCACGGCCTGACGAATTCCGACTTACTGGAATACGAGGTGAAAAAGAGAATTTCCGAAAAGGCGAACGAAGTGTATCTGCTTGCGGATCATTCCAAATTCGGCAAATCCACGCTTTTGACATACGCGCCTTTCGACCGGCTTCACAGCATCGTCACTTCTCAGCAGCTGGATGAGGAATATACGAAGTATTGCCAAGAGCATCAAATCGACATTCACTTGGCATAGCGTTATAGTTAATAGAGAACGCTGCCGTATTTTTCCGGCAGTCGCTATGATATCCAATTTTTTCAGGGGGCGAAAACATGAGCAAAGTAACAATCGGCAAAACTGACCTAAAGGTATTTCCGATCGGTTTGGGAACAAATGCGGTCGGCGGACACAATCTCTATCCGAATCTGAATGAAGAAACGGGAAAAGAATTGGTCCGGGAAGCGATTAAAAGCGGCGTTACCATGTTAGATACCGCCTACATTTACGGTGTGGGCCGTTCTGAAGAATTAATCGGCGAGGTGCTGAAAGAATGCAACCGCGAGGATGTCTTCATCGCCACAAAAGCCGCTCACAGAAAAGAAGGCGATGACTTTGTTTTCGACAATTCACCGGCCTTTTTGAAACAATCGGTCGAAGACAGCTTGAAACGCCTGCAGACTGATTACATCGATTTATTCTACATCCATTTCCCGGATGAGCACACGCCGAAGGACGAAGCCGTTCAAGCATTGAATGAGCTGAAAAAAGAAGGAAAAATCCGTTCCATCGGCGTATCCAATTTCTCTTTGGAGCAGCTGAAAGAAGCCAATAAAGACGGCTTAGTCGACGTGATTCAAGGAGAATACAACCTGCTGAACCGTGAGGCGGAAAAGACTTTCTTCCCTTATACGACAGAACACGGCATCTCATTCATTCCGTACTTCCCGCTCGTATCCGGACTGCTGGCCGGCAAATACGACGAGAACACAACCTTCCCTGAAGGCGACCTGCGCAATGATCAGGCGCATTTCCAAGGGGAGCAGTTTAAAGAAAACATCAAAAAAGTCAACCAGCTCAAACCGATTGCCGAAAAGCACAATGCCGATACGGCGCATATCGTGCTTGCCTGGTACTTGGCGAGACCTGAAATCGATATCCTGATTCCGGGCGCCAAACGCGCGGATCAATTAAAAGACAACATGAAAGCAGCCTCCATTACGCTATCTGCTGAAGAAATCGCGTTTATCGACAAGCTGTTTTCCTAAGAAAAAAAACACGCCTTTTAAAGGGGCGTGTTTTTTTTATGTTTATATTTTTCTCTTCGGGGAATGAAATAGTTATCTAAATAAACTATTATGCGTTCCAAAAGATGAGGAGGATCATCTGTGAAGAAAAACACCAAAAAATACCTGATTTACTTTTTCGGAGCATTAGGCGGGCTGCTTTACGGCTATGATACCGGTGTGATTTCAGGGGCTTTGTTATTTATTAACAATGATATTCCTTTAAACACGCTGACCGAGGGATTGGTCGTCAGCATGCTGCTGCTCGGTGCGATTTTCGGGTCCGCCTTAAGCGGGACATGCTCTGACCGATGGGGCCGGAGAAAAGTGGTTTTCGTCCTTTCACTCATTTTTATTATCGGCGCGCTTGCGTGTGCGGCTTCGCAAACCGTCACTATGCTGATTATCTCCCGTGTCATACTCGGGTTAGCCGTCGGCGGCTCAACGGCGCTGGTTCCCGTTTATCTATCTGAGATGGCGCCGACAAAAATACGCGGAACGCTCGGCACATTGAATAACTTAATGATTGTAACCGGAATTTTACTCGCATATATCGTGAATTACATATTCACCCCGTTTGAAGCTTGGCGCTGGATGGTCGGTCTCGCGGCAGTACCGGCGGCGCTTTTATTAATCGGAATCGCGTTTATGCCGGAATCTCCGAGATGGCTCGTCAAACGCGGCCGTGAGCAGGAAGCCAGACAAGTCATGGAAATGACCCACGACAAAGAGGATATCGCCGTTGAATTGGCGGAAATGAAACAAGGAGAAGCCGAGAAAAAAGAATCTACGCTCGGCTTGCTGAAAGCCAAATGGATCCGCCCTATGCTGCTGATCGGGATCGGCCTCGCCATCTTCCAGCAGGCGGTCGGTATCAACACGGTGATTTACTATGCGCCGACCATCTTTACAAAGGCCGGACTCGGCACTTCGGCGTCCGTTCTCGGCACGATGGGCATCGGTGTCTTAAACGTCATCATGTGTATCACCGCCATGATCTTAATCGACCGGATCGGCCGGAAAAAACTGCTGATGTGGGGAAGCATCGGCATTACCTTGAGCCTGGCGTCACTATCAGCCATTCTCCTTCTGGCCGGCCTGTCAGCTTCAACAGCATGGCTGACCGTGCTGTTTCTCGGCATCTATATCGTCTTCTACCAGGCGACATGGGGTCCCGTCGTATGGGTTCTGATGCCGGAGCTGTTCCCGTCAAACGCACGCGGAGCCGCAACCGGATTTACGACATTGATCCTGTCGGCAACCAACCTGATCGTTTCACTGGTATTCCCGCTTATGCTGAGCGCCATGGGCATCGGCTGGGTATTCGGAATATTCTCAGTCATTTGCCTCTCATCCTTCTTCTTCGCCGCTTACATCGTTCCTGAAACGAAGGGCAGAAGTTTAGAAGAAATCGAAACGCACTTGAAAAAACGGTTCTCCTTAAAGAAGCGCAGCAAACAAAATCAAATTCTTAAACAGCGCACACTGTAATAAAAAAAGGAATCGCCCCCGCCGGGCGATTCCTTTTTAGCGTCATACCATAACTTTGCAGATGTCATTCGTAAACTCGACCGGATCATGGATCGGCAGCCCTTCAATCAGAAGCGCCTGATTGTACAGCAGGTTTGTGTATAATGCCAGCTTTTCCCGATCTTGTCCGTGCGCGTTCTTTAACGTCTCAAACACTTCGTGATTCGGGTTGATTTCCAGCACTTTTTCCGCTTTGACCTGCTGGCTGTCAGGCACGGCATTCAACACTTTTTCCATTTCGATCGTCACTTCGCCGTCTGTCGCAAAGCAGACCGGATGAGATTTTAAACGTTTTGATGCTCTGACGTTCTTTACTTTATCCGCAAGAATCTCTTTCATGCTTTCGAACAGGTCTTTATATTCGTTTTCTTCGGCTTCAGTCTGCTTTTCATCTTCGTCACTGTCGATGCCTAAGTCGGCGCTGGATACGGATTTGAACTCTTTTTCCTCGTAGCTTGTCAGCATTTTGATCGCGAATTCATCAATATCTTCCGTGAAATATAAAATCTCGTAGCCTTTGTCCGCCACCATTTCAGTTTGCGGCAGCTTTTCAATCCGCTCATATGAATCGCCGGACGCGTAATAGATATATTTTTGATCCTCAGGCATTCTGGACACATATTCGTCCAGAGTGACGAGCTTTTTCTCCTTAGATGAATAGAAGAGAAGCAGATCTTTTAATACGTCTTTATTCGCGCCGAAATCATTATAGACGCCGAATTTCAGCTGTCTGCCGAAAGATGCATAGAAAGATTCGTATTTTTCCCTTTTGTTCTTCAGCAGGCTCTTCAGCTCGGCTTTGATTTTTTTATTGATGTTTTTCGCAATCAGCTTCAGCTGGCGGTCGTGCTGCAGCATCTCTCTGGAAATGTTCAGCGACAGATCCTCAGAATCCACCATGCCTTTTACAAAGCTGAAATGGTCCGGCAGCAGGTCGGCGCATTTGTTCATGATCAGCACGCCGTTGGAGTACAGCTCCAATCCTTTTTCGAATTCCTTCGTATAATAGTCAAACGGCATGTTTTCCGGAATAAACAAAATCGAATTGTAGCGCACCGCTCCATCGACGCTGATATGCACATGGGTCAGCGGTTTATCAAAACCGTAATGCTTCTCGGCGTAAAAAGCCTCGTAATCCTCATCCGTCAGCTCGCTTTTGTTTTTTCTCCAGATCGGCACCATGCTGTTGACCGTCTGTTCTTCCTGAACTTCTTCAAATTCGTTCTCGCTGCCCTCTTTCGGCTTGTTGACCGTCTCTTCCATTTTGATCGGGTAGCGGATAAAATCAGAGTACTTTTTCACGATCGCTTTGATGCGGTAGTTTTCTAAAAACTCATCATAGCTTTCATCTTCTGTGTTTTCTTTTATTTTCAAGGTGATTTCCGTACCGACGGTTTCCTTGTCACACGGCGCGATCGTGTAGCCGGCAGCCCCTTCCGACTCCCATACATACGCTTCGTCACTGCCGAGCGCCTTACTTTTCACCGTGACTTTATCAGCCACCATAAATGCCGCATAAAATCCGACGCCGAACTGGCCGATAATGTCATGGCCGTCTTTCGTGTCATTTTCTTGCTTGAAAGCGAGTGAACCGCTTTTCGCAATCGTGCCGAGATGCTGTTCAAGCTCGTCTTTTGTCATCCCGATACCGGTGTCTGTGACGGTGAGCGTTCTCGCTTCTTTGTCCGCCGTCACTTTTATGTAGTAATTGTCTTGATCAAACGTTAATGAATCATCGGTTAACGCCTTGTAATAGATTTTGTCAATCGCATCGCTCGCGTTGGAAATTAACTCGCGGAGAAAAATTTCCTTCTGCGTGTAAATGGAGTTAATCATCATGTCCAGCAATCGCTTGGATTCTGCTTTAAACTTTTTTTTCCGCACTTCAGATCTCTCCTTTAATTATGCTTTGATGTTATGTAAAATCTTTTCAGCATCTATTTATCATATACAGTGACAATTGTCAACCAGGATTAGCAGATGCATATATTGTAAATTTAACATGTTAATGGATTCATTTCACCCATTTTATCAATAAAAAAGAGAGAATGTTGATCATCCTCTCCTCTCTGCTTCTTTCCGGCGGCCGAATTCCTTCTTCATCCATATGTATGACGGGTAGAAAAACAAACTAAATAAGATAAGAGATCCCAAGTTTCGCAAAGACTCATGCAGAACATTTCTTACAGTGAGAGGAAATGTGATGTCCTGAAATAGAATAGAGATAACGGTGTAAATCACAAATCCCATAGGAACAATGGCATAACAATAAAACGCTATCTCCTTCTTATGCTGTATCTTCAAAATATGTAAACCTCCCAATGATGTATATACATAATATTAACATATTTAATAGGTATTTAGAAACAGACCTCCGTATGTTTATCCCCCTATTCAGCGGGAACAGATATAAAAAAAGGAGGAATCGCAATATGGGAAGATTAACAGACAAAACCGCAATCATCACAGGGGCCGCGACAGGCATCGGACAAGCGACGGCACGGGTTTTCGCCGATGAAGGCGCCCGCGTGATCTGCGGTGACATCAATGAAAGCGAACTGAATGAAACCGTCAGCGCCATCAGAAAAAACGGCGGAGAAGCAGAAGCCTTTCACCTTGATGTATCAGACGAAGAAAACGTAAAGTCTTTTGCGGAAAGCATTCAGCAAAAGTACAGAACAATTGATATTCTGTTCAACAATGCCGGTGTTGACCAAGAGGGCGGAAAAGTCCATGAATACCCGGTCGACCTGTTTGACCGGATCATCGCCGTCGATCTGCGCGGCACATTTCTGTGCAGCAAATACCTGATTCCGCTCATGCTCGAAAAAGGAGGCTCCATCATCAACACCTCCTCCATGTCCGGCCGGGCCGCAGACCTTGACCGCTCCGGCTATAACGCCGCAAAAGGCGGAATCACGAACCTGACGAGAGCGATGGCCATTGATTACGCCAGAAGCGGAATCCGCGTCAATTCCTTATCGCCGGGCACAATTGAAACGCCGCTCATTGATAAATTGGCAGGCACGACAGAAGACGAAATGGGCGAGGCGTTCCGTGAAGCTAACAAATGGATCACGCCGCTCGGCCGGCTCGGAAAACCGGAAGAAATGGCAGCCGTCGCGCTCTTCCTCGCTTCAGACGACAGTTCTTACGTCACGGGAGAAGACATCACCGCAGACGGCGGCATCATGGCATACACTTGGCCGGGAAAAATGCTGATTGATAAGAAGTGGAAGGAAGAGACGGAGTGACAGTGAAAAAGAAACAAACCAGTGCAAAAACACTGGCTGAACAAGCTGAGGGCGGGTTACTTAAACCAGCCCTTTTCCTTTGACCGGGTAATGGCTTCAATTCGATTTTTCACTTCTAATTTATCCAGGATCATCGAAACGTAATTGCGGACTGTGCCGCTTTTGATGCTGAGGGCGTTTGCGATTTCTTTCGTGTTTTTTCCGTCCGCGACAAGCTCAAGCACCTCTTTTTCCCGTTCGGTCAGCGGGTTTTCTTCACTATAGATGTCCTCCATTAATTCAGGTGCGTAGACGCGTCTTCCTTTCATGACGCTGCGGATGGCGCTGACGAGCTCATCGCTCGGGCTGTCCTTGAGCATGTACCCGCTGACGCCTGCTTTTAGCGCCCGCTGAAAATAGCCGGAGCGGGCAAAGGTCGTCAAAATGATGATTTTCACACCGCTGTCCTTGAGTTCTTCTGCCGCTTCAAGACCTGATTTCCCGGGCATTTCGATATCCATCAGACAGATGTCGGGCGCATGTTTTTCCACGAAATCGATGGCATCCTGGCCGCTTGTGCCTTTGCCGACAACCGTCATATCCTCTTCTAAATTCAACAGCGAACCGAGTGCGCCGAGCAGCATTTGCTGATCCTCGGCAATGAAGATGTTGATCATCTGCTACCATCCTTTTCTTTTGATTTTGAATCATTCGGGATTCTCATGGTCAGCTTTGTTCCGGCGGCTGTATCGATGGCTAAACTGCCGTTTGCGAATTCAAGACGTTCCCTCATTCCAAGCAGGCCGTGCCCCTTTGAAAAAAAGCGGTCTTCTTTGCATTGAAAGCTGCCGTCATCTTCTACCGTAATGACAACCTCTTTCCAAAGCTGCTGAATGGTGATGCGGCATACTTTGGCGCCGCTGTGTTTCACGACATTGGTGACGGCTTCTTTAATGCACATGCTGACGATGTTTTCGTTCAGCAAAGAGATATGTTTGGGCGCTTCTTTTTCTTCATAAACAAAATCAATTCCTGCCGCTTCAAGAATTTGCCGAACATTGCCGAGCTCATCCTTCAATCGGATGCCTTTCATCGATGAGACGATTTGTCTGACCTCATTTAACGAGGTGCGGGCCGTCTGCTGCACGCTTTTCAGCTCAGTGCGGGCCTGTTCAGGGTCCTTATATATCAGCTTTCGGGCGAGGTCGCTTTTCAATCCGATTAAGGAGAGCTTTTGTCCGAGTGTATCGTGAAGGTCCCGGGCGATGCGCTGCCTTTCTTCCAGCTTCACAAGATCGGCGATTCGTTCATTTGCATATTCTAATTTCTCCTCAAGGCGCTCTCTTGCCTTTCTGCTTCGAATGGTGAGCGGGAGCAGGATGGCACTGATCAGTGTAATGACGATAAACGGAATTTGTGTCAAAAACCACCCTTTTTTCAGAACAAGACTGAAGTTGACGGCAACCGCCGCACTGATGATATGAATGTAATATAAGATGTAAAAAGGAACTTTGTCTCGGATATGGCCGATGAAGTAGGCGATAAAGAAGGCGAAATAAATATAGCTGAACAGCATAACTGAGCCGGTCGAAATGCCGATCAGAAGAAGTGCCCATAAGTAAAGCGGCCAGCCTTTTGCAACAAATGCAAAGCGGTATGCGCCAAAGAAAACAAGTGTGAAAATGATGCCGGCCACGATGACAAAGGTAGAAGAGCTTTTAAAAATAAAATAAAAAGGCAAGATGAAAAAAATCGTCCATATATAAGGGGAAATCCCATTCAGTTTTTGAAATTTAAAATACTTCTTCATCTTTGTTCCACCTTCTGCTGCTTGTGTCTACCATCACTTTATCAAAACACCGCCTTCATTGCATCCTCACGCATGAAGAGAAGGCCCTTTCTGATAAGAGAAAGAGCCGCGCGCCATATCAGGCATTTTTCTTTAAAGGTTCTTTCGGTACCGGTTGGGGCAGCGGTGTTTTCCGCGCCTCCCGAAAGGTGACAAATTGCTTTTCGTCCTCATCCCACAGACGGAATTTCATGGATTCAAGACTTGTTTTAAGCGTAATGGTCGGTACGTTTTTTAAAGGCTCGTGCCCCTCATGAGCGGCTTCCAGCTTGTAGTTCGGCACTTTCGGGCTTAAGTGGTGGACATGATGGTAGCCGATATTGCCCGTCAGCCATTGCAAAAGCTTCGGAAGCTTGTAAAAGGAGCTTCCTTCTACCGCGGCCTGCACATAATCCCAATGCTCATCGGCTTCAAAATAAGAATCCTCAAACGTGTGCTGAACATAAAAGAGCCAGACGCCGATTGACCCCGAAATAAGGAAAATCGGACCCTGAACAAGCAAAAAGTTTTCCCAGCCGACAAGCAGGCACGTCGCAGCAGCCAATAAGACAATCGCCGCGTTCGTGAAATAGGTGTTCCAGCGCTCCTTGCGGCGGGCGCCTTTTACATTGAAACGGTTTTTAATCAGAAATACGTAAATTGGGCCGAGAATAAACATAATAAACGGATTGCGATAAAGTCTGTAGCGTACTTTTGTCCAAGCTGACGCTTCGTTGTATTCCTTGACGGTCATCATCCAAATATCGCCGGTGCCCCGTTTATCTAAGTTGCTGCTCGTCGCATGATGGATGGAGTGGCTGCGCTGCCATTGAAGGAACGGAAACAGTGTCAGCACACCTGAAATAAACCCGAACAGCCGGTTCAGCTTCTTTTGTTTGAAAAAGGATTGATGGCAGCAGTCGTGGAAAATAATAAAGATTCTTGTCAAAAATCCCGCTGCTATAACAGTAAAGGCGAGGGTCAGAAGATAGGAGACATCGAGGCTGAAGTAAGCAAGAAACCAAAGGGCAAAAAACGGCACAAACGTGTTGAAAAGCTGAATGACACTATGCTTTGTATCGGCGCCGGAAAATGCGGCAACCTGCTTTTTTAAAGACGCTTGTTTTTGAGTTGCGGCGTGATTGATCATGAATGTCATGTCCCTTCTTTTTCATTATGATCCCAAGTATAACGGGGCGCCAGACGCTTTTGTAGTAGCAGCCATCATGCCTCGAATATGACATTTGTCATGTTTGGCGGCAGAATGCTGATCAGGCATCATATGGAAGGTATCTTTTTTATAAGAGATAAAGCCGGACACTTCATATCGGCACTTCTCAAAGAAAACAGCAAAAAAGAACCCCGCCTGTTTTCGGAGTTCTTTTTCATCATCCTCACAGCAAAATCACCCGATACTTCTTCACATCCAAAAACTGCAGAAACTCCAGGGCCAGCATGTCCGGCGCGTGGTCTTTTCCTTCATGAAGACGATATTGAATCAAGCCGGCGAGCATGGACGCGACATAGTATGCATAGAGCTTTTTCCCCGCCTGAATGTGCAGAGGCTGATGAAGATAAAACGATTGCAGCGCTCTGAACATTTCCGGGATGACGTCAGGCACTCCCGAACCCTCTCTCAGAAAATGAACGAGCGGCAGGCCATCCGACAGTGCGGAAAAGAGACGGACGAGCGCGGCTTCCGCTTCTTCCATGGAGCAATCGGCAGGCTCTCCTTTTACCGTCAATAATCCGATCAGATCCCGGCATGATTGATGGATGATCGTTTTCAGCAATGCTTCTTTGTTGGCGTAATGGTCATAAAAAGTGGCACGGCGGAGGTTGCTTTGACGGGCAATATCGGAAATCGTAATCGCCGCGTACTCTTTTTTTTCCGCCATTAAGCCGATCATGGCTTCTTGCAAGGCCTGCCTCGTCCGGGTCACCCGGCGGTCGGCGGGCTTTTTTTCTTCTTGTTCCGGCACCCGGCGGCCGAACAGCCAGTAAAACCGTTTTTGAGAAATTAAATCCCACACCTGTCCGCTGATCGCTTCCGGGGATGCCCCGGGCTCCTCATTCAGCCAGTACAACACAATGGCATATGTGTATAACGCGCGGTAATGAATGTACATATCCTGTTCGGTCGGTGAGAAATCCGCATTGACCGGTGACAGCAGCACATCATGCCGGAACACATCTTTTAAAAAAGCATGAAAGTGAAAATACGGCATTTTATGACGGTCCATCATCGTTTGAAAAAACTCCCGATGCCGGTCAACAAAAGACAGGGTCGGATGCACTTTTTGCCATCCGCCATGTAAATGAAGCACATCTTTATTCTTCAGCGAATCATACAGCGCTTCGCTCAGCCCGTCTTTCATTTCTTCCGTTATATCTTCTAAAATCGCATATTTATCTTCGTAATAAAGGTACAGTGTCCCCCGGCTCACATGCGACCGTTCGGCGATGTCCTTCATGGTCACACGGCGGATATCCCGCTCTCCAAGCATGGCCAAAAGCGCTTGTTTGATGTCAGTTGTCACAGAATCCGGCATAAGAGACACTCCTTTCATTAGACAGATCACCGCAATTTGTACGGTAACGTATAGATGCGTTTACGCTGTCTTTGCCGCAAAATCACATCACACTATAATAGGCCCTGAAGAAACAAAAAAGCAACCAGAGGAGGAAGACCGATGGATCAACATATAAAAGCAGACATCAAACGCGTCTTTGAGCTTCAGAAAAAAAATCAAAAAACACTGCGTGCTTCAACAGCCGAGCAGCGCAGAGAAAAGCTTCAGCGCTTTTTAGATGCCGTCACCGCTCATGAAGAAGAAATCATCGAGGCGATCAGACGGGACGTCCGCAAGCCTTATCATGAGGATGGCGCCGAAACTTCTTCATGTCCGGCAGGCGGATGTAAGGAGAACTTGCTCGCTCACATTCCGCTTTTACCCAACCTGCAATAGCGAAGCCCATGCAGCTGTTTGGAATATCTGCAAAGCTTCGCTCTATTTTTTATTTTCTTTTTTTATAAAGTTTTTTTCTTGAAACAGACAAGCGATTTTGTCTGACCTTTTCCCTATGGTTTACCTATACATGCTAAGTAATATAATTTTCTTCCGGTTCTTTGATTTTCTGCAGTTCTCAAGCAGTGGACATGGAACATATTTCAGGATTTGATTGATATGACCGGCAGCCTTGTAGTCAGTTGTTGAGTATGTAGTGTTTGCTGATTTCGAGAAATGTATCTATCTTGTTCATTGTCATAATGAATTTCCACTTTGGAAACAATCCTCTTAAAGAGATGATAACGTCTATATGCAAAGACACCATCCTTAAATATCCATTCTCATGTACAATACAAGAAATTCTTCTCAAAACACAGTCATTTATTGAAAGTCACTTAACTTGCAAAAGTGTTCCAATAGCTTATTTCAGTTTTAGAATCCAAATCTACGCAATATATATTTTGCAAAAAGGAATATATATGTTACAATATTAATTAATAAAGGAGGATGCCATGAATAATAAAGTTAAAGTCGAAAGATTAACACTTGGTTTAACTCAAGCAACATTGGCTGAAAAACTTGGAATAACAAGACAAACTGTGAGCTTAATAGAAAAAGGACAGTATAACCCCAGTTTAAACTTATGTATAAAAATTTGTAATGTTTTTAATAAGACTTTAGATGATATTTTTTGGCCTTCTGATATTAAGAGAGAGGATAGAGAGAATGATAGATGAAAGAATACAACACGAACAATATAAACTGAGCTATTACAGTTTCGGACTGTCTATAATTTTATTTATTCTTAGTTTTTTTGTTTCTATTCTAACCAAAAACTTATTTTACACTCAACTAAGTATAATTATATCGTTTTTAGTTGTCAGCACTTTTTATTCAATTTTCGCAATAAAAAGGGGGTTATTAATACAGAGAAAAAGAAAAAGATTAAAACATTTCTTTATTTTTATATTGAGCGGATTATTTTGGGTAATGATAAGTTTTCTTTCTAAAGAAATTACCAATGTGAGAGAATTACTGATTCAGTTATTATTATTCTCATTTTTCTACATTGTATTATTTCTAAGTGTCCATTCTTTGATTAAGTATTCTCATAAAAAATCTAATTAGTCCATTAAATTGGCTAAGTAAACCTTGTGAGGAATTAACACAAATTATTTAGTTTTCGTTCTTCAATTTAAAACTGCATGGAAAGGTATGCAGTTAAGATTCCTTTTAATACAGAAAAGCTGTCGGCATAAGACAGCTTTTCTATAACACAAATTATTTTGCATGCCCTGGTCTTGTTAAGATTGCCAGCCCTATTCCCGCAGCAAAACCTACTGGGCCACCAGCAGCTCCTAAAGCCATTGCTGTACCTCCCATTACTGCAGCGCCTGCAGCAGCGCCTGCTAAATCTCTCCAGCCCCCGCCGTCAGTATCTAGCATTTCTTGTTCACTTAATTCAATCATATTATTACTTTTTTCAAAGTTATGTAACATAATAAACCTCCTATATATAATTTTTGTTCAATTTATGTTTTTTATTTATGACCAGAAATTAATGCATCTACACCATACGCTGCAGAACCCCAGATAGCTCCAGCATTAGCACCTAAAACAGCCCCGCCAGGTCCTCCAAGCGCTGCTCCAACAGCAATTCCTGTTCCGACTCCTTTTAATAAATAAGAACCGTATCCCCCGCCATCTATCATTTCAGCTTCTTCTACTGTTAAAGACTCAAATCTATTGTTTTGCTTTTCCATACTACTACTCCTCCTAAGTCCGAACTTGGTAAATTATTGTCGACTTGTATTAGTATAATTGTGATTTACACTTTTTTCAATACTCAAAAGCAAAATTACATGACATTTTTCATCTAAAATTCCTACAAAACGTCTATTCGTTACAATAACCACTCTCTTTTTTATGATTCTCACTGAAGAAGATTTAATCTTATACTCTGATTAATTAATTGAAACTTTAACTAAAAGTACTTTTATGTTAGTCTTACATTATGTTTTATTTACATTGTGAATTAAGCTCAAGGAGGACATTTGATGGATTTTTTGTACATGCTAGTTGAGACTATATTATGGATTATTGTTACTACCATACCATCAAAGAGAAATTTGAAATTTAGAAGAAACTTAAAAAGTCTAAAAAAACAAGCATGGTTTTGTGAATTAAAAAAGAATTACGGACCGTTGTTTTTAATGAATTCAACTATTCAAGACAAGATTATTGAATATAATGAAAATAATGATTTGGAAACTTATAAGGAAGAGATAGAAAATTTAGCAAAAAGTATACATGTATAAAAATTTTTTATTCAAAAACAAATATATTTCCTCCCGGAACTATTGATATATTCATACTTATTGTATTATGATAATAATTTTTGTATAATTCAACAATTCTATAATATGGAGATTAAAAATGTTTTTTAAAAAATATCACTGTGTAAAACAAATGGATGAAAAAGATTGTGGAGCTGCTTGTTTATCAACCATTGCAAGACAATATGGTTCAAAGCTCTCTATAACTTATATCCGTGACATTGCCGGAACTGATACACAGGGAACTAGCGTTCTTGGAATGGTAAAAGCCGCTGAACAATTGGGGTTCTCTGCAAAGGCGGTGCGAGCAGAGCATGCAGCTTTCGATCAATCTATTACTCTTCCGGCAATAGCACATATTGTTATAGATCAACAATTATTGCATTATGTTGTTATACATAAAATCAGTAAAGAAAAGATAATCATTGCAGACCCCGGCAAAGGGCTTATTAAATACAAAAAAGATGATTTTTTAAAGATCTGGACAGGGATCTTAATACTTTTAACACCCACCGAAGCCTATGAAAAACAAAAAGAGATAAGGAATATAAGTTCAGATATTTTCAGGTTAATTCTTCAACAAAAATCCTTGATTATACATACATTCTTAGCATCTTTTATTATTACAATCTTCGGAATTCTGGGTACTTTTTATTTTCAAACGATTATTGATCAAATCTTGCCGAATGGGCTAAGTAATACATTACATATTCTTTCAATCGGCCTTTTAATTATGTATCTATTCAAAGTTTTCTTAATAGGATTTAGGCAATATATGATGATCCTGCTGGGTCAGAAATTAAGTATTACCATTATGTTCGGATACTTCAAACATGTACTTTCTTTACCAATGAAGTTTTTCAGCAACCGAAAAGTCGGAGAAATCATTTCGAGATTTACAGATGCTAATAAAGTAATTGATGCTGTTGTCAGTGCATCCCTTTCTATCCTGCTCGATACGATTATGCTTATTATGGTCGGTATATTTCTGTACCTGCAGAATGCTACGTTGTTTCTCATCACTTTAGCTTTCGTACCACTTTATATTCTGACAGTTTGGATCTTTATAAAGCCCTATGCAAATATAAATAACACCGAAATGGAAAACAATGCCCAGCTAACATCGAAAATTGTTGAAACGCTTAACGGCATTGAAACAGTTAAGGCTTACAATGCTGAATATATGATGACTTTTGAAACAGAAAAAAGGTTTGTGAAATACTTACGGTCAGCTTTTAAACATGGAGTTATTGATAATCTCCAGAGTTCCATAAAAATGTTTTTAGATTTAGCAAGCGGTGCATTGATACTGTGGATCGGGTCTACCCAAGTAATGAAAGGCAATCTCACCATCGGTCAGCTCATTACGTATAATGCCTTATTAACCTACTTTTTAAATCCTTTACAAAACATTATCGGCCTTCAATCCAAGTTTCAATCAGCTTCTGTCGCTTCTAAAAGACTCGGTGAAATTATAGAGCAAGATCCAGAAATCAAAGACAATGAGAAACGAATAACATCAATTTCTTCAATAACCGGCCCCATTGTTTTTAATAAAATTAATTTCCGCTACGGAACTCGAAGGCTCATCCTAAAAAATATTGCACTGCAAATTCAAAAAGGGGAAAAAGTTGCCTTTGTCGGAGAAAGCGGTTCAGGGAAATCTACTTTGACTAAGCTTTTAATGAAGTTTTATGCTGCCGAGTCAGGCGAGATTTTAATCAATGGGTATCATATAAATGATATCCACACTAACGCGTTAAGGGAAAGCATAAGCTATATACCTCAAGAATCACATTTTATACAAGGATCTATTCTTGAAAACCTTTTGCTTGGGAATTCAGGAAGTTTTACCTTTGAGGAAATTATAGAAGTTTGCAAACAAACGAAAGTACACGATTTTATTGATCATTTACCAATGAGATACGATACTCTTATAGAAGAAAACGGATCTAACTTATCTGGCGGTCAGAAGCAAAGACTGGCAATTGCAAGAGCATTATTGAGAAAACCTAACATTCTCATTATGGATGAATCCACAAGCAATCTTGATACGACTACTGAACAAGGAATATCAAAGATGATATATGATCAGACTTATAATATAACAACGATTATCATCGCTCATCGTTTAAGTACAATCATGAATTGTGACAAAATATTTGTCATGGAAAATGGAGAAATCAAAGAGTCTGGAAGTCATCATGATTTGTTAATGAAAAAAGGCAAGTACTATGAACTGTGGGAAAACCAAATACCATCAAAAGAGATGGTGACAATATGAAACGAAACTTTTTCACATTACAAGAGTTGAAAGACAGCAGAGAACTTTATGAATCAAAGCCAAAACCAATCGGTCTAATCTTTGTATATTTACTCATAGGCATATTAATATCAGCCATTGCTTTCAGTTTCTATGGCAAAAAAGAAGTCATTCTAAAAACAACGGCTGATATTCAGTACAGTAAGCCTAACAGCAATGTAACAAATGAAATAGCGGGTAAAGTAAAAACAGTTTCTTTTAAACAAGTGGATAAGGTGAAAAAGGGAGACACTTTGTTTACTCTGGACGATACCGAAATTCAAACACAAAGAAAAGCCTCTAAAGCTGATATTAATGATTTAAAAGAACAAATCGCATTAAACAAGACTCTTAAAAAGAGTATTGAAAATGACAAAAACTTATTCAGCGAGGATGATCATTGGGGTTTTCAAGATCAATACCTCTCTTATAAAAAACAAATAAACTTGTTAGAGACATCAGAAGAAACTGTAAAAACCCAGAAAGAAAAAATCGACAAACATACAAAGAATGTGAAAAATAATCTGAACAAAACCAAAAGCAAGGTTACATTAAAACTTCAAAGAATTTCTGATCTGCAAAACTCAATTAGAAGAGATAAGTCTTTTGCCAAGCAGGATGATAAATACAGCTCTTACTATAATAATTATTTGACCAGCAAGCAAAATGCAGAACAGCAGCTGGAAGATGTAGAAAAGATGAAAGATGAACTTGATAAAAGCAGTTATTCAGAGCAGAAAGAGAATCTGAACGGACAAATTGAAAGTTTAAAACAAGATATGTTAGTAAAACTAAGTGAAGAAAAAGACGAATTAAAACAATCCCTTGATGAGATTAATAGCTCAATTGAAAGTGACAATACTGACATTGATTCCAATGATTCAGAGCAAACGAATTATAGGCTTTCTATTGAACAGCTTAAAACAAACTTGCTGAATCAGACAGCCCAAAAACAAACAGACCTTCAGACCACTCTTAAAGCAAAAGAAGATGATCTGAAAATGATAGATTTACAATTAGAAAAATATAAAATAAAAGCGGCAAATGATGGCTATGTTAACGTATTGACAAATATATCCCCAGGAGACAATTTACAAGCTGGAACGTCTATTTTGACTATTATCCCTGATAAAGAGAAACTTAAAGCTAACATTTACATTCCAAGTTATGAGATCACAAATATTAATGAAAAAGATGAGGTTAAGTTCCATCTTGAAAATACAAGTCAAACCATTAAAGGCGTAATTACTAACATAAGCCGGGACAGTATTAGTAATCAAAAAGGCCAAAAGTTTTATATTGCAGAAAGCACAATAGCAAACAATGAAATCGTTAAAGATAACGGCGAAAAAATACACTTAAAAAACGGAATGCAGACTAATGTATCAATAATCGTTGATACAAAAAGATACATTGATTATTTCCTAGATGTATTGCACTTGCACTAAATTTGTTAAAAGTAGTTCTCATATGCCTCAAAGCGGAAAGAAGATTTGCTTTGAGGCATTTTTTTCAGAAATCCAAATGCTACACCTTATGATCTTCTTTGAAATCCAGCACTTGGTCATCTCGTTTGCAAAATAATTCTTCACAGCCTCCAACTGAAATGCTACACTTTTTCCGCCCGCCTATTCCTAAAACACATCTTATAAAAAGTAAAAATCCCGGATGTTAACTCCGGGCCATGTCAAAGCAATACCACTTTTACTTTTGGCGGATATCCCGCTCCCCAAGCATAACCAAGAGCGCTTGTTTGATGTCAGTTGTCACAGAATCCGGCATAAGAGACACTCCTTTCATTAGACAGATCACCGCAATTTGTACGGTAACGTATAGATGTGTTTACGCTGTCTTTGCCGCAAAAACACATCACATTATAATAGGCCCTGAAGAAACAAAAAAGCAACCAGAGGAGGAAGACCGATGGATCAGCATATAAAAGCAGACATCAAACGCGTCTTTGAGCTTCAGAAAAAAAATCAAAAAACGCTGCGTGCTTCAACAGCCGGGCAGCGCAGAGAAAAGCTTCAGCGCTTTTTAGATGCCGTCACCGCACATGAAGAAGAAATCATCGAGGCGATCAGACGGGACGTCCGCAAGCCTTATCATGAGGTGAAAAGAGCGGAAACGCAGGGAACGATCAAGGCGATTAAAGATAATATGAACAATCTCGACACCTGGATGGCGCCGAAACGCGTCGGCTCATCCGTCAGCCCCGACGCTGACGGCGTATTAATGTACGAGCCAAAAGGCCTTACCTTAATTCTCGGCCCATGGAATTATCCGTTTATGCTGACGATGGCTCCGCTTGCGGCTGCCATTGCGGCCGGCAACAGCGCGATTGTGAAGCTGTCCGATTTTACGATGGAGACGAGCCATATCGCCGCGACAGTTATTCGCGAGGCATTTCACGAAGAAGAAGTCGCCATTTTTGAAGGTGAGGTCGATGTCGCCACAGAACTGCTCGACCAGCCGTTTGACCACATTTTCTTCACCGGAAGCACGAATGTCGGTAAAATCGTCATGACGGCAGCGGCGAAGCACTTGTCGTCCGTCACGCTTGAGCTTGGCGGAAAAAGCCCGACGATCATCGACAGCGGCTATGATTTGATGGACGCGGCGAAAAAAATCGCCGTCGGCAAATTTGTCAATGCGGGGCAAACATGTATCGCTCCTGACTATCTCCTTATGAAGAAAGAAGTGCAGAGCACCTTTACAGATCTCCTGCAAACCATTGTCAATGCAGGTTTTATGGAGGATGATCATACGGTTGACCGCAACAAATTCACGCAGATTGTCAATGACCGCAACTTTAACCGTGTCAAAGCCCTGTATGATGACGCCATTGAAAAAGGGGCGAAGACGGCGTTCGGCGGCGTATTCGATGCGCATGACCGCACGATTTCTCCGACCGTGCTGACAAACGTCACGCCTGATATGAAGATCATGCAGGAAGAAATCTTCGCACCGATTCTGCCGATTATGAATTACGAAGATATCAGTGAAGCCGTTGATTACATCACTGAACGGGACAAGCCGCTTGCCTTGTATGTATTCAGCCATAATCAGGAGCTGATCGATTATGTGCTGCAGCATACGACATCCGGCAATGCTTCTATCAATGATGTCGTCGTTCATTTCACTGACGTCAACCTTCCGTTCGGCGGTGTCAATACGAGCGGGATCGGTTCATATCACGGTGTGTACGGCTTTAAAGAATTTTCTCATGAAAAAGGCGTATTTATTCAAGCCTCTAAATAAAAAAAGAATCCGCGCATGCGGATTCTTTTTTTATGATTTTTTTGGCCCGAATGCGAGCAGTTTCGTATAAGTGCCGACATAAAGCGTGCCGTCTTCAGCCAGAACCGGGGAGGAAATGACATTGCTGTCTGTTTGATAGCGCCATTTTTCATTACCGTCAGCGTCAACCGCATAGACATTTTTATCGTCAGAACCGAAGTACACATTGCCATCCGCATCAATCAGCGGCGCCGTTCTCACAGGCCCGTCCGTATAGAAAGACCAGTTCATATTACCGGTTTTGCTGATGGAAAACAGCTCGCCGCTTCCGGAACCGATATACACATTGCCGTTATGGTCGATCGCTAATGAAGAGCTGGAGAAACCGTTTAACGGGAACGTCCACTTTACAGCACCCGTTGATGTATAGGCATATAAGTTGCCGTCCTGGTTTCCGGCGTAAACGGTGCCGTCTCTATCTATAACCGGATAACCTTTAAACCCGTTGGACGTCGTTTTTGACCATTTCACTTGGCCCGTTCCGGAATTGATCGCGTAAAAGATATTATTGTACGTTGCCGTATACAGAGTGCCGTTTGATGCTAACACGGGAGCGGAGCCGACCACGCCGTTTGTTTTAAACTTCCACTTTTGCGTCCATGTCGAAGGCGACGTCGGTTTAATCGCATAGATATAGTTATCCAGCGTCGACACATACAGCGTGCCGTCAGAGCCGATAGCCGCATCGGAACTAGGCGCTCCGCTCAGCGGAACCGATGTTAAAATGTTTCCGGTTTCTTTGTCGATGAAATATAGTTTTTTATCGTGAGAAGGAAGATAAATGACACCGTTTGTTCCGAGCACCGGAGTCAGCGTATAGGTCGTCCCGAGGTTTTCCGTCACCCATTTCACAGTACCGTCCGGATGATACGCCGTCAGCTTCCCGTCTTTTGATTGAATAAATACGGTGCCGTCCCCGTCAACCGCGGCTCCCGCACCGTTTTGAGGGGTGGCCGGAACATTCTTTTCCCATTTTAATGCGCCATCGGCAGTGCTTGTAAACCGGCTTTCTCTTGACCAGTTGAACATCGTCGGAGACATCGCCTGCGCGTCATACCGTCCCGCCAAGAAACCGGATGCCGCATGATTTTGTTTAAATACCGTTTCCGCAGCTTGAGCAGCCGCCGGATGCAGCCATTTTGCCCCCGGCAGATCAGAAACCGCTCCCACAGATAAAGCCGCAGCAACCGCAGCGCCGGCCGCCAATGTTTTCATTCGCAATGAAGCTGTCTTTTTTTTCAATGTCAGTTCCTCCCGTTTCTATTAAAAGCTGCTATATCACTTTGATCATACCATAATTAACCTATGAAATATTTGTATTTTCGGCAGATTTATAGAACAAATGTCACATAGCCTGCTGATGCTTCGGGGATGATCGAAACGCGGCAATATACCACACCACATTGACGATAAAAGCCGCGCCTGACCAAACGAGAAGGCCGTAATAAAGAGACAGCTCCTGCCCTAAGGAAATTGCGGTCAATAACGTCACCAACAAGACAGCCGCGCAAATGATAAGCCCGATTCCGCAAAAAACGGCCATGATGATTTTCATGACACGAATACCGAGAATATACAAAATGAGCGGGACCGCATATATAACAAAGATCTGGCCGACGGCGGCCCACATGCCCGCGGAATTAAAACGATTCGCGTTCGGCCCCGTTTCCGCAAGCGGAGAAAGCGAGACGAGGACCGGCAATAAACAAAACAGCAGAGCGGAAAGCAAGGTCACCGCAACCGTACCTTTTTTCTTTTGATTCATGTGAATATCCTCCTGACAATAACCCGGCTTTTTTACCGGTAATCTGATAATATGTTATATTTTAGCACGATTTTTACTTAATTTGAGAATGTTTTGTCAAAAACGAATTTACAAATCCAGAAAAATAGATATAATAAACGTTATGGAACCGATATTGATTCATAAAGCGTTATCTAACAAAACACGAAGTGATATTATGACGTGGCTTAAACACCCGGAGGACCATTTTGATGAAAAACCTTACCTTGAGCAGGGACTCAGTTTCCGCACCGGAATTTGCGTCGGTGATATTCAGGCAAAGTCGGGGCTTGCGCAGTCCGTCATCTCCAGCTACCTGCTGACCATGCAAAAAGCCGGCCTGCTGGAATCCGAACGAATCGGAAAATGGACCTATTACAGAAGGAATGAAAAACAAATTAAAGCCTTTGCTGACTATGTTCAGCACCAGCTATAACCATGAAAGGAGGTTTTTTTTGTTCTAACATATCTATTTTTCTGTATATGTAGTTATAAAAGGAGGCATACATAACAATGAAAAAAAGCAGCTCCATCTTCATTCTGTTTTTGGCATTAGGGGTTTTCGGAATTATCACGACTGAAATGGGCATTATCGGCGTTCTTCCGCAAGTGGCGGACAGATTTCATATTTCTGCTTCAAATGCGGGGTGGCTTGTCAGCATTTTCGCGTTCATCGTCGCTGTGTCGGGACCGTTTTTGACCTTGCTTGCTTCAGGTATAAACCGGAAAGTCATTCTGCTTTTGGCGGTGCTGATGTTTGCCTTTTCAAATGCGGTCTACGCGTATACGGCGCATTTCAGTGTCATGCTGGCGTTTCGGATCATTCCGGCTTTATGCCACCCGGTGTTCTTTTCTGTAGCGCTTGCGACCGCGGCCCGGCTTGTCCCCGCCGGCCAATCCGGAAAAGCCGTAACGAAAGTCTTTTCAGGCATCACCGCCGGCTTTGCGTTCGGCGTGCCTTTCACGTCTTATCTGGCGGATCGTCTATCCCTTGAAGCCGCCTTCTTATTCGGCGCTATCATCAGTCTCATCGCATTCACGGGCATTCTTCTCTTTTTGCCATCCATGCCGGTCACAGAAAAATATCTTTCAGAAGTCAGCTCGGCATCCTTCGCAAACCGGCTTTGTGGCTCAATATCGCTGCCGTCACCTGTCTCTTTGCGGCCATGTTTTCTGTCTACAGCTATTTTGCGGAGTACCTCGGACGGGTGTCCCATATGGTCAGCTTCATGCTGATGAGCTTCGGAGTGATTATGATAGCCGGGAATTTCGTCTTCGGCGCTTTGTTATATAAAAATATGAAAAAGACCGTCATCCTGTTTCCGCTTCTTTATACAGCCGCCTACTTGCTCATATACGGGTTTGGAACGTCTTTCGCGCCGATGGTCGTTCTCGTCTTCGTATGGGGCGCCGTTCATTCCGGCGGTCTCATTGTCAGCCAGACATGGCTTACTGCGGAAGCAAAGGAGGCGCCCGAATTCGGCAACAGCCTGTTTGTCTCTTTTTCCAACCTCGGCATCACCATCGGAACGGCGGCGGGCGGCTGGTTTATTTCACATTGGGGAATCCATCAGCTGATGTGGTGCGGCATCATGTTTGCCCTTCTGGCTTTCGGGATGATCATGGGACGCTTGGCATGGGGAAAGAGGCTGCTCGCAGAAGCTTAAGCTCCGTTGCAAAATCCGGAATGATTACGTATAATATTCCAGATTAAAGAAAGGGAGAGAAAAAGATACATGGAAAGACCGGCAGGATTTTGGATTCGGTTTCTGGCTTACGTCATTGATCAAATCATCATAGGAATTCCGATTTTTATCATTCAATTTATGGTCTCTTTTTTATTTGCGGCAGGCGTTGCGGCGGCTGACCCCTTCATGACCGAAAATCAGTTTAACATCTCTTTTCTGGTGTTCGGCGTCATCCCGATTCTTGTGAGCTCTTTTGTGATCAGTATCTTATATTTCAGCCTGCTCACGGCCTCAAAGATGCAGGGGACACTGGGAAAAGCATTGCTAGGCCTTAAGGTCGTCAATGAAGATGGCGGACGCATTTCCATCGGCCAGGCCTTCGGACGCGCTTTCGCATATATCATATCTAAGCTCATTCTTTATATCGGATTCATCATGGGTGCCTTCGGAGAGAAAAAAACGCTGCACGACATCATGTGCAGCACCCGTGTTGTCTATAAATAATGACCTCAAGTCCGGGCCTTTTGAGTCCGGGCCTTTTGAGTCCGGGCCTTTTGAGCCCGGGCTTTTTTATGACGGCTGTGCCCGCCTGATGTCAATGCCGCCCTTTCCGTCAGCCTCAATGCGGATCGTTCCGTTCACAATAACAGACAGCGGATGAAACTCCGCATGCTGATCAGAAAAAATCCAGCGGCGGCCGCTCGGCCCTAAAAGCAAAAACGCCCCATCATTGTAATCACCCATAAAATGAAACCCGTTTTCACTAAGAGGCGCATGCTTTCTCACCGGAATGCCGAAACGCTGCAGCTCCCTCCCGGTTGATACGACCTCGGCAGCCGTCAGATTCACCTCACCGATGTTCAGAACGGACTCAATCGAAAAACGTTCCGCGCTTGGCGGCGATGTGCCTCTCGCGATGAATTCCGCCAGATTGTTGGACGGATCTTTAAAATAAAAGGAACGCGCCTGAATATGGGAGAAATACACCTCATCCTCCCCATCTTCCGTTTGAAAAACGACTTTATCCTTTATCCACGCCTTCGCCTCATCAAAACGATTATTCGGAATGTTAAACGCAAAATGATACGTCGGTTGAGAGTGAGAATCGGCACGCCTGAATTCCAACTCACTTTCTCCCGCCTTGATGGTAAACGAATCACCGGACTCATCAATTAAAGGAAAACCTAACACCCGTTCATAGAAGTGTTTCGTCTCCTCCAACGCACAACTGTACAAAGTAATGTTATTTATTTGCATGATCATACCCCCTTTGGTTTATACTGCCATATAGAAGGGTTGATTCCTACTGTTTCGATTCACCAATTGAGAATCCCCCTTTCGCCCGGCGCTAAACATGACAAACAGCGCCAAACCGCTTATACCAGGCGTTTTTAAACGTCTAAAGCAAAAAAAGCAGAAAATAATACCCCATATAGCTTGACAAAAAATAAATGTTATTTAATAATCTATATATAATTAGAATTATTATTGAAAGATAAAGTGAATGCTTTGTCTTTTTAATATATTTCAAATCACATTTCAGGAGGAAGATATTATGTCTTTAATCGGAAAAGAAGTACTGCCATTCGAAGCAAAAGCTTTCAAAAACGGTGAATTCATCGATGTAACAAACGAAGATTTGAAAGGTCAATGGAGCGTTTTCTGCTTCTACCCAGCGGATTTCTCTTTCGTTTGCCCGACTGAACTTGAAGATCTTCAAGGACAATACGCTGCACTGAAAGAATTAGGTGTTGAAGTATACTCTGTTTCTACAGATACTCACTTCGTACACAAAGGCTGGCATGACAGCTCTGAAAAAATCGGCAAAATCACTTACGCAATGATCGGTGACCCATCTCAAACGATCTCCCGCAACTTCGACGTTCTTGACGAAGAAACTGGTCTTGCTGACCGCGGAACATTCATCATCGATCCTGATGGCGTCATCCAAACAGTTGAAATCAATGCAGGCGGTATCGGCCGTGACGCAAGCAACCTTGTAAACAAAGTAAAAGCAGCTCAATACGTTCGTCAAAACCCAGGTGAAGTCTGCCCGGCTAAATGGGAAGAAGGCGGCGAAACACTTACACCTAGCCTTGATTTGGTAGGTAAAATCTAAGGAGTGCATTCCATTGGTACTTGACGCAAATATCAAAGCACAATTAAATCAATACATGCAGCTAATTGAGAACGACATTGTTCTCAAAGTAAGCGCCGGTGACGATGACACTTCTAAGGACATGCTGGCTCTCGTTGACGAGCTGGCTTCCATGTCATCTAAAATTTCAGTTGAAAAAACTGAATTAAACAGAACACCGAGTTTCAGCGTTAATCGTACCGGAGAAGACACAGGCGTTACATTCGCCGGTGTTCCTCTCGGCCACGAATTTACATCATTAGTGCTGGCATTGCTTCAAGTCAGCGGCAGAGCGCCTAAGGCTGATCAAAAGGTCATTGACCAGATTAAGAACATCAGCGGAGAATACCGCTTTGAGTCTTATATCAGCCTGACGTGCCACAACTGCCCTGATGTCGTCCAAGCATTAAACATGATGAGCGTGCTCAACCCGAATATCACACATACAATGATTGACGGCGCGGCATTCAAAGAAGAAGTAGAAAGCAAAAACATTATGGCTGTTCCGACTGTTTTCTTAAACGGTGAATCTTTCGGAAGCGGCCGTATGACCATCGAAGAGATTCTCGCGAAAATGGGCAGCGGCGCAGATGCGTCTGAGTTTGCCGACAAAGAGCCATTTGACGTTCTTGTTGTCGGCGGCGGACCTGCCGGCGCAAGCGCGGCGATCTACACGGCGCGTAAAGGCATCCGCACCGGTGTCGTCGCTGAACGCTTCGGCGGCCAGGTACTCGACACCATGAGCATCGAGAACTTCATCAGCGTCAAAGCGACTGAAGGACCGAAGCTCGCTGCAAGCCTTGAAGAGCACGTGAAAGATTATGATATTGACGTCATGAACCTTCAGCGCGCGAAACGCCTTGAGAAAAAAGACCTCTTCGAACTTGAACTCGAAAACGGCGCTGTACTGAAAAGTAAAACAGTGATCCTTTCAACAGGTGCCCGCTGGCGCAATGTCAACGTACCTGGTGAGCAAGAGTTCAAAAACAAAGGTGTTGCATACTGCCCGCACTGTGACGGACCATTGTTTGAAGGCAAGGACGTAGCGGTTATCGGCGGCGGAAACTCCGGAATCGAAGCGGCGATTGACCTTGCAGGTATCGTCAATCACGTGACTGTGCTGGAATTCGCGCCTGAACTGAAAGCAGACGAAGTCCTGCAAAAACGTCTTTACAGCCTGACAAACGTCACTGTGCACAAAAATGCACAAACGAAAGAAATCACAGGCGACCAAAACGTAAACGGCATTACGTTCGTTGACCGTGAAACAGGCGAAGAAAAACACGTTGAACTCCAAGGTGTATTCGTCCAAATCGGTCTCGTGCCTAATACAGAATGGTTAGACGAAACTGTCGAACGCAACCGCATCGGCGAAATCATCGTCGATAAGAGCGGCGCGACAAGCGTTCCCGGCCTATTTGCCGCAGGGGACTGCACAGACGGCCCGTACAACCAAATCATTATCTCCATGGGATCAGGTGCAACTGCCGCTTTAGGCGCATTTGATTATTTGATCCGGAATTAATGTGAAAGCCGCCATTCATATGGCGGCTTTTTTAAATATGAATTAAGAAGGCAGTATCTCCTCTAAACAATCCTCGCTGATTTTATAAGATTTTGGCCTTCTGCTTACCAGCTCAACAAATCCTTGCTGTTCTAAATAATCCATTACTCTGTTAATTTTATGTCTCGATTTATTTGAGAGCTCCATTAAATCTTGCACCGACAGCGTAACCTGATCATTTACAAATACATTAATCGTGATAATGATATTAAAAATATCTCGTTCATCCTTATAATCAGCCCATTGATCGCTATCAATATAGTTCCTAATTCGTTTCAGTTTCATTAAATTAAATTCAAGATCCTCAATAATCCCTTTTTGACCTGACAGAAGCAATTCCAGCATATCCATTAAATAAAAAGTCAGCTCTCCCCGGTTTAAAGGTGCGGGAATTTCCTCTAATGCCTTATAATACTTATCTTTGTTCTTATTAACTGCGTAAGAAAAAGTGATGGCTGAATATTTTTCTAAGTATCGGGACAAATAACTCCCAACGATAAGGCGTCCTGTTCTTCCATTGCCGTCATAAAAAGGGTGAATGTATTCATAGTAGTAATGAGCTGTCATGTAACGATACAGCTGGGGATGTGTTTCATCATGAAGATAAGCAATTAAAGCCTCAAGCGCTTCTGTTATCTTCTGTTCAGAATTAACACCGATATGGGTGGTCATGTTCCCATCGTCCACTTCAACATAGCCTTTTCTGAATAGCTCACCATCCGGCGCATCTTCTGCTCCGATTTCATCTGCGACCAGCTCGTCATATAATTCCCTAAAGTCATGAATGCTTGTAAACGACGGAATTCGGTCTATAAATTGATATGTTTTCATCAATCCGACAAACCGCTTATGTGAGGGCTCAGATTGTTCTAACGCTTTAAGAGCCTCTTTCAATTCTTTTTTTGTACTGCGGATTCCTTCAATTTCATTATTACTCTGTGCTTCATTAATAATTAATTTATCAAAATAAGGTTTGACGGCAAATTCGGGGAGCTGACTGATAAGGGATGAAATTTTGGAACTGTTTAACAACACTTCATTATTCAGCTTCATGAGTTTATGTGTATTCACATAGAATAACTCAAATGAATCGCCCGTGGGTCGGCCTTTTCGGAACCCCCGTATGTTTAATGATGTTGAATAACTGCCATAGCTGCTTGTTCTCTTTTTACATTCTTTCTCATATGAATCAGCATCCATTTTATAAAAAAGCTTAGATAACTTCTCATACTTCATATTACCACCTCGCTTAATTTAAAATTATACACTTTTTTAAATTATACAATCATTATAGCCTGATTCCTAACAAATATTCTCGCTTTCCAATCAAAACAAAAAACGGCGTACTGCATGGCAGTACACCGTCTGAAGCAATTCAATCTGTCTTTCTCCCTCTCGCCCAATAGATAAGAAATAATCCAATAAACCACAGCGGCGTCAGCAGCAAAGCCGGGCGCGTTGCATCCGCAAACAGCATAATCACCAGAATGACGGCAAACAGCGCCAGCACGGCGTAATTGATAAACGGCGCAAACGGCGCCTTGAAAGACGAGCTTGCATGTAAGTCCGGACGGGTTTTCCTGTATCTGATATGACAGACCAGAATCACGCCCCACACCCAAATGAAACAAATCGCGCTGATGGTGGTCACGATGCCAAAGGCTGCTTCCGGTATCAATTTGCTTAAAAGAGCGCCAGCTGACAGCACAATAACCGATATCCATAATGCGCGGCTCGGCACATGATTTTTATTCAGCTTCGCAAAACTTGCCGGCGCTTGTTTCGTTTTGCTTAAGTTATACAAAATCCGGCTTGTTGAAAACATCCCGCTGTTACAAGCAGAAGCGGCAGACGTTAATACGACAAAATTAATGATTCCCGCGGCTAACGGGATGCCGACCAGACTGAAGGTCTTTACAAAAGGACTTTCCGCCGCATTCAGCTGCATCCACGGATTAATACATAAAAGAATGAGCAATGCTCCGACGTAGAAAAATAAAATCCGCAATGGAATTTTATTGATAGCGGATGGAATATTTTTTTTCGGATTTGACGTTTCCGCCGCCGACACACCCACTAATTCCACACCGACATAGGCGAAGATCACCATCTGGAACGAAAGCAAAAAGCCTGAAAATCCGTTCGGAAACAAGCCGCCGTGCTCCCACAGATTCGCGACTGAAACCGTTCCGGTATGCGTTTTGAACCCAATCACCAGCAGAACCACACCGATGACAATTAACGCGAGAATCGTGACTACCTTAATTAAGGCGAACCAAAACTCCAATTCTCCAAAAATCTTAACCGTTAACAGATTAAGCCCTAATAAAATGAGCAAACAGATAAGCGCCGGAATCCACTGCGGAATATCAAACCAATATTTCACATACACACCGACGGCGATCACATCCGCCATAGCCGTCATAATCCAGCAAAACCAGTAGGTCCAGCCGGTGACAAACGCTGCACGCGGCCCTAAATACGCCTCGGCAATATCCGTTAATGATTGGTAGCCCGCTTTAGATAACAGCAGTTCTCCCAGCGCCCGCATGACGAAAAAAAGCGCAATACCTACAATAAAATACGCAAAGATGATAGAAGGACCCGCCAGCTGAATCGCCTTACCGGACCCTAAAAACAATCCGGTGCCGATCGTGCCGCCAATGGCGATCAGCTGCACGTGCCGATTCGATAAGTCCCTCTTTAGCTCTCGCTGCTCCACATCTGACTCCTCCTTACCTCTCTAGTGAACGACGAGCAAAAAAAACCAATAAAAAAAGAGATTGGATGCCCTCCAATCTCATGGTCATAAGAATATCAAATTATATCTGCGCCGCTGACAATCAACAGCATGACAAATACATATTCGGTACTCTTCTGTCCTTTTGCCTGAGATTGTGAACCCTTCGGCGCCGCGGAAAACCCGCGGTCTCTCCAGAAGCCGCTCCTGCTGTAGTTCGACCCACAGCAATCATAGCCTGCTACGTATTGAGTTTCTGATAGGAATACCTATCAGCTAACTTTTTATTTTAATGGAAGTTGAATTCATTGTCAATAGGGGGATGAGCTCACGGCGTTATCCCGGTCCAATTTCCGATGCCTGAAGCGCCGTATTTTCCGTTTTCATTGTCTCAAAAAGGCGTTATGCGGTACTATCATATAAGGTCTAATCATTTAAACATTATGTCATACTTTAAATTCACTTTATCATACAATTGCTCGTAAATAAAAAGGGGATGGACGAGATTGGAAACGAAATATTTAGATCTGCTCGCACAAAAATACGATTGTGAAGAAAAAGTGGTCACGGAAATCATTAATCTGAAAGCGATACTGAACCTGCCGAAAGGAACCGAGCATTTCGTCAGTGATCTGCATGGGGAGTATCAGGCATTCCAGCACGTGCTGCGGAACGGTTCAGGAAGGGTAAAAGAGAAGATCCGCGATATTTTCAGCGGTGTCATTTACGATAGAGAAATTGATGAACTGGCGGCTTTGGTCTATTATCCTGAGGACAAACTGAAGCTGATCAAACATGACTTTGATACGAAAGAGGCATTAAACGAGTGGTATAAAGAAACGATTCATCGGATGATTAAGCTCGTTTCTTATTGTTCTTCCAAGTACACCCGCTCCAAGTTGCGCAAAGCGCTGCCCGCCCAATTTGCTTATATTTCTGAAGAGCTGCTGTACAAAACAGAACAAGCCGCCAACAAAGAACAATACTACTCCGAAATCATAGAACAGATCATTGCGCTCGGCCAGGCCGATAAGCTGATCACCGGCCTTGCCTACAGCACGCAGCGTTTGGTGGTCGACCATCTGCATGTTGTCGGCGATATTTATGACCGCGGACCGCAGCCGGATAAGATCATGGAAGAACTGATCAACTATCATTCAGTGGATATTCAATGGGGGAATCATGATGTTCTCTGGATAGGCGCTTATTCCGGCTCAAAAGTATGCCTGGCAAACATTATCCGCATCTGTGCCCGCTATGACAATCTGGATATTATTGAAGACGTTTACGGCATCAATCTGAGACCGCTATTGAACCTTGCCGAAAAATATTACGATGATAACCCGTCTTTCCGCCCGAAAGCGGACGAAAACAGACCGGAAGATGAGATTAAACAAATCACAAAAATTCATCAGGCGATCGCGATGATCCAATTCAAGCTTGAGAGCCCGATTATTAAGAGACGGCCGAACTTTAATATGGAGGAACGGCTGTTACTGGAAAAGATCGATTATGACCGCAATGAAATCACGCTGAACGGAAAAACATATCAACTGGAAAACACCTGCTTTGCGACGGTGAATCCCAAACAGCCTGATGAGCTGTTAGAAGAAGAAGCAGAAGTCATGGACAAGCTGCTGTTCTCTGTTCAGAACTCCGAAAAGCTGGGCCGCCATATGAATTTTATGATGAAAAAAGGCAGCCTTTATTTAAAATATAACGGCAACCTGCTGATTCACGGCTGTATTCCCGTCGATGAAAACGGCAGCATGGAAACGATGATGATAGAGGATAAAGCTTATGCGGGCCGTGAGCTGCTCGATGTATTTGAACGGTTCTTACGGGAAGCGTTTGCCCATCCGGAAGAAACCGATGATCTGGCGACAGATATGACTTGGTACTTATGGACAGGCGAATACTCTTCCCTCTTCGGAAAACGCGCCATGACAACCTTTGAGCGGTATTTCATTAAAGAGAAGGAAACGCATAAAGAAAAGAAAAACCCGTATTACTATTTGCGTGAAGACGAAACAGCCTGCCGAAACATCCTGAAGGAATTCGGCCTCAACCCGGATCACGGCCATATCATCAACGGCCATACACCGGTAAAAGAAATTGAAGGCGAAGATCCGATCAAGGCAAACGGAAAAATGATCGTCATCGACGGCGGCTTCTCCAAAGCCTACCAATCCACAACAGGCATCGCCGGCTACACGCTCTTATACAACTCCTACGGCATGCAGCTCGTCGCCCATAAACACTTTAACTCCAAGGCCGAAGTGCTGAGCACTGGAACCGACGTCTTAACAGTGAAACGATTAGTCGACAAAGAGCTGGAGCGGAAGAAAGTGAAAGAAACAAACGTCGGTGAAGAACTGATGAAAGAAGTGGCGATTTTGGAGAAACTGCGGGAGTATCGGTATATGAAGTGAAGAATATGGAGTTCAGGGATGATTCTCTGGGCTCTTTTTTTACGGTTTCCCTGTATGTAAAACCGATTTAACCGCTTCTTCAATCTCCCTATAACCCGTACATCTGCAAATATTGGACTCCAGCCAATTTTTTATCGTGTCATCACTTGCATTCGGCTCAGTATTCACTAAAGCATGACAATTCATGAGAAAACCCGGTGTGCAATAACCGCATTGAAACGCGAATTTTTCAATAAAAGCCTTTTGAATCGGCGTATTGATCAGTCCTTCAATTGTCGTAATATCCTTTCTTTCCCCTTCTGCCGCAAGCATTAAGCAAGATTTCATCGGCACCCCGTCCGTTAATACCGTACAGGCGCCGCAATCCCCATTTAAGCAGCCCGGCTTTGCACCAGTTAATCCGAGACGAAGACGAAGAGCAAATAACAAAGTATCAGCCGGTCTGACCGTAATCTGTCTTTCCTCGCCATTTACTTTCAACGTAATAGGATCAGACATTTGGACCTCCTTCTAATTCCCGTAAGGCATCTAAAATTGTATGTTGCAAGACAAATATTCGGTATTCACTTGAGCCTTCTGCATCATCAAGAACAGGTTTGGGTACATATTGTAAAGACCTGCGTACTCTTTCTTCGGCTGATCGGCTTTTATCGTTAAGCACAGCCTCCATTTCAGCAGAACGAAACGGAAATGGACATACGCCGCTGAAGGCCATTCTGATCTCATCATCTTTTTTCAGCGCACAGACTGTCACCAATGGATACCCGACATTCCACTGCTGTCTTCTTTGGATACTGACAAATGGCAGGTCAACGTACGCTCGATCGACAACGACATGAAATAAAAAATCTCCTTTTTGCAATTGTATTTCCTTGTTAAATACTTTATTTATGGGACGGTAATGAATCCCCGCTCTCCCTGCAATCCCTATCAAACTATCAGAAATCAGCAACGGCAGCACGGCCTCACGGTAATAGATGCCCCCGCAAATGTTTCCGCCCAGGCTGATCTTATTTCGAGTCGTCCGATCGGCTATTTCACTGACTGTTTTACTTAATAGCGGAAATGGATTTTCTTCCTCCAGTTTCGTTAATGACACGCCCGCTCCGATCACCAGATCATTTTCATAAAAGCGGATGGTTTGAAATTCCGGAAGCGCGTTCATATCTATCGCCGCATCCGTATAGATGATATTCAGCCTTCCTAACGTGATAATTTCCGTGCCGCCGGAATAATACATTGGTGTTTTCTTTTCGGCCGCAAGCGAGTGAAATAGATTGATTGTTTCTTGAATGGTCTTCGGTTTAAAATAATCAAAATCAAACGGTATCATCTTTCCACCCCTCTTGCGTCCTCCATAATCGTTCGGGAATGAGAGGAAGTTGATTCAATTGGACACCTAAAGCGGCGGAAAGGCAATTTCCCAATGCTGCCGGCATCCCCAACAGTCCGTGTTCCCCGCCTCCGCGCGCTCCATAAGGGGCAATCACATGCGGGGTTTCAACAAATTCAATGATATATTCAGGCTGCTCTCCATAGTGAAGGGGGCGGTATGTTCTAAGCTGAGGATTTAATACTCTGCCATATGAATCAAATACAAAGGTTTCTCTTCCTCCAAATGCGATTCCCATACTCATCCCCCCCATCACTTGACCCCTAGCAGCTTTTTCATTCAGTACAGTTCCTATATCCACAACAGAATAGGCTTTTGTAATTCGATACGTATAATCCCGTTTATCCAACTCAACTTCAATTCCCTGAGCACCGACAGCCCACTCGGGTCCCGGCTTCCCCCTTCCCGTTTCCCGGTCTAAATTCGTCATCCGGGTTAATGTGTAATTGCCGCTCGCAATGATTTGGCCGCCAATGGTATTTCCATTTGGAAACGTATATCCGTAAGCAATGTCTTTTATTTCAACATGTACAGAAGGATGATCTATAAAATAAACCTTTCCGTCGGCCACTTCCAATTCCTCGACAGGAACCCGCAACACACATGATGCCACGTCTTTCAGCTTTCGAATGGCTTCCTCCGCTGCATTCAGTACGGCTCTTCCGGCCATTAACGTCCCTCTGCTCCCCACGGTTTTCCAATGCTCGGGTGTTGTTTGTGTATCTATAAGCATTTTTACGTGAATTTTGCTTATATCCATTTTCATTCGTTCCGCTAAGATTTGGGCTAGCACTGTTTTTGTCCCTGTTCCAATTTCCACTACCCCTGACATCAAATTAATGCTTCCATCGGGATTAAAGGTTAGAATCACCCCGGACGTTGCATTTGTATCAAATGTTGAGGTTTTCCAAATGCAGCTGATTCCCTTCGCCCGTATCTTCCGGCCGTCGATTTCAATTCGCTGTCCCTCGTCCCAATTCATTAATTCCTTCAATCTCTCAATGCATTTCGGCACATTTCCGACCGTGCTTGAATTGAGAAGAACTTGAGTCGGTGTAGTGTCACCGGGGCGAATGGCATTTTTATAGCGGAGTTCTAATGGATCCATGTTCAGCTTTTCCGCCAATACATCCATCGTCCGCTCAAAGGCAAATAACACTTCAGCATGGCTGTAGCCCCTGAATGCACTTGGATATGGATGATTCGTATACATACAATATGAATCACACCGTATATGATCGATAGCGTACGGACCCGTACAATCAACCACCGCAGCCCGGCTGATGTCCACTCCTTTATCAGAATACGCTCCGCCATCAAATAAAAGCTGAATGTCTGCCGCCTTTAAGATTCCATCCTTTGCAGCCCCTAATTTGACAATGGCATCCAATCCTATATGAACGGGAGATGTGATCATATCCTCTTCTCTCGTATTAAATAATTTGACGGGCCGGCCTCCGACTGCTTTTGATGCCAAATAGGCAATCACCTCTAACTGAACGGCTGCTTTTCCCCCGTACGCTCCTCCTACTAAAGGCGTTTTGACGATAACCTTTCCGGGTTCGATTCCAAAATACCACTGCATTAATTTTTTAATGGCAAAAGGAGCTTGAGAGGATGTGGTAATGATAATCTCCTCATCCGCGCGAATTTCAGCGATCGAGCACCTTGTTTCCATCGCAGCGTGATCAGAAGGGTTAAAGGAAATCTGGAATTCTGCTGTCACATCACTTTCCCTAAACCCGTCTTCAATATTTCCTTTTCTAACCTTATCCAGGTTTGCGATATTTGTCTTCGGAACCGGGAATACACCTTTTGTCTTCTCATAGCGGTCCGCATTTTCATGGACGAGTGGCGCATCCTTTTGAAAGGCCTCACGGGGGGAATTGACGACGGGAAGAGGTTTATAAGATACTTTGATGGCATCCGCTGCCTTTTTAGCTGTAATTGGATTTTCCGCAACAACAACAGCAACCGGCTCACCATGGTATCTGACCCTTTTATAAGCAATCGGCGATCTGTCTTTAATTTCCTCACCTGCAAGCGGAAAAGGTTCATCACCCAATATCGCTCTCACGCCGGGAATCTTCCAAGCTTCTGAAAAGTCCATAGACACAATATCGGCATGAGCATATGGACTGACCAGCATTTTTGCGTGTAATGTGCCTGTTTCTTGAAAATCATCCGTATATTTCGCTTTACCCGTCACTTTTTCAAGGGCCTCTTTTCGAATGACACTCTTCCCGATATACTCCAACTCATTCACTCCCCGAATTTATTCAGCAGCAGCGTATAATCTTCAACTGTATCGACGTCATAAAAAAGCAAAGGGTCTTGAAAGCTGATCATTTTTCCCATATTGATCATACTTTCACGGATGACGTGCCGGGCGCCCTGATCTCCCTTTAACTGATGCAATACCGGAAAACATTGATTTGAGAATAAAATGGGGGGCATAGGAAGATGATGATTTTCAGCGGCGATAAATGAATAGCGGCGCTCCTTTTGATAGGAATCAATTAACGTATTGATGATATCTGCGGTGACAAACGGCTGATCTGCAAGGAGAATGATAACAGCGTCAGCCTCGTACTCTGCCGCTTTTTGTAAACCGCATTGTATAGAATGGCCTTGGCCCTTATCCGCTTGCTCACATTCTGCCTGACTCCACTTATTTGATAAAGGATTTAAAAAGAAAACATCCGAAAGCCAATGCAGTGGATCTCCCTTTCCCGTAATAACGAAAATATGATCTAATTCAGATAACAAGGCATTTTTAAGAGCCATACTTCCAAGGGAAACTCCATTGAGAACTAAACTTCGCTTATCCGTCCCCATGCGTCTGCTTATACCGGCTGCCAGGTAAATGGCTGCTGTTTTCATAAAGCAGACCTTTGCTTTCGCATTTTTTTAATCATCTCGCCGACAATACTTACAGCAATTTCCTCAGGCCCTTGTGCCCCGATGGGAAGCCCAATAGGGGAATGAATATCCTCCGGAATCTCCGCTCCGCCTAATAGCCGCTCGGTGCGCCTTCTGGGGCCTAATACACCTTTATAAAACACATTCTCGTTTTTTAATGTATGTAAAATGATCTGATCTTTTTGAAAGCTGTGCGTCATAATGACAACAAAATCTCTTTGGGTCATGCACAGGCCTTCCATGACTTCTTCCGGTGCTCCTGTTATCAAATGGCCGGCTTCAGGAAAATGGCCGTGATGACATAAAGCGGGACGCCAGTCAATCACCGTCACATGAAAGCCAGTGCCAGCTGCCAAAGAAACTAACGGCTTCGCATCTTCCCCTGCTCCGAAGACATATAAACAAGGTTTTGGCACCATCTGATGGATAAAAAATAAATCAGAGGTATGTTCATCCCTCTTGATTCCCTTTTCCGTCTGTCTCAGTTTTTGAATGCAGCCTTGTTCCATAACATCCCCGGTTCCAAACACGCTGCCGTCTTCCACTATGTACAGATCTTCCTTCGGCTCTAACGTTTTAGTGAATCGTTTCATTCGGGTCACAGACTTTTTTTCATCTAAGCATGTCTTGACTGTCATCAGATGTCTTTCCAATTCTCCTTTTACAGGCTCAAGTAAAACCGTCAAAACACCATTACAGCCAACGCCCTGTCCCCAGGATAAATCGTCTTCCGCGCTCATATCAAAGCGGACAATCACCGGCTCTCCTGCAGCCCAGACCTGTTCTGACCGTTCAACGAGATCTTCTTCCAGACAACCGGCGGATAACATTCCGACTCTTGTTTTGTCCCCTAAAATCAGCATGGAGGCGCCTTCTTTCTTATAAGCGGACCCCTCAGTTTTAATGATGGTAGCCAGTACCTTAGCTTTTTTAGAAGTGGCGATGACATCCAAAATCCGGTGTATATCATCCATTTCATGTCCCCCGTTTTACCTGATCATATCTGCATCTGTATATCCGTATTCTTTAATTCCGGAAAACATTACAAACGCTTCAGCAATTTCTTCGTTTCTAAAAAAAAAGAGTCTTTATAGACCTTATGACCGGGCGGGGGGTGCGACAGCATGTCGGAACGGAGAGATTCCAATAACATGTCCTGTTCCTTCTGTTTCCAATTGTCTGTTTCACCCTGCTGTATTCCTTTAAAACCCGCAAAGTATTCACTTAACACTTGTAAATCATTCCCCAGCTCCCTTTTGTCACTTGAAGATAACTCCCCCTCTTTTTCCCATTCTTTTAACGTTTTCACTATATTCGATAAATACTCAAATCCGGCGTTCAACTTTTGCATCTCTATTTGATAGCTTGAAATGATGTTTTTATGTTTTTTTCTGACGGGGTTGAATTTTAAGCTGTCAGAGGCTGTTTGCAGCATCTCTTTTGCCGTATGCAGCTCTTGCAGAAGATTGTTCATTCTATACGCCATAAGGTTCCCTTTTCCTTGCCCCCACTCTGATTGCACCCATTTGGAAAGGTCTGAAAGTGTGCCGGAAAGCTGACGAGCCAATGTTTGAAAAGAGTCCGCTGCCCTTTTTGTATAGTCCGGCGGGAAAAGGAACATATGAACCAGAATCGCAATAACGACGCCGATCACCGTATCGATGATCCGATCCATTGCATAATCTTTAGAGTGTCGTTCAAACGTAAATACCAATAAAATGGTGAGGGCTACCTGATGCAGAACCGTTTCATCTATTCGTAACCACTTTGCAACGTACGTCCCGCCTAATAGTAACAGCCCCAGCATCCAGCCATTCATTTGTAAGTAACTGACAAGATAAGAGGTTAACATGATTCCGATGACCGTTCCCTCAATCCGATGAAAAGAAAATCGAACCGACTGATCTATGGTCGATTGCAAACATAAGATAACGGATAGAGGAGCCAAATACGGATGTTTAGAACCCGCCAGCTTTGCCGCTTCCCAAGAAACCGCAGAGGCAATCGCCATCTTCCAAACCAAAGATGTTTTGTTTTGAATTTTTTCACTTTTCATCATACGCCCCCTCCTTTCAGAAACCTTTTCCACTAGGTTTCCGTGACGCAAAGGGATTTATACTGTTGTAGGGAAAATGCGAAAAGAAGCTGTTGTTCAGAGGGGAATTCTTGAATGACGGCTTCTTTTTGGGGTTGGGGAACATTAGGAAACGATGCATTATTAACGACTCTTTGCAATACAGGGGCTTCAAAAACATGAGGCGGCAGGTTGGACTAGAGGAGAACTATATTTAATTCTTTTTTTGTTCAAAACTTAATTACATAAAAAAGTTTTATTCCAATGGGGGAATCATGATGTTCTCTGGCTAGGCGCTATTCCGGCTTCAAAGTATGCCTGGAAAATATTATCCGCATCTGTGCCCGCTATGACAGCCTGGATATTATGAAAACGTCTACGGTATCAATTCGAGGTTGCTACTGAACCTTGCTGGAAAATATTAAGATGCTAACCCGACTTTCGTCTAAAAGGATAAAAACAGACCAGAGTATGGATTAATAGAAAGGGGAGTCATGATTTTCATGGCCTTCCCCGTATAAACAAAACCTTAATTTAACTATCTGCTCTATATATTTAGGTTTATAAAAGCGGTAGTAATTCTAAATTCAGACACACGATCATACTCTAAAAACTAAATTTATCAGAACAAGCTAAATAGTTCTCAATATCATCCATATTACACTTATTTTCCAAATATACTTTTGGCAAGATTGTAAGCGTTAAGCGACTAGTAAACTTTCTCTGCTGTATAGCACTTAGAAATGTACTAACAATTTGTGCAATTAACTTATATCTATTAAATGTAAGACGTTGCCGACCACTTCCAATAATAGGCATAACCAATGGCTTAGTAGTTCCTTGCTCTCCAATATATTTCCACAATGAGCTTAATGCTGCCCTTAAATCGTTAATATTAGGCTCTCCTCTGCCAAACTCATTCAATTCCGCAGAAGCAAGGATATAGGCTGTTCGCCCATTAAAACCAGGTACTTTTATTTCAGCTACCGTCCCTATTGGGTACTTATATACACTTTTACCATTAAAAATAAATTCCTCTTTGGAGATATTTTCAAGTGCATTTGCTATAGCCTCATCAAATTGTGCGGAATTTGGAAAAAAACGATTACGAAATTGAACAATCACAGCATTTTCATCAATATGATTGTGTTGAAATGAAGTGTTTGATGGAATAATAAGTGATTCCTCTTTAAAATTAAAAATATTATTAACGTCAATTTGTAGTGTTATATCCTTATCCACTAGAGAAACGGTTCTGAGTAATCTCGGTCTACTAATCCATATAGAGATTATCAACCCCGTCATCAAAATTAACCACACATTAGGCTTCAATGAATGTTCACCATTTATAAAAAAGTAATCAAAAAAATCAATTAATGTCCAAATGACACCAAATACAGCGAGCCAATTCATAAGGAATTTTTTTATACTTAATGAATGTCTCCAAGCATGAACAGAAAAAAACGCTTTTAGTTTCAAAGTAAATAGTCTCCTTTAATTTTATTTGTTAATTTCAAAATATAAATAAGAAGGATCAGGACCTTTTACTATCCTCCCTGATTCTTAATTACATGTAACTGAGGTGGTTAAAAGCTTTTTAATTTCTTCCTACATATCCTGCCGGAGGAGTCTTAATATCAGGAAATGACTCTGGTTTAGATTTTCGTTTAAATACGGACGGGTCTATTTCAAAAATGCTAATAGCAATTTGTTGATTTCCATGAACATGAGCAATAATGCGCTGATTGTTTGAAAATGGTGCCTGGACAGTTGAACCTCCAAATTGACCTGTATTTGCTAGTATAACTGGTTGATACATATGATAATGTAAATAACTAACCATATTGTCAAATGTTTGAATATCCTTATTCATAGCAGAAATGATGAACACATCCGAAACATCACGTAAATCAGCAGCAATCGATAAATCAGTAGCATCATAACAAATTGCACCAGCAAGTCGAATTGTCTCTTCTCCATTCCATTCTAGCTCAATTACTGCTTGGTAAGGCCGGTAAGATTCAATTTCCATTTGTGATTCAGGTTTAGTCATATGTTTTTTTCCTTGATATACATATGTAAATTCTCTTCCAGAGTCGGTTTCTGATCTAAGAAGCCATAAAGCTTGATTTATAGGTTTTTGTTCAGAGGTTGAATGTAAAAAGGTCAAACCAGCAAAAATATGTGCATTTGTTTCATCCGAAAGACCTCGTAATAATTCGATATCATCAGGGTGTACGGATAATTCAGGAAATACAATTACATCTACTCCAGCAAAGGTATCCCCATTATCATTTTCAGTTAAGGGTTTTTTTGCCGATATGGTTGATTTAACCTGTTTGTTCACTAAATGACATATTGATGCCAAATGATCTCTATGTTTCTCTCTATATAATTTACTCCAACTTGTTGGATCCTTTACATTAAAATCCTCTAATTGTGGGAGAAGTGGCTGTACCACAGCAAATCGAAGCTTTAGATTTTTATCTTTTAGATGTCTTGAGACAGGTAAAGTATAAACCGGCGTACGAGATAACTTACCATATATTTTTCTTTGGTGATCTAGTCTTTTTCCAATAATGAGTTGTAAATCACCTATATTACTTACATCCTTCCATTCTCTAATAAGTATTTCCCTATAATTTATACCTGGCCATTGTAATAATTTATATAAAAATTCAATGAGCCATGGAGTAATAGGTGATGGCTCTTCCACTAGGCCTTTTCCATTATTAATTAAAGCAAATTTGCGAGTGTAAGAAGTAGATTTTATCCCTCTATATATTCCAATATCTTCCCTATGAAGAAATGTATTGGATGTAAAGTCATATTCCCCTGTCAAACAAGCCCTTAAAATGGCGCCTAAAGTATACATCCACTTAAAATTTTCTCTGATCCAACTTGGTGGTTGAAATAGATTAAATGTATTTTCCTCTCTTTGCTCATTCCATTTTATTGATAAATTAGTACAGGAGGGATTTTGCACCCCATTCCAGTTTTTACAGCTAATTCTTATATCTGCAACACCCCATCCTTCATTTAATTTCTGTAGCGTATGGGGATCTTCTAATATGGCTTTAGTAAGATTTAGTAGTGCATTTTCCTGTTTGAAAGGATTATTTTTACTACCGATAACCTCCATTAATGAAACAAACCCTTTTAAATTACTATTAAAATTTAACCCTTTTTTTTCTGTTAAGTGAATTCTTATACTACTAGGAATAAAATTCCTCCAATTTGATTTTTTTGTCTTACTCGATAGAAGAACTTTTGAAAGTAAATCAGGTCGATTAGTTAGCAGCATTTGAAGTACTTGTTTTTTGTAGTTATCATCATTTAAATTATTTATCCAATCAATAAACCATGTAGCGTATTTCTCCCTATTAGGGTTTAATTGCTGAGCAATCAAGGAAGTAGAAAGTCTATCTAATATTTTACTATTACCTTTTATTCGGTAAAGGCTTGAATCATGTAATAACTCGTATAGATTTAGTCCGTCTTGATCCTCATCAATAGAGAAACCATAATCCCCATTGGTAATTAAAAATAAAATAGCTTGTTGTTTTACATACCAAGGAAAGTGTTTTTCTGTACTTACCAGTTTTTTTGCGAATACAGCTAATTCTTCTCGAAATCCATTCAAATTCACTGATTCAGGATAAACATAACCAGGTTTATATCCTATACTTGTAGATGCAGCTCTTAATAGATCCGAAATAACATATTCAGCAGTTTTAATTTCATCCGGTGAAACAGATTTATCAAATAGTTTTAATTCCAATGCCTCAAGTACAGGATATAATAATGTGACATCAGGATATAACTCAAAGCCACACTTTAAGAGCAATGATAAAGAAGGATTCTCTGCCCAAGATGAAATAAGTTTTCGTGCTACAGTTTCAAATTCATGTTCTAGCATTTGACTTGCTGTCATAACTTTTGTACCTGTCTCATTAATTGCAACTTGTTCATTATGTACAGTCATACTTTTCTTAAATCGTAATGTTTTTACAAGTCGTGTAGCACTAAAACGTTTTAATGTTTCGTCACGAATATCCATGTGCGGAAGGTAGATTCTGGAAAGCTCCAATTCATTTCCCTTCTTTATTCCTTCTCCCTCTAAGGCATCCGACATTCTGAGTAGTCCAAACAACTCGCCAATAATTTGTTGAAGTGAATCTGCATCAGGCGTACCACTTATTCCGTGCTGGATAGTATTCATTACTGCAGAAATATTGCTTTTATTAGATAATTGACGAAACGATACAATACTTGTTTTCTTCTCATTAATATCTATAATTTTTTCTTTATCTATATCTTTTTCTTTATTACGTTTTAGGTTTATCATTAAATGCTGTTTTAATAGGCACTTTATTAATCGAGAAACTTTCTTCTCGATTATTTCTGGTTTAATATTACCAGAAACTTCTACAACCAAACGAATATCATCAACATATCGACAGTAGTCCAATATCTCAATTTTCTCCAGTTTTTTTCGGCCTTTTTTTATTTCCTCCTTCTGGTTCTTTTTTAGATTCTCTTTCAAATACTCTCCAACCATTCGATCAAACCTTATTAAATACGCATTTGCAAAAAAACCACTCGCAACAAGCCCTTGAGGTAAACCCAGTGATGATTTCGCATTTTCAATTATATTATTATTTTTAGTGTAATCTGATTTTGTCCATTCCCATTTAAAAATCTCTTTAACTTTTTTCCAAAATAATTCTTCATCCTTATATTCTTGTGAAAAGTTATAATAATCAACATATTCTCTATATAGATACTTTAATTCCTCTACTAATAAATTAAGATCTATATGATTATAAAATTTACTTAAATCCAGAGAAACTACGTATAACTCCTTATTAGGAGGTAAGGTAGATTCATAATAATTGCAGACATTTTGTGGCCTTTTTAGAAAACGCTTATAATCATCAAAATATTGGCGATAACTTTTTGAACTTCCCCAACTAAACCTAGCCTGCCTTTTTTTATTAAAGTGGGAAATCCATTCACAATGTAGACGATTACCATAGCTGTAGATTTGCTCTTGTTGTGCTTTAATAAAATCAGATTCTTCTGTCGGTCCCTGAACAGATTCAACAGCATCTGCTATACAAAGCATTATTGCTGTATTAACGGTTTGATCACGAATTGAAATATGTGCTAATGGTCGTAATGGCTGTTCTGTCTTATTGTTTTCCCCTTTAGCAGGTAACCATGATTTTTTATCATCGTCTGGAAAAACCCATTTTTTATTCTTAGGGGCCAATATAACCCTCAATGGATCTGGTTTATAAGTGGAACCTTCTGATAAATCTAACGCATATTGCTCGAGTTTTTTTTCCAAATCAACAACTGTGCAATCAAGTTCTAATATATCAGCATACCAATTATGTCTTCTTATATATGAATTTGATTTCTTCCAAGCTTGACTTAAAATTACCTCATCTTTTAAATATTGCAGTTTTGGAGCTAGTATTTGATATTTTTCATTTATAATACTCATTTTTCCACCCTTCATCACTTTTCTTAAATACAAAAGTAATCAAAATACTTATTTCGAAATTACAATTTCTTTAAAGATCGAGTAACAAAAGTTCATACTACAAAATACGGAGTTTAAACCTTTGAGTTATCCCTCCTTTAAAGAACAGAAAAAAATAATTGTTTGATCAAGAGAACTTTTCAAAAAATAATTGATTTCGAAAATTTAAGATAAATTCTTAAGATAAAATCATTGTTATACAAAACGATAAACAAACTTATAGCCTAGAAAATAGAGCTAGATTTTTAATTTTTCACAATGTGACTAGGTAGATTCGTTCACTTCGATTATCATTTCAGAGAATTCCCCACACAAAATGAACGGTTCATAAACCTCACTACTTATGATAAGGCTCCCCACGGTTAATCCGAAAAGCCCGATAAATCTGCTCTACTAAAATCAACCTCATCAGCTGATGAGGAAACGTCATTTTCGAGAAAGACAACTTTTCATCCGCTCGCTTCATCACTGCGTCACTCAATCCGAGTGAGCCGCCGATGACGAAGGTGATTTTGCTTTTTCCATAAGTCGCCAGCTTATCTATTGTATCGGCCAGTTCTTCGGATGTTTTCATTTTTCCTTCGATGGCGAGGGCGATGACGTGGGTGTCCGGGCTGATTTTGGCCAGGATGCGTTCGCCTTCTTTGTCTTTGACGATTTTCATGTCTTGGTCGCTCAGGTTTTCCGGAGCTTTTTCGTCTGGGAGTTCGATGATGTCGATTTTTGCGTAGGCTGAGAGTCGTTTTTTGTATTCTTCAATGCCTTGCTTGAGGTATTTTTCTTTTAGTTTTCCGATGGTCACAATATTGATATTCACAGGTCATCCCCACTTTAGAAACAAGTTATTCATATATATTGTCCACAATTGTGGATATCTTTTCTGTATTTTGTGTAGGATCATTCGTTCCCTACTAGATATGTTGCAGTGTTCCCACATAATTCACAGGCTGTGGATAAACTGTTAGTATTTTCGATTTTTCTGATTTCGGGCGGAAGCTCATGATCATCTATGTACATGTCCAGCACGGTTTCGATATGTTCTTCACAAGAATAATAAGCGGTTTTCATTGTTACATCCTCCGGTTTTCTTTTGCGCGCGGCAATTGTTCTCTTCTCAATATAACCTATTTATACACATGTTAGTAGTGCTTCGGGCTGAGTTTTATCCACAATTCGGCAAATCACGCGCAAAAAGAGCCGGCGTTTGCAGCATCCGGCTCTTTACGTGTTTTCTCTTTTTTCTAAGCGAAGGACGAACAGAATTCCTAATAGACACGCCAGCAGCGTACAGCATACATCAATCCAGTCCGGCTTTCCGCCGTTTAAAAAAGAGTTGGTTATCACGGAAACCAGGAGAATGGTTACAGTCACCGCGGCAAGCTTTTTCTTCATCGGCTCCCTCCTTCATCTGACTGTCTTCTGCTTTTACGGTGCAAATTCCTCTATTTCTATGTTCGGTCGGTTTTCTTCTTGCTATATCGCCTTATCATGAGGGTCACCACGATATATACAATCATAATCAATGTTCCGTTGCTCACATCAGGGTATCCAATCAACATATTCATTATGACAAAAACAATGGTTATACAAATGACGGACAACAATAAGAAGAGACTGAATGATTTCAAATGAACACCTTCTTTCTTGCAGTAACGTTTCATTATAAAAAGCTTACCAAAAGCGGCAAGCTCTTCCCAAATTCATACTTCTTCAAAACCCGCCCATCACCTGCACATCGTACAGTTTGAGATGGCTTTTCGGCGTAATGATGTCTTTCAGGCTGGGGATGGTCCGGTCGTTCAGTTTTTTGCCCGTTTTCAGGTCGAAGGATTCGATTTTGGCCGGCTTTTTGTAGCTGTATGTGAACAGATACAGCTTTCCGTTTTGATGGGTCAGCTCCTTGAAGTCGGCTTTCATTCGTGATACGGGGAGGGTGAAGGCCTTTTTGCTTTTACCGGTCTTAGGGTTGATGCGGTAGACGGTTCCGAAGCCGTCAACGAAATAGAAGCTGCGCTGCTCCATGAAAAAGCTTTTTTTGAAGCTGAACGGCATGGAGTCATAGATCGTCTGTTCGTCATTTCTATAGGTGGCGATGTCATATGTTTTGATCGCGCCGCTCTTTCTCATAACTTTCACCATTTGGTAGATGTGGTCTGCTTTTTCCCCTCTGGTGACAAAGCAGACGGCGCCATCGTCCGCGGCGAGCTGGGATTCGACTGACGTGCCTTCTTTATACGTCCATGTCGCAATTGATTTTGTATGGAGCTTTTCTTTATCGGCTTGAATATCTTGGACGTGATAGCCTTTTTCGTCATCTGTCGGGGTGAGTGCGAAAAGATGATCTTTAAAAAAACCTGAAGCGCGGATATAGTGCGGGATGACGTCTTGCTTCCACTTGCCGTCAATCTGGCGGTACAGCTCTGAGCGATAGCTGCCGCCGCTCTTGTCGTAGCCCGAATTATACAGCGTGTAAAAGCCTTTCGCCCGTTCGATATATCCCGCGCTGTCTCCCGTATGCTGGTACGCTCTTTTATACGTGTGAAGGCCGCCCTGAACGGTGTAGATTCCTTTTTTGTCCTCCATCAGCACGCTGCCGTCATGCACTTTGGCCGATCCGAGCTCAAGCCCCTTCATTTGATAAGAAGAGAGCCGCCCCTTTTTATCGGCGAAGAGGGCATAGCTTTTTCCGCCGCCGAACGTGTCTTGGTCAGCCGCAGTGGAGAAATACAGCAGCGCTTCTTTATCTTTCAGAAAATCAGGGTCATTTAATGTTTCCCTATCAACCTCCGCAGGCTCTTCCGTGCGGAAATAGAAGAAGCATAAGACCGCTGCGGCAAGGATGAGCACTATGGGTATCCAGATGATTTTTTTCACGTTGTTCCCCTTAGTGAATGGTCAGAATCGTGGTCGTGTAAGACGAGCTTGTGATGTCGCGCGGATATACACCTAAGCCGCCGTTAGAGTCGATATCAATCCCGGCTTTTAAAAGGAATGCCGACCACAGCAGTTTTGAGCAGTTTTTGGCACCTTCATGGCCCGTATTTCTGTTATTGACGAAGTTGAAGGAGTATTCATCACCCACTCTTGATACAGCCCAGTCAGCGGCGGCTTGTTTTTGGGCATCAGTGACTTTCACGGTCTGGACGATTGAATTGTCTTCGACTTCTCTTCCGTTATAAGCAATCTGGCGGACGCCGTCTCCCGGCACGGATTCGACAATTTTATCAGCGGATGAATACATGCCGACATGCCCGTGGTTGTAATAAGCCGTGTATGAGTTCGTGTAATAAATATTGCCTTTTGTGCTTTTCGGAAGTTTTTTTGTGCCGGATGATCCGCCCATTGCAGAGAGCCCGCCTTTGGAAGCGATTACATTTCCTTGCACCTTGTCTGCCGTGATTTCTTGATGAAACTGCTTGAGAATCGCTTCTGTTGAAACGTGCTTCTGCTCGGCAAGCTCTTTGGCGGATCGGAGAACGTCTTGCGGGGTTGTGCCCTGCTGAAGCTCTGCGATTTCTTTTGCGTAGCGGGCTGCTTCTGGTTCTTTCGCTTTGACATTCGTACCGGAGAACGACAGAACCATGGTGAACGACAGGGCAAACGGGAGAACGGCTTTGAACAGCTTTTTACACATATTACTTCGCCTCTTTTCTCAAAGTATAATTTTTCCACATTTGCATTATATGACGGAATTGCGATAAAAAAATAGCCAATTTACAGATTTTTAAAAATTTTATAACAATATGTAAATATTATGCTTAAAATATTTTCAAATATAAGGAAATCCGGTTATCATACAAGAAAGGGGGAGGACATATGAAGGACAGAACGATCGGTTCGATGCGGGTTTCCGCAATGGGGTTAGGGTGCATGGGCATGTCGGAATACTATGGCAGCCAGAGTGAGGAAGAGTCGATATCCACACTGCATCATGCCGTTCATCTCGGCGTGAATTTGTTTGATACGGCTGATCAATATGGATTGGGTGCGAATGAAGAACTTGTCGGCAGAGCGCTCGCCCCATTCAGAAAGGAGCTGTGCCTCGCGACGAAATTCGGTTATGTCCGAAGCGAAAAGGGTGAGTTTATCGAAATCAACGGACGGCCCGATTATGTGAAAAAAGCGTGTGATGCCAGTCTGAAACGTCTCGGGACGGATTATATCGACCTTTATTATCTGCACCGGGTTGATCCGCGGGTGCCGATTGAAGAAACTGTCGGCGCCATGAAGGAGCTGATAGACGAAGGAAAGGTGAGATTTATCGGATTGTCAGAGGCTTCCGCAGAAACGATCAGGCGCGCCGTCCGCATTCATCCGATTGCCGCGCTTCAATCGGAATATTCTTTATGGAGCAGGGAAGCGGAGGAGCATGTGCTGCCCGCCTGCCGTGAGCTCGGCATCTCTTTTGTGCCTTACAGTCCGCTCGGCAGAGGTTTTCTTTCCGGAAAGATGACGTCGACCGATCAGCTGGATGCCGATGATTACAGAAGAAGAACGCCGAGATTCCAGGGAGACAATTTGGCGGTGAATATAGGGCTCGTCCAAAAACTTACCGCCATTGCCCGGGAAATGAATATCAACGCGCCTCAGCTTGCGCTCGCATGGGTTCTCGCAAACGGCGATGACCTCATTCCGATTCCGGGTACAAAAAAGAAACACTACTTGGAAGAGAACCTCGCCGCTCTCGACATTGTGCTTCCCGAGGATGTGAAGGCGCGTTTGGATGAGATGTTTCCGATCGGCACCGCGGCCGGCGAGCGTTATCCGGAACACATGATGACATTGTTAGATGAATAACAAAAGAGGCCCAGCGTGCGGGCCCCTTTTCACGACAGCTTTTTGCTCATGATGACATCCGTCTCCAGAAATCCCGTCTTCTCATACAGCTTCCGCGCCGTTTCGTTATGAGCGAACACATGGAGAGAAATCTTGCGGACACCCAGGTCTTTGGCTTTGTCCTCCAGCCTTGCGAGTGCCTCTTTTGCATAGCCTTTGCCGCGGAAAGGCGGATGAAGGCCGAAATCATAAATAAATGCGTCCTGCTGCGGGTGGTCCGGATCGGCGTGAAGCCACAGCCAGCCGGCATTTTCCTTTCCGTCCAATGTCAGCGTCCATAAATAGTGATCGGCCGTCTCCAAGCCGTCAGGAAGCAGGTCTTCAAACGCCAGCTCCGCTTATTCCGGCGCTTCGTCAGGCAGCCATGTTCCCGCTTTTACCTTTTCTTCAGCGTAATGCTTGGTTGAATGGGCGAGATAGGACTGAAATTCTTGTCCTGTCATCGGCTGCAGCGTGATAGCCATTGAATCACTCCTTACAAAACACGGACTGAAAGCGGTATCATGCAGTATTATCCGAAGGCTCCGTTTTCCGCCGGTTTTATGATTTGGTCGGCTTGTGCCGTTGAACCAGTTTGCGCAAATAATCCAATCGAAATGAGACTTGCCAAGGCTGCTGAGAGTACAATGAATTTACATGTTTTCATTACGAATCCCCTCCGTCAATCTCAAAATTTGGTCATTGGCATCAATTGATTCCTGAAAATACTTCGCCGCCAGTTTGTAATTCTCCTGTTTTTTAAAATGCGCAGCGGCTTGATACGACAAATCGGAAACGTCACTCCACAGCTCTTTCCTTCTTAACTCGGCGAAAGCTGATTCAAGCGATTCTTCACTCTGGTCAATAAAGACATGCTGTAAGATGCTCAGCTTTTGGGTGTATACGGGCTCGTTTTTTTCTTCAGCGGCATTCAGCGCTTTATGCAGCCAAAACCGGCCCTCATCCGTCTGTTCCTGTTTCAATAACACTCTGGCCAGCATGTACAGACTCCGCACCGAATATGCTGATTGCAAATGCTCCTTTTGATCGAGAGCCGTTTCAAACTCGACCCGCGCCTCCTCAAGCTTTTCCTGTCTTTCATAGCAAATGCCTGCGTTAAAGTGGGCGAGCGCCTCAATATGCGGATCGCCCGCTTTGGCGGCTTGATGAACCGCCGTCTGCAGGAGCTCTTCGGCTTTCTGGTAGTGAAACAAGTCCATTCTGTTACAGCCGATCACCATGAAACACTGTGCTTCTCTGACCGCGTACATTTCATTGGCTTTGTAGATCTCCAACGCTTTTTCCGCGTGGTTCATCGCAAAGTAGTTTTGGCGGATTTCATAGTAGGCAATCGCCACTTGATAATTAAACTCGGCTCTTTCAATCTCATTCGGTATGTGCCGAAGCCTGCTTTCAGCAATCCGGTAAAAATTTATTGCGTTCATAAACCGTTTACGGTAAAACTCGTGCATTCCGGAAAAGAAATAATAATAGTATTGAATCATCTGGTCTGTTTTTTCTTTATCGGCGTTCAGCTGGATCGTTTTTAAAATGCCGTCTGTTTTCTCATACTCTTCCATCAAAAGCTTATAGCGGGAATCAATTAAATTAAAATAAAGTAGCACCGTTTGATTTTGTGTCATATTTTGCAGATCCGTAAGCAGTTGTTCTCTTAACGCCTCAGCCGATTCGGTGTTGTGCTTTTTGATTTCCTCATACCAGTCACTGATTTTTTTCGCAACTGTTTCGTGGGCCATCACTTCAGCCATCTGTCAGGACACCTCCCTTTCCCATTTTGTGTAATAAATATATCATATTTACAGGTCTAAAAAGAGGGTGGCAGCCCGCTAGTTTCCTCGTGGCAACAAAAAAACCTCCGCAGGTGCGGAGGCGCATATTTTATAACAGTTTTTTTCCTAACAAAGATTCTACCAGCTCGACCGCTGTTTTGCCGGTTTTGTTTTTGTGATCGAGGATCGGGTTGACTTCGACAAATTCAGCTGAAGTGATGATGTCGGCATCATACAGCATTTCCATTGCCAAGTGGCTTTCACGGTAGCTGATGCCGCCGACGACAGGCGTGCCTACGCCGGGTGCGTCGCTCGGATCAAGGCCGTCGAGGTCAAGGCTGAGGTGAACGCCGTCACAGTCTGACAAGTAGTCAATGGTTTCTTCAATGACCTTTGTCATGCCGAGGCGGTCAATCTCATGCATCGTATAGACCTTCATGCCTGTTTCCTTAATGTATTCACGCTCGCCTTCATCAAGCGATCTCGCGCCGATGATGACGACGTTCTCCGGCTTGATTTTCGGGGCATACCCGCCCAGGTTCACCAATGTGTCGTGCCCGACGCCGAGGCTGACGGCCAGCGGCATTCCGTGAATATTGCCTGACGGCGATGTTTCCAGGGTGTTTAAGTCGCCGTGCGCGTCGTACCAGATGACGCCGAGCTGTTTATAGTGCTTTGCCGTTCCTGTCAGCGTTCCGATCGCGATGCTGTGATCGCCGCCCAAGACGAGAGGGAACCGCTCATTCTCAATGACGCTTTCCACCTTTTGGGCGAGCTGCTCGTTCCCCGAGAGCACAGAGTTCAGATTTTTCAGCTCTTCATCATTTTTGAGTTTTTCACGATTGACGGGGATGTCGCCTAAGTCTTCCACCGCATACCCCATGTCAGATAACCGTTCAATGAGATGCGCGTAGCGGATGGCGCTCGGGCCCATGTCCACTCCGCGTCGTGCTTGTCCTAAATCCATCGGCATTCCAATAACTGAGATATTCTTGTTCATCCGTTTTTCCACCTCAACATGTTGTATGTTGTCCTGTGCGGGTTTCTCAAAGATGACTTGGACACGAAAAGATTTAAAGCTCTATCTGTTTTTCTGACTGCTTATGCTTTTTTACATACAGATGATAGACGATAACGCACACCGCCATGAACGGAATGCCGCAATAAAGGGCGAGCCGCTGTTCTGAATCAAATGCGAGGCTGATCAGAACGACCGTGTTTAACGTCAGCCCGATAATAGGCAGCACCGGGTACAGCGGTGTTTTAAACTTCAGGTCTTCCACTTTGCCGCCTTCGCGGATGTATTTCCGTCTGAACATCAGCTGTGACAGGGAAATCGTGATCCAGCCGACCTGCGCGCTTAGTCCGGCTAATGATAAGAGAAACATATAAACGGTTTCCGGCGCTGCCACTTTAGACAGCAGTGACAGGCAGGCGACGGCCAGCGTCACGATCAGAGCGTTCATCGGCACCCCGCGTTTATTTGTTTTGCCGAGCGATTTAAAGGCTTGTCCTTCGTTCGCCATGGCATATAAGATACGCGTCGATGCAAACAGGCCTGAGTTGGCCACTGAGAGCAGCGCAATTAAGATAACAAAGTTCATAATATCGGCGGCATATGGAATACCGATTTGTTCAAACACCACGACAAACGGGCTTTCGACCACTCCCGCCTGCTTCCACGGAATCATCCCGGCAATGACGATGATGGAGAGAACGAAAAAGACAAGCGTTCTCCATACCGTCTGCCGGATAGAGCGCGGAATCGTTTTCTCGGGATTTTCACTTTCTCCCGCGGCAACCCCGATCAGCTCCGTTCCCTGGAACGCGAAGTTTACGGTAATCATCGTAATAAGCATAGCCTTAATGCCGTTCGGAAACAATCCATCCTCATAAAAATGAGAGAAGAAAGGAGCCTGCTCGCCGTGTTTCATGTCAATCAGGCCGAACATGGCGGCGCCGCCCAAAATAATAAACAGCAGAATGACTAAAATTTTAATACCGGAAAACCAAAATTCCGACTCAGCGAACGCTTTTATGGTAATGGCGTTCAAAAGAAACATCAGTCCGACAAACACGAGGCACCACACCCATACGGGAACATGCGGAAACCAGCGGAGCATCAATTGTCCCGCAGATAAAAACTCAATGGCGCATGTCACCGCCCAGCCGAGCCAGTACAGCCAGCCGAATGCGAAACCGAAAGCGGGGCTGATGAATTTGGTTGCGTACGTCTGAAACGACCCTGATACGGGAAGGGCAACCGCAAGCTCGCCTAAGCAGAGCATTGTCAAAAACATAATAAAACCGCCGACCAGATAAGACAGAACCGCGCCCAGCGGTCCCGCCTGGTTAATTGTAAATCCGGTACTCAGGAAAAACCCGGTGCCGATCACTCCGCCCAAAGAAATCATAAACAAATGGCGTGATTTCATTGTGCGCTGAAGCTGATTCTCTTTTTGATTTGTATTCACTATTCTGCACCCCTTCAGCAACTTGTATTGGAACCAAGCCGGTGCTTTGAAACCGATTTGCTGTCCAAAGAGCCTCTATTTGTATATGAATGTTATATGAAATTCATTTTCGTACATAAAGATACATTATACTAAAATACTGTCGCCGCGCAAATAGAGTGTGCTGAATTTTTTATTTGTAAATTCCATACAAGCCGAGGGAAAGCATTGCCGCATCAAGGTTTTACGCGTTTTGAAGCACGTTTGTGATCTTTTGGATCGCCCAGTCCAAGTCTTCCTCGGAAATCATTAACGGCGGTGCAAAACGGATCACGGTATCATGTGTTTCTTTGCATAAAAGCCCTTCGCCTTTCAGCTTTTCACAATAAGGGCGGGCCGCTTCTGTCAGTTCAACGCCGATAAACAGGCCGCGACCGCGCACGTCTTTTATGATCGGGTTATCAATTTTCTCAAGCTCTTCTTTAAAATAACGGCCAAGCTGAAGGGAACGCTCTGCCAGCCCTTCTTCCTCAAGGACTTCAAGAGATGCGAGCGATACTGCGCAAGCGAGCGGGTTTCCGCCGAATGTCGAGCCGTGGGAACCCGGGTTAAACACGCCGAGAATGTCACGGTTCGCCGCAATGCACGAAATCGGGAAGACGCCCCCGCCGAGCGCTTTGCCTAAGATGAACATATCCGGTACGATATTTTCCCAGTCAACCGCGAATGTTTTCCCTGTGCGGCCGAGTCCCGTCTGAATTTCATCAGCGATCAGAAGTACATTTTCTTCCTTACAAATGGCTGCCGCTTCTTGTAAAAATCCTTCCGGCGGAATGACGATGCCCGCTTCACCCTGAATCGGTTCGAATAAGAAAGCGGCTGTGTTCGGCGTGATCGCCCGGCGCAGCGCTTCTGCGTCTCCGTATGGAATTAATTTTATACCCGGAAGCATAGGTCCGAAACCGCGTTTATACTCATCTTCTGAAGAAAGGGATACCGCAAGCATCGTTCTGCCGTGGAAGTTGCCGATACACGCAATGATTTCCGCCTGATTATCCGCTACTCCTTTGACCTCATATGCCCAGCGTCTCGCCGCTTTGACAGCGGATTCAACGGCTTCCGCCCCCGTATTCATCGGCAGAATCATATCTTTTCCGGTCAGCTTGGCTGTTTTCTCATAAAACGGACCGAGCTGATCATTATGGAACGCGCGTGACGTCAGAGTGATTTTATCCGCCTGATCCTTCAGCGCCTGAATGATCTTCGGATGTCTGTGCCCCTGGTTCACCGCAGAATAAGCACTCAGCATATCCATATATTGATTGCCTTCAGGGTCTTTTACCCAAACACCCTGCGCTTCGGAAATAACAATCGGCAGAGGATGATAGTTGTTCGCGCCGTAATGTGAAGTTTGGCTGATAATTTCTTGAGATTTTGTGAAAGCTGACATAATCTGATTCCCCCTTGTTTTGTAATCATTCAACATTAGATCTTGCTTTCCCTTTTTATAAAGCAAGTTCCGTGCCAATTCGAAAAAACGGGATGTTTCGCCAGCATTCTTTCTTTTCCCGCAAAATTTTCCGGCAGTTTGTGTGCAAACTTCAGCCAAGCGCAAAATTTTTTTGCGTTTCCCGTTCGATTTATTTTAAAATAATGAATGTTAAGACGATTGAGAGGGGGAATTGACCTGCACACAACCAGCGAATTTTACACACTCGTGTTACAAAGCATTCTGGAAGAGATTGATGTCGGGCTGCATGTGGTGGACGAAAAGGGCAGCACCGTCATTTACAATAAGAAAATGATGCAGATTGAAGATATGGATGAACGGGACGTCCTGCATAAAAACCTGACTGATGTATTTATGTTTTCCAATCAGCAGGACAGCACGCTCGTTCAGGCCCTTCAAGAAGGCAAAACGATTAAAAACGTGAAGCAAAGCTATTTCAATAACAAAGGCCAGGAAATCACGACGATCAACCACACCTTCCCGATTGTGCAAAACGGCGAGATCAAGGGAGCCGTGGAAATCGCCAAGGACGTCACCAAGCTCGAACGGCTGATCAGGGAGAACATGCACAGGAAAGAACAGAACAGCTACACGTTTGACAGTATTCTCGGCAACAGCCCGGTCATTCGGGAAGTCATCGAAAACGCGAAACGGGCAACCCGCACATCATCATCGGTGCTGTTGGCCGGCGAGACGGGAACGGGCAAGGAACTGTTCGCCCAAAGCATTCACAACGGCAGCCAGCGCTCAGGCGCCCCGTTCATCTCACAAAACTGCGCCGCCCTGCCGGATAGCCTGGTCGAAAGTATTTTATTCGGCACGAAAAAAGGCGCCTTTACCGGAGCCATCGACCAGCCCGGCTTATTTGAGCAGGCGCAGGGAGGCACCCTGCTCCTTGATGAGATCAACTCGCTCAATCTCAGCCTGCAGGCAAAACTGCTCCGCGCCCTTCAGGAAAAGAAAATCAGGCGCATCGGATCAGCGCAGGACAAACCGATTGACGTCCGCATCATCGCCACGATGAATGAAGACCCGATCACCGCCATTTCAGAAGAGCGGCTGCGCAAAGATTTATACTACCGCTTAAGCGTTGTCACGCTGATCATTCCCCCGCTCCGGGAGCGCAAGGAAGACATTCTGCCTCTGGCCGAAGTGTTTATCCAGAAAAACAACCACCTGTTCCAAATGCATGTCGATTCGATCAGTGACGATGTGCAGCGATTCTTCCTGGAATATGACTGGCCGGGCAACATTCGCGAGCTTGAACATATGATTGAAGGCGCCATGAACTTTATGACGGATGAAACGACGATTACGGCGGCCCACCTGCCTTACCAATACCGGATGAAAATCAAACCCGCTGACACGGAAAGCAAAGCCGCCGCAAGCACCCAGCCCGGCACCGATTTAAAAGACAAAATGGAAAACTTCGAAAAATACATGATCGAAAAAACCCTGAGAAAACACGGCAATAACATATCCAAAACGGCAAACGAGCTCGGAATCAGCAGACAGAGCCTGCAATACCGCCTGAAAAAATTCGGTCTGGACCGGATGAAATGAATCCATACAAAAAAAGGCTGAGATGCTCCTCAGCCTTTTTTCAGGTTATGTCTGATTGGCAAGCCTCTCTCCGGTAAACCAAAAGTTTTCGCTCACTGCCAATGTATGTTCCGTATTCTCGACTTGATGCCACCAATAGCGCGGCGCGTAAATGATTTCTCCCGCCTTTTGTCTGAAGCGGATCGGAGACGCCTTTTGCGCCAGCGGTTTTTGCTCTATATCTTTTTCATCAAAGACATTGATATTTCCTTCGTACAAATACGGAGAGTCGTCCGGATGATAGAAGATCCATTCCTTCTCTCCGAAAATGACGCCGTTCCACGCGTGCGTGCTGTTAAAATCCTGATGCAGCGGCGTGCCTGTCTGCTTAGAACCGAGAAAGAACCATTTCCAGTCCCGTCCCGTTTCTTCGTCCGCTCTCAATGTGTCTTTTGTAAAATACTCGGGTGCGGAATAGACAAGGTCTAAGTCATTTTGGTTCAGCTGCGTAAAATTCCAGTCACAGTACCATTTGTCATCATTCTGATCAATGTACTCGATATAGTTGGAAAGCTTTACTTGTTTAAACGTTTTGACCCCTTCGATATCTGATTTCCGGATGGTGACCATTCTGTCTCCATAGTGTTCGTCAATGTATTCAAGCGTCCACGGCCTGCATTCCCAGTGATCCATTGCCCCCGTCAAAATAAAAGGTTTCTTATCAGCATACTCGTTTACAAAAAGATCGTACGATAACTCATTGATTGTCAGTCTGTCAATGGTCATATCCATTCCCCTTTTATTCGGCAATCTGCCGTTTTTTTTGTTTGGCGTAACTGTATGGACCTGAAAAGATGGTGACGTTTTGATTCTCAAGCCAGAAAATCTTGTTGAACTTCTCCAGCAGGTTTCTGTCGTGAGAAACGCAGATAATGGTGCCTTGAAACTGCATCAGGCTGTTTTCGAGAATTTCCTGAGATTCAATGTCCAAGTGGTTGGTCGGCTCATCCAGGATCAGGACATTCAGTTTTTTTTCCATTAAGATGGACAGCTTCAGCCTGATTCTCTCACCGCCTGACAGGACAGAAAGTTTTTTAAAGACCGACGACCCGTAAAATCCGTACTTGGCCAGCATATTCCGGGCCATGCCCTCTTCAGTCAGCAGATTTTCTTTAAAGAATTGCAGAATCGTCTGGCTCGAATCTCCGACATGGCTCTTTTGATCAATGTAGCCTATCTTAAGATTTTCCCCCAATTTAATGGTGCCGTCCGACAGTTCTCTTTCCCCGATGATACAGCGGATCAGCGTTGTTTTGCCGACGCCGTTTCTGCCGACGACGCCGATTCTGTCTTTATGCTTTATTCGCAGATTCACATTATGATATAAAAGGGAAGATCCGTTGGCCACCTTTCCGTTTTCAATGAACACAATATCTTTTGAACCGGCGCCTGCTTCCTGAAATGCGTTTTTTAATTTTTGCTCCGTCCGGACCGGCTTATTGATCAGCTCGATCCTTTTCAGCGCCTTTTCCATATTATTCGCGCGTCTGTGCAGGCTGACAGACGGCGGATTCGAGCGGTTGGCCCAATCTCTCAGCTGGGCGATGGATTCCTTCATCTTCTGTATTTTTCTCTGCTGTTCTTCATATTTCTCAAACTGGGCGATAATGAATTCTTCCCGCTTTTTCAGGTATTCGCTGAAACCGTAAGGCCAGATCTTCACCTCGGTATCGTCAATCTCGAGCACCTTCATCGCCGTCTGGTCGGCAAACGTTTTATCGTGGGTCGTAAACAGAATGGTTTTGTTCGATTTTTTTATAAACCCTTCAAGCCACTCAATCGCGTGGACATCCAAATGGTTGGTCGGCTCGTCCAGCAGTATAATGTCGTCGTTGCGGATTAAAATTTCGGCAAGGCCGGCTTTTGTTTTTTCGCCGCCGCTCAGCTTTGAGAACGGCTGATCCTTTAATTCGCTGAGGCTGAGCCCGTTGCATACCTCGTCAATCATCGCATGCATCTTGTAGCCGTTGTTCCGCTCAAATGTTTCCGTGTATTGACTGTACTTTTCCAATAAAGCAGTCAGCTCGTCATCACTCATCGGTTCCGAAAGCTTCAGCTCAATGGCCTTCATTTCCTTCTGGATCGCCGCGAGAGCTTCAAACGATTTTTCCAGATATTGATACAACGTCAGATCCTCATGGGGATCAGCGATCTGCTTCAGCAAACCGACCTTCGCCCCTTTGTTGATCGCAATCGTTCCTTCATCCGCCTCAAGCTCTCCTGAAAGCACCCTGAACAGCGTGCTTTTGCCGGAACCGTTCGGCCCGGCCACAAGCACTTTTTCGCCTTCATTGATGAAGAAAGAAACTTGTTTGAAAATGGTATCTCCCGCTAAATTTACCGTAAGATTATGAATATTCAGCAATTCACATCATCCCTTTGTCTTTCTGATTCAAAGCTCGACTTTATTCTGGATGGCGACGCTCGCTTTCAGTTTGTAAAAGCTGAGCATCATAAACAGCGACAATAAGATGGATAATACCCCGATTGCGGTCAGCAGCAAAGCTGAATCAAAATAGTCCGTTAAGAATCCGATAAACGGAAAGGCAATGAACATGAAGAGCGAGGTCATCAAACTGATAATGGACAGCAGCGTGGCTCTCGTTCTTGACGGAATCTCATTATTCACCACCTGACTGGATACGGGTTCTATCACATCATAGAGCGCGTTAATGACGACAAAAGCTGCAATCGTCACGTACAGACTGCCCGAAGGTATAAACAGATAGGCCGCCCCGATGATGCAGAATGTTAGCAGAAGCACGCGCCTCGGCGTGAATTTTTCCGCCGGCTTTGAAGAAAAGATGGAGCACAGCGCCTGCAAGATGGACAGCCCCGCAAAAATAATGGATATATTGCGCACGGACAGCCCTTCCTGACTTAACAAATCTTGTCCGTACATATAAAAAACCGATGTAATCGCAAAGAAAACGGAGAGTGACAGCACCAGATATTTAAAGGCTTTGTTCAGCCTGAAGAAATCTTTGACTTCTTTTAAGATGTCCCCGACCGTCTGCGTTTCGTGTTCACTGTTTTCAAATTTGATTTCCGTCAGCTGTGTAATGACCGCCATCGCAATCAGCTGAGTGACAATCCCGGCGATAAACACATACGACCATGATATTTCCTGCAAGTAGCCGCCGATGCCCATGGCGATCGCAAGACCGAGTATGACAAGTCCGTTATAATTTCCGATGGATTTGCCGTACCATTTTTCTTTCCCTTGTTCTTTCAGTGAATCAAACAAAAAGGCGTGATCCGTTCCTGATATAAACGTCAGCCCGATACCGTATATCATATGGGCGATGAAGAGGGCGATGAAGTTATGGAAGCTCAGGAACATCACCAAATAGACAATGACCATAAAATGGCCAAGCAAGAGCGATTTTTTTCTCCCGATTCTGTCCGAGATGACGCCGCTCGGCACTTCCGCCAGAAACATCGCCAAATTCAGGACCGATTGCAGGATGCCTACAAGAAACAATGAATAATTCATGCTTGTTAAATATAAAATCCAAATTCCCCGTTCGAAAAAGAAGTTTCCGAAAAAACCGGAGAAATAAAGCAAATTTCGATTCCGCAAATGAATACCCCTTTCCAGCTATCTGCATTTAACATCATGAACAGAAAGGAGCCCGTCAGTCTTTACACTAAAACCCTCTATACATGGATCTTGCAGATACAGACTTTTCCCAAAACAAATTGGGTAATAATGAGTTGTATTCTCGAATAACGCAAAAAGTTCCTTCTTTTTTTCAGATCCTGCGGCATCAATGATCGTTTTTTTCTTCCCTGGATCGCTGATGTCGCGGATGAAATATTTGATATAGCTCAGCTCATGCATGTAAGCCGGCAGGAACAAATGGAGCTCAATATCAAACCCGCTTTTATCCATATGGTAATAATCATTGAAATGACTGACGCGGGAGACGGATACGTCCGCTCCGGCCCGCCGAAACAATTCAGCCAGCCTTTCAATGATCTCTCCGTTGGGATAATAATCGGCATAAACGATTCGGATCGGCTCTTCTTTTGTCAAAAGGGGCGGATCTTTCTGCGGTGTCCGCCCGCTTTCCCATATACCGATCAGTGAATCAGTCGGTGTGATGATATGCCCCAAATCCCCGGCCAGTTTTTGTTTATCAAAATAATGCTGAATGAAAGATCTCAGCATGACGTCCTTTACCTTGAAGGTAAATAACATCGGCAAATGATTTTCTTTAAAATCAGCATACTGCCGATACCTCATGTTGGAATGATGAAACTGGGTGTGGCAGGTCACGTCCGTTTGATTCGCTTCGTACAGCCCGATGCTTTTTTCCAGATCATCATTCAAAATAAATTGGATGATCTGAACGGTGCGGTCATCCGCGGGCGTCATTTTATATTGCGGATTCCGCTCAAATTCCAGCCCCTTCTCAAACGTACGCTTAAATCGGTACGGGCCGTTTTCCGGCACATCGCCCTCGGCGGTTCTCGGAATCAGAAAGCTGCTCTGCAAAACGGCTTCTATTTCATCAGATGGCTCGTCCAAGGTGACTTCAAAGCGTTTTTCGCCCGTTACGTTCACCCCGAGCTGATCGGATGAGACGAGGCCTTTTACATACGGAACGGCCTGTTTTATGTTCAGGAAACTGCCGAGATGGGGACTTTGATTTTCTTTCGTCAGATGATAGATGATCGTTTGAACCACACCCTCGGCGTCACCTAAATAGTCCGGGTGAATGTCCACCTGACAGGTGCGGCGATCTTTGCGGATGATTCGGCAGTTATAGCCGTCCTGCAGGCTTTCATACATAATGCTGCAAATCATCTTGCTTGTGTAATCCTGCGTATCTAATGGGTTCAAGCGTATCGGGCTTGTGTCGATTTCTATTTTCAGAGGGTCGCCCGGTTTTCTCGCCGTACGATGCATCGTCTTCATAAAGCGCTTTCCTTTTGAGAAAGCTTCGTTTCTGTAATATGAAGGCCGTCAAAGTCCAAGCCGATGCGGGTATTCAGGGATTTCGGGCTTCCGCCTGCAAGGTATGTGATAATGTCATGAGACATAAACGAGGATATAATACCGTTTGTCGCTCCTAAAGAACCTTTGATCGGTTCATCGGGGTAACAGTTCAGAAGTCCGGCCGGCATGTTTTTTTCATAGGTGACGCCGGATTGATAGGATTCAGGCGTGAGCAGAGGCCCCCATTGGCCGCTGAAGCTGCCGACACCCCCGGTCATAAACGCGATATTCCGCTGCTTACAATACTGATAAACCCATTCAGAAATGTTATGGGGTTTGTCAGCGGCATTTATGACGATATCAATTTCGTACGGATCTAACACACGCAGGTCCTGCGGCTGTGTAATTTCCTGATGGTAAAGTGCTGCGTCCGCATGGGGATTGATACCCGCAATATAATCTCTGCATTCTGAGATCTTTAATTTGCCTACAGAAGATTTATTATAGACGAATTGTCTGTTCAGGTTATGTACTGATACGGCATCGAAATCAATGAGAATAAAATGCTGCATGCCCGCCGCCAGAAGGTTTTGAAGAATGATCGTTCCGACGCCCCCCAGACCCACGATCGCTGCCCTGCTGCCGTCTAATCTGTTTTGGATCAGATTGGGGTTTTGGTTGTATTTCTCAAAATGGTACAGCTGCTTTTCAGTGATGCGGCCTTCACGGCCGTTTTGCCATGGCTCTATTAAAGCATCCAATTTCATTAACGCATCGAAAAACTGGTTTCCCGCTTCCTCTCCCAGAAGATCAGAAAGCTCTTGTTTTTCACAGCCGGTGATCAGCCGTTCAACCGCCTCTTTGATCTCACTCGTATGCGCAAGCTTAATCGCCTTTCGATATTGAATGATAATATGCGCCGTGTAGGTCAGCACCTGCACGCTGTCTTTAAACTTCCAGCGCTTACAGTCAGTTGACATCATGACATACCCCCTGAAAGATAATAACTCCCCAATGAGGGGAGTCACGGCTTTACTAGCAGCGATGCACCAAGCTTGCTGTTTCTGTATCAAGATCAAGTTCTTCAATCTTCATCAGTACACACCCCCTTTACCAATAACTAGATATTATCATCAATATTGGAAAAGGACAAGTTATTTTTTGAAAATTTAGAATTTATATATAAATTGTGATATTTCTTCCTGCTTCCCGGGTTATCCCGGCAGCCGGATGATGAACACGGAGCCTTTTCCCTGCTCACTTTTCACTTCAATTGTTCCGTTATGGCTGTCGATAATGGTTTTAGTAATGGCAAGACCCAGCCCCGCGCCGCCGGATTGACGGGATCGGGAGGTTTCCGCCCTGTAAAACCGGTCAAACAAATGAGGCACATGCTCCGGAGCGATTCCCGTTCCGTTATCCGCAATCATAAGCATGATTCCTCCGTCTTTCTGCAGGGAGACGGTGATGACACCCGTGTCTTCATCCGTATGCTGCACCGCATTGTAAAATAGATTGAGAATGACCTGCTTCATTTTGTCTTTGTCAAAAACGGCTTCTATCTTTTGATCGACAAAGAACTCGAGCTTCCGGTTTCTCGCGAGCAGCTTCAGCTGAGCCTCCATTTCCAAAATGACGTCTCCCAATGCGCCTTTTTTCATTTCAAAGCTCGGCACCCGGTCAATCTTCGCGAGAAACAGAAGATCCTCTATCAGCTTATTCGCCCTGGCGGATTCCGCGTACATGCTTTGAAGCGCTTTTTCTTTCTGCTCCGGCTTCTCCGCCGCTCCGCGCATTAAAATTTCGATAAAGCCGTGAATGGAGGTAAGCGGCGTTCTCAGCTCATGTGATGCGTCTGATACAAACTGCCGGATTCGTTCCTTCGCTTCTTTTTCCGCCTGAAAAGAGGTTTCAATCCGTTCCAGCATCTGATTGATGGAGATGCCCAATGACTCAATTTCGGCCTGCTTCCTATCGATCGGCAGCCGTTTATCGAGACTGCCGGCATTAATGTCACCCATCATACGCACAATGCGGGACAGCGGCTTGAGTGTGAGCCGGATCACCGGCAAGAAAACAAACAGTCCGATGACCAAAGCCGCAAAGGAAAGCACCGCGAAAATGCTGATCTGGCGGAAAAGCGAATCATTCAGAGGCTGCGTCAGCGTGCTCATCTGCACAACTCCCGCCTGCCTTCCGTCAACGGAAATCGCCTGAAACACGACGATGATTTCCTCACCCGCCTTATTGTGAGCCACCTGATAGTGAAGCGCCATTGTATCTGTCAGCGCATCCTGATACACTTTTTTCGGGAAAGAAGGAGCGGCCCCCGCGTGCGGGTCTTCTGATAAAACAGACATCTTGTATGATGGATTGATAAAAGCAACCGTCACCCCGGGGTAAATCAAATTCGGATGAGCCGATGTTTCGGAACGGGCAAGGGTTTTGATTGACCTCCATACGCTTTGATCCATTGAATTGATATAACTCTGAATGCTGATCGCCTGATTTTCATACATCGTCCGTGTCATAAACATGTACTGAGTGCCGCCGATGAAACATAACAGCAAGGCCAAAATCGCCAGTGACCTGAACAGGAGCTGGAATCGCAGGGTTCTGTACAGCCGTTTCATGCCAGATCCACCCTGTACCCGGCGCCCCGAACCGTGCGAATCACCTTGTGTTCTTTGTCCTTCAGCTTTTCGCGCAAAGAACGGATGTACACCTCGACGATATTGTCTTCCCCGTAAAAATCATAGCCCCATACCTGATCGAGAATCCTCGTTTTGCTGAGAACCGTTCCGTGGCGGAGCACTAAACATTTCAGCAGTTCATATTCGGTGGCGGACAGCTTCAAAGGCTGTTCATTGTAAAAAATCTCTCTGCTCCGGTCATCGATTCGGAAGGGGCCGAGCACCACCTCATCGAAAAGATGCGGAAACTGGTTGCGGATTCTTGCGTAAATTCTGGCAAGCAGCTCCTCAAAGCTGAACGGTTTGATCATGTAATCATCAGCGCCTTCAATCAGCGCCTTTACGCGAAACTCTACTTCATCCTTCGCGGTCAGCATGATGATGGCGGTATTGCTTGTTTTCTTAAGCATCCTTGACAGCTCAAGCCCATCCATTCCCGGCATCATCACGTCCAAAACGGCAATATGAGGCTGAAATGTTTTCACAAGATTCATCGCCGACATCCCGTCTGCCGCGGACATCACTTCAAACCCTTCATTGACAAGCCCCATCGTTAAAAAATCAATGATGGCGGGCTCGTCGTCTACAATCAGCACCTTGATGCCTTTCAACTTATCCATGATGCAGTCTCTCCTTAGATGTATCAGCCTGTGTTTATTTTTTTCGCTTCCCCTTCTATTATTCGCTTTTATCTGAAACAAAACTGAATCTAAGCTGAAAATCCGCTGAATTCAGGAAGTTTTCAGCTTAGATTCATGTTGTTTTCAGTTTGGGTCTTTACAATAAGCCTTAGTTGGGAAGCCAACAATGAAATGTTTAAGGAGGAATATATGATGGGAATTACAAAAGTTTTATCAGGAGCTGCACTGGGGACCATACTTTCAATCAGTTCTTTAACTTCAGCGCATGCGGCTGTCATTCATAAGGATGACGCAGCGCAGACGAAAGTGGAAACGAAACAGCAGGCTTCCGTTTCTATCTCTAAAGCGAAAGAGACCGCATTGAAAAACTGCAGCTGCAAAGGCGCCGTTCAATCAGCGCAAATGAAAAAAGTCAACGGCGCTTACGTATATGTTGTCAACGTCCTTGACGTAAAAGGAAAGCAGCACACCGTCAATGTCAACAGCTCCAGCGGAAAAGTCGTGAAACACCAAATTGAAAAGAAACAGCAATTCATCTCAAAATCCGGCGCTGAAAAAATCGCCGTGAAGAATTGCAAAGGAACAGTGAAGTCTTCTGAGCTGAAGACCGAACATAACGCTTTGGTTTACGTGGTTCAGGTGTCAGGACAAGACGGGAAGCTTCACACATTCCATATCAATTGTAAAAACAGCAAAATCGTCAAACATGATATAAAGAATAACCAGCAACACATGACCCGTGCAAAAGCGGAATCGTTCGCACTCAGCCATTGCAAAGGCGCTGTGAAATCCGCTCAAATGAAAAAAGAAAACGGCGTATCAGTCTATGTTGTCAGCATATTCGGCCAGGACGGCAAGCTTCATACGCTCCACATGGACGGCAAAAGCGGAAAAATCCTGAAAGAAGAAGTGCAGAAAAAACAAGTGATGATCGCTTCTAAAAAAGCGCATTCCATCGCGCTCAGCCATTGCAAAGGCGCTGTGAAATCGTCTGAAATGAAGAAAGAAAACGGCGTCTACAAGTACATCGTGAAAATCACTGCCCAAAACCATACGGAACAAACGGTTAAAATAAACGCTCAAAACGGAGCCATCTGTAAATAACAAAAAATAAGCTGCCGGCAGTTTCATCTGCCGCTTCAATTCAGCAGCACCAGTCTGTTTCAATCACAAAGTTCTAAGTTCATGTCTACCTTTTTCTAAATATACCCATTTTTAACTGAACGTGTTGTGACCCACGTTCAGTTCTTTTTTATGGATTCTGAAAAAAGGCATAAAAAAAGCGCCCTGAAAAAGGACGTTTGATATGACATGTTTCATTTTCTTAAATTCTGCATTCTAAAATAATTCTTCCTTCACATTCACCTTCAATTTCATTCAATACGATGATCACATCAGCTGTTTTCATGTGTTTCACCTCCCCGTTTTCATAATAGTATAATATTAACAAATAAATCAATAAAAAACAGCCCGGATGTCGGGACTGACCCCATAAGATGAGACAAACAAAAAACACCTTCAAGTTTGAAAACGGATGATTGTTAGCCGAAATTAGACTTGGAGGTGTTTTTTCTATGGGGACAAGAGTGAGTTATCCGGTTGAAGTGAAACAGAAGGCTGTAGAAATGAGATTGGCAGGCGTGCCTATGAAAGAGATCATGCAGGAATTGAATATTAAGAATAAGACACAGGTTCAGACATGGGTTAGATGGCATAAGACTGGGGATACACATCGATTCGAACAGCCTGTCGGAAAGCAATACACTTACGGAAAAGGCCCGGAGTATTCTTCCGAATTAGAGAAACTGCAGGCAGAAAATCGTTATCTGAGACAACAGAATGAAGTTTTAAAAAAGTGCAACGAATTGGAAAGGAAGCTGATAGCGAAACGCCAGTCGAGCTTGTAGAAGCATTGCGCGGCACAATGACCATACAGGATATCTGTATTCATTTAGGTATCTCACGAGCATCTTATTATCGTTGGAAGAAGAATCTGATGAAAGATAACCCTAAATACCATTTAGAAAAACAAATCGGCACGTTGTGCCGAGAACACAAGTTTCGATATGGCTATCGGAAAATCACAGCCATATTAAAAAAGGGAATGCGTGTGAATCATAAAACGGTTCAGCGCATTATGCAGAAGAATCAGTGGCAATGCCGGGTTAAGGTGAAAAAGCGCAAGAAAGATGGGCAGCCATATGCCGTGGCCGAGAATATATTGGATCGAAACTTTCAGTCTGAACGCCCTCTGGAAAAGCTAGTAACGGATATCACATATTTGCCTTATGGGCAGAAACAATTGTATCTTTCCAGTATATTGGATTTATACAATGGAGAAGTGATTGCTTTTACAATTGGCGATAGACAGGACACAGACTTTGTCTTACACACACTTGATCAGCTGCCCGCACTGCCAGAGAACTGCGTGTTACATAGTGACCAAGGTTCTGTTTATACATCTTATGAGTATCAGAAAGCTGTTAAAACAAAAGGCATTACCATGAGCATGTCCCGCAAAGGGACGCCCGCTGATAATGCCTCCATCGAATCGTTTCATTCCTCACTAAAGTCTGAAACGTTCTATCTTAACAGCATTGATCGAACTACGACGACCATCGTAGAACGCACTGCCATAGAATACATTCATTATTATAACAATATTCGTATTCAAACGAAACTAAACAGCCAATCGCCGATACAATATCGGCAATTGGCTGTATGAAGGTGTTTTGATCCCTGTCTCAAAAACAGGGGTCAGTCCCGTCCGGGCTGTTTTTTTATTTCTGTAATCGATCCGCTTCTGTCAGTTTGACTTCCGCTGTTTTTTTCTTTCCCGAACGGTAGAACGTGATGTTCACACGGTCGCCGATCTTTTTGCGATACAGGCGCTCACGGAGATCCACAACGTCATTGACCTTATGTCCGTCGAACCCGGTAATCACGTCGAGCTTTTTCAAACCCGCTTTTCCGGCCGGTGAAAACGCGTCGACACCCATAATGACCGCCCCGGTTTTAATGCCTTTCGGAAGTTTCAGCGTCTGGCTCCAATGGTAGCTCGCAATATCCGTTAAGGATTTCATCTCAATACCGAGGAAAGGCCGTCTGACTTCTCCGTATTTTTCTAAATCCTGAATAACGGGAATGACAAGCTTTGACGGGATGGACAGGCCGATGCCTTCAACGGCGGATTCAGCGATCTTCATTGAGTTGATGCCGACCACCTTGCCCGATATATCCATCAAAGCGCCTCCGCTGTTGCCGGGATTAATCGCGGCGTCGGTCTGCAGCACTTCCGCATTCCAATCCGGCTGTCCGTCGCCGTTTGAGTCAACGGGCACTGCCCTTTCCGTGCCTGAAATGATCCCCTGTGTCACTGATCCCGCAAATTCAAGCCCGAGCGGATTTCCGATCGCAATGACCGGTTCTCCGACTTTGACTTGATCAGAATTGCCGAACTGGGCGGCCGATTTGATTTTATCAGACTTCACCTTCAGCACGGCGAGATCCATCAGACGGTCGCTCCCGATCAGCTCAGCAGGCACGCGTGAGCCATCCTTCAGGCTGATCTCAATTTCAGTCGCACCTGCAATGACATGGTGATTGGTTACGATATAAGAAGTGTTTCCGTTCTTTTTGTAAATGACGCCCGACCCGCTTCCCGCTTCGCCGCCCTCTCCCCAAATATCGGTCTTTTGGATATTGAGAACGCCGACTACCGAATCTGATACACGGCTGACCATATTCGTGACAGCGTCATTGACATTTACGTTGACTGTTTTCACCTGTTCGCTGCCGAGACGCTGGCTGGTGCTTTTGCTGCTTTCTCCATGGTCTCCGCCTGTCCAGTACGGCAGCAGGAAAGCCATGAGCGCGGCCCCGACGATGACGCCGATCAGACTTGATAGAAAGTACCCTCTCTTGCTGCGGCGGGGCTGTTCGGAGGCGTACTGTTCATCATCGCGATTATAATCCACCCTATCTCAAATCCTTTCAAGAGTACTCGATTTGCTTATAGTGTGGGTCAGATCGCGGATTAATAATCATGATTCATTTGGAAAAATTACACGGCGCACAGCGGCGTCGGGATTTTCGGATCGGTATCAAATAACTGAAACGTTTCCCCGGCGACAAATCCTTTCGCAGCCAATGTCTGCTGCACGGACATTCTCGCCAGTTCCTTCATATTGTTGTCCTGGCTCAGATGCGCCAAATAGATGCGCGATGTGCCGTCGCCGATGACATCAGTCATGGCGAGCGCCGCGTCTTCATTCGAGACGTGGCCGACATCGCTTAAAATCCGCCGCTTAATGCTCCAAGGGTATCTGCCCATTTGCAGCATGCCGACATCATGGTTGCTTTCAAACACAAACACATTGGCCGAACGGATAATGCCTTTCATTCTGTCGCTCACATACCCGGTGTCCGTCATCAGCGCGAGCTTTCTGCCTTGGTAGTGGAAAACATAAAACATCGGCTCGGCCGCGTCATGAGAGACGCCGAATGACTCAACATCAAGCCCGCCGAAGGATTTCACGCTTTCCATCGGGAACAAAAACTTTTGTCCGGTATCCAGCTTGCCGATCTGATTCTCCATCGCTTTCCACGTCTTTTCATTCGCGTAGACGGGAAGACCGTACTTTCTCGCAATGACGCCGAGCCCTTTAATATGGTCGCTGTGCTCGTGAGTGACAAAGATGCCGTCGACGTCGTCTATCTTGCGGCCGATTTTCTCCATCAGCCCGTCCATCGCTTTACCGCTCAGGCCGGCATCCACCAGAAAAGAGTGCTCCTCTGTCTCCAGATAAAACGCGTTTCCGGTACTCCCGCTCGCAAGCACGCTAAATTGCAAGCCCATTGTGTCTCACTCCATTATTTATTTTGATTGTTATCAATGACTGTACTTTCCAATGCGTTCACAGTGTACGTTTGCAGTGTCTTTTTCTTCGTCCCTTTTGACTTATCTTCGATTGTAATTCTCCATACCGGCGCCAGCACCTGCGTACTTGTCAGCGGATATTGGGCAATATAGCCGAACTTAACGCTTTTAACGGCGCAATTCGCTTTTAAGTAATTTTGAGAATACAATAATTCGACCGCATCAAGCTCAGGAATCAGGCTCTCCGTCTGGATTCGTTTGAATGACTCCAGCATGGTCTGCTCGTAAGATACGACCTCATTTTTATCGTTCAGATGCAGAATCACCTGTCCGATCGCATCCGTGGACGAGTCAAAATCCTGATAAATAAACTGGCCGTCATACATCTGGTAAAAAATGATTTGTTTTTTATCCTTGTCGACTTTCCACAGTTTATATTTTTCACCGCCGGTTACTTTAGAGCTGACGAGCGATTCCGCATCCTCCTGCGTTTTTTGCTTCGATAAACCGACCGGATCGGTAAATTTCATTTTCAGCGTCGTAACCTTGTGATCATCCGCCGGCATCTCCATTAAAGGCTTTTGATCTTTCAAAGCATCAATATCTTCGGCGGTAAATACCTTTTGGCCCGCCGTCAGCCGGTAGCCCGTCGCGGAATCAGAAGACAGGTTGCCGAATGTGATATGATCCATTTCCATGTCTTTTTCCACGTTTGAATTTTTAATCACTTCGTATTCACTGCTCGAGCGTTTTTCAAAAAACTGATAGCCGAGAAAAATATCGAGGATGAGGAAGGCAATGATGAAGATCGTTTTTGTCTTATTCCACTCCATTATCGTCCTCCTCCTTCCCCAGCAGATCTTTCGTAATCGGGACGATCTTCCCGTTGATTTTCATACTCCAGACGGGTTCCAGTTCAACGAGATCATTCGTTGATGAAGAAACCATTTGATAGGACAGGAAGATCTGGTCGATTTTATTCACGTCGTATTTATCCTGCTGCTCCAGCAGAGACACAACCTCATTGCCGTTCATCATTTTTACGTCTTTTGTTTTAATCGGATTCGGTCCGAGAACATAGTTCGGCCGCTTGTAGCTGAGAACCTCGTCATTGGCCCATTGCAGGGTCAAAACAGGTCCGGAGCCGAAAGGCTTAGACGTGCTGTTGATCACGGGCATTTGATCTTTAAACATGTAGAAACTCAGCTGCTGGTTATCACTCACATTGAAAAATTGATAATGATCCGTCCAGCTTCCCGTATCCTCTAAATATTTATAACTTTTCTTAATCAGCTCGCCTGTTTGATAAGAAGCGCTTTGTGCCAGGTTCCGATGCTGGAATTGAATCTGCCGCTGTGTCGAATTGATTTCCAGACGGCTGATTCCGTCAGTCAGCACATTCCGATTGTAATTCGGGTCTTCTCTGACCGTGCTCGGATCATTAAAAAGCGTCTGCTTAAACAGGTTCGTCTTAATGGTTTCAGTGATAAATTCTTTTTCCTTCATATTAAACCGCGCATTCGGCATGAGAAATTCTTTGCTTTTTCCGACCGAATAGAGGTGGTATAACGGCATACTCGACTTTTTGCTGTACAGCTCATTCATCAGATTGCGGTAATTCGCCGATTCCACAGTCACTTCCAAAATCAGCTGCTTGCTGTATGAGACCATGTAAATCTTCTTATTTGTCTTATTCTCATTAAACGGAATGACAATATGGTCAAATGAGCTGTATTCCATTGACGGATTCGACCATTTAAACATCGTTTGGAAGAAATCAATCGGAATGGTGTCATTAAATTGCAGATCGAGCTTTGCCGAATTGCCGTTTCTGCCGTAAAGCCAATTTTTAAAACCGAGCTTGTCGTATTGATCGGAAATATCCTTCATCCCTTTTACTTCCCATTGCGGCAAATCCGCCCACAGGTCATTAAAGAGCGTCTCATCATTCACTTTGTAATGAGAGCCGTTTGTATGAATAAACATATCCCGGGGTTTTACCGTTTGCGCTACTTTTTGGCTCGTTTTATCAATTTTATGCTTTTCCCGGACAGTCGATTTGGTTGAGGCCGTGCCTTCTGAAAAATTGGGCTGGAATGTCCAAATTCCCCATGTTAAAACAAGACTAATGACGACCAGCACTGACAGTATGACTGTTTTTATATTTTCACGCCTCATCCCAATCATCCTCTTGCTCTTCTTTATATGGAAGAGTAAATGTAATCTTCGTTCCTTTGCCTTCTACACTGTCGGCCCAAATGTCTCCGCCGTGCGCCTGAACCATCTCTTTTGCAATCGCAAGGCCGAGCCCGGTGCCGCCGAGTTTTCTCGTGCGCGCTTTATCCACTCTGTAGAAACGGTCAAAGACTTTTTCCACATCTTTTTTCGGAATGCCGATACCTTCATCTTTTACGCTGATATAAAGCAGCTCTTCTTTCTCATTCACATCGACTGAGAAAGTGACATGTCCGCCTTCCGGTGAGTATTTCAGTGCGTTAGAAATGATATTATCGAGAACCTGCGTCACTTTATCCTGATCAATCTCCACGTACAGATTTCTGTCCGGAAGCTCGCGGATAAATTCGACATGCTGTTCTTTCGTCATTTCAAAACGATCGATAATCAGTGACATAAAGCGGATCATATGAATCCACTCCCGATTAAACTGATAATCTTTGCTGTCGAATTTAGAAAGCTGAAGCAGGTCGTTCACCAATCTGATCATGCGCTCAGTCTCATTTTGGGTCACCATTAAGAAACGCGGAGCGATATCTTTGTTTTCCCACGCGCCTTCTGCAAGCGCCTCTAAATAGCTTCGCATGGTCGTCAGCGGTGTCCGCAGCTCATGAGACACGTTGGCAACGAACTCTCTGCGCTCCCGATCGAGTTTTTCCTGTTCGGTGACATCATAAAGAACCGCGATTAAACCGTCGATTTTTCCGTGCTCTCTCTGAATAACGGAAAAATTCACCCGCAGTACAGTCGTTTCATCGTCACGTTCGATCTCCAGCAGCATGGAATCCTGCTGTTCTACTAAATCCTCAAATGTAAAGTTCTCTTTTATGCCCAATAAAGACGTAATCGGCATCTCTAAAGCCGTTTCACGTGAAACATTCAGCAGCTCAAGCGCAGGGCTGTTTAAAAGAATAATAGCCCCATTGCGATTCGTAGCAATGACACCGTCCGTCATATACGCGATGACGGAAGAAAGCTTTCTTCTCTCCCCTTCCGTCATGGCTTGGGCATCTTCAAGCTCTCTCGTCAGATGGTTGAATGTCGTTGCGAGCTGACCGATTTCATCATGCCCGTATTTCCGCACCTTTCTGGAGAAATTTCCTTTTGCCAGTTCCATCGCCTGCTTACGCATATCTGACAGCGGATGGGTAATGGTGCGGGCGAGAAAAATACCGAGAAGAGCCGTCAGAACAAGGGCTAAGCCTGTTCCTGAAGCAAGAATCGAGTTGACGGTTTTCATCTGGTTAAAGGTATCTTCCATACTGGCCACGACATAAATCGCGCCGACAACTTCCTGATTCTCTGTGACGACAGGTTTTGCTGAAATCAGCACTCTGTTTTTGCTTTTAGGATCATAATATTTTTTTGAATAGGCCTGTTTTGTTGAGAAAATCCGTTTAAAAATCGGGTCAGTCGTCTGTTTTCCCGCTATTTCCTCGCCATAAGGCCTCGAAGAACCGACGACCTCATAGCTTTTATCAACAAATGTAATCTCCCGTATTTCATTATTTTTCGTAAAATCATTCAAAATCCGTTTGACGTCATCTTTAATGACGGTGCTGTCATTGTCTCCTTTATATTCCTGCTCAATATAATAGGAAAGATTGTCAATCCGCTGATTTAACGATAATTCATAGGACTTGAGAAGAGAATTCTCCACCTGTTTCACAAAGTACACGCCGATAATCTGCATGGCGATGATAATGAGAAGCACATAGATCAGCGTGATCTTAAACTGAATCGACCGAAAAAAACCAACCTTATTCATCGCCGGTTAGTCCTGTTCAGGGTTTCTCAAGTAATAACCGACACCCCGTCTTGTGACGATCCAGTTCGGATGGCTCGGATTATCCTCGATTTTCTCACGAAGGCGGCGCACTGTTACATCCACCGTTCTCACATCACCGAAATAGTCATAGCCCCACACAGTCTGCAGCAGATGCTCACGCGTCATGACCTGTCCGATATGTTTGGCTAAGTAATGAAGCAATTCAAACTCACGATGAGTCAGCTCGATCGTTTCTTCTCTTTTTGATACGACATAAGCGTCAGGGAAGATGACGAGAGAACCGATATGAATGTCATTAGAAGCTGATTCTTCCTCAGCCGGCGCAACCGTAAGCTGGCGGCGCAGGTTCGCTTTGACGCGGGCCAGAAGCTCACGCGTGCTGAAAGGCTTCGTGACATAGTCATCCGCTCCGATTTCAAGCCCGATGACCTTGTCAATCTCCGAGTCTTTTGCCGTCAGCATAATAATCGGCATATCATATTTTTTCCGGACTTCCCGGCACACTTCAACTCCGTCTTTATTCGGAAGCATAATATCTAAAAGAATTAAATCTGGCTGAAGCTCCTCCACCATTTCCACGGCTTCGTTTCCGTCGTACGCACAATGCACGTCATAGCCTTCTTTTCTTAAATTAAACTCTAATATATCTGCAATCGGTTTTTCATCATCGACTACAAGGATTTTCTTATCCATCATCTTGATTTTCCTCCTGCCAGAATGACTTCATTTCATCTATTGATGTTTCATGATGATCACAATTCGGATCGTGAAAAACGTTCCCCGTCTATTATAACGGTTTCAGGTCAAAAGATAAAAAAATTAAAGAGAACAGCGCAAAAACGTATTGAACTGCCATCCTTTTGTCATGTTTTTTATTTTCTTTTAAAAAATAATATTTTTTTGAAACCTCACGAAAAAAAACGCCGTCTAGTGTTTGACGTCTTCTTCTGGGCCGGCTGAAAAGCCGGCTCTCCCTTTTTTTATAACAAAAGAAAAAACGCACCTACTATTGCAGATGCGTTTGGGTAAGTGGCTCGGGACGGAATCGAACCGCCGACACACGGATTTTCAGTCCGTTGCTCTACCAACTGAGCTACCGAGCCAGATGTTTCTTTTCTATACTATAAAGTAAAGTAAAATGGCGGTCCGGACGGGACTCGAACCCGCGACCTCCTGCGTGACAGGCAGGCATTCTAACCAACTGAACTACCGGACCTTACAGTAATTTGTCCGGAGAGCCGTATCGTGGCGGCCCTCCGAGGACAAATAAGGAGTTAGCAATAACGCTAAAGTAAATCAATGACCCGTACGGGATTCGAACCCGTGTTACCGCCGTGAAAGGGCGGTGTCTTAACCGCTTGACCAACGGGCCATAAAAAGTGGTGAGCCATGAAGGACTCGAACCTTCGACCCTCTGATTAAAAGTCAGATGCTCTACCAACTGAGCTAATGGCTCCTGATGTGTCGGATTATGTATCATAGAGCATTCAGACAAAAGCTTTCTTGCAGTACTCTATTGAAGCTGTTCCGTAACAACGAGATTTATAATATCATAGAATATTCGAAAGTGGCAACTACTTTTTTGAAAAAAATCTATTATTTTTTTCCTACATGAAAAAACAAGCCTCCGGTCACGGAGGCTTGTCTGCTGCAAATGCTTAGTTAGCACGGTATACACTGCGAATGACGTTCGTTTGTGAACGGTCAGGACCGACAGAGAAAATAGAAAGCGGAATACCTGTCAGCTGAGACACGCGTTCCAGATAATGGCGCGCGTTTTCAGGAAGGTCGCTTAACGTTTTTGCGCCTGTAATATCTTCCGTCCAGCCAGGCATTTCTTCATAGACCGGTTCACACTCAGCGAGAGCTTTCAGGCTTGCCGGGAATTCTTCAATCACTTCACCTTTATAGCGGTAAGCGACACAGATCTTCAGCGTTTCAATGCCAGTCAGCACATCAATTGAGTTCAGAGAAAGATCTGTGATTCCGCTGACGCGGCGGGCGTGGCGGACAACAACGCTGTCAAACCAGCCGACTCGGCGAGGGCGTCCTGTCGTTGTGCCGTATTCGCGTCCGACTTCACGGATTTGATCTCCGATTTCGTCTTTCAGCTCAGTCGGGAAAGGACCATCACCGACACGGGTTGTGTACGCTTTCGATACACCGACGACGTGCTGAATTTTTGTCGGGCCTACGCCTGAACCGATCGTCACCCCTCCGGCGACCGGGTTAGATGAAGTGACAAACGGGTATGTCCCTTGGTCAATATCAAGCATAACCCCTTGAGCGCCTTCAAATAAGACGCGGCGGCCTTCATCCAGCGCGTCATTTAAGACGACGGATGTATCGCATACATACTTTTTAATCTGCTGGCCGTATTCATAATACTCATCCAGAATATCTTCAATTTTGAAGCCGTCCGTTTCATACATTTTTTCAAGAAGACGGTTCTTCTCTTCAAGGTTCCGCTCAAGCTTTTCTGCAAACACGTCGCGATCTAGCAGGTCTGCGATCCGAATGCCGACACGCGCCGCTTTGTCCATATAAGCAGGTCCGATGCCTTTTTTCGTTGTGCCGATCTTATTGGCCCCTTTGCGTTCTTCCTCTACTTCATCCAGTTTCAGATGATACGGAAGAATCACGTGGGCTCTGTTGCTGATTCTCAAGTTATCCGTGCTCACATTGCGTTCATGAAGATACGCAAGCTCCGTTACGAGCGCTTTCGGATCAACAACCATTCCGTTCCCGATGACACACGCTTTTTCTTTATAAAAAATTCCTGATGGGATTAAATGAAGCTTGTATGTGACGCCATCAAACTTGATGGTATGTCCTGCATTGTTTCCGCCTTGATAACGTGCGATCACTTCTGCATTTTCTGATAGGAAATCTGTAATTTTACCTTTTCCTTCATCGCCCCACTGCGTACCTACTACGACTACTGAAGACATATATCCGTGCACCTCCGTTAACCTTTCAAAACGATATCTCATTCAAACAAATTAAGTGTATCAGTGCCGAAACAGAAAGTCAATCGTAAATCCGAACATTAAAATCTTATCATTCTATATTTGTTCGCCTTAACTATGTTTAAAAGCGTTTTCTCTTTCATTTGTTATCTATTACTCCTGAAACTTTCATACTTTAACATGAAAAAGAACCCGTACCCCGGGTTCTTCAGACAGTCATTTATATGCCGCTTGTATTCATCAGAACGATCCGCCAGCCGTCAGGATCTTCGATGGTCACGCCTTTTTCTTCCCAGTACGGATTTTCGGATTTTTTCTCTTCATATCCCATCTGTTTTAACCTCGTGCTGATGCGAATGACCTCCTGAGAATCCGGGATGTAAAAGACAAGCAGGCTGTCGCCGTGCGGAACGGGCGCCGGCTGAGACGCGCCCGTTTCTTCGGTAAATTCTAAATGATGTTGCGTATGAGGCAGGCCGAACATGACGCCGCTGTAGCCTCTATGTCCGGAAAAGCTGCCGACCCTCTTCAGTCCGAGGCCCTCTTCATAAAACCTGATGATTTCTTTGAGCTGTCCGGTCGGCCGGGCAATCCGGATTTGCGCCGCTTGGAATTGCGGAAATTCAATTGTCATCATCATTCCTCCCTTGATGCCATTATATAAAAGCGCTTTCTTTTTATCGACTGCAGAACGGACGGCATTCTCTCATTCTTTCGGATGAAAAAAAGCCTCAAGACATTGCTTGAGGCTTTACGCACCTGCCGGAACACCGCCGTCATCAAAGCGTCTTTCCAGGTTTACGAACTTATTGTATTCCTTCACAAAAGCCAGTGAGACGGTGCCCACCGGACCGTTACGCTGTTTGGCGATAATGATTTCGATGATGTTTTTGTTTTCCGATTCTTTATCATAGTAATCATCACGATACAGGAAGGCGACGATGTCGGCATCCTGCTCAATACTTCCTGACTCACGGATATCTGACATCATCGGACGTTTATCCTGCCGCTGCTCAACACCCCGGGAGAGCTGAGACAGGGCGATGACCGGAACTTCAAGCTCCCGTGCCAGCGATTTTAGCGCCCGTGAAATTTCCGATACCTCTTGCTGGCGGTTGTCGCTTGAACGGCCGCTTCCCTGAATGAGCTGCAAGTAGTCAATTAAAATCATGCCCAATCCGTTTTCCTGCTTCAGCCGGCGGCATTTTGAACGGATTTCGCTGACGCGGATGCCTGGGGTGTCATCTATAAAGATACCGCTGTTTGACAGGCTTCCCATCGCCATCGTCAGCTTGCCCCAATCTTCTTCCGTCAGATTTCCCGTTCTGAGATTTTGGGCGTTAATATTCCCTTCGGCGCAGAGCATACGCATGACAAGCTGCTCGGCTCCCATCTCAAGACTGAAAATCGCGACGCTCTCATCCGTTTTGGTGGCCACGTTTTGCGCAATATTTAAGGCGAACGCCGTTTTCCCCACGGATGGACGGGCTGCGACAATGATGAGATCATTTCGCTGGAAACCCGCCGTCATCCGGTCAAGCTCAATAAAGCCGGTCGGAATCCCGGTAATATCGCCTTTCCGGTTGTGAAGCTGCTCAATATTGTCATATGTTTGCACAAGCACATCTTTAATATTTTGGAAGGCACCCGAATTTTTTCGCTGCGCGACCTCCATAATCGTTTTTTCCGCATCGCTTAATAGATCTTCAACTTCATCCTCGCGCGTATACCCGTCTTGGGCGATCGAGGTCGCCGTTCTGATTAAACGGCGGAGAATGGATTTTTCCTCAACGATTTTCGCGTAATATTCTATATTAGCCGCTGTCGGAACGGAATTCGCGATATCCGTCAGGTAAGAAACGCCTCCCACCTCTTCTAACAAATCGGTATTCGCAAGCTCTGACGTTACCGTGATCAAATCAACCGGTTCGCCGCGGTCTCCGAGCACGAGCATGGCATTGTAAATTTTTTGATGTGACATTCTGTAGAAATCATCCGGAATCAACACTTCAGAAGCCAGTGTCAACGCAGACGGCTGTAAAAAAACAGCACCTAACACGGCCTGCTCAGCTTCTATGTTTTGCGGCGGCAGCCGATCATTCAGAAGGTCTGTCATGCTAAGCACCGTCCTCTCCTTAAAAAATATCCAAACTCCATTTTACCATTTCTCATGAAAAAGAATAGAAAAATATCACTTTCCCTGTATTTCTCAGGAGAGGGTTATGTGTTTTGCCGTTCCGAATGCCGGGAAACAAATAAACAAACCAAACCCAGGAGGGAAGAAGGATGAAGACATATGCAGTAACACCAAGTATTGATGCAGACGGATGGTTTGTGAAGGCAGAAAATGTGGCGCCGACGGCTCTTTGTACATCAAAGGACGCGGCAATCGAAAAAGCGGAGCAGACGGCGAAAGAGAACAGCCCGGCTAAGCTTGTCATTTATGATCAGCATAAAAACATTGAAGAGGAACGTTCCTTTTAAGAAAAGCCTTCGCCCGCGCGAGGGCTTTTCTTATTCGATGAAGCGGATATGCAGCACCGTCTGCGCCATGAGATCAGCCGTTTTTTGATACAGATCCCATTCTTCACAGGCGGCAAATACTTTCATCATGTCCTGCAATGTCTGTTTAAGTATGATAAATTCGTCAATTGTCCGCAGTTCTGCGGCCTTTTTCTGATAATCAGCCAGCTTCAGCTGTAATAACATCAATGGCGATTGCATAAAAAACCTCCCCCATTCTGTTATAAAGCCAGGCTTATCAAACCTCCATTTCTTTGTCATATCCTCTTACGATAGAATTTTGATTTTAGTACAATAAAGAAACGGAAGGAGTGATCACATGAAACCGCTGCAAATTTCCGCCGAAACGGCGCAAAAACTCGCAGAATCACTGAATATGCCGCTTGAAAGAATCATGCACATGCCTCAGCACATTCTGCTTGCCAAATTAGCTGAAATCCAAAAAGAGAACGATCACAAATAAAGGCTGCTCTCTCATATATATGTGCGGGAGGCGGAAGCGATGGCTTTCCGCCTCTTTTTTTCGTGAAGAAAATTTTGGTAAAACATTCTTTGAATCGTTATCATTTATTCATAACTTTTTCATATTTATTTTTTACAATGGGGTCACAAAAGAGGTGAAACCATTGAAAACAAAACGACTGGACATCGTTCTTATCGGTATTTTATCAGCAGCGGCGGCTTTGAATATGTACGGCATTTGGCAGGATGATGCCGCCAACCAGTATTATTTGGCTGCCGTCAAAAGCATGACGCAAAGCTTTCACAACTTCTTCTACGCATCCTTTGACCCGTCCGGCTTTGTCACGGTAGACAAACCGCCTGTCGCTTTATGGATTCAAACGATTTTCGCTTTGGTCTTCGGCGTACATACATGGAGCGTGATTCTTCCTCAGGCCTTGGCGGGGCTCGGTTCCGTTCTGCTGCTGTATTTCATGATAAAGCCTTCGTTCGGCACGGGCGCGGCCAGAATCGCCGCTTTTGTCATGGCGCTGACGCCGATTGCGGCGGCCGTCAGCCGGACGAATAATCTCGACAGCATGCTCGTCTTTACACTGCTTCTCGGTTCCTGGTGTTTGATGCGCGCGGTGAAACGCGGCAAAATCATTTGGCTCTTATCTGCATTCGCCCTTGTCGGTCTTGCTTTTAATATGAAAATGATGCAGGCCTACATCGTGCTTCCGGCTTTTCTGCTTTTTTATCTCATTGCATCACACACATCCATTAAGAAAAAACTGATCTCACTTCTCGCTTCTTCAGCCGTTCTCCTGGCGCTCTCCGTCTCATGGGCGGCAGCCGTTGATTCCATTTCCGCATCAAGCCGTCCCTATATCGGCAGCAGCCAGACAAACTCCGTGCTGGAGCTGGCATTCGGATATAACGGAACGGCTGCTCGGGCAGACGACGGGCCTTTCTCACGGCAGCATGACCGGCGGAAAAAGCGTGATGCAGGAAGGGATGGGCATGCAGCCTCCGGGAACGAACAGCCCGGCAATGGGCGGCAGCGCTCCTCAGGGAAAAAACGGGCAGGTTCAAATGCCCCGGCAGCCATCCGGACAGAACGCGGCCTTACCGCAAGGAAGCGGAACTCCTCCAGCACAAAACGGCGGCTCACAAGGCCCCGGCGGCGGCAAAAGCATGAGTATGAACATGTACGGCAACGGTACCCCGGGTGCGCTCAGGCTTTTCCAATCTGAATTATCGGGGCAAATCAGCTGGATGCTGCCTTTTGCGCTCACCGGTTTGTTCGGCGCCGTCATCAGCTGGTACAGAAACCGCCGGGAAAAAGCGGAGGAAATGAAAGAAACGATGTTTTGGACAGCATGGCTTGTGCCTGCCGCCGGTTTCTTCAGCATCGCAAGCTTTTTCCATCCGTACTACTTAATCATGCTGGCGCCTCCGATCGCAGCCCTTTCCGGAATCGGCTGGCGGGCCTTATATGATTTATACAAGCATGATAAAGGCTGGACGGGCTGGCTGCTGCCTGCGGGTGTCTTTCTCACCGCCGGTTTTCAAGTCTTCATCGTAAGCGGGTATACAAACCAGATCGGCAGCGCTTGGATGTACATCCTCGGACTGTTGGGGCTCGGCACTGTCATTGCCCTCATTGTGATGAAACACAAGCCGTTCGGCAGACAACTGACCGTGATCACCATGTGTGTGTTGATGCTCACGCCGCTGTACTGGTCAGCCACGCCGATCCTTTACGGCGGAAACAGCGTCATACCTGAATCCGGCCCGCAGCTGAAAAGCTCAAACGGCGTCAATATGTTCACCTCTGAAGTGGATACAGGCCTGCTGTCTTATTTGAAAAAACATCAGACCGGTGAGGAATATCTGTTTGCAACGCTCACCACGGTGACTGCGGCGCCTTATATCATCCATACGAATGAATCAGTCATGGCACTCGGAGGCTTTAACGGAACCGATCCGATTTTAACCGTCTCACAGCTGAAAAAACTTGTTGATGATGGAAAAGTGAAGTATTTCTTATTATCCGGAAACAGTTCAGGCAACACGAAGCTTGTCTCATGGATTAAAAAGAACGGCACAAAAATCTCAGCTGACCAATACAGCACCGGAAAAACAACCTCAGCCCGGCAAGGAATGACAGGCGGCCCGGGCGGACAAAGTCAGCAGACTCTGTATGAGATGAAAAAATAGTTCGCAAAGAGGCTGGATAGTTAAACGCCGGCCTCTTTATTTTGCTCTTGGAAGCACCTGCCATGCGGCGCCGGTATCATTCAGAAAAATGATTGATAAATACTTTCTATTTTTGAAACCATCAGTTCCTGACGCAGATGCCGGCCGGCATAGGAGCGCGCTTCTTTTCCAAGCCGTTCCCTGAGAGACTGATCCGTAATCAGCATTACGAGAGCATCAGCAAGTTCGCGGCTGTTGCCGGGCTGACAGATAAGCCCTGTGTCCTCATGCCGGATCATCTCAGGGATTCCTCCGCAGTCAGTTGCGACAATGGCTTGACCTGAGAACATCGCTTCGATGATCGCTATAGGGAAATTATCATTCAATGTCGGCAGGACAAATATAGATGATTCAGCCAAAAGCGCCGGCACATCACGTCGTTTTCCGAAGAAAAACACATTTGTGAGACCCAGTTTCCGTCTCTTCTCTTCCAGAAACCCTCTCATGTTTCCGTCTCCGATGATCCATATATCAACTCCGGATAAATGGTGCCGGATGCGGGCGAGAGCGTCCAGCATCACATCATGTCCTTTTCGCTCGGTCAGACGGGAAACGCACGCAATCACGAGCTTTTCAGCACGTTTGGACTCAGGGGCATCCTGAATATCAATGCCGGTATGAACAGTCGTCAGCTGAGCCTCCTTCGCTCCGTACTCCAGCAAGGGCTCGTGAAAGGAGTCGCTGATTGTAATGATTTTATCCGAAGCCCGAATACCCTGCCTTTCTATTTCACTGAAATATGCCTCTTCTATTGAACCCTTTTGGATTTTATGAAACTTCATCCGGCTTTTCGTAAAATGTCCGTGCGGCGTGAAAAAAAGAGGACGCTGATACGTTTGATTAAGGTATCCCAGCAAAAATACCGCAAATAAATCCTGCGCGTGAAACAGGTCATATTGTTCTAAGTCTTTCTCCTTCAAAAATCTTTGAAAGACATGTAAATAGCTGAGATTCTTCACAAACTTTTCGTTTGCGGCGCCGTATCTGCCAACAAGAAACGCTCTGATCTCGTCAGCGGCCCGCGGGATATCTTCCTGAAAAAAAGATGGCGGCATTTGGAGCGGCGAGATGACATCCGCCTGATGACCGATGCGCTCAAAACCCGTCTTAATTGATGTGATATAGCTCGCCAACCCTCCGACATTCGGGTAACGGAGAAAGGTTGCGTACAGAATACGCAATGGCTTTTTTCGTTTGGGGGAGCTTTTTCCTTCCGCACAGAACGAATACAGCATCTCTGGCTCACTTTGATGTTCGATCCCGTAAAATTGATCCATGGCGCGCAATAAGGCTAGAGGCACCAGACCGTTCGGCTTGCCGATCTCTTCTTTCACATCCGCTCCCCCTCTCTCAAACTTATAATCCTAATTCCCGTCCCCATTTTGACACTTTGTCAACATGATACGGCAGCAGTTCTCCTCCCCGATTGTCGAAGATTCTCCGCAATTGGGTATGAAGCCCTTTCTCAAGTGTTCTCTGCAAATAAGCCATTTTATAAAGCGTCATAGGAGGGGTCTGAAAATGAATGCCCCGCTTTTTCATTTCTTTCGTATACACTTTTACGCAAGACGTACGAATATCTTCTGCGTGCCGGCTCCAATCTTTTCTGAAGCCAAGCAGAATTTCAACCAGCACCGTCATATCAAACCAAACCGGCGCGTATTTTGCTGATTCCCAATCGATGAATTGAATATCCCACGGTTCATGTCCGGACGCATCGTGGGTGCAGATATTTTGCATATGAAGATCACCGTGTGTGATGGCTGAGCCGTTTTGTATCAATTCAGGGGAAAAATTCGGCTCCTCCTGCTCAAGCAAGTTTGTGATTTGCCGATAATGAGGCTTCACGATATCTTTTGTGCGCTCATCTTTAAGCGCTCTATCCAATAATTCCGCTGTCTTTTTGATCTGCTTTTTACGCCCTTTTCTCATGGTTTCCGATTCATATACCGGCAGCCACGACCGCCATTTACCGTCAGAAATATTCTTGTTTTCAAAGGTGCGGCTGTGCAGTTCTGCGACAGACGGAATAATATACTTGAAATGCTTCGGGTGAAATGTAAGCTGTCCCCTGATCTGGCTGACAAACTCCATAAATATCCACGTTTCATGGTCACTTTCTTCTATAAGATAGATATCCGGCAGCAAATCCCCTAAAACAGAACGGGCTTTCCCGTATATATTAATCTCGATCTTGTTTTTTTCACGGGAAGATTTATACACCTTCAATATCAGCGGAACAGTTCCGGATTTTTTCTTTACAAACAGTTTATAAATGGAGCTTCTGTCTGTTGATTTCAGACAAGTGATGTCATCCGGATTCACCGCAGCCCTTTCACCGAACGAATACGACAGTTTTTCGTCAATTCTCAGTTTTTGAAATGCGCCATACAAAATCTCCTTTTCATACATGCCGATCTTCCTTCCGCTTCCGTTTCCAGCTGTTTTTGAGATGAGACCAAGTGTTTCTGATAAATGGCATCGGGTCATTCCAAGCAAAAAGAGCGTACTCTTTTTTTCCTTTACACCCTTTCCAAAAATCCCGGAACGTCATTTCTCCTCTTTTTCGTTTCTTCAAAAACGTTAAGAAATAACGCACCTCATAAATCCAATTGATTCCGTCTTTTTGTTCGAGCTGGGGCTTCACATGCTGCCCGGTCAAATACAGATAGTACATGTAAACGAAATGAACGCCTGCCGGTTCTGTCAGGCTATGGCTGAGCCAAAAGCGCGGATTAATTTCGATAAACTTGTAAACATTGTCCCGGGGATCCTTTTTAAATTCCGCCATGCCTACTCCCTTCAGCTGAATCGCTTCAAAAAACGGCAGGGTTTTCTCGATTAAATCAGGAAGCCGTTTGCTGACGACGTGGGCCCCCGCGCCAAAATCAGCAGGGAATTGATGGTTCTTTTGCAGAGAGAATAGGCCCATTAATTTCATTTGGTCATCATAAAAAGTGGCGACTTTATAAAAACACTGGTTGTCTCCGGGGATGATCTCCTGCACGAGCAGTTCTCCATTTTCTCTGTAGGAGCTGAACTCCTTGCGCAATTGTGCTGCATCCTTCATTACAATTGCTTTTTTGTTTACTTTTTTTCTGTATTCATGGCCGGCCACCGGTTTTAAAATACACGGGAAGTCAATATTGGCGATGGCTTCTTCCAGCTCATCCTGGTTGTTCGGAAAAAAGGTTTTCGGGCAGGGGATGTGATGCTTGACCGCTAATTCATATGCTTTGCTTTTATCTAAGACCGTTTCTAACAGAGAGTGGCTCGGGAGCAAAAATAAAAAAAAACCGGCTAATGTCTCGCGGAATTTAGATATAAATCCCGCATAATCATCAGATCCTGCGTACAGAACCGGCTTTGCTTGGAATCGCTTCCCGAAATCAGTCAGAAATGTCAGCAGTTCTTCCTCTTGTGTTAAAGGGCTGGGACATATCCCGCAATCTGCCAATCTTGATTTTCCGATACGATAAGGTCCCTCCGTGTCAAACGCGTAAACATCGATTCCTCTTCGGGCCAGACTGCGAATGATCCCAATCCCGTTTGCACTGAAATCAAGTACAACGGCTGCATGTTCATGTTTCATGTTCTCCCTCCGAGCTGTTGGTATTTTGATAAATCGATTCGATATTTTTTATCATCGTCTCACTGCTTAAATATTTCTCCGCGTAGGCCTTTGCGTTTGAAGCAGCCTTCTCCCGCGCAGATTTGTTAGAGATAAAAAACGCTAAAGCCCGGGCAAGAACCTTTGCATTTCCGGGCTCGACAATAAGTCCCGTTTTGTTATGACGGATCAGATCCGGAATACCCCCGCAATCGGTCGCGATGATAGCCGAGCCGCTGAACATCGCTTCAATAATCGAGATGGGCAGACTATCATTAATGGTCGGCAGTACGAATATATCCGTCATATTCAAAATAGCGGGAACATCATCTCTTTTTCCTAAAAAGGAGACCATAGATAGATTCAGTTTTCGAGCCTGTTCCTCTAAGGCGCTCCTCATCTCTCCGTCGCCCGCGATCAGCACTTGAACATGTTCAAGCACATCAGACGGAATTCGTGAAAGTGCGTCAAGCAAATGATTATGTCCTTTTCTCGGGCCTAATCTTGCAATACACGAGATGATGATCTTATTTTTCGGCAGCGGGATTTTTCTTTTCCCGCCTGTTTTTGCATCGTAATCGATTCCTGTGATCACCGTTGTCATGTCTTCCTGTTCGGCTCCGAGCTTCATGAGCGGGCTGCGGAACGTATCGCTGATAATAATCAGGCGATCTGCGTATTCAATGGCTTTCATCTCTAGTTTTTTATAATAAAACTCTTCTACCGATCCTTTTTTAAAGATGTGAAATTTAAGTCTGTTGAAAGTAAACATGCCATGCGGTGTGAAAAATAAAGGTTTCTTATAGATTTGATTGAATCTGCCTAATATATTGGCTGTAAATAAATCTTGAGCATGAAACACATCATATCTTTCCAAATGAATCTTTTGAAGCATTTGCTCGTATATAAACATCAGCCGATTATTTTTCAAAATATGATTGTTATAATCCCCATATCTGTCCTTAAAGAAATCTTTTAATTTCGGAACAACAGCCGCCCGCAGTTCTTTTACCTGTGCGGACGGAAACAGATTAGGGGAGATGACATCCACCTTATGACCCCTCTTCTTCAGGCCTTCACTAAGCGTTTTAATATAGTTTGATAAACCGCCCGTGTGCGGGTAGTCCCAAAACGTGGCAATCAAAATGGATAACTTCTTTTTTTTCCTGTATAACCGCGGAATATGATGTTCATGTTTCAACTGTGTCTTTACTGCCGCCTTTTTTTGCGGGCGCGTTTTGACCCCGTAGTAGCGGTCAAGCGTCTGAACCATATACGGATACGGGACGGAAAATGTCTTGATCATTTCCAGATCCTCCGCACGACTTCAAAAGCTTCAGCGTATTCTACACCCGCCGTCATCCCTCTGACTCTTCCTAAATGTTTAACGCCTTCATATGAACGGGGATGAGGGTAATCCCTCATTTCTACGTCATAGTGGTGAAGCGCCGCGAGTTTGGCATCCATTGTGTCTGTGATGTTAACGAAGTAATTAGGTTTGAAGAGTTTATCAGCCGTATTCCTCTCCCACTCGCTTGAAGATAGCGTTTCGAACGTAAGCAGTTCGATAGGCTTTTGATTCGGAAGCGGTCTGGCGGCTGTTAAAACTGCTTGGAATGTTCTCTGGTGGTCCATATTGATATCGCCGTAATGATGTGTAAAGATTTTATCAGGCTGATAGACGCGAATGAGCTGCTCTAATTCTTTGACAAGCTTATGAAGCGGGATACATTCCAGCTCTAAATTCGTATGCTCCAAAAAGATGACTTTCTCAATTCCAAGCTCTTGATTCGCGCGTTCGCCTAATTGTTTAATATGATGAGCTTCTTCTTTTCTTCCTAATGCCGTAATAATGGAAATCACTTTATATCCTTCATTGATCAGCCGTTTTATGGTGCCCGCTGCTCCCAAAAGTTCATCATCGGGATGAGCGCCGATAACCATAATGTATTCTGCCATTTTTTCCACACTCCACCAAACAAATGTTACAAATATCATATGACGACCCTAAAAAAAGGAAACTTACATATGCGGATTTTCAGAAACTTACATGTGCGGCTGCCATTCCAGGTAACGTGACGGATTTAATTTTTTTATAGTGTTCAAAAACTCATCCGCCAAGCCGTATTTGTCCAGTCCTTTTAATAGTTTTACGGGAAACCGGGTAATGGCGGAAAAAGCTCTTTTATGGTCGATGACCTTAAGATTTCCGTATTCATTGATCAGAATGTGCCTGATTTCGGCATCCCATCTGGTAAAACCGATTCTTTTTAATTCATCCAGCATATTTAAAATATCAGCAGTCAGTTTGACGGACAGGGATTTTTCTTGTTTGATATGGCGGGCAAGAGAGGTGCCTTGGATGTATTCCATCACAATATAACGATCTCCGTATTCATACAGTCTTGGAATCACCGGGGAACCTTGTCCGGTCTTTAAAGCTGCCAATTCCTTCTTGCATGTCCCTTTTTCAAAGAAGTACTTTACGCATTTGTTGTGTGTTAAACGATAGACTTCCCCGTCTTTTCCGTCACCGATCAGCGGATAGTGCTCCAGCGCCTTTTTATTCTCCGGATGATTAAAATATGTTTCAGAAAAAAATCGTTTCATACCGACACATCCTTCGTTATGATGTAATATAATATGCAATCTGGTAACGATCGGAAATGAAACAATCTCATCATTTTCTTGCGCTGCGCCGTCTGCTGACATGAAAAAAACCCGCCGGATCGGCGGGTTTTTCATTGTATTTTACGCTTCTTCTTTTACGTGAACCTTCAGCACAGCCTGAACTTCAGGGTGCAGCTTTACAGGAACGTTTGTATATCCCAGTGTGCGGATACCGTCTTGGAGCTCCAGTTTCCGTTTATCCACTTTAATCTTATGCGTTTTTTGCAGCGCTTCTGCAATCTGTTTGCTTGTGACAGATCCGAATAGACGGCCGCCTTCACCGGATTTGGCACTCAGCTCAACAGTCAGCTGTTCAAGCGTTTCTTTCAAATCTTTCGCTCTTTCAAGCTCGGCAATCGCTTCTTTTTTCTCTTTTTCTTTCTGTCCTTTCAATGCACTGATGTTTGTCGCATTTGCTTCGACAGCGAGGCCTTTTTTAATGAGAAAGTTATGTGCATAACCGTCTGCTACGTTTTTCATTTCGCCTTTTTTTCCTTTACCTTTTACATCTTGTAAGAAAATAACCTTCATCTCTGAACGCCTCCCTCAAAATATTCATCAATGGCTTCCTTCAGCCGGACGAGCGCTTCTGAGACAGAAATGCCCGATAACTGGGTTGCCGCATTGGTTAAATGCCCTCCGCCATCCAGCGCTTCCATAATAATCTGCACATTGACCTCGCCCAGCGATCTCGCACTGATGCACACCGTATGCTCATCCCGTCTGGCTACCGCAAATGAAGCTTCCACTTCACTCATCGATAAGAGGGAATCAGCCGCCTGCGCAATCAGCACCTGGTCAAAGTACTCCTCTTCGTTCTCAGGAAGAGAAGCAATCGCGATATGTTCTTTATAAAGAGACGTATGCTGGATCAGTTTCGCCCGCTTGATATAAGAACCGACGGATTCTTTGAGAACTTTCTGCACCAGAACCGTATCTGCGCCTTTCGCTCTCAAATAAGAAGCGGCGTCGAACGTCCGCGAGCCCGTGCGAAGGGAAAAGCTCTTCGTATCCACTATTATACCAGCTAACAGGGCCGTCGCTTCAATCATATTGATTTTGAGCCGCTTCGGCTGGTATTCAAGCAGCTCCGTCACGAGTTCTGCGGTGGATGAAGCGTATGGCTCCATATAAACGAGCAGCGGATCTTTAATAAATTCCTCGCCTCTGCGGTGGTGGTCAATCACAACGATGTGCTCGATTTTGTTCACGAGACGCTCTTCCATCACAAGGGACGGTTTATGTGTATCAACGACGACAAGCAGCGTGTCATCATTTGAAATTTCCATCGCCTCTTCCGGCGTGATGAACCGCGACCACAGCTCTTCATATTTTTTAATTTCTTCAATCAGGCGCTGAACGCTTGATCCGATCTGGTTCGGATCAATGACGATGTAGCCTTCTTTGCCGTTGGCCTGCGCCACCTTCAATATTCCGATTGCGGCTCCGACCGCGTCCATATCAGGAAATTTGTGCCCCATGATAATGACATTGCTGCTTTCTGAGACAATCTCCTTGAGCGCGTGAGAAATCACCCGGGCGCGCACCCTTGTGCGCTTCTCCATCGGATTTGTTTTGCCGCCGTAAAATTTCACCTTGCCGTTCGGCATTTTGATCGCCACTTGGTCGCCTCCGCGGCCGAGAGCCAAATCGAGGCTGGACTGCGCCAGATCTCCAAGCTCCTTCAAGGAAGAAACCGATGCGCCGATCCCGATGCTGAGGGTCAAAGATACAGTGTGAACGGATGTTTTTTCTCGGATTTCATCCAAAATCGAAAATTTCGCGTTTTCAAGCTCCGTTAAAATGTGTTCATTTAACACCGCGATAAACCGCTCCGAGGACGTCCGTTTCAGGAAAATGCCGTACTCCTGCGCCCACGCATTTAATAATGAGGTGACCTGGCTGTTCATCGTGCTTCTCGTTTGGTCGTCCAGCCCCTGTGTGACGTCATCATAGTTATCTAAGAAGATATATGCCAGCACGGTTCTCTCATTTTCGTACTGCTTTTCAATCTGAATCTGTTCTGTCACATCAAAGAAATAAAGCAGGCGCTCATCTCTTTTAATCACTACTTTAAACTTCCGCTCATTCAAGGTGATCGTTTCCGAATCGACCTCCTGCTTGATCAGCGGCACGACGGCCTCGCATGTGTCATACAGCGAGCGTCCGACGAGCGTGCTTTCATTAAAACAGGAAGACAAAAACGGATTCGCCCACTCAATGTAATATTGGTCATTAAACAGCATAATCCCGATAGGCATTTCCATTAATGCCTCTTCGCCTACTTTTTTCAATCTATACGATAACGTGGAGATATAATCGTCAATTTCTTTTCTGATCAGAGAATCCGCACGCTTAATGAAAAACAAGATCACGGCGAGCAGCACAACGCCGATAGCTCCTATCAGCCAGTTAAAGTAAATGCTGATGAGGATTATGATGATTGACAATGCAATCAATGCATAGATGGGATACCGAAACAACGGTTTTTCATAAAAACTAGGCATTTCTATCAACTCCCCACCTGTAAGTCACACTCAATTTCGCGTCACCTTATTTCTTATGTTAAAGCCTATGTCAATGATGCCTAAGAGGAGATACACGGACAAGATGAGCGGAAAAAGCACCCCCAGCACAATTGCTAATACAGGAACGGCTTTCGGCATCTCCATTTCGCGGCAATAGAAAAAAATAAACGCTAATCCTTGAATACAAATCAGCAAGCTGAGAATAAATCCCCCATTCAATGAAACCGAATACAGCATATGCCCTTTTTCTAAAGGCAGAAACCCTAATATCGTCACAATAAAATACAGAATGACAACGCTTTGCGGGAGTTTGAGCTCTCTAAAAGGCTTCATCTTCGGAAGATCAGGGAAAAATCGCCGTAAAAGCGGCCTTGCCATCGCATAACTGAGGAAAGAAAAAACGATGCCGGTCAATACGAGCACTGTCGGAAAAAGATATTGAACCGTGCTCAGCTGACTTTCCATCAGCTTGATCTGCTTCCCGAACTGGTCTCCGTAACCGAGCTGTTTTGACATGGTTTCTGCTAAAGACAGCGACTCCCGAAGCTGGGACATGGCGGTATCAACCACATTCATATTAAGAAACACGATGCTGACCACAAAAAAAACGACGCCGCACAACACATACGCCATAGCGCCGGCAGCAACCGCATAGCCGGGCTGTTTCTTTTTAAAATAATATCCCATGGCGATTCCCATACAGGCCGCCGTAAAAGCGCCTGTAAGCCCGGTAAACGAACCTACAATAAAGCTGACAGGAAGGCTGGCAAGCCCCATCCATACCCCGGACTTCAGACCGTGCCGAATGGTGTAAAGAATGATCGGCAGCGGCAAAGCAAAGAGAAGAATTGCCCCCAGTAAAGGGAGGTACACGACCAAAAGGGAAATGATTGCAAAAATACTGATCAAAATGGCGCCTTCTATTAGAGCCCTTGTATTTTTCACTTACTCACCTCAAACCTTGTATCATTCGAACATACGAATAGAAAAGAGCAGCTTAGACGACTGCTCTTTTGACGCCGCAATGTCTCTTTCAAGACCTGAATTTTCCATAAACTCTCCAAAATACACGTATATATTTTAACATAAGTCGAAATCGCAAGTAAAATGAGCGCGGACAGCCGCAATGTTCCATGTGAAACATGAAAACAGACAAACGGACATCCCAGTGAAAGAATGCCCGTTGTATCAGTGATCCTGATCATCCATGAAACCAGAAGTATCTCTGTTTTTCTTTTTGGTTTTTCGTACATATAACAAGACGATAACGATAAGTAAGAGAGTGGTCGCCTGCAAAACCCCGCTGCTGAAAAGGAAGAAGTTCTTTATCATGTCCCACATATAGTTTCACCTCTATTTCGTATTTCCTTTACATTGAGTTTCCCTTTCTGGAAACTTCAAAACATCAGGAACAACATCGGGACCGGGGCATATGCTGAAAGTGAAAATGAAGGATAAAGGAGATTCTTACACCATGACTGAGCGGAGAACATTAGCATGGCATGAAACGTTAGAACTGCATGAGTTAGTGGCTTTCCAGGCAAACGGACTTGTGAAATTAAAAAGAACAGAGCGGGACGTAAGCGATGCCAGATTAAAACAGCTTTACAGATTTTCCATCCATTCGCTGGAACAAAATCTGCGTGAACTGCTTCCTTTTTTCCCTGAAGCTCCCGCTTTTCGTGAGGATGAAACAGAAGAGCGCGCTGATTCCTCCTTTTACAGCGGCGGCCTGCTCATTCTGGCCAAAACATCTGTCCGCAATTATGCCGGAGCCATTACAGAGACGGCCACACCTCAATTAAGACACGTCTTCGTCAAGCACTTAAACGCGGCCATCAAGTGGCATCAAATGGTCTTTGAGTATATGGAAGAACGCGGTCAATATCCGGCTTACAACCTGAGCGAATTGCTGAAGAATGACGTGCGCAACGCCAGAAAGGCCATCGCGATGAAATAAAAAAAAGCAGCAAGGAATTTAATCCTTTGCTGCTTCTTATTTTTGAGCGGACTGATCTTGAGGAGACGTTTTTTCCCGGTATGCCTCGAGAAACTCCCTGTTGGCATCTCCCCATTTCTTCATTTGCAAAACGATCGGTTCCAGCGACCTGCCGAATTCGGTAAGAGAATACTCCACCTTTGGAGGCACCTGCTGATATACCTCGCGATGCACGATGCCGTCCGCCTCAAGCTCGCGAAGCTGAAGCGTCAGCATACGCTGCGTAATGCTGGGGCAAATGCGCCGAAACTCATTAAACCGCTTTTTTCCGCCGATCATATGATAAAACAAAATACCCTTCCACTTTCCGCCGATAACGGAAAGCGTCAGTTCAACCGGACAACCTTCTTTATTCGGATATATGTTCATTTTTCATCCTCCATAGTACCTTTTTTGATACTATATGCTGATTAGCATCTGACTTACCCAGTATTTTACTCGCAACCCTCCCCACCTCTCAACAAAAATGCTTCTTTTTCACATCAATTTTTAAGGTTTTGAAGATTACACCCTCCTCAAGACGTGTTAAACTATAAAAAGATTGTTTACACTACAAAAAAGGACAAGGAGTTATCATGGAAAAAATTCTTATTTTCGGACATCAAAACCCAGACACAGATACCATTTGCTCTGCCATTGCCTACGCTGATCTAAAAAATAAACTCGGCTTCAATGCTGAGCCCGTCCGCCTTGGACAAGTCAACGGCGAAACACAATACGCGCTTGATTATTTCAAGCAGGAAAGCCCGCGTTTGGTGGAAACAGCCGCAAACGAAGTAAACGGCGTCATCCTTGTTGACCACAATGAACGCCAGCAAAGCATCAAGGATATCGAAGACGTTCAGGTTCTTGAAGTTATCGACCACCACCGTATCGCCAACTTCGAAACAGCGGAACCTCTTTACTACCGTGCTGAGCCGGTCGGCTGTACGGCTACGATCTTAAACAAAATGTACAAAGAAAATAACGTGAAAATCGAGAAAGAAATTGCAGGCCTCATGCTGTCAGCAATCATTTCCGACTCTCTGTTATTTAAATCTCCGACTTGCACGGAGCAAGATATCGCAGCGGCAAAAGAGCTTGCTGAAATTGCCGGCGTAGATGCGGAAGAGTACGGCTTAAACATGCTGAAAGCGGGCGCCGACTTAAGCAAAAAAACTGTGGAAGAACTGATTTCTCTTGATGCGAAAGAGTTCACGCTCGGCAGCAAAAAAGTCGAAATCGCCCAAGTCAACACAGTTGATATTGAAGATGTTAAAAAGCGTCAGCCGGAATTAGAAGCGGCTCTTTCAAAAGTAATTGCTGAGAAGAACCTTGACCTGTTCCTTCTCGTGATTACGGATATTCTGGAAAACGATTCCCTTGCGCTTGCCATCGGTGATCAAGCGCCAAAAGTGGAAAAAGCATTCAACGTGACTTTAGAAAACAACACGGCTCTTTTAAAAGGCGTCGTATCCAGAAAGAAACAAGTCGTCCCTGTTTTAACAGACGCGATTGCAGAATAACCAACACACCCCGGAAACCCGCCGGGGTGTTTTTTTATTGCTCATTCATCAGATGGCCGTTTCGTAAGCGCTTTTCCCCGAAAATCATTTTGACGGAATTTAATATACAATATATAATATATCACATGGAAGACGTTCATTTTCCTAATTATTGTTAGTTAATATCACAACGTCAGAATCGGGGGTGTCTATCCTGGAAAAACACGCTGCTCTTTCTTATTCACGAACAACAGGCATTTGGCTTGTGCTGACAGGAGCTATCTTATGGGGGGTCTCAGGAACGGTTGCCCAGTATCTGTTCCAGCACCGCCATTTTAATACAGAATGGCTGACTTCGGTGCGCCTTCTGGCGTCAGGGGCGCTTCTGCTCGGCATCGCGTACCGCAAAGAAAAAGGACGGATATGGGCTGTTTGGAAAGACAGACGGGACAGAATTCCCCTTCTTTTATTCGGGGTTTTCGGAATGTTAGGCGTTCAATACACCTACTTCGCGGCAATTGAGTACGGCAACGCGGCCGCTGCTACCGTTCTTCAGTATTTAGGGCCAGCGATCATTACATGCTTTTTAGCGATTCGCGCAAAGAGAATACCTTCAGCAAAAGAGCTTCTCGCCGTCTTATTGGCGGTTGCCGGCACATTCATTTTGGTCACGCACGGGAATGTCGGAAGCCTGTCCATATCCGGTCTGGCTGTCTTTTGGGGCATCAGTTCGGCGTTTGCACTGGCGTTTTACACCCTTCAGCCGCATCGTCTGCTGAAGAAATGGGGATCGGCCATTATTGTCGGATGGGGCATGCTGATCGGCGGAGCCGCCCTCAGCTTGATCCGCCCGCCCTGGAAATTTGAAGGCGAGTGGTCCTTGCCGGCATATGCTGCGATTGTGTTTATCATCATTTTCGGGACGCTCATCGCTTTTTATTGCTACTTGGAAAGCCTGAAATATCTGAGTGCCTCTGAAACCAGCCTGCTCGCCTGTGCGGAGCCGCTGTCGGCAGCTTTTTTAGCTGTTATCTGGCTGCATGTTCCCTTCGGAATATCAGAATGGCTGGGTACTTTGCTGATTTTAGCCACCATCGCTTTATTATCTATCAAGAAAAAATAGCCTCTCTTTTTTAGAGAGGTTTTTTCCTAGGCTCAGAGCACACCTTAGTCTCAATTACCCATAAATTAAAAGGTCTTTTTTCATTTTACTATCATCCAAAAGAGGAAAATAGACCAGTTGTCAATAGAATCAGACTCTAATAGAATGATGTCGACAAGTAAATCATGCAGGATTGTTACTGATAAAGCAGGCAAGACCTAAAATGTGTTAAGGGCAAAGTGTATTCTTTGGCGTCACCCCTTACATATTTTAGGTCTTTTTTCTGTAACAAACCTGCCATCCATGGATGCAGGAGGATCGAATCGGCAGATCGCAAAAAAAGGTACATACAAAAGGAGACATGAACATGAACATCAAAAAATTTGCAAAACAAGCCACAGTTCTAACTTTTACGACTGCACTTCTGGCAGGGGGAGCGACTCAAGCCTTCGCGAAAGAAAATACCCAAAAACCTTACAAAGAAACGTACGGCGTCTCTCATATCACACGCCATGATATGCTGCAGATCCCTAAACAGCAGCAAAGTGAAAAATACCAAGTGCCTCAATTCGACCAATCAACCATTAAAAATATCGAGTCCGCAAAAGGACTGGATGTGTGGGACAGCTGGCCGCTCCAAAACGCTGACGGAACAGTAGCTGAATACAACGGCTATCACGTCGTGTTTGCTTTAGCGGGAAGCCCGAAAGACGCTGATGACACATCCATCTACATGTTTTATCAAAAAGTCGGCGACAACTCGATCGACAGCTGGAAAAACGCGGGCCGTGTCTTTAAAGACAGCGATAAGTTCGACGCCAACGATGAAATCCTGAAAGAACAGACACAAGAATGGTCCGGTTCTGCAACCTTTACATCTGACGGAAAAATCCGTTTATTCTACACTGACTTTTCCGGTACACATTACGGTAAACAAAGCCTGACAACGGCACAGGTAAATGTGTCAAAATCTGATGACACGCTCAAGATCAACGGAGTGGAAGATCATAAAACGATTTTTGACGGCGACGGAAAAACATACCAGAACGTTCAGCAGTTTATCGATGAAGGGAACTATACATCCGGCGACAACCACACGCTGAGAGACCCGCACTACGTTGAAGACAAAGGCCATAAATACCTTGTATTCGAAGCCAACACGGGAACAGATAACGGATACCAAGGCGAAGAATCTTTATTTAACAAAGCGTACTACGGCGGCAGCACAAACTTCTTCCGTAAAGAAAGTCAGAAGCTTCAGCAAAGTGCTAAAAAACGCGATGCTGAATTAGCGAACGGCGCCCTCGGTATCGTAGAGTTAAACGATGACTACACATTGAAAAAAGTCATGAAGCCGCTGATCACTTCAAACACGGTAACTGATGAAATCGAGCGCGCGAATGTTTTCAAAATGAACGGCAAATGGTACCTGTTCACTGATTCACGCGGTTCAAAAATGACGATCGCCGGTATTAACTCAAACGATATTTACATGCTTGGTTATGTATCAAACTCTTTAACAGGTCCTTACAAGCCGCTGAACAAAACTGGTCTTGTACTGCAAATGGGTCTTGATCCTAACGATGTGACGTTCACTTACTCTCACTTCGCAGTGCCGCAAGCCAAAGGCAACAATGTCGTGATCACAAGCTACATGACAAACAGAGGCTTCTTTGAGGATAAAAAGGCAACATTTGCGCCAAGCTTCTTATTGAACATCAAAAACAAGAAAACATCCGTTGTCAAAAACAGCATCCTTGAACAAGGACAGCTTACGGTTAACAACTAATAACAACAAAAAGAAAATGCCGATACTTCATTGGCATTTTCTTTTATTTCTCAACAAGATGGTGAATTCAATCATGGTACGAAAATGGCCCATTGCAATATTGATCTTTTTGGGTGCGTTCCTGTTTGTCGGCTTACTGCCGAACAAAACCCACAATTCCTCTGACACAAACACGGAGCATAAGAAGAATTACCGGGCGGCGTATCATTTTACGACCCCGGACAAATGGAAAAACGACCCTCAAAAGCCCATTTTTTTCGAGGGGAAATATCATTACTACTATCTTTATAATCGGGATTACCCGAACGGCAACGGCACAGAATGGCGGCACGCCGTATCAGAGGACTTGGTGCACTGGACGGACGAAGGCACGGCTATTCCGAAATACACCAACGAAAACGGCGATATATGGTCCGGTTCTGTCGTCATTGACAAGCACAACACGGCGGGCTTCGGCAAAAACGCGCTGGTCGCCGTCACAACGCAGCCGACAGCCAAAACAAAAGCCCAGGAACAATATTTATGGTACAGCACGGATAAAGGAAAAACGTTTACTTCCTATAGTGATCAGCCCGTGATGAAAAACCCGGGAACTAAGGATTTCCGGGACCCGAAAGTGATCTGGGATGAACAGGATGACAAATGGGTGATGGCCATGGCCGAAGGCGAAAAAATCGGTTTTTATGAATCACCCGATTTAAAAAATTGGAAATACACGGGCGGTTTTATCACTCAGCAGATCGGCCTCGTCGAATGCCCCGACCTTTATATGATGCGTGCAGATGACGGAACAGCCAAGTGGGTTCTGGGCGCAAGCGCAAACGGCAAACCCGCAGGCAAACCGAATACGTACGCGTATTGGACCGGAAACTTTGACGGGAAGGAATTTTCCGCCGATCAAGAAGAACCGCAATGGCTCGATTACGGCTTTGACTGGTACGGCGGCGTCACATTTGAGGACGGTAATAGCGAAGATCCGCTGACAAAACGCTATGCGCTGGCATGGATGAACAATTGGGATTATCCGAATGAAACACCGACACTAAAAAACGGCTTTAACGGTACGGATTCTATCGTCCGTGAAATCCGCCTTCAGCAGCAGGATGGCGGCACATACAGCCTTGTGTCAGAACCGGTTGAAGCATTGAACCAATTAACCTCTTCAACTGACAGCATAGAACACAAACAGGTGAACGGTTCAGAAACACTGCCGATCAAAGGTGATACATATCAGCTTGATATGGATATCGCTTGGTCAGATATCAAAAATGCAGGCGTCAGACTCAGAGAATCAGCAGACCAAAGTCGGCATATCGATGTCGGTATTTCGGCAGAAGATGGCTATGCCTATGTGAACAGATCGTTTACAGACCAGCCTGATAAAACCGGTGCATACGCCGAAAGCAAAGCCCCATTTGACGGAAACAAAGGGCGCGTCCATCTGAAAATTCTCGTGGATAAAACAAGTATTGAAGTATTTGCAGACGACGGAAAAACCGTTTTGACAAATGAAGTGTTCCCAAAACATGAAGATCAGGGAATCACGCTCTTTTCTGAAGGCGGATCCGCTGACTTTCAGCATATTGAGATGAAGCATCTCGGTTCGATTCATTCTTAGACGTCCCTCTTCATTTCTAACCAGCGGCCGGACTGTGGTAAAATGCAAATATGTATACTACGATTCATGAGGTGTTCCATTGGATAATCAAAACAAAGAACCTGTGCTGAAAAGAACCATCATGCGGGACGAAGTGTATCGCACACTCAGAAACTGGATCATAACGGGCAAGCTCAAACCGGAAACAAAGTTAAAGGACAAGGATTTGTCGGAAACATTGGGAATCAGCCGCACCCCGATACGGGAAGCCTTATTGCGGCTGGAAGATGACGGCTTGGTGATAACAAAAGCGAACAGATGGACGCTTGTCGCTCCGATTGAGTTAAAAGAAGCGGAAAACTTGTATTCCATCGTCTGGACGCTTGAAAAACTCGCATTGCAGCAAGCTCTCCCGCATGTGGACGATGCCGTGATTCAGGAATTGAAACAGCTGAATGAAAATCTTCTTCAAATGATGAAAGACGGCGATAAACCGGCCATCCTGGAAGCGGACAATGCATTTCACCATCGCATCATTCTGCTTGCGGACAACGCCGAACTTCACAAATTGCTAGTAAGCCTGAAAGTCAAAATTCAGAGAATGGAAATCCGCTATTTCAGTGAAAACGACGCTTTAAACAGATCATATAATGAACACTCTGATATCATTCACGCATTAGAAAAGCAAGATGCCGCCGCTGCTTTTACAGCGCTTGAAGCGAATTGGAAAAACAGTTTAGAACGGCTGCAGAACATGGCATAGCAAACGAAAAAGCCAAATCACTCATATGATTTGGCTTTTTTACTGATATCACAAGACAGCCGCATTGGCTGTCTTGTTTACTTTTTGTTTATATATAAATAAATACCGTAATCCGTCGGCACAGAAGCATACCCCATCTGTCTGAGCATGGCTGTTATATTCCCGCGATGATACGTTCCGTGGTTCACAACATGGAGGATCATATCGGCCGCTGCGGTTTTCATGATGTCACCTGACGGATGCTCTATTTCAAGGGGGAGACTGATATTTTCTTCCTTTTGCAAAAATAATTGATACCGGTCTGATAATTCCGAGAACATATCTTCCAGCTCTTCTATCTCTTTAGACAAGATGTCCTCTTTTTGCTGTTCAGCTGATTTCAGCGTATCCTCCAGACGCTCTCCGGAGAACACATCAAACCACCCCTTATCCGACAGATACACATGAGTCAATACACCGGCTATCGACGGAAAGACACTTTGAATCTCCTTACGGTACACATCCTCCGGAAGCTCTTTAAGCCGGGTGAATATTTGCTGATTTGCCCAAAGATGATAATCATACAATTGCAGTGCCAGATGTCCCACATTACCCTCTCCTCTCTCGATAAAGAACGTACGTTCCTAATTAAACTAAACTACATGCGGCTTTGTACCATCTTCTTCATTCGCAGCTGAGAAAATCCGATAAAAGCCGAAATTAATAAGAGGAGGCCTGCGCCAATATAAATAAACCGCACGCCGAATACATCCGAGATAACCCCCGTTCCGATAATGGAAAACATAAAAATGAACTGAACTAAAGCTGATCTCGCCGCTAATATATTGACCCGTGTCTTTTCGGTCGTGATGTTTTGAAGTAATGTTTCCTGCGTGAGATCTCGTAATACACAAGCCGGCCCCATACACAGCACCAGAAAAAGGGCCGCAACGGCGCTTGTGATCAACCCATAAATAAACGTGAACATTCCATATGCCAACGCTCCCGTCAGCATAAGCGGAATGAGATGATGCTGAAACTTACCGGATAACTTATAGATGATCAGTCCGCCGATCATCGTCCCCGCATAATAGACTCCGTTGACATACCCCCACCAAGCCTCTCCTTTATGAAGGACGTCATGCACATAAGTTAAGGACACAGACCCGATCCATATCATGCCTGCCCACGATTCGATCACATCCATCACAATGAGAACCCTGAGCTGTTTTTGCTGAAATAAATACACCCAGCCGCTTGCCGCATCTGCAAAAAGGGAACGTTCCCTGACTGCTGCCGGCGCACACATGCGTACTTGAAGAAACAGAATGATGCCCAAAACCGAAGAAACCAATAACATGACAGTGACGATCATTGTATCGCTCTCTCCCAAGAACGCTATGATGACGCCGCCGAGAGACCACCCCGCAAACTGAACGGTTTGATCCGCCGCAGATAATAAACCGTTCGCTTTCGCCCTTCGATCAGGAGGAATGATTTCCCCAATCAGCGCGCTTTTTATCGGAGCAAACCATCCGTTGCAAAAAGAAATGCCTCCGATCAGACAAAACAGCAGAAAAAAGAATGCAGATGAACCGGTTTGGATGACAAAAAACAAACAGACTAACAGTGTGATCTGTATCAATTGAGAACTGATTAACAAAGACCGAAGCGTGAACCGGCCGGTGACCAGCGGCAAAACGGCGCTGCCCAATACACGACATACAATGCTGACGAACGTCATAAGAGAGGCCATCGCCGTCGAACCGGTTTTTGTAAACAAAAACAAGATAACAGCCATCGTATAAAGTGAGAACCCCAAGTTGATAGCGGTCTGGCTGTATAAAATAGCATAATATGCCCTCTTCATATTCATCTTCTCACTCCCTGATTATGTAAATCATACCATATTTGCTGATCAGCTCTCTTTTTTTTAAAAAAGATAGGTATGGAGTCAAAGCTGGCTGACATCGAAAATGTCATTAAGATTCCGGACAAAAACAAAAGCCGATGCGCGCAGGCATCGGCTTTCAAATTAACCTAAACATTATTTATCACAAAACGACTCAAGAACAAGCGACACAAAAGCTTCAGCGGCCGGAAGCTGCCATTTTTTCTTTTTGACCAGCATATGAGAATAAAGCCGCTCGAACGGCTCAGACTGCTGAAGAATTTTCAGCTTCCCCGCTTTTACCTCTTCTTTTACCGTAATATAAGGTAAAACGGAGAAACCGAGTCCGCTCATCACCGTCTGCTTAATGGCTTCTATACTCCACAATTCCATTGTTTGTAAATGACTGATATCATGTTTGACGAGAAATCGTTCAAACATAGTCCGATAGCTGCATCCTTCTTCATTTGTAATAAAAAAGTGCTTGCCGCTTTGTTGATAGTCGTCAAAATGTTCCGGTGCGTCACTGCCCGCCACGAGGACGATGCGTTCCTCCAATAAAGAATGATGTATGCATTTTTCCATTTGTATCTCCGGATACACCATAAATGCGATATCCACGCGGCCGCTTACTAATTCCACCTGATTCTGCCCGCATGTTCCGTTGCTCAATATGATATTGACGTTCGGATACTTCATGGAATATTCTCTGATAATCGGCCCCAGTCTGGAAATGGTCAAAGACTCCGGCGCAGCAATTTTTAAAACGCCCTTCACCTCGTGAATGCTTTGCATATTTTTGATCTTGTCATGGGCGGAAAGTAAATCCTCGGCTAACGGTATCAGCTCTCTCCCTAAAGGCGTCAGTTTCAGACGCCTTTTTTCGTACGTAAATAATGCGCCGCCGATCTCCTGTTCAAGCGCCTGAATATGAGTCGTAATCGTCGACTGCGTATATCCCAGCTTCGCCGCGGCCCCTGTATAGCTTCCCTTATCTACAATGGCCTGAAATGTAATAAGATGTCTGATCTCCATATGAATTCACCTCTAAGATGTATCGAAAAAATCAATAATGCGATTTTATTTTTCAATTTTATTTATAACTATTCTTATCATACAATAAAAAACGGTTCCATCACATTAGCAAATGAAGGTGATTTAATGAGTATCATAGCTTTTCTTTCTTATGTCCTGATGACATCTATTACACCCGGACCGAGCAATATTTTAATGATGAATGAAGCGCGCAGAGCCGGCTTTATCGGTTCATGGCGTTTTAACGGCGGCATCCTGACGGGATTTGCAGTGCTCGGCATTCTCAGCGGTCTGTTCACAATGAGTGTTTATCATTGGATTCCCGTCGTGGAACCTTACTTTAAAATTGCCGGAGCCGTCTATTTGCTCTATTTGGCTTGGCAGATCTCGCTGCCCAAAGCATCAAAAGGCGATTCTGAAAAAACCCGATCGTCTTTTCTATCGGGATTTCTGTTTCAAATGATCAATATAAAGAGTATTTTATTCTTTTTAACCTTAATGAGCGCTTTTATATTGCCATTTCAGCACACGTATCCATTGATTGCGTTCTGGCTCGCGTCGGCTATTCTCCTGGGCTGGGCGGCTTTACTGCTGTGGTCGGCGTTCGGCTCTGTTTTTAAACATCTCTTTGAGAAACACGATAAAGCGTTTCGCATCGTGATGTGTCTGCTGCTCATCTATTCTGCGGTAAGCATTTATCTGTAATTCAAAAAAGATAAACGCCTATTGGTGTTTATCTTTTTTTCGTTTCGTCAATAATCCCAGCCAGACTGAAACGGCTGCTGAAACGGCAGAAAGCGCCGTAATCATGACGGCAATGCCGCCCCAGCCGAATTGGTGATAGAAAGCGCCGCTTGCAGTCCCCCCGATGCTCCCTCCCACATAATAGGAAAACAAATATAAGGCCGCGGCCTGTGCCTTATCGCGGACGGCCAGTTCGCCAACCCAGCTGCTGGAGATCGAATGGCCCGCAAAAAAGCCGAATGTGAAAATCGCAACTCCTAAAATCATGATCCCTATATCAGCAGATAAAGTAATGCAGACACCAATCATGACAATCACCAATGAGAATGGCAGGATTTTTCTTTTGCCGTATTTGTCTGCTAACATGCCCATCCACGTTGAACTGAACGTTCCGACAAGGTATACGAGAAAAATAAACCCGACTGCCGTTTGGCCTAGTGAATAAGGCGGCTTCATCAATTGAAAACCGATATAGTTATATAAAGATACAAAGCCGGCTTCCAATAAAAAACCGATGATCAAAAGGCAGCCGAAACCGGGCGTCCTGTATTGACGGTAAAATGAGGTGAAAATGTCGTTTCTTTTATATGTCCGGGGCGTAAAATGAGAAGAGGCAGGAAGGATCGTCCAGAAGATAATGCTTGCCAGCAAACTGATGAGGCCGATCGTCAGCAAAGCCGAATGCCAGCTGAAGGAATCCGTCAGAAAGCCGCTGATGATGCGTCCCGTCATGCCGCCAATCGAGTTTCCGCTGATATAAAGCCCCATTGCCATTCCCAAGCTGTCCGGCTCAATTTCTTCAGCTAAATAAGCCATTGCCGCGGCGGGAAGCCCCGCTAATGCGGCTCCCTGCAGCGCCCTGCAAACGACGAGCAGCTGAAAGTCCGAAACAAACCCTGTGAGAACGGCTAGGATGGATGCAGCAAATAATGACACGCCCATTATCTGCTTCCGCCCGTACATTTCTGATAAAAAACCGGCGAATACCAGACTGATGGCTAAAGCAATCGTTGCCGCTGATTGGCTTAAGCTTGAAACCGCCGGTGACAGGTGAAAATCGTTTGCGATATCAGGCAGCAGCGGCTGCGTTCCCCAAAGGATGGCAAACGTGCAAAATCCGCCAGCAAACAAAGCGAAGTTTACCTTTTTGAATTGAAGTGTGCCGCGGCGAATGTAAGTCATTTATCTTCCCCCTTTTCTGTTAAGCCGGGTTTGAATAAACGCTATAAAATTCTCTGCTGCCGGCGATAAATAGCCGTCTTTCCTCCAAGCCAAACCAATCTCTCTTTCACAGATCGGATTGGTGACACTGAGAAGTTTGACCTTTGTTTTATCAAAAACGTGCAAGTCAGGGATAAGAGACACCCCCAGTTTAGCGCCGACTAACCCGGAAGCTGTCACAATATCTTCTCCCTCAAATACGACATCCGGTGAAAATCCCGCTTTTTCACACAACTCTTTAATCATGCCGTGAAGAACATTTGTATCTTTAAAAGAGATAAACGGTTCACGCTCCGCCATTTTCAAATCAATTTCATCATATGAGGCGAGCGGATGTTCAGCAGAAACGGCTAAATATAACTCTTCTGTTAAAAGCGGCTGGCAGATCACCTCATCGTTTTCATCACGAAGCGAAGTCAATGCGATGTCCACTTCTCTTGACGTTAATTGCTCGATAATCTGCTGATTTGATGCTTGGGTCAACTGAAAATTGACATGAGGATACATGTGTTGAAACGAGCTGATCACATCCGGAACCATACTCATGCCAAGCGACGGCAAAAAAGACAATAAAATTGTGCCGCTGTTGGGATGGATTTCATTCCACACTTCCTGCTTACCGATTTCAATTTGTCTGATAGATTGTTCCACACGATGCAAAAACATTTTCCCGTACCGATTCAAATAAATATTCCTGCCTTTGCGATCAAAAAGCTGAACGCCCAGCTCGTCTTCAAGCTTTGAAATCGAACGGCTGAGAGCGGGCTGAGATATGGACAGCTGTTTTGCTGCCTGTGTAATATGCTGCACTTGCGCCACTGTCTGAAAATAATTAATCTGATGCCAATCCATTGATTGCCTCCGCGATTTGTTATTTTCACTTATCATACGTTACCCGATCTATAACTTCTAATTGTTAGTTTGCATGAAACTGATGCATATAAGGAATGATTTTCAAAACAGAATAAAAAAAGAGGGCTTCCTTTCCGGAAGCCCTCACTCCGTCTGCTACGCCGCTAAAAGAAAAATAAGCGCTAAAACAGCCGGAAGTCCTTGTTTTACGATAATTGATTTGTTTGAAGTAAAGCCTCCGAAAATGGCCGCGATGACCACACAGATGACGAAAAACAATTGAATCATATAGCCCATCGGATCAGCTCCGAGGATCAGCCCCCAAATGAGACCGGCAGCCAGAAATCCATTATACAGACCTTGATTTGCAAACATGACCGCCACATTCCGATCACCTTCTAAATGCTTCGGCAATTTGAAGGACCGCTTAGCTGCCTTCGAATTGATAAAAAACATTTCAAGTATCATGATAAATATATGTTCTAAAGCTACAATTCCGACGAAAACAGCCGCAATTATGTCCACTGTCCCTCTCCTCTCAGCTTCACTTCAACCTTATTTCCATTGTGCGATTGTTTCGATAGGAAGACGGTAGGAAGCATATCCTTCGTCTGCCGCTTTTCCGATTGATAACAGCATGACCGGTACATAACGCTCTTTATCCATTCCGAAAACCTCGGCGATCTTTTCTTTATCGTAGCCGCCGATCGGGTTTGTGTCATAGCCGTGCGCGCGTGCCGTAAGCATCAGCTGCATGGAAACGAGTCCTCCGTCAATCAGAATCGTTTCACGGTTCACTTGCTCCGGAAGTTTTTCAAAGTGCGCCGTCAACGCAGCGATTTGTCTGTCTTTTACTTCCTGCGGCATGTAGCCCAGTTCGACCGCTTTCGAATAAATTTCTTCTAAATAGTCATCATTGTTCATATCTGCGAAAACCGCGATCACCGCAGATGATGTGCTGACTTGTGTTTGGTTAAAGCTGGCAAGCGGCGCGAGTTTTTCTTTTCCTTCAGGGCTGTCAATGACGAGAAAACGCCACGGCTGCGCGTTGACTGAAGACGGTGCTGTCGTTGCTTCTTCCAGGATTTGAGTCATTTCTTCTTTGCTGATTTTTACGGCCGGATCGTAATTCCGAATGGAACGGCGCCCTTTCATAATGTCCATAAAGTCGTTTGTTTTCAGTTCTGTTTTCATGTGTAAAACACTCCTATGCTTTCATATTTTCTATATTATTCTGCATCTGTGACAATACGTTTTTTAACATACTGCGTTCTTCCTCGCTGACACCGGCAAGCATTTCCTTTATGAAACGCTCCTTCTCCTTTTTGGAAGCCTCGATTCTCTCCCGCCCCTGTTCAGTAAGCCGGACAAGTATAATTCGGTTGTCCTCGGGCTTCCGCCTTCTTGTGACCATTTCTTTGGCTTCAAGCTGTTTCAAGTGTCTGGTCACGGCTGCGCCATCAATATTCACCTTTTTCTGAAGATCGCTTTGGCTGATCTCATCGACGTAAAAAAGCACGGCGAGAAGCTCAAGGCGGGATTGGCTGATTCCGGTGCACGCTTCAAACTTCGTGCCGATCACTTTGTGCAGTGATTGGAGCTGATATAAAATCTCGCCTTCCTCTGAACAACATGCTGTCAAAACCCATCCCCACTTTCTTTTGCGCAATTAATTGACTAGTCAATGTTTGATATATCAATAATATACAGCCGTCATTCTATTTTTGCAAGTTTTTTCTCCTTTATCAAAAAAAGCTGCCGATTAACGGCAGCTCGCTTCTTAATGATTATGGACTTTTCTGAAATTACTGCCTTTTACTTCTGCGACATCATATACCGTCACAAAGGCTTGTTTATCAATGTCATTAATAATTTCTTTCAGTTTGGTTTCTTCCAAACGGTTGATGACACATGTGATTTCTTGGAATTTTTCATGAGAAAAACCGCCGTATGCTTCTTTATAAGTAGCGCTCCGGCCCAATTCTTCACGAATGGTCTCTACCATTAATGCAGGCTCATTGGTGATAATCTGAAATGTTTTAGAGCCGCTTAAGCCTTCCTCAACCACATGAATCACCTTAGATGCAATGTAGTAAGCAATGACGGAAAGCAATGCGCCTTGCAGCCCGAATACAAAAGAAACAAAAATAAACACAAACATGTTTAAAAATAAAATGAGGTCGCTCGTGCCAAACGGCAATTTCCGTGACAGAAGCACAGCCAGCATATCAATTCCATCTAAGGCGCCGCCGTTGCGCAATGCCAATCCCATTCCAAAGCCGAGAATAATCCCGCCGACAACGGTGATTAACAGGGTGTCTCCCTCAATGATAGCCGGTGTGTGGTGGAAAAAACTCGTGCCCGCGGCAAGTGAGACAATACCGATAATTGATAGAAACGCAAAACCTTTCCCGATTTGCTTATATCCTAACCAGACAAACGGTATATTGATCACCGCAATTAAGATCCCAAGAGGCAAATGAAACAGCTGTGAACCGACAATGCTGAGTCCGGTTACACCGCCGTCAGATACACTATTCGGAATCAATACGGTTTCCAGTCCATACGCGGCAATAATTCCGCCGATGATGACCATGATGGCCCGTACGATTGATTTCGCTCTGAATTTCTTACGTCTTTGTTTTTCGATTGTACTCATATCATTCCCCGCTTCAATTATTTTTTCTTATTTAAATATACCATAATTGATACTTTTCGTTAAAAATAAGCCTATCGGCTATGTTGAAGCAGGAACCGAGGAAGGAGATGTCACAGATAACGTATCCATTTATGACTTTAATCATTCACCAAAAGGAATTAATAACCATCAATAATCTCTTTTATTCCCCTTCTTCACATATTCCCAATCATGTTCTATATTTTTTCTCACCCGCTGAAGAAGTCCGAAAATGGTTTCTTTTTCCTCAGATGTAAAGCCGGACAGGGCTACCTCCGCAGAATGCTCTCCTTCTCTTTGCAATAACGGATAAACCTTTCTCCCTTTTTCAGTCGGGAACAGTTTTTTTATTTTTTTATTTTGATCATCAGGACGCTTTTCAATAAACCCTTGTATTTCCAATTTTTTGATTGCCCTCGCCGCTGTTGTTCGGTCAACTTTAATCATTTCCGCCACTTTTTCCTGTATCACTCCCGGGTTTTCACATATACGCACAAGATAGAGATACTGCCCTTTTGTTAAGTCTAATTCCTTAAATTCAATATTGCTGATGGAATCCAATGCCCGTGCGATCATGCCGATTTCCCGCAAAATATCAGTCATATCTTTTCAAACCCTTCATGTTTTTGTTGCATTTGCAATATAATTGTTTTATCGTTACTTCTATAAGAACACAAGCAAGCCGTGCAGTCCAGACTAACATGTGAAAAGGATTGGTTGATCATGCAGATAAAAAGGATAACAAATGAAATTGATTTACAAGCAGCGCTTGAGATTAGAAAAGCAGTATTCATTGAGGAACAGCAAGTACCTGAATCCGATGAATTTGATCAGTTCGATACGCTTGAGGATCAGTGCGGGCATGTCTTGGTTTATCATGAAAATCAGCCTGCCGGCACAGGACGCGTCCGCATCGTAAACCATACAGGCAAGCTCGAACGAATCTGCATCCTGAAGCCTTACCGCAAATACGGGTTGGGCAAAGTCATCATAAGCGAATTAGAAAACATGGTAAAAGAAAAAGGCATCACCCAATGTAAACTGCATGGACAAACACATGCGGAAGGCTTTTATCACAAACTGGGCTATCAGACAGATTCACCGGAATTTATGGAAGACGGCATCCCGCATGTCTTGATGACAAAAGAGCTGTGAGCTGTCACTGAATGAGCAGCCAAACGGCTGTATGAATTATTTACCGAAAGCCTTGTATAAAGGCTTTTTTTCTTAGCCTGAAACTCAAATTAAAAGGTATGTGTGCGCAGCCGGTGCTTGTCACAAATGGCCGCCACAAAAAAATCAAAGCCGGAATAAAACTACCAATTTATAACGTTTTCATTTCTTAAAATAGTCCGATCAAAAGCTTTTAATCTATTAAAAATTAACAGTTAAAGAGGTTATAAAAAGGGAATGAAATCCTGAATTATGCAAGAAAGGCTGATTCTCTCTAATATGGACTGCTGACGCGTTACATTTTTTCTATCTTCACATATCTTTAATACTAAGTACGTTATAAATAGATTCCCAGGAGGAGATATGAAGTGGAAGAAACGAGTATGGAGCCATCACGGCTCTGCAAAGAATTTGCTAGAATTCTCAATTCAACGCCCAGTGTCGTAAATGGCGTATGTACGGCGACAAGATTTCGAAGCAACATTCATCCGGTGGTACTCGGAAGAAGAGCCGAGGCATTTCCTTTTATTCCTCAGGCCTTTTCATTTGAAAGCATGGATCGGGAAGGCAGAGCTTTATGTTTAGGTGAGACTGTTTTACTGCAAGAAGAAGTGAACCCGTTAATGAGTGAGCTGCGCAAATTCGGTATCATCGTAACTGCCGTTCATAACCATTGGCTGTTTGATAAACCGCGTCTGATGTTTATGCATTTTGAATCAATTGATAAACCTCTCAATTTTGCAAGAAAAGTGAGAGAGGCCCTGAGAGTTCTAACTACTAAAACTGTGCGTGCGGTACCAAAAACTGACGGGGAAATGATTGAACGGCATGGTCTTTGTGACGAATTCAACGATATTCTAGGCGGAACCATGCATACGTTTTAAAATGGAATTTGTACAGTAATGAGATCCCGAACGAATATAAAACCGGTTGTACTGGGACGGCCCGGAAGATCATTTTTGCTCATTCCGCAAATGTTTTCATTTGAATCAATGACAAAAGACGGCCGTGCTCTTTGCAGCGGAGAAACTGTCATTCTGCAAAAAGAAATCAATCCATTTATCAGCGTCCTTCGGAAACATGATCTGACTGTAACGTCACTTCACAATCACTGGCTGTTTGATAAACCGAGACTGATGTATATTCATTTCGAATCGATTGATAAACCTGTCAACTTCGCCTTAAAAGTGAGAGATGCTTTAAGAGTGCTTACTGATAAAGAGGTCAAAGCTTAGCATGTTTTGAAGTATCAAAAAGCGATTAAAATAATCGCTTTTACATATGATCAACCGAAAACAAAAAAGATTTACTCTTCAAAAACCAAGCCTATGTGCCTCTAGGAAAGACATAGCCATACAGATTGAAGTTTGAATAAAACAAGGAGAGCAGAGGTTAGCCTTTTTTTATATTTGGCATCTTAACTTAAGAAAAGCCGCTTTGTCGGCGGCTTTTTTATCCTGAATCCTTTAATGTGAGAATGTTAAAAAGCAGCGGAATAGTTGTTGTCTTGCAGAATGCGAAGAAGTTGTTGGGGCTCTTTTACAAAGTATGTCGGTGAAGCTGCAGATAAGTGTGTAAGATTCCCCTCTCCCCATAATGCGCCCGCACTTTTCATATCAGCAGCATGAGCTGCCTCAATATCTGTCATTTGATCTCCAATATATAAACAATCGCTTACATCTGCATGTAAGTGATTTATCGCTGTTAGTAATGGCTTAGGACTCGGTTTGTACTCATCACAATCTTCAGCCGTGAGAACGACTTTAAAAAACCCATCTAATTTATTATTGATTAACTCGCCATAAGCAAATTTTTTCAATTGTGAGGTCACAATCACCAAACCATATCCTCTTTCACTTAAACTTTCCAGCAAAGAGATAACACCCGGATACGGTCTGATTTGATGGATTTTATTTTCGAAATACTGCAATATCGAGGAACGTATTTGCTCTGCCTCGTTTGGAAATCTTCTCAAAAAAACCGCAATAGGCTTACCGACAAGAGACTCTCTCTCTTCATTCGTTAATTTTCTCTTTAATACTGTTTCAATTCCATGATTATAAGCCTCTTTTGCCAACCATTCACTATTTACCAAGGTTCCATCTAAATCGAATAGAATTGTATGCATTTTTATTTTCTCTGACTTTCAAATTTATTAAGATAACTCTCTAAAGCATTTTTAGTAGTTAACGTTAAGGGATCAGGCAAATTTTGAAGAGAAAACCAGCCAACATCAATTATTGCATTTAACTCGCAGTTTCTTACAGTCCCAGTTTGAATACTGCATTGATACGTCGGACATACCCAATGAGTCTCCTCATCATGTAAAATATGGTTTGTGACACAAAGTAAAGAATCAACCTGAATAGTGACCCCTACTTCCTCTTTTATTTCACGGATAACTGTATCTTCTGCCTTTTCCATCCACTCAACTTTACCGCCGGGTATACTCCAATGATTAGCTTCGGGGTCCTTCTTTCGTAAAACTAATAGTAATTCCTGTTCCTCATTCAGAATAAATGCTCCGACTCCCACTCTTGGGTGCTCTGTTTTTTCCACTGTTAGTCCTCCTTTTAGACAGTAGATGTCAGCTCCTTATCGCAAGGTTTTTTACCATTAAGAATATCTCTTGCAATAACGATTCCAGTAGTCGCTGCTTGAATAATTCCGCGTGCCCATCCAATGGCATCTCCGGCAACATAGAATCCAGGTACATTGGTACGAAGACCCTCTTCTGCTTGAACACGATCCCAGCATAGTTCCCATACCGGAGCGTGCAGTAAGGTATCACCATTAATTAGGTCTTCAGATAATAAAGACAAATGATTTAAAAATTCCTCCACTGCTTCTGTTACATATTGAGGAAGAACCCAATGCAGATTTGTTGGCGCTGCATCCGGCAGAGTAGATTTAATGCTATTCTGCTTCAATTTTTCTTCAATTGTTGGTATTCTGGCAACGAAACCTTCATAACGCTGGAATTGGTCAAACGGTATACTTAATTTTCCGGATACATATATAATCAACTTGAAAGAACGTTAGAAATAGTCGAAGAAAAAGCTGCAGCTGTAAACATACAATCTAAATGGACATTGATGGAGTATGCGTCGACAATATAACAATTAAATTAATTCAATTCGGTTCCTCTTTCCCTAAAGAAAAACTTGTGCCTAAAAATCAGTCACATCATCCATCTTCAGCCTCCAAACATTATCAAGCCTTGATGAGGCAAGCAAACACGGAGTATCATAGTTAGACACAACAAAAAAGATCTCATTATCCAAAGTCAGATTGAGTATTTTAGTTGTATAAAATAAAGGAGGAAAGAGATTGACTTTACATCATTTTATTGGGGCTGACAAAGAACTTCCTATTGGTGAGTATGGCAGGAATCCTACACTTAAGCCCATCTCCGAACTAGAAATAAAAGGAATTGATGTCAACAAACGCTCTCAATTTAAAAAAAATCGAAAGAATAGCGAAAATTCACTTGTAAAGGTTTATGACACAGAAGAAGATGCATACGGAATTGATATTGTTCATTTAGATCCTGGATATGAAGCAGTCAGAAACAAATTCACACATCCTTATATATATGAATTACAAGGGTACTTACACGCCAACAATACACCTGGCCAACGTAAATCTATTAAATCACTTTTTCTTTTCATTGAAAAACACTTGTCAAAAGGTGAATCAGTTGAAATATATTCCTGCTTAGATGGATATGAAGATGAAGATAAAGATGACAGTATGGATGTAGTTATCAATTTAAATACTTTACAATTTGGAAAACATATAAAGTTTAAAGATATAAATCACCTTAGTCATATATTCTATTTGGAAGATAAACAATATGTATTAGTCAAGAAATAAACAAGAAAAATCCCAATTGAATAATGTTAGTTTAATAAGTAAGGAAACCATTCTATACGGTTTCCTTACTTATATATATTATTATTCACTAAAAACCATGCAACTCTTTTATAAAAAGTTGAATGATTTTAATCCCATTTTTCAAAATGCACTTTGAATCCTGGTATACTCAATATTCTTTGTATTTCTTTATCATCTTCAGTATCGATATAACTTTCTTCTTCATGAGAGCATGTTACCAACCACTCCTTTCCATCTTTGAAAAAAGACAAGTCTTCTGGTAAATGTGGCTGCTCCCAAGCATATAAAGAATTTGCGGATTCTTTCAGAATGTTTTTTGCGTTTTCATCTGTATAATAGTAATAAACTTTTGCTTTTTGATTGTCTCCTAGAATAGTACTGGCCCATTCTGATTGCTCTTTCATTACTTTCAACGAACTTTCAAGTTTTTTTAACAGAGGATCGAATGATTTTAAAGATCCCATATCTTTTCTTAAAACTAAATGAAATTCGTCGCAAATTTCGAAAGCCAAATCAATTAACTCTGAATACAGCTGATCCTTTGGGTTGTGATCAATAATTAACATAGTTACCTCCTTCTCCTATCTTTTAATTACTTTAAAGTTAGATGTTTATAAATTAATTTATATTATCTTGCTGCACCATAGAAAGCATGAGCTTTCATACGGACACCTTTTCCATGTTTATACCTAGAGATCGAGTGATAATGATAATGTTTACCTTTACCCTTTTTATCTATCTCCGGACCAACTATTTTTTTAATCGGACTTGCGGCTTTAGCAATAGATTTGGCATTGTTCTTCGACGTAGACCAAGTGTCATCACCCCTTTTAAGGCGTGCAATTGCAGCAGGTCTTTTCAAACCATTACCGATAAATAATCCTTTAGACTTTCTTACTGCCATATAATGAGAATAGGTTCTTTTACGCTTCTTAAACTCAGAATAGGCAACATAAGTCACTCCTGAAATAGTCACAGCTAATCCAATTGAAATTAAATGCGCTAAAAGTGCCTCTCCAATAACTATTGCTATAGGTATAAACCAAACAAAAGAAGCTGTTACCTCATCTGAATTAATCTCATATTTTTTATTTGTTTCCGTATCAGTAAAAGTTGCTTCTATCTTCTCATTTGTAGCATTTTCAATATTAACTTTATATTCTTTACCTTTTTCACCAGTCTTCTGCGAAATTTCATCGGTTATTAATGAAAGTTTCATATTTTCTTTATCTAAAGTCATTAAACCTTTAACTCCGCCTTTTTCTGCTGTGATTACTAATTTCTCTTCATCGTTTGTTACAATTTGGTAATCCTTATTGTTTAATGCCTCAGCTTTTGATTCATTATGTAAAATAAAAGTGAAAGTTAATACTAGGCTTAAAATAACTGCAATACTCTTTTTAAAACATTTCATTCAAATTAACCCCTTTACTTAAAAGATAAAAAACCTTTTCCATAAATTTCATCTCTTCCTTTCTTTCCAAGATCGATGGACAATTTGGACAATACATGGTTAACCTGATTATAAATATCCTCTTTTGAATTAATTCCGAATTTATCTCTATTTTGTAAAATTAATGATATTACACCGGTAACATGTGCAGCTGCTAAAGATGTACCACTTTCAGTTTTATAGCCATTATTGAGGGATAGTATCGGTATATCTACACCAGGTGCAGAAAAGTCAATCTTTCCTTTAGGTGAAAAGTTAGCTATTTTATTATTTCTATCTACAGCATTAATAGAGAGAACTTTTTCATAAGCTGCTGGATAATCAACATCTCCGCCATAATTGTTACCTGCGGCCGCAACGATTATGATCCCACTGTTTACTGCTTTATCAATTGCACCTCTTAACAACGGTTTATCTTTGGATAATCCAAAACTCAAATTTATTACCTGAATATTATTATCAATACACCACTCTATAGCTTTAACAAGGTTATCTAATGAACCTTTTCCTTTTGAATTTAGTACTTTAACTGAATATATTTCAGTGTCTGGAGCAATTCCAACTAATCCAAAACTATTATCTTTAGCTGCTATAATGCCTGCAATAGCAGTTCCATGCCCCACATCATCATCTGAGGTTAAAGTCATGTTTATTGGATTAAATTCTCCTTTAACTTTCCCTTTTAAATCTTTATGCTCTTTATCAATACCACTGTCTAATATAGCAACTTTCACTTTCTGTTTCTCTCTTGAAGTCCATATTGAAGCAGCATTGATTTTTTTCACCCCCCCACGGTACTTCTTGTACACGGTTATGATTAATTTTTTCTGTTCCATTTCTCTCTATATGCTTAAAAATGAATAAAAAGCACGCAAAAAAACCTAATGTAAAGATTAATATAAATAATAAAATATGAGGTTTTTTAATTGATAACACCACTTTTTGAAGATTTGTAAATATTCTCATCCTTGGCCAAGAATAACAAATATATTATATCAATCTACAATTAAAAATCAAAGTTATTTTAGGAAATATTTCATTAATAAATTGCAGTTATAAAGTAGTGTATTTCTTAGTCACTATAAAGAAAATTGACCTTCAAATACATATTTAAAACAAATCTCAATAACTGGCATATTAACTTAAATAATTTTGAAGACTTCTGCTAGTGACGGTTTTAAAGATAATCTTTCTCTTACGGTTCTTTGAATATCAAGTTCTCCTCATTATTTTTAAACCAGTACCCCAACCGTAGTCAGCGAACAATCCGCCATTTAACTTAATCGAATTTGATCACCGGAGTTTTCTCTTTTTATCTCGAAAACTTCCCAGGATCATGAAAGCAGGTGAGCCCATGCCAATTAACAACAAACCCAATAGATTAATCGATGAGATGTCTCCATTTACTCCAACACGCCCACACCCCCGTAAACTGGCACCCGTGGGGAGAAGAAGCATTTGAAAAAGCGAAACGCGAAAACAAGCCGATTCTTGTCATTGATAGCATGTCTCTTTCTATTAAAGTAATCATTATATATTTATCTGCTTGCCAATTCCTTAATCATCAAACCCAATTCATAAATTCCCTTTTGAAGGTCTTCAAGAGATGCATAAGCATATGATAAGCGAATATAGTTCCCTTTTTCTTGAGCATAGATACTGCCGAGATTGAGAAGTATCCCTTTTGTCAAAGCTTTTGTATAAAGTAATTTCATAGATAGTGAAGGCAATATTTTTACCCAGACAAAGAATCCTCCCTTCGGCATATTCCATGTAGCGACATTCTTCAAATTGGTTTCTAAGAGACTCATGACCAATTGACTTCTCACCTGTTCTAGATGCTGCTGGTATTCACCGGATGTAAACCACTCTGCCGCTACTCTCTGGGATAACGAACTGGAGCCGTAATCTGTTTGCATTTTTATGTCGGATAAACGTTCAATCACTGGTTCCGGCCCGACGATCCATCCAATCCTCAAACCCGGACTTAATGTTTTCGATAAACTGCCTATGTAAAGCACATGCCCATTTTTATCTATTGTTTTAATAGGATCTGGAGGAATTTCATCGATCCATAACTCACGATAAATATCATCTTCAATAATGGGAAGCTGTGCATTCTCACTTGCCGCAAGGATTTCTTCTCGCCTCTTTTTTGACATTAAAATACCTGTCGGATTATGAAAACAAGGATTTGTATATAAAATAGCCCTCCCCCGTTCCCCCCTTGCCATGTGGATATGTTCCGGCAAAAGTCCATCATTATCCATAGGAACTCCAGTCAGCTTCATACCGGCTGATTGAAATACGTGTAATGAATAAAGATAGGAAGGCTGGTCAAGATAAACGGTCGATCCCCTTTGCAAAAGCCCCATTGATATCAGCTGCAAGGCTTGCAGCGCTCCAGAAACAATAAGAATGGAAGAAGATGAAGCTTGAATACCGATTGTTCTTAAATAGCCGCTTAATGCCTCTCTCAAAGGCAAATATCCTTTTGGTTCCTCATACCCGAATGCCTCTATGTTTTGAGATACCTTTCCCATCATCTTTTTCATAGCAGCTAAAGGAAAAATCTCATGTGAAAGTTCTCCTTTACTGAGCTGTATAAGATCGGAATTTGATTCTGATTTATTGATCTCTTGAACAATTTTTTGGCTTGGCTGCTGGATTCCGGAGGTTACATACTGATCCCAATCAGGGGCGGAATTCTTAGCCAAAAGTGTCCATGTATTGTTCGTAACAACTGTCCCTTTGCCCATTCTGCCTTCGATTAATCCATCCGCCGTCAATTCCTCTAAAGCTGTAATGACTGTGCTCCTGTTCACCTCAAAGTGTTTGGCAAGCGTGCGCTGGCTTGGAATCTTACTTCCAATCGGCCATTCTCCATTTCCTATTTTCTCTTTTATAAATTGAATGATTTGTATGTACTTAGGAAGCTTTTTCATCTTTTTTTCTTCTGGAGCGCTCATAAAAAGTATCCTCCTTAAAGTGGTTGGGTCAAAATCTATTTAACTGGTTGAAGTCATATCATCAAATCTTTATTAATATAGAAACACATTAAATAACTGGTTGGTTTTTGTAAAGAGGAGTGAGAAAGATGCGAAAGAAAACAGTTCGAATCGGTATATCTTACAGTCTGATGATTGGGTTGTGGGCATCAGCTTTCCCGGGAATTCGCGCGGGTTTGGAGAGTTACACGCCGGAACACCTCGCTTTGTTTCGCTTGTTGATTGGGTCAATGGCACTGGTGGTTTTTGCTGTTTTGACTCATATGCGTTTACCTGACATGAAGGATATCCCTGCTATTTTATCTTTAGGATTTTTAGGTTTTGCACTATATCACATTTTGCTGAATATCGGAGAAAAAACAGTCAGCGCAGGGGTAGCAAGCTTACTCGTGACCATGACACCTATTTTTTCTGCAATGTTATCCCGTCTGTTTTTTGGTGAACATTTTGGGCTTTATAAATGGATTGGCTCTATCATAAGTTTATTGGGTGTGTCGATCATTTCATTTGGGGCAGGAAACTATACAAATTCAGTGAACGGCATTTTGTTAATCCTGCTGGCAGCTTTTTCGGAGAGTATTTATTTCGTTTTTCAAGCCCGCTATATAAAAAAATATGGATTTATTCCATTCGTTACATTCACTATTTGGGGCGGGACAGTACCTATGATTGTGTTTTTGCCTGGCTTAGGGGAAGAGTTTTTGAACGCTTCAATGAACTCAACATTGTCTATCGTTTACTTAGGTTTATTACCAACGGTTGTGCCTTACTTTGCACTTGCGTATGTAACTTCACTCGTCGGTGCTTCAGAAGCAACCATTTCACTTTATTTAACACCAGCCGTAGCCTTGGCCATTTCTTGGGTGTGGTTAGGTGAGGTGCCTGCGTTTATTGCACTGACAGGCGGGATGGTTACAGTCGCCGGAGTGTGTTTCACCTATCTAACAGTAAATAAAACGATAAAGATTTTAAATCCTTATTTCTTATCTAAAAAGCAATAAGGTGGATGAAGTTTAATCCTGAAAATAGAGTCATAAGCAGTTCTCCTTTTTAATGACTTGGGTGTGGTTCACAAAGTTGAGTGTATGAATTTTTTTAGAGGATTGTGGTATGTTAAACATACAATATTAATAGAAAGCAGGTGATCCCATGCCAAACAATGGTAAACCCAACAGTCTAATCACGGAGAAGTCCCCCTATCTGCTCCAACACGCCCACAACCCCGTAAACTGGCTCCCTTGGGGAGAAGAAGCCTTTGAAAAAGCGAAACGCGAAAACAAGCCGGTTCTTGTCAGCATCGGCTATTCGACTTGTCATTGGTGCCATGTAATGGCTCACGAGTCCTTTGAGGACGAAGAGATCGCCCGTATTCTAAACGATAAATTCATAGCCATCAAGGTTGATCGTGAAGAGCGGCCTGATGTGGATTCCGTGTATATGAGAATCTGCCAGCTGATGACGGGGCAGGGCGGGTGGCCGCTGAACGTGTTCGTCACACCAGATCAAAAGCCGTTTTATGCGGGGACGTATTTTCCGAAGACGAGCAAATATAACCGTCCGGGCTTTATCGATGTGCTTGAACATCTGTCCGAAACGTTTGCGAATGACCGGCAGCATGTCGAGGATATCGCCGAAAACGCCGCCGCTCATCTTGAAGTTAAGGTTCACCCGGCTGAGGGCATGCTTGGCGAACAGGCGGTTCATGACACGTATCGCCAGCTGGCCGGCGGGTTTGATACGGTGTACGGCGGGTTCGGCCAGGCTCCGAAATTTCCGATGCCGCATATGCTCATGTTTCTGCTTCGCTACTACAGCTATACGGGCAAGGAACAGGCTTTGGCCGGTGTAACCAAGACACTCGACGGCATGGCGAACGGCGGGATTTTTGACCACATCGGGTTCGGATTCGCCCGCTACTCGACTGATAATGAATGGCTCGTGCCGCATTTTGAGAAAATGCTGTATGACAACGCCCTTCTCCTGACCGCATATACAGAAGCCTGCCAAGTCACGGGTAATGAGCGCTACAAACAGATTGCGATGCAGATCGTAACGTTTATTCAGCGGGAAATGATGCATGAAGACGGCAGCTTTTTCTCAGCTTTAGACGCTGATACCGAAGGCCGTGAGGGGAAATATTACATATGGTCCAAAAAAGAAATCATGAATCTTCTCGGTGATGAACTCGGCCCGCTTTACTGCAAGGTGTATAACATCACAGATCAAGGCAATTTTGAAGGCGAAAACATCCCGCACCTCATTTTCACGCGGCGTGAGGCCATCCTCGAAGAGACCGGCCTCACCGGAAATGAGCTGGCCGAACGCCTTGAAGAGGCAAGAACAAAATTGCTGGAGGCGCGTGAAAACAGAAGCTATCCGCATACAGATGACAAAGTGCTGACCTCATGGAACGCGCTCATGATTGCCGGGCTGGCAAAGGCCGCAAAGGTATTTCACGAGCCTGACTTTCTCAGCATGGCGGAAACAGCGATCCGCTTTCTCGAACGGCACCTCATGCCGGACGGGCGCGTCATGGTCCGCTATCGCGAGGGCGAAGTGAAAAACAAAGGGTTTATCGATGATTACGCTTTTCTCATCTGGGCTTACCTTGAACTGTATGAAGCGGGTTTTCATCCGTCTTATCTGCAGAAAGCGAAAACGTTATGTACAAGCATGCTGGAGCTGTTCTGGGATGAACGGCACGGAGGCTTCTTCTTTACGGGGAATGATGCCGAAACCCTTCTTGTCAGGGAAAAAGAGGTTTATGACGGGGCAGTGCCTTCCGGAAACAGCGCGGCTGCCGTACAGCTGCTTCGTCTCGGCCGCCTGACGGGTGACATATCACTGATTGAAAAAGCCGAAGCGATGTTTTCCGTGTTCAAACGGGAAATAGAGGCCTATCCGAGCAGCAACGCTTTCTTCATGCAAAGCGTACTGGCACACACAATGCCCCAAAAAGAAATCGTTGTTTTCGGAAGGAAAGATGACCCGGACAGAAAACGTTTCATTGAGGCGCTTCAGGAGCATTTCACTCCCGCCTATACGATTCTCGCCGCAGAACATCCGGAAGAGCTTGCCGGCATTTCTGACTTTGCCGCGGGTTATCAAATGATCGATGGGAAGACAACTGTCTACATTTGTGAAAATTTCGCCTGCCGGAGACCGACGACGGATATTGATGAAGCGATGAACACCTTACAAATCAGCAGCAGAGCCTAGGCGGCCTGCTGCTTTTCTTTTTTCACAAAACGGAACGCGAGCCATGCGAAGATAATATTGATCACCAGAGTCGATATGCAATCATATATTTCATAGCCGCCGGCTGCTGTTGTAAATATCGACGGAATGCCGCCGTACACCGAATGATCCTCTGTGAGAAAGATAAATAAAAACATATTATTGGCAGCGTGACCGCCAAGGGACATCTCCAGACTGCCGGTTTTAATCGTGATAAAGGTCCAGATCATGCCAATGGTGACATATCCGATTCCCGCCCAGAGAGCTCCATTTTCCATCTCCGGATTTCCGAAATGAAGTGCGCCGAATAATCCGCCGATAATGACTGTCAGAACCACCGCGTTTGCCGTCAATTTTCCGGCGAACTGAAGCAGAAAACCGCGAAAGAGAAATTCCTCCGCAGAGGTTTGAATCGGCACCAATAAGACGGCCGCCGCTAACAGCAGCAGAAAACGTGAAGCATGGAATTCCTGAAGCATGAAACGATCCGGATGAATTGTAAAATCAATCAGCCCCGCGACAAACATCAGCACAACATATGTGCCGAATCCAAAGAAAATCCTCTTCCAGTTCAGCGACTGATTCGGTGTGATGATGGATAAAAACCGCCGTTTCATAATGAAACGAACCGCTATCCAAATGCCCGGAATCGCAATGAAATAGACGATATGCTGTAAATAAATATCCGCCAGCGGGTCACTTAATGCCGCCTCATCCCAATTTATCGTCAGTGAAGGATTGAAAGCGGACGTGAGAAACATATAAAACACGGTCAGTATGCTTCCGAAAAAGAACAAACCCACAATGACCAACAGAGAAAGAAGATATCTCGATACACTATTTCTTCCCTCTGCGGGCCGTACAAACGTATTCATATTTATGCATCAACTTCCTTTCCTTCAACATTTTACAATATAAACAGAAACAGATATAGGAAATGTTATATATTTTAAGAAGAAAGCGCTATGCCGTTTCCTTTGGCTCTGGTTATTTACACTCTGTTTTTGCCAAAAAAAGACCTTTATAATGTATTCGTCAGATAAATTTACAGTATTTTCTGATTACAGTTGCAAAGTCAGGGGGTTTTTTATGAAACATCAGACATTCTCAAATGTAGCGAACCGATTAGACCGTCTCCCCATTTCGCGTGTGCACTATCAAGTATTAACCGCTCTCGGAATCATCTATTTTTTCGATCTCGCTGATCTGTTTACGCTCAGCAACGTGGCTCCGGCGCTGATTGAGCATTGGGGCGTGAAGCTGTCCACCATTGCCGACATTACGGCCGCATCCTTCCTGGGCATGTTTTTAGGCGCGTCCATCGGCGGAAGGCTGTCCGATCGGATCGGCAGGAAAAAAGCGCTGAATTGTTTTGTCCTTGTCTTTTCGGTCTCATCTTTTCTGAATGCGCTGGCATGGGACATTCCGTCCTTAATGATTTTCCGATTCTTGACCGGGCTCGGCGTCGCGGCCGCCATGATTGTGACGAACAGCTATTTGGCGGAATTTTTTCCATCCTCCGTACGGGGAAAATACATCTCCCTTTGCGCCATGATCGGACTGATCGGCGTTCCCGTCACAAACGTTGTTTCCGCTTTTGTCATTCCTTTAGGCTCATGGGGGTGGCGGCTCGTATTCGTATGGGGGGCGGCCGGTCTCATTTATTTCTTTTTTATCCGCCGGCTTGAGGAATCGCCGCGCTGGCACGAAAATCGGGGCGCATATGATCAGGCAAACACCATTATGAACCGTCTTGAAGCACGTATAGAGAAAGAAAAAGGCCCGCTTCCCGCGCCAAAAGAGGCGGCTGAAGTACATACAGTGAAGCACGCAGGCTACTTAGGGCTGTTTCAGGGCAGGAATTTAAAGATCACCATCATCCTGTCAGCGGTATGGATTCTTGAAACCTTTGGCTTTTACGGCTTTGCTTCATGGGTGCCCAGCCTGCTGAAAAGCAACGGCATCACCATGGAAAAAACGCTGTGGTACAATGTGCTTCACTCTGTCGGCGCGCCGCTTGGCGCATTGCTCGGTTCCATGATATCCGAGACGTTCCAAAGGAAATGGATTCTGGCCGCAAGCGCTTTTCTGACTGCCATTGCCGGACTGTTATACGGCATGACGTTTATTCCCATCATGATTATTGTGTTTGGATTTGTCGTCAACGTCACGGAACGGATTTTCACCTCAAACTTATACGCATATACATCGGAGCCGTATCCTACGGAATATCGCTCGGCCGGGAGCGGGCTGACGTACGGGCTCGGCCGTTTTTCCAATATATTCGGCTCCCTGCTCGTCGGATTTATTGCCGTTAAGCTCGGCTACATCAGCGTCTTTTTGTTCATCGGCGGCTGCTGGCTTCTATGTTCCGTTTTGTTAATCCTCTTCGGCCCGAAAACAAATGCTCAGCAAATTTAATCAAAAAAACAGTGCGGACTCACTCCGCACTGTTTACACTGTGATTTCTATCAAATTGCCTTCCCAATCCTCTATCACGCTCTCATAATATCCGTCACCCGTCACGCGCGGGCCGCTTACGACCTGAAATCCATCGTTTTTAAACGTCTCCGTCAATTCATTCACCCGCTCCTTGCTGCCTGTAGAAAATGCGAGATTCGCCCATCCGGTCATATTCTGTGACGGAGCTTCATCAATGCCGCCTTTTTTCATAAGTTCCAGCCTGCATCCGGAGTCAAATGTCAGAAAATACGATTTGAAATCTTTTTTCTCATTATGATAAAGGTCATTGGCCTTGGCGCCGAAGTATGTCTCATAAAATTCTTTCATCCGTTCTAAATCTTTCACCCATATCGCTGCATGTTCAATTCGCATATGTCCGCCTCCCTTTTTTTCTCAATCTATTTATAAAGCATGAAACCCATTTCAGCTCAAGACTTTTTCCGCTGAAATTGATGCATAATTTGTTTTTTAGCCGTTTCTTCGTGAAAAAACAGCAAAAATGCTTCCTTTCCGACCCGTTCCAAATGAAGTTCCAGAGATGGAATATTCAATGCCCGGCTGACGCTCAGATTTCCCTCGCCGATGATCTCCGCGTCCCATTTCTGTTCTTTCGCAAACTGGTACAAGCCGGCAGCCACATCATCACTGTGCGCATAGATGGCCGTCGGCGCCTTGTCGAAACCCCAGAAGTGCTCACCCGCCCGCTTTCCGTCGTCCATATCATGGCATCCGACCAGAATGCGGGTTTCATCAAGAGAGCCGAAAACCGCCTTATATGCGGTTACCTTGTCGGCCGTACTCGGGCTTTTTTCCGCTTCCCGCACACATGTAAAAGCAACGTCTTGATGCCCGCGGTTTTTCAAATACAAAAAGCTTTCTCTGTATGCTGCCTGCCTGTCATTATAAGCGCAGGGAATCTCTTGATGCTGTGTATATTCACAAGCGACAATGGGACCGTATTCCAGGTAAGGCACGGCGGTTTCCCATTCATTCGCACGGGACGTAACAATCAGTCCGTCAATCTTTTTCATTTTCAGCAGTTCGAAATATGTCAACTCTATAGCGGGGTCATAGTTGGTGGGGAGAAGGGTTGTCACGTAATCATGGGCAAACGCTTCCTTCGTGATACCGTTTACAATTTTGTCAAAGCAGGGATGGTCGCTGTACGGCAAAATCACGCCGATTGTATTGGTCTTTCCGCGAATCAGATCAATGGCAGTTCGGTTAGGGGTATAATCCAGCTCCTTCATCACTTGATTCACAAGACGCCTTTTCTCCTCAGATACGTACGGGTGTCGGTTTAATACGCGTGATACGGTGGCCACCGACACATTCGCCAGTTTCGCAATCTCTTTTATATTTGCCATGTGCTCCTCCATTTTCGGTGATAAAAAAGCAGCAAGAGTGGATTTCTCTTACTGCTATCTCATCATAAATCCACTGTCATTTCAACAGGGCAATGGTCAGAACCCATGATATCGGCACAAATGGCCGCTTCGCTGATCCGCTGCTTCAGTCTGTCTGAAACAATAACGTAATCAAGCCGCCAGCCGATGTTTTTCTCACGTGCGTTCGTCCTGTAAGACCACCAGGAATAGGCGCCTTCCCGATCAGGATATAAATAGCGGAATGAGTCGGTAAATCCGGCGTTCAGCAGGGCGCTGAACGCTTCCCGCTCCTGATCCGAGAAACCGGCGTTCTTCCGGTTGGCTTTCGGATTTTTTAAGTCTATCTCCCTGTGTGCGACATTCAGATCGCCGCATAAGATCACGGGCTTCTTCCGGTCAAGCTTCTGCAGATAATCCTTAAAATCGGCTTCCCATTGAAGACGGTAATCAATTCGCTCTAATCCGCGTTTGGCATTAGGCGTATAACAGTTGACGACAAACACATGCTCAAATTCAAGCGTGATCACCCGTCCTTCTTGATCATGGTCGTCAATCCCCAGTCCATAGAACACGTGCAGCGGCTTTTCTTTCGAAAAAACAGCCGTGCCTGAGTAGCCTTTTTTCACCGCATAGTTCCAATAGGCGTGATATCCTTCAGGCTGTAATGATACTTGTCCGTCCTGTACTTTTGTTTCTTGCAGACATAGAATATCGGCTTCCGTTTCCTGAACGTAAGTATTGATATCTATCTTTTTCATCACGGCACGCAAGCCGTTTACATTCCAAGAAATCAGTTTCATGTGTTCCCTCCTGTCCGGCTCAGCCGGTATTCCAGTGTTTCAATGTTTCCGCCCTCTAATGCCAGCAGCTGCTTTTTCATTTCTAAACCGCCTCTGAATCCGGTCAGTTTCCCGTTTTTCCCGATGACGCGATGGCACGGAACCGTAATCAATACCGGATTTTTTCCAATCGCGGCGCCCACGGCTCTTACGGCCGCCGGTTTCTGAATCATTTCTGCTATATCCGAATAGGAGTATGTCTCGCCGTACGGTATGTCCATAAGCGCTTTCCATACAGCAAGCTGAAATTCTGTCCCGTAAAGATCCACCGGCACTGAAAAAGCTGATCTGCCATTTTCAATGTACTCGGACAGCTCTGCCGTGTAAGACGCCAGCTTTTCATCATTACGTGCCAATCGGTATTGCGGTATTGCTTTTTTTGCCCACTGCTCAAGCTCTTCAAAGCTTCCATGATTTGACCCTATAAAGCAAAGCCCCTTAGATGTGGCGGCTGTATACAGGCTCCAATCATTCCGTGTGAAGAGTGTCCAATAGATCATAGGCTCTTTACTCATATTGAACCTCCCTGTCCCATTTTGGCCGTTTTTCTGTATTCTGTGGGCGAACTCCCGGTTCCCTTTTTAAAAAGGGTCGCGAAATGCGCTGTGTTTGGAATTCCGACAGTCAGAGCGATCTCCATGACTGTCATATCAGTATGCTTTAAAAGGTGTTCCGCCTTCGACAATCTTATTTTCTGTATATACGCAATCGGGGACATTCCCCTGATTTTTTTAAATGTCCGCTGTAAATGATAGGGGCTGCCGTGACACATTTCGGCCAGTACACTCAGAGTCAGGGATTCGTGATAATGGCGTTCAATGTATTCAATGATTTGAGCAATCCATTCTTCATCAGGAAGACGAAGACCGTTCGGCCGGCACCTTTTACAGGGACGAAAATGTCTCTCGAGCGCTGCATCAGCCGTATCAAACACCAGCACGTTTTCTTTATTCGGAACTCTCGATTTACAAGAAGGCCGGCAGAAAATCCCCGTCGTTTTTACTGCATAATAAAATACTCCGTCATAAGAAGCATCATTGCGTATGATTGCGCTCCACTTTTCATCAGTCAGGATATTTCTGTCTGTCTCCATCTCAGCCACCCCCTGTTTTTCAGTATAAACAAATTCATTGCATAAGTACGCGTTTTTGAATAGAGGAGCAAGATAACAAAGATAGGTGTCAGGAGCACTTCCATGTTTCATGTGAAACATTTCGGCAGGATGGAGGGGGACTGATATAAAAAAAGAGCAGGAGCCCGCAGGCTCTTGCTCTTTTTTCGGCTTACTCGCCAGTTACGTATGGAAGTAAAGCCATTTGACGTGCGCGTTTGATCGCGATAGTCAATTTACGTTGGTATTTCGCGTTTGTTCCAGTTACACGGCGAGGTAAGATTTTACCACGCTCAGAAACAAACTTTCTAAGAAGATCTACATCTTTGTAATCGATGTGCGTAATGCCGTTAGAAGTGAAGTAACAAACCTTACGGCGTTTCGCACGACCGCCTCTGCGTCCTCCTGCCATTGTCATTTCCCACCTTTCTCGTTATGAATATAGCGATAATCTATTAGAACGGAAGATCATCATCCGAGATGTCAATCGGCTTGCCGTCGTTGGCAAATGGATCATCATTAAAGCTGTTCCCTTGATTTCGTCTCTGGTTGTTCTGATTTCCGCCGAACGGATTATCATTTTGGCCTCCGCCAAAGTATTGGCCTCCGCCGCTGTTTCCTTCGTTGTATCCGCCTGATCCAGAACCGCCGCTGTTTTTAGGCTCAAGAAATTGAACACTTTCAGCTTGGACTTCTGTCACGAAGACACGCTGTCCCTGCTGATTTTCATAATTTCTTGTCTGGAGTCGGCCGTCTACGCCGGCAAGGCTTCCTTTTTTAAGAAAGTTTGCAACGTTTTCGGCTTGTCTTCTCCAAGTGACACAATTAATGAAATCGGCTTCACGTTCTCCGGACTGGTTCGTGAATGTACGATTCACAGCAAGAGTAAACGTGGCGACAGCCGCACCGCTTGGCGTATAACGAAGCTCTGGGTCTTTTGTCAGTCTTCCGACTAATACAACTCGGTTAAGCATATGAAAGACCACCTTTTAACATTATATATTTCAAATTGCTTATTCTTCTTCTTTAACAACGATGTGGCGAATGATATCGTCACTGATCTTAGCTAAACGGTCGAATTCAGCAACCGCTGCAGCTTCAGACTGAACGTTTAAGATTTGGTAGAAACCGTCACGGAAATCATTGATTTCGTAAGCAAGACGACGTTTACCCCAATCTTTTGTTCCAGTGATCTCCGCTCCGTTAGAAGTCAATACGTTGTTGAAACGCTCGATAACTGCCTTCTTTGACTCTTCGTCAATGTTCGGACGGATAATGTACATAACTTCGTACTTTTTCATCTGTTTGCACCTCCTTTTGGTCTAAGCGGCCCTATAATGGGCAAGGAGCAATAATTCTATTACTCACAAGTTTATATTATACCAAAGTTCTTGTCCCTTTACAACTGTGTCCTATACATTAAATCGGAAATGAATGACATCTCCGTCTTGGACTACATATTCCTTACCTTCCAGACGCACTTTCCCGGCTTCTTTCGCTCCGGACATTCCGCCGCCTGCCAAAAGGTCTTCATAAGCAACCGTTTCAGCGCGGATAAAGCCGCGTTCAAAGTCAGTGTGGATGATACCCGCACACTCAGGAGCTTTCATGCCTTTTCTGAATGTCCATGCGCGCACTTCCTGTTCGCCCGCCGTAAAGTATGTCGCAAGACCGAGAAGAGAGTATGACGCTTTAATCAGCTGATCAAGACCTGACTCTTCGATGCCGAGCTCCTCAAGGAACATTTGCTTTTCTTCGCCTTCCAATTCAGCAATTTCAGACTCAATTTTCGCGCAGACGACGATAACCTCGGCGTTTTCACCCGCGGCGTACTCCCGGATTTTCGCAACATATTCATTATCTGAAGGATCAGCCACTTCATCCTCGCTTACATTTGCTACATAAAGCACGGGTTTTGACGTAAGCAAATGAAGCTGCTTCACAAGCTTTTGCTGTTCTTCCGTAAATTCAACGGAACGGGCAGGCTTTTCTTGTTCGAAAGCTTCTTTTAATTTAGACAGAATGTCAAATTCAAAAACCGCTTCTTTGTCTTTTTGCTTCGCAAGCTTGCTTACACGCGTGATGCGTTTTTCGACTGTCTCCATGTCGGCAAGAATCAATTCAAGGTTGATCGTTTCAATATCGTCAATCGGATCGACTTTCCCTGACACGTGCGTAATATTGTCATCAGCGAATGCCCGTACAACGTGACAGATCGCATCTACCTGACGGATATGAGAAAGAAACTTATTTCCGAGTCCTTCACCTTTAGATGCCCCTTTTACGATCCCCGCGATATCAGTGAATTCAAACGCAGTCGGCACCGTTTTTTTCGGGTTCACCAATTCAGTCAGCTTTTGCAGACGTTCATCCGGCACTTCCACGATTCCCACGTTCGGATCAATTGTACAGAACGGGTAGTTGGCTGATTCGGCACCAGCCTGGGTAATTGCATTAAATAACGTCGATTTTCCGACATTCGGCAAACCGACAATTCCAGCAGTTAAAGCCATTCTTTCATCTCCTCTATATCAAACCATCATCGTATAAACGTATTGTAAACCTAGAGCAATTATAAGGAGGTTCATAGGAAAAGACAAGCTGAGAAAAAAGCATTTCCCGCCCTCTCTCTCCTTAGATTATCCTTTTTTAACCGCTACCAGACAGTCAAAAAGCGTACTTCCCATTCCATTATCGGAATTTGAATCCTTTGTGAGCATGTTGACGGAGCCTCCGAATGCCGCCCACATGCCTTCATCTATATTCACCGTCTTCGGGTGAGCCTGCTTCATGATTTTCACCCTGCCGCGCAGACGGCCGCGGTCATTGTATACCTCTGCCGTATCTCCGTCTTGAAGTGAAAGCTCCTCGGCGATATCCGGCGACAGATCCACCTGAATCTGCTGAAGCTTTTCAATAAACGGCACGTGCTGTGAATGATTGGAGCGCTGCGGGTGAATGGACAGCAGCGTATACGGGTATTTCCCGGCAAGCCCGGCGTCATGATAAACAGACTCCTCCGGCACCTCCAATTGAGGGAGGCCGCTGTATCCTTTCTCTTCTGCCAGTGACGAGACGAATTCAAATTTTCCGCTCGGGGTTAAAAATTGAAAATCACTCCACGGAACCTGTTTGACCGGAAGCGGCATATGTCCTTTTTCCTTTAATTGCTCAAGGGTGATTCCTTCTTTCTCCAAAGAAGAGAGCCCCATTTTTAAGAAATCTTCCGTACTGTAATCAAACAGCTCCCCGAATCCGAGACGCTTTGCGAGTTCCGTCCAGATCCAGCGGTCTGATTTTGCCTCTCCCTGCGGTTCCGCAAGCTTCTTGCCATATTGAACATAGTGATGATACATGCTGGAATAATAAATATCTTCCTCTTCGAAAACAACGGCCGTCGGCAGCACATAGTCACAGAGCTTCGCCGTATCGGTCATGACCGAATCAATGGCCACTGTGACCGGTGTTTTTTCAAACGCTTCCTGCACTTTTTTTGTATTCGGCACCTGTGTCAGCGGATTGCCGCACGTCACGATGATCATCTCAATCGGCGGATCGGCTGCATTCAGCGCCTCTTCAGCTTGAGTCATCATCGAAAACGTTCTCGAACTTTTCTTCAGATCAGGACGGGTGAGCTCGGCCTTTGCAAAGCTTTCACCGACTTGCACATTTCCGAAGTTTGCGCCGCCGCCTTTGATACCGACATTTCCGCTCGCCGCAGCTAAAGCGTCAATCCACCGTATCGTCCCGCCCCCGTTTTTATATCTCTGCATCCCAAGACCCATAAAAGTGGAGGCGGGACCGTCAGCATATAAATCAGCAAGATATTCAAGCACTTCTAAAGACGTTTCTGTTTTCTCAATGATCTCCTCAAAAGAAATCGTCTTCAGAAGCTTTTCTATTTCTTCAAAACCGACCGAATGCCTTTGAATGAAACCGGAATCGGTTCTGCCGGTTTGGCATAATATTTTTAAAACACCCGCCGCAAGCCAGCCATCCATGCCGGGTTTGACGGATATATACCGATCGGCAAGCTTTGCAGTCGGGTTAAAAATAGGATCAATGACCGTCAGTGTCGCTCCTTTTTTCTTCACCTGCTGCAGATGATGATAGAGGTGCATATTCGTCCGGGACACGTTTCTGCCCCATACGATCACATGCTTGCTGTGATAAATATCAAGCGGTCCATGCCCGTAAGAACGCCCGAAATCCCAGCGCTGCGCTTCAATGCCGGAACCCCAGCAAATGCTGCCCGCAATCTCCGTTGCACCGCCGTATCCATTGAAAAAACGCTGGTCGAGCGCCTTCAAAAGACCGTTATTGGCGTAATCATGACTGTGCAGCACTGCGGCAGTGCCCAACGTCTCCTTAATCACCGCCATTTTTTCCGCGATTTCATCTAACGCCTGCTCCCAGGAAATGCGGACAAATTCGCCGTCTTTCTTTTTTAAAGGAAAACGAAGCCGTTCCGGCGCATTCGTTTTCGTCTCCAGCATTCTGCCCCGGCCGCAAATTTTTCCTTCCGTAATGGGATGATTCGGGTCTCCGTCTACTTTCGTCACCTTTCCATCCTCAACTGTCACCAAAAAGCCGCAGCTGTCCCAGCAATTCAGCGGGCACGCTGACTGATGCACTTTGCTCATCGGGCCTCTTCCTCTCCTCTATATGAAAAAGCATGAGCGCCAGCCCTTATGATGTAGGCTCCTCATGCTTGACGAGTACTTTTTTCAGCTTTCTCTCAAAATCTCTTCTCGGAATCATGACACTGTGGGAACAACCCGTGCATTTGATCCGAATATCCATTCCCATCCGGATGATTTGCCACCTGTTTTCACCGCAAGGATGCGGTTTCTTCATTTCAACAATATCATTCAGGCCAAAGTCTTTATCCGCCAAGACCCTTCACCTCTCTCCATAGACTGCTTTATTTATTGTACAAAAAAAGACAGGATAAGAGCAACGGCCGCACTCAAAATGAGCATTATACTTTTTTCCATCTCCCTAAAATAGGGTAAAGAAGAAGACATACCAGCAAATAAAGACTTAAAAGCCCGTAAATGGGATATAAAATGGCGATCAAATCTGAAAAACCGATTGTCGTAAAAGGCACCATCACAGCTAAAAGAAGAGATACGAGCGTCCATCTCGGCAATTTCACAAATGCAAGCATGCGGCTGGAAAGCCCGAACAGACCGGTCACGGTTGTCGTATAGATGGCTAAAAAAAGCACGGCGGCCATACAAAGAAATAACGGATAAGGAGCGCCTTCAAGGACGGCGAAAAGAGGCATCTCATATTGTGTAAGACTGCCTGAAAGCTGCACAAGTGTTTCATTGTAAACAAATGAAATCACACCGAAAATCAGCCCGCTTGCAACGCTTGCGATTTTCGCTTCTCCCAGTCCTTTCATATCTTTCCCGATTGAAGAAAGAACAGCGACAACAGAAAGGATGTTTAAGGACGTGAAGGTAATGCTTGCCGGCCAATTATACTGGCGGGTCAAATCTATCGTCCACGTGTAATGATGGGTTGTCTGAAAAAAGACCAATGCATATAACAGCCCCGCTACAAGAATCGGTATCAAAATACTATTCAGAGATAATATTCCTTTTATATCCCAAAAGAATAAACCGACGGTCACAATGCAAAGAAGAAAAATACCGATCCAAAACGGCAGCTTGTACATTTGCAGCGTCACACCGCCGCCGGCAATCATAACCATCGTCATTGAAAACAAATAAAACATAATAAGCACATCATAGACTTTAGCAAGAGCCGGCCCCATCAGATGCTCAAGCACAGGTAAAAAGTGCGTTGATTGAACCCGATAGCTGATCTTCAACACAATATAAGCCGAAATCGTAAACATGACTGTAAACAATACAATAGCCAGTCCGCTTTCGACACCGAAAAACTGCCATATTTCCTGCCCGCTTGCATACCCAGCCCCAATCTGGCTGCTTAATATGAGCAGCATCCACTTCATCCCGGCTCTCCACACCCTCATCACCTCATAAAATTTCTGATAATCTCCGCATATTGCTACTATATTGAGTGACAGCGGCAATCATTCATACAAATGGGACAAATATGGTATGATAACGACGATTGACTATTCAGAAAATTTTATTTATATAAGGAGCTCAAATCGTGTACATCAGGCGTTTAACCGTATGTGATACCAAGCCTTACTCCGATATCAGGCTCAAAGCTTAAAAGATCACCCGGACGCGAGGCTTGAATCCGGCAATGCCATCGTGCTTGGCGCCTTTGAAAAAGACAGACTGATAGGAATCCTCAAGATCTCCAAGCATTCGCTGTTTAACCTAAGACACATTGCGGTTATCGGTTCTATGTATATTTCCCCCAAACATCGAAGGTCAGGCGCGGGAAAAGCGTTACTGACGGAAGCCATCAGCCAGGCAGCAAAAAAGATGAAAGACACAGAACAGCTCCCTCTCTCTGTTACTCAACAAATGAACCCGCAAAAAAACTCTACGCTCAGTTAGGATTTACCCTCTTTTCTACAGAAAAAAGAGCGCTGAAATTAGATCATCAGCAATATGTAATGTAGATCAAATGGTCTTATTTCTTTCATGAACTTAAAGAATAACTGCTCTGAGTTCTTTTTTCTATCCCGCTCTTTTCAAACAACCGGCATGCTGATCATGACATAAGCATAAAAAAAGGCAGCGCTGGATATACTGTAAACAACCTACATCACCAAAAACAACAATGTAATACTCGTATGACATGACAAGGAAGTGAACCTTATGAATCGAAAAGGCGGGCTTTTTTCTCAAGAACGGGCAAAACAATATGTATCTCATACGGATTCTTCTGCTGCGAATCAAATACAAGCGATCCTTACTTCATCTTTACGTAAAGCAGCCGGCAGACCGTTAGTCACCGTGTGTATCGGTACAGATCGGTCGACCGGAGATTCATTAGGTCCGCTCGTAGGAACAAAGTTAGAAAAAATGAATTTAGGCAGATTTCACGTTTACGGCACGCTGTCAGATCCTGTTCACGCCGTCAATATGAAAGACAAGCTGAAAGATATTCAACATCTACATAAAAATCCGTTTATTATAGCGGTTGATGCTTGTTTAGGCCGCGTCAAAAGCGTAGGCTCATTTCAAATCGGCGATGGACCGCTGAAGCCCGGAGCAGGTGTTCAAAAAGACCTTCCTGAAATCGGTGACGTCCATATCAACGGAATCGTCAATGTCAGCGGGTTTATGGAGTATTTTGTCCTGCAGAATACGAGGCTTCATCTTGTTATGAGCATGGCAAATGTTTTAGCAGAGGGGTTACAGCTGACAGATAAATCAGAAGGCCGGCAGGAACGGCTCAGTCCGTTTCATAAGCTGACAAGACGTATATAAAAAACCATCTTTTAAAAAAAGATGGTTTTTACGCTTCTCTTTCAGACAATAGTTCTAGGATACGTTCAAGATCTTCATTTGAGAAAAACTCAATCTCAATCTTCCCTTTTTTCTTTTGTCTCTTAATATTTACTGTTGTTCCGAAGTAATTTTGCAAATACGATTCCCGCTCTTTTAACACAACATCTTGAACAGGTTCTTTTTTCTTTGTTTCACGTGGAACATTGTTGTTTAACTGCTGAATCAGCTGCTCAAGCTGACGGACGTTCAGCTGTTCTTCAACCACTTTCTTCACAAGCGGTTCAAGCTTGTTTTTATTTTTCAAACCAAGCAAGGTTCTGCCGTGTCCCATGGATAACGTACCTTCTGCAATGAGGTTCTGGATGCTTTCCGGCAGCGTCAGCAGTCTTAAATGGTTGGCAATATGAGGCCTGCTTTTCCCGAGCCGTTTAGCGAGCTGTTCCTGGGTTAAATCCAAATGCTTCAGCAGTGAGTCATATGCCAGAGCTTCTTCAAGCGGTGATAAGTCTTCACGCTGAAGGTTTTCCAAAAGAGCGATTTCCCGCATCAGCGATTCAGATAAATCCCGCACGATAGCCGGTACTGTCTCTTTACCGGCCAGTTTTGCGGCGCGGTAACGGCGTTCGCCGGCTACAATATCATAGCCCTTCAATGATTTTCTCACGATAATGGGCTGAAGAATGCCATGCTGAATGATGGATTCCTTCAGTTCAGCTAATGACTCATCGTCAAATTGTTTTCTTGGCTGATAAGGATTGGGGCGCAAATCACTGATTTTAATCTCTTCCACTGTCTCTTCAGACAAATCAACCTGATTAAACAACGCGTTAATCCCTTTTCCGAGCCCGCCTTTAGCCATTCGCTGCCACTTCCTTTGCTAAATCTAAATATACTTCCGCACCTCTCGAACGCGGATCGTATAATATGATCGGCTTGCCGTGACTCGGCGCCTCACTTAAACGGACATTGCGAGGGATAATGGTTTGATACACTTTATCTCTAAAGTATTTCTTTACCTCCTCTATCACTTGAATGCCGAGATTCGTTCTGGCATCAAGCATCGTCAGAAGCACTCCTTCTATCATTAAGTCGGTATTTAAATGTTTTTGCACAAGCCGAACTGTATTTAATAATTGACTCAATCCTTCAAGAGCGTAGTATTCGCACTGAACCGGGATAACGACTGAATCTGAAGCGGTAAGCGCATTAATCGTTAATAACCCGAGAGACGGAGGACAATCAATAATCATGTAATCGTAATTTTGTTTCACTGATTCTAATGCTCTTTTCAGCCTGACCTCCCGTGAGATCGTCGGAACCAATTCGATTTCCGCTCCCGCAAGCTGGATCGTGGCCGGAATGACATCTAAGTTCTCTACTGAAGTCGGTTTAATAATATCTGTAACATCTGCATCATCTACTAAAATGTCGTACACACAATGATCCACATCGGCTTTTTCAATCCCTAATCCGCTCGTTGCATTGCCCTGCGGATCAATATCAACAAGAAGAACCCTTTTACCTATGTAAGCCAAGCAAGCCCCCAGATTAACAGAAGTCGTCGTCTTCCCGACTCCGCCTTTTTGGTTCGTAATTGCTATGATTTTTCCCACGATGTCACCTACCTTCACATGAACATGTACTGTCTTGTTTCTATCTTATCAAAAAAAGAGTAAAGCGTTTTATTTTTTTCATAATTTGTTTATCAGCAAGTGAAAAAAATGTAAACGAAAAAGACACTTTCTAATATAAGTTCTCCGATAATGTGACTTTTTTGACTGTAAAAAGACAATTCACGACACAAAAAGATAAAATTTTACATATATAATGTATAGTACCTATCATTATCTCAAAATAGTTTTTTGATTAAAATAAAAACTCCCCTGCTGATCAGGAGAGTTTTTATTTAGGTATCCGAATGGTAAGCTGGATGTACTCTTCGAATTCTTCTTCTTCAGTATTCAGTCTGACGCCGCTGTCTTCTACCATGGACAGTGACTGACGAATCGTATTCATCGCAATTCTTGTATCCCTGCTGAACGCTTTGCGTCTCGGCTTTGGTTTCTGCTTATTCTGTTCAAGCATTTTCACCACTCTGTCTTCCGTCTGCTTGACGTTTAAGCTTTTCTCAATGATTTCCGCAAGCAATGTGACCTGAAGCTCCGGCTGTTTGAGCGGAATCAGTGCTCTTGCATGACGTTCCGTAATTTTTTTCTCCATAATCGCATCCTGGACCGGTTCCGGGAGCTTTAACAATCGGAGCTTGTTCGCAATCGTTGACTGGCCTTTTCCTAAGCGCTGCGCCAAGGCTTCCTGTGTTAAATCATGAAGTTCTAACAGCCTTGCGTACGCATGAGCTTCCTCAATGGAGGACAATTCTTCCCTTTGCAGGTTTTCAATCAAAGCGACAGATGCTGTTTCCGTATCAGAAAAATCTTTAATAATTGCGGGAATCTTCTCCCATTCAAGCGTCTGTACCGCTCTCCAGCGCCTTTCACCCGCAATGAGCTCATATTGTCCTTCATCTTCTGTATGTCTGACAACAATCGGCTGAATGATGCCGTGTGTATGGATAGTCATTGCTAACTCTTTGATTTTTTCATCTGAGAAAATGGTGCGTGGCTGAAAACGGTTGGGAACGATAGCATGTACCGGTATTTCGAGTATCTCTTCTTTGTTTGTATCATGCTCAGCTATCTCCGGTTCCTCTTCCTTCTCACCAAACCCGAAGAAACGAGAGAATGAATGCTTCATGTACCTACACCACCTTTAAAAACTGCCATTTTTATAATTCTATTTTCTCATGGTTTTTCCTGCTGTATCTTCATCAATTTTGCAGAAAATATGATGGAATTGTCACATCAGGCTGTCTAAATTACCCTTCAATTGGCGATTTATTTGGAGTACCCGGTTTTCTCGGATATTTTTTCGGAGTGCTTTTCGTCTTGCGAATGATCATAATGTTCCGTTCACTTTCTTCAACAGGAAGTGTAAAGGAATGAACTTGTTCAAGCTCTCCTCCCAATACTTTAATCGCCTTTTGCCCCGCTTTCAGCTCTTCATCAGCGGCGGCTGCTTTCAGTGCGGCAAATACGCCGTTTTTCTTGGCCAGCGGCAGACAAAGCTCACTCAGGACCGACAGACGCGCCACCGCACGGGCCGTCACGAGATCGAAGCTTTCCCGTACGTCTTTCCGCTGTCCGAATGTCTCCGCTCTGTCATGGACAAATGTCGTATGCTCTAATTGTAAAGCATCAGAGAGAGTTTCCAAAAACGTAATCCGCTTATTCAGTGAATCGACGATGGTGACATGCAGATGCGGGAAGCAGATTTTGATGGGCAGGCTTGGAAAACCGGCGCCGGCGCCGACATCACAAAGAGTGGTGACCTTTTCAAAATCAATATAAAATGCCGCCGTTATCGAATCATAAAAATGCTTGAGATAAACTTCCTTTTTCTCAGTGATGGATGTCAGATTCATTTTTTCGTTCCATTCCACGAGCATCCGGTAATACAACTCGAATTGCTCCAGCTGGCGGTCAGAAAGGGAAATCCCTTTCTCCGCTAAACTGGATGTAAATTCCTCTATATTCATGCCGTCATCCTTTCTATTCAGCTACCTTGGCAATACGGCCCTGCTCCAGGTATACCAGCAGGATTGAAATGTCTGCCGGATTGACACCGGAAATACGGGACGCTTGAGCAACTGATAAAGGACGCACTTCTTTCAGCTTTTGACGGGCTTCAGTAGCAATTCCTTTAATGGCGTCATAATCAATCCGATCAGGGATTTTTTTGTTTTCCATTTTCTTCAGCTTTTCCACTTGCTGCAAGGATTTTTCGATATATCCTTCATATTTCACCTGAATTTCCACTTGTTCCGCCACATCTTGCGGAACCGGAGAATCTGCAGGCGCAAGTTTTGTCACTGTTTCATAGTTCATTTCCGGACGTTTCATTAAATCTGTGCCGCGCACTCCGTCTTTCAGCTCGCTTCCGCCGAGTGAACGGATATATTCCTGATTCTCAGGAGACGGCTTAATAATAACAGACCAGAGACGTTTTTTCTCTGCCTCGATCGCCGCTTTTTTCTTCTCAAACGCTTCATAGCGCTCATCAGAAATTAAGCCGATATCGTGGCCGATTTCCGTCAGACGAAGATCCGCGTTGTCGTGACGGAGCAGCAGTCTGTATTCCGCCCGTGAAGTCAGCAGACGGTACGGTTCATTGGTTCCTTTCGTTACCAAATCATCAATCAATACACCGATATAAGCATCGGAACGGCTGAGGATCACTTCTTCTTTTCCAAGCGCTTTGCGGCCTGCGTTGATCCCTGCCATAATTCCTTGCCCGGCTGCTTCCTCATAACCTGATGTACCGTTAATTTGACCGGCTGTGTACAGGTTAGGGATTTTTTTCGTCTCCAGTGTAGGCCAGAGCTGCGTCGGTACAATTGCGTCATACTCAATCGCGTATCCGGCTCTCATCATCTGCACCTTTTCCAGTCCCGGAATGGTCGCCAGCATCCGCTGCTGCACGTCCTCAGGAAGACTCGTGGATAAACCTTGAACGTATACTTCCTGCGTATTTCTGCCTTCCGGCTCAAGGAAAATCTGATGACGCGGTTTATCATTAAACCGAACGACTTTATCTTCAATCGAAGGGCAGTATCTCGGTCCCGTTCCTTTAATCATACCGGAATACATTGGCGAACGATGCAGGTTGCTGTCGATGATCTCATGAGTCTCAGGACTCGTGTAAGTCAGCCAGCAAGGCAGCTGATCGGTAATGTATTCAACCGTTTCATATGAGAAAGCGCGCGGAACCGGGTCCCCCGGCTGGATTTCTGTTTTGCTGTAATCAATGGAATCGCTTGAGACACGAGGAGGCGTGCCCGTTTTAAAACGGACGAGATCAAAACCGAGCTCCTCTAAGTGCTCAGAAAGTTTAATAGACGGCTGCTGGTTATTCGGACCGCTTGAGTAAGACAGATCACCGAGAATGATCCGTCCTCTTAAATACGTTCCGGTTGTCAGCACGACCGTTTTTGCCTTATATTCAGCACCGGTTTGCGTAATGACACCGCGGCACTCTCCGTCTTCAATGATTAAACGCTCGGCAATCCCTTGAAGAAGTGTCAAATTCGGTGTTTTTTCCAGCGTATGCTTCATTTCGTGCTGATATTGGAATTTATCCGCCTGCGCACGCAGCGCCCGTACGGCCGGACCTTTTCCTGTATTCAGCATTCTCATTTGAATATGAGTTTTATCTATATTTCTAGCCATTTCTCCGCCGAGCGCGTCAATTTCGCGGACGACAATCCCTTTCGCGGGGCCGCCGACAGACGGATTACATGGCATAAACGCAACCATATCAAGATTAATCGTCAAAACAAGCGTTTTGGCTCCCTGGCGCGCGGATGCGAGGGCAGCCTCAACACCGGCATGCCCGGCGCCGATGACAATCACGTCGTATTGGCCTGCTTCATACCCCATGGTTTTTTCCTCCCTTTTATTTACCTAAACAAAATTGTGAAAAGAGCTGATCAATTAAGCTTTCGTGGACGGCATCACCGATGATTTCGCCCAGCAGCTCCCAGCACCTTGTCAAATCAATTTGGACCATATCAATCGGAACATCCTGTTCAATTCCGTTCAGCGCATCATCAATCGCTTGCTTTGCCTGATGCAGAATCGAGATATGACGGGTGTTGCTGACATAGGTGAGATCTCCGCTTTCGATCGCTCCTGTATAAAATAGCGACTGAATCGCTTCCTCTAAATCTTGAATGCCTTCTTCTTTCAGCAATGAGGTCGTGACGACAGGCCGGCCTTTCGCCAGTTCCTTGACGCGCTCAGCGTCAATCTTAGCCTCAAGGTCCGTCTTATTCATAATGACAATGACGTCCATTCCCTCAACCGCTTCAAACAATTTTACATCTTCTTCAGAAAGCTCTTCGCTGTGGTTAAGCACAAGCAAAATGAGATCCGCTTCCTTAAGAACCTGCCGTGACCGTTCCACACCGATTCTTTCGACGATGTCTTCTGTCTCACGGATTCCGGCGGTATCGACAAGCCGAAGCGGCACGCCTCGCACGTTGACATATTCCTCAATCACATCACGCGTCGTTCCCGGAATATCGGTTACGATCGCCTTCGTTTCATGGACAAGGCTGTTAAGCAGAGAGGATTTTCCGACGTTCGGACGGCCGATGATCACGGTAGACAGTCCCTCACGCAAAATTTTCCCCTGCTCAGACGTACGGAGCAGCGCCTCGATTTCTTTCTTCACGCCGCTTGCCTTCTCCACTAAAAGCTGATGCGTCATTTCTTCGACGTCATCATATTCCGGATAATCTATATTAACCTCAACATGTGCAAGTGTTTCTAACAGCTCATCACGCAGACGGCGGACAAGCGCGGAAAGCCGTCCTTCCATCTGGTTCATGGCGACATTCATGGCACGGTCCGTTTTGGCCCTGATCAGATCCATCACCGCTTCCGCCTGTGAAAGGTCAATCCGTCCGTTTAAAAATGCGCGCTTCGTAAACTCACCGGGTTCTGCCAGTCTCGCACCTTCTCTTAAAGCAAGCTGGAGCACCTGATTAACCGTCACAATACCCCCGTGACAGTTGATTTCAATGACATCTTCCCTTGTGAATGTTCTGGGCGCTCTTAAAACAGACACCATGACTTCCTCAATAATCCGTCCTGTCGTGCTGTCCGCGATATGCCCGTAATGAATGGTATGCGATTCTGCCGAACTGAGCGTTTTGCCTTTCGGACCCTTGTACATTTTGTCGGCGATCTTTACGGCTTCCGGGCCGCTCAGCCGAACGATCGCGATCGCGCCTTCACCCATCGGAGTTGAAATCGCTGCAATTGTATCCATGCTGTTCACCTCTCTTTATCTCTGTTTCCATCTATATAAAAAATTTTATTTACGCCAAAATTAAAAGATAACATAGTTTGGTTTGAAGTGGAAGTTACGTTATCCACAAAGGCAGAAATTCATCCCTTATTACTTTAACTTATCCACATGTGAATAACAATTAATTTTATTTCCTAAAACCTTTTTTATCAACAGCATAGACCGAAAAAGAAAAAACTTAAACGCTAAAAATGCGATTCTGCTTAGGAATAGAGCCATTTTTACCAATAAAAAAACCGAAGTTCCGATTTTACCCGGACTTCGGTTTTCTGCTATCTTTATGGGAAATAACGAGATGGCGGTACCGGCCTTCACCGGTAGAAAACGTTTTGATATTTGGATGCTTTGACAGCGCGTCATGGATGATTTTTCTTTCACCTGACGGCATCGGTTCTAAATGCACATCTTTTTTCGTTTTCGACACTTGCTTGGCCAGCCTGTTTGCCAGCTGATCCAGAATTTCTCTTCTTTTCCGCCGGTAATTCTCAGCGTCGACAACGGCTTGGCGATACTGGCCGGAGCCGCGGTTCAAAACAAGCTGCGTCAATGTTTCCAGGGCATTGAGTGTTTGTCCTCTTTTGCCAATAAGCAGCGCCGCTTTTTCACCTTTAATGTGAAAACAGACTGTTTTCTTGTTTTCTTCCGTCACAATCTCAGAAGGCCCGGCAATGGAATCGATGATTTCTTCCAAATACGCTTTCGCTTCCTGAACAGGATTTCTTTTCTCTTCCAGTTCTACGATCGCATTCTTTTTTCCGAAAATACCCAAAAACCCTTTATATTCTTCTTGCACCACCGTTATTTCTACTTGATCTTTCGTCAGTTGAAGTTCCTGAAGGCCTGATTGAACTGCTTCTTCGACATTCCGTCCCGCAGCAGTCACCTTCTTCACTTTTTCTTTCCTCCCGCTTTCTGCGTTTCCGGATCGTGTTTAATGTCAGGTCCTTTAATAAGGAATGTCTGAGCAATCATAAACAGGTTTCCGACTACCCAATACAGAGAAAGCGCGCTCGGGAAGTTGATCGCAAATACGATGATCATAATCGGCATAATCCATACCATCATTGCCATTTGAGGATTCTGAGTCGGATTTCCGGCCATCATCAGCTTCTGCTGGACAAAAGTGGCCACACCGGCAACGATAGGAAGAATATAGTAAGGATCCTTCTCTCCTAGGTCAAACCATAAAAAGCTGTGCTGTGAAATGGCTTGCGTACGCATAATGGCGTGGTAGAATCCGATCAAAATCGGCATTTGAATCAGGATCGGGAAACATCCCGCCAGCGGGTTTACCCCGTGCTTTGAAAACAGGGCCATCGTTTCCTGCTGAAGCTTCTGCTGCGTTTTTTGATCTTTAGAGCTGTATTTTTCTCTGAGCTTCTGCATTTCAGGCTGCAGCGCCTGCATCGCTTTTGAGCTTCGAAGCTGCTTGATCATCAGCGGCAGAATCAGCAGACGAATTAAAATCGTAACGATGATGATCGATAAACCATAGTTATCGCCCGTCAGTTTCGCTACGTACGTAATGACTTCTGACAATGGATACACAACATATTTGTCCCAGAAATGCGGACTATTCGCCGTAATCGGCTCTTTCACACTCGAGCACCCGGCCAGCAGCACGAGCATACCGACCATACTCAGTAGTAACCATATTCTCCTTTTCAAGAACGTTTCCTCCTATACCAATCTTTATAAACCTTGTATGTATTTTAGCATCTTTCAGTTTCAAATGGCGTTCATTTTTCGCCAAATAAAAGGAAGCGCTTTTAAAAACGTGAAGAAAACAAAATATGAGCTATTTTGACGAAGATTTCTTATATAATGAGGTTTTTCTGAATAAGTGCTGCAGACTCTTTTTCGTTTCTTCAAAACTGAGGTCGCCGGCGGGTTTTCTTGCGATAATAATAAAATCTTTCGGCTTGAGCAGCTCTTTTTCCTCCTGAACAGCCTGCCTTATTAACCGCTTCACCCGATTGCGCACGACGGCATTGCCGATTTTTTTACTGACAGAAAGCCCTACCCGGAGCTCTTCCTGTTTCGGCTGATCAAGCGTATACAGCACGAACTGGCGGTTTGCCATAGACGTTCCGCGTTTAAACACTTTTTGAAAATCTTCATTTTTCTTTAACCGATTTCGCTTCTTCACTTTAATTCACTCCGATATTCACTCGCAGAAACTTTTATTTCTATCTAAAAAAAACGGGCCGCCGGAATACTGAAGAAATTTCTCCAGTACCGGGCGACGCATGACATCTCACTCTCTTAATGTGAAAAAAGACCACTGACATTATTCAGTGGCCTAAGCTGATAATACTTTTCTGCCTTTGCGGCGACGGCGTGCTAATACTAGACGACCGTTTTTTGAACTCATACGGCTTCTGAAGCCATGAACTTTACTGCGTTTACGGTTATTCGGTTGGAATGTTCTTTTCATTTATGACACCTCCCTCGAGGAATAGCTGTTAAAGACAGTCTTACTTATTATATTTGTGCTGCCTATTCATTGTCAACTTCAGCAGTGCTTTTATTTCTTACAACCATAATAGGATAACATACCTTAACCAGTTTAGAAACCTTATTTTTCATATTCCTTTTTTTAACGCACAAAAAAAAGCCGCGCTCCCTCGAAAAAACGACATGTGGATAATTTTTTGGCCTTTTTTTAATATCCACAATCGTTATCGACAACATTTTCACATTGCTAACCCCTGTGGACAAAGATTTTTCAACAAGTTGTCAGGTTTGTGGATAAGATTACGAGAACCATTGCAAGTCCTCGCTTAATTTGATATTATATTTGTGTTTTAACTCTTAATTACTTATCCAGTCCATTCTCTTTATCCACAATTTGTGGATAAGTTGTGGATTGTTTTCACACAGCTTGTGTAGATTGTTGTCCACAACTTGTGGAATTTGTCGAAAAGCTATTTTTCTACTATACTATATGTTTTCAACATTTCGTGTGTACGAATGGTCAGAGCCATATGCTCTTTTTTTGTGTTCTATAACAGGGAAAGGGCGCTGATTTTTAAAGAAAAGGAGGGCTGTGCCGGATA
>NZ_JBBOUE010000002.1:5000-6769 GCF_038005925.1 Bacillus sp. EU55
CGACCCCCACCTTGGCAAGGTGGTGTTCTACCGCTGAACTACTTCCGCAAGACGATGAGCCATGGAGGACTCGAACCTCCGACCCTCTGATTAAAAGTCAGATGCTCTACCTACTGAGCTAATGGCTCATGGTTGGGTATACACTCACAGTGAACGATGTCCCTTCCTCTACTAGCATATTCGAAGATGCAAGATGCGTCGGGACAACTCGAAGCCAACTCGATGATGCATCGCTCGTTGCTCTACCTACTGAGCTAATGGCTCATGGTTAAGATAACACTCTAAGCTTCATTTCACTCTACCTGCCCCTTCCTCTACAAGCTTATTCGAAGAAGTCAAGTGTGTCGGGGCAACTCGCAGCGAACTCGAAGATGTATCGCTCGTTTCTGAGCTCATGTTTCGCTAGTTGAATTTTTTCAAAATGGAAGATGCCGGCTGCAGGACTTGAACCCGCAACCTACTGATTACAAGTCAGTTGCTCTACCAATTGAGCTAAGCCGGCACATTTAACATGAGTTACTGGATCATATGATCTGCTCGGTTGTTCCTCTTCCTCTACAAGCTGATTCGAGGAAATCAAATGCTCGGTGTCCCTTCCTCTGCAAGCTTATTCAAAGAAGTGGGATGCGTCGGGACAACTCGAAGCAGATTCAACGATGCGAATGCTCGTCTCTACCAATTGAGCTAAGACGGCATAATTTATAGTTTGATGGTGGCTCGGGACGGAATCGAACCGCCGACACAAGGATTTTCAGTCCTTTGCTCTACCGACTGAGCTACCGAGCCATATATTATTTTTTAACTCGCTCGTTGAATTGCTCTGTGCCTCTTCCTCTACCAGCTGATTCAAAGACGCTCGATGCGTTGAGGCAACTCGAAGCGAATTCGATGAAGCAGATGCTCGTCTCTACCGAATGAGCTGCTGAGCCGTATTTTTCATCTTTCACAATTTTGAAAGAATGGCGGTCCCGACGGGACTCGAACCCGCGATCTCCTGCGTGACAGGCAGGCATGTTAACCACTACACTACGGGACCAATTTGGTTGCGGGGGCAGGATTTGAACCTGCGACCTTCGGGTTATGAGCCCGACGAGCTACCGGACTGCTCCACCCCGCGACGATAGGAAAGTAAATTAATTTGCACAATGTTCTTAGCGTTGTTATCCGTTACCTCTTCCTCTACAAGCTGATTCAAAGATGCCAGATGCGTCGAGGCAACTCGAAGTGAATTCGATGAAGCAAAGGCTCGTCGCTCCACTCCACAACGATTGAAAATGGTGGAGGATGACGGGATCGAACCGCCGACCCCTTGCTTGTAAGGCAAGTGCTCTCCCAGCTGAGCTAATCCTCCACGAAGAAGTGACCCGTACGGGATTCGAACCCGTGTTACCGCCGTGAAAGGGCGGTGTCTTAACCACTTGACCAACGGGCCATGTTGATGAATCATGGCGGAGAGCAAGGGATTCGAACCCTTGAGGCGCTATTCACGCCTACACGATTTCCAATCGTGCTCCTTCGACCACTCGGACAGCTCTCCACGATGGCTCCGCAGGCAGGATTCGAACCTGCGACCAATCGGTTAACAGCCGATTGCTCTACCACTGAGCTACTGCGGAATGACATCACTTTAGACATTTATTATTATAATGATTCGCGTTGAGCTGTCAAGGACTTTTTTTCATTCCTTCAAAACTAGATAACCGTTTTGGGAAGAAGCCGGGGCGAACCGCTCGCCTCCGCTTTTCTTGGTTAAGCCCTCGATCGATTAG